>JAXGZR010000006.1:0-175142 GCA_040776885.1 Desulfobulbus sp. | reverse complement strand
TCTGTTCGCGCCGGGATTGGGTGACCAAGCCGCGACTGGCATCCACGTTGGCAGAGGTGAAGGTGGAAGCGGCTGGTTTTTCGATCAAGGTGTGAATGCGGTGTGTGTTACTTGCCGCCGTTTCGCACCTGCTTTTTGATCCGCTGGATATGCCCGCGGCCCAACCCTTTAACCTCGCAGCCCAGTTCGAAATAGCGGGCGATGTGCTCGTCAGTCAACAGGCCAAAGCAATCCACAATGGCGGCCGGGGCACCGATCATTTCAACGACCTGGTCTGGTGTCAGGGCCTTGTAGGGCTGGTGGGGCACGGCCAAGACTACTGCATCTACTCCGGCCAGGGCACTGGCCAAATCTTCCGCCATTTTGAGGTTTGAGAGGCCTTCCTGGTTGCGGAAAAACCGTGCCCAACTCTTGCCTGGTCCTGGGTAGCTCTCCTGCCGTTCAAGTTCCCACCAGCGCTTGACGTATGGATCGTGCACCACTATTTCACCGCCCATTTCGGCGATTTTGCGCACCACGATTTCCGAGCCGCTATAACGGGTGTCACCCACGTCCTGGCGGTACGAGGCGCCTAAGATAGCGACCCTGGAGGCAGCCACGATTCGGCCCATGTTGCGCAGTGCATCCCGAACCAGTTGGGCCACGTGCAGGGAACGGGTGTCGTTGATATCTATGGCCAGCGGTGTAATTTTGAAGATGTCATCCTCAAAGCCCATGAGTGTATTGTAGGCCCAAACGCCCAAGCCGCCGTCCTTGGGCAGACAGTAGCCACCGATGCCTGGTCCGGGAAAAATCATATTGTCGTGCGTAGGCCGCACCTTGATGGCTTCGATAACCTTGAGCAGGTCCACCCCGTTTCGCTCGGAAAAGCGGCTCCACTCGTCCATGAAGGCGAGAATGGTGGCGCGGTAGGAGTTTTCCACGATCTTGCACGTCTCGCTCTCTATGGGACGATCCAGCACAGTGAGAGGATATTTTTCTACATTGAGCACGTTGCTCAAAAAACGTACTACCTTGTCTCGAGCCTCGGGATTGGTGGCAGCGCATACCCGCCAAAAATCACGGATCGAGGCTACATACTCGCGTCCGGGCATTACCCGTTCATAGCTGTGGGCCAGCAGGGGCTCGACACCTGGCTGATGTTCAAGAGCCAATTTTTCGGAATTTTGATCGTTTTCTGGAAAGTCGGGATTAACACTAAGTCCACGGGCTTCAAACGCCTTTTTAAGAATAGGATAGGCTACGTATTCCGTGGTGCCGGGCGGTACAGTTGTTTCGATAACCACCAGACAGTGGGGCGCAATTTTTTTACCGATAATCTTCAGACTCTCTTCCAGTGCCTTGATTTCGGCGTGCCCATCGCGTACATCACCCAAGGCATTTTTGTGGTAGTCACACTGTACATCCACCACCACAATGTCGGCCAGGGCCAGGGCGTCGTAGGAGAAGGTTGCGGTAAGGGTTTGTTTCTCGTTGACGCAGCGGGCGATCAGCGGCGCGACTTCCGGGTCCTCGGCCTCGACCGGGGCCTGGCCGCGGTTCAGGTACGGAATTTTCCAATAGGAACGCGGGCTCGGGCGCTGCATGCCGATGACGAAGTACAGCGGCTCGCCCGTTTCCCGGTGGACGGCATCGGCCACCACGCCGGCCATGACCGCACCAACGAACCCCACCCCCATGACTACGACGATCTCGCGGCCCAGGGCGCGCTGAGCACGAACAAGCTCTTGTAGACGCTGGTTTTCCTGCGCAAGGTCAGAAGGTGTTGGTAGAGAAAAAACCTCTCCCTCGGGCGAAACAGAAACCTGACCGCGCGGTTGGGCTTCATTGGTGCCAGGGGGATGTGAAGTACTGTTCATTGGTTGATGACTCCTGTTGGGTGATGGGTTTGGTATGTAAAAACGATAAACGCAACAATGTTCAAGTTTTTCGAGTCAGACTGTATTAGCAGGTGGAATAATCTGCCGTGTATTCATCCACCATCTCGTGCAATACATTTTTTATGCCTAGGCTGTTTTGCTGGGCAGCCAGATAGGCCAGGGTCTCCAACTGCGTGTGCAGCTGCGGGCATGAGGGACGGGTGTCGCTTTTGAGCACCATAATTTTTTCGTGTAAGGTGGCCACAATACCTTCGCCTTCAGTAATGAGTTCTTCGTAGAGTTTTTCGCCTGCCCGCAGGCCGATGAATTCGATAGCAAGCTCTGTATCTGGCTCTTTGCCGCACAGCCGGATGAGCTCGCGGGCCATGTCGGCAATTTTAATGGGTTGGCCCATCTTCAAAATAAAAATTTCACCGCCCTCGCCCATGGCACCAGCCTGAAGAATAAGTTGGGCTGCCTCTTCGGCTAACATAAAATACCTGGTTACCTCGGGGTGGGTTACGGTCACTGGCCCGCCCCGTTCTATTTGGCGGGTGAACAGTGGGATAACCGAACCAGAAGAGCCCAGCACATTGCCAAAGCGCACCCCCATAAACCGGGTGTTGTGTTGCAGGGGTGCAGTTTTGTTCCAGCCCTCGGTGAGGCACGAGCTTTGCCAACACTGGGCATTGTACGCCTGCATGAGCAGTTCTGTTACCCTTTTTGATGCACCCATCACATTTGTGGGCCGCACCGCCTTGTCGGTGGAAACGAGCACAAAGCGTTGTACCCCGTATAAAATGGCAGCTTCGATCAGCAACTGACTGGCAAAAATATTGTTATAGACGGCTTGCCAGGGATTGCGCTCCACCAGGGGCACATGTTTGTAGGCTGCAGCATGGAATACCACACTGGGTTGGTATTGGCTAAACACATGTTCAAGCAGGTGCCGGTCTTGCACCTTGCCCAGCACTGCCACAGCCTCGACCCCATCGTGCTCGTGGCGCAGTTCCATTTGCACCTTGTACAGGTTTTCTTCGCCAGCATCGAAGAGAATAAGTTGCCCAGGAGCAAAACGGGTAATCTGGCGACACAGCTCCGAGCCAATGGAACCACCTGCACCAGTGATGAGAATGGTTTTGCCACTGAGATAAGCGGCAATTTGCGCCTGGTCCAGGTGGACCTCTTCTCGGCCCAAAAGGTCGCTATAGGCCACATCGCGAATGCTTTTTACTGCCAGCCTGCCATGCACCAGTTCGCCAAAGGCAGGAAGTATTTTGTAGGGTAGACCACTATCCTGGCAAAGATTGACAATCCTGCGAATCTGCAGGGCATCTTTATTTGCGGTTGTAATCAGGATTTCCTGGGCCTGGATGCGCCGGGCATGGGCAGATAAATCGCGGATCAGCCCGACAATTGACTTCCCGTGTAGTTTGTAACCAACCAATGCAGGGTCGTCATCAAGCAAGCCGATCACCTTGTAGGGCAGGTCCTGGTTCGCTTCGATCTCACGTATTACTTTTCCCGCCTCATCGCCCACCCCGATTAAAATGATCCTTTTTTTATCCTTTTTGAAATCCTGATGGCCGTTATGTTCACCATGAACAAACCCGAATTTTTGGTATGACAGACGAATCCCTGCGCGAAAAAAGGATATGAAAAGGAATGTCAGCAAAAAATCAAGAAGAAAGACAGAGCGGGGTAAGCCTTCAAAACGATTGTAAAAAAATATAATCGCAACAAGAAGGGCAGTTGATAGTATTGAAGCGTATAATATCTTAATAACATCATCAAAGCTGGTGTACCGCCACATACCTCGATACAGACCGGCAAAATAGAAAACCGGGATTTTGAGGGCTAAAACCAAAGGGATGAAAGGGTAGAAGATATGCGCGTAATGCGTGTGGCTCTGAAAATCAAAACGAATAACGTACGAAAAATAATGGGCACAAAAAAGAAGGACAATATCAACAACAAGAATGACCCAAAAGTTTGGCCTCCTAATGGTAAGGGCGAAAATGAGTTTTTGATTTTGCAAACCTGTTGCCAACATTGCACAAACCCTCTTAAAGGCTTCGACCATTGGTGAAAAACGAATATTCCAGGTTTTTGACCAATAAGGACCTGTCAATCGAAACGATGTACAGACTCATTAAGCCATTATCCGTTTGCTTCCTTCCATTCGGATAAGAACGATGCAAGGTGATTGTCCCGTTCACATGTGCACCTGCAGATTGCATTTTGATACGAGACACTGTGAAGTCAAGCGCGAGAATTTCAGTTTGACTAAACAGTTGGATATATGAAGACCATCTTTCAGTTACAAGCTTACCATTCTCCCTCGCATCCGGAGTAAAAAAAAGCTTAAAAGAGGACAGACTGCGGCGGTTATATACTGATATATACTTATTCACAAAGGATCGTACCATTTGCTCATCTATAGCCTGATCCTTAACAGGTAACTCCCGCGACGAATCAGAAATTGGCTGTACTGCATGAGATTTTTCTACGGTTTTTTCGGTTTTAACCTCGGGATTTTTTTTTGGCGCAGGAATGTCAATATTGTTTTTTGTGTCGTTATATTGTGACATTCCGACTGCTAATTTAGCTTCCTTAACGGCAAAGTAATTTGGCGGTTTGATCCTAGTTGTTTGTGTAACATTTTTTCTACTCTCATCACGCTGATGCTGCGTTTGTTTGGCGTAATCAGGCATTGATTTATGCGCTCTTCTATCCGTATTGTTATGTTGTGCGGGATGATTACTTTCTTTATGTCGGTAGTCAGCTTCATCTTGACTCGAGACTGTAAGAATACGGTCATGACCTGAAATTTTTACTGTCTCCGCAATCAATTGCACTTCTTCCCTGTCAAAAAGATCAATCGGATCAGTTACCTGCTGTATGTTTTTCGTTGCATCTCCTTTAATCTCTTTCGATAAATCCTGATTTGAATCAGATATTATTTCAGTTTTGTGTGACACATTTGATTTCAGCAGAGCGTTTTCTTCAGCATTTGGTTTTTCGTTAGTAATCGTATTTTTTGATGATGGCGAATCTGAAGGAACTTTGGGTGACTTATCACCATCCTTCTGCTGATCAACAGAATGTGCGGTAGCCAATTGGCGTATCATTACTGTATCCTGGTAGATGCGCTCGCTTACCACAGCCAATACAAGCAGGATGGCACAAGTAGTAATGTACCAAATCATATTTTTTCGCCTTGCCCTTTGCACGACAGGATTTTTGACAGGTTTATCCTGTTCTATCGCAGTGCAAGACGGATAAATTTGTGGAGTACTTACAAATTTATATCCTTCTTCTTCCAAAATGCTGTGATAGGCCTGGGCCAACTCAACAAACAGCTCTCTTTTCCCATCTCCTTCGCCTCCGCTCGTGTCCGGATGATACTGGTGGGCAAGCTTTCTATATTGACGCTTTATTTCATCCTTGTTTGCCCATGGCGTAAGTTGCAGAACCTGGTACTGCTTTCTGATCTGTGCGGGTATGGTTGTATAATTTGTTAAAAGCTGGTTAATTTTTTCAACAAATTCAACATGATTTACTCTCTTGACCAGGCAGGATTGCTTGATCCATTTAAGAGTGGCGGCATCCTGAACCTTTATTTCATGAACCAGTTTTCCGACGATCTTCAAATCCGGATCAGTTTCTAAAACATAGGAAAAGAATTCCTTTATTGACCTGTCCGTGCCACGGAAAGCAATCAGCTTGAGGAGAAGAGCGCGGTCTAGTTCGCTGAGCATGGATGATTCCCGGTCACAGGTTCCGCTGGGACAGGTTGACTCCGGTCATCCAGAAGTCACCGCTCAAGCGGTTATCAATCTGCAGACTCTGCTGACGCCTTAAACGGAATAGTACAGCGTGGCATTCTTCTGGCACCTGCATTTCCAGTTGCACCTCCTGCCAACCTCCTGTGTCCGCATCAATTATTGCACTTTTACTACCAGCACCTGCGCAACCATAAGGAAGTAACTCCACATACGGTCTCTGGTCAGTAGTAAGTTTTTTCCCTTTCCAGTAAGCAGACAAATGGTAGTTTTTACCCCCCTCTACCGGGATAATCTGCGAAACATGTTGGTATTGCACATTTTCCTGGCCCGTGAAGTGCACGTGCAAGGAGCTGCCCTTTTGCCCGTTATCCGGTTGGGCCTCAATGTTCCAGGAACAACCTTTGACGTCACCTATCCGCCAGCCAAATGCGCCTTGCAATGGCATAGCTAAAAAACTGCCGTCATGAATCATCCCATTGCCGGAACCGGTAATTTCTGTCCAAGCCTGTTTGGCGATTTCCCATTCTTTTTGTACGATAAGTTGGGTGATGAAACGAACCAGTTCCTGCCTGGGCACATCTTCAAGTTGAGAAGAAATTTCCGGCCACAGCATCATGGCATGCTGATGTCGGCCAGTCCGGACTGCATACCTGAAAAGGGCAGGAATTTGTTTGTCCAGAACAGCCCGTAACTCTGGCATGTTGGGCCAGATTGTAAATGCCATGCGCATGGCATCGTCTTTGAGCTTGCCCGGAACATTGTCAATAAGGTAAGGCAATTCACGTGCAAGGACGTCATTGCGACCAAGGCGGTAGGCTAAAAGTGTTTTATTCCAGGACCAGCGTTGTATCTCTCTTGTTTGCAGAGCAATGAAATCCAGCACCTGGTTCGCATTAGCCCTGTTTCCTCTATCATCCTCCAGACCGGCAATACCAAGCCAGGCGGGTGGATACAGGGGGTTTATGGCAAGGGCCTGCTGATAGACCTGCTTTGCCCTGATCAAGTTGCCACCAACGCTGAGTTGTTCCGCATACCAGGTGAGCAGAAGCGAACTATAGCGGTATGCCTGCTCAGGCTTGTTTGTTGGCCAGTTGCTGTATTCGTACTGCAGATGCCAGGCAAACCAGAGCACGCAAAAAGCTGACCCGCATAAAAGACTGCACAGGAATGTGCGGATCCACATGAACCGCTTTTGCGCAGTGCTATGTTCACGCCTTCTTGGCCTGCCCGTAATCATAGTTGTAGCTGTAGTACTTATACCCTCCGTATCCCTTCAATCCCCCTTTCCTCCCACTCTTATTTATGATCGTGCCAAGCAGGCGTCCATTGACATGAGCGATGGAATCCCTGAAATGTTTGACCCCCTCACGTGGAGTAGCACCTTCAACACTGATCAAGATAACCCCATCCACGATATGGGCCAGGTTGAGAATCTCTGCGAACCCCTGGTAAGGCGGGCCATCCAGGATGATCCGGTCATAACGCTGCGCTGCAAAATCAAGCAAGGTACGCATACGTTTTGAGGCCAGCAGGTCAGCAGGGTTAGGAGACAATGGGCCGCTGGTGATAATATCAAGGCCATGGTACTCTTCATGATGAACAACAACTTCATCCAACTTGTTCAAGCCAGTAAGCACATTGGTCAAACCCTTGGTCTGCTGCGGCAGTTCAAAGACTCGATGCAGGCTTGGCTTACGCAAATCCACATCAATCAGTAAGCATCGCTCCCCTTCGCCAAGGAAAGACAGGGCCATGTTGACGGCCAGCGAAGACTTGCCAGCGTCAGATAAGACACTGGTTATCAGTAATGTTTTTGGTTGCGCATCGACCGCTGACAAGCGCACCGAGGTCATGGTGGTGCGCATCGCTTCAGCCACGGGAGAGCGAGGATCCTGATAGTATTTAAAAGCAATGGCTTGCCGGTCGTCGTCGCCCTCCTTGGCGAATGGGATCAAACCCAGCACAGGAATTTTGTACCTGTTGATGAATTCATCTGGCCCCTTGATGGTATTGTCGAAAAACTCGGTGAGAAAGGCGAGGCCAACACCACCCATTAACCCCAAAGCCACGCCAAGCAAGAGATTCATTGCCACCTTTGGTTTAAAGGGATACAAGGGCGGTCGGGCAGCATCGATGATCTGGATATTGGTCAGGGCAGCGCCCACTGTTGCCTCAATTTCCTTGGAGCGCTGAAGCAGGCTCTGATAGATGGATTTGTTGGTTTCCACCTCCCGCTCGTAAATCTTGTACTGGATTGCCACCTTTTCGAGGTCCAGCGCCCTGTCTTTCTGCGCATTCGCCTGTTTTTCAAGTTCCTGCTCCACCCGCAGAGCTGTTTCATATTCATTTTTGATGGAACTGAATATAGCCTGCCTTTCAACCATGATGCGGCTGTTGAGATTATCCATACGGGCTTTGAGCTGCCTCATTTTCGGATAGTCGGCCTTGAAGGTAACGGCAAGATTCTCGTATTCGGCCTTTAAGGTTGCATGCTGGTTTTTCAGATTTTGGATCAAATCATTTTCCATGATCTGGGTCAGCTCACCCGAACTGGCATTCCTGTTCTGCAAATAACGCCCCTCTTTGGCTATGCGGTCTGCGCGGGCCTTGGCCAAAGAATCATTCAGCTCTTCCATTTGCTTGAAGGTCATATTCGTTTTCGGGTCCAAGGAAACAACCCCGATCTTACGGGCGAACTCCTGCAGGTCCTGCTCGGATTTCTCCAGCTTTATCTGTGCAGATTTAATCTGTTTATCCAGGTATCTGGCAGCATCCTGCGACGCCTTGATATTGCCGTCCATGTGCATATCAATAAACGCATCCATGCTGGCATTGACAATATCTGCTGAAAGTTTCGGATCAGGACTAAAAAAACTGATACGGACAAGCTCACTGTTTTTAACCGGTGATACTCCAAAGCGGCCATTAAAAACTTGTAGAATATTATTTTGCATTATGCGTTGCTGCTCTTCCTCCGGCAGAAGAGCCCGCGCATGGGCACCAGAACTTTCACTCCGAATAAGGCCGCGCAGATGAGAAAGCATTCCTGTGGAGTCTTCGGAATTATCTTTCACCTCTTTATTGAAAAAAGGCTGCTGAGACAGGGAAAGATTAGCAATGACCCGACTGGCCAACTGTTCGCTTTTCAACATTTCAACCTGGGTCTGTTGAAATTCCATGGTTTTGAGCGCCGTGGATTCCAGGTTGTCGAACTTGGCGACCGTGTTGGTCTGTTGCGCGACTTTAATCGAACCTACCGCATTAAATTGTGGCGTCCGGGTAAAGGTGTAGAGGGCTGCAACAAAGAAACAGAAAAACAAAACAGAAAGAATAAGCCATTTACGGCGAATCAAGACGTCCAGCAGTTCACGCAGATCAATTTCATCATCCAGTTCAGGACCCACAGTATCAAGTACTTCCTGACTGGGCAGGCGATTGGTGTAGCGTTGCGGCAAGTAACTGTTTTCGTTAGTGGGGGGGTGCCCTATTTGCTGCATAGTGACAAGTCTTCCTATTTTCAAAACATTAAAAGAGTATGAGGATTATCCACACACAGGCGCTGTACACATTCCTTGCCAATCAACTCCTCAAGCCGACACCACACTGACTCGCCTGGAGGCTCCCTGCCAGCTGAAGAATGAGCATCCGAGGCCAGAAAGTGCACCTGCCGTGTTTGTACAAGACGCAGAGCAAGTTGGTGTCGCCTCGATTGGGGAGGGGCCAAAAGGCTGTCCATTGTAAGTTGTATGCGGGCCCCTTGGTTGATCAGAGCCAGCAGATCATCGGGGTTACTCTGAAAATAACTGATCCGCTCGGGGTGGGCTATGATCGGAACCCGGTTATTCCGCAGCATAAAATGGACTGATGCAACAAGTTCTTCCTGCGTGCCATGGAAGGCTGGTTCCAGCAGAAACATATTGCCTTTGCCACCAAGGGGTAAAAGTATACCTTGCGCAAAAAAATCTGGCATACGAAATGAACAGGCAATCTCCATACCAGGATGAATAATGAGGTTTATGCGATTTTTATTTAAAACCGCCTGCATTTTTTGCACAGACTGCACTACGATCTTGGCAGAATTAGCCCATGCAGTTCCATTGATGAAATGTGGCGTAGCGATAACATGATGCACGCCTTGAGAAGCATACATTTTCGCCATTTTCAAACTTTCTTCAATGGTGGATGGGCCATCATCCAATCCAGGCAAAATATGGCAATGTATATCAATAAACCCTTTCAACATCTAGCATACTGTTTCAAGTATTAGGAAATACCCATTACATAAACAAGCAAGGCTATCGCTTATTTATATCTTTCTTCGCTGACTGTACGGAATCCATTTCAAATTCTGGCATGCAATATTTAAACAACATTGATGTTTGCGCCAGCAATACTGCAACATAAAATATGTTTACAGGCAAACGCCAACCAAAATCCACTGTTCCGTGCAGGATAAATCCTACCAATGAGCACCAGGCTGCGCAGCCTATAGCGATTCTCGATTGATAACAAAAGGAATTTCTTCTGATTCTCACAATACAACTATAACTACGCTTCAGATACAATAGGACTAAGCATATAAAAACACAGCCTAATGGGATTCCCAATTCTATGAATATTTCTAAAAACTCATTATGAACATGGTCAAAATGAATCGTTCCCGGGAAGTTTTTCAAATACAACGGCGACAACATCGTATACGTACCCAACCCAATCCCTGTGGACCAGTGGTCCAAAAGAATAGGCATACTCGCCGCATACAGTTGCAGCCGGGTTAATCCAGACTCTTCAATGGTACCGAAGCGTGCCCAGATGACCGAAAAATCGAGGAACAGGGCCAGAAGAAAAAACATGCCTAAAAAGACACCGAAAAATGCAGTCCTGTTTCCACGTGGCACAGGAAGAATCACCAATAAAGCTATCCAAATAGCGATGAGCGACAGGATTGCACCTCTGGAGAGAGAAAAAATTACTGCAGCCATCACAAGCACCGCAGCAAAAAGCAAGGCATATGTTTCCTTGGGCATGTCAAATGCGTGGAGCAGGCCTGCACCAAATGGCTTCCTCGTTTGGGGGATGTTGACCGCTTTATGCTTCGCCCGAACTAGGAAGTACAGAGCCAGGCCCCAGGCCTGCGGCCAGCACAGGTTGAGCAGGGCTCCATAATGATTTGTATAAATGATGGTGCCATGTGCTGCCCTGGAAGTGATAGGCAGCCATAAAACCCCCAACCTCGGGTTTATAAATTGAAAAATTCCGTATATGGCTTCCAGCACACCGACACTGATTAATACCACGCACACGATTCGGTGGCGTGAGCGCCCTTTTTCGCCCGTGAAGACTCTTTGGGCAAGCATGAAGAGTGGGATCGCAGAGACATACAGCGCCAGGTGGAACAAGGATACAGTGCCCAAATAACTCGTAGCTGCAGATCGTATTTCCGTCTGCGTCAAGGAGTTGACCGCCTCCAGCCAATAAAAACGTATTGGCGTAAGGTACTGCAGCCACGAAAGGGGCAAAGGAAGGGACTGGAGCAGCACAAAAAAAAAGAGTACAAACCATAAAATGGTTTTCATTTGTACTCTCTGTTTTTGAGGAGGCTCGAGCCAAACCCTAACCGCTGCGTACAGTAACAACAGTCCGACGACCAATCCCTGAACAAGCGGGTGTGTGCTGCCAAAAAAAAGGGGGATAAAGACTAAAAAAATGAGCAGGTAATAAAAGGAAATCCGTTGAAACAATTCCCGTTCCCCCTTGAAAGCCACGGCAGATCAATTGGAGCGCGGATTTTTAAAATTCACCCCTGTTCCCAACAGCCCCAATGAAAAACCTGATCCTGAGATCAGGGTTCCCATCGCACTGGACTCGGCAAAAATGATGTCCTGATCCTCCAACAGAAGACTGTCTCCAAGCCCGCCCTGGAGATCACTGTAGCTGATACTGATAATCTCCCGCTCCTTGCCGTCTCCCATATAGCGAATCAGTTTTATGCTCTCGTCGTTTGCGTAAGATGCCAAGCCGCCCGCCAGAGCTATACCTTCGGTGACAGTCATTTTACTATGACTGATCGGATACGTTCCAGGCTTACGCACAGCTCCATCCACAAATACCTGGCCAGCCTCAGGAACAAAAATAACGTCTCCACCCTGAATGACCATGTTCTGCGCCATATTGCCTTGCCTTATCAACTCATTGAGATCGACAAGGTAATTGATGTATTTACCGGCTGTTTCATCCTGCCTGCTAACATAGGCCATTGCACCAGCCTTGTCTGTTAGACCATTGCCAATGGCAATAACATCAAGCAAGCGGCGCTTCGCAACATAGTCATACGTCCCTGGTCTCTGCAGAGCACCCACCAGGGTGATCTGCTTACTCATATGCTCCTTGATGTACACGGTCACATGTGGATCGTGTAAATAGGATCGCTGATACAGGTCTTCAATTTTCTGCTCCGCCTCGGCAGCGGTCAGATTGGCGACCTGCACATTGTTGATCAGAGGCAGACTCACAAATCCACGGGAAGAAACGCGTGCTTCACTGTTGAGATCCGGCGTCTCAAATACTGTGACTACAATAAGATCCCCAGCACCTAACAGGTAATCGCCCGGATCATCTGCCACTGCGGCCGGAGCCGGAACCGAAGTAGCTGCCTCCCTGGTCCTTTTTTCCCGCTGCTGTTGGGCATGTATTTCCTGAAAACGTCCAACATCCGTTGTTGCTTTGAACTGTTCTCCGCCACAACCAACGAAAAAAAAGGCCAAACCCGCGCAGAGTAAGAAAGCCAGTCTATTGACCATGAGCATCACCAGGATCAGTCATAGAAAAGCGTAAAGCCACTGTTGAAAACAAGTGGCCTTACGCTATCCGGAGGACCGGAAATTCAATAAAAAATCAGGCTATTTAGATGGGCTTGCCGCTGGCGGAGGCTTGGGGCGAGATCTGTCCCTACCGCTGCTGACCGGGGCTGCTGGAGCTCCGTCCGGTTCAGACACAGATGGGCTTACCGCACCCGGAGCGGAGCTACCACCATCGTCGGCAAGCAAGGCAAGCACCAGTCCGCCCGCAACAAGACCGCCAAATGCTACCGGGCCCACCCAGGGAGGAGTTCCTCCAATCGCTGCTCCTCCTCTGCTTGAGCCTGCAGCTATCAGCGCAGCAGCGCCACGATCATCATCATTGTCACTGCCCGAAGCG
Organism: Desulfobulbus sp.; assembly: GCA_040776885.1. Taxonomy (GTDB): domain Bacteria; phylum Desulfobacterota; class Desulfobulbia; order Desulfobulbales; family Desulfobulbaceae; genus Desulfobulbus. The sequence goes on along the minus strand of JAXGZR010000006.1, from coordinate 162,298 downwards.
ACGCCAGGCGGCTCGCTTACAGCCAGTTGGATTTTATGGTTGGCATCAACAATTTGCTCACCCTTCTCGGTGGTGAAGACCATCTGACCCTCGGTTACACCAATTTCAGTCGTTCCATCCGGTCCGACCTGCGCCCAGCCACGCACAGCCGATTCAGCCGAAGCAGCAAAGACGACACCTGCTGTGGTGTAGAAACCCTGAGGGGTGTAGAAGGTTATGGTCCGTGCCGCGCTTGTAATTGTAAAGTCAACCCGACCCTCAGACAAAAAGAGATCGAAATTACGCTCATCATCGCGAACAGCAAGCTTGGTCTGATCGTTTGCCAGAAGACGGATTCCCGAAGATTGCACCGTGCACTGCCCGTTACACACCAGCATTCCATCTTCGCTGATCTGGCTTTCGCCTGTCAATCGCTCCACCACCTTGCCGTCTTTGTAGACCCCAATATTCCCACTCCCGGTGATACCAGCGGCAAATAGCGCATTTGCTGGAACAAAAGTCGCAATTAATGCCCATGCTACCAGTGTTTTCTTCATACAATCGCCTCCATGTTTTAAAAGGTCAGCTAATCACATTGATATATTGTATATAAATTATGTTATTTAAAGCAACAAAAAAACTGCTTTTTAGCAGTTTCCCGGTTCGCGCGTGAAATGGGCAACCAAGCTGTCTATGATAATTGTGAGCGGAGGAAACTCATGCGAAAGATACATAACCACTTCCTCTAAATCTTCCTCATTTTCCCCTTGGCAAAACGGTTGACACGACCCATTGTTTCGAGTATCTAAAAAATTCTCCTATTCCTAACCGAAGATTGAAGGAGAGGGATTTGATGTTGAAAAAATTTTTAAAAAACTTCAGGACATACAATGAAAAATAAACACCTGGGCAAAGCCTGTCGCCAGCTGGCTGGTTGGGGAAGATGGCGCCAGCAACAATGTTGCAGCGCTCAGGCGCAATATCCTGCAGCCCTCACGCAAAGCTGTTGCGGCCGCAATCTGCGCATCTGCTCTGTACGTGGAGATCGACGCACATGCGCCCGCATGGCCAGCTTAGGCTTTCTGCCTGGCCAGGAAATTGAGCTGATCTGCAAACCTGGTGCAGACCAGTGCATGGTGAAAATCAACGGCAGTACCATCAGCCTGGATGCTGAAAGCGCTGCTGCCATAGATGTTACTCCAGTACAAGACTTGTAAGATACTTGCATAATCACTGCTTGTGAGGCCGCCCATGCAGGAAATTCTTGTTCTCCTTGCACTGCTCGCAGCTTTTTTGTACATCCTCCGCGTCCTGCGCAAGACTTTGCGCGGCCAGAGCTCTACCTGTGGCTGTTCCTGCCAGGACTGTCAGGTAAGTAGCCAGTGCACGGATCCCCAAAAAACACTACCTATGCACCAGGCTGATACACGCAAATAATGGCTGCAGAGACCGGGTAAACCCGGTCGTGCAAAGCCAAGCCACACTCCGCTCATTTTTCGTCCTCCCCGACCAACTACCCTTTGTCAACACCATGCACACCACCATCACTGCGGCATTGGCAGGTAACCCCAATTCCGGCAAAACCACCCTGTTCAACAACCTCACCGGTTCGCGCCAGCATGTAGGCAACTACCCCGGCATAACCGTGGAGCAAAAGGAAGGCTGCCGCCTGCATCATGGCCAGGGTATTCGTTTCATCGACTTACCCGGCACCTACTCCCTAAGTGCCTACTCGGTGGAGGAACTCGTTGCCCGCGATTTCATTGTCAATGAAAAGCCTGATGTGGTCATCAACGTAGTGGATGCCTCCAACCTCGAGCGCAACCTTTACCTTAGCACCCAGTTTTTGGAGCTTGGTCTGCCCCTGGTACTGGCCCTGAACATGATGGATGTAGCTGAACGCAGGGGTATGCTCATTGATTGTGCCAAGCTGGAGTCGCTGCTGGGTGTGCCAGTGGTGCCCATTGTCGCCCGCTCGGGCAGGGGCAAGGATGAACTGTTGAATGCGCTGCTGCGCGTGGCTGCGGAGAATACGCCACCGCAGCCGCTGCACATCGGTTATGGGGCGGATCTTGAAGAGGCCCTGCGCGACATACAACCCCTGCTTGCAGGGTGCGACACACTGCACCACCTTTATCCCGAACGCTGGTTGGGGGTGAAGTTGCTGGAAAACGACAGTCAGATTATTGAAAAGGTGCGCGCCTGCAGCCCTGAAGATGCAGAAAAAATGCTCCTGCGCTGTGAGGAGGTGGCCCTGCACCTGCAGCGGACGCTGGAAGTATATCCAGAGGCCATCATTGCCGACCATCGGTATGGGTATATCAAATCTCTTCTACGCCAGGGGGTGGTGAGTTCGAGCCAGGTCGTCGACCGCCTCTATACCTCCGATCGCATCGACCGGGTAGTAACCCACCGGTTTTTGGGGCCGGTGATCATGGCCCTGGTCCTGTTCGGGCTCTACACTTTTACCTTCACCTTCAGTGCCAGTATGGTGGGCTGGCTCGAACAGTTTTTTATCCTACTCAACCGGGGCATTGACCAGGCCATGGCCGATGGCCCGCTCAAATCCATGTTGATGTCCGGAGTGGTGGACGGCATGGGTGGTGTACTCGGTTTTGTACCCATTATCATGTTCATGTTTTTTGGCATCGCCGTGCTGGAGGACTCTGGTTACCTGGCCCGGGTGGCCTTCATGATGGACAGGATCTTCCATTTTTTCGGACTGCATGGCTCTTCGGTCATGCCGTTTATCATTTCCGGCGGTATTGCCGGCGGCTGCGCAGTGCCAGGGGTTATGGCCACCCGCACCCTGCGCTCGCCCAAGGAACGCATGGCCACCCTGCTCACCGTACCGTTTATGAACTGCGGCGCCAAACTGCCGGTGCTTACCTTGCTCATTGCCGCATTTTTCTCCAGTCACCAGGCCTGGTACATGTTTTTGGCCACAGTAGCGGCGTGGGTCGTGGCGCTGTGTGCTGCCAAACTGCTCCGGCTCACCGTGCTGCGCGGTGAATCCACTCCCTTTGTCATGGAACTGCCCCCCTACCGCTTTCCCACGGTCAAGGGCCTGCTCATCCACACCTGGGAACGGACCTGGCAGTATATCAAAAAGGCGGGCACCGTTATCTTAGGCATCTCCATCCTGCTGTGGGCTCTGATGACCTATCCAGGTTTGCCGGAACAACGCACGACTGCCTATGAAAGCCAGCGGCAACAAGTGAAAAGTCAGCAAGCAGGGAATGTGGACGCGCTTGCAGCCACCCTGCTGGAAATCGATGCGGCCCAGGCAACCGAGCAGTTGCGCCACTCCTTTGCCGGGCGTATTGGCACGGCCCTGGAGGGTATCAGCCGTTTTGCCGGCATTGACTGGCGTACCAATATTGCCCTGGTGGGTGGCTTTGCCGCTAAAGAAGTCATTATCTCCACCCTGGGCACTGCCTACTCACTGGGTGAGGTGAACCCGGAACAGGCCGGCTCGCTCAGCCAACGCTTGGCCGCCGACCCGAAATGGAACCCTGTGTCGGCCCTGGCAGTGCTGGTGTTCATCATGTTCTACGCGCCCTGCTTTGTGACGGTTATCTGCATTGCCAAGGAAGCAGGCTCCTGGAAATGGGCCTTTTTTTCCATGGCCTTCAACACGGTCTTTGCCTTTATCCTGGCTGTACTGATCTATCAGATCGGTAGCCTCCTCTACCTGCACTAAGTGGTGGAGTATGGAGCGACGTGGCGCGGTGCACATTCCCTGCCCGGAGAGCCTTACCCCATTACCCCAAGGGCTGGCAGTGTGGACAAAGCCAGGTGGAACGTCCGGCACTGACAATGCGCTCGATGATCCCCCCACACCGCGGGCAGACCGCGCCGCTGCGACCATAGACTTGCAGTTGCAGCTGGAAATAACCGGGATGACCGCTGGTGCCCAAAAAATCGGCAATGCTGGAGCCTCCTGCACTGATGGCTGCCTCTAAAATAGACACCGTGGCACGCACCACCCGCTCCCAATCGGCCAAACTGAGCGAGCCAGCCGGACGCAGTGGATGCAGCCCTGCGGCAAAGAGGATTTCATTGGCATAGATGTTGCCAATCCCGGCAATGAGCCGCCCGTTCATCAAAAAAGACTTCAGTGCCACGCTGCGTCGTGCTGCCAGACGCTGCAAGGCAAGGGCGTTAAAATCCAGCCCCAGCGGTTCCACTCCTTCGCGGCGGGAAAAGGCCTGCTCCCGCTCCTTTGCCTCCCTGGCCGACCACAGTGCCACCGCCCCAAAGCGGCGGGTATCATTAAAACGCAGCACCTCGCCGTTATCCAAGAGCAGCTCCAGATGATCATGTTTGTGCCGGGGCACTCTGCTCGGCAGCAGGGCAACTTTGCCGGTCATCCCCAGGTGCAGGCTCAAAATCGCCCCGGTTTCGAAACGCACAAGCAGGTACTTGGCCCGCCGGTCCACAGTCAGCACCCGTTCATCCTGCAGATGATGGCGCAACCGAGCCAGCGTTACCGAGGCGCGCAGAGGCAGGCCACTGGTCCATACCTGCAGTACCTGCCTGCCGGGCAGCGTGTGTACCAGCCCCCTTCTGGTGACTTCCACCTCTGGAAGTTCAGGCACCCCCCACCTCCACGGCCAGGGCCAGGGCATGGCCCTGGATAATGGCCACCCGTACCGTCATGACAGCAGTAGTAGCAGTGGCAGCAGAAGGAGCAGCCAACCCGACAGGATCAGTCAAATGGCAGAACAGCACCGCCCCCTGCGGCTCCAGGGCAGAGCCGACCAGTGCCTGCACCTCTATCCGCTCCATAAAGGTAGGCTGGTCATAGTAACGGCATTTTTTCACCGCCTCCTTGGCAGCCCACAACATAGCCAACCACAATAACTCGTCATATTCACGACCCAGGGCCAGTTCTGCGGCACTGGCAAAGCGCGCCTGCAGGCGTTGCAGTTTGGCGACAATGCGCTGCACATCCAGGCCACAGGGACCAGGGGCAAGCATGGCTGCGGCAAATTGGCCGCTATGCGAAATGGAAAGAAAGGGGGGCTGCTGGCAAAAAGAGACATTGTCTGCGTGCCAATCCACAAAGGGCCGGCCATGGGTATCATTGTCTATAGAGAGGAGGGCTGGGCTGGTTTGGGCAAACGGATGCGCCCCAGACCACGCGGAAGAACAGTACTGCTGCAGGGCATATTTGGCGGCCAGGCGGCCACCCAACCACTCCAGTCGACGTTTGGAACAGGGGAAGGAGTGCAGGCGTTCCTGTTCTTTGGCACTCAAAATACCCTGCGCGTGCAGACTGGCCGAGCAATTTGGCACGCTGTTTGATGCTGAAGCTGAAGTTGCCATGAAGGTTGTCAGGCCGTCCAGGGGAAGCAGGGCCAGAGAGGATCCTGTTGACGCCAGGTCTGCACATCTGGCAGATGCGACCAGCATCTGCCGGCATAGCTCGGGCCACAGGCCTGCACTATATTGCCTGCCAGTTGCCTGCTGCCTGTGTGCCGTATTGTTGTGCTGCATGTTTTTTTTGGGTAAGTTAGCGCAATCGACTATACTGCTCCTGTTCGTATTTACCCTGCCCCTTTTCTCTCCATCCAGAGCTACCACCATGCCCGATGCCAATGCCCTCACCTGGCTCGACCTGATTGTCGCCATTCTCTGTACCGTCTTCATCCTGCGGGGCGCCTGGACAGGTTTTATGCGCCAACTGGCCGCCTTCCTCGCCCTGGCAGGCAGCTACGTGGTTGCTGCCCAGTACACGGCAGTGCTCATTCCCTATACCAAGCGCCTGGTCGACAATCCCAAGCTGGTGTTCCTGCTGAGTTTTATCTGCCTCTTTTTTGCTGCTGCGTTGGTTTTTAGCTTCCTGGGCAGAGTCTTGCACCGCCTGATGCAGATCACCCTGCTCGGTTGGTTTAATCGGCTGCTCGGCATGCTGCTGGGTGCCCTCAAGGCAGCACTGCTTGCCTCGCTGTTGTACATGGTACTGGCCTCGACCTTATCGGCCACCAATCCGGTCCTGAGCAAATCCCTCTCTGCTCCATACCTACGCCAGGGCGCACAACTCTTACAATCCCTGATCAACGATCCAAAACTGCGCGCCTATTTTACGGAAAACACGCCCGCAATTCCCCTTGAACTCATGGACCCGGAAAACCAGAGGAGGGAAACCACAACCGGCAAAGAGACAGAAGCGAGCCACGGCACAACCAGCGCTCCTGCAAACAGGCGCTGAAGAGTACGCCATCCTCTCCCTCCAGCCCACGGTGCCGGCGTCCTTTAAGTGCTGAACTTAAGCGCTGCATCTAAGCGCGGGCCTCGGCCAGTAACTCCTGTCGGTGGCGTTCGGCAAAAAGGCGAACATCTTCCTGCCAGTCGATCATCAGATTCAAGCCATGTTCCTTGAGCCGACCGTTCTCCAATATAGAGTTGGCTGGCCGCTGCGCTGGCGTGGAATATTCCGCCGTGGTACAGGGCAGCATCGTGTAAGGTACCTGCATGCAGTCCAGAAAAAACCTGGCCCCTTCATACCAGGTGCACTGTCCCTCGGCAGTGGCGTGGACAATACCGGTAAGATCAGTGGTCAAAAGCCGCTCAAGTTGCAAGGCCAAGCGCCACGACCAGGTGAGGGAGCCGTGCTGGTCGTTAACCACCTTCAAGGTGCGCCCAGGGTCACTGAGCGCCAAGCGGAGCATGGTTTTTAAAAAGTTTTTGTTGCCAATGCCGTAGAGCCAGGCTGTACGCACAATAAGATGATTGTCCAGCACGGCCTGCACCGCTTCTTCGCCTGCCAGTTTACTGCTGCCATACATGGATACCGGGTTGGGTACGTCGTTTTCAAGATACGCTGCCGGTGCTGGTCGGGTACCGTCAAAGACATAATCCGTGGAAATATGGATCAGCCGGCAACCATGCTCGCGACAGGAGAGTGCCAGCAGTTCGGGTCCCTTGGCATTCACTGCCATGCTGGCCTCTGCCTGGCTCTCACAGGCATCAACCGCGGTGAAGGCCGCGCAGTTGATCAGCACCTCTGGCTTGAGCCGGTTAAACAGGCCACGCACCTGCTCCTGGTCGGTGATGTCCAGCTCGGCCGTGTCACCAGCCCAGACCTCGTGTTTTTCCCCCAAAATCTCCAGGCTGTCCCGACCCAACTGGCCACCCGCACCAACAATGACAATGCGCATCTTCATGTCCTCATGGTCGATGTTTCTTCCAGTAACTCCATGAGATACTGGCCATACTGGTTTTTCAGCATGGAGGAGGCCAGGTGTTCCACCTGGGCCTGATCAATATAGCCCAACCGGTAGGCAATTTCCTCTATGCAGGCAATTTTCAAGCCCTGCCGCTCCTGCACCGCCTGCACATAGCTGGCCGCATGCTGCAGGGATTCGTGGGTGCCGGTATCCAGCCAACAAAAACCGCGGCCTAAAAGTTCCACGGTCAAGCGCTTGTGGCGCAGGTAGTGCAGGTTCACATCGGTGATTTCGAGTTCTCCGCGGGCCGATGGCTTGATAGACTGCGCCACCTGGATCACCTCGTTGTCGTAAAAGTACAAGCCTGGCACAGCATAGCGCGACTTGGGTCGGGCCGGTTTCTCTTCTATCCCGATTACCCTGTTGTCGCTGTCGAACTCCACCACTCCATAACGTTCCGGATCCCTGACCAGATAGCCAAAGATAATGCCGCCTTCTGTGAGCTGGCTGCAACGCTGCACTACCCGGCCAAAATTATGACCGAAAAAAATATTGTCACCCAAAACCAGGCATACAGCATCGTTTCCAATAAAGTGTTTGCCAATGAGAAAGGCTTGGGCCAGGCCTTCTGGCCGGGTCTGTTCGGCATAGTGGAAGCTCAAACCGATATTGCTGCCATCACCCAGCAGTTCCTGAAAACGGGGGAGATCCTGCGGGGTGGAGATGATGAGTATCTCCCGAATGCCGGCCAGCATCAGCACGGATAGTGGATAGTAGATCAAAGGTTTGTCGTACACCGGCAAAAGCTGCTTGCTGAGCACCCGGGTGAGCGGATAGAGGCGGGTGCCAGAACCGCCCGCAAGGATAATGCCCTTCATGAAGAATACCTCACTTTTCCAGTCTGCACACAGCCCTTGCCTTTCTGGCAGAGACTGTGCTAATTTGTGTTTTTCCTGGTCTTTTTGCCACAGGCATATACAGCATTTCCACAGTTCTTTCAAACTGCCTTTTGCGCATGGCGCAAATCAAGCATGGACACTGCCCTTCGCTGCTTCACCCCATCCGATGTCCGTGGACGCGTTCCCGACGCCTTCAACGAGGATATCGCCAGTCGCATTGCCCTGGCCTTTGTCGAACACCAGCACCTGCACCACCTGGTGCTTGGACGGGACATACGCCTGAGCAGTCCTTCTCTGGCCACGGCTGTTTGCCAGGCTCTTTTGGCGCAGGGCTGTGATGTACGTGATATCGGCCTCTGCGGTACCGAAGAGATGTACTATGCTGTATTCAGTGGTACAGAACAAGGAATCGACGGTGGGATCATGCTCACGGCCAGTCACAATCCAGCCGCCTATAATGGCATGAAACTGGTTGGTCGCAATGCCCAACCCATCTCCAGCAACAATGGTTTGGAAGAGATTGCCAAGAGGGCTGCGCAACTCGCCCCACTAAACAGTGCACCAAAAACACAGGATGACGACGGCTCCAGACAAGGCAGACAGGGCCGCTACCTCCTCAGCACCAGCAAGGAGGCTTATATCAATCATATTCTGTCCATGGCCATCCCTGAACGCATGCGCCCCCTGAAACTGGTGGTCAACAGCGGCAATGGCTGTGCCGGCCCGGTGCTCGACCTGCTGGCAGCACACCTGCCCTTTACTTTTATCCGCCTGCAACACGAACCAGACGGTCGCTTCCCCAACGGTGTGCCCAATCCCCTGCTGCCAGACCGGCGTACCGCCACGGCCGAGGCAGTGCAGCTCCACCAGGCAGACATGGGCATTGCCTGGGACGGCGACTTTGACCGCTGCTTCTTCTTTGATGAACAGGGCACATTCATCGAAGGCTACTACATTGTTGGCCTCTTGGCCGAAGCCATGCTGCACCTGCACCCTGGCGCCACCATCCTCCATGATCCGCGCCTTGTCTGGAATACTCAGGATATTGTTCGCCGGGCCGGAGGCCAGCCCGTGATGGTCCGCACTGGCCACTCCTTCATCAAGGAGGCCATGCGCCGCCACAATGCCCTCTATGGGGGGGAGATGTCTGCGCATCACTACTTTAGGGATTTCGGCTTCTGTGATTCCGGCATGCTGCCCTGGCTGCTGGTCTGCCGTTTGCTGGCAGAAAAAGGACAAACCCTGTCTGCCCTGTGCGCCGAACGCATGCGCGCCTACCCGGTGAGCGGAGAGATCAATACCAGTATCAGGGTGGCACCGGCAATGGTGCTGACTGCCATCAAAGAAAAATACGCCGACGGCCAACTGGATGAAACCGACGGAGTTTCCATAAGCTATCCCAACTACCGCTTCAACATCCGCCAGTCCAGCACAGAACCGTTGCTCCGCCTCAATGTGGAGACCAGGGCAGATGCCCAGCTGCTGCAGGAGGTCACCGCAGAGCTGTTGGGGCTGATCAAATCCTTTACCTAAAATAAAGGGCAAGTCTTAAGCAAGAGATTATTATGATTATTCAACCGGTTATTTTGGCCGGAGGCACCGGCACCAGGCTCTGGCCACTTTCCCGCGAACTCTATCCCAAGCAGGTTATCCGCCTGCACGGTGAACACTCCCTGCTGCAAAACACCCTGGTCCGGGTGGCAGGCCTTACGGCAAGCAGACCACCACTCATCGTGGTTGGTGAGGAGCACCGTTTCATGACCCTCAACCAGGTGCAGCAGCTTGGCCTGCACGACAATTTTTGTATCCTGCTTGAACCTGTGGCTCGCAACACTGCAGCCGCTGTCTGCGGAGCTGCTGCATACCACCAGGCCCATGGCCATGACGATGACATCCTCTTCATTTTGCCGGCAGACCATCTCATCAGTGATACCGAGGCGTTTTACCTGGCTGCTGCCGAGGCAGTGCAACGCGCCCAAGAGGGGTATTTGGTCACTTTTGGCTTGGTCCCCAATCGGCCTGAAACCGGTTTTGGCTATATTGCCGCCGATGCCAACGGCAAGGTGGAGCGCTTTGTGGAAAAACCCGATCTGGCCACAGCCGAGCAGTACTGCGCCAGTGGAACCTATCTCTGGAACAGCGGTATGTTTGCCTTCCGGGTCGACACCTTTTTTGCAGAAATGCACACCCATGCCCCGCAACTCGCCGCAGCCATGGTGGATGCCGTGCACAGGGGCAAGCAGGAGAGCAAGCATCTTTTCAGCTTTGACAAGGAGGCCATGGCGCGCTCGCCCTCCATTTCCTTTGATCACGCCCTGATGGAAAAAACCAGCCGGGCAGCGGTAGTGCGGACAGACATGGACTGGAACGACATCGGCTCCTGGCAGGCGCTGTGGGAAGTTTCGGACAAGGATACCCATGGGAATGCAGTTTCAGGCGATGTTCTGCTGAGTGATGTGCGCAACTGCCTGGTTCGCTCCGACCACAGCCTGCTTGCCGCCATCGGCTTGCAGGACACCCTGGTGGTGCAGAGCGCCGATGCAGTGCTGGTTGCACCGCTGGCCAAGTCGCAGGAGGTGAAGGACATGGTGGAACTGCTCAAAAAGAAGCAGCGCAGCGAATACCACCGCCACCGTACCGTGTTCCGTCCCTGGGGCAGCTACACCTTGCTGGAGGAGCAAAAGCGCTTTCAGATCAAGCGACTGACCGTCAACCCAGGCGCCAGCCTTTCCCTGCAGCGACACCGTTTCCGCCACGAACACTGGGTGGTGGTTGCTGGTGTGGCCACAGTACACAACGGAGGCCGCGATCTTGTTTTGCATGAAGACGAAGCAACCCATATCCCGGCAGGCACGATCCATCGCCTGAGCAACAACCTGGACAGCCCCCTTGAACTGATCGAAGTGCAGATTGGCAGCTACCTTGGCGAGGATGATATCGAACGCTTTGACGATGAATACGGCCGCTTCAAGGAGAGCAGCCCGGTTCAAGAGCCGGCTGGCAACAGCCAGGCTGAAAAGCCTTAAACGTAGCCGACCTGTTCAGGCAGATACATATTGCCAATCTGCCAGGGGTTTTTAAAATACAGTCGTTTTGTCAAAATAACATTTTTTGCTCTTTTATCCTTGGCGAGACAAACCATGCAGGCCAGCAGATGCGTCTGAACTGGTGGAGTTGATAAAGTATGCAGAAAAACCCATCCTCATCCCACTGCATGGGAAGCGCTGACCGCAGCAGCATAGCTGCATCCTTGTACCTTGCTGTTATTGCACAAAAAGGGGAAAAGGCTGCAGAAAGACATATTTCATTGCGCCATGGTCATATCTCGCTGCCCTGGTTTAAAAGCTACGCCATTGATCAAAGCTGGGAAATCCTGGAACCCTGGCTGGGCTATTTCGATTCATAAAGGCGACAATAGTGTCCGGAAGTATTGCACACCCAGAGGCAAACCGTTTGAACAGCAACGGGCAGTACAGGGATGCCCCTGCGCCGATGTAGAAAACAAGGCAGCATGGTTGGTCCTTCAGTTCACGACCCGACTGGGCCAATCATGCTCTTTTTTATTGGCTTGTCACCCTGTTGTCCTTTGGCGTTCCACAAGTGGTCAACGGTTTTCAGGCCTGTGTGGGGAAAGCAGGAAATACCAAACCATACATTTTTGTTCAAATGCAACCAAAATCATCACGTTTTTGTATTGAAATTAAAGGTGTTCTGCCTTGTAGCCCGCACAACTCCAGACACCACAGAAATTTTTCCGGTCTGGCAAGGTGTTTGCATAACAGACATCTAGGCCGCAGCAACATGCCCAGACCAGGGCAAGGTTGTGGTAAATGCGTTGCCAGATAAAGCGCTTTTTCATCCAAACAATTCAGAATAACCACAAGGAGAAAGAGATGACCAGAGAAGAAGTACTGCAGATCATCAAAGAAAAAAATATCACTTTTTTTCGTCTGCAGTTCGTGGACATTTTTGGGTTCATGAAAAATATCGCCATTCCCTTAAGCCAGATTGAAAAAGCTCTGGATGGTAAAATCATGTTTGATGGCTCCTCCATTGAAGGGTTTGTGCGGATCAACGAGTCTGACATGTACCTCAAACCCGACTACAACACCTTCACTGTCCTGCCCTGGCGCGACCAGAAGGGGAGCAATGCCGCCCGTATCATCTGTGACGTGCACAATGCCGATGAAACCCCGTTCATCGGCTGTCCGCGGCAAAACCTCAAGCGAATCCTAGCTGAAGCCAGAGAACTGGGGTACACCATGAACGTGGGCTCGGAATGCGAATTCTTTTTGTTCAAGCGGGATGAACATGGCCTGGCAACGACCATCACCAACGATGTAGCCGGCTATTTTGACACAGACCCGGGAGATACTGGCACGGATTGCCGCCGTAAAATCATTCAGACCCTTGAAGCCATGGGCTTTGAAATCGAGGCCTCCCACCACGAGGTGGCTGTGGGGCAGCACGAAATCAACTTTAAGTACGCCGATGCGCTCACTGCCGCCGACAATACCGTTACCTTTAAATGGGTGGTACGCACCATTGCTGCGGAATTCGATCTGCATGCTACCTTCATGCCCAAACCAGTCTTTGGTATCAATGGCTCTGGCATGCACACCAACCAGTCCCTGTTCCACCTGGATGGCAGCAACGCCTTTTTCGATCCCAACGACGATTTACAACTCAGCGACACGGCCCGCCGGTATATTGCGGGTATCTGCAAGCATGCCAAGGATTTTTGCGCGGTGACCAACCCCTTGGTCAACTCCTACAAACGGCTGGTAGCCGGCTACGAGGCACCGGTATATGTAGCCTGGTCAGCCTCCAACCGCTCGGTCTTGGTGCGTGTTCCTGCTCCGCGTGGCATGAGCACCCGCACCGAGGTCCGTTGTCCAGATCCTGCCTGCAACCCCTACCTAGCCTTTGCCGCCATGCTGGGAGCTGGGCTGGATGGCATTGTCAGCAACCTGGATGTCCCGACTCCAATCAATGTGGATCTGTATGAAATGAGCACGCGTGAAAAGGAAGAGGCCGGTATCGAAAATCTGCCAGCCAACCTGCATGAGGCCCTGGAAAACCTGAAGACCAGCGCCATTATGAAAAAATCCCTGGGCCCACATATCTTCAACAAATACGTGGAAGGTAAGGAGCAGGAATGGGATGACTACCGCACTGCCATTACCGACTGGGAAATCAAGCACTACCTCTCCAAATTCTAAGCCACCACATTTGCTCCCGGTCCGGCCGCCAGACGCAACTGTCTCTTCTGCGCTTGGCGGTCTTTTCTTGCCCCCTGCTCATTGCTCCTACTCCCTTCTCTCCCCATTTCCCGGGAAAATGTCGCTTTTCCTCGACCTCCTGCCATCTGTACTTACAGTGTTGGTACAACTTGCCACTATGGAAATTGAAAATGCAAAACAAAGGGAACAATGCAGAGCATACGCCTTGACGAACATCGTATTAAAGAAGAGCCCTTTTATCTGCCCACAGGGGAAGAAGTGCTCATCGCGGAAACCGCCCACCGTAGGGGCATGCCACTTTTACTCAAAGGTCCCACTGGTTGCGGTAAAACACGTTTCATGCAGTATCTCGCCTGGAAGCTCAAGCTGCCCCTGGTAACCGTGTCCTGCCATGACGATCTCTCCACCAGCGACCTGGTGGGGCGCTATCTCATCCGTTCCGGTGAAGCAGTGTGGAACGATGGTCCGCTTACCCTGGCGGTACGTGCCGGTGCCATCTGCTACCTGGATGAAATCGTCGAAGCCAGAAAGGATACCACCGTGGTCATCCATCCCCTGGCTGACGACCGTAGGGAGTTGCCCATTGAAAAAAGGGGCGAGCTGCTTATTGCGCCGGAATCGTTCATGCTGACCGTCTCCTACAATCCCGGCTATCAGAGCGTACTCAAGGATTTGAAAACCTCCACCAGGCAACGCTTTGTTGCCCTGGCCTTCAACTATCCATCGCCGGAGCAGGAAACCACCATTGTGGAGAAGGAAAGCGGTATGCAGGGCGCGCTGGCACAGTCTCTCGTCAAGCTCGCCAATATGACCCGCGCCTTGAAGGATTCTGGTCTGGCAGAAGGCGCCTCTACCCGTCTGCTCATTCAGGCAGGCAAGCTCATGGCCGAAGGCATCGCGCCCCGTACCGCATGCCGGGTGGCAGTTTGTGAAGCCCTCACCGACGATCCGGAACTGTTGGAGGCGCTCGCCGAAATGGTGAGTTCCCTGTTTTAAACCAATGAACAACACAGAAAACACACTCCAGTCCCTGTCCACCAGATTCTACAATCTGGTCACTCCCAGCCTGCCCAACGAATGGGATGTGGATGAGGCCTTAAACGCCTTGGATAGCCTGGATTCCGAGCAGATAGATGCTGTTTTGGCGCAGGTTCCGGCCATTTGGCCTGTTTCGCAATCATTGTGTTTTTCTTATCTGGAAGCTGCAGCAAATGTTCTTTCCTGTCTGAGCGCAGACGAGCTGCCAAACTGGGTTCAGGCCCTGCTTGACCAATATGAGAGCAATGATCTGCGCAGTGCACAACGCTTCATGGCCGATGTGGAGGAACATTTTCTCTGCCGTCTGCGCGGCGAAAAAGGTGTACGCCTCAACGAAGTCACCAGTCGCTTGCAACCCTATGCCAACGCCCTGGTTGGCTACGAGATACCGCTCTTGCCTCTGACCGATGATGGAAAACTCTATACCGATACCAGTGCCATGTATCTGCCGGAAGAGTTGACCATCTTCCCCAAGGAAAAAGACAATGCGCTCCTCTACAAACTGATCATCTCCTTCCAGTGGGGTTTTATCCGCATCGGCACCTTTACTGTGGCAGAGCTTGGCCATGCAGTGCATACGCTAGCGGATGAGCATCCTATGTTGGCGGTGTTCAGCAACAGTCCCAACCCTGCCTTGCAGCGCAGCCTGTACCATTTTTTTGAGTCCGTGCGGGTCCTTGCCCTGCTCAACACGGAACTGCCTGGTCTAATGCGCGAGGCACAACCGCTTTTTCCCACCCTCACCAGTGAAGTACAGGGGTTGGACCAACATCCCCTTGCCTGGTTGTCGCAGGGCCTGACGAACCTACACTGGCAGCCGGATGCTGACAGGGCAAACAGTGCTGCCACTCGGGCTGCTCTGCTTTGGCTCCAGCGAGTCCTGGTGCAACCAGGAGAGCGCAGCCTGAGCAGTGCTGCAGCAGAGGAACTGGTGCAACTGATGGGACGCCGACAACCTGGCTGCCCTCCCCTGCCTGCCCTTGTCTTCCAGGGGGAGCTGCGCTGGCATGAAGTGGCCAAGGCGCAGCACCAGCGCCGGGAACAGCGCGCCGAACTCTTTATCAGCTCCCTAGCGGCCCACTTGATGCAGCTGCCTGGCTTTCAAGGCACCGCCGAAAATAAGGACAAAGACCAACACAGTACGCAAACAGGTGGCGATCAAGGCCAGGATACAGCACTTGTCCGTAAAGAACCTGGCCAATCCCAATCCAGACAGGATCGTGAAACCATTACCTTTATTCAGATCGACAACGAAAAGATCGTCTTGCCCGAAGAGCTCAGGCAACTGGCCAACGAAATCCGCCAAGACCTGGGAGAAATTCCTGCACAGTATATTACAAGCGCCGCAGGTCAGGCCGGTGATGGTGTGGCAGCCCTACTACCCGGCGGCCAGGCAGATGAAGGCGAAGGCTTTCAGGGGCAGCTCTGTTACGACGAATGGGATTTCCGCCGCAAGGGTTTTCGCCGCAACTGGTGTGTACTCAGGGAGAAAGACCTCCCCCTGGTGCAGAGCAACTTCATTGCCAACACCCTTGAAAAGTACCGGGGACAAATCCGCAAACTACGACACCAATTCGAACTGATGCAGACCAGCGAACGCTTTGTCCGCAGGCAGCGCGAGGGGAACGACATTGATGTGGATGCCCTGGTGGAGTCGCTTGCCGACAGCCTAGCCGGCCGCAATGCCACAGAGCGGGTCTTTGTGCGCCTGGCCCGGGATGAACGTGATATCGCCGTCTATTTTCTGGTGGATATGTCCAACTCTACCGAGGGCTGGGTAGGAAAAGTCATCAAAGAAACACTGGTGGTGCTCTGCGAGGCCCTGGAGGTGTTGAACGACCGCTACGGCATCTACGGTTTTTCCGGCATGCGGCGTCTGCGCTGCGAACTCTTTCCGATAAAACGCATGCAGGAGCCCTATAACGACGCGGTGCGGCAGCGCATTGGTGCCATTGGCCCCAAGGAGTACACCCGCATGGCTCCGGCTATCCGCCACATGACCCATCTCTTTAAGGAGGTGGAGGCCAAGATCAGACTGTTACTCCTGATCACCGATGGCAAACCAGAAGACTATGACGACTACAAGGGCGAATACGCCATAGAAGACACACGCCACGCCCTTTTGGAGGCAAGGGCCGCTGGTGTTCATCCTTTTTGCATCACAGTTGACCGCCAGGGGCAGGAATACATGGCACACATGTGCGGCGAAAAGCAGTACATCTGCATCGACAGCATCAAACGCCTGCCCGAGCGGCTGCCGCAGATTTATCGTAGCCTCACCACCTGAGCAGGAATGTACACAGGCACAATCGATAGAGTTGCCACAGATTGTTCAGCAACACAGGCTGTCTAGGCAGCGGCGAATATCCGCTGTGGACGGACAGGCCAGCACCTGCTGTCGGAACTGGGCTGCCCCGGGCAGGCCGCTCAACAGCCTGTTGACCTGGCATTTGATGCGGAACAACACACGTTCCACAACTAGATGCCGTTCGCATAGTTCCAGATAGCGGTGCAGTAGAGGCAGCCGTTCTGCCAGGTTGTGCGGCCGCTCGCGCCCGGCAAAGAGCCAGGGGTTGCCAAGCGCTCCCCGACCGACCATGACCGCATCACAGCCGCTTGCTGCCAAGCGCTGACAACCGTCGGCGTGGCTGTCAATATCGCCGTTGCCAATAACCGGCACACCCACCGCCTGTTTCACCGCAGCCACCACCTGCCAGTCTGCCCTGCCACCAAAGGCCTGTGCCCAGGTGCGGCCATGCACTGTCAGCAGGGCAGCCCCTGCCTCTTCGGCCATCTGCGCAAAAGCAACGGCATTGATCTGTTCTGCATTCCAACCGCTGCGAAACTTGACCGAAACCGGCAGGGAACTGGCGGCGCACACTGCCCGGATGATGGCCCTGGCTGTGTCGCTGCTGCGCATAAGCGCCACGCCAGCTCCCCGTTTGACCACCTTACGCACCGGGCACCCCATGTTCAGATCAATCCCATCCACTGGCAGGGTACACACCTTGGCCGCAGCAGCTGCCATTACCTCTGGGTCTGCTCCAAAGAGCTGCACTATAACCGGCCGTTCCGCTGCAACGCTGTTGAGCATGGCCAGGGTTTTACGCTGGGCTTGCTGCAGGCCATGCGAGCTGACCATTTCGGTAAAGACCAGGGCTGCACCCTGCTCACGGCAGAGCAAGCGGAAGGGGAGATCAGTATAGCCGGCCAGGGGGGCCAGCACAAAGGGCGTGTTCAGGCACAGTTGCCTGTTGACAAGGAAAGGGATGGCTAAATCCCGCATTGGGCTGGGCATGGCAACAAAAAACAAGAAGGGCGCTCCATCCTCAAAAAACGAGGAAGAGCGCCCTGGTGGCAGACAAAGTATTACTTGCGGGTAAGGGTTTGGTCTGGCGCAGCCTGCAACTGCCTGCGGATGCGGTGGAGTGTACCCAGGTAGATCTCTTCGGACATGTCATCAACAATTTCACGCAGGGCTATTTCATCACCAGCCGCACTAACCCGTTTTTCGGTGTAATCGGCCGTATACAACTTGCCAGGCACCTCCCAAACAATTTCACCTGTTTTCAAATCCTTCAGCACATACCGGACAATCAGCTTTACATTGATGCCCGTGGCCCTGGTGACTCCGTCCCAGGAAACACTGGGCAAATCGATGTCCACGATTTCACCGGCCAGGATATAGTCGGCATTGGCGCGTTCCTTGGTGAGTTTCACTGCATCGCTTTTTTGAAACCACCGGGATAGGGATTGGTAAATTCGGTTATCCAGTCCGAGCTTATTGGTGCGGTTTTCCCAGTTGGGCATGTAGACCACCCGTTCTTGCCCCTCGTACATGTGGGGAAAGTAATAGCCGCATCCGGCAAGTACGCATACCGACAGGAAAAGAAAGACAAAAAAACCGCAGTGTGCTCGTTTCATGGGGATCCTGGGCTCATGTGCATCGCAAGGGAAAAATAGGACTACAGGACAATATTAACGAGTTTCTTACGGACAACAATGATTTTCTTCGCTTGAGCCCCTGCCATAAACTGGATAATTTTTTCGTCCTGCAGGGCCAATTTTTTCAAGGTATCATCATCCGTATCCTCAGGTACCTGCAACTTGGCGCGCAACTTACCGTTGACCTGGACAACAATG
This sequence comes from Desulfobulbus sp., assembly GCA_040776885.1. Taxonomy (GTDB): domain Bacteria; phylum Desulfobacterota; class Desulfobulbia; order Desulfobulbales; family Desulfobulbaceae; genus Desulfobulbus. Next base: position 143,821 of record JAXGZR010000006.1, on the reverse strand, counting down.
GTCAGCTCCTCTTCCCGGGCAGCCTCGGCGCTGTACTGTGGCCAGGCTGTTTGTGCGAGCCTCTGACCATGGCCGCTTGCCTCCCACAGCTCCTCGCAAAAATGGGGTACCATGGGGAAGAGCAGCATGAGCACGGTCTCCAGACTTTGCCGCAGCACAGCAGCCTCGCACCGGCCAGCCTCTTCGGGACTACCAATGGTATTGACCAGTTCCATGACTCCGGCAATGGCGGTGTTGAAATGAAAGTTGCTCTCAATGTTGTCGCTCACCCGGCGAATGGTCTGATGAGTTTTACGGTACACCTGCCGGGAGTTGGAATCAAGATTTTCAGGCTCTATAGGGCTATTGTCGGCAAAGCAGCCCAAATTCAAGGTGATCAGCCGGTACACCCGGGCCAAAAAGCGCGAGGCACCCTCAACCCCTTGGGAATTCCAGTCCAGATCCCGTTCGGGCGGCGCAGCAAACAAGGAAAAAAGCCGCACCGTATCAGCCCCGTACTGCTCAATCAAGGTACTGGGATCTTCAACATTTCCTTTGGATTTGGACATCTTGAAGCCATCCTTCAGCACCATACCCTGGGTAAGCAGGTTGGTGAACGGCTCATCCACGCCAATATAGCCAAGATCCCGCAACATTTTCGTAAAAAAACGGGAATAGAGCAGATGGAGGATGGCATGTTCCACGCCACCGATGTACTGATCCACCGGCAGCCAGGACGCTGCAGCCGCCTTGTCCACTAATCCAGTGTCATGGCCGGGACTGGTGTAGCGGATAAAGTACCAGGAAGATTCCACAAAGGTATCAAAGGTGTCGCTTTCCCTGCGGGCAGGCTGACCGCAGGCAGGACACTGAACAGCCAGAAAATCTTCCTGCTGGTGCAGGGGTTGATGCGTACCCGGGGCAGTACCGGTGCCAGGCAGCAGCACTGGCAACTCCTCTTCCGGCACTGGCACAATACCGCAGTGTGCACAGTGGATCACCGGAATGGGTGCCCCCCAGTAGCGCTGCCGGGATACCCCCCAGTCCCGTAGTTTATAGGTGATATGGGACCGGCCAAAGCCCTGCTGTTCTGCATGGTTGATGATCAGCTGCTGCGCAGCCTCTGACTCCATGCCGGTGAAGCTGCCGGAGTTGACCAAGAGACCTGGACCGATACTGGCCTCCTGCATGGTCTCAGCCTGCAGCTTTTCCCCTTCTGGTTGCACCACCACCCGCACAGGCAGGTCGTAGGCACGGGCGAATTCAAAGTCGCGCTGGTCATGGGCTGGCACGGCCATGACCGCGCCGGTACCATACTCCATGAGCACGAAATTGGCCGCATAGATGGGCACCCGCTCGCCATTGTAGGGGTTGATACAGTATCTGCCGGTGAACACGCCCCGCCTTTCCGTCTCCTGTTCAGGGGAGGCACGCTGCTTGGCAATGATGGTCTCCTGGATAAAGGCCTGCACAGCCTCGTGCTGCGGCAGCCCCTTGCTCAGGCTTTTGAGTAGGGGATGTTCCACTGCCAGCGACATGAAGGTTACCCCGAAGATCGTATCCGGCCGGGTGGTGAAGATGGTGATCTGCTCCTCACTGTTCTCCACCTGAAAATCACAGGCTAGGCCCGTGCTTTTGCCGATCCAGTTGCGCTGCATGGCCAACACCCGCTCTGGCCAGCCACTCAGGGTATCCAGGTCGCGGAGCAGCTCTTCGGCATAGCGGGTGATATTGAAAAACCAACCAGCCATAAGTCTGGGCAGTACCGGCTGGTCGCAGCGCCAGCAGGCACCCTCGATCACCTGCTCCCGGGCGAGCACGGTCTGACAGTCTTCGCACCAGTTCACCGTGGTTTCCCGGCGATAGGCCAGACCCTGCTCCAGCATACGCAAAAAGAGTTGCTGCTCCCAGCGGTAATATGCCGGGTCACAGGTAGCCAACTCACGCTGCCAATCGTAACTCAGGCCCATGGCCTTGAGTTGGGTGCGCATGTGGTCGATATTGTCGTGTGTCCAAACAACTGGATGAACGCCGTGTTGCATGGCCGCATTTTCTGCGGGCAGGCCAAAGGCGTCCCATCCCATGGGATGGAGCACCTCGTAACCGCGCATCCGCTTGTAGCGGGCAATCACGTCACCAATGGTGTAGTTGCGCACATGACCCATGTGGATCCTGCCCGAAGGGTAGGGAAACATCTCCAGCACATAGTATTTTTTACCAGTGGGCGCATCAGGCACGCGGTCGGGTTCTTCCTCTTGCCAGCGTTTTTGCCATTTCTGCTCAATGGCCTTAAAATCGTAGCGTTCGTTCATATATTTTTCCGTTACCACAAGAAGGCAAGGCCTTCAGAAATTATTTCCCGGCCCAATTTTCATTATCCGGCATTTCCACCATGTCTGCCATGGTCATGCTGCCTGATGAAGGCAAGGGTACAGGATCCCGCAGGGACAGTTGCTCAAAGGAGGCATATTGGCCCAGAAAGGAGAGTCGCACCGTACCAGTGGGACCATTGCGCTGCTTGCCAATGATGATTTCAGCGATGCCGCGATTTTTGCTGGTCTCTGATTTATTGTACACCTCATCCCGGTAGATGAACAGGATAACATCCGCATCCTGCTCAATGGCTCCGGATTCGCGCAGATCAGAGAGCTGTGGTCTTCTGTCTTCGCGGCGCTCCAGGCTACGGTTGAGTTGGGACAGGGCCAGCACCGGCACATCCAGTTCCTTGGCCATGGCCTTGAGTGAACGGGAAATTTCCGAAATTTCTTGTACCCGGTTTTCACTGTTGCCCCGGCCATGCATCAGCTGGAGATAATCCACCACAATCAGGCCGAGATTGTTGTGCTCTGCCTTCAAACGCCGGGATTTGGCCCGCATCTCCAGGGCGGTCATGGCAGAGGTATCGTCGATGAAAATAGGGGCGTCGGAGAGTTGCCTCGTTGCCCGCTGCAACCGGGGCCAGTCGCTGTCCTGCAGTCTGCCGGTGCGCAGTCGCTGGGAATCGACCCTGCCCACCGAACAGAGCATACGCATGGCCAGGGCCTGTGCCGACATTTCCAAACTGAACACCGCCACTGGTATTCTTTGCAAGATCGCCACATTCTGCACAATATTCATGGCCAGGGCGGTTTTTCCCATGGAAGGCCGCGCCGCCAGAACAACCATATCAGCGGGTTGTAAACCAGCAGTCATGCTGTCCAAGTCGGTATAGCCCGTTGCCGTGCCAGTGATGGCATCACCCTTCTGGGCCTGCTCCGTGATTCGATTGAAGGTAAGAGGGACAATCTGGCCTATGGCCTGAAAGGCCTGCCCACTCTTGGCATGGGCTATTTCAAAGATGGTGCGTTCCGCATCATCGATGAGCGCATCAATATCATGGGGGGCATCGTAGCAGCGGGCAGCCAGCTCAGAGCTGGTGCGGATCAGCTGGCGCAACACCGATTTTTGACGAATCAGGCGGGCATGGTGCACCAAGGTACCGGTGAAGGGAATGACATCGGTGAGCGAGGCCAGATAGCTGGCCCCGCCTGCTCCCTCCAGTTTGTGCTGATCAGCGAGCAGCGAACTGACGGTGATCAGGTCATGGGGTTCCCGTTTGTCATACAGGGTGAGCATGGCGCTAAAGATCACCTTGTGGGCGTCACGATAAAAATCATCCGCCTTGATCAGCTCCACCACCTGCGTCAGGGCTTCGGGCTGCAAGAGGATAGTGCCCAATACCGCCTGTTCTGCCTCCAGATTTTGGGGAGGCAGAATAGTGGTCCCGGACTGGGAAAATGACTCAATTTGGGAAATCATGGCACAACAACAAGACACAGGCAAAAGAGGTTCTGCAAAAAAGTGATGCCTTTCCTGTACAAAGAAAAGGCATCATTTTTCAAGCAGCGATTTTCAGGGTAGGCGGCAGATAACCTGCATATACCTGCACGGACGGAAACACGGGCCGTCAAGACTCTTCCGGCGTGGGCGCCTCTTCGGGTGCAGCCTCTTCAGGAACAACTTTTTTTGTGGCCTCTTTTGGAGCAACCTGTGCCGCCTCCTCGGGAACGACCTGGACAAGCAGCTGTGCAGTGGTCTGATATCCGGTTCGCACCTGCACTCGATACTCACCCAGTTCCTTCAGCGGTTCAGGCAGGACAATGATCTTGCGATCTATGGCAACACCCATGCCTTCCAGCGCAGAGGCGATATCTGCAGTGCTCACCGAGCCAAAGAGTCGGTTCTCTTCGCCTGCACGCTTGGTGATGACCACCACCTTGCCTTCCAGCATGTCGGCCAGACCCTGGGCCTCGGCCTGCTGGGTCGCCAGACGGGCAGCAATGGCCTGTTTTTCCCTTTCCAGCCGGGCAAGGGATTCCCTGTTCACTGGTACCGCCTTTTGGGTTGGAAAGAGGTAGTTTCTGGCATAACCAGGCTTTACCTTCACGATATCCCCTTCGCGGCCCAGTGTATCTATGGTTTCCTTCAGTATAATTTCCATGCTCATCCTCTATTCTCGCAAATGTGGCAGGGTGATTCTAGGCAGCCGTGCTGCAACCGCCAATTCGCCCCTGCCCGTTGTTTATTTCTCGCTATCTGTATCACCCGTGGCTCTGTTTTTCAGCCGGTTGCGCCAATTAAGCCAAACATCACTTACGCCAAGGATGGCAAGGAGCATCAGGCCATAACCCTGTATGGTCAAGAAAAAAACAGCCAGCACCCGAACAAAGACCGGGAGCCGCCAGTGTTCAAAAAAACATAGGCTAACGGCCAAACCCTGGAAGCTGTATAGCAGGGTGGTAAACACAAGCAGCCACAATGACACGGATTGTATCGGCCCCATGCCAAAGAGCAGCAGCACGGCTGCTGCAATAGGCAACCAAACCAGTTGTTCCGGCAGACGCCAGGAACGATACAATCCCCATGGCCCGGCCCCGGAGCGCAGCCTGCCTAGGAACCAGTTGGCCAGAACCATGTTGACCCAAACCGTAATGGTGGCCATGCCCAGCCACAGGGCAGGCAAGAGTTGGGGCAACCTGGCCCGCAGAACAGCGATAAGTGTTTCGACCTGCTCCCGGGTCTCTGCAGAGAGACCACTCTCTTCCCCGCTGTACAGGGCAAGGGTGGCGGCAAGCCCTTTATCCAACGACTCCAGCATCCCCTGATAGGGATTAGTTTGTGTCCATTGGGCAAAGAGAAACCAGAAAAACAGCCAGGCAAGCCCCAGGGCCACCAAACCCCTGGCACCACTTTTTGCCACCGACTCCTGCTGTTCTATCCCCTTTGCCAGCACCATGCCCAGCGGACAGGCGCTTAAGGAAAAAAGGAACAGTTCAAGTTGCTGCAGGACAAGGGCAATCAGTGCGGCTCCACCCAAGCCAAAACCCAGCTGTCGCAAACCAGGCCGCCATCCCAGCAACACAAGCGTGCAGCAAACAACAGCGGCAAGCAGGACATCCAGCCAGGCAAACATGGCCGGAACTGCCAGGGGCAGTACAAAAAGCCCCCCGAGCAACAGGGCTGGTTTGAACCCTTGCTGTGGCATCTGCATGAATATCCTGGCCCACCACCATACTGCTTAAAATTTTACGGTTCTACATTACCCAGGTAGGGAAGCAGAGCCAACTGCCGCGCCCGCTTCACCGCCTCGTTGAGCTGGCGCTGATGCTTGGCGCAGGTGCCGTAAATCCTCCGGGGAACAATCTTGCCCCGTTCGGTCACCAGATTCCTCAGTCCTTTGATATCCTTATAATCAATGGTCAATTCTTTATCAGTACAAAAACGGCAAACCCGGCGACGGGTAAAAATCCTTCTTGGTGCGGCCATGGTATATCTCCTTGCATTCTGCGCGTGCAGCTATTCCTCGTCATCTTCCAAATCGTCGTCATCCTCATCATCTACGTCGTCAGCTTGGGCCTCCTCCGCATCCCTATCGCTGCCAGCAGAACTATCCCGCCTGCGACCCCGTCCACCCCTTGCCTCTTCCTCGGCTTCGGCGGCATCCCGCGCCGCACGGGCAGCGGCCACAGCTGCAATGCGCTCCCTCTCCACCTCGATTCCTTCGGCGTCGATGGCATCTCCCAGCTTGATGGTCAGGTAGCGCAGCACCCGATCATCAATACGAAAGATGCGCTCAAGTTCGGCAACAGCCTCGCCTGGCGCAGCAAAGTTGATATACACGTAAAAGCCCTGCACCTCTTTTTTGATTTCATAGGCCAGCTTGCGCATGCCGATGCGTTCCAGGGCTATCAGGGTTCCACCGAAGTCGGCAACAATACCATTGGTTCGATCGATGATCTCGGTGAACAGGGTTTCGCCCAGATTCGGGCGCAGGATGTAGGTCGTCTCGTAATGACGCATCATTCCTCCTTGTGGACAGTTGGCCCCGGAGCAAATCTCCGGAGCAAGAAGGGGTGATATGGCCGGACACAGCCCGGCACACATCAAAAAAGTCAATAAATTAGAATCTTCTATTCTATTCTCTTTTCAAAGTGTGTGTCAAGAAAAAAGCTGTAGGTATCTGGACGACAAAAAGCCTCTGGCCACTGCTACACATCGTTACACTCCCTCATTCCGCTGTTTGACCTTTTTCTCCGCAGCCTTGATCTCATCCCACTGCCTGTACAGTTCTGCCTCGCTTGCCACTACAGCATCGCCAAAGACGTGTGGATGACGTCGCACCATCTTGGCATGCGCCTCGCTGCAGACCGCGGCCAGGTCAAAGCCCCCCTGCTCTTCATAGAGGCGAATCAAAAAAACAAGCAAAAAGAGCAGATCACCGCTTTCTTCCCGTACTGCAGCAGCATCTCCCTGTTCTATGGCTTCGACCAGTTCCTGGCACTCTTCCAGTAGATATTTTTTCAGAGTCTGCGGGGTCTGCCGCCTGTCCCAGGGACAGCCAGCCTTTCCCCGCAGGGTGTCGACCAGTTCCAGCAAGGAGTTTAGTCCTGCGTCTGCATCAAATCCAGCCCCTGTATGATCCATACGAACTCCTTACCAACCAGCCCAAGCCGCGGGTGCACTCCGGTAGGGAACCAGTTCGAAGCTGCGTTTGTGCGGATCAATGCGAATATGGTAGTAGCGGTCCTGCGGCATGTACACATAGGGAATTTCCTCTTCCTGGCGGGAGAGAAAACGCGAAAGGATCATCCGATTGACCGCACGGTGGCCAACGATCATGATATTTTCATCGTAGTTGTTTAAATAAAACACTTTTTTCAGGCCCCGATGCACTCGCTCGGCCATACTGACATAGCCCTCCCCCTTTGGGTAGATATAGTGGTATTTGTTGGGGCCGCGCTCCCGCGCCACCTGGGGCAGTTGCTGCCGCACCTCTTCGTAGGTGAGATGTTCACAGATGCCGGCATGGATTTCGTTGAATTCGGGTAGGGCAATAATGGAGCAGGGCTTCTGGCGGTCGGCGATGGGCCGGGCAGTCTGCAGGGTACGACGGTGGTTGCTGGTGAAGATGATGGGAATGCGCACCGTGGCAAAATGCTCGGCCAAGGCCTCGGCCTGTTCCTGCCCCTTTTCCGTGAGGCTGGAATCACCACCAATACGGTCTTCCAGATTATAGAAGGTTTCGCCATGCCGCACCAAGAACAGGTTGCGCACTACCCTGGTGGTAATGATGTCGCGGATACGGTCATAGTAGGGCAGCACCTCGCTGATATGCTCCTGCAGGATGCAGCTGTCAAAGGAATCCACCAGGATGCGGTTGGGCTCGTCGTCGAGTGGCTCGTAAATTGCCTCGTAGTGACTGATGCGCTGCACAAAACTCTCCAGCGCCTTTTCCAACGACATGCCCTGGAATTCCGGCAGGGCAGCCTTGCGCTCCAAATTTGCTTCCAGGGCCTCATCGTCTGCATTGAGGCATTCCACAAAACAGATCGGTACCCTCTGAAAGGCTCGGGTTATGGCCTGCCTGCGCTTTTTGGTGATATTGGTTGCATCGAGAATGGCCACCTGCCCGTCATTGGCCAGAAAGGCCTGGGCCATCTCGATACTCATACGGGCGATCTGCTCGCGTAACTGTTGGCCAACCACATTGTCTGCTGCAAAAAACTCCGCCACCGAAGTCCGTTCCTCCGGATCAAGCTGGCGGCGCAGTTGGCCGTTGTTGAAGATGCGCGCGTGCACTCCATCCAACTCCAGGGTGCGGCAAAGTTTGCGCGCCATAGTGGACTTACCCCGTGCCGGCAGCCCCACCATGGCGATAACCAGTTTCCACCTCATACTTTTGCCTCCTGCTGCGGGATACCCTCTTTTCTTTTTCAGCTAGCCCAGAGCTACACCGGGCCACATACCCACACTACTGACTGACAAGCACCTGAGCAAGTGCAGCCTGATCCACCTGGTCGGTTACCAGCACTTTGCCGAGTTCCGTGGGCAATACAAAAAAAAGTCGTCCACCTACGGATTTTTTGTCTGTCTGCATAAAACCTGTAATCTGTTTGCGGTCCAGTTCCGGCGGCACGGCCGTGGGCAGGCCATAGGCACTCAACAGTGTTGTCATCTCCTGTTTGAGTTCTGCCCGGGCATAGCCGCACAAAACAGCCAGATCCGTAACCGCGCTCATGCCGATGGCCACGGCAAAACCATGCAAAAGCCGGTAATCCGAAGCAGCCTCAAGCGCATGGCCAATGGTGTGGCCAAAGTTGAGTACACGTCGCAAACCGCCTTCACGCTCGTCCTGCTCCACCACTTTGGCCTTCAAGGCGCAGCAATGATGAACGACATAGCCCATGGCAGAGGCGTCCAAAGCGAGGATCTGTTCACGCTGTGCCGCAAGATAGTGGAAAAAATCAGCATCCAGGCTGGCCCCGTACTTGATGACCTCGCCCATGCCGCCCAGCAGTTCGTTGCGCGGCAAGGTCTTCAGCACCTCGATATCGATCAGGACCAGGCGGGGCTGGTAAAAGGCGCCGATCAGGTTCTTGCCCTCGGGAATATCCACTCCGGTCTTGCCACCCACTGAACTGTCCACCTGCGCCAGCAGGGTAGTGGGCACCTGCACAAAGGAGATACCACGCATATACATGGCAGCAAGAAAACCAGCCAAATCACCGCTCACCCCGCCACCCAGTGCCAGCACTGCATCGCCCCGGTCAAAGCCCTTTTGCGCCAAACTACTGGCCAAGGCCGCAATGGTCGTCAAGTTCTTGCTGGCCTCCCCAGCGGGAAAGGTGAAGATCTCGCCGGCCAGCCCTGCTGCGTGCAGGGACCGGAGCACCTGGGCACCATACAGGCCAGCCACCCGCTCGTCGCTGATGATGGCATAGCGCTTAACCTGCAGACACTCCTGCAGGCACACACCGAGCCTGGACAAAATGCCACTGCCTATATGGATGGGGTAGCTCCTTGTTCCCAGGCCAACCGTGAGTGTATAGTCCATTTATTCCCTCGTTTTCCCTGCACACCGGCACTCCGGCACTCCAGAGCAAAGTAGAATGCGTCTGTCTGGAATCTTGTAGGTCCAGGTCCACTGTCGCAGTGGCAAGCGCAACAATCATCTGCAAACAAGACACTATAGCATGGGTGGCAGCTGGCAGCACCTGTCCTGTGACATCTCTGGCAAACTGTGGCACATCGTGGCCACAGCTGTCAAAAAAGCAGCAAAGCAGCAGCCAGACAACAAAAAAAGGAGATTCCACCAAGTGGAATCTCCTTTTACCGCGCTTACTGCGGTTATCGCGTATCGCAAAAAGCGGTTTACATGTTCTCGCCAGAAGCAGCGCTCTGCATCTTGACCTCAACCTTCTCGGTCAAGCCAGAGTAGTACTCGCGTAGGATGTCAAGTACCTCGTCGCGGCCAAAGTGATCAACCACTTCCTTACCTTCGGAAAGTGCCTTGCGCAGCTTGGTGCCGGAAAGGATAACGCGATCATCCTTGCTGTGCGGGCAGGTACGCAGAGAAGCCATACCATCGCACTTGTGGCAGTAGAAGGTCCAGTCGATCTTCATGGGCTTGCACTGCAGATCCTTTGCCGGATCGCCGGATTTCGGGATGCGGTCGAAAATTTCCTGGGCCTCGAACAGACCGTAGAAGTCGCCCACGCCGGCATGGTCGCGACCGATGATCATGTTGTTGACACCATAGTTCTGACGGAAAGTGGCATGCAAGAGGCCTTCACGCGGACCAGCATAGCGCATATCCAACGGATAGCCAGCACTGTACACGTTCTCTTTCACAAAATACTTGTCGATCAGGGTCTCAATGGCCTTGATACGCACCTTGGCCGGGATATCGCCAGGCTTCAGGTTACCGATCAGCGAATGGATCAACACGCCGTCACACACCTCAACCGCAATCTTGGCCAGGTACTCGTGGGAACGGTGCATGGGGTTACGCAGCTGCAGGGCAGCAACATTGGCCCAGCCAAACTCATCAAACATCTTGCGTACCTCTGCAGGACGCAGATATACGCCCGGATACTCCTTGGGATACTCGCCTTCGGAGAGTACCTTTACCGGACCGGCCAGGTTGAATTCCTTCTGGCCCATAACCATGATAACACCGGGATGATCATTGGGAGCGATTTCCCAGAACTTGTCACCCTCAGACTCTTCACCATGCCCCCTGAAGACCTTCTCGCACTCCCACTTCTTGTCGGCGTCGGTCATCTCGTACTTCTCAGTGACCTTCATGGTGGCATAGGTCTCGCCTTCGCGCACCAAGGCGATCTCGTCGCCAACCTTGATGGCATCGGCATCGGCCTTGGACACATCCAAAGTGATGGGCACTGGCCAGAAAGTGCCATCAGCCAATTGAAAATTTTCGCACACACCCTTCCAGTCAGCCTTGGTCATAAAGCCGCTCAGCGGAGAAAAACCGCCAATGCCCATCATGATCAAGTCGCCCTTGGCGCGGGGGCTGATTTCAACCTGCTTCAGGCCTGCGGCCTTTTTTAACTCAGCCTCGCGCTCTGCGCCCTCAAGCAAGGCACACACAAGACCCTTTCCTCCATGCGGTGCTACCAATTTCGAACTCATGCGATGTCCTCTCTCTGGTTTAAAAAGTTGGTGGGAACGATGATACCGCTGCCAGGTCGTGCATTTTCCGTGCAAATTCCAGCAGCAGCCTACAAACTGAATCGCCATTCACTATAGCAGAAAGGCTAGTATGAGCAAGAGATAATGTCAAGCAGAAAAATCAATAGATTGTATCAATATTCTTGAAGCAAGACCTCTGGCAAGGTACATCCTTGCTGAAATGCCGGCTTGCAGGTCACGGACGCTCAATCTCCTTCCATCGCCCCCTGCCCGAGCGATAGTTACGAATCGGCAAATTCTCCTGTTCAATCTCCCTAACTTCACCGGTGCTGGTCTGCACAAAAGCCTTTACCCCTTCTCCGGCCTGCTGCCCACTTCCAGCATACAGGTTAAGCGTTGTTGACAGTCCCCGACCCAAACCCAGTTTATGGCGCACAAAGAGATCTCCGCCCACCTCTTCCAACCCGGCAGAACCAAAGACATTTTCATGCCAGGAAGTACCGGTGCGGTAGTGCAATGCATAGAGGTAGCCATTTCCTTCGGCCAAACAGACATCATTGTATGGCTGATAGGTGGTGAAGGTCACCAGGCCACCCAGCAAGGTCGCCTGCCCCACGTTGCGTTCCCGGTTTTCATACGGATAAAAATTATAGAACCAGCCATCCACACAGTTTCTTTTGTAGGACTGTGCAGCGCAGTCTCCGATACCGGCAATGTACTGCTCCAGTTGGTCGAAAGTTGGCGCCTGTGAACCCATATCGTTTGGGAAGCAACTTCTCTCGCTGCCTCTACCCTCCCTGCAGCCCAATTGTATGCTGCGGGCATCAGCCCCTTCTGGCACCAGAATCTGGTCTGTCTGGAATAACCCTTTCTGGCCGGCTTCCCTGCTCCCGATGCCACGCAATTCCAGTTCATCCCAGGTGAGCGTGCTGCCCTGCATGGGTTCCTTCAAACCGTAGAAGCTCTGCTGTTGCCGGTCGGTTTTATCGTCTGCATCAAAAAAACGGCCTGTACCAAAATAGATCCAGTACTGGTTGCCATCAAACCCCACACTCGGAGCCGAACTGATCGGCTGGATCGCATTGCCCGACACGGTTGGTTTTGGAGTCACCCCTGCGCCTGTTACAGTGTATGTTCCGCTCAGATCGAGCATCGGTTTTATGGCCCAGTCCGCAGGATCGAACACCTTCTGATCACTGGCCCTGAGTTCGTGTCCATCTCTGTTCATGACCAGCCGGTACAGATGCCCGCCTCCATTCCAGAAGGACGAACCATCAGAGTAAGCTGAATACGTTCCCTCAACCGTGCCGAAATAGACGGCATCCGAAGCATAAAACCCCCTGCCTGCAGAGCCGATATCAAAATCCACGGTAATGGGGTCTGCAACAAAACCTGTGACATCGGCATCCGCCGCTGATGTACCGGGCAGCATAAAGGTTCCCCCTGCCGCATCTCCTGCCACCGGATGATCTTTGGATATTCGCAGGGCTCGGATGGGTCGGTTATCTGCATCAACCAAACCATCCACCAGGACATTATGCACCACTCCACCCAGGGGGAACACACTCACCCTGGCCTGCTGATCGCTCACGCCCTTGACACCGTCCTTGCCACGCGGCCCACTGCCAAAAACCAGGTACCACTTGTTGACCTTGTCTTTATCCTTGGCCACAACCATGGTCGGAGTCACTGTGCTGTAACCCAGATCTGCGTATTGCGCCTGCCCGTTGGCATCAAGCACCTGGGTCATCTCTGCTAGCAATACCGGTTCTTTTTCAGGATTGGTGATATCCAAAATAAAATAGGCAGAGATGAACTGTCGGCCCGAGGTATCAGTCGCATTCAGTTCCTTGGCGCTTATCGGTGCACCACCAAGGCGCATACCGCCTACCAGGATGGTACCCCAACCATTGGGATGGTCGTCATCAGGGCTGAAAATCTGCGCGTCAAAGACCCGCGGCTTGAGATCAACATAGTACTTGTGCGAGTACAGAGGGCTGGTCAGGCACTTGAGGTGCGGTTGCAGATTGTAGGGCACATAGGCCCACAACTCAGCCCCGAGCCTGGGGACATCGCCTGCGGCATCGTCAGCAGGGCATGTACCACTGTCATCCAACTCCACCAGGCAGAACTTCTTTTCCACCTCACTATAGAAGCCACCATTGACTGCATGCAGCATACCGTCATTGGCGCCAAAATAAATCACCTGGCGCCGCGCCTGGTACTTTGTCACAAATTCGGCATATGAAATATCGTTGTACAGCTGGTGGTAGCCCTCCATGGGCGCACCAACTGTTACCGGGGTGGAATGAATAATGTCGCCCAAGCGCCAGGTGGAGGCAAAGGAAGAATCGCCCGCGGTAAAGGTCGACTGCCGACTGCGCATGGGTTGCTGCAGAGGGGCGTTGCCTATACCGCCATTACCACTACTATTACCATTGCCATTGGCCCCTTCATCCCCTGGCCGGTCCTCGCCCCTCAACCAGTTGATGATGTTGACGACCTCGCTACCAGAGCTGGCGTTAAAATCGTGGCGCAGCCCATGCCAGGCGGCTTCCCCCACAGATTCATCCAGGGGTATCACTTCATGCTCATCCACCACCCCATCGTGGTTCTTGTCGCTCCAGGTGAAGATGTAGCGCTGGCGGGCATTGGAGATATACTTATCCCCGCTGCGATTGGTTCTGGTATCCAGGGGGTCCAGGGTACGCGCGCCAGCATCGTTGACAGGATAGTCGGAAAGCCAGTCACTGGCAGACCACAGAAAGCGGACATCCATTAGGGGTTTGGCATCCGTGCACTGCTCGCTGCCAACCTCGAGGATCGAGGTGGTGTAGCAGGCCATACTCTGCTGCTTCTCCTGGTCATAATAGATTACCACCCGGCGATCACCCTCTGCATCCGAACCACCGGCATCCTGGGCGCTTGCAGGATTCATGGTGCGATTGAAATCCGTATCTTCATACATGAAGCCATTGTCATCCAAAAACAGGCCATGCACATCACCGGCCCAGGCAACACTCCAATTCTTGCCGCTGGTATCCTGGCGAACCAGTTCTGGCCAGAAAACAGCCTGGTAGATTGCACCCTCTCCGCCGCGGGCCGAAGAAATGACCGACGCTGCCGAACCAGCAGAGGCCCGCTGCCGCAGTTCATTGAAAATGGCCAGCAGTTGCTCCTGCAACTGGGCCGGGCTCTCGCCCAGTACCGGCGTGCCTGTGCCGCCATTGAGCGCAGCCTGCTGCATCAATACCGCCGGGTTGCATTCATCAGCCTTGCCGGTGTCACGCAGGGAACCAGTTACCACCACATGGGTGGTCAGTTTGTTTTTAGGCTGCTCGTCAAAGGGCGCGTCCGATGCAGGTATGGTCGCATTGCCCTCAGGGTAGAGGGCATACTTGTTGTCTGGATCGTGGGCAAAATAGGTGAGGTTGTCGAAATAGGTGCTGCCGAAAAAACCACCTGCACACTGCTGGGGCTGGTTTGTATCCTTGTTGTCATCAATGGCCTGCTGATTGGTCAGGGCATTACCCTTATTGACAAAATCTGCCACCTGCTGGTTGATGTCTGCGGTGGAGGCACCTTCTGTCAAGATCAGGATATGATTTTCCTGGCAAGGGTAGACCACCGGATCCAGCAGGGGTTCCCAGACCACACCCTCGTCGTAATGTGGCCCAATCCGGTTGGCGGCCTGGGCATCTGCCTTGAGAAGGCTGGTACCGCCGCCCACGGTGAGGTAGTATGTATTGTCATACTGTACAATCGTCCTGGCCGGATAGGAGGCAGTATTACTCCATGTTCCCTCGTAACTCCCCACACGGCTCCAAACCAGGGCGCCATCCAGACTGATATTGCCAACATCACCTGATATGCCACCAATCTTGTTCTGCCACAGGTCTCTGCCCTGCAGCACGTAACTCCCTGCAGCATAGGGCGTATTTGGCTGCCAGGCGAGCACTTCGCTGTCTGTCTGGAAATCTCCCCTGTTCAACCGTAGATCCGTATTTTGCGTGTAATAGCCAATGGCATTGTACATGGCCTCGGCAAGTGGCGTCCAGGTGGTTGCCTGGGTTAGGTTAATGGCCTCGGCCACGGTATCGACATGTCGCCGCTCATCGGTCCTGTCTGCTGTACCGAGATCATCCAAAAGCAGGCCCGAACGGATGGGCGCTATCACCCGGGCTCCATCCTGGTTGCCAGCAGGACAGTACTGCTCGATCCTGTCACCCACTGTATCTTGGCATTCTGTGTGTGCTCCAACCGGGTTGAAGGCCATGGCACCGATGCGCAAGTTGTCTGCGTTTTGCTGCAATATCCCTTCAGGAGGCTCCACCTGTTTAACATAGCCCTTCATGATGTACATGGGCCGGTCAATGCCCAGCTGGTTCATCACGCCGCTGTCCACCAGTTGCGCAGGAATGTTGCCTATCGAACTGGAGGTCGACAGGGCCTGGTCTGAGGGGTCGATCACCTGGGGAGTGACCAGATCAGAACAGAATTCGTTCATGGCCTCCTTGACACAGGCAAAGGCAGGATCTGACATTTTATTCAATTCACTTTTGGGGGCAGAATCCGGAGAAGTAGTTGGATCACCGTCTATCTCGCCTGACCAGTTGTCACCTTCCTTGCCGGTGTCGTATTTTTTGTCCTTGGGGTCACACAGCAGACCACTTACCGAATCCACATAGTACTGCCTCCAGGCGTTGTTATTCTGGCACTGCTGTTCCTTGTTGACTTTGGTGCAAATTTGCGTATAGGCAGCCGGGTCTGCATTGCGAAGCAGCTGGTCATCCTGCCAAAAATCGCAGGGATAGGTTGTGCATGTTGTGGGGCTGGGAATCTTCGCTGGATCGCAGCTTGCACCGGCAGCGCTCACCGGGCTCCAACACCTGCCCATATAGCCGGTCCGCTGCGTGTGCTCCAGATACGCATCATACACCCCGGAACAGTTGTAGGCCCGATGGAAGGTGGGAATACTGGCCGGTGGCAGATGCGCATACACATCTTCGCAGTCCTTGACAATGGTATTCATATTCCGGTTCATGTCCTGCCAGCAGTACTGCAGGGCATGGTTGAGGGCACTGCGTGCACCACTGGCCTCGTTTACAGGACCAGCCAAACAGGCATCCACAAGATTCTGCGAGCCCTGCAGGCCTTTTTCAACGATCCTGTTTACCGCCTCCTGGCATGCCTCGGCATCGTATCCCGAGGCACTGACAGCCAGCACCTCGATACGGGTAGTATCATCCCGGCTGTCAATGCGGTCGATCAGCAGCGGGTGGCCTTCGTGGCGCGAACCCCGCACGGCCAGGGTCAGTTGAAAAGTTTGGCCAGCCTGCTGCACAGCCATCTGCTTGACAAACCTGGAGCCAGAACAACCCCGGCCCTCTGAAATCAGCCGCTGGGCCAGTGGCTCGTACTTGCCACCGGTGAGAATGGTTTTTTGGATATCGAACTTGGAAGACATGAGCCAGTTGAGGGCATTGCCACTGGCGGCAAAGGCAAGCATGGTGCTGCTCTGCCATGGATCCAGAATATCCACCTCCTTGACCGCTATGCACAGATCCGCATTCGAGTACACCCCAGTGGCACCAGGTGCACTGGTGCAGGCAGATTCGGCTGTGGCACGAGGCACCATTTCATAATAGCCCTCGTCCAAGCGTTGCCAGTTGGTGGCGAAAGTATCCTCAAAAAGGGTGGCGCCCGCAGCAGTATGCGTAGCCTTGGCCTTGAAAATCATGCCACGGAAAGTAACGATATCCCCAGCGCTGTAGCTAGCACCCGGCTGCCAGGCATAGGGATCCACCTCCTGCCAGCTGATATTCTGATCGTTCAGCGGTGATTCGCCCTGGGGAACGCCCGCATTCTGGGCGCGGTAGATCCTGTTTTTCCACTGCACCAGGCTATCTTGAGCATAGCTGGTTTCCCTGGTATAGGCCCTCACCCGCACCCAGGTCACGTTGCCGTCTCTGCCTCCCTCTGCAGCCAGGGAGGCGGTCGAAGCTGCCGATGTGCCGCCCTGGGCAGAAAAGTAAACAAAACCGGTCAGCTCATCGAGCACCAGGGCATTGGCCGGATAGTGGGTGTTGGCGCGGCGGTAGGGCCGCAGCAATAGTTCCCACTGCACAGCAGTGTCGGTTTCCAGATACCTGCTGTCGGAAACAGTGCCAGAGACCTGTTGTGCCCGGTAGATTGCGCCATTGGCATACACCAAATCATCCTTGCCATAGACCTTGTGCTGCCACTGCTGGATACCCTCCACCCATTGATACCAGGCAGCAGGGTCAAAGATACCGGCATAGCGCACAGGCTCATTGGCCAAGGGATCGTAGTGATGAAAACTGTTGTCAAAGCATTGGCGTTCTGGCGGGGTTTCCGGGCCGGCAGCGGACAGGGCAATGTCTTGGACATAGGCCATATCCAGCATGCTGCCCGAGTTGTCCAGCAGGAGCAGCAGGTTGGATTCCACCCCATATGAAAGAAAGGGTGGCTCAGCCAGGCCGCGACCGCACACCCCGCTGCCTGCGGCATGGACGGCAGAAGCAGCAAAAACCGCCAGGCTGTTGAAAAAAAGAACAGACAACACAAACAAATAGGCTGAACACAGTCTAGCTTGCCTCACCATTGCACCTCGATTTCGCTCCCACTCGGTCTGCACAAAGTCCGCACAACATCACCAAACATCACGCTGCCCAGAAAAACCAGCTATTACCAGCTATCAATAGAGGTCAACTAATAGAGGCAACTCCCCTCCATCCCCACCACGTGCCACCAGCCCTGCAGCAAAATGACCTCGCTTTGGCCCGGCCCACTGTACTGAGAATACAGATCATAGACCCTGACAGCCCCGCCCTGGCTGGCGCCCTTGCCCCGGCCCTCATAACCTGCAGCCATCTCAAGGCCACCGCCAAACACGGGCTCACTTTGCCCGCCAATGTACAAATGGCCCACCCCTGCCTGCACAGCACTATCACTGTTGGTCTGCACTGGAAAGACCACGTCGGCATCTACAGTTCGCCCGATAACCCGCTGGCCCTCACCCGCATCTGCAGGTTTCAGGTTTGGATCGAGCGGCCCATTGGCCCAAAAGGCCAACTGGTTCTTTTTTTGCTCCTGCACGCGAATCGCCCCTTCAAGCAACACGCTGCCACTGCCCTGAAATCCTGTGGCACAGGCCAAATTCTGCTCCAGCAGCTCTGTACCCAAAGACAAACCAGCCTCGGCCCTGTAGAAGGTTTCTTTGTAGATCTTGTCATTGGCTGCTATCTGCAGTTCGGTGGAGGTGTTGGCCGTGGCAATAATGCCTATAATAGTCAGCACCAGCAGCACCAGCAGGGCAGCCACCAGCACAAAGCCCTCGTTGCCTGGGCTGTTTTGTTGCATATGTTGCATGCGCAGAGTCATACCCTTTTTTCTAGAAATATTTCGCCTTGATATAGTCCATCACCACCCGCTTGTCCTGGCCACGCTCCTTGCGGTGCACAATGATCCGTACTGTTTTCAGGTTGGGCATGGGGTTATCCTCTGCCACATTCCAGTAGATCGTATAGTAGCCGTCCGGCGAAATCTCTTGCCCATCGGCAGCCTCATCCATGGCATCAAGGCCCAGGGCACCAGAATTGTTTCTGTCTTGCAGTTCACGGTGGTCGTAGGCAAGGGTCATGATCCGCTCGATCCGGTTGGCAGCCCAGTTGGCAGAAACACTCACCTGGTTGGCTGTGACATTACCCTTGAGACTGGTTGCCTGCATGGTTGCCAGGGCCAGCAGACCAACACCCAAAATGATAATGGCAATGGTCACCTCGATCAGGGTGAAGCCTGCCTGTGCCTGCATCTGGCTTTTCATGGCCGCTCCAGTCATAGCCCGGTTCTGCCGGCATTACGGCATTCAATCCACACCAGTTCATGGCGGCGACGGAAATGGTCATTTTGGGCCGCACCGCCCAACACCGTGCCATCGGCTGCAGTATAGGTGGCAGTATTGATAAAAAGGGGATCTGGCCGGCTGGCACGCACCACCAAATCCACCAGTACAGTGTGTATTTTGGCGATATCTGTGGTCGGCTCGTTGTCCTGATTGAGGTAGGAAAAACGCACATGCTCGACAAAGTCGACTGCTGGCTGGTGCCCGGCTCTCGCACCAGTGGTGCTACGCCCCAGCACCGGCACACCATTGCCAGAAATATACTGATCAAAGAGGATGTTTTCCCCTGGGTCATTCACCTTACCATTGTCGTTAAAATCCGCAGTAAAAGCAAAGACCTCAGGCGTGGCCTCCAGAATGCGGGCAATGTTTTCACCTGTGCCGTACTTATCCCTGTCGTAGTACCCAGCCATGCGAATTTCGTGGCTCAGCAGATTGACTGCTGCCCGCATATTCTGCTGCATCTCGGTTACAGCCAGCTGGGCATTGTACACCCGCTGCTGAGCCGTATAGATGCTGTACACGGCATACATAACCAGGCCAGCCACGCTCAGGGCAACCAGCAGCTCGACCAGGGTGAATCCGCCCTGACCAGGGCAACCTGGCCCGTTTTTCTCCACTGTATCGTGGATGTCCACCATGCTGCTCATAGTTTTTTTACCCTGATGGCCCCGGCTATGCTCAGGGTGATTTCATATTTGTTCCCCCTGGTATTGTGCAGGGTAACCTTGCCGATCTTGCTGCCCACTGGCAGGCCACGCGGGGTAAAACCGGCGCGCGCATTGCTGAAGGTGATGCTCGCCTTATCACTGCACAGGGCCACTTGCCTAGGCATGGCGCTGCGGGCCAGCGTCAGCTCGCCCTCATCATGCTGGTTATTTTTTGCCTTATCCGGCTCGCCGCCGCCATCATCGACAAACACGGTGTAGCTGCCCCCTGGCACTGGTGTCCCCAGTGCAATGCCGCTGCAATCTACGCCATCAAACTGGACAACTGTATACACATTGCGCTTGATGGCCTCGATCTTGGCTCGTTGCAGATCACTGTAGAGCTGTTGCACCGCCCCTTTCAGGTAGATGCCCGGGAGCATGGCCACAAAACCGGGCAGAACCACTGCTGTGAGGATACCCAAAATAGCGATCACCACGAGCAACTCGGCTAGGGTGAAGCCGCGGGCAGCTGCCGGCCAAGGCCGGGGTTGCGGCAACTTTTTCCCCTGCCCTGCCTGTCTCGCTCTCCATTTTCCAAACATCTATCTGGTTATCCTCGCTATGTTCCTCGCTATGTATATGGCACCAACCGCAGCCCTGCTCGCCCCTTTATACTCTGGTATGCACACACTGCCTACCCCAGCGGCTCTGCCAGATAAAACACTCGCAACACATACCAGGTAAATAATTGTAAAATAATTGTCCGGCTCTGCCAAACATGCACCCTATTTTTTCTCTACCAGGCCATACTCCTTCAACTTGGCCAGCAGGGCTGGATAGCTGATTTCCAGCAGGCCCGCTGCCCGGCTCTTGTTGCCACCGCAGTGTTCCATGGCCCTGCCGATGAGACGCTTTTCCACGATCTTTTTCGCTGTTTTCAAAGAATAGGTGCCAAAAAAATCTTCCAAACGACGGCCCTTGTTGTATGCGCCCAAATGTTCTGGCAAGTGTTCCGGCAAAATGGTGTGCGCGTCAGCCACAATCAGGGCCCGCTCCAGAACACTCTTCAGCTCGCGTACATTGCCGGGCCAATCATAAGTCAACAGCCTGGTTTGCGCACCCGGAGACAGGCGCATATCCCCTTTGTCCATGGCCTTACCCAGCCTGTTTAAGAAGTATGCGCACAGGGGCAAGATATCCTCTGGATGTTCTCGCAGGGGAGGAATGTGGATGGCGTGGGTGTGCAACAAGGCAAAAAGATCCTGCCGGAACAGGCCTTGCTCAACCAGTTCCTGCAGATCCTGGCCAGTGGCTGCCAAAAACCGCACCTGCACCCTGCGTGCCTGCCCTGCCCCCAGCCTGAGCACCTCCTGCTCCTGCAACACCTGCAACACCCGCTTCTGCAAGGTGAGCGGCAGTTCCTCAATCCCCTCCAAAAACAAGGTGCCGCTGTCGGCAGACTCGATACAACCCTTTTTATCCCGATCTGCGCCGATAAAGGCTCCCTGCACATGACCAAACAGCTCGCTCTCCAAAAAATCCGCAGCCATGCCAGCGCAGTCAACCATCACAAAGGGCACACTCTCGCCCTTACTCAAGCGGTGGATGCCCCGGGCGATCAGCTCCTTACCTGTCCCGCTTTCGCCGCAGATAAGCACTGTGCTGTCCAATTTGGCCAGTCTGGCTGCCGAGCTGAACACCGCGCGCATGGCAGCACTCGTCTCCACCATGCCGGCAAAGGCGCCCTCCCTGTCCAGGGCCCGCAGATCATCCTTCAGGCGCTGGTTTTCACGGCGCAAGCGCTCCCGCTCCTGGGCCTTGCGCAGCACGAGCAGCACCTCGTCGAGCTTGAAGGGTTTGGAGATATAGTCATAGGCCCCCCGTTTCATGGCCTCAATAACCAGCTCTGTACTGCTGACCGCACCATGGGCCGACATCATGATCACTATGGCCTGGCTGCCAGTCTCACCCAGCCGGCTCAGCAGCTCCAGCCCGCCCATGCCAGGCATGCGCACATCAGAGAGGATATAGTCAAAATCCCGCTGGACCAGCATAGCCAGGGCCTCGCTGCCATTGGCCGCCTGCTCAACCTCGTAGCCCTGTGCGTTTAAAAGTGTGGCCAGCATGTGGCGCATGTTGGCCTCGTCATCCACCACCAAAATACTGAACTGTCTTGTCCGCTGCGCCTGCTGCATCCACTGTCTCTGTTGCGTATTTGCCTGCAGAGGCGGGGAGTTTTCCTCGTGTTTTTCCATAGAATCGTTCCATCCAGCCTGCGTGTTTCTGCCCAGGATGTTTGGGCTAAAAAGAGATCACCCTTTGCCGTGTGTTGATTGCCTGCTTGCCGTATTCAAGGCCATTTGAATACTCGAATACTCATTGATAACCAATTTTTACCTTTGCAACTCTTTTGCAAGTATCAGGCCAGGGGCAAGCGTATTTTTTCACCTGCCGGCAGAGGCGAGCACCACCTGCAGCATCAGTACCCGTTGTGGTCCCTGGCTTCCCTGGGGCCAAGCCAGGGTTAGCAGTGCTTCTTCCTGCAGGGCCGCCCAAAAGAGCTTGGTAACACAGGTGCAAAAAAGGCTTGGAAAAGGATTGAGCAGCCAGGTTAACCAGCCTTTTTTGCCTGCCCTGCAGACAGATAGAGCAAAAGGCCATGGCGTGCGTCCTGGCCTGCCCAGATTTGGCATGCTGCCGTTTTTTGTCAGTAAGCTGCCGAAATTTGGCAAAAGGAATGGGCCAGAAACATGGCCCAAGGGTGGGTAGCAGCAGGAGAGCTGCGCAGGCCCACCTTGCAACATATTGAAAGACCGAATGTATAGCAGGATATAAAAAATAGAAATTGCAGATATTTTTTTATGCTGGCATATATTATGCATAAAAAATTGAGTGCCAATGGATACAGCCAGGCAAACAAAGCATACCCAACCCAGTATACAGACCAACCCAACCAATACAACAAAACCACACACTAAAATAACATCACAAAGAACACAGAGAGGAGCACACATGATGACCCTAAACCAAATGCTACGCAAGGCAAAAAACCAGAAGGGCTTTACCCTGATCGAGCTGATGATTGTGGTAGCCATTATCGGTATTTTGGCGGCCATTGCCATTCCACAGTTTGGTCAGTACCGGGTGCGCGCCCAGAACAGGGCTGCAGCCAGTGATGTACGCAACATCACCACTGCCCTGCACGGCTACTATGCAGACCACCAGCAGTATCCGGTAGAGAAACCCTGATCAAAGCAGACAGACAGCCGAACCTTAACGACAGAAATACCCATTTTACAGGAGATACTCCTATGTTGAAAAAATACCTTGTTTGTGCAGGGATCATCCTGTTGGCCTCCACCTCTTTAGCCTTTGCTAATGAGAATACAGGCAGCGGTGGAACTAATACAGACAGCGGTGGAACTGGCAATCTGGACAGTACAAATGGCAAAATTGCCGTTGGTACGGGTGCTACTGAATTCACCTTCCAGACCTCGCCACAGGTTCAAACCAAAGGCACGAGCACAGCCCAGGGCTTTGTTCTTGCCGCGGCCCACGAAGCTGTGTTGGGCAAAACAGGTGGCCTGGCCTATGCCATGAGTTCAGAGACCTCAAGCCTGTACACCAAGGACGTAAGTGAAAAGAAGGAGGATTTTGTGGAGCCCACCACATACAGCGATGCTGGCATTGGTGACTATGAGCTGGAAGGTGTTACCGGTACCGAAAAATAAAGCCTAACATTCTTTTTGCCCAGGTTAGCCAGGCGCAGTACAGGGGTTGCCAAGCTTACTGGCAACCCCTGTTTGTCTCTCCAGTTGTCTCTATATCCACCGCGTACGCTTCCATGCCTGCCATCTTGTGCCACGCATTGAGCAAAACCTATGGTCACGGCTTCTGGCGCCTGCAGCGCAAGGTGGCGCTGGCCAACTTTTCCCTTGATGTAGCCAGAGGCGAGGTCTTTGGCATTGTGGGCCCCAATGGTGCAGGCAAGAGCACAGCCTTAAAAATCCTTATGGGCCTGGTGCGGCCCACAAGCGGCAGCGCGCAAATTTTGGCCATGCCGGCCAGCGACCCAGCCTGCCATGCGCACCTTGGCTATTTGCCGGAAAATCCCTCGCTCTATAAAAAACTCACCATCAGTGAGCACCTGCATTTTGCCGGCCAGCTGGCGCAGATGCCCAGCAAGGTCATCCGCAGCCGCACAGCCGAGCTGCTTGCCCTGGTGGACCTGCCCCTTGCCGCCCACATACCTATCCAGCGTTTTTCCAAGGGCATGACCCAGCGGGCTGCCCTGGCCTATGCCCTGTTCACTGACCCAAAAATCCTGATTTTAGATGAACCCATGAGCGGGCTTGATCCCCTGGGCCGGCAGCTGGTGCTGGAGATCATCCGCCACTGCCATAACCAGGGCAAAACCATCCTCTTTTGCTCGCACATCTTGACCGATGTGGAGCGCATCTGCTCACGCATCGGCATTATGCACCAGGGTAAACTTGTGGCCCAAACCACGCCCGCAGAACTGGCCCAGCAGCTACCCGCTTCTGCGTCGGCCAGCAGCGCCACCCCGTTGGAGCGCCTTTTTCTTGCCACTGTGCAGAAAGGGGTGGTGCCAGAAGGGGAGCAGGGAGAAGGCCATGCTCTTTAAACTCTGGCAGGTGGCGCTCTTCACCTACAGGGAGAGCCTGCGGCAACGCATTGTTTACGGGGTGCTGATTTGTGCAGCCCTGCTCATCCTCTTTTCGCTCATGTTCAGTGGCTGGTTCATGCGCGATATCCTCAAGATCATTTTGGATCTCTGCCTGGCAGCCGTGAGTTTGGGAGGGCTTTTGGTGCCCTTTTTCGTGGCCATCAACCTGGTGGCCGGCGATATCGACCAGAAAACCATCTTCACCATCCTTTCCCGGCCAGTGGGCAGGGGGCTCTACATCGTGGGCAAGTTCTGCGGCCTAGCGCTCCTGGCCTGCACCATCATAGGCATCCTCACCCTGGCCACCCTGGCTGCGCTGTGGGGTGCCGCCCTGATCTTCGACCCCTTTTTTCTGCGCAACCTCTCCATCAACGCCATCCTGGTGGCTATCGCCATGAAGGCCCTGGCAACCCTGGTGCTGATTGCCGTGGCCATGCTGTGGAGCACAGTGACCACCAGTACCTTTCTTGCCACCCTGCTCACCCTGTGCAGCTACATAATTGGCCAAAGTGTGGAAAGCGTGGTGCGCTTTCTCGTACTGCAGCAAAACCAGCTCGACTATTCGCCCCTGCTGCGCTTGGTAGCAGAGGCGAGTTTGTATGTCTTTCCCAATCTGGCAGCCTTTAACTTCCAGCACCAGGCTGCCCATGGCCTGGCCATAGCACCGGGCGAAGTCTTGTTTGCCCTTGTTTATGGCCTTAGCTACACAGCAGGGCTGCTCATTTTGGCTGTGCTCCTGTTCAGCCGTCGGGATCTGTCATGAGCAAAAACATCGGCAAGAATTCTGACAAGAGCCCTGACAAGGACTGTGACAAGCGCTGCAACACCAGCCGCCACAGGGCCAGCAGGGTACGCAAAACCGGTGCACTGCTCCTGGGCCTGCTGCTCTGTCTGCCCCTTGCCGTGGCTGCAGGTCACCAGGTTTTTCTGGCCCACCTCAACCGGGCAGACGAGCAGATCAGCCGCCTGGTTACGCTGCCAGAGGGGCTGGTGAAACTGGCAACCATGGAGTTTAGCGGTCCGGCCTCTGATTTCCTCATGTTCAAGGTCATGGTCTATCTCGGGGAAAAACTGGAACGCCAGGAAAACCCCGCGCCCCAGGAATGGCAGCTCGCCCACCAGGCCATCTGCCAGGTGACCAACTTGGATGAACGCTTCTGGGACCCGTACCTCCTGGCCATGACCACCTTTCCCTGGGATGCGCCCCAACTGCTGCCACAGACCGTTGGCCTGCTGGAAAAGGCAGCGCTTGCCCGGCCAGAAGACCACCAGCCCTATTATTTTCTCTGGTTTCTCCATGCGTATTTTCTTGACGATGCCGGGCAGGCAGCCCGTTACATTCGCCTGGCTGCGGAAAAACCAGGCGCACCCGGCTACTACCCCACCCTGGCGGCACGCAGCGCGCTCTATGCCGGCAACCCCATGGCTGGAGCGCTTTTTTTGGAAGGTTTGAGCGGGCAGACCAATAACCCGGAGTTGCGCCAGTACTATGCAAAGCGCATCGATGCCCTGAAAAAGATTGCCTTTTTACAGGAAAAGGTGGATGCCTTTACCAGCCGCTTTGGCTTTGCACCCACCAGATTGGAACAGCTGCGCGAACAGGGCTTTGTCAGCGCCCTGCCAGAAGACCCCTATGGCGGCCAGTTTTTTATCGATGCCCAGGCCCGGGTGTACACCACCTCTAAACTGGTGGAAGCCAAGCAGGAAAAAAAAGAGGCCAACAAGCAGGCCCACTAACCTGCGCCTTGTTGCGTAGATATTTTTTTACACAGATATTTTTTGCATAGATATTATTAAACACGTACTGGCCGCCCTGGCCATCAGAGCACTAGGGGTGCATCGAGGTCCATTACAGCTTCCCTGCGGCTTCCTGCCGCATTCACCGGTTTGCACTTCCTCACTGCCCTCACTGGCCACTGGCCCTTATTGCCCCCACTCCCCTGGCGTCCATCCTCTTCCCCTGGGACCCCTTCCTTCCTACTCCCACCTGCCGGCAATGTGTCTGCCACAACTGCGGCACGCTCCCCTAGCTCCTGCCTCTGTCTCTGTCTGCATGGCCTGTCGGGCCAGGAACAGCTCGCCACAGCCCGGGCAACGGGTATCGGCTGCACCGGGCAAGGCAACATTGCCCAGATACACATGGTTGAGCCCTGCCGAGTAGCCGATCTCCCGCGCCTTGAGCAAGATGTCAACTGGTGTGCGTGCTGCATTCATCAGCCTGTAGGCCGGGTGAAAGGCGCTGAGGTGCCAGGGAATATCCGAAGAAATTTTGCACAAGAACTGCGCCAGACCAAGGAGTTCCTCTTCGCTGTCGTTCAGGCCGGGGATGATAAGGGTGGTGACTTCCAGCCAGATACCCAGGTCGTGCAGGCGTTGCACGGTCTCTAAAACCGGTGCAAGCCTGGCCCCACAGATGCGCTGATAAAAATCTTCTGTAAAGGCCTTGATGTCGATATTGGCAGCATCAAGCCATTTGCCGGCACGCTCTGCCGCCTGGGCGCTCATATAGCCATTACTGACAAAAATATTGGCCAGGCCCTGATCGC
Source organism: Desulfobulbus sp. (assembly GCA_040776885.1). Classification (GTDB taxonomy): domain Bacteria; phylum Desulfobacterota; class Desulfobulbia; order Desulfobulbales; family Desulfobulbaceae; genus Desulfobulbus. Next base: position 117,064 of record JAXGZR010000006.1, on the reverse strand, counting down.
GGGCAAGCAGGGCGCAGTCTTCGGCAAACTCGAAGAAGATGGTGGGCTCGGAATAGGTGTAGCTGAGGCTGGTACAGCCCTTGGCCCGGACCATGGCCACCACCTGCCTGGGGCTGCGGTAGTGGCCGGCCGGATTTTCCCTGGGGTGTACCTGCGAGAGGGTATGGTTTTGGCAGTGCTGGCAGCGGAAGTTGCAGCCACGGGTGGCAATGGACCAGGTGCGGCTGCCGGGCAAAAAATGATAGAGCGGCTTTTTCTCAACAGGATCTGCGCCTTCGGCTGCCACCTGTCCATAAACCAGGGTGTACAACGTGGCCTCCTGATTCTCCCGCACTGCGCACAGGCCGCGCTGGCCCGCGGCAATCAGGCAGTGGTGGCTGCACAGCTGGCAGCGCAGCCTGTTTTTTTCCTGCAGGTAGAGCCTGGCCAGGTGCCTGTGTTCATGTTCGTGTGTGTGGTGCATATTCTCTGCGCATTGCGCCTCAAAATCGTTTGTGCGTTTTGTCAAAGTACGGGTTTCGTTACAATCCATAGTACAACATGTTGGGCAGGCGGCAAAGGAATGCAACCTGGTGCGAACAGGGCTGCAGAGGTCAAAAGGTAGAAAAACACGGGCATACGGCAAAAAACACGATTTCCTAGCCTTATGCACGCCAATGCAGTAAACTTGGTATGTTGCATGACAATGCAGCACAGTACCCATGCCACACAACACCCATAAAGACGAAGCAACAATCATTTTTGTCTCATTTTTATCATATAGCAGGAGAACATCATGGCTCGTGTACCCAGTAGCAAAGCTACCACAAAAACTACCAGCAAAGCAGTGGGCAAGGATGTTGTCACAACAGCAACAACAGGCAAAACCAAAGGAAAAAGCAAAGCGCAACAGCCACCTAACGGTGACAACGGCAACGGTGGCTATGATATTTTATTCAAGGGCACCAATACCGATTTACTGCGGGACACCATCCGTCACCACATTATGAGTTTTCAGGGCCGCGATCCAGACCGTGCCGGCAACATCGACACCTATCGGGCCCTGTCGTATACCCTGCGGGATGCACTCATCTACAAGTGGATCAACACCCAGAAAAACTATTATGCCAAGGCGAAAAAGCGGGTGTACTACCTGTCCTTGGAGTTTCTGGTGGGCCGCTCCCTTTCCAATGCGGTTATCAATCTGGGCATGGAAGAACCGGTGCACCAGGTTTTAAAGGAACTCGGTGCAGAGCTGGAAGAGCTGCAGTCCTGCGAGGAAGACGCGGCCCTGGGCAACGGCGGTTTGGGACGATTGGCTGCCTGCTTTCTCGACTCCATCGCCACCCTGAAAATTCCGGCCTATGGCTACGGCATCTTGTATGACTACGGCATCTTCCACCAGCGAATTATCGATGGCTATCAGGTGGAAACACCGGACAGCTGGCTGCGCCTGGGCTCCCCCTGGCTGTACGAGCGCAGCCATTTCATGTACCCAGTGCAATATGGCGGTCGCGTACAGAGTTATATCGACAAGGATGGCCGCTATCGTTCCCGCTGGGTGGATACCTCCATTGTCATGGCCATGGCCTGCGACATGCTGGTGCCGGGCTACAAGAACGACCATGTGATCAACATGCGCCTGTGGCGGGCCAAGGCCTCACGCGAAATGGACCTGCAAAGCTTTAACCTGGGCGACTATGTGAGCGCAGTGGAGAGCAAGGTGATGTCGGAAACCATCTCCAAGGTGCTTTATCCCAGTGACGACATTGCCGAAGGCCAGCAGCTGCGGCTGACCCAGCAGTATTTTTTTGTGGCTGCCACCCTGCAAGACGTGATGCGCCGCTACCGCAAGAGCAACACCAGCTTTGAAGACTTTCCCAACCAGGTGGCCATTCAGCTCAACGATACCCACCCCGCCATTGCCATCCCCGAGCTGATGCGAATCCTCCTGGACATCGAAGGCCAGAGCTGGGAGCTGGCCTGGGATGTGTGCGTGAAAACCTTTGGCTACACCAACCACACCCTTATGCCCGAGGCCCTGGAGACCTGGACCGTGGACATGTTCGGCGCCATGCTGCCCAGGCACCTGGAAATCATCTACGAGATCAACCGCCGCTTTCTGCTGGAGGTGGCAGAGCGCTACCCGGGCAACCTGCGGCGCATCCAGGAAATGTCGCTCATCGAGGAGGGACCGGTGCGTAAGATCCGCATGTCCAACCTGGCCATTGTGGGCAGCCACTCGGTCAACGGGGTGGCTGCACTGCACACGGAGCTGCTCAAGGAAAATCTCTTCCGCAACTTTTTTGAGATGTATCCTGAGCGCTTCAACTCCAAGACCAATGGCATCACCCCCAGGCGCTGGCTACTGAACTGCAACCAGGATTTGTCTGCCCTGATCGGCGAAAAAATTGGTATGGACTGGGTGACCGATCTTGACCGGTTGCGCGAGCTGGAAAAATTCACCGACGACGCAGACCTGCAAAAGCGCTGGCGCGAGGTCAAGCGCATCAACAAGGTGGCCTTGACCAAAATCATCAAAAAGAATTGCAATGGTCTGGTGGTGGATCCCGACTCCATGTTCGACATCCACATCAAGCGCATCCACGAATACAAGCGTCAGTTGCTCAATGTGCTGCATGTGATCTACCTGTACCAGCAGTTCATCACCTATCCCGAGGAAGAACGCACCCCGCGCACCATCATTTTCGCGGGCAAGGCCGCACCCTCCTACCATCGCGCCAAGCTGATCATCAAGCTGATCAACTCGGTGGCCGAAGTAGTCAACAAGGATCCACGCGTGGGCAACCGCCTCAAGGTGGCCTTTATTCCCAACTACAGTGTTTCCCTGGCCGAGCGCATCATTCCAGCGGCTGATCTCTCAGAACAGATCTCCACCGCAGGTACCGAAGCCTCGGGCACCGGCAACATGAAGTTTGCCTTAAACGGCGCACTCACCATTGGCACCCTGGATGGCGCCAATATCGAGATCCGCCAGGAAGTGGGCGAAGACAACATTTTTATCTTCGGGATGACCGCAGAAGAGGTGGAGTACGAGAAGCGCTTCAAATCGCGCAAGCCGGTGCAGATCTATGAAAAAAATCCGGCGGTGCGGGCGATTGTCGACGCCATTGCCGGCGGCACCTTCAGCAAGGGCGACAAGGAGCTGTTCAGGCCGCTGGTGAACGACTTGATGAACGAACACGATCCCTACCTGCTCCTCTTGGATCTGGAATCTTACCTCGAATGCCAGGATGCAGTGGGCGAGATGTTTGCCGACAAGGAGCAGTGGACCAAAAAATCCATCCTCAACGTGGCCCGTATTGGTAAGTTCTCCAGTGACCGCACCATCCGTGAATATGCCGAGGAAATTTGGGGCGTGCAGGTCAACCAGGATTGAACAGGTTGCCTGCAAACCGGTTCTGCAACTTGGTCATACCAAAAAACCTCGTTTCCCCGCTTCCCCTCAAGGGAGCGGGGTTTTTTGTCTCCCACCACTGGCGCACAGCAGCCCCTTGCAATCCCTGTATAAAAGGCGTAAAAAAAGGCATAGTTGTCGTGCCCAGGCAGGCGGGAACATCTCTCTGCCCCTGCAGGTGCAGGATGCCAAGCCATGATGCAGTGCATACTATGGGCAAGGCCTTTGTCCCGGTACTTTGCCCAATGGCACCTGCCTCTGCACTTGTCAATACATATGCCTATATATTTGCCTATACGCACTTGCCAATGCCCTTTTTACTCCCTCTCACAGCTTCGGGTATCCTGCTCATTCTTGTCGCCTGCTCACTGGGGTTCATCCTTTTTCTGGCCCTGCTGCTCCACAGACAACGCCGTGAAAACGCTGCTCTCAAACAGGAGGTGACCCTTCTTCGCCGCACTGCAGAGCAGGCACCCAGAGATAACCTCCACCTGGATGCCGGAGAAACGACACAAACAGGCAACCAGACAATCAACCAGGCAGCCCAGAACAGTTCTGCTCCGATGGTCGGCAACAAGCAGGTACAGGAGAGCGACGAAGAGCGATACACTTCCCCTGCGCCTGCAGCACTGCCCTCTGCAAACCACATGGCGCACAGCACACCGAGCAACGGGCACAACGAGCAAAACGAATTCTTAAACAAACTCAGCCACGATATCCGCACCCCCTTAAATGCGATCATGGGCTATGCGGAAATACTGGCAAACAGTCAACTGGAGGGTCAACAGCAGCGCTTTGCTACCAATATCCACAAAAGCAGCCTGGCATTGGTTGCGGTGCTCGATGCCTGCATCGAGCAGGCCAATAGATCCGCAGCACAGCAGGGCCTGGCTGCCCAGAACGAAGAGCTGCCACCAGATCTGGCTACCCATGCAAAGGCCAACGCCGAGGGTGTGCAGGGATTGAAAATCTTGGTGGTGGATGATTCCTCCATGATCCGTAATCTGTTCATCGATATTTTTAACGATGTTTTCACTGATATGTTCAGTGAAGCCCCGCTGACCATCCACACTGCGGGTAACGGTGCCAAGGCGCTGGAATTGGCTGGGAGCGAGCAACCAGATCTTATATTCGTGGATCTGCACCTGCCCGACATGGATGGCTGGCAAATTGCCAAAACCCTGCGGGAAAACGAACAGACCGCAGCTATACCCCTGATGGTGATGACTGGCCAGAATCTGGGCGAAGAGGAGTATCGTCCCCTGTTCAACGACTTTTTGCAAAAACCCTTTCAATTAAAACTGCTGCGCAACATGCTCCACTCCTGGCTGCCAGAGCAGATGCCGACAGGGGCCAGCAATCCGCATGAAACAGTACCTGCGCCGCTGCACAAACACGACCAGGGCAGCGATCTTGCCCTGCGCTTGCAGCCCCACTGGCCCAAGGGGCTCGACTCGCTTTTGAACAAAGCCATACAATCCGGCGCCTTGTCCGTGGCTGAAGAGTTGGGCAGGCGCATGCAGGAGGCAGGAGAACAGCACAACGCCAAGCTGTTACAAGAAACAGGCAGCCGCCTGGCCCGTCAAGCTGCTGAACCGGATATCACCGGTGTGGAAGCCCTGCTGGCCGGGCTTGCCCCCCTGCTGCCAAGCGAGCTCCAGCCATGAGCACGAAAAAACCGCTTATTTTCATTGTGGATGATGTGGCCGACAACATCCAGGTGGCCATTTCCCATTTGCAGGAGCTGCAATGCAACTTTGCCTATGCCCTATCCGGAGAACAGGCCCTGGCGCGTATTGCTGCCAGCAAACCACAGCTCATCCTCATGGATGTAATGATGCCGGGCCTCAGTGGCTTTGACACCGTGGTGCAGCTGCGGCAGCAGCCTGCACTCGGCAACATTCCGGTTATTTTTCTCACCGCCCAGGCCGACAGCGAAGATGTGGTGCGAGGTTTCAACCTCGGTGGGGTGGATTATATTGCCAAACCCTTCAATGGCATGGAATTGCGCTCCCGGGTGCGTAACCACCTTGAACTGTATGCCTACCGTACCCGCCTGGAAAGCATGGTGGAGGAGCGCACCTCGGCCATCGAACTATTGAAGGACGTCATTATTGAAGCCATGGGCGAGATGGCAGAGTACCGGGACAAGGAAACCGGTGGCCATATTCGCCGCACCATGGAGTATGTGCAGTTGCTGGCCGAGACTGTGGCCAAAAACGGCCACTATACCAACCAGCTGACCCCGGAGTTCATCAACCTGCTGTACAAATCTGCGCCCTTACACGATATTGGCAAGGTGGCCATCCCCGACAGAATTTTGCTCAAACCCGGTAGCCTGACGCAGGAAGAGTACGAAATCATGAAAAAACATACTCTGTTTGGGGAAAACATTATCAGCAAACTCAAACAGATGGCCGGACAAAGCACTGTATTTCTTCAGTGTGCCATGGAAATCAGTGGCAGCCATCACGAGCGCTTTGATGGCACCGGCTATCCCCGTGGCTTGCGGGGCACCAACATTCCCCTGGCAGGTCGCCTGATGACCATTGCCGACATCTATGATGCCTTGGTGTGCAAACGGGTCTACAAGGCAGCCCTGCCACATGCCAGGGCCATTACCATCATCACCGAGGAGCGCAAGCAGGATTTCGATCCCCTGCTGCTGGAAGCACTATTCCAGGTACAGGATCAGTTCCGGGAAATAGCCTTTCTCCATGCAGATTGATCTTTCCCGGTATTTTCCCTCTCCCCTCAACAACAGAATACAGAGCCAATACCCATGAAAAGTTACAGCAAAGAACTCTGGTTTGAAGTACCCACCCGCCGCGCCTTTATCAACATCACCCCCCAGGTGGAGGAGTGCCTGCGGGAAAGCGGCATTCAGGAAGGCCTGCTCCTGTGCAATGCCATGCACATCACTGCCTCGGTCTTTATCAATGACGACGAAGCCGGCCTGCACCACGACTACGAACAGTGGCTGGAACGGCTGGCACCGCATGAGCCGGTGAGTCAGTACCGTCACAACACCTATGAAGACAATGCCGATGCCCACATGAAGCGCCAAGTTATGGGCCGCGAAGTGGTGGTGGCCATCACCAGGGGCAAACTGCACTTTGGCACCTGGGAACGCATTTTCTACGGCGAGTTCGATGGCAGGCGCAAGAAACGGGTGCTGGTCAAGATTATTGGCGAATAAGCTGTAGTTCCCTTTATTTTTCCCTCTACCAGGCGGATTTGACTATGCACTGCAAGGCTGCGGCATCCCTGTTTTTTGGTATGGTATTGGCCTGCTCCGCCATGCCCGTACTTGTTGGCTGCGAGTTTGGCCCAGGCAAAGACGACAAAAATATTCTCCAGCTCTATGGCAATGTGGATATCCGCGAGGTGCAACTCGCCTTTCAAGATGGCGGCAAGATACACGCCGTGCTCGTGGAGGAAGGGGCCATGGTGCAGCCGGGCCAGTTGCTGGCGGAACTCGAACCAGAACGTTTTATCCTGGAGGTGGAACGCCTCAAAGGCCAGGTCGCAGCCCAGGAGGAAACGCTCAAACGTCTGCAGGCTGGCAGTCGTAGCCAGGAGGTTGTACAGGCGCGGGCTGCCGTGGCATCTGCCCAGGCTACCTTGCAGGAGGCCAAACTGGTGCTAGAGCGCAAACAACGCCTCTATGCGACCAACAACATTGCCCGGCAAGAGGTGGACAGTGCCCGTGCCCGCGAGCAAACTGCGCAGGCCGCGCTGCGCTCGGCTGAACAGGGTCTGTCCCTTGCCGAGGAAGGTGCCCGCAAGGAAGATATCGCTGCTGCTGCTGCCTCGTTGACTGCTGTGCAGGCTGCTTTGGGCCTGGCTGAAAAACGGTTGACAGACAGCCGCCTGCTTGCTCCGGCCCAGGGCATCGTCCGCAGTCGTATCCTGGAACCAGGGGCCATGGCCAGCCCTGGAGCGCCTGTGTTCAGCCTTGCCCTGAGCGAACCCATGTGGGTGCGCGTTTACATCAACGAGCCTGATTTGGGCCGTATTCGCGAAGGCATGCCTGCACAGGTGTACAGCGATTCCTTTCCTGAAAAAAGCTATCCCGGCTGGATAGGCTTTATCTCCTCCACCGCAGAATTCACCCCAAAAACCGTGGAGACCACGGAGCTGCGCACCAAACTGGTGTACCAGGCGCGCATCATGGTCTGTAACGATGAGCATGAACTGCGTCTGGGGATGCCAGTGAGCGTGCGCATCGACCCGGCTGCCCCTGTTGTTCCCCTTTCGGAGAGTCCGTGCCAGGAGCAACCAGCGCAACAGGCCAGGTAAAGGCCCATGGCTCCAGCTCCCCAGAACCAGCAAGCGCCCCAGAATCAGGTGAAGGCCCATGCCGCTTTTCCCGGGAATGATCCTGGTGGACAGGCAGTTGAGCAGGATATGGTCATTACGGCCAGTGCCCTGGAAAAGGAATTTTTTCAGGGGAAAAAACATATCCGTGCCCTTGCCGGTCTGAACCTGACCATTGCCCCCAAGCAGGTCACCGGGCTCATTGGCCCGGACGGCGCGGGCAAAACCACTTTTATGCGGCTCTGTGCAGGTCTGCTCAAACCAAGTGCAGGCACATTACAGGTACTGGGTCTGGATACTGTGGAGCAAACCCTGCAGGTGCAGGCCCGTATCGGCTATATGCCCCAGCGTTTTGGCCTCTACCAGGATCTGAGCGTGCAGGAAAATCTGGATCTTTTCGCCAACCTGCACGGCCTGGCGCATGACCAGCGACCTGGCCGCTACCAGCGCCTGATGGAAATGTCGGGCCTGGGCCCTTTTCAGGGGCGCCTGGCAGGCAAACTCTCGGGCGGCATGAAGCAGAAGCTGGGCTTGATGTGCACCCTGGTGGCCTCTCCAGAACTGCTGCTCCTGGATGAGCCCACGGTTGGGGTGGACCCGGTATCCCGGCGTGAGCTCTGGCAAATTGTCTACCACCTGGTGCAGGAAGAAGGGTTGAGTGTTTTGCTCAGCACCGCCTACCTGGATGAAGCGGAACGGTGTGCCGCTGTGGCACTCATCCACCAGGGCAGCATCCTGGGCCAGGGCACGCCCAAAAGCTTCAGCGCCAAAATGATTGGCCGTACCTGGCAGCTGCAACCTGGCCCAACTTTAAGCCGCCGCCGCTTGCAGCAGCAACTGCTCCAGCAGCCAGCAGTGCTGGATGCCCTGGTGCAGGGTTCGTCACTGCGGCTGGTCACCCGGCAGGATGCTGATCTGGATACGCAGGACCTGTTCGGTGCAGACGAGATCGCCATTGAGCCGGTTCCGCCTCGCTTTGAAGATTATTTTCTGGCTGCCCTCAAGGAACAGGCAGGAGATGCCACAGGGGGCGTGGACGCCACCCCTGGCCAAGAGAGCAAAAGGCTCCAGCCACTCTCCACCCCTGTGCAGGCAAGAGGCGCTGCGGCCAGCGCTACCCAGGACACAGCCCGGGAAATGATCCGGGCGGAAAATCTCGTGCGCCGCTTCGGCTCCTTTGTTGCTGTGGATCAGGTCAGCTTCCGAGTGGAGCAAGGCGAAATCTTCGGCCTGTTGGGCGCCAACGGTGCAGGTAAAACCACCACCTTTCGCATGCTCTGTGGCCTGTTGCCCATTTCCAGCGGCCTGTGCACGGTTGCCGGGGTCAACCTGCGCAGTGCAGCCTCGACCGCCCGCGCCAAGATCGGCTACATGGCGCAAAAATTTTCCTTGTACGGCAACTTGAGTGTTATGCATAACCTGCGTTTTTTCAGCAGCGCCTACGGACTGGCCGGCAAACAGCGCAGCAAGCGTATCCAGTGGGCCCTGGACAGTTTTGATTTGCACGATTTTACCGATACGCCCAGCCAGGCACTGCCTCTGGGGTACAAACAGCGCCTGGCCCTGGCTGTGGCACTTATGCATGGGCCAGAGGTGCTTTTCCTTGATGAACCCACCTCAGGGGTCGATCCACTGGCCCGGCGCGAATTTTGGCAGCTGATCAACCAGGTGGCTGAACAGGGTGTAACCGTGCTGGTCACCACGCACTTTATGGAAGAGGCCGAACACTGTGACCGACTGGTGATCATGGCCGAAGGCCGGGTTCTGGCCGAAGGGACTCCAGAACACATGAAGCGCGAGTATGGCGGCCACGCAGAGGCCAGCATGGAAGATGCCTTCATCGGCCTGGTCAAAAATAAACAGCATCAGGAGGCAGGGTCATGAAACCCGGACGATCAATGCGCCTTGTCGGGCTGATTCGCAAAGAGTGGCTCCAGGTGATGCGCGATCCTTCCAGCCTGGCCATAGCCCTGGTGTTGCCCCTGGTACTGCTCTTCATCTTTGGGTATGGCGTGTCGCTGGATGCGAAAAACATTTCCATTGCCCTGGTGGTGGAGCAGCCTGGCAGCGCAAGCAATGCCTTTGCCGCCTCTTTTTACCACAGTCCGTACTTCCAGCCGCGCCAGATGCGCAACATGCAGGAAGCGGAAGAGGCGCTTCAGCGGGCAGAGGTGCAGGGCATTGTCTGGCTGCGCAGCACCTTTGATGCCGACTATCTTTCCCGCTCCAATCCGCCCATCGGAGTGATTGTCAATGGAGTGGATGCCAATACCGCCCGCTTGGTGGATGGCTACATTCAGGGTATCTGGTTTGGTTGGCTGGATAAGCAGGCAGAACTGAGCGGTACCCAGTTGAAACCGCCACTGCAACTGGAGCAGCGCATCTGGTTCAACCCCGAGGTGCGCTCCACCGACTACCTGGTGCCAGGGGTGGTGGCCGTGGTCATGACTTTGATCGGTTCCTTGCTCACCGCCCTGGTCATTGCCAGGGAGTGGGAGCGGGGCACCATGGAAACCCTCTTGGTCACCCGCATTTCCGTGATCGAACTCCTGGCCGGCAAACTGATTCCCTACTTCATTTTGGGCATGGCCGGCCTGTTCATCTCCCTGGTCATGGCCCGTATCCTCTTTGCCGTGCCCATGCGGGGCTCCCTGTTGCTCCTGCTTGCGGTCTCCGCGCTCTTTCTCTTAGTGGCCCTGGGCATGGGCCTGGCCATCTCCACCCTGTTCCGCAGTCAATTTGTTGCTGCCCTGGTGGCCCTGGTGGTCACCTTTTTGCCCGCCTTTCTCCTCTCCGGGTTTATTTTTGATATCCGCAGCATGCCGCTGATCATCCAGGGCATTACCCGCCTCATTGCTGCCCGCTACTATGTGGCCATGCTGCAAACCCTGTTCTTGGTCGGCGATGTCGGCTCCATCATGCTGATCAACTCGTTGTATCTTGCGCTCATGGCCATATTTTTCCTGGCCATTACCTATATCAAAACCGACAAGCGGCTCGACTAAACCATGATTGGGCGTATCAAGGCACTGATTCTCAAGGAATTTCTGGCCATCTTTCTGGACAAGGCCAGCCGCATGGCGATTATTGTACCGCCGATCATCCAGCTCTTTGTTTTTGGCTATGCTGCCACCTTTGACTTGAACCGGGTACGGCTTGCCATTTTCAATGAAGATTCAGGTGCCCTTTCCCGCGAACTGATCGGCCGCTTTCAAGGCAATCCCACCTTTGAACTGGTGGATTTTCTTCATTCAGAAAAGGAAATCAATACCCTGATCGATACCCAAAAAACCCTGATGGTACTGCGCATCAGCAGCGACTGCTCGCGCCAAGCAGCCAGGGGAGAAAGTTGTCCGGTGCAGGTTTTGATCGATGGCCGCAACTCCAACACCGCTATGCTGGCACTCAACTATGTGCGGGCCATTGTAACGGATTTCAACCAGGACCTCATGCATCAACAGGGACAGAGCATGCCGGCCCGCCTGGCAGTGCGCGCCTGGTTCAACCCTAATTTGGAAAGTCGCTGGTTCATTGTACCGGGAATCATCGCTCTGTTGGGCATGATTGTCACCCTGGTGGTGACCGCCCTGTCGGTGGCACGCGAACGGGAAGACGGCACCTTTGACCAGTTGCTGGTCACGCCACTGCCACCCTGGGAAATCATGGTGGGCAAGTCGGTGCCCGGCTTGCTGGTTGGTTTGGTAGAGGTCAGTATCATCATTGCCCTGACCATGGTCTGGTTCAAAATTCCTTTGCAGGGCAGCCTGCTGACCCTGTATCCGGCATTGGTGGTCTACCTGCTCTCGGTCATTGGCGTGGGCCTGATGATCTCCTCCTTTTCCACCACCCTGCAACAGGCGCTTCTGGGCTCCATCCTCTTCATTGTGCCTGCTGTGACACTCTCGGGCTTTACCACGCCCATTGCCAACATGCCGCAGTGGATGCAGCACCTCACTGTGATCAACCCCATGCGCTATTTTTTGATTGTAGTACGGCGGGTTTTCCTCGAAGGTACGGAAATCCGTTTTTTGGTCAATGAAATCTGGCCCATGGCCATAATTGCCATCTGCACGCTCTCTCTGGCCACCTGGCTGTTCCGCCATCGCCTGCATTGAAGTGGAAAATATTTCATAGCGTTTGCCTGCCACATATCCTATAAGAAGATATTGATCCTGCATAAACTACAATGCTCTGAACAGTGACAGCGTGCCTGCTTCCCAGCAGCAGTTTTACATGCAAAACATTCGTCTGACAGTACCCGGAAAGCAGGGCAGACCGGTCAAGGCTGCACACATTTTTTATATAGAATGTTCAAAAGATACGCCGTGGATAAAAGTCAGATGAAGGCTTCGATGGTGCATTGTATCCACCAGATAGGCAGCCACATCTGTTATACACAAACCCGACGCTACAGCGGCCAAGCAGGCAACAGGAAAACTGCTTTCGCCACAGATGCGCAGCAGTGAGGCAAATACGCCAAGCTGGTTTCCCTCTAGACTCCCATGACTACCCTTACCTCACTGGGCTTTATCGGTGGCGGCCAGATGGCAGAAGCCTTGGTGCGCGGCATTTTGGCAGCCGGCCTCCTTGCTCCGGAGCACATTCACGTACTGGAGCCAAATAAAAAACGCATGGCCAGCCTGCAAAGTCACTACAGCATACAGACGGCTGCAGACGAGGCAAGCCTGTGCGCCAGCAGTCAGGTGCTTGTGGCAGCCATCAAACCGCAGATAGCCCAACAGGCACTGGCCAGCTATGCGCCACATCTTGACCGTGGCCATTTGCTCATCTCCATTATGGCGGGCATCCCCTTATCCAAACTACGCCAATATGCCGGAGGCCAGGTTCGCCTAATCCGCGCCATGCCTAACACCCCGGCCCTGGTGTTGGCAGGAGCTACTGCCTACACTCCCGCAGCCTCGGCCACAAAGGAGGACTGCGCGCTTGCCCAGGCCATTTTTAATGCCGTGGGTCAGAGCCTGGAGCTTGCAGAGCAGCAACTGGATGCGGTCACAGGCCTCAGCGGCAGCGGGCCAGGGTATATATTCACCTTTCTGGAGGCGCTCATCGATGGCGGTGTACTAGCTGGTCTACCCCGATCAGCTGCGGAACGGCTTGCCCTGCAAACCCTATATGGCACGGCCAAGCTCGCCCAGGAAAGCAAGGAACACCCTGCCGTGTTAAAGGGCACGGTCACCTCTCCGGGCGGCACTACCATTGCCGGTATCCATACGCTGGAACAGGGCGCGTTCCGGGGCATAGTCATGGAGGCGGTGCAACAGGCCACCCAACGTGCCCGGGAATTGGGCGGATGAACATTCGCTTTGTTGGCATCATTGTCCGACCGGACAGTCCACAGGCCGAGGAAAAGGGAAGGGAATTGGCACAGTGGTTGAATCAGCAGGGCATTGCCACCGCAGAACAGAACAAAATAGATCCAGCCATGGATCTGCTCATTGTTCTGGGCGGAGATGGCAGTCTCCTGCATATAGCCGATAGTGCCAGCCAACACGGCCTGCCAGTGGTGGGGGTCAACATGGGCCACCTCGGTTTTCTCTCGGAAATCGCGGTGGACGAAATGTTCCAGGCACTGGCCATGGTTCTTGCGGGTGAATCCCGCATTGAAAAACGCATCATGCTCAAGGCCTATATCATCAATGGTGCCAGCGGCGAGATCAGCGAAGCAGTGCGTGGCCTCAACGAAGTAGTCATTGTCAAGGACAGCACTGCTGCTATGATCCGCCTGCGCTGCTGGGCAAACAAGGAATATATCACCACCTACCGGGCCGACGGGCTCATAATTGCCACACCCACCGGTTCTACCGCCTATAACCTCTCTGCCGGTGGCCCACTGGTGCATGCCGAACTCGACAGCATTGTTCTCACCCCTATCTGTCCCTTTATGCTCGAGTCCAGGCCAGTGCTTTTGGGCAGCGACACCCGCATCACCGCGCACCTGCTCACCCCTGCGGGTGAGGTCAAGGTAATTGTGGATGGCGAGTTGCGCTGGCGCATTACGGAAAACGACTATCTCCTGGTGCACAAGGCAGAGCGTCCGTTTTTGGTGGTGAGTTCTCCCTGGAAGAGCTACTTCAACATCCTGCGCACCAAGCTCAACTGGGGCGGTGATCCCATTGACCTGCCCTTGCCGGAAAAGGTGTGCAAACACTGCTGAACCTGCTCGCCGACCTGCTGCCTGCCCTTAACGCTTTTTGAGGACTCTGGTGGTCTGTGTATGCCTGTGACCAGGGCACTCTGGCACGCTTGTACTCTGCGCAGCACTCAACCTGGCCAGGCTGAAACCCACTTGTGCCATGCTCGCTTTGCAGGGCCAAACCGCAAAACAGACACGCCATCTGCCCAGCAAGAAGACAATCCTGAAATGCATAATTTTCAGTGTCTTTTTCAACTGCCTGTGCCCTGCAACTGACAGCCACCCCAACCTGCACAGGAAATTATCCGGCAGAAAACAGGAAAACGGAGTATAAACAAAACAAGAAGCTCCCTAGTGCCCTGGTGCACTCCAAGGGAAACATGCCTGTTTCCGGTTATATACGAGGAATGCGAGGAGGATGCGAATGAACAGGAAAGTAGTCATCATTGGCGCAGTGGCCGCTGGCCCCAAGGCAGCTTGCCGTTTGAAACGTCTGCAGCCCGATTGGGATGTTCTCATGCTGGATCAGGACAGCCTGATCTCCTATGGCGGTTGCGGCATCCCCTACTATGTCAGTGGTGATGTTTCTGATGAGAGCGAGTTACGCTCCACCAGCTTTCATATGGTGCGCGACAAAAACTTTTTTGAACACGCCAAGGGGGTGGAAGTTCGTACCCGTACCAAGGCGCTCGCCATTGACCGCAATCAAAAAACAGTACGGGTGGAGTACCTCGACACCGGGCAGGAGGAGGATATACACTACGATACCTTGCTGCTGGCCACAGGCGCCCAACCCTTTGAGTTGCCCATTCCCGGTGCACAGCTCAATGGGGTGTTCACTGTTTCCGACCTGCACAAGGCCATCGAAATTCGCAAACGCATTGCCGCCGGCAAAGTGAGCAAGGCGGTGGTGATCGGTGGGGGCGCCATTGGCATAGAAATGGCCGAAGCCCTGACCGATCTCTGGGGTATTGAAACCTCCTTGGTAGAACTGGAACCCAGGCTTTTGCCCGGTGCCGTGGATTCGCACTTTGCCGCTATGCTCAAGCACCACCTGGAGGAACAACAGGTCCAGGTCTTTACCGGAGAATCGGCGCTGTCCATCATCGACAATGGCGCAGGGACAGTGGCTGGCATCCAAACCAACATGCGTACCCTGGAAGCGGATCTGGTTATCATGGCCGTGGGAGTGCGGCCCCGCAGCGAGTTGGCCCGCGCCGCCGGGCTGGATGTCACCTCCTGGGGGGCAATCAAGGTCAACCAGCGCTTGCAGACCTCTGATCCAAATATTTACGCTGCTGGCGACTGCATCGCCACCACCAGTCTGGTCACCCGACGGGAGACCTACGCGCCCTTGGGGTCGCTTGCCAACCGCCAGGGCCGTATTGCCGCGGACAATATCGCTGGCCAGCCTGCGGTATTCAAGGGGGTGTGCACCTCGTTCATCATGAAGGCCTTTGACCGCTGCATTGGCGCCACTGGCATTAGCTACGAGGCTGCCCTGTTCGAAGGCTTTGATGCCGACTATGCCCTCACCTCGCCCTCGGACCGGGCCCACTTTTTTCCTGGTCAGGCAGTGGTGATCCTGCAGTTGGTCTTTGACCGGAAATCACGACGCATTCTTGGTCTGCAGGCCTTTGGCAACATGAACGACTCCATCTCTGCCCGGGTGGATGCCGCAGCAGCGTTGATTGCCGAAGGCGGAACCATCGAGGATTTTGGCACCCTGGAAATGGCCTATGCCCCGCCCTTTGCCGCGGCCATCGACTCCATCAACGCCGCAGCCTATGTGGCAGAAAACATGTGTGATAACCGGTTGCGCCGGGTGCATCTCAACCATTTTTTGCGTTGGGTGGACAACATGGACAGCGAGCCCGACTGGGTGGTGATTGATTTGCGCCATCCCAAGGAAGCCGAGCCATATAGCGAGTCTTTTGGTGCGGACAGGTGGATATCGCTGCCCTATGAGCAGGTGCGCAACCGCCATGACGAGCTGCCCACAGATAAACACTGTATTCTGGTATGCAATGCCGGCACCCGCTCCTACGAAGTACAGGTCTTTCTTGATGCGGTTGGCAAAAAAGATACCCTGGTGCTGTGCGGCGGTTTGAATGTGATCAGCCGCATGGGGGTGAGCTGGTACGGAGGAGGACAGGAAGGATAGAGGATCTAGGGCCGCAAGGCCTCAAGATAGGCAGGAAGGCGGTCGAAATAGCGTCCCACATCTTCGGGCCGGTGGGCATCTGAACCTGGAGACAGGGGAATGCCCAAGGCCAGGGCCGCGGTTATGATCCAGTCAGCTGGGAAGGGATTGTCGCGGTAGTCAAAGCCGGAGGTGTTGATCTCCAGGGCCATGTTCTGTTCGCGTATCGCTGCAAGCAGGGTGTGGATCTGCTGTCGGTGTTCCTGGTTGAAACGTACACCGGGCATATGTCTGAGTGCTGCATCCAGATGACACAGCAACGTACACGGCAGGTTACGCACTGCTTTGGTGAGTGCAGCAAAATACCAGCTCAGCACGGTATCTGCGCCAATGGCGGCCAACTTACCCAGGCTTTCCGGACGCTTGCTGAGCAGGTTGAAATGTTGGTCGCCGTGAGGAAAGAAGTGGCAGGACAAACCAATGCTGTCCCAGGGACGTGCCTGCAGCTTTTCGCGCAGCTGTGCCACTGCATCCGAATTGCAACCCACCTCCACACCAAGCCGTATTTCAATTTGCCCCTGGTAGATCTGGCGCAAACGCTCGCCTTCTGCAAAATAGTAGTCAAAGTCGGTCTCCTCCAGCCAACTGCGATGGGGATACCGTATCCTCACCTCCATGTGTTCAAGAAAGGTCAGGCTGCGCAGCCCCTTGCGTAAGGCAGCCTGCACATACTCCTCCATGCTCCCGTTGGCATGCTTGCACAAAAAGGTATGCACATGGCCATCACGGGAGGTATCGACAAGGGACTGGGGCTGAAGGGCAGAGTGCATCATGGGTGGGAAAAGGCCAAAAGTAGTTGACCTAGGAGAAAGAGACTGTCATCTCAGGCATTGCCCTTGGGGAAAAAATGCAGCACCCCATCAATATCCGAGGTATCGCAAACTTCGCCGAGCTCCATGTCAAGGTCAAAGAAAAAATCACTCCCCTCCATCTCAACCGACAAGGCAGGCCCATCGGGCAAATGGTAGATCAGAGTACTGACCTTGCTCATGTCAACGGGATAATGGAACAAGCGGGTCATCATCATTGTATCATCCATGGGAACACTGTTACGCTCAAAAGGTGAAAACAAAGTTTGTTGCGCGCAGTAACCTACTGATCCTGCGCCATTGTCTGGCCGTGACCAGGTTTGCCGCGGCAACGACATCCAGATATAGAATAAGATGCCTGATAAAATTTGACAGCTAAAAAACACATGGTAAGATGGATGCCCCTAATTTCAACATCTTCCACCGCATTAACACACACAACCCAGCGAGGCCTGATATGGCTCAATCCGAGCAACCAAAGCAGCATACTGTATATACCAAAAAAGGAAACACCAATCCTTCCAATATATTGCCCCAAAAACTGGATCTACACTCACCGTTGCAATTCGAATGCCATCCGGGTGTGAGTTGCTTTACCGCCTGCTGCCATACCATCAAGATCATCCTCACGCCCTACGATATCCTCATGCTGCGCAGGCGACTCGGCCTTTCCGCAGATGAATTCATCACCACCTACACCGAGCCCACCTATCTGGAAAAAACCGATATGCCGGGCCTGCAGCTTAAGCTCGTGGGCGAGAAACAGGCCTGTCCCTTTGTCACACCCGAGGGCTGCACCGTCTATACCGACCGGCCCAGCGCCTGTCGCTACTACCCGGTGGGCATGGCCGACTTCCATGAGGGCGGCAATGAAGATGAAGAGGCCGAAGAAAAATTCTTCTTTCTGGTGAAAGAACCACACTGCAAGGGCCATGAGGAGCCCAAGCACTGGACCATCGGTGAATGGCGCGCCGATCAGGGGGTGGATGTGCGCGACGAAATGAACAAGGAGTGGCTGCGCCTGGTGATGCGGCGCAAATCCTTTGGCCACCAGGCCTCCCTGAGCGATGCTGCCAAGCGCATGTTTTTCATGGCCACCACCGACCTGGACACTTTCCGCAGCTTTATCTTTGAAAGCTCCTTTCTGGATACCTACGAGGTGGATCAGGAGACCCTAGACCGCATCAAAACAGACGATGTTGCCCTCATGCTCTTCTCCTTCACCTATCTGGCTAACAGCCTCTTTGGCGCACCAGGCCTGCATATCCGGGAAGAAAAGATAAAGGAGAGAGTGGCGCAGTTGCAGCAACAACAAGATGAAGCCCTCAAACGAGCCGAGCAGGAATACGAGGAACTCAGATCGGAGCGAGACCGTATGTTGGCAGAACGCGAGCAAACGACCAATACTCCTCAAAAAAGCTGATAGGTAAGGTCAAGGCCCATTCATTGTTCATTCTGTTTCATCCGCTTTTTGTGTTTGTACCAAAGGCTGGAGACATGCAACCGGTTATCGTGCATGATGGAACACCTTATGAGCGGATTTTGGCTGTCGCCGATATCCACGGTGGCCACACAGCCCTGGCCGCATTGCTGGCAGAAGTGCAACCCGGGTGGCAGGACCTCTTTGTCACCCTGGGCGATTACATAGACCGGGGACCAGACTCGCGCCAGGTACTGGCGGAGTTGCGGCAGTGCGCAAACTACACCAACACGGTGTGCCTGCGGGGCAACCACGAGGGCATGTTTCTTTTGGCCATGTCCCCTGCTGCTGAAGTGCCGGATCTCTATGACAATATCCCTGGCACGCCTGCCTTTCTTGCAGAAAACATTCGTATGTGGCTGGGCAACGGCGGCCTGGAAACCCTCGCATCCTATTGCCAGGGTGCAGGTGCTGCTGTACAAAAATCCTTCAACAGTCTGAAAAAGGTATACCAAAGCAGGTTCTGGTTTCAGCTGAAGCACATCTCCACAGGAGATGCACTCATAGAGCACTGTGCTGCACTGGCACAGCTCATCCCTCCCGAAGATTTCGCCTTTATGCGCACAACATGTGTGGATGCCCTGGCAAGCAGACAACATATTTTTGTGCACGGCGGCTACGATCCCCAACAAACATTGGACAAACAACGGCTCTTTACCCTGCACTGGGCCAGGCCGCCAGATGTCTGTGCCTTCATGGATACAACCCTGGTGGTTGGCCACCAGATCATGCGCAACCGGCTTCCCAAGGACATTGGTTCCCTCCTCTACCTGGATACTGGCAGCTCCTGCGTAGTAGACGGCCGCCTGACCTGCATGGACGTACAGACCAGGGAGTTCTGGCAGGCAGACCAGGCTGGGCGTATCTGCCACTCAGGCAAACTGACGCCCATATCCTGAAACTTTTCCCGTTGTTTTACCCCTTATAGCACAGCCAACAACTGTGTCGTCAGGCAAGTGGTGCTGCCAGCGCAACAGTCATACCTTGCCCTCTCCTAAGCCAATCCTTTCCACAGCTTGAAAAGCTTGCACACATGGCGGCGCAGCTGCCCATGCAAATTCCGTAGCACAAATTTTTCTCGGAGCCATCAGGTGAACTTTAGCCTTGCCTGCCGTGAAAATGCTCAGTGGCGCACCTTGAGCGAGGTACTGGTCGCCTGTGAAGAGAGGGTTGTGCCTCAACCAAAACCATCCCATTCCAAACAATACACACCTGCAACAGGCCAAAGGGATGAGGACAGTCTCGAAGCGCTTATTGACCAGCCCATGCTGGATGGCCCCATTGGTTTTGAAGAAGAAGCACACCTGATCAAAAACGGCTGGCAGGGAGTACAATGAACAGCTGGGCAAGTGCAGATGATACGACAGAAAAGGCCTTGGACGTAAAACAATAAAAAAACCCCGCCGGAATGACCCGGCAGGGCTTTTTTTATACTACAGATGAACAGATGTTACTCGGCGTCGAGTGCCTTGGCCCAGGCCTTGAGCATCTTCCAACTCCGGTCCACATCCTCTTGAGACAGCCTCATCAATTCATCGGCCTGCTCAGGATTGGCCATCTTCAACATGCGATACCGGTTTTCGTTCATGGCGTAGTCGGCAAAGCTGATGGTCGGCTCCTTAGAATCGATCACCATTGGGTTCTTGCCTTCCTTCTCCAGATCCGGGTTGTAGCGGTACAATGACCAGTGACCGCACTCAACCGCCTTCTTCTGCTGCTCCAAACCAAGGGCCATGTTGATGCCGTGGTTGATGCAGTGTGCATAGGCAATGATCAAGGAAGGTCCGTCGTAGGCCTCGGCTTCCTGAATAGCACGGATTGCCTGCTGCGGATTCGCACCAATGGAGATACGGGCCACGTAGACATTACCGAAGGTGGAAAAGATCATACCCATATTCTTCTTGGGCGCCTGCTTTCCACCAGCAGCAAACTGTGCCACAGCTGCACGCGGAGTGGATTTGGACATCTGACCACCGGTGTTGGAGTACACCTCGGTATCCAGGAGCAGAATGTTTACATTCATACCTGAAGCAAGAACATGATCCACACCGCCATAACCAATGTCATAACCCCAGCCGTCACCACCGATGATCCAGACAGATTTCTTCACCAGATAGTCGGCCACATGGCAAAGACGCTTGGCAATGGCGCTCTTGCTCTTGTTCAGAACAGCCTTCAGTTCGTCAATCCGGCCACGCTGTGCCTCGATCTCTTCCTGGGTATCCTGCTTGGCGTCGAGGATGGAGTCTGCCAGATTCTTGTCAACGATCTTCTCGTTAACAGCCTTCTCCAAGAGCTCAACAGCCTGCATGCCCAGCTTGTCTACTGCCTGACGCATGCCAAGACCATGCTCGGCGTTGTCTTCAAACAGCGAATTGGACCAGGCCGGGCCACGACCATCATCACGCTTGGCATACGGAGTGGTGGGCAGGTTACCAGAGTAGATGGAGGAACAACCGGTGGCGTTGGAGACCAGCATGCGGTCGCCAAAGAGCTGGGTAACCAGCTTGATGTAGGGGGTCTCGCCGCAACCTGCGCAGGCTCCGGAGAATTCGAACAACGGCCGTTTGAACTGGCTGCCCTTAATGGTGCCGATGTTGATGAGTTTTTCATCCACTTCAGGCAGGGCCAGGAAAGTCTGCCAGTGCGGAGCTTCGCGTTCGCGCAGTTCCTCGGTATTCATCTCCATGGCCAGAGCACGCTCTTCAGTCCTCTTGCCATCGGCATCTTTCTTACGTCCAGGGCAGATGCTCACGCACAGGGTACAGCCACAGCAGTCCGGGGTTGAAACCTGCAGGGTGAACTGCATATCCTTGAACTCTTTACCAATGGCATCTACGGTTTTAAAGGTTGCATCCGCACCAGCCTCTTTCAGAGCCTCCGGCGTTGCCACCTTCATACGGATACAGCCATGCGGGCAGACCAGTGAACAGCGACCACACTGAATGCAGGCTTCGGGCTGCCACTGGGAAACCTGCACCGCGATGTTGCGTTTCTCCCATTGGGTGGTGGCGGTCGGCCAACGACCATCTGCGGGCATTTCAGAAACCTTGATCTCTTCGCCACGGCCTTCCATCATCTTGGCAGTTACCTGCTTGACGAAATCCGGCGCCTCCTCGGGCACAATCGGTGGCATCTGATGACCGGTTACCTTGCTGGGCACCTGGACTTCATAGATGTTCTCAATGGCACCATCGACCGCACTGTAGTTCATCTGCACGATCTTGTCGCCCTTTTGACCATAGGTCTCCTGGATGGCGTCTTTGATGGCTTTGATGGCTTCATCCTTGGAAAGGATGCCGGAAATTTTGAAGAAAGCAGTCTGCATGATCATGTTGATGCGCGCACCCAGTCCAAGGGCCATACCCAGCTTGACCGCATCAATGATGAAAAACTTTGCCTTCTTCTCAATCAGCTGCTTCTGCACCAGGGCCGGAAGGTGATCCCAGATCTCGTCCTTGTTATAGGAGGTGGTGAGCAGGAAGGTACCACCGACATCCAAATTGGCCAGCATGTCGTAGCTGTCCAAGAAGGCGAAGTTATGGCAGGCGATGAAGTTCGCCTTGTTGATCAGATACGGGGCAACGATCTGATTCTTGCCAAAACGCAGGTGGGATACGGTCATGGAACCAGATTTCTTTGAATCGTAGACAAAGTATCCTTGGGTGGAGTTATCGGTCTCACCGCCGATGATCTTGATGGTGTTCTTGTTGGCACCAACCGTACCGTCGGAACCAAGGCCGTAAAACATGGCGCGGTAGACATCATCACCTTCAATGTTGAAGGATTTGTCGTAGCTCAGGCTGCTGAAAGTGACATCGTCATTGGGACCGACACAAAACTTTTTCTTGGGTGCAAAGGAGGCCATGTTATCGAAAATGGCCTTGACCATGGCCGGGTTAAACTCTGCAGAGCCCAGCCCATAACGGCCATTGAACATGACCGGGGCAATCATGGTGGGGTTGGCCTCTTCGGCTTCGGCTACGGCTGCACGAACATCAAGATACAGCGGATCACCAATGGCGCCGGGCTCCTTGGTGCGGTCCATGACTGTAATGCGCTCTACCGTGGGAGGCAGTGCATTGACCATGGCCACGCCATCAAAGGGACGGAATAGACGGACAATCACCATGCCGACTTTCTTACCCTGGGCAACCAGGTGCTCCACGGTGGAAGCCACGGTGAGTGCGCCAGAGGCCATGATCACGATCACATCGGTGGCATCGGGCGCACCGATATAATCAAAAAGATGATATTGCCGGCCAGTCAGCTCGGCAAACTTGTCCATGGTCGCCTGTACAATACCCGGGGTCGCGTTGTAGTACTTGTTGACCGTTTCACGGCCAATAAAGTTCACATCCGGGTTTTGCGCCGTACCAGCCAAGGAAGGGCGATCAGGGGTAAGGGCGCGCTCACGATGGGCGATTACCAGATCTTCATCGATCATGGCCCGCATGTCATCCATGGTCAGTTCTTCGATTTTCATCACCTCATGGGAGGTACGGAAACCATCGAAGAAATGGATGAAGGGAATCCTGGAGGCAAGGGATGCCTGGGTGGCAATCAGGGCAAAGTCCTGGGCTTCCTGTACATCCTGGGAGCAGAGCATGCCCCACCCAGTTTGGCGGGCCGCCATGACATCACCATGGTCGCCGAAGATGGAAAGGCCCTGGCAGGCAAGGGCACGGGCAGTAACATGAAAAACCGTGGGAGTGAGCTCACCAGCGATTTTGTACATGTTGGGAATCATCAGCAAAAGACCCTGGGAAGCAGTAAAGGTGGTGCACAGTGCACCTGCGCCCAGAGATCCGTGGATGGAGCCGGCTACGCCTGCCTCGGACTGCATCTGCGAAATAACCGGGATGCTGCCCCAGATATTTTCCTGCTTTGCATTGGCCTTGGCGTCTGCCTCGGCAGCCATCGGAGAAGACGGCGTGATGGGATAAATTGTAATGACTTCACTAGTGGCATACGCGACATGCGTGCACGCCTGGTTTCCGTCAATTGTGACCATTTTCCGAGACATAAGCTCAATCTCCTTCAATGCTGTTTTAGGTTGACCGGCAGTCGAACTGCGGCAGACGTGAAACAAAAAATACAACCAAGGTGAAATCGCTCAACATAAGAAACCGTTTCAGACCAACCGGACGGTGTTTAAGCGCGGCCAGCCGATCGAGCGATCCATCCCCTTGAAGAAACAGGAAGAAATGACTTTCACCTTGAAAGCTTAACCGAAATACTCTTGAGATGCAATCCTAAAGCGCGCGTGTTTTTCTGGCCTCATCACCACTTAGTTGGCCCAGGGGGGTGCACCGTAAGGCCACCACAGGGAAACACCATCCAATACAATTTATGTTTATCATCATTTTTTTGTGCAAAATCAGATCGATAAACCAAAAAAAGCTGGATCGCCCATTTAACCCGGGTCAGTCTGGGCCATGGGCACAACAGGTAAACAATAGAAGATGTGCAGGGTAATCAATTGCCAACCATAACCTGCAGGGCGAATGGAATTTCACGTCTGTTTTTTTGCAACAATGCGTTTAAGGAGCTGGGTCCGCTCAGACACCAGGAAATTGATGGTCCCGTCAGCCCACCTGCCGTACATATCCAGAATGGTTGGAATGACGATGGCTGTCACCATACAAAGGGGGCAGACGGCAAAAAAACAGCTCCGGTAGATTCTCATTGCAAGTGCACCACTAACAGAAGCGCAGACAGGTAAAGGAACACGGCGGGATTCAGGTAAAGTTGAAAGCGTCAACAACCAACCAGAAAAAATCCGTCATGTTCTACACCCAGCTGCTGCCTTCTTGTCAGTGTTCTGCCAAGTGCCTTGCTCAGTGTTTTGATTCCTGCTGTCTGCGCCACTCACAAAGAACCGTGTCAATAGTCTGCTCAGTGGCCCTTGCAATTTTCAGCATGCCCTCGGAAAGTTCCGAAACCGTTTCTTCGCATGCATTGCCAAAAAACCGGCTCAAGGTCTTTTCATCAACCCAGTTTTGATATGGGTCTGCTGGTATATAGTAGGGCCACCAGTCGTTACTTCTGCCGCTACAGAGGTGGCCCTGCAGCGCTGTGCTAATACGGCCAGTGTCCAGCCGCTGGCCAAGTTTGTCCCAGTTATTCCACACTCCAAGAACAAACCCTTTCGCATTCATACTCTGCATCTCTAAGGAAATCCGGTAAAGATCCTCTTTTCTCCATTCCCTTTTAGTAAGATAGAGCTGCGACCAGCGCTCAAAAGGATTCGTTGTAAGCTCGTTGACTACTTCCCAGGTACCACCAAGTTATCTGGCCCGCAGCCACAAACCAGCCTCAAGCTTAACTAAAAAATCCTTGATAATACGCTCACAAACACTCTGTCGGGCAGCCAGAATACCCAGAGCGAGTTCCACGTGCCTCTCACTGCTAAAGATGAAACGCAGAATTCGCCTCCTGATTATCATGGTTGAATATAGCCTTCACAATCTTGATCCTCCCCTATACTGCTGCCTTTAAGGTTCATTCGAACATAGTTTGCAAAATCGCCAAGAAAATGTCGAACCTTGTCAGCTTGGCATTGTTGCTGGCACTCGACAAGCCACGTTAAAAACTGAAAATATGGTCTGTTGCTCTACTGTTGCACCAAGGCTTATGCCGGAAGCGAAAACGTTCTGGTGATCACCCACATAAACCCCGACAATTCACGGGCAATGGCCGTCACCGCAACCTGGCTTTGCTTCCCCCTGACGATCAATCCCCTGTAACGGGCACAAAGGCGAACCTGGGCTGTCCAGGCGATCTCCCAAACCGACTCGGGCAGGGTTCCCTGCCGATCCCGCAACCGGCGGCTGACCCGCGCCGGAAACCGGTAAGACCAGGCCGCCTCGACAAGCATTCGCCGGGCGTGCCTTTTGCCAGCCTTAGTGATACCCCCGCGTTTGGTGCTCTCACCATTGCAATGTTTCGAGGTATGTTTGCAAGGGGCAGGTTCTTTACTTCCAGCTGTCAACCATTATGGCCAAGAAAAAAGCCGGATTTTCCTGCAGGAAAATCCGGCTTTTTACGTACAAGCAAACTAACCATCAATCTGCAACCGTCTCTATTCCCTCCAACAGCCAGTTATCAGTACCCACCGGTCGAGCCCAGGTCCATTCCTCGGCAAATTTAACCGGCTCGGTCATGCTGCCCTCAATCAGGGCACCAGTGTGTTCGTCTACCGTATAGTCAAGCAGATTAGCGGTAAAAAGCACGGTGATATAGTCTTCCTTACCATCGCTGCCAGCATCCACAATCTCAACCTTGCGGATGGCAATGCTCTCCATCTTGCTGAGCTGGCCCTTTTCTTTCATCTCCTTAAAGTGATTTGCATATTCGTTGCTCAGTTGCTGGCCAAGCAAATGTCCGTAGGAACTCAGATCACGACGCATCCAGCCGGCCTGCACCTTGAAAAAAACATCGGAAGCCACTTCCAGAAAATGTGCCTCGTCAAAACCCGGATCTGTCCGACGCACTGCCGCCAGTCCCTTATCCGGTCCAGGGATATCTTGAATGGGCGTGTACGAGTTTACCTCTGTCTGGGAGGAAGCGAAACCACCACCAGCACTGGGTGGTGGTCCGTAACCTGTGGGGGAAGAGCCGGCTGGTTTACGAATAAAACGACGGTAGAAAAAAAATCCCGCCACCCCCAGAAGCAAAAGCGGCAGTAAACCCATGCCGCTACCGCCCATGCCAAACATGGAGCCAAAGAGCATGGCACCCAAGGCGCCACCCAGTAAACCGCCCATCAGGCCACGGCCAAAACCCGAACCTTGCTGCTGTTGCGCACCACGGTTCTGTTGCATTTGGCTCGGTGCCTGTTGCTGCGGAGCTTGCCTCTGTGCTGGTGCACGGAAAGAACGGCCTCCGGAACGCGAACGGGCATCGGCATCGCTTGCCAGCATACTCCAATCAACCGCAGCAAACAAAAACAACAGCATGAAAAAGGGACTCAATCGTTTTACCCAGGCTTGCATATGCATCATTACCTCGCAGAATTTAATTTGGGAGTACCCGTTGTTGGGGATAGTTCTCGACACACCGGAACTACTGTATTTTCTGTTGCCAGTTATTGAATGATTCCAGCGTACTATACGCTGATGCTGAAACGTAGTGCACGGCTTTATGCGCGTGTGGATGACAAGGGTATCAAAAAATGATACAGGCGTATCTTCCTGCTGCACCAGCATGCGGCTTTCAACATAGCCGAGGATACCTATGTTTTCATCCTTTCCAGCACCCTGGGCACAGAACACTCCTAGGCACGATAAGGAAAAAAGGGCTGCCGTCAAGAAAATCCGAACTGCAGCAGCTCCCTTTGATCAGTCACCAGTAATTGCGGCCACCACCGCATCCAGCGCCTCTGGCGTGTCTGCCTGCAGACAGCGCGCCTGGGAATCTTTGGGCAGAATTTTCTTGATCATACCAGTAAGCACGTTTTTAGGCCCAAGTTCCACAAAGAGTTCCACACCATCGATCAGCATAGCTTCTACAATCTCAAGCCAGCGCACCTTAGAGGCGATCTGATAGGCCATAAGTTCCCGAATCCGTTCCGGATCCCATTCCAAACCGGCACTCACATTGAACAACACCGGCACCTGGGGCGCCTGAAAATCGATCTTGGCCATGAAATCAGCAAAATCCTCCACTGCACCAGCCACCAACGGGCTGTGATTGGCCACGCTCACCTTGAGTGGAATAATTTTTGCGCCTTGTTTCTTATACAGCGCGCCTGCCGCAGCCAATCCAGCGGCATCTCCGGACAACACAATCTGTTGGCCCGTGTTGTGGTTAGCCACCACAGCCACCCCTGCTGCAGGCTTGTTGGCAGCAAGCACCTCTTCCACCGCAGCCAAATCCAGCCCCAACACTGCCACCATACCTCCGGGATGGCGTGCGCCTTCGCGCTCCATCAATTCACCGCGCTTGGTCACCAGGGCAAGGGTCGCTTCTAAAGAAAGAACGCCTGCCGCATAGAGGGCAGAATATTCTCCCAGGCTGTGACCCGCGACAAACCGGGGCTGCCAGTCGGGCAGACGTTTATGCAGCTGCTGCCAGCAGATCAGATTGATAGCGCAGAGGGCCGGCTGCAGGTAGAGAACGCGGGTCAACTCGTCCAAAGGACCATCAAAGGAGAGTTTGCGCAGGGGAAAGCCCGAAATACTTTCAGCCAAATCCATGATGGATGCGGCCTCGGCATCTGTCTCGACAAAGGCTTGCCCCATACCCAGGTACTGCGATCCCTGTCCGGGAAAAATCAATGCTGTTTTTTTCATGGTTGTTATGCAGAAGATGCGTGTATGCGTGTTTTTTTATCGCGTCGGGGCTCCAACACCAGCGAATTGAGAAGAAAAAGCGCCACCCCAACATTGATGGCCGCATCGGCGATATTAAAAGCGGGCCAATGGGCGGTCCCAATATATACATCCAAAAAATCGACTACATAAGCAAAGCGTAGTCGATCAACCATATTGCCGGCAGCCCCACCTGCAATGAGCGCCAGGGCTGTGGTATAAAGTCGGCAGCCTTGGCCGAAGCGGCGCTGGGCAATCCAAATAACAACCAGGGCAATGGCGTTGACAGTCACAAAAAAGACCTGGCGCCACACAGCAGGCTGACCTGCCAAGATACTAAAGGCTGCCCCGTTATTGGTGAGAAAGGTAAAATTGAAGAAACCAGGAATGATCTCCCGGCTTTCGTACAGGGCAAAATGGCTGATGATCCACCATTTGCTGAGTTGATCCGCAGCCAGAACGAGCAAAAAAATAATCATAAAAAGCAAGGACGGCATGGAATCAGCACCCGGCAAGCTCGCTCACCACTGCAGCACATCGACTGCACAGGGTTGGGTGGGCAGCATGCTCGCCCACGCTTGGGCTGATGCACCAACAGCGCTCGCACTTTGCCCCAGGTGCTGGCTGCACCGCAATGCGCACTCCTTCCACCCCTTCGACTTCGGCAAAGGATACACCTTCATCTGCAGAGACAAGGCGCAGAGCGGAGACAATGCACAACTCCTGCAGCAAATCCTTGTTGTTGGCTAGCAAATCCTGCCATTCAGGCCCTGCCTGCACCAACACCTCGGCATCCAGGGAAAGACCGATGAGCTTATCACGCCGGGCACCTTCCAGCACACGGGTAATGGCACTGCGCAGGGTCAACAGACGCTGCCAGCGTGCATCCAGCTCTGCATCTAGGGGAAAATCATCCAAGACAGGCACTTCTGCGAAGAAAACAGAGTTTGAAAAATCATCCGATTCTTCCTGTCCATAGAGGTGCTGCCAGGCCTCCTCGGCCGTAAAACAGAGAATAGGCGCCATCAAGCGCAAAAGACCATCGAGAATAGAGTGGATCACGGTCTGCGCTGCCCGTCGGCCCACACTGTCAGGGGCCGAACAGTACAACCTGTCTTTCAGCACATCCAGGTAGATACTGGAAATAGTGGTCCCACAGAAGGTGAAGAGCGCATGATAGACCGTGTGGAACTCGTAGCGTTCATAAGCCTGGCTGACTCGACGGGTCAGTTCGGCAAACCGGGCCAGTGCCCAACGATCGATTTCAGTGAGCTGCCCATAGGCAAGCCGGTCTTTTTCAGGGGCAAAGTCGTAGAGATTGCTGAGCAAGAAACGCAGGGTATTGCGCATCTTCCGGTAGGCATCGGTGACGTGTTTAAGGATTTCGTCCGACACCTTGATGTCGTCCTGGTAATTCTCGCTGGATACCCACAGACGCAGCACCTCAGCACCGTATTTGTCGATCACCTCCTGGGGGGCAACCACGTTGCCCACTGATTTGGACATCTTCTTGCCCTGTCCGTCCACCACATAACCGTGGGTGAGCACGCCGGTATAGGGTGCGCGTCCACGGGTGCCCACTGAGGTGAGCAGGGAGGACTGGAACCAGCCACGATGCTGGTCGCTGCCCTCCAGGTACAAGTCTGCCGGAAAGCGGAGTTCCGGCCGCTCTTCCAGTACTGCTGCGTGGCTGGTACCGGAATCGAACCACACATCCAGGATATCGTTTTCCTTGCGGAATTCGGAGGCGCCGCAACTGCACCTGGTGCCGGCGGGAATGAAATCAGCTGCCTCATGCTTGAACCAGGCATCTGCGCCCTCCTGTCTAAAGAACTCGTCGATGCGCTCACACACTGCCTCATCCTTGAGTACCGTACCGCACTGCACGCAGGTAAACACAGTGATCGGCACTCCCCAGGCACGCTGTCGGGAAAGACACCAATCGGGCCGTGCCTCCACCATACCGTAGATCCGCTGTTGCCCCCAGGCCGGGGTCCAGCTGACCTGTTCAATGGCCTGCAGGGCCTTTTCCCGCAGGTGCTGTTTTTCCATGGATACAAACCATTGGGGCGTGGCCCGGTACATCACCGGCTCCTTGCAGCGCCAACAATGCGGGTAACTATGCTGAATTTGCACACTTTGCACCAAGGCACCGCTCGCGTGCAAATCAGCAACAATGTCGCTGTTCACCTCTGGCACCTGCGCACCGGCATATTTGCCGGCATCACTGGTGAAACGACCCTCGTCATCCACTGGGGAGAGGATATCCAGACCGTAGCGCAGACCGGTTTGATAGTCGTCAGCACCATGACCGGGTGCTGTGTGCACACAGCCGGTACCGGAATCATCGGTGACATAATCCGCCAACACCAAGAGGGAATCGCGCTCCATAAAGGGATGTGTACACAGTTTACCCTCAAAGGCCGTGGCCGGCAGCGTGGCAACAATGCGCCAATCCTTTTTACCAAAGAGCTGCATGCAGGATTCTACCAGTTCGCTGGCCAGGATGAGCGCCTCACCATCCACGGCCACCGCAGCGTATTGAAAGTCTGGATGCAGGGCAATGGCCAGGTTGGCGGGTAGAGTCCAGGGTGTGGTCGTCCAAATGAGTATTGAGACCTTGTGCCCCGCAAGCTCTGGCGCGAGCTCTGCTGGATCGCCCTTAAAGGGAAATTTCACATAGATGGAAGGCGAACTGTGATCAGCATAGTCCACCTCGGCCTCGGCCAGGGCAGTGGTGCAGGTGGCGCACCAGTATACCGGTTTCTTGGCGCGGATCACTGCGCCGGAAAGCAAAAACTTATTGAATTCCTGAGCAATGACCGCCTCGTAGGCATACGCCATGGTCAGGTAGGGATTGTCCCAGTCGCCGAGCACTCCCAGACGCTTGAACTGCTCGCGCTGAATTTTAATCCATTTTTCGGCATAACTGCGGCAGGCAGCGCGCTTGCTGAGCAGAGGAATACTGCGCTTTTTTGCACCCAGTTCCAGATCCACCTTGTGCTCAATGGGTAGGCCGTGACAGTCCCAGCCAGGCACATAGGGGGCGTTGTAGCCGAGCAGGCGGCGCGAGCGCAGGATGATATCCTTGAGTACTTTATTAAAAGCTGTGCCCAGGTGGATATTGCCGTTGGCATAGGGGGGACCGTCATGGAGCACATAGAGCGGTTTATCCGCTGCCGCGGCCTGCAGCTTGTCGTACAGTCGCCCCTTTTCCCAGCGCTTGAGTACTTGCGGCTCCCGCTGGGTAAGGTTGGCCTTCATCTTGAATTTGGTTTGCGGCAGATTGAGGGTTTCCCGGTAGTCCATAGATACATGCAGCCATGAAAGGGCCAGGCAACATGGCTGTTTGTGCAGAACACGACCATGTGGAAGGGCCTGAGTTAAAAAGTTGGATATATTAAAAAAGGAAAATTTTACTTAGACAACACAGATAATGCAAGCAAGAAGGCTTGACAAGGGCCTGGCGACCCTTCAAAGGGAAAAACACCCGCAACCCACAGCCTGCCTCTGTCAGGTACAGGCAGGTGCAACCATGGCGCCGGAATTTCCCGGTGCCATGGTGCAAAATACCACATGACAGTCTCTGCAAGGGTGGACGGATACGTCGTCTCACTGCTTGGTAAAGAGCAGGGCATTACCGCTGCCCCGATCAATGCGGATATTATCCCCTTCCTCAAATTTGCCTTCGAGAATCTCCAGGGCAAGCGGATCTTCGATGTAGCGCTGAATAGCCCGCTTGAGCGGTCGAGCGCCAAAGGCCGGATCATAGCCTGCCTCGAGGAGAAACTGCTTGGCCTCCTTGGTCAGGGCCACCCTGATCTTACGCTCTGCCAGCCGATTGCTCATCCTGCGTACCTGGATATCGACAATCTGGAGCAGGTCCTCACGGCTGAGGGCGTGGAAGGTAATGACCTCATCCACCCGGTTCAAAAATTCGGGTTTGAACTGCCGGCGCAACAGCTCATCCACCTGTTTGTGCATTTCCTCCGGATCGATCTGCGCCAGTTCCATAATCACATGGCTGCCCAGGTTGGAAGTCATGATCAGGATGGTGTTCTTGAAATCCACGGTGCGCCCCTTACCGTCGGTCATACGGCCATCGTCCAGCACCTGCAGGAGCACGTTGAACACATCTGGGTGCGCCTTTTCAATCTCATCCAGCAAAATAACCGCATAGGGCCGCCGCCGCACCGCCTCGGTGAGCATGCCACCCTCGTCGTAGCCAACATAGCCCGGAGGTGCCCCGATGAGACGGGCCACTGAATGTTTCTCCATGTATTCCGACATGTCGATGCGAATCATAGCATGCTCCGAATCAAAGAGAAAATCAGCCAAACTGCGCGCCAGCTCGGTTTTGCCCACCCCGGTGGGGCCCAGGAAAATAAAACTGCCCAGAGGTCGGTCTGGATCCTGCAACCCTGCCCGGGCGCGGCGCACTGCATTGGCCACCGCAGTGATGGCCTCTTTTTGGCCGATCACCCGTTGGCCAAGCATCTCCTCGGCACGCACCAATTTTTCCTTTTCACCTTCAAGCAGCTTATCCACTGGAATACCGGTCCATTTGGCAACCACGGTGGCAACATCCTCGGGCGAGACCTCTTCTTTAAGCATCTGGTGCTGCTTTTGGATCTCACTCAAACGGGCATTGGCCTCTTCCAGCTCCTTTTGTAGCTGGACAATGCGGCCATAGCGAATTTCCGCCACTGTGCTCAAATCGCCTGCCCGCTCTGCCTGCTGTTCTTCCACATGGGCCTGGTCGATCTTGGCCTTGATGTCGCGAATAGACTGGATGATGTCTTTTTCCAAGGTCCATTGCCCCTTCATGGCCTTGAGCGAATCGTCGAGATTGGCCAACTCCTCCTTGACCCGTTCAAGCCGCTCGCGCGAAACTTCGTCCTTTTCCTTGCGTAGGGCCTCCTGCTCGATTTCAAGCTTCACCCGGTCGCGCTCCAACTGGTCAATTTCAGTGGGCATGGAATCGATTTCAATGCGCAGGAGCGAAGCGGCCTCGTCGATCAGGTCAATGGCCTTGTCCGGCAGAAAACGATCGGTAATGTAACGGTTGGACAGTATCACTGCTGCCACCGTGGCTGCATCCTGAATACGCACCCCATGGTGCACTTCGTACTTCTCCTTGATACCTCGCAAAATGGCAATGGTATCCTCTTCACTCGGTTCCTGCACCAGTACCGGCTGGAAGCGCCGCTCCAAGGCAGCATCCTTTTCGATGTACTTGCGGTACTCATCTAGGGTGGTTGCACCTACGCAGTGCAACTCTCCGCGGGCTAGGGCCGGCTTGAGCATGTTGGAGGCATCCATGGAACCCTCTGCCGCACCAGCACCAACCAGGGTGTGCATTTCATCAATGAAGAGAATCAACTCGTCGGAGCGGCTCTCCACCTCCTTCAGCACCGCCTTGAGCCGGTCTTCAAACTCGCCCCGGTATTTGGCGCCAGCCACCAAAGCGCCCAAATCCAGCACGATCACCTGCTTGTTGGCCAGCGAACTCGGCACATCCCTGTTGACAATGCGCAGGGCCAAACCTTCGACAATGGCGGTTTTGCCCACGCCAGGCTCACCGATGAGCACCGGGTTGTTTTTGGTACGACGGGATAACACCTGAATAACCCGTCGGATCTCCTCATCTCGGCCGATCACCGGATCAAGTTTGCCCAAACGGGCGTCATCGGTCAGATTACGGCCATACTTTTCCAGTGCCTGGTACTTTTCTTCTGGATAGGGATCAGTCACCCGCTGGCTGCCCCGCACGGTCATCAGGGCTTTGAGAAAATTTTCGTTGTTGATGCCCAGCCGCTTGAGCGCAGCTGTCACCTTGAGGGAATTATCCGCCAGAATGGTCATGAACAGGTGCTCCTGGCTGACATACTCATCCTGCATATTGGCCGCGGTCTTGAAGGACTGATCCAAAATCCCCCTGAATTTTGTCGAGGCATAGGTTTGACCTGCCCCAGAACCACTCACCTTGGGTAAGGCTGCGATCAGGGCATTGACCTCGGCCAGAACCACGCTGGGCGTCTGTCCCATCTTCTGCAAAACCGGCACCACCACACCACCAGGCTGCTCCAAAATGGCTTTGACAAGATGTTCCGGCTGCAGTTCCTGATTGTTATTGCCTTGGGCCAAGCTTTGTGCGGCTTGAATAGCCTCCTGTGACTTGAGGGTAAACTTGTCGAGCTGCATACTCTCTCCTTGGAATCTCTCTAAAATATATGTTAAATTAGTCAGTTAAATCCAAAAGATATAATAAGGACAATGCGGCCTCCGTCAAGTTTTACAAAAAAGAAATTTTTATATTTCGCCTGTCAAAGACCCTGTGTGCACCAAATGAACGTGGCATGCACCACTCAAAATGATTGCAGGCCGTGTCGTGATTAGGTACATTTTGTGGCTCCAAGTGAGCCACCGCTACTATCCTTCTGATTGCACACATTCCCATGCAATATACCGTACTCCAATTCCTCTGCCTGTTGATGGTTTTGTGCGGGCTTCAGCCCCATGCCGGTCTGGCCGCACTTGTTGACCGCAACGTTGCCATCGTCAACAACGACACCATCACCCTCTCGGAAGTCAACGAGCTGGCCAAACCCTACTTTGATCAGGTACGAGCCCAGGTCCCAGCGGAACAACAGCGGGAGGCCATGGGCCAGGCCAGACGCATGATCCTTGAGCGACTCATCGAAAAAAGACTGGTGGCGCAAGAGGCGGCCAAACGCAACCTGAAGGTCTCTGATGCCGAACTGGACAGCACCTTGCAACAACTTCTGCTGAGCAAAAATATTACGCGCAACGAATTCCTCAAGGAATTGGAAGAAATCGGACTCAGTGAAAAACAGTATCGGGAAGAACTGCGCGATCAGATCCTCAGCAGCAAGTTGATCAACGCAGTGGTGCGCGCCAAGATATTGATTCCCCAAGACCGGATTCTAGAGCGCTACCACAGCTTGGCCGGACCAGGCAGCAGCCAGATGTACAATCTGCTGCAGATTGGTGCAGCCTGGAACAGACCAGATGCAAACGGTAAAACCTTGACGAAGGAGCAGGCAAAGAAGAAAATAGAACAGATACGTCGCCAAGCCCTTTCAGGAGCAGATTTTGCAGAATTGGCCCGGTCTCACTCGGATTTGCCCTCGGCTGGCGAAGGAGGGGCCCTGGGCAGTTTTCGTTTGCAGGATATGGCGGCCCCCATCCGTGCCGCAGTGGAGCATCTGGAGATCCAGGGCATAAGCCCGGTGGTGGAGCAGGACGGCAATTTTCTACTTTTCAAACGGATCCCTGCTTCTGCCCCCCAAGCCGAGCAGGAACAAGCGACCATGGCCATGCCAAGTGCCTTGGAAAGGGAGCAGATACACCAGCAACTCCTCCAGGAAGAGATGGAAAAACGCCTGCAGCAGTGGCTGGAAGAACTCCGCAGCAAGGCGTATATCAAGATACTTTAAGACACATTATACGAAACTAGAAACGGACACGGCGCGTGGCCCCAAACGGAACATGTCATCGTCTGTTCCCTGAACATACCCATGAGCACACGACACAGTGACGCTGAAACAGATATGACAACAACCCGACCGGCAGGCGCAATCCTACAGCAGGCACGGGAAGAAAGGGGCCTTAGTCTTCAGGATGTTGTCACGGCGACCAAGATCTCCGTAAACAATCTGCAGGCCATAGAGACCGCCGACTACGAACGCCTGCCCGCCGACCTCTATATCCGTGGTTTTATCCGCATGTATGCCGAGTTCCTTGGCCTAGAAGGACGCGAACTGGCCGAGCGTTTTTTGCAGGAACGGGGCGACAGCCACACAGCAAGCAACCTCGGTCATTTTCTCGGTAACGGTTCACTGACTCCCAAAAAATTTGCCGAACCAACCCGGCTTTCCCCTGCTGCCAGCGCCCTCATTCTGCTGACGATCATCCTCCTGGTGGTGGGCATGTTCTGCCTGTTTACCGGCTGGAATCCCCTCTCCTACTTTGTCAAACAGGCCCGCAGCATCCCGGCATCCACGGCCTTGGCCTATCATCCCGCTGATCCGCAGACCAGCGCCATAGTCACCAACAAAGCCCTTGTTCTGGAAGCGCATTTTCTCAAGGACACGGAAGTGATGTTGCAACTTGATGGTGAAACCATCTTGAGGGAGACCTATGCCAAAGAAAGCAGGGTCAACTGGGAGGCGAACAGCTTCATCCACATCGAATTTGCAGAACCACAAAGTGCCAAATTGCGGGTCAATGGACAGCCCCTTGGTTTTCCAACACCGAGGAACGGACAATACAAGCTCAACCTTAGCGCTCCCCCAGCCGCATCATGACCCCCTCTGCAGGGGACGGGCTTGTTTTGCGCATTATTCCCCACGGGGAAAGTGACAAACTGGTTACCTGGTACAGCGCACAGTCAGGAAGAATAACCGCCATTGCCAAAGGCGCACAAAAAAGTAAAAAGCGTTTCAGTAACAAACTGGAACACTTTTCCCTGCTGCATATGTACTACCGGCCACCACGCAGCCAATCTGGTCTGCATTTTCTGGTAGACGCCGACCTTGTCCAGGCCAATCTCAATCTGCGCCAACACTATCTCAAATACTTAGCCGCCAGTTTCATCACCGAGTTGACCATCCGTTTCACCAGAGAGCTGGATCCAGACCCACGCATCTACACCTTGCTCGTCTGGGCCTTGACCGAAATCAACCTGAGTGAGCGTTTTTTAAAATTTCCACTCTTCTTCCACCTGCAGTTGCTGCAGTTGGTCGGTTATATGCCAAATCTGAGTACCTGCCAGAGTTGTGACAAGGCCCTTGCGGCAACAAGCACCGTTTGTCTGCCGCAGCAAGGAGCGGGAGCGTTTTTGCGCTGCCACGAGTGCCAGCCTGTTCAACCTGCACGCATATCCAGGGAAGAGCGAACCCTTTCACTGCAGACCATGAAGATGCTGCTTTTTGCCGGGCGCAGTGATTTGGCCACGCTGCGCAAGCTACAACCGGCACAACGCTGCATCCAGGAGGGCATGGACCTCCTTCACCTCTACTCTCAACACCTGCTGCAAACAGACCTGCATACCTGGCGCATTCTGCGCCGTTATCTGCCGGGCCAGTCCCGTTCTTCTCTGTAACCTCAGCCTCCCCTGGCGAGCTGCGCCCACAGGCCAAGTTTTGCATACTCCACAGTTCCAATCCCCAACCATCGCAGACAAAACATGGCACCGCGGCTAAAGACTGGATTGAAGGGGTGCAATACTATTAAATTCTATGGTCAGGCAGATGAAAGACAACGACAAACTGGGCCACAACTCCCCAAACCACCTTTTGAACGATCCGGGAGGCAGATGACTACGGCTTAGTCTGCAAGAGTGGCTGTACTGCGGTGAAGACCTGGTCCACGCTTATGGCCTTAAGGCAGGCATTGTCAGTACAGGAGGTCTTGCTGTGATTGGTAGCACTGACACAGGGCAGTACGATTTCCTCATCGCCAATATACGTTTGGAATAGGGCAATTCCTCCTGCTCCACCATAAGTGTATTGGCCAACGCAATGAAATTCTTGGTAATATGGATATGGGGATTGTAGCAGGCCCGGTGGGTCAGCATTTCCCCCGGTAGAGACCCTCATTGTGGAAGCGGTAAAAACCAGCCGGGTTGGGCAGGGCAATAAAGCGGAAAAACAACTCAAGATCCAGCACCGTATCAATGCGGTTTTTCCTGTCCACAGTAAAAACTTCAGGGTATCGGTGGCCAATAACCACAGGTTGTCTGCCCGCAGGGTGTAGATGTTGGCCACGGGAATCGTCTGCCATAGATCCAGGCTGGCCCGGTTACTGGCAAAGATGGCAAAGTACAGCTCGCAGCCGAGTTCACGGCGCAGTTTGCGCATGGCTGGATCGGCCAGATGGTGGAACCCATCTCTGAGAGTTCCACACACAAGACCCGCCTGGGCGGCTGCCTCTTTTGTGTGGGGCTGAGCAGCTCGACCACCCTGAGCACCAGGGTCAGCAAAAAGGTGAGTGGAATACCTGCCCAGAGGTCTATTCGCCGCATGGTGTCAATGTGCATGACCGCACCATGTACACATTAGGCATCTCTGTATTCATACCCTGACACGCTGGCGCAAATACACAACCAACCCTGGCAGGGATGCCATCAGATTGTTGATGCCGTAGAGCAGAGAACAGGTGAGCACTGAAGCCTTGGCCACTTCTATCAAAACAAACAATCCCACGAGCGCCCCTTCACGCACCCCCCAGCCTGCCAGGGAGATGGCAAGGTCGTCAACAAGAGCGCAGAGGGCACCAGGATCAGGCAGACCGAAAAGGGATAGCGCAGTCCCAGGCCCGTGGCCAAAACATAAAAGGCAAGTATGGCCAGCAGGTGGGTCAACAGGGTAAGGCCGAGCTGTTCCAAAAAAAGAACAGGCGTGGCATTGGCCTGTTGGAAGCGTCTAGAAAGTCTACCCAGCACAGCCCAAAGGCCCTTGCGTTGAAAACAAGGAAACCAGCCAGCCCGTACAGGATGGCCAGATAGAAAAAACCTGCTGGAATCCCTAAGCTGCGCATGACCAAACTCCAGCGCAGCGCAGCTGTGCAGCACTGGTCAGTTGCAGGCAGAGCGCAGCTACCAACATCCAGGCCGAAAGGAAAAGCAGGCCCTGCGCCATCTGCTCCCAAGCAATACTACGGCCAATGAAAAAAAGAGCAGCAGAGAAACAGTCAGTCTGAACAGGTGGTTCATTGTCTATCCTGATCCAGCAGGGTGGCGCAGAAACCGCAGGGATGAAAACCCGCCTGCTGTGCAACCTTAACATCCTTGAACTCAATGCGGCATTGGGGCGAGTTGTACTGCGCACATTCCGGCAAATGGAAGGTGCGTGTATGCACATTAGCATGGATAAGCAGTCCCTCTCCGGTTGCCATTCCGCCCACACTGCCTGCCCGCCGACCCAGCAACTTGAACAGAAGTGCGCCTGTCCTCTTTCTCAACCTGCGGAGCAGCGGGCGGACATACCGTTCATAACGAACGAGCAAGGCAGCATGCACCTGTTCCGGCAAAAGTGGTCGTTCCTGGTCAACTCGCCACAAAAAGTACATGCCAAAAAGCAAAAAGAGAATGTTGGGCAGCCACATGCCCAAAAGCAGGGGCAATGTACCTTCTTCGCTTAAGACCCGGGTAATGGTGAAGGCAATATAGTAACTGACAAAAACAAGCAGTCCCAGTGGCACACCCACAGCCCGCATCCCGGGACCAGCCTGCAGGGCCAATGGCAAGCCAATCAGGCTCAGGATGAAACAGCCCACCGGCATGATCAAGCGGTGGTGGTATTCGGATCGATAACTCAGACCTTCCTTGCTGTTGGGCCCAGCTTCCCGGGCCGCTTCCAACAGCTGGGTTTGGGTCATGGAGCCTCGGCTGAGTTTGTCCAAATCTTCACCACCAGGCGGCCGCAGGGGAATCTGCAACTGATAGCGCTTGAAGCGGAGCACCTGGTTATCCAGGTCATCGACATTGTGCAGGGTGCCATCCTCCAACTCCACCACCACCTGCATCCGTTCGACATCAGAACTCAGCCGGCCAGACTTGGCCATGGTGATCAGCGGTTGCAAGCGACCCCGCATATCCGAGACATACACTCCGCGCCATTCCTGGTCGTCATCAATTTCATCCACATACACCACCAGGTCGCCCAGGGCCTCGGTGAACTCCTTTTCCTTGAGTCCCTTGTCGATCTTTTCCTTGGCCAGTTGGAACATAAGCTGCTTCATGCCCACCTCACCCAAGGGGATGAGGCGTACGGAAAAATAGCCGGTAACAACGGCTATCACCGCAGTGATGACCAAAACCGGTGGCAGCATCTGCCTGAGGCTGACCCCACAGGCCTTGAAGGCAAGGATTTCCCGGTCGTTGGCCAACCGGGAAAAACCAATAATCACTCCGGTCATACTGGCCATGGGAATGATATAGAGCAGCATGTGGGGGAAGAGATAGGAGGTTATGCGAATGAAATCAGCCAGTCCGATGCGCAGAGCTAGCACAACCTCCAGCAGGGGAATGAGCTGCATCAGAAAGAAGATCCCATAGAGGATGACAAAGCTGGCAAAAAAAGGTGCCAGCATTTCTGCAGCGATATAGCTGTAGAGCAGAAAGGGAGGACGTCTCAACTGCGACACCATATCCGGCCAACAGCGGGATTTATCCATTCACGGCTGCCTTGATGTTGACATCGATCCAGCGCTGATCCCACCATTCGATGGGGGTAACAAAAATACCATGAACCAGCATGGAGAAGTGGAGGTGATCTCCTCCAGCCATACCGCTGGTGCCGGTGCGGCCAATGGCCTGATTTTTGTCCACCAGTGCGCCCATACTGGCCTCGATGCTGTTCAGGTGAGAGTAGAGGCTGAAGAGCCCCTGGCCATGATCAAGGATGACGACATTACCATAAATACCCAGATATTCTGCAAAAACCACCTTGCCTCGGTTGGCAGCCCTCACCTCCGCCTGGGCAGTGGAAGCGATATCCACGCCGAGATGGGTTTGCTTGTCCACTGCCTTGCCCTGATACAAATAGGTGCGCTGGTCGGCAAAACCAGCCCTGTTTGCGCCGGGCATGCGCAGAAATCGGTCGCTCCACAACTGCTCGGCCACAGGAGTGGCGCAAATGGCCGCAATCTTCTCTGCGTTGCGCTGGCGGACAGTATCGTTGACATAAAGATACTGGGTCAACAGATCACCCTCCATTTCCGGGTAGTGGTGTTTGAATTCGGGCATCTTCTGCTGCAGGAAGTTGTCGCTCAAGGTAATGGTGTCACGCTTCTCGCGCACCGGTCTCAAAACAGCGCTGAATCCGGCCTTGGCCTCATTGCCTGCAGCGTCGTAGGCAACCACGGCTGTGGATCCGGTTTCCTTGGCATCCCAGGGCAGGGCAAAATAGGCCAAGTAGAGGCCTTCTTTTGTGCCCGGAAAACCGGGAAAAAAGGTTTCGCCAATCTGCACGCCATGGCGAGCGGGTGCTTCTGAAACTGTATACGCAATGACCGCGCTACCGCCTGGCTGAATATAACGCCTGGGATCAACAATGCTCAGCGTAGGCGGGGTGGTGTCGATGGTGACCGCCATGGTCTGCACCGTCTTGTTGCCACGCAAAAAACCCATGAGCGATTGATCGCGCAGGGTAATGACCAGCTTGGCTGCTCCCTCCGCAAAGCCGGCCTCCTTTGCCTTGATGGTCACCTTTTCGTTGAACTCCTTGGGCCCGGCATTATTGAACCAACCCTGACGGGGAAACTGCTTTTCAAAAACTACCTCGCTTTTTTCTCCCTGGATCAAGGTGATGTTGATCAGGCGCAGTCCGCTTTTCTTGTCTTGTGCACTCAACGGCATATCCACGCTGGCACCAAGGGTCTGTACCTCTTTGCCCAGGCTCAGGCTTGGTCGTTCGAATTCAAAGACAAAATAGGCCGTGGCCAATGCCGCCATCCCGGCCAGGGAGAGGATCAGAAAAAAAACTGCGCGCAAAAAACCTCCACCGGAGGATCTGCCTAAACGCCGGTTCCGTGCCATAAAAAAACCTGCTGGTATTGGTTTACGAAAAAGCTTGCAAAAGCTTATTGATTCCAGATGATGTCGTAGCGTTTGACATGTAGTTCCGGCACCGGGACGATGGTAAAACGTTTACCGGTCTCGCATTCCAAGTGCTTGATGCTGTGGGTTTCTTCGTGCAGAAGCATGTCGGCAATGGTTGGATTCACCTTGATGGTGACATGGGAACCGCCGATCTTGCGGGCATCCCGGCTGATCTTGCGGAAGATCTCATGCGAAATGGTTCTGCGGGACTTGATCAGCCCATCGCCACCGCAGTAGCAGCAAGGTTCGCACATCATCTGGGTTATGCTCTCGGACAGCCGCTTGCGGGTCATCTGCACCAGACCGAATTCCGATAGTTTGAGGATATTGATCTTGCTTTTGTCATCGCTCATGGCCTCTTCAAAGGCCCGACTCAGTTCCTGTCGCTCTTCCTCGCTCTCCATGTCAATGAAATCTATGATAATGATACCGCCAATGTTGCGTAAACGCAGTTGTCGGGCGATCTCCTGCACAGCCTCCATGTTGGTGCGGAAGATGGTGGCAGCCAAGTCGCTGGCATGCACATAGCGCCCGGTATTGACATCAATGACCGTGAGCGCCTCGGTGGGTTCGATGATGATATAGCCACCGGAACGCAGCCATACCTTCTTGTCGAGCGCGCTGTTGATGTCTGCCTCGATACCATAGCGCTCAAAAAGGGGCAGATCATCGTCATAATAACTGATTTTATTTTCCAGGTGCGGGATGAAGCTTTTGGCATAAGACAACAGTTGCTCGTACACATCGCAGTTGTCGGTGACCACCTCGTTGATGTCATCGGTGAAAAAGTCGCGCACTGTGCGGAGGATGATGTCTAGATCCTTGTAGATTCGTTCAGGTGCTGTGGATTTTTTCGATTTGGCCAGGATATCATCCCAAAGCAGCAGGAGAAACTCCATATCTGCTTCCAGTTCCTCATTGCAGGTGTTCTCCGCCACGGTGCGCATGATGAAGCCTGCACCCGGCGGCCGCAACTCTTCGATGCGGTCGCGCAGTTGCTGGCGGATAGTCTCGTCTTCGATCTTGCGGGAGATGCCGATGTGGTCGGTGAGGGGCATGTAGACAAGATTACGGCAGGGTAGCGTAATATTGCAGGTCAAACGCGCGCCCTTGGAGCCAATGGGTTCTTTGGCGATCTGTACTAAAATTTCTTGTCCTTCGCGTACGATCTTGTCTATGGTGAGGCCGTGGGGAAACACTCCGGGCAGGCCCAGCTCTTTTTGCTGGTCGGAATGAAGGTGCCGGTAACTGTCGGCCAGGGCATATACTGCCTCGTCCACATACAAAAAACCGGTGCGCTCAAGCCCGATATCGATAAAGGCCGCGTCAATGCCCGGCAAAACCCGCACAACTCGGCCCAGGTAGATATTGCCGATCAGCCCCTTCTGCGCCGGCCGGTCAAGATAAAACTCCCGCAAGGAACCGTTCTCCATCAGGGCAATACGGTTCTCATAGGTAGTGGCGTTGATGAGGATATCGGTGAACATGCTGGCTGGTATCGTGACAACAGACGATGGTGCGGACAATTCTTGCTGGGCCGCAGGAGCGAATCATATATGGATAAAATGATTTTATATAGCATGTCTCGGCCTAAACGTCAGCAGAAAATCATAATAACCTGTCACAACCAGATTGACTGAGGCGATACAAAACGATGTTGTCGGTCATCATTCCCACCTTCAACCGGGCACATCTGCTTACGCGGGCCCTTCATTCGGTCTTTGCCCAGAGCATGCCCTGCGATGAGCTGATTGTGGTGGATGACGGCTCTCAAGATGGCACCGCAGCGCTACTCAAGCAGATAAAGCGCCAGTCCCCCCTGCCTCTGCACATTATTTACCAAAAAAACCGGGGAGCAGCCGCAGCACGCAATGCCGGCCTTGAACTGGCCCAGGGAGACTATGTTGCCTTTCTTGACGACGATGACTGGTGGTTGCCGCACAAGCTGATGCAACAGCGTACTGCCCTGCAGTGCCAGCCGCAGTATCCCATTGCCCACACTCGGGAAATCTGGTATCGACGTGGCCAGCGGGTCAACCAGAAAAAAAAGCACGACCCGCCGGACGGCGATATCTTTGTGCGCAGCCTGGGGTTTTGTGTGGTGGGGATGTCAACGGTCATGGCCAAGCGAGAGCTCTTCCAACGCTACGGCGGCTTTGATGAAAGCCTGCCGTGCTGCGAGGACTACGACCTGTGGCTACGCCTTGCCCGACAAGAATCCTTCCTGCTGGTGCCGACAGCACTCACCGTTAAGGACGGTGGCAGGTCAGATCAACTCTCCGCCATCCACCGCATGGGTATGGACCAATACCGCATCAGTTCCCTGAAAAAGCTTGTCGACTCTAAAAGCCTCAATCCCGCCCAAGATGCAGCTGCCCGCCGGGAACTGGCTCATAAATGTATCCTATATGGCCGGGGCTGCAGCAAGCACGGCAGACACGATGAAGGCAACAAGTACCTCGATTTGGCCGCACAGTATCAGGCACAGTGTCAATTGCCTCGTCCAGCACACCTGTCTGCATGAATGACTCAGCATGAACAGCCTGCACCTTGCCGCCGATCCAGCGGCCATCATCCGCCAGCTGCACGTGGCCAGCGACTGCCTGCATTTACCCTATACCCAGGAGATCATCGCCCGCAGCGGCCTGCCGGTGCAAATTATCGGCGAGCGGGACTGCCCTGATATTGCCGGCGTGTATCCTGCCAATCTGAGCGCAGGCAAACGGCATCTTGTGCTTTGCGCCAACCGGGGCGCCTTTTTCAAACCCTGTCCCGGCACCAAGGAATACCGTTGTTGCGACTATCAGGTACTCAATATCGGCA
Organism: Desulfobulbus sp.; assembly: GCA_040776885.1. Taxonomy (GTDB): domain Bacteria; phylum Desulfobacterota; class Desulfobulbia; order Desulfobulbales; family Desulfobulbaceae; genus Desulfobulbus. Next base: position 72,937 of record JAXGZR010000006.1, on the reverse strand, counting down.
TGAATTGCCCCATGGACTGTGTTTATTGCATCCTCCAGTCGTATCTCAACAATCCCTGGCTCAGTTTCTTTGTCAATGTGGAAGACCTGTTCAGCGAACTGGCCAGCAAACTCGCTGCCCGGTCGGAACAACTCTTCCGCATTGGTACTGGTGAATTCACCGACAGCCTTGCCCTGGACCGACTCACCCATTTCAGCAGTAAACTGGTGCCCTTTATCGGCCAGCAGGCCAACGCCGTGCTGGAACTGAAAACAAAAAGTGCCAATATTGCCAACCTGCAACATCTTGACCACTGCGGTCGCACCATTGTGGCCTGGTCACTCAACAGTCCGGCCATCATGCACCAGGAAGAGCTACGCACAGCCACGCTGGCACAGCGGCTTAATGCTGCACGCCACTGCGCCTCGTGGGGATATCGCCTGGCCTTTCATTTTGATCCCATTATCTTGCACCCTGGCTGGCAGGAAGGCTATCAAAACACCATCCGGCAGCTCTTTGCCACTGTTCCTGCCGAGGCCATCGCCTGGATCAGCCTGGGCGCCCTGCGCTATCTCCCGAGTCTGAAACAAATTGCAGCTGCGCGCTTTCCCTTCTCCCGTTTCTTCTATCAACCGTTTATCGACGGGCTCGATGGCAAGCGTCGCTACTTCAGAAGCGAACGGGTCGCCATGTATCGCTTCATCGTCCGCGAGCTCAAGTGCCATGTTGCGCCCAGCACCTGCCTGTATTTCTGCATGGAAAACGATACGGTTTGGCGGGAGGTCTTCGGGTTTTCCCCCATTGAGCGAGGTGGTGTCCCGGCAATGCTTGACCGATCCCTCCACTGGCTGTAAGGTCTACATAGGCTTCTTCCCTGAACAATTGGGAAGCATCAGCCAGACCCATCAACATCCATACGAGGAGGCCCCATGCACAGTAACGGTAATGGACCCACAAGAACCGGAATCGACCGCCGCACCTTTCTGGCGGCATCTTCAGCCTTGGCTGCCACTGCTGCCTTTGGCGGATTTCCCGGCTCCGTCAGCGCAGGCAACGGAGCCTTTACTCTACCCGCCCTGCCCTATGCCGACAATGCCCTGGAACCGGTCATTTCGGCAAAGACCATTGGTTTCCACTATGGCAAGCACCATCAGGGCTATGTCACCAATCTCAACAAGCTGATTGCCGGCGGCGAGTTCGCAGGCCAGCCCCTGGAGAAAATCATCACCGCCACTGCCGGCAAGCAGGAACACAGCGGTATTTTCAACAATGCCGCCCAGGTATGGAACCACACCTTCTACTGGCAGAGCATGAAACCCAAGGGCGGCGGCACCCCGCCGGATGAGTTGAAGAAGAAAATGCAGGACTCCTTTGGCGATGTGGAAACCTGCATCAAGGAGCTGACTGCGGCCGCCACCTCGCAGTTCGGCAGCGGCTGGGCCTGGCTGGTGCTCAAGGGCGATAAGCTGGAGGTTACCAAAACGGGCAACGCCGAAACACCGCTGACCACAGACGCCAAACCACTGCTCACCATTGATGTGTGGGAGCACGCCTACTACCTCGACTACCAAAACCTGCGTCCCGATTACGTTAAAGCGGTGATCGACAAACTGATTAACTGGGAATTCGCATTGGCCAATATGGGCAAGTAAGGTTGTTTTTTCCGTGTAAGCCTAACCTGGTACAATTTGGCGAGTGTACGAGGTAAAGCAGGAAAGCGGGATGGGCTCCATCCCGCTTTTTTTCTTGCCCTATTTCCCAAAATACAACGCGTAAGTGCCGGTGCTCGCGAGCGTTCCTCGGTCTGTACAGCGCTGCTTCCCCTTCCCTGTATAGAATATGACATGCCCAGTCAAAAAACTGGCTGCACAAATATTTTCCCCTTGATACATTTCAATAAAATTTGAACCATAGCCATATGGAAACAAAAGAGGCGACCAACATCTTCATGGCTCTGTCTGCAGAAGTACGACTGGACCTGTTCCGCCTGTTGGTCAAGCATGCGCCCGAAGGCCTGGTGGCGGGTGAAATCGCCCAAATCCTCGAAGTCACGAATACCAATCTTTCCTTCCACCTCAAGACCCTGTTGCACGCTGACCTGGTTTCAGTGGAAAAGGAGGGCAGGTTCTTGCGCTACAGGGCAAACATTCCCCTTATGCTGGATATCGTAGCCTATCTCACCTCGGAATGTTGTGCCAGTAATCCCGAACAGTGCCGCAGGTACCGTGCAGCCAGTGCTGTTTCCCAAGCGATCTTACCCCAGTGTGATCCAACAGATGAAGGCTGAGGGTATTTTTTTAAATTGACATATCAATAGTTCTTGAACTATCATATCAACGTGCACACGGAGAGCGAACAGTGGAACAAAACAAGCAGAGCACAGATCAAGAGACACTGCGGGAGACTGTGCGCAGTAGCTACGCAGCCATTGCTACCGGGCTGCAGTCGTCATGCTGCAGCACTGGCTGCCAGGTAGATCCACAACGCCTGGCACTTTCTGTGGGCTATGATGCCAGCAACCTTGCCCTGGTGCCCGACGGCGCCAACATGGGCCTTTCCTGCGGCAACCCCATTGCCATGGCTGCGCTGCAAGAAGGACAAACTGTGCTCGATCTGGGTAGTGGCGGTGGTTTTGATGTTTTTCAGGCCGGGGTACAGGTTGGCAAGAACGGCCGGGTGATTGGTGTGGACATGACGCCGGAAATGTTGAGCAAGGCCCGCAACAATATCAAACGCTACCAAGAGCACAGCGGGCTTGACAACGTGGAATTTCTCCTGGGAGAAATAGAACACCTGCCAGTGGCCGACACCAGCATTGATGTGGTGCTCTCCAACTGTGTCATCAACCTTTCACCAGACAAGACACAGGTGTGGAAGGAAATTTTCCGGGTGCTGAAACCGGGCGGCACAGTGGCTGTGTCGGATCTGGCCCTGCTCAAACCACTCCCCAACGGCATCCGCAATATGGCTAAAGCACTGGTGGGTTGCGTTGCCGGCGCCCTGCTGGTTGAGGAAACAAAAACCCTCCTTGAACAGGCAGGATTCAGCTCCATTGAACTCACTCCCAAGCCGGATTATGTGCGCCACATGCAGAGCTGGAACAATTCACTGTATGCGACAATAGCACAGGCCCTGCCACCAGGCAGAGAACTGGCCGACTACGTGATCAGCCTGTCCATTGCCGCCCAAAAATAGCAGCTGCCATGAATATCCTCTTTCTGTGTACAGGCAATTCCTGTCGCTCCATTATCGCGGAAGCCCTGTTGCAGTCCATGGCTCCACCTGGTGTGACCGGACAAAGCGCCGGCAGCCAGCCCACAGGTTTCGTCCATTCCCGCGCCCTGACTGTTCTTCAAAAGGCCGGACTTCCCACAGAAGGGCTGGCCAGCAAATCATGGCACGACCTACCGCAGAAGCCGGATGCGGTGATCACCCTGTGCGCCAGCGCAGCAGCCGAGTCCTGCCCGCTGTATTTCGGCAGCGTTGTACGCAGTCACTGGGGTATGCCCGATCCGGCCAAGGTTCAGGGGAATGAAGCTACCATACAAGCCGCCTTCTCGAAAACCTTTGCAGTCCTGCACCAATGCATTGGCACCCTGGCAAAGGAGTTGGCACCAGAGCCCGACATCGAAGCAGCCCGGCTCCAAGATCTGCTGAATACCATCGCCTCTCTGTAGAGCTCTATTTACAAGTACTCAGTTCACCTGCTTTTCAAAAAAATACAGCCAGTACACGGTTCAGGAAAACAATGCCCCCGGATTGTTGCACATCACAAGCACCCCAAACCCCTTCTTTTGGCAGTAGCCCCTGGAATAACCGCTATCTTGCTGCGGTGACAGCGCTTGCCGCCCTGTGGTGGCTTGCCTACACGCACATCCTCAAGGTTGCGCAGTGGCTGGTCTACGACATCTTGGCCCTGACCAAGGGCTCGCGGCTTGGTGCAGCAAGCGAGTTTTTTGTCTACGACATTGCCAAGATCCTGCTTCTACTCGCCGCCCTGATCTATGCCATATCCTGGCTACGAGCCACCCTGGCGGTTGAGCGGGTGCGCGCCTTTTTGGCGGACAAGCAAAAAGGGGTGGGCTATTTTCTGGGCTCGCTCTTCGGAGCAATCACTCCATTTTGCTCCTGCTCAAGCATTCCACTCTTCCTTGGTTTCCTCAGCGCGGGCATTCCCACGGGCATCACCATGGCCTTTCTCATCACCTCGCCGCTCATCAACGAAATTGCTGTGGTTCTGCTCTGGGGATTGCTCGGCTGGAAGTTCACCCTCGCCTATGTGTTGGCAGGCATACTGGCGGGCACCCTGGGTGGCTGGCTAATGGACCGTATCCGGGCGGAACGCTGGTTACAGCCCTTTATCAAGGCAACCATCCACAACAGTCCCCAACGCCAACTGGACGTCCAAGCACCAGGGCTACCCAGGCTGAGTATTCGCCAGCGCCATATTTATGCCTACGGTGAAACGGCCTTAATCTTCAGACGCATCTGGAAATGGGTCATCCTCGGGGTGGGTGTCGGGGCTGCCCTGCACGGTTTTGTGCCAGACAACTGGTTTGCGGAAAACTTCAGTGCCAAGGCCTGGTGGAGTGTGCCCGCCGCTGTCCTGGTGGGCGTCCCCCTCTACTCCAATGTCACCGGCATTATTCCGATTATGGAAAGCCTTTTGCTCAAAGGGCTGCCCCTGGGCACCACCATGGCCTTTTGTATGAGTGCAGTGGTTGCCAGTATACCGGAACTTGTCATGCTCCGGCAGATCATGACTATCAAACTACAGGCAAGCTTCACCATCTATCTGTGGACGATTCTCACCCTCGTGGGCTGGCTGTTCAATGCCATTGGCCCCTGGCTCCTGTAACCTGGACGGAGGAAGACATGCACATTAAAGTATTTGGCCCTGGCTGTGCCCGTTGCGCAGAAACAGAAAAGCGCGTACACGCAGCAGTGGCTGCCCAGGGCACCAGGGCTGGTGCTATCACCGTGGAAAAAGTGAGCGACCTCAAGGAGATGATGCTCATGGGCATCTTGGCCACGCCAGCGGTAGCTGTGGACGGGGTAGTCAAATCCACGGGCAGAGTACCTGCAAAGGAAGAAATCGCAGCCTGGATCAACAAGACCTTACCCCCGGCCACCCCGAGCTGTGGATGCAAGGCTACAGAGTAGCAACGTGCTGTTATATACAGGTCGAATATGCAGGTCGAATATGCAGGTCGACTCTTAAGATATTTTCCGCTCTTACCGCCACAGTCTCCGCCACCTGCAGCAGTACGCAGAAGCGATAAAAAACGGCGTATCAGGAAGCATCCCTGACACGCCGTTTTTTTATTTCCTCCACTGATGCGAACAACCTCAACAGCAGGTGACCTACCCAAAAGGACCAGATCTATGAAGACATCGCCGCACTATTCCAAGACAAAATCCGCCCGGCGATTGTAGGCATAGTCGCTTTCATTTTGACCGGTGAACAGCGGCCGCTCCTCGCCATAGCTGATGGTGCGGATTCGACTCTCGGCCACGCCCAACTCCACCAGATAGTTCCTGGCACTGAACGCACGCCGCTCACCCAAGGCTAGATTGTACTCATTGGTGCCCCGGTGATCGGTATTACCTTCAATAACCACATTGCGACGGGGGTTGTTCTGGAGATACGCGCCATTATGCTCCATGCTGGGAATTTGATCCGCCCGGACCACGGACTGGTCAAAATCAAAATAGATGGGCTTCATCTCGGGAGAGGACCGACCATGCTCCCGCTTATAGGCATCGCTTTGCGCATCCGCATTGGAAAAGAGACTACCAGTACCTGCAGTGCCCGTGGCATCCAAGCCTTCGGTGGTTGGACCGTATTCACTGTCATAACCCGGCCGCATCTCTTCGGTGATCTGCCCCTCTTGGAAGCCACCCGGCAGGCTGCCTTCGGGTCGGTTGGTACCGGTCGACGTATAGGGTGACACCTGTTTGGATTTGCACCCAACCATGAACAGGGAACAAACAAGCATGCTCAACAGGAAGATTTTAGAAATTCTCGTCATGAAAAGACCTCGCAAATATGTGAAAGTGATCACGCCGTATCTATATAGCGTTCCCACCGGGGAAAGGTCAAGGGAAAGCAGCGCGCCTGGCCATGTGCAAACGCCGCACTTCAGTACATTTCACTGATTTTTTCTTGCACGGTTCCTGATGTCAATGGTAGAGAAGCTAAAATGCATCTTATTTCAGGAGGGAATACTTTATGTATACCAGATGGAACACCTTGGTTCTGTGTCTTTTCATCAGCCTGTTCATGGTGTGTCAGCCTGCAGCTGCCAATGAACGAACCATTGTTTTTGCCTCGGACGCCACCTGGCCACCCATGGAATTTGTGGATGACCAAAAAAACCTGGTGGGCTATGCCATCGACATGGTGCGCGCCATTGCCAAGGAAGGCGGATTCAAGGTAGAGATTAAAAACACTGCCTGGGATGGCATCTTCGCAGGTCTTGCTGCCGGGAAATATGACGCTATTGCCTCATCGGTTTCCATCACCGAAACCCGCAAAAAAAGCATGGATTTCAGCGAACCGTATTACACGGTGCGCCAAGCGCTGATTGTGCGCAAGGATTCCAGCATCACCAATCTGGCAGACTTGAAAGGGCAGAAAGTAGGCGGCCAAATCGGTACCACCGGTTACTTCACCATCAAGGCAGCAAAGGATCTGGAGGCAAAATCCTACGACGAAATCGGTCTTGCCATGGAAGATCTGAACGTTGGCAGGCTGGCGGCAGTAATCTGCGATGACCCTGTTGCCGCGGATTATGCCCTAAAACGCTACCGGGATACCCTGAAAATCGTACAAATTATCGAGGGCGATACAGCGGAACAGTACGGATTTGCAGTCAACAAGGGCAACGACGAGGTGCTGGCCCTTATCAATCAAGGTTTGGCTGCGGTCAAGGCCAAGGGAATTGACAAGGAGTTACAGCAGAAGTGGATCGGTCAATAACAGTGGCCCACTCCTGCACGCTGGTCAGTTCATCGTTTTTGCTCTCTTTTTCCGTACCGTATCATGACTGAGCCCGAACGATACGGCACCCAAATCCATGTGGGGGATGGCGCGGCCATTCCCCACCGCGGAGACCGGGGGCTGGTCTCTGCCTGGTGGATCGCCTTTATCGGCGCCCTGACCCTGCTTGTCCTGCTACCGCTGTACAAACCAGATCCATATCTTGCCATTATCCGCTTCATCCCCGATGGCATACTCATCACCTTTCAGGTGACCATCTCCTCCATTGTACTGGCCATTGCCATCGGCTTGCTCACCGGCCTGGGTCGTATTTCTCGCAACCGTTGCATCAACTTGATCGCCTCGCTCTACGTGGAGGTGGTGCGCGGTATCCCGTTGCTGGTCCAGCTTTTTTACATCTACTTCGCCCTGGGCCGGATTGTACGGGTGCCGGACATTGTCGCGGCCATCATTGCCATGGCCTTCTGCTACGGCGCCTACATGGGCGAGGTCTTCCGTGCCGGCATCAATTCCATTGATCGCGGCCAGGCCGAGGCCTCTCACTCACTAGGTTTTAACCACAGCCAGACCATGAGGTACATCATCCTGCCCCAGGCCTGGCGCACCATCCTGCCGCCAGTGGGCAACGAATTCATCGCCCTACTGAAAGACACCTCCCTGGTTTCCATCCTGGCGGTTTCCGACATTCTCCGCCGTGGCCGTGAATACGCCTCGGAGAGTTTCAACTACTTCGAGACCTACACCATCATTGCCCTGGTCTATCTACTTATCACACTGATCCTTTCAAAAGGTATCAGCATCATGGAACACCGGCTGGGCCACTATGAACGGCGCTGATCCCATCATTCGACTGCGCGCGGTCAACAAGTCCTTTGGTGACTATCGGGCGCTGTCCGATATCAACCTGGATATCCACACCGGCGAAAAAATCGTCATCATCGGCCCCTCTGGCTCGGGCAAGTCTACCCTGCTGCGCAGCATCAACCGCCTGGAAACCATTGACAGCGGATCCATCCGCATTGATGGCCACGACCTGTACGATCCTGCAGAGGATATCAACACCATCCGCATGGGTGTGGGTATGGTTTTCCAAAACTTCAACCTGTTCCGTCACAAGACAGCCCTGGAAAACCTCACCCTGGCACCCCTCAAGTTAAAAAAACTCTCACCCGCCCTGGCCCAGGAAAAGGCCCTGGCCCTCTTGGCCAAGGTGGGCTTGAGCGAACGCAGTAACCACTATCCTGCGCAGCTTTCCGGTGGTCAACAGCAACGGGTGGCTATTGCCCGTGCCCTGGCCATGGAACCCGGGATCATGCTCTTTGACGAACCGACCTCGGCCCTGGATCCGGAGATGATCAACGAAGTACTCGAAGTCATGATCACCCTCGCCAAAGAAGGCATGACCATGGTGGTGGTCACCCATGAAATGGGCTTTGCTCGTGAAGTGGCCGATCGTATCCTCTTTATGGATCAAGGCCGGATCATTGCCGACCAGCCTCCAAAAACCTTTTTCACCAACTCCGACAATCCGCGTATCCGCCTCTTTCTTCAGCAGATTCTTTAGCCAGGCAGTTCCTGCGCAGCAACTATGGATGTTCAAAAAAGCAACACCGCCCCCGAGCACCTGCTGATCGTCCGCAGCCACCAGGCAGAGGGTTACAAGGCGCTGGTGGATTATGGCACGTGGCGGGTTGCCCTGCTCAACTACAGCAGCGAATTGCAGGTGCAAACCCTGGACAGGATGCAACGCCACAACGAGACCGATGAGGTTTTTGTGCTCCTGCAGGGACGTTGCCTGCTCTTTACCGGCGAAGGCACTGAAGGAGTTACACGTATCTACGCAACGGACATGCGCCCTGGCCTGGTGTACAATGTGCGCAGAGGTGTTTGGCATACCCATACCTTGAGTGGAGATGCCCAGGTACTGGTAGTTGAAAACCGTGAAACCACCTATGCCAACTCCCCCTTCACCAGCTTGGATGCAGCCCAAAGACAGGAGCTCATCCGTCTGCATAATCTTGCCTGGGGCCTGTGAGCACAGCAGGTGCGCCTGCTCAGACCCCGGAGAATGACAGCAATCCAATCTGCTGTTTTTACAAGGTAAATTACTTTTCCTCAGGCTTGTATTGCCCGGGTGCATCGTGTATACTTCGCGCTGATTTTTACGTCTTTATGTTCTTCCTGTTCAAGTCGTCCAAGGTTTCCCATGAAAGTAGCCTGCAGCAAAAAGACCAAATTTATTTTTATTACCGGAGGAGTACTCTCGTCGCTGGGCAAGGGGCTTTCCGCCGCCTCCATCGGCACCTTGTTGGAGTCGCGCGGTCTAAGCGTCACCTTCCAGAAACTCGATCCCTATATCAATGTTGATCCCGGCACCATGAACCCCTTCCAGCATGGAGAGGTGTATGTAACCGATGACGGTGCCGAGACCGACCTGGATATGGGGCATTACGAGCGCTTCACCAACGCGGTCATGGGGAGAAACAACAACTATACCTCGGGCCGCATCTACTACACAGTGATCATGAAGGAGCGCCGGGGTGAATATTTGGGCGGTACGGTCCAGGTCATCCCCCATATCACCGATGCCATCAAGGAGGCCATCCTCCAACTGGATGGCTGTGCCGACGTGGCCTTCATCGAAATAGGCGGCACGGTTGGCGACATCGAAGGCCTACCCTTCATTGAGGCCATCCGCCAGCTGCGCATCGATCTTGGTAAAGACTACTCCCTGTTCATCCATCTTACCCTGGTGCCCTATATCCGCACCTCGGGTGAGGTCAAGACCAAACCGACCCAACACTCGGTCAAGGAACTGCTGGCCTCGGGCATTCAACCGGATATCCTCATGTGCCGCACCGAGGTACCACTTTCCGATGAATTGAAGCAAAAAATCGCGCTGTTCTGCAATGTGGAAGCAAAAAATGTCATCTCTACCATGGATGTTGACAGTATTTATGAGCTCCCCTTGAGCCTGCGTCAGGAAGGCGTGGATGACCGCATCCTTGAAAAACTTGGGATCTGGACAGGTGCACCCAACATCACCCCCTGGAAAAACCTGGTGAAGACCATCAAAAATCCCAAGGGTGAGGTGCGGGTCGCCATCACCGGCAAGTATGTGGAACTCACCGAATCCTACAAAAGCCTGCATGAAGCATTGGTGCACGGTGGTATTGCCAACAACATCAAAGTAAACCTGCTCTATATCAGTGCCGACGACCTGCAAAACGGTGAAGGCATGGACCAGCTTGAAGACTGTCACGGTATTCTCGTGCCCGGGGGTTTTGGCAGTCGCGGTATGGAGGGAAAAATTCAGGCCGCCGCCTATGCCCGCGAACATCGCATCCCTTTCTTTGGTATTTGCCTGGGCATGCAGCTGGCTGTAGTGGAATTCGCCCGCAACGTTGCCGGTATTACTGGTGCACACTCGACTGAATTTGACCCGGATGCTGCAGATCCGGTTATTTATCTGATGACCGAATGGTTTGACAGCCGCACAGGCAAAACAGAAACCCGTGATCACACCACCGAGCTGGGCGGCACCATGCGACTGGGCGCCTATCCCTGCGTGCTCAAAGAAGGCACCCTGGCGGCAGCTGCCTATGGACAGGGTGCAATCAGTGAACGGCACCGCCACCGCTACGAATTCAACAACAGCTACCGTGAACGCCTGCAGCAGGCTGGCCTGGTTATCTCCGGTGCATCTCCGGACGACAATCTGGTGGAGATCATCGAACTGGCAGATCATCCCTGGTTTCTGGGCTGCCAGTTCCATCCCGAATTCCGCTCCAAGCCCATGAATCCCCATCCGCTTTTCCGTGACTTTATCCGCGCCACCATGAAACTGCGCAGTTGAGGCAGCACAGAACCTGATGATGGAACCTGTTTTCTTTAGACCATTTCCAGAAAAAGAAACCCTGCACATCGGCATCGGTCCTGGGCAACCCCTCTTGCTCATGGCTGGCCCCTGTGTACTGGAAAGCGAGACCATGGCCCGGGATGTGGCCACAGAACTCAAGGCGATCTGCGCCCGGCTCGGCATTAACCTGGTGTTCAAGGCCTCCTTTGACAAGGCCAATCGCACTTCGCTCAGCTCCTTTCGCGGCCCTGGCCTGGCTGAAGGATTGCGTATCCTCTCCCGGTTGCGTGCAGATTTGCAGGTGCCCATTGTCTCAGATATCCACGAAACGGTGCAGGCCCAACCTGCCGCTGAAGTGTTGGATATCATCCAGATTCCCGCCTTTCTCTGTCGCCAGACCGATCTACTTTTGGCCGCTGCTGCGACCGGCAAGGTGGTGAATGTAAAAAAAGGACAGTTTTTGGCACCGTGGGATATGCGCCACGCTGTTGGCAAACTACGGGATGCGGGGTGTACGCGTATTTTACTCACCGAGCGCGGTGCCAGCTTCGGCTACAACAACCTGGTGGTGGATATGCGCTCCTTCCAGATTATGCGCTCCTTTGGCTGCCCAGTCATCTTTGACGGTACTCATTCGGTACAGTTACCCGGCGGAGCAGGAGCAGCCTCTGGCGGCCAGCGCGAATTCATTCCCCTGCTCACCAGGGCAGCCATGGCCGCCGACATTGACGGCCTTTTTTTGGAAGTGCATCCCGACCCGGACAAGGCCCTGTGCGATGGCCCCAACTCTCTGTCCCTGGCCGAGCTGGAACCGCTTATGCAAGACCTGCTACGTGTACGTAGCGCACTGGCCCCTTCTGCAACATCCAGCTCCCCTGGGGCAACATGATGAAGACCGCCCACACAACACATTCGGCGGAACAGGGCTGTGCAGAGCAACGCCAAATAGCCCTGGTGCTGGCCAGGCCAATACGGCTTTTGCTGCTGGATGTGGACGGCGTACTCAGTGATGGGAGCATCAGCTACGGCAGCGACAATCTGGAGCTCAAATCCTTCCACACTCAGGATGGCTTTGGTCTACGTCTGCTGCGGGAAGGCGGCATCACCACGGGCATCATTACTGGCCGCGGCTCTGAAGCAGTACGCCGCCGCGCAGCTGAACTCAAACTGGCCCATCTTTACGAAAACGCCCAGGACAAGCTCGTGCTCTTCGAGAATATTTTACACCAAGAAGGCCTACAGCCACAGCACTGCGCCTACATGGGGGACGACTGGATGGACTTGCCTCTGCTCAACCGGGTAGGACTGGCCCTGGCTCCGGCAAATGCCGTACCCGAGGTCAAGCAGCGCGCACACTTTGTTACCCAACGTAAGGGAGGCAAGGGAGCTGTGCGCGAAGTGTGTGACTTGCTGCTGGAGGCCCAGGGCCTGCGCGAACAACTACTTCAAAAATTTGACCAATGAGCCATTCTCCTCGCAACCTTTTATGGTTGCTGCCACTCCTGTTTTTTGTCACCGCCCCACTATGGCTTGAACCTGTGAGCCATTTTCTCGCCCCACGCGGCGGCTATGACCCCAGGTTCAGCGGCCAGGCATCCACTACGCCCATCCAGAATTTCATCATGGATTCGGTCTCCATCACCCTGACCAGCAAGGGCAAAGAAGAGTGGCAGATTGATGCCAGGCAGGCCTATACGGGTGAAAAAGACAATGAGATCGAGATGGTCGGAGTCAGCGCCATGTACATTGGCAAGGAACGGGAGCCCACCAATATAGAGAGCCAACGGGGGCGTTACCTGGTGGAGGCGCGTGAACTGGTGCTCATGGATCAGGTGCGGATCAGAAAACCGACCAAACAGGAGGAGTTGCGCACCGACCTCTTACACTATTACGACGCCACCAAAATGGCGCACAGCCCTGGCCCAGTGGAAATCATCACCCCGGATTTCCGGCTCAAGGCCGGCAACATGGATTATGACCTTTCAACCGACGGCTATGATTTTGGCGAGCGCGTGCATGTAAATTTGTAAGCAGAGCAGCGCCGCCCTATCCTTTTCCCATACACCACGGAAACACTATGTTGCATATCAACGAACACTACCTCAAACTCCAGGCCTCATACCTGTTTTCCGACATTGCGCGCCGGGTTACGGCCTTTCAGGAAAAGCATCCTGAACGTGAAATCATTAAAATGGGCATTGGCGATGTCACCAATCCACTGCCTCCGGCCTGTATCCAGGCCTTCCATACAGCGGTGGACGAGATGGCCTCTGCCACAAGCTTTCGCGGTTATGGTCCGGAACAGGGCTATCCCTTTTTACGAGAAGCCATTGCCAAAAACGATTTCCAGGCCAGGGGCGCAGATATCAGCGCCGATGAAATCTTTGTTTCCGATGGGGCCAAATGCGATACCGGCAACATCCAGGAACTTTTTGCGCTCGATGCCCGGGTGGCCATCCCGGATCCGGTCTACCCGGTATATCTGGACACCAACGTCATGGCTGGTCGCACCGGCACATTTCAGGGTGGCCGCTACCAGGGTCTGGTCTACCTGGATTCCACGGCGGAAAATGACTATGTGCCCAGCCTGCCTGAAGAAGCAGTGGATCTGATCTACCTCTGTTTTCCCAACAACCCCACCGGTTCCACCATTAGCAAGGCCCAGTTGCAAAGCTGGGTGGATTATGCCCGAAAACACAAGGCGCTCATCCTTTTTGACGCTGCCTATGAGGCCTTTATCCGCGACAACAGTCTGCCCCATTCCATTTTTGAGCTCGAAGGCGCACGGCAGGTGGCCATCGAGTTTCGCAGCTTTTCCAAAAGTGCGGGCTTCACCGGCACCCGCTGCGCCTACACCGTGGTACCCAAGGACTGTGTGGCCTACGATCGCAAGGGCCATGCCCACAGCCTACACGCCCTGTGGAACCGCAGGCACAGTACCAAGTTCAACGGGGTATCCTACCCGGTACAGCGGGCGGCAGAGGCAGTATACTCGGAGCAGGGCAAGGCCGAGTGCCAGGCCCTGATCAATGGCTATCTGGACAATGCCCGCCTGATTTCCCAGGCCATGACCCAACTGGGCTATGCCCATGTGGGTGGCGACAATGCCCCTTATATTTGGGTGCAGAGCGGGCGCGATTCCTGGGAATTTTTTGATCTGCTTCTGGAGCAGGCCGGAGTGGTGTGTACCCCGGGTGCTGGTTTTGGCAAATGCGGCCAGGGCTATATCCGGCTTTCTGCCTTCAACTCCAGGGACAATGTGGAAAAGGCCATGGAGCGCGTGGCCACCACCTTAGGTAAGTGATGGAGCGTAGGTGATGGATCAAGATGGCGCTGGCCACTGGCCAAGATGGGCCAGGTTTGTTCCAGCCCCAAATGTTGGGCTTCACTAAAACTTACCACAACCCATTGAATATACACATACACGCCACAATGTGAATCGAGGCTGCGCGCAACGAAGCCCAACAAAAGGGCTCCATATCAAGCCAACACATTCCATCTTCCCGCACCCCAGAGGGGCTTTAGTGGCAATGCCTGGCCAACAGACGGCAGGCATTGCCACTGAGAATGCGCTCAAGGAGATCTTGTGGTAATTGCAGGGTGTGGAGCGCTGCCAGGCTTTTTTTCTGATCTGCCCAGGGCGAATCAGAACCAAAGAGCAGATACTCGGGTGGATGGGCCAGCAGCATGCGTTTGAAGCGCTCGGCTGGCAAAAAATCTGCGCCAAAGGATAGCTCCAGGTAAACCGGCCGGCCAATGAGCAGGCGTTCCACCTCGTCCCAATCCTCCCAGCCGCCCAGATGGGTGGCGATCAATTTCAGCTCTGGCCAGCGCTGGGTTACTGCAGCAATACGGGCCGGATCGGCCTTGCGCTCCCGTGGAAAGGCAATATCAAAGCCTGCATGGATAACCAAGAGCATGTCCAAGGTACAGAGTTCCTCATACAGGGGAAAAAGCGCCGGGTCATCCAGGTAAAAATCCTGATAAAAGGAGTGCATCTTGATGCCGGCAAATCCTTGGGCATGCACCAGTCGTGTATGCGTGAGCAACTGCTCGTCCCGCGGATGCACTGATGGCAAAGGGATGATGCGCTCGCTGCGGATGGCGGCAGACCAGTTAAGTATATCGTCAAACTGCTCTGGCCGCGTGGCAATGGAGCAGAGCAGCGCCTGCTCAATGCCTGCCCTGTCCATGGAGTTGAGCAGTCCCTTGATGGAGCCGTCGCTGTAAGCAGTGATCCCGCCGCTCTCTTCCAGGGAAGAAACAGCCCGCCGGGCCAGGGCATCTGGAAAGGCATGGGTGTGAAAATCTATACAGTGCATAAAAAATGAAGGCAGGGTGGCTCAAGAGAGATGGAAGAGGCGTAGGCCCAGGTGCAAAACCAGCAAGGCGTAGAGGCCTGCCACCAAGTCATCCAGCATGATGCCCAGACCACCATGAATGTGCTGATCCAGCCAGCGGATGGGAAAGGGCTTGAGGATATCAAAAAAACGAAAAAGAATAAAGGCGGCCAGGGCGACCAGCGGATGGGCCGGAGCCGCGGTCAGGGCAAGCAGTTGCCCCACCATCTCATCAATGACCACCAAGCCCGGATCTGGTCGATTAACCAGCTTCTCCGCTGCCCCGGCGCTGACCACACCGATACAAAAGAGGACTGCCACACACAGCAGATAGGCGGACAAGGGAAAAGTGCCCCAATATCCTGCCAGAAGCCATAGCAGCACGGTCAGGCCAGAGGCCCAGGTGCCAGGTGCCTTGGGCAGGTAGCCGCTGTACGCTCCTGTGGCGATAAAAAGAAAAAGACGGTCCATACTCTCTCCGGCTGGTCCGCTCCTGTGGCCTGTTGTACTGTGTCGTGGTTGCGCTATGCCGCACCTTTGTTCGCTGTGCTGATTGTATCCTGTGTACCCTGCTCCTGCTGTGCCGCTGCCCCGACCGCTGCATAGACCGTGCGCAACGGTACCCGGTGTTCTTCTGCCACCCGGCGACAATCTTCATACTCCGGGGTCACCACCACCCCCGAGGGCGTCCTGATCTGTTTTGCCTCCACAGGCCCCCAGCTGGTGGGCACGGTGATGGCCTCCCGCGGCAGAATCATCCGTTCTTCCCGACGATAACGCAGGCCAAGGGCACTGGTTTCGCTCAGGATGATTTCGCCAAGGCGCTGGCGCAAAGCCGGCTCGCACAGGACGCGCAGTAAAAAGCCGGGGCGTCCTTTTTTCATCTGCATAGGGATCAGGCAGACATCCAGTGCACCGGCACCCATGAGTTGCCCGCTCACATAGGGCCAGAGTTCACAGTTCCAGTCGTCAAGATGCGTTTCCAGCACCTCGACCAGCCCTGCTTCCTTGCCCTGGCTATCTGTCCCCACAAGCAGTCGCAGCAGGTTGGGCCGGCCATCGTCCCGCTCCATGCTGCCTGCACCATAACCGCTTTGTGCAAGCAGCATGGCAGGCAAGGGACCAAAGTCCTCCACCAGGACGCTCACCAAGGCCGCACCCGTGGGGGTTACCAGTTCTTGAGCAAGATCTAACCCATACACTGGCGCTCCCTGCAACAAACGCAGCACAGCTGGGGCAGGTAGGGGTAATGGCCCATGGGCAGTCTCCACCCAGCCTGTAGGCATGGGCAATGACGAGCAGTACAGGCGCTGGATACCCAGATGGTGCAACCCGGCTATACAGCCCACGATATCGGCAATGGCGTCCAGGGCACCCACCTCGTGGAAATGGACACTCTCCACACTGGCGCCATGCACCGCGGCCTCGGCCTCGGCCAGCCGGGTAAAGACCCGCAGGGCATCGTCCCGCACAGCAGGGACAAGCCGTGCCCCCTGGAGCATGGTCGTAATCTCTTTCAACCCACGATGGTGATGGCTTTCTGCGCAGCGGATCTCCACCTGCACCGCATCCATGCCCTGCACCATGCGGCGGCGCCAGTGCAATGCAATGCCATTCACGCCAAGGCCGGCAAAGACTTGGGTCAAAACCTCGGGAGATAGTCCGGCATCAAGCAGTGCGCCCAAAAACATATCTCCGCTGATGCCTGAAAAGCAATCAAGATAGGCAATACGCATCAGCTAAACACCTTGCCCACATGGAGCGGATTACCGTGCAGACAGGCTGCCACGGGCATACGCCTTTTGCCCTCGGGCTGAATTTCATGGAGACAGAGCATGCCTGCGCCAGTGGCAACATAAAGACCGCTTTTATCGGCGCGGCAAATGGTTCCTGGCGCTGACCCACATTCCTTATCCACGCACTCCGGGTCAAAGAAACGGTAACGGAGGCCATCAAGGAAACTGTAGGCCGAAGGCCAGGGATCCAGCCCTCTGATCAGGCAGTGTAGGCGTGGAGCAGGCAGAGTCCAGTCCAGGTGCCCCTGCGCCTTGGTGAGCATGGGAGCAGAGGTGGCCAGGGCATGGTCCTGCGACTGGGCAAGAAGCTGGCCATCTTTCATGGCAGCAATGGCCCGCATGAGGGTCCGCCCGCCAAGATCGGCCAGCCGCTCGGCCAGGGTGCCGGCTGTGTCAGCAGGCCAGATGGGTTCCTTGGTGCGCAAAAGTACTGGGCCGGTATCCATGCCTGCATCGAGCTGCATAATGCTCACCCCGCTTTCCTGGTCGCCATTGATCAGGGCCCACTGGATGGGGGCTGCACCGCGGTACTTGGGAAGCAGTGAAGCATGCACATTGATGGCGCCCAAAGGAGCAAGGGTAAGCACGCTTGCCGGCAGAATCCTGCCATAAGCCACCACCACCAATAAATCAGGACGCAACTGCGCCAAGGTAACGGCAAAATCTTTTCCTTTCACCGAGTTGGGCTGGAGCACCGGCAGACCATGGTCCATGGCCACCCGCTTCACCGGCGGTGCTTCCAGTTTTTTACCGCGGCCCCGGGGTCGGTCGGGCTGGCAAACCACAGCCACTACCGTATCAGGCCCAGACAACAGTGCCTGCAGGGAAGGCACGGCAAAATCCGGCGTTCCCATGAAAATGAGCCGCAAAGCGGTACTCATATTTCTTCCATCTCAAGCATTTTTTTCAGTTTTTTCTTGTAGAGCGACCGTTTCAAGGGGCTGATGTGGTCGATAAAAAGCTTGCCCAGCAGGTGATCCACCTCGTGCTGGATAATACGGGCAAAGCGATTTTCAGCATCAAATGCAAAGGGACTGCCATCCACATCCTGGGCCGTGACATGAATTTTCTGAAAACGCTTGACCTTGGCCAGGCACTCCTTCACACTCAGGCAGCCTTCTTCGTCGAACACGCTGCCCTGACCATTGGAGATGACCGGATTGATCAGGGCCATAAAATCTCTGTGCCCTGGCGTGGAACGGTCCACCACTATCACCTGCAGGGGAACGCCGATCTGGTTGGCAGCCAAGCCTACACCCGGCGCAGCAAACATGGTCTCGCCCATGTCAGCCACCAGGGTTTTGAGGGCCTCGTCGAAATTGGTCACCTGCGCCGCCTTCTGGCGGAGCACCGGATGTGGATAGGTAAGAATGGGTCTAATCGGCATGGCGGCAACTCGAACTGTATCAAATCCGGCGATAGCTGCCGGCAAGCTTACGGGGTATATGGGGCTATGTAATCAGTTTGGCCGCGCTTGTAAAGCAGCCGCTGCAACGCAGGCAGTCGCAGCACCATGTGTTACGTGCATGAAGGAGGCCAGGCACATAACTGCGCTGCTTGTTTTCCCGGACAAAATTAGGTATTGTGGTTCATTTACTATAGTGGAAGAAATGTCTGAGCCAAATCATGAAGCCGGACTGTTGCGTTTGCGTCATCCGGTGCGCCCGCTGCTCTTCATTGTGGAATTTATTTTCCATACCGGTGCCTTTTCTTCAGCAGAAGAAGTACTGGCCCTGCTGCCGAATACCATTGAAACAGACAGCGCCACCTACAGCAAGGTGCAGCGATATCTGCAACCGTATCTGCCGGAACTGGAGCAGTTGACTGCACAAAAAACAGCAAAAAACACACCATATCCAAAAATCTTTGCTGCCAATGGCGAACCACTGGACAGGGCAGCGACCTGTAGTGCGCTCCTTACCCAACAGATTCTGGAAAAAGAACTGGAACAAATCAACAGCCTGCTCTGTGGCGCACACCACTGCACCCTGTGCTGCACAGGCCCGGATGCAGACATGCGGCAACACTATTTTGCAATTCCTCTGCAGCCACAGGAAGAGGCGCTCTTCAGTGCAACTGGCCTGGAAAAGATTCGCCGGGAAGGCTGTGGACAAACGCCGCTGGAAACGATCGCCAACTCCCTTGACGACTCATACCGGGAAGCAGTGCTGATCAACCATCAGCAGGGAACGAGCCTGGTTTTGCCCCGGCATAGCAACTGCCCTGCCCTGGATACTGCAGGCCGTTGTCGTATTTATGGAAAAAGACCGTTTGTGTGCCGCAAACCCCAAATCTTTCCCTACCTGCTGGAGGAGGAGCCGCAAACCACAGGAGACGACGGGCCAAGTTTCCGTCTACGCAATACGCTTTTGGCTGTGATGGATTGCCCCTATGTTCAACAGCTGCAGGATGAGATCGCCCTTTATGCTGCGGCAAGCGAACTGGAACTCGTATTCCGTCGGAACAAGGCATAGACCATTCGCAACACTTGACGCAACACTTGACACAACACTTGACACAACACTTGATACGTAACAACAGCACCAGAACAATACCATGAGTAGTATCGGTCTTTTGTGCATTATCCTCTCATATCTGCTTGGGGCCGTTCCCTTTGGCGTGCTGCTCTCCCGCAGCAGCGGCATTGACATCCGTAGCCAGGGTAGCGGTAACATCGGTGCCACCAATGTTGCCCGGCTTTTAGGGAAAAAATTTGGTCTACTGACCCTGCTGTGCGACATGGGCAAGGGCTTTATCCCCATTTTCTGCACCGCGCTTCTTATGCAGGAAGACCCACAACGCCAATTCATCATGGCCTTAAGCGGAGCTGCCACGGTGCTGGGCCATATGTTTCCGGTGTATCTTGGTTTTCGCGGCGGCAAGGGAGTGGCAACCGCGCTTGGCCTTTTCCTTTATCTTGCACCTGGGGCCGTTGCCCTGGTTCTGCTCGTTTTCCTCGCTACGCTGCGCCTCTTTGGGTATGTTTCAGCCGCATCCTTGGCAGGCGCCGCTTCCATGCCATTATGGTTATTTCTGCTGGGCGGGGAACCTTGGAAAATTACTTTGGCTTTGTTTGTTGCTGCCATGATCTGGCTGAAACATATCGGCAACATCAAACGCCTTTTGGCTGGAACGGAAAAACCCTGGAACAAGAAAAACGGGCCAGCAGCGTGAACCAGAAAGACTGGCGCAACATTGAGGAGGCTGCAGCCTTACTCCAGCTGGGTGAAGCAGCGACTTTGGGGGAAATCAAGCGTGCCTACCGCCATCTGAGCAAAAAGTATCACCCGGACACCAGGTCTGAGCATGCGGCTGAAGATGAAGAGCACATGTATCGCCTCACCGCAGCCTACGAGCTGCTCAGGCGTTACTGCGAAACATACCGTTTCCCACTACAACGGCCAGACAATGCACACGAATACGACCTCTACGACCCACAGGAGTGGTGGCGGGCCAGATTTGGCCAAGACCCCATCTGGGGCGACAAGAAGTCACGACGATAGCCTTCTCATGGCTAGCCGTTTACTTCCTTTAACCTCTTGCACAGAAACACCATGCGAATCCCGGATCTCATAGCCCAGCGCAGTCCTTTTATTTCCCTTGAGTTTTTTCCTCCAAAAAAACAGGAGGAATGGCCAACTTTTCTGGAAACTGCCAAGGAACTGGCTGCCTTGAATCCACTGTATACTTCCGTGACCTATGGTGCAGGCGGCTCTACCCAGGACAACACCCTGGAAATCTGCCAGCAACTGATCGATCGCTGTGGTTTCACCGTAATGCCCCACCTAACCAGCGTTACTGCCAGCGCGGAAAAAATTGACACCTTTCTGGACGCCATCAGTGCCATGGGCATTGACAACGTACTTGCCCTGCGCGGCGACCGCCCGGCAGGTTATATTGGTTCAGACGCAGATCTCTATGCCGCATTCCCCCATGCCAGTGATCTTATCCGCCATATTCGCGCGCACAGCCCGCACCTGGCCATTGGCGCGGCCGCCTTTCCAGAGGCCCACGCCGAAGCGCCGTCCTTTGCTGCGGATCTTGCAGTCATGCAGGAAAAGGTGACATGCGGTGCTGATTTTGCCATTACCCAGCTGTATTTCGACAATCGCTGCTACTTTGATTATGTACAGCGTCTGCGCCAGATGGGGGTGAATATTCCCATCATCCCGGGCATCCTGCCCATTCGCAGCCTTGCTTCACTGCGTTTTACCCTGAAACTTTGCAATGCCCGTATACCTGGCCAACTGATCAACGCAGTTCTCCAGGCGCATGAACAACAGGGACCAGAGGCTGTGTACGAGGTGGGCATTGCCTACGCCCGCCAACAGGTACAGGAACTCCTTGATGGCGGTGTACCTGGAATACATCTCTACACTTTGAACCGGGCTGATATGTGCACTGAAGTGCTGGAGGGAATCCTGTAGAATAAAGGCACTGCCGCTTGACAAGCTGCTCTGGTTTTTGTTTCTTTGCTGGAGCCAAAGATAAAATCATCACCTGACCAGCACACACTGCTTTTTCAATCATGGATACCGCACAGTTCAGAGAACTAAGCACCCCCACCCTGTCCCGCCGGACCTTCCTGGGTAAAGGACTCCTTGCAGGACTTGGCCTGGCCATTCTGTCGGCCCCGGATCTCGCCGAGGCGGCCCTGCGCACCGGAAAGCGTAAACTTTCCTTTTACCACACCCATACAGGTAAGGAACTCGAACTCACCTATGCGGTGGGCACAAAGTATAATCCGCTGGCATTGAACAGGATCAATCGCTATCTTGGCGATTTCCGCACCGGCGAGGTGCACCCCATTGATCCGCAGCTTTTGGATATGCTGTGGGCCATCCAGCATCGTTGTGGAAAAAAAGGCATTTTTTCAGTTATTTCAGGGTACCGCTCACCGCAAACCAACAATAACCTGCGCAGTAACAGCAGCGGGGTGGCCAAGAAAAGCCTGCACATGCAGGGCAAAGCCATTGATGTCCGTTTTTCTGCAATACCGACCAAGCGGCTAAGGGACTACGCTGCCAAGCTTGAGGCCGGGGGAGTTGGCTACTATCCCACGTCAGACTTCATCCATCTGGATACCGGCCGCTATCGCACCTGGTAGGGACCGCAGGCAACTGATCTTCAAGGCCAAAGCACGCACACCCAGACAAAGACGCCCACGGCAATGGCGCAGCCCACGGCCGCAGAGCCTATATCCTTTGCCCGGCCAGCCAACTCGTGCCGTTCCAGGCCGATACGGTCCACAGTCGCTTCAATGGAGCTGTTGAGCAGCTCCACAACCAGCACCAGCAACAGGCTGGCACCCAACAAGGCCCGTTCAATGCCATTTTCTCCCAACCACAGGGCAAACGGCATGAGCACAATGACCATGAGGGCTTCCTGGCGAAAGGCTTCTTCATTGCGCCAGGCAGCGCCAATCCCAGCCCAGGAACAACGCGCTGCCCGCAGGAGACGGGCTAGGCCCTGTCCGTTTTTTTGTTTGTCATTCACAATATATTCCCTCTTGGGTCAGCTGTAATATGTCTGATGGACCGACAAAATTCTTCCTAACACGATTTTGGCAGTAGGCTTTCAATCCTGCAGGCTTACGGTTTTCCCCTCAAGTCTCTTGTCACCAAGAGATGTTTTCTCAATAAGCATAGTTAGATACCGTGTTTCAAATCTCTACCCCAGTAGGGTAGCATAGGCAAAATAGGACTCCCAGTACTATTCGCATCCCACTGCACCTACCCCTGGCTTTTCCAGGAGATGTTAAGCTGAACACCTTGATTTCGCGTAGATAAACATGGCCTTCTCCCTGCATCCCAGCCAAGTATCTCCTTTATTCCACTGTTCCCTCTTTGTCCGGATTATCCTGGCCATGCCCTGCATTGCAATCCGCGCACTCAATTATATTGAATCCCTACATAAATATTTTTTTAATTCATTTGACAGCAGCATTTTTTTCCATTAGTTATCGAGGTGGCATTATGAATCACAATTCAATTTTTGTGGCCAGCAACCTGTCCAGTACGTGTTTATAGGGAGTTAACATGATTTCAATAGACATCACCCTGCTGATTCATATTCTCAACATGATCGTGTTGATGTTTGTGCTCAATGCGGTACTCTATAAACCCATCCTTGGTATTCTGGAAAAAAGGGCACAACGCTTGGCCAGCCTGCAGGGAGAAGTGGTTCAGTTTGAGATGGATGCCCAGGCGCAGCAGGCTGAACTGGATCGCAAAATGCGGGAAGCCAGTGCCAAGGCCAAGAAAGCCTTGGATGAGGCCAAGGCACAGGCACAGGCTGTAGGGCTGGAAAAACTGACAGCCATCCGCACCGTTGCCGATCAAGACAAGAAAAAAGCGTTGGATAACGCCCACGAGCAGATAGAAGCTGCCCGTAAGACATTGCAGGAGAATACTGCTGATTTTGCTTCAGCCATGGCGGAAAAGATACTTGGAAGGAGTCTGAAAGCATGAAATCTTCGCTGGCCCCCTTGCTGCGACAGTTTGTTCTGGTTCTGCTGCTTGCAGCCACCCCTGCTTTTTTTACACCTGATGCAGGTGCCGCTTCTAGCACCACCACCCAGCATGAGCAGTCGGCAGCCGTTACCACAGCCACGCCGAATGCTGCAGCCGTTGCTGCAGAGCATGGCGAAACAGTTGGAGAGCATGCCGAAGCGCATGCCAATCCTCTTAGTGCCGAGAAACTGAAGGATCTTTTCTGGCGCACTGTCAACTTCATCGCTCTGCTCATCATTCTGGTCAAATTCCTGGGCAAGCCGGTGATGAACGCCTTAAGTGGTCGTCAACAGCGCATTGCCAACGAGTTGGCCGAAATAAACATCCGCAGGGAGGAAGCCGAACGTTCCTACACCGCCTTTACTGCCAAACTGGCTGGCATGGAAAAGGAAATGGAGCGGGTCGTCAGCCAAGCCGCTGCGCAGGCGGAAATCGAAAAGGACCGCATCCTCGCCGAAGCGGAGCGCGCTGCTGAAGACATCAAGCGTCAAGCCCAGGCCGCGGTGCAGGGTGAAATGGAAGAAGCCAAACGCAAGCTGCGCGAAGAGATTGCCGAAGAAGCCGCTAAAATGGCTGAAGAGTTGATCAAGAAAAACCTAACCGCAGCGGATCAGAAAACCATCACAGAACAGTATCTCGAACGAGTGGGGGCGGCACTGTGAGAAACACCATACTGGCGCGCCGATACGCCAAGGCGCTGTTTTCGCTTGGCAAGCAGGAAGGGAAAACCGAAGAATACAGTGAAAAGCTTGGCGCCATAGCCGGGCTATTTCAAGATGAGCAGGCCGGAGTGCAGGATGCCTTGGTCAATCCTCTTTATCCGCTGGATGTACGCCAGCAGGTGATGGCCAAAATTGCCGAAACCGTACAGGCCGACACTATACTTTCCGGCTTTCTTACCCTTGTGGTGGACAAAAATCGTGCCGCTATCCTGCCGGATATTGCTGACGAACTGCGCATCATGACGGACAAGGACCGCAACATCAGTCACGGTACGGTTATCTCCGCAGTGGCCCTGAATAAAACTCTGCTCGCCAAGGTGCAGGCAACTCTGGAAAAACTCACTGGCACCCAGGTTATTCTTACCACCGAGGTTGATCCCTCCATTATCGGCGGGATTATCGCCAAGGTTGGCGACCTGGTGCTGGATGGCAGCATTAAAACACAACTCAATGGACTTAAGGAATCAATCAAGGGGAGAGAATAGCCAATGCAGATCAAAGCCGAAGAGATCAGCCAGATTATTAAAGATCAGATAGCTGGCTACACCAAGGAAATAGACCTCAAGGAAACCGGCACCGTTCTTTCTGTTGGCGACGGTATTGCCCGTGTGTATGGTGTCGAGAACTGCCAGGCCATGGAGTTGCTCGAATTCCCCGGTAATATTTTTGGCCTTGCCCTGAACCTGGAAGAAGACAACGTGGGTTGCGCCGTTCTGGGTGATGTCCGCGAAATCAAGGAAGGCGACGTGGTCAAGCGCACCGGCCGCATTGCCGAGGTTCCTGTTGGTCCGGAAATGGAAGGCAGGGTGGTGGACGGCATTGGCCAGCCCATTGATGGCAAAGGACCGATCAATGCCAAAGAGACCCGCAAGATCGAAGTGCTGGCCCCTGGGGTAATCGCCAGGAAAAGCGTGCACGAGCCCTGTTACACTGGTGCAAAGGCTGTGGATGCCATGACTCCGGTGGGTCGTGGCCAACGCGAACTGGTGATTGGCGACCGACAGATCGGTAAGACGGCCCTGTGCGTGGATGCCATCATTGCCCAAAAAAATTCCGATATCCACTGTATCTATGTGGCCATCGGTCAAAAACAGTCCACGGTTGCCCTAGTGGTCGAGGCGCTGCGCAAACACGGTGCCATGGAATACACCACTGTGGTCGCGGCCTGTGCCTCAGACCCTGCGCCGATGCAGTACGTATCCGCCTTTGCCGGTTGCGCCATGGGCGAGTACTTCCGCGACAATGGCCAGCATGCACTCATCATTTATGACGATCTTTCCAAGCAGGCGGTCTCCTACCGTGAGTTATCCCTGCTGCTGCGCCGTCCGCCAGGTCGCGAAGCCTATCCGGGCGATATCTTTTTCAACCACTCGCGCCTCTTGGAACGCGCTGCCAAACTCAACGACGAGTTGGGCGCAGGCTCTCTGACCGCCCTGCCCATCATTGAGACCCAGGCTGGCGACGTATCTGCCTTTATTCCCACCAACGTTATTTCCATTACCGATGGTCAGGTCTATCTGGAGCCAAGCCTGTTCTTTGCAGGCGTGCGGCCGGCTATCAACGTTGGTCTTTCCGTATCCCGTGTTGGTGGTGCAGCCCAGGTCAAGGCCATGAAGCAGGTAGCCGGTACCCTGCGTCTCGACTTGGCACAATACCGCGAACTGGCCGCTTTTGCTGGCTTTGGTTCTGATTTGGATGCCGCCACCCAAGCCCAGCTCACCCGTGGCGAACGCCTGGTGGAAATCCTCAAGCAGCCCCAATACCAACCGCTGCCTATGGAAAAACAGGTGACCATCATCTTTGCCGGCACCAAGGGTTTTCTGGATAAGCTCCCCGTTGAGGTCCTGCGCGACTACGAGCAGGAATTGTACACCTTCATCGAAGCCAACGAGGCCGGTATTTTTGATGAACTCCGTGAAAAACAGGCTATTTCGCCTGAACTGGAGGAAAAAATGAAAAAGGTGCTCAGCTCCTTTGGTGAAACCTTCAAGGCGACCAAAGGTCTGCATTGAGGACTGAAGCAAGGGTTTGAATTGAGCTTGAATACTGACAGGGAATCAACGTATGGCAGGACTCAAGGAAGTCAAAAATAAGATAAACGGCATCACCAAGACTGCCCAAATCACCAAGACCATGTACATGGTGGCTTCAGCGAAATTGCGCAGTGCCCAGAAAAAAATGGAAGACTTTCGGCCCTACACGGCCAAGTTTACCGATGTGATGCATGAATTGTCCAGCGGACAGGATACTGAAGCAGGCGCTTTGCCATTAATGGAGGAGCGTGAAGTCAAGACTGTGGAAATCCTGGTGGTCACCTCAGATCGCGGTTTGGCCGGAAGCTTCAACTCCAACATCATCCGTACTGCGGAGCGGCTACGCAAGCGATACGAGGCAGAAGGCAAGCAGGTCAGCTTTGTTACGGTTGGCAGAAAGGCGACCCGGTATTTTCGCAAAACCGGTCTACTGCGCGCGCAGTTCAATGACATCATGGCCAGCTTTCAGATGTTCAATGCCCGTGATATTGCCAAAGCCGTGACCGAGGCCTTTCTCAGTGGCGCAACCGATAAGGTGGATATTGTCTACGGTAAGTTCATCTCCATGGCCATTCAAAGGCCTGAGGTAGAAACCCTCTTGCCCATCAAGCCTGTTGTCAGTGCCGACGTTGAAGCTGCCGATGCCACCCCTGCTGCTGCGGCAGGTGCTTCTGGTGCATACTCGTTTGAGCCGGATGCAAACGAAATCATGACCGGCCTGTTACCACTTTTTTTGAATGTGCAAGTTTTTCACGCCTTGCTTGAAGTCGGCGCCAGCGAGCAGGCGGCACGCATGACCGCCATGGATAACGCTACCAAGGCTTGCAAGGATATGATCCAAGAGTTGACTCAGCTGTACAACAAGGCACGCCAGGCCGCTGTCACCAATGAACTCCTGGATATTGTCGGTGGCGCCGAAGCCTTGAAAGGTTAAGTGAAGAAACATCTAGTTTTGAAATAGCAGAGAGGAGACCATCCAGATGGACGAGGCAAAAATTGGCAAGGTATTACAGGTCATTGGACCGGTAGTTGACGTAGAGTTCGAGCCGGGCAATCTGCCTGAAATCATGAACGCACTCTTCATCACCAACCCGGTCATCAGCGACGAGCCAGACAACCTGGTCTGCGAGGTTGCCCAGCATCTGGGTGACAACGTGGTGCGCACCATCGCCATGGACCAAACCGATGGTTTGGTACGCGGCATGGAGGCCAAGGATACTGGCATGCCTATTACCGTACCTGTAGGTGAGGCATCTCTGGGACGCATCATGAACGTGGTGGGCCGGCCAGTGGATGGCCTTGGTCCCATCACTTCCGAACAAAGCATGCCTATCCATCGCCCTGCCCCGGCCTTTACCGACCAAGATACCGAGGTGAATGTACTGGAAACCGGTATCAAGGTAATCGACCTGCTGATCCCCTTCCCCCGTGGCGGCAAGATGGGCCTGTTCGGTGGCGCAGGTGTCGGCAAAACCGTTATCATGATGGAAATGGTCAACAACATTGCCATGCAGCACGGCGGTATTTCCGTGTTTTGCGGCGTCGGTGAGCGCACCCGCGAAGGCAATGACCTGTATCATGAAATGAAGGACTCTGGCGTCTTGCCCAAGGCCGTGCTGGTGTACGGGCAGATGACCGAACCGCCAGGGGCGCGTTCTCGTGTTGCCCTGACCGGACTCACTGCAGCTGAATATTTCCGCGATGAAGAAGGACAGGACGTGCTCCTCTTCATCGACAACATCTTCCGTTTTACCCAGGCAGGTTCCGAAGTGTCGGCACTCTTGGGTCGTATTCCTTCTGCGGTTGGCTACCAACCGACCTTGGCCACCGATCTGGGCGCTCTGCAGGAACGCATTACCTCAACCAACAAGGGTTCGATTACTGCAGTGCAGTGTGTGTACGTACCGGCAGACGACCTGACCGACCCGGCACCAGCCACGACTTTTGCCCACCTGGACGGTACCGTGGTTCTTTCCCGCCAGATCGCAGAGCTTGGTATCTATCCGGCGGTGGATCCGTTGGACTCCACTTCCCGCATCCTTGATCCGAACGTGGTGGGTGTAGAGCACTACAGCACTGCACGCGGTGTGCAGGTTACTCTGCAGAAGTACAAGGAACTTCAGGATATCATTGCCATCCTGGGTTTGGACGAACTTTCCGAAGAAGATCAGATTACTGTTGCCCGGGCGCGGAAAATTCAGCGTTTTCTGTCTCAGCCCTTTCACGTGGCCGAAGTGTTCACCGGCTTCCCCGGCAAGTACTGCAAAATCGAAGAGACAGTACGAGGTTTCAAGGAAATCCTGGAGGGCAAGCACGACGATATCCCCGAGGCTGCCTTCTACATGGTTGGTACCATTGACGAGGCCCTGGAAAAAGCCGCAGCCCGCCAGGCTGCTACAGCTTGAATTGGTGGCCTGATTAAGGGAGGAGACAATGGCACAGATTCATCTGGAGATAGTGACGCCCAGCGGGCCGGTGGTTAGTGAAGATGTGGATGTGGTCACCGCACCGGGAACCGGAGGTGAATTCGGTGTACTGGCCAACCACGCTCCCTTTTTGACCACCATCAAACCCGGAACCCTGAGTTACAAAAAAGACAAGGACACCAAGTATCTTATGGTGAGCGGCGGTTTTGTGGAGGTATCCAGCAACCGGGCGACCTTTCTGGTGGAAAGCTCGGAATTTGGCACTGCTATTGATGTGGAGCGCGCATTGCAGGCCAAAGAGCGTGCAGAAAGGCGTTTGGCCCAGGCAGCTCAAGGTGATGACCACATTAACCGGATACGTGCTGAGGCTGCCCTACACCGCGCCTTGGCTCGCATCCAAACCGCGCAGAGGGTCAAGCTATAAAAAGTTGCTCATCCCTCCCCTGTGCAACAAAAAACCGTCTGGTCCCAAATGACCAGACGGTTTTTTTATTCCAGACACATAGAATCTATTTTTATTTTAATACTGCAGGGCTGCGCTGTGATGGTGTTCCACGTAAGAAATAAGACCGTTTGCTATTTCTTCTGCAATTTTAAGTAAATAGCTTTCCTTTTGCAGCAACCCCGCCTCCTTGGGATTGGTAATAAAAGAGACTTCGATCAATACTGCCGGCATCTCCGCACCGATAAGCACATAAAAGGGGGCCTGTTTCACCCCCAAGTTTTTAATCTTATAACCCTGATCCAAACCCGTGGCCAAATTGCGATGAATATACTGCGCCAGACGCGACGACTCGTCGTTCTTGGCGTTTTTCAGTATATCCTGCAAAATATCCTGCAACTCACCAATACTGTGGGTGGAGGTCGCATTCTCCAGCGCAGCCACCCGCATGGCATCGGCATCGGTTGCCAAGTTGAGGAAATAGGTCTCCACTCCCCCCACCCGCTTGTCTGGGTGGGCATTGAGGTGTAGAGACAAAAAAAGATCTGCCTTCTTGGTGTTGGCCATGGCGGTGCGTTCTTCCAAGGGCAGGAACACGTCTTTCGTCCTGGTCAAGGACACCTGGTAACCATGTGTGTCCTGCAAAATTTTCGCCGCCATCTTGGCCAGACGCAGCACCACATCCTTCTCCTTCAGACCAAAGGCTATGGCCCCTGGGTCTTTGCCACCATGGCCCGGATCAATGACAATATGACGGACACCCAAACCCAGCTGCTGTGCCAGGGACAGGCTTTCCTGCTTGGCCGACCGTACCGGAGTGATGGTGACCGCTACTTTTTTTTGATCCTGCAGGGCAACAACATCCACTGAGCTCATCGACTCTTCTGGCTGGGACGATGAGGAAGGTTCTGGTCCTTCAGAAATGGGCTGGGGTGCAATGTTTTGTTGCGGCACAATACCTGCTTCTCTCGTTTTTCTGCCAGAAGCCCTGGTGCCATGCACGTCAACAACCACCCGAAAGGGATCAGGTAGGCTAAACACTGTGTAATCAGACAACGATTCCATATCGAGCACTATCCGTACCGTATCTATAGCATGCTGGCTGGAACGAACCCGTCTGAGGAGGCCGTCGTCAATCTCCACCACAGGTTCCTGGGAACCAGCGACAAGCATGCTCTGGGCAAAATCGACAAAAAGCCTGTATGGCTGTGTTCCTCTTTTTTCTTGCAAAGTTGTCGTATATGGTACGGCTGCGCTTGCCGGGATGACAATCCGGGTATACGTATCAGATGACCAGTACTTCACCGGTTCGATCCAGGCCTGTTGTGCCGGTGGAGAACTGGATGCCCCACTTTCCAGCACATTGGTAGATGGAATGCTGGCAGGAGAGGTGACGGCACGGGCCTCTCCCTGTGGTACCCTTGAACTGGTGCTTTTTTTGGCCTGCACTGTCAGACTACGAGCAGGGGGTGCTAACCCAGACACAGGATCAGTGGCAAACGGGCGCTCCTGCATGGCAGGACTGGGCTGCTCCTGCAGACTGGCAGACCTGGCTTTGCCAGCCTGGGTGGCCACCGACTCGGTGCGATTTGAACGAGACAAACGGTTCAACAACTCGGCGGCAGCCTGGGCATGATCGCTTCCTGCATAGCTTTGGCCAATTTTGCGGAGCAGTCCCTTGGCCTGTTGTTTTTTGACGGGATGCAGCAGCGATACCTCTGCAGCATTGTAGAGGGCGTCGTCGGCAAGGGAATTTTTAGGATACAGGCCAGCAACATCCTGAAAAGAATCAATAGCGTTGTCCAGATCCAGCGGAACTTGAAAGCGTTCGAACATCTGCCGGTACATCCGCCCGAGCATGAAGAGACTGCCAGCACTTAGCTCTTCATTTTTGTGCATGAGCTGTAGCTTGCGGAACTGCCGCACTCCTGCCAGCCAATTCTCCCGGTGTCTACCGAAGCTCTCATCCTGTACAAGCCGGGCATGGAATGCCTTTGCTTCAACATACTGGTTTTCTGCAGGAGCCACTGCCCACTGTACTTGTACAGGCTCGGGCATAGGCTTAACCCGTACAGGCGCCGGCGCTGCACCGCTTGCAAGGGCCAGGAAAACCAAGAGACCCTGCACGGTCAAAAAAAGTAGGCAGACCCACAATAAACGCAACATATGCCCCAATTGCAGACGCAAACGAATACTTTGTCTCTGTATACTGATGGGTAAAATGCCATAACGTAGCCAGCCAATGGGCACAGTATATCAGAATATACTGTCTTTACTTCAAGAGATAAAACAATCATCCAGCAAGAATGCTGTCCCGTGTGTTCTTGTCTGGCAAGGACCCTTCAGCACACACACTCTCTCCTCTGGTTGAAAGCCACTGCCATGAACTCTTTGCCTGCGCAGCGCAGTATGTGCAGCGCAGGCAAAGAAACCTGTTTTTTCATATGAATTATGGCTCATGATGCGGATGTCGGCCAGCGTCATTCTGCCAATCCTTACTCTTCCTGGGCTAGCAGTTTCTTGATTTGGTAGAGCACAGCAAGGGCTTCTTTAGGGCTCAACTCATCAGGGTCAAGCGTGTACAACAAATCCTCCAAAGGAGAGTGCCTGGCAGGCAAGAGAGACATCTGCTGCGGCACCAAAGGGTCTGCCAGTTTCCTTCGCCGGATACCCTCTGGCTTCGCCTGTTCCACCTTTTTCAAAATAGCTGAAGCCCGACGAATAACATGGCTGGGCACGCCGGCAAGGGCTGCCACTTGGATTCCATAGCTCCGGTTGGTACCACCGCTGACCAGTTTGTGCAGAAAGATAATACTGTCGCTCCACTCCTTAACCGCCACTGAATAATTCTGCACCCTGCTGCAACTGGTGGCCAAATCCACCAGTTCATGGTAGTGGGTGGCAAAAAGCGTTTTGATACCCACGCCGTTTTTGTCTGCAAGTTCCTCGGCCACGGCCCAGGCAATGGCCAGGCCGTCGTAGGTGGAGGTGCCCCGCCCGATTTCATCAAGGATGACCAGGCTGTGCTCGGTGGCGTTGTTGAGGATATTGGCAGTCTCATTCATCTCCACCATAAAGGTAGATTGTCCCCGGCGCAGGTCATCCATGGCGCCGACCCGGGTAAAAATCCGGTCAACCAGACAGATGTTGGCACTGTCTGCCGGTACAAAACTGCCCACATGCGCCAAGAGCACAATTAGTGCAGTTTGTCGCAAGATGGTGGATTTCCCGGACATATTCGGGCCTGTGATGATATGCAGAAGCTGGCGGTCATGATCAAGCTGCACATCATTGGGCACAAAGCGACCAGGCTCCATACTGCGCTCGATCACGGGGTGGCGGCCCTCAACAATGGCAATAAAGCGATCATCGTTGATTTGCGGACGACAGTAGCGGTAGCGGACCGCTGCCTCGGCAAGGGCAGCCAGCACATCCACGGTGGCCAACTGGGTCGACGCCCTGAGCAGCCGTTTACTTTCCTGCACAATGGCTGCACGGATGCGGGAGAACAGGGCAAACTCCAACTCCAGCCGTTTTTCCTGGGCCGTGCTGATCGACTCTTCCAGCTCCTTGAGCTCAGGGGTGATAAAGCGCTCCGCATTCACCAGGGTTTGCTTGCGGATGAAATACTCGGGTACCTGATCAGCCTGGGAACGACTCAACTCGAAGTAGTACCCAAAAACACGATTATACCCAACCTTCAACTTAGCCAATCCAGATTGCTCCCGCTCCTTGGCCTCAAGCGCCAAAATGAGCTTTTTGCCATCGCGCACCAG
Source organism: Desulfobulbus sp. (assembly GCA_040776885.1). Lineage (GTDB taxonomy): Bacteria > Desulfobacterota > Desulfobulbia > Desulfobulbales > Desulfobulbaceae > Desulfobulbus. The sequence continues at coordinate 40,049 of JAXGZR010000006.1, read as the reverse complement.
CACAATCAAACGATCCAACTCGGCATCATAGCCCTCCCGGATGAGTCCGCCATCTTTTAGAGCCACAGGTGCATCCTCACGGATGGAGGCAGCGATGAGGTCATGCACATCGCTCAAAAGATCAAAGCGTTCGGCCATGGCATGCAGAAGCGGTGCCGAACAATCGCTCAAAAGGCCATGAAATCCGGGCAGCTGGGCCAGTGACAGACGCAAAGCATACAGATCGCGGGCATTGCCCTGGTTAAGCGCCAAACGGCTGCAGAGCCGTTCCATATCGGTAATCTGTGCCAACAGTTCGCGCACTTGTGTGCGCAGATTGGGCCGCCCAACCAGCTCCTCCACCACGTCCAAGCGTGCATTGATGGCTTCCCTCTCCTGCAGGGGGAAGAGGAGCCAGTGCCTGAACAGCCGTGCCCCCATGGGGGTGGCACTCATATCCAGGGTATGCAGCAGGGAACCTTCCCTTTTGCCACCGATGAGGGTTTCGGTCAGTTCCAAATTACGGCGGGAGGAATCGTCGATAATAAGAAAATCACCGGAATGCAGCGGCGCAAGCCGATCGATATGGCTGATATCTGTTTTCTGTGTTTCCTGGACATAGGCCAGCAGGGCGCCGGCAGCCTGCAGGGCCACGGTTAGCTGGCCGCAACCAAAACCATCTAGGTTGGCGGTACGAAAGTGCTCGTGCAGAGTGCGCTGGGCAGCCACTGCTTCAAAGTGTTCGTCTTGCCGGGGAGTTAGGCAAATGGGCGCAAGCCGCCCCTTGATCTGTTCCAGCAGGCCGGCTTCATTGTCCAGAACAGACTGGGGCAAAAGCAGCTCCGCCGGTTGCATACGGCTGATGGCATCCACAAGGGGTTCCCAACTCGGTGTGGTCGCAGCCTCGCTCAATAAAAAATGCCCGGTGGACACATCGATAAAGGCAAGGCCGGCCAAACGCTGTTTCGCCTTTGCCGGGCCCAGTACCAGGGCGCAGAGGAAGCAGTCTTTTTTTTCATCGAGCAACTGATCTTCAGTGGTCACCCCCGGGGAAATCACCCGCACCACCTCGCGGCGGACAAGGCCTTTGGCTGTTTTTGGATCTTCCACCTGTTCGCACAGGGCCACCCGGTGACCGGCGCGGATCATCTTGGCCAGGTACGTGCTCAGGGCATGGTACGGCACGCCGCACATGGGCACCTTGTGGTCTTCGTCTTTGCTGCTACGCGAGGTCAAGGCAATGCCCAGCACTGTGGCGGCGATTTCGGCATCTTCAAAGAACATCTCGTAAAAATCGCCCATTCGGTAGAATAAAATGGCGTCGGGATACTCTTCCTTGATCTCCAGATACTGCCGGAGCATGGGGGTAATTTTGGGAGCCGTACTCATTGGCTGGACAAATGCTGAAAATCGGGCAGGAGCAAATCGAAGCTCTCTTCAATGTGCTGGGGAATGGTGCGGATATCGGCAAGAACCGTCATAAAGTTGTGGTCGCCCGGCCAGCGGGGCACCACATGAAAGTGGAGGTGGTCGGCAATGCCCGCACCGGCGCATGCACCCAAGTTCAGGCCGATGTTGATACCCTTGGCCTTGATACGTCGCCTGAGTACACTGCAACTATAGCTGAGCAGTTCCATCAGGGCACGGTGTTCTTCATGCTGTAATTCTGTTATGTCAGCCACATGTCTGCGCGGCGCAACGAGCAGGTGGCCATTGGCATAGGGAAAACGGTTTAACAGCACCACCACCAGGCGGTCCCGAAAAAGAAGCAAGTGTTCCCTGGCGCTGCACTCCTTGCCTGGTGGTTCAAAGATGCAAAAATTAGAACGAGCTGCAGTGCCGTTCACATGTTCCATGCGCCAGGGCGTCCAGAGAGTGTTCATAATTTTTTCACGGTTGTGCCTCGCCCAAAGTATGGAGGCTTGCGCGCAGGGTAGTGCCCGCTTCTAAAATGGCATAACTGCCGCTTCGGAAGGTGCCAGGGTTGAGGAAGAGCACCCCACCCTGGGTGTGGCAAACAGGTCGGTGGGTGTGGCCGTAGATGATGCAGTCTGCCTCTGGAAAAAGTGTCCACAGCCGGTCTTCAATATCCATTCCCATGGCTGCACCGTGGGCCAGGCCAATGGTGAAGGCACCCAGCTGGAAAATACGACGTGCCGGCAGCGCCTCCCTGGTGGCGGGGAGGCACATGTTGCCACTCACCGCATACACATCTTTCCCTTTAAATGCCGATAAAACAGCAAGATCAACTATATCTCCAGCATGAATGATCAGCTCGCAGTCAGCAAAGCAACGCTGCACCAGCTGGCTGAACAGTATGTCTTGCCCGGTGAGATGGGTGTCGGATAAGACCCCTGCCTTGATACCCATTTTATATGTCCATGTCTATGTTCCAAGTGGAAGGGTGAAAAAATACAGGCCAAGATATTGTAATAAACTCAGCCGCCAGGCACAAGGGCTGTGCTTTTATGGGTTTGTCACGTGGCCACCTTGTATAGGCGACATAGGCGGCGCGGTACTGCCGCGCTGGATGCGCCGCGTCACCTGCAAGGGCAGAGCTGTGCGTATGAACAGCCTGTATTTGCAGCATTTTATTGGTGGCCATGGTAGGTTATTTTTGCGTTGATTTTTTTTGATTCGAATTTGAGCACGGACGAAGCATGTGCAAACAGGAGACATTATGGAGATTTCAGCGGAAAAAAAGAAAGAGATACTGTGGACAATGGTTTTGTCCCGGCGTTTCGAAGACGAACTGATGGAGTTGTGCAAAATCGAGGGAAAGATTCATGGGATGATGATCCTGTCCACCGGCCAAGAAGCCGTGGGTTCTGGGGCCTGTGCAGCGCTTGCTCCGGAGGATGTTATCATCACCAACCACCGCAGCCACAACCATCTGCTGGCCAAGGGCGCTGATGCCAAGGCCCTAATGGCCGAAATTTTCTGTAAAGCCACCGGCTGCAACAAGGGTAAAAGCGGTACCCTGCACCTGGCCGTGCCCGAGGTGAACGCACCCTGCACCTCCACCGTGGTCGGCGCAGGGCCACCCATTGCCGCGGGCCAAGCCTTTGCCCAACAGTACAAAGGGGAAAAACGGGTTACCCTGTGCTTTTTCGGCGACGGTGCTGCAGCCGAAGGCTCGGTGCACGAGGCCATGAACCTGGCTGGTCTGTGGCGGCTACCGCTGATCTTCATCTGTGAAAACAACGTCTATGCCGGTGCCCAGCGCCTTGAAGAACACACGCCGGTTGCAGACCTGGTGAGCCGGGCCGCGGGCTATGCCATGCCTGGGGTGATCGTGGACGGCAACGACGCCCTGGCTGTGTATGAAGCTGTTGCAACAGCGAAAAAGCGCGCCCTGGCCGGAGAAGGGCCAAGCTTTATTGAATGCAAAACCTATCGCCTACGGGGTCATGGCGAGGCTGATCCACAACTGTATCAGCCAAAAGACGAAATCAGCGCCTGGCAGGAAAAATGCCCCATTCCACGCCTGCGGAACACCCTTATCAGTGAGGGCATCATCACTGCTGCGGATTTTCAGACCATGGAAAAACAAGCCCAAAGCATGGTGGAGGAGGCAGTGCGCTTTGCCGAAGACAGCCCCTATCCAAGCCCGGAAGAGGCGCTGGAGGATGTGTTTGTATAACCAGCCAACCGGTCATGGAAATAAAATTTCGAAAATAAGTCATAAGGAAGGGATATTATGCAGAAATTAGGAATGGGACAAGCCGTGAACCAGGCCCTGCGGGAGGAAATGCACCGCGACCCCGGCGTGTTCATTGCCGGAGAGGGTGTTGGTGTAAGTATTCACCCGGGCCCGATGTTGCCGACGTACGGCCTGTTGGAAGAGTTTGGTCCAAAACGAGTAAGGGACACACCGGTTTCCGAAGCAGCCATTGCCGGGCTTGCCGTAGGCGCGGCCGAGGCCGGACTGCGACCGGTGGTGGAAATCATGTTCAATCCCTTTTTTACCCTCGCTTCAGACATGATTATCAACCACGCGGCCAAACTGCGGTATATGTCTGGGGGCAAGTCCACCTTTCCCCTGGTGGTGCGCATGAAATGCGGCGCAGGCTTTGGGGCCGGTAGTCAGCACTCCCACAACCTGGAGGCCTGGGTGGCGCACTGTCCCGGTCTGAAGGTAGTTATGCCAGCCACAGCCGCAGACGCCAAAGGCTTGCTCAAATCGGCTATTCGAGACGACAATCCGGTGATCTTCATCGAGTATATGGGGTTGTACTTTGCGCCCACACCGGTGCCAGAGGAAGAGTACCTGATACCCATTGGCCCGGCTGAAATCAAGCGGCCAGGCACGGACGTAACGGTTGTCACCTGGTCTGGCATGCTCGGGGTGGCCATGGCTGCGGCGGAAAGTCTGGCCCAGGAAGATGTACAGGTGGAAATCGTGGACTTGCGCACCCTAGCTCCCTTGGACAAGAAGACCATCCTTACTTCTGTGGCCAAGACCGGCCGACTGGTGGTGCTGCACGAAGCGAACCTAACCGGTGGATTCGGTGGCGAAATCGCGGCAGTGGTTATGGAAGAGGGCTTCAGCCATCTCAAGGCGCCGCTGCGCCGGGTTGCTGCGCCGGACATCCCGGTGCCGGTCAGCCCGCCGCAGGAACAATTCTATGTTCCCAATGCGGAACAACTCATCACTGCCATCAAGGAGATTTTATAGTCTTTTTTTGTCGTACGAAAGTAAACGATACCAAGGCGTTTTTGAGTGCCGATGCCAGCGCTCAAGAACGCCGTGGTATCGTATTTTTCTTGACGAAATAACTTCTCGCTATTTGGAAGACAGGCTGGTCATAATTCTGGATGGCACAGTCTGGCACAAGGGTTCATGGCTCGATATTCCGGCCAACATGCAGCAGTTTCGTTGCCTTATATGTCGAATTTGTTGCGAACAATTGAGCATATTCAAAGTTCGCCTATAAAAAAATGCCTGCAATCACCGCTGTTGCGGTAGTTGTCTTTGCAGTTGCTGCATGAACTCCGATCGTTCCAGATCAGACACACTTTGGGCAAATTCCAGCACTTTCCACACAAAAAAAGAATCCACCCCTTCGATAGTCTCGCTGCCCTGCAGCGTTTGCCCTTCAACACCCTGTAATCCGCCAAGGCTGCGCACCAAAATGGCAGGCCGCGTTCTTTCTACCGGATCTGTATCAATGTAAAAGGCCAACGGGGCCTTGAGGTTGGGCCAATGTTCCAGTGCAATGTGAAGACGCACCGCAGCCTTGCCGTTATCGAGCCCCACGGAAACAACCTTGCCAATGGCCACCCCTGCCTGGTAAACCCTGGCATTTTTGGCAAGGCCCTTGCCATCGCCAAACACAACCGTAAGCTCTTTGCCCGCCTCCTGGCAGCCAACCAATAAGCCACACAACATGAGCAGCACAAAAAATGCCATACCTCTGATCTGTTTCATTCTTCCACTCCATCATGAAATGGTGAGAGTGCGCGGCGCCCGGAGATATACCAAGGCAAGCATTCTGCCAGCAAATCGTACCACAATGCATACTGTTCTTCATCGGAAACAGTGTCTGACACAGACCGATCCCGCTCCATTCCTCCAGGTAATTTTCCTCAGCACGTATTGGGAAGGAATCTTGTTTTTTGACCGCTTCTGCTATATTAGAAAGGTTCATTTATTTATCCAAACGGAGACGATTCCCTCCGGGTCAAGACTGGAAAACGTAGCCGCATCTGCACACGCAACAATTTCAACCGGAGTTCCAAACTATCTATGCCTGCTCTGTCGCAGCGCTTTGCGCCTTTTCTCATCTTCCTTGTCTGTCTCTTTATTCACAATGCCATGGTCGGCGCACAGGCTGCAGCTGAAGCACAGCCCGCCCTGCAGCAACGACTTGAACAGATTTATTTTGACGAGCCGCACCAGCTGAGGGGCAACCCCATCTACACCATGGGGCCACTGCTGGATCTGTACCGAAAAAATGACTTCCAACCCCTGTGGACACGGCACGAGTTAGTGGCCGAACTGGGCAAGGCACTTCTTGCTGCGGCTGACGAAGGACTTAATCCCACAGACTACCACCTGGAGAGTGTCAACACCGCTCTAGCCGAAGGCAACTGGCCCGCCAGCCCAAGGCAGGCTATGGATTGGGACATTCTCTTTTCCGATGCCCTGATCCTTTTGGGGGAGCATATCCTGCATGGTAAGGTAGATGGCCGCGATGTGGAAGAGAAAGAGGGCCTGGCCGCAGGCCCGCCGCCAGAAGTAGATGTGGACTATTACCTACACATCCTGCGCACTGGCGAGATTGCGGCAGCCATGGCTGCGCGTGCACCGCAGCATCCAAACTACCAGGCACTGAAAAGGGGCCTGGCCCAGTATAGGGAAATAGCTAGCCTGGGCGGCTGGCCCACTGTACCGGAGGGGCCCAGCCTGAAGCCCGGCATGACCGGCAAACGTGTGACTGCTCTACGCCAGCGTCTTGTTGCCAGTGGCGATCTTGCTGCGGACAAAGCCGAAGGTGTACTCTATGATGCAGAGCTTGTTGCCGCGGTACAGAGTTTCCAAGACCACTATGGTCTGGAAGTGGATGGTATCAGCGGCAAAAACACCATCGCTGCCATGAACAGGTCGGTGGAGGAGCGCATTGAGCAAATCTGCGCCAATCTGGAACGCACCCGCTGGATCTTGCACGATATGCCCGCATCTGCACTGTTGGTAGACATTGCCGGTTTTCAACTGCACTACCGTCACAACGGCGAACTGCGCTGGAGCAGTCGGGTGATGGTGGGCCAACCCTATCACCAGACGCCGGTTTTTCGCTCGGCCATCACCTATCTGGTACTTAACCCCACCTGGACGATCCCACCGGGCATGCTCAAAAACGAAACCATTCCCAACATCCTCAAAGACCGTTTTTACTTAAATAGAGAAAATTTGAAGGTGTATGATCTGCAGGGCGCGCCCATCGACCCCAACAGCATCGAATGGAGCAGCTACTTGGACAGGGGTTTTCCTTACCTGATCCGCCAGGATGCCGGGCCAGACAACGCCCTGGGCCGTATCAAGTTCATGTTCCCCAATCCCTTTCATGTTTACCTGCACGACACGCCGGCCAAGAATCTTTTTGGCAGAAACAGCCGCGCCCTGAGTCATGGTTGCATTCGGGTACAGTCGCCGCTGGATTTGGGTCGCATGCTTCTGGCCAATGATCCAGGCAATACCATGACAGAGACACGCTTCGACGAGATTCTTGCCTCTGGCAAGACCACGGGCCTGTCTTTGAACAATCCTTTGCCGGTTTTCCTCTTGTATGCAACCGCCAAGGGGAATGCCGATGGCAGTCTCAGCTTCAATCCAGATGTCTATAACCGGGATGCTGCGGTGATCGAGGCGCTCAAGCAGCCGCCCAGGGCCTTGCTGCAAAAACCACTGATTGCGGCGTCACCACCAGGTGCTCATCTGAGCGAAATTCCTGTCGAAGAGACACATCAGCCCGCAGACTCGCACGAACCGGAGCAGGCATCTGAATATCCGCCCAAACCGGCAACTGTGGATGAATAGGATAAGCAGATACACCGTCTCGGTACAATCCGCTCATTTGCCTAAAAATATTGCCCATATAGACGTTTGAAAAGTTTGAGAGGCTTTTTCAATGAACACAAAAAACTGGAAAGTGGAAACCATAGCCGTTCAAGGCGCGTATGAGCCGGAAAACGGTGAGCCCCGGGTAGTACCCCTGGTGCAGAGCACCACCTATGCCTACCAGTCTGCCCAAGAAATTGCCGATCTCTTTGATTTGAAGGCTGCAGGCCATATGTACTCCCGCATCAGCAACCCCACGGTTGCGGCCTTTGAAGAAAAGATGACCCTGCTGGAGGGCGGGACAGGTGCACTGGCCTGTGCCTCTGGGCAGGCAGCCATAACCTGCGCCCTCATGAATATCTGCCACAGTGGTCAGCATATTGTTGCGACCCAAGCGCTCTACGGTGGTACCTTCAACCTGCTTGCACAGACACTGCACAAATTCGGTATCACCTGCACCTTTGTGGATCAGCACGCACCAGAGGCTGAAATCGCAGCCGCCATCCAGGACAATACCCGCTGTCTCTTTGCCGAATCACTCTCCAATCCTGGCACCGAAGTGCTCGACTTCGCAAAATTTGCGGCCATTGCCCAGGCCGCCGAAATTCCGCTGGTGGTGGACAACACCTTCCCCACCCCGTACCTGTGCCAACCCCTGCAGCACGGTGCCGATATTGTTGTGCATTCCAGCTCCAAATATATTGATGGCCATGCCACCAGCCTGGGTGGGGTGATTATCGATGGTGGTCGTTTCGATTGGACCAGGGGCAAGTTTCCGGAAATAACCGAGCCCGACCCCAGCTACCATGGTCTGAGTTATAGTGAAAATTTCAAGGAAAACGCCTATATCGTCAAAGCCAGGGTACAGCTGGCCCGGGATATTGGCGCGGTGATGGCGCCGATGAATGCCTGGCTCTCCAACCTGGGCCTGGAAACCCTGCACCTGCGCATGGCACGACACTGCACCAATGCCACTGAGTTGGCCACTTGGCTGGCCGCCGACAAACGGGTGAGTTGGGTAAAATATCCCGGCCTACCAACAGACAGCGGCCATGCACTGGCGCAGCGCTATCTTAAAGGAGCAAGCGGTGTACTCACCTTTGGTGTACAGGGAGGCGCTGCCGCGGGCGAGCACTTTATGAACAGCCTGAAACTGGCAAAACTGGTGGTGCATGTGGCTGACACACGCACCAGCGTACTCCATCCAGCCAGCATGACCCACCGGCAGTTGAACGAAGGCCAGCAGCGGCAGGCAGGGGTGAGCCCCGAGCTGATTCGGGTTTCTGTTGGCCTGGAGCACATTGACGACATCATTGCCGATTTTGACCAGGCCCTGACAGCAGCAGCCACCCTGGCCTGACACATATATTTATCTTGTCTGCAGGCTGGAGATAAACGGCCCGAGTTGTTGGTCCAGCACGCTGCGAGCCAGGGTAAAGACCTCAACCCGGGCAACACCGGCCTCTTTCAATGCCTTGGCGCAAACCTCCACTGTGGTGCCCGTGGTAAAGACATCATCAACAAGGAGCACCTTTTTTCCAACAAGACGCGCACTATCCGCTACTTTGAAGGCACCGCGTAAATTGCGACGCCTAGCCCTACCATCCAGGGAACTTTGTGAAGGAGTGTACACCTGGCGCACCAGTGCCAACGGCGCCACCCTTCGCCGCCATTGAGGAAAGCAGGCATGGGCAAGCAGTACGGCCTGGTTGAAACCGCGCTCTCGCAGGCGCAGCGGGTGCAAGGGTACCGGCACAATGCAGTCGGGCTCACTAAAATCAGTACGCAAAACCGAATGACTGCACAACATGGCCAAGCTGGGGGCAAACGCCAGATCTTTTTTGAATTTGAGGCCAAGAAAGGCGCTACGAATGGGTTCTTCATAGCGAAAGAGCGATCTGGCCAGGATAAAAGAGGGCGGTCGCGTGAGACAAGCACTGCACAGATGGTTGCCACCGGCCCGAAAAGGCGTACCGCAGCAGGTACACAAGGGTGGTCTAATCCATGGCAGCTGCGCTTGGCATGCAGGGCAAAAAAGTGGCGGGATGGTGGCGGGTAGCGGGTTGTGACAGCCAAGACACTGCGGCGGGAAAAAAAGATCGGCCAAGGCGTTCAGCCAGCTGGAATTGCGCAATCGTTGCATCATCGCCACCCATCGCTATAACGTATTTGTCGCTGCCGTGTGCTCCGGCCCAACAAAGATCCACTGTATTGAGTGACGCGAACCTAGGCTGTGTTGCTGGATGAACATATCACGATGCAAAAAATCTGGCCCATGCTGCTAATTGTGCATCTAAAACAAAAAACCATGCCCCAATCAGAACCGTTATCCATTTTAACCTAAAGGTTTTTGCCATGTCTTCACTGCAGACGCTGCGCGGTTTGATCACGCTGTGCCTTGCCCCCATCCTCACCTTCCTGGTCTCCCTGCTTGCCCTGATCGACATGTTTTGGCTGCGCCGTTCCGAATGGAAGGCGCAACAATTTCCGCGCTGGTGGGGCAAAACCATTTGCCGTTTGGCCGGAGTCCGGGTGCGAATGGAGGGCCTGGAGCACATCGACCCCAAACAAACCTATATCTTTGCCGCCAACCATGCCAGCCAGTTCGACATCTTTGTCTTTCAAGGGTATTTCCCGTACGATTTCAGATGGATCGCCAAAAAAGAGCTGTTCCAACTACCGGTATTTGGTCGAGCCATGCATCGGGTGGGCTATATAGCCATTGATCGTTCCCGTGGTCGCCAGGCCCTGAAAAGTCTGGATAACGCTGCCAGCCAAATTGCCGCAGGTAAATCTGTATTGATTTTTCCGGAAGGAACCCGCAGCGCCGACGGTCGCCTGCAGGCATTCAAACCCGGGGCCATCCTGCTGGCCATCAAGGCAGGCGTGCCCATTGTGCCCATGGGTTTTAACGGTTCGCACGAAGTCTTACCCAAAGGCAGGCTCCTGGCGCATTCAGGAGAAATAGTACTGCGCATTGGCACCCCCATTCCCACCAAGGGCTTCACCGCCAAAGACAAGCAGCAACTTACGGCCAAGCTGCACCAGGCTGTGGCTGGTCTTTTGGAGGCACGCTACCTACCGGATACTGAACAGGAACAGACAGGCGACACAGTATCCCAGGAAACAGGGGCTTAGTTGGTCGCGTGCGCAGTGGTGCCGCAGTTGGACTCCTAAGGCCTGACAAGGCCTATAAGCCCTGGTAGCTACACAGCCTAGGGTCGCCAGAACGGCTTTTTGCCGGTGTCCAAAAAAAAGGGCTTGTTGTAGCGATCTCTTTTTTCGCTAAAATACTGCACGCTTTCCGGAAAGTAGCGGGAATAATCGGTGAACTGTTCCGCAAAAAGGGTACGACAAGGGATACGAAAATCTTCTGCCATAAGCTGCGGTTGCCTTTCCTGGCAGCAGGCAATGAGTCGCTCAAAGAAATGATTGCCCATAAATTTATCATAGGCAATGCTTAAAAAAATACCGTCTTCCATGCGATTATAGGTATTGAGGTGGCTGGAATCCAAAACCAGGTCGCGACGGCGACGCATGTCTATACCCACGCTCAAATCTCGATGGACGATGCGGGTGATGGCACCCTCTGCGTCCAGTTCCAGCAATACATTCTGCCCATGCGGCTCCATGATGAAGCCAAAACGCAGATAACACCACAGCCAGTGGCGGATAATGGGCAGCATAATCCGCTCGACCACAAACGAGGTCGCCTCCTCCCTGCCCATTAGCTCCCAAAGAAGTGGTGTTTTACTGTAGTCAAAAAAGTCACGCCCATACAGGGCAAAGCCGGGCACCAGTCGTCGTTTTTCCGCAACCAGGGGCCATGGGTGTAGATCCCGCACCAGGTAGCCCCAGTTTTCACCCCGCTCGTCACGCTCCTTGATCTCTTTACTGACTATGCCGATCACCTCACGCATGAAGGCAAAGTCTTTTGGAGCAGCGGCAAGACCCTGCTCCAACTCCAAGGAAACAGCAAGCGCCTGTTCAATGACCTCGCAGCGCATCTTGCGCTCGTAACGAGAGACGCGAAAGGGAAAATGCACCTTGAGGGCATGGGGAAACTTGTCCAGCACATACAGGGTGCGAGTGGAGGCACTGGGGATGACCGGAATGTCTGCCTTTGTTCGGCTTTGTTTGAGCAGCGCTATCAGATGCGGATCATTGGGCTTATGGGCCAAAACCTGCGGATGGACACAAAAAAGGGCCTCATCTCCGGGCAGGTAGGTGTTTTCCAGCTCCGAGGGTGGGTTGGCCAGGAAAACCAGTACATCTTCCCTTGGCACGGCAAAGGCCCGCAGGCCAAAACCCTTCTCCGTTGCACGCGGCTGATAGCGCTCCTCAGCTTCGTTGTGCTGCGCGTGTGGACTGTAGGTGCGGGTGCCTTCGTTGCGGTACCGCTCCAGGTAGATTAGGGATTCCAGCATATCTCACCGCAAGAAGTTTTATGGTTACCTTGTATTAGGCCACTTGGACGTACCAGCGCCCAGGTATGTCCTAGCCGCGGCTAAAAACGATATTCCAGCCCCACAGACACCATGGACGAACTATGGTCCACCCCAGCGGCATCTCCGGGAATATACTGCCGTGCACCGGTGTTCAGGTCGGTAATGATCGTATCGCCCTTGGCCTCTTCGTATTTCTGGTACTTGAATGCAGCTGTCAGAGCGAGGTTGGAGGTGATGGCATAGCCCATACCAAAATCGATGCCAAACATGGACGAGGTATCGAAATCATTTTCAAAACGCAGATTGCGCATATGGTGAGTATCTTCATCTTCGGCAGTGACAAAAGGTGAAACAATGACTCTGCCCTTGAAAAACATTCTACCCACAGTGGACTCGAAGGCCACACCAACATAAGGAACATGAAACCACTGGTTATAGGTGATCACCTTTTCACCAGCTGGGAAACGACCCACCGTGTCAAAAAGATAGTTGGTTGAATAGATATAGGAGCCACCAAAGGATTCCCATTCCCAATTATCGTACTTGTAGCCGACCAGCCCGCTGAAACGGGTTGCACCGGCATGGTACAAGGTGAAGGCGGCATTGATATCGAACATAAAGCCATTGGCCAAATCCGTATCTCCGTGGTGCGACCAGTGGGAATAACCACCATAACCGCTGACCAAATAATCATAGTCATCCATGGAGCCGTTGCCCTTGTTCAAATTGATCCAAAAATCAGCAGACAGGGTAAGCCAGGGTAAAGGGGCCAGGGAAGCACCCATGTTCAGCATGTACACACTATCCAGATCCCACTGCAACTCACTGACTTTTCGCCCGCTGTACGGGTCGTACACCAGCTCATTGGCCTCGCCGCTCAGATAGCCTGCGCCCATATGGGCGGAGACCGTGACAGCATCCTGCTGGATCTGCATGCTCGTCTCACTGTTTTCACCCGGTAATGCGGCATAAGCCGGAGCAGACAGTAACGACCCTGTACATATCAGGGCAACTAGGGATAATGCTTGACCTTTCATCTCGTTATCTCCTTTTCCATGGGCAGGGATCAATATCCACCCAACAGCAACAGGGTGGTTGCACCACAAACATACGCTACAATGTGCAGCAAGATGGCGGGCAATGCAATGAAAAATTCCATTTATACATCGGACCCACAAGAACACAGGGAAACAATTACGACTACACTCTTATCTTTAAAAAAAACAAGTAGTTGTATACGCATCGCAGTTCAATGGCAGCATGATCTACCCAAAATCATGAAAATGACACAGATTCTCGCAGAGCAATAGCGTAAAAAAATATACCCTGCTCTATCCACAAACTGGTTACGGTGCACCAAAATCTGTGCACTCAAAAAGCTCTTTCCAGGGCAATGCATTCCTTCCACAGACAAATACCATTGTTATGCAGGCCTTTTATACCTTCTTGTATACATAGAATAAATTCATCCATGCATTACAATGTCCTGCATCCAGGCAGGTTTAGCAAAAAGAATGATCTGAAAGGATTCTTGACAAAGAAAACAATAGCATTATTGCTTAATTTAGTTATAATATTGGGAGTGTACCTACCTATTTTTTTTCAGGAGCATGATATGGCCAAATCACTTGTCGAAATGACTGCAGAAATTATCCAATCACAGATTAGCAGCAAGCAGATGAATCTGGATGAAATAAAAGTCGCTCTCAACGATACCTTTCAGACTCTCAAAGCCTTGCAAGACGCAGAATCCACTGGCACTGACGTTGAGCCGGAAGGAGCAGTTCCCCTCCTTGATCCTAAAAAATCCATCCAGAGGAACAAAATCATCTGCATGGAGTGTGGACAGGAGTTCAAGATGCTCTCCCCCAAACATCTCAGCTCCCACGGCCTAGATTCAAAGAGTTACAGGAAAAAATACGGTCTGTCCGCGCGACAACCACTCTGTTCTAAGGCCCTGTCGGAAAAACGTTCCCAAGCAGGCAAAGATCGAGGCCTGCCTGAAAATCTGCGCAAATATTTAGATTCACGCCGGAGTAAAAAATAGCAGCACTATATTAATACCCTCTTTTTTTGTAAACGCGCCAAACAAGGCTAGCAACAAAATCTGTTACCAGTACAGATCGCGCTGACCTTGTCCTGGCGCGTTCCTTTTCCACTGCGGCAACGAGGCTGAACACATGCACACCTTCCCCAAGCTCAGCTTCCTACGTATCCTGCTGCAGTACGCCTCAGTTTGATCATTCATTACAGGACAACATGATCGGTATCTTTGATTCCGGGGTCGGCGGTATGACCGTTGCCCGAGCGATAGAGCAGCTTTTCCCAGCCTTGCCCTATATTTATTTTGGGGATTTAGCGCACTCCCCCTACGGCTCCAAAAGCCGGGAAATGCTCATGGAATATTCCCGGCGCAACACCGAATTCTTGCTCACGCAAGGGGCAAAAATCATCGTCATCGCATGCAATTCCGCCTCGAGCACCGCCTCGGGAACACTGAGGGAGCGCTATCCCCTGCCCATTATCGATGTGATCAGCCCGGCAGTACGCAAGGCAGCGCAACTCAGTCAAAATGGACGCATAGGCCTGATTGGCACCAGGGCAACGGTACATTCCGGTGTATATGCCAGACACCTCAAGGAAATCCGGCCGGAATGCGATCTCTATACCCAGGCCTGTCCCCTGCTCGTGCCCTTGGTGGAGGAAGGCTGGCTTGATCGGCGGGAGACCAAAATGATTGTGCGCAAGTATCTCCGGCCGCTCCGGGATCAGCAGATCGACACCCTCATTCTTGGCTGCACCCACTATCCCCTGCTCAGCAAAACTATTGTTCCCCGCATCGGTAAGCGGGTTCATATCATTGATTCTTCTGTTGAAGTGGCGCTGCATCTCAAAACCGTGCTAGAAAAGGACAATGCGCTGCACACATCGCTCCTTGCGCCCGGAGTGAAGAGTAAATATTTTGTCTCCGACCTCTCTTCACCGGTGCAATCCCTGGCCGCATCCATTTTTGGTCGGCCTGTTCATCTGGAGAAAATCAATGTTTAAAGCATATCTTGCCCTCTTGTTCTATTGTTGCTCTTTCCTGTTCCCGTTTTCCGGCCAGGCCATGGCCGCCACAAGCACAACTACTGTCGCGACAGAAGTGTCCACCAGCATCCAGCAGGAGCTGGATTCTCTGCTTGTCCAAGTTGAAAAAAAGTATGCTCGCCTGCAAAGCCTGGAGTGCTCTTTTCTACAGCGCAGCCAGAGCAGTGGCCGGATACGTGAAGGTAGCGGCCAAGCATTTTTTTTCCGTCCTGGTGAGGCTGCAAAAAAACAGCCTATGGCAGGGCATAGCGGCATTATCCGCTGGGAATACCTACAGCCCGAAGCACAGACCATCATAAATGATGGTCAGGAAATACAGATCTACACCCCATCAGACAAACAACTGTTGATCACCTCCGCTGCAGATCTGGATTCAGACATGACCTATGCCCTCTTCACCGGTCAGAGCAGCCTGACAGACACCTTCCTTGTTTCTCCAGGTGACAACTCCTTGTATCTCAGCCTGCCGCCATCCGGATTGACCGTCCTGCACCTGGTGCCTAGGGAACCCCAATCACAACTGAAACAAGCCCAAATATGGGTGAACAAAGACTTGTACATCGAACGCCTGCTCATAGAAGATTATTTCAATGCCATCACCGAGCTGAGCTTTACCAACATGCGCTTTGACACCATCAAAACCACCGACAGCGCACAGATTAAAAAACTGCGCACCCTGAACATCCCTGAACACACTGAAATCATACGGCAATAGACCTATAGGGCCAACAGGATTGGCGGTATGGATAGGGGCACGTAAGGATGGTACACCACTCGCCAACCGACAAATTACTTGACGCAGAGGAGCAAAAGCTGCTATATGTACGAATTCTAAAAAGCGTACAATACGTTTGTACGTCTTTTAAATTAAATAGGTCTCCAGTGTGATAGCCGGGTCCTGTGCAATAAAGACTCGCAAACCCCGTCAGGTCCGGAAGGAAGCAGCGGTAGTGAATCTCTTTATGTGCCGCAGGGGTGCCCGGCTATCCTTTTTTATGGTCATATCATCTGCCCATCTGTAGTTACCCAGAGCCAACTCCGTGTCTTACCTCGTTCTTGCCAGAAAATCCCGGCCCCAGTGCTTTGCCGAGGTCATCGGTCAAAGGGCAGCGGTGCGTACACTGCAAAATGCCCTGGTGCAGAACCGGGTACCGCATGCAATCCTCTTTAGCGGTGTGCGTGGCACAGGCAAGACCACCTTGGCCCGCATCATGGCCAAGGCCCTCAACTGCACGGACCGTCAAGGGGCCGAACCCTGCAACCAATGTCTTTCCTGTCAAGAGATCAATGCAGGCGCCAGTGTAGACCTACAAGAAGTGGACGGTGCATCCAACCGCGGCATTCAGGAAATACGCGAACTCAAGGAACGCATCCGTTTCCAGCCCAGCAGTTCCCGCTACAAAATCTTCATCATTGATGAAGTGCACATGCTCACCACCGAGGCCTTCAATGCCCTGCTCAAGACCCTGGAAGAGCCCCCAGAACATGTGTATTTTATGTTCGCCACCACAGAACTGCACAAACTGCCCCTCACCATACTCTCCCGCTGCCAGCGCTACGAACTCAAGCGCTTAAGCCGCCAAGAGCTGCATAGCCATTTTGCCGCTCTCGCCCACAAGGAAGGGGTAAGTATCAGCGCTGCAGCCCTGGACATAGTGGCGCGCGAGGCTGCAGGGAGTGTGCGCGACGGTTTGAGCCTTCTGGATCAGCTCTTCTCCTACTGCGGTCAGTCAGTTGGCCAGGAGGATGTGCTGGATGTTTTGGGTTTGGTCAGCCGGGAGAGTGTGGCCGATCTGGGCACCGCTCTGTTGCGTGCCGATCTGGCCAGCGCCTTGGAACTTGTGGACGCCTTGCATATCCAGGGAGCGGATATCAAACGGTTGGGCAACGATTTACTGCAATGGCTGCGCGAACTCCTCCTCTGCAAGCTCGGCCCGAAAACTGCTGCCATGTTGATGCTGCCCGAAGATGAACTGACCGCCATGCAGGAACTGGCCGCCTCTTACGACCAGGAGCAAATGGCTGCCCTGTTCAACCTGCTGATGGATGCGCTGGAGCAAAGTGTTCACAGCCGCGAGCCGCGTCTGGCCTTGGAAATGGCCTGCATCCGTGCGGTACAAGTGGCCGACATTACCCCCACGGCTGAACTGATCAAACGTTTTAACAGCCTCTTGGGTGATGCCCCCTTGGTAGCGCAAACTCTGCCAGCCCAGGCCCCTGTCCCACCCACCCGGCCTGCTCCCCTGGCAGTAGAAAAAAAAAATCTGCCTACAACACCACCAGAACAAAGCACTGAGCCTGCCAGTAAGCCCCTTCCCCCTGACGAGCAAGAAGGGCATGCTGCAGGAACAGACATCAATAGCATAACCAGTGCCACTATCAATACCACAGGGTCGCTGCGGCCGCCGCAAGCGGTAGACTCCGCGGCCGGGGCTCAAACACCTGGTCTGCAGAGAGCAAAAAAAGCAGAATCAACAGCAAAACAAACAGCAAGCGAGCAGCCTGGAGCAGCCTCTTCCCCGCCTGCTGCCAAGGAAAGTGTGCAACTCAAGGTGCAACGTGACTGGGACCGTTTTGCCCACCATGTACAAGAACAACTGAGGTGGATGGGACTTGCCCTGCAACAGGCCCTGTCTGTGCGGGTGGAAACAGACAAACTCATCGTGCTTTTTAGAAGTTCCGACGACTGCCACATGCTCACACAGCAGGACAATCTTCGCAAACTCACGGAATTTGCGCTTGATTTTTTCCAAGAATCCCTCCAGGTTTGTATTGAAGAAGAGCTGTCGCGGAGCTGCGAAGTAAACCCTCTTACCGGTCGTACCCCGTTGGAAGAGCGGAATGCACTTGCTTCGGACCCCATGGTACAAACCGCACTGGAGGTGTTCAGCGGTCAGCTGGGAGACATCCGCATTGGCACGCGCTACAAGGAGGCTGTTATGGAGCAAGATGAAGAAGATCTTGCCCGTTTACCTGCAGAAGATGACGACTGAACTCGCATACTACGATATGCCACAGACTCTACCTGTTTTTACCTGCATTTTGATCGCCCCATAGGGCTATAGAGGATACCAATGGATATGAGCAACCTGATGAAACAGGCGCAGCAATTCCAGCAAAACCTGAAAGAATTGCAAGACGAACTGGCCCACAAGGAGGTAACCGGCAACGCCGGAGCCGGCATGGTGAGCGCCACCTTCAATGGCCAGTGCGAACTGGTCGCCCTGCACATGGATGCGGAACTGGTCCGCCCGGAAAACATGCAGATGCTGCAGGACCTGCTGCTGGCCGCCATCAATGACGGTCTGCACAAGGCCAAAAATCTGGCCAAGGATGAGATGAGCCGGCTCACCGGTGGCATCAATCTGCCAGGTTTGATGTAAGCTGGCCATGCACGTCGTCCCACCTGCGTTGGATCGACTGATCAACGACTTCGCCAAGCTGCCGGGTATCGGTCAGAAAACTGCTGCCCGCCTGGCTCTCTACATCCTGCGTCGTCCGGAAAGCGAGGCAAAAAATCTCGCCCAGGATCTCCTGCACCTACACGCCTCCATCCATCTCTGCCGGCAGTGCTTTACCTTCTCGGAAAGCGACCCCTGTGGTATCTGTGCAAATACAAGCCGCAACACCCGCCTGCTTTGTGTGGTAGAGGAACCCGGTGATCAGCTGGTCATCGAAAAAACCGGGGCTTTCAACGGCCTCTATCACATCCTCCATGGTGTGCTCGCGCCCATGGACGGCATCGGTCCAGACGAACTCAAAGTGCGGGAACTGTTGGCCCGGGTACGCTCCGGCACCGTGGAAGAGGTGTTGATTGCCACAAGCTCCACCGTGCCCGGCGAGGCCACCGCCTCCTATCTGGTAGATCAGCTCAAAAAAACCGGCGTTGCCGCCACCCGACTTGCCTGTGGCATACCCATGGGCATGGACATCAAGTATGCTGATGAGCATACTCTGGCCCATGCCATCAGGGCCAGGCAGCATATCATCGAACAGGTTTAGCTGCCACCCCCCACTCCATCCTTTACCCTTAGGGTTTGTCTGAATGGATGGGCAAGACAAGGGACTGCGGCACAAAAGAAGTCATTCGAGTTACACTCGCAAGGATTTTGTCGACATTCTGGTACGGTTTTGATCGATATCAGCGATCTTGTTCACAATTGCCCGTGGCAAAATCCGCTGTAAACGTGTAATGCATAGCATGGTGGGGCCAACATTAAACGGTTTAAAATGGTTTTGATCAATGTTGTTTCAATAAAAATCAGGCCAATTACGCATCAATGAAAAACAGTACTGTACCGTTAAAACATTCACTGTACCTGCATTCCCAGGAAACTTGGATGTACATGAACACCATATGATACATAAACGGAGCGCTGGCCCAGATCGCCAGCATTGCGAACCAGAATTAAACAAAACTATCAGTTAAAAATCATGAAAAAACCGTATTCTTTCAGAACAGTCAAAGGTGATTTCTTTGGTGGCCTCACTGCCGGCATAGTTGCCCTCCCCCTGGCCCTTGCCTTTGGGGTGGCAAGCGGTGCCGGTGCAGCGGCTGGCCTGTACGGAGCCATTGCTCTTGGCTTTTTTGCAGCACTTTTGGGCGGAACTCCCACCCAGGTCTCCGGACCCACAGGCCCGATGACCGTCATTTTTGCCACGGCCATTGTTGCCTTCCCTGGTAACACCTCGGCCATATTTGCTGTTGTCTTTATTGCCGGAGCCGTGCAGATCATTTTCGGATGCCTGAAGGTGGGCAGTGTTGTTCGCTATATACCGTATCCGGTCATCTCGGGCTTTATGAGTGGTATTGGGGTGATCATCATCCTGCTGCAGCTCCACCCGCTGCTGGGTGCACCAAGCGTCAGTGCCCCGCTGGAATCGATCATGAAACTACCGGCGGTCCTGGCTCAAACCGACTTGTACAGTCTTGGTCTGGGTTGCATAACCATGGTCATTGTCTTTTTCACACCACCCAAGGTCACAAGAACAGTCCCCTCACCTCTGCTGGCCCTGGTGGTCGGCAGCCTGCTGGTAGCACTCTTCAATATACCGGTGGCCAAAATTGGAAAAATCCCAGCTGGTTTACCCTCTCTGACTCTGCCACTTTTTTCCATTGAACTCCTGCCCCAGATCGTCACCATGGCGCTTGCCCTGGCAGTACTTGGCAGTATAGACTCCCTGCTCACCTCAGTGGTGGCAGACTCCATCACCAAAACCAAACACAACTCCAACAAGGAACTCGTTGGCCAGGGCATTGGCAATGTAGCTGCTTCGCTCATCGGTGGCTTGCCCGGCGCAGGGGCAACCATGCGGACAGTGGTCAACATCAAGGCCGGTGGCACCACCAGGGTTTCCGGAATCATCCACGCCCTGCTGCTCGTGGCCATCCTGCTTGGCTTGGGGCCCTATGCGGCTCTCATCCCCTTGCCAGTGCTTGCCGGTATCCTCATGAAGGTTGGCTTCGACATTCTCGATTACCGTCTGCTCAAAATAGTCCGACGGATTCCAAGGCAGGACTTCGCCGTCATGCTGGCTGTTTTTCTGATCACGGTTTTCGTCGACCTGATCGTTGCGGTTGGCGTGGGCATTACCCTGTCTTCTCTGATGCTCACCTACCGGATCTCAAGACAGGCGCAGATCGATGTGCAGGGTGTTGTGCCACATCAGGCCTGGCAGAACGACCTTGAAAGGAGCCTGGAGGAAGAAACAAAACACGGCATTCGAGCTGTGTCCATCAACGGTCCATTTTTCTTCGGCACCACCGGTAAGATGCAGGAACACATCAGCAAGCTCATTGGCACCAAGGTGGTTATCATCAATTGCCTGGACGTGCCCTTTATCGATCTTTCAGGGTATTTTGCCCTGGCTGAAATGATCAGCAGGTTGAACGATGAACACATCAAACCTATTGTTGTCTTTAAAAATGGCATGGGCATGCGCAAGCAGATGATCGCCATGGGATATGGAAGCTTGCTCGGAGCCGACGGGATCCAGACCGACTACAATGACGCCCTGCAATTGGCCTGGGAGTATTTGGAAGATCGCTGCTGAACTGCTCTTCTATATGTAGCCCTATTCATTGTCAATTAGCCCGGCAGGAGGAGCACAGCCACGCCAGAAATCCGGGCTAAGGCGCGCGCAGGACACTACCTTTTTCAATGCGGAAATAAAAATACCGTGCAGCCCCGGTGTCCTGCGGGATGAGCTTTTTTACACCTCTTGGCTGGCGTAATGCAAACAGAGGGGTGTAAAGGCCACAAACCTTCTCTGCTAGGCAACTTGACGGCCACAGCACCTCTTGTATTTCTTGCCAGACCCACAGGGGCAAGGTGCGTTGCGGCCAATCTTCTCCTCTCCCCGTTTCACCGGTTTGTTTTTTGTCGCTTCCTCGGCTTGGTTGTTGAGCCGCTTGGCCTCCTCCAATTGGCGCTCGCGGGCAATGCGTTGCTCCTCCTCCATCCTGGCCAATTCATCTTCACGCACGAGCTGGATACGCATAAGATTGGCCACCGTGTGCTGATTGATCGCCTGCATCAAGCCAGCAAAGAGATTGTATCCCTCACGCTTGTACTCCTGCAGCGGATTTTTCTGACCATATCCACGCAGGCCAATACCTTCCTTAAGATGATCCATTTGCAGCAAATGCTCTTTCCACAGAGTATCCACCATCTGTAAAAGCACCATCCGCTCCAGATGGCGCATCTGCTCGACCCCGTTGACTTCCTCTCGACCGGCATAGGCAGCGTCCACGGCAGCTTGCAGTTGCTCCTGCAGGCCCTGTTTATCCATATCCTGCTTGTCGTCCTCGCTCCAGTCCAGCTTCAGGTTGAACTGTTGGGCCACGCGCTCCTCCAAGCTCGGCCAATCCCACTCGTCACCATGGGCGCTGGCGCTGGCAAACTCAATGACGATATTTTCCACCAGCTCCTGCATGATCTCGCGGACCAGGCTCTGCACATCCGCACCTTCGAGAATTGCCCGCCGCTGGCTATAGATGACCTCGCGCTGCCTGTTCATGACATCATCATACTCGAGCAGGTGCTTACGGATATCGAAGTTGTGTCCCTCCACCTTGCGCTGCGCATTTTCAATGGCCTTGGTCACCATGGAGTGTTCAATGGGTTCATCCTCCTCCATGCCCAGCTTGTCCATCACAAAGCTCAAACGATCTGAACCGAAAATACGCAGAAGATCGTCTTCCAAAGAAAGAAAGAAACGCGAGCTGCCCGGATCACCCTGGCGGCCTGAGCGGCCGCGTAACTGGTTGTCAATGCGACGGCTCTCGTGGCGGCTGGTGCCGAGAATATGTAAACCACCCAATTCTCGTACGCCTTCTCCCAGTTTGATATCCGTACCACGACCAGCCATGTTGGTGGCAATGGTTACCCGGCCGCGCTGCCCGGCCCCAGCAACGATTTCGGCCTCGCGCTCATGCTGCTTGGCATTGAGTACATCGTGCTCAATGCCCTCGGCAGTGAGCATTTTGGAAATTTTCTCTGAGATATCAATGGAAATGGTACCCACCAAAATAGGCTGGCCGCTTTCGTTGCGCTCTTTGATTTCCTTGACAATATTGCGGTACTTGGCTGCCTGGTTCTTGTAGATGACATCGGCATAGTCCAGCCGAATCATCTTCTGGTGGGTGGGGATGACCACCACATCCAGATTGTAGATTTTCTTGAACTCCGGAGCCTCGGTGTCAGCGGTGCCGGTCATGCCCGCCAACTTCTTGTACATACGAAAATAGTTTTGAAAGGTGATGGAGGCCAGGGTTTGGTTCTCCTTTTCGATCTTCACCCCTTCCTTGGCCTCAAGCGCCTGGTGCAACCCGTCGGAATAACGCCGGCCTTCCATGGTGCGGCCGGTGAACTCATCCACAATCACTACCTGACCACTCTTGACGATGTAATCCACATCCCGTTTGAAGAGTACATGCGCCTTCAGTGCCTGGTTGACATGGTGCAGTTGGCTGATATTGACCGGGTCATAGAGGTTGTCCACCTCAAGCAGATCCTCGGCCAGTTCCACGCCTTCGTCGGTAAGCATGGCCTGGCGCGTCTTCTCATCCACCGTGTAATGTGCCTCTGGCTTAAAGTGGCGCATGATACGGTCCACTTTGATGTACATATCAGTGGACATTTCCGCCGGGCCGGAAATAATGAGTGGGGTACGCGCCTCGTCAATGAGGATGGAGTCCACCTCGTCGACAATGGCGTAATTAAAGCCACGCTGGCAGTAATCATCCAGCGAGAACTTCATGTTGTCGCGCAGGTAATCAAAGCCAAATTCGTTATTGGTACCATAGGTCACATCGGCTCGATAGGCTTCGCGCCGCTGGGCATCATCCATCTCGTGTACAATGCAGCCAGTACTCAACCCGAGAAAACGGTAGACCTCACCCATCCATTCTACGTCGCGCCTGGCCAGGTAATCGTTCACGGTCACCACGTGTACCCCCTTGCCACCTAAAGCATTGAGGTAGAGCGGTGCCGTGGAGGTTAAGGTCTTGCCCTCACCGGTCTTCATCTCGGCGATCATGCCCTGGTGCAGGACCATGCCGCCAATGAGTTGCACATCATAGTGGCGCTCGCCCAGCACGCGTCTGGCTGCCTCCCGCACCACGGCAAAGGCTTCGGGCAACAGGTCGTCCAGGGTTTCACCCTTTTCAAGGCGCTCCTTGAAGGCAATGGTTTTGGCGGCAAGCGCCGCATCATCCAGCGGTGTAAGCGTTTTCTCCAACTCGTTGATTCTGCCAACCTTCTGACGATAACGTTTGATCATCCGGTCGTTTTTGCTGCCAAAAACCTTGGCTAGGGCTGTTCCCAGCATAATTTCACTCCGGGTATGGATACGGCCTTCCAAAAGGGAGACCAAAATTCACTATGTTACCTTGTGGTAGGGCGCACAGTTGCCACGCGCTTGCACAAGCGAATACAGGTTATCCCGCCGATGCCTCAATACGGATCAACGCGTCTTCATCGCAATCTGGAAACTTAGCACAGTGCAGGCAATCACTCCAAATCTTGTGGGGCAGATTTTGCTTGTCTGTATCTTTAAAACCAAATTTACGAAAAAAGGCCGCCTGGTAGGTAAGCACAAAAACCTGGTTGATCTCCAGGCTTTTTGCCTCATCCAAACACGATTCCACCAGTTGACGACCAATGCCTGCTTTTTGCCTGGATTCATCCACTGCCAGCGAACGGATTTCTGCCAAATCATCCCAGCAGATATGCAGCGCACAGATACCGAGGATTTTATCATCCTCTTCATACACCACAAAATCACGGAGATGATCGTACAGGGAGCTGATGGAGCGTGGGAGCATCACATTCTTACCGGCAAAATAACTGAGCATGGTATGAATGGCGCGCACATCGCTCATGCGGGCCGGCCGAATTCTTCCCCGCCTGTGCGGGCTTTGTTGTTCTGTATGCAACATAGGTGCACTTACCTCAAAGAGGTCGATAATTATCGGTGCTGCATCAAATCAGGATGCAGCCAAGGGTTCATTTCTATTTCTTTTGGGCTGGCGTATCACCAGTATAACCAGCCCTGCAAAAATTAAGGCCACTCCGGCAAGGGACTGGCCATTGAGGCGTTCGCCCAGGACCACCAGACCCAAAGTTGCGGCGGTCAGCGGTTCTGCCAGAGTTAATGTAACCGCCGTCGACACCGGCAACAGGCGCAAACCCCTACCAAAAAACCAGTACGAGAGCGCCATGCTGGCCAGGCCAAGATGGAGGATGACCGCCAGGCTGCGCCATTGCACAAGCCACACTGGATCGCAGTATAGAAGCGCTGGAGAGAGCAAAAGTGCACCACCACAGGCTACTATGGCCATAACCGCGGTGGGTGGGTGGCTCCCGACCAAACCCTTGAGGAAGAGGGTGTAGGCAGCATAGGAGGCGCCAGCGCCTATGGCCAAAAACAGGCCCCAGGCATTGACCTCCACTGCTGTACTGTTCAGGCCCAAGAGGCTGCAACCGCACACAGCAAGCAGGGTTGCGCCCCACCAGCGGCCATGCAGCTGCTCACCGCGAAAAAAATGCCCTAACAAACCACCAAAAACCGGTGAGCTGCCGATGGCCACCACAGTACCTGCAGCCACCCCTGTGGCATCAACCGCCGCAAAAAAGCAGAGCTGATAACTGGCAATACACAGGGCAGCCGCGCCCACCAACAGCCAATTCCAATCTCGCCAAGGCCCGAATTCTCCCTTAAAAATCGACCAGAGCCATAAGGCACCACCGCCGACAAGAAGACGCATGGCGCCGATAACCTTGGGGTCATACCCCGCCGGTGCAAATGCCTGGGCTGTACCGGTCGTGCCCCAAAGCATCGCCGCAAGCACCACAAAAAAAACCCCTTTCTGGGTATCAGCGGCAGACATATGTCCTCCCTGGACAAGGACCAGCAGCACAAAACAGCAGCTGGCATGCACCTTTTCTATTCAACCCTACACCATTTCTTAACGGGAAGGGCTGTTGTCCTGCTCCGCATCCGTGCTGGCCGGCTGTTCTTGGTGCCGCTCCTGGAGCAAATCCTGTCGCTCCTGTTTGACTGGTGCGGGCAAGGCACTTGCCGCCGTTGGAAAAACAATGCTTTGCGCCGCCCACATGCCCAATAGAAACATCCATATCTGCAGGATAAAAAAAATGAGCAACAAGCCAAAAAGTCCCTTCCAGCTCAGGGCAATGCAAAAGGCCTTCTGCTTCTGCTCAGGCTCTGGCACCGCAGCCACAGACAGTACCGGGTCCCTCTGCTCCTGTTCTTTTTTTCTGCGCAAAAGACCAAACATGGTGCACGCAACAAACGTTGCTACATTCTCTCCGGGGCCGACAAGCCAATCAGCATCAAGCCGTTGCGGAAAACCCGCCGCAGCGCCCCCACAAGGAGCAGGCGGGCCTGGCTTAACGCGGCATCGTCACCCAGTACCTTGCGCTTATTGTAATAACTGTGGAACTGACCAGCCAGTTCCATCAGGTAAAAAACAATACGGTGCGGTGCCAAATCCCGCGCAGCCCCTTCCACCAACTCAGGATAAGCGGCCATGCTTTTTAAAAGTGCCAGTTCCTCTGGTGCTGTCAACAGGGCCAGAACTGCGGCCTCATCCGGGCTACCGGGCTCCATCCCCAATTCTTGTGCCTGACGTTCGATACTAGACAGACGGGCATGCGCATACTGCACGTAATACACCGGGTTTTCCTGGCTCTGTTTCTTGGCCAGATCCAAGTCAAACTCGATTTGGCTGTCTGCCTTGCGCATAAGAAAGAAAAAACGCATGGCATCTGCGCCAACCTCGTCCACCAATTCATCGACCGTGACAAAGGTGGCCTTACGAGTGGACATCTTCACCTGTTTGCCACCACGCAACAGGGTGACGAACTGATACAGCACCACGGTGATACGCTCGGCATCCAGGCCAAGGGCGCTTACCCCGGCAAGCACATCCGGCACAGTGGCAATGTGGTCCGAGCCGAACACATTGACCATCCACTCAAAACCGCGGCCAAATTTTTCCCGGTGGTAGGCGATGTCCGGCAGGCGGTAGGTGGGCTCGCCGCTGCTCTTGATGATCACCCGATCCTGCTCCTGACCGAACTCGGTGCTCCTGAACCAGGTGGCACCATCTTGCTCGTACGCCAGATCCTTTGCCCGCAAGTCCTCCACCACCTTGGCAACTAAGCCGTTTTCATAGAGCGAGCGCTCATTGAAATAGCTGTCGAATTGAATGCCAATGCGTGCAAGGGTCGCGGTAATACCAGCAAAAATCATTCCACGTGCATGCCCGATAAACAGATCTAGTGGCGCGCCCTGCAGATGCTCGCCCTGTTCCGCCACCAGGCTGCGAGCAATATCGTAGATATACTCGCCCTGGTAGCCATCCTCCGGAAATTCGGCGACCAGCCCAAGAAGTTCCAGGCAGCGAGCCTTGGTGGACTCACCCAAAACACGCATCTGCCGGCCCGCATCGTTGAAATAGTATTCGCGCTGCACTGCATAACCCGTTGCACTCAGCACCCGGGCAATGGCATCGCCCAAAATCGCATTACGACCATGGCCGACACTGAGCGGTCCAGTGGGGTTGGCACTGACAAACTCCACCAGTACCTTGCGATTGCCACCGATCGTGGAGAAACCAAAGGTGTTCTCCTGTTCGTACACAGGAGCCAGTACCGAGGCCCATACAGATGGCCGCACAAAGAGGTTGACAAAGCCCGGACCAGCGATTTCCACCCGTTCAAACATGGGTTCATCGTTCAGCAAACTAGCCAGTTGTGCGGCAACATCCCGCGGCTTGGCCTTCATTTTGCCCGCGCTTATCAGGGCGAAGTTGGTGGAAAAATCGCCCTGCCCTTCTCGTTTGGGTACTTCTATGGCATAGGTGTCCTTGCCATCATCAGGCCAGTATCCCTGCCTGCAACCAGTGGCGACACAGCGTGCAACACATGCTCGAACCTGCGACTTGATCATAATTTTCTAAGAATGTACTCCATTGTCCCTCATGTCAAAACCACCCAGATCACCATACGACAAGCCGCAAGCAACAGGGTCGCATATCATCCCATTTCACTCGGTGTATTCGCGGTAATTGAGTTGACCGATCAGACAAAGCACCTCATAGTTAATAGTGCCCATCCAGGCGGCAAGCTCGTCTGCATCAATAGTATCCCCACCCTGCCGCCCCAGGAGCACCGCCTCGTCTCCGGCCTGTACTCCGGCAATATCACTCACATCAACCACACACAAATTCATGGAAATACGACCCAACACCTGGGCTCGTTGCCCGCTGACAAGCATCTGTGCCCGGTTGGACAGGCAGCGTAGATATCCATCGGCATAGCCCACTGGCACCACCGCAATGGTGGTGGGTCTGGTGGTGGTATAGGTACAGTCATAGCCTAGGGTATGCCCAGATGGCAGTCGGCGCACCTGCAGGATAGTGGCACTATACTGCATGGCAGGTTGTAGCTGTGGTTCGGGCGCTGCCTGTCGGCCTGACCGCCCGTCGGGGTAATAACCGTAGAGGGCGATTCCGGGCCGGACCTGATCAAGACTTGCGCCGGCAACATAAAATAATCCACCGCTGTTGGCAAGATGGAGCCCGCATGGATACGCAATGAGTTGACGGGCTGCAGCACACACTTCGTTGAATGCCTGAAAAACCTGACGAGAATGCGTACCGCTGCGCTCATCCCCCTTGGGCAAATGCGCCATCAGACCATCTATCCTAATTGTGGGCATGGCCAGCGCCTCTCGCACCAGATGCAGAAAATCCGCAGGCAGGGCACCTTGCCGACCCATGCCTACATCCACCTTCAGATGCACGGCCAGGGGTTGACCGCGACCTTCGGCCTCGCGAGCAAAGAGTGCCAAGGTGGACACATCGCTAACAACCGGAGTAAGGCGATGGGCAACAATGGCTTTAACCGCCTGCGGCGCGACTCCGGCAAAAATATAGATTGGTAGATCAAGGCCGGCTGCGCGCAGCTCAATACCTTCCACAGCCTCGGCCACAGCCAGACCACAGGCGCCCAGTTTTGCAAAGAGACACGCACACTCCAGCATACCATGCCCATAGGCATCTGCCTTGACCAGGGCAATAATACCTGCTCCACCTGCCTGACGGCGGCAGAGGCGGAAGTTATGCGCAAGCGCTGTACGGCTGATGAGCACGCGTTTTAATGGTTCCATTGTGCGATGTCTTCAATCTTCATGCAGGAAATAAAACCAGCCCAGTCGGCTGGAAAACAGCAAAGACCAGCCGATACCCATATAGAGGGTAGCCAAAACAACACCCGGAGTGCACCACTGGCGCATCAGTATGCCCAGTGTTACCATCCCCACCACCACCAACCAGCTCTTCCAGGAATACACCGCGCCCAAACAGGTGTTATCCCCAAAACGAAGAATACGGTTGAGGGAACGACGGGCAATGCGATCCAGCAGCAGCACAGATTTGAGAGTGCCCAGGAGCAGGGCAATCAATACAGGAAAG
Source organism: Desulfobulbus sp. (assembly GCA_040776885.1). Taxonomy (GTDB): domain Bacteria; phylum Desulfobacterota; class Desulfobulbia; order Desulfobulbales; family Desulfobulbaceae; genus Desulfobulbus. The sequence goes on along the minus strand of JAXGZR010000006.1, from coordinate 10,969 downwards.
AGGGGAGAGGCTGTCCCCAGCCAGCGCCAGCCCTTGTATATGAGTAGGCAAGCGACGAGAGTCCAGAAAGCAGGCGCAGCAAACAAATGCACCCGTCGTGAAACTCCCGGTTTGAAAAAGTGCATACGCAGACGGATGGCACGAGGATAGCAACCAGAACAGTTCAATGGCCAGAAAGACGATAAGCCCACCCCTGAAATGGAGGTGGGCTTACAGTTGTTCCGGAAAAACCGTCAATTACAGCTCAGTAACGGTAATAGCGCCTTCCGGACAGACCTCGACACAGGTCTCACAACCAAGACATTCATCGGCATGTACCGGCTCGGCCTTGCCATCCTGCATCTCGAATACCTGTGCTGGGCAAGCACCTACGCATTCCTCATCACCAGTACACTTGTCTTTATCAACAACGATTTCCCACATGACTCTTTCCTCCAGGGTATGAATAGTATAAACGGCACGTTGGCCGAAGCCACACTACAGAGGTGTGCTGCTGTTGCGCATTTCATGCGCACTTACTCCAAACAGCTTACTTATAGAGCAGGTTCAAGCTTTGTCAAGATAAAATATGGACTTGGCTGGAAGGCCGCAGGCCTCCTACCACCCAATTTCATTGACAAAGCAAACCTCAAGGGGTATGCAAGCTGGCATCCGTACCAAAAACAGTGGCATTAATGCCATGTGCATGCCTCCTTGTCCTTATCCCAGCCTCTTCCTTGAATGTAATGAACACTTCGTACCTCCTTGTACGCCGTTTCCTGTTCGTTTTATTCCTATTCACCGCTGGCTTGTGCCTCGCTCCGCTTGAGGCACTTACCGCAGAATCCTCACAAAAGGAAAAACCCATGAAAGATGGACTCTATGCTAAAATCAACACCAGCAAGGGCGATATCCTGTTGCAGTTGTTCTACGACAAAACTCCGCTCACTGTCATCAATTTCGCAGGCCTGGCTGAAGGCAAACTCGGCCCCAAGCAAGGTACGCCTTTTTATGACGGCCTCAGCTTCCACCGGGTGATTGCCAATTTCATGATCCAGGGCGGCTGCCCGCTTGGCACTGGCACTGGTGGGCCGGACTATACCTTTCCCGACGAGTTCGACTCGTCGCTGCGTCACAAGGGGCCAGGTGTGCTTTCCATGGCCAATGCCGGACCTAACACCAATGGCAGCCAGTTCTTTATCACCCATGTGGCTACCCCGCACCTGGATGGCAAGCACACGGTTTTCGGCCAGGTAGTGGAAGGACAGAAGGTTGTGGATACCATCCGGCAGGGAGATAGTATCAAGCACATCGAGATCATCAGGGTGGGCAAGGCGGCAGAAGAGTTCAAAATCGATCAACAGGCCTTTGATGACGCCGTTGTGGCGCAGAAGGCTGCACATGCCAAGGCGCAGAAGGATGAGCAACAGCATACCGAAAAGCGCATCAAGGAGCGCTGGCCCAAGGCGCGGCGCAGCGCCTCGGGCCTCTACACCGTGTTGGTCAAGGAAGGTAGTGGCCCAGAGCCTACAAGCGGCACCAACATCAAGGTGCACTATACCGGCAGGTTGCTTGCCAACGATCAGGTCTTTGACAGCTCCCGCCAGCGTGGCGAGCCCATCGCCTTTCCAGTAGGAGCCGGCCGGGTCATCCAGGGTTGGGACGAGGCTTTGATCAAAATGAAAAAAGGTGAGGAGCGCATCCTCATCATTCCGCCAGAATTGGCCTATGGCTCACGCGGTGCAGGCGGGGTTATTCCACCTAACGCCTGGTTGGTCTTTGAAGTGGAACTGGTGGATTTCTGATCAGCAATCCTGTCCTTACCACTGCCATCCTCTCCCGGGCAGCCTGTTGGCTTGTATCAGGTTTGCGCAGGGGAGGATTTTTTTGTGTCAGGGCAACACAGTTGTCATTGCAATGACCACTTCCGGCATGGCGGCCATTACCGCCTGCCGGCGTTTGTTGAGGATCTCCGGCAGCAGGGATCTTGGCTGCCGGTTTTTCAAGCCAGCTCTATATCCGAAACGATGACTGCCCCGCTTATCAGCGCTTCAGCAGTTCCTGCAGTTTTGGATCCTGCATCATCTCTTCGAGTTGCTTCTTACCCGCCTCAAAATCCAGATCAGGCATAACCAAATTGCCCGGCTTCTGCCCTGGTTTGCAGGGGCCGAGCCAACGGGCCTCCTGGATCATGACCATGGTGGACATTCCCTGAAGCGGTGGATTGTAGCGGGTTGTAATCGTGGCTTTATACGCGGTGTCGAAAGAGCCTTCAAAAACTGCTTCTGAATGCACAGCCGTATCTTCAAGGGTACATTCAGAACGAATGACAGTTTTATTGTTCGTTGTTTGCACGTCAACCGTCTTGCAGTCTGCAGTTTCTTTCTGGAAATCCTGTTGCGTGAAGATGTCGGTATGCTCATCGACACACTGTTGCATGGTTCCCAGATCAAGCAGACCTTCCATTTGCGTGCGCAGTTCCCAAAGGCCTGCTTTCCGCTTGGGCAAATCAGCCGCATATGCGGTAATCGTAAAGACAATGGCAAGTGCTGCGGCAATGCAAGGCAGCAGTTTTTTCAGTTGTATTTCCATCAGTTATCCCCTTTTCTGTGGAATAGTTTTGAAAGAGGTTTGTCTGTTTGTCCAATCAACAACGACTTGGCCTGGCGCCATGCCAAGCTGCCCTCCCCCAGGCTAAAAGGGCCGGTAGCGGTGAGCACATCACCATACATCAATAATCAATATTTCAGCCCTACCCTTTCGCGGGCCAGTTCCAAAGTCTTGCAGGCTTTTTCCCGTGCTTTTTCCGCGCCCATGGCCAGAACCTGACGAATATGATCGGGGTTGTCGAGCAGTTCCTGCTTCCTCTTTCTAGCCGGAGCAAAGCGCGCATTGATCAGCTCAAACAAATCCTTTTTCAGATAGCCATAGGCTGCGCCGCCATTTACGTACAGCTCATGCACCTCGGCCATTTTATCCTTTGGCGCAAAAAGTTTCATAAGTGTATACAGGTTGCAGGTGTCTGGATTCTTCGGTGCTTCTACCGGCGTGGCATCGGTCTTAATGGCCATCACCTTTTTGTAGAGCTCTTTTTCATCGGCAAAGATGGGAATGGTGTTGTCATAGGATTTGGACATCTTTTGCCCGTCCAAACCAGGGATGACTGCGGTGTTTTCACTGATTTCCCCGTCTGGTACCAGAAAAGTGTCGCCAAAGGTGTTGTTAAAGCGAATGGCAATGTCACGGGTCACTTCGATGTGCTGTTTTTGGTCTTTGCCCACTGGTACCAGGTGGGGCTGGTAGAGCAAAATATCTGCAGCCATCAGCACCGGGTAGGCAAAAAGACCATGACTGGCCGGAATGTTCTTGGCCACCTTGTCCTTGTAAGAATGGCAGCGCTCCAAAAGCCCCATGGGAGTAACAATAGAGAGCAGCCAGGTCAGTTCGCAGACCTCGGGCACATCCGACTGCACCCAGAAGATGCAGCGTTCCGGATCAAGCCCCAGGGCAAGAAAATCCGCTGCTGCCTCCAGGGTGCCCTGGCGCAGCCGCTTGCGGTCCTGCACCGAAGTGAGCGCATGCAGATTCACAATAAAAACATAGAGTTCGGATGTGGCCATATGCGCAAGCATTGGCTCCATCATGCCGAAATAATTACCGATATGGAGTTTGCCGGAAGGTTGGATACCTGAAAGAATACGTTGCATGCTGTGTCCGTTGTCCTGGCGGGCCAAAAACCCGCTATCCTGACCAAGAAAAAAGGGAGTGCGGATTGCTCCACACCCCCTGGTTCACCTTAAAAAAACACGCTTATTTTACTTCTTCGAAGTCGGCGTCGACAACATCGTCGTCATCCTTACCCTTGCCAGGGCCTGCACCCTGGGATGCACCAGCACCAGCGCCTGCACCAGCAGCGCCTCCGGCTGCACCCTGACCCTGCTGTTGAGATGCCTGCGCATACATCATCTCAGCCAGCTTGTGCGAGGCCTGGGTGAGGGACTCGGTGGCACTCTTGATGGCATCGGCGTCCTCGCCTTCAACAGCCTTCTTCACCTTTTCGATCTCCTGCTCCACATTGCTCTTGGTGGCCGCATCCACCTTGTCGCCCAACTCCTGCAGGCTCTTGGTGGTCATGTGGATCATGGAGTCTGCGCTGTTTCTGGCCTCGACCAGCTCCTTGCGCTTTTTGTCCTCATCGGCATGCAGCTCGGCATCCTTTTTCATGCGCTCGATCTCTTCCTCAGACAGGCCCGAAGAAGCGGTGATACGGATGGACTGCTCCTTGCCTGTGCCCAGGTCCTTGGCCGAAACAGACAGGATGCCGTTGGCGTCTAGATCAAAGGTTACCTCGATCTGAGGCACGCCACGCGGTGCGGGCGGGATGTCCGCCAGTTCGAAGCGGCCGATGGTCTTATTGTACTGCGCCATCTCGCGCTCGCCCTGGAGCACGTGGATGGATACTGCCGGCTGGTTGTCGGCTGCTGTCGAGAAAACCTGGCTCTTCTTGGTGGGCACGGTGGTGTTTTTCTCAATCAGCTTGGTCATCACCCCGCCCAGGGTTTCGATTCCCAAGGAGAGTGGGGTTACGTCCAGAAGGAGCACGTCCTTTACATCGCCCTTGAGCACGCCGCCCTGAATGGCAGCACCCATGGCCACCACCTCATCCGGGTTGACGCCGCGATGGGGTTCCTTACCAAAAATAGCCTTCACCTTTTCCTGCACCTTGGGCATGCGGGTCATGCCGCCCACCAGGATCACCTCGTCAATCTCGGAGGCGCTCAGGCCCGCGTCTTTTAGCGCGGTTCTACAAGGCCCCTCACAGCGGTCGATCAGATCTTCCACCAGGGCCTCGAGCTTGGCACGGCTCAGCTTCAGGTTGAGGTGCTTGGGCCCACTGGCATCAGCAGTAATAAAGGGCAGGTTAATGTCGGTTTCCTTGGCTGTGGACAGTTCCTTCTTAGCCTTTTCCGCCTCTTCCTTCAGGCGCTGCAGGGCCATCTTGTCGTTACGCAGGTCAATACCCTGGTCGCGCTTGAACTCATCGGCCAGCCAGTTGACAATGCGCATGTCAAAGTCTTCGCCACCAAGAAAGGTATCACCATTGGTGGACTTCACCTCAAAAACACCGTCGCCGATCTCCAGTATGGAGATGTCAAAGGTGCCGCCGCCCAGGTCGAATACCGCGATTTTCTCCTCACCCTTCTTGTCGAGCCCATAGGCCAGGGAGGCTGCGGTTGGTTCATTGATGATGCGTTGCACGTTCAACCCGGCGATCTGGCCCGCGTCCTTGGTGGCCTGACGCTGGGCGTCGTTAAAGTAGGCTGGCACAGTCACTACTGCATCGGTCACGGTCTCGCCCAAATATTCCTCGGCAGTCTGCTTCATCTTGCCCAAGATCATCGCAGAAATTTCCGCGGCTGTATAGGTTTTCCCCTCCACCTGGACCACGGCATCGCCATTGGGTCCTTCAACAATCTCAAAAGGGCTGACCTCAACGGATTTTTTTACTTCCGGATCAGTGAACTTGCGGCCAATGAGGCGCTTAATTGCAAAAAGGGTCCGGGTCGGATTGGTGACTGCCTGCCGTTTGGCCACCTGGCCCACCAGACGTTCACCACTGTCGGTAAAGGCGACAATGGACGGCGTGGTACGGTGCCCCTCGCTATTTTCAATGACTTTGGGCTCACCACCCTCCATGATCGCTACACAGGAGTTGGTGGTCCCCAAATCGATACCAATAATTTTTCCCATAGCTACTCTCTCCTTTTCCTCGTAATATTATAATAACATACTCATTCCGGCATGAAGAACCGCATGCCCATTCATTTACCCGGGCCGCTGGACACCACCACCTGGGCATGGCGCAACATGCGGTCCTTGAAACGATATCCCTTGGCAAACTCGCGCAGAACATGATTGGCCGGCACCTCGTTGCTGGCCTCCATGGTCAGTGCATCCTGTTCATTGGCATTAAAGGGCAGGCCCACAGATTCAACCGGCTGCACACCAAAACGTTCCAGGGCAGCCAAAAGTCCCTTGCGGGTCAGCTCTACCCCCTCCAACAGGCCTTGCAGCTTCCCGGCCAAATCCACATTGTCGTCGCTGCCCTGTTCCAGGGCGCGCTCCAAGTTATCCACAGTGGGTAGGAGATCACGCAGGATGTATTCGCCGGCATAGCGAGCAGCCTTGGCCTGTTCACGCTCCATGCGTTTTTTGTAATTCTCGAACTCGGCCGCAACCCGCAGCAGTTGATCACGAACAGATGCCAGCTCCTGTTCGAGCTGCTCTTGCTCCTCTGCCTCTGTAATGGCTTCTGCCTCAGACAGGTTTTCGTCTTCTAACAGAGCGGCCTCCTCTGTCTCTGCCTCTGCCTCCGCCTGCTTCCTGGTCTCATCCACCACCATCCCCCCTTAGCTTGCCATATCGATTCTTCATAAAAAAAATGCCTGCGCGCCGACTAAACGGCTCCCAGGCCGATCAAATCTGAAGGAATAATAAGTATGGCGTTATGCAGTGTCAAGACAGGCTCTCTGGGGAAAACGCGGTGTGTGCAGCCCCTGCGGGTAAAGAACTCCTGCGTTTTTCCCAAATTCATCGCAGATAAAACCGTATTCGTATACAATTGGTTTTCAACTCCATAGCCTGCAACAATGTGTAATAACAAAACTTCACCACCAAGATCCTCTGATGCAGCGTCTCCCCATATGCAGGAAGCCGCTGGCAGGGGCAGGAAAAAGACGAGCCCTGTAGTAACCACCACACCTGGAGACTATATGCTGGAATGCATTGCTGTAATCAGTGGCATGCTGGTTATGATTCTGGAGATGACCGGAGCAAGGGTCATGGCCCCACACCTGGGCACATCCATCACGGTGTGGACCAGTCTTATTGGCGTGGTTCTGGGCTGTCTGGCCCTGGGCGCGTGGCTGGGCGGCCGTCTGGCTGACCAGGGGCCATCAACCAGACGTTTGGCCTTTATCCTGGCCTGGGCTGGAATCGGCATGGCCTTGACCGGTTTTCTGCATGCACCCGTGGCCTCGTGGATAGCGGCAGGTGTAATTAATCCGTATCTGGCAGCAGTTCTTTGCGCCTGTGTGCTCTTTGGCCTGCCTGCCACCTTTTTCGGCATGGTGACACCATATATCATCCGTCTGCGCATGGTAGGCCTGGCCACCTCCGGTCGTGTGGTGGGGCGACTGTATGCCTTGTCCACCCTGGGTAGCATTGCCGGCACCTTCCTGGGCGGCTTTGCGCTTGTTTCCTGGTTCAGGAGCACGCACATCCTGTTGGGCGGTGGCGCTGTCATGCTTCTTTTGTCTGTTCTGGCCTGGTCGCGTCCTCTACGCGTCCGTGTCAGTCTGCTTGTGATCATCCTGCTGGGTAGCTGGTTCCTCACGTCCTGGACGCGCTTTCAGGAAGAAAACGGTGGCATAATCAGCCTGGAAACACCCTACAACCATATCCGCATCGGCCGGGCAACAGGCTCGGCTGGTCGAGATCTCCTGTATTTGCGCACCGACCCTGGCGCTTTCCAGTCGGCCATGTACATGGATGACCCGGCAGAGCTGGCCCTGGACTACACCCGCCTCTATGCCCTGGGGACAGTTCTGGTACCCCAGGCCCAACGGGTGCTCATGCTTGGTGGAGGAGGCTATAGCGTGCCCAAATGGCTTTTGGCCGGACGCAGCGACCTTAATCCAGACACCTTGCAGGTGGATGTAGTGGAAATCGATCCAGGCATGACAGCTGCTGCCAAAAAGTACTTCCAACTACCTGCGGACAAACGTTTGCGCGTTTTTCACGAGGACGTACGGGTATTCTGCAACCGCAATACCACACGGTATGACCTGGTCTTTGTGGATGTGTTTGGCTCCAATTACACAGTGCCCTTCCATGCGGGCACTGTGGAGGCTGCGGAGGCCATGCGCCGGGCCGTGGCTGACCATGGCGCGCTGCTCATGAATGTCATTGCCTCGATCGAGGGTGATACGGGTAGACTGTTATGGTCCATCAGAAACAGCCTGGCAGAACACTTTGCCGAGGTACATGCCATTGTTGTGGGCGATCTCGGCAACCCAAATTCAATCCAGAACTTCATGCTCCTGGCCCTGCCCATGCCCCGGCCCAACATCCTGTCTGCTGGGCACGAACTGGCCGCGTTCCGCCACCAGCTGGTACCGCCAAACAGCTCGACTCCACCCCTGCGCGACGAATTTGCACCTGTTGAGCGCTACGCTCTGCCCCTGGCCCGACCCATCCTGTAAAACCAACCACTCCTAGCCAACAAGTTGCCTCCAGTGACCCAAACGATGAGGAGCCCTGTAAGGATTCTACGGCACAAAACTTAAAAAACAGCTTTTCAATGGATTGACAAGGTGTGGTCTACTGCCGGTTCCTTTCTCCTGCCTTCCGGGGAACCTTATTCGTCCCAGCACTCGCTTGCCACTCGCCTCGACTTAGCGTTATATTCTGATTATACTGATGGGGCTAACGGCACAGTTTGTCGTTATTTTTTTGTCACGTCGGACCAAAATTGCCAAAACCGTACAATTAGCTCGAAGTCGAAAAAAATTGTCAGAAAAATTTCTCTTATCAAAAGCCCTTACCAGATTAACATCCCGTTGAAAAAGTCTCAGCGGGTCACTTTGTCAGTAAAAGATTTGCAAAACAGAATTACAGCCAACTGATTGTACATTATTTCAAGTTTAATATTCCGGTGGCACGAAACTTGAGAACCGTTTTTCAACAGACTGTTAATTGTCAAAATAAATATATAATGAATACTGGCAACTACAGAATGTCGTTTACAACAGGTGGCCTCTTTCATCACGAATCGGTGCAACTGGCCCAACTGTTTCTTGATCTTGGCGACTGGAACCTTGTTCGTAACAAGGTTATTGCAGAAAATGTACTGCAGACCAGAACACTGAGTACACTCAAACGAGTTTGCCGCGAAGTTGTTTCTCGACTACAAATGCTGAGTTCAATTGAACTTGAATTTTTTGTTGAGGCCAGCCATCAAGAGCAAGCCTATCTCCTGTGGCTCGCCATTTGTCGTCAGTACAGATTCATCGCTGATTTTGCTGTCGAAGTACTTCAAGAGCGCTACATAAGCCTGAAAGCCGATCTGACTTATGATGACTTTGATTCCTTCTTCAACCGGAAGTCCGAATGGCATTTAGAACTGGAGAAAATCACCCCGGCAACACGAGGCAAATTACGGCAGGTATTATTTAAGATACTTCGAGAAGCCGACCTGATAACGACCAGCAACACAATACACGCTGCAATGCTCAGCCCGGCACTGGTGCAGCTGATTCATCAGGGCGACAGCAGGGAAATTTTGTACTTCCCTGTATTTGAATCCAACCTGAAGAGGACAACACGGTGACAGTAGATATAGCCAGAATGCCAATGCAGGATAGATTTCAACATCTCCTCGATCTTATCTTGAGCCAGCGTTTTCTCAACAGGCAAGGCCTTGGTAATGAGGTGCCGTTCTTCATCTGTCCTTTCAAGCCTGAAGAGTCCGTTGAAATGGAGAAGCTTCAGCGCCAACTGGTTAACCGCCTTGGGCAGGCGGGTGTCCAGATTCTGGAGATCAACTTATACGACCTTTCGATAGAAATCCTTAAAGAGCGGAACATCTGGGAACAGATCATTGAGATAGAGAATTCCGTTTCCAAGGATGAGCTCAAGGAGTTGTTGCAAGGCGTGTTAGACCCAGAAGCACATCTTGTTCCGGCCATAGCAACCAAACTCGTAGCCTCTGATTTTGATGTTCTTTTTCTGTCCGGCGTTGGCGAGGTGTTCCCCTACATCCGCTCGCACAACGTTTTGAACAACTTACAGAGCACGGCCAAAGAAAAACCAACCGTCATGTTTTTTCCAGGAGCCTACACCCATTCCTTGGAGTCTGGGGCATCACTTGATCTTTTCGGAAGGCTGCATGACGACAAGTACTACCGGGCATTCAATATCTTTCACTGCGAAGTATAAACGAGGGATGCATGATGACTCTTAAGACCATTTTTGCCAAGCCAGTTGACCGCCCTATCGAAGGGGTCATCAAAGCCGACGATGAAGCCAGCCTTCGCCTTGAGATTGAAGAATACGTCCTGACCAACGAAGTCGAGAAGCGGCTTGAATCTTTTCTGGACGCCTACAACAATTATGAAGGTGCCAATGGCGTTTGGGTCTCTGGCTTCTTCGGGTCTGGCAAATCCCACTTGCTCAAGATACTGGCCCTCTTGCTTGAAAACCGTCAAATCGACGGGGCCACAGCCCTTGACCTGTTCCTGCCCAAGTGTGGCGACAACGAAATTCTACGCGGCGATCTCAAGCGAGCCATCGCTATCCCGTCAAAAAGCATTTTGTTCAACATCGACCAGAAAGCGGATGTTATCAGCAAAACTCAAATCGATGCGCTCCTTGCTGTCTTCGTCAAGGTTTTTGACGAGATGTGCGGTTACTACGGCAAGCAAGGGCACATTGCCCAGTTTGAGCGCGACCTCGACAGCCGTGGTGTTTATGAACAATTCAAGTCAGCTTATGAATCCACTGCGGGCAGAACATGGCAAGAAGGTCGCGAGCAGGCCCTGCTTGAAGGAAAAAACATTGCCAAAGCCTATGCCCAGGCAACCGGTGGTGACGAGGCATCCGCTCTGGGGATACTCGATAAATACCGCAGCGATTACCGGGTCTCCATCGAGGACTTTGCCGAGCAGGTGCATGCGTATATCCAGCGCCAATCCCCCAATTTCCGCCTGAACTTCTTTGTTGATGAAGTCGGTCAGTACATTGCTGAAAACGTCAAGCTCATGACCAACCTCCAGACCATTGCCGAGAGCATGGCTACCAAATGCCGGGGCCGGGCATGGGTCATTGTCACTGCCCAGGAAGATATGGGAACGGTTGTGGGTGAGGTGGGTAAACAGCAAGGCAACGACTTCTCTAAAATCCAGGCCCGGTTCGCCAACCGTATGAAGTT
>JAXGZR010000005.1:0-190435 GCA_040776885.1 Desulfobulbus sp. | reverse complement strand
GTGAAACTGTCCGTGAGATTTTCAAGGTTGAGGTAGATGCGTCATCGGGCTTGGCGACCTTCACCCTGCTTGGGCGGTTGGATCATGATTCACCACCTGAAGATACACTGTCCAATGACAATGACTTTCTGTCACTGGATTTGGGTCAGTTTGTCCAGGTTACGGTTGTAGACAGTGATGGCGACACGGTACAGACGACGTTTGTAGGGCATGCAACGGTTAAGATCGAAGATGATATGCAAATCATCGAAGAAGTGACCCAAGAAGCGACTGTTTTCAACGGAGAAGGAGCAGGATTTACAGGCGCTTTCGTGGTAAAAGATGGTGCTGATGGACCTGTTAGCATAGACCTGACAAGCAATGAGGGTGCGGCAAAGGTCACTGTTGACGGAGAAGAGGTTAACCTCAGCTCTGGCGGGCAGCAGGTGCACTATGTTGTGGATCCAAACAACCCCAATGTACTGTTAGCTGTTACTGATGTTGATAGTCCTAGCACCTCAAAAGTTTTTACCCTTACGGTCGATCCTGCCTCCGACAAGTATACCATTGATATGCATGCCAAGTTGGATGTGAAGAATACAGTTGATCTGATCGCTGGAGAAGGGACTGATCCTGGTGGGCGTAAACCAACAATACTACTTGCTTATGCAGTGACGGCGAATGAGGATGGTAAATTAGAATTAGAATTAAAAGCTTATACCCCTGAATCTCCTCCAGATGAAGGGGTTGAAATCATCGCTACAATGACATCGAATGGTAAGGACGGTATTAATGGCAGCGGTAATGGATTCGGAGTTGATGATCAATGGATCGATTATAATAAAAATGATATATTGACGATTGACTTTGGAGAAGCTGGCATTGATGGAGTGGTGTCTGTTGGTGATATTAAACTTATTTTAGAAGTTTCAGGAGGAGGTTCTAAGGTACATTACAAGTTACACAACACAAATGACGCAACATTTGAAGGATCATACCAGTTAGACAAAGCAAATAGAGTAGAAATTACAATTCCTTATGAAGAAAGTTTCGGGGAAATTTATAAAATCGATCTATCTTCTGATAATGGTGGATATAGATTATTGGGAATGGTATACGCCACTGCAATAACACCAGAGGATATTTTTGAAACTTTCATAGTGGAGACCTATGACGCTGATGGTGATATGGTATCTGCAGAAATTAACGTAACGTTTACCAACACCGATCCGGAATCAGGAGCAGAATATTCAGGTGGGCCGGATAGCATGATACTTGCCAGCAGCATAGGCGATGAGGGTTACGTTGCTGGTTCTGAAACTGATGGCGCGACTGTTGATAGCCCTGATCACCCCGATTTAGTGGATGCCAGTGATGATTCGGATACCCTGTCATTAGTAGGTTCCACTGACAGTACTGAACAGAACAATGGGGCAGAGACAACGGCTCAGGTTGCATCTGAGAACAGTGGAGAGGAGTTTGTTCCGACTCCTGATGCCACAGACTTTGCCAATGCCGACCCTGACATTAGTGAGCAAGCCACTCAGTCGGAACAAGGTGCAGATATAGACAGTGACGGCGTTGGTTCAGACAGCGACCAAGGAACAAGCGGTATTGCAGATGCGCCTGTACAAAGCAGCACCAACCCTGCCAGTACACAAGAGGGAACTTTGGCCTCCAGTTCTTCTACTCCGGCTGTCGATGATGCTGGCTCTGCAGAATCTGTTGAGGGCAGTGCAAGCGATCCGCAGGCGGAACTTGCTGCTGATGCTGCTGACAGTGGCAATGACCAGAAGGGTAGCGAGGCAAAGGGCAGCGAGCCTGGCACAAAAGGGGAGGCAGTGGTTGCAAACGAGGCAGGTGAGGCTGCCGGTGATGGTGTAGGGGCTGATGCTGGCGAGCCCGCGCCTACCGAGGCAGGGCCAGGTGCATTCGTCCAGGGCCTGGAGCAAAACGACAGCCAGGAATTGTTTGCCGATACAGGTGATGATGCGGCGGTACTGGATACGGCATCCTTTGAGGTTGGTGATGCAGGTTATGGTGACACCAATATGGATGAGTTGGCACCACAGCCTGGAGACCACAATAACATAGTATAAACAAGAACGTTGTAACACCACAGAACACCGGCCTTGGGCAGTATTAAGGCCGGTGTTCTGTTTTTGTTAGTTGGTGCTGAGCGCACGCGTTGTTGGGCTTCACTAAGGTTCAGCCCAACCTACGAATATAAATTGCCTTAATATTGTATTATTTTGCAGGTTGCAGCTTCAGTTGTTGGGCTTCACTAAGGTTCAGCCCAACCTACGAATATAAATTGCCTTAATATTGTATTATTTTGCAGGTTGCAGCTTCAGTTGTTGGGCTTCACTAAGGTTCAGCCCAACCTACGAATATAAATTGCCTTAATATTGTATTATTTTGCAGGTTGCAGCTTCAGTTGTTGGGCTTCACTAAGGTTCAGCCCAACCTACGAATATAAATTGCCTTAATATTGTATTATTTTGCAGGTTGCAGCTTCAGTTGTTGGGCTTCACCACAGGTTCTGCCCAACCTACCGAGCTTAACGCAAGTCGAAAATTAGAAAGAGCTTTTTCAAGGGCGACGGGTTTAAGAGCTGTTGATGAGCAGGGCCAGGCCCAGGCGGCCTTGGGTGGCGGTTTTGGCATAGATGGCGCTGAGGTGCGATTTGACCGTGCGCTCGCTAATGCCCAGTTGCTCGGCAATGGCAGCATTGCTTGCCCCCTGGCTAACCAGTTGAGCAATTTCGTGCTCGCGCCTGGTAAGCAGCTGCAGCCGCTGCATGGCCCTGGTGACGCCAGGTGCAGATGGTTCTTCTATCTTGCCTGCATCTGTTGCTGCTGCCATGGTGGCAATTAAATGCTGCAGCAGGCTTTGGTTTACCCACACCGAGCCTGCTGCAATCACCCGCACTGCCTCTTGCAGGCGCGCAGAGCTGATATAGCTGTTGGCATAGCCCACTGCACCCAGGCGGAGAAAGGCCAGGCCCTCTTGCTCATTTGGCCGGTCTGAAAGCACAAACAATTTGCAGGCCGGAATTTTTTCCCGGATGTAGAGCATGGTTTCCGAATCCAGAAGGGGGCGATGCAGGAGCATCAGGTCAAAGGAGATACGGTTTTTAACCAAAATAGAGAGCTCCTGCAGGGCACCGGTTTGGTAGAGCGTATAGTGATCGACCTGATCGACCAGGGCGGTGAACCAGCGGTCTCGTAAGCTCATTTTGCCGCAACACAGGATAAGATTCATTTAACGCTCCCGCAGGGCAGTATGCTTTGCCCGTAAAATGGGTTTGAGGAGATACGACAGGATGGTTTTTTTGCCGGTAAGGATATCCACCGAAGCCACCATGCCAGGGATAATGGGCAGTTGGTTCTCCTTGCTGCCCAGGTGGTTTTGCTTGGTGCGCAGGCGCACCAGGTAGAAGGCATTGCCCTTTTCGTCGGTGATGGAATCTGCGCTGATGTGTTCGAGATCAGCATCCAGCCCGCCATAGATGGTGAAATCATAGGCAGTGAACTTAACCGTGGCCTGCTGGTTGGGGTGCAGAAAAGCAATGTCTGCCGGCGTGATTTGCGCCTCGATGAGCAGGGTGTCATCCAGGGGCACAATTTCCACCAGATCCATGCCGGGTTGAATGGTGCCGCCCACAGTGTGCATTTTAATTTGATTGATAATGCCATGCACAGGCGAGCGCACCTCGGTGCGCTGGAGACGATCCACCAGGGCGGTTTTGTTGGCACTGATGCCCTCCAGCTTTACATAGGCCTCGTTGAGTTCTTGCCGGGCTGTTTTTTGAAAGTTGAGCTTTTCTTCTTCCAGAGCTTTTTTGGCCTCGCTAATGCGTGATTCTGCCCGGGGAATGGAGGTGCGGGATGTTTCCAGCTCACCCCTGAGCTGGCTGGCCTGCCGCCGCAGCTGCAACACCTCCACCTCAGAAACAGCGCCAGCACTGACGAGCGGCTGGGTCATGTTCAGCTCTTTTTGCAAAAGGCCCAGGGATCTGCTAAGCTCGCCCACCTTGGTGCGCAGCTCAGCCACTTCCTGGCGGCGCTGGTTGTATTGCTCCTGCAGGATTTGCATTTTTGCCTCGTGGCCATTTTGCTTAGAGGTGTAGAGCTCTACTTCCCGCTCGCCGATTTCTGGCCGCTCTTGGGCAACCTCCTCTGGCACCACAAATTGTTTGCCGCTTATTTCTGCTTCCAGGCGGGCGATTTGCGCCTTTAAAGAAAGCTCTTGCACCTTGCTTTCCATATAGGGGGCAGTGAAGCGGGTTTTATCGATATCCAGCAGCAACTGATCTTTATCCACTACATCGCCTACCTTAACATGCATTCTGCCCAGGATGCCGCCTTCCATGTTTTGCACCACCTGAATCTGCTGCGAAGGAATGACCTTGCCTGTGCCCCTGGTTACCTCGTCGATTTCCGAATTTGCGGCCCACACCACAAAGGCGACAAAGAGCAGGGCGATCAGCCACAAAATCAGTTGGCCGCCGCGGGGGTTTTGCATGAGCAGTACATTTCTGATATCTGTAGACAGATCTGGATCAAACCCGGGCTGGCGCTGGAGCAGGCCGCCTGTGGCAGTATCTGCCTGCTGGGGCTCTGGTTGCTTGCCTGCTGTTTGCGTGCTCTTTGGTTGTTCACCCGCTGTTTGCTTGCTTTCTGGCTGTGTTTTTTGGGTATTTTTTTCCATGGCAGCGGCCTCAAATATTGATTTGCCCGGTTTTCATGGCAGTCATCACCTGGTCGCGTGGGCCGTCTGCCACCACCAGACCGCTGTCGATGAGCACAATGCGCTCCACCAGGCTGAGCAGGGAACCACGGTGGGTAATGAGGATAAGGGTTTTGCTGGGCAAAATTTTGGCTAGACTGGTTTTCAACTGGGTTTCGGTGCGGTTGTCCATGGAACTGCTGGGCTCGTCGAACACCAGAATGGGCGGATCGTGCAGCAGGGCCCGGGCAATGGCCACGCTTTGCCGCTGGCCGCCAGAAAGACCTCTGCCCTGTTCGCCGATTTCCATGTCAAAACCCTTGGCATGTTTACCCACAAAACTCATGACCCCAGCCAGTTCAGCAGCCCAGAGGATGCGGTCGGCATCCACTTCTGGCGAGCCAAAGATGATGTTCTCGCGGATGGTGCCGCGGAAGAGCACCACATCCTGTGGCACATAGCCGATAAAGCGTCGCAGCTCTGCCGGGTCTATCTGGCGGATATCGGTGTTGTCCAGGCAAACCATGCCCTGGGTGGGTTGGTAAAGGCCCAGGAGCAGTTTGCCCAAAGTGGTTTTGCCCGAACCGATCGGGCCGATGAGTGCCACCTTTTCGGCCGGGGCAATGTCGATATTGATGTTTTGCAGGGCCTTGCCGGTTTGCTGCGGATATTGAAAATCTACATTAACCAGGGAGACTCCGCCCTGGCACTGGCTGCGGTGGAGAAAGGATTGATCTGCCGGCCGTTCCACAGGCAGGGCCATGATGGTGTTGAGGGCGCCCAAGGCAGCCTTGGCACGGTGATAGCGCGCTGCCAGGTTCACCACCTGCGACATTGGTGCAATGGCCTGGCGGGAAAGGATGACCAGGGCAATGATACCGCCTTGGGTTAGGTTGCCCCCAGACAAACGATAGACCCCGGCAATGAGTACAGCCACGGTGGTGAGGTTGAGAATGAAATCGGTAAAATAACCAACAGAAGAGGAAAACAAGCGGGAACGGTTGCCCCAGATGGCAATGTAGCTGACAGCCTCTTCCCAGGCGCGCTGGAATTGGCTTTCTGCGCCAAGCATTTTGATGGTTTCGATGCCAGAGAGGCCCTCAACCAGGATAGAGTTTTTTTGTGCCCCAGCCTGAAAACTCTTTTCAACCGCACGTTTCAAAGGCGCTTGAATGATATAGGCATAAAAGGCCATAAGGAAAAGGGCGGCCAGGTGCACCAGAACAATGGGTCCGCCCAAATACCAAACTGCGAGCAGACCCAGCACCATAAAAGGCAGGTCAATGAGCGCGGTAATGGAAAACGAGGTGATGAACTCGCGAACAGCGTCGAATTCTTGGAGGTTGCGGGTAAAGGCACCCACAGACTTGGGCCGCACCTCCATGCGCAGGCCCAAAACCCTTTCAAGCAGCACAGACGAAACACGTAAATTGAATTTTTTGCCAGCCTCATCAATGAAATAGCCGCGCAAGCCCTTCATCACCAGGTTGAAACCATATATAACACCTATGCCAATGGCCAAAACCCACAGGGTGTCGAAGGCCAGGTTTGGTATAACCCGGTCGTAGACATTCATGGTAAAAAAAGGACCAGACAAACCAAAGAGGTTGATGAAAAACGAAGCAACCAGCACGTCGCGCAGGATTCGCCAGGAGGAAAAAAGCGGCGTCCAGAACCAATGCTTTACCGATTGGGTCGGCATGGGGCCCAGTTGTTTGTCTTCCCGGTATTTTGGGCGAACAAAAAAGGCGTATTCCGTGTATTTGGCTGCAAGCTCCTGCAGGGGAATGAGGCTTGCACCAAAACCACTTTCTGGCAAAATGAGTTTGGCTGTTTGTTTATCCCGATCAATGCTGGCTAGTATACAGGCACGGCCATCATCAAGGAGCAATACACAGGGCAGCTCAAAGCCAGACATTTTCTGCAAGGGTCGCTTCAAAAGACGTGCAGAAAAGCCAGCCCTGTCTGCTGCGCGGGGGAAGAGTTCAACTGTGAGGCGGTCTTCGACCAGGGGTAAACCTGCCCGCAAACCTGTTTTGGAAACAGGCACATTGTATATTTTGCCCAAATACACAATGCAGTCTGCCAAAGGATCGTCGATTATTTCTACATCATCGGGCCGCTGTTGAGCAGAGGAGGGCGCCTGGGAGGTATGTGTATCCATAAACGTTGTCCAGGTTGAGCAACATTAAGGTGTTCGTACGTTACAGTACGAGTATGTATTAATTCTAATTTTGCTAAAAACTACCCTTATCCAAAAAACTACGCAAAGGGGCCGATATGATTTATGTACAGAGAGATGACCAGGGCAAAATTACTGCTATTTTCCTTGAGCCGCAATATCCGGAAATGGAAGAACTGAGCAGCCAAAGTGATGAATTGCTTGAATTTATTAAAAAATGCGGAAGAGTTGAGTTGTACAATCAAATCCTGGCAGAATCAGACAACGCAATTGCCAGGGTTTTGGAGGACCTGATTGATTTGCTCATAGAAAAGAAAATCATCATGGCAACCGAATTACCACTACATGCGCAGAAAAAACTTCAACACAGAAAAATGCTCCGCCAGGAAAGGGAAAAAATTCAGTTACTGGTAGACTATATTGTATAAATTTTATCCATCGGCTTAGGAACCTGGTAGTAAAACCCTTGCACCGCATCAATATTAATCATTTTAAGGATATCGATTTGTTCTTTTTTTTCTATGCCTTCAACTATCACTTTAATGTTAAGGCTATGGGCAACATTACACAACGTGTTGATAAGAAAAAAGCTTTCATCCCCTTCTTTCTGTAAAGAATGAGTTATTGATCTGTCGATTTTTACATAATCAGGAAGAATGGATTTGACATATCTTAAATTAGTTAACCCATGACCAAAATGGTCTATACCAATAAGGTGACCATGTGTTCTTGCTTTGTCAGCAAAATCTTGTATTTTTCGTTCAAAATGAGTAATGCGAGTTTCAGGAAATTCAAAGCTCAATGTTGCGTTTTTTAAAGCCATGCTTGTAAAAAAATTAGAGATCCAACTCACAAAATCGTCATTAGCAATGGACAATGGTGAAAGATTGATAGCTAATTTAACTCTTTTTTCTATGGAATCGTGGAGTACAGTCAATAAAGATTCAAGAATAACCCGATCCAAACGAGGCATACACCGTTCTTGTTCTGCAAAAGGAATCAATGTGCCAATGGATATCGGATCTTGGCCTTTATTGGAAAATCTCGACAAAATTTCGTAATGAAAAACCGATGGTAAATTTTTAAAATAAAAATTTGGCTGTAAATAAAATACAATATCCTTGTTCTGGATGATTTCATCGAGCTTTTTTCTGTACTCTATTTTTCCCGAAAGAAGGGGCGACTGCTCTGCACCAATATCAACAATAGTTATTTTCTCGGTATTTTTTGATATCGATTGAGTAAGAGCTGCATCGGAACGAGCAAGCAATTCTCCAAAAGTAATTGGTTTGCTGTAATGAGCGCCTCCGATAGCTATTTTAATATCAATATTTGGATATACGGTTTGTATGTGCTGATTCATATGCACAATAAGATGTTCTGCAAAATCCTCTGCCATGGATAGGTCGCTGTTCGGCAGCAACAGCACGAAATCACTGCCGCCAAGCCGCCCCAGGATATATTCCGAATACTGCACGCAGGCTTTCTTGGCTATGCTGGCCATATCTTGGATGAGATTGTCTGTTTTCTGATAGCCAATGGTCTGGTTGATTTTTTGCAAATTTTGAATCTGATAGATCAGCAGGGTACCATTGGCCTCTTCTGTCAATGTAACCTTTGCTTTGATTTGGTCTTCGATATACCGTCTGTTGCCCAGTTGGGTCAGGGGATCTTGATATGATTTTTGCAAAAGCGAATCTGCCATTGAGGCCTGTTCATTGAAAATTTCCCGCAGGCGTTGGGTGGCCCTGTTCATGGCCTGAACAACATTCTTCAGTTCCCTGGTTTTGGGTAGACTTTCCTGGATGATGAATTTTCTCTCACTCAAGGCAATTGCCTGTTCCTCCGTAGATTGCAAGGGTGAAAGCAATTTTTTAAGAATAAAACCACCCACCAGGGCGATCATCAGGAAAGTGACGATAAACAGAGCAACATCGGAGGTGGCTGATTTCCAGAGCATGGTATAGGCATACCCTGGATTGCTTTCGATATGGATTATTCCCAGTTGCTGCCATCCACCCATGATCAGGGCGGAGGCGCCTGGTATGGCTATGGTGAATGCCTTGATAAACCACGCAGGCACACCTTCGATGCTCGCTTCCATGGAACGGTTGACCAGAAGCTGCCCATCCATATCTTTTATTTGTATGCTTTGATAGTAACCGCTGTCGAACAACGCGTTTGCCATGGTTTCCATCACAGCCACATCTGTACCACGGGCAACACTTGAAATAGAAAGTCCAAGCGATGTTGCTGCGTCTTGTGAGTGTGACTTAAGCTGTAGCTCAATAAAATTCTTTGTTTGGTTAAAATCTATGATGAGTAACGATGCGCACATCAAAAACAATATAGAAAATGACCAAAACAAAAGTTGTTTGTATAAAGTCATGTTATTCCTCAGATCAATCCGTAAACCCTTCTTTTTCCAGCTTGCTTATTAATTCATTCCATTTTTTTAGATTGCTGCCATCTCCTACGAGTTTTCCTTTACCTCTTTGTTTGGCTATCCATAGCCCTGTACCATTAAGACTATAAACTGGCAGAAGGTCTTTCCTTTGTATTGAGGGTTTGATCTGTTTATCTATATTATCCAAGATGAGTGGCTGTGCACTTGCTGATGGATAATAGGTAAGAACCATATGAGCTTGATTGAGCGTGATTGATTTTGTATACGTCAAAGTCAATTTTTCTTCTGAAATTCCCATTTTTATCAAAGTATAGAACTTGGAAATTGCATTTTCAGTTTTTTTAAATCATCCTCGTTATAATTATTGTTTATCAACTCAATCCATTGCGTAAGTCTTTCAGAAGCTCCAGGTCCATATTGTTTTTCGTAACGCTTAACAAGCGATTGGTTAATAGTGAATATAGATCTTGTATATGCATCTTTATACGTGTGCAGGGGAAAAATAAAAAAAAATAGTATTATAACAATTGACAGTGCTTTTCTGCTTGCCACGGCGACCAGGCATTCTTCAGAGGGAACGGTGCCATTTTTTTTTATTTTTTATTTTTAGCATGTTTGCCGTGGCTATGGTAGGCAAAATTCAGATGCGTCGCATCTTCTCAAAAAAAACATTCATTTTTTAGTGTCATGCTATGTGGTCATAATGCCCTGTAAAGCCAAATTTTTCCACCATCCCAAGTTAGAAAAAATGGTTTTGCACCGGTAACGCCTCTCGCCTTTGTTGCTGTGATTGACTCTCTTGCAGGTTGGCTTGCCCGAACATCGAGACAAAAATCTGTTACAGGCAAGGGTTGGGTCTGCCATCGACTCGTAGCCCTTACCTGTTAGTATATATAGATACGCAACAGAGACGATAATGACGCTCTGGGCGTAATCTGTGTTCCCTATTTTAAAAAAATGACTATAATTTCCGTTGGGTAAACCCCCGGCTTTGCCGGGGGACCCCAACAGTTTGACGATTCCGGCAAAATAAAGAAGCCTCCGAATTCGTGGACCGCTCAAAGTCACGAAAAAGGAGGCTTCATGAACGACGTACAATGTTTAAGCCACACCAAATGGGAATGCAAGTTCCATATCGTGTGGATCCCGAAATGCCGGAGGAAGATGCTCTATGGCCAACTCCGGAAAAACCTTGGCGACGTGTTGCATGATCTGGCCCGGCAAAAGGAGAGTCGGGTGCTGGAAGGACACCTGCAACCCGACCATGTGCATATGCTGATCTCCATCCCGCCCAAGTATGCAGTGGCTCAGGTGGTGGGGTATATGAAAGGCAAGAGTGCCATCCACATCGCGCGGACCTACCTCGGTCAGCGAAAGAACTACGGTGGCATGAGCTTTTGGGCACGGGGCTATTTCGTTTCAACTGTGGGTGCCGATGAGACAGTGGTTCGGGCGTACATTCGTGACCAAGAGCAGGAAGACCAACGTCTCGAGCAACTCCATTTGTTCAAGTAGTCGACCACCGAAAGGTGGTCAGAGAATCTGTTGAATAGACCGCTTTGAGCGGTTCACAATCTGTCAAGCCACCGGCTTTGCCGGTGGTCACTGACTTGTCATCAGGACAACTCACTGTTTACATATTCTGCACAATATCGTATACCACACTTTACATTGAAAATCATTACTTGTTGGCTTAATTCCTGCCCCAGTCCAACCATAAACTTGAGAGGGAAGCATGATTCGCAAAGTCACGAAACATTTAGCCAAAGCCTCGTTATTCTTTTTCCTGATCACCTCTAGTGGCTATGCCGAAACATTACAGGAAGCTGTCCGTTCTGTAGTTGAAAGGCATCCGGATGTGCGCAGTGCCGCACACAATCGTTTGGCACGTGAGAAAGAAGTTGTGCAGGCAAGATCCGGCTACCTCCCCCAGCTCAATCTTGAAGCCGGGGCAGGGTATACCGATGTTGAAAAACCGATTGATGACGAACTTTCTCCGTGGGAGGCACGCATCAGTTTACGCCAGAATTTGTTTGCCGGCTTTTCCACCATGAATGAGGTTGCACGCCAAAAGGCACGGGTAAAGTCGCAAGCTTTTCTAACACAAAGTGCGGCCGAAAACACGGCGTTGCAAACGATAAAAACATACCTGGAAGTGTTGAAGAACGAGGAATACAAGGCACTTGCCGACGAAAACCTTACCCTGCACGAACGAATTGGCGATCAGATTCAGCTACGCAGCGATTCTGGCGTGGGCAGAGGGGCCGACCAATCGCAGATTCAGTCGCGCCTTGGGCTTGCACGTTCCAACGTTATTGTTGCCGAGCAAAACCTGATCGATGCCCAGACAAACTACCAGGCCCTTGTTGGTCGTTCCCCCACGAATTTGAGCATGCCTGCATCAGTGGTTGATTTATTACCAAACTCCCTGAGTGAGGCTGAACAGCAGTCAATCGAAAATCATCCGACCCTCAGATCTGCAATAGCTGATTTGAAGGCGCGGTTCAAACAGGATGAGGTTGCCAAAAGTACTTTCTGGCCAACCATTGATCTTGAAATAGACAAGATCTTTGAAGAGGAAACAAGCTACAGCTATGACGAGAGAGAAGATTTGAGGTTGTTCCTCCGCCTTCGCTACAACTTGTTCAATGGCTGGAAAGACAAGGCAAGGAAGGAAGAGACTGAAGAGCTCATTCGCGAGGCAATTGAAATTAAAAACCACACCTTTAGGCAGGTGGTCGAATCGATTCGTCTTTCATGGCAGGCCTTTCAAGCTGCCAACAGAAGGGTATCCTATTTGAAGGAAAGGTTGCAGTTTAGCTCGGACACAGCAAAAGCATACACAAAACAGTGGGATATAAACGAAAGGACTTTGCTCGACGTTCTCGATGCCGAGGCCGAGCGTATTGATGCTGCAAGGCAATTGGTCACCGCAGAGTTCGATGGTTTGTATTCACATTACCGTCTTTTAAATGGTATGGGTAAACTTGTTTCATCGCTTGGCTTGAATCTTCCCGATGAAAGCGTTGTTGATGAAGACGACGACTACAAAGACTATAAGGTTGATACCAGCTTGACCAACACAACCAAATAGTTTTAGTTTTTGCCGGCCACATTGCCATTGTGTTGTTGTGGAATAAGCAATACGTTTTTTTGTTTGTCTAGAACCCGTGTCTAAAACCTGTAGATAGATCTCCTGCAGGGAAGGGTGGGGCTGTCTTTAGCCAAAAATTTTCTGTTCACTTCCTGTTAAAGCAAGTGAACTTTCTCTGCCAACATCTTCATGTTCTGCCGTACCTGCTGATACTCTTCTTTGCTGAGCCCAGCGCCGAGGCCCACCTTTTCGGCCATGGCAGCGGTTAAAAAGTCTCCCGGAGCATGGGCATCGGCATTGATGGCCAGGGGCGCGCCAGCACGCCGGGCCATTTGCACCACATGTCCATTAGTCAGGCTGTGCCCTCTGCGGCCAGACAACTCCAGCAGGATGTTTTTTTGTGCAGCCAGGCTCGCCTCCTCCAGCGTAATAAAGCCTGGATGGGCGAGTATATCCACACCTGCCTCCAAGGCAGCCTGGTTCGTACCGGGCGCCACCGGTTCAACCGGACTTTCCCCGTGCACCACAATCAGTTGGGCACCAAGACTGCGACTCTCTGCCGCCAACTGGCCAATATGCTGCGGTGGCACATGGGTGAGCTCCACCCCAACAATCAATTTGGTGGTATTGACCGAGTTTAAAGCCTTGGCCACCTTGAGCAGGTTGGGGATGAGGAGATGGATGTTGGAGGCATCCGCATGGTCGGTAATGGCCACTGCGGTGTAACCAAGCTGTTCCACCCGGCGTACATGCTCTGAGGGCACCAGGGCACCATCGCTAAACAGGGAGTGTGTGTGCAGATCAATCATGGTCGATAAATGGTCAATAATATAGTTGTGGTTATCCGTGGATGGAGGAGGGCGTGTTGCACGAGTTCAACACAGTACCACGCAGGGAGTGCGGTCCGGCATGGTCTATCAGTACCTGGATGAGTTCACCAGGTGCGGGCATGGTTTGGCCTGGTTGCAGCAAAAAATGAACAACCTGGTTGGCCGCGCTTCGGCCACGTCCCCCAGGGAGTTCTTCGGGTATTTTTGACGTAGCGCTGTATTCAACCATTACTTCAACTTTTTCCCCTAACGATTTATTGTTCCATTCTAAACTGATTTCATTTTGTAACATTTGCAAACGTGCCAGGCGCTCGCTTTTTATTTCTTCTGAAATTTTATCAGTAAAGTTTGTTGCACGGGCCTGGGGCCGATCTGAATACTTGAAGGAAAAGGAGCTGTGAAAGCGCACCCTGTGTAAGAGCTGCATGGTGTCTGCGAAATCCTGCTCGCTCTCGCCTGGAAAGCCAACGATAAAATCGGTGGCCAGGGCGATATCTGGCCGGATGCGACGCAGCTCCGCCACTTTGGCCAGGTATTCTTCTGCCGAATAACCACGGTGCATGCGGGCCAGCACTTTGTTTGAGCCGGATTGTACCGGCAGGTGAAAGTGGGGGCACAGCTGCTCTAGTTCGGCAAAACAGTGCATCAGGGTGGGGGTGAGATCTTTGGGATGCGAGGTGGTGAAGCGCAGGCGGGCAAGCCCTGGTGTTTTGGCCACGGCACGCAGCAGGTCTGGAAAAGTGTGCGCCTGTTGGCCAACTGCACTGCTTTTGCCGTACGAATTGACATTTTGCCCCAACAGAGTGATTTCTCGCACTCCCTGGGCAACAAGCTGATGCACTTCGTCGAGAATATCGGCAAAGGGCCGGCTGATTTCCCGACCACGGGTGTACGGCACCACGCAATAGCTGCAAAAATTATTGCATCCCTGCATGATGGTTACAAAACGTTGCGCCGGGGCCAGTGCAGACTCTGCCTGGTGTTGCAGGTTGCCCTGCATCACCTCCCGATACGAGGGAATGGCAAAGTTGCCAGTTAGGTCAAGCTCAATGACCTGGCGCAATTCGCCGCCTTCCAGGCGGGCAAGCAGGGCAGGGAGCTGATAGAGCTGTTGGGTGCCCACAACTAAATCCACGTGCGGCATGCGCTCGATAATTTTTGCGCCTTCCTGCTGGGCCACGCAGCCACAGACCCCTATGCGGAGCGTGTTCTTTTTTTCTTTGAGATCACGCAGTTGGCCAAGCAGGCTGTACACCTTTTGTTCAGCCTTGTCTCGAATGCTGCAGGTGTTGATCAAAATCAGATCCGCCTCTGCCAGTACATCGCTGCACACATAGCCACTGCGGCCAAGCAGCTGCCCCATGATTTCTGAGTCCCGCTCGTTCATCTGGCAGCCAAAGGTTTTAATATGTAAAATTTTACTCATACATTCAAAGAGAAACAGTAAAAACCGAGAATAAACATTATCTATTGAGCATCAACTGTTGATATAGGGGCCAAAACAGAAAAGGGAGTCAGCTCTGGGGCCAGAGACTCCATGAGCAGGACAAGATCCACATAGGAACAGGCCGGAACCTGGAGACGAACCAGCCCTTGTTCTGCAGAGAGGGTGCTCAAAAGCGCCAGGCCATCGTAGCCTTCCAGAATGTGCCGCAACCAACTGATGCGGGCCGTGCGGATGCAGCAATACAACGAGAGAATGCGCATATCCGTACTTGATAGAGCTGGATCGGGCTGTCCGCTACACATGTAGATCGACCTTGACCCCTGTGTACTCATCCTGATGGTGCCGCAGCAGGGGTTCCACGTGCTCGTCCAAAAAGTCGAGTGTTTGCGCTTCGGCGCGGCCAGTAAAGCTTTGGTAGTCGGTCAGCAAATCTTCCAGTTCGGCAGTGGAAAAGGGAATACGCGCGTCTTCACCCAAACGCTGTAGCAGATCATTGCTGCGGCCATTTTGTTTTACTTCAAGCCCGGCAGCCACAGAGTGCTCGCGAATGAGTTCATGCATGCTTTGGCGGCTTTCTCCACGTTCCACACAGGCCATGAGAATTTTTTCCGTGGCCATGAAGGGCAGCTCTTCCTGCAGATGTTTTTCAATTTGCTGGGGATAGACCACCATGTTTTCACTAATGTTGACGTAAAGTTGCAACACCGCGTCGGTCAACAGGAAGGCCTGGGCAAGGTCCATCCTGCGGATGGCAGAGTCGTCCAGGGTGCGCTCGAACCACTGATTGGCAGCGGTGGCGGCAAAGTTGACCGGCAGCCCCATGAGTTTACGGGCCAACCCGGTCATACGCTCGGAGCGCATGGGATTGCGTTTATAGGCCATGGCCGAACTGCCCACCTGTTTTTTCTCAAAGGGTTCTTCCTGTACCTTCAGGTTAGCCAGCAGGCGGAGGTCCACTGCGAATTTGTGCGCCGATGCCCCAATACCAGCCAGGGTTTCCGCTGTTTTCATATCTAGCTTGCGCGGATAGGTTTGCCCGGTGACTGCAAAGGTGTTGTCAAAGCCGAGTTTGCGCGCCACCAGCTCGTCCATGGCCCGTACCTTGGCATGGTCACCCTCGAAAAGTTCCAGAAAAGTTGCCTGTGTGCCCACTGTGCCCTTAGCGCCACGTGCCTTGATCTGCCTCCGCAGCTGGGTAATATAATCCAGATCCATCAGTAAATCCTGGAGATAGAGTGTGGTTCGCTTACCCACAGTGGTTGGCTGTGCCGGTTGATAGTGGGTGTAGCCCAGGGTGGCCAGGCCAGCATGTTGCCGGGCAAAACGGCTCAGGTTGGCAATGGTGCGCAGCAGTGCAGCCTGAATCAACTTCAGTGCCTCTTTTTGCACCATGAGATCGGTATTGCACACCACGAACTGTGAGGTGGCACCCAAGTGGATTATGGGTTCTGCCAGCGGACACTGCTGGCCATAGGCAAACACATGGGCCATGACATCATGGCGAATTTCCTTTTCCTTGGCTTCGGCCAACTCAAAGTCGATGTCTTCGGCATGCTGTTTAAGCTGAGCGATCATTTCGGCGCTGACCGCCTGCAGGCCAAGTTCGTGCTGGGCTTCGGCC
Organism: Desulfobulbus sp.; assembly: GCA_040776885.1. Taxonomy (GTDB): domain Bacteria; phylum Desulfobacterota; class Desulfobulbia; order Desulfobulbales; family Desulfobulbaceae; genus Desulfobulbus. The sequence goes on along the minus strand of JAXGZR010000005.1, from coordinate 174,144 downwards.
AGGGCTATCCAGCAGCGCCGCCAGTGGGTGAATTTGTAGCGTTCTGAAAAAAGATGTTGCATTTCCGGGCTGGTATAGCGGGAAACAAGCGGCTCCTGGTAGACATCACGGTTGCGTTGCATGGGTATGTATCACAAGGTTAAGGGTGAATTAAGGTGTAGGGAAACTCGGAAAGTATCTGCATAAACAGTATCTGTATAACCAGTTCCAATATTGGGCGTTAGTGCAGGTTCTTGCCAACATATTGGATAGGCGAATACGTTACGACACAGCGCAGGTTGGCACTGAGCACAACAAAGCCTAATAAAAGCTGTAACCTACAAAATTACAAAATCACACGACATTACACAGCATGTTATATCCCGTAGGTTGGGCTGAACCCTTGGTGAAGCCCAACACCTAAAAAAGGAACCATACAGGAGTTCAAGTTACATTGGGGCCATCTTTAAAAATTTGAGGTTCCTTGCAGGGATGCAGAGATTTGCCGATGATTTGTCGATGAGAGAGATGATCGTGCCAACATCCTAGCGCCTTGGTACGCACGTACCACAGCCACAAGGTGTATATGGTGTTTGCGTATGCTGCCCAGGGCACTGCCTGTTGAAAGAGCGAGTTGCTTCAAGTTGTTTATAGGTAGTGCCAGGTGTTTCAAGTCGCTCAAGTAAGTTTTTGGAATATACACAATGTCGCATAATGTATATTATGTGAAGCAAAAGATATTGTACGACCATGCTGTGCGACCTTTGCTCAAACAGGCAGAAATTCAATAACCTGTACCTGCATACGCTCCCTGCCGTTAAAATAGCGCTGTTTCAGCTTGAACACCAGGGAAGTTTCATTACCCGGAAAATCAGTAAACTGCTGGGCCAGATTAAAGCCAACTCCTGGGAGTGTACGTCCTTGGATTTGTAGCTGAAAAACAACATGTTCGTCGTTGCCCACCGTGCGCACCTGCTGGAGTGGCTCGGCAGGCAAAAGAAAAATCGGTTCGGGATTTCCTTCGCCACATGGTTCCATGAGTTGTACGGCCTGGAAAAAATTTCGGTGGATCAAATGCTCTGGTTCGAGACGGTAATCGACATGCACCATTTTTTCCTGACTGGACTGGCTGGCTTGTTGCTGAGCCACGTTTTCCTGAAAAAGAGTGGCAAAACGCTCCAGTTGCTCCAGATTAATGGTAAGCCCGGCAGCCATGGGGTGGCCACCAAACTGTTCAATGGCCTTGTGGCAGTGAGCCAAGGTTTCGTACAGATTGATTGCCGGCACAGAGCGACCAGATCCTTTCAAAATCTGCGCACCGTCATGGGCGTGATGATCATCGGTGAACAGGATGACTGGTCTACCGAACTGTTCAGCCATACGTGAGGCCAAGATGCCCAACACCCCTGGATGACAATCCGCACTGTACACCGTCAGCGCTGCCTTGCCCTCATCTGCCTGACGAGCACAGGCAGTGACTATTTCCGGAAAAATGTCGGCTTCCAGGGCCCTTCGTTGGATATTCAAGTTCTCCAGCTCGTTTGCCAGTTGTTGCGCCTTGTGTACATCTTGGGCAAGTAGCAGTTGTACCCCCAGTTCTGGCTGTCCCAGCCTGCCACTGGCATTGATGCGCGGGGCAAGGCGAAAGGCCACATCTTCGGCGGTAATGGCCGTGGTCATGACATTGCCGTTTTCCGCAAGTGCACGCACCCCTGCCCTTTGTCTGGTGGCCAGTACCTCCAAACCTGCACGCACCAAGGTGCGATTGACATCCACCAATGGGACCACATCGGCAATGGTACCCAAGGCAACCAAATCAAGAAAATCCTTCAGGTTGGGCATGGTTTCTCTGGTGAGAACCCCAGCCTCAACCAGGGCACGACGCAGGGCAAGGATGAAAAAAAAGGCCACACCCACCCCGGCCAGATGCACAAAGGGAAATGGGCACCCTGCCTGTTTTGGATTGATGATGGCCAGGGCCGCAGGCAATTTGGGACCAGGCAGATGGTGATCAGTAACAATGACATCGCAGCCGTAGCGTTCCTTGGCCAGCAGAACCTCTGCAAAGGAAGAAATGCCGCAATCCACAGTGATAAGTACCGCTTTACTGGTGGGCCGCACCCCGGCAAGCAGCTTGTTCAGCGAGGCTTCGGAAAGCCCGTACTGCTCTTCGGTGCGCTTGGGAACGTAATAGGAAGACTCAATGCCCACCACAACAAAAAAGGCTTGTAAGAGCGCGGTGGCGCTGATGCCATCTGTATCGTAATCGCCATGAATATAGACAGGATGGTTCGCAAGCCGGGCCTGTACCACACGGGCGATGGCTTCCCGCATGCCCCGCATGCCAAAGGGATCGGGCAGATTGGTCAGCTGGGGATAGAGGTACTCCTGCAGGGCCGTTGCACTGGTTACCCCCCGCCGAAAAAGAATCTCCGCGATAACCGGCGAAATTTGCAGCTGCTCGGCTAAAAGCGCGGCTTGTTTCTTTTCCGGAGCTGTGAGCGGAATGTAAGAGTACGAGGCCATGACCGATACCTTATGCATGCGAACGCGGTGCCAGGGCCTGCGCAGGAGAAAAATTGTTGTGGAGAAACTGCTTGATCAACGGGAAAATTGCTTCTGGATGGTTGCGGTCAAACCAATGGATATCTGGATTGGCACGAAACCAGGTGAGCTGGCGTTTGGCATAGCGTCTGGTGTCGGTGATCAGGCTTTGGCACGCAGCATCAAGACTCCATACACCCTGGATATGCCGGATCATGTGGCGGTAACCCAACGATTGCATGGACGGTAGCTCGCTGCTATAGCCGCGGGTCAAAAGTTCCTCCACTTCCTGTTGGAATGGCGCCTGCATCATAATTTCGGTTCGTTTTTGTATGCGCTGATACAGTAAAAAACGGTCGCAGCGCAGGCCGATTTGCAACTGCGTGGGCAGCAATGGTTGCCTGGGCCGCATCTGTTGCCTGCGAATATGCTCAGACCAAGGTATGCCGGTAACAGCATACAGTTCAAGCCCGCGCAGCAGGCGTTGACTGTCATTGGGGTGGATTCTGGCCGCGCTCTCTGGATCGCAGGCTGTCAATTCCTGGAAAAGCACCTCCCTTCCCTCTTCTTCCAGGCGTTGTTGTAGTCGGCTACGTACTTCATGTGGTACCTGAACTGTATCAAACAACCCATTGTTGAGCGATGATAAATAAAGACCGGTTCCCCCGGTGAGCAGCGGAATTTTTCCACGGGAGTGGATATCGTGTACAGCTGCCATGGCGTCGCGAACAAAACAGGCTGCGTTGTACTGAACATCCGGATCGACAATGTCAATGAGGTGGTGCCGAATCAGGGCCTGTTCTTCCTTGCTTGCCTTGGCTGTACCGATATCCATGTACCGATACACCTGCATGGAATCCATGGAGATGATTTCGCAGCCAAACGTACTGGCAATGCGCAAAGACAGGGCAGTCTTACCTATGGCGGTTGGTCCGATCAGGATAAGGACAGGCATCTTCATCGGACACAGATATGTGGTTGCAGCCTGGCCAGAGTGGCAGCCCCGATTCCGGAAACGCGCTGCATTGCTTCGGTTTTTTTGTACAGACCCTGTGTTTCCCGCTCCGCCACGATGCGCTGCGCCAACACCGGACCAATGCCTGGCAACAACTGAAAATCTTTGGCCTCTGCACGGTTAATATCCATGGACAGCCCCAAAAACAGGGCAAATTCCGGCGGAGCGCTGCAGCCATTATTTAAGCCGACAAGCCCGGCTCCCTGCCCCGTTGTAGACACAGGGCCAACCACGAGCATGGTAGGCTCGGCAATATGTTGCTGTGGAACAAGGACCAGTTGCCAGGGAGTGTCTTCACCCCCTGGCTGCAGCAACAAAGTGGCATGCTGGCCCGGTCCAGACTGCCTATGGAAGGGAAAGAGATTGACGCCAATAAGGAAAATGGCAAAAAGTGCCAGGAGAAGAACGCGGTAGCGTAAATTCCGTTCTAACAACGCATCATTGCGTTTCAGTGCTTTTTCCCCGGTTCTGTTCATCCTTCATCAATTTGTAGTTGATGCTGTCCACCAGCGCCTGCCAGCTTGCCTCAATGATGTTGAACGAGACCCCCACCGTACCCCAAGAACAACCGGACGAGTCTCGACTTTCAATCAGCACCCGCACCTTGGCACCAGTACCGTGTTCACCGGAGAGTACCCGTACTTTATAGTCGGCCAGTTCCATGTCTTCAAGGTTTGGATAGAATCGGGTGAGCGCCTTGCGCAGGGCCAGGTCCAGTGCATTGACCGGACCATCACCCATGGCAGCGGTATGGGCCTCGATACCACCCACACTCAGGCGGATGGTTGCCTCGGTAAAGGGTTCCTTGTTTATGCTGTGTTTGTGATTCATCACCCGAAAGGCTTTCAGGGTGAAAAATTTACGTCGCAGGCCCAAGGCGCTGCGCATGAGCAACTCAAAACTCGCCTCAGCTGCCTCATACTGATAGCCCTGGTTTTCCATCTCTTTGAGTTCCGCAATAATGGAAGCCATGAGTGGATCATCCGGCCGCAGGGGCAGGCCGTAGCGCTCTGCCTTGAGAATCACATTGGCCCGGCCAGACTGGTCGGAAATGAGGATACGGCGTTCATTACCCACTTCGTCAGGGTTTATATGCTCATAGGTCAGCGGATTGCGCTGCACTGCACTCACATGCACTCCCCCCTTGTGGGCAAAGGCAGAGTCACCCACATAGGGTTGGTACCTGTTGTGGGGCAGGTTGGCCAGTTCGTTGATTAATCGGGTGGTGGTATAGAGCTGATGCAGGCGTGTTCCTGCGTGGCAATGCAGCCCCATTTTCAAGTGCAATGCCGGAATGATGGAGGCGAGGTTGGCATTGCCGCAGCGTTCGCCATAGCCATTCATACTGCCCTGTACCTGCACAACACCCAGATGCACAGCCATCAGCGAGTTGGCTACCGCGCATTCGGCATCGTTATGAGCATGGACACCCAGGCGTAACTCCTGGCCGTTTTGTTGAAAAAACTGCTGCACCGCCTGGATGATCTGGGCCAGCTCATGGGTCAGGGTGCCGCCGTTGGTATCACACAGCACCAGGGTTTCCGCACCACCGGCAAGGGCCCGTTGCAGCGTGGCCAGGCAGTAGTCCCGATTGGCCTTGAAACCGTCAAAAAAGTGCTCGGCATCATAGAAAAGATGCTGCACCCTGGGTCGCAGATATGCCAGAGAATCTTCAATAATGGCCAGGTTGTCTTCCAGGTCGATACGAAGCGCATCAGTGACATGTACATCCCAGCTCTTGCCGAATATGGTTATAGCCTGTGTTTTGGCCGCCAAAAGTGCAGCCAGATTGGCATCCTTTTCAGGTGGATGCTGAAAGTGGCGGGTGGAACCAAAGGCAGCTAGTTTGGCGTGGCGCAGCCCTATTCCCTGCATGCGCTGGAAAAACTCAACGGCCAAAGGGTTGGAACCAGGCCATCCCCCTTCAATAAAATCAACCCCAAAACTGTCCAGTTCCCTGCACACCTTGATTTTATCTTCCAGGGACAGGTTGAAATTTTCCGCCTGGGTGCCATCACGCAGAGTGGTATCGTAAATTTCTATGCTACGGGTCATGGGTCAGTCCACATCCACTTCCAGGGGCAGGTTGTCCTTGTCCAGGGCAAAGGCATCGTGCAGGGCCCGCACAGCCAACTCCGTATACTTTTCGGCAATGACCACAGACACCTTGATTTCCGATGTGGAGATCATCATGATATTAATCCCTTCTTTCGACATGATCTGAAACATAGTTGAAGCAATACCTGAATGGTTGCGCATGCCTACGCCCACAATGGAAACCTTGACGATTTCCTGGTCACCAGTGACTTCTTCAGCCCGGATGTCCTGAGCCACCTTGGCCAGGATTTCCATGGCGCGGTCGTAGTCGCTGCGCAAAACCGTGAACGTCATGTCAGTGAGACCACCGTCATGGGTGTTTTGGATGATCATATCCACCATGATACCGGCATCGGAAATGGGCAGGAAAATTTTGGCCGCAATTCCAGGTTGGTCAGGCACTTTTTTTATCGTGATCCGGGCTTCTTTCTTGCTGTAGGTGATGCCGGAAACCAACAGAGACTCCATAATTTTCTCCTCGTCAACAACCCAGGTGCCGGTGGTATTGGTAAAGGTTGAACGGACATGCACTGGTACCTTGAAGCGCTTGGCCATGCTGACTGCACGGATATCCAGCACCTTGGCACCAAGACTGGCCAATTCGAGCATCTCATCGTAGCTGATGTGATCGATTTTGCGGGCCTTATCATAAACACCCGGATCAGTGGTGAACACGCCCTCCACATCGGTGAAGATCTCGCATGCATCGGCCTGCAGGGCCGCAGCCAGGGCCACGGCCGTGGTGTCTGAGCCACCCCGGCCCAGGGTGGTGATGTCGCCATAGTCGGTGACCCCCTGAAAACCAGCTACAGTCACAATGTTGCCCTGATCCAGATAGCCATTGATACGTTCTGCATCAATGGAGGTAATGCGGGCGCGGGTGTGCTTTTGGTCGGTATGGATCCCAACCTGGTCACCTAAAAGAGAAACGGCCTTGTATCCTGCGGCCTTCACTGCCATGGCAAACAGGGCTACACTCACCTGTTCGCCGGAGGAAACCAGCATGTCCTGTTCGCGCAGATCAGGAACGCGCTGAATAGCATGGGCCATGCCAATGAGCCGGTCTGTTTCGCCTGCCATGGCGGAGAGCACCACGATCATGCGGTTACCTTCCAGATGTTTTTCAATCACCCGCTTGGCAACAGCCTGTATCTTTTCTATGGAGCCCACCGAGGTGCCGCCGAATTTTTGCACGATAAGGGCCATGAGTTCTCAATCCCATGCTTGCATGCCTGTGCGCATGCTAAAAAATGGATGAAAGCACCCCTTTTAGTATCAGGGGCAAGGGAAAACATGTCGGACTAAATAGCATAGAGCGAAAATTCGAATTTGCAAACTGATTTCTGCTTCTGCTCCCTGGCTACAAGCGGGATGAGCTGCAGGTCTTTTTGAACATATTTTTCATCTTGGTTTGACTCTGATTTTTCTTGGCATAACGAGCTGGTTTTGTTCATATATGGTACTATGCATTTTTTGTCCTCAATATGCCGATCAATCAGTAAAACAAATTGTAAGGAACCAGAACCATGGAACGAACCTTTGCCATCATCAAGCCCAACGCCTTTCAGGCCGGCAATGCCGGAAAAATTCTCAGCCGCATCTATGCCGAGGGATTCACCGTTGTTGCCATGAAAAAACTGTATTTGAGCAAGAAGGAAGCTGAAGGCTTTTATCATGTACATAAAAGTCGGCCTTTTTTTGGCGAGTTGACCGATTTCATGTCCAGCGGGCCCTGCATTGTTATGGTGCTCGAGGCTGAAGACGCCATCAAAAAATGGCGTGATTTGATGGGCGCCACCAACCCTGCCGAGGCAGCAGAGGGCACCCTGCGCCGGGAATTTGGCGATTCCCTGGAAGCAAACGCCACCCATGGTTCCGATGCCCCTGAAACGGCTGCTTTTGAAATCGGCTACTTCTTTTCAGGCCTGGAGATGCTCATGTAACAAGACGGATAACGCTGGGTTCAGCACCTGGCAAGACAGGTCTCCCATGGCCTGTCCGCAGCCCTGCCGAGCCCATGAACCTGGCAGCACAAGGCCTCAACTGCACGAGGTACAGCCATGTTAATCCTACAGCGTGTGCAACGATCAGATACGATACGTTTTTTGTTGTATACAACAGGCGTGTTCGTTCTGCTTCTTTCTGCTGCTTTTACAACATCTGGCTGCAAAGAACAAACAGCGCAGCAGGCAAGCTCTAATCCAGATCAGACAGGACTCTACACCATGGATCACGACGATATCCTCCGGATGCTCTTTCATCCAAGAAAAGTCAGAAAAAGCCAGCCACCTGCAGGGGCAGCGAACATCGATGCATCAGTCGCCGACGGCATCCACATTGGTTGTCGGCTCTTCACCCATGCTCCTGACTCCGCCACCATCATCTTCTTTCATGGTAACGGAGAAATCGTGCCAGACTACGATGACATCGCCCCCTATTACCTGGCAGAAGGAATCAACTTTTTGGTGTGCGATTACCGGGGCTACGGCTGGAGCGATGGTGTGCCCTTGGTCAGCACCTTGCTTGACGATGCGGAAGCGACATTTTTATTTGTGCGCTCCTGGCTTGGCGAGCATCAGTATACTGGGCCGCTCTTTGTTATGGGCCGTTCTCTGGGCAGTGCCTGCGCCATTCATGTTGCCGCCAAACATGCAGATGCGCTGAGCGGTTTGCTTATTGAATCTGGTTTTGCCAAGACCCTGCCCCTGGCCAAGGTACTGGGCATTGACCTGGAAGCCATGGGTATCCGTGAAGAAGACACCTTTGGTAACAGTCAAAAAATCACCGAGTTCACCAAGCCCACCTTTATCTTGCATGGCCAGTACGATCAGTTGATCCCCCTGTGGCAGGCAGAAACCCTGCAGGCATCGAGCGGGGCCAAGGAAAAAGAGCTGCAAATTGTGCCCGGCGCGGATCACAATTCCCTGATCGCCGTGGCAGGGAAGCGATATTTCCACGCCATCCGCGTTTTCATCGAAAAGGCCACCGGCACAGCGCCGGACTGGCGGCAACGGCGCAAACAGTTCAAGGAAGCCGAGGCAACCAACAAAAAAAATCAACCATAAACAGCACGGCGATGATCCGTAAACGCAGCGACGTTCTTTCCTGGGATGAATACTTTATGGCGGTTGCCCTGCTCTCGGCCGGTCGTTCCAAGGATCCGAACACCCAGGTCGGGGCCTGTGTGGCGAATAGCCAGAACAAGATTGTTGGTGTGGGCTACAATGGTTTTCCTTGGGGCTGTTCCGATGACGAACTGCCCTGGGCGCGTGAAGGCGCATACCTGGATACCAAATATCCCTATGTGTGCCATGCGGAGTTGAACGCCATCCTCAACTCCATCACCCGCGATCTGCGTGGCTGCCGAATCTATGTGGGGCTGTTCCCGTGCAACGAATGCACCAAGGTGATCATTCAGGCAGGCATCAGCGAGATAGTGTATCTCTCCGACAAATACAAGGATACCGATTCAGTGCGCGCCGCCAAAATCATGCTGGACAAATCCAAGACCTCCTACAGACAATTTGTGCCTGCACGCCGGTCTGTGCATATCGATTTTCAACTCGACTTATAGGCTCTTCCCATGCAACAGGCCCCTACCCTTGTGCACATTGCCACGGCCTTTATCGAACTGGATAAGCTGTTGAAACGCGAGAACCTCGCAGCAAGCGGCGGCGCGGCCCGCTGGATGATTAGCCAGGGCCAGGTGCAGGTCAATGGCGCGGTTGAGTTGCGCAAACGAAGAAAACTCTTGCCCGGCGACCTGGTGAGCGCTGGCAATACACGCTTGCTGATCACCGGCTCTGTCGGGGAGGCACAGGATGTTTGTGTTACAGAGTAATAACCTTGTCGCTCTCCTTGATCAGATCATACAGCAGCTGTTGCGTACCCCGTGCATGGTAACCTTCCTTCACGCCGTGAAGGTCCAGTAGTTTGCCTCAAGCAAAAAGACACCCTTCTGAAAGGGTAAATATTTTAGCCAGTTCTTTCAGCGGAAATTGCGCAGAATCCAGCTGTTCATATTGAACAGAAGGACCATTGAGAAAAATGCTGACATCCTCCATTGCTTCCAACATCAAATTGGCCAGCCTGAAGCCGTTCCACAGCACTTCCGGAGTCTTATGCAAAAGAATCAAGGTGATTTTCATCTGCTCTTCTTCTGTGTCTGTTTGATCCATAATTGAGCTCAAGTATGTTCATCGCTCGTTACTTCGGTTTTGCCTTTTCGGTTTTGCCTTTATACCATCATGGCACTGATTTTTTTGCCTAAATCTTGGGCTGCCTGCAAAACCTCCCCTCTCTCCAACACTGCACCGCGTTCGTCCACACCTTGTACCACCACCTCACCATTAAAGGCCACGTCCATGGCATCAAAGGCATAACGCAGGCTGAGACGGGCGCAGTCAAAGCATTTGCCGCCACCGGTCGCAGCCGTGCTCACCAGGTAGCCATGGCGCGGCATCTGTCCTTCCCTGCTCTGCCCCAGCAGATACTTTCTGCTCCAAAAAACCTGGCAACGGTCGATAAAGGCTTTGGTTTGCGCAGTGACACCATAAAAATAGATGGGCGAGCCAATTACCAAGTGGTGGGCAGCATCTACTTTTTCGTACAGTGTGGTCATGGCATCATCAATAGCGCACACCCCCTTACTTTCGCAAAATCCACAACCAGTGCACGGCGCCACTTGCAGTTTGGCCAGATGGAGTAGTTCCGCGTCGTGACCACCTGCACGAATCCCTTCCAGCACCTGGTTCAGTAGGATATGGGTGTTGCCATGGATACGGGGACTGCCGTTAAGAATAAGGATGCGCATCGTTATGGGCCTGTTGTTTGTGTTGTGGTGTTTGGGCTGGAAGACGGCCAAAAAAGCGGGTCAGTTCCCGCAACCATGCAGCCAGATCGTCATTGATGTAATGCGGGGCCACGCGCCACAACCAGTTGCCCTTGCTTTGTCCCGGGGTATTCATGCGGCAGTCGTTGCCAAAGCCCAACAGATCCTGCATGGGAAATATAGCCAGATTGGAGGACGCCGACATGGCCAGGTAGATGAGGTCTGTATGAAAGGAGCCGGGATTGTCGTCGTTTTTATTGGCAAAACGCTTGGCCTGCTGCTTGAAGGCCGGGTCCACTGCTGGATTTAAAAACCAGCCCACTGCAGTTTCGTTGTCGTGCGTGCCAGTGTAGATAACACTGTTGGGTGGGCAGTTGTAGGGTAAATAGCTGTTGTCGGTAAAATAATCAAAGGCAAAGAGCAAAATTTTCATGCCCGGTAAACCCAGGGCCTGGCGCAGGGCCTCGACCTCTGGGGTGATGATGCCCAAGTCCTCGGCAATAAGTGGCATCTGACCCAAGCGCCTGTTCATCTCGGTAAAAAAAGGTAAACCCGGACCTGGGAGCCACTCGCCAACCATGGCGGTCTCTTCTTCGGCCGGGACAGACCAGTACGATTCAAAGCCACGAAAATGGTCGAGCCTGAGGATGTCCACCAAAAAAAAGTTTTGGCGCAGGCGCTGCTCCCACCAGTCATAGAGCTGGGCACGCACAGCTGCTGTGTCACTGTTCCACCTGTAGAGCGGATTGCCCCAGCGCTGCCCGGTTTCGCTAAAATAGTCAGGCGGTACTCCGGCAATGTGGGTTGCCTCGCAGCTGTCGGGATCAAGCGCAAAAATTTCCTGATTTATCCAGACATCCACACTGTCCATGGCCACGTAGATGGGCAGATCACCAATCAATTGCACACCTTTCTCCTGGGCATACAGACGTAGACGCTGCCACTGTTCAAAAAAGAGATACTGTTTAAAACAGTGTTTGCGGATGGCACTGTGCAAATCTTTTTGTGCAGCCAAAAGCGCTTTTGCATCACGTTTGCGTATGGGTTTGGGCCATTCAAACCAGGCAGCCTGGTCGTACCAATCCTTGAGGGCAAGAAAAAGACCATAATCCTGCGCCCAGGGATGGGCAGCGATGAAATCATCCAGGCGACCAACATTGGCAGGGCCCTGAAAAGCTTCCCAGGCAAGCTCCAGGAGATACTTCTTGTGGGCCTCTACCCGGTGATAGTCAATATTGTAGGCGGAGAAATCTGGATAGGCGAGCTGGTGTGCTTGCAGCAGTCCGCCTTCCACCAGGAGTTCGGGACTGATCAGTAACGGGTTGCCTGCCAGGGCAGAGGCACTCATGTAGGGAGAGTGACCAAGATCGCCACTTGTTGGCCCCAGCGGCAGAATTTGCCAACAACTCTGACCGGCCTTGGCAAGAAAATCAATGAACGTGTAAGCGCCCGGGCCCAAATCGCCAATACCACAGGGAGCAGGTAAGGAAAAAACAGGTAACAGTACTCCGCTTGATCTTTTTTGCAAAATGTTTATCGATGTAGTCATTATTTTGCTATACGTATGTATTTGACTTGGTGCCGGTTGTGACGCAAATTGCTTTCCTTCATACCTGAATTCCCTGCAACGTGCACCATTTATCACCCAACCCTGTTGATACCTCCCTTTGTGGGGCTTTGGATTCCTTGTTGAAATTATTCTTTTTTTATTGTAAAATATATTGTTCACATTATTTTTTCATCTATTGGGATGAGAACCATGTCTAAGGAGAAGGCTGTGCTATCTGATATTAAAAATGACCTTCTTGAGGCAGGAAAGGATGAGGGATGCATCACTTTTCAACATTTAAACGAACTTCTACCCGACCAGGTCAAGGATCCTGGCGCCATTGAAGAACTGTTTGATTTTCTGGGAGAAAATAATATTGAAATCGTCACCCAGGAAAAATCTGGCAAACGTATGACCCTGGCCGGTGAAGAGTGGACCGGCAAAAAAACCTCTGAGGACGATGCCAACGTCGATGCCCTTCCTGACAGTGAGGGCCACGAACCGGAAGAAACCACCACCACCTATCTGCGGGAAATGGGCCAATACGAACTGCTCACCCCAGAAGAAGAGGCCAAGTATTCCAAGACCATTCGAGAAGGATTCGACGCCATTATTGAGCTGATCCGCACCGATACCTCGGGTGCAGATGAAATCCGCACCTTGGCGGAACGCATCGATCTTTGGGAACGCCGTGATCCCACGTTAAAACCAAAAAAACAGCAACTCAACCACATGCGCCAGACTGTGCTGCGCGCCAACCAAAATCACAGCGACAACCGGGAACTTTTCGAGCTGGCCACCAAGGTGGAAGCCTACAACCGCTCGGTGGAATTTGCCAAGGATGTCATGATCCGGGCCAATCTGCGCCTGGTGGTTTCCATTGCCAAGCGTTACATGCACCAGGGCCTGACCTTGGCTGATCTCATTCAAGAAGGCAACCTCGGTCTGATGCGGGCTGTTTTTCGCTTTGACTACAAAAAAGGCAACAAATTTTCCACCTACGCCTCCTGGTGGATACGCCAGGCCATTACCCGCGCCATTCTCGACAAAACGCGCACCATTCGCCTGCCAGTGCATTTTCTTGAGTTGCGTAGCCAGTTTTTCAAGGCCTTTTATTCGCTCTTGAAGGAATTGGGCCGCGAGCCCACACCGGTGGAAATTTCCAAGGTGACCGATATGCCCATGGACAAGATCTTGGCCATCTTGGAGGCATCGCGTGAGCCGATTTCCCTTGAGACACCAGTGGGTGATGATGATTCCACCCTGGGTGATTTTCTGGAAAACCAGGAATCTGAGTCTCCCTACGATGCGGTACAGAACAGACAACTCGCCAACCGGGTGACCGAAGTGCTGGCAACCCTTACCGAGCGGGAGGAAAAAATCATCCGTCTGCGTTTTGGCATCGGTGAAAAGGCAGAGTACACCCTAGAGGAAATTGGCAAACGCTTCAATGTTTCCCGCGAGCGTATCCGCCAGATCGAAAAAAAGGCACTTATCCGGTTACGTCATTCCAGCCGCAGGGAAAAACTTCGCTTTTTCCTTGATTGATCTCGTTTTTGCGATACCCTGTAGCAGCCCCTGACTAGGGGCTGTTGCTTTTACAGCTGCCTGCTCCGTTTGTGTCGGTGTCAATGTCGGTATTGATTTGGCCGATTTTGTTTCTGGTACGGGCGTGGTAGCTCTTCCAATCTCTGCACAACCCTGAGTCGAAGAATAAAAAACCACATGAACGCCTACATGGATGCCCATATTGAGCAGGCCGGACTTGGCCTTATACTTGAAAAGGTACGTGCCGGCAGACGCCTTGATCTGCAAGACGGCGCACAGCTCTACGGGCATCCCGACATCCTTGCCCTGGGCTACCTGGCCAACATCGTGCGTGAGCGGATCAACGGTGACAAGGCCTACTTTATTTACAACCAGCACATCAATTACTCAAACATCTGCATCAATCTGTGCAAGTTCTGCGCCTTTGGCCGCAAGCGGGAAGATGCGCTTGCCTATGAGATGAGTATTGAGGAAATCCGACACAAGGTGCGCGAGCGGCTGGATGAACCCATCACCGAGGTGCACGTGGTGGGCGGTGTGCATCCTGATTTACCTTTTGCCTACTACACAGATATGCTGCGCGCTATTCATGAGGAACGACCGGGTGTGCACATCCAGGCCTTTACCTGCGTAGAAATCCATCACCTGGCAAAAATCGCCGGCAAACCTGTGGATACGACCTTGAACCTGCTCATGGAAGCAGGACTGGGCTCCATGCCCGGTGGTGGGGCAGAGGTATTCAGTCCGCGCATCCGCCAGCTTACCTGTGCAGATAAGATCAGCGGCGAAGAATGGCTACAGGTGGCCAAGACTGCCCATGGTCTGGGCTTGAGAACCAATGCCACCATGCTCTACGGCCATATTGAAAGCATAGAGGAGCGCTTGGACCATCTGGATGCCCTGCGTCGCCTGCAGGATGAAAGTGGTGGATTTTTAGCCTTCATCCCCTTGGCTTTTCATCCAAAAAATACCGAACTCGGGGTCGGTCACAGCAACACCACCGGCATCAATGACCTGAAAAATATCGCTGTAAGCCGCCTGATGCTCGACAACTTTCCGCATATCAAGGCCTATTGGGTGATGATCGGGCCCAAAATGGCCCAAATCGCCCTGGCCTTTGGTGCAGACGACCTGGATGGCACTGTCACAGAGGAACGGATCACCCACATGGCTGGTGCAGAAACAGAGCAGGCTCTGGGCCACAAAACCCTGATCCGCCTCATTCAGGAGGCAGGGCGGCAGCCGGTGCAGCGGGACACCCTGTACAATGTTCTGGAAGAGTACTGATGGCCATGCAGCGGCTTTTTCGCCAGATTACAGCAGGTGAGCGCATCAGCGGGGCAGACTGGCTGCTCCTTGCAAAAAAGGCCAGCCTACACGAACTGGGTTTCCTTGCCCATGCAGTGCGTCAACGCCTGCACCCGGAAGCAGTGGTCAGCTATGTGATCGACCGCAATATCAACTATACCGACATCTGCATCTCTGCCTGTAAATTCTGTGCCTTTTTCAAGGCGCCGGATGTACCGGGCGGCCAGGTACTTTCGAAAGAAGAGTTGCAGGAAAAAATCGCGGAGACCAAGGCCTTGGGTGGTACCCAGATTCTCTTGCAGGGCGGGCTCCATCCAGATCTACCGCTTGCCTTTTATGAAGATATGCTCCGCTTCATGAAGGGCGAAGAGATCCATGTCCATGGTTTTTCTCCGCCGGAAATCCACCACTTCGCTCAACTTTTCGGCCTAAATACCCGCGAGGTTATCAGCCGGCTGCAGGCTGCAGGCCTCGATTCTATCCCCGGTGGGGGAGCAGAAATCCTCAGCAACCGGGTACGCCAGGAGATGGCACCCAACAAATGTGATGCCGATACCTGGATCCGCATCATGCACGAGGCGCACGAACTGGGTCTGCGCACCACTGCCACCATGATGTTTGGCCATATTGAACACCTGGAAGAGCGACTCGAACACTTGCAGCGGGTGCGTGCCCTGCAAGACAAAACAGGTGGTTTCACTGCCTTTATACCCTGGCCATTCCAACCCGATCACACTCCCCTGGCCGCCACCCGCCGCATCGAAAAAACCAGCGCCGTGCAGTATCTGCGCATGCTGGCCCTGAGCCGTATATTTTTGGATAATATCGCCAATATTCAGGCTTCCTGGGTAACCCAGGGCCCCAAAGTCGCCCAGCTTTCGCTTTTTTTCGGAGCCAATGATTTTGGCTCCACCATGATTGAAGAAAACGTGGTGGCTGCGGCCGGGGTACATTTTCGCCTGTCTGAAGAAGAAATCCGCCGTTTGGTGCAGGATGCCGGTTTTACTCCCCGCCAGCGCCTGATGGACTATACTCTGCTCTGATGGCCAACATACCGCATCTGCATAGCGCCGCCTGGGTGGTGCCGGTCACTGCGCCGCCCATCAAAAATGGTGCAGTGGCCGTTGAATCGGGAAAAATTGTGGCAGTTGCGCCCCTGGAGGCCCTGAAAAATCGCTATCCCGGCGCAGATATTGTTCACTATGAAGGGGCATCATTAACGCCTGCACTGATCAATGCGCATATTCACCTGGAGCTGTCGCACTTGGGAGTTCTATCTGCCACAGCACACCAGGGCGATTTTATCCAATGGGTTAGCCGCCTCGTTAGTTTGCGCGCCCAGCTTGGTGCCACTGGCCCAGAGGTGAAACAGGCTGCGGCTGAAATATGTTTGCGCCAGTACGCAGACGGGGTTTCAGTCTTGGCTGATATCGGCAATACGGATGTTGCCCTGGGCCTGCTTGGGATTTTTCCGGGACGCTTGCTGGCTTTTCGCGAGTATCTGGGCATGACAGAGACATCGCTTGCCAAAAACAAGGAGCGCCTGGTTCTGGAAGAGGATACCCGGCTGTGCAGCGGCCATGCCCCGTATTCAAGTCATCCGGCTCTACTCACTGCGCTAAAAAAACGAGCGCGCAAGCTGGGTCATATTTTTCCCATTCACACCGCCGAACACCTGGCCGAACTGGAGATGCTGCGCCATGGCCGTGGGCCAATGGTGGATTTTATCCACAAACGCAGTGGAGAAAACCTGGTTTTTCAGGCAGCGATTGGTCCGGATGAAGGCAGCATCCACTACCTCTACCGGCTCGGCTTGCTCGATGCTCAAACCTTGTGCATCCATGGCATTCATGTCAGCGATGAGGAGATTCGCATCATGGCCGGTACCGGCACCAAGGTTTGCCTGTGTCCGGGCAGTAACCGTTTTCTCGGCGTGGGCACCGCCCCTGTGCAGCGCTATCTCAAGCATGGTATGCTACCGGCACTGGGCACAGACAGTCTGGCCAGCAATCCCGAGCTATCCCTGTGGCGGGAAATGACTCTTCTGGCTGGGGAAGCCAATGCACCCGCTGCCTCGGTACTTTTTGCCATGGCCACCATGGGTGGCGCTGCTGCCCTGGGGCTGGACGAGCATTTGGGCTCGCTGGAAGCAGGTAAAGAGGCTGACATCCTGGTGGTGCCCCTCGAAAAACCCGCAACCAGTGCCGACGAATTGATGTGTATGCTGGTCAACCGTCAGTCTTCCACCCTGCACCCTGTACGCCGGATTAACCTATGAAGAACCCAGCCCGTATCGGCATGGTGAATTATATCAATACTGCGCCGATTTATGAAATATGGAAAGAAAAGCAGCTGCCCCCTAACTGGCAGGTGCTGGAAGGGCAGCCCCGCCAGCTCAACGAGCTGTTGCTTGCCGGCAAGATAGATATGGGTTTTGTCTCCTCCTTTGCCTATGCCCTGCACCCGGAACGCTACCAGATCTTTGCCGACCTGTCCATCAGCGCCACTGGCCCGGTGGGCAGTGTGTTTTTGTTCTCCCGCCTGCCAGTGGAGGAACTGGACGACCAATTGGTCATGCTCACTAAGCAGTCTGATACTTCCATCAGGCTGGTGCAGATTATCCTCGAAGAATTTTACCGACTCAAACCACGCTACTCCACTGGTGCTGTCTATGGCCCAGATTCTGTTGCCAGCAAGGCTGCAGCGGTGTTGGCCATTGGTGATGATGCCCTGCGCATCAGCCGTGCACAGAGCTATCCGGTGCAGCTCGATCTGGGCGAAGCCTGGATGCGGCAAACTGGGTTGCCTTTTGTTTTTTCCGTGTGTGTGGTACGCGAGGAATTCCTCACCAGTCAACCAGAGGAGGCACGTCGCATCCGGGAAATGCTCCTGGCCTGCCGCCGTGAAGGTGGTCTTCGCATGGCAGAAATATGTCAGGTTGTTTCAGACCGTATCCCCATGGATCATACAGCCTGCACCCATTACCTGCATGCCATTGAGCACGATCTCAGTTCGGTGAAGATCAAGGCGCTGGAAACATATTTTTCCTACCTGATTGCCCGCAAGGAAGTTCCTGACACTGCCTTACCAGTGAAAATTTTTTCATAACTTTTTTGTACCGTCCATTTCCCGAGCAGACAGCCATGCAGACACCCCAGCAGCCGGAAGAAAAAAAGCTCTTTGTCAAAGAAAAATTTTCTTCCATCAGTACGCATTACGACCTGCTCAACTCCTTGCTTTCCCTGCACATCGACCGCTATTGGCGCTGGCGCACCACCCGTCAGCTCAGGCACTACCCAGAGGGATGGGTGCTTGATCTGTGCGCAGGCACCCTGCCGCTTGCCCTGGAGTTAACCAGGCAGGCCCCGGCGCGACAGGTGCTGGCCGTGGATTTTTGTGAGGACATGCTGCGTGCAGGCCTCAAGTCCTTGCCCAGGGATGGACGCATGGGTCGTATTCATCCTGTATGTGGCGATGGCGAGGCTATTCCAGTAGCAAGCTCGTCGTGCCAGGGCTGCACCATTGCCTTTGGCATCCGTAACCTGGCCCGGGCCGAACAGGGACTCGCTGAAATGTACCGAATCCTCAAACCCGGCGGGAGACTCATCATTCTGGAATTTTCCAGGCCAACCAACCCCATCATCAAGCCCCTGTACAACTTCTACCTCAACAAAATGTTGCCCGTGGTGGCAGGGCGTATTTCCGGCGACAAAGAAGCCTACCAATACCTGGCCTCTTCCATTGCTGCCTTTTACGAACCAGAAACCTTGCTGGGACTCATGCAAACGGCAGGCTTTACGAAACTGTGCCGTATTACCTTGAGTTTTGGCATTGTTTCCATGTATATCGGCGACAAAGACATTGGCAACATGGGGGCGCTCTAATGGCAGAACCAAGACCTCTGTTGCTGGGAATCACCGGTGCCAGTGGCATGCTCTATGTGCCGCCACTGCTGCATTTGCTCAGGACATCTGACGTTGCCGTGCATGCCATTATTTCCGAGGCCGGCCAAAAGGTGCTGCGCCTGGAACTGGGTTTGGCGCCAGAAGAGCTCAGCCATGTGCAGCGCTGGTTTGCCCCGGATGATTTTGCTGCGGCCCCGGCCTCTGGCTCCTCCTGCTACAGGGGGATGCTAGTGCTTCCCTGCACTGTGGGCAGTTTGGCTGCCATTGCTGCTGGCTACTGCGGCAACCTCATCCATCGCGCCGCAGATGTAACCCTCAAAGAAAAACGTCCGCTTCTTTTGGTTGTCCGGGAAATGCCGCTCAACCGCACCCATCTGCGCAACATGCTGACTGCACACGAGGCAGGCGCCACCATTTGTCCGGCCATGCCTGCCTTTTACAACAAGCCGCAGAATCTGCAGACCATGGCGCACAACTTTGCCCTGCGCCTCTGCGATCTGTTACACGTGCCAGTGGCAGACGATGGTCAGAGCCGCTGGCAGGGGATGTGATATGTGGCATAAGCTCTCTATTTTACTTGAGATGATCAAGTTCAAACATTCGGTCTTTGCCCTGCCCTTTGCCCTGATGGCCCTTGTTTTGGCTGCAGACGGCCTGCCGCCCCTGCGGGTTCTTTTCTGGGTGATTGTGGCCATGGTGGGTGCACGCACCGCAGCCATGACCTTCAACCGCATAGCAGACCAGCGTTTCGACGCGGCCAATCCACGCACTGCAGCCAGGGCCCTGCCTGCAGGGCTGATCAGTCCAAGGGAATCTTGGTTACTGGTGTTGGTCTCCTCGGCCTTCTTTTTTCTGGCCTGCGCCATGATCAACCGCACCACCCTCATGATGGCACCATTTGCCCTGGGCCTGACCTTTTTTTATTCCCTGACCAAGCGTTTTACCTGGCTCTGTCACCTGGTGCTGGGGCTGGCCCTGGCCTTGGCACCTGTGGGTGGTTGGGCTGCGGTGACCGATACGTTTGCCGGGTATCCGTGGGTGCTCAGCATTGGTGTACTTTTTTGGGTGGCTGGTTTTGACTGCATCTATGCCTGCCTGGATGCGGACTTCGACCGTTCAGCGGGTTTGCATTCCATGCCTGCTGTCCTTGGTCGCCAAAACAGCTTTCGCCTGGCCGTATTCTTCCATGCCATTGCCTTTATCTGCTTTACCCTCACCGGCATCTTGATGGGGCTCAATGGTTGGTACTATGCAGGTATTGTTTTGACCGGTGCAGCCCTTTTTTATCAGCACCTCATCGTGCATCCACAGGATCTTTCCCGCATCAAGCAATCCTTTTTTTCCATGAATGGCCTCATTGCCCTGACCTTATTCACCGCAGTCTGCCTCTCTTTGCTCACATCATGATTTAGGATCATTTAGGATTACTGATATGCTCCGTTCTTTTCTGTTGACCACATTTTTTGTGTGTATCACCTTAAGCGCTGGATCACGAACAGCTGCCGCGCAACAAGAACTCTTGCCTTCCCAGGTAGTGCCCGAGGCACTTGCCACCATCTTCTCCGGCGAAGAACGTATGCACTACGAGGTCTTCTGGAGCGGTGGGGTGAAAATTGGCGATATCTATCTCCAAATTTTTCCAAAAGACGCACCCAAAGGAGCCTACGGAATCTCTGCCCAGATCAAGAGCACAGGCCCTTTGGAATTTTTCTACCCGGTCGATGATGTTTTCCACTGCACTGTTAGGGGAGAAATGAAACTGCCGGTTCTCTATGAGGTGTTTCAACGGGAAGGACGCAATCGCAATGTGACCAAACGGGTGACCTGGTACAATCAGGATCTGTATATTGCCCGGTATCAGAAAAATGATGATCCAGTGCGGCTCCATAGCATGGGGGGAGGAACGGCATACAACGAGTTTGCCGCCTTTGTCATAAGCAGGGCCCTACGGCTTGAGCCAGACAGCCACATTGTTGTACCCACCTTTGCCGACAACAAACGCAACGAGGTGGCGGTACGTCTGCTTTCCAGGGAACTGCGTTCCAGCATCTTTGGCGAGCGTCACACCTTGAAGATGCAGCCCATGATGAACTTCAAGGGGCTCTATGAAAAGAGTGGCAACACCCAGCTCTGGATTACAGATGACCAATGCCGGGTGCCAGTGGAGATCAGATCAAGGATTATTGTGGGTGCCCTAGTGGCAAGGCTGGCAGGGTACAGCAACCCCGCCTGTCAGGATTTGCCCACAATTGGTCGTACAGAATGATGATGACGCGCCGCTACCGGCGCGTCATCCATTAGAAAGATAGAGTTTAGCCTATTTTTACAGCTATTTTTTTGGGCTGGGCTGGAGCGGTCTTGGGCAGGCGCACCCGCAAAACACCATCGGCAAGCGAAGCTTCAATGCCTTCCTGGTCAATGGTCTCGGCCACGGTAAACCGCCTGAGATAGTGGCCGGGCTCATACTCTTCCAGTACCATCCTGCCCGAGTGCGCCACCTCTTCGCGCCGGCCCTGAATGGTGAGGATATTGTCCTCAAGGGACAGATCCACCCCTTCTGGCTGCACACCCGGCATGTCTGCGACCACAATCACTTCTTTCTCTGTTTCGTAGATATCCACCTGCGGTGCATAGTAGGTTTCATTCTTGGTGGTTTCGCCCTGGATGCGGGCGCTTTGTTTTTCCTGTACCTGCAACTGTTTTTCGCTCATTCTATCCTCCCTTAGTCTGCATTTACCTTGATTTGCCGGGGAGTTGCCTCGGCCGCCTTCATCAAGGTAACAGTGAGGATGCCGTCAACCAGTTTGGCGCTGATTTTCTCAATATCCACCTTGACCGGTAAGGACACGGCTCGACTGAAACTGCCGGATTCAATTTCCCGCCTGTGGTAGGAAAGGGTGAAATCATCCTGGCGACTGCTCCGCTTACCCTGGATGGTGAGCGTTTCTCCCTCAATGGAAATTTCCAAATCTTCGGCTTTTACCCCAGGAATTTCCGCAGTCACCACCATTTTGTCCGTCTCTTCATAGATATTCAACGGTGGATAGACATTGGCGCGAATCTGTGCCTTACCTTTTTCTGCATAACTGCGGGACAGTTCATCTAACCCTTGGCGGATCCGTTCGAATTCAACCCAGGGGTTCCTGAAGGCCGGACGGTCACTAAAACGAATAAATGCCATATATTCCTCCCTTAAGTAACGATACGTAGACAATGAAGCACATTTTCTTTCAACTACGTAAAAAATAAGCTGCACACAGGCCTTGTCAAGACGCAGATTAAAAAATAAGCTGCACACAGGCCTTGTCAAGACGCAGATTCTGGAGTAAGAGGCGGGGTTATCCTGAATGTGCAAAATGCAAACAACCTCTTTGGATTGTTGCCAGACCTTTCCCTCTTTATCCAAGGTTTCCCCATGCAGAGCGCCATCATCACCACCCAATGCCCAGAGCTGAGCCTGCTCCACCGCGGCAAGGTTCGCGACATGTACGCCATTCCCGGCCATGACGACAAGCTGCTCATGGTTGCCACGGACCGCATCTCTGCCTTTGACGTGGTCATGGCTGAAGCCGTGCCAGGTAAGGGGCGCATGCTCACCAGCATTTCCCTGTTCTGGTTCAAGCTCTTGGCCGACATCATGCCCAATCACCTGATCAGTGCAGATCTCGCTGCCTTTCCAAAAATATGCCAGCAGTATCGTGACCAGCTCGAAGGTCGCTCCATGCTGGTGCGGCGCAGCAAGGTGGTGCCCATAGAGTGCATTGTGCGTGGTTATTTGTCCGGCTCCTTCTGGAGCGCATACCAAAAGAATCCCAATGTGTGCGGTTTTATGTTGCCTAAGGGTATGCGTGAATCAGAGGCCTTTGCAGCACCACTCTTCACCCCCTCCACCAAGGCAGAACTAGGCGAGCACGATGAAAACATCTCCCTGGAACACATGCGAGACAAGGTGGGTGCTGAGCTGAGCGAGCAGATGGCAGCTGCCAGCATCGCCCTGTATGAACGTGCTGCTGACTACGCCCGCACAAAGGGTATTATTATTGCCGACACCAAGTTTGAGATGGGCCTGGACGCAGATGGTCGCCTTATCTTGGTGGATGAGGTGCTCACGCCAGATTCATCCCGCTTCTGGCCACTGGAATCTTACCAGCCAGGCCAGGGGCAGCCCAGTTTTGACAAACAATTTCTGCGCGACTATCTCTCTTCCCTAAGCTGGAATAAGCAGCCCCCTCCTCCACCTGTACCGAGCGAGATCCTGGTCAAAACCAGTGAGCGCTACCAGGAGGCCCTGCGCCGTCTGACCGCTTGATCGCTTATAAATGCCAACCATTTAAGTAGGCCTGCAGGAATAGCAGGGTTTCCGAATTTTCCTGGCCAGCACAGTCCCTACCTCATGAAGGGTCGCTCGATATAGGAATAGGTGAACGCGGCAAAACAATAGGTGACTGTGCCGCTTAAGAAGAAGCGCGACACCGGGCCCAGGTCGACACTGAAGTAGTATTTGGCTATTTCATCGCAGAAGACGATGAAGGTTGGATGCAGCAGGTAGAAACTGAAACTCACAATGCCCACGGCGCGGAAAGGCGTAAAGGCCATGCAGCGGGCCAGGGTAGATTGTTGCGTGGATATCACTGTAAAAATGATAAAGGCAGCAAGAAAACCGCTGTATCCATAATTTTGGTAGATATCCAGCCTGTGCAGTGCGGTGATCTGTTTTGAAGCCACCACCACCAAAAAAATCAATGCCCCTGTACCGGTCAAGGCAAGAATGCGGCGGAACTTACGACCTGCCTCCCTTTGCCAAAAATCCTGTTCGCGGAGAAGGTGGTACAGGTAGGAAAAAAACATGCCGCTCAAAAAAATTCCGAGCAGAACAGGATGATTACCCCCCTTGCCATACAGGGTGATCAGTCCCTGGTGCGACAGGTACGTGGCCACAACAACGGCAATCAGCAACATGCTTACCCCAAGCCATTTTTGTATCACTCCAAACACATAGAGGATGCACACCACCAGCGGCAGCAGCAGGTAGAAAAACATCTCTTGTGGCACGGTCCACAAGTAGCCGTCTCCCTGTAGGAAAAGATAGTGGCGAAACACTTCTGGATTTTTATGGCGGAAAAGAAAAAGTACTGTAACGATAGTGTAGTACATGGGAATAATACGCTTCAACCGCCTGAGCATATAGGCCCGCATATACGAGAGCGATATGGCCCGCTCTGGACGGCGGACAAAGGGAATAGCCAGAAGAAAACCACTGAGTGCAAAGAAGAGGTGTACACCTATCACCCCAATGCCATCGGCCATGATGCCAACGTGTTCCGCCAGCACCACCAGGGCGGCCAGGCCGCGCACACCATCAAGGGCAGCAAAGTGCAGGCCGGCTGAAGACTGCCTGTGCTGGAGAACATCGGCAAGGGCTGGGAAACTGTTGACGGAAAACGAAGAGAGAAAGAGATAAAAACACAGGCTCAAAACAAGGGGCAAACCCAAGGAGAAAAAGAAGCTCCGGTGCTGCAATCCATCCTTGAGCAAAATAAAGGGATCGTTGCCGCTGCGATGAATTTCCAGGTACTCACCTTGTAAACGCATGGCAGCGATATCAGGGCCTGGGACAAAACGCTCATAAATATCTTGCGCTGAAAAATACATTTCCGGAAAGAAAAAACTGGCAAGACGCAGGCTATAGAGCCGCATTGCACCAGGGCTGTCTCCCAAATCGATGCGGAGATGGCGCGCTACATTGTTGTTGATCTCCACCCTTTTACTTTCTCGGACAGCACCGGAATATTCTTGTGTTTTCTTTGACTTTTCTTCACTGAAATCTGTAGTTGCCGTATAATATACTTGCACTGCTTCCTTTTGCTCAAACTGTGCCTCAATAAAAACACGGAAAAAACTGGAACTGACTGTGTAGGAGATGCACAATTTGATGAGGAAGAAAAAGAGTACTGTGCACAGCACAGGAAGAACAGGCTGTGTTCTCATAAAAAAACGCAACATACCAACATGATTCCTTTGCTATATGACTTCTGCTGCCAGGTCATCCGGCAGGCACAAAAACGTGCAAGGTTACTCAATTTTTTTTGGACTAACAAGCTGTAAAAAAACAAGATTTACTTTCCAGCCTGTGAACTCAAAAGCAACGAGCAAGGCTGCACCTGCACGTGGGGTGCAACGGAGACAGGCCATGTTTTTGTCTTCAGACGAACAAATCGTAACCAAAGAGATCAGAAAAAAGGTATATTTCCAGATACTTTTTCCTTCTGTCGCTTTGACCGGAGCTGCTAGCTGTCCGTTAAAAAACGGTTTTTCGAGTTTCGTGCCACTGGAACGTCAAACTTACAACAACGTACAATCAGTTGGTTGCGATTTCGTTTTGTAAATCTTTTTACCGATAATGTGGCCCGTTGAGACTTTTTCAACGGGCTGACAAACCAACCATTATGCCCCGTATGTTTTCATGAACGTCCTTTGTACAGCAGCCCAGCCCGATGAAGCTGCCTTTGTCAATATCTTGCAATCCCACAACCTGATCCCAGTGCACCGCACCATGATCGCCGATCTGGACACCCCCCTCACCCTCTTTGCCAAGGTCTGCGGAAACAGTGAACAGGTGTTTTTATTCGAATCCATGGAAGGCGGTGAAAAATGGGGACGATATTCCTTTATTGGCTTTGATCCGCTCATCACCTTCACCAGCCAGGGTGATACCTGTCGCATCGCCTACCCCGGCATGCCCGACTTGCCTGAAGAAAAAAGAAAAGGTAACCCGCTTGCTAGCCTGCGTGCCTTGCTGCAATCCTTTTCCGTGGCCGAACCAGAGGGTCTGCCCCGGTTTTACGGTGGTGCGGTGGGCTATCTTGGCTACGACATGGTGCGCTTTGTGGAAGAACTGCCCGACCGCCATCCCCAACAGGAGATGCCGGACAGCGCCCTGTTCATCCCCCGGATATTACTCATTCACGACCAGCTCAAACAGCTGTTGAGCATTGTCTGCACTGTGTGGCACCAGGGACAGGATACACCCACAGCCCTATATGCCGAGGCCTGCAGCCGCATTGATGCAGTGGTTACCCAGTTGCGCGGGCCAGTACCTTCGACCTTTTGTCAACAGCAAGCAACAGGTACGCATCGCTTCAGCTCCAACACTGGCGCCGAGGTCTTCAAGAAAATGGTGGCGCGGGCCAAGGAATATATTTTGGCTGGCGACATCATCCAGGTGGTTGTGTCGCAGCGCTTCCAGACCCAGGCGCGAATTCATCCCTTTGCCCTCTACCGCGCCCTGCGGCATGTCAATCCCAGCCCCTATCTTTTTTTCCTGCAGCAAAACCGGACAACACTGATTGGTTCTTCGCCGGAAATTCTGGTGCGTCTTGAAGAGGGACGCATCGAGCTGCGCCCCATTGCCGGCACCCGCAAACGTGGTAGCAACCCGCAGGAAGATGCGGTCTTGGCGCAGGAGCTGCTGGCGGACCCAAAGGAGCAGGCCGAACACCTGATGCTCGTTGACCTGGGCCGCAACGATGTGGGCCGGGTGGCTGCCCTGGGCAGCGTGGCAGTGCACGATCTCATGGTGGTGGAACGTTACAGCCATGTGATGCACCTGGTCTCCGGGGTGAGTGGCCAGTTGGCAGCGAACAAAGATCAATTCGATGTCTTTGCCGCCTGCTTTCCTGCGGGCACGGTCAGTGGCGCCCCGAAAATTCGCGCCATGGAAATTATCGACGAGCTTGAAGTGGCCCGCCGCGGCCCCTATGCCGGTGCAGTGGGTTACTTTGGTTTTTCCGGCAACATGGATTTTTGCATTACCCTGCGCACCTGTGTGCATACCGGAGATAGCTTGTGGGTGCAGGCAGGCGCGGGCATTGTGGCCGATTCTGATCCACAAAAGGAATACGAGGAAACCATCAACAAGGCCCAGGCCCTGCTCAAGGCGGTGGAACTGGCGGAACAGGGGTTGTAATCATGCTGGTACTGATCGACAATTATGATTCCTTTACCTACAACATCGTACAACTTTTGGGTACTGCTCCACCTGGCGCAGCAACAGATTGGCAGCCGCCGGCTATGCGGGTAATCCGCAACGATGCTATCACTGTTGCTGATCTTTTGATCCTGCAACCTAAACGTCTGCTGATCTCGCCCGGACCCTGCACACCCAATGAGGCGGGCATCTCAATGGAAGCAATTCTTGCCTGTAGCCACCATCAGCTTCCGGTTTTGGGCATATGCCTGGGGCATCAGTCCATGGCTGCGGCCTTTGGCGGCACAGTGGTGCGGGCCGCCCAGCCCATGCACGGCAAAACAAGCCCGGTCAGTCACGATGGCCAAGGTGTTTTTACTGGCCTGCCCTCCCCTTTTACTGCCATGCGCTACCATTCACTGGTGGTGGAAGAAGCATCCCTGCCGGCGGAGTTGTCCATCAGCGCCCGCAGCGATGACGGCGACATCATGGGTCTGCGCCACAAAACCCTGCCAGTGGAGGGTATCCAGTTTCATCCGGAATCCATTATGTGCACGGAGGGGCTGCAGCTGCTGCACAACTTCCTCCGCTCCGATTATACAAATTTATTATAGAGCGGCAGAACTACCGGCCAGTGCCCGTAGCCCACCGTCAAGGAAGCAAACATGATCAAACAAGCCATAGGCAAGGTTGTTGAAAAGCAGGATCTTTCCGAACGGGAGATGAACAAGGTGATGAGCGAAATTATGAGCGGAGAGGCTACTCCTGCTCAAATCGGCGCCTTTATCACAGCCATGCGCATGAAGGGGGAAACCATTGATGAAATTGTGGGTGCAACCCGCGCCATGCGGGACAAGGCTCTTTTTGTAGATACGGGCGTGCAGACCCACAAGGGCGAGGTGCTGCTTGATATTGTGGGCACTGGTGGCGACTGCTCCGGCAGCTTCAATGTGTCCACCACCTCGAGTTTTGTCATTGCTGCTGCTGGCGTGCCTGTGGCCAAACATGGCAACCGGGCGGTTTCTTCCCGCTGCGGCAGTGCCGATGTGATCGAGGCTTTGGGTGTCAACCTGAGCCTGCCCCCGGAAAAGGTAGCGGAAAGTGTAGCCAATTTGGGTATTGGTTTCCTCTTTGCTCCGCTCATGCACGGTGCCATGAAATACTCCATTGTGCCACGCCGTGACATTGGCATCCGCACCATCTTCAACATCCTTGGTCCCATGACCAATCCGGCAGGCGCCAATGTACAGCTCAGTGGTGTTTTTTCTCCATCCCTGACCAAAGTGTTAGCCGAGGTGCTTCTTCGTTTGGGGATGCGTCGGGTTCTTATAGTGTGGGGAGAAGGCGGCTTGGATGAAATGACTGTTACCGGCGCAACCCACATTGCCGATGCCCATAACGGCCAGGTGCATGAGACAATCTTGCAGCCCGAAGATGTGGGGCTGAAGCGGGCCACCATGGCAGAGATTAAGGGCGGGGCCACAGTTTCAGAATCCGCAGACCAGGTGCGGGCAGTGTTGCGCGGCGAACCAGGTGCCAAGCTCGACATGGTGCTCCTCAATGCAGGCGCCGCACTCATGGCAGCGGATAAGGCAGCAGACATTCCCGGTGGCATTGCCCTGGCCCGCGAGGTGATTCGCTCCGGCGCGGCACTGGCCAAACTGGACGCCCTGGTTCAATTTTCGCAAAAATAGAGAAAAGATATGGCCACCATACTCGACACCATTGTCGCCAAAAAACATGAAGAAGTGGCGCAACTGCGCCGGCAGGGCCTGCCTGCCAAAACAGAGGTCGATGCGCCGCGGGGCTTTATCCGCGCGCTCTGCGCGCAAGCTGGCGTGGCCATTATAGCTGAGGCGAAAAAGGCTTCACCCTCCAAGGGGTTGATCGAGCCGAATTTCGATCCAATCCGAGTGGCCCAATGGTATGCAGACAACGGGGCCACAGCCATCTCCGTGCTCACTGACCGCCATTTTTTCCAGGGCGAGCTGGATTTTCTCATCCAAATCCGCCGACAGGTTAGCCTGCCGGTGCTACGTAAAGATTTCATCATCGATCCTTTGCAAATCGACGAAGCACAGGTGGCTGGAGCAGACGCCATCTTGCTCATCGCTGCCATTCTTAACCTGGAACAGTTGCGCACTTTCCGCCTGCACGCCGAATCATTGGGCATGGATGCTCTGGTTGAGGTGCATGACGAGGCCGAACTGGAACAAGCCCTGGCCAGCGATGCTCAACTCATTGGCATCAACAACCGCAACCTGCACGACTTTTCCGTGGATTTGAACACCAGTTTCCGGCTCAAGGCCTTGGTGCCGCCGGGAATTCCAGTGGTGAGTGAATCTGGTATCAGCACGGTGGATGATGTGCGTCGCTTAAAAGAGGCGGGAATCGACGCGGCCTTAATTGGTGAGAGCTTGATGCGGGCTGGTCGCCAGGGCACGCTCTTGCAAGAATTTGCCGCGGTGTGAGCTGATGCGCCGCTTCCGAATAAAAATCTGCGGCATCACCCGGCTGGCCGATGCCCTATGCGCGGCAGAAGCAGGTGTCGATGCGCTGGGTTTTATCTTTCACGAAAAAAGCCCGCGCAATATTGCACCTGAGGCTGCCAGGGAAATTATCGCAACCCTGCCGCCCTTTGTGGCTGCAATCGGGCTCTTTGTCAATGCAGATATCGACCAAGTGGTGACCACCATCCACGGCTGCGGCCTGCACTATGCCCAGCTGCACGGTGAAGAAACGCCCAGCTACTGCCAGCACCTGCGCAGTCTGGCTCCGACTTGTGGGCTGATCAAGGCCCTGCGCCTTGGTGGGCCGCAGGACAAGAAGAGAGATGCTGGCCTGAGTCCCCCAAACTACACACCGCATATTCGCGCCTTTCTACTCGACACCTACAGCCCCAAAGTCCATGGTGGTACTGGTACCAGCTTTGATTGGCAACTCATCCACACCCTGGGCCTCAGCAAACCCTTTCTCCTGGCTGGCGGGCTTCATCCTGGTAATGTCCAGGCCGCCCTGCAGGTAAGTAATGCCTATGCCGTGGATGCCAACTCCGGCTTGGAAGACGCGCCGGGCATGAAAAACCATACCCTGATCCAGCAGTTTGTCCGCAACGTGCGCGCCTATGAACAGGACTGCTATCTGGCCAGTAGGAGCGTGTAGCGGTAGCCGGCCTGACGCATCTGTGCCTCGTACTGCCGGGCTTCGCGCAGGGAATGACTGGCAAAGACCAGCACCCGGTAGAGGTCCATGCCTGCAGCAGGATACTGCTGGATCACCACATCCCGGCCGAGCCTGGCAAACTTTCTGGCTTGGGCGCGGGCATCGTCAATGCGCTCAAAAGCACCCATTTGCACAAAGAAATTGCCCCGGTCAAAATCCGGGATAGGATGTTTTGGCTTGGGCTCAGCAACTTGCTGCGGTGGCGTGGGCACAGCTGGTCGCCTGGCTGGGGCTGGGGAAGGTGTTGCCACGCTTGCCACGCTCGTCTCTTCCACTTCTTCCAGGGCAACAATCTCTACCCGCGCCGTGCCCCTGCCCACCACGTCCAACTCCTGGGCCTTGGTGTAGCTTAAGTCGATAATGCGTTCCCGCACAAAGGGGCCACGATCGTTGATACGCACCACAGTACTGCGACCATTGTCCAGGTTACGCACCAAGAGCATGGTGCCCATGGGCAGGGTTTTGTGTGCAGCAGTGTCGGCATACATGTTGTAAATTTCACCATTGGAGGTGCGGCGACCATGGAATGGCTTACCATACCAGGAGGCAATGCCCTGTTCCCGGTAGCCCTGGGCCGAGGGAATGGGATAGTAGGTGATGCCCTTGATAACATAGGGACGCTGGGTGGCCGGTATTCCCGGTTTTCTTTTGGCTGTGCGGGTAATATGTGGTTTTTTGGCAGGCTCTTTTTTGCCACAGCCACTGCAGCAGAAAAATGGCAGCAAAACAAGGCAAAGCAGGGCCAGGCGTATAAGCTGTAATGGCTGCCCTGATCGTATTACTGGCAGAAGACGCATAACCATTACTGGGGCATTCAGGGAGCAGACAGCCCCTGCAGACGATCCCGGTAGAACAGGCCTGCCGGGCCAGTGGTGTGGGGGGTGTAGGGTTTGAGTCCATCACCTGCACCCCGCAGGTTGTCAAACAGGGGCTCACCCTGATCATCGACCAGAGATAAACGCAAATCCAGCACTGGTCGCAGCACCCGGAGTATCCCGCGGGCATCTTGGCCAATAAGCATACGTTCCCAGCGGCGCTCGGTATAACCCTTGTACCACATGCCAGGCTTGCTGATACCGGTCAGTCCGTCCCGCATGGCAGGCTCTTCCTCTGCCGCGTAGCTGAATAAACTGTCTTCCAGCCTCTTTTCCACTTCAAAGCTACCCTGCACAGTCAACCAAAGCCAGGGATCATAATCTGGATTGTAGGAGAGCAGCACATGGGTGGTGGTATCATTGTAGCTCCACTGGGCATGGCATACCTGGCAATCCACCTGCTGTCCGTACTGTTGATGGGCCGGGTCCCGCATCAATGGCACAAGGTGTTTTTTACCACTGTGCACGCCGGTAAGGACGAGCTGTTTACCATGGACATCCACATTGGCCAAGGCTGGAGCCGGTTTGGTGGGTAACCAGTTGTGACAGCTTTTGCAGCTTATGGATTTTACCTGTCCATGGACAAAGCCCTGGTGGCAATCGCGGCATACCAGACCCCGCCCTTGGTGCACATCTGCAACCAGGTCATGGTATTCTACCCCGTAGGGTCTGGCTGGTAAGCCGGTTTCAGTTTCTGCGGTGTAGGGTGTACGGTATTCAAAAGGTAGATCGTGTTCGTAGCGGCCATAGTAGTCGCTGCCCACATAATTGCCGTAGTGGCAACTGAGGCACTGCTGGTCAACAGGCAGCCGGAAGGTGTGGTCAACCATTTTTCCATGGGCAAAAGACAGGTGGCAGGCAGCACAACCACTGCCACGGCGAACAGCGCTGTACTCGTCTCCCTTGCTGTACACATGGCAACGCAAACAGAGCCGACGGAGCATGTCGTCGCTCAAGGCCAGTGCTGTGTCGATGGTCGCAGCGGAATCAGCCGCTGGAATATCGGCCGGATGGGTAAGCTTTTGTTTAGCTCCGAAATGAGCGCGGATGGTGTTTATCTTGTTGTCCAACGAAAAATGACGGGAATGACTGGCTGCAGCCACCTGTTTTTCGTGGCAAGAGGCGCAGGCCGCCTGCATATGATCCGGATGGGCTGGCTGGCTGATCAAGCCCTGGTGCGCCAGTTCCTGGTTTTTTTGTTCAGCGCCATTGCCACCATGGCAACGGGTGCAGGCAAAAAAATGATGTTCGTCGTACTGTATGGCCTGATGACACGACAAACAGCCCACAGAAGCTACTGCAGGATGTGCAGCAGCGGCCAGTGGCGCTGGCGCATGTTGTTCATCCGTAGCAAAAACCAAGGCAACGGCAAAATATAGACAAAAAAACACCAGATATGGTGCTGTGGTCAGTCTGAGATGCGGCATAATCTTGACACTA
Organism: Desulfobulbus sp.; assembly: GCA_040776885.1. Classification (GTDB taxonomy): domain Bacteria; phylum Desulfobacterota; class Desulfobulbia; order Desulfobulbales; family Desulfobulbaceae; genus Desulfobulbus. Next base: position 141,865 of record JAXGZR010000005.1, on the reverse strand, counting down.
TACCACAAACCTGATACATGAAAACTGAATTTCCCATCGCTGGAGCATCATGAAACACGCCGATATAGCTCAGTTTGGTAGAGCGGCTGATTCGTAATCAGTAGGTCACCAGTTCAAGTCTGGTTATCGGCTCCAATAAAATCAAGGACTTGCAACACATCGTTGCAAGTCCTTTTTTGTTGCCTGTGAATTAATGCCAAATCTGTGCCAAGATTCGAAATTTTGAGCATTGTTTTGGGGTAACAAAACTCTACGCCATAACTTCTCTGGTCAGACCAGGGAGCTATTACTGACTGAGTGAATATACCGATGTTTCGGGCTGGCTGTAAGCTGGTTGATGATGTACGAACTCCCTGACTATCAAACCAACGCTCTGTGTTGCCCGTAGTGGCGTGTGCGTACAAGCTGGAGAGGAAGAGTAGCCAACCGTTGTGCCTCGATCATGAGCGATCCAGTGAGCTTTACGACAGGGGCAACGTTTAACGTACTGATTTCAACTGCAGAAAGTTTTGTGACTCCTAGGTGTGGGCAGGTTCAGGCGGGCCAAGGATGTTGTCAAGCGCAGAACCCTGGTGCCGTGTTTGGGGGGAACAGGTGCGGCGGGCCGGGGCACCTCCATTATATAGGTACCCCACATCTTCAAAATCTCTGGATCGTGAAGGAACAATGTCACAGAGATAGGCGTCAATTAGATCGTCTTCCTGCATAGCGAACAAGGTCTCGTTCCTGCCAGGAATGGTGGCATCAGGCTCAGTGATCCTGCCCGTCATGAGTGGACACCTGGTTAAGCATGTTTGAGGGCCTCAAACGTCATGAGTCTTGGCCGGAGCAAGGAACAGCAGCACAGCATGTGGCTTTCGTATGATCAAATGCCGTAGAGCAAGGGACATGTTTTTTACGAACGGCTGCAGAAGTTCCTGCGCCACGAAGGATATGATGCCTTTTTCGAAAACCAGTGCACTCCATTTTACGCTAAAACTCTCGGTCGCAAATCCATCCCGCCGGGTCGCTCTTTCCGCATGCTGCTGATCGGTGAAGAAAAAAATTTGAAGGCATCAATTCGGAGCGTGGCATCTGCTGGCGCTGCAGCGATTCCCTGTCCCTGCGGGAACTCCTTGGGCTTGCTTTCAGCGAAACAATGCCTGATCATTCTTCCTTGTGCCGCATCCGCCAGCGTTTGCCCCTTGAGGGGGCATCACGAAATGTTTGTCTTTGTGCTGCACATTTCTTCAACGGGCTGGTAGGATGAGTTGGCAAAAAAGCCTGGACAGATGAATATACCTGATGGCCGGGATGGTTCTCGCTTACATGCTGAATGTGCCTGTGCCGAAAGGTTCTTTCATGGTTTGAAGGTGGAGAGCGTCTACGGCGAACACCTGGCCACTGGTGCAGGTATATTGAAGTTGACTACAACCGCAAGTGCGGCCACAGTGCACATGGGTGAAGCCTCTCATTGTTTGCAACTCCCAAAGCTTGGCAATTTGATGTCCACTCAGTACAGGCAGGATCAGGAGTGAACCTGCGCCCAGCCACAAAATCACAGAAGAGGTCCAGCCATGAAAACTGAAGCTGCTGTTCTGTATGGCAAAGACGAGCCCTTTCGTTTGGAACAAGTCGAACTGGCCCCGCCCAAAAACGGAGAAGTTCTGGTGGAGGTTGCGGCAAGCGGCATCTGCCACACCGATGCCGTGGCGCGCGCCCAGATTATTCCGGTGCCGTTGCCGGTTGTGCTGGGCCATGAAGGCTCTGGGGTGGTGGTAGAGGTGGGCCCTGGGGTAACGACTCTGCGGCCCGGAGATCACGTTGGTTTTTCTTTTGGCTGTTGCGGCCAGTGTGGCAGTTGCCTTTCGGCCCAGCCTTTTGCCTGCGACCACTTCAACCAGATCAACTTTGGCGGTGTCATGCCGGATGGCTCTAAACGGATCTCCAAGAATGGCCAGGAGATTTCCACCTTTTTTGGACAATCTTCCTTTGCCCGCCACGCGGTGGTCAACCAGGCGAGCGTGGTCAAGGTTGATACCGATCTGGACCTCAACCTGATTGGTCCTCTGGGCTGCGGCATTCAAACCGGGGCGGGCGCTGTTTTTAACCGATTGCGTCCGGTTTTTGGCAGCACCATTGGGGTGTTCGGTTGCGGCACCGTGGGGATGAGTGCGCTGATGGCTGCGGCGATCTGCGGCTGCAAGGAAATCATTGCCGTGGATGTCAACCCGGCCAACCTGGAACTGGCCAAAAAACTCGGTGCAACCCAGACCATCAACGCCAGGGAGAATCAGTCACTGGTGGCGGAACTCAAGGATCTGAGCCACGGCGGCCTGCACTACGCGGTGGACGCCACCGGCTCGGCCGCATCCATTAAAAACGCGCTCGCTGGCCTGCGCTTTTCCGGTACGGTGGTGGTGGTGGGAGTGACCGGCGAGCTCTGCCTCAACGTGCAGGAAGAGCTGATGGGCGAGGGTAAAACCCTGACCGGCTGTGTCGAGGGCGACGCCAACTCCCGCGTGTTTATCCCGGAGTTGCTCGCTTACTACAAGGCGGGCCGATTTCCCTTTGACCAACTCATCACCTTTTTTGATTTTCAGGACATCAACACAATTTTCGATCAGGGCCATACCGGCGTCATCAAGGCTGTTTTGAAGATGTCCTGATTCCCATTCCATGTAAAAGCGCTCTCAGAGGCGAGTTGCGGCTGCAAAAAATACTTCCGGGAGTACGGTTCTACCTGTGACGCCTTGTCCTTGCTCCCTGTTTTAACTTTGATCCGCAGCAGAAATGATGCCACTGGAGAGCGCTCTGTTTTAGGAAAAGCGGAAGACTCCACTAGGCATTCTGCCCTAGCCATGCAACAAAGGGCGGGATGCAGATGAACTGCTTTTCAGATCAGATCGGATAGGGCCGCGGCTCCTTCTGGTCTGAAATCCACTGATAGGTGGTTACCTCATCCAGCGAGATATAGCGGCCAAAACGACCGATACCGGAAGCTTTTTCCCCGCCAAAGGCGATATGCGGCTCATCGTTGACGCTCTGGTCATTAATATGCACCATGCCGGTTTTCCAGCGGGAGGCCAGTTCAAAGGCCTTTTCCCGGTCGCGGGTGTAGATGGCCCCGCTCAGGCCTGCGTTGGTATCGTTGGCAATACGCAGAGCATCCTCGGCATGTTCCGCTGGAATAAGGGTAGCCACTGGGCCAAACATCTCGGTTCTGGCCGAAAACACCTGGTTGGAACCGGTAAGCACATAAGGGTACACCAGGGCGCCTTCACGTTTCCCTTCAAGAAGCACCTTTGCACCATCTTGTATGGAGGTACTGACCGCCTCCACTACCCGTTTGGCTTCATTTTCGCTAATTAGTGGCCCGATAAGCACGCCTTCCCTGGCTGGGTCGCCAACCTGAATGGTCTTGGTGATAGCGACAAATTTCTCCGCAAATTTTTCGAAGATGGATTTATCAACAATAATGCGGTTGGCTGACATACAGATCTGGCCGCTGTGGAGAAAACGGCCAAAGGCTGCAGAACGGGCAGCATAATCGATATCCGCGTCGGCCAGAACAATCAGGGCATTGTTTCCGCCCAGCTCAAGCAGGGTCTTTTTAATGGCGCGGCCAGCCACCTCACCAATCCGCTGGCCAACCTCGGTGGATCCTGTAAAGGAAATGACGTCAGGAATCGGGTGGTTGTAGAGGGCATCGCCAATCGAGCGGGTATGGGGCACCACCACCGACATGACTCCGGCTGGCAGCCCGGCCTCTTCAAAAATCTTGGCGAGAAGAGTGCCTCCGGAAACCGGCGTGCTGGAGGCAGGTTTGAGCACCACCCCGTTTCCGGCGGCCAGTGATGCTGCCACGGAACGCATGGCCAGGTATAAGGGAAAATTGAAAGGGCCGATAACCGTGACCACGCCCACTGGTTTGCGGATGATGTGGTTGACCTTGCCCGGTATAAGAGACTGGCTGACCATGGTTTCCATGTGGAAAGGGTAACTTGCGGCAAGTTGAAGCATTCCAATGCACGCATCAATTTCTATGCTTGCCTTAAGCAGGGTTGAGCCGGATTCCTGCACCAGAATATTGGTTAATTCCTGCCTGCGCTGCTGCATGATTCCTGCGGCCGCTCCTATTACCTGACTGATGGCATAGGGGCCGCTTGCGGCCCAGGCGGGTTGCTTTTCAGCCGCAGACTCAAAGGCTTCGTTAAGATCATCCAGGTTGGCCGCCTGGAAGGAGCCCAGGATTTTGCCGGTGTAGGGATTGTCCACCTCAATGGTATGGTCTGCCTTGCCATTTCGCCATACGCCGTTGATGTAATTGAGATACAGCCCTTGATACGGTTCCATGGATTTTCCTCCGTTAAAATTGATCAATTATTCCAGCAGAGTTCCCGTTTTATCCATCAAGGCGGCACTGGGGGCACAAAACAACAGGATCATTACAGGGGGATGCGCCCCTCCGGCCCAATGATTGTCGATCCTTTGCGTCTCAATTTTTTTGCTGCCACAAACACCAGGGTTGCCACAGCTATAATCGCCACCAGAGGAGCAATCAGCGCGACTATGGAGGTAATGGTGGAGGCAACAGCTTCAACCGTGGCAACGATCGGATTGCCAAGACCACCGGTGGTAAAGCTTGAAGCGCCACGTACCAGCACGGTTCCGGTCTGCACCATGCCAGCGGCCCCGCCTCCGGCAATGACCGCAAGCGTCCACTGCAGAAAGGGCGAGGTGTCGGTAAGTACCGAGGCTGTGGTAATAGTGCCAGCAGCCACGGCAGCCGGTGAGGAAAGACTGTCCAGGAGGTTGTCCCACCAGGGAATATAGTAGGAAAGGACCTCGCATACGGTAGCCACGGCAAAGACACCACAAGCCTCGGGAGTGGCTATCCACTCGAAACCAGGTGCCAGGGCCAGGTGCCCGTCCTGGGAGGCCAGGCTCATCACCAAAAGCGGCACAAAAACGCGGAACCCACAGGCCGCACTTAAACCAATACCCAAAAGAAGGCTCAGCCATCCGTCCATGTGTACATACTCCGTTGGCAGGAAGGGATGGAGTCATAAAAAGAGTACAGATACTATTATAATACCGTTTGCAAAATAAAACGGGTATTTGGTGCGACTTTTTTCATTAACCCCTTTAATGAGAGACAAATGAAGATTTTAGATTCGCAAGCATATAAACTAGCTTTATCAATATTCTCTCAACTTCAAAGGGAGATTTCAAATTGGGAATCTTTAAAAAAAGTAAATGTAGGTAAAGATATAGTTTTGAAATCGGGTTGTTTGGTTTCTTTCAATGGAGCTCAGACAGTAAAATTTGATATGTACCAATTTTATTCTACTGATACTATATTTCAGGTCACAGCTGCCTCATAAAAATAGCAGTAAAATCGTGATCCTGCCCGTTGTTGAAGGACATCTTGTTAAGCGAGTATATTCACTTAACGAAGGTGTTCGATGGCAACAAAAACAAAATCAGGCAGGAGCAGGCAAGGGTATTCCCAGCAGTACTAGGCAGAGCCACTGGCCTTGGCGAAAAAGGTTGGGGTTGCGGCAGCAGCCAAGCAATTGGGGCTTCATGAAAGCCAACTGTATAACTGGAGGAGCAAGGCTCGTCTTTCACAGGATAAGAGCGCCGTGGAAGAACGGCTTCTGGTGGAGAATGCCCGCCTCAAGCGTCAGTTGGCTGAGCAGGTCGAGGAACTGGCCATCGTAAAAAAGGCCGCAGCGTACTTTGCCAGGAGCCTGAAAAGAAGTACGCCTTTATGCACAACCATGCAGACGAATTCAAGATCATGACCATGAGTCGTGTGCCGGGCGTCTCTCGCAGCGGATTCTACCGCTTTCGACAGCGAGGGGGGACAGCCAACGAAACGCCAACAACAGCGCATGGTTCTTGATAAGCTGGCTGCTGAAGCCTTTGTTGCCCAAAAGATACGGGCAGGTTCACCTCGGCTGGTTCTTGATCTTTGTGATCAGGGCTACTCTTATGACCGCAAAACAGTGGCAGCCAGTATGCAGCGGCAAAATCTGCGGGCCAGGGCAGTACGGAAATACAAGGCGACAACCAACTCGAAGCACCATCTTCCGGTTGCACCAAACTTGCTTGCTCAGGATTTTAGTGCCAGCGCTCCAAACCAGAAATGGGTCAGAAGTGGTCCCCATTTTCCGACAGTTTGGCGGCAGATTTAAGGTGGGTTTGTGTCATGGTTATGCCGCCAGGGCAAGATCCCGGTCTCCGGTATAGCCAGGCAGAGGGAGTTGCCAATATGCCTCATCCGGGGTACGGCTGTCCAGCGAAGAATGAGGTCGTTTGCTGTTGTAATAATTGATCCACTGGTTCAACCCTTGCCTGAGTTCGCTGCGACCAGCAAAGGCATGCAGATACACGCACTCGTATTTTAAGGAACGCCACAAGCGCTCAATCATCACATTGTCGCGCCAGCTTCCCTTGCCGTCCATGGAAATATGAATCCCGGCAGCCTGCAGGGTACCAATGAAGCCATCGCTGGTAAACTGGCTGCCCTGATCCGTATTAAAAATAGCTGGCGCGCCATAACGTTTTAGGGCTTCCTTGAGTGCCTCAATGCAAAAATCAGCCTCCAGAGTGTTCGACAAACGCCAGGACAACACCTTGCGGCTGGCCCAGTCCATAATAGCCACCAGGTAAAAGAAGCCTTTGGCCATTGGAATATAGCTGATATCCGCAGTCCATACCTGCCCCGGACGATTGATTTGCATACCACGCAGCAGGTAGGGATACACCTTGTGCTGCGGATGCGGCCTTGAGGTGCTGCTGGCTTTCGGGTAGATGGCTGTCAGGCCTGTCAGACGCATCAGACGGCTGATTCGTTTGCGGCCGACCCGATACCCCTCACGCCGCACATGGCGCATCATCTGCCGAGCCCCATACCAGGGCGTGTGCAGGTATTGTTTGTCGATGAGTCGCATCAGGCGCAGATTCTCCTTGCTTTCTCCAGCCGGGCGATAGTACCAGCTTGAGCGTGACAGGGCCAGCAGGCGGCATTGTCTGGAAATGCTGAGCTGTTCATGGTCCGGGTTGACCAGCTTTTTCCTTCTGGCGCTACTCAGCGACAACGCTCGAAGGCATTGGCCAAAAAATCACGTTCCACCGTGAGTTGGCCAATTTTGGCATGGAGTTCCTTGATCTGTGCCTCTGAAGATTTGCTCTTTTGTTTGCTGGTGCCAGCAAAGGCTGCAGCCATATTTTCCATGGCCTGACGCTTCCAGCTGGTGATCATGTTGGGGTGAAGTTCATAGCGGCTGGCCAGTTCGGCAATGGTTTGCTCGCCACGAATCGCCTCCAGGGCAACCTTGGCTTTGAACTCGGCTGAAAAGCGTCTGCGTCGTGTGCTACCCATGGGTGGCCTCCTGATTAGGGGTTTACAAACCACCTTAATACATTGTCCGAAATTAAGGGGCCACCTCTGTGTTCGAATATATTGAAGTTGACTACAACCGTAGTCGCCGACATAGTGCAAATGGCTATATCAGCCCATGACGTTTGAGGCCCTCAAACATGCTTAACCAGGTGTCCACTCATGACGGGCAGGATAACGTCTGGCAAAGAGGTTGAGCTGCAACAGGCGCAATATCTGCTGCAGAGAGCAGCCTAACCTGGCCTTGAAATTGAGAAAAGTGACCAGCAAATAGACGCACAGGGCGATCCAAATTTGGGTGAGCACTGCGTTGGCCGGAGTACCCAGAAGGCTCCAAAAATATACCCTGGAAAGCCAAGGAGTTACAGTTAAAACCCACATCCTATCACGGATTGCGGGTTTTTTCTTTATTTGCTTAGCCTATTATTGCCTCTTGTTGCTCGGTGTTAACCAGTGCTCTCTTTGCTTTCCTCTACACTATCATCTGGCAGTCAACAAAACTCCCAACTTGTTGTTACGCGTCCCAAATTCTATTCTTTTTTATTTTCTGTCCTCTTTTGCCGTCAGGCACTATCTCGGTCCATGTCTCTGTTATGATATGGGTATCTCTGTCGGCCTGGATCACATTGCTCCATCCATCGCCTTTATTATGCAGACCTACCGAATAGAGAGACTTGAGAAGAATACGCCAGTTACTGTATTCGTAGCTGATCCAAAAGTTGGCCTTATTGATAGAGAGAATAGAATTGATGGCGCGGTCAGCATTGGGATTTTTGCCAAGCAGTGGCTTTGCGTTCGAAACGAATTTTGCACGGATATCCTTGGCCAAAGCGACTTGTTTTTTTGATCCTTTCACCCTTTCACCTTTTTGTTTTATTCTTCAAAATCAGACTATTATAACCCTTACAAACACATGTGTCAAGTAACCTATTGATATTATAATGAAAATGTAGCCTCCCCTTAAAATAGGTTCATTGCAAAATAGAGATTTCGGGTAAAATTGCCTTATGGAGGGCACAATGAAGAAATCTCGTTTTTCGGAAAACCAGATTATTCGGATTTTGAAAAAAGCCCAAGGCGGTCGTAAAGTTGCCGATATTTGCCGTGAACACGGCATAAGCCAAGCCACTTTCTACCACTGGAAAGCCAGGTTTGGTGGCATGGAAGACTCGGATATCCGCAGGCTCAAGGAGCTTGAACAAGAGAACAGCAAGCCGGGGCGCATGTTCGCCAATCTTAGCCTTGAAAATGAGGGCTTGAAGGACGTTATCGCAAAAAGACTCTAAGGCTAGCTGAGAAGCGCAAATTAGTGGGTTTCATACACGGTGAGCATGGTCTCAGCCAGCGGCAGGCATGCGCTGCGTTGGGCTTTAGCCGGTCTGTGTACCGGTATTGAGCCCAAGCCAGGAGATGACTCACCGATCATCAAGGCGCTTCTGGGGCTGGCCAACAGGTATCCTCGTTATGGTTTTGGCAAGCTGTTTGCGGGGCTGCGCAGGCAGGGTTTTCACTGGAACCATAAACGCGTCTACCGGGTATATTGTCTTTTAAAGATGAACCTGCGACGCAAGGGCAAAAAGCTTCTGCCTTCACGGACCCCGCAAGCACTAGTGGTCCCGCCCTGCGCCAATGTCTGCTGGTCCATTGACTTCATGCATGATGCGTTGGCCAGGGTCGGAAGTTCAGGACGTTCAATGTGCTGGATGACTTCAGCCGTGGGTGTTTGGCGATCGAAGTGGATACGAACCTGCCAGCGGCAAGGATCTTGCGGGTTTTAGAGCCAATAGTGGCTCTATTCGGTCTGCCTGCCAGGCTGAGAATGGACAAGGGCCCAGAGCTGATTTCTGTACCTTTGGCCGACTGGAAGAGGTTTTGAACTTCTACCTTTTCAAATCGCTTACGGAAGTGAAGGAAATGACGAACGATTGGCTGAGGCAGTACAACGGGGAACGTCCCCATGAATCTCTTGGAAATTTGACCCTGGCAGAGTTCCTCATGAAAAATTCACCCAAGGAAGTCTCTACTTTGCAAGGGACCTGTTTTAAGGGAAGGCTACAAGCCTTTATTGACTATTTTTAAATAGTTGGAGTGACCACTTCTACGATCCAACATGCCTTTTGCAAGTTTTGTTTTGTTTGCGGGGAAAAATACTACACTTCTTGTTTACTAATTTACGTGGCCAGCCTTTTTAAGCAGAAGCGATTTCATTGTTCACCCTGGGTTGCGATATTTCTGCAGTTTCCTGATTTCAACCGCATACCCTGGCCCACCAGCGGGAGTCTCCAGGTAAAAGGGCAGATCGCGAAGTACCGGATGGTTGACAATGCGCTTAAAGGCCTCTTGTCCGATGTGTCCCTGACCGATGGACTCATGCCGATCTTTGCGGCTCCCAAGGGGATTTTTACTGTCGTTTAAGTGAACGGCTTTGAGCCGCTCCAAGCCGATTACACGGTCAAAAAGTTCCAAAACCCCATTGAGGTCATTAACGATATCGTATCCACCATCAAAGAGGTGGCAGGTGTCGAGACAGACGCCGATGTGTTCTTGTATCTTCACACCGTCGATAATAGCGCGCAGTTCCTCAAAGGTCCGCCCGATTTCACTACCCTTGCCAGCCATGGTCTCCAAAAGCACAGTTGTGGATTGCTCCGGCCTGATAACCGCATTCAACATGTCTACGATAAAGGCAATGCCGATCTTAACACCCTGGTTCACGTGACTACCAGGATGGAAAACGTACAAACTTGCGGGCATATGTTCTAAGCGAGCGAGGTCATCGGCCAAAGTCTCTTTGGCAAATGCCCGGATGTTGGCCTTGGCTGAGCAGGCATTGAGGGTATACGGTGCGTGGGCGACAAGGGGCAACAAACCGTGTTCCCGGGCATAAGCCAGATAAGCCGCAATGTCGACTTCATCAAGGGGTTTGGCTGTGCCGCCACGGGGATTACGGGTAAAGAATTGAAACGTGTTGGCGCCCAGTTCCACGGCTTCTTTGCCCATGGCGAGAAAACCCTTTGCTGAAGACAGGTGGCAGCCGAGCTTAAACATGCACGTGTCTCTGTATAATTTACAACCCACTAATTTTATGATATTTTTTTAAATAGACGTTCACTGTTATTTCCGCACCTCCAGATATCCGGTAACCATGACTGCAGTTGAAAAGAGGGAAAAATCCGCTGCCTTGCTCACAGGGCTGTTCCCTTGCTCGGGATAAAGAAACGGGTTGTATCCACGCCTTCCAGTTCCAGTAATTTCACTTTCCTGTTGATGCCTCCAGCGTATCCGGTCAGGTTGCCGTCGACGCCAACGACCCGGTGGCAGGGGATAATGATGGCTATGGGGTTGTGGCCAACCGCACCGCCCACCGCCTGACTGGACATGCTTTTTATGCTCATTCGGGCAGCCATCTCTTTTGCGACTTCCCCATAGGTTGTCCATTGCCCGTAGGGAATTTTACAGAGAATCTTCCAAACAGCTTTCCTGAATTCGCTGCCCAGGGGAGCCAGGGGCAACTCCGCAATTGCGGGTTTTTTGCCGGCAAAATACGCGTCCAACCACGTTGTTGTTCTAGTAAAAACCGGCAGATCTGATCGCTCTGCAACGTGTTTACCCTGTAGAGTTGCGGCAAAGTATTTCTGCCCATCGATCCAGAGACCAACAAGACTGTTGCCATCGCTGGCCAAGGTAATCGTACCCAAGGGGGATGCATATCCGGTGGTGTACAACATGTTACCCTCCCCTATGCTTGAAAGATTTCACAAATTGATCGTCGCGTTGTTGCGCCACTGGTGGACAACTTACTGTTTTTATTACAATTTTTTTTCAGATTACAGCGTGAGGGTTTTGCGGGTGCCGGGGTCATCTGTCAGGGTGTCGCTCCCTCGTGCCACAGCAAAAGCACCTGTCCTTGCCAGCCGTTTTTGATACCATGCAATCTTTGTGGCCAGGCAGATAGAGACCGTTGCACTTCCTTAATGGAGGCCACGCCTTGCAGTTCCTGCAACAGCAACTGCCGCGTCTCTTCATAGTTACCACCCGCCTTGGGGAAGGTTAGCAGCCAGCCAAGTTTTTTGCTGTGCTGTTCTTCAATGCAACCAACAAAAAGCGGCGTCTGCGCTGGAGAAAGAGTAATATTTTCTGCCCACAGCCGCAGCACCAGGCGGCTTTCTGCCTTATCCCGCACCATGCGCAGGTTTTCTTCCTTGCCATCGTGCAGTTGCGGCAGTAGCGGCAGTTGCGCAACAGGCGCCTCTGGAACGAGGAGTGCCAGCATATTTTTCAACTGAAGCGGTAACGGTTGTCGCCAGCCCTGACGTATGAGCAATTGGCGGATTTCTTCGGGTTGTCCTGCCCATTGTATGGTCAGGGGTTGCTCTAATTCTCCTTCCATGTCCAGGCGGGCGATGGAGAGTTTCTGCCAGCTACTGCCCTGCCAGGTGGGGAGATCGAGGTTTTGTTCAAGCAGGCGCGGGGCGTAGAGTTGCATATCCTGTTCATGCCGCTGCATAATGTGCCATGTGCCTGCAGTGCAGTGCACTGCAATAACGGTCAAGATCAGTAACCGCCTGGGAATGCGTTCATCCGTACCCTGCAACCAGATAATTCCCATCAGGGCTGCCCAACTCGCGCCAATGAGCGAGCCGCCCAGGACATCGGAAAACCAGTGCGCTCCCAGGTACAAACGGGAAAAACCGATGAAAATGGCAATCACCAGCACAGTTGAAAAGAGGAGCCACTGCCGAATGCCGGCCAAATTTTTGGCCAGGATAATGGCAAGGAAGCCGTAGAGAACTACGCTCATGGTGGTGTGGCCGCTGGGGAAACTAAAAGAAGACAAACCTTCGTACAGACTCGTCGGCCGTGGCAAATGAAAGAACCATTTGAGGAACTGCATGCCAAGAGAGCCGCCCATCGCAGTCAGTAACCAGAAGAGGGCCGTGCGCCGCAGCCGCAGGGCAAGAAGCACAAGCAAAATGGCCACGACCAGGCTGGTATTGACTAGGGAGTCGCCCAACTCCGTGACCGCCACAAAAACCGTATCTGTCCAGGTGTTGCGCAGTCCCTGGAAGAAGTGAAATACCGACCAATCCACCAGCACCAGGGTATCTTTAGCGAGCACATCCTGCGCAACCGCAGCAAAACCGGCTCCAGCAGCAAGCACGAGGATGCCTAAAAAGGCGACAAACAGTCCTGCACCCTCTCCCAAGGAAAAGAGCCAGGAGAAAAAGCGCTGGGCTAGTCGGATAAAGCCCTGCTTGGATGGCTTGCCCTCTACCCACTGATGCAGGGCAGGAAGCCACGTGTGCCCAAATTCAGCTGCGACGAGCAGTAGCCTGCGGCAGATCCAGAAAAATGCCCAAACACTGAAGCTGAATAGAAGCACCAGCACGGCCAGTCGAGCACTGATAGCACCTATCATGGCAAGCAAAGCCCCAAATGCCACGCCGGGCAGAACACGCAGCAGGCCCCAGCCAATTGCCGACAAGACATTGGTGATGAAAAAATGAGTCGGCTTCATAGCCATCATGCCCGCCACCATCGGCACCACTGAGCGCATGACCCCAGCAAAACGGCCCAAAAGTACGCTTTTGCCGCCGTGACGGATGAAAAATGCCTCACCCTTTGTCAGCAAGTCTGGATAGAGGAAAAAAGGCCAGTGGTTGCGCAGTTGCTCTTTGTAACGGTATCCCAGCCAGTAACTGAGCCCATCTCCAGCAACCGCACCGGTAGTGGCCACCAGCAAGACTGACATAAGGCTCAGATGACCTGTAGCCACCGCTACACCGGAGGTAAAGACAATGATACTGCCAGGCACCATCAGGCCTGCCAGGGCCAGGGATTCGGCCAGAGCGACCAGAAAAACTGTCAGATAGGCAAGGCCTGCGTGTTGGCTGGCGAAATTGAGTATTGGCTCAAGATAGTGCATAGGCTTGGCCTTTCTTCTTTGCTCTTGGCATCAGGAAACTGTTGCAGCGCTCTTCTGCACGGGTGATCTGACCAGAATAAAAAGCCGATTGCAACACCCCAGTTGGATATGTTCCGCAACCGTCTGGAAAATATTCTTGGGCCGGAACCATGAATTGTACCGGCTCACAGCCCTGATCGACTGGGCACTGCTTGAGCAAGAGTTCGGCGCACTCTATTCGAAACATGGCCGACCCGGCATCCCCATCCGCCTGATGGCAGGGCTTTGCTACCCCAGTCACGCCTTTAAAACCTCGGACAAAGAAACCATGCGACGTTGGCTGGAAAACCCGTATCACCAGTATTTCTGTGGGCAAGAGTACTTTTGTCATAAATTGCCCATTGATCCCTCGTCACTGAGCTGCTTTCGCAAACGCATCGGTGAAAAAGGTCCTGAGTTGATTCTGCAAATGACGGTGCAGGCCGGCCTAATCAGCGGTGCAGTCAAGGCCAGCAGTCTTGAACGGGTCACCATCGACACCACGGTGCAGGAAAAGGCTATTGCTATCCCACAGATGCGCGTCTGTTCAACCGCAGTCGGCAACGATTGGTTCATCTTGCCAGGAAACATGGTATACGGCTGCAGCAGAGCTACAGTCGCCCTGGCCACCTGACCCTGATGTGGGTTGGCCGGTACTCTTATGCTTGCCAGGCGAAACGGGTACAACGTGAGATCAAGCGTTTAAAGATTTTTCTGGATCAGGTGTATCGGGACATTGTCCGGAAAATCGAGGGTCAAGCCAAACGGCAGGCTGCGTTTTTGTCGGAGCTTACCCTGGCAGAGCGTTTGCTGGGTCAACAGCGGCAGGACAAAAACAAACTCTACAGCCTGCATGCGCCCGAGGTGGAATGCATCGGCAAAGGCAAGGCGCACAAGAAGTTCGAGTTTGGAGTCAAGGTGAGTGTAAGGGTGACTAACCATGACAATTGTATTGTGGGCATGCAGGCCGAGCCAGGCAATCCCTATAACGGCCACACCCTGGCCACAGGACGACCGCGCAAGTGGAACGCATCACCGAGCAGGCGATTGGATAGGCTTTTGTGGCTCCTTGACTGTCCTGATTGACTCCAGACAGATGATGGTTTGACGCAAGCCGAAAATTAGAAAAAGCCATTTTCAAGGGCGACTAAATAAAAAGAGTCCTGGTACAGTCCAAGGGTATCTTCAGGTGACCAACACCTTGTGTGGGCGTTGTTTTTCTTGAGCAACTCTGCTATCAAGAAAAGACTGCGCCCAAGCAACAAGGAAAAGCACTTTTGCCTTGCCAAATTGCTTCCCATCGGTGATTCTTTTTTTAGTCTGATATTTTTGAATCTTCTTATTGTATTGTCGAGGATGTTGTACCACGCTGTTCCCGCTTCTTGCAACCTGAGGAGGACATCTCATGGAACACCTGGCCAGTCAGCACCCCCCATACAAACCTACGAATAAAGTCCGCTTCATTACCGCAGCTTCTCTTTTTGACGGGCATGACGCCACCATCAACATCATGCGTCGGATACTGCAGGCAAGCGGTGTGGAGGTGATCCACCTCGGCCACAACCGCTCAGTGCAGGAAATCGTCAACGCGGCCCTGCAAGAAGATGTGCAGGGCATTGCCATCACCTCGTATCAGGGTGGCCATGTCGAATTTTTCAAATACATGATCGACCTGCTCAAGGCCGGCGGTGGAGAGAATATCAAGGTCTTCGGCGGTGGCGGCGGGGTCATCGTGGCCGAGGAACTGCAGGATCTGCACAGCTATGGCGTTAGCCGCATCTACACGCCCGAAAATGGTCAGAGCATGGGCCTGCAGGGCATGATCAACGAGGTGATCGAACTGGCCGATACAGACCTGGCCCCACTCGCGCCCAAGGGCAAGGAGGAGGTTCTCTCGGCCCTCAAGAGCGGCGATCGCCGCATGCTGGCGCGCATTATCACCTCGCTTGAAAACGGGACATATCCCGAAGATGTGCGCCAGGCCATCACAGAGGCGGCCGGTGCGAAAAAGACCCCGGTACTCGGTATTACCGGCACGGGCGGTGCCGGAAAATCATCGCTTACCGATGAGCTGGTGCGACGTTTCCGTTTAGATCAGGAAGACAGCCTGCAACTGGCCATCGTTAGTATCGACCCCTCGCGCCAGCGCACCGGTGGTGCGCTCTTAGGCGACCGCATCCGCATGAATGCCATCGAGCATGCCAACATCTTCATGCGTTCACTTGCCACCCGCGAAACAGGCAGTGAGATTTCCGCAGCCCTGCCCGAGGTGATTGCCGCCTGCAAGCTTTCCGGCTTTGATCTGGTTATTGTCGAAACCTCGGGCATTGGCCAGGGCAATGCCGCCATAGTGCCCCATGTGGATGTCTCCCTCTATGTGATGACGCCCGAGTTCGGCGCGGCTTCGCAGCTAGAGAAGATCGACATGCTTGATTTTGCGCATTTTGTGGCTATCAACAAGTTTGACCGCAGCGGCGCTGAAGATGCCCTGCGCGATGTGCGCAAGCAGTATCAGCGTAACCAGGGGGCATTTTCCACCCCGCCCGAGCAGATGCCGGTTTTCCCCACCATTGCCGCCCGCTTTAACGATGATGGCGTAACCGCGCTGTTTCAGGCCATGCTGCCCAAGCTGAGCGAGTTGGGCCTTGAGCTGAAGCCGGGCAAGCTGCCGCATATTCAGGTGCCTGCCGCCTCAGGTCACCGGGCCATTGTGCCGGCAGAGCGCTCCCGTTATCTGGCGGAAATTGCAGATGAGCTGCGCGGCTACCATGCCAAGACCGAACGCCGGGTGAAAAAAGTGCGTGAACTGCAGGCCCTGCACACGGCTCAGGATGTTTTGGCGGCAGAAGGAAAAAGCACGGAGCAGTTTTCTGAACTCATCGCCAAAAGAGAAAACGACCTAGCTCCAGGGGCCAAAAAACTGCTGGCAGACTGGCCTGGGTTGGCTAACCAGTATGGCGGTGAAGAGCATGTGGTCAAGATCCGCGACCGGGAAATCCGCACCAAGCTCACCCGCACCTCACTGTCCGGTTCCACCATCCGCAAGGTCTATCTGCCGCGTTTTGATGACCAGGGCGAACTGCTGCGTTTTCTGCGCAAGGAGCATCTGCCCGGCTATTTCCCATTTACTGCGGGCGTGTTCCCCTTTAAACGCGAAAATGAAGACCCGACCCGCATGTTCGCCGGCGAAGGCGACGCCTTCCGCACCAACCGCCGCTTCAAGACGGTGAGCGCGGGCATGCCTGCGCACCGGCTCTCCACGGCCTTTGACTCAGCCACCCTTTACGGCTGCGATCCGGACGAGCGGCCCGATATCTACGGCAAGATCGGTAACTCCGGGGTGTCCATCGCCACTTTAGACGATATGAAGGTGCTCTACGACGGTTTTGATCTCTGCGCGCCCAGCACCTCGGTGTCCATGACCATCAATGGGCCTGCGCCCATTATCTTGGCCTGCTTCTTCAATACCGCCCTGGATCAGCAGCTGAAAAAATTTGCCGCCGAACATGGCCGTGAGCCCAACAGTGAAGAAGCGGCCGATATCCGCTGTCGGGTCTTTTCCACCGTGCGTGGTACTGTGCAGGCCGATATCCTTAAAGAAGATCAGGGCCAAAATACCTGCATCTTCTCCACCGAATTCGCCCTCAAGATGATGGGCGATATTCAGGAATATTTCGTGCAACATCAGGTGCGCAACTTCTATTCCGTCTCCATTTCGGGCTACCACATTGCCGAGGCCGGGGCCAACCCGATCTCGCAGCTTGCCTTCACCCTGGCCAACGGCTTCACCTATGTGGAGGCCTACCTGGCTCGCGGCATGCACATTGACGACTTTGCCCCCAACCTGAGCTTCTTCTTCTCCAACGGCATGGAGCCGGAATACTCGGTGATTGGCCGGGTGGCGCGGCGCATCTGGGCCGTGGCCATGAAACACAAGTATGGCGGCAATGAGCGTTCTCAGAAGCTAAAATACCATATCCAAACATCGGGCCGCTCCCTCCATGCCCAGGAAATGGCCTTCAACGATATCCGCACCACCCTGCAAGCCCTGATTGCCATTTACGACAACTGCAACAGCCTGCACACCAATGCCTATGACGAGGCCATTACCACCCCGACCGAGGAGTCGGTGCGCCGGGCCATGGCTATTCAGCTCATCATCAACCGGGAATGGGGCCTGGCCATGACCGAAAACCCCAACCAGGGCGCCTTTGTTATTGAGGAACTGACCGATCTGGTTGAGGAGGCGGTGCTGAAGGAATTCGAAGCCATTGCCGCGCGCGGCGGGGTTTTGGGAGCCATGGAAACCGGTTATCAGCGCAGCAAGATCCAGGAAGAATCGCTTTATTATGAGCATAAGAAGCACGACGGCTCCTACCCGATCATCGGGGTCAACACCTTCCGCAATCCGCACGGCGAAACACCCTTTGAGATCGAGTTGGCCCGCTCGACGGAAGAGGAAAAGCAATCGCAGATCAAGCGCCTGCGCGATTTCCAGGAACGCCACAAGGAGGCCAGCGGGCCCATGCTGGAACGGCTGCGCCAGACCGTAATCAACAATGAAAACGTCTTTGAGGTGCTGATCGATGCGGTCCAGGTCTGCTCACTGGGGCAGATCACCTCTGCGCTCTACGAGGTGGGTGGGCAGTACCGGCGTTCGATGTAGAATTCCACTTCCATATCAAAGCCCTATCGGTGTCGGCATCGGCGAATGCGCCTCGGAGTACCTCTTTGTACGCCTGCGTCGTATTCGCCTCGCCTCCTTGATACACTTCTTTGATCTGGAACTGGAATACGCGTTTTAGGAGCAGCCGTGCCCAAAGAACTCTCCATTTTTTCTGAAATAGCTGCCCGGCTAGGACCCTCACCCACGGTGGTGGTTCATTCGGCCTTTGCCGAACCGCAAACCTTGCTGCGGCAATTGGCCGAGGCAGCTCCCCTCTTGCATGGGGCGCGGCTCTTTTGCCTCATGCCCATGGTGTCGCCGCCCTATATCCAAGCAGAGGCGGTAGCTCACTTCAAAGTAATCACCTTCATGCCCGGGACGGGCCTACGACGCGCGGTCAACAGCGGCCTGGCCCAGGTAGAACGCTGCAGCTTTTCGGCCATTCCGCAATTCTTTGCCCCCACGAACATCAAAGTGCACCTGCTTCTGCTGCAGGTTTCCCCGCCGGATGCATCCGGCCACGTTTCCTTAGGGATAACGGTGGATTACATGAGGGCGGTGCTGGCGCAGAAACCGCTGGTGGTGGCGCAAGTCAATGCGCGCATGCCCTGCACCTGCGGGGATACGCTTTTGCCCCTGACTGCGCTTGATTATGTGCTCCACCACGAAGAGGACTTGGTGCGAACAGGTACACCAATAGGGGCCGATGCCGTTGATCAGGCCATTGCCGAACATGTGGCCGGGCTGGTGGAGCCGGGAGATGTGCTTCAAGTGGGGATCGGTACCCTGCCGGACTTGGTGCTGGGCCGGCTTGATCACCTACGCAACCTGGGTGGGCATACCGGCATCCTTTCTGCAGGCTGGCAAAGGCTGATCGAGAACGGCGTGGTCAACAACAGCACCAAGAAGGAGTTTTGCGGCACTACCATCACCACCATGGCAGGTGGCGATGCTTCCCTGTACCGCTTTTTGCACCGTAATCCGCTGGTCGAGCTCCATCCCTGCTCGCTGACCCACAGCCAAAAAACACTCGCTGCCATTGACAGGCTCTGCGCCGTCAACAGCGTTTTGCAGATGGATCTGGCAGCTAACTGCAACGCCGAGAGTGTGGCTGGCCGGATAATTGCTGCTCCGGGCGGCTTGCCGGATTTTGCCCGCGCCGCGTCCCAGCTTACGCGAGGAAAAAGCATCATCGCCCTGCGCTCAAGCTTTGTTGCTAGGCAGACAGGCAAGCGGGTCAGTAATATTGTGGCGGATTTTTATGATAAGGCGCCTGTTTCCTTAAGTGGCAAGTATGTTGATTTTGCCGTCACTGAATATGGTGTGGCCGCACTTGAGGGACTCTCTGCAAGCCAACGGGCAAAGGCGCTCATTGCCCTTGCCCATCCTGAACATCAGCAGCAACTTCACCAACAGCTGAGAAGAAAAACTCTATGACATCGGACCTTCCATGCGGCAAAATGCCTGTTGTCTGTTGTTGCTTCGTTTAGTGATGAACAGGATTAAAATTCAGCTCGATCAAAGGCTGTAAAGATAAAAGCACCCATTCCACCGGATAGGTGGCACATCCTAAGGGTATAAGGATATAAAAACAGGTGGTTTATGGGTGCGGCCATAACGGCCAATAACCGTGCCTTGCGGGAAACTGGGCAGGATGTGCTAACCTTGTGGTTCGGCACCTAGAAAAACAGCCAACCACCCAGACCGCAGACCAGCACCACCAGCCAGGGCGGCGCTTTCCAAAAGACAAGGGCAGTAAAGGCCAAAAGTGCCAGGGCAAAATCACGGGGCGCGTGGATGGCACTGGTCCATACCGGATGATAGAGCGCAGAGAGCAGGATGCCCACCACTGCGGCGTTGATGCCGGTCAGTGCTGCTTGCATACGACCATTATGTCGCCACTCCTCCCAAAAGGGTAAGGCGCCCGCCACCAGCAAAAAGGATGGCGCAAAGATGGCCAGCAAACAGATGGAGCTGCCCAGCCAGCCATTGGAGGCACTGTGCATGGAAGCCCCTAAAAACGAGGCAAAGGTGAACAGTGGTCCTGGTACTGCCTGGGCTGCACCGTAACCGGCAAGGAAGGTGTTGTTATCCACCCAGCCGGGCGGCACCACTTCGGCCTGCAGCAAGGGCAGGACCACATGACCACCGCCAAAAACCAAAGAACCGGCCCGGTAAAAGGCATCGAACAGGGCAAGAGATTGGCTGGGCAACACCCGCACCAAAAACGGCAAGACGACCAGCCCAACAAAAAAAAGACTAAGCCACATGAGCCCGCCTTGGCGTGAAATACCAAATGGCAAAGCTTCCCGACCAATCTCACCTTGTGGTTTGAACAAAAACAACCCTGCCACACCTGCAGCAACAATAACCCCCACCTGGATCCACACATAGGGGGCAAGCAAGACAAAACAGGCACACATGGCCATGAGGGTGGCACGGAGGGCGTCTGGGCACAGGTTTTTGGCCATACCCCACACTGCCTGTGCCACCACTGCCACTGCCACAATTTTCAAACCCTGCAGCACACCTGGCAAAAACGCTTGGTCAAGATTGGCCAGACTGATGGCAAAAAGGGTGAGCGCCAGGGCTGAAGGCAGAGTGAAGCCTGCCCACGCGGCAAATGCACCTCTATAGCCTGCACGAAGAATCCCTATGGCTAAACCCACCTGACTACTAGCTGGGCCGGGCAAGAACTGGCACAGAGCCACGATATCAGCATAGCTCTGTTCACTCAGCCATTTTTTACGCACCACAAATTCTTCTCTGAAATAGCCCAAATGTGCAACCGGCCCACCAAAGGAAGTGAGGCCAAGACGCAAAAAAACCAGAAACACATGCCAGGGTTTCGAGGTACTGCTTGTTACCATTGATCTCATTGCTGTCTGCTGCAGTTGTTGCCCTTGGGCTGTCATGCCCGCCTGATCTGTCGGGCAGTTTCTCTGCACGCTTTATCGTAGGTTTGTTAGGTACAGATTATGGGTTTGTTATACAGTGTCTTGGGTTGCAGAACAATTGCGACCAGCAGCACTGTCAAAAACCAAGCTGCTTCTGCCTGCTCCGCTCGCCATCTGTTCGGCACCTCTCCTGCACACCATCTATCAAGGTACATTTCACCCATGAATGTTTACTTTTTTTCCTGATCAACAGCTATGATGAACATGTACAACGCTCATACACAGAAAGACAGAAAAGGAGGTTTGTCCCATGTATCCCAATCTCTTTTCGGAAATTCAAATTCAGGAACTGAGGTTGAAAAACCGTCTGATCATGGCGCCACTTTATCTGGCCTGGGCTGATGAGGGCGGGTTAGTCAGCGATGCCCTTTTGGAACATTATCAGCTTATGGCAAAAAGTGGTGTTGCCATGGTGGTGGTGGAAAACGCTTCGGTGGATCATCCCCTTGCCAGCGGCTCCAACCGTACCCTCCGGGCCGATACCGATGAGACAATCCCCGGCCTTGCCCGCCTGGCCAAAACCATCAAGGCGGAAGGGGCACTCGCCTGCCTGCAGATCAATCATGCAGGCCGTTTTGCCTATGCAAGCAAGGATTCCCTTGCACCTTCAGACATCACTACCTTTGGTCGGCCGTCAAGGGGAATGACAACAGACGAAGTCAACCAAGTAATTGTCCAATTCGCTGCTGCTGCGGCCAGGGTCAAGGCAGCTGGCTTTGACATGGTGGAGGTGCATGGCGGTACCGGCTATCTGCTCTCCCAATTCCTCTCGCCCAAAACCAATCGGCGCGACGATGCCTATGGCGGCAGTCTGGAAAAACGGCAGCGTTTACCCCTTGAAGTGGTGGAAAAAGTGCAAGAAGCAGTGGGCAGCATGCCGGTTGGTTACCGCTTCCTTGCCGATGAACTCTTGCCCGATGGCCTGCAACTGGAGGACTCCTGCCAATTTGCCCGCAAGCTTGCCGAAAGAGGCATTGCCTATATTTCGGTGATGGGTGGCACCTACGAATCCTGGACCTTGCCCGAGATTATCCAACAGTGCAAACAGCCGGGGTATATGCTTAATTTGGCAGCCGGAATCCGAAAAGAGGTGCAGGTACCGGTGGTGGGAGCGGGCCGCATTGCCACGGGTGCTCTTGCCGAAGAGGCAATTGCGACCGGTAAGGCCGACTTGATTGGCCTTGCCCGGGTGCTGTGGGCAGATCCGCAATGGCCAGAAAAGGTGCGCACAGGCCGAGAAGATGCTATCAATCACTGCAAGCCTGCCTGCGGCGATTCCTGCGTCCGGATGATCACCAAGGTGCGACCAGCTCTTTGTGCCAGCTGGCCCTTTGAAAAGAAGAAGGCATGGCGGGCAAAATTGACATAACCGCAGCCCAGCCACTGGCTGTCCTTCCTTTTTAACACGAATAACGCCAGGAAGCATCCTGGCGTTATTCGTTTGCCGTGTCTCTATAAATCTTTTTCTATCAATTTTTTTGACCAGTTTTAACCAAACACTTACTTTGTCCCGGCCATGATACCTGCACCATTGGGCAGCGTAATGGCAAGCCGGTGGATAGTGTGCAGGCCTGCCTGCTGCATCATTTCGGTGATCTCCTTTTGCGAATAGGCCTGCCCTTCTAATGTGCCAATGAGCATATTGAGGGAGAAAAGAGCAGAGTGCAAGGGGGCGGTTCGGCTGTCATCCAGCAGAAAGTCTTGAATAAGAAGTATGCCACCCGGCTCCAGGGCACTTGCTGCCTTGGCCACAATAGCCCGACACGCTTCCGGCCCTTTGCTGTGGAGAAGATGCGACATCCACACCACATCAAAGCCTGTATCAATGGCGTCAACCGTTATATCACCGGCTGCAAAGGCAATGCGATCCGAAAGGTCAAAATGGGCCACGGTGTTTTCGGCAAAGGGTCGCGTGGTGGGATAGTCAAAGATCACCGCAGACAGGTCTGGATTTTCCTTGCAAAAGTAGATGGCATAGGTGCCGGGCCCGCCTGCCAGATCCAGCAGGCGCTTGCGGCCGTTCAGGTCAATTTCCCTGGCCACATGGGGCGCAAGCTGCATGGCCAGATTGAACATACCCATGAGAAAGCTCTTCCGTACCTTATCATCGGCATAGGTCGAGCTGGTGCGTACCGGCTTGCCGGTAGTCACTGCCAGATCAAGCTTACTCCATCCTTCCACCAAATAATGGTGGTGCATAATGATATGGCCCATGTAATCCGGTGAATTTTTAGATAAATACTGGCTACTGAAAGGAGTTGTCGCAAACATTTCGCCATTTTTTTCCAAAAACTCAAGCGCGGTGAGTGCATTGAGGAGCATACCCATGCCCCGGACGTCTGTCTGCAGTGCATGTGCCAGTTCAGCTGCTGTGGCCGCTCCCTGCGTCAGGGTTGAGAAGACATCCAGTTTCACTCCAGCATGAATGGTACACGTAGTCCAGAAAGCTCCGGATAATTTCAGTAATTCAGGTACATTCATTGTTGTATCCCTTGATCTTTTTTAAATTTTCCTGGGATAGACAAATTCCAATTACCAAGGATTCGATCTATACTGTCATATATTATGACTCTTACACCCCAGGGCAATGTCCTTGCTGCAGCGTTTTGCCTCTGTTCCTAGCAACCACTTCAAACAAATGTTTGAAAATGTTTGATCGTGTTTCTCCAAACAAACCTTTCTTCTCAGTAAATCAATGTGTACATTCAACAGTATACATCAGTGCGTGCCGCGCCTGTGAAGACCGTTAGTTGGGGATGTTTTCATCAAAAAAACTACAGTTTGAGGAGGTGTACCGTGATTCGCCAAGTTATTTTTGTTCTGGCCATGTTTGTCTTTGGATGCCTTGCACCGCCCACGTATGCGCAGGCACCCATGATCCAGACCCAAGTGCCGGGGTATTATCGTCTTCAATTAGGCCAGTTTGAAATTACAGCATTGCATGACGGCCCGATCGCAATGGATGCCCAACTCCTGAGCAATATTGATGCGGCAGAAATTGAACGTCTGGCCGCGCGTATGTTTGTTGCCTATCCTACAATGGAGGGCACTGTCAACGCTTACCTCGTCAACACTGGAACCCACCTGGTGCTGGTGGATGCGGGCGCGACCAAGGCGTTCAACCCCAACCTGGGCAACCTGTTGGAAAACATGCAGGCAGCAGGCTATACGCCTGCCCAGGTGGACACCATCCTTCTTACCCACCTCCATCCGGATCATATCGGCGCGCTGATCGATGCTGACGGTAAGGCTGTTTTTGCCAATGCGCAGGTATTCACAGCCAAACGCGAAAGTGACTACTGGCTTGGCAAGGATAACGCCCAGGCAGCACCGGCAAACAGACAGCCGATGTTCAAAGCCGCAGAGGCAGTTGCAACGCCGTATCTCTCCAACGGACAGTGGCAGACATTTTCAAAAGAAACTGCATTGGTGCCGGGCATCAAACCTGTTGCCGCCTACGGTCATACTCCTGGCCACACTGCATATGAAATCGAATCAGACGGCCAAACCCTGTTTATCTGGGGCGATGTGGTGCACGTGCATGCGGTGCAGTTTGCCCATCCTGGTGCAGCCATTGCCTTTGATGTTGACCAAACAATGGCTGTGGAAACAAGGCGTAACATTATGCACAAGGTGGCTACCGACAAGGTGCTGGTGGCTGGCATGCACCTCCCCTTCCCAGGCATTGGCCATGTGCGCATGGATGAACCTGAGCAGTACTCCTGGGTACCGGTGGAATTTCAGCCCTATACACAAAACAAGTAGATCTTTTAACACAACGCCCCTGTTTTGCTCCAAAACAGGGGTTCAAAACCACTTACCTTGTGTTCTGCTACGGTAAGTTGAGTATTGTCGCACCAGACGCATAATGATACGCTGTACATCATAAACATTTCATAAAAAAACGCTGCATGATGCAACTGTGGAGCGTCATGTTTGACCGACGCCGTACCTGCTCATAGGAAGGTGAGATTATGATCTGGACAATTGTCATCACTGCTTTGCTCTCAATTCTGCTGACCTTTATTGGTATGAATTTTGCCCTGCCGGAGAAGAAACTGCAGCGCAAACTGGCCCGATTCTACGGAATGTCTGATCCACAATTCTCCCGAGAAATGGGGGTTATGCTTGGGCCAGCGATTACGACCGGCAATCGCGTAGAAAGCCTGAACAATGGTGATGAAATCTTTCCATCCATGCTGGAGGCTATCCGCACGGCTCAAAAAACCATTACCTTTGAAACCTATATTTACTGGACAGGTGAAATAGGTAAGCAATTTGCCGAGGCTCTGGCTGAACGCGCCCAGGCCGGGGTACGTGTACAGGTGCTGCTAGACTGGGTTGGTAGCTTGAAAATGGATGATGATCTATTGAATTTGATCGAAAAAAATGGGGTGCACGTACACCGTTACCGTCCCTTGCGTTGGTACCATCTTAACCGGCTCAACAACCGCACCCACCGAAAACTCCTGGTGGTGGACGGTAAAATTGCCTTTACCGGAGGCGTTGGCATTGCTGACCAGTGGCTGGGTAATGCTGAAAACGAAGACTACTGGCGCGATATCCACTTCCGTATGGAAGGACCAGTGGTATCCCAGGTACAGGCAGCCTTTAACGACAACTGGATCAAGACCACGGGCGAAGTTCTGCACGGTGAGGATTTTTTTCCTGCGCAGGAAGAACAGGGCAAAATTTCAGCACATATGTTCATCAGTTCGCCTGCTGGTGGCAGCGAGAACATGCAGCTCATGTACATGCTGGCCATTACCGCGGCAGAAAAAAGCATTGACCTGCAGGCAGCCTATTTTGTTCCAGATGAACTTATTACCGAAGCCCTGCTGGCTGCAGTGGAACGCGGGGTGCATGTACGCATCATGGTACCGGGTAAACATATCGATCAGCAAATGGTCCGCTTTGTCTCCAAGGCGCTCTGGGGGGATTTTTTAAAAAAAGGAGTGGAAATCCACACCTTTAAACCTACCATGATGCACAACAAGATGCTGATCATCGATCAGCGCATGGTCTCGGTGGGCTCCACCAACTTTGATATGCGTTCCTTCCATCTGAACGATGAAGCCAGCTTAAATATCTATGACACTAATTTTGCCAAGGCCATGACCAGGATTTTTGAGCAGGATATAGAGCGCTGCCGCCACTACGACTATGCCATGTGGCACAAACGACCGTTCAGGCAAAAAGTTCTCGAAAAAATATTTTTACCATTCAAATCACAACTTTAAAAATGTATCCGTCTACAAATATCACTTGGTAAACAAGGAGCTTCACAATTATCCCTTGCCTTTTCTTTCTCGTGTGAGTAATATGTTTTGTTCAGTAACTCATAGCATTTTCTTTTTCGATATCCAGTGCTAACTGGTTTATCCCTTGATACCTGAAAAGTTCATGCTGAAAACAAACTCCACCGCAAAGGGAGGGGGGGAAGGCATGAAACTTTTTATCGGTAACCTGCCATACATTATCTCTGAATCTGATCTATCCCTACTCTGCTCCGGTTTTGGCGAGGTTGTCAGCGTCAAACTCGTACGGGATCCTTTTAGCGGTCAACCAAAGGGTTTTGCTTTTGTTGAAATGCTGAACCGTTCCATGGGCCATAAAGTTATGGAAGGCCTGAACGGCAAGGAATATAGGCATCGGGAGCTGGTCTGCAGCGAGGCGAAACCTCAAAAGAAACGGGGCCAAAATAGACGCTAAGCATACTTGTATGCCTAGCCCTTTGTGCAGCCACCGTCTTTCCTGCATCATTTACTTTTCAAGCAGTAGTCCAAACCGGCACAGACCATTGCATGCATCCATGCAAGGCCGGCAATGTGGCACTGCAATAAGGACATCTGTGAAATTTTCGAACTTTTCTTTACACCACCGGATTGCATCGGCAATCCAACGCTGTGGCTTTACCGAGGCCACCCCCATTCAGACACAAGCCATTCCGCCTGTTTTGGCAGGTCGGGACGTTATCGGTCTGGCCCAAACCGGCACCGGCAAGACAGCGGCCTACATGTTGCCGCTTCTGCACACGCTTATCCAGGCAAAAGCCAAAGAGCCGCGCGCCTTGGTACTTGCGCCGACTAGGGAACTGGCCGAGCAGATCACCGCCTTTACCAGCAGCATCATCCAGGGCACGCATCTGCGCGTTCTGGCCATCTATGGCGGGGTGAGCAAACAGGCCCAGATCGAGCGCATCAAGCGCGGGGTTGATATTATTGTTGCCTGCCCGGGCCGCATGCTCGACATCATGCATGATCGCGCCATCAGCCTCAAACAGGTGAAATGCCTGGTGCTCGACGAGGCAGATCACATGTTCGACCAGGGCTTTTTGCCGGATCTGCAGCGCATTATCCGGCAATTGCCGCTCAAGAAACAGACCCTCCTGTTCTCTGCCACCATGCCGGATGGTATCAGTACACTGGCAGAGGAAATTCTGCAGGAACCAGTGCGGGTGCAGATCAGCCCGAATCGCTCGGTGGAGGCCATTTCCCATCGCCTCTATGCCCTTAAGCAAACCGAAAAAACACCGCTTCTCATGCAGCTTTTGCGCGACGAAGCTATGCTGTCGGCCCTGGTTTTCACCCGCACCAAGCACAAGGCCAAAAGCCTGGCAGCCAAACTGGCGCATGCCGGTTTTGATGCCACTTCCTTGCAGGGCAATCTTTCCCAGAACATGCGTAAACAGGCTGTGGACGGCTTCAAGAGCGGCAGGTTCAAGGTGCTGGTGGCAACAGATATCGCTGCCCGGGGCATTGATATTGCCGGGATTTCCCATGTGATCAACTACGACATGCCGGATACCACCGAGGCCTACATCCATCGCACCGGCCGCACCGGCCGCGCCAGCCTGAGCGGCGAGGCAGTGAGCTTTGCCACCAGTGAGGATATCTACCTGGTCAAACGCATCGAGCGAAGCCTGCCCAGGACCATGCAGCGCTGTGAGACCGGTGTACTTATTGCCGGCGACGCAGGCCGAGATGAGAGCCCCGAGCCAAACCGCGATCGGCCTCACCATGCAAGACACGCCGGTCATGCAGGCCCTTCTGGAAAAACAGGCAGGAGCGGCAAGAGCAGCTTCCGGCCAAGAACTTCAGGAAATACAGAACACGCAGGCAGGCACAAGCCCGGCAGTAACCGGCGCTCTGGCAGCGTAGCAGCCCAAACAAAACGTTGAATTTAATAATATTGAGCGCAAGCCGTGCTCAAGAAATCCGTCTTCATGGCGAAGACGGATAGTACACTCACGCGCCCAAGGCGCATTTGCACACAAGGTACAGCAAAATGATGAATGGAACAGTTAAGTGGTTTAATGATGCAAAAGGTTTTGGATTTATCGCCCGTGATGATGGCCAGGATGTCTTTGTGCATCATTCAGCGATCCAAGGCCATGGCTTTAAATCACTCAGTGAAGGGGAGCGGGTCAGCTTTAACGTGGTTGACGGGCCCAAGGGGCCGTCTGCCGCTAATGTGGCCAGGCAGTAAACAAAACTAGCTTCTTTCTTCTCTTTGAAATTCCAATTTTAAATATAGGATGAAATCAAGTCGGCTAAGGGAAGGCAACGTAGGCGCACTTTAACGTGCATCCTGCGAGCATTTTCCAAAACTAGCACAGATAGCGCTTTGCTCTGGAATTGGAATAAGGGGTTCTGCTGATGGCAGAACCCTTTTTTTTCTCTATGTTTCCTTTTAACAAAAGGGGTGTTTGGCCAAAAATAAAGTACCAGCAAGAAAAGCGGTGGTGTAGGCTGGAAAACAAAAGAAAAACTGGAAAAAATTGACGGCAGAACCACCAAGAGTCAGAACAGGTGGACAGAAAAGCTGTGGGCAAAGTAAGGGGCGGCACAAATAATATCCCGTTTAAATTGAATTGGCCAGTATTTCGCGTACAAATACACCTTTACCTATATAATAATAATTATCAATTACAATTGACACTTGGTTTCCCATTCCTTATATTCGCTGCAGGTAAGTCAATGTGCGTGGCTGCAAACGGCAGTTATACCATTTCGGGTATAAGCGGCCCTCGCATTATCTCAAACACCATCCAGGAGGCGAAAATGGAAAAAATGCAGTGTCCCATGGACAAAAACGGCCTTGGCGAACCATTACCCAGCAAAAACGACACCAAGGGTGCAGAACCCAAAATGACTTCCGCCGCAGGCGCACCGGTGGAGAGTAACCAGGATTCCATGACCGTTGGTCCGCGTGGGCCCATGCTCCTGCAGGATGTGTGGTTTCTGGAAAAACTGGCCCATTTTGACCGCGAGGTCATTCCGGAGCGGCGCATGCATGCCAAAGGTTCGGGTGCGCATGGGGTGTTCACCGTTACCCATGACATTACCCAGTACAGCAAGGCAAAAATATTTTCTGAAATTGGCAAAAAAACAGAAATGTTCGCCCGTTTTTCCACTGTGGCCGGTGAGCGCGGTGCTGCCGATGCCGAGCGCGACATCCGCGGCTTTGCTCTCAAGTTCTACACCGAGGAAGGCAACTGGGACATGGTCGGCAACAATACGCCGGTCTTCTTTTTCCGTGATCCGCTCAAATTTCCGGACCTGAACCACGCAGTCAAGCGCGACCCGCGCACCAATCTGCGCAGCCCCAACAACAACTGGGACTTTTGGAGTTCCCTGCCGGAAACGCTACACCAGGTGACCATCATTATGAGTGACCGGGGCATCCCCTCTTCCTACCGCTTCATGCACGGCTTCAGCAGCCACGCCTACAGTATGATCAATGCCGACAACAAGCGGGTCTGGGTAAAATTCCACTTTCGTTCCCAGCAGGGCATCCTCAATCTCACTGATCAGGAGGCTGCCAGGGTGGTGGGCAGTGACCGCGAAAGCCATCAGCGCGACCTCTACACGGCCATTGAAAAGGGGCAGTTTCCCAAGTGGAAGATGTACATCCAGGTGATGAGCGAAGAACAGGCCAAGGCCATGCCCTACAACCCCTTTGACCTGACCAAGGTGTGGTATAAAGACGAATATCCGCTTATCCAAGTGGGTGAGTTCGAATTGAACCGCAACCCGGCCAACTACTTTGCTGAGGTGGAGCAGGCTGCCTTTAACCCGGCCAATGTGGTACCGGGCATCAGTTTTTCTCCAGACCGCATGCTCCAGGGCCGCCTGTTCTCCTACGGCGATGCGCAGCGCTACCGCCTAGGTGTGAACCACCATCAAATTCCGGTGAATGCGCCGCGCGGGGTCAAGTGCCCGCACAGCTATCACCGCGACGGCCAGATGCGGGTGGATGGCAACGCAGGCAGCGAAAACCACTATGAACCCAACAGCTACGGCAACTGGGACGATCACATCAACCATTTGCAACCGCCGGAAAAGACTGATGGCGACATCTACCGCTACGATTTCCGCGAGGATGACCACGACTACTACAGCCAGCCAGGCAAACTCTTCCGGGCCATGACTGCAGATCAGCAGCAGGTGCTTTTTGAAAACACTGCCCGCAATATGGGCGATGCCACCCTGCAGATCAAACACCGCTGGATCAACCACTGCTATCAGGCAGATCCTGCCTATGGCGAGGGTCTGGCCAAGGCGCTTGAAATTGATATCAAGGATGTGGATCTCAACCTGCCACAGCGCACCTCGCGCGAGGCCAACTACGAGGCAAACCTCAAGCACCCGGAACTTGACAAAGCTTCAATAGATATCAGCAAGAAGCCGCCAAAAGAATGCTGCGATATGGGCATTGATACCAACAGTGGCCCCAAGGCTTTTTCTGAACCGATGGATGATCCCTATCTGCTGTAAAACAAATACATTGCGCAACAACGCACCGTAAACGAAACAGGCTGTCGGGAATTCCGGACAGCCTGTTTCGTTTCGTAATTTTTAGTTACAATCTATTGATCTGATGCAGCGGACCAATTGTCATTAAAGCCGCAGCGCAAAAACGCTTTAAAATAGAATTAAAGTTACCAGTGGGCCTCAACATTGGCACTATCGGTATAGGCAAGCTTTCCTGCACGGTGCGCAGCCACGGCTTCCCGTACTGTACCACTGACCTCTGCAGCCACTTTGATACCGGCAGCTTCAAGAATTTGAAAGGCCTTGGGTCCGCAATAACCGGTCAGCAAGGCCTGGGCCCCTTTGTCACTGATCATGGTGGCAGCCTGGATGCCCGCACCCTTGAAGGCATTGGCATTGGCACTGTTATCCACCGCCTCAAAGGCCAACGTATCCTCATCAACCAGGACAATATATTTTGCCCGACCAAAGCGTGGATCCACCTCGCTATCGAGTTCCGGCCCTTTGGCTGTTACGGCAAGTTTCATGGTTTACCTCCCCGGCTTAACGGCCGCCACCACCACATACCTGCTGATCGGTAATGAGCGCCAGTTTGCTAGCGGCAAAATCTTCCACAACCGGGCGTATCGCCGGCTGCTCAGCCTCGTGGTACACTGCAATGCCCATTTGTTTGAAGCCCATCAGCGGTCGCATGCCAATGCCACCAACCACAATGGCATTCACTTTCTCCTGAACCAAGAGCTGCACCGGGACCATGCAGCCTCCCTGCACATGCTCCTTGTTGGCCACAATCCGCACAGCGCCGATTTGGCCATCTTCAATGTCAATACAGGTAAAAACATCGCAGTGGCCGAAATGGCCCGCCCGCACACCATCCAAACCACCTTCGCCCTGCGAAGGAATTGCCACACGTACTACAGCCATAACTACTCCTTTTCTCAAGTATACATCTTCAACGTCAAGCACTGCTCGCTGTCCTTGGGCAGTGCCGCCAAAACTCTTGTCCAGATAATGCGCAGTTCCTGCTGGTGCTCCTCTGCACCGGCATATTCAAAAATGGTCTGCCCCTGAACCATGGCCCTGGTGAACACAGGGTCAAAGGGGATGCGACCAATACAAAGCGCGCCGCGCTCACTGGCAGCTGCTTCGATTGTTTGCGCCATATCGGCATTCAAATCGTACTTGTTGATGAGCAGCCTGGCCGGCACCTTGAAATGAGCAGCCAAATCCAGCACCCGCTCCAAATCATGTCTGCCTGAAAGGGTGGGCTCCACCACGACCAGTAGCAGGGATGCCCCGCCTATGGCGGCAATCACCGGACAACCGATGCCTGGCGGGCCATCAGTGATGATCAATTTTTTGTTTTCCTCTTCAGCCAGTTGCATGGCCTCCTTGCGGACCAGATGCACCAGCCTGCCGGAATTTTCTTCAGCAATACCCAGGCGAGCATGCACCAATGGGCCAAACCGGGTGTCGGAATGGAACCAGTGACCACACACTTGTTCCGGAAAATCAATGGCTCTTTCCGGACAGAGATCCACACAAACACCGCAACCTTCACAAAGAATCTGATCGACCATCAGTTCTGTGCTGATGGCTGCAAAGCGGCACAACTCCCTGCAAACGCCGCACTGGTTGCAGCGCTCTGCCACAATAACTGCTTTAGAGCCACCAATAAACTCATGCTGCTCTTTGATGGTGGGCTGAAGCAACAGATGCAGGTCGGCGGCATCCACATCGGCATCACAAAAAACTGCATCAGCAGCCAAGGCACAAAAGGCAGCGGTGAGCGTGGTTTTACCCGTACCCCCCTTGCCGCTGATGATGACTATCTCATGCATGCACCTTCTCCTTATGCGCCTGCGTCAGCTGGTCAATATCTTCATAGAGTTGTAAAAAGGTCTCCCTCCATACCGGCAAGGCCTCAATCAGTGGTTTCCCCTCGGAATAGAGTTCTGCAATCCGGCGATCAAAGGGAATGCTGAGCAAAACCGGCAGATTTTCCTGCTGGGCATACCTATACACCTCGTCTGTACCAATATCTGCCCGGTTGATGACCAAACCACAGGGAATACCCAGGAGCCGCACTGCCTCCACTGCCAGCTTGAGATCATGCAAACCAAAGGGCGTTGGTTCGGTCACCAGCACTATACAATCAACCCCACTCATGGCGGCAATCACCGGACAGGAGGTCCCGGGTGGTGCATCAATGATGGTGATTTTGCGCGAGTCGGCCTGGGCGCGCACCTGCCGGATAAGCGGCGGGGCCATGGTTTCGCCGATGCGCATGCGGCCGGAAAGAAATGAGAGGCCATTTTTGTGGCCTGTACTGACCTCGCCGAGCTGCCGTTTGCCTTCACTGAGCGCCCCGGTTGGGCAAACCAAGGTGCAGCCGCCACAGCTGTGGCACAAATCCTGAAAGATCAGCACCTTCTTCGCCACCACGGTGATGGCGCTGAAGCGGCAAATCTGCGCGCATTGACCACAAAACGTGCACAAGGACAAATCAACCAAGGGTATTGGGGTATCAATTTCCTTGGTGTCGGTTATTTCTGGTCGGAGAAAGATATGCGCGTTGGGCTCTTCCACATCGCAATCCAACAGTTCTGCCCGCTCTCCCAAGGCCAAGGCCAAGTTGACGGCTATGGTGGTTTTGCCGGTGCCGCCCTTCCCACTCGCTATGCAAAGCTTCATGATTTTTCAACTACTGGTTTGGTGTCTTTGCTGCGGTATTGTCCAGCAAGCCACCGATATATGCCATGCGCTGCAAAATTTGCTCTGCATCGCTGTGGCCTGGTTGGAGTGGCAACTGCATGAGCACCCCAAGCCCTTCGGTGAATTCATGGAAATCTTCGGGTGTAAGAGCACTGCACAGGGCTGTGTGCACTAGGGGAAATTGTGTGGCCACCTGACGCACACAGGCAACACCCGAGCTATCTTCCAGAAGCTCCGCGGCAATAAGCAACTGCACGTTCTTTTCTGCAAGGGTTTGCAAAGCAGCAGAGGCTGAACTCACTGGAATCAATTCGGTTTTGGGCTCCTGCCGCAACCGGTCCACCAGGGAGACAAAACCAGAATAATTTTTGGCCGCAAAAACAATACGCAGCATCTCGGTCTCTACCCTCTGAGTCCGCCCTTGCCTGCAGTGCCTCTGCCACGCCCGCGACTGCAGCGATTACGGCCCATTCCTCTGCCCTGCCCCTGGCCTTGCCGCAAACCCTGGCCGCAAGGACCTCGCCCTTTGCCCATACCTGGCTGGTTTGTCTGGCCCTGCCGGGAAGCGGTTTGATTGTTTTGTTCCAATTCCTGATTAGTCCTATTCATGTGTTCCTCCTTGATCAGGTTACAAGCGAGCATCTTTTTTGTCCGATATTCGTACATCGAACAAAAAAATGTTGCCCGCTTCATTATGTGTTACATTATAAGGAGTGCATACACAATTGCAATATTTTTTCTGTAAAAAATTTTGAAAAACATAATACACGCAACAAGGCTTGATCTAGATACAATGGGTAGCCATGGTGCGTGAATGTGCATGCTCTACCCAAGACACTATATCATATAACTTAAAAAGGTGCACAGTCATGAATAAAATTGTGGTGATTGGCGGTTCTGCCGCAGGGGCCAAGGCAGCAGCAAGGGCAAAAAGAATGGATGAGTCTGCAGAGGTGACCATCATTCAAAAAGATCCGGATCTTTCCATGGCCACTTGCGGGTATCCGTACTATGTGGGTGGTGTTTTCGATAATCGGGCAGCTTTGATCAGCGCACCCACGGGAGTGGTGCGCGATGCCACCTATTTCCGCAACGACAAAGGCATTACTGCTCTGATCAATACTGAGGCGACCAGCATTGACATCGATAAGAAAATCGTGCACTGCCGCTCTGTACAAGGAGACAGTGAACGTGAGATTCCCTATGATCGGCTTATTCTGGCCATGGGTGCACATGCAAACATTCCGCCCATTACCGGTCGAGAAGCCTCGGGTATCACTACCCTCACCTCCATGGCTGACACCGACTACCTGCGTCGTCTCCGCGATGAGAAAAAAGTACAGCGGGTGCTGGTGGTCGGCGGTGGTTTGATCGGAGTGGAGGTTTGTGAAGCGCTGCAGCATTCTGGTATTCAGGTCACTTTGGTGGAAGCACTCGACCAGATACTGCCTTTTCTTGATTGGCAGTTGGCCAAACTGGTGGAACAGCACATGCATTCCCAGGGCGTTGAGGTGATCTGCGGTGTGGCTGTGCAGGAATTTCTCACGGATAAGGGGGCGGTATGCGGCGCACGCCTGCAGGATGGTCGGGAGATTGACTGTGGTGCGGTGGTGCTGGCCGTGGGGGTACGGCCCAACACGGCACTGGCGAAAAACGCCGGCCTTGAATTGGGAGATTTTGGCGGCATTCGCGTCAACGAGTTCATGCAAAGCTCCCATTCAGATATTTATGCTGCCGGCGACTGCGTGGAGATTCCCAGTCGTTTGACTGGCAAACCTGTTTTTGCACCCATGGGTGATCTGGCCAACCTGGAAGGACGGGTGGCCGGAGAAAATGCGGCCCTTGGTAATCACGCCACCTTTCCGGGCACGATCCATTCAGGTATCTGCAAGGTTTTCGCTTTTCAGGCGGGCTCTACAGGCATGTCGGAAAAAATGGCACAAAAGGCCGGTATACAGGGCTATACCGCAGTGATGCATGCCAGCCCGGACAAGCCAGGTTTCATGGGGGCCAAACTGCTTATCTCGAAATTACTAGTGGATGCCGACCAGCGCATCATTGGTTATCAGTGCGTCGGCCCCGGTGATGTCAGCCGGCAAATCGCCACAGCAGCCATGGCTATTCAGGGCAAGCTGACGGTGACAGAACTGGTCAACAGCGACTTGCCCTACGCGCCACCCTTTTCCCTGGCCATTGACCATTTTATCGCAGCAGCGCATGTGATGCAGAACAAACTGGCCGGGTTGTTCACCGGTATCAGCGCTCAAGATGTTTGGGAAATGGTTCAAAAAAGTGAGAATGTGCACTTTCTGGATGGTCGTAGCCCGCAGGAGTTTGCAGAGATGCGCCTGGGTATCGGCGAAAAGTTGCTACCCATTGGTGCCCTGCGCTCCCGCCTGGCAGAACTGCCCCAGGATAAGGCCACACCCATTGTCTGCTTTTGCAAGATTTCCATGCGCGGCTATGAATCGGCCCGCGTGCTCCAGGCCAATGGGTATACCAATGTGCGGGTCATGGAAGGCGGCATCATGGCTTGGCCCTATGCCCGGGAAAAATAACAAGTTTTTGTAGAACACTCTAAACTCTATCTTTACACACAAACAAGAATCCCCGGCTACTAACCGCTAACCGGGGATTTTTTATCTTGTATCAGGATCTATCCTGCCGCACGGGCAGGGCTTTGCTCATCACCCCTGATATACACAACTGATTAAATCCGCCGTAGCCACATCCAAGCCCTGGCCCTGCAACAGGCTCACAACTTGTTGAATTTGTGCCGGCACATCACCTTCGGCAGCAATATACAATTCACACTCACCAGTTTCTAACTGATAGCCCGCTTTAGCCAGGAGTCTGTCTACCCGACTCAGATCATCCACCAAAAGTCCAAAACGGGAAAAATCGTTCATGTAAAAAAGCGGCCAGTTGCGGGTGCACTGTGTCAGGCTCCCCTTTTGCCGTACAATAATCTGCGCCATCCTGTATCCTCCTACTGATGTTGTCTGCCCCAGGCCTCCATGGCATCAAGAATGGGAAAGAGGCTGGTACCGTATTCGCTTATTCGATACTCCACCCGGGGTGGCACTTCGGCATACACCTTCCGATGAACAATACCATCGCCTTCCAGTTCCCTGAGTTGCTGGGCCAGCATTTTCTGGGTGATACCAGGAATCATTCGCATTAATTCCCCAAAACGCAAGACCTTATTGCGCAAGCAATGTAAAATTACTGGTTTCCACTTGCCACCAATAACCGATAAGGTTGTCGTCACCGCGCATGGACTTTTTTTAAACACAAATCCTCCGTAAAAACACAAAAGTATCTTTTTTGACAGTATGTGCTAAAAAAGTGCATACTTGCCAATACACATGGCAGGATACAAAATACAGAAATCATACGCTGCCTTCAAGCAGTCTACACAATTGCTCTTCATCTCAGGAGAAAACTCATGAAAATAGCTTTGATTGGGGCGAGCGGCTTTATTGGCTCTGCCCTTTTGCACGAAGCCCTGGAACGTGGCCACAATCTGAGTGCAGTGGTCACCAGACCGGAAAAGTTAACACCGCACGCGCACTTACAAATCTTAGCCTGCGACGTGTTTGACACCCAAAAACTGGCCGAAATACTACGCGAACATGATGCGATACTAAGTGCATTCAGCGGCCACGCCCAACCCAATGTGCAGGAATACTACGAACAGGGTATTCGCTCTATAATCAACGCAAGCAAAGAGGCAGGCGTGTCGCGTCTGTTGGTAGTGGGTGGCGCGGGTTCGCTTGAAGTGGCACCGGGCAAGCTTCTCCTGGATACAGACACCTTTCCCAAGGAGTACCAACCCACGGCACAGGGGGCCTACACTGCTTTACGCCTGCTACGGGAGGAAAAGGGCTTGGACTGGACCATGCTCTCCCCTGCCGCTGAAATTTTCCCTGGAGAAAGAACAGGAATTTTCCGCCTGGGAACAGATCAACTCCTGCAGGACGCAAAGGGACAGAGCAGGATTTCGACTGCCGACTATGCTGTTGCCATGCTCAACGAACTGGAACAACCCGCCCATATTCGCAGGCGCTTCACCGTTGCCTATTGATGCTGACTGATTGATCTGATCGAAACACTTAATGGTGAAGATCTGCACAAACCAGTGGCTGTAGAATGGTTTGGCGGCAAGCCTGCCACAGTGCCGCTGCATTATCTGCTGAGCACTGCCTGGACCCATGGCGTACACCATCGAGGTCAGATTTCGCAAATCCTTGATGAAATGGGTGTTGACAACAACTTCTCCGGTATCGACGTTGGTCTGCTTGCAGTGATGGAATAATAACAAAATAACAACAATATTCATGGCAATACCCATGGTGCTGTGCAAACCCAAGGGAGACAGGAATCCTTTCCGGCTGTAGTGGAACAGTGTTGTTGGGCACTGCCTGCACTACAGCCGTATCTCTTTTGGCACTTCACTTTGCCGTCTGCAGCCTGTCTATCCGTCTTTCCCCTGACGAACCGCTTTGCACCGTACTCCCCTGCCCTGCAACGGCCGGCACAAATCCCCTTGGCCAAGCCGGTTGCTTGGAGTATATTGGCGCAGTACAAAATAGACACACCCAAAAAACATGGGCCATCACGCTGGCTGCCAGCCAAATCCGCTGAGCGTTGGTATCCGGCGCCACTCCTGGTTTATCATCCAAAACATTATGTCTATATTCCGTCGTATATACACATGGTCGGCTTTTTCCCTCGGCTGCTGCATGGCTGCTGTGTTGCTGTATGGTACTCCTCCCTCCGTGCAGGCCGAAGACAGTGTACTCAGCACCATCAAGGAGGCCATGAAGCAGTATGAGAAAGGCGATTATACCGCTGCTGCCTCTAACCTGAACTATGCCTCCCAGTTGGTGTTGCAAAAGAAAAGCGAGCAAATGAAGACTATCCTGCCTGATGCACCTCCTGGCTGGCTGGCCGAAGAGGCAAGTTCCCAAGCCATTGGTGCCGAGGTACTGGGAGGTGGTATTACCATCAGCCGTGTCTACACCAAGGATCAGGCAAGGGTGCAGATGGAAATCATGGCGGATTCACCGGTTTTGCAATCTGTCTTGATGATGACCAGTAATGCGGTTTTTGCCGGTGCAGGCGGTGGCAAGCTGGAAACGGTTAAAGGTAACAAGGCAATTGTGAAATATGATGACGACAGCCAGAACGGTGAAATCTATATTGCCGCTAATTCGCGTTTTGTGGTGTTTATCAAGGGACGCCATGTCAGCCGCGAAGAGATGATTCTTTTTGCCAACATTCTGGATTACAGCAAGCTGGCAAAAAATTGAGCCCAGTGCCTGAAAAACTGGACGCAGACACGAACGAACAAAAACCTTTCCCGGGAAATGCTGACGAGGTTTTTTCCGTGCGCACAAGGTTCTCCCCTGTTACAAACGGACTAGAATTGGCCTTCTTCCAGTAACAGGGGTTTTTTGACGCTATTGACAAGGGGAAATTGGTGGCCACTCAAGAAACACGCAATCAAAAAGATACCGATCTCATCAGCAACGAAACCATCTTCAAGGTGACCAAGGAAATCGTGGTCAAGTTCATTGAGGTCGGCAAACTCTCCCCCTCTGGTTTTGACGAAACGTTCACCCGAGTGTATCAGACCATCGAACGCACGGTGCGGCCCAAGTGAACAGCGCCTGTCTCGACCCAGTCAACAACCAAGCTCCGGCTGCACCGGAGCATATTCATTTGATCGGTATCTGCGGCACAGCCATGGCCGCACTGGCCGGTATGCTTAAGGAACGCGGATTTTTGGTTAGCGGATCAGACCAAAACATCTACCCGCCCATGTCTGATTTTCTGGCTGCTCAGCACATCCCGGTGCAGCAGGGCTTCCGCGCCGAGCACCTGCATCCCAGGCCAGATTTGGTACTTATCGGCAACGTGGTGCGGGCGACAAACCCCGAGGCAATCGCAACTGCCCGCCTGGGTCTCCCCTATCTTTCCATGCCCCAGGCCCTTGCCCACTTTTTTCTTCAAGGCAAGATGCCGCTGGTGGTCAGCGGTACCCATGGCAAGACCACCACTGCCTCGCTGCTGGCCTCTACTCTGTTGCGCATGGGTGAGGCCCCTGGCTTCATGATCGGTGGCATTGTCGAGGCCTTTGGCCGCAACTATAATGTCAATGACAGCCGCTATTTTGTGGTGGAGGGCGACGAATACGACACCGCTTTCTTCAACAAAGTATCCAAATTCCACCACTATCGTCCACAATGTGCCATCTGCACCTCGGTGGAATTTGATCACGCCGATATTTTTCCCGACCTGGCCAGCATTGAGCGCACCTTTGCAGAATTCTTTGGCCGTATCCCCCCTGATGGCGCCCTGATCGCCAATGGAGATGATCCGGTGCTTAGGAAGTTGCTCACAGCAGCGCAGTGCAGGCTCATCTCCTATGGCACGGGCGAACACTGTCTTTGGCAACTGCATGATGTGCACGCACAGGATTTGCACAGCGAGTTCAGCTTTTCCTATCAAGGGGAAATGCAGGGCAGCTGCCACCTCCCCATGCCTGGCCAGCACAACTGCTTGAACGCCCTGGCAGTGATTGCCCTGCTGCACCACTTAGGCTTTCCGCTGGCACGCATCCTGCCGGCCATGGCCAGCTTTGAAGGGGTAAAAAGGCGACAGCAGATTCGCGGTGTTGTCCGCAATATCACCGTGGTCGATGACTTTGCCCATCACCCCACAGCAGTGCGGGCCACACTTGATGCGCTCCGGCAAACCTGGCCCAACAGTCGCCTGCTGGTGGTCTTTGAACCGCGCACCAACTCCAGCAGACGGGCTGTGTTCCAACAGGATTATGCCCAGTCCTTTGCTCTGGCCGATCAAATACTCATTCGTCAGGCCCTACCCCTAGAAGGGTTTGCGGCAACAGAACAATTTTCCTCTGCACGTCTGGCCAAGGACCTGCGCACCCAAGGCTTAAATGCCCAGGATTTTGCCACGACCGATGAGATCATCGACCATCTGGCAGCACAGTGCCAGAGCGGCGATAAGGTGGTTATTTTGTCCAACGGTGGCTTTGACAATATCCATACTCGGCTCCTGCAACGCCTCCAGGATGAGACTTGCCAAGGACCGCATACCCATGGGCCAGAAATGCCATGATCAAGCTGGCGGCTTGACGCATTTCTTTATATTTTTTGTTCGCACATATACAAGACAAACTCGATCTTTTCCCTTGCAGCAAAGGAGTCTTCAATGAAAATAGCTGTGCTCAAAGAGACACATCCAGGTGAAACCAGAGTACCGCTGGTACCTGCCACAGCGGAAAAACTGGTCAAACTTGGCGCTGAACTGCTTGTAGAGGCAGAAACAGGAGCCAGTTGCCGTTTCACCGACGACCACTACAACACCGTGGGTGCCCGGGTGGAGGCATCGCGGGAAACGCTCTTGCGTGAAGCGGATATCATTCTGCGCCTGCGTAAGCCGCCACTTGAAGAGGTGGCGCTCATGCGCCAGGGTGCCATCCATGTGAGCTATCTTGATCCCTTCAACGAGCTGGAACTCGTTGATGCGCTTCAGCATGCTGGGGTCAGTGCCATCAGTCTGGAGATGATCCCCCGCAGCACCATTGCCCAGAAAATGGATGTGCTCAGTTCGCAGGCCAATCTTGGCGGCTATGTTTCCGTGATCTTGGGCATCTCTGAGATGCAGAAAATTTTGCCCATGATGACCACTCCAGCCGGCACTATCAAGCCAGCCAAGGTGTTCATCATTGGCGTAGGTGTTGCTGGCTTGCAAGCCATTGCCACGGCCAAACGACTTGGCGCGCGGGTGGAGGCCTTTGACACCCGGCCAGTGGTGGAGGAACAGGTGAAATCGCTGGGGGCGAAGTTTGTCAAGATTGATTTGGGAGAAACCGGCCAAACCAAGGATGGCTATGCCACCCAACTGACACCTGAACAGGTGCAACTGCAAAAGGAGGGTATGGCCAAGGCCTGCGCCCAGGCTGATCTGGTTATCACCACTGCCCAACTCTTTGGTCGCAAGGCACCACGTATTGTGGATCAGGCCATGATCAGCCAGATGCGGCCAGGCTCGGTGATCGTGGATATGGCCGTGGAAAGCGGTGGCAATGTGGAAGGCTCGGTTCTGGACGAAGTGGTAGAGGTTGCAGGGGTAAAAATCATTGGCTGGGGCAATTTGCCCGGCAAGGTGGCACTCACGGCCAGCGAGATGTATTCTGCCAACCTGGGTAACTTCATCACCCATTTTTGGGACAAAGACACACAACAGTTTCAGCTCAACCTGGAAGACGAGATCATCAAAGGTGCCCTCATCACCCACCAAGGGGCGCTGTTTAGTGAAATGTATAAAAACATTATGAAAAAGTGAGGCTGCCATGACCGCCGTTTTTCTCACCTTTATCTTTATACTCTCCATTTTTCTGGGATTCGAGGTGATCTCCAAGGTGCCTTCCACCTTGCACACCCCCCTGATGAGTGGCTCCAACGCCATCTCCGGCATCACCCTGATTGGTGCCCTGGCCTCCCTGCAAACATCATATCATGGGCTGACTGTTTTCCTGGCCTTTTTGGCGGTGGTCTTTGCCACCATCAACGTGACAGGCGGATATGCGGTCACTGACCGCATGCTGGCCATGTTCAAAAAGAAGGACAAGGGGGATGCGGCATGAATCTGGGACAAGTTGAGATCAACTTCGCCTATGTGGTGTCAGCGGCACTGTTTATTTTTGGCCTAAAGATGCTCAGCTCGCCGGCCACAGCCCGGCGGGGTAATCTGCTCTCCGGTGTGGGCATGCTGTTGGCCATTGTCGTTACCCTGTTGGCAGCAGGCATTGCCTATCACTGGGTTGTCTTGGGCATACTCGTTGGTTCTGTAGCCGGGCTCATTGGTGCCTACCGGGTCAAGATGACCGCCATGCCAGAAATGGTGGCACTGTTTAATGGGTTTGGTGGTTTGGCCAGCATGCTGTTGGCCTGGAGTGAATACCACCAGGTTCAGCAGCTGAGCGCCTTCATTGCACTGGTTACTGTGCTTTCCGTATTTATCGGTAGTATCACCTTTACTGGTTCCATGGTGGCCTGGGGCAAGCTCAGCGGCAAAATTTCGCAGAAACCGGTGATCTTTCAGGGGCAACACCTGATCAATGCAGCTGCATTTGCCCTGGCCCTGCTCGCTGCCCTTTTCTTCATCCTTTCACCTGCACCACCATTGGGTTATCTGCTCTTTTTGGCCGTGCTTCTGGTGGCCCTGGCCATTGGCATCACCTCCACCATCCCCATTGGTGGTGCTGATATGCCGGTGGTGATTTCACTGTTGAACAGCTATTCGGGGCTGGCCGCCTGCGCCGCCGGCTTTGTGGTGTCCAACAACATCCTCATCGTGGCCGGTGCCCTGGTGGGAGCAAGCGGTATCATCCTCACCCGAATCATGTGCAAGGCCATGAACCGCTCCCTAGCCAACGTGCTCTTTTCCGGTTTTGGCAAGGCAATTGCCAAAGATGCTGGTGGAGAAGGCCCCAAGGGCGAGGTGCGGCCTGCCTCTGCGGAAGACGTTTTTTATATCCTGGAAGCGGCTGACAGCGTGGCCTTTGTGCCAGGATACGGCCTGGCCGTTGCCCAGGCCCAGCATGTGGTACGGGAATTGGGGGATATTCTTGAGGCCAATGGCACGGAGGTGGTCTATGCCATCCATCCGGTGGCAGGCCGTATGCCTGGCCACATGAACGTGTTATTGGCCGAGGCCAATGTCTCCTATGATCAACTGGTGGAGATGGACGATATCAATCCACGCATGGATTCGGTGGATGTCTGCGTGGTCATTGGTGCCAACGACGTGGTCAACCCGGCGGCAGTGCATGAACAGGGCAGCCCCATTTATGGTATGCCCATTATCGAAACATACCGCGCCAAAACAGTTATCGTGATGAAACGC
The DNA here is from genome assembly GCA_040776885.1 of Desulfobulbus sp. Taxonomy (GTDB): domain Bacteria; phylum Desulfobacterota; class Desulfobulbia; order Desulfobulbales; family Desulfobulbaceae; genus Desulfobulbus. Next base: position 98,475 of record JAXGZR010000005.1, on the reverse strand, counting down.
TCCATGAACCCGGGCTTTGCCGGTATTGAAAATGCTCTGTTCTACGAAGAAAATACCCGCATGTTCTTTGGCGATGCCAAGGCATCTATTCAGGCTTTAATTGCGGAGTTCAAGAGTGTGAATGCCTGATAACCACACTACTTCACATAGAGGCAGGCCAATGCATCCTGTCTCTATGTGAAGCGTTCTATGGCAACAAATCCTTGTCTGTCAGCTCTTTTAACGAGTTAAGCTGTTGTTTAAGCTCCTTGAGCAGGTGACAACAAACAGGCAGCCCGGAAGGATCAGCGCAATGCTCTTCCACCTGGCGGGCAAAATCGGCAAGATCCAGCAGGCCCAAGTTGAGCAGGGCCCCGCGCACCGCATGGCTGGCCTTGCCAAGGGCCGCTGGATCGCCTGCCTGCTGCAACATCTCAAGATTGTGCATATACTGAAACAGCGTGACCAAAAAACGGGGCAAAATTTCTGCCACCTGGCCGCTGTCCAGCAGATAGGATTCCTGCAAATGCCGTCGCATGATTTCAAGATAGCGTTGCTGTTCCATGGAATTCAACTTTTCTATACAAGGAGGTTTTACTTCCTGATAGCCCATATAATCCTTTTTACCTTGTGTATCAATGAATAGGGAAAACACCATGCATCCTCTGGCCTACAAGTTGCGCCGGGTTTTGCTGGAGGATATCGGGCTGAGCCAAGGTGACTCCATCCTGATTGCGGTTTCCGGCGGATCGGACTCCATGGCCCTACTCCACCTGCTGGCCTCGATCCGGCCGTGGCTACCGCTGGAGTTGACAGCCGCCTATATCGACCATGGTTTGCGGCCCGATGAAAATCCACAGGAATGGGCTTTGATACAGGCAGTCTGCAAACAGCTGCAGGTTGCCAGCACGTGTTCACAGGTGGATGTACACGCAGTAGCGGCCCAGCGAAAACTTTCCCTTGAACATGCTGCCCGGGATTGCCGCTATTCAGCTTTGGAACACATTCGGCAAGAAATATCCGCAAAGTGGCTGGCGCTTGCACACACTGCAGACGACCAAGTGGAGGAGTTATTGCTGCGCCTGCTCCGGGGAGGCAGCCGTGGCGCACTCGCCGGTATGCGGCTGCACAGCGGCAAGCGCATCCGCCCTGTTTTGGGAGTGCGCAAAAAGGAGTTGTTGGCTTATCTGGCACAGAATTCGCTCAGCTTTTGCCATGATTCCAGCAACGATGAGCTGCGTTTCCTACGCAATCGTATTCGCCACCACCTCTTGCCTCTCTTGGAGCAGGAGTATGATGCGGGTATCCGCTCGGCCCTGCTCAAATGTGCCGCCAATCTCGGCGAAGATGAGGCACTGTTGGAAAGCCTGCAGGAACAGGCCTGGCATAGGTGCATCAGCAGCCAAGTAATGATTAAGGCAAATGGCATCAGTCAGCCGGTGTGGCACCTGGCTTTGCCGGTCTTTACTGATCTAGCCCCTGCCCTGCAGCGCAGGGTACTGGAGCGCCTGCTCTACACTTCCCAGAGCCAAGCCAGCTACAGACACATCATGGCTCTGTTGCAACTGGCCGCAACTGGTACGCCCGGCAAGGAACTGCATCTGCGCAATGGCCTGCGAGCCGTAGTACAGCAAGACAGTATTGCGTTCACCTTTCCCTGGGGAAAAGGTGCAACCCGGCGTAGCTGCAAAAAGGTTTGAATGTTTGCTCTGTTGAGCCTGGTGGTGGATAAGACTTATTGGCTGCTGATTAGCACAGCAGCCAGGCAGTTGAGCAGTGTCGAAATGGTAAGAGATGGTTGTCAGGCGTCAGGTGTTGCGCCTTGGGGCAGGTGTACCTGGTCCAACAGGGCTTGATCGTAGCGCTTGCGGATACGGCGGATAGCGGCATGAATCTGTTGGGAAGGGGCCGCAGGCAGTATGTTTTCCTGATTATTTTCGTAACTGGTGAGTACAAACTGCTTGTCTTGCAGCTTGAAGGTATGGCTCCAGTTGATGGCAATGGTCTGCTCGTTTTCTTCGATGGGTAGCTCAATGGCTTCTCCATTCCGAGCCACCTGCGCAGCATCTGTCTCTGTGATTTCCAGAAGCCAAGCATCACCTGCTGTGGTGCTGAAAAACAGAAAGACTCCAAGTTCCCAAAATTTTGCTTCTTTGCGTTGAGCGGTTTGCTGTAATTTTGCGATTTCAGCTTTCAGTGTGGGAACAATGGTAGGTGCATCCTGCGCCTGCACAGCGGGTTTGGCAAACTGTTCAGCTGTTAGACAACAGTGCTTGTATTTTTTACCTGACCCACATGGGCACGGGTGATTTCTGCCAATTTTGACCATGGTTATATATACAGAATATAAGTCTATATAAGTCTACAGACTATGTGGTAACAGAGTGAAAAGTGCGGAGCATTCCGCCAGTAGACAACAAAATCAGGAAGTGAAGTGTATTGTCTCTATTGGTCGGGAAGAGAGGATTTGAACCTCCGACCCCAGCGTCCCGAACGCTGTGCTCTACCAGACTGAGCCACTTCCCGACGGTAATTTTTCTTTTAGCGTATGCGCTGCCAAGGCAGTCCTACAATCTCAACAGTCAAATTCCGGCAGACTGCGAAAAACCTACGATTATGATTGTAATCCCTTGTTATGCCTGAACAAATACAAGACAATACAAAGAAACACTCTGTAACCTGTTCGTTTAACACATGTTCCCAGGTATGTCCAGCATATTTTAAATTCACCCCATACTGCAAACAAAACGATTAGCCTGTGCATCTTGTCTATGGTGCAATGGAATACAGACTTTGTTTACTGCATATCTCGTTACTGGGGATAAAAAAACAGCTGACCTCAAGGCCAGCTGTTGAACTTTCTTGTGCAGTCCAAAAAGAATACAATTAGTTGACCGCCTCTGCAAGCTTACTACCTGGCTTAAATTTGGCAACAGTTTTAGCCGGAATAGAAATAGGAGCACCGGTACGCGGGTTTTTCGCCTGACGTTCACTGCGCTGCACCGTTGAAAAGGTACCGAAACCAACCAAGGTTACCTTGTCGCCTTTTGCCAAGGCATCGGATACCGCCATCAACATACCATTGAGTGCCTTCTCCGCTTCAGCCTTACTAATGCCGGCGGCATCCGCCATGACATCGACCAATTCTTTTTTGTTCATTCTTCCCTCCCTCATGGGTGAATCTTGCACTGTAGCGCTTCTCGCTTCGCTACAGCATTGCTATACGCCGGACTAAAATAGAAAATAGCCCCTTTGTCAAAGAAAAAAGCAGCGCTCCCCAGAAAACACAAGGGGGTACAGCCTACAGCCAAAACCGGCTAGACAGCCACCACGCGACTCTTTTGCGCAAGTATAATCTGGACCGACCCGACTCCATGTCGCCCCAGTCGATGTCGAATGGCATCCTGCGCCGACGGTGTTGAGATTGCACAGGCATGCAATGGGTCTATCTCCACCACCACAGCCTGTTCCTGTTGTCGGGACAGTCGAACTCTACTTCCCTGGTATCCCATTGCTCCCAACTCCTCCTCCAAAAGGGCGATACGCTGTAGGTGAGCAAGGCTGAGCTCCATGTCCACAGGAATTCTGGTGGCCAGGCAGGAGGCGCTGGGCAGATTCCAGCTCTGCAGTCCCAAATCTCTACTTACCTGCCGGACAAGCATCTTGTCGAGTTTGGCATCAGCCAAGGGAGTACGCACACCCAACTCCCGTATCGCCTGCAGGCCTGGCCGGTGCTCTTGCAAGTCATCGGCATTGGTACCATCTGCAAGAAAAGCCATGCCATCTGTACGTTGCAGGGTTTGCAGCAGGGAAAACAAGTGGTGTTTGCAATGGTAGCAACGTGCCCCACCGTTGCCACGGATCAAGTCGAAGGAAAGCGGGTACCAATCCACAATGTGATAGTGCAGGCCCTCTTTGTGCTGCAGACTGTCGAGCCAGGCCAGGGCTCTTTTTTCTTCGGATGGCTTCATCAAATCTGAGCGGCCAAATACAGCCACCACCTTTTCAGGGCCAAGCGTCATAAGGGCAACCTGCAAGAGCAGAGTGCTATCTACGCCTCCGGAAAAGGCCACAGCTACACTGCCATACCCTGTTAAGATCCTGCGTAGGGAGTTCAAGGCGTCATTACTGGAAGTCTGCATAGATTTTACTAACTCCGCACCAGTTCTTTGCACTAACTCCTTAGTGGTACGGATGTTTGTGTGCGTAATTGTAGGCAGTGATGGCTGCAATGATATGGAAAATCCAACCAAGAATACCACCGGTCCCCAACCAGAGACCTGGTGTGATGATCAGCCAAAACAAACCGCGCCAAAAAGTGCCATTGTAGATTTGCCCTATACCCGGGACAAGGGCACTCAGTACTGCGGCTGTTCCGGGGTTGCGCATGCGGGCAGGGTGATTCGACATGACTTTTCCTCTCTGTTCTCCTGTATGCTGACAACTATTACCAACTAAAAATTTTGCGGGATTTTATCCACGCTCCACATATATATGGGAGTATATGATAAATATTGTCACTGTGAGATCAAGTACGTCCCTCTCCCCTCCTTCACAGATTACAACTGTGCAGGGTCTTGCCAGCCGGGTTCATTTTCGTGGGCAGGTTCCGGCTCTACCATGGTCTTCTTGCTCTTTGTTTCTATCCGGGTCGTTATTTGCATGCATGTCCGCCTGGTCAGCCGAGGCTTCTTTTTTTTGACGTTGCGCTACTACCAGCCCTTTTGACTTTTTGTCTTCCTCTTTAAGCTGGTACTCCCAATGCCAGGGCTCCCAAACCACGCCAAGGACATTGTTTTTGGAGTATGTTTCGTGAAAGCCATACCTGCTGGCATGTTGTTGTAGCCAGCGGTAAGCGCGCGTTTTCTGAAAGCCGCTGGCACTCGGATGAAAATCAACAGCTGTACCCAGGGCATGCCCTGAATAGCCCGGCGGAGCGGTGGAGCGGGCAATCCGTTCAAAGCTATGCCCCTCTTCCATTTTGCGCACATATATATCGTGCTGATAGGCTGCACTGCGGTACGCAGAATCCACTAAGAGTTCCACACCATCCGCCTTGGCCGCCGCAGCCATATGCTCCAATGCAGCCAGGGCCTCTTTACGCAGGGCAATTTCCACACCATCCAGGGTTAACACAGGCGGAATGACCATCAAATTGGCCACCGTGTCCTGTGGTACCCGGACCCGATGGCCTGCCCAAGGCTTGGGCACGGCAAATTCTTCCTCTAGAATGTGCACCACTTCTTCCGGCTTGCCCTCCTCTTCATCGGAATCAGGCATCCTTGCCTGTTGTTTTTGGGCAGCAGATACTCGTTTTTTTTCAGTTTTTTCGATATGTTTGAGTTTAGGCTGCTTGTTGTTTTCAGGCTGAACAGCCAGATCATCGGCACCACTGCTCGCAGGGGCTGTGGAAAGATCAGCAGCATTGGCCGGGCCGGATAAACAGGGTTGCAGGGCCTGCATCAAAAAACAACACACCAGCACAACAATGTTCTGTTTTTTAAAGGCAGGATCAAAGATGACGCTTCGCATACTTCGCATACGTTAACGCAGATAGAAGAGAGAGGTGAGTGCCAGGGTAATGACAAGGCTGAGAATAAGGATTGGCAAACCAACCTTGAGATAATCCACAAAATTGTACCCACCTGGTTCGCGCACAATCATATTCACCGGCGAGCCAAAGGGCGAGAGAAATGCAGAAGAACAGGCAATGGCCACGGTCATGGCGCAGGCCTGTGGCGAAATGCCCAAGGCAAGGCTCATCTTCAGAGCCACCGGGGTAATCAGAATCGCCACTGGGGTGTTGGACATGAACAAACCAAGCATGGATGCGGCCAGAAAAAGAGCAGTCAGCACCACCAGTGGTTGTTCGGCGCTAAAATAACCGAGCATGACATCGCTGGCCAAGTCCACCACACCACTTTTTTGCATGGCTATGGCCAAGGGCATGATGCCCGCAATAAGCATCACTGTTTTCCACTCAATGGCGCGGTAGATGTTGCTTATTTTCACGCAACGGGTAAGCACCAGGGCTACGGCTGCTGTCAGTACCGACATCACGGTAGAAGTCAGGTTGAACACCATACTCACTACCATGCCGGTCAAAATGAGCAGGGCCAGTGGAGCCTTTCCTCCTGCAGGTACAACCTCACGGTAGTCGTCCGGCAAGGTTAACAAAAGGTAGTCACCCCGCTTCTCCCGCAGGCGCACAATATCCTGCCATGCGCCAAAAACCAACAGAACATCGCCAAACTTCAAGGGCATGTCGGAAATCTTGGTGGTAATGGTAGTGCCCTGTCTGCGCACACCGATAACCATGCAATGATGAAGGGATTGAAAACGGATTTCCCGCACTGATTTGCCCACCAGAGAGGATTCAGGGGTCAGCATCACCTCTGCAGCGCCGATAACCTGCAAAAATTGCTTACGCTCAGCAAGACTGACCGGAATCGGCTCATGAATCAAGTTGTAGGCGCTATGAAGCTGTTCGACCCATTCCGTACTCCCAATGGCCACTAACAAATCATTGGGGTAAAAGATTGTGTCTGCATCAACAGGCAAGAGCTTGTTTCGACCACCATGGGTGCGGTGCAGGGCCACCAGTTTCACATGATACTCTTCCCTGATGTGCACCTGTGCCACGGCTTTGCCAACCAGTGGCGACCGGGCTGGCACCCGCAGCAGGTGCCAACGCTGAGCAATCCCGTAAAACTGCATTAAATCGGTGATGGAGCGTTCTGTTTGCCGTTTGGCCGCGCTTTTCTTGCGGGTGAGCATATCCTGTCCAACAAAAGCCATGAACAGGGTAGCAGCGCCGAGCACCATCAAGCCGTAGGGCGTATAGCTAAAAAAGGAGAGCGGTTCCAGATTATTGCTCCGCAACAGATTGTTGATGACAATGTTGGGGGTGGTAGCAACCAGGGTCATCATACCGCTGATAAGCGAGGACACTGCCAGGGGCATGAGTAGCCGCCGGTGATTGAGTTCGGCCTTGGCTGCCATGGCCATGGTAATGGGAATAAAAATGGCCACAGTGGCGGATGAACTCATGAAGGCGCCAAGCAGGCCAGAAGCAGCCATGAGTAGGACCACCAGCCGTTTTTCACTGGAGCCGCTTTTTTGGGTAATAAAGTCACCGATACGCTGGCCAATGCCAGTATGGACAATAGCCTCGCTCACCAAAAACATGGCGGCAATGATTAGAACCGCCTGGTTGGAAAAACCGGAAAGCGCCTCCTCCAGTGTCAAGACACCAGTGAGCTGAAGCGTCAGGATAACCAGCATACCCACCACATCGCCACGTACCAGGTTGGTGATCAACAACAGGGCAGCCACACCCAGGGTGCACAGGGTGATGAGTATGTCGACAGTCATGAAAAAACCTACAGAAATCGTCTTTACACGTTGAAACAGAGATCCATCCAAACTAAACAGAACAGTATATTATGAGCATTTTGCTACCGTATGGCAAGCCTGGACAGGCAGGAAGCACCGCGAGTGGCTGAATCCATACCTCCTTACCATGGGAACAACCATGCCTATGCCCTGCTCTATTCTCTGGTCTGGCCAGAGTCAATGCTATGATGCCCAAGGCCAAAGTATCCCCTGCCAGGGAAGCGGGCAGGATGCAGAGTTCCGCCCCGGCCTTCCTTGGCCCAGACCCCGCTTCACCCTTATGGACGAGCACCTGGTTGCAGATCGGCTGACCGGGCTCATCTGGTTACGTAATGCCAATTATTTTGATTTTCCGGTAAGTTGGCACGAAGGTCAAAAACTGCTGGCCCAGCTTCGCAGCAAAGAGCTTTATGGCCGGAATGATTGGCGCATGCCAAAACGACACGAGCTGCGCAGCCTGGTGGATCACGGTGCCAGTAGACCGGCATTGCCGGCGGATCATCCGTTTCGCAATCTTTTTTGGGGATGGTATTGGTCCAGTACCGAAGCAGCGATCGCACCAGGTTATGTCTGGCGCCTGCAACCAGAAGGCGGTCGTCTCTTTTATGGCAACAAGGAGGAGGAAAGCTTTCTTTGGCCTGTTGCTGCCAGCAGCCCACTTTGGCGCACTCCATCCTTGGCAAGCTGGCAGTCCCGCTTTTATCCGGCCCCAGACGGCCCGGGCATGGCTGATCGTCATACCGGGCTTATTTGGTACCCGCAGGCAGACTACAGTACCTCGCCAGTTGATTGGCCCAGTGCCCTGCACCAGCTCGACACACTGCGCGACACCGGTGGTCTGGCCTGGCGCTTGCCCGCAATTAACGAGCTGGAAAGCCTGGTGGATGTACACTTCCACAGCCCGGCTCTAACCCAAGGCCATCCATTCACCATGGTGCGTGATGGCTATTGGTCCTCCACCACCAGCACATATGACCCTGCCTGGTCATATGTCTTGTATTTGCACAGGGGTGCGGTTGGAGTTGGCTTCAAGCCAAACCGAGATTTTTATATTTGGCCTGTACGCGGCCTGTGCCAAGATTGAGTGCTTTCTTTTTTACTCGATGTCGATGACCGTATAACCAGCCTCGGTCACCGCCTTGCGCAAAGCCTCGTCATTTACTGTGCCGTCCACCTGTACCGTGGCATTTTTAGCCGCCAGATCCACAACAACCTCCTGCACACCCGGTACGGCACGCAAGGCCTTTTCCGTAGAGGCGCTGCAATGGCCGCAGGTCATACCTTCAATACGTATCTGCTTTTTCATACCCAAACTCCTCGTGTGTTCTGATGCTGGTGTATGGGAAACAGGCCTGCTGCCTGTCTGGAGAGATGTATCCAAACCATCCTCTTCTGGTTCAAAAAATCGTTTGGGTGTATACAGACGCAACCTGAGTGCATTGGCAACCACGCTTACCGAACTCAAACTCATGGCTGCTGCCGCGATCATGGGACTCAAGGTAAGATGCCAGACACCATAAAACACCCCAGCTGCCACCGGAATACCCACACTGTTGTAAAAAAAGGCCCAAAACAAATTTTGGCGGATGGTGCGGATCACCGCCTGGCTGAGCTGGATGGCATTACCTGCATCCAAAAGATCGCTTTTCATGAGCACGATATCCGCAGAATCAATGGCCACATCCGTGCCCGCACCAATGGCAATGCCCACGTCTGCTCGCGCTAGGGCCGGAGCATCATTGATTCCATCACCCACCATGGCCACCTTTTTACCCTGCTCCTGCAGAGCACGGATTTCACTCTCCTTGTCCTGTGGGAGCACCTCGGCACGAACCTGACCAATGCCTGCCTGCCGCTGCACTGCAGCGGCGGTCACCGCATTGTCACCGGTGAGCATGATCACCTCCAGGCCCATGGCCTCCAGTTCGGCCACAGCCTGGCGGCTGGTGCTCTTGATGACATCAGCCACGGCCATCAGGCCCAACAGTTCTTTTTCGCGTATAAAGTAGAGTACAGTCTTGCCATCTGCAGCAAGATGTTCCGCCTGGCTGTGCAAAGCCTCATCCAGAACAAGACCCTGTGCAGCCAATACGCGCTGATTACCGGCAAAGACGCGCTTCCCATCGATCAAGCCGCTGATCCCCTGACCCGCTGTCTGCACAAATTCGCTCACCTGATGAAAAACAACCCCTTGCTCCTCAGCTGCCTGCACAATGGCTTGACCCAGGGAATGTTCAGAAAGCTTTTCCAGTGATGCGGCCATGGTCAAAAGTTCCTGCTCCGAAACGCCTGTTGCAGGAACGAGATCAATGAGTTGCGGCTTGCCCTCGGTGATGGTGCCGGTTTTATCCAAAACCACCGTGTCCACAGCCTGGGCAGTCTCAATGGCCTCTGCTGATTTAAAAAGAATACCATTGGCCGCTCCCCGGCCTGTACCAACCATGATGGCCGTGGGCGTGGCCAGTCCCAAGGCGCAGGGGCAGGAAATAACCAAAACAGCAATACCAATGGACAAGGCAAACTCTATCCCATACCCGAGGAAAAGCCAGACAGCCGTAGCAAGCAGGGCAATAATGATAACCACAGGCACAAAAACGCCGCTGATCTTGTCGGCCAGGCGACCAATGGGTGCCTTGGAGGCAGTGGCCTCGTCCACCAATTTGACGATTTGGGCAAGGGTGGTGTCATCCCCCACTCGGGTGGCGCGCATGTGCAGATGGCCCGAAGTATTGATGGTGGCACCAGTCACCCGGTCACCCACCTGTTTTTCCACAGGAATACTCTCGCCGGTAATGGCAGATTGATCCACAAAGGCGCTGCCCAGAATTATCTCGCCATCCACGGGAATGCGCTCTCCTGCCTTAACAATAAGCGTATCTCCCACCTGCACTTCTGCAAGCGCAACCACCTCCTCTACCCCATCCCGGCTGACCGTGGCGGTTTTCGGGGCCAAATCCATCAAGCGGGCAATGGCTTCAGAGGTTTTTCCCTTGGCCCTGACCTCGAAAAATTTACCCAGGGTGATCAAGGTTAAAATCATGGCTGCCGAGTCAAAGTACAGGTTCATGGCAAAGTGTTCGGCAGTCTCGCTATCACCTTGCCCTAAAGCTGCACCGATTTTGTAGATGGCGTAGATACCAAACACCGCAGCTGCCCCCGAACCTATGGCAATAAGTGAATCCATATTGGGCGCGCGGGCAAAAAGGGTCTTGAAGCCTATGCGGTAGTACTTGAAATTGACAAACAGAACGGGAATGGTCAGCAAAAACTGGGTAAAGGCAAAGGCAAGCGTATTTTCAGGCCCTAGAAAGATACTGGGTAAGGGCAGGCCAACCATGGGCCCCATGGCCAAATAAAAAAGTGGCAGGGTGAAGAGGATGGAAACCACAAGACGCGTTTGCATCTCTGTGATCTCCAAGGTTACAGGATCCGTTCCCTGGTGTTTCTGGCTGGAGGCCTGCATCCTGTCTGACTCACTTCGGCGTAGAGAGGCACCGTAGCCTGCCTTGCCCACCGCGTTCAGAATATCTTCCACAGCAAGCAGATTTTCGTCAAAGGACACGCTCATACTGTTTTTCAGTAAATTGACGCTACTCTCAGTAACGCCATGCAGCCCAGACACGGCCTTTTCTACCCGGGCAGAACATGCCGAGCAGGTCATGCCGCTTATGTCGAAAATTTCCTTGCGCATCATCGCCTCCTGCCCACCAAGCTTCCCATATCTACAAGCAAAAGAGGTACCAATCTGTTCCTGTTGACTGAAAAGGTAGGGATGCATGTGGTTCTGGCAAGCAGAACTATGTTTTGAAAATAAATCGACGGGCTGGGACATACCGCACCGAATTTGCCGTCGCATACCTTTGTTTCTAGGTTTTTAGACCTGGCTTTATGCATTACAGATAAATGGCAAACCAGTTGTGCCATATAATGAATTACTCTAGCCGGCTGTATATTTTGACATGAATCGACTCAGTTTATGTCCACATCCATTATGGGTTGTTTGAATTATTAAAAAAAATAAGTTTACTGCGCAGAAAACCTAGGAAATCGTAACCAGAGGCAAAGAGTGAGCAGCAAGCTAATTATCGAAACAATAATACCCAGCAACAAATAAGGCGGTCGATAATACAATACAATTTCTTGGTTGAGAGAAGGAGCGAGTTCCACTCCAGAAAAACCAAAGTTGAGGCGAAGCAAATTTCTGGGCATGTCATTCACACGAACACGCCATCCAGAGTCAAAAGGTATAGGGAAAAAAAGTATCCCATCTTGACTAGTTGATATATGACCGACAAACTTCTCTTGATCCCAGTACGTAAGAGTGAAGACTTCTTCCTGGTTGCCCTCTGCCGGCAAATCAGTAATATGTCCAGAGAATTTCTGAATTGCAGGCATCTCGACAGGAGTTACAACCACGTATGGAACAAGCGCTCTTTTTTCTGTAAGGGAAAGTTTTTGAAAGGTATTTTCATCCATATACATGGAAAAAAGTTTGCCGAATGAATCAACATGCTCATTTTTATATATACGTATACCTTGAATATCTGCAATGTATTGAAAACCATCAAGATGTGAACATTGTTCATCGTTTGCGCAAAGAAAATATTTTATATTCAATAAATTTTGCAGGTTTTCCTGTTTCTCTAATCCATGTCTGTATGAATTGATTATGATATTTTTACTTGAAAGTTGATAAGCAGAATAAAAATAACTCATTTCTTTGTTGATAAGACCAAGGTACGACTGAGTACCGAAATAATTTTGAATTATTGCATCATTTAATCTTGCTTCTTTATAATTTTTTTCTATTCTATAAAAACTATTGTCTTTATTTTGTATATATGCAACTGCTGCATTGACATTTTTATTGAAATAGTCTTCTTTGCGTTGTTCAAAGAAAGGTAAATATGCTCCATTATTACTATTTACTGTATGATGAGCGAAAAATGCTGTTTCGAAAATTATTAAAAAAAACAATGCAAACTTAAAGAATGAAAAAAAATGTTCTCTAGCAAAAAAAACAAGGAAAAAATATACAGTAACAAAAAACAATGATAATTGAAAAATTTTTTCATATACATGAAAAAATTTTAATAGATGCACATTTTTAATATATAAAATTACTGATAAAAATATTAGATAACTAATTAAATAAACTAATTTGTTTTCAAATAAAGTTATCCGATTTTCGTTTTTACAAAAAAGTAAATTCAATAGCAAAATCGACTGAAAAAGGATAAAAAATCCACAATAAAAAGACAGGTATTTAAACGTTTCGCTTACACATGCGTTGAGCAGAAAACGAAAATATGGAAATATCCCAAGAAATAAAACAACAGTTGGGAATATCCACAACCATCTCGTTTTTTTTCTTACAAAGAAAAAAGAGAAGAAAAAAAGAACAAAGGAAACAATTCCTATGTATAAAGTTGAATCTTCAAAAAAATTTCTGTACCCTTTGTAGAAAATCCATGGATAAAGCAAGTCTGATGCAAGGAAACGGGAGAAAATAACCAATAATTCTTCCACTTTAACAACAGTAAAAAGATTTTTTATAAAATAATATATATTAAATGTGGAAGGATCAGACAATGATAATGCACTCTGCACTCTCGCAGATGATATATATTTATACGTATCAGGAAAATAATAATAAGCGCCTAGAAAAATACCTAAGATGAAAATTGAGGCAAGACGCAAATAAACATTAATTATAGGCAATGACCAACCAACTGTATCAAGGCATCTATACAAGACATAAAAAAAACCAAAAAAAGATATTTGTAAAATCTGCAGATCATTTTTCAACCAAACAAGACCAATCAATACAACAAGATAAATCCATTTTGAATCTTGGAACCACAACTCAAAAAAATAAAGAAACATTGCAGCAAATACAGCATAGTTCGGATAATGATACCAATGGCTATTCAGTATCATATATCCACTAAATGAGTACATAACTGCACCTAGAAATGATACAGATTTTGAAATTTTTATTTTCTGAAGAAAAGCGTAGAAAAATATCGCTGCTGATAAAAACTTGAGAAAAAGGACGAGAGGAATTGCTTCGACAAAATGATCTATCCCGAAAACCAAATAGAGTAGATCAAAAGGATTGAAATTTGCCATCATAGAATAGATATTAGTCCCCAGATCGAACTGGAATGACCAAAATGGCAATCGAAAAGATGAAAGATGACTAACTCTAAAAAACTCTATAGGGTAAAATTGAGATATTGTATCAACAGCATATCCTTCAAAAAGAAAAAGATTTTTAAACAGGAAATAATTTTTGTATACAATGGTCCATAAAGCAAAAATAGTGAAAGACAAAAAATAATAATCAAACGAATGAAACAGAGAGCTAACTTTTTCCATGGTTATCGCTACAATTCGTTGCATCAATGTATATAACCAATCTGTTTCTTTCTTTATACTATTCATGACATATGGAAAGCAGCACGTGCTAAAAGGTAGTAGTCGTTTAGATAAATAACCCACAATGAGTGTGAGACTAAAGTAAATTTTCTCCAGTTAGAGCAGCATCGCCCACAAAAAATATGTCCTAATTGAAAATGACGTTCACAAGAAAACCGTCAGCTATTAACATACTAAGCGAACAATGCGACTGGTTGCATATATTTTGCTGAAATTGGCCTGATGCATACGGTGGTTCTTACAATACAAACAGGTCCCATTTCGATCTGGACAGCCGTATGCCGGATGGGGCATACTGGAGACAGGGGTAGTTTGCCTGCTCCTTATAAAAATTACCCGGGCAGCACATCCTGCCCCTGCCCACCTGAATCACACCGTCAAACTACTACAATAGGAGTCTCTTTTGAATCTTTTCATGAAACGGGTGTACGAACCCGCATCTGATTCGGACGGTACACGCGTTCTGGTTGACCGCATTTGGCCCAGGGGTCTAAGCAAAGACGCGGTAAAATGTGATTTGTGGTTAAAAGATGTTGCCCCATCCACAGGGCTGCGCAAATGGTTTGGCCACGACCCTGAAAAATGGACCGCGTTTCAAGAAAAATATCGTGCTGAACTCAAAGACAATCCAGCACTGACAGAGCTGCAAGCCATTGCGGCAAAGGGAACAACCACCCTTGTCTTTGCTGCAAAAGACACGGCACACTGCCACGCCCTTGTCCTGCACGATGTCCTTTTGCAAGGCAAGTAGTATGTAGCAGTTGGCCCACAAGTGTTTACTCCCTTGGCAGCTGCCTAAAGGCGTAACCGTTGCCAGCACAAGAAGCGCAACACTCTCAACACAAAAAAACCCGCAATCCTTGATTGGATGCGGGTTTATGAGCTGTACCGAACGGTACCGAATGTGTGTTTGGGGCTCGATGTCACTTGAACTTGATCTCTATCTGTATGCATATACGATCAGAATAAAGGGTGGCATTTTTCATGTGCCCCAAATATACCCCCACATTGCCTTTGATACCCCCTTTGGGGGCACTATGCAATCGATCGTTCTTTTATTTCACATACTCCACCAAGTGGACAAACCATACAATGATTTTTCAAATACGCCCATAAGGGTCACTGACAAAAGTCCACCCGGCATATTCAGTCAGCTCAACCTCTCACTACAGGGGGGCTCACCCCACCCGTGACACCCTGTGGGTTAGAAGTGGTCCCCATTTTCCGACAGTTTGGCGGCAGATTTAAGGTGGATTTGTGTCATGGTTATGCGGCCAGGGCAAGGCGTTTTTCCTTGCCAGCTATCCGATACTTGTAGCGCCACGTCGAAAACCTGTGTGCTCCGTTCTACGCCGAAAAGCTCGGCCGCAAATCTATCCCGCCGGGCCGCTATTTCCGCATGCTTTTGATCGGCTATTTTGAGGGCATCGACTCGGAAAACGGCATCTGCTGGCGCTGCAGCGATTCCCCGACTTTGCGCGAATTCCTCGGCCTTGCACCCAAAACCGTGCCCGATCATTCCTCTTTGTGCCGTATCCGCCAGCGCCTGCCGCTTGAAGTCCATCACGAAATGTTTTTCTTTGTGCTCAAGCTTTTGGAGCAGGCCAACCTGCTGGGTGGAAAATACCTGGGAATCGACGCCTCGACCATGGAGGCCAATGCAGCCATGAAGAGCATTGTACGCAGGGACACGGGCGAGACCTATCAGGAGATGCTTGAGCGATTGGCTGAAGAAAGCGGCATCAAAACGCCAACTCAGGCCGAGCTTGTGGCCTTTGACCGCAAGCGCAAGGGGAAAAGCCTCTAACAAGGAGTGGCAATCGAGCACGGATGAGGAGTCTTGCATAGCCAGACTCAAGGATGGCCGCACGCACATGGCGTACAAGCCCGAGCATGTGGTTGATCTGGAATCTGGAATCGATAGTTGCGAAATTGCGGTGGTTCCTGCGGATCAGGGCGATACCAAGACTGTTGCGGACACGCTTACAGATGCTCAGGCCAAGCTGTGTGCGATCAGGGAGGAGGAAGAAGCGCCCGGTATTGACGCAGCCCTTTGATCTGGTGGCGGATAAGGGCTATCATAGCCGGGAGGTCTTGAAAAGTTTGCCGGATTGTTGCCGCAGCCGGATCAGTGAGCCGAAAGCAATCATTTGCGCTGGTATGGCGATATAAAAGCGCGGGCAGCGGTGTGCGGGAACCGTACCCGGCTGAAATCCTGCAAGGGCAAGGCGCTTTTGCGTGCGCGGGGCGAGAAAGTGGAGCGCAGTTTTGCCCTTTGCCTTGACCGGGTATGCGCCGCAGCTTTTTGCGGGGGATCGAGAATATGAGAAGCGCTACATCATCCATGTCGCCGGGTTCAATTTGGGATACTGCTGCGCGCATTGTTCGGCTTTGGCACGCCAAAGGGCCTGGCATTTTGCCCGCGCATGCTGAAATTTGCCCATTGGCGCTATGAATCTGCTCAATGGTCATTTGGCCACCAATACCGTCGAACAGCCGAAGGATCCCATAATTGTCTGCGCCTGTTGCCACGTCTGACAACCAGCCGTTGTTTATTGTGCTCAAAAATACGGGTTTTCATCAGTCTGCTAAGGGTCACAAGACAAAAGTCCACCCGGCATATTCAGTCAGCTCAACCTCTCACTACAGGGGGGCTCACCCCACCGATTATTGCGTGACACCCTGTGGGTTAGAAGTGGTCCCCATTTTCCGACAGTTTGGCGGCAGATTTAAAGTGGATTTGTGTCATGGTTATGCGGCCAGGGCAAGGCGTTTTCCGCCTCGTCCGCAGAATTTGTGGGTAGCTCTTTGAAAAATAGCCCCAGAGCCTGAGCCCCGCCGGAGGTGAAGGGGTGGCAACTGCCGCCCCGTCACCCTTGCCGGTCTCCGGTCAAGCATGGAGGCGCGACTCTGTCAAGGCTGTGCGCGCAGCGCACCCGCAGGGCTCGGCCGTGACAGAGTCGGGGCTCCATGCTAGCGCCATTGTCGCTGTTGCGAGGTTTGCAAAAAAAGCATCCTGCCTTACCTTGCCGGGGAAAGTTTCTTCCAAAAAACTCCTCAGCTTAGGCCAGACAGGATGCACCTGAAAACTATCTTGAATCGTCTCGAAAAACAACCGGGTTTTATCTACGACTCGTGCCGATGGCGAGAATCCGGCCCTCCGGCGCTGGTGATCACGTTGCGGCCCCAAGCCGGCAGCAAGCCCATCTGTTCCAAGTGCGGCCAGCGGCGCCCCGGGTACGACACCCTGCGGGCCAGAAAATTTGCCTTTGTCCCCCTGTGGGGCCTGCCGGTTTTTTTCCTCTACGCGCCACGGCGGGTGCAGTGCCCAACCTGCAAGGTGAAAGTCGAAAGACTGCCGTGGGCCGTGGGGAAAAGTCATCTCACAATCACCTACGCCTGGTTCCTGGCCGCCTGGTGTAAACGGTTGAGTTGGAAGGAAGTGGCCCAAGCCTTTACAACCAGTTGGGACACGGTCTTCCGCGCGGTGAAAATGGCGGTCGCCTGGGGACTCGAACATCGTGATCTCAGCGGCATCACCGCCATTGGCACCGACGAAATCTGCTGGCGGAAACACAAGGACAAGTTCGTCACCCTGGTCTATCAGTTGGACCAGGGAAAAAGGCGCCTGCTGTGGATCGGCCCCGACCGGACCGCCAAGACCTTCCAGGGCTTTTTCGACTGGCTCGGGCCGGAACGGTGCGGACAGCTGCGGTTTATCTGCAGCGACATGTGGAAACCGTATCTGGCCGTTATTGCCAAAAAGGCTGCGGGTGCCGTCAATGTCCTCGATCGGTTTCATATCATGAGTCACATGGGCAAGGCCATCGACGAGGTCAGGGCGGGCGAGGTCAAGGAATTGAAAAACAAGGGAAAAGAACCTCTCTTGACGAAAAGCCGCTGGTGCCTGTTGAAGCGACCTGAAAACCTGACCGAAAAGCAGGTGGACCGGCTGACGGACCTGCTCGCATGCAACCTCAGAACCGTCCGAGCCTACCTGCTCAAGGAGGATTTTCAGCGATTCTGGACCTACAGTTCGCCGGCCTGGGCCGGCAAGTTCCTCGATGCCTGGTGCACACGAACCATGCGCTCCAAGATCAAACCGATGAAGAAGGTCGCGAAAATGTTGCGGGCTCACCGCGCCCTCCTGCTCAATTGGTTTCGGGCAAAAGGGGCGATCGCCCTGGGCTGCGTGGAAGGTTTCAACAACAAGGCCAAGGTGGTCACCAAACGATCCTATGGGTTTCGCACCTATGATGGGTTAAAAATAGCCTTGTATCATGCACTTGGTGACCTACCTACACCCAAGGTTACCCACAGATTCTGCTGAGGAACCGTTTTTCCTTGCCAGCTATCCGATACTTGTAGCGTCAACGCTTGGCACCGTCAGGAAAAACCTCAATGTACAAGCCCCGCCGTCAAAGGTTTTATAGGCTTCTCTTTTGGCTGCAACTGCCTGATTTGTGCGTCTGTAAGGGGCATCTGGAATACCCTGGGTGGTCCCCATTTTCTTTGGCGGCAGATTTAAGGGGATTTGTGTCATGGGGATATGCCAGCTATCGATTATGGCACCCCTCATGCCCCCAACTGGATTTGTCATCTGTATGGAATCCCCGATTACCTGGAACTCACTAGACATGAAAAAACCCGCTAACCGTGATTGGTAGCGGGTTTATATATCTCACCAGATTTCTCTGGAATGCTATTTGGGGTGAGCGATGGGATTTGAACCCACGACCTCCGAGGCCACAACCCGGTGCTACCACCAGCTGAGCTACGCCCACCACAAGGAAACTACATTTGTACCAGTGACAGCAAATTTACGCAAGGAGAATCAGCTCGACAGCTCACGCTGGCAGTGTTTGCAGACCACTGCCCGCAGCTTGACGAGCTCGGCACAGTAAGGACATTCCTTTAGAAAATGCTTGTGCAAAATGGTATCAAGCGCCCGTTTCACCTCATACCTGAGGTGTTCATCTTTGAAGTCATGGTTGCGTAGAAGTTCCACGCAATTCAGATCATTAAACGGTACAAGCAGCATCATCGCTCTCTTTCTGTCATCCAGACGGGCGGAGTCATTCAGCAGCACGGTAAGTACTGGTTTTATGTCTTTTTTCGCAAGACACTCATCCAATTGCTGCAGGGCCTTTTGTAACTCCTGATAGCGAACATCCTGCCTGCGCAGATCATCCACATCCACAATACTCCCGGTAAAGGCGTCATATCCGCCCACCATCATGGAAAAACTCTCCTTGGAGTTCGGCAGTTCCATGTGGCGATACGATCCCACGTGTCCATATTGATGTTCAATATGTTCCCACCCCTTAACGAACAGGGAGCACTCATTGTTCAGGCAAATAAAAAGGTATTCTGACCCCCAACCCAGACCATCGCCAACATGAATAGATGGACTGTGGCACAAGGTCAATTCCGTCTGGCAGTGCGGGCAAATATGTTTTTCATCAAGGTACTGCAAAACGGTTTGTAACATAATATTTCCTCAACCATTGAAGGAAGTTGATAGAGACATCGTGAAAACGAACACAAAATACTGCAATATCAACGCGATGTTTTCACGAAACTTGCTGTAAATCGGCTTTTTTTGTTCAAAACAAGTTCATTTTCCAAATTTTTACAGCATACGAGTAAGCACTTCATCCACCGCTGTTGCCTGGCGCATGCGGGCTTCAAGAAAATGCGCACTCAAATTGCGGGCATTTTCATCAATCTGCTCAGTCAGGGCCGCAATGGAGGAGTCATCGGCCAACTGCATAACCGCATTCAAATTTTTGGCAAAGTCCCACGCGATTTTGCGGCTGTCACCTGCTGTGGCCATGATCTCGGCATAGGTTCGTGCGTTTTGTGAATGAACCCTGGCCATGGCTAAAATTGAATACAGAGAAGTCAGTGAGCAGTGGCTGGCGATATCTTCGCTGGTAATATGGTTATCATGCAAGGTCATGGCAAGAGCCACGGAGATGATCGTGGGCAGGCGCTGGCCCACACCCATAAGCAGGTCGTGTTTGCTGGGTGAATCATGAAAAATGTCGGCACCATGCTTATATAAAAACGATTCGAATTCACTGCAAAAAACGCCGCTGCGGGAAGTGCGCACGATAATGGCGTTTTTGTCCCGCATGGTGGCGGCTTTGGGCCCCCAAAGATTGTGCACCAGCATCACTTCTACGCCAGGATCCGTGGCAGCCAGGGCACTTTGTATAGTTCCTTCCGACTCCCCTGCCAACAGAATCAGGGCTTGCCCCTGGGTAAGTAATGGTCCATAGTACTGCACGGTTGCCGAAGTGGCGGAGATGGGTACACAGATAACCACCACATCGGCCTGCTGCACCATTTTCTCGGGTCTGAGTTCACTCTTGCGGCCGGTGAGTAGAACATTGTAGCCTTCGCCCCGTAAACGCTCGGCAAACCACTGGCTCATTGCACCAGTCCCTATAAAACCGAAGGTTTTGATATGCTTGGTGCGCATATCCACCCGGGGGAAACTGCCCAAAAGCCGCAAGGCCCCTTTTTGTTGGATAACCCGCGCCTCAATGTGTTCAATGGCAGAGCTCATGTTCTTTTCGGCAATATGACCCTCCACCTCAAGATAAATGCGCAACCGTTGCGTTTTTACATCGTTTTCCGTGCGTAGGTCCAGGATATTGATACCGCGACGGGAAAATTCGCCCAGGATATCAACCAAAAGCCCAACTCGGTCTGGCAAAGGCTCGGTGATGAACACTGTAGCGTCATAACCACTGGCTGGCGCTAAACCGTGGCCAAAAACCGCATAACGTGTGCGGTTGTAGGGCGCAATCTCCCGTTCCAATACCTGCAGACCAAGGCTGCGCAGGTTTTCCTCACTGTCTATGACTGCAAGCCCGGCACCATGCCCCTGCCTGATTGCTTCAATGGCAGTGTTAACATTTGCCACACTGATTTCCGTGGCCAAAGATAGATGTGTGGCAATATACTCTTCGCACTGACTGAGCGATTCCTTGGTACCCACCACAGTGCGCACGTCGGCAACAGTACCTGTTTCCTCGAAAACGCCCAGGGAAATCTGCGAATACAGCACCACATTGTCCACCCAATACCCGGTGGTGATGCGGTCAAAAAAACGAAAATGCTGCTTACGCTCCCCTTCTCGTGTGTTGTACACGGGAAAAAGACCGTATTCAGCCTGCCCACCAGTAAAGGTTTCCAGCAGGGCAGTCATGTCTGCGCAGGGATGGATCGTTTTTGCAGCATCAAAATGCCGGGCAGCCTGCCAGGCAAGAGAGCCTGCAGTCCCGACAACAGCAAGACGTGTCATGTAGGTGTGTTATTTAGAAAAATCCGGTCAAGGTGGCCGGAGCGACACAGCAGGTGTCTGTTGATGATATTGTCAAATTCATTTATTCTCATACCTTCCCGATATCAGGGCCACAACAGATCTTTGTGGATCCAACCGCTCAAATCAGGATGAGATACCTTAACCCAATCTCCCTGACGGCCTGTTCTGCTCAGGATAACTTCCTTTGCCGCCTTACCCACCTCTGAACTGGAAGTGTTAGGGCCACTGCGCACCTTGGCTTCGCGTACCCGCACAATGACCCGGGGTGAAGTACCGACCAAAGACTGCTCAATCCAGCCTTTATCACCCTCATAGTCCTGTACTTTCAGCCAGTTTCCCTTTCGTTCTAAAAGAAGCAAGGGGTACCCTGCGGGCAGTTGAAAGATAGCCTCTGTGTGTGTACCAGGACCGGAACGGAGATTGACACCGTTTTTAACCACACTGAAATATTCGGCAGCAAACACGGTATGGACACCTGTGGTCAACATTATTGCAGTGAAGAGCAACAGGGGCACGAGCTGCCGATTGACCAAAGCGAACCATTGCAAAGGCTTCATGGGCGCGATTCTCCAGGTTGAGGTCCTGTAAGATATAAAAAAACTTCCTCATTGCCCTTGGCACCAGGAACAGGGCTGACAAAGGGATGGGCACAGGTCAGGCCATGGCCTTGGGCAAAATCCTGTACCATGGCCACTGCTTCATCCCGTAGGGTGCGGCTGTGCACGACCCCACCGGCTGCCACCTTTTCCCGGGCAAGCTGAAACTGGGGTTTGACCAGAACAAGCAGGCGGAGATCTTCCTGAAACAATGGAAAAAGAGGCGGTAAGAGCAGGGTCAACGATATGAATGAAGCGTCAACGACCGCCAAGTCAAGTGGTTCAGGAATGTGCTTTTCGCTCAGATAACGAGCATTGACCCGTTCCCGCACAACAACACGCGGATCGGTACGCAGTTTCCATGCCAAAAGACCATAGCCCACATCCACGCAGTACACCTTGCTTGCTCCATAGTGTAGCAGGCAATCTGTAAAACCACCGGTGGAGGAGCCGATGTCTGCACAGACCATGCCTTGAGGATACAGGGTAAAGGCGTGCAAGGCAGCTTCGAGCTTTTCACCGCCACGACTTACAAAGCGGCGGACAGCTTTGACCTGAACCCGACTTGTTTCGAGGATCTGCTGGCCAGCCTTGTCTGCCAGCTGTTCTTCCACGCGCACCAAACCTGCACCAATAAGTCGGCGCGCCTCTTCCACATCTGCGGCCAAACAGCGATCAACCAAAAGCGCATCCAGCCGTTTTTTTTTAGTCAAACCAGTGGTTAAAGTTTATTCAACCGTTCCTGCGCCTGATTTGCCTCAGGACTCTTTTTATAATCGTTGAGCAGTTTACGGTAAATAATTTTGGCGGTTTCATTGTCGGTCAGCTTCTCAAAAGCCATGCCCTGTTTGAGCAAGGCCTTGGAAGCCAGAGCACTGGAACCGTGGTTGGAGATGACCTTTTGATAATCCAGAATGGCCAGGTCGTATTCACCCTGATTGTACAGGCTTTCGCCCATGTGGAAAAGCGTGTCTGCTGCCTGGGGGCCATTCGGATTGGCAGCCAGGGCCCGCTCAAATGATTTGTAGGCATCTTTGTACTGCTTACTACCGTACTGCTGCATGCCCTGCGCATAGACATCACCAGATGCTGGTGCAGCAGGTGCTGGAGCCGCGGCAGGTTGCTGCGTTTGCTGTGCTGGTGCGGACGCCGCAGGTTTGGCAGCGGCTGTAGCAGGTGGAGGTGCTGCCGCGGTTGTGGCTGTCTGGGTTGTCGCTGGAGCACTTTGTACTTGCACATCTTCCCTTGCAACCCTGGTTTTACCACCGCTTGGTGTAATTTTCACCGCAGTGGTTGTAGTCTCGGTTGCTGCAGCTTGTGTGCTGCGTGCCGGAGCCGGAGCCGGGGTATTTGCGCGAGCTGCAGACTCTGCAGATCTGGCTGCGGCCGCAGCTTTTTGCCGCGCCTCTTCTGCCCGTCGCGAAGCCTCAGCTGCACGTTTTTCTGCCTCCGCTACCCGTGCCTGCTGCGCCTTGCCCAGGGATTCGCCCATGCGCAGCATTTTGGCATCAAGATCTGCAATTTTTTCGTTGAGTTCAGCGATCTTAACGTTGTTTTCCTGGCGCATGGATTCCAGCGAAGAACGCATGCCAGCCATGGTCTCGTTGACTTCAGTCTGGAACTGGGCGTTCTGGGCGATATTTTCCTCTATACTGGAACGAATGCGTTGCGTTTCATCTTCAACCTGGCCCAGTTTGTTGACCGAGCTAGCCTGGCGCCTTTCCATTTGGCCCACTTCATCTGCCCGTAAGGCTTCAACCTTCTGGTTGACCACCCTCACCTGATTCTGTAACTGGTATATATCATCCTGAATGGTACATTGACTTAACAGGATCAACGCACCACCAGCATAAAAAACAGAACGAATGCCTCTCATTTCCCCACCCTCTTGCAATACTCTTTCTCGTTACAGTGCACGACCAACCAGTGTACGTGCTGCAACCATCTTGATATCCCTTGCCCTATACACGCATTAAAAACACATCAGTACACAGGCTCAGCAGCCGCAGGAATCACTACTCTGCCATCATCCCCTCTCTGTCTCGCCACCGCTAGGGTAGCCTGGGAGACCACTGCGGGAAGGAAAGATTGCCGCGCATATTCAGCAACACGCGCACATCCTTGCCATTTTTACTCAGCACACAAACTTGGGAGCGGCCTCCAGATTTTCTTGTCGCTGCAATCAGGCGGCCGTCTGGCGCCCAAGTCGGCGATTCAAAATCTCCGCCGCCGCTTGATATCTGGCGAACATTACCACCATTACGATCACAAACAAAAACTTGATAACTCCCTCCCACTAGACCGGTAAAGGCAATTTCATCACCTTTGGGCGACCAGGCCGGTTCGCTGCACTCACCAATTGAATTCTGTAGAAGTCGTACTTGCCGACTGCCCAAATCCATCAGATAAACCTTGGGGTGCCCACCCCTGGAACGATCGGAGGCAAAGGCAATAGTCCGCCCATCTGGCGATATGGACGGTGAAACATTGATGCCGGCCCGCTCAGTCAGCTGGCTAAGGATTTTGCCCTGACGATCAATCAGGTACAAATCTGGATTACCGCCGACACTCAAGGTGACGATCATATTGCCATCTGGAGTGAACGCCGGGGCCAGATTTAAACCAGGACGACGGGAGATGGAACTGGTCTGCGAACTCTGCCTCAGATCAGTGATATACAGATCCTGGTTGCCACGATGGTAACTGGTGTAAGCCAGCGAGTTGGCATCAGGTGTAAATCTAGGTGAAACAGCCAATGCCCTGTGTTTGGTAATTTGCCGTGGATGTCGACCGAGAATATCGGTAACATACACCTCTTTTCTGCCGGTAGCATCGGAGATGTAGGCCATTTTTGTACGGGCAACCCCTGGTTCGCCGGTAAAATCTTCGATGAGTGCGTCACAGAGCTTGAGCGCCATGTCTTCCAGTTGGCTCGATGCCCCCCTGTAGCGCCGGCCGGGAAGCATGCGGTTGGTGGCCACTTCAAGGATCTGCCCCTCAACCGCCAAGCCAGCAGAGTCGCTGTTTACCTCGCCCATAACCACATAATCAACGCCCATTGCCTTCCAATCCGCATCTTTACGACCGCCATATCTTCCATAGTCGATGGTGTTCAAAAAGCTGTAGAGTTCAAAGCCATCGGTGATCAGCTTGGCAACCGTCATACCGGCATTGCCCGGCGCTGCTGCAGAACCGGTAAAGCCGGGCACTGCCACAATAATTTTACGCACCTCGGAGGCAGTGATATCAAAATACGTGGTCTCAGCCCGAACAGTCAGGGGATAGGCACAAAAAAGGGAAAAAACAAAGACTAAAAAGAGAGCGCCCGGCTGTATGCGTCGCATAGGTCTGTTACCAATAATAAAGAGGTTTTTTTGTGGAGATAGTATATTGAGCCTATGTATACACTATCTTCTATATGTTGCCAAGTTCGCCTGGTCTGAATTTGAAACCGACTTGGGTGCTGCTCTGTTGCATAACCGCAGGGAAACGCGGCATGGGAGAGGCCTGTCGGATGGTTTTTTCCACCAGTTGGTCGAAAAGCGGATCATTGGAGCGATCGTCAAAGGCAATACGGGTTACCTGACCATCACTGTTGATGGTAATGACGACCTGGGCAAGCAAAGAGGCATCCCAACGCCTCATCTCTGGCAGCACCCAATAGCTCCGCACCCGTTGCGCCACCTGCGCCCAGTATTGTTGCTCAATACCCGACGAAGCTCCCTGTTGCCGGCCGGTTGCCGCCTGGGTTGCGGCAGACTGGATGGCGGCTGTTTGTCTGCTGGCCTCGGCACGGGTGCTGGCCAATGCCTCACGGGCACGACGAGCATCTTCCTCGGCACGGCGGGCATTCGCTTCAGCCCTTCTTGCATCTTCCTGTGCCTGCCGTCTGCGTGCCTCTGCTATGGCCTTCTGTCGTTCCTGCTCGCGTTGCTCCTGTAAACGGCGTTCAGCATTGCGTTTCTGCTCTTCGAGTTTTTTCGCAAGTTCCCGCTCATCTGCCTCGCGCTTACGCTGTTCCCGCTGTTGGAGTTCCCGAGCGAGCCTTTTCTCCTCTTCCTGCCGTGCCCGATCACGTTCTTCCTGAAGACGAGTATCTTGGGCAATTTTTTGCTTCCGCTGCACCGGTGCCAAGGAAATAGGCTCCTTGGCGGCCACCACTGGCTCCGGTGGTGGTTCGGGTTTTAGCTCCGGCTTGGGTGGTGGCGGCGGTGGCGTAGGTTCGGGCGGCGGCGCAACCCTTTCCGGAACCGGCTCGGGCCTGGATTCAGGTTCGGGTGGCGTAGGCTCGGGTTTGGGTTCTGGTTTGGTTGGCGCAGGCGCAGGTTCGGGAGCAGCCTCGCTTCTCTGCGCTGCAGGTTCAGGCGCAGCAGATGGCGGCCCCAAGGTGGGTGCTGTCTCAGGCGTGGGAGGCGCAATGCTGACAATGACCGCCTCTTCAATGGGCATACGGGCATCGAACAGGGAGGGCATGAACAAGACCAGTCCTCCCAACCCCACATGCAGCAAAAAGGCCAGGGTCAAACAGATGAACCAGCGCTGATCTTCGCGCCGCTGCGTACTGAAGAAGTCCTTCTCGGTAAAACGGGGACCAGCCAAGGGGACCTTCCTTACTACTTGTTCTCTTCTGGCAAAGTCACCATGCTCGGTTTTTCAAAACCTGCGCGGTGAATGGCGCTCAACGTAGACATAACCGCCCCGTAGGATACACTTTTATCCGCATGGATATAGATCGGCTCTTTTTTTTGTTCAGCAGGCATGTCTTGCAACTGTGCAAGCAAAGAGGTTGTAGCGACTTTGTCCTTGCGCAGATACAGCTCACCATTCTTGTCAATGGTAACCACCAGGGGTGTTTCTGATTGCGGCAAGGATCTGGTGGTGGCTTCCGGTAAATCAACCTCCAAACCCTGGCTCATCATAGGGGCAGCCACCATGAAAATGATCAGCAAAACCAGCATGACATCAACCAGCGGGGTGACATTGATCTCATTCATGACACTCCCGTGCCTGCCCCGCTTTCCTCCTACACTTCCCATGCCCATAGATCACGTCCTGGCGAGGATGTCGCGCTCAATCAGGTTGATGAAGTCGGTACTGAAGCTCTCCATATCCGACTCGACCTCGACCACCTTACTGGAAAAATAATTGTAAAAGATAACTGCTGGAATGGCCACGGCCAAGCCCGCTGCCGTGGCAACCAGGGCTTCGGATATACCGGGTGCAACCACGGCCAGGGATGCGGATCCCCGCACACCAATATCCTTGAACGAGGTCATAATACCCCAAACCGTGCCAAAGAGCCCGATAAAGGGAGTGGAACTGCCCGTGGTGGCCAGAAAGGAAAGAAACTTTGCCATACGGTCACTTTCCAAGAACTGCGCCTTACGCACCGAACGTTTGAGGTTGTCCATGGTGGCAAGCTGCATTTCCAGTGTGGGCGCAGACTGGGCAGTGTTGTGTGCACTGCTGATTTTTTTCAACTCATTGTAGCCAATAACAAACACTGTCGCTTCCGGGCTCAGGGGAAAATCCCGGGCAGCATCATAGGCTTCGTTGAAGGTTTTGCTTTCCCAGAAAGCCTCCAAAAACTCGGAGGATGAATTTTTGGCCCGGCGAAACATGATCCATTTCATCAAAACGATGGACCAGGATCCCACGGAAAAAAACAGCAACAGGATCATAACAAACTTCACCACGATCCCAGCGTTGACCATCATTTCAAAAATAGAGAGTGTCACGTCACAACCTTTTTTGAGTTGATTGTTGAGTTAAAGCAGGTAATGTGTCATAAAAACCGACGAATTAAGCCCTGCCAGGCCGGGCAAAGCTCCTTTGCTGGCACGGCAACTTTAACCGCAAATATATACACAACAACCCAGGATCTGTCGATCCTGTTTTCGAGAATAAACAGGCCTTTTTGCTAACCAGGCCTGTTTGCAGGATAGTTCTTGTACCGTACCCTTTCTCTCTTTGCAAGTTGGAGAACACATGAGCCAGCCCCTCTACGACGTTGCCATTGTTGGTACTGGTCCTGCCGGCATCCAGGCAGCCATCCACGCTACCCGCAGAAAAGCCAGCGTGCTAGTGCTGGGCAGACCGGAAAACTCGGCCCTCTACCATGGCCACATCGAAAACTATGCCTTTGTTGCCGGCACTACCCTGGGCCACGACATGCTACAGATCGGAGTGGAACAAGCCAGGGGATTTGGTGCTGAATTCCTTCAGGAAGATCTACTGCAGTTGAGTCATGATGGAACATCATTTCACCTGCAGTTGGAAAGTGGCCAGGAAATTCGGGCCCATTCCCTCATTCTGTGTATGGGGGTGAGTAAAAAGAAGCTGGGCGTAACAGGCGAAAATGAATTTCTTGGTCGCGGGGTGAGCTACTGCGTGGATTGCGATGCCAACTTCTTTCGGAATGCGGTGGTCTGCGTCACAGGTGACCGCAGTGCTGCAGTGGACGGCGCCCTGACCCTGCTTGATATCGCCTCCAAGGTGTATTTGGTGGCCAGCGAACTGGATGTCTCCGAAGAGCTGCTCACCCGCTTGACAAACAGCACGGTGGAGTGCATTGACAGCAAGATCATGCACATTCACGGCGGGCAACAGGGTGTGCAATCCATTGAACTGGAAAATGGACAGACCCTCCCTGTGGAAGGCCTTTTTATCGAATTGGGCTCCAAGGGAGCCTTGCAGCTCGCCACCCAAATAGGCGCGCACCTGGATAGCGAAACCATGCAGTTCATCACTGTCAACCGACAGCAGGAAACCAATATTGTTGGTCTCTACGCCGCAGGCGATATCACCGGTCCCCCTTACCAAATGGCCAAGGCTGTGGGGGAAGGTTGTATTGCTGGTCTAGCAGCGGCCGCCTATGCCCGGGCCCTGCGCAAGCAGACAAATGAAGAGTAAGGAAGCTACCTGAAGAAAAGCGCTTACCTTGTCTTCAATCCTGATCACTGTCGCTCTGCCTTTGCAGGCGTTTCGACAGCGTGTGTGCCGCTTGCAGTACGCGAAAAATTTCGCGGCTGTGGCGCGGATTGTGTGTTTGGGCAAAGAGATAGGCAAGCCGACGCAAGGCCGCTTCATCCATCTGGGGCATCTGCACGACAAGCTTCCGTAGGGTTTCACTCTCCCACTGTTCACTCCAGTCAGCATCCCCGTGCTCCTGCCTGCTGGCTTCCAACGCTTCATCAATCAGGGCATTACGGTACTGCTCCAGCAGATGTCGCTCCTTTTGGGCGGCAAGGGCCTTGCCCTGGTGCTGGCTAACCAGGCTGTACAAGTCTGCAAGCGTATCCAGACCCTTCAACTGCTTGGTTAGATATTTGATCTGCCGTTTGCGCGCCCCACCCTTCATGGTGTTGGCAGCCTGCATCTGGGAGATGATCTCTTCTGAACAGGGCAATTGCGCCTGAACCTGACTGGGCAGAGCCACCAGGGCGTCCACCAGTTGTTCAAGCTGCCGCATACGCCTTTTTTGTTCTGAGCGGCTTATTTCCATTGGCATCACAACACAAGCACCTTCAACCGGACCGTTTTTCTCCTGCAGAAGACAGCAAGGCGCAAACCGCGTCCCAAATACGGTCTGCAGTATCCTCCTTGCTCAACAGTGGTATCTCCTGGCTGCCGTTTTGATCAAGCAGGGTGACCTGATTGGTGTCCACATCAAAGCCGCTGTGCGCGCCCAGAATGTCATTGATCACAATCAAATCCAGATTTTTTTCCTGCAACTTGCGAGTTCCTTCCTGCAGGTGTTCCCGACTTTCAGCAGCAAAACCAACCAGTATCTGCCTAGGACCTTTGCGGCTACCAAGCTCGGCAAGGATATCAATATTTTTCACCAGATCCAGCTGCAACCCTGTTCCGGTCTTTTTAATTTTGTGTTCTGCGGCTGCTTCCACTGCAAAATCAGCCACTGCCGCAGCCTTGACGATTACCCGACACTGTGCACTGCGCGCAAAAACACATTCAGCCATCTCCTTGGCACTTTCCACCCTGAGCACTTCCATTCCAGGCGGATCAGCCAGGGCTACCGGGCCAGCAACCAAGGTCACCGAAGCACCACGGCGCATGGCAGTACGCGCCAGGGCAAAACCCATCTTGCCGCTGGAACGGTTACTGAGATAGCGCGCCGGATCAATGGCTTCTCGGGTAGGACCAGCAGTGATCAACACCTTGATACCCCGCAGGTCCGTGGGGGCAAAGAGACTGAGCAGGGCTTCGCGGGCTTCGTCCCAATCCGGCAGGCGACCATCGCCCACCTCGCCACAAGCCAGGCCACCACAACCGGGCTGCAGCACCCGGTAGCCGAACTGGCGTAAACGTCGAATGTTGTCCTGGGTTGCAGGATGGTTGAACATGGCACTGTTCATGGCCGGACAAATCAGAACCGGAATACGGGCAGCCAAGACCACGGCGCTCAACAGGTTGTCTGCCATGCCCGCAGCCAGACGAGCGATGGTCTGGGCCGTTGCCGGAGCGATGAGCAGCGCGTCTGCTTCCCGGGAGAGGTTGATGTGCGCCATCATGCCCTCGGGATCACCCGCAAACATATCGCGATGCACCGATGTCCCTGCCAGGGCGGCAAAGGTGAGTGCGGGCACAAAACGTTCCGCAGCCTCGGTGAGGATTACCTGCACCAAGGCCTCTTCCTTAACCAACTCCCGGGTCCACTCCGCAGCCTTGTAGGCGGCAATCGAGCCGCTTACGCCCAAAAGAATACGTTTACCCTGTAGACCTGCCACTTGGTATCCTTATTGGGGAATGATTTCCCCAAACGGGTTGACATTACCGGTACCGGCATTGTCGATAGCTATATAGAGGCGCAGCTCTGTCTTTCTGAAAAGCGATTCAGAGAGCACCATCATGCAGGTCTTGTTAGGTTTGACAAAGGCCAACATGATGTCCTTTGCAGAAGTTTCGCCAACCATGCGCCACTGATTGTCCCGCATGGCGGCAACCATATAGTCCTTCAAGGACATGATTCCGGCATTGCCGGTATAGACCAGCACACCACCGCGGAATGATTCTGTTTTGATGGCCTGTGATTTGTTCCGCTGCCATTTCAATTCCGCAGGAATCGGGATGTCCTTGATGTCGTCGGCAAAACTGCTTACCTGTGGCATGATTCCATCCAGGCCAGAGGGATCTGCAGTGACACTGGTTCTCTTGCGGGTGGCGCAACCGGCAGTAGCCAAAAGAACGACTGCCAGGGCAAAAACCAGGATTGTTCTGAGGGTGTTTTTGTTCATGGGCACTCCTTTTCTATACAGTGTACTGGAAGATGAAGACCAATTTGTCCTGTTTTCATGGATAAATAAAGGTCTTGCATGATAATGCGCGTGCAGAGTACAATTGCTTGTTTACATTGCAGCACGCTGCAGGCAAAAACTCAGCCTTGCCATGCCGGCAAGACGCTTTCTGTATTTTTTATATTTTGCGGCCAGCAACCAATTGGCCAAGTTGTAAAAAAATACCCACCTGATGTCAATGACGATTCTACTTATTCCCCACGCATAAACCGTCTGCACACCTCTGTTTCCACTTCCTGCTTTCCATGAATACAGCCCATATTTCCTCTACCCCTGCGAGTTGCGCAGTGGAACTCATCGACAGCCACTGCCATCTGGATATGGCACCATACCGCGGAGAAATTACGCAAGTGCTGGCACATGCTGCGCACTGCGGTGTAAAAAAGGTTGTTACCGTTGGCATCAACCATGCTTCATCCCTGGCAGCCATCGAAATTGCCCAACAACACCGCGGTGTGTATGCCACCATTGGCTTTCATCCCCATGAGGCCAATGCTGTCACCGATGCCTCCCTGGCCGCGCTGGCCAAACTGGCCAACAATGATACTGTTGTGGCTTACGGTGAAATCGGGCTTGATTATGCCAAAAAATATGCCGAACCCAAGGTGCAGCAGCGTGCCTTCAGTCGTCAGCTGGAGTTGGCCATTACCTTGGATTTACCGGTGATCATCCACGACCGTGACGCCCATGCAGACACCATAGCGCTCATCAAGCAGGGAGGAACACTGCCACAGGGCGGGGTCATGCACTGCTATTCCGGTGACCGCGCCTTTGCAGAGGAAATGATTGCCCTGGGTTTTCTGCTCTCCATTCCCGGCATTGTCACCTTCAAAAACGCCACGCTCATGCACGAAGTTGTGCGCGCAATCGATTTAAACCATCTCATGCTGGAGAGCGACGGCCCTTTTTTGGCCCCAAACCCTTACCGCGGCAAACGCAACCAACCGGCCTACCTCGTTCATACCGCACAAAAAGTTGCCGAACTCAAAAAAACTTCCATCCAAGAGGTGGCCAGGCACACTACGGCCAACACTCAGCGCCTGTTCCGCCTGAACGATTCAGATAAATCATGACCCCAATTTATACCAACCTTACCCACATTCTCCACACCATCCAACAGGCAGCACAACAAGCCGGACGGCAAGCAGGGTCCGTAAAACTGGTGGCTGTGAGCAAAACAGTGCCAGTGGCTCAAATAAAACAGGCCATATCCTACGGACAGCTTCTTTTTGGCGAAAATTATTTGCAAGAGGCACAGGAAAAAATTCCGCACCTGGGCAAGGAGGTCAGCTGGCATTTTATCGGCCGCCTGCAGAGCAATAAGTGCCGGGATGTTGTCGAGCTTTTTGATGTGGTTGAAACTGTTGACCGCCTCAAGGTGGCAAAACGGCTCGATGAGTATGCAGCCTCTCTGAACAAGCGGCTCAATGTACTGGTGCAGGTCAATACTGGAGAGGAAGAACAAAAGGCAGGGGTGTTTCCGGATGCAACCAAAGCCCTGCTCGAGGCAATCGCCGCGTGTAAACACCTGTCCTGCCGCGGGCTTATGGCCCTGCCCCCGGTGTTTGACAATCCAGAGGCCAGCCGCCCGCATTTTCGTCTGCTGCGCCAACTGGCAGAGCACTGTGCCAGCAGGGAACTTTTCTACAACAACCAGCAGGTTGAGCTTTCCATGGGCATGTCAGGAGACTACACCGCCGCCATAGAAGAAGGCGCAACCATCATCAGGGTGGGTACCGCCATCTTTGGCGCTCGCTCTTAAAAAGGAGAAACGCAATGAACATTGCCATGATTGGCACAGGCTATGTTGGCCTGGTTACCGGCACCTGTTTTGCCGAATTCGGACATGTTGTCACCTGTGTCGACAAGGTCGAAGATAAAATTGCAGCCTTGCGCAAGGGGGAGATTCCCATTTACGAGCCAGGGCTAGATGTGATGGTGCAGAAAAACTCGGCCGAAGGTCGGCTGCATTTCACCACCAACATGGCCGAAGCCATTCCCGATGCAGATGCGGTGTTCATCGCTGTGGGCACTCCCACCTCCCGACGTGGCGACGGCTATGCCGACCTCACCTACATCTATGCAGCTGCCAAGGAATTGGCCCCTCTATTGCATAATTATACGGTGGTTGTTGACAAGAGCACAGTGCCAGTGGGAACCGCCCGCCAGGTGGAGCGGATCATCCGGGAAACCAACCCGGCTGCAGACTTTGACATGGCTTCAAATCCGGAATTTCTACGGGAAGGCGCGGCCATCAACGATTTCATGTGGCCTGACCGAGTGGTTATTGGCATAGAATCCCAACGGGCAGAGCAGGTACTCAGGGAAATCTACAAACCACTTTTTCGGCGCGACACCCCCATCGTCAGCACCGGAATCGAGACTGCTGAACTCACCAAATACGCATCTAATGCCTTTCTTGCGGTTAAAATCAGCTTTATCAATGAAATTGCAGGAATTTGCGAGGTTGTGGGCGCCAATGTCGTCGACCTGGCCAAGGCCATGGGCATGGATGGTCGCATTGGCAGTAAATTTCTCCACCCCGGCCCAGGCTATGGTGGTTCCTGCTTTCCCAAGGATACCCTGGCCCTGATGCGCATTGTGCAGGAGTACGGTGAAAATGTGCATATTGTTGCTGCAGCGGTGGAGGTCAATGCCGCGCAAAAAGCCAGAATGGTACGTAAGATCAGGGGAATGCTTGGAGGCTCTGAAACAGGAAAAACCATCGCTGTTTTGGGGCTGACCTTCAAGCCGGAAACCGACGACATGCGTGACGCCCCTTCCCTGACCATTCTTCCTGCCCTGGTGGAAAAGGGAGCGTATATCCGTGCGCACGACCCACAGGGCATGGAAGAGGCCAAAAAACACCTGCCAGACGATATTGTCTACACATCCTCGGCCTATGAAGCAGTAGAAAATGCAGACTGTGTGGTCTTGTTGACGGAGTGGAACCAGTACCGTGCCTTAGATCTGGAGAGGATATACAGGCTCATGCGGCAGCCTGTTTTTATTGATCTGCGCAATGTCTATGAACCCGAAACCATGCGCCGCTTTGGTTTCACCTATACTGGGGTGGGTAGACAATAATAGGCTAACAATAATAGGATAACATAAGGTAAAATAGGGTAAAAAAACAATCCCGGAGGCGAAACCACCTCCGGGATTGTTTTATGGAACTTTGCAAAAAACTCTACAGCTTTGGGGCCAGTCAACCGAGCTCTGGGGCTAACGCCTCAAAAAGAGGAAATTCCTCAAAAAAACTTATTTGCGCTTGCTTGCCCTCTTGGCTGCCTTCAGAGGGTTGATCCGTGCGGTTACCACAGCCACTTCTGGTTTGGCATGGGTGGCGAAGTTACACATGCCCTGCCGCCATTTTGCCCCGGGGTTGACATAGGTGCCACAATACTTTGTCTCCTCCACGGCAACAATGCGCTCACATCCTTCACACTGCTCCACTATCGCCTGAAACACTTCATTTTGAAAATTCGTTGTCTTCTCTGTTGCCATTAGACCAACTCCTGAAAAAATATAATCTTTTTCTTGAATCAAGAAATGTATTTCCCTACAATATCCTACCTGACCCTTGCAATTGTTCGCCATATAGAGCAAGGAACGGTGTATAAATAAAAAAGTCACTTCTGTCAACCCATTCTCCCCTTTCCACCCCCTGTGCCTTTTCAATCAAGGAATACGTGCATGCCCATTTATGTCTGGAAAGGAAAAAATATCCATGGCGAAAGGCGCAAGGGACAACTGGAAGCAGTTGACGAAGCAGGAGCTCGGGCCCACCTGAAACGGCTGCGCATTGAAGACGTAGTCATCAAGCCAAAACCAAAGGATCTTTTCGAAAACATATCCATATTCCAGCCCAAGGTCACTGGCAAGGATGTGGTTGTGTTTACCCGCCAGCTCTCCACCATGATCGATGCTGGCCTCCCCCTGGTGCAATGCCTGCAGATTCTCGGCCGGCAACAGAATAATGCTACCTTCAAAAAGGTACTCCTAGCCATTCAAAACGATGTGGAAACCGGCACCACCCTGGCGGATTCCATGCGTAAGCATCCAAAAATATTTGACAACCTCTACAGCAACATGATCGAGGCCGGTGAGCTTGGTGGTATTCTCGACACCATTCTCTCCCGCCTGGCCACTTTCAAGGAAAAGCGCATGACCCTGCAGAAACGCATCAAGGGCGCTATGACCTATCCTGCCATCTGCTTGGTTCTCTCCCTGTTTATCCTGGCGGTTATTTTGGTTTTTGTTGTTCCTATCTTTGACAAAATGTTTCAGGATTTCGGCTCGGCCCTGCCCGCGCCAACCCAACTGGTTGTCAATCTGAGCCGTTACTTTAAATCGTATATTGTCTATGCCTTACCGGCTGGCATTATCCTTATTTGGCTCTTTAAAAAATATTACGACACGGAAAAGGGTCGCTTCCAGATGGACAGCATGATCCTCTGGTCACCGGTTATCGGCACCCTGGTGCGGAAGGTGGCGGTCTCCAAATTTACCCGCACCCTGAGCACCATGCTGCAAAGCGGCGTACCCATCCTCGATGCCCTGACTGTGGTCGCACGCACTGCAGGCAACAAGGTTATCGAACGCGCTGTACTCCGGGTTTCTGCCAGTATTGCCGAAGGCCGGCCTATTGCCGAACCCCTGGAGGAATCCGGCGTGTTCCCGCCCATGGTGGTGCAGATGATCAATGTGGGCGAATCTGTTGGTGAGTTGGACACCATGTTGGAAAAAGTGGCTGATTTTTATGATGAAGAGGTGGATCAGGCAGTGGAAAACCTGACAGCCATGATAGAACCCTTTATGATGGTCTTTCTTGGTGGTATGATTGGTGGACTGGTGGTTGCCATGTATTTACCCATTTTTAAAATTGTAAGCGTTGTTTAACTGCTTTATTGCCATACTCGTTTTGAAAGGAGATCGATCATGAGTGAAATTATTGCCATACAGGCCAGAGAAATTGTAGACTCGCGGGGAAATCCAACGGTTGAAGCTGATGTGTTTCTTGAAAGCGGTGCCCATGGCAGAGCAGCCGTGCCCTCCGGCGCCTCGACCGGCACTCGGGAGGCCCTGGAACTCAGGGATAACGACAAAAACCGCTATGGCGGCAAGGGTGTGCTCAAGGCAGTGGAGAACGTCAATGAAACCATTGCCCCAAACCTGCTCGGCATAGAAGCCACCCAACAGGTGCTGATCGACCAGATCATGCTGGATTTGGATGGAACCAGTAACAAGGAAAAGTTGGGCGCCAACGCCATCCTGGGGGTTTCCCTGGCCGTGGCCAAGGCGGCGGCTGCAGAGCTTGAATTGCCACTCTACAACTATTTGGGTGGTGTCAATGCCAAGGTGCTGCCGGTGCCCATGATGAATATCCTCAATGGCGGCGCCCATGCCGACAACAATGTGGATATTCAAGAATTCATGATTCTGCCCGTGGGCGCATCCTCCTTTGTCGAGGCCCTGCGCATGGGGGCTGAAACCTTTCATGCCCTGAAGACCGTGCTCAAAAAGAAGGGTCTGGCCACTGCCGGTGGTGACGAAGGCGGTTTTGCCCCCAACCTGCGCTCCAATGAAGAAGCCATGGAAGCGCTTCTGGAAGGCATCACCAAGGCTGGCTACGCGCCGGGTACAGACATCTGCATAGGCATTGATGCTGCTTCCAGTGAATTTTATGTTGCCGACGAGAAAGTCTACAACCTGCAGGCCGAAGCACAGCCTAAAAAAACAGCTGCAGAGCTGGTTGCCTTTTATGCAGACTGGACCAAAAAATACCCACTCATCAGCATTGAAGACGGGCTTGACGAAAGCGACTGGGATGGCTGGAAAATACTGACCGAGGAACTGGGAGACCGCATCCAGTTGGTGGGCGACGATATTTTTGTGACCAACACCAGTATCCTCAAGGAGGGTATTGCGCAGGGTATTGGTAACTCGATCCTCATCAAACTCAACCAGATCGGCTCGCTCACGGAAACCATTGATGCGGTGGACATGGCACACCGGGCCAGTTATACTGCAGTCATTTCCCATCGTTCCGGGGAAACAGAGGACAGTACCATCGCTGATTTGGCCGTGGCCTTAAACAGCGGTCAAATTAAGACCGGCGCACCTTCCCGCAGCGACCGGGTGGCCAAGTACAACCAGCTTCTGCGCATAGAAGAAGAACTAGGACGTTCGGCGCGCTATGCCGGCAAGCAGGCCTTTCGCTTTTTGCCGTAAAAGGCGCTGAAATCCAGAAAACAGATCAGGGGCGGGCGGTGCACAAAGCCCCGCTCGCCCTGAAGACTACAGAGCAACACGCATGGGGAGAATTGCATGGGAACCCTGACAAAAGCCGGTTTGGTGGAAAAAATCTACGCGAACCACCCCACCTTGACCAAGTCGCAGGCGGTACAGGCTGTGGAGCTCTTTTTATCTCTTGCCAAATCATCGCTCATTCAAGGCGATGACTTACTCCTCAGCGGCTTTGGTAAGTTTAATGTCCGCGATAAAAAGCCGCGGCGGGGCCGCAACCCGCAGACAGGCGACACACTGATACTAGACGCTCGCCGGGTCGTCACCTTCAGGCCATCCGGTCTCTTGCGCGATAAAGTCAACAAAGGTTGAGGTGCAGGCATTCCTGCGCCTTTTCCCGAACTTTTCGCCACGCTGCGCTCCACCTTCCCACTCCTGGAAGTCCGGGAGCGCTTGAGTTTTTCTTGGCTTTTCTGTCTGCCAAGACCATCTTCCGGGCATGTATCTCCATTCACTCGAATACTTCCGCGGCGTTGCCATTGTGTTCATCGTCGCCGGGCATTGCTATGTCCTCAGCGATTGGCAATTTCCCACTGTGCTGGAGCGCTCCCTGGCCAATGTGCTTACCGCCAGTACTGCACTTTTTGTGTTCATCTCGGGCTTCCTGTTCCACCATGTCTTTTACCCGCGCTTTAACTACGTTAAATTCATAAAAAAAAAGCTGCGGAATGTCTTGGCCCCCTACCTGTTCTTTTCGCTGTTTGGTATCAGCTATGCCCTGACAGTGCATGGACCGCATCCAGAATTTTTTTTCGGGCCAGGCGATTCCTGGTGGGATCAATTCCTGCGACCAGCCCTGCTTTACCTGCTCACCGGGGCTGAGATATGGGCCTACTGGTACATTCCCTTCATTATGATCATGTTTGCGCTCTCCCCAGTTTTCATCCTCTATGTTAGAGCCAGCCTGGCTACACGCCTTTCCCTGTTTGCCGCGCTCCTGTTCCTTGCCATGTACCTGCAGCGTCCCCTGAACAATCTTTTGGTAGCGCAGTCGGTATTCTTCTACACTCCAATCTACTTGGCTGGAATTTTAGCATCGCAAAATCGGCAGCAGCTCCATGCCCTGTTTGACCAACGAGAAGGTTGGTTACTGGCAGGCGTGGTTGTGTTGGCACTTGTACAGGCACATATCTACACAGGTGCAGGCAGCATGCATGCCCCGCCCTTTGCCTGGAATGGGCTAGATATCAATATCCTGCAGAAACTGCTCTTGAGTGTTTTTTTCATGATCTACTTGCACCGTTTCGAAAACAGGCATGTTCCCCTGCTCTCAGCCCTGGCCCAGGCGAGCTTTGCCATTTTTTTTGTCCATTGCTGGATCATTCTGGCCCTTATTCCGGTTTTGCAGCCCCTATACAAGGCTGTACCCCTGCACCCCTTACCAGGCCTGGTGCTGAACGTTCTGCTTGTTTTGTTCCTTTCGTATCTGCTGGCTGCCTCAATCAAACGGCTTTTCCCGAACACCAGCAAAATGCTGATCGGCTGGTAACAATAGCCCGTCCACAACACAGCATAATTTAAAGCATCTGGGCACTGTGGCCTTGTTCGTCCCCTGTGTTGATTGGAGCAGCTTCTGCATCCACCGGCAGCCTGATTTCAACCAAGGTACCCTTGCCCGGCTCACTTTGAATTTCGATGCTGCCCTGGTGCTCGATAATAATTTTGCGGGAAATGGCCAGGCCAATGCCAGTGCCGCTCTCACGCGTAGTAAAATAGGGATAAAATACCTGGGAGAGCAGTTCCGGAGCTATGCCACGACCAGTATCCACCACCTGGATACCCAGCCAGAGCCGATCTGCCGAAGTGCTCGCCTTAACAGTGAGCGTGCCTCCGCTGTCCATGGCCTGCTGGGCATTGAGCAATACATTCATCAGCACCTGGCGCAGGCGGTCGGCATCCCCCTGAATACTGGGTAAGGCCGGGTCACAGTACCACTGCACCTCGATATTGCGTTCCTCCAGTTCTGCCTGCATCAGGGTTAGGCTTTGCCTGAGTAGTTCAACCATGTCCACCTCCCCGAGCTTGAGCTGCGAGGGACGGGTCAGGCCGAGCATCTCGGTGATGGTCCTGTTCAAACGTTCTGTTTCCTGAATAAGCAGGGCTGCGCTCTCCTGTTCCCGGCTGCCCTTGGAAAAACGATTTTTCAGGTAATAAGCCAGCCCCTTAATGGAACTCAAGGGATTGCGCACCTCATGGGCCACCCCGCCCGCTATACGGCCAATGGCTGCCAACCGCTCATTTTCCCGCATTTTCTGTTCCAGATCAGTCAACTCTGTAATATCAGACAGCAGCAGCACCCGGCCCCGGTAGGTTTGCACTGCATCGGTTATTTTCAGTGGCTGGCACAAGAGCACCTTGCGCTCCTCTGCCAGGTTCAAGGTAAGGGATTTGGCTGCCTGACTCCCCTCTTCCACCTCTGATTCATCAAAAAATGCGGCCAGCACTGCAGGCAAAACCTCTTTGGGAAATCTATCCAGGGCATCCGCAGCGCTCAAGCCGGTGAGTGCGGCGGTTGCACTGTTCCAGGTTTCTATGCGGCCGTCCGGTGCAGTGGCAATAACCCCCAATGGCAGTTGGGCAATCAACAGGGCCGTGTAGGCCTGCACCTTTTCCACGGTTTTCTGGGAAACACGGTAGCCTTGCACCGCAGCCAGCGACAACCATCCCCCCAAACCCACCAGAAGCATGGCCAGAGAGAGCAGCAAAATTTGCCACTGCATTCTAGCCAATGCCTGCTCATGTTCATGAATATTCAACCCAACTGCAACCAGGTATTCCTGATTCGCCACGGCAGAAGGAAGCGCACGTCCCCTTCCCATCATCGGGCTGTGATGTTCAAAGCTGCCAGGTCCCCTGCGCATCATTGGCCCATCATTCATCCTGGACAGCATGCGATTCATGCCCCGCCCCTGGGGCTGAATGACCAGGTAGGTACACGCTGTAAAGGCTTGGTCAGTCCCCAGGCTAAAGGTGATTCGGTGGGGAGAAATACTACTATCACAGTTTCTGCCTTCCAGACCTGTCTGTTGTAAGGGCACAGCAGAAGCCTGCGTACCCACCTTGTGCGGATCGGAATGAGCAAGGATTGTACCTTCATTGTCTGCAAGGCTCAGAAAAAGAATGTCTGTGTCATCGCTAACATGGGTAACTATCTGCTGTAGCTGTTCGGGCCAGCCGCTGCTTAACTGCTGATGCTGGCGTAACTCATTGACCAGAGCCATACGCAGGTTGGCATGGAGTACGCGTACGAGGGTCGCGGCTCTCTGTTCCAAATTTGTCTGCATCACCCGCTTTTCCAGGCGGTAATTATACAGGGCAAAGGTGGCGACAATGAAGACCAGTATGGCGGCAGCGGCTGCCAACAACCAGGGAGAGCTGTCAATATAGGTGGTATATATTTTCTTCTTCAAAAAAGATTTCATGGAATTGTACATGCAAGAAACACTCCTGCCAAAGCCAGTTCAGAATGTAGGTTGGAGCTGAGCGCAGCGAAGCCCAACAGATGCGGCTGAGATCAACACAACCCCACTGTTACACTTTACCAATATTTCAACGCAAACTGCCGGACATACGAGTAAATCGCACCATATCGCAGGTTGGAGCTAAGCGCAGCAAAGCCCAACAAAAATGGACTCAATAAGGAGCTGAGTTCCATTGAGAGCCATTTTCAACATAATTCGAGCTTTTCTCCAGATAGACAGCGCTATTGTCGACAAAAGCGGCCCAAGAAGAGCCAGGATCAGGAAGCGAGTCCTTGACACTGGGTATTTTTTATCCAGTCAGACAGGAAAAGCGGGTAAGAACAATACAAGCAGTAAAACTTCATTCCATATGTTCCGCTGCGAAAAAAAGCAGCCTATTTTCTTTTTTAATAAAAACACATGCAACTTCAAGATGTTATGATAAAAAAATTAAACTGGCACGCTTATCGCACGTATAAAGATAAAGGGAAACGCCCAAAAGGGTATTTTCACATTCATCTTAACAAGAGGTATGACCATGAAAACATCGGGTAACAAAAAAAAGCTGCTTTTGGCAGCACTTCTGACCACAGGCATCACCATGGGACTTGCCCACACCGGTATTGCCGCAAACACCACGGTAACCCAACCAGCCCCTGCTCCGCAGGCAGGCACCTGGAATTGTCCTTGGCTGGGCAATGATCCGGCCATGATTGAAAAACACAATAAATTTCTGCAAGAGACCACTACCTTGCGCAAGCAGATGGCTGTTAAACAGGCTGAAAAACGCAGCATGATGCGCTCCAGCCAGGTGGACAGCGCCAAGGTTGCCCAGCTTACTGGCGAAATATTCGATCTGCGCGAGCAACTGCGTACCAAGGCCCAGGAAAACGGCCTGCCCATGGGTATGATGGGTGGCGGCATGGGCAGGGGCAAGGGCATGGGTATGGGTGGCGGAGCCTGGTGGGGTCCTTGTGATGGAACAGGCCCTGGTCCTGTTGGCCCTGGCCCAGGTAGAGGTGGACGGATGGGCCGCTAATCCCTTTAGGGCATAAGTTGGATTTTACCAAAACTTATCCCAACCAGCTGGATATACGAATAAATCATGCCATAGTGCAGGTTGTGGCTGAGCGCAGCAAAGCCCAACAAGAAGTGGACCACAAAAGAGCCGAGGTTTATTAAGAGTCTTGAAAGCCTTGAGAGCCACTTGCAAAACAACTCAAGATTCCCCCTACAAAACCGACACCCTCGTCTCTTCACACAAGCCACGCAACAGGTGCGGAACTCTCCGCACCTGTTTTGCCGGCACTCCAACTCCCCTGCTTAGATTCTTTAGATTCTGGCCCTGCATCCACGCAGGCTTAAGCGGCGTTGCCCGGCTAAAGCATATTTTCCGGATCCACATCCATTTGTACCGCAACACTGCGGGGGCACAGGGTATTTTTTTGGCTGTTGAGCTGGTCACACAACCAATGCAGGGCGCTGATTTCTGCACTCTTTAAAAGGATCTGCCAGCGCACCCGATTTTTGATCTTGGCCAATGGTGCAGGCACAGGCCCAAGCACTGCCACCTTGTTGCCTGTATCCTGCTGCCGCAGAAATGCCGCCGTATCTGTGGCTGCCTGCTCCACCTCTTCCTCATTCAGTCCGCTGATACGCACATTGACCAAACGGGTAAAGGGCGGATAGCCCAAAGGCTGGCGCAGGGCTATTTCTTCGTTATACAGGCCCACATAGTTGTGGTTTTGCGCCAAACGCACGGCATAGTGTTCGGGCTGGTAAGTTTGCACAATTACCCGGCCAGGACTCTCTCCCCGCCCTGCCCTGCCTGTCACTTGCGTAATTTGGGTAAAGGTGCGTTCCCCTGCCCTGAAATCCGGCAGATTCAGCCCAGCATCGGCCCAGAGCACGCCCACAAGCGTTACATGCGGAAAATGCAGGCCCTTGGCAATCATCTGCGTGCCAACAAGGATATCGATCTTACGCTCTTGCATCGCCTTGAGCACCTCCAGCAACTGCCGCCGGTTTCTGCTGCTGTCACTGTCTACCCGGGCAATCCGTGCCAAGGGAAAGAGTGCGGCTATTTCTTCTTCAATGCGCTCCGTACCAAGTCCCCGGCCCATAACCTGGCTGGAACCACAGGCCGGGCATAGGATGTCTGGACACTGATGATACCCACAGTAGTGGCAGAGCAGTTGATTGCGGCTGCGATGCCAGGTAAGCGATACCCGGCAATGCTTGCACTCCAGCACAAAGCCACAGTCGCGGCACTGCATGAAGGTGGCAAAACCGCGGCGGTTGAGAAAAAGTAGGGTTTGCCGGCCAAGTTCCAAATTTTCCCGCATGGCGCTGAGCAGTGCTCTGGAAAAAAGCTGATGTTCCCTGGGCATTTCTTCGGCCCGCATATCCACAAGCTGAACCTGTGGCAGAGGATGTGCACTCAC
This sequence comes from Desulfobulbus sp., assembly GCA_040776885.1. Classification (GTDB taxonomy): domain Bacteria; phylum Desulfobacterota; class Desulfobulbia; order Desulfobulbales; family Desulfobulbaceae; genus Desulfobulbus. The sequence continues at coordinate 55,200 of JAXGZR010000005.1, read as the reverse complement.
CCGCTCGGGCAGCTGCAGCAGCTGGTATTTGCCCGTTATCGCATGGTGATAGCTGGTCAGCGCGGGCGTGGCTGAACCGAGCAGCACCAGGCACTTTTCCTGTTTTGCCCTGAGTACCGCCAAATCGCGAGCATGGTACGGCAGGCCGTCTTCCTGTTTATAGGAAGATTCATGTTCCTCATCCACAATGATCACGCCCAAATTGCTCAGCGGAGCAAAGACTGCAGAACGGGCACCCAAAACAATACGTGCCTTGCCCCACAGCACACGCTGCCACTGGCCGATCCGCTCGCCATCGCTCATGCCACTGTGTAAAACCGCCACCTGCTCGCCAAAACGCGCGCGCAATTCTGTTTCCAGCTGCGCAGCCAGGGCAATTTCCGGCACCAGCAGCAGAGCACTTTTCCCTTGGTCAAGGGCGGCGGCCACAGAGAGGAGGTAGACCTCGGTTTTACCACTGCCAGTAACACCAAAAAGTAGAAAAGGGGTGAAGATGTTCCTGCAAATTCCCCCTATGAGCGGCCCAAGCACATCCTTTTGCGCTTCTGTTGGCTGGTGTATGGTGGCAGGTTGGCGCTGCAGCCCGGCAAAGGGATCACAAAAAACCGGCTTGTGGCTCAGGCCAAGAAAACCGCGGGTAAGCAGCCGCTTTAAGGCTGGTCCATAATTGGGATAGGCCTGCCGCAGGCTGGAGCGGGCAACCTCCAGGTTTGTCTTTTCAGCAATAGTGAAAAAAATCTCCAGCAGCTTGTGCTCGCTTTTGCGTAGAGGAGGATGATTCTCTGCTTCCAGGAACTTGTTCAGTTCATTGCTACAAAAATTGCCCTGCTGCGCAAGCAGTGGCACCAGCTGCGCACCAATGCGCACCACTGCTTCTGTTCTTGTGCGGCCACCTGAGCTGAGTAATTCTGGAAGAATGTCAACAAATCCTTCTTGTTCCAGTGCAAGCACAGCGCGCTGCTCCTGCGGGTTGCGCCAGATTTTCCGTACAGCTGCCGGGCTCAGCTCTCCTTTATCCATAAGCTGGGATAGCCAGGGCATTTGCTGCGTGAGCGCAGGAGCTTGGGCTGCACAGTGTGCTTTACCCTTGTCAGTGAGTACGATACGCCGACCACTGCGTGCGCCCGGCGCAAGCGGCAGGGCTGTGCGAATCACTTCGCCAATGGGATAGTGATAGTATTGGGCAATCCAGCGGTAGAACGGAACAAGCGTTGCCGGAAAAAATGGCTCAAGGCTAAGGATATCAGCCAGTGGGCGCACCTGGTACGTAGCTTGCGCAGCAGCCTTCTGGGTCGATGCCTTGCCAAGCACATACCCGGTGATCTGCCTGGTTCCCAAGGGAGCCAGCACGATTGCACCAACCAAAAGCTCCTCTGCAATACCAATGGGTGCAGCATAGGTCAGTGTAGACAAGATCGGTGCATCCACCGCCACTTCATACAAACGGTCGCACAGGCGGTCACCAGCATTGGGGCTGTTGTCAGATTCCTCCACCCTTGCCTTACTCTTCAGGCAATTGCTTGCAAACAGACTCGAGATATTCGCGGAAGGCCGGGCCCAACTGCTGGTGCATCAGAGCAAAATCAACCACTGCCTTCAAATAACCAAGCTTGTCGCCGGCATCGTAGCGACTACCTTCAAACTCGTAGGCAAACATCCCCTGCCTTTTACACATTGCCTGCAGGGCATCGGTGAGCTGGATTTCGCCACCATGGCCAGGCGTGGTTTTTTCCAGCAAATCGAAAATCTCCGGCATCAACAGGTAGCGGCCGATAATGGCCATATCCGAGTTGGAGGTACCTGGAGCAGGTTTTTCTATCATACGGCTGATTTTGTAGGCGCGCTCAAACTCGCTTTCCTCCCCTTCCACAATACCGTACTGGTGGGTTTCCTGTTCTGGAACCCGCTGCACCGCCACAATTGATGAACCCACCTGCTCATAAAGGTTGATCATCTGCTTGCAGCAAGCTATCTTGCTGAGCACCAGGTCGTCGCCAAGGAGCACGAAGAACGGCTCGTCACCCACCACGTTGCGCGCCATGAGAATGGCATGGCCAAGACCCAGGGGCTCCTTTTGGCGTACCGAGGTTACATCGATCAGGTTGGAAATATGGCGCAGCTCTTCCCGCAGAAGCACCTTGTTGCGCTCCTTTAAAATGGTGTCGAGCTGGAAGTCGTAGTCAAAATGATTTTCTATGGCCGATTTGCCCGCACTGGTCACCAAAATGATCTGCTCGATGCCAGATGCCACTGCTTCTTCAACAATGTATTGAATGGTGGGCCGGTCGACAATGGTGAGCATCTCTTTGGGAATGGCCTTGGTTGCCGGTAAAAAACGGGTGCCAAGCCCAGCCACGGGGATGACAGCCTTGCGGATTGTTTTCATGAAATTTTCCTTGATTGTAGTGGAAAAGTTGAATTGAATTAAGAGGTTCCTGAAGAAAATTTTTTGATGCCATACGCGACTATTTTAAATATAGACAAGGCCCGTAAGGCCTGCACAAAAAATTTCATCAAAAATATCAGCGACAAGAAAAGTATACATCGTATTCTTTACCCGGCCACAAGATACCATTTCATGCGGTCAACTGGAAGTGCTAAGACTTCTGGCTGACCGTCACTTTTTAGGCCCCACCCATGCATGCAGCCAAACAGGCAGCCAGTACTTCGCCCTTCCCTATGGATGCAGAATTTGCCATACAGGTTGAAAACCTGAGTAAATGCTACCAAATTTACGATAAACCGCACCAACGGCTTCTGCAGATGCTCTACCGCGGCCATCGGCAGTATTATCGCGAATTTTGGGCGTTATCCAATGTCTCTTTAACTGTCAAACGGGGGGAAACAGTTGGCATTATAGGCAAGAATGGGAGTGGCAAATCTACTCTGCTGCAAATGATCTGTGGTACACTCACGCCAACTAGCGGTAAAATCCTTACCAAGGGACGAATTACCGCACTCTTGGAACTCGGATCAGGGTTCAACCCTGAATTTACTGGTCGAGAAAATGTGTACATGAACGGCGCTGTCCTTGGTTTCACCCATGAAGAAATGGACGAATGCTATGAGGAGATAGTCGCTTTTGCTGATATAGGTGATTTCATCGATCAGCCGATCAAAAGTTATTCCAGCGGCATGATTGTGCGCTTGGCCTTTGCTGTGCAAGCAATGGTTGGTCCAGATATACTTGTCGTTGACGAAGCTCTTGCAGTAGGAGACGTTAAATTTCAAGCAAAGTGCTTCGATCGCCTCAGACTCCTCAAGGAAAACGGCACAAGCATTCTTTTGGTTACCCATTCCAGCGAGCAAATCGTCACCCATTGCACCAAAGCCATCCTCCTTAATGATGGTGCCGTGGTCGAGCAAGGTGAGCCAAGGCAGGTGGTGAATCGCTACATGGACATTCTGTTTGGCAAGAAAAAGCGGTCAAATCCAACGAATACAGTATTAAATGATGCAGATATAAATAATGCAGATGCACATAATGCAGAACAGGAAGACGTGCAGCTTGGCTACGATCTGAGCAGTAGTCATGACATTTTTTGCAAGCGTGCTGGTTACAACCCCTATGAATATCGCTGGGGTGATGGTGCTGCGCAGATTCTTGATTTTTATCTCGCTACTGAGGAAACAGCCTATCCGTCCCTCGTTAACAGCGGACAACATCTGACACTTGCCCTTTCCATTCGTTTCCTTGCAGATCTTGTACGCCCCATTCTTGGCATAACTATCAAAAGCAAAGAAGGAGTAACCCTGTACGGAGTAAATTCCGAATCACTTTCTCTTGATGAATTCAAACAATACGGTAAACAAGATACAGTGGTTATTGCAGTCGCTCGCTTTCCCTGCACACTTGCTGAAGGAGATTATTTCATATCGCTCGGTGTCGCTACGCGACAAGGTGAGGAAATTATCCCACATGATCGGCGTTACGATTCAATTTATCTCAAGGTCCGTTCCGACACCTCTTTTTTTGGCTTAATTGATCTACATCTTGAACTCAAAACTAGACAAGTACAAAATATATGAACTTCCCTTCCATGCTTATAGATTCCGGCTATACGCTGGCCGAGAAGATTTCTATCTTTATGAAACCCGGTTATGCAGGCATTGCATACAGCGACGGTGATACAATAGAAAATCGCATTGCAAATATAATAGCTAAGGCCCAAGATCTTTCCATCTTTTCCAGAGAACTGGCAGTACAATGCACAGACTGGCCTTCTCTGTATCATCTTTCTGGCACGCGCGCCAATATCCTGCGCCCTTTTCATTCAATCTTAAAGCAGGCTAATGTGCTTGAAATAGGAGCCGGCTGCGGGGCTATCACCCGATATTTAGGAGAGAGTGGAGCCAACGTGCTTGCATTGGAAGGGTCGCCTCGGCGAGCGGCCATTGCCCGTTCAAGAACGAGAGACCTAGAAAATGTAACTGTAGTCGCAGATAAATTCGACCAGTTTCAATGTGATTTGCGCTTTGATATCATCACGCTGATAGGGGTGCTAGAATATGCAGCTTTATTTACGGATGGTGAAAACCCTGTGGTTAGCATGCTTACACGGGTCCGCGAGTTGCTTAAACCCAAAGGACGCTTGATCCTGGCTATTGAGAACCAGTTGGGACTTAAGTATTTTGCTGGTGCTGCCGAAGACCACACAGGCGAACCCATGCTTGGCATTGAAGGGCGTTACTCCACCAAAGGGCCGCGAACCTTCGGTCGGAAAGCTTTAGCAACAAAGCTCCAACAGGCAGGGTTTATTAATCAGCAGTTCATGGCACCGTTCCCTGATTATAAACTTCCAACCTCAATCCTCACAGAACAAGGCTTCAACTGCGATACTTTTGATACTGCAGCTCTGTGCTGGCAAAGTGTTCGACGTGATCCTCAATTGCCTTCATCGCTTGTTTTTGCACCGGAACTCGCCTGGTCAGTCGTGGATGCCAACAACCTGACCCTTGAACTTGCCAATTCTTTTCTGGTAGTAGCACAAACATCAATTGAAGCAGAGCATGACAACTCTATCCTTGCTTATCATTACAGCACAAATGGTCGCCATAGTAGATACTGTAAAGAAATACTTTTTATACAACAGTCAAATGATGATATCGAATTAATCTATAATCCTCTAGATTCAAAACTGACTCGTAGTGAGGAAGGGCATTTTATACTTTTCAATATACCTTACACGGCGAAATATATTTATGGAAAACCGTTATCCCTGAAGCTACTTCAAATCGTAACGCGTGATAACTGGCATGTTAGGGAAATAGGAGATTTTCTACAGCTGTACTTGACCATCATTAAATCTTTTCTCGCAAAACAGGATAATCCTGTTGATATCGAGTCCATAACAAGCCTTTTGCCAGGGACATGCTTTGATCTTATTCCACAAAATATCATCTGCTTACCTGATCAAACCTATCAAATATTTGACCAAGAATGGACCCTCAAAGATAGCATGCCTATAGGCTGGTTGCTATTCAGAACTTTATCACAGTTGATGCATAACATTACTCGTTTTGGAAAACAATCGACGAAAGTTCTAGGAACTTATCTTGATTTCTTTCTTGCATCCTTTGAGAGTGCCGGGTTTACAGTGACAAAAAATGATCTAGAGTTTTTTCTAGACATGGAAACTCAAATACAAATAATTATTCATGGTTATGATAATTTATCTGCTCCAATTTTTACTTGGACACTGCAAACTCCTTTTCCGAACCAGTCACTAGATATTGCCCGGAAAGATCAAAAACAAATACTGATTTTAAAAAATAAAGTAGATAATTTACAAATCGAAAAGCTCCGCTATGAGACGGCCTTGAATTTTATTCCAAAATATTTATCAAATTCAGAAATTGTCTCACAAATCAACTGCAATCAAGCCCGATCTTTTTCAAAACGTGCTAATTTAATAGCAAGAACAAAGTTAACATTAGATCGTTTCAGTCAAAAAAATAGATACCAATTGCGTCAGCTCATACAATTACTGGAAAAAATACCACTTTTTGATGCAAATTATTATTGTCAACTCGATCCAAATATTGCAAAATCAAAAAATAATCCTATACACCATTATTTCTTTCATGGAGTGCGCGAAGGACGAAATCCCAACCCATATTTCTTTACTTTCTGGTATCTAACCGAATATCCAGATGTTGCTTCAAGTGGCATCAACCCTTTGCTTCACTTTCTTCTGTATGGCGCACAAGAAGGACGGAATCCTAATCCATATTTTTTAACCCGGTGGTACCAAAAAAATTATCCAGAGGTGCAATCATCAACCCAGCATCCTCTCCTTCATTATTTGAATAACTACAAGAATGGCATAGTAAAACCTAATCCGTATTTTGATCCTGCATGGTACACACAAACATATCTTAGCACAAATCAAAACAATTCCGAACCTTTTGCTCATTTCTTACAACAACATCATAACACTAGCTACAATCCAAATCCCCATTTCGATTCACAATGGTATTTACGCACTTATCCTTGGGTCGAAAGATTGGGTTTAAACCCATTGCAACACTTCATATCATTCAGTGCCCAAGAGAAAACTAATCCTAATCCTTATTTCGATAGCCAATGGTACGAAGAAGAATATCCTGAGTCTAAAACTGGAGAAATTAGTGCATTTGCTCACTACTTATCACACATTAAGGATGGTGGATTCAACCCAAATCCATATTTTGATACAGACTGGTATCGTTCGTCATATCCAGACATCATAGCAAATGACTCAGACCCTCTCCTTCACTTTATTTTACATGGTGCCAATGAGTACCGCAACCCTGGACCATTTTTCAATACAGCCTGGTATTTGAACAAGTATCCTGATGTGAAAGAGAGTGGTATGAATCCGCTTCTGCATTTTCTTGAATTTGGGGCATTTGAATGTCGTGACCCATACCCAGAATTTGACACAAACTGGTACCTGTCAAACAATCCTGAAATCCTAGAAGATAATTTACCTCCATTACTGCATTATATTCAGAAAAGAAAAAAGGAAGGTAAATTAACACATGATCCAGCACGTGTTGTTAATAACAAAAATTTAAAATATACCTATTGGCGTGATTTGGAATATACGCGTTGGCATGAACGCTTATTTGGATTGACGGATGTGGACAGAAAGATCATGAAAAATCATGTAAATGATTTTTCATACACTCCACTTCTATCGGTGCTTATGCCGGTGTACAATCCACCAATTAAATTTTTTATTGATGCGATTGAATCTATTAAAAATCAAATATACTCAAATTGGGAACTGTGCATTGCGGACGACGCTTCTACCGATCCGGAAGTCAAACAAATTTTAACCAGATATAGCCAAGAAGATCCACGAATAAAAGTGGTATTTAGGAATAATAATGGACACATATCAAAAGCATCAAATTCTGCCCTTGAGATTGTCAGTGGTGAATTTTTTGCCCTATTAGACCATGATGACTTATTAACCGAGGATGCATTGTTTTGGGTGGTAGAAAGCCTTCAACGTCATCCAGATGCAGATCTTATTTATTCAGATGAGGATAAGATTGATGAGAAGTCTGTCTTGCAGAGTCCTTATTTTAAGCCAGACTGGGATCCTTTTTTATTTTTAGGTCAAAATTTTTTTAGTCATCTAGGTGTTTATCGAACAAGCCTAGTGAGAGAAATTGGAGGCTTTCGTCTAGGATTTGAAGGTTCACAAGATTATGATCTTGTTGCCCGATGTGTTGAAAAAATATCACCAAATAATATCATCCACATCCCTCGTGTTCTATATCATTGGAGAATTGTTGAAGGAAGTACAGCATCTAATATAAATGAAAAACCTTATGCACAAATATCAGCAGAAAAAATTATAAACGAGCATTTAAAGAAGATTAATATAAATGCAACAGCAATTACTAATCCTGAAATAGGTTCAATGCAAAGCATTGTATGCAATAATAACATAACCTTTCCTTTGGTTACAATAATTATCCCGACACGCAATAATCATTATTCAATTAAAAATTGTATCGAAAGTATTTTTAGGTTAACAGAAAATATTTCCTATGAAATTATTATTGTTGATAACGGATCAGATGAAATAGAAACAATAAATTATCTTAAATCATTAGATTCACGTAAAAACGTATCAATAATACATGATAATGGACAGTTTAATTTTTCTCGACTAAATAATCGTGCAGCTAAATTAGCTCAAGGTGAAGTTTTAATACTATTAAATGATGACACTGAAATTATTAACTCGGACTGGTTGACAGAGTTGGTCCAATTAACTCTTCTTCCTGACGTTGGTGCGGTTGGAGCCAAATTATATTATGATGACTATACAATACAACATGCTGGGGTCATCCTTGGTATTGGCGGCTGCGCCTCTCATGTTTACCTCGGCGAACCAAAAACATCTGATGGATACTTTGCAAATTTGCACCTGCTACGAGGATATTCAGTTGTCACAGCCGCATGCCTTGCCGTGCAAACGTTTAAATATTGGCAGGTTAATGGTCTTGATGAAGACTTGTTTGGAGTTGGATATAACGATGTCGATTTTTGTTTGAAATTAAATAGATATGGGTATCAGAATCTTTGGAATCCTCGCGCAAAACTTTTCCATTTTGAATCAGTATCAAGAGGAAAAGATGATACACCAGAAAAACAAAAACGTTTTTGGAATGAAATCTCGATATTAAAAAAACGCTGGCCTCATGCTTTTTATAATGATGCGGCTTACAATCCAAACCTAACACTTCAAAATGTTCATTATACCTTTGCAGATATACCAAGGGTCGCATTGAATTCACAGCAATGGCCTAGACCATTTAAACCATCTTTTATACCTTCAAATGTTGAAGGACTTAGAATACTCATAGCTGTCGATGATAATAATGATTATAAAAATTCTATTTTAATTAAATTGATTAGAAAATTGACTGACTCTGGAAGAGTTTATTCTTATGCAGTAATAGGTCCAGACAGAATTTTACATTTATCTGAAAACAATTCAGGTTGGTTCGATATTATTTGCTTAAACAATTTTCCTTTTAAAAATAAATGGTTTAGCAAAAATATTATGAATTACTATCCTTATGTCGTGTTCTTACAGAAAATTGATAGCATAAATCATTTATCTAAATCATCATACAATTTGGCTTATAATTTTTTGATAAATTCTAGCATAATCATTACTACCGACAATGATTTTTCTTTCATTTTAGAAAATACATTCAGCTTAAGCCTATCAGCATCAACAACAACTCTTGTAGATTATAAAAACAACAGTGATGTTGAAATTTTTTCTGATGCGTTAAACCAATTGGTGCTGGCAAACCCGCTGCCAGCTTGTTCGCTTGGATTAAGATGATAAGATGAACGAGAAGTATCCAGACAATGCTATGGTAGTTTCTCATTGCAAATGCACCACTAGCGGAGACGTGACTAGTTATTAACTCGCTGAAACAACCTTCAACCAGTGCATGATAACTAATTGTGTAGCAAACTGATTTTTTCAGAGAACATCATGTATCTTGATCCCCTGCTGTCACGATAGATGTTCGCTCAAAACAGGCAGGATCAAGCCGTATTGCCCTGTGGCTGTGTCGGCCTGCATCTACTGGGCCCTCATTATATCACCTAAAAACAGACAACCCTTCAACGAACTGACAGCGGCATGGATACGATTCTGCGACTAAGTGAACTTGCCCTAACAGCCTGTTGAAAAACTCACCAGTCAGGGCATAATAGGAAAGCTGAATAGCAGGTTGATATTTTTACGGAGATTGTCATGAGTCTTGGCCGGCGCAAGGAACAGCAGCGCAGCATGTGGCTTTCGTATGATCAGTTTCCCCAAAGCAAGGGGCATGTCTTTTATGAGCGGCTGCAGAAAATCCTGCGCCAGGGCGGCTTTGACAGCCACGTCGAAAACCTGTGTGCTCCGTTCTACGCCGAAAAGCTCGGCCGCAAATCTATCCCGCCGGGCCGCTATTTCCGCATGCTTTTGATCGGCTATTTTGAGGGCATCGACTCGGAGCGCGGCATCTGCTGGCGCTGCAGCGATTCCCTGTCTTTGCGCGAATTCCTCGGCCTTGCACCCACCGAAACCGTGCCCGATCACTCCTCTTTGTGCCGTATCCGCCAGCGCCTGCCGCTTGAAGTCCATCACGAAATGTTTGTCTTTGTGCTCAAGCTTTTGGAGCAGGCCAACCTGCTGGGTGGAAAATACCTGGGAATCGACGCCTCGACCATGGAGGCCAATGCAGCCATGAAGAGCATTGTACGCAGGGACACGGGCGAGACCTATCAGGAGATGCTTGAGCGATTGGCTGAAGAAAGCGGCATCAAAACGCCAACTCAGGCCGAGCTTGTGGCCTTTGACCGCAAGCGCAAGGGGAAGAAAGCCTCTAACAAGGAGTGGCAATCGAGCACGGATGAGGAGTCTTGCATAGCCAGACTCAAGGATGGCCGCACGCACATGGCGTACAAGCCCGAGCATGTGGTTGATCTGGAATCTGGAGCGATAGTTGCTGCGGTGATACATCCTGCGGATCAGGGCGATACCAAGACTGTTGCGGACACGCTTACAGATGCTCAGGCCAAGCTGTGTGCGATCAGGGAGGAGGAAGAAGCGCCCGGTATTGACGAGCCCTTTGATCTGGTGGCGGATAAGGGCTATCATAGCCGGGAGGTCTTGAAAAGTTTGCCGGATTGTTGCCGCAGCCGGATCAGTGAGCCGAAAGCAAAGGGACATTTGCGCTGGTATGGCGATATAAAAGCGCGGGCAGCGGTGTACGGGAACCGTACCCGGCTGAAATCCTGCAAGGGCAAGGCGCTTTTGCGTGCGCGGGGCGAGAAAGTGGAGCGCAGTTTTGCCCTTTGCCTTGACCGGGGCGGTATGCGCCGCAGTTTTTTGCGGGGGATCGAGAATATAGAGAAGCGCTACATCATCCATGTCGCCGGGTTCAATTTGGGGGTACTGCTGCGCGCATTATTCGGTTTGGGCACGCCCAAAGGCCTGGCCGATGCACCGGCATGGCTGATTTTTGCCCGCATCGGCGAGTTGGGCCTGCTCATATTGGTCATTTGGGTGCCAAATGCCACCGAACAGCCGGATTATCCCATAATTGTCTGCATCGGCTGGCAAATCTGACAACCAGCCGTTGTTTACGGTATTCAAAACTGCGGATTATTCAACGGGCTGTTATGTGACACCTGGTCATTCCTACTATTATGGCCCGGCCCCTGGCTATTATTTTGGCAGCAGCGACTACAACAGAAGATACTATCCGCCGCCGAGGGACTATTATCGCGACAGAGACCGTGATTACGGTCCCCGCTACTACCGTGATCGAGAAAGGAACAGATACTACGATCCCCTTGACGGAAGACGCTACCGCCAGGAGCGCTATACCCCCCGCTACCGGGAAGACCGTTACCGTAGCAGCCTGTTGAAAAACTCACCAGTCAGGGCATAATAGGAAAGCTGAATAGCAGGTTGATATTTTTACGGAGATTGTCATGAGTCTTGGCCGGCGCAAGGAACAGCAGCGCAGCATGTGGCTTTCGTATGATCAGTTTCCCCAAAGCAAGAGGCATGTCTTTTATGAGCGGCTGCAGAAAATCCTGCGCCAAGAAGACGTTGACAGCCATGCCGAAAACCTGTGTGCTCCGTTCTACGCCGAAAAGCTCGGCCGCAACTCCATCCCGCCGGGCCGTTATTTCCGCATGCTTTTGATCGGCTATTTTGAAGGCATCGAGTCTGAGCGCAGCATCTGCTGGGGCTGCAGCTATTCCTTGCCCCTGCGGGAATTCCTTGGACTTGCGACCAGCGAGACAGTGCCTGATCACTCTTCTTTGTGTCGCATCCGCCAGCGTCTGCCGCTGGAGGTGCTTCACGAGATGTTTTGTCTTTGTGCTGCGCATTTTGAAGCAGGCCAATTTGCTGGCTGGCAAATATCTGGGGATCAATGCCTCGACTGTGGATGCGAATGCAGCCACGAAGAGCATTGTGCACCGGGATACGGGCGAGAGTTATGCGCAGATGCTTGAGCGTTTGGCTGAAGCAAGTGGCATCAAAACGTCAATTCAGGCTAAACTTGTGGCCTCCCACCGCAAGCGCAAGGGCAAGTGGCTCTCCAACAAGGACTGGCAATCGGCTACGGATGAGGAGTCCTGCATAGTCAAACTCAAAGATGGCCGCACCCACATGGCCTACAAGCGGCCTACAAGCCTGAGCACGCGGTTGATCTGGAATCCGGGGCCGATTTTTCTGCAGTGATACATTCTGCGGATCAGGGCGACACCACGACCATTGCCACTACCCTTGATGACACTCAGGCCAAGCTGTGTGTGATCAAGGACAAGGAAGACGCGCCCGGTATTGACGATCCCTTTGATCTGGTGGCGGACAAGGGCTATCACAGCCGTGGAGTTCTGAAGGATTTGCCGGACTGCTGCCGTAACCGCATCAGTGAACCGAAACATGCGGGACAGCTGCAACGGCATGGCGATGTTGAAGCGCGTGCTGCGGCATACGGGAATCGTGCCCGGCTTGCATCTCCTGCAAGGGCAAGGCGCTTTTGCGTGCGCGGGGCGAGAAAGTGGAGCGCAGTTTTGCCCTTTGCCTTGACCGGGGCGGTATGCGCCGCAGTTTTTTGCGGGGGATCGAGAATATAGAGAAGCGCTACATCATCCATGTCGCCGGGTTCAATTTGGGGGTACTGCTGCGCGCATTATTCGGTTTGGGCACGCCCAAAGGCCTGGCCGATGCACCGGCATGGCTGATTTTTGCCCGCATCGGCGAGTTGGGCCTGCTCATATTGGTCATTTGGGTGCCAAATGCCACCGAACAGCCGGATTATCCCATAATTGTCTGCATCGGCTGGCAAATCTGACAACCAGCCGTTGTTTACGGTATTCAAAACTGCGGATTATTCAACGGGCTGTTATGTGACACCTGGTCATTCCTACTATTATGGCCCGGCCCCTGGCTATTATTTTGGCAGCAGCGACTACAACAGAAGATACTATCCGCCGCCGAGGGACTATTATCGCGACAGAGACCGTGATTACGGTCCCCGCTACTACCGTGATCGAGAAAGGAACAGATACTACGATCCCCTTGACGGAAGACGCTACCGCCAGGAGCGCTATACCCCCCGCTACCGGGAAGACCGTTACCGTAGCAGCCTGTTGAAAAACTCACCAGTCAGGGCATAATAGGAAAGCTGAATAGCAGGTTGATATTTTTACGGAGATTGTCATGAGTCTTGGCCGGCGCAAGGAACAGCAGCGCAGCATGTGGCTTTCGTATGATCAGTTTCCCCAAAGCAAGGGGCATGTCTTTTATGAGCGGCTGCAGAAAATCCTGCGCCAGGGCGGCTTTGACAGCCACGTCGAAAACCTGTGTGCTCCGTTCTACGCCGAAAAGCTCGGCCGCAAATCTATCCCGCCGGGCCGCTATTTCCGCATGCTTTTGATCGGCTATTTTGAGGGCATCGACTCGGAGCGCGGCATCTGCTGGCGCTGCAGCGATTCCCTGTCTTTGCGCGAATTCCTCGGCCTTGCACCCACCGAAACCGTGCCCGATCACTCCTCTTTGTGCCGTATCCGCCAGCGCCTGCCGCTTGAAGTCCATCACGAAATGTTTGTCTTTGTGCTCAAGCTTTTGGAGCAGGCCAACCTGCTGGGTGGAAAATACCTGGGAATCGACGCCTCGACCATGGAGGCCAATGCAGCCATGAAGAGCATTGTACGCAGGGACACGGGCGAGACCTATCAGGAGATGCTTGAGCGATTGGCTGAAGAAAGCGGCATCAAAACGCCAACTCAGGCCGAGCTTGTGGCCTTTGACCGCAAGCGCAAGGGGAAGAAAGCCTCTAACAAGGAGTGGCAATCGAGCACGGATGAGGAGTCTTGCATAGCCAGACTCAAGGATGGCCGCACGCACATGGCGTACAAGCCCGAGCATGTGGTTGATCTGGAATCTGGAGCGATAGTTGCTGCGGTGATACATCCTGCGGATCAGGGCGATACCAAGACTGTTGCGGACACGCTTACAGATGCTCAGGCCAAGCTGTGTGCGATCAGGGAGGAGGAAGAAGCGCCCGGTATTGACGAGCCCTTTGATCTGGTGGCGGATAAGGGCTATCATAGCCGGGAGGTCTTGAAAAGTTTGCCGGATTGTTGCCGCAGCCGGATCAGTGAGCCGAAAGCAAAGGGACATTTGCGCTGGTATGGCGATATAAAAGCGCGGGCAGCGGTGTACGGGAACCGTACCCGGCTGAAATCCTGCAAGGGCAAGGCGCTTTTGCGTGCGCGGGGCGAGAAAGTGGAGCGCAGTTTTGCCCTTTGCCTTGACCGGGGCGGTATGCGCCGCAGTTTTTTGCGGGGGATCGAGAATATAGAGAAGCGCTACATCATCCATGTCGCCGGGTTCAATTTGGGGGTACTGCTGCGCGCATTATTCGGTTTGGGCACGCCCAAAGGCCTGGCCGATGCACCGGCATGGCTGATTTTTGCCCGCATCGGCGAGTTGGGCCTGCTCATATTGGTCATTTGGGTGCCAAATGCCACCGAACAGCCGGATTATCCCATAATTGTCTGCATCGGCTGGCAAATCTGACAACCAGCCGTTGTTTACGGTATTCAAAACTGCGGATTATTCAACGGGCTGATAACGGATACCAATAATCGCCATGCTTCTTGATAGTGAAAAAACCGTGGTAAAAAAAATAAATTCAAGCTTTTTTAAGATATACCCTTGGATTTATGGGGTCCTTGCCCTGCTTTACATATCTTTTGCCATGCATTCCCCTGTAACTTTGTATGCGCATATGGTACATGATGATGCTTGGTTTATTGGCAATGCTGAAAAAATACTTGCCGGGCAGTGGCTGGGCGCTTTCGACCAAATGACCTTAATTAAGGGGCTTGGCTATTCTTATATTCTCGTATTAAACAACCTGCTCGATATTCCGATAACCCTCAGCCTCGCAACAATTTATCTTTTTGCGTGTTTGTTTTTTGTTGGTGTTTTAAGAGAAATCGGGCTTGGTAAGATTCCTGCTCTTTTGCTATTTTGTTTGTTGATTTTTCAGCCCGCTTTGTTTCCGGGTCGCATTATTCGCGACAATGTATATTTTTCACTGTTATTAATTTCGTTCTCGGGTTTAATTTATTCCAGTGTGTGCGATCCTGGTAGGCGTAGGCTGGTCGTAATCGCGCTATCGGGGCTATGCTTTGGAGTTTTCTGGATTACTCGAGAAGAAGGCGTGTGGATCTCGCCGGGGTTTGTCGCAATATTTTTATACTTCATGTATAAAAGCGCAAAGAAAAACGGGTCGTGCAAATCAAAAGTCAAAGCCGTTTTTATTTATATTTCATTTGCGGCAGTACCCATTATTTCAACGGCTTGTATAAATTATTATATATACGGAAAATTACAGATCGTTGATGTTAAGCAGGCTGATTTTGTTAATGTATTGAATACGCTCAATAGTGTTGATGTTGGCGAAGATATACAATATGTGCCTGTTTCAAAAGCGAAAAGAGAGGCTATTTACAAAGCTAGTCCTGCCTTCAAAGAACTTGAACCATACTTTGAAGGTACAGGTATGGGTTGGACCGATCCTGGATGTAAGGTATATCAGCACACTTGCGGAGATTACGCTGGGGGCTGGTTTATGTGGGCTTTGCGTGACGGAGTTGCCTCATTGGGCTATTACAGAACCCCCATGCTTGCAGCCAACTTCTACAGGCGAATAGTTGAGGAGGTAAGTACTGCCTGTAGCAATGGTGCATTAAAGTGCAAAGAAAATCCAATCCCCTACATGCCACGGCTTACTCGTGAGGCTGTTAACTCGATCCCGAGCTCTTTTGCTAAAGCAGTGAATCTGACGATTTACAAAGAACCGCTCCCGTTGACCGGAGGGCCTAGTATGGGGCCTCCTGATAGATTAGAAAGCATTCGCGACTTTTTGGGAAATCCTCGAGTTGTTCAGCCCCCATCATTCTCCGGATCTGGATGGTATTACGCTCCTCGAGAAAAATGGATCTCATTAGCTTGCAATGATGCTGATAATCGGAGATCTATTTCAATTGATAGAAATCCGAGTCCCGATATCGCGGCGCATTTTAATGATAATGGGGCAGATCGACAAAGGTTTTCTTTCAAGATTGATGACTTTGAAAAATGTGAACTCGTATTTTCTGGTCAAGAAGCTGACAATGTAAAGGTTGTCGATCTATTGAAGAATTCATCGAAGCAGATGAAAGTGAATGATGGGTTGATTTACTTTGAAAACATGCATCCCAGTTATTCGGATCGCGGATTCATTCTAGATCTGAAAAGGTTGTTATTTGGCATTTATGGATTTTTTTCCTTTTATTTGCTCGTGGCGGGCTTGCTTTTAACCGTTGCAACCTTGTTTCTTTCGCTTTGTTCAAAGTGTCGAATGGGTGACCTTGTTGTGGTTTCCGCTGCTCTATGGGTGCTCTATTTTTCCCGTATTTTGGTTGTTGTTATGGTTGATGTGACATCATTTCCAGCAATTAATAATCTTTATTTGCTGCCTGCATTTCCTCTTTGGATATCCGCATCAGTAATTGGTATCTCTTCTTTTATTTGCATGATCCACTCAATGCAAAAACAAAAAATTTCACATTCTTGAATTATAGGAAAGCCTTAAATGAAATTAACAATTGTGATGCCATGTCTCAACGAAGCGGAAACGCTAGAGCAATGCATAAAGAAAGCCAATGGGTGGCTAAGAAAAACAGGCACAAATGGAGAGGTTTTAATCGCTGATAACGGGAGTACTGATGGCTCCCAAGAAATTGCTCGCAAAAATGGAGCACGTGTTGTTGACGTTCCCATTCGCGGCTATGGCTCTGCTTTATATTATGGATCACTAGCCGCTCAGGGTGAGTACATCATCATGGGGGACTCGGATGATTCATATGATTTTAGCAACCTTGACCTTTTCATGCAGAAACTTGACCAAGGTTTTGATTTGGTAATGGGGAATCGTTTTCTTGGGGGGATCGCGCCTGGAGCAATGCCTTGGAAAAACAAATATATTGGAAATCCAGCTCTTACTTTTATTGGGCGCACATTGTTTAAATGCCCGGCAAAGGATTTTCATTGTGGATTACGTGGTTTTAGAAAAGACGCTTTTTTGCGCATGGATCTACGCACAACAGGCATGGAGTTTGCCTCAGAAATGGTTATTAAGGCGAATCTATTCGGGATGAAAATAGCTGAGGTGCCAACAACTTTGGCAAAAGATGGTCGTTCACGTCCGCCACATCTAAAGCCATGGCGAGACGGGTGGCGTCACCTAAGGTTCATGCTACTTTTTAGTCCGCGCTGGCTGTTTGTGATTCCTGGATTTTTGATTTTTCTAATTAGTTCAATTCTTTATTTGCTAGTATTTTTGGGCCCTTTAAAAATTGGGACATTAGTATTTGACGTTCATACTCTTCTCTATTTGCAGGCCGGCATGACGATTGGTTTGTTGGCGATTATGCTTGGCGTGGTTGTGAGAATGTTTGGTATGCGAGAAGGTTTGCTGCAAGATCATCAGTTTCTCAAGCGGGCTCGAACAACGCCAATACTAGAGATTGGCAGCGCTATGGGCGTTCTTCTAATAATGATCGGTGTCTTTATGGGCTTCAACCTACTATCTGCATGGGGTAGCATGGGTTTCGGCGAGTTAAATCAAGGTGAGCTATTGAGATCAGTTAGTCTGTCCACGCTTCTTATCACGTTTGGCGGTATCGGATTGCTTGGTTCACTGATTATGGGGTTTTTGGCTTTGCCGACACGGCGAAACTAGATTGGCGAGTGCTCATTACCATGTATGAACTAAGTAATCAGCGCCTATGATTTCGGCCCGACTTTCTAAGTTCCTGCTTGTAGGTGGAGTTGGAGCTGTCGCTTATATTATCGGCTCGACCTTGCTTACATTTCTTGGATTTGATTCTTGGGCGTCAAGTGTAACAACCTACATATGCGGTATCTGTCAACATAGTTGTCGTGTTTAAGTAATCAGCTCTTTAACAATTAACCGCCTTTTCTGGATTCAATGTTACAGAATCTGGCAAGCTGAGATTTCTTATACTGCCAGACCAGCGCTGAGGGTTCGCAGCTTTTGCAGCCTCGATAACCTGTTTGCGCTGAGCTAGGATTTGATCAGCTTCACCTGTGTGGCGTTGCTGTGGTGTTACATAATTTAAGGCACTGTGGCGGTGCTCAGTGTTGTACCAGCGTACAAATTTGAGCACCCAAGCTTGAGCGCACTGGATCGTTTTAAAACCATTAACAGGGAACCCAGGTCTGAACTTCAGGGTTTTGAACAGCGATTCCGAGTAAGCGTTGTCATTGCTGACCCGAGGGCGGCTGTTTGATGGCGTAATGCCTAGATCGTACAGTTTCTCTAGGAAGGTCGCCGCTTTCATGGGGCTGCCGTTATCGGAGTGCAGCACCAAAGGCTTGTTGTGAGTGGCTATGCGCTCGCGCCAGTAAGCCTTTTCGATGAACTCTCTAGCCAGCTCGCCAGTTTCACTTTCATATACTTCATGGCCAACGATCTTGCGACTGTAAACATCCATTACTAGATAAAGGTAAAACCAAGAACCACGTGCAGGGCCTGGTAGCCATGAAATATCCCACGACCAAAGGCAGTTGGCCTCAGAAGCTTGATGCGTAGTGGCTAGATGCTTGGGTTCAGGTGCTTTCTGACGACCTCTTGGGTGCACTTGATCATGCTCACGCATGACTCGATAAAATGTAGCTTCTGAAGCTACATAATGTCCTTGATCCAGCTGGTCGGCCACAATAAAAGCAGGTGGACTACTGCGGTACTCAGCTTGATTACATAGCGCAAGCACAGCTTCACGCTCCTCTGCAGAGAGAGAGGTGGCCCCTTAATTTCGGACAATGTATTAAGGTGGGTTGTACACCCCTAATCAGGAGGCCACCCATGAGTAGCACGCGACGCAGACGCTTTTCAGCCGAGTTCAAAGCCAAGGTTGCCCTGGAGGCGATTCGTGGCGAGCAAACCATTGCCGAACTGGCCAGCCGCTATGAACTTCACCCCAACATGATCACCAGCTGGAAGCGTCAGGCCGTGGAAAATATGGCTGCAGCCTTTGCTGGCACCAGCAAACAAAAGAGCAAATCCTCAGAGGCACAGATCAAGGAACTCCATGCCAAAATTGGCCAACTCACGGTGGAACGTGATTTTTTGGCCAATGCCTTCGAGCGTTGTCGCTGAGTAGCGCCAGAAGGAAAAGCTGGTCAACCCGGACCATGAACAGCTCAGCATTTCCAGACAATGCCGCCTGCTGGCCCTGTCACGCTCAAGCTGGTACTATCGCCCGGCTGGAGAAAGCAAGGAGAATCTGCGCCTGATGCGACTCATCGACAAACAATACCTGCACACGCCCTGGTATGGGGCTCGGCAGATGATGCGCCATGTGCGGCGTGAGGGGTATCGGGTCGGCCGCAAACGAATCAGCCGTCTGATGCGTCTGACAGGCCTGACAGCCATCTACCCGAAAGCCAGCAGCACCTCAAGGCCGCATCCGCAGCGACAAGGTGTATCCCTACCTGCTGCGTGGTATGCAAATCAATCGTCCGGGGCAGGTATGGACTGCGGATATCAGCTATATTCCAATGGCCAAAGGCTTCTTTACCTGGTGGCTATTATGGACTGGGCCAGCCGCAAGGTGTTGTCCTGGCGTTTGTCGAACACTCTGGAGGCTGATTTTTGCATTGAGGCACTCAAGGAAGCCCTAAAACGTTATGGCGCGCCAGCTATTTTTAATACGGATCAGGGCAGCCAGTTTACCAGCGATGGCTTCATTGGTACCCTGCAGGCTGCCGGGATTCATATTTCCATGGACGGCAAGGGAAGCTGGCGCGACAATGTGATGATTGAGCGCTTGTGGCGTTCCTTAAAATACGAGTGCGTGTATCTGCATGCCTTTGCTGGTCGCAGCGAACTTAGGCAAGGGTTGAAACAGTGGATCAATTATTACAACAGCAAGCGACCTCATT
The DNA here is from genome assembly GCA_040776885.1 of Desulfobulbus sp. Taxonomy (GTDB): domain Bacteria; phylum Desulfobacterota; class Desulfobulbia; order Desulfobulbales; family Desulfobulbaceae; genus Desulfobulbus. The sequence goes on along the minus strand of JAXGZR010000005.1, from coordinate 35,146 downwards.
CTTCGCTGGACAGCCGTACCCCGGATGAGGCATATTGGCAACTCCCTCTGCCTGGCTATACCAGAGACCGGGATCTTGCCCTGGCGGCATAACCATGACACAAACCCACCTTAAATCTGCCGCCAAACTGTCGGAAAATGGGGACCACTTCTGAGTTTGTTGTGAGGCTCAGGTCTTGATGCCAATGGGCGCTGATCTGCGTTAACAGCAGAACCGGAGATCCAGCGTTGATAGGTGCGCACGCTCAAGTTCAGTAAGGCGCAAGCTTTGACTAGCCGAGCGCCGTTGCTCTGAGCTTCTTTAATGAGGGCAACGGCGTTTTGGCGATCTGGGAGGCTGGTCATTCGTCCTCGTCTTTGTGGCCCCAGATCGCCTCGGCTTTTTTTGACAGTGTTAGCAATGCTGCCAATTCTGCTAGCGCTTTTTCTTTGCGCTTCAACTCAGTCTCGAGTTTTTTGACACGCCTTCTTTCAGCACGAATGACTTGTTGATTGCGCTTAGATTGTTCTTCTGATTGAGCGTTAGCACCGATACACGCACCTTTCCAAGCTTCGACTTGCTCTGGATAAAGGCCATTTTTACGGCAATACTCACTGAGTTCTGCTTCCGACATCGGCGCAGTCTCAAGAACAATGCGGAACTTTTCTTCACTGCTCCACTGATCAGGTTTAGCTGAATTAGATGGCAAAACGGCACCTCGTCGGTATCTGTCAACATAGTTGTCGTGTTTAAGTAATCAGCTCTTTAACAATTAACCGCCTTTTCTGGATTCAATGTTACAGAATCTGGCAAGCTGAGATTTCTTATACTGCCAGACCAGCGCTGAGGGTTCGCAGCTTTTGCAGCCTCGATAACCTGTTTGCGCTGAGCTAGGATTTGATCAGCTTCACCTGTGTGGCGTTGCTGTGGTGTTACATAATTTAAGGCACTGTGGCGGTGCTCAGTGTTGTACCAGCGTACAAATTTGAGCACCCAAGCTTGAGCGCACTGGATCGTTTTAAAACCATTAACAGGGAACCCAGGTCTGAACTTCAGGGTTTTGAACAGCGATTCCGAGTAAGCGTTGTCATTGCTGACCCGAGGGCGGCTGTTTGATGGCGTAATGCCTAGATCGTACAGTTTCTCTAGGAAGGTCGCCGCTTTCATGGGGCTGCCGTTATCGGAGTGCAGCACCAAAGGCTTGTTGTGAGTGGCTATGCGCTCGCGCCAGTAAGCCTTTTCGATGAACTCTCTAGCCAGCTCGCCAGTTTCACTTTCATATACTTCATGGCCAACGATCTTGCGACTGTAAACATCCATTACTAGATAAAGGTAAAACCAAGAACCACGTGCAGGGCCTGGTAGCCATGAAATATCCCACGACCAAAGGCAGTTGGCCTCAGAAGCTTGATGCGTAGTGGCTAGATGCTTGGGTTCAGGTGCTTTCTGACGACCTCTTGGGTGCACTTGATCATGCTCACGCATGACTCGATAAAATGTAGCTTCTGAAGCTACATAATGTCCTTGATCCAGCTGGTCGGCCACAATAAAAGCAGGTGGACTACTGCGGTACTCAGCTTGATTACATAGCGCAAGCACAGCTTCACGCTCCTCTGCAGAGAGTTTGTTGTGAGGCTCAGGTCTTGATGCCAATGGGCGCTGATCTGCGTTAACAGCAGAACCGGAGATCCAGCGTTGATAGGTGCGCACGCTCAAGTTCAGTAAGGCGCAAGCTTTGACTAGCCGAGCGCCGTTGCTCTGAGCTTCTTTAATGAGGGCAACGGCGTTTTGGCGATCTGGGAGGCTGGTCATTCGTCCTCGTCTTTGTGGCCCCAGATCGCCTCGGCTTTTTTTGACAGTGTTAGCAATGCTGCCAATTCTGCTAGCGCTTTTTCTTTGCGCTTCAACTCAGTCTCGAGTTTTTTGACACGCCTTCTTTCAGCACGAATGACTTGTTGATTGCGCTTAGATTGTTCTTCTGATTGAGCGTTAGCACCGATACACGCACCTTTCCAAGCTTCGACTTGCTCTGGATAAAGGCCATTTTTACGGCAATACTCACTGAGTTCTGCTTCCGACATCGGCGCAGTCTCAAGAACAATGCGGAACTTTTCTTCACTGCTCCACTGATCAGGTTTAGCTGAATTAGATGGCAAAACGGCACCTCGTACTCTGGCTGCTTTTCGCCAATTGTACAGAGTTGCTGTGCTAATGCCTTCTTGGCTAGCCAGTTCGGCTACGTTCATGTTGTGTGGCGGTGCCATCTTTTTAAGAATTGCTTCTTTACGCTCTGGTGAATAACGGGCCATGATTGTCCTCTGAAATATTCAGGCGACAACTAGGCTGACACATAGGGGCTTCAGCCAGTGCCTTCTCCTTGTGACGCAGTTCACGCTGCAGGTTTTTGATTTGCTCCTTGTCGTTACGCGCTTGCCGGCGAAGGGCTTTTTCTTGCTCTGCACTGCGCTGAAAACCTTGCAGGGACTCGGCTTTCCAGCGACGAATCTGATCAGGATACAGACCATTTTTACGGCAATATTCGCTCAGTTCTGCTTCGGACAGGGCGGCGGTTTCAATGACGGTGGCCAGCTTGGCTTCAGCGGACCATTGCTCTGATTTATTTGTGTGTCCAGGCACGGGACGTCCCTCTAACTTGGCTTGTTTGCGCCAATTGTAAAGGGTTACTTCAGAGATGCCTTCCTGACGTGCCAGCTCTGCCACTGTCAAGTTGTACGGTGGCAGTAATTTGCTCAACATCGCTTCTTTGCGCTCGGGAGAGTAACGGGTCATCACGAGGCTCCTTTACCGCCTGTCCGGTGAAAAGCAGAAGGTGACAACTATCCTGCCAGAGGGGGTTGTGCCCGGCTCCGCACAGCAGCGCATGGACCTTGTCGCCCAAAGTGCCCAAAAGGTGGTTGCGACCCAGCTTGCCATCCGCCTTCATGTGCCCGATCACCGGCTCAATCGCGCTACGCCGTCTCAACTCCCTTTTCATCTGCGGCGTCAGGCCACGTTTGCTGCCGCTGATGAAAACCTGCGGTACTCTCAGCTTGTGGCCACGGTAGCCGCGATCTACAAAAGCCCGCTTGATCGCCTGCCCGGTGATCCGTTCCACCTGCGCGATCGCCCTGGCCAGGGTGTGGCCGTCGTAAGGATTGCCCGGCTCGGCCTGCATGCCCACGATAAAGTTGTCACAGTTGGTCACCGCCACACTTACCTTGACCCCAAATTCGAACTTCTTGTGCGCCTTGCCTTTGCCGATGCACTCCACCTCGGGCGCGTGCAGGCTGTAGAGCTTGTTCTTGTCCTGCCGCTGCTGGTTGAGCAGGCGCTTAGCCAGAGCAAGCTCCGACAAAAACACGGCCTGCAAATCGGATTTCCCACTGATTTTACGAATAATATCCCGATACACCCGGCCCAGAAAAACCTTCAGCCGCTTGATCTCACGCCGCGCCCGTTTCGCCTGGCGGGCGTGAAAATACCGCCCAACCCACATCAGGGCACGCGGGCCAAGCCGGTTGTAATTCTGCCGCAGCCGCACACCATGCTTCCTGGCAAGCCGCACCAGCCGCGCACGGCTCCTGTTGAACAGGCGTGCATCTGTAGGATAGGCAACCGCCTTTTCCTGCACCGTAGTGTCGAAGCTCACCCGCTCAAGACTGTTTGCCTTGACCGCTCCGCTGATCAGACCGGCCTGCACTGTCACTTGCAGGATCAGTTCGCAACCTTTCTCGCCGATGCGTTTGCGAAAGCGGCTCAGTGAGGATGGATCAATGGGCAGTTCATGACAAAAGTACTCCTCCCCGCAAAAATACTGATGATATGGATTTTCCAGCCAGCGTCGTACGGTTTCTTCATCTGAGGTTTTAAAGGCATGGCTGAGGTAAGACAGGCCTGCCATCAGGCGGATGGGGATGCCGGGTCGACCATGTTCTGAATAGAGTGCGCCGAATTCCTGCTCAAGCAGAGGCCAGTCGATCAGGGCTGCCAGCCGGTACAGTTCATGGTTCCGGTTGAGGATATTTTCCAGACGGTTACGGAACATATCCAACTGAGGTGTTACAATCGGCTTCTTGGGCTGCATAAAAAATCACCAGGAATTGAAGGGATACAGTGCAATATCCTGCAATTCATAATGCTATATTTCGGTGCTTTTATCCAGATGTTTCAAATGGTTGAGAGTTATTCAGGGATGACTACATATGCATTTATGCACAGCATAAGATGATCTTGAATAATCTCCCCTCACCCTCCAACAAGCCGCGCAGTTTCCCTGGCAATAGCCAACTCCTCGTTGGTGGGAATCACAAACACCTTTACCTTGCTGGTGGCTGCGCTAATGCAGCGGGCTGTGCGGGAGCGCTTTTGGTTAAGCTCCTCATCGAGCACAATGCCAAAGTTGTGCAGCCCTTGCAGGCTTTCTCGGCGCACCACCGGGTCATTTTCACCAATACCTGCGGTAAAAACAATGGCATCTGTGTGCCCCAGCACAGCTAAAAACGAGGCCAAATACTTGCGGTTACGGTAGCAGAGCACATCCAGCGCATGCTCTGCCCAGATGTCCCCTGCTGCTACAGCCTGGTGGATATCGCGCAGGTCATTCATGCCGCAGAGCCCCTTTAAGCCAGATTCTTTGTTGAGCATATGGTCTATGGCCGGCAGATCAAAACCAAGATTCTGCTGCAAAAACAGGTGCAGGGCTGGGTCTACATCGCCACAGCGGGTACCCATGACCAGGCCCTCGAGCGGGGTCATACCCAGGGTGGTGTCTACACTCTTCCCCTGTTTAATGGCAGTCATGGAGGAGCCATTGCCCAAATGCACGGTAACAAGGTTGCAGTCTGCCAGTTTTTTGCCAAGCAGTTTGGCGCATTCAGCCGCCACATAGGCATGCGAGGTACCATGGAAGCCATAGCGCCGCACCCGGTGCTTTTCGTAGAGTTCGCGTGGCAGGGCATATAAAAAGGCTCGGCTAGGCATGCTTTGATGAAAGGCGGTGTCAAACACTGCCACCTGGGGCGCATCGGGAAAAAGTTCCCGCGCCACACGGATACCATCTAAATTGGGCGGGTTGTGCAGGGGCGCAAGCGGGATGTTTTTTTCAATGGCCTTGACCACTGCGTCGTTTATCAGGGTAGTTTGGTGAAAATCCTCGCCGCCGTGCACCACCCGATGGCCAACACCATTGATTTCCTTGGTGTCGGCAATAATGCCCGTTTTGGGATCGCAGAGCAATTCGATCACCCGCAACATACCTGCATGGTGATTGGCAACCGGTTCTTCCTGCTCTACCTTGCGCTCCTGTGCTGTATCTGGAAAAAAGGTGCACTTGATATACCCCAGGGTCTCGCCAATGCGTTCCACCAGGCCCGAGGCCAGAACATCTTCCTTTTCCATGGCCAGCAGCTGAAACTTGATGGATGAGCTGCCCGAGTTGACGATTAACAATTTCATGGTGTTACCGTTATTTTTTTAATTTGATGGTATTCAATGTTGGGCTTTGCTTCGCTTAGCGCCAACCTACGAACCTGCACGCCCATGCGGCAAGGCAGTTGTTGGGCTTCGCTATGCTCAGCGCCAACCTACGAAACGATTTCATTCAGCCTGTTCTTCTGGCTCGCCATTTTTGGCAACCTGGGCCTGGATGGCAGTAAGTGCCACGGTATAGACAATGTCTTGCACAGTACAACCCCGGGAGAGATCATTGACCGGTTTGCGCAGACCCTGTAAAACCGGGCCCATGGCCACGGCATTGGCTGCCCGTTGCACTGCCTTGTAGGTGTTGTTGCCGGTGTTGAGGTCTGGAAAAATGAACACCGTGGCCTGCCCTGCCACCTGGGAGCCGGGCAGTTTCAACCGGCCCACTGTGGGATCAAAGGCAGCGTCATACTGCAGGGGGCCTTCCAGCGGAAAATCAAGCCCGCGCTCGGCCATGAGCTGGTGGGCAATTTCCGTGGCCTCTACCACTTTTTCCACATCCTTGCCCGAACCAGAGGCACCAGTGGCATAGCTCAACATGGCCACGCGGGGTTCAATGTCGAAAATTTTTGCGGTTTCTGCAGAACTCAGCGCAATTTCTGCCAGTTGCTGGGCATCCGGGTCGGGCACCACCGCACAGTCGCCAAAGGCCAGCACCTTGGATTGCAAGAGCATGATAAAGATGGAAGACACCACCGACACACCGGGTTTGGTTTTGACAAATTCAAAGGCCGGGCGAATGGTTTGCGCGGTGGTGGTGATCGAGCCAGAAACCATACCATCGGCCAGCCCCTTATACACCATCATGGTGCCGAAATAGGTGGAATCAGACATGCGGTCGCGGGCCACATCGCGCACAATATTCTTGTGCTTGCGCAGCTCAAAATAGGTTTCGACAAAATCGTCGTAGTGCTCCGAGTCAGCCGGATCGATAATCTGCACACCTTCAATGTTGAGGTTGAGGGTGGCTGCCTTGTTGAGGATTTCTTCCTCCTTGCCCAGCAGGGTGATTTCGGCAATGTTGCGGCGCAGGATGATGTCGGTGGCATTGAGGATGCGCTCGCCTGTTCCTTCGGCCAAAACAATATGCTGCTTGTCTTGCGAGGCTTTTTCCACCAAAGAATACTCAAACATGCGGGGGGTCACCCGAGAGGAACGGGTGGAAATCATTTTTTTACCCAGTTCTGGTATATTAACATAGCGTGAGAACCAGCCCAGGGCCGTGGCAATACGGCGCTCGTCGCCTGGTTCGATATGGCCATACAACTCGTTAACACTCTGCACCGTGTCAAAGGTATGGGCCTCCACAAAGAGCACGGGCACGGGAATACCGGTCCAACCCTTGAGCAGGCGTTGCACTGTAGGGCTGAGCTCGATGCCACCGGTGATGAGGATGCCGGAAATATTGGGATAGGCCAAGGATATCCGGCTGGCCAGGCTGGAAATGATAATGTCTGAACGGTCGCCCGGGGTGATGATCAGGCTGCCCTCTTTGATATAGGTGAGGAAATTGCTGATCTGCATGGCAGCCACCAGGTAGTTGTCCACCAGGTTAAGCATGCTGGGTTTGCCGTACAAGATCTCTGCTCCTAGCCAGCGCTTGACATCGTCGATGGTGGGACAACCCAGGGCCTTGTTTTCTGGGATAACGTAAAGCGGGAATTCGCCGGAAAACTGATTGCGGCACCAGTTGCTGACAGCTGTATCACGGATAAAACTTTCCGATACCCGGTTGATAATGCAGCCGATAATTTCGATGTCCATGCCCCACAGGCTGTCCACCGTGATGTGCACATGCGCGCAGATCTCATTGGTGCCTTTGTCGCGGCCAGAGGCCACCAGCAAAAGCGGCGCGCCTAAGTTGGCGGCGATATTGGCATTGAGGTCGAATTCAAAACCCGGATCCTTGCCGAGAAAATCCGTACCTTCGCAGAGGATGAAATCGTAGTTTGCTTCCAGCTGCTTGAATTTTTTTAAAATATTGCTGTAGAGTTGCTCTTCCTGACCAGTGGTGATCAGTTGCTTGGCCTCGCTCAAGGTATAGGCATGGGTATCTTCGTAGGGGATATCCAGGTTAAAGTGCTTGAGCACCAAGTTGATATCGTGGTCGGTGCGGCCAAACACATGGTCGTTAATAATGGGACGAAAAATTGCGGTGCGTCCCACTTCCTTTAAAATCATCTGCATAACCCCGAGCAGAACTGCAGATTTACCGCTGCGCTCCTCGGTGGCCGTGAGATAGAGTCGGTTTGCCACGGATGTCCCTCCTTTTATTTCCTATGGAATACCAAGTACCCGTAAAACTCTGACTACATCAAAAAACGCGGACACCTCCCCTGCTGCTCAAGAGGCGCCCGCGTGTCAGTTTGGCAAGATGCCCCTATCAGTCTGCCAACTGCTGGGCTATCAACTCAACCGTGTGCCGGACCTGCACCCCGGCACCGTCCTGGTGCATGCCACCGCGTATCTGCATCACGCAGCCAGGGCAGTCCATGGCCACCACTGGTGCGCCGGTGTCCTTGATGTTTTTCAACTTGCGCTGCAAAATCGGGGCCGACATCTCAGGCAGCTTAACCGAGTATGATCCGCCCATGCCACAACAAACATCACATTCAAACATTTCGCTAATTTCATAGCCAGCCTTTTGTAAAAGTTCGCGCGGCGGCTGGTCGGCACGCAGGCTGCGTTTGAGGTGGCAGGAGTCGTGGTAGGTAATTTTGCCCAGTTGCTGCCCCTCCTTCAAGCTGAGCCGGCCCTCGTCCACCAGTTTTTTCACCAGGGTGGAAAAATCCATGGTTTTGGCTGCCAGCTGTTCAGCCTTGGGCAGGTGTTCTGTTTGCCCCAGGCTCTTGAAGGTGGCAATGAACTCTTCGTTCAGGGCCACGGTACAGGTAGGACAGGCCGAAACCACATAATCGGCTGCCACCGAAAGCAGGGCATCGATATTGTCTTTGCTGTTTTTGGCAGCAACTTCATAAACACCACTGTAGCGGGCCGGTGCGCCGCAGCAGGTTTGCCCTTCGGGAAAGAGCACTTCCACCCCAGCCTTGTTCAAAATCTTTACCAGGGCCTCGCCCATCTCCGGGTAGGCAAAATCAATCAAACAACCAGCATAGAACACAGCCTTTTCCTGCAGACCCTTGGGTTGCTCGATTTTCTTGATACTGTCGCGCAGGGGAGTGGCAGCAATGGCCGGCAAACTGCGGCCTTCGGTTAAATCAGAAAGGAACAGGGGGAGATGGCGAATAAAACCGCCCTTGCTCAAGGGCTTGCTCGCCACCGAGGCGGCGCGCAGCATGCCGTGGAAGAGTTTGCGGTTGTTCACCACCTGGTAGATGGACTTTTGAATAAGCGGTACTCCTTCATTCTGCACCAGCCGCCGCCGCACCTCCATGATAAGACTCGGAATATCGATCTTGCCGGGGCATACATCCTTGCAGGCACCACACATAATGCACAGACCCTGGATATCTTCCGACTGTTGCAAGCCTTCGTACCAGGCGGTGAGGATGGTGCCAATGGCACCGGTATACACTTTGCCAAATACATGCCCGCCCACCAAACGGAAAATAGGACACACATTGAGGCAGGAGGCGCAGCGGATACACTGCAGGGCCTCCTTGAACATGGGATCATGGGCCATGGCGCTGCGCTGGTTATCCATGAGCACGATGTGCAGATCCTTTACCCCGCCGTCATCCGTTGGTGCAGGCCCAGTGATCATGCTCACATAGCTGGTGAGCAACTGGGCCGTGGCACTGCGCGGCAGGGCCTTCAAAATTGGCGCAACATCGGCAAACTTGGCCACCAGTTTTTCCAGGCCAATCACGGCCACATGCACCTTGGGCAGAGTGGTGGTCAGGCGGGCATTGCCCTCGTTGGTAACCAGCACAACAGTGCCGGTTTCAGCCACAGCAATATTGCCACCCGAAATACCCATGCCAGCCTGCAGAAATTTGGGCCGCAGTTTTTCCCGCGCCAGCTGCACCAGGCGCGGGATATCCGAGCTCAGGCGCTCTTCCACCTCTTTGCTGAAAATATCGGCCACATCTTCGCGGGTAAGATGGATGGCTGGCATAACCATGTGCGAAGGCCGCTGCCCAGCCAGCTGGATAATCCATTCGCCCAGGTCGGTTTCTGCCACCTCAATGCCCTCTTTTTCTAGAAAGGGGTTGAGATGTATTTCTTCGGTGGCCATGGATTTGGATTTAACAATGAGCTTTACCCCATTGTCCTTGGCTACCTGCAAAATATACTCACGCACAGCCTCTGGACTGTTGGCGCGGAACACCTTGGCCCCTCGGGCTTCGGCATTTTTGGTGAACTCGGCAGCCAACTCCTCCATATGCTCGGCAGCATAGCTCTTGCACGCGGCAATCTGGCTGCGCAGGGCCTCAAAATCAGTGTCTTCGTAGATTTTTGCCCGATTCACCTTGTAGTCTACGGAAAACTTGCCCAGGGCAGCACTGAGTTTGGCATCATCCAGGGCTGTACCAATGGATTCTCTAAATTGCTTTTCCATTATGCCACACCTCCCATTTCATCTACACAGCAGACAACCAGCCGTCTTGGTCCATGTACGCCAATGGTCAGCACCCGTTCAATATCAGCGGTACGGCTGGGCCCGGTGATCATGGCTATGTAGCTGCCCAGTGTGCTGGTATTGGTTTGTGCAATCCAGGCAGGCATATCCGCCACGATCGTCTTGGTTGACAGAATGGCCAGGTGCACCTCGGGCAGCATGGACACCAAACGCTTGTCAATGGCAGTGGCGTCCTGCACCAGGGTACCAATTTCAGCCAAGGCGCCATCCACCTGGCTAATGCCGATCCTGGCGGCATTGGCATTGTCACGGCTGACGGTAAAACGCATGCCCGGCAAGGTACTGACACGCTCTTTCAGTGCTTCATCCAAAAAGGGACAGTCTGCCCAAACAACCAGGTGACCGGTTTCGTCCCGCACCTGTTCTTTTTGGAAGAGATCTACGATATACGCCTCTGCTTCTGCCTTGGTGGTAAAACGGTGGACTTCAGCCCCTGCCCTTTCGGCCCGGGACTTAAATTGGTCATACATGTTAACCTCCGCCACTGCAAAGTTTGGTATATGACAGCGTGAAAACAGGCCGCCTGTTGTTTATAAAACAAAAAAATCAACGTATAATCCTACTTATATCGTTGAACTCGCAGGCTTGTCAATCATATTTTACACCATGATCTATTTTATTATTGACAGATTTCGGCACAAAGGATAACTGGTATTACAACATGAATAAGTTATAGATTAGCTGAAAAATCTAACCCAACACAGACAGGCCAGAGCTCAAGAGCCTGCACAACTCAGGCGCTCTGTCCAGACTGTGCCAACCCCGGCGTTTCACGCCGTTTTCGCTCATTGCTATCAGGAGGTTACCAATGCCACTTGGACTGCTTGCCGCCATCGCTTTACTCCCGATTTTCCTCGCCCTGGCGCTCATGGTCGGCCTACGCTGGCCTGCCACCAGGGCCATGCCCCTGGCCTGGCTGGTCACTGCCTTGGCCGCCGTCTTTGTCTGGAAATTACCTGCAGGTCACGTCCTGGCTGCAACCTTGAGTGGTTTTGGTGGGGCGATCAACGTGCTCATCATTGTTTTTGGCGCGATTCTCATCCTCTACACGCTGCGCGACAGTGGCGGCATGGAAACCATCAACTACGGCTTTCATGGTCTGAGCCGTGACCGCCGGGTACAGGTCATTATTATAGCTGCCATCTTTTCCGCCTTTATCGAGGGTGCAGCCGGCTTTGGCACACCTGCGGCCATTGCTGCTCCGCTTTTGCTCAGCCTCGGCTTTCCGGCCTTGGCCGCGGCCATGGTTTGCCTGGTGCTGAACTCTTTTCCGGTCACCTTTGGTGCAGTAGGCACCCCGGTCTGGTTTGGCCTGAGTCCGCTGAAGGATGTGGTTGAAGCTGCCGTAGCCTCGGGCATAACCGGTGACATCACCTCGTTTGACATGTTTCTCAAGAACATTGGCCAGTGGTCCACCATCTTCCACCTGCCTTTGATCTACATCATGCCCCTGTTCGTAAACATGATGCTCACCAGGTATTTTGGTGAAAAACGCTCTTGGATGGAAGGTTTGGGTGCATGGAAGTTTTCCCTGTTCGCCTCAACCTGTTTTGCCGTACCGTATCTGGCCACCGCCTTTCTGGTCGGTGTTGAATTTCCTGCACTTATAGGCGGCTTAGTCGCTACTGCCCTGGTCATTACAGCGGCCAAAAAAGGTTTTTTTCTGCCCAAAGACACCTGGAATTTTCCTGAGCAAGCCAAATGGGAGAAGGACTGGACCGGTGAAATCGCCACAGCCCAAACCGATGAATTCAAGCCTCATATGAGCCAAGTGCGGGCCTGGATTCCATACATTCTTATCGGAATTATTCTGGTACTCACCCGCATCAATGCGTTACCGCTTAAAGCGTGGCTCAACAGCATCGTTATCAACGTGCCCGATATTCTTGGCTACCAGACCGTTGATTTCTCGATGAAACCACTCTATCTCCCCGGAACGATCCCCTTTATGCTGGTGGCCATTCTTACGATCTTCATCCATGGTATGCGGGCAGAAAAAGTCAAAGCCGCCTGGGTTGATTCCATTGCTCGTTTAAAAAGTCCGGCCATCGCCCTGCTCTTTGCAGTAGCCCTGGTGGAAATTTTTAAAGAAACCAAGAACAATCCCATGGGTGATCCGTCCATGCCCCTGGCAATGGCCAAAATGGCAGCTTCCTATGCAGGGCAAAGCTGGCCAATGTTTGCCTCTTTTGTCGGTGCTCTGGGTTCGTTCATCACCGGGTCCAACACGGTTTCAGATCTGCTTTTTGCCGAATTTCAATACGCCACAGCCACCCAGCTTGATATTTCGCGACAACTTATTGTTTCTCTGCAGGCGGTTGGCGGCGCCATGGGTAATATGGTCTGTATCCACAATATAGTTGCCGCATCGGCAACAGTTGGCCTGGCAGGACTGGAAGGAGTGCTCATCCGCCGCAACTCCTTGCCGCTGTTGATTTACGGTCTGGTGGTCGGTGTCATGGGTCTGCTCTTTACCTATGTTCTGTATCCGACCCTTTTCTAACAGGCCCTCCTACAACTAAGCATCATGCTACCATTCCCTAACCAGCAGGCAGAAGTGTGCTTTATACTGGGTGTTTTTCCGCGAACAACCCTTGGTGCGCCTTCTGCCGCTGGGTAGATCACTGCAAAGCAGTGCCGTCCTCCTGGATGATCCGATGATCATCCAGGTGTATTTCAGGTGCAAGAGTGGGGGCATCAGGTTCCGGTAGATCATTTGACTTTCATGCAGGATCAGGTATATTTTGTGTTTCCGCCTCCGCCTTGCACGAGTGTGATGATCATGCGCTTTAAGCCCATAAAACCAAAGAAGATTTCCAGTCAGATTGCCGACCAGATTCGGGCCTCCATCCTTGCTGGAGATTTCAGCCCTGGCGACAAACTGCCACCCGAGCGAGAATTGGCGGAAATGTTTGGCGTGTCACGGCCTTCGGTGCGCGAGGCCCTAAATTTGCTTACTGCCTCGGGTATGGTCATGTCCTATCAGGGCGGAGGCACAGTGGTTCTTTCCCTTTTGGATATGGACAAGGACAATGCCTTGAGCGATCTCATTCGCCAGCAGCAGGAACGGGCGCTGGATGTAATGGAGGTGCGCAAGGGGCTTGAATCCTGGACCGCTTTTTATGCGGCCCAGCGCGCCAACCAGGCTGATATCGAACGCATGGATGAAATCCTCTCCTCTATGCAGCACCGAGACGATGCTGTTACTCCACCTGAAGACCTGGATGCCAATTTACACATCGTCATTGCCCGCGCTACCCACAATGTGGTGTGGCTGCACCTGATGCAGAGTATTTTTGATGCCATGCGCGAGTTTCAGCGCAGCGTCTGGCGCGCGGTCTATCTCACCATGGAAGACCGGAAACTGCTTTTTGAACACCACCAGGAAGTGGTGGCCGCCATCAAGACCGCTGACCCGGAAGCAGCACGCTCAGCCATGCTCAAACACCTGAACTTTGCCGAACGCCGCAGCATTGCCTACGTTTCCCTCAAAGCAGACCAAAACCAGGCCTGAACAAAAATTTCGTCAAGACCGCCCCCTGCTGTGTCCAACAGATGGACACTTGCCAGCTTCTTTTGCTGGGCTTTACTGTACTCAGCACCAACCTACTAGCCGCGCCCTCCTACATCTCCCTGCACCCAACCATGCGTATTGAGGAAAGCCCGCATTATTTTGCAGATGGCCCTCATGTAGCTTGGGTCCTGCCCTGAACTCCCTCCAGTTGGGCTTGGCTGCGCTCAGCACAACCTCGAAATTGCGGAATGTATTTGAAGATCGGCAGGTTGGGCCGAATCTCTTGGTGAAGCCCAATGCTGGCTTTTTGAGGAGAAATATTTTTCGAGGTTCCTTTGAATATGCCCCTGTGAATGTGCCTATTTGCGTACGAGCTGCCTGTCTGTGCTCGGCGGCTAACTGCCCTGTTGCAGGCAAAATGTATGTAAAAGCCTGCTTGTAATTTTTTGCCCTATTCAGCTGCGTTTTTCCGTTGACAGTGGCTCAGAGATGTGTAATTGGTAAGACAACTAGATCTGTTGCAACTACTTCTACTTTATATCACTGGAGGGATCCACCATGCTTGCGCAACCCGTACTGACCCAGCTTGAACACATTGTTGGTAAGGACAACCTGCTCACCAGCAAGATGGATATGGTGGCCTACAGCTACGACGCCACCGCCGACATGCCCAAACAACTGCCTGATGTGGTGGTTTTCCCCCAAAACAGCGACATGGTCGTTGCTATTGTCAATCTGGCGCGGGGACACAAAGTGCCCATCTATTCCCGCGGGGCAGGCACCAATTTGAGCGGCGGCACAGTGCCACTCAACAAGGGCATTGTGCTCTCCTTTCAAAAAATGAACAAGATTTTGGATATCGATCCAGACAACCTCAGTGCCGTGGTGCAGCCAGGGGTGATCATTGGTGCGCTCAATGCTGCAGTGGAATCACATGGCCTCATCTATCCGCCCGATCCGGGCACTGTGGCCACGGCCACCATGGGTGGCTCTGCTGCGGAAAATTCCGGCGGCCTGCGCGGCCTGAAATATGGGGTGACCAAAAACTATATTATGGGCATGGAGGTAGTGCTGGCGAGTGGTGAGAAGGTGCGCTTCGGCGGCAAGACCGTGAAGAATGTCACAGCGTACGACTTTGCCAACCTCTTTGTCGGCTCTGAAGGAACGCTTGGTATCATCACCGAAATCACTGCCAAACTCATTCCTGCGCCCAAGTTTCGCCGCACCCTGGTGGGCACTTTCAAAACCCTGGCCGATGCGGGCAATACTGTCTCCGGCATTATTGCCGCCAAGGTCATCCCGGCCACCATGGAGATCATGGATAACATGACCCTGCGCACCGTAGAAAATTCCGCCAAAATCGGCCTGCCCACTGATGTGGAGGCCATGCTGCTCATCGAGGTGGATGGCATGTCTGAAGATGTGGTTGTTGCCGAAGCCAAGGCTGTGGAAAAGGCGGTGTTAGAAAATAATGGCACCCTGAGTATCGCCCAGACCGACAAGGAGCGCGACGATCTCTGGGCAGCCCGCCGCAATGCCCTGCCTGCCCTGGCACAGCTCAACAACACCGTTATCCTCGAAGATGCCACTGTGCCCCGTTCCCACATCACCGACATGCTCATTGCCTGTCAGGAAATTGGCAAAAAATACAACCTCACCCTGGGTACTTTTGGCCATGCTGGCGATGGCAATCTGCACCCCACCATCCTCTGCGACAAGAACAACAAGGATGAAATGGAGCGCATGCACAAGGCTGTGGATGAAATTTTCGCCGCTGCCCTGAGCTTTGGTGGCACCCTTTCGGGCGAGCACGGCATTGGCATGGCCAAGATGAAGTACCTGCAAGATGAAATCGGTGAGGGGGGCGTCAATTTGATGCGTTCGCTCAAGGCAGCGCTTGATCCGGACTCCATCCTCAATCCCGGCAAGATGGTGCCAGCACCAGCGGAGGCCTGAAATGGGTAGCGAAACATTGACCAAAAACAAGTTCAGCTCTTTCGAAGAGTTGGAGGCTATTCGCGCAGAGTTGGACAAGTGCATGAAATGCGGCAACTGCATGGCAGTGTGCCCGGTATATGGCGTGGACAAACAGGAGACCTCGGTCACCCGCTCGAAAATCGCCATTGCCGAGGCTGTGCTGGACGGCGTGTTGGAACTGGATGATCCGCAGGTCTACGAGATGCTCTTCAACTGCCTGGTGTGCAAGTCCTGCATGAGCAACTGTCCCACCCAGGTGAACTTCGAACGGATCATGCTGGCCCTGCGCGCTGCCCTGGTGCGTAAAAACGGCCTGCCCTGGCTGAAGAGGATGATCTTCTCCACTCTGAAAAACCCTAAACTCTTTGATGCTGGTATGCGCCTTGGTGCAGCCATGCAGCCACTTGTCTTCCGGGGCGAACAGGATGGCCAGGCCATGGCGCCACGCTCTCCCTTCGCCCTGGCAGGCAAAAGCTTTGGTTTGGATAGAGAGCGGCTTTTGCCAGGCACGACCACCAAACCCCTGCGCGAGCGGGTGCCAGAGGTGGTTGGCGTGCAGGATGCTGCCTTGCATGTGGCTTTCTTTACCGGTGACTCCCTTAACTACTTCTATCCCCAGGCCGGCGAAGACCTGATTGCGGTGCTGAGTGCCAACAACATTGAGGTACATATCCCCAAAAATCAATCCTGCTGTGGCACTCCGGTGCTGGTGCACGGCGATGTCGAAACCGTGCGCATCCTGGCCCGCAAAAACATCGATGCCATGGATGCCAGCGGCTGCAGCCACATCATTACCGGCTGCGGCTCCTGCGGTAATGCCTGGCAGCACGACTATCCCGAACTGCTGGGCAGCGACCCGACATACGGGCCCAGGGCACAGTACTGGGCAGAGCGTACCTTTGATATTTCTACCTTTTTAACCAAGGTCATCAAGCTGCGGCCACCCAAGGGCCGGGTGGAACGGGTGGTGACCTACCATGATCCCTGCCATCTTAAAAAAGGGATGCAGGTCAGTGCAGAGCCGCGCGAAATTCTACAAAGCATTCCCGGTCTCACCCTCAAGGAGATGAAGGCACCAGACAGGTGCTGCGGTAGCGGCGGTTCTTTTGTGCTCACCCACTATGAAACCGCTGCCAGCATTGGCAAGCAAAAGGCCGCTGATATTGTGCAGACAGGCGCCACAGCCGTAGCCACCGGCTGTCCGGCCTGCATGATGCAACTGCTGGACAACCTGCATCGTTGCGGCCAAGACAGAGAAATTGTACACTACATTTCCCTGTTGGCCGAATCGTACCGCAAGGAGCAAGCAGCCGACAGCAACGCTTAATCCACACCGGAACCAACTGTGTTGTGAACATCCCCAAGGTTGAGCGCAGACACAGGAGTTCCGGTTTTTTATTTTCACCACGTGCCCGAAAAAAATATCGGGAAAGGAGGCACAACATGCAACTTGGGTTCATTGGTCTGGGGCAGTTGGGCAAAGCCATTGCCGGTCGGCTCATCGATTGCGGCAACAGATTATTGGTGTGGAACCGCAGCCCCGAAAAAGTAGAGGGGCTGATGAAGGCACAGCTTCTCCAGTCGCCCGCAGAGGTGGCAAGTGCGGCGGATATCATCCATGTCTGCCTGTTTGACAGTGCAGGCGTGTTGGATGTGCTCACCCAGGAAAAGGGGCTACTCAAGGGCAATATCAAGGGAAAAATCATTATTGACCACAGCACCAACCATTTCAAGGAGGTGCTGGCCTTTCACGAACTCTGCGCCCAGGCTGGAGCACAGTATTTGGAAGCACCAGTGCTTGGCAGTGTGCTCCCTGCCCACAAGGGACAATTAACTGTGTTGATCAGTGGCGACCAGGCCACCTATGACCAGGTGAGACCTGTGCTGGATCAGATTAGCGCACATATGTTTTATTTGGGTGCACCTGGCCAGGCCAGCAAGATGAAGCTGATCAACAACCTGGCTCTAGGTGGTTTCATGGCCATTCTCGGCGAGGCGGTTGCCTTTGCCGAATCTGTTGGTATCGACAAGGCTACGGTGCTCGACATCCTTGATGTGGGCGGCGGCAAGTCGTTAGTGCTGAGTGGCAAGAAGGAAAAAATGCTCAACAACGACTTCTCCACCCATTTTTCCACCAGCCTTATCTACAAAGATCTGCACTGCCTGCAGGATTTAGCCTACAGTGAACAGCGGCCTCTCTACACTGCAGCGGTTACCAAGGAAATTTTTGCCCGGGCCATGGCCGAGGGCCTGGGAGACCTGGACTTCTCCGCCGCCTATACGGTCTTCAAAAACCAGATCAAGAAGTAAAAACGCCTTTCCCGGCAGGCCTGCATTCCAGGTCTGCCGGTATTCTCTTCACCTGGGTTTTTTCCAAACGCAGCCCAGCTCCAGCTTTTGAGCTGCATCAAATGTTCAGCCAACCTGCTGGATATACGAATACGTTCCGCAACTTCGTAGGTTGGCGCTGAGCGCAGCGAAGCCCAACAAAAAAAGCAGCCGTTGTCGAATGAAAAGGGCGGCGAGTGGGTAGCTGCTGCACTGGCACCAGCCTTATTCCGTTTACAGATTAAAAACGATATCAAGGAAGCGGGATAAATGCCACGCAGGCGTACATAGAGGTCCGTCCTGCGAGCATTTGTCAAAGCCGATACAGATAAGGTTGTGATCTGGAATTGGAATCACTTAATCTTCTTCTTGATATCCAGAACCGGCGTCTGGTCAAGAACATCCACGCCCCGCACGGTGATGCGAAGACCCTCGACCGCCAGCACCTCGAGCTCGGACAAGGCAATGGGGTTGGGCCGGGCCGGACTGCGGGTGGCAAAAACCCCGTGCAGGCCGCGAGAGCGGTCACCGCGCGGATAGACCTGGAGCACACTGCGGTCAGCCCGGTGCAGCCAGAACAGGACCACCACGATGGTGCCCGGTTTGATGCCCAACAGTGCATCGCTGTAGGCCGGGTCGATCTCCAGCACACCGATGCGATCTGAAATGCTGTAGTTCTTGGGTGCCTCGTCCAGTTCGGTGATGTCGCCGTGCAAGAGACCGATGCAGCGTAGTTCGGGGATAAGGGGAAGTGAAGTCATGCGCCTTTCATGCCTGTGCATCAAAATGTTCCGGGTGTCGGTCGCTCAAGCCCAACAAAAGAAGCAGCCGTTGCTGAATGAAAAGGCATGGCAAGTGCGTAGCTTGAGCTGTTTGGGCTGCATCAAATATTTAGCCAACCTGCTGAATATACAAATACATTCCGCAATTTCGCAGGTTGGTGCTGAGCGCAGCGAAGACCAAAAAAAGAGATTATTTTTCCACATTTGGCGCCAGGGCAGCCTGCACCTGCAGCGCCTGTCGGGTGGCAGCTACATTGTGCACCCGCAGAATGTCCATGTTTTGGCGGGCACAGTACGCAGAGACAATGGCAGTGGCCAAGTCCCGTTCTTTGGGCTCCTGTACCTGCACAATTTCGCCAAGAAAAGTCTTGCGGGAATGGCCGATCAGCACTGGGCAGCCATGCTGCCGCAGGGTGTGCGCATTGCGGAGCAGGGTGAGATTGTGCTCCAGGTTTTTGCCAAAGCCAAGACCAGGATCAACAATAACACGTTCGCGGCCTATCCCCTGCTCTCCCAACCAGGCAATACGCCCGGCCAGGTAGCTGTTGATCTCTGCCACCACATCCTGGTACTGCGGGGCAAGCTGCATGGTGCGCGGCTGACCCTGCATATGCATGAGCACCACCTTGGCCTGTGAGGAACGCAGCACCTCCACCATATCGGCATCCCCCTCCAAGGCGGTTATGTCATTGATGATATCCGCGCCAGCCAACAGTGCCTGTCTGGCCACTTCTGCCTTGGAACTGTCTATGGAAATGGGAACATCGCTGACCCTGCGGATGGCGGTAATGACGGGTAGCACGCGGGCAAGCTCCTCTGCACTGCTGATAGGGTCTGAGCCCGGCCGGGTGGATTCACCGCCCACATCAATGATATCTGCACCATCTGTGAGTAATTCTGCAATTCGCCTGTGCAGTTGTTGATTGGTGCAGTAACAACCGCCGTCGGAAAAGGAATCTGGGGTGAGATTCAAAATACCCATAATCAGAGGTGTTTGAGTTGACATGGCAGGAGTATGCAAAAATTTTAGGAGATAAAAGAAAAACGGCCCTGCTTGCACAAGCAGGGCCGCACTGGCAGAATATTGCGTTATAGAATTTTGAGAATATTGCTTTAAAACTGTTCGTTCAGGTCAGATCAGGCAGGTACTGCCTCGGGATGTTCCCCGGCCTGTTCGAGATCGCGGATAATATCCACCATGTCGTCCAACATAATGGTTTCCTTCTCGAGTAGGGCACTGGCAATGGCATCAAGGCTTGCCCGGTGCTCCTGGAGCATACTGGTTACCTTGTTGTTGGCCTCGATAATAATATTCTTCACCGCCGAATCGATTCTGCGGGCAGTCTCTTCGCTATAATCACGGTGCTGGGCGATTTCCCTGCCAAGAAAGATCTGCTCCTCCTTCTTGCCATAGGCCAATGGGCCAAGCTCCTCACTCATGCCCCATTCGCATACCATTTTCCTGGCCAGTTCCGTGGCGCGCTCAATGTCATTGCCCGCGCCTGTGGTTATTTCGTCAAAAACGATTTTTTCCGCCACCCGGCCACCAAAAAGGATGGCAATGCTGTTGAGCAAATAGCCCTTGGCATGGGTATAGCGTTCATCAACTGGCAGCTGCATGGTCAATCCCAGGGCGCGACCCCTTGGGATAATGGTCACCTTGTGGATGGGATCGGTACCTGGCAGCAGATAGGCCACCAGGGCATGGCCAGCCTCATGGTAGGCGGTAATTTCCTTTTCCTTGGGACTGATAATCATGGACCTGCGCTCTGCGCCCATCAACACCTTGTCCTTGGCACGCTCCAACAGGTCTGAATCCACCTCGTTGCGGTTTTCCCGGGCCGCCATCAGGGCTGCCTCGTTCACCAGATTTTCCAGGTCTGCACCGGAGAAACCAGGCGTACCTCTGGCAATGACCGCCATATCCACATCTGCTGCCAACTTGGTTTTTTTCCCGTAAATCTCAAGGATCATTTCCCGACCCTTCACATCTGGCACAGGTACCACCACCTGGCGGTCAAAACGGCCAGGCCTGAGCAGCGCCGGATCGAGCACATCGGGCCGGTTGGTGGCGGCAATGATAATCACCCCTTCATTACCTTCAAAACCATCCATCTCCACCAGCAACTGGTTTAGGGTCTGTTCGCGTTCATCATGACCACCGCCGAGTCCTGCCCCACGATGCCGGCCCACTGCATCAATTTCATCGATAAAAATAATGCAGGGTGCATGCTTTTTGCCCTGGGCAAAAAGGTCGCGCACCCGGGAGGCACCCACACCGACAAACATCTCCACAAAATCCGAACCAGAGATGGTGAAAAAGGGCACGCCTGCCTCGCCGGCAATGGCGCGGGCCAGCAGAGTCTTACCAGTGCCCGGAGGCCCGGCCAAAAGAACTCCCTTGGGAATACGGCCACCCAGGCGGGTAAATTTCTGCGGGTCGCGGAGGAAATCAATGATTTCTTCCAGCTCTTCCTTGGCCTCGTCAATACCAGCCACATCCTTAAAGGTCACCTTGACTTCGCCTTCTTCCTGCAGCTTGGCCCTGGTTTTACCAAAGGAAAGGGCACCACCCTTGCCACCCATCTGCATCTGGCGCATAAAAAAGATCCAGATACCAATCAACAGCAACAGCGGAAACCAGGAGATGAGCACCGAGAGATACCAGGGCATTTCCTTGGGTTTTTCCACGGAAATGTTCACCTTGGATTGGCGCAGCATGGGAATCAGCTCCGTGTCATCCGGAACTATGGTCTTGAATGGGCGGCCATCCTGACCCACCCCGGTGATCTCACGGTCCTGGATGTTCACCTTGCTGATGTCACCACTCTCCACATGCGCCCAGAATTCGCTGTAGGTGATGGATTGACTTGGCTTGACCGGACTGTTGAGAAACTGGAACATGAAAACCATGGTCAGCAGAATCACCAGCCACATCGTCAGATTTTTATAAAAGGTATTCAACAATCCTCTCCACTAAATAGTCGCACAGAATACACGCTGTCCGTCGCATATCGTCCCGTTCAGCCAAGATATAAATGTAACACGCATTGCTTTTCAGTCAATATGCTTTGCACATTCCTGAATGGTTGCCACGTCCAGTTCCCGATGAAGCAGGGAAGCCAGGGCCTTGGTCACGGCCAGGCCACCGGTGATAGTAGTACAGTACGGAATATGGTAGTCTAGGGCAGCCCTGCGGATGCTGTAGGAATCCTCGGTGGTGCGGTTGCCTGCCGAGGTGTTGATGATGAGCTGCACCTCGCCGTTTTGAATTTTATCGAGGATATGCGGCCGCCCCTGGGAAATCTTGTTCACCTTCTGGCACTGGACACCTGCTTCCTGCAGTTTGGTCGCGGTTCCCTGGGTGGCGATGATGTCAAAACCAAGCTCCACCATCCTGGCTGCCACAGGCAAAATCGCCTGCTTGTCTGGATGACGCACGCTGATAAAAACCGTGCCTGCCAGCGGTAGACGGGCATTAGCCGCAAGTTGCGACTTGGCCAGTGCCAGACCAAAATCCTGATCGAGCCCCATCACCTCGCCGGTTGATTTCATTTCCGGGCCAAGGAGTGTGTCCACATTCTGGAAGCGATCAAAGGGAAAAACCGCCTCCTTTACTGCCCAATGATGGAGTCGCTTCTCCTGGGTGAATCCCAACTCCTCCAAGGTCATGCCCATCATCACCTTGGTGGCAATTTTGGCCAAAGCCACGCCCGTGGCCTTGGAAACAAAGGGCACGGTGCGTGAGGCGCGCGGGTTGACCTCCAAGACAAAAAGGGTATCGCCCTGCACGGCAAACTGCACATTCATTAGGCCCACCACTCCCAACTCCAGGGCCATGGCGCGGGTGGCTTCGCCAATTTCCCGAATCATTTCTGGCTTGAGCGTGGGTGGCGGCAGAACACAGGCCGAGTCACCGGAATGGATGCCCGCCTCTTCGATATGCTCCATGATGCCGCCAAGCACTGCGCGCTGTCCATCACAGACCGCATCCACATCCACCTCCACGGCATCCTTCAAAAATTGATCGAGCAGGATGGGATGTTCGGTGCCGCTCATGCCTGGGATAGCCATAAAGTTGCGGATCCCCTCCTCATTGTACACAATGCGCATGTCGCGCCCGCCCAGCACATAGGAGGGCCGCATCACCACCGGAAAACCAATGCGCTGCGCCACCTGTAGGGCCTCGTCCAAGTTGTGCGCCGTGCCATTGGCTGGCTGGCGCAGGCCCAAGAGCTGCAAAAACTGCTTGAAACGTTCGCGGTCTTCGGCGCGGTCAATGGCATCTGGCGGAGTGCCGATGATGGGCACACCCTTGCGCGCCAGTGGCACTGCCAGGTTGAGCGGTGTCTGACCACCAAACTGCACGATCACCCCATCCGGCCTTTCCCGCTCAATGATGTTGAGCACATCCTCCCGGGTGAGCGGCTCGAAGTAGAGCTTGTCGGAGGTATCGTAGTCGGTGGACACGGTTTCGGGGTTGGAGTTGACCATGATGGACTCCACCCCGATTTCACGCAGGGCAAAGGAGGCGTGCACGCAGCAGTAATCAAACTCGATGCCTTGGCCGATGCGGTTTGGCCCACCACCCAGGATCATGATTTTTTTACGCCCACTGGGTCGAGCCTCGTCCTCTGTTTCGTAGGTGGAGTAATAGTACGGCGTGTAGGATTCAAATTCAGCGGCACAGGTGTCCACCAGTTTGTATACCGGCGCAACCCCCAACTCCAGCCTGCGCTTGCGCACATCGTCTTCTGCAGTGCCAGTGAGCTGTGCCAGTTGCACATCGGAAAAACCGTCTTGCTTGGCACTGAAAAGACGTTCCCTGTCCAGGGCAGTAAAACCGACTTCAGCAATGGCCTGACCGCTGGCCACCAACTCTTCCAGGTTATACAAAAACCAGGGATCGATTTTGGTCAGCTCATGCAAACGCTCCATCTCCATGCCCCGGCGCAATGCCTCAAAAATAAAACTAATCCGTCTGGAGTTGGGTTTGGCAAGCCCCAGCTCAAGATCATCCTGGTGCATGCTGCTGAAATCATCCTTGCCGTCAAAACCAAAACCCATGCGACCGGTTTCAAGCGAGCGCATACCCTTTTGAAAAGCCTCCTTGAAGGTGCGGCCAATGGCCATGGTTTCGCCCACCGATTTCATGGCTGTGGTGAGGATGTCTTCGGTTTCAGGAAATTTTTCAAAGGTCCAGCGCGGGATTTTCACCACACAGTAGTCAATGGTGGGTTCAAAGGCGGCATAGGTTTCGCGGGTGATGTCGTTTTTCAGCTCATCCAAGGTATAGCCCACTGCCAGCTTGGCCGCGATCTTGGCAATGGGAAAGCCGGTGGCCTTGGAGGCAAGCGCCGATGAACGCGAGACCCGAGGATTCATCTCAATCACCATGAGTTCACCGTCTGCCGGGTTGACCGCGAACTGCACGTTGGAACCACCGGTTTCCACCCCGATCTCCCGAATAATGGCAATGGCTGCATCGCGCATGGCCTGGTATTCGCGGTCAGTCAAGGTCTGTGCCGGGGCCACAGTGATGGAGTCGCCAGTGTGCACGCCCATGGCATCCACGTTTTCAATGGAGCAGATGATAACCACATTGTCGTTGCGGTCGCGCATCACCTCCAGTTCAAACTCCTTCCAGCCCAAAAGCGAGCGCTCCAGCATAATTTCGCTGGTCATGGACAGGTCAATGCCGGCAGTGGCCAGGTTCTTGAGTTCAGCCCGGTTGTAGGCCACGCCGCCACCAGTGCCACCCAGGGTGAAGCTGGGGCGCACAATCACCGGAAAGCCAATACGCTCGCCCTCGGCCATGGCCTCTTCCAGGTTGTGGACAATGGCCGATTCCGGTACCTTGAGCCCGATTTTGCGCATGGCGTCGCGGAATTCCTCTCGGCCCTCTGCCTTGCGGATCACGCTGATATTGGCTGCCAAGAGTTCAACCCCGTACTTGTCGAGTACCCCCATTTCCGCCACCCTGATGGCCGTGTTGAGCCCGGTTTGGCCGCCCAAGGTGGGCAAAAGTGCATCCGGCCGTTCGCGCTCAATCACCTTGGCGACAAATTCCGGGGTAATGGGCTCGATATAGGTACGATCGGCCAGTTCCGGGTCGGTCATGATGGTGGCTGGGTTCGAGTTGATCAGCACCACCTCATAGCCCTCTTCCTTAAGCGCCTTGACCGCCTGCGCACCGGAATAGTCGAACTCGCAGGCCTGGCTGATGATGATCGGCCCGGAACCAATGATGAGGATTTTATGGATATCTGTCCGTCTTGGCATGTTGTGTTCCTCGTGTTTCCGGGTAGTTAGCGCGACTGCGCAATCATCTTGATAAAACGTGCAAACAGATAGCGGGCATCATGTGGCCCGGCCGCGAATTCCGGATGATACTGCACGGAAAAAACCGGTAAATTGCGGTGACGCACCCCTTCCAGACTGCCATCGTTGAGGTTGATATGGGTCACTTCGGCATCCTTGGGCAGGGTATCGGGGTCTATGCAAAAGCCGTGATTTTGCGAGGTGATTTCGACCTTACCCGTGGCCAGATCCTTAACCGGCTGGTTGCCGCCGCGGTGGCCGAATTTCAACTTGTAGGTTTTTGCGCCCAGGGCCAGGCCAATAAGCTGATGGCCCAGGCAGATACCAAACATGGGCACCTTGCCAATGAGCTGGCGGATTTCTTCCACCACCCCGCGCACACCAGCAGGATCACCGGGCCCGTTGGAAAGAAAAACACCGTCTGGCTGAAGAGCCAACACCTCTTGTGCCGGAGTATAGGCTGGTACTACCAGGATGCGGCAGTCGTGCTCCTGCAATAAGCGCAACTGATTGTATTTGATGCCAAAATCATAAACTACCACCTTCCATCGGCCGCTGTCCGGAAAGGTCGTGCCCTCCTGGGCTCCCTGTTTTGTCCAGGCATAGGGAGTCTTGCAGGTAACCTTAGCCACCATGTCCTGGCCGATGAGCCCTTCCCAGGCACGGGCACGGGCCAGCAGCGAATCCAGATCCAGATCCGTGGTGGAGACAATGGCCTTCATGGCACCTGCAGTACGGATCTTGCGGGTGAGCATGCGGGTATCAAAACCTTCGACACCCAGGACACCAAAATCTCTGAGAAAACCGGCTAGATCACCTGTGCTGCGGTAGTTGCTGGGCCGGGGTTGGTACTGCCGCACCAGAAAGGCGCGCGGATGGAGCGAAGCGGATTCCATGTCCTCTGTATTGACGCCGTAATTGCCGATGAGCGGATAGGTCATGGTGACCAGCTGCCCGGTATAGGAAGGGTCGCTGAGCACCTCCTGATAACCGGTCATGCTGGTATTAAAGACCATTTCTCCCAGGGCCTCGCCTGCACCGGTAAAGGAGCGGGCCGGGATGATGGTGCCGTCTTCCAAGGCAATAATCGCTTGCATAGTTTTTTCTCTCAGGCAAAGGGCAGCGGCCATGCTGGCCAGGCTCATTGGGCATCAGGGCGACACACCGTGGCAAAGTGCCGCATAGTACAAAAGATCACTCCACCAAGGTCTGCACAAATTGGGCAACCTGCTGCGGTACAGAAGGAGCCATTTTTTCCGGGGCCGTACATTTGCCGATGTACAGACCGCCACCATAAACAGTTTTGAAGTACGGCATCATTCGTCTAAAGGCGGTGAAGGCGCATTCTGCATTGTCCAGCCATTCCGCTCCACCGGTCATGGCCAGGGCCAGTTTTTTCCCAGCCAAAAGCGAATTATGCTTTTGTGTGTGGGCACCGGTATACAGACTGTACATCCGGTCGATCACTGTCTTCAACTGGGCGTTCACTCCCCAAAAATAAAGCGGCGAAGAAAAAATGACTGCATCGCTGACCAGCATCTCCTGCAGAATGGGCAGCACATCATCGTTTTGCACGCAGCCGATTTCATCTGGCTTCGTTTTACAGGCCTTGCAGCCCATGCAACCATGCATGTTTTTGCCATGGAGATAGATTTTAGTTACCCTATGCCCACCTTTTTGCAGTTCCTGCTCCACCAGGGAGAGCACCTGGGCGGTATTCCCCTTTTTCCGCGCGCCCCCCTGTACAACAAGAATATTCATTGCATGCCTCCTTTTTCTGGTTGTTTCTGGCAAGCCCTGCTCAGCACCTCGCCCACAAGCGCCATCTGACGTTTGAGTGCACCCCGCTGCGCCCTGGCCGTCTCCTGCGCTGCCTGACAAGCCTGCGCGTAGATATCTTTTGAGGCAGCGTGCCTGCGTATCAGAGCAGTCAGTTCCCCGGTATTTTTCACCTGAAAACCACCACCAGCCAGGGAGAGCAAATCCGCCGCACCCTGCCAGTCTTTCATGTGTGGACCATAGTACACTGGCCTGCCCCAGCGGGCCGCCTCCATAATATTATGGCCACTCAATCGCGGCAACAGGCTCCCGCCGCAGAAGAGAAAATCACCGGCACTGTAGAGTTCAGCCAAATCACCCATGGTATCCACCAGCACCACTGTTGCGTTACGCACACCCTGCAGGCGCGAATATCGAGCAAAGGCCAGGCCCTCGCCCTGCAACAGGGCCTCGACTTCTGCCAGACGCTCCTGATGCCTGGGCGCAAGCAGTAAAACCAGGGGCATATCGGCCTGCAATTCCTTAAATACAGCCAGGAGCTGCGCCTCTTCGCCGCCATGGGTGGAACCACAGATCAGCGCCTGCTCATGGGGAGCAAGGCCAAGCCGAGCCCTGAGTGTGGCGCGGATGATATCTGCCTGTGCAGTGTCCAGGGGTAGGTCAAACTTGATGTTCCCGGCAACCAGCATGCGCTCGCGAAGAACACCAAGGGCGGCAAAGCGTTCCATATCGAGCTGCGAGATTACAGCCATCTTGTCAAACCCCTGTAAAACAGTGGTGATAATCTTGCCCAACTTTTGGTATCTGCCCAGGGAACGCTCGGAAATACGACCATTGAGCAGCAGCATGGGCACTCCCTGTTGATGAAGGGTGCTCAGCAAAAGCGGCCACAACTCTGTTTCAAGACAGATGTACACACTGGGTCTGATGGCACGCAGGGCGCGCTGCACGGCCCGGGGCATGTCTAAGGGCGCCATGATACAGGGTGTATCCTCGGGCAGGCGGCTTTGCGCCAGGGCATGCCCCTGCTTGGTGGTGCAACTGAGAATGGGGCGGCAATCACCATACTCCTTGCGTAGTGCCCTCAAAAGCAGCAGGGCTGCCTGCACCTCGCCCATCGAGGCGGCATGCACCCAGATGCGTGGGCAAGCAGCAACACCAGGCAGGCAAGCCAGGTCTGCATCTGCAAAGAGGCCAAGGCGCTGGGAAAACTGGTAGGCAATGCGTCCTGGCAGGTAACGCAGCAATGGCGCAACAAGGCGCACCAGCGGGTAGAGAAGAAAACCCACAAGGCGGTACAATTCAAGCAACACAGGACGCACGCGGCTTCCTTGGACAAATTTTTGATGAAAGAAAAAATCCGCGAACAGTACCCGCTTGTGGCACAGGCGTCAAGTCTGTTTGCCGGTTTTAGAGGAAAGCAAGGGCCTGTTTGACTTACCCTATCAGGAACCTCAAATCTCAAATTATTTTAAAAATGGCCCTCAATGAAACTCGACACCTGTATTGCCCCCCTCTTGTTGGGCGCCCAGATCAGCTCAATCTCAATTTGCGCAATACCTAAATATACTCGTATATTCAGTAAGTTGTATTTAATTTTCAATAAAGCCCAACGCCAACGCGAGAAACCACTACCTAACTGCAGCTTTGTACAAGGCATCGTACATCCAGGCCAACATCTCTGTGGCCGTAATCCAACCCACGAAACTGCAAAAATCCGTTGAAAATCCGGTCGGGCTGGGCCTCCTGATGAAGTTCAGCACCTGGAATTGGGCAGAGTAAAGTTTTCCAGAGCATATGATTGATATGATTGTATAGGCCCCACTTGTACGGGCGGATATTTTTCGAGCAGACCTAATAAAACACGGCTGTTACTTTGCCTTCGTCGCTGGCAGCAGCCATGTTGGCACAACGCTGTACTGCCTGTGCGCCATCGTGGGGAAAGGCCTGCTCCGGGCAGTGGCGTACACACTGCTGGCACAAAATACACAGCTCTGGCTGCACTAACGGCCACGGCTGCAAGCCCATCGCACCAGTCGGACAAGCCTGTTCGCATTCTCCGCACTGCGTACAAAGCCCCTCGTCTGCCCGGGGAGTTCCCACGGCTGTCTTGGCCTTGGGCAAACTCTTCAGCGCAGCATCTGCCCGCTGGGTACTGGAAAGATATTCCAGCCTGTGTAGATCCAGGGGATGCACGGTACCAGTTTGCACCTGCTGCAGCACCGCTGCCACAAGTCGGTCAACCAGAACCAAATCTTCTTCGTGCGGTCGGCCTGCAGCCCAGGGTTTCGGTGCATCCCAGGTTGAAGAATGTTCGGCCAGCACCTTGGCCGCGGCCAGGGGAGGAAGATTTTTTTGTACAAGCAGCGCCGCCATTTCAGGCAGAGCCAGCCCGCTGCACACCCCACCCCAGGTGACAAAGGGCACGCTATATCCCTGCAAATGCGCAGGCAGTGAGGCAAGCTGCTCCATGAGCGGTGGCAGGGCATGGTCGCAATATACCGGTGAACCGACCCAAAGCAGACAGGGTTCATCCGCACTGCAAGTTAGTGTGGCAAGCGTTTTTTGAGTTGCCTCTTGGCCCTGCCTACTGAGATCGAACACCTGCGGCTGAATTTTCTGATTCTGCAAAACGTGCTGCACACGTTCTGCTACCTGACGGGTGCTTCCGGCCGGAGAAAAATAGGCGATACAGTGTTGCATGATTCCTCCTTGCTCAATACGCACCACCAAGAAGTCGGTGGTTTATTGATGGGTTATTGGTGAATTATCAGTGGACTTTCTCTGCTTAGGCTCAAGTCTGGCAATGCCTCCAGATTCAAACAAGTTATCTCGTTGCTGCAGCGAACCGTACCTAAAAAAAGATGTTGCGCCAACCCGCGCAATCAGCCTCTGCATTACATGCTGCACGGGTTTGGCGTGCATTCTTTTCATGACCATACATGGGCACTTCAAAGTATTAGCTTGCTGCCGGGCTGTTTTACATAGCGATAAAAACCACACCTGTCAGCCATACTCCTGGTTGGCATCGACATGATCAATATTGTCTTCGAAAGTAGGCCTGTACAAGTTTTTCTCCATTCTCTTGTTGATATTTTGTGCCACATTCGTACCCTAGAATTATAGACTATGTATCGCTACAAAGTGGTACATGCCATTGATGGCAATGCCACAGATAACGGGTATAATATAGGGTATATGCCGTTCTTTTGACTGCTTCAGCTTCAGTCCGCAGCCTGCCTGCAGGGTCTTTTTTCAAAACTTAACAGATGTGTGTATATGGAAAATACAGTTGATCTCAGACGAATAGTTTACGCGCTTTCCGACGCGCTGGACCTTGTGGGCATAGATGATGTCGCCCATGGCAAACGGGTTGCCATCATGACGGCAAAATTTGGCGAGAAGCTGCATCTCCCCCGGGAAGAGAACCTGTTTCTCTTTGAGCTTGGTCTGCTGCACGATATTGGTGTCTCCTCCACCCATGTCCACGGGCAGCTGATGGATGAATTCGATTGGGAAGGCTCGCAGGAGCACGCACACCTCGGCCACTCCCTGCTCCGCGATTTTACCCCCCTTGAGCGCATGGCCTGGCCCATTTACTATCACCACACAAAATGGAGCAATCTGGGCTCAGTCGAACAGCAGCTGGCCCGCCAGGCCAACCTGATTTTACTGGCCGACCGCATCGATGCCCTGGCAATTCCCTACTATGCCAACAGACGCATTCTGGAACACAAGGATACCATTCGCGCAGCAGTTGCCAGCCGTAGCAGCGAATATTTTGAGCCAGAGCTGGTGGAGATATTTTACGAAATCTCCCGCAGCGAGAGCTTCTGGTGCAGTTTGGAAACGCATGCTATCCAGTACTATTTGCAGGAGCAACTCGAACGCAATCCGGCCCAATATGTAGGCATTGACGATTTAAAGCAGTTGGCCCGCATATTTGCCCATGTTGTGGATGCCAAAAGCCCCTTTACCGCGCAGCATTCCTTGGGAGTTGCTCGCCTGTCCCGCTTTCTTGCGGAAAAAATGGGAATCAGCACCGAACATTGCGATAAAATCGAAATCGCCGGCCTGCTACACGATTTAGGCAAACTGCGTATTCCCGACAAGCTGCTTGAAAAGCCAGCCAAACTCGATGCAAGCGAGCGGCTCACCATGAACACCCATGCCTTTGAAACGTATCTGATTTTGCGCAACATCCACGGATTTGACGACATTACCCGCTGGGCAGCCTACCACCATGAAGAGCTGGATGGTTCTGGCTACCCGTTTCATGTGGTGGAGGCAGACATACCCATTGAGGCGCGCATCCTTCGCGTTGCCGACATATTTCAGGCAATGAGTCAAAACCGGCCGTACAGAAAAGGCTTGGATGCCGATGCAGTCAAGGCCTTTATGGCACAGCTGTCACAGCAGGGCCGGGTGGATAAGGAGGTGGCTGCGGTTGTCTGTGCCTGCCACGAGCAAGCCATGCAGGTAGCACAGGCCCTTGAGTAAGCCGGCAATTTATAGCACTAGAGTTGGCCAGTGCTGAAGCACAGCCGGGCCTTAGCACAACCTGCCCTTAGTACAACCTGCCCTTAGTACAACCTGCTACAACCTGGCAGCTGTTTGAAGTGAAGAACAAGCCCGTAAACACAGCGCTGGTAACACTGACCTATCCCTGGCGCAGCTTGCTTGGCCCAAAACTGCGCCGGGTCAGGGTTCAGCCCTGCAGCAAGGCAGCGATATACGGCCCCACTGCGGCCGGGCCTTGGGCATCCACCAACTTGATAGTAGCGGTGCCGATCACCGCCATGTCTGCCTTGCCGGTAAGTTGGCGCACATCATCCCGGCTGCTGATGCCGAAACCCACCGCCAAAGGTAAACTGGTGGCGCGGCGGCAACGGGCCAGATAGTCGCTCAAAGTAGCGTCGATTGCCGTGTGCTTGCCCGTCACCCCGCGACGGGCCACGCAGTAAACAAAGCCTTCGCCATGGGTGGCCATCTCCTGCAGACGTGCATTGGTGGAGGTGGGGGTGAAAAAGGGAATGGGTGAAAGCCCCAGTTCGCGGCTGATCGCAATATAGCTTGCGCCCTCCTCCGGCGGCAAATCGGCAATGATGTTGCCGCAAAAGCCGATGTCGCGGCAGCGCTCCAAAAAGGCGCGCTCCCCGTACTGGTAGAGGATATTGTAGTACGACATGAACAAAAAATGCACCTGCGGCCAGTTTTTTGCCATCTCCTGGCCAAAGCGCAGGCAGTCTTCCACCCGCGTGCCATGGGCCAGGCTCTCCTGCCCGGCCTTGAGGATTACTGGCCCGTCGGCAATAGGCTCGGAAAAGGGAATCTGCAGTTCGATGCAATCCACCCCGTTCTCCGCCATGCGGCGGATCACCTCGCGGTTCACCTCAAAGGAAGGATAGCCCAGAATCAGATGGGTCATGAGCAGGATCGGTTTATGACGCAGCCGCTCTTTCAGATCAGCTTCCAAGCGGTTCATTGGCCCACCTCCCTGCCCTGCTTTGCACTCTGGTATTGCGCGGCCAGCTCGATGATAAAATCCTGCCAGGATGGGTCTTGAAAGGCCTGGGCAATGGTGAAGATGTCCTTATCGCCCCGGCCAGACATATTGATGATAATGGCCTCATCCTTGGGCAACTGCGGCGCTTCCTTGAAGGCCTGCACAAAGGCATGGGCCGATTCCATGGCCGGGATGATGCCCTCAAGCCGCATAACAAGCGAGAGCGCCTCAATTACCTCGGTATCGGTGGCTGCGCAGAAACGCACCCGCCCTGTTTCACCCAAATGGGCCAGGATGGGCGATATGCCTACATAGTCAAGCCCGGCGGCGATGGAATGGGTATCCTGCATCTGGCCGTCGCTGTCCTGCAGAAAAAGCGTTTTATAGCCCTGGGCCACGCCTGGGCTTGAACCGCAGCCTTCCAGCATGCGCACCGCGTGGCGACCGCTAGCAAGGCCTAAGCCACCTGCCTCCACCCCAACCAGTTCCACCGCTGCATTGTCCATAAAGCCCTGGAAAATACCCATGGCATTGGAACCGCCACCCACGCAGGCATACACCCGCGCAGGCAGTTTACCGTGCTGTCCCAGCACCTGTTTGCGAGCCTCCTGGCCAATGATGGACTGAAACCAGGCTACCATCTCTGGAAAGGGGTGCGGGCCGCACACCGTGCCGATCACATAGTGGGTGTTGTCCATGCTGGTCACCCAGTCGCGGAAGGCCTCGTTCATGGCGTCCTTCAGGGTGCGGGCTCCGTCTTCCACCGACACCACCTTGGCGCCCAGCTTCTCCATCCAGAACACATTGGGCCGCTGCCGGGCCACATCTTCCGCACCCATGTAGATGGTGCATGCAAAGCCGAAACGGGCCGCCATGGTGGCCGTGGCCATGCCGTGCTGGCCTGCGCCGGTTTCGGCAATCACCCGGCTTTTGCCCATGCGCCGCACAAGGAGGCCCTGGCCCATCACGTTATTGGCCTTGTGCGCGCCGGTGTGGTTGAGGTCTTCCCGCTTGATGTAAATTTGCGCGCCACCGAAATGGCGGCTCAAATTCTCTGCATAGGTCAGCGGCGTGGGTCGGCAAGAATAATTGGCCATAAAATCCACATATTCCTGCCAAAAACCAGCATCCTGGCGGGCCGCCTCGTAGGCACGGTTGAGTTCGGCAAAGGTTGCCTGCAAGACCTCGGGGATGAATGCGCCGCCCCACTGGCCGTAATACCCTTTTTTCATGCACGTATCTCCTGAACGTGTAAACGGCAGGCTGCGGCAAAATCCTCCGGATAATGCCCGACCACATAGCGCGCCTGCGCCTCGGTAAAACCGCCCATGGCCCAGGGAAGCTTGGGCAAAAAGGCGTAGAGCAGCCGCTGGCCGTTCTCAACACCCAACCGCTTGCTGTATTCAATGGAGGTCACCATGGTTGCACCCAGCCTGGCCAGCACCTGCTGGGCAATAAGCATGGCACAATCGATGGAGGCACGTACGTGGATACCTGCCTCCACCACATTGCCCACCGGAGTCTCATCAGAGTCGCCAGTATCAGCAACGTTAGCTACCACCATCAGGTTCAATTCCCATTGGGATACCTGGGCCTTGGGCACAAAGAGCAGCACGTTTTCATCCTGCCAAACAATGAGCGAACTCTCCCCTGCCCCATCATCGGTGCGGGTGTTGGCGCGAATGCAACATAGGTAATCGTGAAAAAAATTACTGCCATGGTTTTTTGCGTAGCGGGCCGCCCAATCTGCCACCAGATCACCGCAGGCAAAGGCGGGCATGGTGTCACCCGCGCTGCTCTGTACCCATTCCGGCACCAGGGCATACTGCTGATGGATCATCTGGTGCGAGGCATGCAGCCGGTAGCCGGTGGGCGAAAAATCATAGCCGAAATTCCAGCCCCAGAGAGTGGCAGGATGTTCACCTTGATTCTTTGCTGCCTGGCACACCTGCATACGCAAGGCTTCCAGTTCATCCACGCTGAGGGCTCGGCCCTGCTCGGGAAGCTCTAGGCCGAACTGGGCTGCCAGCACCGTATAGATGCGCTGATAGTAGAGATGCCGCAGGCCACGCATATCCGCCAGGCTCAGCTCGGCAATACTGTAGCGTCTTGAAGTATGGGCAAAGTTGGCGGCATAGTGCCCACCCGGAATGTAGGAGTTGGCGCGCAGGTATTCAAATATGGCTCCGCCCTGCCCCTGGCCTGTTTCTTCATGATAAGTATCGGCCGTGATCGGGCTGGTGCCCTGGGCCCCTGGCCGCAGCACCATCACTTCCTTATAGCTGTCCGGCAGGTGCGGGTTATTGGCAATGGTTTCAAACAGCTCCATATCGCTGATGGCCGGGCGCAGGCGGCCATGCTTTTCCTCGTAGAGCAGGTCGCTTGGCGCATTATGATTGGCAGTATCCGTATAGAGAAAGGTGCAGCACGTCTCGGCCAGCCAGATCAGCTCTTCTGCATCGCTTGAGGTAGCGGCCAGGGCATAGCGCAGCTGCAGGGGCAAGCTTCGTATGCACTGCTGTAGCGCCGCCTCATCCATACCCTGCTCTGCCAGATGTTCCCGCAAAGACAAGGGCGGCTGCGGCCGAATAGCAATGGAGGCCGGGTTCTCGCTGCGTGCTGCGGCCCAACCCGCATCGATATAGGTGCAGCCGCGGAAGGGCAAGGCATTGGCAATTTCATAGACCGGGTAACTCGCGCTTGCTTGGATATCCCCGTGCGGGAAATTGGCCGCATTATCGACCTTGCGGCCATCCGGCAATTGCCCCAGCGTGCCACGATACTCGCACGCCCGCAGATTGCGCACCGTATAGCTCGGTTGATGCACGCCCACCCTGAATCGGCCATCTGGATGCACACAACTTGTCAGCATTTTTTGT
>JAXGZR010000004.1:0-331604 GCA_040776885.1 Desulfobulbus sp. | reverse complement strand
GCCGTGTTTTTGTAACAGAGGAATGAGCGCCACCTGAAGCAGGTTTGCCCGCGCCAGCTCACCCTGCTCTTGTGCCCGCTGATACTGTTCAGCCAGCTCTGCCATGCGGATATATGCTTCATCCGCAGGCACCGGACGACGAACCGGCGGCAAATGGCTGACCAAAACAGCCGCGCCCCTGCGCTTGGCAATCATTGCTTCGCCAGGAACATCAAGAATGTAGAGATAGATGTTGGGTAGATCATCAAGGCTGACCAGCGGAAAACAGGCCGGAGACAGCGCAATCTGTTTGCCGGGCAAAAACTCCAGGCTGCCGTGCGCACCAAAGTGGAGCACTGCATCTGCCTGCTCACGAATATAGGCGTAGGTTGCCAGCCAGTGTGGCGGCGGGGAGAGCCTGGGTTCATGCAAAATGCGGCAGACTTCGCCGTTGCATTTGGCTCCATAGCAACCCCGTTTGGGTTGAAGCATAAGCCGCAACTTGCCAAAGACCAGCCCGGTCACCAGCAGAAAATCCTCCCCATGTTCGTGGAAGACCATACCTTCACCTGGAAAATCGCCCCAGTCGGCCTGAACACTTTCTCTGGCTGCTCTTGGCATTGCAGCCAGTATCTGTTCGTATTCGGCGCGATCTACCCTGTGCAGCACTCCGCCCTTGGCTACAATTTCGTCGACTGTGGTCCAGCGAAATTCGCTGATGGCCTTGCGTTCCAGAAAAAGATCAAGCAGTTGCCGGCCATCTTCCGGCGCATCACCAGTATCGTAGCCGGCAAGGCGAAGAGCGCGGATGCAATTGCCCAGGCTGACAAAGGTGTCCAGGCCCGCAGCCAACCCTAAAGTGGCTTCCACCCCCTTGCAAGGGTTGTTGTGCAGCACAATAACCAGGCGTTTTTCCGCATTTGGCAGCTGCCGCAAACGCAGCCAACGCCGGATACGGCGGCACAGGAGTTCAATGTTTTCATCTAAGGGTACATAACGCCGTACAGGTAAACCAATGCTGTTTTCGCACCCGGCAAGGGCCGCGGCCACGGCAAGCGGTTCAATCGCTCCGGCCATTTCCGGTTGTTGTACGTTGAAAACCATGGACTGAGCTGCCCCCAGGCCATCGCTATCCTGCCGCCACTCTTCCGGACTTTGGTGGTGCAAACGAATGAGCTGTACAACCGGAATATTGAGAGAACGCAGAATTTGGTCATCTTCCGGGTCTACCAGCAACCTTCCTGCAAGCAGGTTGAGAAGAATCTCTGCGCCTGCTTCTTCAATACATGGTAGCCAGGGGTAGCGCAGATCAAAGGGTAGGGAGCTGTCTGCCATGTCTTCCACTGCCACGCACAACGGAGTGAAGCCATGTTGTTCCAGGGCCAGAATAAGGGCGTCTGTGTCGGCATGGTTGTCTTCAGCTATCTGACCATAATAAACCAGAATACCGACAACCTGGCCCGGGCTCTTGCCCTGTTGCCGCGTCCAGGAAAAATACGCTGCAACAGACAAAAACAGTTCCGCTGCCTGGGGATGAAAAATTGCCGGCAAAGTCAGGGATGCAAAGGGAGCGTAATCAATCTTGGCACCACTGCAACTGACAAGATAACGGATGCCGTTGGCATAGTTTTCCGCTGACACCTGACTGAGATAGCGGGCAAAAACCTGGCTTTCCTGTGCGGAGAACGTGGTAAAGCCAGCAGGTATTGCCGCACCCAGGCCCATGCGATGAGGAATGTTTGCAGCGCCCGTACCCAACTCGGCTGCCTGGGGCAAATCATGGAAGAGTTGGGCAACAATCAGGTCGGCCCTGAGCACAGGCAAGGCCTCAAAGGCTGGCTCTGACAGATGAGATTGTGACAAAAAATGAAGATCCAGGCCATCGCTGGCCAGCATGTCCTTTGCGAGCGCCCAGGTGCGCGGGTTAAACATATATCCATGAATGAAAACTATGTGCATGGCACCTCCTGCCCGCGACCAGGTGGCGATTGCGTCTCAACAATGCTTTCTGCAATCAGAAACACCTTGACTGGCATGAAAAGGTTGTGTTGGCGGGCCCCAGAGAAGGCCAAGGGGAGATATTTTTATATCTCCCCACACTGCGCTTCTTGCTGCTTTCTCAAGTGCAGCTTGAACCCGCCATATACGGTTGTCCCTGGCATACAGCAGGCAGATTCGGTGTAGTCTTCATCCAAGAGGTTATCGATGGGCAGGGCCAGTCGATAATGTTCCAGAAAATTAGCACCCACCACCTTAAAGACAGCAAGTATAGAGACTACAAAACGCTCCGGAGCAACTCCTGCAACATCGGCTCAGAAACGGTAAGTCAGACCAATGCGATAGTTGCGCTCAGGCATCAGGTGGCCGCGCACCCATTCCACCTCCTGATCAAAAATATTGAGCACACTGCCCTTTATTTCCCAATGTTTGGCAAATTGATAGCGAATCGTCAGATCCCAATAATCAAAGCTGCCCTTTTCCTCATCCTGGTAGGTATCGTAGTTGGTGATCATCTGTGGCCCGACCAGAACATGGCTAAGTTGGGCACTTAAACCGCCATAGCCAAGGTCCAGGCCAGACTTGATTTCATAATCAGAGATGTAGAGCATGTCCTGCCCGGTTTCCTTGTCTTCATTGTCCAAGCTAATGGCCAGGTTGGTCCACAGGGAGGCAGTGAACGGCAGGGTAAAGGTTTGATCCAGCTTCCATTCAAGTGTTGTATCCAGGCCGCTGACCACTGCATCCCCATGGTTGGCATAGGTGGTGGTTTTTTGCTCAAGCTCTTCGCTGCTTTCCTGCACGATCTTGTTTTCGTAATCAGTGTGATACCAGTCCACCTTGATGGTAAAGGCCTCAAGCAGCACATCCACGCCAAAACCGTAGCTCAGGCTGGTTTCCGGATCAAGATTCGGATTGCCTAAAAAGCGGACGCCAGCATTGTTCACATAGTCGGCAGAGAGCTGATCTGCAGTGGGCGATTTGAACCCTTCGCCCAGGTTGGCCCGCAAACGCAGACGCTCATCAAAAAATTTGACACCCACCCCGATTTTTGGCGTAAAACGACTGTAGTCCTCGCTGCGTTCATGAAAATCCGCATAGGATCCGCTTTCGGCAGGCTTGGTTGTCACCTTGAAACGATCATAGCGGCCAGCAGCAATGATATTGAGGCGGTTATCCAAAAGGTCCAGAGAATCCTGGATAAAAACTGCGTGGTTGTCGTAATCCATCCCTGGTGTATACGGGGCAGAAGGCTGGTACTCCTCCATCCCCCAGGCCTTTTTCTCCATGGTCTCCACCAAAAAGCCTGTCAGCAGGGTGTTCCACTCGTTCATCTTCCAGGTAAACTGGTGATCTGTACCCCAGGTGGTGTCGATGTACTTGGTCTGATCAGATTTGGCGTCTATTGCCCCCCAGTTCCAGTGGTTCTTGTCCCAGAGATAGTAAAACAGGGCCCGCCAGTGCAGGGCATCGCCAAAATAGTCGCCATTGTATTCCAAATCAGCATAGCCTATGCTCTTGTCATTATCTTTTTTGGTGGCACGATCGTAGCCGCTGTAGGTTTCCCAATTGAGCCAACTAGGCGTTTCACTGGTCAGGCTGGCATAGTTACCACCCAAACGAATTTCATGCTGCTCGTTGATGGAGTAGGTAAAGTTGCCGCCAATATTGGCCTTGTCCACCCCGGTGTTGTATACCGTGCCAAAACGGGGGTCGTCGTAATCATTAATGGTGTCTGCGCTGACAGAGGCAAAAAACCGGAATTTTTCGTTCACTTCGCCACCAGCACTGACCATGCCCTTGAGATAATCAAAACTGCCGTATTCCGCGCCAACAGAGCCGCCTAGTTTGCCGTCTCCCTTTTTGGTAATCAGGTTAATTACTCCGCCCATGGCAGCTGATCCATACAGCGCCGAGGCAGGACCTTTTATCACTTCCACCCGTTCGATCCGGTCGAGATTTATTTTGGCTGCATTGCCGGTTCCCATCCGGTGACCGTCAATAAGGATGAGGACATGCCCTGCCAGATCTGTCCCATGGGCCTCGGTGCGAAATCCCCGGAGGCCAACCGGGCTGAGCAGCCCGTTATACTTGTGAAAATGGCCGGTAACATGCTTGCTGATCAGATCGCCCAAATCAGTGACCCCTGCAAGCTCAATATCTTCCCGAGTAACAATTTCAGTAGTAACCGGCACATCAATACTGCGTTTTTCTGTGCGCGAGGCAGTCACCACCATTTCATCAGCAACCTGACGACTCATCTTTTTTTGATCTTTATTGCTGACTCCCTTATCCATTTCGCTGGCAGCGACAGCGCCTGTTCCTGGAATAAGGGTGAGCAGGGAAAGGGTGAGCAGGGCCTGCAGGGAGAGGTGTTTTTTTCTGGTGCACATGGTTTACTTTCTCCTGATATAATTGGACAAACAGGAAAAAGCCCGTGTATCTGCGCTGTCTGGTTGTATCATCCATGCACAGCTTGGCAGTGGCGACGGACTGTTTCCTCGACAGATCCTTTCTCCGGCAGCAAAACGGCAGGTCTTCCGGCTCTCTTGCGTGCGCGCCGCCTTCCCGGGTTTGTTCCAGTGGCATTGTGGCGCTGACGGCCCCGCACACCACCTTTCGTGGTGCGGGGCAGGATTACGGCGGCGGGACCGCTCCCGTTTTTCACGGGATTCCCTTGATGGCGCGGCAGAATAAATGGCAGGATCGCCACGCCAGACCGTTTTGCCTGTATGTAATCCAGTTCTATGATGTGTTCATGCTGCCTCCTGCGGCTTTGCTTGCGCAAAGCTGTTTTCATGTGCCAACCGGGGCCACTTTTGCTGAAAACCCAGAGCCATGGCCTGGTATACCAGCTGGAGAAAATCGGCAGTATCAGTGCCCGGCATCTGCCTGGCCAGCATATTTCGGTACTGTTCCAGCTCCTCGCCATGGCCGCTGACAGCCGTGCTGATCTGCGCGGCAAAGGTGCTCGCGGTTTCTTTCCAGCAGCTCTGCGGCAGTACGCCCCAACCGGTTTTGTCTTTTAAATGCACCAGGGCTGCCACTGCAGCCACAGTGAGTGGATCCCGTTCAATGGCCAGAAAATTGGCCATAAACAGGGCCTGTTCTTCTTCTCCGAGAAATTGGCAAACTCCCCGGCACAGGCGGTCGGCATCTGTGCCGAAACGGCGCAAATGTGCCTCCACTGAGCACTGGCCAGCCGGGGTCAGGCCATTTTGCAAGGCAAGTGTTTCTTTGATGGCTGCGTACACTGCCCGCCCAATCAGTTCGCCTAACTTGGCATGTTTGCCTGCGCTGGTAAGGGGCTTGCCCCCTTCCCTGACCGCAGCCACCCCGATTTGATCAGTGCCTGTGCCGGTGGCCAAGCCCTCTGAATAGCGAGAGCCCACAGCCAATTCCTGCAGGACAGCGCATTTCGCCTCAGTAGCGGTCATAATGGCGCGGACCATTGCCCCGGCTATGAGCGGTTTGGAGATAAAGAGCATGGTATTGATGGTGCCTTGTGCAGGCGCCTCCTGCATCTGAGGCAGCCGCTCAAAACCATGTTCTGTTTCCACTACCGAGGCCGGGTCTCCAACCCGGCCGGCATTACCCTCAACTCCACCAGTACAGACTGCAACCACCCTAAGATCGCTAAATGTTTCCTTCACAATGGCGGCATTATGCATGTTGGCAGCAGTACCCAAAGTGGCGCAGGATTTGGCCGGCAGGTCATAGCGTTTGCAGATCTGATCCCTGTAGGCAAGCGGATCGCGCGCAGCCAGGGAAGCATGACAGCAATGCCCTCCTGCTGGCTCACAGCTTTGGTGGTTATACAGGCAGCTGATGTCTTCCCGGAGCCCGCCCGCCACCCTGCAGGTGGATACCACACTGTGAGGAACAAGAAAGCGAGCGAACAGGATTTTATCTTGCCGGTGCAGTTCCACGCCTTCATACAAAGTGCTCAAAAGCATGTGACCCCCCTATGTTAAAATTGCCCAAACACTGCATTGGCACCCGGTGCAGCACCTGTGGTATTTTTCAGTCACAATTGGTCTGATTTGGCCTGATGCTTCAATCACGTGCATGGCCCACGCAGCGCAGGGCCAGAATAAAAAATATCACAGCCAAGGCAGCCAGCAGCCAGTAATCCGCTGCAATCTTTGCCTGCTCAAGGGCAGCAGCGCGAATGGCATGGGAGGCATGGGTAAGCGGCAACAGGGAAAGAGCTGCCTGCACCCAGCCGGGCAGGTTTTCCAGTGGGAAGAAGGTACCGCCAAGAAAGGCCATGGGTGTGATGATGAAGGTGGTAAGCAAACTCTGGTCTGCATGGGACTTGACCAGCATGGCCAGGGCCACTGCCAGGCTGGCAAAAACAGCAGCATTGAGCAAAACTGCCAGCCAGAACCAGAAGCCATAATGCAGGGAAACACCAAACAAGAGGCTGAGCAGCAAAATAACGGCAATAGCCATCAGGGCGCGGGTAATGCCAGCCATGGTTTCTCCTGCCACATAGGCCAGATTGCTGATGGGGGCAGCCTGGAATTCCTCAAAAATTTTCCAGTAAAACCTGGCCACATTGATATCTGTGGCAATGCCAAAGGCCTGGGTCATACTGCTCATGGCCACCAGCCCGGGAATCAAAAATTCCAGATAGGATTGACCATCCAGCCGGATGAGATCCCCCATGGCATAGCCAAAGGTGAGCAGATACAAAAGCGGAGTAACAGCCATGCCAGCCAGCTGGCGTTTGAGCCGGTATTTGAGAATGAGCATCTCCCGCAGATAAACCGCAATAAAACCATGCATCAGCGCACCTTTTTTCCGGTAAGATCAAGAAAGACATCCTCCAGGTTAACCCTGCGCAGGGTGAGCTCATGGCCCTGGAGACTGGAAAAGGCGCTGGCCTCTTCCCGGCTGGCAAAATAACTGGTGGAGAGGCCATCCTCTCCGAGTTGATCAATAGCCCAGGCACCCAAACGGGCCATCAGTTGTTCCGGAGTATCCATGGCTACAATCTGACCCTGATCAAGAAAAGCGACCCTGTCAGCCAGAAATTCTGCCTCTTCTATGTAATGGGTCGTCAGAAACAGGGTGGTGCCTTCCTGCCGCGCCCGTTTCAGCACAGCCCAAATGCGGCGGCGGATGGCGGCGTCCAAACCAACTGTGGGTTCATCCAGGAAGAGAATGGGCGGGCGATGCATAAGTGCCCGGGCAATCATTACCCGGCGCTTCATGCCGCCAGACAAGGTTTTCACCAGGCTTTTTTCGCGCTCTGCCATGTCGACAAAAGCAAGCAATTCCTGAATGCGTGCCTTGCGTTCGCCTGTGGGCATGGCAAAAAGGCGGCCATGAATATCCAGGTTTTCCCTGACAGTCAGCTCGTTATCCAGGTTGGTTTGCTGCGGCACCAAACCACATTGCCGCTTGGCTGCCAGCGGTTTCAGGCGAATATCATGACCATTGAGCCAGGCACTGCCGCCACCCAGCCGGGTAAGACCGGTGAGCATGCGAATGGTGGTGCTTTTACCTGCACCATTGGGGCCAAGAAAGGCAAAAAGCTCGCCTGCAGCCACGTGCAAATCAATCCCGCGCACTGCCTGCACCGCGCCGTAACGCTTGTTGATGTTTTGCAGCCTGATCATGCCTGTTTTCCCTTGGGCCCGGGTGTTTGCAAATTCTGCACACTGCGGGCAATTTCCATAAGTGGCTGGCGCCGCAGCCGGTGGGGCAGCACCAGTTCGGCTGCCTGCTGCACATCCTGGTCAACAGCCTGCTTCCGGCCATCCAGAGCTGCCAGGGTTTTTGCGCACTTGAGCATGATAATATCGCCGCGGTGACCATCCACGCCCACCTCCAAACAGGTGCGGGCAATGCTGAAGAGCAGCTCGCGGGGAGCCTCCACCTGCGGATACAAAGCCCGCGCCGCCTCAATTTTCTGTGCCAGTTGGTCTGACTGCTCCTGCCAGTAGCGGGCAAAGGCCTCTGCATCTGTATCAAAGGCGGCCCTGCGCTCCATAATGGCCACCCGCTCTTCCACCATATCCAGCGCCTCAATGGTGACACACAAACCAAAACGGTCCAGCAGCTGTGGTCGCAGCTCGCCTTCCTCCGGGTTCATGGTGCCCACCAGGGTAAAGCGGGCCGGGTGCGAAAAGGAAATACCTTCACGCTCAATGGTGTTTACCCCCATGGCTGCGGAATCCAGCAGCACATCCACCACATGGTCATCCAGCAGGTTGACTTCGTCCACATAGAGGATGTTACGGTGGGCCTGGGCCAGAATGCCTGGCTCCATCCGTTTTTCTCCGGACTTGAGTGCTCGTTCCAAGTCAAGCGTGCCCACGACCCGGTCTTCTGTTGCGCCCACTGGCAGTTCCACTACCCGTACCTTGCGCTTTGCCACCGCAGGAAAAGGCTCATCCGCTGTATGGCCGGCTAACTGGCGCAGTTCGCGCCAAATACCCGCCTCTTCCACAGGGTCAAGCTGGTACGGGTCATCGGTGAAAACAGGAATTTCCGGGAGAATGTCAGCCAGGGCCCGTACCGCAGTAGATTTGGCTGTTCCCTTTTCACCGCGGATAAGCACGCCAGACAGACCCGGGTTGATCACGTTGAGAATCAGGGCGAGCTGCATTTTTTCCTGACCAACCAGGGCGGCAAAGGGATAGACGGGACGTTTTTTCATAAATTGTATTCCTGTACAATGTTGACCAGTGCTTCAGCCTTAAGGTCCTCTATTTTGCAGTACTGCGCCTGCATGGCTGCGGCAAGTTTGCGTGCCAGGCCAAAAGTGACCAGGCCCGGTTCCTCGGTATCCACCACAATAAAAGTGGCGGGACTGTTGTGCGCAAGGGCAGCACCCAGAACCAGGGCCTCATCCAGCGGTGCCTGCTCGCCCAGGGAGACATTGGCCTTGCCATCACTCAGCACAATAACAATGGGTTGAGCGCCCGGATTTTTGCTCTGATAGTTGCGCAGTTCCTGATGACAACGGGCAAGGGCTGCTGAAAGCGGGGTACGGCCGCCAACCGGCATCTCGGCAAGCAATTTTCCGGCCAAATCCACCGAGGTGGTGGGAGGAAGGTTAAGGCTGGCCTCGTTTTTACGAAAACTGATCATGGCCACCTTGTCTCGTTTGCGGTAGGCATCGAGCAGAAGCGACATGATCGCGCCCTTGGACGCGGCCATCCGGCCCCGTGCGCCCATGGAGCCGCTGGCATCAACCACAAAAAGCA
Organism: Desulfobulbus sp.; assembly: GCA_040776885.1. Taxonomy (GTDB): domain Bacteria; phylum Desulfobacterota; class Desulfobulbia; order Desulfobulbales; family Desulfobulbaceae; genus Desulfobulbus. Next base: position 322,407 of record JAXGZR010000004.1, on the reverse strand, counting down.
GGAGGTTGCCAATGCGTTTCTCCCGTATCTTCCCGCGCAAATCCTCTTCGCGAAGCTGCACAGCCAGATTCTGGCTTCCCCCATGTTGCTGGCGGCTGAGCTGGTGCGGCGCTGCGGCCCGCAGGGTGGCATCCAGGGCCAGGTCATGGTTGAAACGGGTTGTACTCTTGACATACCGTCCTTTTTTCTGGGCGATGCGGGTGCGGGAGCGGCGGCCAGAGCCACGGCGCAAAGTCCGGTCTTTGCGCGCGCTCAAGGATTTAACCGTAAAGGTTGTGCCAATGGCAAAAAGCTGCTCATCCTGAACCTGCTGCTGTTCCTGCTGGGGGAGCTGGGTTTTTTCCTGCTGTTCCTCAGCTTCCTGTTGTTCAGGATCGGCCTGGTCAGGTTGCTGCTGCGGTGCATCAAGGTGCCTGTTTTCCTCCGGCCCTGTTTCCAGTTCCTCCGCGGCCTTTCCCTGCTCGTCTTGCTGCTCATCTTGCTCGCCCTGCTCATTGTCATCAGGCTGCTCTGGCGGTCTTTCTTCTTCTGGCGGCGGTGGTGGCTGGGCCTCGCGCCGCCGGTGCAGCAAAACCAGGGGGGCCAGGGCTTGGATATCAGCCATGCTGACCTTGCTTCTGCCCTCCAGTGCGGCCTGTGCGCAAACAGCCTGTTCCAGCACCAGATCAGCCCGATGACCAGCCACATTGTTTTCCCGGCAGAGTTCACTGATAAAGCGGCGCAGATAGGCTGGTAGCTGTACTGTTGCCAGCAGTTTCCGGCTCTGGCGGATCTGGCTGACCAGCAACTCGGTTTCCTGCTGGTATTGCCTGACAAAGTCCTGCGGCCTGACATCAAAGGCCTCGCGCCGTTCCAAAAGCTGAACCCGCTTTTCAGGATCGCTCTCGCCCTGCACATCCACACAAAGACCAAAACGGTCCAGCAGTTGCGGACGCAGCTCGCCTTCTTCGGGGTTCATGCTTCCCACCAGGGTAAAGCGGGCCGGATGAACAAAGGAGATACCTTCGCGCTCTACCCTGTTTTCGCCGCTTGCCGCTGCATCCAAAATGAGATCCACCAGGTGATCATCCAAAAGGTTGACCTCATCCACATACAACAACCCGCGGTGGGCACTGGCCAGTAAACCAGGGGCAAAAACCACCTGCCCCTCTTTCAGCGAGCGCGGAAAGTCAATGCCACCGGCAAGCCGGTCTTCAGTGGCGTTTAAGGGCAAATCCACAAAGGCTGCCCGCTGCATGACCGCTATTTTATTTTGTCCATCTTTTCCGGCACAGTGCGGGCAAAAATCCTGTTCCTGCGGCGCACAGGAGAAAGGGCAACCAGCTGTCACCTCAATTTCTGGTAAAAGAGCAGCCAGACCGCGGGCCATGGTAGATTTGGCTGTACCTTTTTCCCCCCGCAGAAGCACCCCGCCAATGCGCGGGTTCACTGCTGTCAACAGTAAGGCCAGGCGCAAATTTTCCTGGCCAATTATTGCTGCAAAGGGATAGCAACATCTCTCCATGCTCACCACCGATAGCGAATACCAGCCAGCCAGGTACGCGGCGGGCCGAGCAGGCCGTCAGCGTAGTACCAGGTACTGTTGGCCAGGTTGTCAATTTCAGCAAAAAGAGCAATGTTGCCAAAATCGTATTCAGCCCGCAGATCAAAGGTGGCATAGGCAGCAACCTCTTTAGTGTTGTCTCGGTTACGGTACACCTTGCCGCTACGCTTCCCGGACAGCACTGCAAGCAGCTTGTCTGTGGCCTGCCAGAACAGGTCTCCCTTCACCACATGACTGGCCTTGCCAGGGATCTTGAAACCGGTGGCATCATCTTCAGCATCCAGATAGATATAGCTGCTCTTGACGGTTAGATTCGTCACAGGCTGCCAGGTAATGGCCACATCTCCGCCCTGGTAGCTGACTTCGCCATAATTGACATACTGACCCATGCCATCGGCATCAGTGAGATAGGTAATGCGGTCTTTGATCTGGTTATCAAAAACCGATACCCTGAGTGAAAAACTGCTTGTGGGAGTCAGGCTGAGGGCTGCGAGCCAATTGTCGGCAGTTTCCATGCCCAAATCCGGATTGGGCAAAGTAGAGCTGGTATGGGCGAAGCGCTGTTTGAAAGAGGGTGTATTGTCGGCCCGGTTATAACCTACGCTCAACGACCAGGCAGGCTTGCGGTATTCAATTTTCACCTCCGGATTAAGCCCGGAATCAAAGGCACTGTAGGCATTGGCGCGCAGGCCCAACGTAAGACTCCAGGGCGAAGTGCTGCGCCGCAGCACCTGGGTGGCAAAAAGAGCGCCGCTTTCCTCCTGCTGCTTGGTAAAGGTGGAGCCATCTCCCTGGTTTATGCGGTAGCTGGCCCCGAGGGCAAGATCGCCCCAGGCACCGGTTTGCCAGGCATAGCTCGCATCCTGGCCAAATTCATCCACCTGTAAATCCTGGGCAAGCTGTTTGGAAACATCCCGGTGTTGTTCCTCACCAGAGTTGAAAAAAGTAGACAGAGCCAGGTCTTCATACATAATGCGCCCAGCCAAAAGCATAGTTTCGCTTTTTTTGCGGGAATGCGGGGTAGGATATTCGGGCAAGCCGGTGAGCCCTTTGTCCTCATGTAAATAGTCTGCATGCAGGGAAACCCGGTGGCGTGCATCGCGGCCATAGCTTACACCCACACCACCACGCAGTTTTTCAGTATCGTTGTTCGCCACATAACCATTGCTGCTTTGTCCCTGGCTGCTCAATTCCGCACTCCACAAGCCTGACTGGGCCTGAGCGCGTATTTCGGCAAAAGCCGTATCTTCACTGCCGCCATAGCTCCTGATCTGACCGCTGAAGGCAGTGCCGCGGCTGGTTTCAATCAGAATTACGCCACCACTGGCATCCTGACCGTAACGAACCCCGCCCCTGCCGGGCAAAATTTCAATGCGTTCAATACTTTCCAGATTGACCACGCTCCAGTTGATTGTTCCATGGCTGGAGGTCGGATCATTGATTGGCCTGCCATCCACCAGCACCTTCACCTTGGTGGAGCCATGAATACTGACCGAAGAATCCCCGGCAGTAACACCCGGTGCCTGGTTGAGGATGTCGGCCATGCGGTTGACCTTCATTCGGGCAATGTCTGCGCGGGTGAACACAAGGCTCGCACTCCTGCTTTCTTCTGCACCGGCCAGAAGAGGTATGGCCAGGCAGAAAAGGGCAATTGCAAGGAAGAAGGAAAAGCCCAGTTGCATCTATTCACTCCACTCCTCAATTTCTCCTTCAGTTTCCAGATACGCGTTTCTTAATTGCTCCTCCATTTCTGGTTCGGCCTGCCACATGCCCCGGCTGATCGCTTCCAGAAGTTTGTCAAGAATGTTGTGGAGTGCATGCGGGTTTACCTCGTGCATCCAGTCGCGCATGGCCGGATCAAGGGCATAGCTTTGGGCAATGCGACTGTACATCCAGTCGTCAACCACCTCGGCAGTGGCATCCCAGCCAAGTACAATGTCCATTACATGGGAAATATCGCCCGCCCCCTTGTAGCCGTGGCGCTTCATACCTTCCAGCCATTTGGGATTGGTCAGCCGTGCACGCAGCACATGTTTGGCCTCCTCCTGGGTGGTGCGCATCTTCACCCGTTTGGGATCGGAGCTGTCACCCATCAGGGCAAAGGGCAAATGTCCGCGCACGGTTTTCACCGCCACAATCATGCCACCGTAATAGTTGTAGTAATCAGTGCAGGACATCATGTCGTATTCACGGGAATCTTCGTTTTTGACAGTGACATCCATGCGGGAGAGCTGGCGACGGTACGCTGCGGACCGTATTTTGCCATAACTGCCCTGGCCATAGGCGTGTGATGAATAGCGAATGTAGTTGTTGCCCAGGTCTTCCTGGGTCTGCCAGTTTTTGGATTCCACCAGTTCAGACACGCCTGCGCCATAGGTGCCCGGCGGGCAGCCAAAAACGCGGAAGGTTGCTTCGCGAAACGCCTCTTCCTCGCTCAGGCCCTCCTTCTGGTATTCGGCCACATCGCGCAGCACATTACGGCGCAGAAAGTTCATCTCGCTTTTCTCGTCCAGGGCAGCAACCATGCGGGCCGCCTCATCAATGAGTTCCACCAGATTGGGAAAGCTGTCGCGGAAAAAGCCGGAAATACGGGGAACCACATCCAGGCGGGGCCGGCCCAGCTCAGAAAGTGGAATAACCTCCAAACCGCAAACATTGCCGCTACCCTTTTGCCACAGAGGTTTGAGACCCATAAGATAAAGAATTTCCGCAAGGTCATCGCCCTTGGTACGCATGGTGACCGTGCCGTACACCAGGATGCCAATGGAGTCTGGATACCTGCCTGTCTCTTCGAGATAACGGGTAATGAGCGCATCACCCAGGCGAACGCCTACTTCCCAAGCAGCAGGTGAGGGAATTTTATTGGGATCAACCGAATAAAAGTTGCGGCCGGTGGGCAGAATATCTGCCTGGCCACGGCTGGGCGCACCTGAAGGCCCTGGCCGGACAAAGGCGCCAGAAAGGGCAGCCAGGGTTGCATCGATCTCTTCAGTACAGCGGTGGATATTGGGCACCAGCTGGCTGGCAATATAGTGAAGCACAGAGGCCACTGCCGGGCGCTGGCCCAGGGGGAAGGAGGCTGCCAGGCTGTCTGCGGCCTCAGGGTTAAAGCCCTGTTCTGCCAGACCGGCCACCAGGGCAAGGGCCTGTTGATGCGCCTGTCTGAGCACTTCCGCACCGCTTCTGTTGCCAAAATGTTTCTGGCGGCTGCCGCGCTGTTCCAGCACTGCATCGTAGTTGCAGCCCATGGCAGCCACTAAGGTTTCTCGCAGGGAAGGCACCTCGCCATTGGCCAGCCGGGTAAGCTGGGTAACAAATTCCTGCAAGCGTTCGCCCTCTGGCGGCTGGCCCATCACATGCAGGCCATCGTTAATCATGGTATCGCCAATTTCTTCAACATAGCTGTGCAGTTTATCGAGAAAGGCAGGGAAATCGGCCATAGCTGCAGGCTCGTCTATCTCCAGATCCTTGTCCAAATCAGCGGCTGCCACTGCATCCCACAACATGGGCTGTAAAACACTCAGCTTGCCCGGATCTTCTGCCTGGGCAGCCATGTATTCATCTACCAGGCCCTGCACCTTGGCCAAATCGTCATAAAGATCTGCATTGGTAAAGGCCGGGGTCAGGTGGTCTATAATACAGCAGTAGGAACGGCGTTTGGCCTGGGTCCCTTCACCCGGATCGTTAATGATATAGGGGTAGATATTGGGCAGCTCCATAATGGCCAAATCCGGATAACACTGGTCAGACAAGCCCAGGGCCTTGCCGGGCAACCATTCCAGGGAGCCGTGTTTGCCCACGTGGATGATTGCATGAGCCTTGAATACATCGCGAATATAGCGGTACTGCGCCAGATAGTGATGCGGCGGCGACAGGTACATATCGTGCAGCACCTTGTCTATCTGCTCCAGATAGCCGCGCGGTGGCTGGATGCTCAGAAAAACATTGCCATTATGCAACCCGGCAAAATGCAGCTGGCCCTGGTGTACAAACAACTCGCCGGGCATTTCACCCCAGTCGGCCCTCATTTTCTGCTGAATGCTCTTGGGCAGCTCCGCGTGCCAGGGTTGATATTGCTCGGGTCCGGCCTGAGCTTGCGATCGCTTGGCCATCTGCTCGGGAGTGAGCCAGCGCTGGTCGCAGGTCATCTTGTCGCGCAGGGCATGGGCCAGGGTATCTGCATCGGCATATTGCTCATCAATCTGATAGCCCTGCTCGCGCATGGCTGCCAAGAGACGGTTTACACTGGCAAAGGAGTCCAGCCCGGCAGCGCAGCCAATCCGGTCGTTTCTGGGCGGATAGTGGTGGAAGACAATAGCTACTCGCCGTTTTTCAACTGGCGTTTGCCCCAGCCGGGCCCAGTTCAGCGCCAGCCGCACCAGTTTGTCCACCCGCTCGGGTATGGGTTTGTACCTGGCCAGAAGCGCGCCAGTGAGCGGATCGGTCTCTTCCTGCTCCCTGGTGGCGATGGGCACAGTAATCAACGCTCCATCAAATTCCGGCTGGGCTGCGGCATAGGCCACATCCATAGTGGGCAGGCCCTGAACACTTTCCAGCCAATGCGCATAGGGCGCAGAACAGCACAGGGCCTGAATAAAGGGCACGTTCAAACTAGGCAGGAGTTCCTTGAAATCCGGTGCGACCAGGGTGAGCGAAAACAGGAGCGGATTGATAAGCGCCTGGATGCGAGGCGAACCATCCGCATTTTGGAAATAGTATGCGCACACCCCGTCCGCAGCCCGGTTGCCACGCACTACATCTTTGTAGCGCAGGTGAAATACCGGGATGACGTTGGACCCCTGCGCCTCGATGGAACGGATTAAGGCGTCAATAAAGGCCAGGTTGTTGTTGACCCAGTAGGTTTGGTAAAACCAGAGCCCAAGGGTTGGTTTTGCCGGATCGATTTTGTCTGCAAGGTATTTTTCAAGAGTTGGAGGGACGCTGTAGTCCGGATGGTAAATGCCGTCATCGGGCAGGGCCTGGGCCGGCGGACAGGGCAGCATGGCCCGGCACACATGATTGTAGAGGGTGACCAGCAGACCTTCAAAGTTCTGCGGCCCGCCCAAAAGCAGGTAGCGGTGCACCTCGTCCCAAAACGGGGTGCCAAAGGCCGTGGAAAATTCCTGTGCGGCCTCAATGCTGTCTTCATCACCACTGGATGGCTGCACATGAATGACGGGCCGTTTTGTTTCTTCTGCCTTTTCCTCTGCCTCTTGCAGGGCCAGGTACAGATGGTCAAAACCCGGAAAAGATTTCTTGCCGCCATGCAGGTAAATAATGCAGACATCTGCTTTCATTGCCTCGCGCGCAAAAGCCCGGCACCGGGCTTCGTCAAAGAGCTGGGTCTGGGTGCGGGCATGCACCTGCAATGTTAACTGACGCTCAAGAAAGCGCTGAACCCCTGCACTGAGGGACGGTATTTCTGAAGCAGTGGCAGAAAAATAGGCAAGACGAAGGCGTGGCATTAGCTCGGTTCCTCCAAAGAGTCGGTGCTGCTATGCGCGGCAGGGGCTGGGGCATTGCTGTCCAGAAAATGCAGAAACTGGTCTGCATCCTGGCAAAAATGCAGGGTGCTGCTTTTTGCCTGGGCGAGCCAGGGCGTGCTGTCCTTTCGCAGGCTGAGCACGGTTTTTCCCTGAACAAGCGCATGGGTGATAATATCTGCATTGGCCATATTGGCAGGCCCCAGGGCAAAGCCGCTATCCACTACAAAATCGCAGGCTGCAAGCGCACGCAGGGCCTGGGCAGTGCTGGCGCCGTTGACCGCTTCCATCGGGCCCACGCTGACACATTCTGCCCCCAGAGCCCTGGCCACATGAAAATCCAGATCATGCTCCTGCACCACTCCTGTGCTGATGGCAAAACCCTTTTTGGCGAGCATTCGGTACACTGCAGCTCCGCTGCCCAAGCCGCCCACCACAAAGGCCCGGCCATTTTTGGCCTGACCCCGTATTTCCAGCCCGCCCAGGGCGCTGTCAAATACTGCCTGATCAAAATCATACAGTCTGGCTACAGAGCTGGCGTTGAGGATGCTCTCCGGAGAACCCCAGGCCATCATGCTGCTATTTTTAATCAGCGCCACCCGGTCGCTGATTTTGGCAGCAACATCCACATCGTGCAGGGAAGCCACCACGGTAATGCCCTGATCTCGGCAGAGATCGCGCAGAATGGTCATCACCTCAATGCGATGGCGCAGGTCAAGATGGATGGTTGGCTCATCCAGCAACAGCAATTGCGGCTCCTGGGCCAGGGCGCGGGCAATAAGCACCTTTTGCCGTTCGCCATCGCTCAAATCGCTGAACTGGCGGTGCCGCAAAGCACTGGCATGGACATCGTCAAGCGCGGCATAAATGCGGTTTCTGTCTTTAGCGCGTAAACGACCCAGATAATCGGTATGGGGATAGCGGCCCAGGGCAACAAATTCCTCCACGGTCAACAGCGGTGGAATAATCTTGTCGGTTAGTACCACGGCCATTATGCGGGCCAGGTCCAGGGCACGCAGTTTGGCCAGGGCCTTGCCCCGCACCTGGATAGCACCAGACACCGGGGGAAGATGCCTTGACAAAGTGCGGAGCAAGGTAGTCTTGCCAGCTCCGTTTGGCCCAAGCAGGCTGATGAACTGACCGCGCTCGCAGGAAAAATTGAGATCCTCCAGTATCGCGCTCTTGTTGTAGCCCACGCTGAGTTGCTGCACCTGCAGCACCGGGCCTGTGGTAGAAAGGCTCATAGTTTGACCCGTTGTTTCAGAAGCAGAGTGATAACAATAGGCGCGCCAAAAAAGGCGGTGATGGCAGAAAGCGGCAACTCCACCGGGGCCATGACAGAGCGAGCAATAAGATCGCAAAGGCTGGTAACCACTGCGCCCATCAGGCAGGCGCCGGGAATGAGAATGCGGTTATCAGAGGTGCCGAAACTGAGCCGGGCCATATGCGGCACAGCCATGCCAATAAAGGCCACTGGCCCGGCCATGGCAGTAATCATTCCGGCCAGAGCACAGGAGCAGAGCAGGATAAGTAAACGAAAACGACGGATATTGACGCCCAAAGAGGCAGCGTATTCCTCGCCGAGAAGAAAGGCGTTGAGTGGTTTGCTTTGGGCGTAGAGCAGGCCAATAATCAGGCCGCCGCCCACCAGAAGCAGCATGATTTCATCCCATTTAAATCCGGAAAAACTGCCCAGCTGCCAGAGAACAAAACCCTTAATCTTTTCCTTTTCTGCAAGGGCGGTGAGTATGGCGGTTACTGCGCCGCAGAGATAGCCCATCATCAAGCCGACAATGAGCAGGGTTGCTCCGCCACCCACCCGGTTGGCAATGGCCAGCACCACCAGCATCACTGCGTAGGCGCCAACAAAGGCAGCCAGGGTATTCAGATAGGGGCTGAACATGGTGAGGCCTGCGCTCACTGTGGTGAGCATGACAAAAGACACCATCAGGGTTGCGCCGGAAGATATACCCAGAATATACGGCCCAACAATGGGGTTGCGGAAATAGATTTGCAAAAGCAGGCCGGCAGCAGCCAGATAAGCGCCGCCAAAAACAGCTGCGATGGCCCTGGGTATGCGGATATTCCAGATAATGGTGCCTGCGGTGGAGGCATTGGGCGGGGCCTGCAAAACAGCTATGATTTCTGCGAAAGAATACTGCACCGAGCCAATGGCTATATTGAGCAGCAGCAACATTAATGCAGCGCAACCCAAAAGGAGAAACACCAAAAGAGGACGGCGGCTGAGCATGGAGGAACGCGCCGGATTAATGGTGAGATCAGCGCTGTTCACTGGCTGACCTCGCTCTGGCCAGAGGATGGATCAGCAGGGTCAACATCTGGCAGTTCTTCAAAATAGCGCAGGATATAACCGGGATAGCAATCTGGATGGAGGATGGCGCTGATTTCCGTGAGAATTTCGTCAAGCTTGTCCATGGACTGGATATAGCAGGGCAAAGGCGCAACAACCTTGCCCTTGTGCAGGGGGGCAATGTCCCTGATCAGCGGATTTAAGCGGGCAATGGCCGCCTTTGAGGTGGCCCCTGATTCCCGCGTGCGGTAGGTGAAAAAGATATCTGCGTTTTCACCGGAATAGAGAAAGCGCTCCACACTGATTTCTATACAGGAGGTGCCAAACACGTCCTCAAACTGGTAGCTGCTTTGAGCCAGCCCCACCAGTTCGCCCACCCAGGCATTGCCCGGCTCCACCATCACCCGTTTTTCGTAGATATCTCCCCACATCACCTTGGGTTGTTCGCCTGCGCCGGCAGTACGCGCGCGGATGTCTTTTAAGGCGGCGTCTATCCGGGCAAAATAGGCGTCAGCCTCCTTTTCCCGACCAAAAAACGGGGCAAGAAACTGCACATAGCGTATGCGTGCATTCAGGCAGGTGGCCTGGGGCGTGCTGGTGATTACCGCTGGAATGTGCAAATCATCAAGAAGTGGCAGGGAGGAAGGATCCCAGGTAAGCACCAGATCAGGCTCCATGTGTTTGAGCCGTTCAAAATCAATGCTGGAGGCATCACCCAGATAGGCAATACGCCCCTCGCGCATACCTTGAGCTATATCTGTGCTGCATTTGGCCCACTCCTTTTCGGGCACGGTCACACCCACCAACACTTCATCCAGCACACCCAGCATGCGCAGGGTAGCCACATCAAAATAGCCATAGGCAGCTACTCGCCGCACTGGCGTGCGCACCACCCTGCCTGGGTCGCAATCTGCGGGCAAAGGGGCTCCACGGGGGATAAGTGTCAGGGTACGGCCAGCGCCATCCCGCACCTCGGTGCGGGTATCAGAAATGCGGTGTACTGAAAAAGCTCCAATCTGCAAAAAGGCCGGGCGGGTATCACTGCCAAGGGGCTGATCACCCTGTTTGCCCTCACCTGTTTCCTGCTGGCAGCCGGAGATAAGAACAAGGAGCAGCAACACTCCTGTCCAAACATGGAAATTCAAAAAAATCCGACCAGACACCCCTTTCATTACCTTGCCTCCCGGTACATTCGCTGGTCCAGCACATAAAGAACAAGCCCCAGACAAAACAGGGCAATGCCAGTCAAATACAAAATCACTCCAGGATCTTTGCGGATATGCAGATCAATTCGCTCTTTTAACCGCATACCTCCACCAGGTTTTTTTGGAGCAAAATCATCCAGATGCACGCTGTAGCCTCCCAGCCACACTGGCCGGTTAAAACCAAGCAGGGCCTCGCGCTGCCCGCCTTTATCAGAAAGAAGCAGCGCAGCCCTGGGCTGAATTACTTCTCCCTTAAAAACATCCAGCCGCTTGCCCTGGTATGTCTGGTGGGTAAAACCGGTAAAGGTGATGGTGCCGGCACTGTTCGGCAGGGTGTAGGATCTGCCCGGCAGGAGAACCGTGCCAACCACCACCTCGGTGTAGAGATAGCTGGCTAAATAGCCCACAAGAATGACCAGCACTGCCGCATGCATAACATGCGGGCCAAGCTTTATGGCCAGGCGCAAGCCAGACAAGGAAGAACGGGCAGCCCACAGCTGTCGCACCCGCTCCAGGGTGCAGCTTGCTGTATTCAGGGCCAAAATGACCAAAAGCAGCAAGAGGAGAAAAAACCAGGCTGTATGTTCCAGATTGCCCAGGCCATAGGTTCGCCCCCAGGGAACAATCCCCATATCGTTGAGCGGGATGAAAAGCGTGGTGCGCCAGTGAATACAAGCGTAGCCCCACACCACATCTGCGGCCAAAAGCAGGCAAAGAACAATGGTCAGGTTGATGGAAGCAAGGGCTTTCCAGAAACGGGCCAGAATAGACATAGGCTGCACCATTACCAAAATCATTACCAGGGTGGTCTGTAGGGGCCAAAATCGGCCAGCAGGCTGAGCACCACCGCAAGCAGGCCAGCCACCGCGGCAAAAGAGGCACGGCCGCGCAAACTCCAGGCCCGGGAAAAATGCAGATGCAACAGGCCAATGTAGATGAACCATACGGCCATCATCAATAATATGGCGGGATCGTGCCAAATCACCGGCGTGCCCCAGCCAAGGTAGGACCACATCTCTCCGCTGAACATGGACAGGGTCCATAAAACAAAACCCCAGGCAGCCCAGAGCAAGGCCTGCCGCATACAGAAAACGCGTTCTTCAGCGGCTGAGGCTGCAAAAAACACTGTTCCCCAGGCTATGCTGAGTACAAAACAGGCTCGACCGCCTGCGCTGGCAACAAGGGTGACATGGGCAAAAGGGCTGTCAGAACGGAGAAAGGGAAGGTAGAAATCCTTGGGAAAAAGCTGGGCTGCCAAAAGGCAGATGACTATGGCCAAAAGGGCCACCTGCCAGACTCGCCATGCCAGTTTTTCTGGTGTTGCGCGCAGACACAGGCGTATTAGCAGCATACAGGCCAGCAAAAAAGGAGTGAGCACCGGAGCCAGGTGCATAGGTAACATGGGCCAGGCCTGATTATAGCGGTGCAACACAAGCAAAAAATTGCTGGCCAGGGCAAGCGTAAGCAGCAAAAACAAGGCCCAGCGCCAGCCAATACAGGAGATGACAAAGGCCCCGCCATATAAGACAAGTACCCCAAAAAGTGGAATGTGCGGCAGAGACAAAAGTATCAGCTCCATAATCATTTTCTAGCGCAGTTGAAAACGAATAGTTTGTTCCACCAGCACCCGCACTGCCGTACCATTGATGGTGCCAGGGCGGAAACGCCAATGGCCGATGGAGTTGATAACACTGCTGTCAAATATGCCTTCAGGGTCAGCAGCAAGAACCCGTATCTGCTCTGGTTGGCCATATTCATTGACAATAAACTGCACCTGCACCCAACCTTCGATATTGCGGCGACGGGCAGAAGCCGGGTAAGCAGGTTGTGTCCTTTTCAGCGCGTTCAGCGAGCCGTCAATTTCTCCGGGGCTGTACACCCCGCTACGGGCAGCACCCTGCCTCGCTGTCTGGTTTGTATTTTTCGCAGGATTCTGTGTTTGGCTTTGTCCTGTCACCGGGGTATCTGTGCGTGGTGTTTCCACTGGTTTTGGGGGCTGCTCGATTGCTTCCTGTTTTGCTTGCTCCCTTTTTTTCTCAACCGGTTTCTTGCGTACCAGCGGCTTAATTGCCACTGTTTCAACCGGTGCCGGCGGTGGAAGGATTTCCTGGGCTTCTGGTGGCGCAGTTTCGGCGCTTGACTCATCTCCTTGTTCGGCGGCCTCTGGCAAGTGCAGGATGCTCAGCTCCAATGGCATTGGCGGCAAGGCTATTTGCTGGTGCGCATTCGCCGACCAAAACGCCAGCAGCAGTACAACATGCAAGGCAATCGAAAAACTATTCCCCTTAACCTGGGCATTCATAGCTGTTCGGTTTGCAAGCTGAGACTGGTAAAACCCATCTGTTTGATGCACTCGTACACTGCAACAAAACCTTGCAAGGCAAGTTCTTTGTCTGCCCGAAGCAAAAGCGGCGTATCGCGCTCGGTAGCACTCAAAGCAACAGACAAATCTTCCAGGCTGAGCTGTTGGTCGTCCAGCCAGATCTGGCCTTCTTTGTCCACCACAATGGTGCGGGCTTGTACAGACGCGGCCATTTCGCTGTTCTCTGCCTTGGGCAGATTCACCTGAATACTGCCGGTGGCAATAAAGGTCGAGGTGGTGAGCACGATGGTCAACAGCACCAGCATGACATCAACCAGAGGGATGACATTAAGGGTGTCAAACTCCTGTTCGTTCATGGGCAATATCCCACTGTAAAAGCAAAACTCTGCATTTCCTGAGCAGCAGGTTGTAGAGCGCCACTGATGGAATGGCCACCAACAGGCCAACTGCTGTAGCCTTAAGAGCCAAAGCCAGGCCCTGCATAATTTTGGCAGTGTCGAAACCAACGACACCAACGTCGTAAAAGGTGAGCATGATGCCCAGCACCGTGCCTAGCAACCCGATATAGGGCGCATTGGCGCCAATGGTGGCAATAAGGTGCAGTTTGCGGGAAAGGTGCAGTTCCAGTTCCTTGCGAGTAGCAAAGCTTTCCAGGTGCACAGCGCGGTACACCAGGGAGCGCTCAATGGCTATGGCCAGCGCGATGATGCTCATCAGGAACAGAATCCCCAAAATTCCGTAGTCAACCAGATCATGCAGCCAGTCCATTATTCCCCCTGTTTGTTACAGAAACCTGGTGGCCAGATGTACCTGAAGACTTTGTTTGCATCTGGATGATTTTCTTATGAGTGTGGAAAAATTGTGAAGCAGGCACACAAGCACAACTAAAATGCTTGTGCATAGGGATGGGTAAAAGGAGGAAAGGAGGGGCTGAAAAATGTGCAAAAGCGAAAGAAAAAGAGAAACGAAATATCTTTCGCTTGAGACAGGAGTTGTTGCAATGGGAGCTGGAACAGCTTGCACAACCAAACATAGGGTCCTCGCACCGGAGAGGTGAACGAAAAACCGCTGGATGGTCCGTGCCCGATCAGTGCATAAAAAAATCCCGGATCGAAAACATCGTCGATCCGGGATTGCCCTTTTTTATCCACAGAATATATGCTGGACACGCCGCCGTCCACGCGGTCGTTTCCTAACCATTCAGGCAGGTCTTCTGACTCCTGGATTATCCTACTAGCTGCGTCTTCCCAACCTTATGGTCAGTGACTTGGGTGCAGCGTTTGTCCCCAGTTACAGCGGCGGGCCCGTTTTCGAATTACACGAAATTCCCTTTTATACTCTTGCGAGCACCTGAACTTACGGCAGGATTTACTGTTACTCTAGACAAAAGTCAAGAATTAATATTTTTTTGAGTTTTATCCTTTACAATTCTGAGTCAAATCTGTTTGGCAAAGGCAATACGCCAAGGCTAAGTGCACTGCATGCTACCTGCCAGTAGCCAACACAGTTATCCAAGGTGGAGCAGCAAAAGCTGCTCAAACCTTCTGTTCAACTTGTGTAAAACAGGGAATACACAAGGTTTGCCCTGCAAAACGACGGGTGCGCGATTCCATGGTTTTTTCGCCACAATGTTCACAGCCCAAGCTCTGTAAAATACGGGCAGGACGGGGCGCTCCCTGCTGCTGCATGGTGAGCAAAAACATCTCTTCCAACGGCAAATTCATAAACCGCTTTTGCAGCAAAGTGCGCAGCTCGGTCATGCGCTGCATATCGGCCTCGCTGGCCATACGGCTACTACTTTTCTTTGCCAGATCAGCCAGCTCTTCATCCATTTCGCCACGCACATCCGGCCTGAGGAGTGCCCGGAAGCCTTTGCCGCTCTCGCAACGAAAAAAAGAAAAGGCCATCTTACCATAATCGCGGTGGATAAGATTTCCTTTGCCCATGGTCGCGCCGGTGAGAAACTGGATGGCGTCCACGCCGCACATATCTGTTTCCACTACAGCAACAAGCTCGTTATCCCGTGGGTTATCCAGCTCGCGCAGGGCCAGTTCGGCTGCACGGATGCCAATGGCCAAACCTGGGCAAAAATGACCGTGAAAGGCAATAGTTGCCTTGATGCGTTCTGCGGAAATTTGACAACTCATGGATGTTCCTTCAGGTTTTCGGCAGCACCACAGGCTGCCCATCAAGATGATGGATACGCACAGGCAAGCCATACACCTGCTCAATTATGGCTGGAGTAACCTCGTCTGGTGCGGCCACAGCGTGGATAACGCCGTTTTTAAGAAAAATACTTTGATCTGCATGGCGCAGGGCCATGTTCAGGTCGTGCATGGTCATTACCGCTGCAATGTGGTGTTCGTCGATCACCCGACGAATCAGCCCCATGATTTCAACCTGGTTCTTCAGATCAAGCGCACTGGTGGGCTCGTCCAAGAGCAGGAGCGAAGGCTCCTGTACCAGGGCACGGGCAATGCAGACCTTTTGCAATTCTCCGCCACTGAGGCTGTCCACATAGCGCATACCCATGGTGGCCAGGCCCAGGGAGCGGAGCACAGCTCCGGTCATGTTCAGATCTTTTGTTCCCATGCGCCAACGGATGTGCGGGGTACGACCCATGAGCACAGCGTCGAACACCGTGAGCCGCGAAGCCTCATTTTTTTGAGAAACATAGGCCAGGTCGCTGGCAATGGTTGTTGCCGATAAACTCAAAATATCGCGCTCTTCCACCAATACCGCGCCGCGGGTTGGTTTGTGTATGGCGTTGATACATTTGAGCAAGGTAGTTTTGCCCACCCCATTGGGACCAAGGATGGCCAACAACTGCCCACGCTCAAGGGTAAAGCTAATTCCAGCCAGCAGTGGGTGGCTGTTATAGGTGAAATGCAGATCCTGTACCCGCAGCATCATGGTCGCTGCCCCCGGATAATCAGCCACAGAAAGGCAGGTGCGCCAAGAAAGGCGGTTAAAACCGAGACCGGCACCAGATGCGGCATGAGCACCAGACGTGCGGCCGTGTCGGCAAGCAACAGAAGAAGGGCCCCGCCGACCAGGGAGGCTGGCAGCAGAAAGCGGTGATCTGCGCCAATGAGACGGCGGAACATGTGCGGGATCACCAAGCCCACAAAGCCGATAATCCCCAAACAGGCGATGAGCACCGCTGTTACCAGGCTGGCCAGCAACATTCCGCCCATGCGTACGCGCTCCACCCGCACACCCAGGCCGCGTGCTGTTTCGTCACCGGCATCAATGGCGTTGTAGTTCCAGCTGTTGGCCCAGAAAAAGAGAAAACAAAACAGGGTAACTGCAGCCATAATCCCCAGTTCGTTCCAGGAGGCCCGTGCCGTATCGCCAAAGGTCCAAAAAACCATGGCTGCCAACTGCACATCTGAGGCAAAAAACTGTAAAAACATGGTTGCAGCAGTGCACAGTGCACCCAGGGCCACCCCGGCCAAAATCATGGTTTCGGGCTTGGTGCCACGGAGCCGCGAAATGGCAACAATAACCGCAGATGCCGTCAAGCTGGCCGCAAATGCAGCCGCTGTGGTGGTGTAGGGATTGATGATGGTCACTGCGTTTCTGCCTGAGCCGGTCAGCCCGGAACCGAGCATCACCGAACAGGCCGCACCAAAGGCAGCAGCATGGGCAATGCCCAGGGTAAAGGGAGATCCCAGGGGATTGCGCAAGACCGCCTGCATGACCGCTCCGGCAATCGCCAGGCCGCCACCCGCCACCATGGCGGACAGGGCTTGGGGCAGACGAATGCCGCATACAATGGCATTTGTGCGCTGGTCAGGCGCTGCACCAAGCAGGCTGGCCAGCACATCGACTGCTGGTATCCGAGCTGACCCCAGTCCCAGGGAAAAGATCAAGGCAACACCCAGCCCCAGACAGCACAGGATGATAATGGTATTTTTCCAGCCCAGGTAGCGGAAGTATTCTTCTGGCGCATGCCCGTGCTCAGCATGCATCAACGCACCTGTAAAGCAGTGAAAATCTGGTGGGCAAAATTCTCGTTCATGGCTGCAAACACCGGTTTACCGACCACGAAGCGATAAATGGCATCGGCCTGGACCATGGGATCGATATCCTGGAAGCGCTCTGGATAAAGCACCTTGCCAATGAAGTACGCATTGGCCAGGATGGACTCAAAATTCTGAGAGTACCAATTATAGGGAAGCAGGCCAAAAACCCGTCCTTTGATGGCTGCATCCAAGGTGGCATATGCTGGATCGTTGCGCAGCTCAAAAAGACCGCCTGCCCTGTCTCCCATCTGTAGGGTGGAGAGATCCACAAAAAGATACTCCGGGTTCCATGCCACAATCTGCTCTTTGGCAACCTCTGCGACGGCCATTTTCTTGCCCAGACCCTGGCCAGCCAGGTTGCGCGCACCAACAAAGGCAAAAGGTGGATAAGCTGGCTCGGTTGATTGAAATCCATGCGGTCCCCTGAAGGCCACTCCACCCAGATAAACAGAGGGGCGTTCGGCAAGCGGAATATCTGCTGTGCGCGCGTGCAAATCGTCGATGGCCTGTTCAAAATAGGCAATCAACTCTTCGGCCCGTTGACTTTTGCCGATAATGTCGCCCATGAGCCGCAAAGATGCGTGCAAGAGTGGGCGTCTCTCTCCCAGGTTGCCCGCATCCACCACCACAACAGGAATGCCGGTTTTGGCGTGCAGTTCGTTGGGGTCATAGCCTGAACCGCCAAAAATTTTGAAGATGAGCTGGGGCTGCGGCTCCAGGGTCAAAATCAGCTCTGGATTGTCTTGCCCGCGGAACTGGCCGAATACCGGCATGTTTTTAAATTGTGGATTGGCCAGGGCATAGGGACGGGCATCAAACTCGTTGCGCCTGGTTTCAATATCATCCACCGCCACCACCAGATGCTGGCCCTGCAAGTAACTGAGCAGGCGTAGACAGCCTGAACCCGAACAGAGAACCCGCTCCACTGTATCGGGAATCTGCACCACCCTTCCCATGGCATCGGTGATGGTGCGGGCCTGGGCACTGTGCCCAACAAGCAGAACAATAAAAAATACGTAAGCAAGACGAATCATGATGAGCTCTGGTTATGAAGTTTTCAGTTTCCTGGCCAGGTACAACAGACCATTACCCTCGACACTGTGATGCATTGCCTTATCAGGCTTCATCAGGTTATTTGGGAGGCAACATTAGGTCAAAATCGCTTTATACCCGTCGCAGACAGGTGGAGCAGGCAACAAAGGCTTGCTTTATCCGCGCTCTTGCATCTTTTAAGGGCAGGCAGCGCCTGCCACCTGCGGTGGCACCTTACTGTGGTGGCACCTTGTCTCTTGGCCACGGCACACCAGAGAATAACACTCACTTCGAATACGTAACAAACTAACAGGCCCAGCGCTATTTTCAACCAATTTTCCCACAAAAAACAAAAAAATATTACTGGCCAAAAACAAAGCATAACAAAAGAACCAGAGCAGGCGTAGAGTGGTCTTCAAGACGCTGGTGGGCAGGTGTTCTTGCCAGTGAAACGACAAACCGTTTCCATAGATATGTATTGCTACGAAATTGTATGATTAATTGTATGATTAGTTGATGCACTTGCCATCAAGACCGGAGGGCCGAGTCGGTACGGACAGTCGTGATACCCGGCGGGAACCAATTTTGACCGATCGTTTGCGGGGATCGCTTGCGTGTGTGGTGGTGGGGGAAGCGGTGTGGCAGATAGTACAAGAAAATAAGTGCAGTAAAGACAATCATGCTGCATGACTGAGTGCATGCAGCATGGTCCTTCTTCCAGACGGTCTACAGGTCGCAGCGACGACCGTTTTCGTATGAACTGATGTACTGCTCAATACTTTGGGCAATGGTGTTGAAAATACTGATGCACTTGGCCTCGTCGCTCTCAAGCAGGGTAATACGGAAGCCCTGCAGGTCGGTGGCAAACGAGGAGAGCGGCACCACGCAGATACCAGTGGAAGCCAGCAAATGATAGACAAAGCGCTTGTCCGGCTGCACGCCTGCACCGGTAACCAGATGCTCCACAGTGGCGCGCACCGCATCATTGGCAATGGGCAGTGACTGCATGTGATTGAGCACACCCTCCTCAAAAACCACGCTCATGTAAAAAGCGCCATTGGTGCGATTCACCAACACTCCCTTTAGCCCCTTTAGGGTATCGTAGGCAATATTGGAGTTACGCTCATAGAGGCGAATGCGCTGTTGGAGATAAGGCCAGTACTGCGGATGCGCCTTGATGCGCGGCATAACCACCTGCGGCAGGGTGGCGGAGCACACCTCCAGCATCTTGGCGTTAAGGATGGACTGCACATAGGTGGCAAACATTGGATCGCGCTTGCGGTTGTACACTTCAATCCAGCCGCAGCGACTGCCGGGCCAGGGCATTTCCTTAGAAATACCACGCATACATATGGCTGGCACCTTGTTGTCGATCACTGTGCACAGGGGCGTACACACCGTGTCGTTGAAGGTCATATTCTGGTACACTTCATCACAGATGATGAAGAGATCATTCTTCTCGCAGATGTCGACAATAGCCCGCATCACCTCGGCAGGATACACTGCGCCGGTGGGGTTGTCTGGATTGATGACAAGAATGCCTGCCACCGCCGGATTGTACTTAATATGGTTTTCTATATCCTCCAAATCCGGATACCAGAGATGGTTGGGGTCGAGGATATAGGTAACAGGCTCGGCTCCGGCATGGGCCGCTTCGGCCGAAGAGTGGGTAGTGTAACTCGGTGTGGGCACGATTACCCTGGCAGTGCGTTTGAGAAAGCCATACACTTTGGAAATGGCGTCGCCCAGACCGTTGAAAAAAATAACATCCTCGGCATCGATCTGCGCACCACCCTTGCTGTTGGTGATTTTGGCAACAAACTCACGCGCTTCCAGCATACCTTTGGTGGGGCTATAGGCGTAGGTGGCGTTGTCGCGCACTGCATCGGCCACGATATCTTTCATCCAATCAGGTATCTCTTCACCCTTGGCCACCGGATCACCGATGTTTTCGTAATACACCTGCACACCCAACCGCTCGAGCTGCTCGGCCACCGCAACAATATTACGGATTTCATAGGTCAGGACACCAGCACCGGCATGTAAAATATCTGTTCGCATCGTTAAGGCCTACAAAGAAAAAGGAAGCCTGCCGGAAAAGACTATTCGGCAGGCGCACAGAGAGATTATTTTATACACAAATAAACGCGAGAGTCAACAGAGTTGTCCATTTAACAAATGGCATGGATAGGCCATGGGGATTAGGCAAGATCGTAACTCTTCAGCTTGTTGAACAGGGTTTTTCGCGTAATCTGCAAACGGCGGGCTGCTTCACTGCGATTGCCGCCGGTTTCCTCCAGGGTTTTGAGAATGAGTGCCTTTTCCGCCTCCTTCAAGGTGGCGGGCTCTTCGTCGATTTCCTCCCCGTGCAAACCCGCCCAACGCTGCAACGCCAGCGGCAGAACAGAGTCATCCAGATAGTCACCGCGCATGAGGATAACCCCGCGCTCAATAGCGTGCTCTAGCTCGCGCACGTTGCCTGGCCAGGGATAGCGGTTGAACAGATCCATGCAATCTGGTGTAAGTCCCTTAACTTCGCGTTTGTTTTGATTGGCGAACTTCTGCACAAAGTAAGAGGTTAAAAGTGGTACGTCTCCCCGACGCTCCCGCAGGGGCGGCACCTCCAACTCCACCACCTTGAGACGGTAGTACAGATCTTCGCGGAACATACCCTGCTGCACCGCTTCTTCCAGATTGCGGTTGGTGGCGGCCAGAATGCGGGCATCCACCTGGATGGTCTCTTGCCCACCCACCCGCTGCACCTCGTGCTCCTGCAAGGCCCTGAGCAGTTTGACCTGCATGGCCGGTGAAGTGTCGCCGATTTCATCGAGAAAAAGAGTGCCGCCCTGGGCCTGAACAAAGCGACCTTCACGACGACGATCCGCGCCAGTGAAGGCACCACGCTCGTGCCCAAAAAGTTCTGATTCCAAAAGCGTTTCCGTTAAAGCTGCACAGTTGATCTTGATGAAAGGACCTTTGGCGCGGGTACTTTTGTGGTGCAGGGCCGCAGCAACCAGTTCCTTGCCCGTACCCGACTCGCCGGTAATCAGCACCGTGGCCATGGTGGGCGCCACCTGCACAATCATCTCCCACAGGGCAAGCATGGGCGGAGACTGGCCAATCATGCGCATATCCCCCTCGATGTCCAGTCCCTGCAACGGAGTATCTTCCTCTGGTTGACGGTGTCCCATGGCCACTTCCATTGTGGTGCGCAGGCGCTCAAAATCCAACGGTTTGGTCAGATAATCCTGCGCTCCCTGCTTGATGGCAGCCACTGCCGAATCCACCGAAGAAAAGGCGGTCATGATAATGACCGGAATTGCAGGATTGATCGCGCGGATACGGCGCAGGGCCTCCATGCCGTCCATGCGCGCCATACGCACATCCATGAGGATGGCGTCAAAAGGACCGGCCTCCACTGCAGCCACTGCGGCCACGCCGTCGTCTGCCTCTTCTGTCTCCCAACCCCAGTCAGCAAAAAGAGAAGACAAGGCAAAACGGTGCACCCGCTCGTCATCCACCACCAGCACTTTCAACTTTTTTGCACTCATATCCTGAGCCCCACTCCTCTAATCTTTCAAACCAAGCAGTATACCACAAGTGCTCTATAATCTCCAAAGCAGCGTTCAGTCCTGTGCATCAGAAAAAATACCTGCGGGATACGCTCCCTCCTGCGTCGCATTACCCTTGGCTTTCACCTGGCTTTACGATATGTTTCTCTTTTGTTTTTTTACAGTCCAACAGCAACGCAACAACTACTGTTACAACTTGCCTCAACCCGTTTTTTAGGAGAATAACACATGCATGCCTTTCTGACTGGTGCGACGATCCGCCGGATTTCAAGCTTCCGAGCTACTTCCCTTTGGGTGGCGGCGCTCTGCCTTTGCCTTCTTTTGAACGCAGGAAACGCGACGGCCGCCGCTGCCATCAAACTCTCCAATCAATTCCCGCCCCAGCACCATGTATCCAAGGGGTTGCAGGTCTTTGCCGACAAGGTGAAAGAATACTCCAATGGCGAGATGGAGGTGAAAATTTTTGACTCTGGCTCCCTCTTTCGCGATGCCGAAATCGTTAAGGCCATCCGCAATGGCAGTACGGAAATTGGTCTGGTGCCAGTGAACAAGTGGTCGGGTATTCTGCCGGCAGTCGATATTTTTGAAGTCCCATTCACCTTTACCAACCTGCAATCGCTTGAGCAGTTCTTAAACAGCGGCGCAGCCCCACTCTTTGATGAAGCCTTTGCCAAATACGGGGCCAAGGTCCTCTTTTGGGTGGATTACGGGTATGTGCAGTTTTTCAATAGTAAGCGGCCGCTCAGAGCTCCTGCTGATTTCAACGGCCTGACCATGCGCGCCTTTTCAGCTGGTGATGCCGAAATCCTGAAAGCCTTGGGCGCTGCCCCCACCATCATCAGCTCCTCTGAATTATACATGGCCTTGCAGCGCGGCACCATTGACGGCACCACCACCGGCATGCCCGCGGCTGTGGCACGCAAGGTCACTGAAGTACAAAAATACATGACCTTGGCCAACTACAGCACCGCCGAATTCTTGGTGCAGGCCAATCAAAAGTGGTGGAACGGCCTGGACAACGACCAGCAGGAGATTCTGGCCAAAGCCTCGCAGGATGCCGAAGCCTTTATCCGCCAGGAAGTGGCCAAGGCTGAAGACGAGGCCCTGGCCGCCATTCGGGCTGCGGGTCTGATGGTACACGAGCTCAGCAGCGAGGAGCGCCGGGATTTTGTGCAAGCAACTGCGGCCTTGCGAGACAGTTATCTGGCAAAAAGCGGGGAATTGGGCGCAAAGCTCATGCCCATTGCCGACCAACTGCCAAAATAAAACGTAAAGCACCATCATGTTCATGTTTTTCTGCCGCTCACTGCGCAAAGGCATTGAAAGCATCAACCTTGCTGCCGGTCTGGTCAGCGGCTTGGCCCTGCTCCTGATTGGCGGCATGGTGTTCTGCGAGGTATTCCTGCGGGCCAGTGGCCAACCCTCCGAGTGGCTACCAGAATGGAGCGGCTACCTGTTCAGCTGGGCCATGGTGGGCGGCGCTGCCTACACTCTGATGCGCGGGCGGCATGTGCGGGTGGAGTTATTGCAAATGCATTTGCCTGCTGCATGCAACCGGGGGCTGGATGCCTGCACCTCGCTGGCTGGCATGGCTTTCTGCGTGTTGGTTGCCATCAGCGGTTGGCAACATTTTCAAGATGCCCTCCAGACCGGAGAAACCACGGCCACTGCCCTGCGGGTGCCCCTGTGGATCATTGAATTGCCAGTCTTCCTCTCCTTTGCTCTCTTGGCCATGCAGTTTGCGCTTTTGGCCTGTGATGCCATGCTGGGAAACGGGCAGGCGGGCCGCGGTCAGGGGACAGCGACCCTGGAACAAAACAAGGAGACAGTCCATGTTTGAGCTGGCCATTGTTGTCGGGCTACTGCTCATCATCCTGCTCACCGGCCTGCCTGTTGCCTTTGGCCTCGGACTCACGGCGATCATCTTGGCCCTGATCAACGGTATCCCCTTAAGTTTTATCGGTATCACGGTACTGGAATCCTTGAACAGCACCACCCTCATGGCTGTACCACTGTTCATCTTCATGAGTCAGGTTCTGCTCATCGGTCGAGTGGGCGACCAGCTTTTTGAAACGGTCAATACCTGGGTGCGGCATCTGCCCGGCGGTCTGAGTGTTGCCACGGTATTGTCCTGCGCTGTCTTTGCCGCCATTACCGGCTCTGGCGCGGCCACAGCCGCCACCATCGGCACCGTGGCCTATCCTGCTATGGTCAGCCGCAGCTATGATCAGAAGTTCACCTTGGGTTTGCTTGCCTGCGGCGGCACCCTAGGTATTCTGATTCCGCCCAGCATCCCTATGATCCTCTATTCATCCATCACCGATGCCTCGCTGGACAGGCTTTTTATCGCCGGGGTCATTCCCGGGCTGCTCCTGACCCTGCTGCTCTCTGCCTATGCGGTGTGGCGCAGCCGGCGCGGCGCCTTCGAGCCCATGCCCAAGGCTGGCTGGCCAGAACGCATACGCCTGACACTACGCAACCTACCCGGCTTGCTCTTACCGATACTGGTCATCGGTGGCATCTACACCGGCATCTTTACACCCACCGAGGCGGCAGCAGTTGGCCTGGTGTACAGCCTGTTCATCACCATGGTGCTCTACCGCTCTCTGTCGATCCGGCAGATCCCCAAAGTGTGCCTGGAAGGACTCACCACCTCCTGCATGATCGGCATGATCATCATCGGCGCCCATTTCTTTGGCAAGATCATGACCATCTTGGGCATTCCCCAGCAGCTTACCGTCCTGGTGATGGAGCACAACTTCAGTCCCCTCATGTTCATCTTGGCCATCAACCTGGTGCTGCTGTTTTTGGGGGCGATTCTGGAGACCGTCTCCGTGGTGCTCCTGACCACACCGCTGGTGCTGCCCATCATGCTCACCCTGAACATCGATCCCATCTGGTACGGCGTGGTTCTGACCATAAACATGGCCATTGCCCTGATTACCCCACCAGTGGGTATGGATCTCTATGTGATCAAGAGCCTGCGAGATGACATCACCCTGGGCATGGTCATTCGTGGGGTAACCCCTTTTATCATGATCATGGCTTTCTTCTTGGCACTCATTATCTTTTTTCCGAGCCTGAGTACCTGGCTCCCCTCGCTCATGCCAGTGCGGGAAGGCGGTCTTGTAATGTAGGATGGTATACAGTACGCTTGAAGGCATCCTGCAGTACAGACCTTTCCCCTATCCTAGGGGCCAGGCCGTTGTTTTTCCCTCCTTTGCCCCCATGAACATGAGCAAAAAATTAAGTGGTTCTTAACAATCTTCAGCCTAATACTTATATTTGTACGCAAGATCAGATTGATATTTCAAATGCGAGGTCTTGCTATGCGAATGCCGGCACTCAGTTTGATACAATGGCAGAAACGATTCGGCACGGAACAGGCCTGCGCCAAGGCTCTGGTCACAGTGCGATGGCCAAACGGTTTTCAATGTCCTGCGTGCGGCAACACAAAAGCATACCTCATTGCCTCGCGCAGGCTCTACCAATGTGCACGCTGCCGACATCAAGTCTCCATAACTGCCGGAACTCTGTTTCATGCCACCAAGATATCCCTGGTCAAATGGTTCTGGGCCATTTACCTCATGGCTTCTGATAAAGGCGGCATCTCTGCCCTGCGGGCATCCAAACACCTGGGTGTTTCCTGGCCCACTGCCCGCAGCATGTTGCGGAAAATCCGGCAAGCCATGGCCCATAGAGACAGTATGTACAGGCTTTCCAATCTGATTGAACTTGATGATGCCTTTGTCGGTGGCAAGCGTTGTGGTAAACGGGGCCGGGGAGCAGGCGGCAAACGGCCTGTGCTGGTCGCAGTTGAAACCAGGGCAAAGGGAGCCGGCTTTCTTGCCATGCAGGCGGTGGACAGCGTGTGTCACAAAAGCGTTGAAGCCTTCCTTGCCCGGCATTTACTAACTGCTCAGACAGTGAAGACCGACGCCTTGCCTGCGCTGAACGCTGTTGGCAAAGAGCATGAGCACCTCAAGAAAGCGACACCGCCGGAAGAGGCCAAAACCTGGTTGCCTTTGGTGCATATCATGATTGGCAACATGAAGAAATTCATCAACGGAACTTTTCACGGTGTTTCTTCGCACTATCTCCAGGAATATCTTGATGAGTTTTGCTACCGTTTTAACCGCAGGTTTTGGGAACCAGAGCTTCCCTTGCGCCTGCTCAATGCCTGCCTGGCTCATGGGCCAGTGAAAATTGCTGAGTTTCATTAAGAACCACTTAAAATTATGACCTTACCCTTTATTCGTTACGGCATTGATGAGCGCCCACCGCTACCGACCCTGTTGCTCTTTGGTCTGCAATGGTTGGCGGTGATGGCTGTCTCGGCCATTATCATGGGCAAGGTAGTGGCGGCCCTGCACTTCACCGAGTCTGCCGCACAGTTTCTTTACATGCAAAAGGTGTTCTTTGCCATCGCCGTGACCCTGATCGCCCAAATCACCATTGGCCACCGCCTCCCCCTGGTGGTTGGGCCGGCAGTCATTTTACTGGTGGGCATCATTTCCAGCGGCACCCAGGATATCAACACCATCTATACAAGCATCATGGCAGGCGGTTTCTTTCTGAGCCTGCTCTGTGCCACAGGTCTCTTTCGCCACGTGGCAAAACTGTTTACCCCCAGGGTGGTGGCCACCATCCTGATACTTATTGCCCTGACCATTACCCCCACCATCCTCAAGCTTCTGCTCACTGCGCCCAGTCCGCAGCAGGTACCAGCCAGTCTCCTCTTTGCCCTGATCCTGCTCTTGGGCATGTTGGCAGCAGACCGGCTGCTCAAGGGTGCCTGGCGTTCGACCCTGCTGGTGTGGGCGCTTTTGGGTGGCAGTGTTGCCAGCATCCTTTTGCTCCCCTCCTCTGCTCCCCAGCAACAGACTACTTTGCCACTCTTCTCTTCGCTCTTCAGAGACTGCACCACTACCCTCAGTTGGGATGTGGGCCTGGTTCTCTCTTTTTCCATCTGCTTCATTGCCCTGGCCATCAATGACCTTGGCTCCATTGAATCCATTGGCAAACTGTTGCACCCACCAGGCATGGAGAGCCGACTGACGCGGGGCATGATCCTCACTGGGCTTGCCAACATACTGACCGGTTTTCTTGGCGTCATCGGCCTGGTAAATTTTTCCCTGACCGCAGGCATCATCGCCTCCAACGGCAATGCCTCCCGCTACAGCTTTTTACCCGCTGCCCTGGTCATGCTTGTGGTGGCCTTCATGCCGCCAGTGGTGGCCTTTGTCTGGAATGTGCCTGCCGTGGTGGTTGGCACCATTCTTCTGCACATCATGAGCCTGCAACTGGCTGCCGGTTTGATGGTGGCCTTTGGCGCCAATGGCTTTACCTTTCAAGACGCGCTCATAATCAGCATCCCAGTAATGACCAGTGTGCTGGTGTCCTATTTGCCACCAGAGGTGGCAGCTTCCTTTCCTCGCATTCTTATTCCAGTGGCCAGCAATGGTTTTGTGATGGGTACGCTGATGGTGCTGCTGCTGGAGCATGTTCTGTTACGACACAAAAAATAACGTACAGGTTATCCAATGAAACAGGTGAATGCAGTCTGCTGCACGACCATTGAGCTCTCCGAATTTGATGTCATTGCCGCCATGAAGGAAATTCCTGGGTATATCGACATCACCCCTGGAGATTTCAAGGAGGTGTTCCGCGTTGCCTATGCTCATGCCCTGCAACGGCTCATGGAATCACGTACAGCCAAAGACATCATGACAGCTCCTGCCCATTGTTTGCCCGTCAACACCGATCTGGTGCTGGCGGCAAAATTCCTGGCAGATCAACATTTTTCTGGTGGACCGGTGATCGACGAATCCGGCAGAGTTGTAGGCGTGGTTTCAGAAAAAGATTTTCTTCAAAAAATGGGAGTTGGCCAGCATGTTTCAATGATGCAGGTAGCCACCCATTGCCTGAGTAACAAGGGATGCATGGTTATGAATCTGCGCAACCATGTTGTAGGGGAGATCATGAGCGCCCCGCCCATCACTGCAGGCCCCGACATTACAGTGGGAGCGATTTCTACGCTGTTCACGGAAAAAAAAATCAATCGCCTGCCAATCGTAGATGCCGAAGGACGTCCTGTAGGTATTGTGACCCGTACCAATCTTGTGCAATTGCACTGTCTGTCCACTGGAGGTCGCCCATGAAATACTGGCAGAAAATGAAGGGCGGCGGACAGAGTCCGCCCGGGGTGAGTTTGGTGGAGGTAGGCTGGTCTTGGTTGGGCAGTTTTCTTGGCATAACGGCAGTAGCCCTTCTGCATTACAATCTTGTTGATCAGCAGGGTCTGACCATGCTTATCGGCTCATTTGGGGCATCTGCTGTGCTGCTGTACGGAGCAACACGCAGCCCACTGGCGCAACCGAGGAATCTCCTGGGCGGCCATGTGTTTTCCGCCATTGTGGGAGTGGCAGCCGCCCAGTGGCTTGGTCACTACCCCTGGCTGGCCGCAGCGCTCGCTGTTTCCATTGCCATAGCACTCATGCACCTCACCAAAACCCTCCACCCTCCCGGAGGTGCAACAGCGCTCATTGCGGTGATGGGCGGAGAAAGCATCCATCAACTGGGGTATTGGTATGTCCTCATGCCAACAGCCCTGGGAGCCATTGTCCTGCTCGTTATCGCCCTGTTGGTCAACAATGTGGCACCAAATCGCAGGTATCCGGAATTCTGGTTTTAAATGACAGGCACAGGTGAAGGTGCGTCAACCTCGCTCTTTCCCTACTTCCTACCATCGTCTTCTCACCTGGCCCTGTTCGCTACAACCGCGCCGTGCAGGCGCAGCAGGCAGAACATGGCTCCGCCAACCATAGCCAGCAAACAGGCAAGAAAAATTCGCCAGCCAAAATATTCATAAATAACCCCGGGCGCAAAGGAGCCGATAGTGCCGCCCAGGTAGTAGAAGGAGATGTAGACACCATTGGCAATGGCCTTGTTCTGCTGCGCCAAGGTGTTGACATAGCCAGAGAGAAGTGCGTGCACCATGAACATGCCGGTGCAGAAGACAAACATGATGGCAAACATGGCCGCAGGCTGCTGCACCATGAAACCAAAGACCCCCAAGGCATAGATACACAGCCCTGTTGCTGCCACGGCAAATTCCGAGCCTAGCCAGGTAATGAGGCGACGAATATTGAGGGACACCGCAATTCCCATCACATAGCCAAAATACATAAAGCCAATACCGGTTTCTCCAAAGGCGGGGTCGAGACGCTTCAACTCAAAGGGCAAAAAGTTGAGCAGGCCGGCGAACACGAAAAAAACAGAAAAAATGGTGAGATAGAGCCAAAAGATCTGTCCCTCGCGGATAAGGGTGAAAACCTCTGCAGGTCGGGGCCGACTGTACTGCAGATTGGCATCCTTCTCCAGGCTGCGCAACTGATAGTAGCCCAGCACCAGCAGCACCCCCAGCAGGAAAAAGAAAAAACGCCAGCCCACCAATTCGGTGAACAGTCCGGAGAGGAAACGACCAAGAAAACCACCCAAAATAGTGGCTGCAATATAGCGTGCCACTGCGGCCTGCACTTCGTCCCTTGGGGCGGTAAAGGAGATGTAGCTGACCAAGGAGGTAAAAATGGCAGGGATGGCGAGCCCCTGCAGGGCCCGTATGACCAGAAGGAGCAGATAGTTGCTGGTACAGCAGAAAATCAGCTCAAGTACGCCCAGAAAGAGCACGGCCAGACGCAGGATGATACGCACGGAAAAGGCTTCGAGCAAAAAGCCATAGAACATGGGGGCAAAGCCCAGCGGCAGCATCATCAGGGTGGTGAAGAGAATGGCCTGCAAAGAGGTTAAAGCAAATTCCTGCTGAAAAACCGGCTGGATGGGCTGGGCCGCATAGAGGGAACAAAAGGCGAGTACCGTGCAGAAGTAAATTTTTGCCAGATTTCCACTGAACTGACGGACAATCATTTTCTGCACAACAGGCCTCCTTGTTGAGGGCATTGTTAGAGCGTGGAGGGAACTACTTTCCGTGGTATTCCCTGTTATCTGCGCACCACCAAATCAAGCGCTCTTCCCCGGAACACTCGCATGAGCACATAACTGAACACAAGCGCCGCAATAAGCCGCGTAAGTAAAATAATAAAATAATCCAACAATTCGCACCAAAAAGTACGAACACAAGAATATCCTCAATGGAAGAGTGGCAAATCATCAAAAAGGTGCCAATAAAAAAAATATCGCGGCGGCTGAGCGTGCCGCGGTTGGCCTCGCGCAGCAAAATGCCCGCCCCATAGGTGATGCCCAAAAGTTGGCCAACAATGATAGAAAAAGTGGTGTTCACCCGTTCGATATGCGTCTTCACTGCAGGAATGGATTTGATCCAGTCCATGAGCAGGGCAAGCGTACACACCAGCACAATTACCTTGGCAGAAAGAATCAGGGCTTCAGCAGTTGACTTGAGCAGCATGTCTGTAAAACTGTTGAACTGTCTGCTGATTACTTGCGCCTGATAGCCACCTGTGTTGCTGCCCAAGGAGATGGGTAAAAAGACGAGGGGCATGGTTGCGGCAAAGGCACCGAGTAGTCGGAGCAGCACAGAGTACAGGGTGGCGATCCCCAGCCGTGCCATGATAGCGCACTCCACCAGTAGGGAGTGACAGATGCCGATAAAAACACCCAAGATCGTCCACTGATGAAGCGTGAGCCCAATGGGTGCAGCAAAGGCAATGGCAGTATAGACATTGAGCAGTACCCCCCCCCCGATCAAGGCAGGCCCCGCCTCCGCCGGCAGGTGCAGGAGAGTGGTCAACGGCGCAAGGAATATCCCCAGCGGTCTGAGCAAATCAAAGTAGAGCAGGATATCGGAGAGAACATAAAAGGCTCTTCGTCGAATCAAGTGGATTTGAGCAAGTATTGTATCGGGGCAGCCAGCAGGTAGATCATGCTGACGAACGTGTCATCGTTTCTATATCCTCTAGCTCTGCATTTGGCTGCCTGGAAGATGCCATTGAGTGCTTCGATCCTGGCATTGTTGTGACCTGATATCCAGCGCGCCAAGATGGCTTCCCGATGCTTCCCTACTGTTTTTAGAGCCTTGCGAACTGGTTTGAGCAGATCGATATCCGCAGTCAGCTTCAAGGCAACATTGATGAAATTGGTCAATCGCCATTGTGCGCCTCGCATCGAAGTTGCCTTGCGCACCCAGCGAAACATCTCCTTGATACGCCATGCCTTTACGGTCTGCATATCCATGCTCATCAGTTCCGCCAAGGCATTGATCTGCTTCTCCGTTAATGGACCATCGGCATTTTTCAGGGTCGCCCATCTGGTGGCTTTGGGAAACCCTGTTTCCTTGGCCTCGGCGCGTCGGACCTCATCTACCGCCTTGGTGAACAGTTGCACCACATGAAACCAGTCAACGGTGTGACTACTGTTGAGAAAGTGGGCTCTCACCCCGGCAATGAAGGCGGCAGACATATCGGACACCTCGATGACTTGTTCGGCTTTGCCACCGTGTGCGGTCAGGTGTTTTTCGAATGATTCCAGGGTCTGTTTGCCTTTGCCGGCAACCGCGAAAACGACCGGCTTATCGACCCGGTCAAGGTCAATAAAGACGGTGACATACCGATGACCCTTGCGGGATTTGGTTTCATCAAGACTGAATGCCTTCAGGCTACTGAGATCCAGGCGGCTCATGGCGGTCTTCACATAATGCATCACGATGCGCCACAGTCTTTTGTCATTCATTTCCAAGAGCTTTGCGGTGGTCAAGACCGGCATTTCCCGGACCAGGAGCATGGCGGCCTGCTCAAACAGCAAGGTGAAACTGCTGCCTTTGCGCGCCCAGGGAACCGTGACTTGTTTGACCTTATGTTCTGGGCAGCGAACACGAGGAACCGAGGCGGTAATATAACAATGGTGCTGAAAGAAATTGAGATGTCGCCAGGTCATCTCCTTGAAATCATGGGCTTGACAGAGCTTCCCGCATACAGGACAAGGGAAAAGCGTACCACGCCCGGCAGCTATCGTGAGCCGAAGTTCATGCGGACTTGTGGATGTGTCGAGCAGTTGCCCGGTAACCTCCCAAGGAGTCTGCAGCCCCAGACCCAATGCTATGATATCGTTGCCGTTCATGCTACTGCTCATCATTTGGTGTGGATTTGATCCCTTTATACTCCAAATCCACACCAAATGACGAGGAGCCACATAAAAAGGTACGACAAACTTGAGGATAATAAGGGAACTGCCCAACGCAGAGCGCAGGCTCTCCGGCAGACGCTCCAGCAAGGATGCACGCTGCCCCATTGCGTCTCCCTACTTTCAGCGGAACAGATCCGCCAGGCAGGACAAGGCAAAACCCAGCAACACATAGCTCACACTGGCGGCTATGGCCACAAGCAGCACCAGATGCCAAGGCTTGCGGCCATAGCCCTTGGGAAAACGCTCCCGCACATACAGCGTCTGTGTCCGTGCAGCCAGCAGAAGCCAACCGCAGCCGTACAACACCAGCAAGCTGACGGAAAAAGTATCGACCACCCTGGCTTCGGGATACAGTGCGGAAAAGACATGGCTGCCCAGCAAGATACCCACTCCGGCCAGACACCACCACTGCGACTGTTTTTCCAGATTGGGCTCTTCCAGGGTTCGCCAGTTCAACATCTGCATCAGAGAGCCAAACACCGGTGTAAAAAGAAGGCTCAGCAACACTGCCATCGTCGGGTTCCATAGGAACACGGCGGGCGGACGACCACCACCCTTGTGTTGCGCCCTTTGCTGCTCTACGGTTTGGGAACGGCGGATAGTAGCCATTATCTCTGCTGTCCCTTCAGTATCCTGACCAGCTTTCTCTCTTCCAAGAAGGTCTCATGTTTACCCCACATATCGTCTTGGGCGTTCGCGTCCCGGTCCTGGCAGATAAGGCCTGCCTCTGCTTCAAACAGACCTGCCGCGTCGCCCCAGGTAGAGCTCGAAGAGCATGGAGATGGGCATAGTGATATTCGGGGATAAAAAACAGCCTCAGAAAACACGGGGCTCTGCCGCCGGACAAAATAGCTCCGGACGGTATAGGCCGAAAGTGGATCAGAGGAGAAAGGTACAGCCACAGGGTCAAAGCTGTTGCACTGCCTGCCCACAGGTTTGTTGTGGGATGTGAATGTGCCAAAGCAGCCTTGGGCCCAAGTCACCCGCGCATGTTGCGGCCCAGCCAGGCAGGTTATCATATTTGTGATTTGTGGAGCCACGTCGGATCAGCCGAGAAAGGCCGCAATGCGGCGAGCCAAATCAGCCTCTGGTATGGCACCGACAAGCCGGTCTGCCTCATGGCCCTGCCGGAAGAAAATAAGAGTGGGTACGCCCTGAATGCCAAAACGCGCGGCATTGGCCTGATGGATAGCAGTATTTACTTTGTAAAAGATTAAGCGACCGGCAAAGCGTGCGGCAAGCGAGTCTAGCACAGGCGCCAGCATCTGACAGGGACCGCAGGTGGGTGAATAAAAATCCACCAGTACAGGGAGGGTGCTTTGCTGTACGTGCTCGGTAAATTCGCTGTCGCCGAGTGCATTCACTTGATCGGCAAGGGGCGCACCCATCAGGGATGCGCCGCATTTGCCGCACTTGGAGCGGAGGTGCGCCTTGTCTTGCGGCACCCGGTTTTTTGCTCCGCAACCCAAACAGAGACGAATTGTATTCATGATCTTTTTTCCCTTTAGCGTACCATCATTACAATCGCATTTTTTTTGCTCAACTAAAGACAGAGACCCGTACTTTGCCCGCCCGCACCCGCACCAGCCAGTAGCGGGAAGGGTTGTCGCGCATGGTCCGACGCAGGGTATGACTGACATCGTGGCTATCGTCAACCAGATTATACAAGACAGAATCTATACCAATAAAGCCGTCCAGCAAATGCACCAAGGTGTGCAACACCTTGGTGGTATAGCCGCGTTGCAGGTCCACCAGCTGACGCAGGTTCTCCACTCCCTCCTGTTCCAGGTGGCTGACCATGCGGTGGGCAAAGGAACGGTTGGCAAGCAAACCCTCATCCATGGCATCCCAAAAGGCCTCTTCATCGGCCCGGTTCGCCTCTTCCTCCAGAATATGCAGGCGATCATAGCTGAGCAGCGGATTATTGGTGAGAAAACGCTCCACATGGCGGCAGGCGTTTTCCGCACTCTGGGCCTGGGTCAGAAAGAGGTGGGCTATTGGGAGAAGTTCCATGGCTCATCCTGGTTGCAAAAATTTCTCAGCAGGCTGGCCGTGCATGCCGCCCCGGGTAGGCTCCAGCAGTCAGCCACTGTGCCCTTGTCTTTTTCATCGAGCCATCCGTCCGTTGTTGAGCAAATAGGCATTGCGCACATTGCCCAGGGCAGCGAACATATTTTTTTTGGAGCCGGGAATGCGCTTGTAAATTTCAGCAGCCAAATGCCGCATGTCACTACGCCGGGTTCTTTCTCCCAGTGGACAGCTGGACGGGATGGCTTCCAGCCCATTAATCAGGGCTACCTGCTCGATATCTTGTTTTTCTACATAGGCAAGTGGCCGGATCAGAGCCAGTCGTCCCTCAAAAAGATCCTGCCTGGGCCGCATGGTACTGATGTTGCCTGCGCAGGTCAGGTTCAACAAAAAGGTTTCAATCAGATCGTCCTGGTGATGACCAAAGGCGATCTTGTTACATGCCAAATGGCGAGCCTCGGCAAAGAGACGCAGGCGCCGGGTACGGGCGCAGACAAAGCAAACACCGGCATCGACCCGCTCACCTGCTGCGTCTGTCTCGCTGCCCACCACAGTGCGGACAGGTGGACGCTTTGCCGCCACAATACTCAGTTCAAGACCATTTTTAGCCAACTGCGCTCGGATGGCACAGGCAAACGCACTTGGCCCCTGCTCGGAAGCGTCCATATCTACATGCACAGCGACAAGCTGGTAGCTGATCGGCGCTTTACGTTGCCAGGCATGGAGCAGGTGCACCAGAACCAGCGAATCCACCCCACCGGAAACAGCCACCAGCACGCGGTCGCCATTGGCGAGCATACCATAGTCGTGCATGGCCTGCCCCACCAGCCGGTTGGTTTTGTCCGGCAGCCGTATGTGTTGCGTCACAGAGCTATTTGGCCAGATGCGTGCACTCGTGCAGTTTACTGGTCAAACCATCACGGGTCAGCTCTTCTGCAGTTAGCCAAGCCATACCGCGGCGGCCGGCTTTACCGATGGAAAAAAGATTGTCCATCAAAGCCTGCTGCTCTTCTTCAAAACGACCATGGCAGAGTACCGTGCCGTTATCCACTTCATAAAGACGATAGCTCAAGGTGACTGCCGCTGGCTGCTGCACGCCATAGGGCCCACCTTCGCGCTCGATATAGCGGCTGAGTGATGTTTCCAGAATGGCGTTGCAGCCTATACTGTGCGCCACCTCACGGGAGGCCGCAAGTTTGACTACTGCCTCGGGCGATTGCAACCCGATCACCTGTTCTGCCTCAAGAAAACGCGCCTTGCTGTTGTTGCTGAGGACCTCGTGCAGGACGGTATCCACCACCGTAGCCCCGGCCGTAAGATTTTTTTCTTCATCAGCCGAGAGCAGGACATCATCTGCCAACGACACCTGCACCGGCAAAACGCCAAAACAGCTCACCACAGGCGCTGCAGCCTTGCCTGTTGCTGAAGCTGCCGGGTGCTGCGTATCAGCGGTGGTTGAGGCACAGGCTGCGGTCAAAATCAAGGCGCCTAGCATGGCGCCAAAAAGCAAGAAACGTTGTGCTATCACGGTGGACCTCCCTGTCCAGGTGGGGGTGTACTAAGCATGGGTCTGAAATGGAATCCTGTTTTGCAAATGTATACCAAAACATATCAATACAATACCACGACACAGCAGGTAGACCGACTGTACATGGACTATACATCTACTTTGTCACCTGGTCATCACCTGTATAGAAGACGCGGCACTTATAGTGTTCCTTTGGAGGAAAGCTGTCCTGCCAGGCCTGGCAGGAGCGTGGTTGCCTGACGCAGGGCTTGACCTAAGGCCTTGAAGACAGCTTCAATAATATGGTGCCCATCCTCGCCGTGGAGCACGTCCACATGGAGGGTACAGCCT
Source organism: Desulfobulbus sp. (assembly GCA_040776885.1). Classification (GTDB taxonomy): domain Bacteria; phylum Desulfobacterota; class Desulfobulbia; order Desulfobulbales; family Desulfobulbaceae; genus Desulfobulbus. Next base: position 286,866 of record JAXGZR010000004.1, on the reverse strand, counting down.
GCGTGCAAGGAAAAGGCCCGCAAAAACTCCCTAGCCAGGCAACTGTCAAAAGTGCCTATTTTTTCTGGTAAAGGCGGGGTCTGGTAGTGCAAATAGGGTCGATTGGACAAATCAAGACACACCCTGGCCAAGGTCTCGTCCATGGGCACGTAGGCATGACCGTAGCGGCAGATCCCCCCTTTATCGCCCAGGGCCTTGGCAAAGGCCTGGCCAAGACAGATACCCGAATCTTCCACACTGTGGTGGTCATCAATATGGGTATCCCCACGGACCTGGAGCGTCAAATCGAAAAAACCGTGCACAACCAGAAGCGTCAGCATATGATCCATAAAGCCGACACCGCTGCCCACTTCAGCCCGCCCGCTACCATCAAGGGCAAGACTGAGCCGAATATCGGTTTCGCGGGTGATTCGCTCTACACGTGCGCTGCGCCGGGCCTGGTCGTTCATATATTCTCCTGGGACTCTACAGGCAATTGGACGGAAGGCATAACCATGGACCGACACTGCGCTGGACCATGCATCGCTTCCAGAATATCCTGGCACTCTAGCGAATTTCTCGGCGGGATTCAATATCTGCCTGTCTTGTACACAGGATAACCCAGGAATAGCGGTCTGCATATTTTCCAGCTTGACCTCTGCCCTGGCCGCATTGCTGGCAAAAGAACAGCTTGTTTGCATGCGAAATAAACTTTTTTATTGACATCACCAGAAAGAAAAGACTATAGTCGTCTTCTGCTATGTTTCATTGCAGGCGGGAATAACTCAGTGGTAGAGTGCAACCTTGCCAAGGTTGAAGTCGCGAGTTCGAATCTCGTTTCCCGCTCCATAAAAGGTTCCAGGCTCGAACCGTTGTTCGAGCCTTTTTTTCTAGTCAGGATGCAAAGCAGATGAAAACCTATTACACACCGGTCGATGAAATTGAACGGAAGTGGTATGTGGCCGATGCCGACGGCAAGGTGTTGGGACGTATCGCCACCGAGATTGCCACGCTTCTGCGGGGCAAGCACAAACCGACTTTCTGCAACTTTCAGGATAATGGCGATTTCGTCATTGTGGTCAATGCCGAGCGTGTTCACCTGACAGGCGGTAAGCTGGACAAAAAATTCTACTACCGCCACTCTGGCTATCCCGGCGGTATTAAAGAGCAGACTGCGCGTGAAATACTCACCAAGAAGCCCGAGGAATTGATCCGCAAGGCGGTGCAGGGCATGTTGCCCAAAAACAAACTTGGCCGGGCTCAGCTGAAAAAGCTGAAAATTTACGCTGGCAAAGAGCACCCACACCAAGCGCAAAAACCAGAAATCTACGAGATCAGCTAAACCTGTTCAAGGGAGCGCACATACATGGCTCAGGAAAAAACCTACGCAACTGGTAAAAGAAAGACTGCGACCGCCCGTGTTTGGATTAGCCCAGGCAGCGGGCAAGTAACGGTCAATAAAATGCCGGTGGCCGAATATTTTGGTAACATCTACTTTGAACCCAAGGTAGCCCACCCCTTTGTCGTTACTGAAACAATGGATCAGTTCGATGTGGTGGCCACGATGACGGGCGGCGGTAAATCTGCCCAGGTAGATGCACTGGTGCATGGCATTGCCCGTGCTCTGCAAGAACTCAATCCGGAGATGCGGCTGCCGCTCAAAAAGGCTGGCCTGCTCACCCGTGACCCCCGGGCCAAGGAGCGTAAAAAATACGGACTTCGCGGTGCCCGCGCCCGTTTCCAGTTCTCCAAACGTTAATCAGCAAGAACCGCATCTTTCTGCGAACTCTTTATCTGACCAAAAAAGGAATAACGAGCGTGCTCGTTATTCCTTTTTTTGTGTTTTTTTGTATGCTGGCCAAATGCAGTCCATCTATGCAGGAAATAAGCCCACTGCCGGTCGAACATCAAGTCATGCAAAAGAGATAACTGCCTTGTCGATAAAATCACCAATTCCATACAGGCCAGGCGCGCCACCAATTTTTTTGTGAGGAAAGAATTATGTTAGATGTTGGCATCATAGGTGCTTCGGGCTACACCGGGGTGGAACTCATCCGCATCCTGGCCGGCCATCCGCAGGTGCGACTCTGTGTGGCGACCTCACGCCAATACGCAGGCAAAACCATTGCCGAAGTCTTCCCCAGCCTGAACAAGCGCATTGATATCCGTTGCGAAAATCTCGGCGTAGATGAACTGATCCACCGTGCTGATTTTTTCTTCACCGCGGTTCCCCATAAAACCGCCATGGACATCGTACCCCAGCTGCTGGCCGCTGGAAAAAAGGTGGTGGATCTCAGTGCAGACTACCGCATCCACGACCAGGCACTGTACGAAGAGTGGTATCAGCCGCATAGCAGCCCACAACTGCTGGCCGAGGCAGTGTATGGCCTGCCGGAACTCTACCGGGACGATATCCGACGCGCACGCCTGGTGGCCAACCCGGGCTGCTACCCCACCTCCATCATTCTGGCCCTGGCACCGCTGTTGCGCGCCGGGTTCATTGATCCAGCCACCATTATTGCTGATGCCAAATCAGGCACTTCTGGGGCCGGCCGCGCTGCGAGTGTGGCCAACCTCTACTGTGAAGTGGCCGACAGCTTCAAAGCCTACAAGGTTGGCGGCGTGCATCGTCATATCCCGGAAATAGAGCAGGAGCTGAGCCTGGCCGCACAAAGCGCTGTACGGATTTCCTTCACCCCGCACCTTTTGCCCATTTCACGCGGTATCCTCAGCACCATCTACGCCTCCTTGAGCGAGGCAGGCAAAGCAGCCGACCTGCAGGAACTCTACAACGAAACCTATGGCAGCGAGCCTTTTGTTCGGGTTTTGCCCGCAGGACAGCAGCCTGCCACTCAGCATGTGCGCGGCACCAACTGCTGCGATATCGCTCTGCAGCACGATACGCGCACTGGGCGGATCATCATCACCTCGGCTATTGACAATATCGGCAAGGGTGCTTCCGGCCAGGCCGTGCAGAACATGAACCTGATGAATGGTTTTGCCGAAGAAACAGCCCTGATGGGAGCTGCCTTCTTCCCCTGATGAAGCGAATTATCCGACTGCTGATCGCCTATGATGGCAGCGCTTACTGCGGTTGGCAGCGGCAACGCCAGGGCGAGGTAACCGTGCAAGCAACCCTGGAAAAGTGCCTGCACACCCTGTGCGGCCATTTCCCCACCGTGCATGGCGCTGGCCGCACCGATGCAGGCGTGCATGCCCAGGGCATGGTGGCCCATTTCCACACCTCGGTAGGCCATCCGCTTGCGGCCTTTTCCAAGGGCCTCAATTCCCTCCTACCGCCAGACATCCGCATCTTAAACGCCCAGGAGGCAGCCACCGGCTTCCACAGTCGCTTCAGCGCCTGGGCAAAAACCTACCGCTACGATTTCTATACAGAGCCGGTAATGCTGCCCACACACCGCCTGTACATGGCTCACCTACCAGGTGCTTTTGATCCTGAACCAGCCCGACAAGCCCTGGGGCAACTCCTGGGTACGCACGATTTTTCCAGCTTCGAACGCTCTGGCTCACGCGACCTGTCAAACCCCGGCGGCCGCGGCGCAGTACGCACCCTGATGCAGGCAGAATGCCAGCCCATGACGCAAATGGCATATGGCTGGTCGCTCCGCCTGCAAGGCGATGGCTTCCTCCGGCAAATGGTGCGCATCATTGCCGGTACGATCATTGAAGTCGGCCAAGGGAAACGTTCACCAGAGAGCGTGGCACAGATCCTTGCAGCCAAGGATAGAAAGGCCGCTGGACAGACAGCACCTGCCTGCGGTCTTTTCCTGGAAGAGGTCCATTATCCATTCTCTGCCTAGACCACACAACCTGTTTGTATGTTTATTGCCACCTGCCCGCTCATCCTTGCTTCTGCCTCGCCCAGAAGGCAGCAACTATTTGCAGCCCTTGGCCTGCACTGTACGTGTATTCCCGCCACCATTGATGAGACCCCGTTGGTCGGCGAGACACCCGCAGCCTTTGCCGTACGCATGGCAGAGGCCAAGGCCGCAGAGGTTGCAACTACGCAGGATGCAGCAGCCTGTGTCATTGGCGCAGATACCGTGGTCACCATTGACGGCCGCATCCTGGGTAAACCGGCCAACCATAGGGAAGCTCTGCGCTTTCTTGAACTACTCAACGGCAAGACCCATAGCGTCATTACCGGCTATGCGCTCCAGGCTCGGGGCCACGGCGTGCTGCTGCATGACCATGCGACGACCCGTGTTCGTTTCGGTCATTTCAACCAGGACACCCTGGCGGCCTACGCCAACACCAAGGAACCGCTGGACAAAGCTGGTGCCTATGCCATTCAGGGAGCGGGCGCCTTTCTGGTTGCCTCGATAGATGGTTCCTGCACCAATGTCATTGGTCTGCCTGTCCAGGCCATCGTTCACAGCTTGTTGGCGCATCGGTTCATTCGGCCGGGCAGTGCACCGCTTCCAGACACAGCCTAACCTGACACAATTGCTCTATCCCACCAACTCCCTGATCCAACTACTCCGTCCTTTTTGGCTGCCACGTGCTGGAACTGATGGTAGAAGAATAGCTCAAAATCATCTCTGGTTGATCAGGCGCTCTGCACCGGCAACTGCGCGCCTTCCTTGGGCGAAAAATCCAGCACTGGCTCCCAGAGCAGGCAGACACGAACATCATAAATATCGCTTTTCCTGGGTGCTATCGCCACGGTTTCAAGCTCGACCAAGGCGGGATCCCAACCAGTGCTAAGTTCCTGCACCTTTTGTTGCAACTCGGCCACCATGGTTTGTAACTCTTGCTCCAGGCGCGACACCTCATTCTGGGCCAACTGCACATCCTGCCGCTCCTTCAACAACTGGCCGGCATTGCGTACTCCCCGCACCGATTTATTGGCCGTGGTGGAGCTCAGCGCCTTTCTTCCCAAAAAGGCTCCCAGAATAGCCGAACCAACAGAGATGGCCGTTTCCATGCCCTTGGCCCGCACATCGCTTTGCTCCTTATCGAGCCTGGCCTCAGCCCGTTGCAGTCGATCTTGCAGTTGTTGCTGCTTTTTACCATAGACCTGCTCCAGGGTGGTGATGGCAGCTTCTTTTTTGGCTGCCAACGCGCTGGCGATACGCTGCCTGAAGTCCTGCTCTGCCTCCTCTGGTGCAGATTCCAGCCCCAGCTCCTTTACCCGAAAAATACGCAGCAATTGGGTACGGTAAAGATGATCAGCCAGGCGTTTTTCCTCGTCGTTGAAATTTTTACGCACCTTCATATCTGCCGGAAGATCGGCAAAAAGTACTGACTCTGGTGCCTCGCTCTGCAACTGCTCAACTGTGATGGGAAAGGCCTGCGCCCTTTCCCAGCTTGCCCCTTCGCCGGCCTGGGGCAGGGCCACTTGCAGGCGGATTTCCGTAATTTGGTCAATTCCCCTGCGTTGATCCACATTGCGCACCGCAGCCAGCCCCAAAAGAGAGGCGCTGTACTGCTGTTCTGCCGCTGGCATGGGCGAGGGCACATAGTATTGTATGATACTGCCGGCAAGAGGCGGCCTGACCGCGCTAAAGGAAAGTGTCCCATCCATGCTTGCTCCAACAGGAGTTGTTGCTGTTTGTTCGGCTGCGGCCGGCTGTGCCGCGCCAGGTGCCAAACGGGCCAGTTCGACCAGGGAGATGGGGCCCTTAAGATACGACATCACCCAGCGGGTGGTAAACAGGACTGGTTCGTTCCGGTGGGCCGAATATAAAAGAAACGAGCGCTCCTTAAGGCCGGCCAGCAGGTTGCGGATCCTGTTGGCATCAAATTTGGCGCTGCCACCGCCCATGCCGGCCACCACCCGATCTTGATCCTGCCTGGTTTGCAGACGACCAACAAACCAGGTGCCAATGTTTGCCAGGCCTTTGTAATCCAGGTCAACCGGATTTTGCGTGGACAACACCACCCCCAGGCCAAAGGCGCGCGCCTGCTTGAGCAAAAGCAGCATGGGTTTTTTGGAGGGTGGGTTGGCTGTTGGCGGAAAGTAGCCAAAGATTTCGTCCATATACAACATGGCGCGCAGGCCGGTACTGCCCTCCTGCCGCCGCATCCAGCCAAGCAAGCGGCCCAGCAGCAGGGTGACAAAAAACATGCGTTCCCCATCACTGAGGTGGGCAATGGAAAAAATACTGATGCGCGGTTTGCCGCTAGCGGTGTACAGAAAATTTTCAATCTGCAACGGCTCTCCCTGCATCCAGTTGTTGAAGGAGGGGCTCGCCACCAGTGTATTGAACTGCATGGCCAACTCCATACGCTTGTTGGGAGGATAAAAGGCATCCACCGGGAAAACACCAATTTGGGCAAAAGGCGGCTGCGCCACCGCCCCAATCAGGGAGGCAAAATTCAGGGATTCTCCCCTTTCCCAGGCATTGAGTAAAATGGTGGCCAGGAGCACATGCTCCCGGCTCTTGATCGGATCGGCCTCGATACCGAGCAGCCCCAGCAGGGAAGAAACCGAAACATTGACCAGTTCCGTAAGCATATCCTGATCAGCCAGCACATCCGCAGGTGGCGCCGCCAGGCTGTCGACAATGGATACCATGCGACCAGCGGAACTACCCGGACTGTACACGGCAAAATCGGCGCTCTCCCGCAGACGGCGGATACGGCTGCCATCCTGATCCCAACTGGTCAGACCCTGTTGCCAGCTGGTGGCAGTGTGCGCGGCCCATTCCTGTATCGTCATTTTTTTACGGGCCGCTGCTTCGGGATCAACCCAGGGCTCGAAATCCGTTGGAGCCAAATCTGGAAAAGTGAGCAAAAGATTACCCATATCGCCCTTGGGATCGATGACAATGGCCGGAATACCGTCGATGGCAGCCTCTTCCAAGAGCGCAATGCCCAGCCCGGTCTTACCACTACCTGTCATGCCGATGATGGCGGCATGGGTGGTCAGGTGCCGATTTTTCACCAACAGCGGAATGGCACTCTCCTTGCCGCTTGTGGGATCCAGCTCACGGCCAAGATAAAAAAGATCCAGCTGTTCGTAGGTCTCAGGTGCTGTCATGGTGTTTCCTCTCTGTCACTTGGGCACACAATTGGCTATACCTGCGCTGCACATTTTCCTTGTGTATCCGCAGGTTTCATTTTTTATTACTCTCACCAGGGGCAATCCAGCAAACGCCTCGCACCGCCCGATTCATGGAGTGTCTCAACAATGCAACCGCGCAACTACTCATGGCTTGTTTCCCTCTGTCTGGCCGCCCTTTTTGCCCTACCCCATGCGGCTGGCCGTTACCAGGCAAGCACCAGGCTGATTGTCTCCTTTGACATCGCTGTGGAAGAAAACCGCAACCGCCCGCCAGTGCTGCAGATCTATTATGACACAGGCAAGGGATTCCGGGAACAGGAGAGTATCCGGGCGGTTTTACCGGAAAGGGCTATCCCCAAAGCTATCCAGGCACATCTGCCAGCCTCCTCCATTCATGCCCTGCGCCTGGATTACCTCGACGGCCCCGGCAGGGTACGCATCTCTAATCTGGCCATATTAGAGCCATTTGGCGCACAGCTGGCAGCAAGTTTTTCTGCAGCGCAGTTTACAACATACCAGACAACATCCCTCCAGCAGCACGGTGAGAGCCTGCTTATGCAGAGCAGTCCACAGGCAGGCGATCCACACATCGCCTTGGCATTCCAACCAGCGCTGAGCACACCTAAGCAGGAGAGAATCTGGCCCAATGTGGTTTTTGGCTTCAAGATTTTTGCCCTTTTGGGCGTAGGCCTTGAAATACTTTTTCTGTTGATCGGGAAAAGCTGGATCAATGCCTGGATCAGGGCCAAAAAAGCCGATGGCAACAAATAATGCTTCAGTAGGCTGCAAACGTAGGATAACGCCAGCGTAGGTACAGCGCCAGGGGCAAACACAGGATTGTCAGCGCAAAACCCGTCCGCAGCAAGGGCGGAATATAACGGAGTTCAACGGTATACTGCCCAGGGCTGGAGAGAAGAATTCCGGAAAAACCAAAATCAAGCTGCAGTAGCTCTGCCTCTTGGTCATTGACCTGAACGCGCCAGCCACGGTCAAAAGGTGTGGGAAAAAAGAGGACCCCAGGCTGATCCAGGTCGACAGAACCCGCGAAATGCTGTTGATCCCAATGCGTAAGGGTAAAGGTGTCGTTTGCACCTCGTTCAGATGGGACAGCTTGCTCGTCATGTCCACCACTGCCATCATGACCATACTGGGGAATACCTGGCAACACCGCAGAACTGACCACCGTATGCTCTACAAGTGCCAGTTTTTCTGCAAGGGAAAGCTGCTGAAAAAACTGCGGGCCGATTTGCCGGCGAAAGACCTGGCCAAAGGGATGGACATGGTCGTTCTGGTAGATACGGAGGCCATCGACCACATGCACAAGAGAAAAGCCGTGCAGGCCATCACAGGACTGCGCATCTTTACAGAGAAAATACTTGACCAACAGAAGTGATTGCAGGCTTGCTTCCTTTTCCAGGCCATATCTGTAGGAATTCAGATTGGGTGAATTTGTTGAAAGCTTAAATTGATCATAAAAATCCTTCATACCAGTATTGATGAAACCCAAATATGACTCAGTACCAAAATAATTTTGCACAAGAGCATCGTTCAAATACACATCTCTGTAGTCTTTTTCTATCCTGAAAAAACCAGGATCTCTTTCCCGAATAAAGTCTACTGCCTTGCGCGTATCTTCACGAAAATATTTTTCCCCACGCTCATGGAAAAACGGATACAGTGCTCCAGGAGCCGTGCTCACTGTCATCCTTGCAAAAATTGCAGCTTCAATAACGACAACAACAAGCAACCCATATCTAACAACATGGATTCCTCTGTTCCAGATAGAGAGACAAACAACATATAGAGTGAAAAAAGAGAAAGACAAGCGAAAAACTTTTCTGTTTATTGGGTTGAAAAAATCAGGATACCATAACGATGCCAACAAAATTCCCAACAAGACCAACAAAAATAAAAATATGGAAAATCTGTTTAATCGCTGCAGATGTTCTTGCTCGCGCAATGAATCCATCACCAATAAAAATGGAAAAAGGATAAAAAATCCCAAATAAAAAGAAATATATTTCAAAGTACTACTGACAAACAGATTCAACGCCCTGGTAAAATAAGGAAAAAATACGACCATCCAAAAAACAACCGGGAAAATCCACAGCAATTTATATTTTTTATTTTTAACAAAGAAAACAGAAAGAAAGACCACAAAGGGAAAAAGACCTACATAGAACGTAGATGCTTCAAGATAATTCAAAGACCCTCGATACAAGAGCCAAGAGTTGAGCAGATCTGGAGATATGGTACGCAGAAGAACAGTTAAAAATGCGTTGAATTCTATGGGATGCAGAATTTTCTGAAAAAGAGACAAGAGGGAATCACCCTGTACAGCGCCATGCACTCTTGATGAAGAGAGTAAGATATACATATCTGGAAGATAAAAATATGCCCCCAGCAGCAAACCAAACAAAATAAGAAGCATTAAGCGAGTATATAGGCGAATAATTTGTCTATTCAATCCAAAATCATTTATGTACCGAAAGACAATGTAAAAAAATCCGAAAGTTGCCATTTGGTAAAGATGCAGTTCGTTCTTTAAAGAAACGAGTCCCACCAGGACGACCAGGGGAAACCAAAACCCATCTCTATACCATTTTTCAAAGAAAAATAAGAATAAGGCTACAAATATCGGATAATTCAAGTAATGGTACCAATGAGCATTCAATACCATATAGCCGCTAAAGGAATATAAAATCGAACCAACAAAGGAAACGAGTGGAGATAAACCGATTTTTTTAAGAAATGCTTGAAATATAAGAGATGCAGCAAGGAATTGTAAAAAAAATACTGTCGGAATTGCCTCTGTATAACTTTTCCCCTGAAAAAATAAATAAATAACGTCAAAGGGGCTTATATTTATCATCTCATGATAAATATTTTTCCCAAAGCCAAACTGGAAAGACCAAAAAGGAAAAACAAAATTTTTTACATTGTTTATACGGAAATATTCTATTGGATAGCACTGTACCAGTGTATCCCAGGCTGTTTGTTCAAACAAAAACAGCTTGCCAAACAAAAAATATTCCTGAAAAATAAAACACCAAAACAGTAAAACAGTACAGGCAAGAACATACTGATCATAGGCACAAAAAAATGAATGAATTGTTCGACCAAGGCTTTCCAACCGTTCAGCCATTGTGCTTTTCATCTGCGCCATCCTGGTTCCAGCACCCTATACAATCATCATAACGAGGCATTTCAACTGGTTTTCTGGACGAAAAACCCACTTTCTGTTCCCGAATATCACAGATCATTTATTTCCTGTAAAGTAGTATATTGTGTGGGTTTTCATGGTGAGAGCCAGCCGCAGTCCGACATGCTTCTCCAGACTGGGCTGCATTTTCCACTACGTGCCTTTCGCAATCCGTTCCCAAACCCTGTTGTAGTCCAGCTGCATCTACCGGTCTGCCAGGCGCTTGTTGCTCTTTCCTTCTATCCTCCAGAACATGGTGTGTACACATGACGGCCGCTGGCAACTCTGGCAACGATGCAATCAGCCGCTTCTATCTGCAGCATCTCCCGGGCGGCAGCTTAAAAAATACCATCCTGCAGGCACCTTGCCCCTTCTGTACGGCCACAGGCAGCACTCAAAGCGGCAATCAATTCTCCGGCCAGCAAACAGCAGGTTTAATTGTTCTCCTGAATCCGGAGAGTTTTTTCCACGGCTACTTCCGCTGCCGCAAACGCTGCATTCCCGGTGGCTTCCCCCTGCATTTTGCCCGCGCATTGGGCATACCGCTGGCCACAGTGCCTGGTTTTGAACTGGATCGCGAATATTTTGGCTGGGAAACGCACTATCCAGCAAACAACCTGAACCAAGAACTCATTAGTTTTGCCAACAAACTCACCCAGGAACTCAAGCAACAGTTCCAGCAGGAAGGTATCCTCGAAGAGACCTTGGCGGAGTTACAAATCGGCTACAATGGCCGTTACCTCCTCTATCCGTATGTGCAGGCAAACGGCAGCTGCTATGCTGCCCGCTGCGTGCATCCCCACAAGTCGGAAGACAGCTTCTGGTACGGTAATGAGGCGTTTTTTGACAACCCATTCCAGTTTTTCAATGTGGAGGAAATCGACCGTTGCGAAAACGGCTCACTTTTTGTGGTGGAGGGCGAGCGCAACCTGCTGGTGCTCAAGCAGCTCGGTTTTCCGGGCATAGCCGTGCCCAATGCTGCGCTACTCGACGAGCTGGAGGCAGAGCGACTGCGCTGGGTGCGTACCATTTTTCTGCTGATGCGCCACAACGTGGAGTCTGCAGCCATGGCCCGCACCTTTGCCACCAGAATCGGTTTCAAGGTGCGTATTCTCCACTGGCCCGAGGATACCCCACGCAACATGGAACTGGCCAGTCTGGCCGCCGAAGACCCGACAGCCCTGCCCCAAAGGGTTGCCGCCATGATCCGCGCAGCCCGGGCCTTTTCCCCCTTTCCCAGCCCTGCACTTGAATTTCACCGCTTCAACCAGCGCCTGCACCAGGAAAGCAGCAGTGCCTATCAACAGCTGCACAGTGGCTTTGCGCGCCTCGATGCGGCAGTCGGCGGCATCCATGGTATCAATATCCTGGGTGGCACCCCCAAGGCAGGCAAATCCACCTTCTTCATCCAGGCAGCCGCCAATATGGCCCTGCGCCGTATTCCGGTCATCTACTATGATTTTGAAAACAGCCGCCAGAAAATCTATCTGCGCATCTTGAGCCGCATAAGTCGCCTGCGCACAGAGCAGATTCGCAGCAAACAGCTGCACAGCGAAGAACAGGCCCGGTTGGCACAGGCCAGCCAGCAACTGGAGCAGAGCCTGCACTGGCTTAGGGTGGTGAATGACCGTAAACTCTCGCCGGAAATCATGCGCCGTCACATTGATTTCATCCGTCACGAGACCAAGGCCGACTACACGGTGGTGGTGATCGACAGCCTGCACAAGCTACCATTCAAGGATATCAGCCAGAAACGTTCCGGTATCGACGGCTGGCTGCGGCAGCTGGAGGCCATCCGTGATGAGCTTGGTGCCAGCTTCCTAGTCATTTCCGAGCTGGAACGCGGTCAGGATGGCCAATTTGAACAGCATCCACAGCTGGGCTCCTTCAAGGGATCAGGGGATATCGGCTATTCCGCCGACAATGCCCTGGTGTTGAGTACCCAGTGGGATCCCTTTGTCAAACAGGCACCGGAACGCCGCATCAATGAGCTGTGGCTGGTGGCCAGCCGCGAACATCCGCCGGGCAAGGTGGCCGAGTATCAGCTCGACTATCCCTTTTGGGGCTTTATTGAAATGCCTTGATATCTGCCTCTTCCACCAATTGATGCCGCCAGGCATCCACTGCGGCAAGCGCGGCTTGCGCCCGCAGGATGCCCCGCTGTTTTTTGGGGATGCGGCCCGCAAGCGGGGCAAAGAGCGAGAAGTTGATATTCGATGGCTGGAAATGGGCCGGATCGCTCTGGTTGAGATGGCGCAGCAGTGCTGCATGGGCACTTGCTGCAGGTGGCGCTGAAAAGGCCTGCCCCAGGGCCTTGCGACTGGCATTTATGCCGGCCAAAAGGCCAGCTGCGGCTGATTCCACATAGCCTTCCACTCCGGCCAACTGCCCGGCAACATACATATGGGGAGCAACGCGCAGGCTGAGATCTTCCTGCAAAACAGCCGGCGCACAGACAAAGGTGTTACGGTGGATAGAGCCCAACCGCAAAAACTCTGCCTGCTCAAGCCCTGGCAGCAGACGAAAGACGCGCTTCTGCTCGCTGTAGGTGAGTTTGGTTTGCAAACCCACCAGGTTATAGGCGCTTTGTCCGGCATTTTCTGCCCGCAGCTGCACCACGGCATAAAAACGCTCGCCGCTGTGCGGGTGGGCCAGACCCACCGGCTTGAGCGGACCAAAACGCAGGGTCTCGGGACCGCGCTGTGCCATCACTTCAACTGGCAGGCAGCCTTCAAAATAGCGCGCCTCTTCAAAACTTTTGAGCGGTACCTTTTCGGCGGCAACCAGCTCAGCAACAAAGCGCTGATACTGCTCCCGATTCAATGGACAGTTCAGATAATCCCCGGCTGTTTCTTCGTCCCAACGGGACTTGCGGTACAGCACCTGCATATCCAGACTTTCGGCCGCAACAATGGGGGCAATGGCGTCGTAAAAGGCCAGGTGTTCCGTGCCGGTGATGCGTTGCAGCGCACTGGCCAGCTCTGCGCTGGCCAGCGGTCCAGCAGCGACGATCAGGGGGTGGTGTGCCTCTGCCGCAGGCAAAGTATGTAGCTCCTGGCGCCGCACCGTGATGGCTGGATGCTGTTCGATCTTTTCGGTGGTCCAGGCGGCAAAGCGGTTACGATCCACTGCCAGGGCCTTCCCTGCGGGTACAGCTGTGGCATCTGCCGCCTGCATGATCAGTGATCCCAGCCGTCGCATCTCTTCCTTGAGCAAGCCCACCGCCGAATCGATACGCGCAGCCCGCAGGGAATTGGAACACACCAGTTCTGCCAGGTTCGGATTTTCATGCGCCGGGCTGAAACGCTGCGGCTTCATCTCGTACAAAAAAACCTGCACTCCCCGCTGTGCCGCCTGCCAGGCTGCCTCGCAGCCTGCCAATCCAGCACCGATAATGGTAATAGATCTTTCTTTTCTACTGCGTGTGAGCATGACCTTGAGATCAACCTCCGACATGGTCAGTTCCTGCCAAAGCCAAGGAACAAAGAGTTAGGATACAAGCCACAGCACCATACAAAGCAGTTGCGGCAAGCAAAGGCACGTCGTATCTTGCATGCATACGGGAAGGGAAACAAGACCCACTCCCAAATAGCACAGGCTGTTTTCAATCCAATCTTGTATAAGCAACAGAACAAACACCAGGTTACAAGGAGAAAAAATGGGTATTTTATCGTGGATTGTTATGGGTCTTATCGTTGGCACCTTGGCCAAGCTGATTATGCCGGGCAAGGATCCAGGCGGCTGTATCGTCACCATCCTGATTGGTATTGCCGGTGCCTTTGTTGGTGGCTTTCTCGGCTCACTGCTGTTCAACCTGGGCCCAGTGGACAGAATCAGCATCGGCAATATTTTCATCGCCACTGCTGGCGCTATTTTACTGCTCCTGCTCTATCGCCGCTTTGGCCGCGGCCGTTGATCCAACTACCTGATCCAGCTACCATTTGTGAGTGTGGCGCAGGATTGGGTTATCCCCCTGCGCCATCTTTCCCTGTCTGCACAGATCCTGTTCTCCTGGTATGACTGTATTTTCAAGCCCTGTTGATCTCCGGGCGCTCACCCAGGAAAAGCTTATTCGCTTTGTGGTGGAGCTCGGCCAACCAGCCTTCCGCGGCAAACAACTGTTGCCGTGGCTCTACAAGCCTGGCCCAATAACCTTTGCCGATATGACCGACCTGGCCAAGGAGTTCCGCGCACTTTTGGCCCAGCACGCGCGCATCAGCTCGCTTGTGCCCTCTGCAGTGGAGCAGTCACGTGATGGTGCAGTCAAATTCGCCTTTTGCCTGGAAGATGGACGAACAATAGAATCGGTACTCATACCCGAAGAAGATCGAAACACCCTGTGCCTCTCCAGCCAGGTTGGCTGCGCCATGGGTTGCAGCTTCTGCCTCACTGGCACCATGGGGTTTGGCCGCAACCTGAACGTGGCGGAAATGGTCAACCAGGTGTGCGCAGTGCGCGACTGGATGCTGGAGCGCAACATGTCGCCACTCACCAACCTGGTGTTCATGGGCATGGGCGAGCCCCTGGCCAATCTCGACAGGGTGCTGGACGCCATCTCGCTGTTCACCGAGCAGCGTGGTCTGGATTTCTCCAACCGGCGCATTACGGTATCCACCTGCGGCCTGGTGCCACAGATGCTACGACTGGGTGAGGAGAGCGAGGTCAACCTGGCCATTTCTCTGCATGCAGCAGATGACGCCACCCGCAGTCGGCTCATGCCAGTTAACCGCAGCTACCCTTTGAAAACGCTCATTGAGGCTGCCCGCCAGTACCGGCAGAAACGGCGCAAGCGGGTGATGTTTGAATACACCCTGCTCGCTGGTATCAATGATTCCGACCAGGACGCCCGAGCACTTGCTCGGCTCCTACACAACGTGCGCTGCAAAATCAACCTGTTGGCAGTCAACCCAGTGGCAGACAGCACCTTCCGCAGCCCTGACATGGAGAGGATCCTACGTTTCCAGGAGATCCTACGCCAGCAAGGCTACACCGTGTTCATCCGCCAGAGCAGGGGCAGTGACATCTCCGCTGCCTGCGGACAGCTGGCCGGCAAAACAGATACCTGCCGCCCTGCATTGACACTAGACAACAGAACACCAAGCCCTGCATGTAAAACGCCTTGAACAGCCGTGCTACTTGCTCAAAATCCAGCCAACAAAAAGCCCGGCCACAAAGGAAAAACCCACCGCCTGGTACGGGTTTTCCTGCACAAAGGTTTGGGCCTGCTCCGCCCTGTCGCGCAGCTCGTCTTCCAGATCAATTGCCTTCCAGCGCGCGTCTTCCAGGCCACCAAGCAGGGCATCGCGGGCACTTTGTACACCTTCATCCAGCTTGTCGGCAGTGGCATCCACCAAAAGCTGTGCCCTGTCTATGAGCTGCTGCAATTCTCCGTACCTATACGTAGAGGTAGAACTGTCATTATATTTCCGCATGATCTTCTCCGCCAGATTATGGATAGTAGTCGTGTTATACGGTTCTGGAATAGAACCTGCCAGGTTCATTGGCTTTGGCTGGCAGAGACAACGGCAACCGTGCATGGACACAACTCTGCCAACAACAGACCTTGTCACTTGCGCACAAAGGTAGGCATTTTACTCCCACACCGCAAGCAACAGAAAAAAATAGGCTTCCACCCACCGCATCATCTGCACGCCTCTGCTGTGGAAGGCCTGCACCACCAACAGGGCCCGGCCTGAGCTTTATCTGCAAAAAACCGATGCAAACGCAGCGTCCAAAACAACTTAACGCAAATGATTCTGTGCGCATAGAAAAACTGGTGCACGGTGGCTGGGGCCTGGGCCGTCTGGCCGGAGGCAAGGTGGCACTGGTGGCAGAAGCGTTGCCCGGCGAAGAGGTGCGTATTCGCCTGCTGCGCGAGGCTGGGGGCCATGTGGAAGCAACAATCGACACCCTGCTCGTTGCCAGCCCGGAGCGGGTGGAGCCACCCTGTCCGTACTATGCGGACTGCGGTGGCTGTAATCTACAGCATACCGAGTATGCTACCCAGTTGCGCATGAAGGCGGCCATTGTGGCGGAAAACCTGCAGCGCGCTGGCCTTGTGCTGTCACAGGACTGTCTTGCCCCTACCCTACCCTCGCCGCAACAGTTTGGCTACCGTCACCGATTGCGCCTGCACCTGCAAGAAGGTGGGCTGCTGGGTTTTTACCGCCGCCGCAGCAGGAGCGTTGTCCCGGTCACGCGCTGCCTACTGGCCACAGATGGCATCAATAGCACCCTTTCACACCTGGCCCAAAAAATAGATCTGGCCCTGCTTGCCCACATTGCCACTGCGCTTACCCTGTCTCAATGCCCGGCAAGTGGTCGTATTTTTTTAATGCTGCACACAAAAAAACAAGCAGGCACAAATATTCTACAGACAGTGACGCGCATGCTCGCCCCCCAGGCAGACTTCGTCCTCACCCACAAGGGCCAGGGCGTGCATCCGCAGGCAGTAGGCGAAGATGTCGAACATACAGCAGCATATCTGTGCCAGCACTTCAGCCACTCCAGGCTCAATTATGAACTGCGCTACTCTCCTGGCTCGTTTTTTCAGGTGAACTGCCAACAAAACGCCAGATTGGTGGCCTTGGCCATGGAGGCCGCCGCTACCCCAGCAAGGGCCCTGGACCTGTTTTGCGGGGCCGGCAATTTTACCATTCCCCTTGCACTGTTGGGTGCGCATGTTCTTGGCGTTGAATACAGCAAGGAAAGTTGTGCCTGGGCACAAATGAACAGCCAACTTGCTGGACTGAGCCAAATTCGCTTTCGCAGCACAGATGCAGTGACGGAACTGAATCGCCTCGTGCGCAGGCAGGAACGCTTTGATATCATCCTGCTTGATCCGCCACGCCAAGGCTTGGGCAAGGCCGCAGCCCTTTTGCCACAACTTGCGCCCCAACGCATTGTTTCCATCTCCTGCGACCCAGCCACCCATGCCCGCGACTTGCGCCTCATGCTCACTGGTGGATATACCCTCAACAACATCCTGCCACTGGACATGTTCCCGCAAACACATCATATTGAAATGCTGGCCATACTCGACAAAACCAAGCGTTCTTAAACTGCAACTTCACGGGTGACAGCCTCCTTTTCCATGTGCCTGCATCGATCAGCACGGGCTTCCTCCTTGCCAGCAGCAGCCTGATCCGTTATTCTTTTTTCCGGAGAAAGATTCGTTATACTGCGGCATATACAGTGATTTTTGCGTTTGCAGGCAAGGGAGCACCAATGCCCAAAATAAAAAAGACAAGTAAAGAAAATGCCATGGCCGTCGGGCAAGTGCAAGGTGGCTTCCAGCTCAAAGGCCGCATATGGATTGAAAAAAATCAGCAGACCTATCTTTCCTGGGGCCGAATCATTCTGCTGGAGCGCATCAAGGAGCATGGCTCGGTTTCGGCCGCAGCTAAATCCATGCGCATGAGTTTCAGCCATGCCTGGCGTTTGGTGGAAGATATGAATACGCTGGCCCCGGAACCCCTGGTGGAAAAGCAGACAGGCGGAGCCCGGGGTGGCGGTGCCTGGCTGACCAATGCTGGCGAACGTGCCCTTACCGACTTTTACCGCATCAGCGAACATTTTCAGTACTGGATCGAACAGGAATCTTTGTAAGAAAGGCCTGCACGACGCGCATCTGAACAGGCACCGGTATTTCTTGTTCAATCCCAAATCAGCACCATCAATTCGCTCCCTGGTTTGACTCTTTTTTACTCTCTTTTGTTGTCTCAGCCCAAATTTTACGGATTTCCGAACGTCATTTCCGAACGTATAATTAAAGCAGCCACACCTAGATGCTGTGCTCTTGGAAACGAATCGACCGATACAGCAGTCACCCCTTCAAAAAATCTCCCAACCAGATGAAATATTCTCATAAAACTAGAAGGCAGAGCACCTGAGTGCAGAATGTTGCACTGTTCCTCTGCAATTCCTAGTAATTTCTAGTGTAGTAAAAAAGCCGGGTCCTATTCCCCAGCTAGATCTGTTCCGCAACCGTCTGGAACATATCCTGTGACCATGGCCACGAACTGTACCGTTTGACAGAATCCATTGCATTAACTGGCAGTCCGTTCTTTGCACGCGAATTCGGTGCACTGTTTTGGGCAAATGGCTGCCCCGGTATTTTCCTCTGCCTGATGATCAATTTTACTTGCCTGCACATATCTCAAGGCATTCGCTCAACCAACCGTGCAGCGCTGGCTGAAAAACCCGTACACAGTTTTTCTGCGGCAAAAACTGCTTCTTCTGTGGGGTGCCCTTGACCCAGCCTCGCCCAGCCATTGCTCCAAACGCATGGCAGAGAAAAACGCAACGTAGGTGATCCGGTGATCGGCATACAAAGGCTAAAGGCAAGCTTGGCTACAACCATTAACAGCGGCTACTCACCGACACCCTTCGCTGGGACGAGTTGGTCGATAAAATCAATGCACTTTTGAACGGAACCGGGCACAATATCTACCTTATCCTCAAGAAGTTAAGGAAAATGCTGCTTCTTTTTCGTTGGATAACTTGTGGAGTTCTTGTGTGACCCGAGATGACAAAAGGTAGAGATTGACTCGTACAGGCTACAAACTGAGAAGGACCTTTTTCAAGGACAACTAGATACAGGAGAACACACTTGGAACTTGCCATACTGGTTGCCCTGATCGTGCTTAACGGTATTTTTGCCATGTCGGAAATCGCCCTGATTACGGCCCGCAAAAGCCGCCTGCAAAAGCTGGCCGAAGATGGAGATCACTCCGCCGCTGTTGCCATCCACCTTGGTGAGGAGCCCACCCAGTTTCTTTCCACAATCCAAATAGGTATCACTGCCATCGGTATCCTCAACGGTATTGTCGGCGAGGCCGCGCTTGCCGGTCCTCTTGCTGGGCTGCTCTACGGTTGGGGTGTTGATGAGAGGATCAGTGCCATCGGCGCAACCACCCTTGTGGTAGTGACTGTCACCTATTTTTCCATTGTGGTGGGGGAACTGGTACCCAAGCGCATCGCCCAGTTCAACGCAGAAGGAATTGCGCGGCTGATGGCTCGGCCCATAGCGTTTTTGGCGCAGTTGTCGCGCCCCTTTGTTGCCCTGCTGACCGTGTCCACCGATGGCCTTTTGCGTCTTTTGGGCAAAAAAGAGCTGAGCAGCGCCAACCTGACAGAAGAAGACATCCACGCCATTCTGGTGGAAGGCTCGCAGGCGGGGGTGATTGAAAAGCACGAGCACGACATGGTGCGCAATGTGTTCCGGCTTGATGACCGTCAGATTGCCTCCCTGATGACGCCACGCAGCGATATTGTCTGGCTGGATATGGACGCACCCCTTGAAGAAGGCCTGGATAAGCTCACGGCCTCGGATCATTCCCGTTTTCCGGTTTGCCAGGGCGGCCTGCATGCGGTTTTGGGGGTGATCAGTGCCAAGCGGTTATTGAAACAGCACTTGCAAGGTGAACCGCAGGAAAAGATCGTCGATTACCTGCAGCCCGCTGTCTATGTGCCGGAATCCCTCACAGGCATGAAGCTCCTGGAGCAGTTCCGTGAATCAGGGGTGCAGATGGTTTTTGTGGTTGACGAGTATGGAGAAATTCTTGGCCTTGTAACCCTGCAGAACCTGCTCGAGGCCTTGGCTGGCGAATTCAGGCCGCGTGACCCGGAAGATGTCTGGGCTGTGCAGCGTGCAGATGGTTCCTGGCTATTGGACGGACTCATCCCCATTCCGGAGCTGAAAGACCGGCTTGATTTGAAAACCGTGCCAGAGGAAGAAAAAGGCCGCTACCATACCCTCAGCGGCATGGTAATGTGGCTGGTGGGCCGGGTGCCCCATACCGGTGATATCACTGAATGGGAGGGATGGCGGCTGGAAGTGGTGGATCTGGACGGCAACCGCATCGACAAGGTGCTGGCCAGCCGCCTGCTGGAGCCGGAGGCGGACGAGAACCCGCAAGAACTCCTTTGAAATGATTTGAAGATGCAAGCCGGGCAATGCACTGCCTATAGCTGCGCAGCTGCGCATCGCCCGTGCGAGCATAATTGTCTAAACGAGCTTGCCGAATTTGCCCCGTTCGTAATCGGCAAAGGCCTGGCGGATCTCATCCATGGAGTTCATGACAAAGGGGCCATAGCCCACCACCGGCTCATCAAGGGGTACCCCGGAAAGCAGCAGCAGGGTTGCACCTTCTTCCCCTGCCTGCAACTCCAGCACTTCCCCGCCCGCTTGAAAGCGCACCAAATCGTCTGCCTGAGCGCTCTCACCCTCATTGATGCGTACCTCACCACGCAGGATGGCCAGGCTCAGGTTGTGTGTAGCCGGTAGAATAAAAGCCGTGCTCGCACCTGCGTGCAGCACCACATCCCACACATTCATTGCCGTGAAGGTCTTGGCCGGGCCCTGTTTACCCTGATAGCTGCCCGCAATCAGGCGCAGGCTACCCGCATCATCCGGCAAGCTCAGCACTGGAATCTCCTCCTTGCGGATGGGCTGGTAGGCAGCCGGGGTATCCTTGTCTTTGGCAGGCAGGTTCACCCAGAGTTGCACCATCTCAAAAGGGCCGCCCTGCTCACTGAACTCCCGTGAGTGGAACTCCTCATGGACTATGCCCCGGCCTGCGGTCATCCACTGGACATCACCCGCCTGAATGGTGCCGCCGCCACCGCTGGAATCGCGATGGGCCACCTCGCCCTGGTAGGCAATGGTCACGGTCTCAAAACCCTTGTGCGGATGCGGGCCCACGCCCCGGGGCGCGCCTGGGTTGGGACTGAACTGCTCTTCTGCCGCATAGTCCAAAAGCACAAAGGGGTCGCTGCCCTGAAAGGCGTCTGCATAGCTGAACATGCTGCGCACGTGAAAACCATTGCCCACCCAGTGGGCGGGCGGGGCAGTGTAGATTCCGGCCACCTCCTTGCGGGGGCGTTCACTAGTCTGAGGGTTTGTGTTCGTCATTGTATCAACCTGTATTGAATATGCGTGGGCTGCTTTATTTGTATATATTTGTGCACAATAAGAAGTGTAGGTGATTACACAAGGGGCTGGGCCAATGCCATATGATTGAACCGATAAGCGGGCAGTTGAAAGCAGACGGCAAACTTGATCGCAACTATCGTCAGTTATCCAGCTGGCTCCCTTTTGGGTGACACGCGAGTTGGGCGACAGATTTGATACGCCCTTGTGCGAAACTGGTCACAAAATTCACCTTGACCTCAGGAAACTGGGGGGAGGAGAGTATCAACAAAAACAACCGCTCCCCTTTTCTACCATTATGGGATAAGGTAGCTACATTGTGGTGGGTTACATTTAAAATACAGCCCACCTTTAACAGCCTGTTGAAAAACTCACCAGTCAGGGCATAATAGGAAAGCTGAATAGCAGGTTGATATTTTTACGGAGATTGTCATGAGTCTTGGCCGGCGCAAGGAACAGCAGCGCAGCATGTGGCTTTCGTATGATCAGTTTCCCCAAAGCAAGGGGCATGTCTTTTATGAGCGGCTGCAGAAAATCCTGCGCCAGGGCGGCTTTGACAGCCACGTCGAAAACCTGTGTGCTCCGTTCTACGCCGAAAAGCTCGGCCGCAAATCTATCCCGCCGGGCCGCTATTTCCGCATGCTTTTGATCGGCTATTTTGAGGGCATCGACTCGGAGCGCGGCATCTGCTGGCGCTGCAGCGATTCCCTGTCTTTGCGCGAATTCCTCGGCCTTGCACCCACCGAAACCGTGCCCGATCACTCCTCTTTGTGCCGTATCCGCCAGCGCCTGCCGCTTGAAGTCCATCACGAAATGTTTGTCTTTGTGCTCAAGCTTTTGGAGCAGGCCAACCTGCTGGGTGGAAAATACCTGGGAATCGACGCCTCGACCATGGAGGCCAATGCAGCCATGAAGAGCATTGTACGCAGGGACACGGGCGAGACCTATCAGGAGATGCTTGAGCGATTGGCTGAAGAAAGCGGCATCAAAACGCCAACTCAGGCCGAGCTTGTGGCCTTTGACCGCAAGCGCAAGGGGAAGAAAGCCTCTAACAAGGAGTGGCAATCGAGCACGGATGAGGAGTCTTGCATAGCCAGACTCAAGGATGGCCGCACGCACATGGCGTACAAGCCCGAGCATGTGGTTGATCTGGAATCTGGAGCGATAGTTGCTGCGGTGATACATCCTGCGGATCAGGGCGATACCAAGACTGTTGCGGACACGCTTACAGATGCTCAGGCCAAGCTGTGTGCGATCAGGGAGGAGGAAGAAGCGCCCGGTATTGACGAGCCCTTTGATCTGGTGGCGGATAAGGGCTATCATAGCCGGGAGGTCTTGAAAAGTTTGCCGGATTGTTGCCGCAGCCGGATCAGTGAGCCGAAAGCAAAGGGACATTTGCGCTGGTATGGCGATATAAAAGCGCGGGCAGCGGTGTACGGGAACCGTACCCGGCTGAAATCCTGCAAGGGCAAGGCGCTTTTGCGTGCGCGGGGCGAGAAAGTGGAGCGCAGTTTTGCCCTTTGCCTTGACCGGGGCGGTATGCGCCGCAGTTTTTTGCGGGGGATCGAGAATATAGAGAAGCGCTACATCATCCATGTCGCCGGGTTCAATTTGGGGGTACTGCTGCGCGCATTATTCGGTTTGGGCACGCCCAAAGGCCTGGCCGATGCACCGGCATGGCTGATTTTTGCCCGCATCGGCGAGTTGGGCCTGCTCATATTGGTCATTTGGGTGCCAAATGCCACCGAACAGCCGGATTATCCCATAATTGTCTGCATCGGCTGGCAAATCTGACAACCAGCCGTTGTTTACGGTATTCAAAACTGCGGATTATTCAACGGGCTGTTAACCCCAATCAGACCTAGGGAGGAACATCATGACTAAACAGATTGCGTTGACCCTGATGTTGGTAGTCCTGGCCGTGCCAGCCGTGGCTCAGGAGCGCACCTGGCGCAGTGATGTCAAACCTCTGTTTGACGCCAAGTGCATTCAGTGCCATGAAGCGACCGCCCCAGAGTACAATGACTGGGAGTTGTTGGACGAAAAAGTTAAGGATGAAACACCGCCACGCATGGATACCTATCCACATTTCATGAGCTATGTTGTCTGGCCGGCCACGGGCGCCATGATGCGGCGGCTGGATGACGGCAAAACCAGCGGCAAAGCCGGTAACATGTATCAGTACCTTGGCGACAGCGACGAGGAACGCGGCAAGAACCTGCAGATCATCAAAGAATGGCTTGGTGAAGGAGCCTGGAATATGAATCGCTGGCGGGCTCGCAATGAAGTGCCCGGTATCTCCAAGGAACAATTGGAAAAAATCAAGGCTAAATACTGATTAGACCCAGGGCTATAACCTGGATATAAGGTGAAGTAGCCGATCACTTCTTCCATGGATATCCGCTTCATTCAAGCGGGTATCCATGGCCTGCACTGAATGTCTCTTTTATCCTGCTGCTCGTGGGGCCAGATGCAGATGCCTGGGCTTGAGTTTTAGTTTTGCCTGATCTACAAGCATAATAAACAAATTCTAGCCCTGAGCCCCATCTGCCGGGCTCTACCCCACTCCCTCCCTGTGTCACCCGACAGGACAAGAACCGAAATTTGCTCTTTGCTGATGACTGGTAGGCAGCCCTAAACAGGTAATTCCTCCTTGTCGCAAGGAATTGAAGGGGGATCTGACTTCTTTTTTGCTGAGCTACTGGTGGTTTTTTGTGTAGCCCGAATTGTGCAGCAGGCTGATATTGCTGACAAAAATCCGCACATTACCAAAGCCTTGTTCAGAATCAACTGCTTTGGCTCCTTTTTTCTTGCCTTTTCGATATAGTTTATTAACCATATCGAAAATCTGTTATGATTAGCGCACTTTCCTGCCCAAAAAATGACAAAGAGCAGGCACCAGATTTTTTGGACCTTTTGCCAAGCACATACCCTTGCTGCAACCCTATCTACTGTTCCTTGCTCGCGCTGATATTTTTACTGCCTTTACGGAAGCACATACCCTTGCTGCAACCCTATCTACTGTTCCGGCTGGCTCCAACAGTGCTCTGCTGGCAGCCGTCCGTCATCTTGAAAACATACCTGTCAATAGACAACCAAGGAGGACACCGATGACCAACTTGACCTACCCCGAAGCCGAACAATTTCTCATGCAAGAATTACGGCTCATGACTTCGCCCATTGCCATCAAGTACTTTTTCAAACAGGAAGAACTCGACAGTTTTCGCAACAATGCCGAGTACTATAGCCCGGTTAAAGCCATTACTTTTTGTCAGGTGGAAATCGGCGCACGTATGGAAAATCTGCCTGTTTTACTGGAGCGCAACAAACTGGGCTGCAGCAACGCCCGTTACGTGTTTGGCTGGAAGGAGTTTGACGAGGCAGAAGTGAAAAGCCACCTTAAGTATTGCCAGGACATGGAGCAATCTGCCCGCTTTGTACAAAGCAAACCCCGCCTACCGGAAAACACCTTGCTGGCAGTTGCGGTTGTTCCCTTGGCAGCGGCGACCATGACACCGGATGTGGTGCATTTCTACTGTGACACCATGCAAGCCTACCACCTGCTTGGCGACTGGATGGCCACCCAAGACATCCACCCACTTCGCCCCGCGTTGACCATCAACTCGGCGGCCTGCGGCGGCAACGTGTACAGCCACAACAGCCAGCAGGCCAATCTATACCTGGCCTGCAGCGGCAGTTACAATTCCGGCAAAACAGAGCGGGGCGAAATCAACGTTTCCATCCCCTTTGCACATCTCAATGCCATGATCACCCGCATGCAAAAGCGCATAGAAGACAAGGGTGGAGTGGCCATTACCCGCCTGGGTAATCCCTTCCCTGGCGCTGATATCTGTAAGAACTGTCCGTTAATCAGCTTCAAAAAGGCAGATTGAGCACAGTTTGGTAGCAAAAAAGCAGTCGATCAGCGATCGTGTTGTTTTGCTGCGCAGGCAAGCACTTTTTCCTGTAGTGGATGCTGGCCACAGGACTAGCATCCACTTGTCCAACCGACAACTCCTGCATAAATTTTACCTTTGTTCCCCAATGTGGAAGCTCAGGGTGGCTACCGCAACAATCTCGTCGCACACCTTGGTATCTGCTGTATAGGGAACTTTGTGCTGTACCTTGGCCAGCCAGTAGCCCGCCTTGAGCGGAATAATGTCAATCATGCCATTGAGGTCAGTTCGGCCATAAAAGACCTTACTTTCCTTTTCGGAAAATCCCTCGAAGGTGGCCGTCAGTTCGGCGGTTTTAACGGGCTTCCCCTCATACAGCACTTGTACGGGAAAGACTTCTCCGGGCTGTACAGTGGCGGGATCCACCTGGGGGACAATCTCGAGCGGCTGGCCGACCGCTTGGGTGACCAGTTCGCTAGCAATGCTGCCATCCACATTCAAGATGGCTTTGGCACTCATCACCGCTTCTTCGCAATAGCTGGCGTCCGGCATCTGGGTACGGTTGGCCTGTTTCCAGCCGGCTGCATTTTTGGACCAGAAGGTGGGTGTATAGTCTCCCAGCACAAGATAGCTGCCTTTTTCCAATGCTGCCGCCAGCTCATAGGCATAATTTTCTCCCTTTTGGTGCATTTCGGTGGTGCCTTCACTGCTCAGCAGGCGAAGCGGCTTGAAAATGTGCAACCGGTCTGCAGCAATTGCTTCCGGAGCAGGGAAACCATGACCATAGCCAATTTGGGCAGTAACTTGCTGGGTTGCGACCTCGTAGGACGCATTCACCCAAAAATCATGGGCAAAGGCCTGCCAGGGCAAGACCAGGGAAAACGCCAAGACAAAAATGCTCATCAGCCGATGCATCGTTACCTCCGTTGTTGAAAAAATTTAGTTGTGCCCAGGCGTAATGTGGGCCTTATTTTCCTCTGCTTCAGCAGGGGGCTGTGCCGCGCAGCTTTTCCCGCAGCCGCAACCGCATGCAGGCTGGTTTGGGTCGAGCATGCGTTTAAAGCGGCGGTACAAATACCAGCCGGCACCGGCTACGATGGCGGCCACAATGATGATTTGCAGGGTAGAACTCATCGTGCACAAGCCTCATGAAATTTGATAAAAAAATATCCCTCTCACCTGCGCAAGGACCACAAAGCGTATCTTTGCAGCCCCGCGTAATAGCTTCTATTCCTCTGGTAAAGAGTTGGGAACAAATACGCCACCGGGCACAGGTGGCAAAAGGTGAGTGCGAGAAAATGCCCGGTGACGCCTCCTGGAGGAGCTGAAAAATTTATTGCATATCAACGGCCTTCATCCAGATGACCGCATCTTGGGAGCATTTTTTGCCTTTATAGGTGTATGCAGGATCCAGATCCAGGGCGGCAAAGCCCCACCAGCCGGCCTTGGGGATACCAAAGGTAAAGATGCCGTTGTCATCGGCAAAAATGGTCTGTAAGGCAAAGGCTTCCTGGGGCGCTGCCACCGCCGCTTTTTTGGCAAAGGCCTTTTCGTCGAGCAGGGGCTCGTGGTTCAGATATTCAATTTCAATTTCTGCGCCAGCTACAGGTTTGCCGTGCAAAAGCACCTTTCCTTGAAACACATTGCCGGTCCAGCGGTCATACGGTTTATTTAAGGGGACAATTTCCGCAGGCAAGCCCACCGGCTCCATCCAGGCTCCGGGCTCGCCGCCCACATTGACAATCAGCTTGGTGTTCTGCTTGATATAGGACTCCTCTTCCGGTTCATAGTAGGGCTGGGGAACCAGGCAAAAAATATAGTCGCCCCCCCTGACGGCATAGTTGGTCTCCCAGGCCTTGCCGCTATTGGTCAGACTGGCCCAGGTGATGGGTTTAAGCGTTTTGAGCAAATCAGTTTTCTGCGGCGGATTCTCACCCCGGCTGCGAATAACGAAAAATTGCTCCGGCTCGCCCATGTCCATGGTGTGACCGGCATCAAAGGGGTGAGAAAAGACCAGGGCCAAATCGATTTTCCCGCCCTCCTTCATGGCCATTTCCGGCGTGTAGATAATTTGAAAATGGGCCAATGCTGGTGCGGCCGGCGCAAGGAACGCCAGGCAGACCAGGGCACTCACAAACTTTTTCATGTACTTTCTCCTCTTGTCCTCTTGTATTCATCTTGCCTGTACAGCCGCGCATGGAGCGTCCTGCACAAACCATCGTGCCTTATTCAAGAATATCCTTGCCGCTAACTTCAATCCTGTGGCCTTCGCCGCCGTCAAATACAACCTTGTAGGCACCTGCCGGCTTATCAAAGGTAAATTCGCTGGTTGCATTCATCTGCCCTTCTTGCAGCACAGCCCCATCCTCTTGTTCAACCCGCATCTTCACGCCGGCTGCGGATGAGCCATCGGAATAACCTCCTTCGCAGGTTATGCTGCCGTCACCGTTATCGTAGCATGAGCACAGGGGGGTATGGGCCCAGGCCTGGCCGGCCCATAAAAAGATCGACAACAAGGCCCCATAGCCCAGTTTCTTGACAGCTGACTTCTTACTTCGCCACATAAGTACAACTCCTCCATCAGTGGTTTTTGTTTTGCTTGTTTATGGTTGTTCTTTGTTTCCTGTCTGCCCAAGATAAAGGATGAGCTAATTTATTTAGACTTGACTAATATTATTAGCATCATGATACACCTGCATTCTTCTGTCAAGCTTTTTTACCTGCCCGCAGCAATTAAAAAAATGGAAAGAGCTTCAGATAATTAGGAAGGTAGGCGAAATAAAACATACGGTCTGAAAAACGAGCCAAAGGGCTGCAGCCATGGGAGGCATTCCAGTTCCAGGGCAAAGAACCTTTTTACGTTTCCAAGGGCTGCCTGTTGCAAAGAGAGCAGACGCACACCAGCACAGGTCTTGCAAATTTCTCGCCTTTTTACCTCATGCCTTTCACCTGGAACTGGAAATACCCTGTTGACGGCATCGCTTAATTTTGCTGAGTTGCAGCCTGGCCGACTTGACCGTGGCCCATGCAAATATATGCTGATATATACGGAGTTATAAAGATATGCAGTGCATCATACTGCCCGGCACCAGCCAACAAGGCCGCAGCGCGACAGGGCTCTTAGCGCTTAACATTTAATGGCTGTCGCTTTGAGGCCGCTTGCGCGTGTTGCGCACCTCAAAGACAAAGGTAGTGGTTTGCTTCTCGGTTAAGTATTCACCGGCGGCAGCGGCTGGTGCAGGGTTTTTGGTAAAAAATCGCACAAACCAGCGGCCGGCATGATCAACCGGTACCGTGAACCTGCCGTCTGCGCTCTTAGTCTGCGGAATATACATATCTTCCGGCTCAGTGGAAAACCCCATGTAGGTGGCATCCCAAACACCCTCGCCGCTGTATGGTTTCTTGTGGGCATACACCTGAAAAGCCAGGTTATCGCCCTCTTTAAGCTCTGCCAGGTTGGCTGCAGGCACCAGCTCCAGGGGCAGCCCAAGCGGGCCTGGGGCTGGTTCAGAAGCTTTCTCGCTAAAGACATAGGCCTTGGCCCACTGGCTGCTGCGCATGCTGGCGCGGACTTCTTGGGCATCATCGACAAAAGCGCTCAAGGGTTTGAGTGAATGGCGTTGACGTCCTTTTTTATCCAGATACATGGCAAAATAGCCCGGCACAGTTTCAGCAGCCAGCACATAGGTGCCGGGTTCTTTGTATGTAATCAGGTATGAATGCAGGGAGCGCCCAGGGCGCAGAGCCACATCGCTTTTGCTCTGATCAGGCGCAACCACCCGCACATAGGCCAATTTTTCCCGCTGGATGGCATCGTCCACCGGAAAGTGGTGACCATAGCAGAAGAAGAGGGGCGAAGCCTTGCCCTGATTGACCTGAAACCTGCCGGATTGAATAAACAATGAATGCGCAGCAGCATGGCCGGCAAAGAGGCACTGCACCAGCAGCGCAATGATGCCCCATATGGAAAAGCGGCACCAAAACCTTGACCGCAACAATACTGGTCCTGGTAAAAATTTTTGCATCATGTCCTCCGGTAAGATTCGTCAAAGCTTGCCGGCTTCTGTCAGGTTACAGGTATCTTGGCCTGCACCTGGTGCGGCTGGGCCCGCCACGATTTGAAAAACCCGGTAAAAAGAGTGAGCAGCACCACCAGCGCGTAAAACACGCCCATCATCTGAATGCCGCTGAACCCCAAGGCGCGACCGCCGGTAAAGATGAAAACCGCCGCGATAAAACCCAGGGCGGTGGGAAAGAAAATGGAAAAGAGCATCCATTTATATGAACCGGTTTGCACCTTGATCATGATGGTGGTGGCCAGGCAGGGCGGGTACAGAGCAAAAAAGACCATGATCGCCAAGGCATGCAGCGGCGTAAAATTGCTGTCACTGGCCTCCGAGCCCATCCGCTCCTCCAGGCTCTTACTTTCGTCCGCACCCTGCTGGTAGAGTACGCCAATGGTGGCGACGCTGGACTCTCTGGCGGCAAAGGAGGAAAGGATCGCCACATTGATCTTCCAGTTGAAACCGGCCCAGTGGGTGAGTGGCTCAAGCGAGCGCCCGATCATCCCCAAAAAACTGGCTTCGATCTGGGCCTCTTTGATCTGCCGGCGCAGCAGCTCGCGTGTGGACGACAGCTGCCGCAGGGCCCTGTTCACCACTTGTGCCTCCTTGTCGCCCCTGGCCTTCAGCAGCGGAAACAAATCCGGATATTTCGCTTCATAACGGGCATCCAACCTGCGGGCGCCCTCTGCACCGCTCACCGTGAGCCTGGCGGCTCTGTAGGCACTCTGCACATTGATCAGGCGGAGCAGAGCCTCGTCATCTTGGAGCCGGCTGCTGTAGCCGCCTGTCTGAATATCCCTGCGAAACTTGGCCACTGCCTCATCCATCTGCTGTTGGAATCCGGCCATCCTGTCTTGGCCGATGCCGGGGAACTGCAACAGGGTAAAAACGCATACCGAAACAGCCACCACAATGGTGCCCACCTTCTTGATGTACTGCCAGGTGCGCTCAATGGCCCGTTGGCCCACGCCAAACAGGGTGGGTGCATGGTAGCGCGGCAGTTCCATAACAAAGGAAGCGGTTTCGGTGGTTCTCAACACCGTGGCCGCGAGCAAACGCGCCACCAAAAGCGCCACAAAGATGGTGATGGTGGATAAGAACAGCATGGCCCATGACTTGTACGGCGCAAAAAAGACGTTAATGAGCAGGGTGTAAAAGGGAATCTTGGCCAGGCAGTTCATGTAGGGAACGGTCAAGATCGTGGCCATACGGGAGCGATGATCAGGAATGCCCTTGGTGGCCATAACCCCGGGCACAGCGCAACCGCCGGCAAAGACGCCGCCCAGGATATAGGGCAGAGTTGATTGGCCGTGCAAACCAAAGGAATGCAGCAGCTTATCTAAAATAAAGGCAATCCTTGCCATATAGCCGCTGTCTTCGAGAATGGCGATCAACGAGAAGAGGATCAGAAAAATTGGGATGTAGTTGAGCAGGGCATTGGCCGAATCCACCATCCACAGGCCCATGGATCGCAGGTAGCTGTCTTCCAACATGCCGGCATCGGGCAGAATACTGGCCACCAGGGCCCTGAACTTGGCCAGGAAAGGCCACCAGTACTGGGTCAGTTCGTAGCCCTTTACAATAGAGAGCTGATAAATAAGAAAAACCGTGGCAATCAGGAAAATTGGCGCTGCCAGCCGGTTCAACACAACCATGTCGATCCGGTCAGACAGGGAAACCCGGTCTTTGCGGCTTTCCTTGACGCAGGACTGCACAATGGTGCTGGCCAGCTTGTCCCGGCAACCGACCATATAGTCGGCCACATCCATATAGTGTGCGTCTGCAAAGGCGGTTCGCGCGCGCCTGGCTGACTGCACAAGCTGATTGTCCGGCCCCAGGGCCCCATTCACGATCCGCTCGGCTTCGTTGTCGCCTTCAAGCAGCTTGATGGCCAGCCAGCGGCCAGGATAGGTTACACTCAACCCGGCTGTTTCAACCTGCTGCTGCAAGGTGTGAATATCCGCGTCAAGCTCTTCGTAGGAGATGCGGAGCATGCTGCGCTCCGACTGCCCGGCCGTGGCCAAAATAGCATCCTGCAACTCCTTTTTACCAATGCGTTTCCGGCCGATCAGGGGAATGGCCCGCACCCCCAAATGATGCTCCAGATTGGCAATATCGATGGTGATGCCGTTTTTTCGGGCCACATCCATCATGTTGAGGCCCAGCACCACCGGCAGACCCATCTCCATGATTTGAAAAGTAAAATAAAGACTGCGCTTCAATGTGGAGGCATCCACCACATTGACAATAAGATCGGGCTTGTCGTGGATGAGAAAATCGCGCGCCACCCGCTCTTCCAGGGAAAAAGAGGTGAGGCTGTAGGTGCCGGGCAAATCGACAACCTCCATCCGCACACCCTGGTAGATGCAATACCCTGTTTTTTTGTCGACCGTCACACCGGGATAGTTGGCAATATGCTGGTTCGCTCCGGTAAGCATATTAAAAACCGTTGATTTACCGGCATTTTGCTGCCCGGCCAAGCCGACGCACAGCGTTTTTTTTGAGACAGGCACAGAGACCATGAGTCTATCCTTAAGGGTGAGCAGTTAAAAAATGGCTAACGTCCTGCGGTTATCGTTCCACTTCGATGAGTGCGGCCTCAGCCAGGCGCAAGGCAACTTTAAAGGTGTCTATCTGGCACTCAATGGGGTCACCCAAGGGGGCCCGGCGTATCACATCTACCTGTACCTGCGGGACAAAACCCAAATCCAGCAGGCGTTGACGGGTGGCCCCCTGGGTATGGTGGCAGCGGATGCGGGCCCGATCTCCGGGCTGCAGGTCGGTAAGTCGGCAACATCTTCTTTTGCCGTGCTGGCGTCGATGGAGAGACATGTTGTGCTCCATTTGATGTAGAAAAAACAGATGTGCTTTCTCCATGCCTATGCATACCTATGGAGGAAGCATTTTTTACACCTTAATTAGCCTAACCTAACTTTTTTTGCAATCACTAATTATTTGCTTTTTTGTTTTGTATACTGCCCGCCAGCACAAACAGGGATACTGAAAAAGGCAGCAGGCCTGGGAGATGGACACACCAAGACACCAGAAAACAGGAACCATGCCAGGCGTTGACAGCCCTGCAGAGGCGGAAGCAAACAATCTTCATGGAAAAAATTGACCGTGCAGCGATGCAGCAACTATGCTAGGTAGATATACTTGTACGGCAGCTCTTCTTTCACACTGGAACAAACATGTCTGTTGACATAAAAAACTACTGGCAACTGCGACTTGGCCGCTGCGCCGAGGCACTTGCCGCCAACAATTTTGCCGTGTACCAGGCCGAGTCGGCAGAGGATGCCAAAGAGATTATCCTTGGTGAGATCATGCCGGGCATCACGGTACGCAGTGCCTCCTGGGGCGACTCCCTGACCATGCGCGCCACCGGCATTCTTGAGGTCTTGCGGGACAACCCTGCCATTGAACTGATCGAAACCTTCATCCCCGGTGTGGCCAGGGAAGAACTTTTGGAAAACCGTCGCCGCGCCCTGCTCTGCGACCTCTTTTTCACTGGCAGCAATGCAGTCACTGCAGACGGCAAACTGGTTAATCTGGACATGGTGGGCAATCGGACTGCAGCGATCACCTTTGGTCCCAGGCATGTGGTGATCTGCGTGGGCCGCAACAAACTTACCACCAATGTGGCCACAGCCATGGAGCGCATCAAGAACTACGCAGCCCCCATTAATGCCCTCCGCCACACCAACATGAAAACTCCCTGCAGAAAAACCGGCCACTGCCTGGACTGCAAAAGTCCGGACCGCATTTGCAACTCCTGGACCATCACCGAAAAATCCTGGCCCAAAGGGCGCATTCGAGTCGTGCTCATCAATCAGGATCTGGGTCTATAGATTTTGCTCCTGGATTGCCTGCGAACAGTCGCAGCCAAAACTTTCACCCTCACCCGCAGAATAAAACCGCACAGTATCACATGGACAATCTCAACAGTCTTCTAGCCCAACGCCGTGAAAAAGCCCAATCCCTAGCCGATGCAGGCGTACCCCTGTATGGTAACCGTTTCAAATATCCCCAAAGCATCACCAAACTACTGCCCCTGGGAGCCAGCTTGGTTGCCGAAGAGCATGAGGAGACCGGCACCCTTTTTCGTGTGGCCGGACGGATCATGTCCATGCGTAAATTCGGCAAGGCTGCCTTTTTTCACCTGCGTGACTCCAGTGCCGACATCCAGGTCTATGCACGCCGTGACCTTTTGGGCGAGGGAGCCTATGAACTGTTCAAAAAATGGGATGTGGGTGACATTGTCGGTGTTGAAGGCCGACTCTTCAAAACCAAGACCGGCGAGTTGTCGCTGGAGGCTGCCAAGCTGACCATGGTCACCAAGTCACTCAGACCTTTGCCGGAAAAATTCCATGGTCTGACCGATGTCGAAATCCGTTATCGTCAGCGTTATCTGGATATGATTGTCAACCCCGAGGTGAGCACTGTGTTTCGCAAGCGGGTGGAAATCATCCGCCTTACCCGCGAATTTCTGTGCGACCGGGGCTTTCTTGAGGTGGAAACACCTATGATGCAACCCGTACCCGGCGGGGCCACGGCCAAGCCCTTCATGACCCACCACAAGGCGCTGGACATGGACCTGTACCTGCGCATCGCCCCGGAACTCTACCTCAAGCGCTTGCTCGTGGGCGGTTTTGACAAGGTGTTTGAAATCAACCGCAACTTTCGTAACGAAGGTATCTCCACCCGGCACAATCCGGAATTTACCATGCTGGAGTTTTACCAGACCTATGTAACCTACCACGACCTGATGGACCTCACCGAAGAACTCATTTCCTGGCTGGCGGAAATGGTCTGCGGCTCCATGGAGATTGTCTACCAGGGCAGGGAAGTCAACCTGACACCGCCTTGGAGGCGGCTGAGCATGGACGAGGCTTTGGTGCGCATTGGCGGCCTGGATGCAGGCCTGCTTGCCAACGAGCAGGCCCTGTTGGAACTGGCCAGAACCAAGGGTATTGTTCTGCAGCCAGATGCCGGCGCAGGCAAGGCCAAGACAGAACTCTTCGAGCTCTTGGTCGAGGAAAAGCTGGTTGATCCCACCTTCATCACCTCATATCCCACCGAAGTGTCGCCTTTGGCACGACGCAACGAGGATGACCCCAGCATAACCGACCGTTTCGAACTGTTCATCACCGGCCGGGAGATTGCCAATGCCTTTTCCGAGCTCAACGATCCCATTGACCAGCGACTGCGTTTTCAAAAACAAATCGATGAGCGTGGCAATGACGAAGAAATCCATCCAGTGCTCGACAACGACTACATCCGCGCCCTGGAATACGGCATGCCGCCTGCGGCTGGCGAAGGCATCGGCATTGATCGCCTGGTGATGTTGCTCACCGATTCGGCCTCCATCCGTGACGTGATCCTCTTTCCCCTGCTCAAGCCGGAAAGCGGCGAATAAGATTCAGCATGGCCTCCTTTGAATGGTTTGTCAGCCTGCGTTACCTGCGGGCCAAACGCAAGCAGAAATTCATCTCACTGATCACCCTGATTTCCATTCTGGGCGTGGCCGTGGGGGTTATGGCGCTGATTGTGGTGCTGTCCGTGTTCACCGGCTTTACCGAGGGACTGCGCGATCAAATCATCGGGGTGAATTCGCACCTCATCATCCAAAGCTACAACGGTGCCATCGACGATGCAGATGCGGTCATGGCCAAGACCGCCACTGTGCCCGGGGTGGTGGCACAAACACCGATGATCTATACCCAGGCACTGATCACCGCTGCTGGAGGCTCCAGCGGCGTGGTACTGCGGGGCATTGATCCAAACAGTGCTGCCAAGGTGGTCACCATTGCCGAAAAAATGACCAACGGCAGCCTCGACAGCCTGCAAGTCACCACCAATCCACCTGCCATTGTTTTGGGCGAAGATCTGGCCCGGCAGTTGCAAGTGTTTCCGGGCGAACGGGTACAGCTGCTGGCCCCGGACGGACCACTTTCTCCCATGGGGGTACTGCCCCGAGTACGGGTAGGGATGGTTTCGGGCACCTTTAGCACCGGTATGAACGAGTTCGATTCCAACATGGGCTACCTGGGCCTGGATATGGCCCGCAGTCTGGCCGGACTTGACCAGGAGAGTGTGCACGCCATTGAGGTGCGGGTACACAACGTGGAAGCGGCCGATAGTGTGGCTGCAGCCATCAGGGAGAGGCTGGGTCCCTCCTATGCGGTGCGCGACTGGATGCAGCTCAACCAAAACCTGTTCGCTGCCCTGAAGCTGGAAAAATTGGGCCTCTTCATCGCCCTGGATCTTATCATTCTTGTGGCCGCCTTGAATATCATCAGCGCGCTCATCATGGTAGTGATGGAAAAAACCCGTGATATCGCCATCCTCAAGTCCATGGGGGCAACAACCTCCTCCATCATGCGCATCTTCTTCTACCAGGGTCTGGTCATCGGTGTGGTCGGCACCATCCTTGGCCTCTGCAGCGGTTTGGCTGTTTGCTCCCTGCTCAAGCGCTACAAAATCATTGAGCTGCCCAGCAATGTCTACCCCATGTCCACCATCCCGATCAAGGTGGTACCCGCGGATGTCAGCATCATCGTGATCTCCGCCCTCCTCATCACCCTGGCAGCCACACTCTATCCATCCTGGAAAGCTGCGCGGGTTCGTCCTGCCGAGGCGCTCAGCTATGAGTGACAACGTACTCCTTTCCGCCCAGGCGCTGAGCAAACGCTACCTCAGTGGTGACAATCTCATTACCGTCCTGGATGAGCTGGACTTCAGCCTGCAGCGCCGCGAAATGTGCGCCATTGTCGGCGCCTCGGGATCGGGAAAAACCACCTTGCTGCAGATTCTCGGCACCCTGGATGCACCGGATAGCGGGCAGTTGATGTTCAAGGGCAGGAACCTTTTGGAGCTCTCTGAAACCGAACTCTCCAGGCACCGCAACAGCGAGCTTGGTTTTATTTTCCAATTTCATCATCTTTTGCCAGAATTCAGTGCCCTGGAAAACGTGATGATGCCGGGCCGCATCGCAGGTATCCTTGGCCCGAAACTTGAACGACGCGCCTGCACCCTGCTTGAGCAGGTCGGGTTGGGTGAACGCCTGCACCATCGCAGTGGCGAACTCTCCGGTGGTGAGCAGCAGCGCGTGGCCCTGGCCCGTGCCCTGGTCATGGAACCAGCCCTGCTTTTGGCAGATGAACCCACTGGCAACCTGGATGCAGACAGTGGTCAGCGCGTCTTTTCCCTGCTCAAAGAGTTGAGCCACAGCCAGGGTCTGGCCGTGGTAATGGTTACCCATAATCTGGAACTGGCTGCAGCCATGGACCGCTGCCTAACCCTGGTGGGCGGTGTTCTGAGGCCAGTGCAGCACAATCCATAACAGCATCCACATCCCAGCGGCTAATAACCTTAAGCGGGGAAGGCAGACCCTTGGTATAAGAGCATCATGACCACTGCACTTCGCACCGGCGTCTGGAAACGCCTCATCAGCTGCATCGCCCAGATCTGCATTGCCGCTCCCCTCATGTTCACTTCTGCCTGCTCTCTGCCATCCTTAAAGGGGCGCAGTGTTTCCAGCGCCTACATCGATACCGACAAGACGCCACTCGGCCGTGCCATTGCCCCGAAACTGGCCGGGCAAGAGGAAAACATCTCCGGCATACAGCTACTCTTCGATCCGTACGAAGCCCTGGCCGCCAGGATACTCCTTGCCCAGGCAGCTGAGCGCTCCATTGATGCACAGTACTATATCTGGCATGGGGATATCTCCGGTACCCTGCTGTTCGAGGCGCTGTACAAGGCAGCGGAACGCGGCGTGCGGGTGCGCCTCCTGCTGGACGACAATGGTACCCAGGGCATCGACCGCCTGCTCGCCGCACTCAACGCCCACCCAAACATCGAAATCCGGCTGTTCAACCCGTTTTTGCATAGAAATGCACGTTGGTTCGGTTTTCTTACCGATTTTCCGCGTCTGAATCGGCGCATGCACAACAAACTCTACGTGGTGGACAACCAGGCCGCCATTGTCGGCGGCCGCAACATTGGCGACGAGTATTTTGATGTACCGGTGCAAACCGCCTTTATCGACGCCGACCTGCTGGGGATTGGCCCGGTGGTGCGGGAAAGTTCCAGGGATTTTGATCGCTACTGGGCCAGCCGGTCGGCCTATCCGGCAGAACTGATTTTACCTGCGGCCCGGGAAGAAGACATTGAAAACCTGCATGTGCAGGCCCTGGGCTATGAAAGTAATCCAGCAGCCGGCATGTACATCCAGGCACTGAAAGGGTCTGGGGCTGTGCGGCGCCTGCTGGACAATACCCTGGAATGGCACTGGGCACCGGTACGGATGATCAGCGATCCGCCGGCCAAGGGATTGGGCAAGGCCAAATCAGAAGACATGCTGCCGGCAAAACTCTTCTATCTCGCCGGTATGCCGGAAAAAAGCATGGAGATGGTCACCCCGTATTTTGTGCCCAGGAAAAAAGATATTACCCGGCTGACCAAGCTGGCCGGCCAAGGGACAAAAGTCCACATCCTCACCAACTCCTTGATGGCAACAGATGTGCCTCTGGTGCATTCCGGCTATGTCGGCAGCCGCAAACCCCTGCTCAAGGCGGGCATCAGCCTCTACGAGTGGCGCCACCAGATGCCAAAGCATTTCATGGTCCACCGCAAAGGCCTTGGACAAAGCTCTTCCTCAAGCCTGCATGCCAAAACCTTTGCCATTGATGGCAAATTCCTTTTTGTGGGCTCCTTTAACTACGACCCCCGCTCCATCCGTCTCAACACCGAATGCGGCTTTATCATACACAGTGAAGAAATGGCCTCACTGGTGGAGGAGACCTTTCTGCTCACCATTCCGTACTCTGCCTACGAGGTACATCTTTCACCAGAGGGTTCCCTGTACTGGCTGGAGCGCCGTGAAGACGGCGGGCTGATTCGCCACGACAAAGAACCCTACACCAGCTGGTGGCAGCGTTTGGGGGTGGATTTTTTCTCGCTTTTGCCCATCAAGTGGCTGCTGTAGAGCTGCCTGGCATCCCTACCTATGCAGGCTCAGCCCATATACGCAAGGGCAATACCGAGCATGCGCCGTACCGGTTCCGCTGCACCCCAGAGCAACTGATCGCCCACGGTAAAGGCACTGACATACTCCGGCCCCAGGAGCATCTTGCGCACCCGGCCCACGGGAATGTCCAGGGTGCCGGTGACCCGTGCAGGCGTCAGCTCACGCAGGGTGGCCTCTTTACTGTTCTCCACCAAATAGACCCAGTCGTTGTGCCCAGCAATGGCTGTCTCTATTTCATGGAGTGGCACATCACGGTTCAGTTTGATGGTAAAGGCCTGACTGTGGCAGCGCATGGCACCAACACGTACGCAGCAACCGTCCACCGGAACATAGTTGCCCATCTCCGGGCTGTTCCCCAAAATCTTGTTGGCCTCGGTAGCGCCCTTCCACTCCTCGCGGGTCTGGCCGTTTTCCATGGCGCGGTCGATCCAGGGGATGAGGCTACCGGCCAGCGGCGCGCCGAAGTTTGTGACAGGAAAAGCATCTTCCCGCATGGTGCTGATGACCTTTGTATCCAACTCAAGGATATTTGCAGCCGGATTGGTCAGGACATCGGCCGAGGCCCCGGCAATAACCCCCATCTGCGCCACTAGCTCTCGCATGTTTTTTGCGCCTGCACCGGATGCGGCCTGGTAGGTCTGGCTGCTGATCCACTCCACCCAGCCCTTTTGTAAGAGGCCGCCCAGGGCCATGAGCATGAGCGACACTGTGCAGTTGCCGCCGATGAAGTCCTTTACCCCGCCTGCAAGGGCCGCGTCGATCAGCTGCCGGTTGACCGGGTCGAGCACGATCAGTGCATCTTCATGCATGCGCAGGGTAGAGGCTGCGTCGATCCAGTACCCCTGCCAACCCAGACGCCGCAACTGCGGATGCATCTCTGCCGTGTAGTCGCCACCCTGGCAGGTGACAATGATGTCTGCTTCAGCCAGCAACTTGGCATCCTTGCCATCTTTGAGCTCATACACCCTGCCATTGATCTCCGGCCCGGCCTGGCCCACCTGCGAGGTGGAAAAAAAAGAGGCTTCAAAGCCCTTAAAATCATCTTCCTGCCGCAGCCGCTCCATCAGCACTGAACCCACCATGCCGCGCCAGCCAACAATCGCCACCTTACGCATATCTTCTCCCTGTTTGTTTCTACCGTATCTACTGGTTCAAGCCATATTCGGCTCAAGACCAAGATAATTTTTCAGTTCCCCGGCAATCAGTGGTGCCACGGAAAACACCTGGAGCAAATCGTCGCTCTTCCTGCCCGGATAGGTATTGGCACCAAGAATTCGCCGGATGCCCTTGGCGATAAAGGCCTGCCTGGCCTCGCCGGCCAGCACCAGATGTGTAGCCATCACCAGCACCTCTACGGCACCAGCTTCAAGGCAGCGGTCCACTGTCTGCAGCATGGAGCCGCCGGTGCGGATCATATCATCGCAAATGATGGCAGTGCGACCCTGCAGCACACTGGACAGCTGGCCAACAATGGTTTTATCCTGGCCGTAGCGATCCTTGTTGGCTGCAGTGTGCGGGCAGTCAAGCAGGCTGGCCAGTCTACCCACCCGCTTGGAAAAGCCATAATCCGGCGAAACCAGCACCATGCTTTCGTTTATTCCGCTCGTTCCGCAGTGCAACTTGCGGATCTCTTCTGCTGCCAGACGCTCCGTCCACAAATGACGAATACGCACCTCGCCGGAATGCGTATGCATGACCGCCTCATCGTGCAGGTCGATGAAGGCCACATAATCCGGTCGCGCGCGGAAAAGTTGCCGGGCACGGGTAATCCCCTTGGGAATCTCGCCGGATTCCGGTTTGGCCCGTTCCATGGTGGAATAGCCCAGATAGGGAATGACCACATTGACGCTGAGCGCGTTCCAGTAACGGGCGCCGGCGATCAAATCCAACAACTCCTGGAAGCTGCTGTCATCCGGCGTTGCAGCGATCAGAATCAAGTCATGTCCGCTCAGGCTGCAGGGGAAGGCATGGTAGATTTCCCCGTCGGCAAACTCGCGGATATCCATCTCGGTCAGTTCCAGGCCCAAGAGCGGAGCCACCTGGGCTGCCATCTCCCGGCTGGCGCGATTGGCAATGATGATGGGTTGTTTGCGCCCGCAGTAGTGCATGAAAACCTGTCAAGCCATGTCAAATTTTACCAAGGGCCATGGCCACCGCATCACCCATGGCATTGGTACCCACTGGCGTGATGCCTGGCATGGCAATGTCAAAGGTCATGATACCCTGGGCCAGCACCTGTTCCACTGCAGCCTCAATAGCGCTGGCCGCCTTTTCCTCGTGCAGACTGTAGCGCAGCATAAGCGCGGCCGAAAGTATCTGCGCCAAGGGATTGGCCGTGTTTTGGCCGG
Organism: Desulfobulbus sp.; assembly: GCA_040776885.1. Lineage (GTDB taxonomy): Bacteria > Desulfobacterota > Desulfobulbia > Desulfobulbales > Desulfobulbaceae > Desulfobulbus. The sequence continues at coordinate 246,383 of JAXGZR010000004.1, read as the reverse complement.
CAATATCCGGGGCTGAACCACCCGCCGGTTCATACAGGCCGAATTTGCTGCCATTTATGCTGGCCGAGGCCAGCATGCCCATGGAGCCGGTGATCATGGCCGCTTCGTCTGAAATGATATCGCCAAACATATTGCCGCAGAGCAGCACATCGAACTGGTGCGGGTCGCGCACCAACTGCATGGTGGCGTTGTCGATGTACATGTGGTTGAGCTCCACATCCGTGTAGCCACGCGCCACCTCATTCACCACCTCACGCCAGAACACCATGCTGGTAAGGACATTGGCCTTGTCCACCGAGGTGACCTTGCCCCGCCGTAAACGCGCTGCGCCAAAGGCCATGTGGGCGATACGTTCGATCTCGGCACGGGTATACACCTTGGTGTCCCAGGCGCGCTCGTTTGCGCCACTGCCTTCCCTGCCCTTGGGCTGGCCAAAGTAGATGCCTGAAGTCAGTTCCCGGACTACCAAAATATCAAAACCAGCACCCACGATATCGGCGCGCAGGGGGCAAGCAGCAGCCAGAGGAGCAAACACCCTGGCCGGGCGATAGTTACAAAACAGATCAAAATGCTTGCGCAGGGGTAACAGTGCAGCCCGTTCCGGCTGCTTGGCCGGAGGCAGGCTCTCCCATTTGGGCCCACCCACCGAACCGAATAAGATGGCGTCGGCTGCCTCGCAGAGCGCCAAGGTGTCTTTGGGCAGGGCTTCGCCATGCAGGTCAATGGCAATACCGCCAACATCGGCGTAGTTATACTGCAGGGAAAAACCAAAGCGCTGCTGCGCCGCATCCAGAACCTTGATGGCCTCGGCCACCACCTCCGGGCCAATGCCGTCTCCGGGCAGAACTGCTATTTTCTTCACGCATGACTCCTTGGGCAAATGAAAGGCAAAGTGTAAGTGGGAATTATAACAAATTTCCAGACATTCCACCAGCCATGTATGCGCTCCTGTGGGGTGTTTACTCTGCTGGTGTACAATAAAGGGGTTTGGCTGCCAAGCTGGGGAACATGGCAAACCGTACACCTCTATGTTACCCAAAAACACCTGTCATCATATGACATGTATTTCAAGGTTCAGAATGACAAGTCTTGATTCAGGTAAATACCTGCAACCAGTTGGGCACAGGGGTAGATTGGTGATTGGCCCGTTAAGAGCCGTTGGGAGGAAACCCGGAGTGGGGTGTTACAGCAGATACGCTGCCTATCCGGCGCATACTGGCCAAAAAACGGGGCGCACGGGAAAAGGGCAGCTCCACCTCTTGTTGGGCATGCAAGCACCAGCGTAGCTGCAGTTCCTGCGGCAGGGCAGCCAGACTTTGCTGGCGGGCAAGGAAGAGTACCACCTCGGTATCCGGGGCAGCCAAGGGCTCGGCCAGGTACAGAAACGTTGCCGGGTCAGCCACGGCCCGACCGGTGATATGGCTGTAGATGCGACTTTCTTTCCCACTGAATTGCTCAGCCCGCTCCTCGACAACCTGTACCTGGTCCAGGGCCAGCAGGCGCACCACATGACGCAAAAAGGTTGCCCGTTTCTGGCGCGGTTCCAGCAAGGTAACGGGAACCGTGGGAAAAAGGGCGGCCAGCACCAAACCTGGAAAGCCTGCACCACTGCCGATATCCAGAAGACACTGGGCTGGGTGCCCCAGCACCAGCGGAGCCATGGTCAAGGAATCAAGGAAATGCAACTCAACGAGCTGTTCAGCACTGGTTTCCCGGGCCACCAGGTTGATACGGCGCATCCACCTGCTCAGTTCGGCATGGTAGTGGACAAGCCGTTCGAGCTGATCACTGCTCAGTGGAAAGGCGAGGGCTGCCGCACCATCTGCCAGCAGGCTCTCAACCTTCATTCAGACGCAACAACACCGATCTGGCATGGGCATCCAGTCCTTCGAGTTCTGCCAGCAAACGGATATGTCCAGCATCGCCTTGAAGCGCCTCAGGAGTGTAGTGGATAAGGGAAATCTGTTTGAGAAAGGTCTCCACTCCCAGGGCCGAGGCCATCTTGGCTGTGCCCATGGTGGGTAGCACGTGGTTGGGTCCAGCCACATAGTCGCCGGCAGCCTCGGGGCTGTAATGACCGAGGAAAACCGCGCCTGCGTGGCGAATGGCGGGCAGCCAGTGCCAGGGATCAGCGAGATGCAGTTCCAGGTGTTCAATGGCAATCTCGTTGGCCAGCGCAATGGCTGCCTCAACAGTCTCTGCAATAAAGATATGCCCGTACTCCTCCAAGGATTTACGGGCTATGCCCGCCCGGCCCAAGCTGGGTAACTGACGGGCCAACTCCTGCTGCACCGCCTCTGCCTGCGCCGCACTGCACACAATGGCCAGGGCCAGGGCCTGCGGATCGTGTTCGGCCTGGGCCAGCATATCAGCAGCGATCAAGACAGGGTTGGCAGACTGGTCAGCCACGATCAGCACCTCGCTTGGCCCGGCCAGCATATCGATGCGTACCCGGCCCATGACCTGGCGCTTGGCCTCTGCCACATACTGATTGCCTGGCCCGGCAATCACCTCCACCGGTGCAATGCGTTTTGTGCCAAAGGCCAGGGCGGCAATGGCCCAGGCCGAGCCCAGCTTGTAGACCTCGTTGATGCCAATGGTGCGGGCCGCCACCAGCAGGGCGGGATGCACCTTGCCTTCCCGGTTGGGCGGAGTCACCATCACCCGCCGCCGCACCCCGGCTATACCTGCAGGGATACCGTTCATCAGTACCGAGGAAACCAGTGGAGTCGAACCCTCCTGACCACCAGGCACGTAAAGGCCCGCCGCATCCACTGGCCGCACCAGTCGTCCGGTGATAATCCCCTCCTCCCGGGTGAGCATCCAGGAATCGGGTAGTTCCCGCTCGTGAAAGCTGCGGATACGCTCGGCAGCAAAGGTAATACTTGCCCGCAGACCGCTGTCGACCTGGCCTTCTGCCTCGGCAAATTCCGCCGTACTCACCTGTAAGTCTCCCAGCTCCATGCTGGGCGCGTCAAAACGGCGGCAGTAGTCCAACAGTGCCGCATCGCCCTCCTGGCGCACCTGCGCCAGGATATCACGCACCGTGCCCTGGCAGTCGGCTGCCTCGTCACTCAAGCGACTGCAGAGGCGCTGTGCCGCCGCGCCACCCTCGGCAGAGTCCAATCTATCTATCCGCACCATGCCATCCATAGCTCCGCCACCCTTCATGTCTCTTTCTACAGCTGACCGTATTTACGAACAAAAGACTCATCGCTCATGGTCAGATAGATGATGCCTTCGATAAATCCCAAAAGAGAGGGAATAAAGGTCCAGCACAGGCAGAGGTAAACCAAGCCCCAGCCGATACGACCCAGGTAGAACTTGTGGATACCAAAGCCGCCCAGGAAAATGGCAAAGAGCGCAGCTGCCAGCTTGTTCTTGCCATTGGGTGCTGTGCCGGAAAACATGCCGGGCAGTGGATGCTGCCGCACCCCGCACTTGGGACAAATCTCCGCCTTTGCCTTAATGAGCGTCCCACATTCCCGGCAGTATTTTTCGTCATCTCCCTTTGCCGCCACCATGTCTCCTCCCATACCTGTGTTCTCCCCTGTTTCGCATCATTGTCCTGCTTTCTGTGGAAGGGCCGGTCAGTGCACCTTCTCCTAACCGGCAAGGCCCTTTAGGGTGAGCAGCACACCGGCTGCCACTGCCGAGCCGATAACTCCCGCAACATTTGGGCCCATGGCATGCATGATCAGCATATTGGTGGGATCGGCCTCCATTCCCAGCTTGTGGCTGACCCGCGCGGCCATGGGCACTGCCGAAACCCCGGCCGAACCAATGAGCGGGTTGATCTTGGACCCGGGGAAGAGGTTCATCAACTTGGCCATGAGCACCCCAGAGGCAGTGCCGATACTGAAGGCAATAACCCCCAGAACAAGGATGCCAAGGGTCGAGGCAGATAAAAATTGGCTGGCTGACATCTGTGCCCCCACGCCAAGCCCGAGAAAAATAGTCACTGCGTTGAGCAGAGCATTCTGGGCAGTGTCGTTGAGACGGTTAACCACCCCACATTCACGCATGAGATTGCCAAACATGAAAAAACCGATCAATGGTGCTGCCGTAGGTATGAGCAGGGCACAGAGTCCCAGCACCACCAAGGGGAAAACAATCTTCTCCACCTTACCCACTGGCCGCATCTGTTCCATGCGGATGCGGCGTTCAGATTCGGTGGTCAGGGCGCGCATAATCGGCGGCTGAATGATGGGCACCAGCGCCATGTACGAATAGGCAGCCACGGCAATGGAGCCCAAAAGGTGCGGTGCGAGTTGGCTGGACAGAAAAATGGCGGTGGGCCCGTCTGCCCCGCCAATAATACCGATGGATGCGGCCTCCAGCAGATTAAAACTGATACCCGGGACGAAATCGGTGAGCAGCAGTGCACCAATCAGGGTGGAAAAGATACCAAACTGGGCCGCAGCCCCGAGAAAGGCGGTTTTGGGATTGGCCAACATGGGCCCGAAATCGGTCAATGCGCCAATGCCCATAAAGATGATCAGCGGAAAAGCACCGGATTGGATCCCCACTACGTAGATATGGTGCAGCATACCGCCGGGATCATTCATGCCGGCCATGGGAATGTTGGTTAATATGGTGCCAAAACCAATGGGTAAGAGCAAAAGGGGTTCAAACTCACGGGCAATGGCCAGATACAGCAACACAAGGCCAACCCCGATCATGAGTATACGGCCGATACCGTTTGCCCAGCCACCGTCTGCAGGAAAAAGAAACCCCATCAAGCCGGTCGAGGTAAAAAAACTGCGCAGCATATCCAGCATGGGCGGCATGGCAGCCTGCCCATCCGGAGAAACGGCGGCCATGGCCAAATCAGCGCACAGCAGGCTTGCCACCAAGAGCAAAACTGCCCGCATAGAAACAGCATATTTCATTGCGTCCCCCATGTCCCCGTTATACGTTAAAGTGCTCAGGCTAGGTAGACCAGCGCCTGTCCGGAACGGACAACATCTCCTGTTTTTATCTCCACCGCATCGACCACACCGTCGTCCGGTGCATACACCGGCGACTGCATTTTCATGGCCTCCAGCATCAACAGGGTGTCGCCCACCTTGACCTCATCCCCAACCTTGCAGAGCACATCACAGACATTGCCAGGAAGAAGGGAGGTTACAGCGATACGCTCACGCCCAGATACAGAAGCAGCAGGTGCAGACGCTTCGGCCTCCTGTAGTTCCTGTGCCTCTTCTACCTCCTGCGCCGAGACCTCCCTACTCACTTCGCTCACCTCACCGCTTTCATCCTCCACGCTCACTCGATAGGTAATCCCGTCCACCTGGATCTTGTATCGTGAAACCTTGCCCATAACGCCTCTCCTTTCTGAATGCACATCGGTTGCTCTAAATGAAAACAGTTACCCCAAGCGACCAACACACCATCATTTCATTGTTGTTTTGCCCGGTGCGTTGCCACGGCAGCGGCAATAACTGCCACCAGACGCCGCTTCTCTTCTGCCTGTCCCTCCTTCTCCTTGGACGGTGCCATCTGCTTCCTTTTTTCCGTACGTGGATTCGCACGTAAATTTAAAGGCTCCCCCATTTCCCGCGCGGTTACACCGCGGAGCAATCTGGCATTAATCTGTATAACTACGACCAAAAGGGTTAAAAAAACAAAAACAACCCCCATGCCAAGCACCATCAACTTCACTCCCTCGCCAAGCATTATCACCTACCTTGTTGTCTATTCAAAAAAATCTCTACACTAATGGACAATAAAAAAACAGACGCGCTCCCACAAGTAAAACCGGAAAAATGGTAAAAGAAAGACACCACAGCACGCTGCTCCGGCCCCCAAACTGTAGCCCCTACTCATCTCCCCGCCCTTCTTGTACTTCTCGTCGTAATTGCTTTTTCAGTCGCTGGCGCTGATAACTGCCCCTGCCTTTGAGGCCACGAAACACCTGACCCGGTTTCTGTGCCACTGGCACACGAATATGCACCGGCGATCTTCTTCTCTTCTGCATGCAACAACCTGGTTTAGGCATCGCAAATCAAACATTGCGTATTGTTTAGCTGCCATGACGATGGAACCATTTTTCCACCTCAGCAGCACTGAAAATCTTGAGTACCGGCCGACCATGTGGGCAACGGCTAAAGATATCACTTGCCTCCATCTGGGCCAAAAGATCAAGCATTTCCTGGGTTGCCAGTCGATTCCCCGCCTTGATGGCCGCCTTGCAGGCCAGGCTGGCAAACACCGCCTCCATGGCAGGCGACAGCCGACCATCCTGGGCGGCAAGTGGCGCAGAATCCAAGGTGGTCAACACCTCCTGCAACACAACCTCTGCAGCCAGCCCGCTGCTCAAGGCAGGTACCTGCTTGATGACCCAGGTATGATCACCAAAAAAGTTAAGGACAAAGCCCATGGTCGCCACTTCCTCTTGGCGGGCCTCCAAGGTCTCGTGCAAGGCTGGCTCTAGTTCGATGGTTACCGGGAAAAGCAGTCTTTGTCCGGGTGCCTGCCCAGACAGGTAGTGTTGCACCATGCGGCCATATAAAATACGCTCGTGGGCTGCGTGTTGATCAATAACCACCAGTTGTCCCTGCCGCTCGCAGAGCAGGTACAGGGAAAAAAGCTGGCCAATGGGCCTCAACCCGGAAAAACCCTGCTGCTCCAGATCAGCCCCTGCTGCCTGTTCGACAGACTGCCCAGTAACTGCATCATCCCAGGCAACAGCTTGAACTTGGCCCTGAACAGAACGACCAGTTCCCTGCTGGGCGAAATCCGTCATTCCGCCCAACCCACCCAGCGGCTGCGGCTCGGCGCTGGCAAGTGCGGAGCGTGTCGGCTGTTCCTGACTGGTATATGTTGTCCTGCCTATACTGTGCGGATATGCCTGTTTCGCTCCTGCGGATGCAGGGGCAAAGAGATTTTCCCGCAGGCTCTGCTCCTGTCGCTCCAGGGCTGCAGTGACCGCAGCAGCCACCAGACGGCGCACGACCTCGGTACTTTTAAAACGGATCTCGCGCTTAGCCGGATGCACATTCACATCCACCTCTGCTGGCAGCACATGCACATGGAGCATACCTGCCGGCAAATATCCCCGCATGAGATGCCCCTGCAAGGCCTCCCGTACTGTATGGCGGAGCATGGCATCCTGCACTGCCCGCTGGTTGACGAAAAGGCGCAGCCTGGCTGTGCGTGCCGGGGCCTTTTCAGGCAAGAGCAAATAGCCCGTAATCCGGATGCCGCCATCCCTGCTAAACTCGCCTGGCCCGGCATCTTCATCCTGTGGGGCATGCAGGGGAATGAGCACATCCTGATAACGAAATATGCGGCGCATTCGGTCTGCCTGACTCTCCCCTGACGGACAATGCAGAACGCTGCGACCTTCCACACGAAGAGCAAAGGCGCAATGCGGATGCACCAGTGCCAAATTCTTCACCGCCTCTTCCATGTGAAAGAGTTCGGTGCGTTGGGATTTTAGAAACTTCTTGCGGGCAGGCATGTTGGCGAACAGCTGTCGTACCTCCATCACCGTGCCCATGCTGCAACCCTGCTCACGCACACTGCTGAGCACACCATGGCGCACCTCGGCCCTGGTGCCCAGGGGCTGGCCCCGTTGCCGGGAAAGAATGGTCAACCAGGAAACCGAGGCAATGCTGGGCAGGGCTTCGCCGCGGAAGCCCAAACTACGGATATCCTGCAGTTCCACCGCTTCCCGCAGCTTGGAGGTGGCGTGCCGCTCCAGGCAGAGGAGTACATCGTCCTTGTCCATACCTTCGCCATCATCGCTCACCCGTACAAGACCCACGCCACCGCCTTCCACCTCGATATCCACCCGGGTCGCACCGGCGTCCAGGCTGTTTTCCACCAGTTCCTTGACCACCGCGGCTGGACGGTCCACCACTTCACCGGCAGCGATCTGGTTGGCAACCTGTTCTGAAAGTAAGCGTATGCGAGACACGCAACGACCTCGGCCTTCTCAGCCAGCACATTGATATTAAAGATGCCAAGAACTGCAAAGCATGCTACAAGAAATCTATGGTCCAAACGCAATGGGCGCAGCGTACAAATAACTGCAAACCATGCGCTTCAAGCGCACAAAAACAACAGAACAAGCCAGCGTAGTATCTCGAAAATTAAAGCGTCCCGCTACCACACGGGATGGTACCTTACTGCTTCTTTTCGCTCTTGTCCACTGGTCCCTTTCCACACAACACAGGCCAACCAGGCCACATCCCTCCGGGCTTCCGCCAAGGCCGCGTCCTCACGGAACAGCACCTGGCACGCCTGCTTCTGGCGACCAGCGCAGCCAGTCTTGTGCTCATTGGCTCGCTGCTGGCCTGGTTTCTCTCCTTGAATCTGCCGGTGATCAACTCCGTGGCCGACTATCAGCCAGCCAGGGCGACCCTGATCCTCGACCGCAACGGGGAACCGTTGGATGTACTTGCCACTGAATTCAGGCTGCTCTTGCCCTACCAGGAGATGCCGCCACTTTTACCCAAGGCCTTTGTCGCGGCGGAAGACGGTCGTTTCTGGGAACACGGTGGAGTGGACAGCTGGTCGATTGTACGGGCAGCCATCAACAACCTGCTCTCCAGAAGCCGTAGCCAGGGCGGTTCCACCATCAGCCAGCAGGTTACCAGGGCACTGCTTCTGGGCCGGGAAAAGACCTACAGCCGCAAGCTCACCGAGGCCTTTCTCTCCTACCGTCTGGAAAGGGCGCTGAGCAAGGAAGATATCCTTTCCATCTACCTCAATGAAATTTATCTGGGGGAGGGCGCATACGGGGTGGAGGCAGCAGCACTCACCTATTTTGGCAAGCATGCACGTGCCCTTGATCTGGCGGAAATCGCGCTACTGGCAGGCCTGCCCCAATCGCCTAGCAACTATTCGCCGCTCAAGAATTTTCAGGCAGCCAAAAGCCGGCAACGCTATGTGCTCAACCGTATGGCCGAAGATGGTATCATCACTGCCCAAGAGGCGCATCAGGCCTTTACCCGCGAACTGACCCTGACCAACCGCTGGAAACGGTCCTTAAACGGCTTTTTTGCACTCTACATCCGTAGCCAACTGGAACAACGCTACAGTAGTGAAGAGATCCTCAGAGGAGGGCTACAGGTGTCCACCTCGGTTGATGGCCACCTGCAAGAGGCAGCCATGCGCGCCCTGTTACAGGGAGTGGACAAAGTGGCCCAGCGCCAGCCAAGCAGGATGGCACCCCAGGCGGCGCTGGTGGCTCTGGATACGGTCAGCGGCAGAATCGTGGCCATGATCGGCGGCACCGATTTCAACCGCAACCAGTTCAACCGCGCAGTACAGGCCCTACGCCAACCAGGCTCGGCCTTCAAACCCATCCTTTATGCCACGGCCCTGGAACAGGGCGTGGCTGCCAACAGTTCCGTTGCCGACCGGCCGCTCTCCCTGACTCTGGAAAACGGCACAGTGTGGAAGCCAAAAAACTTTGGCGACAACTACCGCGGCAGCATCAGCCTGCGTCAATCCCTGGTCATTTCCAGCAATGTGGCGGCTGTGCGCCTGCTCAGGATTACCGGTTTTCCACCGCTCTTGGCTCTTGCCCAGCGTCTGGGCATCCGTACCTCCTTGCAGACGGATTACAGCCTGGCCCTAGGTTCTTCCCCCCTCTCACTTCTGGAGTTGACCTGCGCCTACACCGCCTTTGCCAACGAAGGTCTCTTGCATGCGCCTGTGGCCATCACCAGCGTGCGCGAGGCCAGCGGCCGTGTCCGCCCCTGGCCGCAAGCACCCCTGGAACAGGCACTATCATCGGCAACCGCCCACTGGTTGCATGAATCCCTCATCCAGGTGGTGCAGCGGGGAACCGGCAGGCAGGCCGCCGGTATCAAAGGGGCAAGCGGCAAAACCGGTACCACTGACAACAATGCCGATGCCTGGTTTGTTGGTTCCATCCCTGGCCTTACTACCGGTGTTTGGGTGGGACACGACCAAGGAGAATCCTTGGGCGCAGGCGAAGGCGGCGGCCAAAGCGCAGCCCCCATCTGGGGCGCCTTCATGCAGGAGGCACAAGCACGATGAGCAGTCAACCCCAACCACAGGTACTGTTGTCGCGGCTCTATACGGGCAATCCCGTGCTGCAGCTGGAGCGCGCCCGAGCTCTTGCCTGCTGGCTGCAGGAACACAATGCAAGAACAGCTCCGCTGGTCCACCTGCTGCCGGAACTCCAGCGGGCAGCAGGCGTATTGGCCGAGCGCATGCAGCATATGCAGCTGGGCAATATCTGCCGCGCCTGCGCCACCAGACCCGGTGGAGGATGTTGCAGTGCTTCCATGGCAGCCAACAGTGATGTCCCGCTGATGGTCCTCAACCTGCTGTTGGGCGCCTCCATCCAGGCACAGGAGCACCCTCAGGATGCCTGCTGTTTCCTCGGCCCCAACGGCTGCCTCTTTATAGTCAAACCGATTTTCTGCCTCAACTACTACTGTCGCCAACTACAAGAACAGCTGCTCTCCACAGAAAAACAAGCCCTGAACAGCGCTGCCAACCAGGTCCTTGCCCAACAATGCGCCTGGGAAGAGCAGCTGCTGGGGCTGGTGCGCAGCCAAGCGATTCCCATTCCAAACTGAGCCCTTGCCCACCATGCCAACTAGCACCCTGTACCAGTCGACCCCCTTGGGCACCTTCACCCTGCAGGCAGACAACACAGGGCTTTGTGCCCTGCTCTTCCCCAAGGAACATGAGACAAGCTTCAACAATTCTGCTGCTTCCGAAACTGCCATTGCAGTGCACCTGCCCCTTCTGGAAGAGGCAGCCGGCCAACTGCTGGCCTACCTCGATGGCCGCCTCCACGATTTCAACCTGCCCATCTCCCTGGGCGGCACAGCCTTTCAGCGACAGGTTTGGCAGCAGCTGCAGACCATACCCTATGGGGAAACCCGCAGCTATGGCAACGTGGCGGCGGCCCTTGGCAGCCGCAACAAGGCCAGGGCCGTGGGCGGAGCAGCCCATGCCAATCCTTTGGGGATCATCATCCCCTGCCATCGACTCATCGGCGCATCCGGAGCGCTCACCGGTTTTGGCGGCGGCCTGGACATGAAACACACCCTGCTCGCCCTGGAGCAGCGCCACCGACGCAGGTAGAGAAAGTTTCCCTTTCAGTGCAGCTGCAGTGTGGCAAACTGCTGGAAGATGATGGCCAGGTTCTGGCGGTGATTTCAGGTCATGACCACCAGGGCAGTTATGCCCATCTCAAGGGCATTCACTATATTGTGCTGCATGGTAACATGGGGGTGCACGATGAGTGTGTCTGGGCAGCGACCAGCAAGACCGAAGGCTTTGACGCGCAGCAGGACAACCTATTTGCCCTGGTGGAAATCAGCAAGGCAGCAGAAAAAAAATACCACATCACCCTGCATGGCACCCTGCATGGTTATGGCCGGCTGCCTGCCGATACAGTGCTGACTAAGCAAACTTAAGCAAACTTATTTCAAACCACATCCAGATGTCTTGTACCCGGCCCAGCACCAGGTCGGTTTTTTATTTGTGTGGCCCCTTACCCGGGTTGGCGTTGCTGTTGCCTCTGCCCTTGCCACGATTAGCATTGCCACTGTTGCCCTGGTTGGCCTTCACCTTGGCCTGGCCAGGCGCTGCCTTGACCTGCACGGCCTTTTTTTGCTCCTTCACCTTAACAGCCCGTTGAATAATCCGCAGTTTTGAATACCGTAAACAACGGCTGGTTGTCAGATTTGCCAGCCGATGCAGACAATTATGGGATAATCCGGCTGTTCGGTGGCATTTGGCACCCAAATGACCAATATGAGCAGGCCCAACTCGCCGATGCGGGCAAAAATCAGCCATGCCGGTGCATCGGCCAGGCCTTTGGGCGTGCCCAAACCGAATAATGCGCGCAGCAGTACCCCCAAATTGAACCCGGCGACATGGATGATGTAGCGCTTCTCTATATTCTCGATCCCCCGCAAAAAACTGCGGCGCATACCGCCCCGGTCAAGGCAAAGGGCAAAACTGCGCTCCACTTTCTCGCCCCGCGCACGCAAAAGCGCCTTGCCCTTGCAGGATTTCAGCCGGGTACGGTTCCCGTACACCGCTGCCCGCGCTTTTATATCGCCATACCAGCGCAAATGTCCCTTTGCTTTCGGCTCACTGATCCGGCTGCGGCAACAATCCGGCAAACTTTTCAAGACCTCCCGGCTATGATAGCCCTTATCCGCCACCAGATCAAAGGGCTCGTCAATACCGGGCGCTTCTTCCTCCTCCCTGATCGCACACAGCTTGGCCTGAGCATCTGTAAGCGTGTCCGCAACAGTCTTGGTATCGCCCTGATCCGCAGGATGTATCACCGCAGCAACTATCGCTCCAGATTCCAGATCAACCACATGCTCGGGCTTGTACGCCATGTGCGTGCGGCCATCCTTGAGTCTGGCTATGCAAGACTCCTCATCCGTGCTCGATTGCCACTCCTTGTTAGAGGCTTTCTTCCCCTTGCGCTTGCGGTCAAAGGCCACAAGCTCGGCCTGAGTTGGCGTTTTGATGCCGCTTTCTTCAGCCAATCGCTCAAGCATCTCCTGATAGGTCTCGCCCGTGTCCCTGCGTACAATGCTCTTCATGGCTGCATTGGCCTCCATGGTCGAGGCGTCGATTCCCAGGTATTTTCCACCCAGCAGGTTGGCCTGCTCCAAAAGCTTGAGCACAAAGACAAACATTTCGTGATGGACTTCAAGCGGCAGGCGCTGGCGGATACGGCACAAAGAGGAGTGATCGGGCACGGTTTCGGTGGGTGCAAGGCCGAGGAATTCGCGCAAAGACAGGGAATCGCTGCAGCGCCAGCAGATGCCGCGCTCCGAGTCGATGCCCTCAAAATAGCCGATCAAAAGCATGCGGAAATAGCGGCCCGGCGGGATAGATTTGCGGCCGAGCTTTTCGGCGTAGAACGGAGCACACAGGTTTTCGACGTGGCTGTCAAAGCCGCCCTGGCGCAGGATTTTCTGCAGCCGCTCATAAAAGACATGCCCCTTGCTTTGGGGAAACTGATCATACGAAAGCCACATGCTGCGCTGCTGTTCCTTGCGCCGGCCAAGACTCATGACAATCTCCGTAAAAATATCAACCTGCTATTCAGCTTTCCTATTATGCCCTGACTGGTGAGTTTTTCAACAGGCTGTTAACCGGCCTCTGACCTGGGGATGGCCCAACATGCTGTCGCATCGGACCAGGCCGGGCATGCATCTCCCGGTAGCGCGGCACATACACATCATTGTACCAGGTTTCATCCACAAAAAAGACCGGCTGTCTACAGGCATTGTAGCGGTGGCAGTGCTTGGCCCAATTTTTGGCATGCCCGGGTGGCACACGCAAATAGACCGGTGCAGGCGGAGTGGCAACCCGGTCTATAATGAGCGCCTGGGGATAGAGCAACCGGGGCGAAGGGAAACCACCCAAATCCAAGCGGCCATAAAAACCCGGCTCATCCACGATAATACTGGTAGCGGCCCGCGCAGGGGTAGGCAGGAGTAAGCAACACAGAGCCAACAGGGCACAATGCCAAATCCACAGATACCGTTGCATTGATCTTCCTCCATTCAAAAAAACGGTCTTTTCAACTAAACGGTGTGCAGATGATGATCACACCCTGACAACCAGGGAACTCCCAATGATTGCCAGCACCTTTCTTCGAGCCCTTCGCTCCATCGGTTTTCCGGTCTTCCAAAAAACTGCTTGTCCAAAAAAGCATCTATAAAAGCATCAGTGTTTCATGACAGAATAAAACCGGCGTAGCCCACAACCTGATCAGTGGCACCGCTGGCTGCACCGGAATCGGTATAGTGCACCAATTCGGCCTTACTGGCCCCATGGGCAAGGGAAAAGAGCAGGGCCACGGTCACCGGCAGTACCCCGCACATGGAAATATGCTGCGTTCGCACCGTATCAAAAAGACCTTGTGCATCCAGGGCGAGTATACGGGCTATGGCCTGCTGATCCTTGCGACTGCCCTGCTCACGAGAAGCAAAATGATTCATGTCTGTCGAGGCCACCAAGAGAGTTGGTTGGCCATAGGTCTGCACCGCCTGGTGCACGTCCTGGGCAAGCTGGTGACACTGCGCAAAGGAGAGCTGGCCAAGGCAAAGGGCGCTTACGCGGAGTTTGGGCTGGGCATACTGCAAAAAGGGTAGCAGCACCTCGATGGAATGTTCACGTTGATGAGCACGGCTATCCTCCTCCACAAGGGAAGAGTGATGCAGAAGGGCCTTGGCCAGTTCCTGGTTTCTGGGAATTTCAGCGCCTGGGATGCGCCAATCATCCGGACTGAGCGCACAGGCTGCGCCCATGCCCGTATGGTTGGGACCAAGGACAAGCACGCTTGGGGGCACCTCCACCCTGGCCAAGGTTTTACCTGCGGTCGCTCCGGAATACATGTACCCGGCATGGGGAAGAACCACGGCCAAGACCTGCTGGCGTTCCAGCGCAGCCTGCTGTGAGGTATAATACGCCACCTCGCTTTTGAGTTGCGCCGGATCAGCGGGATAAAATCGGTCAGAGGCAACTGGCGCGCGGCTCATTTCCACATCCTCCCATTATATTAAACACACTCCCTATTGAACAAACTCCCAATGGGTGCCTTTGGGACCGTCTTTCAGGGCAATTCCCCGGGCCAACAGGGAATCACGGATGGCATCAGAGGCAGCCCAGTTCTTCGCTGCCCTGGCCTGGGCACGCTCTTCGATGAGTGTGGCAATTTCCCCTTCACTGATGCCCAATTTTGCCAGACGATCGCTGCTCTGGCTACTGTCCTTTTCCCAGGCAGGCATCTGCAACAGACCGAGGATATCGGCAAGAATGCGTAGATCTGCCGCAGCTGCATGCAAGAGGTTCAAATCACTTGTCGCTGCCTGGTCGGGCAGTCGGTCTGCCAGTTGGTTCAACTGCTTGACTGCATCAAAGAGGTAACCAATGGCCTGGGCGCTGTTGAAGTCATTATCCATGGCCCCCTGGAAACGGTCGTGCAATGCAGCGATATGCTCGGCCTCCTGGGTGGTGATGCAAGCTGCTCCTGCAGTGCCGTGTTGGGGCAGGGCCTCAAGACGCTGCACACAGCTGTAGAGCCGTTCAAGCCCTGCCTGCGCATCCTGTAGGGCAGCCTCATTGAAATCAATGGGCGAGCGGTAATGGGCGGAAAAAATAAAGAGACGCAGCACCTCGGGATGATATTTTTTTAAAATTTCCCGAATGGTAAGAAAATTACCCAACGATTTCGACATCTTCTCGTCGCGGATAGTCACAAAACCATGGTGCATCCATACCCTGGCAAAATCCTTGCCCGTGGCGCCACAGCTCTGGGCTATTTCATTTTCATGGTGGGGAAAAATCAGATCCTTACCACCACCATGGATATCAAAGACATCGCCCAAATACTTCCTGCTCATGGCAGAACATTCAATGTGCCAGCCTGGTCGCCCTGGTCCCCAGGGGCTGTCCCACTGCGGCTCGCCTGGTTTTGCCGCTTTCCACAAAACAAAATCCATGGGATGCTGCTTATTGGTATTCACCTCCACCCTGGCTCCAGCCTGCATGTCTTCCAGGCTCCGGCCGGAAAGACGGCCGTATTCAGGGAAACGCTCCACCCGGTAATACACGTCTCCACCAGCAGCATAGGCCATGTCCTTATCCATCAACTCCTGAATAAGGGTAAGCATCTCGGCCACATGGCCGGTGGCGCGGGGTTCCTTGTCTGGCCGCAGAGCACCGAGCGCATCCATGTCCACATAAAACTCATCGATAAAACGCTGGGCCAGCGCAGCCGCTTCCACCTGTTGCTTGTGGGCGCGATCAATAATTTTATCGTCTATATCAGTAAAATTTCTAATAAATGTAACGGTATAACCGCGATAACGCAGATAGCGTACCACCATGTCGAAGACCAAAACTGAACGGGCATGGCCGATATGGCAGTAGTCATACGAGGTGATCCCGCAGACATACAACTTTACGTGCCCCTCTTCCAATGGAACAAGAGGCTCCTTGCGGCGACTGAGCGTGTTATAGATGCTGATGGGGCTAGCCTGCTGGGCTGGAACAATCATAAACATTCTACTCCTGCGTGGAAACTCCGGTAAGCCTCTACCAATAACGACTCGAAAACATACCCACACTGTACAACAGAAGCGGCAGAAGACAACCGCTTAATCCGCGCAGGCAAAGGGCCTTAACCCTTGTCTGCATACCCTATGCGGCCTGAGGTAATCAGGGGCAAAAGCAGCAGACCCGGCACAGCAAAAAACGTACAGGCCAGGAAAAAAAACGGCCAGCCCATCACCTCGGCCATCCAGCCTGTGGGTGCGGAAGCGACAACTCTGGGGATGCCCATGATGCTGGTGAGCAAGGCGTACTGGGTGGCAGTGAAACGTTTGTTGGTCAGCGAGGCCATGTAGGCGGCATAGGCGGCAGTGCCCATGCCACCACTTAAGTTTTCAAAGGCGATCACCCCGGCAAGCCAGGGCAAACTGTGGCCAACAACGGCCAGAATAGCAAAGCCCGCAGTGGACAGCGCCTGCAGGATGCCAAAAACCCACAGACCGCCAATGGTACCGATGCGCAGCATGAGGGCTGCGCCCAGCACACCGCCCAGGATTACCGCCCAGGTGCCAAAAAGCTTTACCACCGCCCCCACTTCACTCTTGCTAAAACCGGTATCCAGGTAAAAAGGGGTGGTCATGGCACTGGCCATCTGGTCGCCGATTTTATAGAGGAGAATAAAGAGCAAAATCAGCAGCGCCCGGTCGTGGCGGAAATAGTCGATAAAAGGTTCTACCACGCTTTCTCGAAAATTGCGGGGCGCGCCCTGCTCCAAGGGTGGCTCCCGACTCAACAGAGTGGTGAGCATACCCAAACCCATGAGGGCTGCCATCACAAGATACACTTGGGAAAACGGCATATGATCGGCCAGAATCAACCCACCGCCGCCAGCCAAAAGCATGCCCAGGCGATAACCGCTGATATAGAGGGAACTGCCTGCCCCAAGTTCTTCGTCTTGTAAATCCTCCCGGCGGTAGGCATCGACCACGATATCCTGTGATGCGGAAAAAAAGGTGACCAGAGCGGCCATGAGTGCGACCAGCCAGGGGGTTTTGGCCGGATCGCTGTAACCAAGCCTGATAAGAGCAAGCGCCAGGGCCACCTGGGCCATCAGCAACCAGCCGCGGCGGCGGCCGAGAAAAGGCGGGATGAAGCGATCGAAGATTGGGGCCCACAAAAACTTGCAGGTGTAGGGTAGACCAACCAGGGCATAGAGGCCAATCAGCCGCAGGTCAATGCCTTCTTCTCGCATCCAGGCCTGTAGTACCGAACCAGTGAGCAAAAGTGGCAAACCGCAGGAAAAGCCCATGAACAGGGCCACCAGCATGCGGGGGCTTGTGAGTTGCCGAATAAGGGAAGCCGACATATTTATGTATGCAGGGAGAGGGGAATCAGGAATTGTGGAGCCGTTCTTCTACCACATATGCATTCGGGATACAGGGAAAAACGACACAATCCACAACCCAAACATAAAACTCCAGAGTGTAACCATACGCCAGAAAGAATTTCCATGAACCAACAGCCCGACACCGATACCCTGCTCAAGATGCGTGCCCTTCTGCTCAAATGGTTTGCACTGTACCAACGACCGCTGCCCTGGCGGCAGGATTATCATCCGTATCAGGTCTGGATTGCAGAAATCATGGGACAGCAAACTCAGATGGAACGGGTGGTCCAGTACTTTATCCGCTGGATGGAATTATTCCCCAATGTGGCAAGCCTGGCTCGTGCTTCGGAACAGGCGGTACTGAAGACTTGGGAAGGCTTGGGCTATTACAGCCGGGCGCACAATATCCGCCGCACCGCCAAAATCCTGCTGGCAGAGCATGCAGGCCAAATTCCAGCCGACAGGCACAGCCTGCTGGCCCTGCCGGGCATTGGCCCGTATACCGCGGCAGCCATCCTTTCCATTGGTTTCAATCAGCCCTACCCCCTGGTGGATGCCAATGTCGAGCGCGTGTTTGCCCGCCTGCACGATCTGGAAAAACCAGTGAAGGCGGCGGCAGGCAAAAAGGCCGTGCAGAAACTGGCAACGCTATATCTGGACCAGGAATCTCCCCGCGCCTTCAATCAGGCGCTAATGGAGTTGGGTGCACTGGTCTGCACCCCAAAAAAACCGCTATGCCAGGTGTGCCCACTGCAAGGGCAATGCCTGGCATATTGCCGAGATACCGTGGCGCTACGCCCTGTGTTGACTAAACGGCCGGAGCGCATTGATATTGTCATGGCCTGCGGTATCATTGAAAACAATGGTCTGGTTTATATCCAGCAACGCTTGCCCAACGACATCTGGGGTGGTTTGTGGGAGTTTCCCGGTGGTCGGCTCGAAGCGGATGAAACTCCGGCCCAGGGCGCGCTGCGAGAAATTCTGGAAGAAACCGGCTGGCAGGCCCGGTTGGAAAAACCCTATCAAACCGTGACCCACTACTACACCCGCTACCGGGTTACCCTGCACAGCTTTTTGTGCAGCATGGTGGAGGCCGGCCAGGCACAAGAGCCCCGTTTAACCGCGGCCACCCGCTTCGCCTGGGTGAATAGACAGGAACTGCAACGTTACCCCTTTCCCGCTGGTCACCGGCAGTTGGTTGCCTCGCTCAGCACCGGATAAAGCCTCGGAAAGCGTCTCCAGGCACAAGAAGCAAGGCCGGACCTCCCTACATTGACCGATTTAAAAAGGGCTGGCTGCACAAGGAAAGGCGGATCAGAAAAAAAGAAACTCGTCCTTACCCTGTTTGCGCCGAATCCAGTTCATGGTCCTCTGCACAGCTTTTCTTTGCAGAATCCAGGCCAGCAGCTTGGGCTTTCCCGGAAAATCCAACAAAGACAGGCCAAAAACCAGGGTGATCAAGCCCTGGCCCGGCAAGACCAGCATGACCAGCCCCAAAGCGACGAGCACCATGCCACAGGTGTTGCGCACAAGGGCCCACACAAAAAATGCACCGGTTCTTTCTTTAGGTTCGCCCCTTTTCACCCGCAAGGCAAAGGCACGAAAATAGCCCGTATCCAAACGGCCGATCAGCCAGGGTATGCCGAACAGCGAAGCCACAAAGGTAACCAGGGAAAAGACAATGAGCAGGGTTACCATACAAGACGCAAAAAAATCTTGTGAGATCTTATGCAGGGTCGGGCGACAACACCAGCACATCCTGCAAAGGCCTTTTCGGAACATGATGTACGCCAGTCGTATCCCGCCAGTAGCGAATATCACCACCTGCACGCAGTTCCTCCAAAATCACCTTCTCTGCAGGATAGCCCAGTGCCACCACCAGCACAATGCGATGATTTGCCGCCAACCGCAGTTGCCCATGCAGGGCCGGACTGAATGCACCGATGCGACAGCCGAAAACACCGCTGGCCGCAGCAGCCAGCAGCATGGATTGGGTTGCGATACCCACATCGCAGTATATTTCCGTATCCGGCCCCTTGTGCCAGTGTTCATTGACAAGACAAAGAATATATGCTGGCGGACGTTCTCCTGACTCCGGCCCTTTCCAGTCGGTGAGGTATCCAGCCCAGGCCAGGTGGGGAAAGATCTGCGCACACAGGTTGGCATCGTACACTGGCATGAACTGCAGAGCCTGGGCGTTGCGGGCGCAGCCACTTAAACGGGCCAGATCGATCAGACCATGGAGAAAGGCCTCGTCTACTGGGCGTTCCTGCTGAAAACGGCGCACCGTGCGGGTCTGCACCACCAGTTGCCCTACATTCATATCCTCTCCTATTCTGTTGACCAGAGACACTGGCGCCGGCACTGGCGCGACCTATCCATCAAAAATATCTTTACGCTTTACTATGGTACATCATTATTTTTTTTGCATTCGATCCCAAGCATGCTACATAAAAAGAAAGATCTTCTCATCTCTTTTCATTAGGCGGCATCAACAGACGACATGCTCGAAACCATTCGCTCTATACGGCTGCTGGATATTGTCGATATCCTGATTGTCTCCTACCTGATCTATCGCACCCTGCTACTCATCCGGGGAACTCGCGCCGTCCAGATGGTGCTGGGTATCGGCTCCATCCTGCTATTGTATTTCATTTCTGCCTACTTCGAGCTCCAAACTCTGCGGGTCCTGCTCAAAACCTTCCTGGGCTCCCTCTTGGTAGTGATTGTCATCCTTTTCCAGGCAGAGATCCGGCGCGGCCTGACCCGTATGGGTATGCCCCGCCTGTTCCGCACCAACCCAACCATGGAAAACGATTTGGAGGAAGTTGTCCGGGCAGCCTCCCTGTTGGCGCGGCGCCACCTTGGCGCATTGATTGTGCTGGAACGGGAAAATGGCCTGCGTGATTTTCTGGAAGGGGGCTTCCGGCTGGATGCCCGCGTTCAGGCAGAACTGCTGCTGGCCATTTTTCACACCTCGTCACCCATGCATGATGGCGGTGTCATTATCAACAAACGCCGCATCCACTCGTCCGGCTGTTTGCTGCCACTGTCGCAGAACCCCAACATCGACAAACGCTACGGCACCCGTCACCGCGCAGCCCTTGGCCTATCCGAGGAAACAGATGCGGTCATCATTGTGGTTTCGGAAGAAACACAAACCATATCCCTGGCACGCAATGGTCGAATCACGCCGTTTAAAGACGAGGCGCAACTGCTCGCTACCCTCAAGGCACTTTTCCTGCCCCATAAAAAAACAAACGCAGGCCCAAGAAACTGAATCCAGGAGGTGCAGATGCCCAGCAAGACACCTGATTATACCCTGCCCTTCCAGCATTGGCCGCTCAAACTGCTGGCCCTGCTTATCGGGGTTACCCTGTGGTACGGTATTGTTGCCGAAGATCAGGTGGATATAGTTATGACTGTACCGCTGGAACTGCGCAATCTCCCGGCCACCATGATCATTGCCAATCAGTATAAAAAGGATATGGAGGTGTCGGTACGCGGGCCCAAACGCCTCCTGCAGGAGCTGCAACAGCAAAACATCTCCCGGCCGGTAAACCTGACCAACGCTTCACCTGGACCGGTGGTCATTCAAAACACACCGGAATCCATCCCCTTCCCTCGCGGCGTAACAGTACAGCGCGTACAGCCAGCCAACATTACCCTGCTGGTGGATCAACTCATTGAAAAAAACATTCCGCTGGTGGCCAAGACTACAGGTGACCCTGCTCCTGGTTTTTCCCTGGAAGGCATCCGCCTGAAGCCCGGACTCATCAAGGCGAGCGGCCCGCTCAGTCTTCTGGGCAAGGTGCAATCCATCAACACCTCCACCATTGATGTGGAAGGGCTCACCCAAACGAGCACTGTACAGGCTCAGCTGCTTTTAGACGAAGCCCTGCTGCAAGTTATTGGCGAAACCGTGGTGGAAGCGGAAATCCTTATCAAGGAACCCATGACCCGGCGCACTGTGCACTATATTCCCATCAATTTGAAGCAGGCCGAGAAAACGGGCCGGGTTGAACCGGCCATGGTCAGTGTGGAGGCGGACATTCCGGCCAAAGTGGTGCGGGAAACACCTGAATTGAGTATGCTGTTTCGCGCCTCGGTCAATTTCTCGGAAAAAGACAACAAAGGCTATGCACCCATCCGGGTGGAGGCGATCAGTCTGCCCAACCATACGGCCATTAACATTATCACTGTACGACCGGAGCAGGCCCGCCTGACCACGGTACACTAATCCAAAACACAGACAAAATATGAGACAGCTTTTCGGTACAGACGGCGTACGCGGTGTGGCGAACATAGAACCCATGACCACGGAAATCGCCATGCAGATTGGGCGAGCCATCGCCTTTATCGTTAAGGAGAACAGCAAGACTAACCGCATTGTCATTGGCAAGGATACGCGTCTTTCCGGGTACATGCTAGAAAACGCCCTGGCCGCCGGCATCTGTTCCATGGGCGTGAACGTGCTGCTGGTGGGCCCCCTGCCCACTCCTGGCATTGCCTTTATTACCACCTCCATGCGTGCCGATGCCGGGGTGGTTATTTCCGCTTCGCACAACCCTTTTCAGGACAACGGAATCAAAATTTTTTCGGCAGATGGCTTCAAACTGCCAGATGCCACAGAGGCTGAAATCGAACGGCTGATCGTTTCACACAAAATGACAGCCCACAGACCGATTGCCGAAGAGGTGGGCCGGGCTGTTCGGGTGGATGACGCCAGTGGCCGCTACATTGTTGCTTTGAAGAACACCTTTCCCAAACAGTACGCGCTGGACGACTTCCACATTGTCCTTGACTGTGCCCACGGTGCAGCCTACAAGGTGGCCCCCCACGTCTTTGTCGAACTTGGTGCCCAGGTAACCACCCTTGGGACAGCACCGAACGGCACCAATATCAATCAAGACTGTGGCGCCCTCCATCCTGAAGAAATGGCACGAAAGGTGCGAGAGCTGGGAGCGGATATCGGCCTCGCCCTGGATGGCGACGCCGACCGGCTCATTGTCTGTGACGAAAAAGGCAACATTGTCAATGGCGACCAAATCATGGCCATCTGCGCCCAGGAGCTGCTGCACCAGCGAAAACTGCGCAAAAAGACACTGGTGGCCACGGTCATGAGTAATATGGGACTGGAAGTGGCTATGCAGCGCATGGGAGGAAGCCTGCTCCGCTGCCAGGTGGGGGATCGTTATGTGGTGGAAATGTTACGTAAACAGGGCTGCAATTTTGGCGGCGAACAATCGGGCCACCTGGTTTTTCTCGATCACAACACCACCGGAGACGGCGTACTGGCTGCCTTGCAGTTGCTGGCCATCATGATCAGAAAAAAGAAGCCGCTCTCGGAACTGGCTGCCATCATGACCCCTTTTCCCCAGGTCCTGCACAATGTGCGCATGACCGAGCGTATCGTCCCTGAAAACATTCCCAACTTTGCTGCAGCCCTGCAGGCAGCACAGGCCCAATTGGGAGCAAACGGACGCATTCTGGTGCGTCCCTCGGGCACAGAACCGGTGATTCGGGTTATGGTCGAGGGTGAGGATGAGGGAAGGATCACTGAACTTGCACTGGATTTATGCAACGTGATCCTGCAGACTGAAGGCTGTTAAAGACAGGTTGCAGCTGAATTGGCACCTGCTGCGCATTCCTGCACCAACATCAACCCCTGCCCGGCTATCTGCCGGAGCAGGAGTTGAAAAAATCAAATCTTAGATACCTTCTTCCACTACAGAACCAGGTCCTGCCAAGGGACGAAAAGATTTTTTGGTTGCTCCACAAATCGGGCACACCCAAGTATCGGGCAGATCCTGGAACTCCACGCCCGGTGCAATTTTTCCTTTCTTGTCACCCTTGTCCGGATCATAAATCCAGTTACAGTTGCTCACCTGGCACTGATACATCTTTTCTGGTGCAGCCATGCTTACCTCCTGAGTTCAAGTTCAACGCATGATGCCGTGCAAAGAGCCAATCAACCTGCCGAGCAGGTCCAAAGGCTGCACAACCGTGCAGTTTTCTTGCTTCTTTTTTCCTCGGCACCTGTATATTAGTATAGCGGGATCCAGGTGAAGTCAACTGCTAATTCATTGTGCAACCCGCAGCAAAACAGGTAGACTGCCCATTCCGTTACCAGTGCGGCAGCGCAATCAAATTTTAGCCAAGGCACGACAGAAGGTCTGATAACCCACCCAATCCGTTATCCCGAGAAAAGGCACCTGAATCAAACGAAACCTGCTTCAATGAACACGCGAAGCGATTCAGATAAAATAAACCAAACAGGACTATACTATTCCCTGTCAACCAGCGCCGCACATCATTTTTGACAACTACAAAAATCTCCCCAAAAAAGCATGCCCAGGAACCCTTTGCCGCGGGCTCGTCTGCAGCACAGACAACAGACAAACCGACGGTAAAGCAATCTGGTCCACAGAAAAATTCGCAAACAGGTAAGACTGCTACAGGAAAAGCAAAAAAGACTACTCCCGCAAAGAAGAGAGCTCGCACTAAAAAAAACAAAAAAACAGCGCGCAAACATTCCTTGTGGTTGCGGGTACTCCTTGGCGGGCTGGAGGTCGGCTCGCTTATCAGTATCGGCGTTTACGTCCTCATGATCTTGCTCGGTTATGGGGCCGAGTATCTTACTGGTACGAGCTTTTTCTACAACCTTCTTCCCTTTGCTCTTGCCGTGCTTGCTGTGGTGCTGGCCAGTGCCCTGTTCCTGCGTGGCTGGTGGTGGTTGCGCACCATTTTCGGCCGCTGGCATATCAGTCTTGTACCACTTTTAGCCCTGACCTTGGCTGCAGGCGCAGGCATCCTCCTGCATATGCAGATTTTTACCCAGCCGCTGGCCCAGTTTCGTTTACTGGTGGGCGGCAAGGCGGAAATCCGTATACTGACCCTCAGGCATCAGGTCTTTGCCGCCTATCGTCGCCTGGATACTAACGAGATGGCCAAAATGCTGCTGCGGGCCCAAGTGTATGCCGCAGACATTGAAGAGGCAGCGCAGGCCTTTGGCCTGGATCCGGATCTGCTCAACGGGTTGGCGGCAGCGGAATCTTCATTCTATCCGCGCATGAGCGCAGATGGCGGTCAAGGACTTTTTCAAATTACCGCTATTCCGAATCAGGCCATCCAACAGGCCCTGCGGCATCTGCAGGTCGAACAGCCCGACATGGCCCTGCACCGGCACAATACCTTTGCTGCTGCTGCCACCTTGCGCTATTATCTCTCCCAAATGAACGGCAATATGGTGCTGGGTCTTTTGGCCTACAATATTGGCCCGGCCAATGGCGGCCTGCGGTTTATCATGCAGCAGTACAGTGCCACGGATTTCACTACCATCCAGCCCTATTTGCAGGAAAATCCAAGAAATTACCCGGTGCGGGTGCTGGCGTATGCCCTGGCCTTCCGGATCAACAGGCAGGAACAGCGTCTTTTGCCGTATGAGGAGGGGTTCAATGCCATCCGCGTGCAACACATCGGCATTCCGGGTCTATAAGGCAGGCTCCTTGATACCGGCTTAAAGGACACGGTATGGGCCAACAACGCCGTGGAAGTCTTTCATATTCGACCACCACTAGAGGTGTCATCATGCTGCAATTCACGGTCAATCCCGCCACCTGCATTCAATGTGGCTCCTGCTGCAACGACTGCCCAACCGGTATCATCCTTATGGGCGAAGAGACACCTTTCATCCCAGCAGATCAGGAAGAGGTTTGCTATCGCTGCCAGCACTGCCTGGCCATCTGTCCCACCGGTGCCCTCTCCATTTTAGGGCTACACCCGGAAAACAGTACATCCCTGGCAAGCCATCTCCCAGAGCCCGAGAATATGGCTGCTCTCATCAAGGGTAGGCGCTCTGTGCGCCACTATGCCCAGGACGATCTTGCCCCAGAACTGATTGCCGATCTGCTGGAAACAGCCTGGCACGCGCCCACCGGGGTCAATGCCAGGCAGGTGCGCTTCACTGTGATCGATACCCGCGAAAAACTGCAACAGTTCAGGGAGGTTGTCCTCAAAGGGCTTGCCGAACTGGAGCAGTCCCATACCCTGCCAGCGCACATGGAACGCTTCAGCCTTTTTGTGCAGGCATGGCACGAAGAAAAAAAGGATATTATTTTTCGTGATGCCCCCCACCTGCTCATCGCTTCAGCACCCAAAGATGCACCCACGCCAAAGCCGGACTGCCTGATTGCCTTGAGTTATT
This sequence comes from Desulfobulbus sp., assembly GCA_040776885.1. Taxonomy (GTDB): domain Bacteria; phylum Desulfobacterota; class Desulfobulbia; order Desulfobulbales; family Desulfobulbaceae; genus Desulfobulbus. Next base: position 220,764 of record JAXGZR010000004.1, on the reverse strand, counting down.
TCGAACTGTATGCACACAGTCGCCAGGTGGGCACTGTTTGGGCGGGGCTGGCCTATTTGGCCATCGAGGCACTCCTGCCCCAGTTGCGGCCACTGCTCGCCCTTCCGGAAAATCACCAGGTTGGGTATGCGATCCTCTTTGGTAAGGCCGCTGTTCACTACGTAAGGGGTGTGCAGCACCACAACCCCCACATCCACCATGCCAAATGGTGACCAGCTCTTTTTCATATCAAGGCCTGTTTGCCGCCAATCTCATCTGGTTTTGACCGGGTCTGCCAATTCAGACTTGACAACAAAAACGCAGGTGCGGTAAACAGGCATCTTATATCATCTTGTTGCTGTGCCGGAGTGGTGAAACTGGTAGACGCACTGGACTCAAAATCCAGCGGGTTCACGCCCATGTCGGTTCGAGTCCGACCTCCGGCACCACATTGATATCCAAAGAAGTACCGAAAAGTACATTAGCCCCGAAAAACCATTAGGTTTTTTTTGGGGTTTTTGCTTTTTGCCCGAAACAGTCCCTTTTGATCCGTTGATATCCGCAGACAAAACCGGGTATATAGTCGAATGTAGGCGAATATCATCGAACAGCCGGTTGATTCCCCCACACATGTGAAGGGTATCTCTACACAGTGTTCTGCAGCCGAGAACTATAGCCGCTTGCAGAACTGTAGCGACACAGCTTTAGGCAAACCATTGTATGTGACTCCGGCCAAGACATGTGGCAATTTTCGAACAACCCATACCCAGACACACGAACAATTCGATAAAAATGCGTCCTTTCAGGATAAGATGGGTATAGGACATAGCGGCCCCCTTCTGTCTGGCTAGTTGTTGACGCTTCCAACCCTACCAGAATTCCGCTGTGCCCTTTTACCTGTGTACACCCTCCGCTAGTGGTGCATTTACAATGATAATCTACCCGCAGCCTGCAACGGTTGCGGGCTTTTTTGTCGTCCTTGAAAACCCGTCAACCATTTGAAATAGATAGACAAAATAACTAAAATATAGCGCTATGAATTGCAGGATATTGCACTGTACCCCTTCAATTCCTGGCGATTTTTCATGCAGCCAAAAAACCCGATTGCAACACCCCAGTTGGATATGTTCCGCAACCGTCTGGAAAATATCCTTGGGCCGGAGCCATGAATTGTACCGGCTGGCAACCCTGATCGACTGGCCACTGCTTGAACAGGAGTTCGGCGCACTTTATTCCGAAAATGGCCGGCCTGGCATCCCCATCCGCCTGATGGCAGGCCTTTGCTACCTCAGCCACGCCTTTAAAACCTCGGATGAAGAAACCGTGCGGCGTTGGCTGGAAAACCCGTATCACCAGTATTTCTGTAAGCAAGAGTACTTTTGTCATGAGTTGCCCATTGATCCATCCTCACTGAGCCGCTTTCGCAAACGCATCGGTGAAAAAGACAGTCCGCTTGATGCCTATCTGGCCATCTTGCCCTGTGCCCTTGCGAAGCTCATAATGGGTTGTTGCTGCCTCACCTGCCTCTGTTTTTGTTGATTGTGGCGGCAAAGACATTTTTTCCACAAAGATACCATCTACTGGCTCCCATTGCGGCATCTCGCTTGCTCGCACACCTGCCGGGTTGTGGTTTTGTCATCTCTGTTCAGCTTGAATTTTGGATACTTACGGCTATCCTCCGCTTGGCCAAAACAGCGACACACAGGTGAATACTGCCTTTGTACCGGTTATTTCTCTTGCCAAATCGGTTGCCGCTTTGCCCGGAAAGCAGCCACACCTTCCTTGGCATCTTCGGATGAGCACAAACGAGCAAAGGCATCATTCATGAAATCAAAGGCCTTGTAGTAGTCGCAATCTGCTGCGGTGTAGAACGATTTTTTCGCGTTCTGCATGGCGACCGGGCTCTTGGCCGCCAAGGTCGTCGCCCATTTCCTTGTCTCCTGCTCCAATTCCTCCTCTGGTACCACTCGGTTGATCAGGCCCATGCGCTCTGCTTCCGGAGCCGGAATCAGCTCGCCAAAAAAGAGCATCTCCAGGGCTTTTTTTCTGCCTATGGACTTGGAAACCGGGATCACCGGGCCAATGCAATTAAGGCCAACATTGATGGCAGTCAGGCCAATGCGCGCCTTTTCGCTGGCAATCGCCAAATCAGCTGCTGCCACAAGACCAGCCCCATTTGCGGCTGCAACCCCATGCACCTGTGCAATAACAGGCTTGCTCATGCGGCTGATGCTGACAAGGGGAGTTTCCATGCATTCAATCCAGTTACGGAGCTCTTGCACAGATTTGCCTTTAAGACCACTAACATCAATTCCTGCACAAAAAACCTTGCCACTACCTTTCAAGACCACCACCCGAACCTTGTTGTTGGACTCGGCTTCCCATAAGGCCTGATCCAGCTCTTTGGCCAGTTTAATGGTGAAGGTATTGAGTTGTTCCGGCCTATTTAGTGTAATTTCACAGACATAATCATCTCCAACCTGAACCGTAATGCTCTTGTACGCCATGATTTTCCCCTGCATGTGATGGTTTGTGGATGAAAACAACTTTTTGTCTCTTGTTTTGTAACTTTCTTTATGGTCTTTCCCTCTCCTCTGCATGTTCACCTGCCAGGTACCAGTACTGCACAGTCAGACTGTTTTCTGATTCAAGATCTGTATATTACTCCAGTGTTTAAAGACTCAAACTTTTAGGCAGAGGGTCGGCGCTAACTACTTAAAACTTCATAAAATTAAGCAGAGCAGCTCTCAAAAAAGTTTAGATGTTTTGACGCCGGAGCAATAATCCTCTTGCACCAATTTTACAATCGCCCGTCCACACCTTGCCTGGTCAAGAGTGCTGGAAATGTACCAGGAGTTTTCACTAAAAAACGCCCTAACTATTCCCGTCAACAAACTGAACCATAGTCCAGCTCTAAATACTACCCTCATTCGAGGTTCCGCCGTTACCTCCAACAAACACAAGGTGCGGAGAATTAACAGTTTTGGCTTCGATCCTTGTCGAACATCTTTCGCAGAAGAAAAAGTGCAGTGTACAAAAAAACCACCCGCTTAGACGGCTTTTTGCGCTTCTGCCACAGAAAATTAACCTTTCTTACAGCCGTTTAAATAGGAAAAACTTGTAAACAGATGGCGAACAGAGACGGTCGCATCAAACAGAATAAGCCATTCACAGGCTCGGACATGCAGCCCTATCTGCTGGCACAAATAAACCCTCAGCCATGTACCGGAAAGCCTGGAATCACCTTTGGGCCCAACCCATTGCCGCGGCAGCGCCACACCCCCCTGTCCGTAGGGACCCAACACATTCCACTGCCATACAGGACGCAGTGTACGTATCAGGATATCTTCATCACATCCCTGCTCTGAAAAATTAACAGCAAAACCTGGTAATTTTGCGAGTTGCTACAATGGTCTTTTTTTTTAAAGTAACCGTATAAAGCATAGAGATGTTGCCTGCGTTCAAAGCGTCCAAGTAAACGCATCCATCACGCCAGGCTACTCGCACATTTTTTTGGGGCAATAAAGCGATCCACCATCGTATTCCACACTGTACGCGCTTCGTTCTTTTGAAAAGCGAAGCAACCAAGGAGGCTATTATGGGAAACATCTATGACATCATCATCGTTGGATCCGGACCGGCCGGTATGACCGCAGCCATTTACGCCATCCGCGCCAACATGAAGGTGTTGCTGCTCGACCGACTGGCGCCTGGCGGACAAATGATCAACACCAACGAGGTCGAAAACTACACCGGAACCGGCAAATTGAGCGGCGCCGAATTGGCGATCAAGATGTTTGAACACACCCAGGAACTGGGAGTGGAATTTGACTACAAAACGGTTGTCAACATCAGCAATGGCGGGGACCTGAAGACTGTTACCTGCGAGGAAGAAGGTACCGTATATCAGGCCAAGGCGGTTATCCTGGCTACTGGCACCGTACCCAGACGCCTGGGCGTACCTGGTGAGGAAGAGTGGGCGGCCAACGGCATTAGCTGGTGCGCGATCTGCGATGGCGCACAGTACCGCGACAAGGAGGTGGTGGTTATTGGCGGCGGCAACTCGGCAGTGGAGGAGTCTATTTACCTGGCCGGTATCTGCACCAAATTGACCATTGTCACCATGCTTGACCTGACTGCCGATCCCAAGGCCTGCGATCAGCTGCGCAAAATGCCCAACGTCACCATCTATCCCTACCAGGAGGTGTTGGAGTTCACAGGTACAGACCGGCTGACCGGTGTGCGCTTCAAATCGACCAAGGAAGACGCCACCGAACGTTACGTTACCTGCGACGGGGTGTTTGAATACATCGGCTTTTCGGCATCTTCGCAGGCTTTTGCCGATCTTGGTATCCTTGACCGTACAGGCTGCATCCAGACCGATGCCCGCATGTGCACCTCTGTGCCCGGCATTTTTGGTGCCGGTGATATTACCGTAAAACACCTTCGGCAAATTATCACCGCCTGTTCAGACGGTGCAGTGGCAGCCAACAGCGCAGCATCCTATGTCGAATCACTCAAGTAAACAGGAGAAATATTGCAATGATTACTGAAATTACAGAAAAGGAATACGAAACCCTGGATCCGGCCACGCCGAAGATGATCGAATTCTATTCCAAGACCTGTGGGCCCTGCAAAATGCTGTCCTTTGTACTCAAGGACATCAGCAAGCAAAAACCTGATTTTCCCATCTACATCATTGATTTCGACGAAAATCGGGAATTAAAGGAACGGCTTGGCGTCAAGGGTTTTCCCACCATGCTTTTCTTCAAAGACGGCCAGGAGGTCAGCCGTCTGGAAGGACTTAAGCAGAAACCCGCCATCATCAATGCCATTGAGGCACTTTATTAATAAGGAGGAGAGACCATGAATTATAAGATTCAGTACACCAGCCAGGATCATCTCATTACCCAACAGGCACAGGCCGAAAAAACATTTCTTGCAGAATTTGCCAAAAAGAACCCCTCCTTTGCAGAGCCCATGGTGGTTCCCAACCCGTACCTGATTAACCCGCTCTGCGCCCTGGTGCTGTTCAAAACCGAGGACAAGGTTGCACCGACCCTCACCGTGCATGGCAAGCGCTATGAACGTGAAAACATCACCCACACCTTCCCGGCAGCCACCGAACATTACCTGCCTGTGCTCGGCTTGTATGAAGATTTTGACAACAAGGTGACCATCTCTTTGCCTGACGGCAAAACCACCAGCCTGACCATCACCACCGACAAACTGCCCGAAGATATCTGCCGCTGCATCAATATTCAGGCTTCTTTGGATTATCTGGGCGACAATATTATGTTTCTGACCCCTGCGGGCAAGAATCTACCCACTGCCTATGACTACAAAGGCGATATCCGCTGGCTGCTCACCGAAAACACCATGTTCGACATCAAACGAATGAAAAACGGTAACATTGTTACCGGCTCCAGCCGTTTCTGTCATATGCCCTACAACGCAACCGGCATGATTGAAATCAACCTGCTGGGCAAAATCTACAAAGAGTACCGCATGCCGGGCAACTACCATCACGATCATTTCGAGATGGAAGATGGCAACCTCCTGGCCTGCACCCAGGATTTTAGCCGGGACACCGTGGAAGACATGCTGGTACTGATCGACCGCAACACCGGCGCCATCCTGAAGACCTGGGATTACCGCGACATTCTGCCCATGGATGTGGCTGGTTCCGGCTCCCAGGATGCGCACGACTGGTTCCACAACAATGCGGTATGGTACGACAAAAAAACCAACAGCATCTCCCTTTCTGGCCGACACCAGGATGCGGTGATCAACATCGACTACGACACCGGCAAGCTGAACTGGATTGTTGGCGATCCTGAAGGTTGGCCCGAGGACATGCAGAAAAAATATTTCTTCAAGCCTGTGGGTGATCTCTCCAAGTTCGACTGGCAGTACGAGCAGCATGCCTGCGTCATCTGCCCCAACGGCGATGTGATGTGTTTTGACAACGGCCAGTACCGTGCCAAAAAGAAAGAAAACTACATCAAAAACAACAAGAATTTTTCCCGCGGCGTACGCTACCGTATCGACACCGACAAGATGGAGATCGAGCAGGTTTGGCAGTATGGTAAGGAGCGTGGCCAAGAATTTTTCTCCCCGTACATCTGCAACGTGGAATACTACGACGAAGGCCACTACATGATCCATTCGGGCGGTATTGGTCGCGAGAATGGCCAAGCCTCCGACCAGCTCGGCGCATTTTTGGATATGGATAATCCCAACCACGAACTGCGCTCCATCACCGTGGAAGAAAAGGACGGCGTAGTGCTCTATCAGCTGGAGACCGAAGGTAACTTCTACCGTGCAGAGAAACTGTCGCTCTATCACGATGGTGCCAATATTGAACTGGGCGCAGGCCAACTCCTGGGCGAGTTGGAAATTACCGAAGAGTTCGGCACAGTACCCGATGCAGAAGAGGTATTCGAACTGCCCAGTAGCTTTCATCAAATCAAGATTGAAGAAGATGAAGATCGCTTTGTCTTCTTTGGCCGCTTCGAAAAGGGCACCCTGGTTATGCTCCTGCTGGAAAATGAGGACGAAAGCCACAACTATTTTGTCAACACCTCCAGGTCCAACTACCTGGCCATGTGTTCCGGCGCATACTTGGAGGAGGATGATCGCGATGTGAAGATGCACATCAGCAAGAGGGGCCTTAAGGGTATCTTCAATCTCAAGGTGATCATCAACGATAAAAAATACCAATCCGGGGTAACCCTCTGCTGCTAGAGAAAGAAATCCCACTACAAACCGAAGGCCTGCACAATGCCCGCAGGCAGTTAAACTGAGGAGCCGGCCAAACAGGCCAAACCACCTGCAGCTTGGGCAGGACAGAAACAAACCAAGAACGCAATACGCAGGTCCTCGGCGACAGCCGGTGCAAACCATGCACCGGCTGTTTTTTTATTCTCTCTCCCTAGCCACAGCCAAGAAGGACGAAAACAAAATTCCACCATCGCACCAAAAACATCCTGTACCGCAACAGGAGTGTTCCTATCATTTTTTTCTGCAGTATCCTTGTATCTGAAATCTGAAGAGTCGAATTGCAGTCATTATCGTTTGGGGGTAGAGTGAGCCATGCTGAATAAAAAGCTGCATACCTGCACAGTCCGCAATGTCTTAGTCTTTTGTGCCGTTCTCCTGGTCATGCTGCTCATCGGGCAGCCTGCACCGGGGAGCAGCGAACCTGCCGTGCCGGCAGGAAAAGAGGAGAAACAGGTAGTCATTCTCTATTCCCAGCCGCGTGGCTTCCCTGCCACCGAGATGGTGGAAAAAGGACTGCACGATGTACTTGCCGAGCAAACCCAATTCAGCATACAGCTCTTTCCCGAATACCTCGATCTTTCCCGTTTCCGCGACACAGCCCAGCGCCAGGCCCTGGCCGACCTCCTCCACCAGCGCTATCACGCTAAAAAAATAGATCTGATTATCTGTGTCGATGTCCCAGCCGCCCACTTTTTGATGGACTATGGGGAGTACATCTTTCCCCTGATTCCAATAGTGGTCTGTTCCGTGCCCGAAGCACTGGGCGACCAACTCCTTGCCTCACCGCTTAAAAACAGGGTCAATGGAATACTTGAACCCGCAGCCATGGCGCAACAGCTAGTGGATTCTGCCCTGCGCCTCAAGCCAGGTACAAAAAATGCGGTACTGATAGCCGGAGCGTTTGAAAATGACGAGGCCCGGGCCATTGCCTTGAGAAAGGCCCTCAAAGACATGGGCGAACGTCTCCAACTAATCGATCTGACCGGATTGAGCCTGGGAGAAGTGCTCTCCCGCTGTGAAAGCCTGCCCAAGGAAAGCCTCATTTTGGCTCTTCGTCGTTTCAAGTGGATTTGAGGAGCTGCTGGATAGGCGCAGCCAGCAGGTAGATGATGCTGATGAAGGTGTCATCGTTTCTGTATCCCCTGGCCCGGCATTTGGCGGCCTGGAAGATGCCGTTGAGCGCCTCGAGGCGAGCGTTGCTGTGGCCTGAATCCCAGCGGGCAAGGATGGCATCGCGGTGCCTGGTCACGGTGTTCAGGGCCGTGCGGACCGGTTTGAGCAGGTCGATGTCTGCGATGAGCGAGCGAGCCTCGTTGACAAACCTGGTCAGCCGCCATTTCGCTGCCTGTTTGGACTCGGCCTGGCGGACCCAGCGAAGCATCTCTTTGATTCTCCAGGCCTTGGCCGTCTCCAGATCCATGGCGACCAGTTCGTTCAGGGCGGCAACCTGCGCTTCGGTGAAGGAACCTTCGGCATTCTTCAGCGTGGCCCAGCGGCTGGCCTTGGGCATGCTGGTTTCCTTGGCCTCGGCAAGGCGAACGTCCTTGACGGCGTTGGTGAACAACTGCACCACATGAAACCAGTCCACCGTCATGGCGCTGTTGGTGAAATGGGTTTTCACACCGGCAATGAACGCGCCCGACATGTCGGAGACCACCTCGACCACGTTCTCGGCTTTGCCGCCATGGGCAATCAGGTGGTCCTTGAAGGACTTCAGGGTGGCCTTGCCCTTGCCGGGAACCGCAAAAACAACGGGCCGTTCCTTGCGGTCGAGGTCAATGAACACGGTGACATACCGATGGCCCTTGCGCGCCTTGGTCTCGTCCAGGGCAAAGGCCTTGAGGGTACTCAGGTCCAGCTTGGTCATGGCGGTTTTGACGTAATGGAGAACAATGCGCCACAGCTTCTTGTCGGTCATCTCCAGGATACGGGCCGTGGTCAGCACCGGCATTTCCCTGGCCAGCACCAGGGCCGCCTGCTCAAACAACAGGGTGAACTTGCTCCCTTTGCGGGCCCAAGGCACCTCGATCCGCCGGACATCGTGCTGCGGACACCGGACTCGGGGGACAGAGGCGGTGATGTAGCAGTGGTGCTGGAAGAAGTTGAGATGGCGCCAAGTCATCTCCTTGTAGTCATGGGCCTGGCAGGACGCACCGCACACCGGGCAGGGAAAGCGTGATCCCCGCCGGGCTCGAATGGTCAGGCACAACTCATGGGGCGTCGTTTCCGTGACCAGTTCCTGGCTGACGATTTCCCATGGTTCCTGCAGCCCGAGCCCTAAGGTGATGATATCCCGACTGTTCATGAAGCCTCCCGTCATTTGGTGTGGATTTGATCCCTGTATACATCAAATCCACACCAAATGACGAGGAGCCCTCATTTTTTACTCGACCCTTTTTGTCGATGCCAAAGGCCGCAGCTTTATTCCCAAAAATGTACTGCAATCAATTGTTGCGGTGAGCGACTACCCTGTTTTCGGCCCATACGAGTCCTACCTTGGCCATGGCATTGTTGGCGGCCCCCTGATTTCCCTGCGCCTTGAAGGAGCCCAGGCAGCGGAACTCGCCCTGCAGATGCTCCGGGGACAAACAACGACAATGCAAAAGTTCTTTGTCACCAGCGGCAGTCACAGCAATCTTTATGACTGGCGCCAACTCAGCATCCATCACATTGATGAGGATCTGCTGCCCGGTAACAGTACGGTTCTCTTCCGTGAAAACACCCTGTGGGATCAGTACAAATTCCTCATTATCGGCGTGGTACTGCTCCTCGCCATACAGTCGGGTTTGATTGTTGGGCTGGTATTCAACCTGCACCATCGCAAACTGGCGGAAAAGGCTCTGCGGAGCAGCCAGCAAGAACTTCAAGATCTGGCTGGCCGGCTGATCTCTTCCCAGGAAGAGGAACTCAGCCGCCTGTCCCGAGAATTCCATGATGACTATGCCCAGCGGCTGGCGGCAGTGAGTATTGAAATAGGCACCTTGGAAATCAAGGCCCAGCCCTATGGGCCAGCCGTGACGGAAAAAATTGCCCACATCAAGACCCAGCTGATTGCCCTGTCTAAAGATATACACAGCCTTTCTCGAGAATTACATCCAGCCATTCTCGCTGATCTAGGCCTAAAACAGGCGGTCCACTCCCTCTGTCTTAACTTCACCGACCGGGAAAACATACCGGTGGGCTGCCATATCAACGACCTCTCCGACACCATTCCCAAGGAAATTGCCCTGTGTGTGTATCGGGTCATTCAGGAAAGCCTGCGCAACATTGCCAAGCATGCCCGTGCCCACCATGTGGACATTTTCCTGAAACAAACTCCGCACCGTCTGTTGGCAACCATCGAAGACGACGGGGCCGGGTTTGAACCGCAATGCGCCCGCCACACCCCGGGGATTGGCCTGGCCAGCATGCGGGAACGAGTGCAATACGTCAAGGGCGAGTTCACTGTCCGCTCCGAACCAGGGCAAGGGACGGTCATTGATGTGTCGGTGCCGTTATGACAAGGAAGCGAAGATGAAAAAACCACGAATACTGCTGGCAGACGATCATCGTATGGTGAGCGAAGGCCTGCGCGGTCTGCTTGAACCAAACTATCAACTGGTGGGCATGGTCGAAGACGGGCGAGCCTTGCTCGAAGCGGCAGACAAGCTCATGCCCGATGTGGTGGTGGCAGACGTATCCATGCCGCTTTTAAACGGGATCGAGGCGGTAAGGCAGCTCAAGAAAAAAAATCCGCAATGCGTCGTTGTCTTTCTCACCATGCATCTCGATGTAGCCTATGCGGCTAGTGCCTTTGATGCTGGCGCCTCGGGTTATGTACTCAAACACTCTGCCCCCTCAGAATTGCTGACTGCCATTAACTCTGGCCTCAAGGGGCAAACCTATATCACGCCCATACTGGCCGAAGAGCTGCTCAATTACCAGCACAGCCATCCCAAGGGAAAACAGGAGGATCGCCTCTCCCGATTAACCTCCCGCCAACGCGAAGTGCTGCAACTCCTTGCCGAGGGCCTTTCAGTCAAGGAGGCAGCAGCCATACTCGGTATATCGGCCAGAACAGTCGAATTTCACAAGTACAGTATGATGGAAACCTTGCGGTTGAAAAGTTCGGCAGACCTGGTGCGCTTTGCCGTTGAACACGGCATCAAATAGAGCGTGCATCCGCATCTATTTTTCACTATCCACAAACACGCGGCGCAGCTCTGCGCTGCTGTCTACCATGAACAAGATCAGTGGAGCACCTGGAAAGGCGCCGACAGATAGAAAATATCTTCGACGGGCAGTGGTCAACAATCAAATAAGGAAGCGGAATTCGCCCTTGCCAAGCAAGTTGTGCAGATGGACAATGCCCTGAAAATGCCTGTCTTGATCAATCACTGCCAACACGGTTATTTCATGCTGCTGCATAAGGCTGAGTGCATCTGCAGCCAAAAGATCACTGGCAATAGACAGAGGATTTGCGGTCATCACCTGGTGCAGATCAAGCGACTCAAAGGAGCGTCCTGAAGACAGGCCGCGACGGATGTCCCCATCCGTAACAATGCCAACCAGCTCTCCCTGCTCTCCGAGCACAAAAACTGCACCCAGATTTTTTTCATTCAACTCGGTCAGGGTGGCTGCCAGGCTTGTTGTTAGCTGCACCTGCGGCACAGCTGCACCTGTCAGCATTACTTCCCGAATGGCCACCTTCAAGCGTGCCCCCAGGCTGCCACCGGGATGATTGCGACGAAAATCTTCAATCTTGAAATGCTTGCGATCAAGCAGCACCACTGCCAGTGCATCACCCAGGGCAAGCATTGCCGTGGTCGACGCTGTTGGTGCCAGTCCCAAGGGGCAAGCTTCCCGTGGTACCGCTGAGTTGAGCACTACCTTGGCCAGTTGCCCCAAGGTGGAGTCCGGACAACCACAGATGGCAACAATCGGCACATGGCGCTGCTGCAAACTGTGGAGTAGCTGATTGAGTTCAGCAGTTTCGCCGGAATAGGACAGGGCCAGCACCACATCAGTGGGCGACACCAATCCCAAATCACCATGCATGGCCTCTACCGGGTGGAGAAAAAACGCAGGGCTGCCAGTGGAATTGAGCGTTGCTGCAATTTTTTGGCCGATCAAACCAGATTTGCCTATACCGGTGACCACCACCCTGCTGGGACAGGCCATGATCAGTTTGATAGCTTCGTCAAATTCCAAACCCAACCGATCATGCACAGCCCGCAATCCTTCAGCCTCAATGGCCAGCACCTGCTTTGCCTCAGAGACGTTCATCCAACCTCCTGCATGTCGACCACAATACGCCCGTGGGCTTGCCCTGCCAACATGGCATCCATCTCGACAGGCACCTGGGCCAAAGGAATAATTCTGCTCAATTCAACCATCTTCGGCAGCTTCCATTCTCCAGCCAGTTTCTCCCATACCCGTAGCCGCTTGTGCATCGGGCTTTCGGCTGAATAGATGCCAATTAGGTGTACACCGCGCAGGATAAAGGGATACACGTTGAGTGGCAGGTCGTGGGAGGCGGCATTGCCACAACAGGTTACCACGCCGTCAAAACCGGTACCTTTAATCGCAGTAGCCAAAATTTCGCTACCAACCGTATCCACCACGCCTGCCCAGCGCGTGGGTAAAAGTAATTTGTCTTTGTTATCTATAAAGTGCTGCACGGCTTCTATGGCAATAGCCCCAAGATCACGTAAAAATTCTGCAGCATGTTCTTTACTGGTCAGAGCTGTAACTCGATAACCCAGCTGACTGAGCAGATGCACAGCAATGCTGCCCACCCCGCCTGTGGCTCCAGTCACCAGGATATCCCCCGAATCTGGGGTAATTTCGTTATCCTGCAGCGCCAGCACACAAAGGGCCGCAGTATACCCTGCGGTGCCATATTGCATGCTTTCCAGCAGCGTTAAGGAGGCTGGCTTGTGTACAAGCCACTCTGCTGGTACACGGATGTACTGGCCCAGCCCGCCAGGAGTATTCATGCCCAGATCATATCCTGTGCAAAGCACTGCATCACCTGGCTTAAAGGCTGCATCAGCCGACTGCACAACCACACCCGCTGCATCAACTCCTGGAGTATGGGGATAATGTTTGCTGACACCGGTATTGCCACTGCCGGACAGTGCATCCTTGTAGTTCAAGGATGAATAAAGCACCCGTACCAAAACATCACCATCAGGCAACTCGCGCACACGGCGCTCTTCAATTGCCCGCGTGCAGGTGCCATCCGCATGCTTACGCACCACCAAGGCTGAAAAAAATTGTTCATCCATCTTGTACTCCCACGAAGCAATCTGCAACTGCTTGGCGCCTGCTTCCGGGCTTAAAGTGGTCTGAGCTGACCACCCAAAATTTTGCGCACTTGACTATTATCCAGAAGAAGATAGCGGCCCTGCTCGTCAATGCCCTGACCAATACCAACGGCAAGTTGTTCATCCCGCAGCAGGTGCTGCACCTTACGGCCAAAAAGATAATCTGCCTGTTGCCACTGTGCAAGAAAGGTGCTGCGGCTATCCGTCAGTTGCTCCACCCGCCGGCCAATGCTCTCCACACAGACCTGTAAAAGTGCGGCCATATCTTGTCGTTTTCCACAGCAATCAAGCAGAGTACTGAGTTGCCCCTGCAATTCCGCCGGGAAATCGGTGCTGCGGCTGTTCACATTCATACCAACGCCCACCACCACAGCTGGAGTTTTTCCGTTGTCTGCCATTTCCAGGCAATATTCTGACAAGATGCCTGCTATTTTTTTCCTAGAACAATAGAGATCATTGGGCCATTTGATTTGAGTCGCAAGTCCGCACTGCACCTGGATTGCATCGCGACAACCCAACCCTGCAGCCAAGGTCACCAGAGCGATTTCCTGCGCACTGAGTGTCGGATGTAGGATGAGAGAAAAATACAGGCCGCCTGGAGGAGAAAGAAAAGAGCGCTCGTACTGTCCCCGACCAGCACTCTGCCTCTTTGCCTGAACTACAGTTCCTGCAACAGCACCTTGATGGGCCAGTTCCTTAGCCAGACGATTGGTGGAGTCAAGTTGTTGATAATAAATAAGCTCTTGCATGATGAAGTGGCACTATACCGCCGGAACCGGTCAGATGCGTTTTCTGCCCCTTCGTAAAAAAAAAGCAGAGATCCCGCAAGATCCCTGCTGAATAGCAGTCTATTTAAGAGATATGCCTTACTTCTCTTCGTTCTGAATGCGGTCTGGACGAGCATACATGGTGGTGGAACCCGAAGACCAAAACATCAACTCACCTTCGGTGACCAGCGCGTTGGCAACTTTTTTGATGTCACGGGGCTTGGCATCTGGGTCGCACTCGTAGAAATCTTTGATGTACAGCTGTGGCTTGGGGGACTTTTTAGCCTTCTCGATGATGGCTTTCTTCAATTCTTCAGTGCTTAATGCCATGGGAAGCTCCTTGTATTGTTAAAAAAGGAATTGCCCGGCCATCCCCCGTGGCATGAGGGTTGACCGGGCAAAGGTCAGATTACTTGGTATAGGAATCGGTGTGGGTGGTGTACTTGAACAAAGTACTTGTACGCCACGTTGTGTACGCTAGACGGTAGTCGTCAATGGATTTCTCAGTAAAGGGGAGGCCTGTCTTTTCAAAGAATTTCTCCCATCCGATCCGTTCTGCCCATTCGCCCAAGCGCTCGTACTTGCGCGCATCTTTGGCGTAGACTTCCAGAATCTGACGTACGCAGGCCACGGTTTCTGGCCAGCGAGGGGTGTTGTTCGGCAAAAACGGCACCACCAGTTTGGAAAACTTGGGCGCAGATTTAGAGTTAGAGACCTTGCCCCCAACCAGGATTGCAATACCGTCACCCTCAGGATCTGAAAGCGGCATGGCCGGACACATGGTGTAGCAGTTACCGCAGAACATACAACGCTCGGCGTTTACCGTAACGGTCCTGATCTCTTCGCCTTTTACCGTGGCTTTTGCCGGCCTTACCGCACCCAGCGGACAGGAAGCAATGGCCAAGGGCAACTCGCAAACGCCAGTAATACGCTCATGGTCGATCATCGGCGGCTTGCGGTGTACACCCAGAATGGCGATATCAGATGCATGCACTGCACCGCACATGTTCAAGCAGCAGGCCAAAGCGATGCGCACTTGGGCCGGCAGAGTCATGCTGCCAAAATAGTCGAACAGATCATCCATAACCGCCTTAACCGGACCGGAAGCATCGGTAGCCGGAGTATGGCAGTGGATCCAACCCTGGGTATGCACGATATTGGTAACACAGGCACCAGTACCGCCAATGGGGAATTTGTTGCCATAACTCTTGATGGTTTCCTTCAGGGGAGCGACTTTCTCTTCGGCATCCACCATGAACTCGATGTTGTTGCGGGTGGTGAAGCGAACAAAGCCATCACAGTGCTTGTCAGCGATATCGCAAATATCCCGCACATAATTCACGGTTACCAAGCGGGGAGAACCGCAGCGTACCGTAAAAACTTTGGCACCACTGTCAGCGACATGCACCAGCACGCCCGGCTCCAAAATTTCATGGTACAGCCATTTGCCTTTATTTTCCTTGATCACCGGTGGGAGAAAATCGCCGAAATAGTGCGGCCCCAAGTCGGTGAGACGGCCTTCCATAGGATTTTTCGGATCGTAACCCATGTTCTGTCTCCTTCGTTTAAATATCAATTAATGGAGTAATTTTTGCGGTGATCATCAGGCTGCGTGCCGCTTGCGGAACTCAACGATATCACGCTCCCAGCCGCCAGGTACTTCCTCTTCCTTCCAGAACACATAGGGGTTGGAACGTGGCTCCTGAATATGCTGTGGCATGGGCTCAATTTCCATAACACTGAGGAAGGTGGGCAGGCCGACACGCTGCATGGTTTCACCAACGCGCTCACGGTTCTTGCCAACCTCCATCCACCAGTCCCAAACCTTTTCGATCACATCGATCAGATCCTGGAAGTCGTTATCCTTGGTCACTTGAACAAAGGGAATAATCAGGGTACCGAACTGAGCACCATCCAGAATCGGGGCCTTAGCGCCGATACAGATGCTGGCGCCTTTTTCCACGCCAGGGCGCAGAGCACGGGGCATAACATTGATACAATGCATGCAACGGTTACATTCTGCATCGTCGATCTTCAGTTCATCTCCTTCCATCCACATGCAGCGGGTCGGACAGAGATTGAGTACCTCTTTGCGAATATCAAACTTGCCCCAATCACGCCCCTTGTGGGCGCCACCGCAGGACGGATACGCTGGATCGTTGTCGATATACTTTTTGACTGCAGCCTGATCGATACGGATTTTATCCTTCCAGGTGCCGATAACGGCAAAGTCGGAACGGGCTATTGCCGCCACACAGTC
The DNA here is from genome assembly GCA_040776885.1 of Desulfobulbus sp. GTDB lineage: Bacteria > Desulfobacterota > Desulfobulbia > Desulfobulbales > Desulfobulbaceae > Desulfobulbus. The sequence goes on along the minus strand of JAXGZR010000004.1, from coordinate 204,667 downwards.
GTTCGGACAACCGGAAAATTTGAATTTGAACTTGTAGGGAAAGGCAGGACGGTGGATTTCGTCCTGATAGTGCATGGTCAGGCTGTGGCATACTTCCTGGGTATCATAGCAGGACCACTCACAGCGGGAAACACCCAGACAGCAAGAGGGAGTACGCAGGTTAGAACCAGAACCGCCCAAGTCCTGACCGAGGTTATGGGTCAAGTCCCAGAACAGGGGCTCGAGATTCTCGGTGCGGGTGCCCAGAAAAATCATGTCGCCGGTGGACCCGTGTATATTGGTTACACCAGAGCCGTATTTCTCCCAAAGGTCCATCAGGGCGCGCAAATTCTCGGTGCTATAATACATTCCGGAAGGCTGGGCCACGCGTAAGGTGTGGAAATGCTCCACGCCGGGAAACTGATCCGGCACATCCGAATAGCGGCCAACGATGCCGCCGCCATAACCGAAAACACCAACGATACCGCCGTGCTTCCAGTGGGTAATGCGATCTTTGTAGGAAAGCTCAAGCTGGCCAAGGATATCCCAGCACTCCGGCTTGGTCTCTGCCTGCTGCTTAAGGTCGGTGACGAAACTCGGCCAAGGGCCTTTTTCCAGCTCGTCCAGTAGAGGCGTTTTGTGCTGCTTTGCCATCAGTTTTCCTCCTGAAAAAATGTGAGGTTGAAAAAAACGGGAGTTCCCAGCTCCGCCCGTAGTATTACAGACGAAACAGGCGGGAGTGCAACAACCTATATTGAATACTCATTCATCAGCTGAGCATAAACGCCCGCAAAATCTTTGTCAACTAAAATTCAAACCTGCATAACTGCTGAAAAATCATTCAAATTTTGGCATGCTCTAGAGCATGCCCGCCTCTTGCAGCAAGGCCTCCTCCACAGTGGATGTCCGCACCTGTGCAGGAGCGCTTTTGTCTCTATTTGCAAGAAGATGCAGCAACTTTGTTGCCAAGACCTTGCCCAACTGCACCCCTTCCTGATCGAATGAGTTGATATTCCAACAAAAACCCTGAAAAGCGATGCGATGCTCATACAGGGCCAACAGGGCGCCCATCTGGTATGGAGTGAGCTGCTCGGCAATGAGCACCAGGTTTGGTCGGTTGCCGGGAAAACGCCGTGCAGGATTGGCATCCTCCTTACCCTGCGCCAGGGCCAGGGACTGGGCCAGCATATTGGCAACGAGTTTCTGCTGCGAACTGGTTTGGCCCACCTCAATGTCCAGTCCACGCTGATTGCGACGAAAACCGATGAATTCAACGGGAACGATCTCGGTGCCCTGGTGGATGAGCTGGTAGAAGGCATGCTGGCCGTTGGTCCCTGGCTCGCCCCAGATGATTGGCCCGGTCTTCCATTCGACCGCATGTCCCTGGCGAGTGACAGACTTGCCATTGCTTTCCATATCACACTGTTGCAAGTGTGCAGGAAAACGGGATAAGGCCTGGCTGTAGGGCAAAATGGCGCAGGTGGTGCATCCAAGAAAGTTGCGGTTCCAGACACCGATCAAGGCCATGAGTAGGGGCAGGTTCTTGCGAATATCTGTTTGTTCGCCGACAACATCCATCTCCCAGGCGCCGCGCAGGATTTCTAAAAGTGCCTCATAACCCAGGATGAAACCAAGGGTAAGAGCGCCCACCATGGAGGTGGCTGAATAGCGGCCGCCAATGTAATCGTACATGTAGAAGGAAGCCAGGTAGCGGCTGGAATCGTCCATGGGGCTGCCCTGGCCGGTGACCGCCAAAAGATGCTCTTTGGGCTCCAGGCCTGCGCGGACAAGGGCCGTGCGCACCAGTTCCTCATTGGTCAGTGTCTCAAGGGTGGTACCGCTTTTGGACACGATCACAAAAAGACTGCGGCCAAGATCCAGGCCGTCAAGAATGGCCGCTGTATCATCCGGGTCTACATTGGCGATAAAACGGGCTTCCCTGCCGGGCAGGGTATAGGCCTGCAAAGCCAAGGACAGGGCCCTTGGCCCCAAGTCTGAGCCGCCGATCCCCACCTGTACTAAGGTGGTGAAGGGCTCGCCATTGGCATTGACCAGGGTGCCGGAGGCCAAGTCCTCCAAAAAAAGGCGCAACTTCTCCAGCTCTTTTTTGGCCTTATCCGTGGCCTCGGGATAATGGGGCTGCTCCGTAAAAATATCCCGGGAAGCCGTGTGGAGTACTTGTCGCTCCTCGCTGGCAAAGCCTTCTATCCGGTTCAGCACTGCCCCCCTTTTCATGGCCATGAACTGCTCAACCAGCTCCGCCTCATCGGCAAGTGCTTGCAGCGCAGCCAGCACCTCATCATCAAGCCGCTCGGTGGCATACAGCAAATCAAAGCCGCAAGCACTACTTTTACAGCTCTGGAGTCGAGCAGGCGAAAGTGCTGCCGGCCGGGTCAGGTCGTAGGGGTGCCTGGCAAGCCCGGTCAGCCTTGCCACCGTGGTCAGCGCAGAAAAATCTTTATACCGCATAGTTTTGTCCTCCTGCCTGCCTGATGTTTTCTTTCATGGTACTGATCGCGCCTTCGTAGACGCTCTGCCCGTAAATTGCCGAGCCCGCAACAAAAATATTGGCCCCTGCCGCTGCCACCGCACCAATGGTGTCCGGGCCAATGCCACCATCCACCTCGATGCCCGCAGCAGGATTGACTGTATCCAATCGCGTCCGCAGGGCACTGATTTTTTCCAGAGATGAGGGAATAAATGATTGGCCGCCAAATCCTGGATTGACGCTCATCAACATGACAAAATCCACCATATCCAGGACATGATCCAAACTGCACAGAGGCGTGGCCGGATTGAGTACCACTCCGGTCTTTTTACCCGCATCTCTGATCAAGCCAAGGCTGCGGTGCAGATGGGGACAGGTCTCCACATGCACACTGATCCAGTCAGCACCGGCGGCAATAAAATCTGGTACATATCTGTCCGGGTCGGTAATCATCAGGTGCACGTCAAGCGGCAGCTTGGTCACCTTGCGCGCAGCTGCAACAACGAGCGGTCCAATGGTGATGTTGGGCACAAAATGCCCATCCATAACATCAACATGGATACAGTCTGCGCCTGCCTGCTCAACCGCCTGGATTTCCTCGCCCAGACGAGAAAAATCCGCAGATAGAATGGAAGGCGCGATCATATATCGTCTCATTTCCGGCAGATCCATCATGGTTGATTCCTCTGGGTAATACATGTGAGCATACATATGAGCCAGCATGGCGATCTAAACGCCTCAGTGCCAAGAAGACGCCAGCACGCGGGCAAGGCGAAGCAGAATACCATTCAAACAAACACTTTTTCATATAGTTGTCCGGGCAGTTGCCGCACAAGACCTTGCAACTCCAGTGTCAGCAGAAGGGATTGCAAGGTGGTGAGGCTCAGCCCGCTTGCCTGTGCCAATGCGTCAATGTCCGCAGGATAGGCATCCAGGGCCCGCAGCACCTGCTCCGCCTCAGATGGCAGAGCAGTGCCTGTGCCATTGTTTTCGCCCTGTACCGAGGAAGATCCAGCCCCGGGCCAGGCAAGCACCTCAAAAACATCCTCAATCCGTTGCACCAGGGTTGCCCCCTGCTGGATAAGCCAGTGTGCACCGCTACTTTTTACGGAATCGATGCGCCCAGGCACAGCCATCACCTCCCTGCCCTGATCCAGGGCCAGACGGGCCGTGATCAGGGAACCTGATTTCTCACTGGCTTCGACCACCAACACCGCCCTGGCCAAGCCGCTGATGATCCGGTTGCGGATGGGAAAGCGGAAGGCCTCTGGTTTACTGCCCAGTGGAAATTCGGAGAGCACCGCACCATCTGTGGCAATCTCTTCCAAAAGACGTCTGTGCACAGCCGGATAGGCCACATCCACTCCGCAGCCCAACACAGCAACTGTTTTCCCACGTACCTGCAAGGCCCCCTGATGCGCCGCCGCATCAATACCGTAGGCTGCACCGGAAACAATCACCAAACCCCGCTCTGCTGCGGCAGCGGCAAAGCGTTTGGCCACCCGTCGCCCGTATTCACTGGCACTCCTGGCGCCAATCACAGCCAACATCGGCTCGCGCAAACGCGCTACTTTTCCCCTTAGGTAGAGTAAAATCGGTTTGTCGGCAATATCTTGCAGAACAGACGGATACTCCGCACAGGTGCAGGAAATCAGGGATACGCCCCGGCGCTCGATGTGTTCCAGTTCACGCATCGCCTTTTCCCTGGCCAGAGCAAGGGCTGTGTCATCACCTAACAGGGCCGCAAGTCCTGGCCGGATCCCCGGACAATGAGTACCTATTTCCTTACCATGTTCAAGCACAGCCCGGGCAGAACCCAAGACCTCCACCAGCCGGGAGATACTGTGGCAGCCAAGCCCCGGCAAGAACTGCAGGGTAAGCCATTCTTGTGCATCCGGGCAGATCAAGGTTCCTCCAAAAAAATAATGCGTACTATAAGTCGCGAGTCGCGCCACACGCTCTTCAGCGGTCTGCTTAACGCAAGCAATGGGCAAAAAGACAGCAGACATGGATTTGTTGAGAATGGTTCACAAAAACAACAACTCCACAAACATATGGCACATATGGCGCCAGTGCCACCCTGCAAAAACAAGGACAGAGGCAATGACAGGCAAGCGGACAAACAGCCAGGCCTGGCCTATTCCAGACACGGCTCCTGCAGCTTCTTGTTTCTGGAGGGATGCCGCAATTTGTTCAAAGCCTGCACTTCGATTTGACGGATACGCTCCCTGGTCACATTGAAGCAGCGGCGATCAACCTGACACCGGTTATTGCCAGTGCGGCGATCATGTCTGGCACGATGTTTTACCCCATTCCAAGGGCTGAAGAACCGCGACGATTATCCTGCGGCGATTGGGCATTCATCATATTCACCCCGCCCTGCTTACCTGCTTTCCCATTGTTGCAAAAAAAGCGGCAAAGGTCGCACTGCCTTACAAACAAAAAACAGCCTTGGATCTATTGAAACATCTCCTTAAAATCGTACATTATTTTCAATATACTGCAAGAATTGATCCCGGCATGTCAGGGGGAAGGATCACCCCTTTGTTTTTTGCCCTGTTGTTTGATCCGCAAAAGCTCCCAAACCCGCTTGTTGTCTCCGGCCTGTTCCGCCTCCTGCAGTTGCTGCTGCAGGCTGGCTGCATTTTGCCGTTGACGCTGCTGGCGTACCCATACCAGCAGTTGATCAAACATGAGCTGGGGAGTCGTATCCGGCCCACCAGCAGCCAAGGGTGCCGGCTGCATCAAACGGGCAATTACATAGGCTCGCTCCTCAGGCTCCAGCGGTGCAGCCAGAAGATATTCCGGCTGACTGGCTGTGGCTGCGCCATGGGCCTCCATCAACTCCAACATGCGCCGCAGGGCTGGGCTACGCACTACCTCAATTAAACCGGCTTCTTGCAAAGGGCCGCAATATTCTGGCCAGAACAACAAAAAATCAAACAGTTGCTTTTCCTGTCTACCAAGGGTTTGCAAGGGAGCAACAGTAGTCGGGCCTGGATCTGTGGGCGGAGCACTTGGGACAGGGCCAGTTTTGCCGCTATTGAAATAACTGGCAGAAACGCCAAGTTTTGCGGCAAAATGAGAGACCATCAGCTCACGCTGCTCACGCTTGGTCGCGGCCTGGATGAGCGGTTTGAGTTCTTCCACGATGCGCCCTTTGCCATCCAGCGTCAGACCGTGCTCGCCAATCAGGTTGCCCAGGACAAATTCGGCCAGGGGCAGGGCCCCATCCACCAGGGAATCAATAGCAGTGCGGCCCTGCTCCCGCACAAAGGAATCTGGATCATGGCCCTTGGGCAAAAGCGCCACCAAGCCGTCCAGGGCCTCTTCCAAAAAAAAGGGAATACTACGCATGGCTGCCTTAAGCCCAGCCGCATCGGCATCAAAGAGCAAAACCACCTCATCGCAGTATTTTTTCAGGGAATGGACATGTTCACGACTCAGGGCCGTGCCCAGGGGTGCCACCACATTGTCGATGCCATGCACGGCCAGTAAAAGCAGGTCGAAGTTGCCTTCCACCACCAAAACACGCCGTGTTGTGCGGATGGCCTCCCGGTGCGGATACAGGCCAAAGAGCTGACGGCTTTTGCTGAAAATCAAACTCTCCGGCGAATTCATGTACTTGGGCTGGCCTTCTCCCAAGATACGGCCACCAAAAGCAGTGATGCGGCCGCTCATGTCCTCTAAAGGAAACAGCACTCGGCTGCGGAAGCGGTCGTAGTGACCGCCCCTCTTGCCGCTCAAAACCAGACCAGCCTGCAGAAGCAGCTCAGCGGCAAAGCCTTGCCCACAGAGATTGCGGGCTAGATAATCCCAGCCAGCTGCCGCTGGATCTGGTGCAAAACCGAGGCGATAGTGGGAGATGGCCTCATCTGGCACCCCCCGCTGACGCAAATATTCCCGTGCCTGCGCCCCCAAGCGGGTATCGACCAAGGTTTGTTCATAGCACTGGGCCGCGGCCTCGTGCACTGCATACAGTTGTTCACGCAGTCGCAGCCGAGCCTGCTCCGCCTCGCTCAACTGCCGCTCAGGCAGCTCAATGCGGTATTTGGCGGCCAGCTGTTTGAGTGCCTCGGGAAAATCGAGGTGATGGAACTGCATGACAAAGGAGAAAACATCTCCTGAAGCGCCACAGCCAAAACAGTAATAGAATTGCCCTTGGGGATTCACCGAAAAGGATGGGGTTTTTTCCCCGTGGAAAGGACACAGGCCAGTGTAGCGCGTCCCGGTTTTTTTCAGGGCAACGTGCTCGCCGATAACCTCGACAATATCGGCCGCCTCCTTAACAGTGGCCTTGGCTGCCTCTTGGGCGGAAAATAGGGTCATGACTGGTGCCGAACAGAAACATCGTCAGCCACAGCTACCAACGAGCTGTGTTGGTGCAAACAGAAGCCAGGCGCCATATTACAGCACCCACTGTTCCAGAGTATTGATCTGGTAGGTGCCACCACCAGGGTACTGTCGCCAGGCGCAAGCACCATCCATATCCATGCCGCGGTAGAGTACAGATACCGGCAAGTCTGCGGAAACTACTACCACAATCACATTCTGGTGTTCATGACTGTAGCGCAGGGCAGAATTGTAGCGTGCTCCCCTGGCACGATCTTCGCCGGTATAGGTACGACCATCGAGCAGGCTGGCAAAACCGTGCAGGTGCAAGTCTGCCCCAATGTGCAGGGCACCGTCCACCTTGGCCAGGGCTTTGGTCATGTGCAGCATGTAGGGTTTGCGCAGATCCAGTGGTGGTTTCAGCACATAGCCCGAAATATCTTCGGGCTTTTCATTCAGGTCGAGGACAATGGTGCAGCCGTGTTTATGGCGCTGGGCATGGTATACCAGACCAGTGACAATGCTGAACAGGTAGAAGCGCTGGGTCTGCTCCAGGTCGCATTCCAGGAGCAGTTCTTCCAGTTGCACCAGGGTGGGGCGATAATTGCTGGAAGAAAAGCGACCGTCGGAAAAACTGCAGATCTTGTCGCTATTGACCCTGAGAAAGCCCCGGCGTCCAAAAAATTCGGCGCTGACGGAAAAAGCAGGTCGCTGTCCGCCGCAAATACCCAGTATGGCGCGGCCATCGCTGACCAGATAGCGGTTGGCGTGCTCCACGCTCTGTAGCATCTTGCGCACATGCCGGTAATGGGTCAACTGGGGCCGCACTTCCTCGTTGAAGCGGATCAAATAGCCCAGATCATCCGCCAAACGCGGGTCGACAAAAAGCAACCTCCCCTCTGGCCAGGAGCCCTCCTCCCTGGTTTTGGAGATCATGAGTACCGCATCCAGTACGGGATAGATCCTCAGGGGCGTATCCCAGCCAATGAGCCGGTTCATGCAGTCAATGATATAATCGCGCACCGCATGGGTGGCATATTCTTTGAGAAAGTAGCCAGAAATACCAGAGTAGCGCTCCACGCCATTGGCCACGTCATGGGCAAAACGCCAAAGGGCATGTTCCAGCCAGCATTCGCTGGGGCCGGTGGAACAGAGATTGGGGTGGTGTTCGGTAAACCAGAACTGAAAAAAAACCGGGCTCGAGTAGCCACCGCTGGAGAGCAGGCCAGCCAGCCCCAAATTTGGCACAGAAAGCACATCGATAAATTTCCTGCCTCCGATCCTGGCCTTTTCGTGGTAACGCCACGATTCATCCTGCAAAAAGAGCTGCTTAAAGATGGGCTCGTGTCCCTGCAAGAGATGCTGCGGGTCACAGATCATGAGCGGGCTATCCGGCCCAAGCGCAAAAATAGCCGCTGCCCGGCTTGCACCAGAGAAATGGGTAAAGCCTTCACTCAAACCATTGATAATATCGCTAACGCAACGCCGGATAAAGGAGTGGCCCGCTTTGTCAATCATGGCACCCACCTCTCACTGTTGCTTCCGGTTGACCACGGTATCTTCCCGAAGATTCATTAAAAATGATACCATCCACCCATTTCGTTTAAGGTACAGGCAAGGTGGAGCAGCGTCAAGTTGATTTTCCACCAGCCACTTCATTATGGCCGCGGCCCACAGTACCCCGGTACGCCCCAGTCCTTGCCGAAACGGTCAGGAGGGGCTTTCTGGAAAAACACTGACGCAATCCCGCCTGACATGGTACCTTGGTGCACATTCTTTCCTTCACTTCCCACCATGTTAAAGAGGTTGCAAGCATGGAAGAGCATATCGCCCAGGAACTAGTCCGTATTCTGCGGAAAAATGAGCAATCCGACTATGAAGAAAGCTTTGAGCGTGCCTTTGAACTGACCAAGGCCTATGCAGGTTCGGCCAATGCCCAGGCATCGGCCATTCCCTTTGTCTTTGAAAAACTCTTTGAACTCTTTGTCAGCGGTAAGACCAGAAGCTGATCAAAAAAAGAGTGATGGACAGTATGCTAACATTGGTTCTTATTTGGTGCCGAAAATCTTGTCGCCGGCATCGCCCAGGCCAGGCAGGATATAGCTGTTCTGATCCAGGCGTTCGTCCACCGCAGCCACATAAATATCCACATCCGGATGCCGGGCTTCCAGGCGGGCAATGCCCTCAGGCGCAGCCACCAGAAAAATACCGATAATATCTTTGCAGCCCGCCTCCTTGAGCATATCAATGGTGGCAATCAGGGTACCGCCCGTGGCCAACATGGGATCAAGGATCATGGCCTTGCGCTGGTCGATATCCTGCACCAGCTTTTTGAAGTAGGTCACTGGCTGCATGGTTTGCTCATCCCGATAGACACCCACCACCGAAACCCTGGCCGTGGGCACCGCCCGCAACACCCCGTCCATCATGCCAATGCCGGCGCGCAAAATGGGGACAATGGTGAACTTCTTGCCTTTAATCCGTTCAACCTCAATCGGCCCGGCCCAGGATTCGATTCGCACTTTCCCCAGCGGAAGATCCCGGGTTGCCTCGTAGGTGAGCAGCATGCCCAGTTCAGAGGCCAGTTCGCGAAAACCCTTGGTAGAGATATCCTTTTCCCGTAAAAGTCCCAGCTTATGTCGCACAAGCGGATGGTGCACCTCATGCACAGCCATGTTTTTTCTCCTCTGGTAAAAGGTGCTACGGGTTGAATGGGCCTATGCTGCCCTATGCTGCCATACGGCCCGTTTACTCAACCTCGAACTGTACCACGCTGGTGCAGCATGCTGCGCACCTGTTGCAAATCCTGCCACGCAGCCGCCTTCATGTCGGTGAGGCGGAGCAGAAGACGGGGATGATAGGTGACCATAACCCTATATGCCGCTGCCCCAGCACCGCCTGTCCGGCACAGGTGTACACGCCCCCGCAACCGCGCCACCGGCTCTGTACCGCCCAGCAGTGCAGATGCCGCAGTATCGCCCATGGCGCAGACAAGCGCTGGCTGCACCGCAGCAATCTCATCGAACAGATGCTGCCTGCATTGCCAAAGGCTCTCAGTATCTGGTTCTTGTTCCTGCGGCAGAAAACATTTCAGCGCATTGGTCACGTACACATCCTGTGGACCCAAACCAATAGCCTGCATCATTTTCCAGAACAGTTCATCCTCGGCCTTGCCAAAGCAAAGCGCGATCTGATCTGCTGGCAAGGATGGTAAGAGCCCGCCACCCTGATCTTCTGCCACGGCATAATCACCCACCACCAGCAGACGGGCTAGCGTTCGGCCCAAGCCCACAGTTCGTGTTGGTGAAGCAGGCGCCAGAGTACAGAGCGTGCAGGCGCGTACAGTTTCCGCAATACTCTTCAAACGGCGCATTGTCCGCGGCCGGGGCTGCTCTTCTGCTTTTGTCTTTTCCAAAATCTGCTGGCGCATGCTTTCCCCAACCATATTTTGTGGCTGGGATGCTGGCAACTCTGCTTTTTTCGGTAAAGAGGGAAGAGTAAGGGGAGGATAGTCACTGATACCGCATTGCTGATGAAAGCGCAGGCGGGCACGCAGGGCAGAGGCCAGCTGCCACACATATTCAGAAGATGAGTCCACGCCTGTCTTGCTCTCTACCATAATCTATTACGCTTTTATTACACTGGGTGTATCTTGCTGTGCTCCGGCCAGCGAGGTGTCGCCCTTGCCGTTTGCTCGCCTTTAACGTTTACTGTAAAATAAGTTGAAACATTGACCCCAAAGGCCGGTATGGCTATTTTAAGTCAGTCATCGTGATCACACGGATCTTGCCTCCAGACAGGGGACTGGAGCAAGGCCACTGACTACCTGCAGCACCAAATGTAAACCAAGTCCACCAAACACGCTCCCCTCTACACAACAAAACCATGCCGCTTTACGAATATCATTGCCGTTCCTGCGACAAAGACTTTGAACAACTCACCACCTCCGCCGCAAGCCAACAGATCGTAGCATGTCCGCACTGTGGCAGCACAGAGGTACGCAAACAGATATCTGCCTCGAGCCACCGCTCCTCTCCGGCACGGACCAGCAGACCAACCTGTCAACCCAGGGGAGGCTTTCGCTGAGGATGACCCAGGAACCCGTGCGGTTCCCCACACAGCGCCAGCACCTTCATTTGCCACCCGGGCTGTTGAATTCATAGACCCGTTCGTTTTTTTTCAGGAGCCCATGCTTTTTGCGCGCAACCTCCTCAAGGTAAGCCTCATCTGTTTTCAGGCGCCCGATTTCCTGTCGCAGGGCTTCATTATCGCGCTGCAAACGGAGATTTTCCTGCTCTATCGCCCCCAGTTGCCGTTGCGCCTTTTTGTAGTGCAAGTAGCCGCTGCCCGGCGCAAACAGCACCCACAGGACCAACAGTACAACAATTGCCCCCACGGCCGGCCAAAAAACGTTGGGCCTGGCTTTCTCTCCCAGCTGCTGCCCTGGCGTTCCCACAGTCACCCGTTTTTTTGTCAACCATTTCACTGGAGTTCTCCCCATGCCGCCTCAGCCCTTGTCCAAGCCCCTGTGCCTGGTCAGTGCCTGTCTTCTTGGCCTGTGCACCCGTTATGACGGAAAAAACAAAACAAATAAAGCCTGCCTGCACGTTCTTAAACACTACCAGTACATCCCCATTTGCCCTGAGCAACTGGGTGGCTTGCCCACCCCTCGACCACCAGCCATGCTCATGGGCGGGGACGGCCATGCCGTGTTAGACGGCCGGGCCCGGGTGCTCGACCCCTACGGTCGCGACCTCAGCCCCGCCTTTATACAGGGCGCGAACATGGTGCGTGCCATTGCCCGCATGCAAAATATTCATCTGGCCCTGCTCAAATCAGGCAGCCCATCCTGTGGTTGTACGCCAAGGCCCGGGGTATGCGCCGCCCTGCTCCAACGCGCAGGCATCCAGGTGCAGGAATTTTAATGCGCCTCAGCCGGTCGCCTTCCCTTTCGACTCCACCTGCTTATCCAACCGGAACACACGGATCAGGACAATGCCTATTTCGTACAGCAGGTATAAAGGAATACCCATAAGACCCATATTGACTGCATCCGGGGTTGGTGTCAACACCGCAGCCAAGATAGCGATGGCTAATATGGCGTAGCGCCGGTTCCGTTCAAAGCCCCTGCGACTGATCAAGCCCACGCGCGAACAGAAAATCATAAAAACCGGTAGCTCAAACACCAAGCCAAAGGCCAACACAAAAAGGGAAATAAAATTGGTGAACCGGTTGATGGAGATGACCGGCTCCAGGGTTTTGCCCGCAAAACCGAGCAGAAACTGGATGCCAAAGGGCAGGGTCAGCAGATAACAAAAAATAGTGCCGCAATAAAACAACAGGCTGGTGGAGAAGACAAACCAAAAACGCTGCCTGCCGCTCAACCCAAAGGGACGCCCCAGCGCCCGCCACAACACATACAGAAACAGGGGCATCAACAGGTAGAGCGCTGCGAAAAAAGCCAGCTTGACATGGGCAAGAAAGGGCTCAGCCACTGAAAAAAAATACAGCTGCCCACCAATATGTTGCTGTAAAAATATGCGCAGGTGCCCGGAAAAGAAGAAAAGCGCCACGGTCAGGCCAATGAGCGCTGCGCCAAGCAAGCGTATTGATCGTCTGAGCTCGGCTATAAACAGTAAAATTGCGCTCCGGTTAATGTGCATCGGCAGGCCTGTTCATGAAGGGGTTGCCGCTCGGTTTTTCCTGATGGCGGACTGGGCTTGAGTCCGGAAAATAGCAAAAGTGTCCTTGCTGCGCAAGCCTGGAGCTGCTGGCAACAAAGAGCCTCTCCTTGTCCGGCTTCGGGTTCTGGGGCCCCACTCCCCTGGCTGCTCTTTTCTTCGCCAGCATGAGTGCAGCTTGACCGTATCTACAGGATTGCGCCTTGCACTCCAGATGGGCCCATGCTAAATTTTAGGATGCATTTTAGCAAACTGCATACTTTGCCATCTCTCCTTAACAGATCAAATCAACAGAGCAAATCCCATGCTTGAACTCCGTTTTGTCCGTGAAAATCTGGAACTCGTCCGCCAAAAATGTGAGCTGCGCCGGCTTGATCCTGCTGTCCTGGAGCGCTTCAGTCAGGTCGATGGCCAGCGCCTGGAAATCCTGGCCCAGGTGGAAGCCCTCAAAAACCAGCGCAACACAGTTTCCAAAGAGATCGCCCAACTGAAAAAGGAGGGTGCAGACGAGACGGCAGGGGCCCGTATCCTGGCGATGAAGGCTGTTGCCGAGCAGATCAAGGAACTGGATGCCAAACTTGCAGGTATTGAAGAGGAGTTGCAGGCAATCGTCTTGACCATCCCCAACCTGTGCGACGACAACACCCCCATAGGCACCAGCGATGCGGACAATCTGGAGATCAAGCGCTGGGGTCAGCCGCGCGACTTTGCTTTCCAACCCCTGCCCCACTGGGAGCTGGGGGAGAAGCTCGACATCCTGGACTTTGAAACCGCAGCCCAACTGGCCGGAGCCCGTTTTGCCGTGCTCAAGGGTTTTGGCGCGCGGCTTTCACGGGCTCTGGTCAACTTCTTTTTGGACCTGCATACCCAGCGCCACGGTTACAGCGAAGTCCTGCCGCCCTTTCTCGTCAACTCCGCCGCCATGACCGGCACCGGCCAGTTGCCCAAGTTCAGCGAAGACTCATTTCGCATCGAGGGGTGGGATCTCTGGCTCATCCCCACGGCAGAGGTACCGGTCACCAACCTGCATGCCAACCAGACCCTGGCCGAAGAAGACCTGCCGCTCAAATATACGGCCTATACCCCTTGCTTCCGCTCCGAGGCAGGTTCGTACGGAAAAGACACCCGTGGCCTGATCCGCCAACACCAGTTTGAAAAGGTGGAGCTGGTGAAATTCACCACCCCTGAACAATCCATGGAGGAGTTGGAATCGCTGTTGGCCGATGCCGAGGAGGTGCTGCAGATGCTGGAGCTACCCTACCGGGTGGTGAGCCTGTGCACAGGCGATCTCGGCTTTTCTGCTGCCAAAACCTATGACATCGAAGTCTGGCTGCCGAGCCAGCAAACCTACCGGGAAATTTCCTCCTGCTCAAACTTCCTGGATTTCCAGGCCAGGCGAGCTGGCATCCGCTACCGCCCCAAGGGCGAACAAAAAAGTCGCTTGGTGCACACCCTAAACGGCTCTGGCCTGGCAGTGGGCCGCACCCTGCTGGCCATCATGGAAAACTACCAGGAGGCTGATGGCAGCATCAAATTGCCCAAAGTGCTTGCCCCTTACTTCAAGGAGCATTTTACAGAAAAAACGACCAAGGACTAATTAACCGGAGCGCGGCTCAAGTTTATTTGTCGTTTGTCTCTTTGCTGTTTGCCCCACGTCCTTCAAGCGCCAGTTCGATCAGCTTATCCAAAAGAGAGGCAAAGGAATAGCCGGCCGCAGCTGCAGCCTGGGGAAAGAGGCTGGTGGGGGTCATTCCGGGAATGGTGTTGGTTTCCAGCACATAGAGCTTGTTGTCCTGCGACAGCATCATGTCAGTGCGACTATATCCCCTCAAGCCCAGGCAACGGTGCGCACGCAGTGCATATTCCTGCGCCTGCGCGCGGATGGCCTCATCCACCTCGGCCGGGCAAATCTCCCGGCTGGCACCGGGCAGGTATTTTGCTTCGTAGTTGAAAAAAGTATAGCGACTGTCCGGAATGATTTCAACAAGCGGCAGGGCCTGCAGATCTTCATTGCCGAGTACGGCTGCGGTCAACTCGCGGCCCTGGATATACTGCTCAACCATTACCTGACTATCGTGCTCAAAGGCCAGAGCCAGGGCCGGCCCCAGTTCCTCTGCTTTGTGTACAATGGACATGCCAATGGAGGAACCTTGTCGCACCGGCTTGACCACACAGGGCAGGCCCACTTCGCCAAGCAGGCGCGCAGGCTTATCGATATCGGCTTGTTCTGCCATCAGCCACGGGGCAACAGGCAGTCCGCTTTCACGGTACAGGATTTTGGCCCGGTTTTTGTCCATGGCCGTAGCGCTGCCCAAAACCCCGGCTCCCTGGTAGGGGATGTCAAGCAGATCAAGAAAACCCTGAATTGTGCCGTCTTCTCCGAACAGACCATGGAGAAGAATAAAGGCAACATCCAGTTTGTCCGCATCCGCGGCCAGGCGAGCCAAGTCGCTGGCAGGATCGTAGCGGCTCAGTTCGTATTTTTCCGCATCCAGCGCAGCAGCCACTCCCTTGGCGCCATTCAAGGACACCTCACGCTCATCAGACTTGCCTCCGGCAATAAGGGCCAAACGGATTTTCTTCATGTCTTCCTCCCAAAAAATTCTACGTTTCAGTTAAGCACGTTCTGGTTGTCGCTGTACCTGCAGCAACCACAGCCCACAACACCAGATCCCACACGCTGTACCGCGTCTGACAGACCTCTACGCACAGCGGTGTTTGCCTGTCCCTTGTCAGCTGCCTCTACGGGGCGCAGGTAAAAACGCATGTAAAAACCACAACAAAAGTGCCACAGTCGCCACCACCAGGGTCATAATGGCCAGCACCTGCTGCTTGTCTATCCAAGCCAGGGAAAAAATCCAAATTCCGGCAGCACCGGTCACAAAATAAAAAAAGACCATGAGCGAAGAGGCTGAGCCGGCGTCTGTGCTCACCTCCTCCAAAATCAGATTATTTCCCGCTGGCCTGCAGAAAGAAAAACAAAAAGTGATCCAGAGCATGGGCACAGCCAAGTGCCAGGGAGTGGGCAGCACCGGCACGAGCAGCACAAGGGCTCCGGCCAGCATGCCGCAAAACGCCAAGGGGATAAGCAAGCGTACGCTGAAGCGGCGCGATGCCCGCGAAAAGGCCAGTGGCGCCAAAATAAAGGCCGAGGAGTTGAAGGCGAACAAATACCCGTACTGCTGGGCGCTGAACCCCATGTCATTCATGTACAGATCTGCAGAGCCACCGATAAAGGCAAAAAGAGGCATACCGATCAATGAAAAGAGCATGAGCTGGCGCAGATAGCCCTGATTGCCCAGAAGACGCAAATAGCCCATAAAAACCGCGCGAAATCCAGCCGCACTCTTTTCGGGCAGGGTTTCACGCATGTGGTAAACGCCCACCAGGGCGATGCAGCCCAGCATGGCCTGGAGGATAAAAATCCACTGCCAGGAAAAGAATTTCAGCAGCCAGCCTCCCAACACCGGGGCCAGCATGGGGGCAGCAGCCACAATTGCACCAATCTGGACAAATACCTTCTGGCGCATGGGTCCGTTGAAGCGATCCTTACTGGTGGCAAAGACTACTGCCGAAGACGCAGAAGCTCCGGCGCCTTGCAGAAAGCGGCCGGCAACCATCACCTCCACAGAGGGGGCCATGGCACAGAGCACAGAAGCGGCGATAAAGACGGTAATACCTGCAATGAGAGGTGGCTTACGGCCAAAACGGTCGGACAGGGGGCCGTGGATCAGCAGAAAACAGCAGTAGGAGATGAAAAAGGCGACCAGGGTGAGATTGACCTTGGCAAAGGAAACTCCCCATTCCTGTTGTAGCTGCGGCAGGGCCGGCAGATACATATCGGTTGCCAGTGGAGGAAAGGCAGACAGCAGCGCCAGTAAAAAAATAATGGGCGGCAGGTGCTGGCGCAATGTCGAAAAAAAGCTCATAACCGCTTCAATCTGTAACAACGACCTGGGACACTTCCGCATCCTGCGGCGGTAGCGGCAGGGTAATGGTGAAGCAGCTACCCGCTCCTACGACACTGTCCACTTCGATTTTGCCGCCATGTTTTTCAACAATGCTGTGCGCGATTGCCAGCCCCAGACCACTGCCGCGATTTTTATCGGTGTAAAAGGGGGTAAAAATTTGCGAAAGTGCTTCCGGAGCAATGCCATAACCAGTATCGGTGATGGAGAGCGTTACGCTCCCACCGTCAGGGGCCAGCCTGGTGCCCAGATGCAGTCTTCCGCCCCGGGGCATGGCCTGGATGGCATTGAACACAATGTTGAGTACCACCTGATAGATATGCTCGCTGTCCAAAAGGATTTCAGGCAGATCCGCTGCAAATTCAGTGTCCACCTCTATTTCTTTGCGTGTAAGCTCCGACTGGAGAAAACGCAGCACCCGTTCCACCGGAGTCTGCAACTGCCCCAGGGTCATCTCTGTTTCACGGGGACGGGCAAAATCGAGGAACTCACGTACAATTCTATCCAACCGGGTGGTCTCCTCCACAATGATCATGGCCAGGCGCTCATTGCCCGGAGCCAACTTGCCGATACGACCCACCAGAATCTCTGCAGTGGAACGGACAATGCCCAGGGGATTTTTAATTTCATGGGAAACAGAAGCCACCATCTTTCCCAGGGAGGCCAGGCGCTGTACCTCGTTGAGTTCTTCTTCCAGGCGGATACGCTCTTCGGCCCGGCGTGCCATCACCCGGTTCGCCTTGACCACGATCATGCTCAAAATGGCAAAGAGCAACGACATGATAGCTAAAGAGAGCACTATCACCTTGGCCTGCAGGACAATGATGGCATGCAAGTCTTCGGAAATGTCCTGCTCCACCTCAATCACCCCCATAATGTCATCGGTCTGCTCGGCCAAGCGAGTTTCCTGACGAAAGGGCACGTAGGTCTTCATGGTGCAAAAAATGGCGTCGCTGCCCGGCAGCAAGCTCAAAATCGAACCGCTGGAGATCACGACAGAATTTTTTTCGCCCTGGGCGGCCTTACGGTATTCCAGCCCACCCAGGCCGCGCCGGCCCATCAGTGGCTGCACCGTGGAGTAGGCCACAATGTTGTCTCCGGAATCATAAATTGTGACTGCCTTGATATGCATGCCCCGGGTCAGGTTTTTAACGATCTGATCCAGGCTTTCGTACTGCCTCTGGTTGGAGATGGCGATACGGCCATAGCGCACCACCGTGGGCAGCACGAACTGGAGAAAGACCTGTCGATTGAGGTTGTCGGCAAAAAGCTGAGAATAGGCTTCGCTGCGTCGCAGCAGGGTAGTGCGGGCGTTGTCGGCAATAAGCCAAGACAGAGCAAAGGCGGCAAGCAGGATGATGACCAGGGAGGTAAAAGCAAAATACTTGACCAGTGCAAAGGGAAGCAGGCCATCGCCTGCGCCCCGTGCCTTCAATGCACGCCAAAACCCCTTAAGATTCAATTTCGGCATGGCAGACGCCGCAGCTGCGGCAACGTTCTGGTTCGCAGGGCAAAGTGGCAAGCCCGCGCATGGCCCGCTCATACTCACGCCACATATACCCGGGCGCAAAGCCGTGGTCAATCACATCCCAGCAAAACACTTCATCCGATTGACGCGGCCGGAGTGCATAGTTCCAGATGGCCGAGCCTGCCCGGCCCTGATCCAGATAACGCCTCATGGCCATGCGAAACGACAATGCGTTTGCACCGCGCGCCAGCAAAACCGGGGCAATACGGCGATCTGCCCTGGCATAAACCGCCTGCTCCAGAGCCTGTTCCGGACTGTCAAAGGTAAAATGCACATTCGCCTCACCTTTGAGCAAACGACGCAGCAAGCGGTTTTTGTCTTGTAACGAGGCCAGGGCAAGGCGGATATGCTCATTCGGTTTGAGCACACCAGGCGAAGAACTGTCAAGATGATCGCTGTCTCCACCGGCAAAGGCACAGTACTGAAACGGTGTCCAGGGTTTGGGTACAAAGCAGTTGAGCGAAAGCGTTAACTCGCTCACCCGGCCGCGGGCCCGGCCCAAGGGCAGGATGGCTGCCCGTATCGAACGGATGAGTTCGGCAAACTCGGCCAGGTCTGCCTTATCTTCCCCGGGCAGGCCAATCATCAGATAAATTTTCAAATGAAAGATCCCTGCCTCAACCAGGCTCACGGCCGCATTGTGCAAATCCTGTGCACTGATGCCCTTGTTCATTATCCGCCGCAAGCGTTCTGATGCCCCGTCTGCCGCGATGGCTGCGCTTTTCAGTTCAGATTTTCCCAAAACCTCCAGGAGTTGGGGCGAAAGGCGATCGGCCCGCAAGGAAGAAAAACTCAAAAGACAGCCCTTGGCCAGCAATGTTTCGGCAAGGTGCATCAAATGTGGATCAGGACTCATCTCCATCCCCAAAAGGCCAATACGCTCCACTTCGGGCGGGCGCTCCTGCAGGGCCTGCCCAACCGCTTCCGGTGGCCAGAGACGGGGCGGCCGATAAACATAGCCTGCTGCACAAAAACGGCAGGCGCGGCTACAACCACGTCCCAACTCCACCATGTGCATGTTCAACTCAGCCTTAGGGGAATACAGGAGTGAATGGCCGACTGGAGCATTTTCCACAGCGGTCGCCACAACCTTACGGACGCGCTCTGGCAAACCTTCTTCCGCGGCAATATGCGTAAGCACGCCATTTTCATCGTGTTTGTATCGGTATAGAGCCGGGGCATAACAGCCCGGAATACTGGCTGCGGCCTGATGGCACAAATCCCTGCGCGAGTATGCAGACCAGTTGGTCAGCAAGGCCAACAGGGACGGCAGGATGGCTTCTGCCTCGCCAATGGCAATAAGATCCGCAAAGGCTGCCAAGGGTTCGGGATTGATGAACATGGCCACGCCGCCAAACAGCACCAGGGGCATACCTGGCTGGATATCCGCCCCTCTATCGGCTGACAGCGGAGGGACTGCGCCAGCTGCCAGCATGGCTGCCAGACGGGGATAGTCATGTTCGAAACTGACAGAGGCAAAAACCAGGGGAAAATCAGTCAGCGGCCGGGAGGATTCCAGCGAACGAAAGGGTGCACGCCGGGCTGGATAGACAAAACGCTCACACACCACCCCATCTTGTGCATTGAGTGCGCCGTACACGAGCTGAAAACCCAGATTAGAAACAGCCACGGAATACAGATTCGGGTACAGCAGGGCAATGGGCAGACGACCTGTCCATTTTTTACGGATGGTTCCGTATTCATTACTCAGGGGGGTGGGCACAGGCAACTTCCACTGCAACAAAAGGGAGTAAAGAATGACTCATTGGCCCCCAAGAGCCCGCTGGGTGCGGGACGGTACGAAGGGCCGTTCGCAGGCATTGTATGCTTTTGCCCGGCTGGTAGCTCAAAGAAGTACAGAAAAAGGTTCGCGCTATATCAAATTGCACACGACAAGAACCGGGGCAAGGGCATAACCCTGCCCCGGCAACAACGTATTGCGACAACAGTCTAATTGGCGCTTTTACGCAGGTAGGCGGGCTCATCCAGATCTTCTGCGTCCCGCTGTTCGTCAAAAATGGGTTTCGGCATTCGTGCCAGGCCCTTGGGCTGCTGATTGGGCTGGGCCAAAGTTTGCGTCTCATTGCCTGATGAACGCTCCCCGGCAACCGGCACGCTGTCAAAGGAAGTCCTGCGACTGCGTAGACGGGCAAGCGGAGAGGATGGTACGCTGGTCAGGCGGCGGCTGGATATGGTCGGTTCCAATTCCACCTCTTCCTTACTGCTGATACCAGTGGCAATTACCGTGACCCGCATCTCGTCGCCAAGGGATTCGTCATAGAGAACCCCCACAATCACGGTGGCATCCTCGTGCGCTTTTTCCTGAATCAGGGCTGCTGCCTCCTGGAATTCACTCAGGGTGAGTGTTTCCTTGGATGCAGACACATTAATTAACAGCGCCCTGGCACCATCAATACCCACATCTTCCAACAGCTGGTTGTCAATGGCGCGTTTGGCTGCCTCAACCGCCCGGTTCTCGCCGGCAGCCGCTCCTGTACCCATAATGGCCGGACCAACTTCCCGCATAACGGTCTTCAAATCTTCGAAGTCCACGTTGATAAGACCCGGCAGCTTGATCAAGTCGGTTATCCCGCGCACCGCCTGTAAAAGAACATGATCCACCTGTACCAGCATATCATTCATGGTGGAATTCTTGTTCATCAAGCTCAGCAGACGGTCGTTGGGCACAGTAATAATGGTGTCGGCATGTTCACGCAGGGTCTGCCAGCCGGCCTCTGCATTGCGCATTCGCTTTTTACCTTCAAAATAAAAGGGTTTGCTCACCACGGCCACGGTCAAAGCACCCACTTCCTTACAGGCCCTGGCAATCACCGGCACAGCACCAGTGCCCGTACCACCGCCAAGACCAGCGGTAATGAACACCATGTGCGCTCCCTCTACATTGGCCAGCAACTCATCGTAGCTTTCTTGGGCCGCATCCCTGCCCCGTTCTGGGTCGGCTCCTGCTCCCATGCCCCTGGTGATCCCTGTCCCAAGTTGCAACAGCTTCGGCGCGCGTGACAGGGATAAGGCCTGCATATCGGTGTTGGCAGCAATAAATTCCACACCGGCTAGTTTACTGTCCACCATGGTATTAATGGCATTGCCACCGCCACCACCAACGCCAATAACCTTGATAACGATATCGTCTCCCTGCTCCTCCACCATTCGGTACGCTGCTGTCTTGTCCATGGGTGTGCCATCATTGTATGTATTATCGATGTCCTGCCCGGTTGTGTCCAGCGCAGACTGTATATTTTTTTCATCAATCATATGCCACCTCGTTTCCCCCGCGAACTCGCATTTGTACAGTTTCTCTTTTATTCAGCGTCGTTACAGCCACCTATCACACAATGCCCCGCAGCCATTGCTTCAGTTTGCTCAACATGCCGCCCTGTTCCTTGGCAACAAAACTTCTGGAGCGGCTGCCATACAGAACCAAGCCCACAGCTGTGGTGCTGCGCGGGGTATTGATCTCCTCCAACAGGCCACTCACATTACGCGGATAACCTATGCGCACCGGCATATCAAAAACCTGTTCAGCCAGTTCAACCACGTTGGGCAAGAGCGCGGTGCCGCCGGTGAGAACCAAACCGGCATTGATACGGTTGCGGCTACCGGAAGAGGCGATATTTTTATCCACCAATTGAAAAATTTCTTCCATCCGCGCCTCTAAAATGCCGACCAGGGTTTTCTGGGAAATTTTCCTGTTCTTCCGCTCCCCCACTGTCGGTACATCAATCATCAGGTTCTCTTTGATCATGGAGGACAATGCACCACCATACAGGTATTTCAACTCCTCGGCCTCCTGCAGGGGGGTACGCAGACCTACGCAGAGGTCACTGGTCAGGTTGTTGCCGCCCAAGGCCAATTCCCAGGAGTGCTTGATGGTTCCATTGCTGAAGATGGCCAGATCCGTGGTACCGCCTCCGATATCAATTAAACCAACGCCCTGGTCCTTCTCGTCTGCAGTGAGCACGGTTTCTGCGGCAGCCACGGATTCCAGCACCACCTCCACCACGCTCAAACCCGCCTGGTTACAACAGGCCGCCACGTTGTGCAGGGCGGTCATGTCTGCGGTAACGATATGCACATTGGTTACCAGACGCACTCCAGTCATACCCAAAGGGCTCTGGATGCCGGTGTGGTCGTCAACCATGAATTCCTGCGGCAGCACATGGATGATGCGCTGATTGTCGGAAATCTTGACCGTCTGGGCTGCCTGGATAACCGCCTCAATATCCTTCTGCCGGACTTCCTGGTTGTTAATGGCAATGATCCCCGGCGAATTGAAACCCTTGATATGACTGCCGGCTATGCCCACATACACCTGGTTGATATCGCAACCAGCCATGTCCGAGGCCTTTTTCACCGCGTTCTTGATGGCCTCCACCGTGGACTGGATATTGACCACCACCCCTTTGCGCATACCCGAAGAAGGACTTGTGCCCACCCCGATGATGTCCACCCGGTCTGGGAAGACCTCACCGATCATGGCGCAGATCTTAGTGGAACCAACATCGAGCCCTGCAACCAGTAGACCGGGTTCCCGCTCATCTATCTGTATGCGCTCCTCCAATTCTCCCTCAGAGGACTCACGCTCCGTCATCCATGTCTTTATCATTACAGACCCTGTCACATTCTTGTTCTGTCAGCCCTGTCTATGTGCCCCGGCCGTTCACCTGAAGAAAACTCAGCGGGGTTGTACGAAACGACATAACATTTTATTTAAATTATCTCCATAGGCCATTTCAATGGCAGCAACCTGGTTGATTTCACCACTGTCGTACAAGTTTTTTAACACTTGGAGCAACCTGTTGAATTTATATTGCAAATAATCGCTGCCAAAATGTATGGGAAAGGGATGGTCCACCAGATACAGCACCAACCCTTTGTCTGCGGTAATGCGTACCTCCGAGACTGACTGCAGCGGCAGGAGTGCATTGCCGCGGGCCGCAAAATGTAAAAGCTGTAATGCGCCTTCAGCCTTACTGCCTTGGACCAAAAGTCCCTCTGCGATATCATCTGACTCAGCGCCATTGATCACCGGAAAATCCAGCGAACCACCCTCCTGAACCTCGGCGATAATATGCCCTGTGTAATCAATGTAGGACAGCTTACGTTCACTTTCCCCTCCCTGGTTGATCATAGCAAAGGGCATGTATTCACGGATGTCTACCAGCACCCCGGAAGGCCACTGTTTTTTAACGCGCACCTCTGCCACCCAGGGATGAGTGGCAATCTTTTTTTCTGCAGCACTGGCGTTAAAAACCATCAGATTGATACCCTGCTGAAGTCCAGCCAGTTGCAGCACCTGTCGTTCAGTAACAGAACGGGCTCCGGTCAAGCGCAGTTCAGTGATACGAAAAATATCTGTATGGGCTAGAAGCTGATAGATTCCCCAGCCAACAAGGCAAAGTACAAACAGCACAAACAGGGGCAGGGTCTTGGCCAGGGAAAAATTTTTCTTCTTTCGCTGGGTTTGCACTCCGGCAAGACCAATGGGAGGCTGCTTGCCCGCGCGCTTGTGTCCACGCCCGAAGGGCAGCAGGCCCAATACCTTTGACCAAAGCTTCCTACGCATGCGGCGCTGTGCCTTGGGCGGGGTATATCTTTTGAAACTATAGGCCACGGTCGCTGTGCTCCATCCACTTTTCAGTAAATTCGTACTTCCGGCTCCAGTAGAATACCGCTGCTCTCGTAGACTCGCTCTTGCACAACCCGCATGAGTGCCAGGATATCTTCTGGGCTCGCCCCTCCCCGATTCACAAGAAAATTACCGTGTCTGGGCGAGACCACGGCCTGGCCGCAGGCATATCCCTTTAGCCCAGCCTGCTCGATTAAACGGCCAGCATAGTCTCCCTGTGGGTTTTTAAAAAAGGAACCCGCACTGGCCACCCCAACAGGCTGTTTCGCCTTTCGCTGTGCAAGCAACTCACGCATGCGACCTTTGATGGCCTCACTCGTATCCGGCTGCATGCATACACTTACCCTGACAATGATATATTTGTCTGTACATGCAAGCGGAAAAACAGTGCGCCGATATTGAAAATCAAGGGCTGCGGCTGGTAGGTCGAGCAGTTCACCCCGGCTGTTCAGGCAACGTACGGCAAAAAGCCGTTGACTGATGGTGCCGCCAAAGGCACCGGCATTCATGCAGACCGCGCCACCCACGCTGCCGGGAATGCCAACCATAAACTCCAATCCGCTGAGTTGTGCACGTAAACACCAGGCCAGCAAGAGCGCCATGCTCACTCCAGCCCCTGTATCCACCAGTTGTTGCTCGGGCTTGCCTGGTTCTGCATGCACATGTTGCCAAGCAATATCACCCATACCGCCTTGTAGACGGATAAACACTCCCTGATGCTGGCCGCTGGTAAAGAGGATATTGGAACCACCACCCAGAGTCTGCCAGGGCACCTTTTCAGTATCCAGCCAGCGCAGCAGTTCCGGCAAACAGACACAGTCATCCACCTCGACCAGTGCCTCGACTGTGCCCCCGGTGCGGAATGTGGAATAGGCGGCCATGTCCACCTGCCAACGCACCGTTGGACAAAGGCGCTTAAGTTCTTGTTGTTGAGCGCTGTTCATACTACAGCCAGCTCCATGTTGCCAGTCTCCCTTATATGCCCATGGTCCGCCCATAACACTAGCTTCCCAGGCCTGCCAACAGGGGCAACAAATCGTCACCCAAACGGCCTATACTACCGGCACCAAGGGTCAAAATCAGATCACCAGGTTCAAGCAGGGGAAGCAGGGAGGCCGGCTTTTGCACCACATCGGGCAGATAGTAGGTCTGCCGCTGGCCATGCTGCTTGATCGCCTCCTGCAGCATGGCGCTGGACACCTCATCCCTGGGCGCTTCCCCTGCTGCATAGATATCGCTGAGTACCAAGACATCCGAGCGCCTGAAAGCAGTGAGAAAAGAATCAAAAAGCCCTAAGGTGCGACTGTAACGGTGCGGTTGAAAAACCGTCACTACCCGGCGTTCCGGCCAACCCTCGCGAATCGCCTCGAGCGTTGCCTGTATCTCTGTGGGGTGATGGCCGTAATCATCGACAACCAGCATGCCGCCAGACTCACCCTTGATCTGTAGCCTGCGCTGCACACCCTGAAAGTTTTCCAAGGCTCTCGAGATAACAGCAAAATCTATATCCAGCTCAAGACCCACGCCCACGGCGGCAAGGCTATTGTACACCAGGTGTCTGCCTGGCCGATTCAAACTGATGGTCCCCAACTCACGCTCACGGTAGCGGACTGTGAAGATGTTGCGACCATTCTCGCGAGTCAGCCTGATAGCCTGCAAATCCGCCTGCTCGGTGAGTCCGTAGGTCAAAACCCGCTTACGGATATGCGGGAGCAACTGCATGACATGGTCGTTGTCCAGGCAGAGAACTGCTACGCCATAGAAGGGCAGACGGCCGACAAAATCCAAAAAGACCGACTTAACATGGTCGATATTCCGGTAATAATCGAGATGCTCCAGATCGATATTGGTGATCACCTCGATCACCGGTGACAACTTCAAAAAAGAACCATCGCTCTCATCCGCCTCGGCAACCAAAAACTCACCACTGCCCAAACGCGCGTTACTGCCCAGGCTGTGCACCTTGCCGCCCACCACCACGGTTGGATCCAGCCCGGCTTCGGCCAACACCGCAGCCACCATGGAGGTGGTCGAAGTCTTGCCATGGCTACCAGCCACGGCAATGCCATACTTTTTCAGCCGCATCAGCTCAGCCAGCATCTCGGCCCGCTGGACAATGGGAATTTTGTCGTCCAGGGCAGCTGCCACTTCCGGGTTGGTTTCGCCCACTGCGCTGGACACCACCACCACGTCTGCCCCGGCAACCCATCTGGGGTCATGGCCGATATGCACTATGCCGCCCAGCTCCGCCAGGCGTTTGGTCAGATCGCTTTCCCGCAGGTCAGAGCCGCTGACCCGGTAGCCCAAGCTCAACAGCAGCTCGGCAATACCCGACATGCCAATACCGCCAATACCGACAAAATGGATATGCTGGTTTTGTCTGTACATGTTTTTTCCGCCTCAGTACCTGCCTACCGGCCGCTTTTTTCAGCTACAAGCGCACAACATTCATCAACCAATCGCCTAGTGGCCTCTGGCTGTCCCAGGGCACGCATGGCCTCAGCCATGCGCTGCAGCTGCGGCTGATCCTGCACCAGACTTTGTATTTGGTCTGCCAGAACATCTGCAGTCAAGGACTTTTCTTCAAAAACCACGCAAGCACCCCTCTGGGCGTAGTAGGCAGCATTTTTAGCCTGATGATTGTCAGCAGCAAAGGGATAGGGCACCAGAATAGCCGGCAGGCCCATGAGCGCAAGCTCGGCCAGGCTGGTGGCACCAGCCCGCGCGACAACCAAATCTGCTGCGCTGTAGGCTGCAGCCATATCATGGATAAAAGGGTGCACCTCCGCCTGAATGTCCAGTCGCGCGTAACCTCTTCGCACCATATCTGCGTCTGCGCTGCCACTCTGGTGCACTACACGCAGAGCCCCACCTCTTTGTTGCAGGAGTTCCATTGTCGCCAGCATGTGCACATTGAGTGCGTGCGCACCCTGACTGCCTCCCATGACCAAGAGGGTCGGAATTCCATCCACCCGCTCTTTCTGCTGCCTACGCTGCGCTGCCGCCACAATCTCCGCCCGCACCGGATTACCGGTACGCACAGTTTTTTCCGGCGGAAAAGCTGGTTGACAGGGTATGGAGATACAGATTTTGTCCACCAGGTGACCAGCAAGGCGGTTGGCCAGACCAGGCACGGAATTCTGTTCGTGAATAGCCGTGACAATGCCCAGTGTTTTTGCCGCCAGCAGAACCGGCCCCGTAACATACCCGCCCACACCAAAGACCAAATCGGGTCGGAAACGGGCCAGCATTTTCCTAGCCTGCCATACAGTTCTAGGCAGGCGCAGCAGGCTGCCCAATTGTGCTCCAAGGCCCAAACCCTTGACGCCACTACTCTCCAACGAGGCCAAGAGAAAGCCCCGGTTACGCAGCGCCTGTTGATCCAACAGACGAGGCGTACCGATGAACAAAATTTCACTCTGCGGCAAACGCTCTACAATGCCCGTGGCCAGGGCAATACCTGGGAAGAGATGCCCGCCGGTACCACCGCCGGTGATTACCGCACGCATGCCTGCCCCTCCCCTGCCGATGCAACCTGCGTTTGTACTGTAGCCTTCGCGTCTGCAGCAGCCAGGGCCAGCACTGCCTGGCTGAAGACCCTGCCGCGCTCTTCATAGCCGCTGAACATGTCAAAACTCGAGCAGCCAGGAGCCAGGAGTACCACCTCGCCACTCCGGGCCACCTTGCTGGCGCATTGCACTGCCTCCTGCATGTCGCTCACCCGCTGGGTGGCAACCAGATCCCCCAGGGCCTCTTGCATAAGAGGTGCAGCCTCACCCAGAAGAAGGAGCCGCCGCACCTTGCGGCTGACAATATCGCGGAGCAGGCGATAATCCCCGCCCTTGTCGCGTCCGCCGGCAATGAGTAACACCGATCCTCTGCAGCTGGCCAGTGCAGCAGCCAAGGCACCGATATTCGTGGCCTTGGAATCATCAATATAGCTGACCCCATTCAACACCGCCACTTCAGCCATACGGTGTGCGGGTGGCTGAAAGCTAGTCAGCCCCTCTTGGATTGCCTCGCTGCTGCAGCCAACCAGCCTGGCCGCCAAGATGGCTGCCGCTGCATTGAGCCGGTTCACTGTTGAGGCAAGCCTGGTTTGCACAAGGGAAAAATACACCTCCTGGTTGGGCAGCAGCAGGCGTACACCCTGCTTTTCAACCCGGCAGGCACAGTCCTTGTCCTGGCCAAAACAGAACCGCTTCACCCCGGTATTGAGCATCGTAGCAGCCACAAGTGGATCGTCGCAGCCAAGGATGGCAACATCCCCAGTCTGTTGAGCAGCAAAAAGCCGCTTTTTTGCAGCAGCATAGGCGGCCAAGGAACCGTGCCGATCAAGATGGTCGGGGGTGATATTGAGCAGCAGTCCCACATCGGGTCGAAAGGCACCGGCAAGATCAAGCTGAAAGCTGGACAACTCCAGAACAAGGCTGTCATAACCTGCCGGATTGAGGCAATATTCAAGTAGCGGCGTGCCTATATTGCCGCCGACAAAGGTTTTTTTACCGGCAATGCCCAGCAGATGGCCAATCAAACTGGTCACCGTAGTCTTACCGTTTGCACCGGTTACCGCAATAACCGGTGCAGGCAAGCGGCCAGCGGCCAGGGCCAGTTCACCGGCCAAGGGAATGTGGCGCTGGCGTGCTGCAACAAGCAGCGGGCTATGCAAGGGTACTCCGGGCCCTGGAACCAGCAGATCAAGCCCGTTAAGGAAGGTGGCACTGTGGCCAGTAAACTCGGTACTGACCCCATGTGCAGCCAGAAAACTCAAAAAGCCCGGTTCTTCCTCCTCCACCTGCTGTTGTGAGCGCAGATCACTCACCTTAAGGCGCAGGCCGTGCTGCACCAAAAAACGAACCGTGGCGCGGCCAGCCACGCCCAGACCCAGAACGCCAGCCGTGCTGCCCACCCGTAGTGGCAATATTTCATCCGGCCGTGTATCCACTGCTTACCTCAGCTTCAGGGTTGCCAGGGCAATCAGCCCCAAAATAATGGAAACGATCCACAGGCGGATCACCACCTTGGATTCCGGCCAGCCTTTTTTCTCGAAATGGTGGTGGAAGGGGGCCATGAGGAAGATGCGCTTGCCGCCACTCATCTTGAAATATCCCACCTGCAAAATCACGGACAGCGCCTCCATGACAAACAGCCCACCAACTATCACCAGAAGAAATTCCTGTTTGGTGATGGTAGCCACCGCACCTAGGGTTGCGCCCAGGGAGAGCGAGCCCACGTCACCCATGAATATCTGGGCCGGGTAGCAGTTGAACCAGAGAAAACCGAGACTGGCTCCCACCATAGCACCGCAAAACACCGTGACCTCACCCGCTCCCTGCACATAGGGAATCTGCAGATAACTGGCCACCACCGCATTGCCCGCCACATAGGAGAAAATCAGGTAGGTGGAGGCAGTGATTACAATGGGCCCGGTGGCCAGACCATCGAGTCCATCGGTCAGGTTGACCGCGTTGGATGCACCGACAATCACCAAAACCGCGAAGGGCAGATACCACCAACCCAAATCCGGTTGGAATCCCTTGAAAAAGGGCAGACTGAGCACGCCATCGTAGTGCAGGTGCGCCAACAGGATATAGGCAGCAATGCCTGCACCCAGCACCTGCAAAATCAATTTTTCTTTGGGCCGCAGGCCCCGGGCATTGCCCTTGCGGATCTTTTTCCAGTCATCGGCCGCACCAATGGCGCCGAAAAAGATACTGATGCCAATGAGCAGCCACACGAGACCGCTGAGCAGATTGCACCACAACAGGGAGGAGATGACCATCGCGCCGAGGATAAGCAAACCACCCATGGTGGGCACGCCGCGCTTGCAAAAGTGGGTTTCCGGGCCATCGTCACGAACCACCTGGCCAATCTGCCGGTGTCTGAGCCAGGCAATAAAAGGCGGGCCAAAAAGCATCACCAGAAGAAATGCACTGATCGCACTGCCAATGGAGCGAAAAGTGATGTAACGAAATACATTGAGCCAGCTGTATTCGGTATGGAAGGCATAGAGTAAATTATAGAGCATGGTTTGCTCCTTGGGCCGGGGCTTGATGCAGTTCTTGCTCCAAGACCTCAATGAAGCCTTCCATGCGCATGCCGCGGGAACCTTTTACTAAAATCCAGTCGCCGTGGCTCAAAGCACCCTGCACCAGCAAGGCAGCGCACCACCGGCCCATGGCCTGGGGATCAGCAAAAACAAGCACATGTTCAGGGTTCATCCCATGTTTTTTGGCCGCCTGGGCCGTTTCTTGAGCATAGTGGCCGGTCAGGGCTAGGTAAAAGAAGCCCAGTTCCGCCACCAATTGGCCGATGGCCCGATGCTGGGCAGGAGCAGCAACACCCAATTCCAGCATATCTCCCAGGGCAGCCACGCATTTACCCTGCGCCACCTGGGTCTTCCTTGTCTGCCCCGCACGCCCTGAATGCACCATAGCGGCCACGCTCCGCAGCCCGGCGGCCATGGAAGCCGGATTGGCATTATAGGCATCGTTCATCAATTTAACCCCACCAGGCAGGGATTTAGCCATCATTCGCTGATTCATGGACTGATACTGGCTGAGCCCAGCGGCAATGTGCTCGGCCCGTATACCCATGGCATGGGCAACGGCCGCAGCTGCGGCGCAGTTGGCTGCATTGTGCTCGCCAAATGCCGGCACGCTGAGGCGCTGTGCCCAGTCACCGATGTGCAGGGTAAAGCGGATGCCCTGCTCGCCCAGGTTGCGCAGCCGGGTAATACGTACAAGGGGATTGCGCCTGCGACCAGCCTGGGTAACGGCAAAACCGATTTTGGCCACTTGGGTATTTTTTAATTGTCCATAGATACGCGGATCATCTGTATTAACTACCCGAATGGCCTCTGGCCGCATACCGGCAAACAACTCCCCCTTGGCCCGGGCCACGCCATCTACATTCCCCAGGCCCTGCAAGTGGGCGGGATGCACGTTGTTGATGCAGCCCACATCTGGGTCGGCAATCCTGGTGAGCTGGGCAATCTCGCCCGGCGCGTTCATACCCATCTCCAGCACCGCCACCCGGTGGCCGGCCTGCAGCGGTAAGAGGGAAAGCGGCAGACCAACCAGGTTGTTGAAGTTGCCGCTGGTTTTAAGCACCGGCTGCTGCTGTGCCCATTGATCCGTTAAGGCTATAGTACAAATTGCAGCTACCATT
Organism: Desulfobulbus sp.; assembly: GCA_040776885.1. GTDB lineage: Bacteria > Desulfobacterota > Desulfobulbia > Desulfobulbales > Desulfobulbaceae > Desulfobulbus. The sequence goes on along the minus strand of JAXGZR010000004.1, from coordinate 173,874 downwards.
TCCTTAACCGTGGTCTTGCCCGAGCTGCCAGTAATGGCGGCAACACGCAAAGGCCCGGCAAAAAGACGGCGGCGGAAGCCAGCCAGGCAGCCCAGGGTTTGTAAGCTGTCTGGCACCTTGATGCAGAGCAGATCATTCATGGCCAGTACAGGCGCTGGAAACTGTTCGGCAATAATGGCGCCTGCACCGGCGGCCACAGCCTGTTCAATAAAATCATGACCATCAAAACGCTCGCCCCGCAGGGCAAGAAAGATATCCCCTTGCGCCAAGGCCCGGCTGTCTGTACAAATTTTTTGCAGCACAATTCGCTGACCGCCATGCCCAACTTTGACACCACCGCTTGCGGTAAGGAGCAGGCGTTCGTTCCAGCTCGCCAGGGCGTTGAGTGCCTCGATGCGGTCATCGAAATAGTGTTTGTCCCGGCCAAGGATCTGGTAGTCTTCATGCCCTTTGCCGGCAATGAGCACCGTATCTTCAGGCCGGCTCAGGGAGCAGGCCATGGCAATGGCTTTACGCCGGTCGGCCAGCCGGCTGTAGCGCGCTGGTTGTGCTGCGCTGTCAGCAGAAAGAAAAAGCTGATCCGCGGAGCAGGCCTGTGCCCCTTCGCCCTGCAGGCCAACCATGATATCATCTAAGATGGCCTCTGGCTCCTCTGTGCGAGGATTGTCGGAACTGGCCACAACCAGCTCACTGTGCCTGGCCGCAATCGCGCCCATAAGTGGTCGTTTACCCCTGTCCCTATCGCCCCCACAGCCAAAAACACAGACAAGCCGTCCACCAGCCCGGCGCAGTGGACGCAGCGTGCGCAGGACATTGTCCAAGGCATCTGGGGTATGGGCATAGTCTACAAATACGGAGGGAAACATTTGAGCATCTGCGCCCGGCGGCAGCACCCGTTGCAAACGCCCCGGCACCGCCTCCACTGTGGCAAGCCCTGCACAAACCTGCTCCAGGGGCAAACCAAGGCCCAGCCCCGCTCCCACCGCACTGAGCACATTGCGTGCATTGTAAGCCCCCACCAGTGGAGAATGCAAACGGGTCTTTTGGCCACAGGCATCTAATTCGCAACGAAACCCATCAAGCCCGTAACGCAGGGCAGTCGCTCTGATGGTACACGCTTCATCCGTTCCGGTGCGCAATACCTGTGCGCCGTGCGCCTGCCCAACAAGGCGTTCACCCCAGCAATCTTCTTCGCCTGGCACACCAACGGCAAGCACTGCCACCCCGTGTGGAGCAAGATGCTGGGAAAAAAGGAGTGCCTTGGCGGCAAAGTAGTGCTCCATATCCCGGTGATAGTCCAGATGATCGCGGGTCAGGTTGGTAAACACCGCCACCACAAAGCGCAGGCCATCAACGCGCCCCTGCACCAGGGCATGGGAAGAGAGCTCCATGACCACATGGGTTACCCCGGCATCAACCATGTGCCGCAGTAGCTTCTGCAAGGTGAGCGCATCCGGCGTGGTCAGGGCCGCCGCTTGTATCACCTGCATGCCTTCTGGGCCTTCTGGATCATGGTAGCGGTAATTGACCGTGCCTATCACTCCGGGCCGGAAACCCGCATGGACAAGCATCCCTTCAATCAGCCAGGAAGTGGTGGTTTTACCGTTGGTGCCCGTGATGCCGATGCAGTGCAGCTGCCGGGCCGGATGCCCGTACCAGGCTGCAGCCAGGGCAGCCAGGGCCTGCTGTGCATTGGCCACCGGAATACAGGGGACAGAACAGGCTGGCATGCACAGTCCCTGCTCCACTACAACTGCATGGCATCCCCTGTCAATGGCGTCCTGCGCATACAGATATCCGGCAGTTGCATGCCCAGGCAGGGCCACAAACAGGCTGCCAGGCGTCGCCTTGCGTGAATCACACACGACAGCGCTAATCTGTGTGTGCATAGCAGCAGCCAGCCCCAGGGGCATCTCCAGCCCGGCCGCTTGCAGCAGGCTTTCAAGGGTACGAGGGCTTGCACTGCTCATCGCTCTTCCAGGGTCAGGATGCACTCGTTCATACCAAGCAGCGAAGTGCCGGGCAATGGATACTGGGCTATCACCCTGCCGCTGCCATTGATGCGCACCCGCATCTTGTACGGGTCGATCTTCTGCAAGGCCTTACGCAGGCTCAAGCCGCGCAAGGATGGCATGGTTGCGGCCTGGGCCACGATTTCCTCGGGTGTTTTGGTCGCTGCCAGCCGCTTGCTGATAAAAAACTGGCGCATATTTTCCTCACTGCGTGGCGGAGGAGCCTCGCTTTGCGCCAGCTGCGGCGGATTTTGCGTCACATAGCTCAGAAGATCGCGCCCCAGCTGCTCCAGGCTAATGGTCTTGTCTTTATTGGCTCTGCCCGTCTGTTGCTGCGGCCGTATCTCGTTTTTTTCCACAGCCATGACCAAAAGATACTGGGGATATATTGCCGGTGCCAGACCGACAAAGAGCCGCTGGGTGGAATACTCCCCTAAACTGCCAACTTGACCGGCCTGTTCCTTGTCCACCTCGTACAAAATTTTATCATCCTTGCTCGACACCCACCTGGCAAACAGATTGCGACGTATCTTCACGCTCAATGCCGGATCAAGCACATGCGCCCGGCCAACACCCGTGGTGCTGCGGTAAAAACGGCTGGCACTGGCATGGTCATAAATGGAATCAACGACATAGGGATTGATGCGCCAGCCGCCATTCACCAGACTGGCCAAGGTCGCCCCCACCTGCACGCCGGTAACCGCGTCTTCCCTGCCTTCCTGGTTGTCCTGCGAAGAACCACCTTCCCAGTTGTCGGATACCGGATCATATAACCTGAGGCGGTGTTCAAAATTGCTGAGCATGGCTTCAGTGAAACCGTAATCGGGTGCAGCCACGGTTTCCGGCAAAAGTGGCGGTCCATCAATGCCTTCCCGCTCAATTTCAGCGGCCCGCACCAAAATCGGCCGGATAAGATCCTTATCGAGCAAATGGCTGTATACTCGGTTTACCCGGTTGCCTTCATTGGCTTTCCAAAAATAATTGGGGTTGAAGGAGGGCTGATTGACCAAGGCCAGGATACGGCCACTCCCCGGCTCAAGCAAGAGCCCCATGCCCTTTTCCATGCCCTGGGCGGCCAGATATTCGCGAAACAGCTGTTCCAACTGACGTTGCAGACGCAGATCAAGGGTGAGGATCAGGTCAACAGATTGTGCCCCAAGGCTTTCCTGGTCCTTGAAGTCGATATCTGGAATATTGCTGTTGCGCACCGTACGCGAGGACAACACGGCATCAAAACGTCCCTCTACACCAGCCAGGCCCGCATTGTCACCCATAAAACCGAGCACGTGCGAAGCCGCGGTATGGGCAGGATAGAATCTGGTTTCCACCGGCAGGCATAACACTCCGGGAAGCTGCAACTCCTCAATGGCAGCAGCTTGGTGCTCATCAAGATCTTCCATAAGCGTAAGTGTTTGTCTGGAACTTTTCAGGCTGCCGGCAATCTCTTCCGCCTTTTTATTGATAACCTGCGACAGGGCCTCGGCTGTGGCCTGGTGATCGGCAACATCGGCAGGGCGTACGCTCAGTGTATACAGGCGATAACTTACCGCCAGCTCGTTGAAGCGCTGATCGTAAATGGATCCCCTTAAAACAGAAGCAGCGGGCGTGAAGCCCGCTGGATTCCGGGGGATTTTACTGGCAGCAGACTGGATAATCCTGTTGATATCCAGGAGGGAGGGAGGGATTCCATACAGAACAGCCCCAGCCGCTGCCAGCAAAATAATGCTTAAAAAGATCTTAAGACCCCGCCGCTTCTTTCTGTTCTTTGAGCTGACGACTTTAGCCATGCATGCCTACATATGCTGTACCTGGCCTGCAACCGGTTCAAAAAGCTGAAGCCTGTCCTTCACTATCCCGGTGATCCGCGCTTTGGAACTGAGTTGGGCCCTGGCAGCGAGCAGATGGATATGTTCACTGTCCAAAGCGCTGTGCTGAACCTGAATCTGCTGTATGGCTGTCTGCGTCGAAGCCGCCTTGGTGTGCAACACCAGCGAATTGACCGCCCCAACGCAACAGGCAAGTGCAACCAGTACAACCAACACGAGTTTTTGCTGTCCTGTGAGCGCCAGATACTGATGCCACCTGATGTTGAGATGCAGCTGCGGTCTTCTTGCCTGCGCATAGGGGTATCTGTAGGCTCTAATGTTCGTATTGCTGATCATATCAGTCACCTCTTTTTATTGTTCATCGCTGCTGCCGGCAAAAACAGACTTCACTTTCGCTGCGCGACCCGCATTTTTGCGCTGCGGGCGCGGGGATTGCGGCGAATTTCTTCTGCCTGCGGCTCCAGCGGTTTTTTCAAGAGCAGTTGCAACCTGTCATCCTGCTCAAAGGCTTGCTTCACCAGCCGATCTTCCAGGGAGTGGAACGTGATAATGACCATACATCCTCCCGGTTTGAGCAGGGCCGGCGCAGTTGCGAGCAAGGCCCTGATGTTGTCCAACTCCCCATTCACCGCAATACGCAGGGCCTGAAAGGTTTTGGTGGCCACGTGCATCCTGCGGGGATGGTATTTTTTCGGGATCGCCTCGGCCACTAAGTGCGCCAATTGCAGTGTACGCTCAAGTGGTTCCCTCTGCCTGACCTGCACCAGATAACGGGCGATGCGCCTGGCCTGGCGTTCTTCGCCGTAGTAGTAGAGCAAATCAGCCAGCTGCGCTTCGCTCAACTCTGCCAGCAAGGTAGCAGCCCGTACCTGCTTGCTTCTGTCCATGCGCATATCCAACGGCGCATCGACCTGAAAACTGAAACCCCGCTCGCCCTTGTCCAGCTGCAACGAAGAAACACCCAGATCAGCGAGCAGCCCGTCAACCCCGTCAATATCCAGCCGGCTCAATTCGGCTTGGAGCTGCACATAGGATGCGGCAACAACCTGTATCCTATCGCCATATGCTGCCAGGTTTTTCCTGGCCATTGCCGCTGCCTGGCCATCCCATTCAAACCCGATAACCCTGCCACCCGGCGCCGATGCTGTGAGGATGGCTCGGCTGTGCCCGCCTAGTCCGAGCGTGGCGTCGACATACAGGCCGCTGTCCCTTGGCTGCAACCAGTGCAGCACTTCATCAAGCAGTACCGGCACATGCCCCGGAACTCCCGCCATGTATCGGCCTTACAACACGCCAACCGCTGTCATGATCTCCTCATACTCATCAAAGGAGGCATGCATATCTTCAAATTCACGCTGCCAGGCATCCTTGTCCCATATTTCAAAATGTTGTAGCACGCCTGCCACCACCACATCTTTATCAATACCGGCATCGCTTCTGGTTTTGGGTGGTAGCAGAATGCGACCCTGTTTATCGACAGGACATTCCACCACACTGGTGGTCAAGGCCCGGATAAACCTGCTCCCTGCGCGGTGCTTGAGCCCTTCGGAATTCAGCTTACGCATCAAATCTTCCCATTCAGGCAAGGGGTATGCGCGCAGGCAGTCCTTCCACAGCGTGACCTTGACCATGTCCGTGCCATACACTTCCCTGATCACCTCGCGGAAGCGGGTAGGAATGTTCAACCTGCCTTTAGGATCCAGGCTATGCTCTGAATTACCTTCAAACTGGAGCACGGCTACACCAGGTCAGAAAGAATCATCAATCCGGGTCATTTACTCCACTTCACAACCCTTTTACTCTACTTTGCACCACCTTTACCCACAAAATAAACGGAGCACGATTGAGAAGTCAAGAAAAAAGAAGGGAAGAATCAGCAGCTGGAAGAGCAGTTGCAACACGTTACCAGCACTGGCGAGGCTGCGTAGCGCAAGGAAAGGGGGTACAGTAGGAAAAACTATTGAAAATTAAAAACAAAAACTTGTGACAGACTCAATCCTGCGCAGCAGGGTCGTCAAAAAGGCCGGCCTGGTACATGGCGCTGGCGCGGAAGGGCAAATCGAAATGTGCATAGGCGTTGGGTGTGGCCACCCGGCCCCGTGGGGTACGCATGAGAAAACCTGATTGAATCAGAAACGGTTCATATACATCTTCCAGAGTATTTTTTTCTTCACAGACTGCGGTAGAGAGGGTCTCCAAGCCAATGGGACCACCCTGGAACTTTTCGATCAGGGTGAGCAGGATGCGCCGGTCCATCTCATCCAGACCAAAGCGATCCACCTGGAGCATTTCCAGAGCATTGTCCGCCACCCCACGGCTGATGCGCGCATGTCCGCCCACCTCGGAAAAATCACGCACCCGGCGCAAGAGCCTGTTGGCAATACGGGGGGTACCCCTGCTCCTACGGCCAATCTCCAGGGCACCGTCCACGCTGATATCTATTTGAAACAGACGTGCTGAGCGCTGCACAATGGTGGCCAGTTCTTCGGGGCTGTAATAATCAAGGCGTAAAATAACCCCGAAACGGTCACGCAGCGGGGGGGTCAAAAGACCGGTGCGGGTGGTGGCGCCAACCAGGGTAAAACGGGGCAAATCCATCTTCACGGAGCGGGCCCCGGGCCCTTGCCCAATGACCAGATCGAGCTGGTAGTCTTCCATGGCCGGGTAGAGAATCTCCTCCACCACATGGTTGAGGCGATGAATTTCATCAATGAACAGAACATCCCCTTCCTCCAGCCCGGTGAGGATGGCAGCCAAATCGCCTGCCCGCTCGATGACCGGCCCTGAAGTGACCTTGATACCCGCGCCCATTTCATTGGCAATGATATAGGCCAGGGTGGTTTTACCCAACCCTGGAAAACCATGGAACAACACATGATCCAGTGCTTCGCCACGCAGTCTGGCCGCCTGGATAAAAACATGCAAACTTTCCTTGACCTGCGCCTGACCAATATATTCCGTCAGCGTGCGGGGTCGAATTTCCACGCCTGGGACAAAAATATCCTCCTCTTCCAGTTCTGCGCTGATAAGGCGTTTGCCGCCAAGCGGTTCCTCATGTTTCACTCACAGCACCTCGTGCAAAGCAAAAAAACAGTATCCTCAACAAACTACCTGGCTGTGGCCAGTCGGCGCAGGGCTTGGCGCAGCCAATCTTCAAGTGCATAGGCTGTGGTGTCCTGTTCTTTTTCGAGGCTGCGCAGCGCCTGCCAAACCTGCTGTTCACCATAGCCTAAATTGATCAGCGCCGAGGCAGCGTCAGCCTGGGGAGATGCAGGCATGCCGCTGGCCGGGCCTGGGGACACAATTCCCGACATTTCAGGTACATCTAAGATCAGGGCAACCTTTTCGGCCAGTTCCATGCAGATGCGCTCAGCAGTTTTTTTGCCCACTCCGGGCACTGTGGTCAAGCGGCCGATATCCCTGCTGGCAATGGCCTTTTGCAAATCAACTACGCTAAAACCACCCAAGGTGGTGAGCGCCAGTTTGGGCCCGATTCCCGACACACCAATGAGTAAAAGAAAGAGCTTTTTTTCTTCTGCACTGGCAAAACCGTAGAGGATGATGGCATCTTCCCGAACTATGGTTTGCACAAAGAGCTGCACCTCCTGGTGTAAAGCCGGCAGTGCCTCATAGCTACGCAGCGACAGCAGCACCTCGTAACCAACCCCTCCCACATCGAGCACAGCCTGGCCAGGACTTTTTTGAATAATCTTCCCTTGCAGAGCAGCAATCATGACAATGCTGTACAGCCTGATAACCCGAAATATCTGCAATGTTTATGCACTATCTCTCCCAAACTGTTTTTAAATGGGGCCATGGTGGATGCGGTGTGCATGGTACGCATGATGGGCATGGCAGATGGCCAGGGCCAGGGCATCTGCCGCATCCCTGGAGGGCGCGGCACTCAGGCCTAGCAGCATCCGCACCATATACTGCATCTGGGCCTTGTCAGCCTGGCCATAACCGGCCACGTTCTGCTTGACCCGACGTGGACTATAGTTGAACACTTCCAACCCATGGTGCACGGCAGCCACCACCGCAGCACCGCGGGCATGGCCGAGTTTTAGGGCAGCCCTGGGATTGCGATCAATAAAAACTTCCTCCACCGCTGCCACTTCCGGGGCATGGGTGCGGATTATCTCGCTCAAGTCGGAAAAAATAACCAGCAGGCGACGGGAAAAATCTTCCTCACCAGCTGTACGGATGGTGCCACAGGAGATAAAATCAAGCCTGTTTCCCCGCGTTTGGATCACGCCATAGCCGGTTATTCTCGAACCCGGATCAACTCCCAAAATACGCATGCAGATACAATTTCAAGAGAAATTGTCCATAATTTCGTCGGGGATATCGAAATTAGCGTGCACCTTTTGCACATCGTCGTGGTCTTCGAGGCTTTCCAAAAGGCGGAGAAGCGATTGGGCTGTTTTTTCTTCAGCAACCTCAACTGTCGTCCTGGGAAGCATGACCAGCCCTGCATCACTGAAAGAAAAGTTACCGGCCTCCAGCTGCTCGACCACGTCGTTAAAATCTTCCGGCGCAGTCAAAATCTGATAGCTGTCATCTTCCTCCAGCACATCCTCGGCCCCAGCCTCCAGGGCCAGTTCCATGAGTGCGTCTTCCTTGACCCCTTCCTTATCCACAGTCAGGCTGCCCTTCTTGTCAAACATCCAGGCAACACAGTTCGACTCTCCCAGGTTGCCGCCGCTTTTGGCAAAAAAATGGCGGATATCGGCGACCGTCCTGTTCTTATTGTCGGTCATGGTTTCCACCAAAATAGCCACCCCGCCCGGCCCATAGCCTTCATAGAGGATCTCTTCGTAAACAGCCCCGTCCAAGTCTCCGGTGCCCTTCTTGATGGCCCGATCGATATTGTCCTTGGGCATGTTTTCCGCCTTGGCAGCAGTAATGGCGCTGCGCAGACGGGGATTACCCGCTGGATCACCACCGCCGGTTCTGGCGGCAATGGTGATTTCCTTGATCAGTTTGGTGAACATTTTGCCGCGCTTGGCGTCATTTGCTCCCTTCTTCCGTTTGATAGTGCTCCATTTCGAATGACCGGACACGCGTATTACTCCTTTTGATTCAACTGATTGTTTCCTGCTGCCGCCTGGGCCGGCGATAGCCCTGCCCAAGGATGAAAACCTCCCGGCTTTCTTGGCGGGAACTTTGCGGCTTCAGCACTTTAACCGTGGTGAACAGCACTTTACACTCCTGCAAAAAGGCAGGAAAATCTTCCCCTTGAAAGACCTTACAGTATAGGGCACCATTGTCGTGCAAGAGATGCTCTGCCAGTTCCAATACCCGGTGGCAGAGCCTGAGTGACTGCTGATGATCGGCATACTGGCTGCCCGTGGTGGCTGGGGCCATGTCGCTGAGCAACACATGAAAGCCAGGCCATTTTTTGTGCACTATCCCAACGAGTTCCTCGGAAAAAACATCATAACAGAGCCGGTGGATTTCAGCATCGGGTTTTTGGGGCAAGTCGCCTGGTCGCTGCACATCCACGCCCACAAGCACGCCCCTGGGCCCGATTATGTTTGCCGCATACAGGCTCCAGCTGCCAGGATGACAGCCCAGGTCGAGCACTCGCTGACCAGGCTTGAGAAAACGGTATTTCAGCTGTGCCTCTTCCAGCTTGTACACCGACCTGGCCGGGTATTTTTCCTTTTTCGCCTTGTGGAAATAGTAGTCTTTTTCCTTGCGCATGCATCAGTCTCCGCTTCCACTTCACCCTTATTTGGCCAAAACCATGCTGCGAGCCAAGTGCAGCGCTTCGGCCCGGGTGGCAATCATCCCTTCCATGCGAGCCATTTCCACTGCAGTGAGGATTTTTTTAAACACTGGCCCAGGCTCAAGCCCCAGCTGTCCAATCAAATCTCTACCATCTAAAAGCGGCGGGCTGTTCTGCACCGGCAGCACGTGCTCGCTCTGCACCTCTTCCAAACGCATGACCAGTTGCGCCAACTCCTCTTCCATAGCCTCTGGTCGCTCTTCCCCTTTACCAGCCCGGGCATCGGCCATGGCCAGCACGAGCAGACCAGGCAACTCCTCTCCCAGGGCCCGCACCAGCCTGATGCAGGCCTTTAAACTCAACTCGCCCTGGCGGGCCACATTCAAGAGATGAAAGGGCCGCATGTGTTGGCCAATAAGCAGGCAGACCCGTTCCGTCTGCCTGCCGCTCCAGTGTAAACGCCGCGCCAGGGCCTGCACCAGCTCTACGCCGACCCGTTCGTGCTGGTGGAAAGTGATGCGCCCGCCCTGTGCTGCATCCTGCGACCAGGTGGCAGGTTTGCCCAAATCGTGCAGGAGGGCAGCCCATTTGAGGATAAGGATATTGCTCGCCTCCGCCAGATAGGCGCGCATGGCTGCGCTGCAATGGGGAAAACCCAGCTCAGGCCGAGCAAGCAGCAGCTCGATCTGGCGCAGGGTTTCCAGGTTATGCGCCAATACATCCAAATGATGGCTTTTGGGCTGCTCGACCTGTGCCCCTGCGGCCAGCTCGGGGATGATTTCAAAAAGCAGGCCACTTTTGGCCATGGCAGCCACAGTGGTATGAGCCCGGGGCGAGGTCATGATGGTGTTGAGTTCAGCAGCCACCCGTTCGGGTGCCGAGCGGCTGATCAGCTGCCGCTGGCGGACAATGGCCCTTTGTGTTGTCTCGGCCAAGGCATACCCCAAGACAGCGGCCAGGCGATAGGCGCGCAGCATGCGCAGCGGGTCGCTAACAAAGGCGCTAGCGTGGGTCATGCGGATCAGGCGCTGGTTAATATCAACTAAGCCTCCAGTGGGATCAAGGCAGGCAAGGGCTTCAGCACTATCGTTCCCCTCCCCCTCAAGCAGGCCTTCAAGGGAAAGGGCCAGGGCATTGATGGTGAAATCCCGCAGCTGTAAATCAGCCTCAATACTCAAGGTCCCTTCCCGGAAAGACGAAATATCCACCTCTAGACCGCGATACACGACCCGGGCCACATCTTCTGTGGCATCCAACAAAACAAAGGTACCGCCTGTCTGTTGTGCAAGTGCCTGGGCAAGGGCAACGGCACCCGTAGCAATGGTCAAATCCACATCATGGGGTTGGCGCCCTAAAAAGAGATCGCGCAGGCTGCCACCGCTGAGATAGAGCTTTCCTCCATGCCGCTGGCGCAGGGTGCCCAGCCCCTTCCGCAACCAGGGTGGCAGCAAGGTCAGTACCTGTTCTTTGGTCAACGTGTTGTGCACAGACACCACCACGCTTGGAGTGCTTGTCATCCTCATACCACCAGTTCCTGCACCAACTCATCTGCAAGGGGCGCAAATATCTCTTCCCGCGACACTTGGGATGGTCCGCCCCGCTCGATGCGTACCAGGCCGCTGGCTGGCTGGCCAGCCACCTTTTTACCATACCGCAAAACCAGTCCTGCCAAGCGAGCCTCAAGCGCACCTTCGTCCATTGAGGCAGGAATGGCAGAAGCGCCTCGACGCAGCAGGCCGACAGGGCCTGGCCGGTCGACCATGTGCAACAGCCAATCACCGGGTTCGCGCAGGGCAAGCAACCGCTCGTTATCCTTTTGATCCCGGCCAAGGATAAACCACAGACCCGGCAAAGGTTCAAAGTGCCGACCCAAAAGGAGCAGGCGAAAATCACTCACCAGACTATCACCCCCATCATCTCGAACCACGCCAAAGATACCCGGGCTCAGGCGGCGGAAACGCAGGGCCAGGTTCACGTCTGCCAGCAAACATCCTCCAGCCGGACCCGGATAATCAACGATATTGAACTGTTCTGCCAGGGCCTGCTGCTCCTTGCGGCCCCGGCCGGATATGCGGCAGAGGCGTTCGCGCTCGACAAGGCCCTGCACTTCGGCCTCGGTGGGCGGCATGAGCTGGGCGCAAAGCGGCCGCAACAGGATGCCCTGGCAGCCGGATTCGCGCTCGATGATGCGCAGGGTGTCGCGGCGCTGCGACATGGGTCGTTGCCCGACCACCTCACCGGTAATCAGAAAATCGGCCCCGTACTTCGGCATGAGCGCGCGTGCCTGGCGCAGCATGAAGATCTTGCAGTCGATGCAGGGGTTAAAGTGGCGGCCAAAGCCGTGCTGCGGCGCCTTGAGCATAGTGATGTAGTCATGACCGACGTCAATGACCTCTGCCTCGATGTCGTATTTTTCCCGCACGCGCACGATATAGCGTGCTGGATCGCCCACATCCGCCTCAAAAAAAGGGGTAATGAAACGAAGCGCCACCACCTCCACACCCTGCTCCATCAGTACCCGGCAGGCAAGGATGGAATCCAGCCCGCCGGAAAAAAGAGCCAAGGCCCGCCGCCTGCCCAGACTCATGGCCCACTCCGCAGTTTGCGCGCCACCAACTCACGCACGTATGCATGGGTTTGCGCACTGGCCTGTTCGCCATCCAGCATGCGGGCCAGTTCGGCCAAACACTGCTCTTCATCAAGCAGGCTAATCTCCGTACTGGTACGGCCCTGGGTCACCTGTTTTTCCACCTTGAAATGGAGATCGGCCCGGGCAGCGATCTGGGGCAGGTGGGTGATGCAAATGACCTGGTGGTGCCCGGCCAGCTCACTGATTTTACCGGCAACCGCCTCTGCAGCCTGGCCGCCGATACCGGCATCCACCTCATCGAAGATAACGGTATCCACCTGATCCCGGCGAGCGAGCAGGCACTTCATGGCCAGGAGCAGCCGCGAGAGTTCTCCACCCGAAACAATGCGGGAGAGCGCCTTGGGCGGTTCGCCCGCATTGGCGGAAAAGAGGAATTCCACCTCGTCCCAGCCACTGGCGCGCAGGTTGTGGCCTTCCTGCGATCCTTGCAGGGAAACCACGAATTTGGCCTGGGTAAAACTCAAAGAGGCCAGCTCGCTTTCCATTTGGGCGGCCATCTTGCGGGCCGCCTCGCTGCGGGCCCGACTCAGGCGGCCTGCACTCTGCTCAAGAACCTGTAGCAGGGCTGCTGTTTCCTTTTCCCGGCACTGGATCTGTTCTTCCACACTCTCCAAATCCGCCAGCTCCTGGGCAGCCTTTTCCGCAAAGGCAAGCACCTCTGCCAAAGTGGGGCCGTATTTGCGTTGCAACAACTTCAAGTCAGCCAATCTGCCGGCAATCAGTTCCAAACGGCTGGTATCTGTGGGCAGGTCGGCCAGATAGCGGGCAGCCAGGTCACTGATATCTTCCAGCTCAAAACCAGCTGAAGCGGCTCGCTCGGCCAGGGGAAGCAAGGCGGCATCCAGCGCAGCGGCCTGTTCCAAGCTCTTTTTTGCCTCGGTCAAGCTGTCTTGCACTTCACTCAACTGACGGGCAGCCGCGCCCACGTTGTGCACAAGGGCCACCGAGGCTTTGAGCTGATCACGCTCGCGGATGAGCGCCTCATCTTCACCGGCCTGTGGCTCAATTTTACCGATTTCCTCCAGCTGAAAACGAAGGAAATCGTGCTGCTGTTCCTTATCTGCCTCGCGCTGGCGCAACTCCTGCAAGGCATTGGCTGCCTGTCGCCACTGCTGGTACTGGTCTGCCACGTGCTGGCGCATGCTCCACAGTTCACCGTAGCTGTCGAGAAAATCCAGGTGACTGCGGGCATTGAGTAACTGCTGCTGATCGTGTTGGCTGGCAATGTTCACCAAATGGGTGCTCAGTTCTGCAGCCAGTTTGGCGGTAACAGCCTGGTCGTTGATAAAAAGACGGGAGCGACCATCCTTGTACAGGATACGGCGAAAAATACACTGGCCACTACTGGCTGCATCGTCCAAACCCTGCTCCTCCAGCAGCGTATGCAAGGTGCTATTGGTTGCATCCATGGTGAACACTGCCTCAATGGTTGCCTGTTCGCTGTCGCTGCGCACCCAGGTACTGGCCCCGCGTCCACCGGTGAGCAGATTCACCGCCTGCAGAATGATGGATTTACCAGCGCCGGTCTCGCCGGTGAGTACAATAAGACCAGCGTCCCGCGACGAAAAATCGAGGTGGAGCGTATCTATGAGCGCCAAACTCTGAATGCGCAATTCATGCAGCATAACTCTTTCTCACACAAGGCAGCCTGTTCAAGGCAGACATTTCCCTTGACCCCCACCCTGGCCGCAGGTATCTTTTTTGCCAATTTTCGTCTTCATTTCACTGCTGATATCACACTATACCCGTATGCACCTGGTGTTGCATACAGCTGAACCCTCGCCCCTTCATACCATATTTCCACCCCGATGAATACCCCTGCATCCTGCCTGCCCCTCTGTTTACCGTATCAGGACAACTTGGCCAACCGCTGCTGCCATGCCGGTTTATGAGTTCACTGCTCTGGATGCAGCGGGCAAGACACTGCACGGCGTCATCGATGCCGAGTCGCCTGCTGCAGCCCGGCAAAAAATCCGCAACCAGGGAAACTATCCGGTTAGCCTGCGGGCCACGGAAGACAAGGCCCTGCTGGGTGCCAAGGGAGTCAGGGGACTACACCTGCCGTTTTTTCTTTCTGGCAGCCGCTGGATCAGGGCACAGGATATCCACCTGGTCAGCCGCCAGCTGGCCACCATGCTGGGAGCCGGCATACCCCTGGTACCAGCCTTGAGCAATCTGATTGAACAGGGTGCCCCAGGCGAACAGCGTGCCCTGAAAACCATGCTGGCCTGCATCCGCGAGGCACTCAACGAAGGCCACTCCTTCAGTGCCGCACTCAGCGCCCAGCCCAAACTCTTTTCTCCCATGTACATCAACATGGTACGGGCCGGCGAGGCCGCTGGCACCCTGCACCTGGTGCTAGCTCAGCTGGCGGAATTCGGCGAGCGGCAGCAGGCCCTGCACTCCCGCATCCGTGCGGCCATGCTTTACCCGCTCTTCATGGCCGTGGTTGGCGTCGCAGTGCTGGCTTTTCTCATTATCTTCATCCTGCCCGGCATCACCGCGGTATTTGCAGACAGCAAGCAGGCTCTCCCCCTGCCCACCACCCTGCTCATGGGCCTAAGCGCAATGCTGCGCTCCTACTGGCTGCCACTTTTACTCCTTACTCTCATGCTGCTGGTGGCTTTGCGTCAGGCGGTGCGCACCCCGCAAGGCCAACGACGCTGGCACCAAGCCAAGCTCTCGCTTCCCCTGTTCGCTGGCCTCAACCAAAAGCAGGCAGCCGCCCGCTTTGCCCGCTCACTGGCAAGCCTCCTGCACTCCGGCGTCCCCCTGGTGGCTGCACTGCGCATTGTCAGCAACACCACCGGCAACGTGTTGATTGGCGAAATGATTGCAAGTGCCTGCACCGAATTGGAAAAGGGGCAGAGTCTGGCTGCCTATTTTCGGGGCAAACCGTATTTTCCGCCCATGCTGGTGCAGATGATGGCTGTGGGTGAACAGAGCGGTGCGTTAGATGAAATGTTGGCGCGGGCAGCAGACAGTTACGAACAGGAGGTGGAAACAAAGATCACTGCCCTGACCTCCATGCTCGAGCCAGTTATGATTCTGCTCATGGGGGCAGTGGTGGCCTTTATTGTGGTGGCAGTGCTGTTGCCCATTTTCGAGATGAACCAGCTCATCAGGTAACCCGAAAGACCTCCTCCAGGGTGGTGAGGCCGGCCAACACCTTGGCAATGCCATCGTCACGCAGGGTACGCATGCCGGTTTCCGGCAGGGCCAGGGCCTCGGCCTTGAGCCTGCCTGCCTCGGAGGTGCGTAAAATCAAGTTCTTCATGGCCGGACTCAGGCGCAGCAATTCAAAAATACCAATACGCCCACGATAGCCAGTGTGCAGGCAGGCACTGCATCCCCGGCCGCGGTACAGCTGCACCCCCCCCCCACGGTCGACAGCAATCCGGGCCAGGTGAAGCAGTTCGGGGGAGGGCTGGTAGGGCTCACGGCACTCCGGGCAGATGGTGCGCACCAGGCGCTGGGCCATGATGGCATGCACCGAGGAAGCCACCAAAAAGGGCTCCACCCCCATATCGACCAACCGGGTGATGGCACTGGCCGCATCGTTGGTGTGCAGAGTGGAAAAAACCAAATGCCCGGTCAAGGCCGATTGGATGGCGATCTGCGCGGTTTCACCATCACGGATTTCCCCCACCAGAATCACGTCTGGATCCTGACGGACAATGGTTCTGAGCCCGCTGGCAAAGCCCAAGCCAATGCGTGCGTTCACCTGCATCTGACTGATACCGTTGATCTGGTACTCAATGGGGTCTTCAATGGTGATGATGTTGATATCCGGCGTATTAAGGATGTTGAGCGCAGAGTACAGGGTGGTGGTTTTGCCACTACCCGTGGGCCCGGTCACCAGGATGATGCCGTGGGGTGCGGCCAGCAATTCCTGGAAATGGCGGTAATCCTCCGGACTCAGCCCCAACTTTTCCAGCGGCAGCAAGGTATTGGCCTTGTCGAGCAGACGCATGACTACCCGCTCACCAAAGGCCGTGGGCAGGGTGGAAACGCGAATATCCACGCTGCGCTGGGCAAGGCGAATTTCAATGCGGCCATCCTGGGGAAGCCGTTTTTCCGCAATGTCCATGCTGGCCATGATCTTGACCCGCGAAACCAGCTTGGCCTGGGCATGCTTGGGCGGAGTGTACATGTCGTAGAGGATGCCGTCCACCCGCTTGCGGATCTTGACCTTGTCGCGGTAGGGCTCAATATGGATATCGCTGGCCCCCTCCCGCACCGCCTGCGACAGCACCAGGTTAACCAACTTGATCACCGGGGTGTCACTGGTATCATCGAGCAGATCAGCGGTTTCTTCAATCTCCGAGAGAATGCTGGCCGGATCTTCCTCATCCATATCCTGCATCACCTGGGCTGCTGCCTGGGAGCGGGTTTGCTCATACGCAGCACTGATGGCCGCAAGGATGGCGGCCTCCGGCGCCAGTACCCAATCCACTCCCTCCCACTCCAAAAGGCGGGCAAGATCATCGGCCTGCTGAAAAAAAAGTGGCTCTGCCAGGGCCAAACAGGAACGCTGTGGCGTGGCCACTGGCACCATCTTGAATTTTTTCAAACTGGCAATGCTCAGTTTGGCCACGAAAAACGTGCTCATCTCCCTGGGCAGTCGCAGCATGGGTTCAAGGCCATACTGCTGTGCCAGGGCAGTGATGAGCGTCTCTTCCTTGATCGCCCCCTGGCGTAACAAAATCTCACCCATCCTGCCACCCTTTGCCGCCTGCACGGCCAGGGCCGCCTGCACAGCAGCGGCATCCAGGTCAAAATCTCTGTGCAAGAGCTCACCCAGGCGGAGATAATCTGCGTTCAACGCCGGGGCCCCAACCTGCAGCGGCTCTTCTGGCCGTATCTGTGTTTGCATTGCCGCCTGTGTTTGCACCTGCATCTCTGTTCGGGTCATTGCCAGTTCAGTTGTTGCCTGCGCGGCGCTGTACCCGGCTCAAATGGGCAGCAGCACTCTCCCGCAGGTTCTGTTGCCCAAGAACCGGCGCACTCTCCGGCACACCCTGGGGGAGCGGCTGAGCCAAGGCCTGCTCAAACATGGCAGCAGCATCCCTGCGCCTGCCCTCCTGCTCCAGCAACAGCCCCATGTTCACCAGGGCGGCCACGCTGTCCGGATCTTTCTCCAGGGCCTGGCGCAGGTAAAGACGGGCGCTGCCCAGCTGTCGCTGCTGGAGTTTGACAAAGCCCATGTCTGCCAGCCACGCTGCCTCAGTCAAGGGCTTTGGCCGGCGCAGGAAACGATCGGCCAAATCGCCGGGCTTTTTATGCATGGCCTCCACCTCTGCGCGCTTCTCCTCAAAAACCCGACTCAACTCCACCGGATTTTCCATAATATGCGGGGTGATGAAGATAAAGAGATTGGTTTTCTTTTCCATATTACCGCGCGATTTGAACAGCCAGCCCAGGCCCGGGATATCTCCCAACAGCGGCACCTTGTATTCGCCCGTGGCTGTATCCTGGCCGATCATGCCACCAATAACCACGGTTTGCTCGTTCTGCACCACCACGGTGGTATCGGCACTGCGGGTGAAGGTGGTGGGATTGCCATCATTCAAGGCCTTGAGTTTGATCACCTCCACCCCAATATCCATACGCACCACATCAGCCTGGTTGATCTGTGGGGTGATGGCCAGGGTGGTGGTCACGTCCTTGTACTCGTAGTTGGTGTAATCCTGCAGGGCCTCTGTAGTATTTTTACTGACAATATAAGGTACATTCTCCCCCACCTTGATGGTGGCCTTTTTATTGTCCGTGGTGAGGATCTGTGGAGTGGCAATTACATTGATATCCTTGTCGTTCTTGTAGGCATTCAATACTGCTCCCAGGTTGGGAAAGGTGATGCCACCGATTTCAATACCCTGTTTAAGCACGCCCAAGGTAAAGCCAGCGGGCAATACCGGCGGCGTAGCCCTCACCCCACGGATAATGTCGTAGGGATTGTCGGGATTGCCGCTAAAACCCGTATGCAGGGTGCCATCACCACTGTCAAAGGTGCCAGTGCCACCCCACTGCACGCCGATATTGAAATCCTTGTCTGCCTGCACCTCCATAATCAATGCTTCCAGATAGATCATGCGTCTGGGTATATCCAGCTGCCTGACAATGGCAGCCACTGCTTCAAACTCCTCCCGCGGCCCATTGATGACCAGGGAATTAGTCTCCACATCGGCCACAATATTCATCTCACCAGTCAACACCGGCCGACTCAGGGGTTTTTCCTCACCCTCCCTGGCAAGACCACCACCCTCCTGCCGGGGGAGATCCATCAGCACCTTGACCATCTCTTCGGCCCGGGCATGCTGCAGGGTGATCACCTGCACTTGCTCCACCTGTGTGCCAGCCTCCACATCCAGTTTGGCCACTGCAGCCCGAATTCGACCAATGGTAGCAGGCGGAGCATACACTGCCAGGGCATTGGCGCGCTCATAGGGCATCATCTTGACCAGAGTCGCACGCTGTCCGGCCCCGGCCTGTGCATCCTGCGGAAAAAGCTGCCCCACCACCCGGGCCGCACTGGCAGCCGAGGCGTGTTGCAGGGGAATGATGGCCAGTTCCTCGTTGCGGGCAGGCACATCCACTGAACGGATAATTTCCAGAAGTCGCCTAATATTGGACTGGTAATCTGTAATGGTGAGGATACCCGAATCTCCATGCGACACCATGACGCTGGTTTTGGGCACCAGTGGGGTGAGCATAGCCCGCACCTCGTCAGCACCTGCATGCCTGAGGCGAACAATGTGGGTGATGATCCTGTCTTCGGCGGGCAGAACATCGCCATCGCGAAAGGTGGCGATATTTTTGGAACGGGCCTGCACCGAGGGCACGATTTTTACCACTGGTCCGCTGGGCACCGCTGCATAGCCGTTCACTTCCAAAACAGACTCGAAGATACGATAGGCCTCACCCGTTGATACACCCGCAGGCGAGATAATGGTCACCTTGCCCCTGACCTCGGGATCAACGACAAAATTTTTGCCGGTGAGCTCACTCATGTATTTGATGAAGACATTGATATCCACATCGTTGAAATCCATGGTCACTGACTGACTTTCTGCTGGCCTTGATCCTGCACCAGGATTAGTCACCTGTCCCGCGGCAAGACCTGCCTGCCAGGTCAACAAGAAAAAGAGCAGGATGATGAATACTGCCAGATTGATTGTGCTTCTTTTGCTCATGATCCGCCTAGTTTCAAGATCAATCCAGAGCCTGTACAAACAGGCAGCTTAATGGTTTGCGCCGCTTGGTCGAGTCAAGCTCCCTGCTTCCTCCCAGGGGACTTCCAGGGGCTGCAGGGCAGCCGCACCGGTGCGCACCGGTACCCCTCCGGCGGTTTCACCATGATTGCTCCGGGAGGCAGAACCGGTGGTGTTGACCCGGCGGCCAGGCAGGGCCTGGGGGACTGTGCGGCCGCCGATACTATATGCTTCTTGTGGTTCTTGTGAGCCTTGCAGTCCCTGCGGCGACAAGGGGCTGAGCAGTTGGCCCTCTTCCAGACCCATGGAGGCATCGGTCCTGGCAGGCGGCAGAGCCGGGTTGTTTTCCCGTTCCTTTAATAAAAGGAGCTCCGGCCCAGCACTGGTGGCCAGCACCACCCGGCCACGCCCTATTTGCACGATCTCCGCACCCAAAACAGTATCACCCAGGCGATAGATCTGCTCCTGTTCTTCCTTGCCCGCCCGGATAATAGCGCGCGCATCCGCAGCACTACCACTCACCGTGCCCAACAGTTCAAGTGGCCCGCCACTGGCGGCCAGCTTGTCTGCCTGCCAGTCCTGCCCAGTGGCACCCTTGCCTTCAAGGGCCGCCTTAAAAATATTATGGGCCAAAATCTGCTGGATAGCAGCCTCATGGGTCAGTAGTGTGCCGCTTTCCTGACCGCTGCGCCCTATCTCTGCCTGCTGCGGGGTTATGCCCGGACCAAGCACCGCATCCAGCCTGCTCCCCAACCACTGATAGGCAAAGTACACGGCCGCATACAGGACAAGAGCCGCAACTCCCAGCACAATACCCAGCGGTAGCAGTCGCTTCTTCATGGCCCTGTCCCCCTCTCCTGCTCCGGTGCCTGCAGCAGGGCTGCATCCCGCTCATCCCGTTCAAAGGCCAGGGCCGGATCGGCCAGGCTGCCGGACAGCACCACATGAAACGCATCCCTGGCCGGATGCTCCCTGTATGCCTCAATCATCTGCACTTCCTGTTCACTGCGTAGCTGGGCGTACAGGGCCGGTTTGGGATGAACGGTGCCACGCACATCCAAACGGCTGCTGGTAAGGTTAGCGAGCAAGGGCTGGATAAATTGTACCACACCCTGGAAGTCACAGGTGCAGAGCGGCGATTGCAGGCTGCCGTTTTCCACGGCAATGTTCTGACCATCCTGTTCAAGCCGCAACAGCAAACTTGTAAAGGGCAGGCGCTCGTGGCCCTGTATGGACCGACGCAGGGGCAGTTCGCCATCTGCCACATGGACAGCGGCATGCAGGTTCTCCAGTACACCTCCTTGCACGATCCGGGCCTGTACCGTGCCAGAAAGTATGCCCTGCACCTGCCGGTCCAAACCTTGCCGCAGCCAGCCCAACTCCACCAGGTTCAGGGAATCCAGGGTGGCGGAAAGATCGATGCTGCGCTGCCCCTCGTCAAAGCGCACAAGGCTGTTTCCTGTCATGGTCCCCTGCGCCATGTGCAGGGTAAAGTGGCCGCGTAGTTCCCGCTGCTGAAAAAAGGCGAGGGGATCTGGTCGGAGCACCAGGCTTTCCAGCTGTATGGGTTCGCTGGTTTTGCCGTATAGTTTGCCGTATACCGTGCTGCTGGCACGGCCTTCCACCTGCTCCAGACGCAGGGCTAAGGGCGGCTCATAAAAAAACCCACCAATCTGCCACTGCCACCCGGGCAGAGCCGTGTTGAGCACCTTTTCCGGCAGTTGCCGGACAAGCTCGCGTGGAAAAAGCAACCAGGCAAAAAACAAAAGCAGCCCTATCAGCGCAAAACAAGCCCCCAGCCCGAAAAGCAGGGCACGCAACAGCCTTGTCCCGGTTTTCATGCAGCTTCTCCTCTTTGCGGTAGGGTAGCGTAACGCTGCTGTGCATGAACCAAAACACAGAATCTTGGAGCGCAGGGCCACCCTTGCCTGCACCACCTGTTCCTACTGTCCTGCACGACTGGCTTCCTCCACGGTCTGCACCCGCAGGCTGACCGCCAGCAGGCCTCCGACCTGTTCTCCGCCCTGGATGCTGAGCCTGGTCACTGCCACCAAGTTCTCAGGCGACTCCACCTGGTGAAGAAAATGCGCCAGCTGGCTCAAGCTCAGGCTGTGCAGGCGCAGTTCAACTGCACTGCTACGCAGGGAAGTGCCCTCCTCCTGCTCCAGGCGCACCGGCTGCATGGTTTCTACATGGTCCTTCACCTGGCTTGTGGCTGCACTCTGTTCAAGGTAGCTAAACAAAGAAAAATCCTTGGACCGCCGCTCCACGCGTGCCAGCAAGCTACCTTGCCTGTCCGACGCGCCCCTGTGCTGTCCGTGCTGTTCGTCCTGCCAGAGTCGCATCTCGGCAAGCTGCCTCTCCTGGGTGGCAATGCTTTTGCGCAGGCGACTGGCATCTGTCATGAGCGGCAACAGCAAAAACTGAATAAAGACAAACAACAACACAGCGACAACGGCCAGGCCCACTGCTTTCTTTTCCCTGCTGGTCATGGGTTGCTCCAGGTCACGGTGCGCTGTAGGCGCAATTCAAAGCGGACAAAGGTTTCCGCACCGTTTTGTTCTGCCGTGGAAGAAAGAATGTTTACCTCGCTAAACAGGGGTGAGGCGGCCAGCAAGGCCCTGATACGATCCACATCCTTGAAGGTGCTGGTCTTACCCCGCAGGGACAACGTACTTTCATCCAAGCTCAACCGGTTGAACTGCATATCCATCTGCGCTGGTATGCGGGTGGAAATGTCGGCCAGCAGGCTCAACACGCTTTCCCTTGCAGGCGCAAACAAAAGCGGTACCCCTTGGCTGGCCCCACCCCGCAGGGCTGCCTGCATCTCCAGGTAGGGATCATGCACCACCTGCACCTGGGGAAAGGCACCACGATAGATGAGGCTCATCTCCTGGCGCAGCTGGGCACTGCGCAGCTTGAGACTGCGTACCTCTTTACCCAAAAAGGCAAGTACTCCAAAACACAGCAGCAGAACCATGGCCGCCGCCCACATGACCTCCTTACGCCGCCACAGTGGCCCCCTGTCCCTGGCAAAGGTACCACTACGAAAATTGAGGTCAGGCCGATGGGCACCGACTTTACTGTGCGGCACAGCGTGCAGGGCGCAGGCCAGGGCAGCATCAAAGGCTGGGGAGAGACTGTGTGCATGTAGCACATCCGGCGCAAGCCGCAGTCGCTGCACTGGCAGATGGAGGCACTGGGCCAGGCTGGTGTCCAGTGCTTCAGAGTGGGCCAAGGGCCCGCACAGGAGTACTGCTTCAGGAGCCATCAGACAAACAGCACCTGCTCTGTTTCTTTGCCGGAACAGGACGAGGGTCTGTCGGATGGAACGAGCCAATCCTTCTCCTGCCTCTTGCCAGACAGTTTGCTTTAGTGCTCCCTTGCCCTTGTCCATCGCCTCCCTGTTGTCCAGTGCCTCCAGTGCCATTGGCCACGGCAGACAGCGATGCATAACAGGAGTGCCAGCCTGCACCAGGGAAACACTGACCGAAGACAGGTCAGCATAGAGCAACAAAAAAGCCTTCTCTTCCAGGTTGCCCAAATCATCCAGGCCACTGGTGGTAGCCTGCAGGGCCAGGGCATGCACTGCTGGACAGATGATGTCAGGTTCGCACGCATTCTCTCCTTGCCCGGCCAGCAGTTTAGCCAAAAGTTGGCGCTCAACCGCAAAGGCAAGCAGATCTGCGCCTGCGGCATCTGTACCAGTGGTGTGGAACACACTTTTCACCTGTTCAGCAGGCACAAGCAGCCCCTCTTCCATCTCAAAGGGGAAGGCCTGGGCCTGCTGCCTGGCCTCCCGGAAGGGCAGGCGCAGGTTGCGAACACTCAAGAGTGACAAAGGCAGGCCCAGCACGCAGGGGTCGCGCCGCTGCCAGGGCAGTTCCTCGCAGAGCCTGACCAACATGTCGGCCAAGGTTGCCTGTGATACCCGAGGCTCCTGTACTCCCTGGGGTGCCAGGGGCTGGCTGGCGCTGGCCGCCACCTCGAGCCTGCGGCCAGAGGTGCGCAAGAGCACTGCACTCAGATCTGTATCACCCAGGGCTATGCCTACATATTGCCTAGCATCCATCTAGTAGGTGAATGTTTAAGGTTCATCTTCATGCGAGCTCAACGTCATGCATAGCCCAGCGACAACTGTCTTGAATCACTGAATTTTCCATAAAAGCAAATTCTGGCCACCATTGTCCCTGCGCTCCAACAGTCCTGTGCCCATGCGCTGGTACTGGTCGCGCTCAGCCCGCACCTGGATGGCGAAATAGCGGCTTTGCACCGTCAGCAGGGGCAGATCAGCCCCCAGGTCTGCTGGTAAGCCCCGCACCTGGTGGAACCAGGTAGGCGTGGCCAAGGCCTCCCTGTTGTCCCGTGCAGAGCGGAAGGCCAAGATATCCCTACCGTTTTCTTCGCTCATACCTGGCAACAGGGCCAGTAATACCGGCAGCGGTGCGGTATTGATATTGACCGCAGCATCATTGCCGGCAACCGTGATATAGGGCAAAATACCTTCATGCTCTGCATCGCCATAGAGCAGCTCTTTACTCATACCCCGCACCAGCAGCAGTTCTTCGACAAAGCGGATGGGCGCATTGCGGGGATTGTAGGGAGACTCCTGCAGCTGGTAGTAGCCGTGTTCCGCACCCAAGGGCCGCACCTGCTGGTCTTTATCCACCCAGTCAGCCAGGGCATCCAGCAATGGTTCGATTTCTTCCTGGCCAATGGCAAAGCGGCCAGAGGCAAGAAAGCGGCGCCACACCCCCCGATAGCGCTCTTGGGCTGCAGCTGCGAGCCTGTCCGCATCTCCCGCTCCCACCATAAGGCCTGGACCAAATGCCCCCTGACCCAGGGCATTCACCTGCAAACGGCCACCCATATCCGCAACCACCAGCTGCACCTGTATCCCTTTTCCCTCTTCTGCAAGCAGGGCCTGCAACTTGCTTGGCTCAAAGGTGTTCCAGCTATCAAAAAGTGAATCATAGGTGTTGGCCTGCTGATCCAGCAAGAGCGCAGCCCGGGCAAAATGCAGACCACCCAGTACCAGGGCATCAAGCCGCACCTGCTCCTGTTGCGCCAGGGCAGCGTTCCAGTGCCTGTCCACAGTTGCCATCAGCTGTAGGGTAAGGGCAATAAGGAAGCTGATGCAGGCCAGGGTCAGCACCAGGGCCATACCTTGTTTTCCAAAATAAATATCCCGGCTGCGCCATGAACAGCTTGGCAGCCACGCGTGCTGCCGGTCCGGCCCGGCCATCAGTTGCCAGCCGCTCCAGCGGCTATCCGCTGTGGTCGGGTGCGGATCAACCCGGCGGGCATAAGCACCGCTGTTTCATACACCTGGCTGCGTCCGCTGTCCACATCCAACCAAAAATCCAGACGAATCTGCAGCGCCGCAGGCAGGGCAACCTCCACCATGTCGTTTGCACTGCTCACTGCCCAGTAGCGCCAGGTTTCGCCCCGTTCATCCACAGCTTTAAACTGTACTGCACGCAGGCCATCGGCCAAAAGTAGAAAGCCCTTTTCCACAAAATCCGCATCACTGGCCTGGGCCAGCAAAAGCGGCACATCGCTGCGCAAAAGCTTCAAACGCCTGGGGTCGTCTGCCTCTGCTTCGACCCGATACGCGATCAGGGCTGGCCCCTGGTATTGCTCCTGCGGCGTAAAAACCAGATGTCCCATGGAGGCAAAAACCAGGTTGTCGGCCTGCCCCTCTTCCAGGTGGAATTCACGCTGCGCCTTACCTTGGGTGGCGCTAAAGGGTAAGGCCGGCTCTGCAAAGGCAGCGGCCAGGTCTTCGTGCAGACGGAGTAGGGCGGTTTGTGCCTGCTGCTCCACCCCGTCCTGTTCCCTGAGACTGTCCACCACCCTGCGCGACGCGCCCAATGCTGTGGCGAGCATGGTCATCACCAGGGCC
This sequence comes from Desulfobulbus sp., assembly GCA_040776885.1. Taxonomy (GTDB): domain Bacteria; phylum Desulfobacterota; class Desulfobulbia; order Desulfobulbales; family Desulfobulbaceae; genus Desulfobulbus. The sequence continues at coordinate 148,539 of JAXGZR010000004.1, read as the reverse complement.
AAAAGGGCCGTGGCCAGCAGCAGTTCCACCAGGGTAAAGCCTTTGTTGTGCAGCATCACCGGGCAGCCTCCATGTTCCGCACCAACAAGCTGCGCACCGTATATTCGTATCGACCTGCATCAGCACTCTGTATACTGAGTTCTACCTGTTTGAGCCAGTTGGAGCCGCCGGCAAGGCCAATTGCCTCATCACTGGGCGTATGCACGCGGCTTTGCCAGCGTAATCCTGGATATTCAGGGCCAAAGTCACCACTCCCATCTGCCAGACTGGTAAAGTCTTGCAGGTTGTATTCCACCAGTTTCTGCTGCGCCAAACAGGAGGCCAGCGCCTGAAAACGCGCCTCTTCGGCCCTGCCGACATTGTCTGCCTGTATGCCGAACAGGGTGAGGAAGGTAAGGGCAATCAAGGTGATTGCCACCAGCAGCTCAAACAGGGAAAAACCCGCATTGTCCGCGTAGACCGACAGTGCCCTGCGCCTAGCGAAAAAGTGCTGTTGTGGTTGGATCCACATAGCCCTCCACCACCTTGATTTTTCCCAGAAAGGGCGAGACCACCAGGGAAAGCCGGCGCCCATCCTCTGCCTCAAGGATAATGAGCGTCGGCGCCACATAGCCTTGGCTACTCAGGTAAAGGCTGGCTGTTGTGCTGCTTTGCCCACTGTGCTGCACAGAAATGGCGGTAAGCTGTACCGTAGCAGGCAAGCGCAGGCTGTGGCTGCGACCGGGCCCGGTACCATGGCTGTTGCCCTGCCTGGCTACAGTGTCTGCCGGCTTAAGGACAAACGCATGCTTTCCCTCCTCGTAGACGAGCAGATAGGGACGCTGCTGCTGCCTGGCCAGTTGCCCCGCCTGCTGCACCAGAGCGATGGATTGCCGTGCCGCGCTACGCAGGACATCTCCCTGAATAAAGGCTTGCAGGCTGGGCGCAGCCATGGATCCAAGAAGCGCCAGGAGCACCATGACCACCAACAACTCCAACAGAGTAAAGCCCGCTGCTGCCACTGCCCGGCCATGCCGGGAGCAGTCTTCCACCCTATTCCAGTTCCCAGTTGTTGACATCAGCGTCCCTGCCTTCTCCGCCGACCTGGTTATCGGCCCCATAGGACATGAGGTCAAAATCACCATGCAAGCCTGGGCACAGGTAGACATAGTTGCCATCCCAGGGATCCTTGGGCACCCTGCCCCGCTCCAGATAACCGCCCTGCCGCCACTTGCGGGCAGGCGGGCCAAGCGTGGGCAGTGCCACCAGGGCCTGCAGGCCCTGCTCTGTGGTGGGATACTGACCATTGTCCAACCGATAGAGCTGCAAGGCCTGCTCCATGGCGCGAATTTGCACCTCTGCCTTGGTGCGGCGCGCCTCCTCAGGCCGATCCATGATACGGGGTACCACCAGGGCGGCAAGGATACCGAGGATAACCATGACCACCATCAGCTCGATCAGGGTAAAACCTTGTTGCCTGCGCAATCTACGCAAGGGCTGCCTTCGCAGAGATGGCGACCCCAACAGAGTGCCCGCCCTGCGGCGCATACAACATGTCAAATACATCATCACAGGCATAGACAGGGCCAGTGCAAGGGCGAGCAGCAGGCCACAGTGCAGGGCCAACCAAGAAAAGGCGACCAGTGGCAGCAAGGCCAAGTATACCACCCAGCGCAGCGGCGCATGTCCGGCAATAACCTGGGCCAAGGGCGGAGAAAAACGGTAGTAGGTATCGATAAAACTTTGTCCCAACGTATTGGTGCTCAACATGCTATCCCTGAATTGTCGCAGAATGGCAACCGCCGGGTGGGTTAGTGAACCAAAGGCGGCGGTGGCGATGAAGCAGGCCTCTGCTGTGGTAAACGCGTGTTGCGTTCCATAAAAGACCTGGCCATCCTGGGTGATGGCATAGGCCCTGACATAGTATACAGTGCCTGGCCGCAAGGCATTTAGGGTGGTGCTAAAGGAGCCGTGGCCGGCACCATTTGCCGTTGCTCCCCGCAGGACAGGGTTTCGACCTGCTGCCGGCATCTCTGCTCCAAATATGCCGGTGGCATTGGCCACTGCGCGGTTGCCGACTGAACCGCTGCTGGCATCACCAAGGCTCAAGGGTGACAGTTTGCCGTGCCCGGACCGTGCAGGCTCATCTGGCACGCGCTGGGTCAACCCAGCGGAATGGGGAGTAAAACGCCCGGCAGCCACAAAAAAATCCTCCTCGCCCGCCTCTGCCGGAGGACTGCGCCATAGCAGTACCGGATTGGCTTTGGTGCTGAAAACCAGACCCCGTTGCCGAACCGGAGCCCCCAAGACAGGCAAAATTTCACCACCACAGGTGGCTGTGCTGCGGGTTATGCCATTAGGAAGCCCTGTGCGGATGGCCGCAGTACTGAAACCAAGCTGGTTGACAAAGGCATCGGTGGTGTAGAGGCTGGCCGCGTCAAAACGTGCCACAGCCATGGAACTGCCCTGGCCGCGCGCCACAGTGCCCACCACCAGCACATTGCCTGCCCCATCCATGGTGGCAGCATAACTGACACCCTCGCCTTGGCCAAAGCTGAACACCCTGACCTTGGCGGCCTCCTCAGGCAATGCTGCTGCACTGTTGTCTGGAGATAGTATACGTTCGGCAGCCATTGCCGCTGGGAAAAAAAAATTCACCAGCGTTTGCGTAAAACGCTGCCAAGGGTGGGTCGGGGTGTTCTGGTTGTGGTCTTGTCCTTTGCCATGGCTGTGGTCGGAACTGGAACCAATGCGATTGTCGGATGAAAAGCCGCCTGCCGCAGCATGTGCATTTCTTCTCTGACTGGGCAAGGGCATAACAAGCGCATCGGTTCTCTGCAATCGTACCTGCTGTGCTTGCCGCATTTTTGGACGGCGCTTCACCTCGTTGGAGAGCACCGGATATTTCTTGCCCTCCACCAGCTGCACCACCGGCAAACGCATACCCGCAGCATCAAGGCTACCATTGACCGGAGTATAGGAGGCCAACAGAAAACGGCGCTGGCCAGCTTCGGTGGTGAAGCCGCTGGCCACAACACCCCTTGGATTCACCGCCACATCGTAGAGCACATCATCTGCAGGGCTCACCGGGTTGATCACCACCCCTGTCCGGCCAAAATCAGGATCCGGGCTGCCATTGGAAAAAAAGCGGAACAGGGCACTGTCCCGCTTACCCGGCGCGCCAACCGCGCCAGCCACGTACAAAAGGCCCTCACTGTCGACCGCAAGGCGGTAGCCTTCACTCAACGGCAGGGTGCCCGCTGGTACAGCCACCCCGTTTTGTCCAAAGGAGTTGTCCAAAAGCCCATGGCTATCAAGACCAACCAGCATCAGGGAGGTCCTGTTTCCCGTTCTGAAGGTACCGGAGAGCACCACTCCACCCTCATCCCGGAGGACTATTCCCTCGGCCCTGGACACCTCACCCACCCCAATCAGGCTCACCCCACGCTCACCAAAGGAACTGTCCAGTTCGCCATCGGCAAGATAGCGGGCAGCCACGGCCACAGTTCCGGCAGTACCACTGACATTGCCCGCCACCACGATCTTGTTGTCTGCACTGATGACCAGGGCGCTGATCTCATCATCGCCACCGCTCACCGGTGTGAGCACCACGCCATTGCGACCAAAGCCCTTGTCCAGCCGGCCGTCGGCAAAGTAGCAGACCAGGGCAAAATCACGATTTTTACCGTTGAAACTGTATCCCCCTGCCACAATGCGGCCATCGGCCAGAATGCCCAAGGCCAGGGCCTCATCATCGCCCAGGGAAACCGAGGTGATCAGTGCCCCTTCGCCATTGAAGCTGGTGTCGAGGCTGCCATCCTGATTAAAACGCAGCAGGGAAAAGTTGCGGGCCTCTCCGGGGTTGACCGAACCTGCCACCACGATCTTGCCGTCGGGCTGCAGGGCAATGGCATTGGCGCTGTTGTTGACACCCAGTTCCACTGCCACCCGGCCGTCCCTGCCAAAACTTGCATCCAGACGGGGAGCGGCCTGTGCCGGCACCATGGCGAAGACAGTCCAGGCAGCCAGGATGGCCAGCAGACAGCAGAACACGACATAACAGCTATGGTAAAGCAAGCGGGACATACCTCTTCCCTGCCGGAAAAATCGAGTCAGATACTTTGGTGCAGGCTCAACACTTGCCGAAGCTGCACACCGGGTACTGGCAAACCGAACAGTTGCGACAGAAACCGCCATGGCCAAGGGCTGCCAGCTCCCTGCGGCCGATCTGTTCACCAGCCAAGATGCGGGGGATGAGCAAGTCAAACACCGTGATGCCATGGTACATGCCGCAGGCTGGCAGGCCAATTACCGGTACGTTACCGATGTGGGCCACGGCCAGCATGGCACCGGGCAGCACCGGCGTGCCATAGACCAGCTCCTCAGCCCCGGCCCGAACCATGCCCAGGCGGGTGACATCGTCCGGATCCACTGACATGCCTCCGGAGGTGACAATGAGGTCTGCGCCGGCATCCAGGCAGGAGCGGATTTCCGTGGCAATCTGCCCGGGATCATCCGGCGCAAAACGCACCTGCACTATCGATGCGCCCAGGGCTGCCAGTTTTGTCCGGAGCACCTCTTCAAAACGGTCCTGAATACGGCCAGCATACACCTCGTTGCCGGTGATGACCAATCCTGCGGCAGCCTGTCTGAGCGGCAGCACCCGCAGCACCGGTATACCTGCTTGCAACCCGGCCACTGCCTCTTCCACCAGGCTGCGGCGGGCAACCAAAGGAATCAACCGGGTCGCCCCCAGCTGTTCGCCCTTGCGCACCGGCGTATTGTCCTGCAAGGTGGCGCACATGAGCTCACCCAGCATGTTGAACTGAAAAAGGGCCTCCTGGTTGATCTTGAGCAAGCCATCCCGCTCTGCAGTAAAGCCAATCTTGCCCTCCGAGGGCTCCGCCGAATGGCCAACACCTTCGCCGGCCAGGGCACGGGCAACAAGCAGGGCCGCCTCGTTTTCGTGCATCTCATCCGGGCCAAGATTGAGCACATAGATATGCTCCTTGCCCAGGCGGCGCAGCAGCTCTACATCCTCCTGCCGGATAATGTGCCCCTTTTTAAAGGCACGCCCCTTGCGGACATTTCTGATAATTTCAGTAACATCATGGGGCAGCACCATACCCACTGCCTCTTCCACCGGCACGGTCATCGTGCCAGTCTGCCCAGTTACTGTTTGTTCCCCTGCTGACATGGACGTCTTCTCCAATTACATCACACACCCGACTTCAGCATTGCCAAAGCCACTTCCACAGACCATTCTTTATACCACATCCGCGCACAAATACAGTGCAAAATCAATGCAGCCAGGCCGATCCAGGCAATGAGCGCTTTACTGTTTCGCCAGGCAGGGATACTATACCAGGTACGATACTTAAACCGTTTGAAGCGCTCTATATAAAAACTTGCGACACCATAACGACCAAGTACGCTCAGACGCTATAGCCGCCAGGAAGGGACACAGATGATTGCACCAGAGTTTATCGATATCCTCGTCTGTCCGGTCTGTAAAGGGCCAGTGGAACAGGACAAAACCGCGCAGACCCTTTTGTGCCAAACCTGTCGGCTCGCCTTTCCTGTACGCGACCTTGGCGGCAAACTGTTGCCGGTGATGCTGGCGGAAGAGGCCAGCCCCATTCCCAGCGACCAGGAGGCCGCCAAAACACCGGGCACATCGGCAAGTTAAGTGCCAGAGCGCTTGCACTGCCCAGTGAATCCGCCTGCGCAGCTTAGCGTTCCTGCCAGCCCAAGCAAATCCGCCATCCTGAACCAAGGAGTTGACAGTATGACCACTCCCAAAAACATCACCGCAAAAACCAGTCCGTTCATCGTGGCCAATGATCACCAACGCAGCAACTATTTCGAGGCAATCAAGGTGTTGGTTGCCGAGCGAGAAAAGGCCCAGGCCAGTGAGCGACTACAATGGCAACAGGCCATCGACGAAATCTATGCCCTGGTTGCCGACGAGATCTGTACCAACAGCGGAGAACCCAACCAGGCCATCAGTTTTGGCACCTCGGGTTGGCGCGGTATTTTGGGCAAGGACCTCTTTCTCCGCTCCGTGGCCGTGGTCACCGCAGCCATCCTCACCCTGTACAAAGAGGCCGAGGCCGATGCCTCGCTGCATGCCAGCCTGGGAGTCGGCAGCTTCGCTGAAATGCAGGAACGGGGCTGCGTGCTCGGTTTTGACAACCGCTTTGGCGGCCCCATGCTGGCCCTGGCCGTGGCCAACGTCCTGGCCGCCAATCAAGTGAAAATTTTTTACGCTGGAGAGGCCACCACTGGCGCGCTTTCCGCCTCCCTGTTGATCAACAGGGCTGCCTTTTCCATTAACCTGACCCCAAGCCACAATCCCATGGAGTATGCCGGGTTCAAGTACAATGCCGCGGATGCCGGGCCAGCCGCGGAAATCCTCACCACCAGTATCACCCGCACTGCCCAGGACTACTGTAAACGCCAGGCCGTGCCCTTTTTGGCCAGTGGGCTGAATTTACAGGAACCACTGGGCAATCTACCCAATGTGGTGCAGGAAAACGCCCTGGCCAGCTGGCAGCAGCTGATCCGGCGCGGTGTGTCCCAGCATGGTATCGACTATGATGCCCTGTTGGCAGACTTTGCCGCCAGCGATCAGATGCTGGTGTGCGTGGATGCCGTACATGGTGCCTCCCGCACGGTCATCGCCGACCTGCTGGGAAACCCTGGTCCGGACCATCTGCTGCTCCTGCGGGATAATGCCGATCCCACCTTTGGCGGCATTGCCCCAGAGCCCTCTACCGCCAATATGCACCTGACCCTGGACATCCTGGCCAAAAAACAGGCACCCCTTAAGTTGGGGGCAGTCATCGATCCGGATGGCGACCGTATCCGTTTCACCGACGGCCAAACAGAAATTTCCATGAACCAATTCGGTGCCATGGCCTTTCACTTTTTGCACGAGGTGAAGGGCAAGCGCGGCATGGTTGCCAAAACCGTGGCCTCCAGCAACCTGGCCAATGCAGTAGCCGCCAAACTGGGCGAAGAGGTGTTCGAACCCAAGGTTGGCTTCAAGGAATTCAAACCGGTAATCGACCAGGCCCTGGTTTGTTTCGAGGAATCGGACGGCATCACCATCATTGGCCATACTCCGGAAAAAGATGCCTTCATCGGTCTCATCCTAGCACTGGACATGATGCGCACCCTGAACAAGCCACTGGGTGCCTACCTAGGGGAGATCGAAGACCGCTTTGGCCACTACTATCCAGCCAAGGATGGTGTCACTGTCTCCCAACAGGGTACAGCCCTTCTGGCTACTTTGGACGGGCTCAACCGCTATGGTGTGGGGTCAACCATCCGCGTGGGTGATGAAGAGAAAAAGATCAAGCAGGTGATCGCCATCGATGGTCGGAAAATGATTCTGGAAGACGATTCATGGATCATGATCCGGCCCTCTGGCACAGAACCCAAGGTACGCTTCTACGTAGAGGCGCGTGACCCCAAGGACTGCGCCCGTCTGGTCGATGCCGCCAAATCTTTTCTTGCCGAAACAGGGCTCCTGCCATAATGTAAAACTGAAATACGGGTGAAATGTGGTGGCCCGGTAAAAAAATATGATATTTAAGGTGTGGCCTTATGTGGGATTATACAGATGCGGTAAAGGAACACTTCATCAACCCCAAAAATGTGGGTGAAATTAAGGACGCCGACGGTGTAGGCAACGTGGGTTCCATTGCCTGTGGTGATGCCCTGCGCCTCACCATCAAGGTGGATGAAAACGATGTCATTACCGATGCCAAGTTCAAGACCTTTGGCTGCGCCTCGGCAATCGCTTCCTCCTCCATGCTCACCGAGCTCATCAAGGGGATGAAGATCGAAGATGCGAAAAAGCTGACCAATGACGACATCGCCAAGGCTCTTGGCGGCCTGCCTAAGGAAAAGATGCACTGTTCGGTCATGGGCCGGGAGGCCCTGGAGGCCGCCATTGCCGATTTCAAGGGCGCCATCCTGCCCATGGCCCAGGGCGAGGTGGTGTGCGAATGCTTTGGAGTCACTGACCTGGAGGTCATCCGCGCCATCCGGGAAAATCAGCTCAGCACGGTTGAGGATATCACCAACTTCACCAAGGCGGGCGGTGGCTGTGGCCGTTGCCATGAGCAACTCCAAGCCCTGCTGGATGAGCAATTGCAGGAAAGTGCTGCTACATCTGCGACTGCGCCAAAAAAAGTGAAACGCATGACTGCGTTGGAGAAAATCAAAAAAATTGAAGAAGTGATCGAGCGGGAAATCAGGCCAACCTTGAAAATGGACCACGGCGACATTCAACTCGTTGATGTGGACGGCGACTTTGTCACCGTGTCCCTGCGCGGTTCCTGCGCCGGCTGTCATTCCTCCCATGCCACCTTGAAGGGCTATGTGGAGAAAAAGCTGCGCGAACAGGTGTTGGATACCCTGGTGGTTGAGGAGGACAGGCCATGAGCACGCAGGCTCCTGAGATCATCTACATGGACAACAACGCCACCACTGCCATTGCTCCTGAGGTACTGGAAGCCATGCTCCCCTACCTGCAGGAGTACTACGGTAACCCCTCGTCCATGTATGATTTCGCCAGGTACTCGGCCCTGGCCATGGCCAAGGCACGGGAACAGGTGGCAGCCCTCATTGGGGCACATGTTGATGAAATCGTCTTCACCAGCTGCGGTACCGAAAGTGACTCCACCGCAATTTTTTCGGCCCTGCGCCGCTTCCCAGAAAAGAACCACATCGTCACCACCCGGGTGGAACATCCGGCAGTCAAAACCCTGTGCGACAACATGGAAAACCTGAGCGGTCGTAAATACCACATTACCCGGCTGCAGGTGGAGGCGGACGGCACCCTGGACATGCAGCAGTACCACGACAGCCTCACCGATGATACCGCCATTGTCAGTGTGATGTGGGCCAACAACGAAACCGGGGTTATTTTTCCTGTTGAGGAGATGGCGCGCATCGCCAAGGAACGCGGGATCCTCTTCCATACCGATGCGGTGCAGGCCGTGGGTAAAATTCCCATAAACCTCGCAGAAACGGCCATTGATTTTCTGGCCTTATCCGGTCACAAACTGCATGCACCCAAAGGAATCGGTGTGTTGTATGTCCGCAAAGGTGCACCCTACATGCCTTTCCTCAACGGTGGGCACCAGGAACATGGCCGCCGGGGCGGCACGGAAAACGTGGCCTCCATTGTTGCCCTGGGCCGTGCCTGCGAATTGGCTGCAGCCAATATGGAGGTGGAAAACACTCGGGTGCGTGCCCTCAGAGACAAGCTGGAAAAAGGTCTCTTGACCAGTATTCCCAAGGCCTTGCTCAATGGCAACAAGCACATGCGCCTGCCCAACACCACGAACATCAGCTTTGAATATGTGGAAGGCGAGGCCATCTTGTTGCATTTGAACCGGCACCACATCTGCGCCTCGTCCGGATCTGCCTGCACCTCGGGCTCACTGGAGCCCTCGCACGTGCTGCGGGCCATGGGCGTACCCTTTACCGCGGCGCACGGTTCCATCCGCTTCAGCCTCTCGCCGTACAATACCGAGGCCGAAGTGGACAAGGTGCTGGAAGTTCTGCCAAAAATCATCGCCGAATTGCGCAATCTCTCCCCGTTCTGGGAAGAAAACAGCAACTAATCAGAGACCATGGCCGTCTGCAAGGACGGCCTTTTTCATTACGGTTCGCCAACCATTCTCCCAACGAGTCAACAAACCGCACCATGCGAATTATTGAGCCAACATTTGCCATCCTCGATGAATTTGACCACATCGGCCTTGCTGAGCACATCGAACGCTGCGGCCGCATCTGCTACAAGAGCGAAGAACGCATTGATGCAGACTCTGCCCTGCCCTTTGTCCGCAAGATGCTACAGCACCAGCACAATTCCGTGCTGGAAATGGCAGTGCTCACCTTGCAGGTAGAGTGCCAGGACAAGGGACTCATCAATTCCTTTTTTGCCTGCCTGCCCCGTTTTCTGCACATCGATCGGCCTGGCCTCACCTCCCTGTTGATCACCGGCTCCATCCGCGCCTTCCGCGAACTGTGGCTGCAATGCCCGCATGAACTCCTGGTGCAGGCCCTGTTCAAATTCCTGCTGGCGCAGCATCCTGTTTTTTTTGAAGACCTGCCCAAGAGCAACTCCTCGGTGCCAGGGGCAGATGCACATATCAGGGTACGCAAAATGTCGCTGGCCGAGGTGGACATCTTGCCACCGCCCTTGCGGGCTCGCCACCGCTTCTTGGCTGTCCGCTTTATCGTCAACCGTGCGGTCACCCACGAGCTGGTACGGCATCGACCCTGTTCCTTTCTGCAGGAAAGCCAGCGCTACTGCCGCTACAGTAGTGACAGGTTCGGCAATGAAGTCAGCTTTATCCGCCCGATTTTCTTTAAAGAAAACAGCCCAGAATTCAACTTGTGGCAGCAGAGCATGGAGGAATGCGAACGCGCCTACCTGCAGCTCCTGCAAACAACATCACCCCAGGCTGCCCGCTCTGTTTTACCCAACTCGTGCAAGACAGAGATCATTGCCTACGCCAATTTCGTTCAGTGGCAGCATATCCTTGCCCTGCGCTGCTCTCCTGCGGCCGACCCCTCCATGCGTGAGGTGATGCTGCCCCTGCGACAGGAACTCTGTCGTCGTTATCCCGAACACTTCACAACTGCCGGTGCAGGCGCAGTATAACAGAGAACCTCCTTGACCCTGCGGCCACTGCAGCCACTGCAGCGCGACGTGTACGCAGTATGTCCTCCATGTTATCGTATGGATGGGCGTACAGAGGAAAAACTATCTTTTTTGATCGTCTTCTCCTTTTGGTGTACAGTACAGGTAACCAGGCAACGCTCTGCCAAACAAAAGTACAAGACACAGCTTTTGTCGTTAATCCCCTTTGCTCTGGCCTCTTCCATGGTTAAATCCAGCACTGCAGACATACGGTCATCGACCAAAAGAACGGTCAAGGATCAATCAGGCGCCAGTAAGCTAAAAGTCGGCGAACTGCTGAGCAAGGCTGGCTATATCACCTCGTCTCAGTTTGACGAGGCCAAGGCCCTGCAACGCAGAACAGGCATGCGCATCAGCCGTATCCTGTTGGAAAATGGCGCCATCGAGTGGGATACCGTCCCCAACTTCCTCAGCCGCATGCACAACTTCAGGCTGGTCAACCTGAACGAAGAAAAACCTAGTCCCGAAGCCCTGGCCAAACTCCCTTACGACCAAGCCAAGCAATATCTGGCCTTTCCCCTGCGCATCATCGGTAATACCATGCAGGTCACCATGGTGGAGCCGACCGACACCATGGATGTGGAAAACCTGCAGGACAGCCTGAACATGGCGCTGAAGGTTTGCGTGTCAGGCTATAAAGACATTATCGAGGCCTACAAAAAATACTACGAAATCAGCGAAGAAGAATATCAGCAGTTTTTTGGCCTTGATACGGAATTAGTCGATGAAGGCCCAAGCATGCTGGAGGTGGACGACTTCGGTTCTCTGGTGGCCGATGCGGCCGAGGAATTTGAAATTGGCCCGGATGCCGCAGAGGAAAGCGTCTTTGAACAGTTTTCCGCATCTGATGCGCCCATCATCAAACTGGTGAACGGCATCCTGGTGCAGGCCGTACAGGCTGGCGTGAGCGATATCCACATCGAGCCCTTTGAGAAAACCATGCAGGTGCGCTATCGCAAGGACGGCTCGCTATTCAAATCCATGAACCTACCGCTCAACATCAAAAACGCCATGGCCGCACGCCTGAAAATCCTGGCCGGGCTCAATATCACCGAGCGACGCGTGCCCCAGGACGGCCGTATCCAGATACGGGTGGGCCGCAACAAGGCGGTGGACTTCCGTGTTTCCACCCTGCCGCTTCTGCATGGTGAAAGCATTGTTTTGCGTGTTTTGGATAAAGGCTCACTCAATGTGGATCTCACCCAGTTGGGCTTTACTCCTGATACCTTTGCCTCGCTCAAACGCTGTCTGCAACGACCGCAGGGTCTTTTGCTGGTGACTGGGCCCACCGGTTCCGGCAAAACCGTTACCTTGTATTCTGCCCTCAACTCGCTCAACAGCGAAGATATCAAGATCCTTACCGTCGAAGACCCGGTGGAATTCAATTTCAAGGGTATCAACCAGGTCAATGTCAACAACGAAGTGGGCATGACCTTTGCCGCAGCGCTCAAGGCCTTCCTCCGCCAGGACCCGGACATCATCATGGTGGGCGAAATCCGCGACTTCGAGACAGCGGAAATCGCCATGAAAGCGGCCATGACTGGCCATCTGGTTTTTTCCACCTTGCACACCAACGATTCGCCGTCCACGGTCAGCCGTATGGTGGATATCGGCATTCCACCGTATCTACTGGCCTCTTCCCTGACCATGGTGCTTTCCCAGCGCCTGGGCCGGCGGCTGTGCAAGAAGTGTAAAATTCCGGCCCAATATGATGAACAAGATCTGCTTGAGGCTGGCTTCAAGGAGAGCGAACTGAGTTCGCTCAACCTGTACAAGGCCAAAGGCTGCGGGGAATGCCACGGGCTGGGCTACACAGGCCGGGTTGGTTTTTTCGAGCTGATGGAAGTCACCCAGGAGGTGGCTGCCGCCATCCAGGCCGAGGTCTCCGAAGAGCAGTTGCGCAAAGTGGCCATCCAGGCCGGCATGAATACCCTGCGCGAGGCAGCCCTGCAAAAGGCGCGGGAAGGCATTACCAGCCTGGAAGAGGTGCTCAGACGCACCGTGCCCCATGAAGAAAGCCTGCCACCCTATCTGGTCAATCCTGATGTCGAGGAATACATGGATGGTGATATCATCATCCAGGAGGGCAACAGGGACAGAGACTTCTTCCGCCTGGTCCGGGGGAAAGTTGCCATTCTCCGCTCCAACAAAAAAATAGCAGAAATCACCGAACCTGGTGAATACTTTGGCGAAATGGCGGCTATCCTCAATGGACCGCGCACTGCCACGGTGATGGCCATGGGTCGCTGCAGCATCAAACGCTTTCCCGGCGACAAACTCTGGGAAATCATCGAAAAGTACCCCGACATTGCCGCCCCGCTCTTCCGCACCCTGACGGAACGGCTCAACAGGACCGGGCACATCATGGTGCAGATTGCGGGTGGTGCTGGCCGCCCAACAGTCCCAACCCGGCCTACTCCATCCCTGCCAGCTCAATCTGCGCGCCAACAAGCATGAACAAAGTTTCTGTCTACATCATTGCCTATAACGAGGCGGACAAAATAGAAGCAGCGATCAATTCGGTACTTTGGGCCGATGAAATCGTCCTGGTGGATTCCCACAGCACAGATGACACCGTGGCCATTGCCGAACGCCTGGGCGCCCGGGTGGTGCAGGTTCCCTTCACCAGCTTTGGTGATCTGCGCAACCGGGCCATGGCTGCCTGTGAGCACGACTGGATCTTTTCCCTGGACTCGGACGAGCGCTGTACACCGGAGGCGCGCGACGAAATCCTTGCCTGCCTGCAGGCGCCACAGGCCGAAGCCTATTACATCCCCCGCAGAAATTTCTTCATGGGTCAATGGATCCGCTACAGCGGCTACTATCCAGACTACCGCCAGCCGCAACTCTTTAAAAAGGGCGCACTCGTCTTCAAGGACGGCGATCCGGTGCACGAAGAGTTTCGCGTGGTTTCCAGCCAGCCGGTCGCCTATCTCAAAAACCCCATCTGGCAGATACCCTTTGCACGACTTGGCGAACTGATGCGTAAGGCAGAGCGCTACTCCACCCTGGGTGCTGAAAAACTCGAAAAAAACGGTAAACGTGGCTCCATGTGGCAGGCCATGGCCCATGCTGTTTGGGCATTTTTCCACATGTATATTCTCAAACGGGGCTTTCTGGATGGCTGGCCGGGTTTTCTCATTGCCTTCAGCAGCTTTGAAAGCACCCTGTTCAAGTATGCGAAGCTCTATGAACGCCAGGCCAATTGGCAGCCACCGCCTTCTCCGCCCCTGCAGCGGCGCTGAGGTAGAGTAAGACAAAAAGGTCTTGTCTGTCAGGCGGCGGGTGCAGAGCCATTCTCCGCCTTTTTTGCCAGCAGTTCCAGCACCGCCTGCTCCACAGCCTCCACAGTGATTTCTTGCATGCAACTCTGGTGGCTGCAATACCGCTTGCGGCAGCACAGGCAGGCCAACCCCTTGGCCTGTAACACCCGGTTGCGGGTGTTGTAGGGCCCAACCCGCTCCGGATGGGTTGGGCCAAAGAGTGCCACCACCGGTCGACCAGCCAGGGCAGCCATGTGCATGGGCCCGGTATCCACACCCACATACAGGGCCGATCGTTTAATCAAGGCAGCGCCAGCCACCAAGCTGAGGCGACCTGCAGCGATCAGCGATGGTCCTTGCATGTGGCGACCGATTTCCTCAAGTAGCGGCAAATCATCGGCAGACCCGCCAAACACGGCCTGTAGGCCCCTGTGTGCCAGTCTGTCTGCAAGTCTGGCCCAGCGCTCCACGAGCCAGTGCTTAGATTGCCAGCGCGCCGCAGGCTGCACATAGACTATCTTGGCTCCGGAATACACTCCTGCTGCCTGCAGAAAGCTATCCATCTCTGCCTCTGCCTCTGCTGATGTGCTGAGAAAAAAATCCTCGGGCCGCACCTCGCAGCCTAAATGGCTTGCAAAGAGGAGGTTTTTTTCCAGGGCATGGGTGATGGCAGCGGGCACAGCAATGCGCTCATGCTGGAACAGGGTATTCAGCTCGCGGGCATCGGCAAAGCCAGCCCTCCTGCCACCAGGATTCATCAAAGCCAAAAGACCACTACGGAAAGAAGCCTGCAGATCCAGCACCTCGTCGTAGGGCTGCCTAGCAAAGATACGGCGTAGTTGGCGAAGCGTGGCCACAGTGGCACGCAGGGCAGCCAGATAGGCAGATTTACCTGAATCTGGATTGCTGGTGGAGGGAATATGAATGGGGTAGATGGCGTCAATAGCCGGATCTGCGCTGAGCAGGGAATGGAAGGCGCGTTCCACCACCCAACCGATGGAGCACTGAGGTTGACAGCGTTTCAGCGCATGGACCAGGGGCAGGGTATGGATGATATCACCCAGGGAACTTGGTTTGATGATCAAGATACGCTCAGCCACAGCCATGGATTACTCCACCCTCAATCAGACAAGGTAGCACCCTCTTTTTGCTCCAATTCTGCAACAGCAGTCATCCCAGCAGGTGGAACCTGTTTATAGAGTATCGCAGAAAACAAAGAGAAAAGAATACCGGTCTCGTGAATGAGCAGATAACTTTCCGTAAACATCACCACCAGAAAAAATACAGGGAAAGCCAAGCGTAACTTGCCCCAATCATCGAAACTCTTCCAGACCTGCCACAGTTGGGTAGCAAAAAGTGCAAGCAAGGCCCCCAGCCCAAGCAGACCCAACTGCACCGAGGCCAGAATATACTGGTTATGGGGATTGTCGGTGACTGGCATGTGGGGGGAGTATTTGCCGTTCCTCTTAGCATAGGCAGGCTCAAAACCACCGGTGCCCACACCCAGCAGGGGCGACTCCTTAAAGATCTGCCAAGAGTGCTCCCAGAAAAACAAACGCTGCCCCACCGAGGTCCTGGGATTGTGTTTATAGATCTGCACCTCTTCGCGGGCCAGGTCCACCCGGTCCTTAAAAGTGGGGCTCAGATGGTAGGAGGCCCAAAAAATCAGGGGAGGTGCCAGCACCAGCGCAAGCAAGGCTTTCCACAGGCTGGTTTGAAAATACTGAAACAAAAGCACCCCCATCAGAACAAAGAGAACCAACTGTCCGGTGCGACCATCGGTCATGAACATGTTGATGAACATCAAAGCTGCCAGCAGCAGCACTGCCAGACGCAACCACAGACGCAACCTGCCCCAGATGAGCTGATA
Organism: Desulfobulbus sp.; assembly: GCA_040776885.1. Classification (GTDB taxonomy): domain Bacteria; phylum Desulfobacterota; class Desulfobulbia; order Desulfobulbales; family Desulfobulbaceae; genus Desulfobulbus. The sequence goes on along the minus strand of JAXGZR010000004.1, from coordinate 132,701 downwards.
AAACAACAGATAAACGGTGAAGGCCAGCATCGGGTTGTAGACCACATGAGAATTCCTCTTGGTCAGCCGCTCCTGCGAAACATCAGCGTACTCCAGCCAGCCCAACCAGGCCAGGTAGGTGGTCAGCATCATCACGCCCATACCGGCAATAAAGGCCCAGAGCACACACCAGCGCTGCTCCGGCCGGATGGCGGTTAGAAACAAGGGCATGAGCAGCATCTTCCACTGCTTCTGGATACCAGAGGCACTGGCGTCGAGATGGCTGTTCCACAGCAGGCCCACAAGCAGCAGAACAATATAAACCAAAACCGCCCTACTCATGGCATTGGTGGTTATTTCTTTGTACTTTCGTCGGAAGTCACCTTCAGCCAGCCAGCAGGCCAAAAACAGCAAGGCAGCCGCGCTCGCCACCGTGGTGGAAAGGGGCAGAAAAAAGGCCAGGATAATAAGCAGCCAGTCATTGATGCGGCCGCATTGGTGCTGGAACTGTCGTTTATTCATGGGCTGTCAACTATTCGGCAAACTGCAGGTGATAGAGGGAAGAGTATTCACCGCCCAAGGCGAGCAACTCCTCATGGCTGCCCTCTTCCACCAGATATCCGTTTTTCAGTACCGCGATACGGTGGGCATGCTTGATGGTGGAAAGACGGTGGGCAATAACCAGGGTGGTGCGGTTGTGCATAAGGTTGTCGAGCGCCTTCTGCACTTCGCGCTCCGACTCGGTATCCAGCGAGGAGGTCGCTTCGTCCAGGATGAGGATGGGGGCATTTTTGAGCAGGGCGCGGGCAATGGAAATTCTTTGCTGCTGCCCACCGGAAAGGCGCACCCCTGACTCACCAATAATGGTGTCGAAACCCTGGGGCAATGCTTCAATAAACTCTAGGGCATAGGCTGCCCGGGCCGCTTGGCGAATATCTTCTTCGTTTGCACTGCTCCTGCCGTAGGCGATGTTGTTGCGCACGCTGTCGTTGAACAAGATGGTCTGTTGGGTGACCATGGCCAGTTGCTGCCGCAGGGAGTGCAACTGTACCGTGCGGATATCCAGGCCATCAATGCGGATGGCACCAGAAGAAACATCGTAGAAACGGGGTACCAGGTTGCTCAAGGTGGTCTTGCCGCTGCCACTGGGCCCCACCAGGGCTAGAACTTCCCCCCATCGCAGTTCCAGATGCAGGTTGTGCAGGACCGGGGGATTGCCCTCGTAGTGGAAACTGACATCATCAAAAACAATGGCCTTGTGGAAGGCCGGTAAAGCTGCGGCATTTTCCTGTTCGCAGATATCTGGCTGCACATCCAGAAGTTCGAAAATACGGGTGGCCGCGGCCATGCCCTGCTGGATGGTGGCGTTGATACGGGTCACGCCCTTGACCGGCTCGTAGAGCATGATCAGGGCGGTGAGAAAGGCCATGAAGGTACCCGGAGTGGAGTTGCCCTGCAAGACCTGCATCCCGCCAAACCAAATGATCAGGGCCATGCCAACACCACCCATCAACTCCACCATGGGGTGACCGAGGCAGCGGTACTTGGCATCGGACATGAGGATATCCATGATGGTCTGCAATTTGCCGGCAAAACGTCGTTTTTCGTAATCTTCCGTGCAAAAGGCCTTGACGATACGAATGCCGGCAATGGTTTCGTGCAGCTGACTGGTGGCATCTCCCATGCGGGTTTGGTAGTTGGTGCTCAGGCGTCGGAATTTTTTGCCGAACAGGACAATGGGAATGGCAGCCATGGGCAGAAAAATCAGGGAAATAAAGGCCAACCGCCAATCCATGTAAAAAATGACCCCAAGCAGCCCCAGCACAGAGAACAAATCGCGCAAGAGCCGGATTAGCGCATGCGAAACCGCCCCTTGCAGCAGACTGACATCGTTCATGATGCGGGAAATCAGCTCGCCAGTGGGGGTCTTGTGGAAGTAGGCAAGTGACAATTCGTGGATATGCGCATAGATACGGTTGCGCAGATCGCGGATAATACTCTGGCCCACTCGTTCCAGCAGGTAGGAGTAGACAAAATAAAAAATGCCCTTGACGAAAAAGACCAGCAAAAGCGCCAAGGGCAGCAAGTTGAGCAGGCGGGCGTCTTTCTTGTAGAAAATTTCATCCAAAAGAGGCTGCACCATATAGGCCTGCAGGGCATTGAAGCCGCCCACCACCACCATGCCCACCATGGCAATGATAAGCTGGGTGGAATATGGACGCAACACCCCCCACAGCCGTCTGAGGGTGGGATTGTCGCGCAGGCGTATATCCGGTGTTTTTTTCGACATAAGTGTAGATGGATGCAATCTGTCCGCGCCGGGTTCACCGGACACGATCATTCAATAATGCCCTATTCCAAGGGATGCGCTCAATCGCCAGACACAAGACATACGAAAAGGAAAGCTGCGCGACAATCATGTACCCTGTTTTAAGCAAGAACGCCACTATAGTTGCCGGAAAAATGCGGCGGCAACTCCCCTTTCCCGTGCAACAGGGCCGCAACCGTTGCTACCTCCTGTTTAGGATTACCCCGACTGATATCCACCACCAGGTAATCTAGACCGCTGGCGGCAAGTTCATGGACATGTGCCAGCAGAGAAAAGGGCTGATGCGGATAGACGCAAACGCTATCCTGCTCCTGCTTGAGAAAATACCGTTCGCCATGGGGACTGAGCAAGGCATGGCGTCCCTTGAAATGTGGCGCCTGCAAACGGGAGGTGAATAGAGCGGGACGGCCATACACCAAGAGCCCCACTGCGCAAGGATGCGCATCTTTCTCTTGCCTGCGGCGTTCCCTGGCAGCGGCAAGGGCGGTTCGAAGGGCCTGACGGTCTGTTTCCAGGGAGAACTGCACAGCGTCTATGCCCTGTTCGGCCATGGCCATGATGGCACTGTGGTTGAGCAGGTTGAAGGTGAAATCACCAAAAAACTCCACCGCTTTGCTTGGATGCCCATTGTCTGCTGGTGAAAAAAGGCGCGTTTGGCTTGGGTGTCCCAACTGAAAGGAAGTGAATGAAGCCGCCTGTAAGCGGGCAATGGCCTGGCAATACCAACTGAGCCGTTTCTCCAGAATCACCGGTGGTATTACCCAAGTGAGCGGAATGGAGCGCAGTATCCTTGGCTGTGGTCTGCCCAGCACCTGTGCCAGATTTTCCGGGGTCAGTTCCAGCAAAAATCTGGAAACCATAAAGGGAAAACGCAGGCGCAGGACTCCAAGCGAGGCAGCCTGTAGCCACCAGTGCACCTGGGGCAACCGCTGCCTGCCCTTCTGCCCTGATTGTTTGAGTTGTGGCCTCTGTTTTCGTCTGCCATCCAGTTGGAAAAGGGAGGTCATCCCAGGCTGATCCTGCTGCGCCGAAGCTCCACTTTTGTCAAGAAGTGTAGCGGCAAAACCAGCGGGTGCAGGCTCAAAGCGCTGCCGTGCGATCAAACTCGCCAAACCGGGACTCACCTGCTCCCTGCGGCCGCCCACATCCACCCGGTACAAGGTGCCGGCAAAAGGGGGGCGCAGGGAGCACAGTGTACCATCCGCAATCCGCATCTCCACCAGTTCACCGGCCTGGGCTGTACGGCGGGCCTTGCCTGCCACCCGGAACAGACGCAGGGTAAAGCTGTACCTGGCGTCGCTACGCTCATCATGCAGGCGCAAACGGTCACCAACGTGTACCGGGCTGGTGAGTTGTGCCAAAAGCTGTGCCGCTACCGGCCTGCCCTGCTGCCAAACTGGATCCACCCGCTGCAGCCCACCGACAACCACACCCGTATTGCCAGATTGTCCAGGGCTGATCAGTGCAGGGCTGCCAGCTGCGCCAGGCAGAAAAAAACCGCTGCTGCGTCGCCGCCCCATGGCCGCATCCAGACATTCACGCGCCTCGTAGAGCATATCCTGCCGGCGCTGTCCGCTGTCTTCCTTACGAGCGTCCAAGGCCAAACGATAGGCACGCACCGTGTTGCGCACATAGGCCACGGACTTGAGCCGGCCCTCGATCTTCAAACTTGTCACCCCTGCTGTGGCCAAGGCAGCCAACTGGTCGATGCCGCCAAGATCGTTCATGGAAAAAAAATAACCGTCATCCTGCGCAGATCGTTGTTTTTTTCCTGCCCTACCTGCCCTGCCGGAAGTCAGCCACTGGTAACGGCGGCGACAGGGTTGCACGCACTGCCCCCGCAAACTCGACTTGCCGCCGTGCAAACTGGAAAAGTGGCACAGCCCTGAATAACTGAAACACATGGCCCCATGCACGAACAACTCCAGCTCCACCGCGGCCTTGACAGCCGCTTTGCTGATCTGGTCGATTTCCGCAAGTTCCAACTCCCTGGCCAGGACCACCCGCCTGCAACCCAGGAAGCCCAAATATTTCACGGCACGCGAATTGTGTGCCATCATCAGGGTGGAGGCATGTAGGGCCAACTGCGGAAAAAAACGCCGCGCCAGGCGCACAAGGCCCAAATCCTGAACAATAAGCGCATCCACCTGTAGTTGCGCAAACTGGTGGAGTGTTTCCAGGGCCAAATGCAGCTCATCCTCCTTAATCAGGCTGTTCATGGCCAGGTAGAGCTTTTTCCGCTGGTCGTGCGCAAACTGGACCATGGCTGCGATCTCCGCCAGGGAAAAATCCCTGGCCAGGGCACGCGCATTGAAGGCAGGAGCACCCACATATACGGCATCTGCACCTTCGGCCAAGGCTGCTTCAAAGGCAGGGACTGTCCCTGCCGGGGCAAGTAACTCCATGTCCATACAAAAAGAAGAATGGAAACCCTTTACAAACTATACAGAGCTGGAACTGCCCCGAGCAGACAAAAGCCGTCGTGGCAGCCGGGGCAGGATAAAGGATGCGGGAATGGAAAACAGGTATTCATTCGCTGGACGGCAGCGGCAGGATAAAATAAAAATTGTTGCCCTCACCGGTGGCCTCATGCCCAACCTTGCCGCCATGCATCTCCACCACATGGCGGATAAAGGACAAGCCGTGGCCAGTGCCGGGCAAATCTGTATCGTTCCCCCCCCTGGTGCCCTCGGAAAACAGACGCCATCCCTCCTCTGGCGTCAAGGCCGGTCCGGTGGTAAAGACATTGAACTTAATGCCATGCTGCCCGGGCCGAAGAAAATTCTCCACCCGCTCCCGACCATAGGCCACGGCTTTGCGGCGCCTTCCCCGGTAATCAATAATTTCCCGGGTATATTTGGCAGCATTGGAAAACAGGTTGGCATACACCTGCGCAAGCAAACCGATATCCACCATGATGGGCACTTCCTCTTCATCCATGTTCATCGGTCTGTCCACGCTGATATTCGCTGCAGCCAGCCGATCAGCATAGTGCTCAAGTTGAGGAATGATCACCTCCTGTTCGATGAAACAGCGTTTGGGTCGCAAAACCAGATGTCCCTGCTCGAAATGTTCGCGCCGAAACAGACTCTCGATAAACAGAGTCATATGGGAGTGGTGCTTGACGATCTCCAGATAATCCTTGCGCAGGGCCTCTTCAATGCCATGCAATTCTGCAGCGTATTCCCGACAGACAGTATGCGTGTGCCCGTTCTCCTCGTCCGCCAGCGCCTGCAGGCGCTGGCGCATGTTGTTGAGCATGCCAATGCCCTTGTTGACTTGGTTAAACAGATAATGAAAATACATGTTGGGCACGATCACATTGTGCTCGATATCCAACACCAGGGTATTGATGAATTCCAGGCGAGCGACATTTTGCCGGGCAATAAGGCGGTTGTCCAGGTTATAGCCAATGCGATTGGCGTATTTGCCAAGGAAAAAGCGGTCGTTGTCGTTCAGACAACCATTGCCGTGCACGGCAAGCATCCCCAGCAGGCGACCATGGGGAGCATGCAATGCGTCCTGGCCTTGTGCCAGCTGGCCTGCTGGTTTGCATATAGCCCCAAGCTTGGCCACATGCCGGCTGAATACCGGCACCACGAAAAAATCGCCCTCCACATAGGGTATTTCTGAAATATAGACCGGATGCTCCGCCAGCTGCGGCTCCGGCAACACGCCGCGCAGACAGGAACAAACCAGCTCCGGCATACAGTCGTGTTCCCGACAAATATAGAGATCACAGGCTATACCGGCCATTTCTAAGGGAACAGCCACGCAGATACGATAAAAATCCTCCAGTAAATCGAACTCCTGGGCCAGATCAAAAAATGCCTTGAGGAAATTGTTACGGCCCTGGGAAAAATTATGGAGCTCGTAGCTTTCCACCTTTTCGCGGATGCGGCGACAAACAGGCTCGAAATCAGCGGGGATAACAGGTGGTTGCTGGTTGCTCATGGATTGTTCATAGGCGGGCATAGGTTTGCTGGTGCAGTGAACAGGGCGCGTTCGGATTTTTAGAGTGCACTGAGGAGTACCTTGTCGGCCTCGTCCTTTTCGCGAAGCAGGACATCCACGCGTTCACCCTTGGCAACGCTGACGTGCATACCCACGTAATCCGGTTGAATCGGCAGTTCCCGGCCACCGCGGTCAACCAAAACCGCCAACTGAATGGAGAGCGGCCGGCCATAGTCCATGATCGCATCCATGGCCGCACGGATGGTTCTGCCCGTGAAGATGACATCATCCACCAAAATCACCCGCCGGTCTTCCATAAGAAAACCGATCTCTGATTTCCGAACCACCGGATTCTGGGAAATAAGGCTCCAGTCGTCGCGGTACAGGGTGATATCCAGGTTGCCGGAAGGCAAGATAATGCCGTCTCCCCGGGCCTCCAGTAGTTGTTTCAGGCGCTGGGCCAGAAAGACGCCGCCCGTGTGCACACCAATGATGGAGAGGTCCTCCACACCCCGGTTGCGTTCGATGATTTCCAAACAGATCCGGTTGAGACTGCGGTCGATATCACCACTGTTCATAATAATCTTTGCGGTCATTGCGTGCTCCTCGTCCAAAAATAGTCCACTCCCAGTTTATCGACCATATTGATGGCCTCGGGATAGGCCTCGCATTCCGCCGTAAAAACACGGGCAGCAATATCATCGGGGCTGTCGTCTGCCGCAAGCTGCACACAGCGCTGCAACACTATGGGCCCGGCATCGTATTCCTCGTTGGCAAAATGCACGGTGCAGCCGCTGACAGTGCAGCCGCGCGCCTTGACCGCCTCGTGCACATGGTGGCCATAAAAGCCAGGCCCGCAAAAAGACGGAATGAGCGCGGGATGGATGTTGAGTACCGCCCGATGCAGGGCAGGTGGTGGTGTGTAAAGCTTGAGGTAGCCGGCCAGGGCGATGAGGTCTATGGAGTAGTTGGCAAGAATAGCGTTGATGGCCGCATCTCCCACGGCATAGTGGGCTGGATAACCGTATGTGCGTGCCTTTTCAAGGCCAAGTGCACTGGGGTTATTGGCAATCACCACCTGAATCTGTGCAGCCAGGCTGCCTGCTGCGATGCGCTGGTGGAAGTTGTCCAGAGTCCTGCCACTGCCCGAGAGCAGCACCGCCATTTTACGCATCTGCACTCTCCTGGAAATAGGCGTGGCTCTCCGGGTCGATCCCGGCAAGCCACTGACTGATGCCCGCATCATAGGCACTGGTCAGGGCAAAGACCTTGCATGCCAGCTGGAAGCGGGTCCTGAGGGTCGTGTGACCATACTCGCCCAGTTCCTGTAGAACCAGCGGATAATCATCTGGATCAACAATCACAGTGACATCCTGAAAATTTTTGGCCGCTGCCCGCAGCAGGGTGGGGCCGCCAATATCTATTTGTTCCACCGCATCGGCCAAGGTGCAGGCAGGATCGGCCACGGCCTGGCCAAAGGCATAGAGATTGACTGCCACGATGTCGATGGGCTCGATTCCCTGACTGCGGCATTGGGCCAGGTGTTCAGGATCACTGCGCCGGTGCAGGATAGCGCCGTGCACCTTGGGATGCAGGGTCTTCACCCGGCCATCCAGCATTTCGGGAAAACCAGTGAAATCAGAAACCTCAACCGCCACAAGCCCGGCCTGCCGCAGCATCTTGGCGGTACCGCCCGTGGAGAGCAGCTCAATCCCCAAAGCTGCCAGGGCACCTGCAAATGCGGCACAACCGCTCTTGTCGGTGAGGCTGATGAGGGCGCGCTTTGCCTTGTGCATCTTTCTTTTCCTTTCTGCTTACTCTTTCTTCAAAAATTGGCGAATTTTACGGCGATCACGCTTGTCTGGCCGCTTGGCAGGGCGAACATCCAAGCCTTTAACCAGCTGCCGCTCAGCCGCCTCCTGTTCGCGTTTTGCCACAGACTCGGCGGTTTCCTCGTACAACTGCCGTGCCACCGATGCTGGCCCACGTCGTTCCGACAGGGCGCAGACCCGCACCGTGTAGGTAGCGTAACCAATCCGGATGCTGAGCAGGTCACCCACCTGCACAGGCTTGGCCGGTTTGATGCGCGCTCCCGCCAGGGTCACATGGCCGGCGCCGACCTCCTTGGCCGCCAGGGAGCGGGTTTTAAAAAACCGGGCCGCCCACAGCCATTTATCCATCCGTACCGTGTCCATCAGCGTACTTTACCTCGATTGTCCCTGCAAACAAAGAAAAAACAGGAGCTTCCAATGTATTATACAAGAAAGAACGACCAAGCTGTCCTGCTTCCAATGGTCGAGCATCACGAAGGGCTTGCCCAGGAACCAAAAATAGACTATGGCCTGCACAAAAGTACCAATCCTTCAACATTTCATCAACTTTCAACAGGATACAGCGTGTTCAACGTAGGCATTTGCGATTTCACCTGCCCGGTGCGTATACCGGAAAAAAGCGGCGGCATCCAGCAAACCGTGGCCAGCATCAGCCTTTCGGCCAAACGGCCAGCCAGTCAGACGGAGGCACCGGTTGGCACAATGCTCACCCTGCTTTTCGCCCATCTGCCCGATATCCACAGCGGCATCTTCTCTGCTCTGCTCCAAGCGGTACAGAGCAGCCTCAAGGCCAGTGAAGCCTGCCTGGAGATGCGTTTTCCCTATTTCATCGCTAAAAAGGCCCCGATCAGCAACACTACCAGCCTGATGGAATACCAGTGCGCCTTCACCGCCTCCACCCAAAACATGGCAGAAGACGCGGGCGAACCCATGATGGAGGTGGTGGTACCGGTAACCACCCTGTGCCCCTGCTCCAAGGAGATCAGCGAGGCAGGTGCCCACAACCAGCGCGCCTCCATCACCCTTAGGGTACGCTCCCGCGCCATGGTCTGGCTGGAAGATCTCATCGCCCTTGCCGAGGCCTGTGGTTCAAGTGAAGTATATGCCTTACTCAAGCGGCCGGATGAAAAATACCTGACCGAATGGGCCTACGCCCATCCCATGTTTGTAGAGGATGTGGCCCGCAAAGCAGCCCAGGCAGCTAGCCGGCATCCAGATATCACCTGGTTCTCCGTGGGCGTGGAAAGTTTTGAATCCATCCATGCGCACAGCGCCTTTGCCTTGGTGGACAGCGAAAGCATGGGATAGGACGCTGATTGTGGAGGCAAAGAATAAGTACTAAATAAAAAGGCAATACAACCGGACAAAGAGCACATTATCCTGCCAGACAACAGCGACCCACCTTTTTGTCGCCAGCATCCTTCTTAAGAGAAGCAACAGCTCCCTCTGTTTTCTGAGGATAAGCCGGATATTGTGCCCAGCTCCGTCCCAGCATGGAGCGGGCGGCAGAAGCCATGTTTAAAGCGTCCCGCCAGCCGGTGAAAGGCAAGACCGTTCCCTTTTAAACGCACTCTCAACAGTAAGGCATGGCACGCTTAAGTAACGACAAAGGCGGGCAATTTGTCTTTTCTGGCTTGCAAGAGGGCAGGTCAGGTACCCAATCGTTGGTAACCCAAGCAATGTTTTTAAATACGTTATTTGGTTGTTCCCCTACAATAGGACTTTAATTTGACCGAAATTTCGTTATTTTTTTGACTTTGGACCATAAAAAACCGGCATGCTTGTTGCATTGGCATGTATCTCGTATTTATCTTTATAACCGCTTACCAACACATCGCCATGCAAACCATTCACAAAAATCGGGACGCCGATGTCAGCTGCAATATCCCTAGATCGCTTAGCTCTATCGGTATTCCAATATTTCGCAGGACATGGTGCTAAAAAAACATCTGGGCCAACAGCTTTATAAAACTCAGAAATGGCCATCCCTTCTAACCCGTGATGAGGTAGCTTCAATATATCTGCCCTCAAGTCAGTATTTCCAACCAAGCGTTTACTTCTACGCGCATTAAGGTCTCCGGTAAAAAGAATAGAATAATTATTGGTTTCAAGTTTCATCAGAATAGAAGTGTCATTTATATCGGTTGTGGAGTCATTATTGTTCCAAAGATCAACGATACGAATCCATACACTGTCCGATAAAATAATATTCTGACCAACAATAACATCTGTTGTTGGTATCATCTTCGTTAACTTAAGATATGAACCATATCCACAACAACAGTCTGATATGCAAATACTTTCCAGCTCTGGTGGCCGATGAGTAAAAAGTTTTTTTATAACGATTCCTGACTTCAATATTTCAAAAGCGCCCTCGTAATGGTCTCTGTGGGCATGAGAAATAAAAAAATGGTTCCTCAGCAGAATCTGTGGGTAACCTTGGGTGTAGGTAGGTCACCAAGTGCATGATACAAGGCTATTTTTAACCCATCATAGGTGCGAAACCCATAGGATCGTTTGGTGACCACCTTGGCCTTGTTGTTGAAACCTTCCACGCAGCCCAGGGCGATCGCCCCTTTTGCCCGAAACCAATTGAGCAGGAGGGCGCGGTGAGCCCGCAACATTTTCGCGACCTTCTTCATCGGTTTGATCTTGGAGCGCATGGTTCGTGTGCACCAGGCATCGAGGAACTTGCCGGCCCAGGCCGGCGAACTGTAGGTCCAGAATCGCTGAAAATCCTCCTTGAGCAGGTAGGCTCGGACGGTTCTGAGGTTGCATGCGAGCAGGTCCGTCAGCCGGTCCACCTGCTTTTCGGTCAGGTTTTCAGGTCGCTTCAACAGGCACCAGCGGCTTTTCGTCAAGAGAGGTTCTTTTCCCTTGTTTTTCAATTCCTTGACCTCGCCCGCCCTGACCTCGTCGATGGCCTTGCTCAGGTGACTCATGATATGAAACCGATCGAGGACGTTGACTGCACCCGCGGCCTTTTTGGCAATAACGGCCAGATACGGTTTCCACATGTCGCTGCAGATAAACCGCAGCTGTCCGCACCGTTCCGGCCCGAGCCAGTCGAAAAAGCCCTGGAAGGTCTTGGCGGTCCGGTCGGGGCCGATCCACAGCAGGCGCCTTTTTCCCTGGTCCAGCTGATAGACCAGGGTGACGAACTTGTCCTTGCCTTTCCGCCAGCAGATCTCGTCGGTGCCTATGGCGGTAATACCACTGAGATCACGATGTTCGAGTCCCCAGGCGACCGCCATTTTCACCGCGCGGAAGACCGTGTCCCAACTGGTTGTAAAGGCTTGGGCCACTTCCTTCCAACTCAACCGTTTACACCAGGCGGCCAGGAACCAGGCGTAGGTGATTGTGAGATGACTTTTCCCCACGGCCCACGGCAGTCTTTCGACTTTCACCTTGCAGGTTGGGCACTGCACCCGCCGTGGCGCGTAGAGGAAAAAAACCGGCAGGCCCCACAGGGGGACAAAGGCAAATTTTCTGGCCCGCAGGGTGTCGTACCCGGGGCGCCGCTGGCCGCACTTGGAACAGATGGGCTTGCTGCCGGCTTGGGGCCGCAACGTGATCACCAGCGCCGGAGGGCCGGATTCTCGCCATCGGCACGAGTCGTAGATAAAACCCGGTTGTTTTTCGAGACGATTCAAGATAGTTTTCAGGTGCATCCTGTCTGGCCTAAGCTGAGGAGTTTTTTGGAAGAAACTTTCCCCGGCAAGGTAAGGCAGGATGCTTTTTTTTGCAAACCTCGCAACAGCGACAATGGCGCTAGCATGGAGCCCCGACTCTGTCACGGCCGAGCCCTGCGGGTGTGCGCTGCGCGCACAGCCTTGACAGAGTCGCGCCTCCATGCTTGACCGGAGACCGGCAAGGGTGACGGGGCGGCAGGCGCCACCCCTTCACCTCCGGCGGGGCTCAGGCTCTGGGGCTATTTTTCAAAGAGCTACCCACAAATTCTGCGGACGAGGCAAAAAAATAATCTATTACGGAGATCTTCTTTCTCTTTAACAATGGAATGAGAGATTTCTTTGCTTCTGATTGATAACCAGCATCTATTAAAACTGTAGGACCATTTGGTATTTCGATTAAATGTGCATCTCCCTGGACGTCAACGTTTACGTTAATCATTGTATAGTCAAACAGCTTTTTCTCAAAAAAATACTGATGGATAAAAATAAAGCATGCACCTATAATAATTAAAATGATCAGTAATTTTTTCATAAAAGAGCCACCGATATGTATTGCTATTCAATAGACTAAGATGTCCTCTGTTTTTCGACAGAGGATAATGAATTCAAATTGCAAATGCCCCGCTCACGATAACCGAATGGAGGAAACAGCCAGCATGCCTTATCCGGAGTGCGGCTGTCCATAAAGGAATGAAACCTGCTACGATTAGTGTAGCTGATTCATTTGTAAACCTCCCCAAGATATCTCCATTTAAAAGTAGAGACCATCTTGGTTAAATCTTAAATGAGGAACTCTGCCAGGGTCAAATTGCCAAAAAATCTACCCCAAAAAAACCGTACAAGGTGAGGCTACTGCACTTTGCCGGTGTACTCTGTCAAATCCAAGGGAGAGAGCGTGGCATTTTTTTGTAGACGCTCCAGGTTATGCATCGCAATTTTCGCGTCTTTGTTGGGTGTCTTTCTGGTTTTCTTGATAAACCCGTGAAGCAGAACAATATTGTTTTCCGGTGTTTTTACAAACAGTACGCGGGCCGACTCTTTTCCACAATCAACACGCAGCTTATAAATCGTGCCCTTATAGCCCCATATCTTTGGATTGAGAATTTTCAGACTGTTACAGGTATACATATCACCATGCTCAGTATACGAACTGAATTTTTTACATATGGCAGCTGCAAGTTTGTCGGACACACCGTCTAAAAAGGATGCAAATCCTGTTGCACCCGAATGTTCTTGTATGTTGAATATTTCCATCTCTCTTCTTCTCTACAGATTTTAAAATACATTTTGTGCACCTGTTGTTTCTGGAAGATGGGCAGTTTGTTCATATGTGGTAGATATCTATACAAGACGTAGAATTCGTTGCAGCAGTACTTCTCATCTTACCCCAACCCACCCATGCAGATGCTTTTTATCTCCAGATACTCATCCATACCGTGGCGCGAGCCTTCACGGCCAAAACCCGATTCTTTAATCCCGCCAAAAGGGGCTGCCTCCGATGACATACGGCCGGTGTTGATGCCCACCATGCCAAAGGCCAGGGCTTCGGCCACCCGCTGAATGCGGTTGACATCACGGCTGTAGAAATAGGCGGCCAGGCCATAGGCCGTATTGTTGGCCATGTGGATGGCCTGGGCCTCGTTTTGGAAGCTGAATACCGGTAAAACCGGGCCAAAGGTTTCTTCCTGGGCAACCAGCATGTCTGCCGTGGCCCGCATGAGTACCGTGGGCGCGAAAAAATGCCCATCTCCGGCCAAGCGTACGCCACCGCAGACCAGCTCTGCACCCCTGGCAAGTGCATCGGTAATATGATCCTCCACCTTGCATATCGCCGTCTCATCGATCAAGGGACCCAAATCCATACCAGGTGCAAAACCATTCCCCACCCGGAGCTGTTCCACTGCCTGCATCAGCCTGCCCATGAAATCTACCAGCACCTTTTCCTGCACCAGTAGACGGTTGGCGCACACGCAGGTCTGCCCGCTATTGCGGAATTTGCAGGCCAAAACACCTTGCACCGCAGCATCAAGATCAGCATCGTCAAACACGATAAAGGGTGCATGCCCGCCCAGTTCCAGGGAAAGCCGTTTCACCGTAGTGGCACAGGCCCGCATAAGCTCCTTGCCCACAGCAGTTGAACCGGTGAAACTCAGGCAACGGATCTGCGGATGGGAGCTGAGCAGTGGCCCGAGCTCAGCCGATGGCCCGGGCAGCACCTGTAAAACACCATGTGGCAGCCCTGCCTCCTGGGCAAGGACAGCCAGAACCAGAGCAGACAGGGGCGTTTGGCTGGCAGGCTTCACCAGCACCGCACAGCCCGCGGCCAGAGCAGGCGCAATTTTGCGCAACACGGTTGAACAGGGGAAGTTCCACGGGGTGATGGCTGCACAGACACCAACCGGCTCCCGTACAACAAAAAAACGTCGACCAGCTTGCTCGCGCGGTAAAACTTCGCCATAGACCCGCCGCGCCTCCTCTGCATACCAGCGCACATAGCGGGCGCCATGTGCCACTTCGCCCCTGGCCTCGGCAAGCACTTTCCCCTGTTCCGCAGTCATGATATGGGCCAAATCTTCCTGATTGGCGTTGATCAAATCTGCAAAACGGTGCAAAAGAGCAGCACGGGCAGATGCACTCCAGGCTTTCCAGGCTTGCCAAGCCTTGCTGGCAAGATCAATCCGGCCGGCCGCCTCTTCCGCATTCAGCATGGGAACAGTACACAGGACTTCGCCTGTGGCAGGGTTGTACACCGGCATTGGCCGGCCAACATGCGCACCAGAACAGGTGACTGCGCTGAGCAATTCCGGACGCTGCAACTTCCCGGACAAAATATTTTGGATTATGCCATTAGATGCCATATGCCATTGTTACGAAGATGCTTCCTGTTCTTCAGCGCTCCTTCAGTAAACCAAGACAACGCTAATCAGAAGGTCGCCAAGGAGGCTTGCGCCAGCCCCAGATGTTGCACCAGCCAGATGACCACACTGATACTGACAAAAGATACCAAGGTTGCCGCGACCACCGCGGCTGAACACAGAACTTCCATACCGTACTTCATCCCAATGAGGGGGTAGATACTGAACATGGGCATGCTGGCAAACAAAATTGCAGCCGCCTGCATCCGGGGATCCATGTTCGGCAGATTCAGGGCGATCACCCCCACCAGCAAGGGGTATAGGACAAGCTTGGCCACAACAAGTTGCCCCACATCAGCAAGCATGCCCCGCACTCTGCTGCCCGCCAGATTGCCGCCAATGGCAAAAAGCGCCACTGGCGCGGCCGCCACTGCCAGCATATCAACCGGCTTGGCCAAAAACAGCGGCAGGGGCTGCTGCAACAGGGCAAGGAGCACTCCTGAAGAGATGGCCAGGATGATGGGATTTTTTAACAAAGACCAACCAATATCCCGCAACCGTTCAAGCACGCCACCTGCATTGTGCCCTGCCAAGTCTGCCAAAATGAGCACCAACGGCAGCATGATGATATTTTCCACCACCATATTGAGCGCCAGCGCCACTGAAGCCACTGGGCCTACCACCTGAACGACGATGGGCAAGCCCATAAAGGCGCTGTTGGAAATGGATGCGCCCATGGCTGTAATCGCACTTTCCTGAAAGGCACGACGCCGCACATAAAAAAACCACAACAGCATCGACGAAAACGACAGGATAGCGCCACCGGCACAGGCAAGCAGGTAATCAAGGCGCAGAATTTCTGTAAAAGAGCGCTGCGACAGGGCCGAGACAATCAGCGCAGGCAAAGCCACATTAATGACAAAGCTGCCAAGGATGCGCATATCGCTGCGCGCAAACAATCCCGTGCGTACGCAGGCAAAGCCCATACCAATCAGCGCAAAGATTGGGCCGGTAATGGCTAAAATAGCGAGCATGCTCTACAGCTCATGAAAAGGGTACCGGAAAAAATGCGCAGGCAGCATTCCCGCACAATGCAGCACAATTTACTCCAGCGCCAAAAGCTGGAAAAGGCTCTGGGTGCTGGCCATGCCCTTGGGCTGAAAGCAGCCCAAAGACTGTACCTGTACTGTGCTGTCCAACAACTGACGTGCAGCTCCGGTACAGTACACTCCCCCAGGGTTGCAATCAGTGGCCAGCCTCTGGGCCACGTTGACCGCCTGGCCAATCACGGTAACATCAACGTTGCTGCTGGCTCCGGCAGTAATGGGCCCTAAAAAGACTTCACCATAACTGATCCCCACCCCCAAATCTACCTGCGCTACCTGCTGCACCTGCGCCTGTGTCATCCCTTGCGTTAGCCAACAGGTGTGCAAACGCATAAACTGCGCATGCAGATGCAGGGCGGCCCTGACCGGGGCAAGGGCTTTTCCGCCTGCAAGCGGTGATCGAAACAGGGCTAGTGCACCATCACCCAAGAATTTATTGACTTGGCCACCATGCTCTTCTACGCTTGCTGCGAACAGTTGAAAATAATCGCTGAGAAACGAGTACAATACCTGCAAAGAAACCTGTTCCGTCAGCCGAGAGAACTGGCGAATATCGGCAAAAAGCACGAACAGGCTTTGCACCGAGCCAGAATTGTCGGGATTGCCAGTTTGTGTCTGGCGGCCAACAGCAGGCGCAGCTGCATCAAGACCGGAATTCTGCTGCACGCCTGCGTGCCCAAAGCGATTACCCATCTCACCTCGTTCGTACAGATGCGTCCATGCGCATCCTCATTTTTCCGGCGGCACGCAGACCCTCTTCTTGCAGAAATTAAAGCAGCACACCGCATAAAAACACAGTAAAGTACCACTCCACCGACTCAGCTGCAAGCAATCAACCCTCAACCCTGCCTGGGTAAACGATTTTGGCAAAAGCCCCACGCCTTACCCTTATTGGCGCACACAACAGATGAAAAACAGGTCAAGCGAACAGCCCCTCAAACATATCCCCCTGGCCGAACGTATGCGCCCCGTCAGCCTGGATGAGTTCGTTGGCCAGGAGCACCTGGTGGGGGAAGGACGTTTTCTCCGCCAGATACTCGGCGGCAACAAACTACCCTCCCTGATCTTCTGGGGACCACCAGGTTCGGGCAAAACCTCCCTGGCCAGCCTGCTGGCACAGGCCACCTCAGCCCACTTTGTCTTTTTTTCCGCCGTACTCTCGGGAGTCAAGGAAATCAGGCAGATTGTCGAGCAGGCCCACACCCTGCAGCAGGAACAACAGCGGCCAACCATCCTGTTTGTCGACGAGATCCACCGCTTTAACAAGGGGCAACAGGATGCCTTTCTCCCCCACGTGGAAAGCGGCCTGCTTACCTTGATTGGCGCGACCACGGAAAACCCCTCCTTTGCTATCAATCCGCCGCTCTTGTCCAGGTGCCAGGTGTTGATTCTGCACCCACTTGAGGCAGCAGACATACAAAGTGTGCTCACCAGGGCTTTAACCAGCGCAAAGGGGCTTGGTGGACTGCATTTAACCATGCAAGCAGAAGCGTTGAACTACCTGGCCGAGGCTGCGGACGGCGACTGTCGCCGGGCCCTCAACTTTTTGGAAAGTGCTGCCTCCATGGCCCTGGATGCCAACACGACCGGCGCAGACAATAGCCCTGGGGGCGTCATTGACCTGGCCTGTGCGCAGGAGGCAGTGCAGGAACGTACCCTGCGCTACGATGCCGATGGCGAAGAACACTACAACCTGATTTCTGCCCTGCACAAGAGCCTACGCGACAGTGATCCGGACGGCGCAGTGTACTGGCTTGGCCGGATGTTGCTTGCCGGCGAGGATCCACTCTACATAGCCCGCCGCATGATCCGTTTTGCCTCCGAAGATATAGGCAATGCCGATCCCCAGGCCCTGCAAATCACCCTGAATTGCCGTGAAGCCTACCACCTGCTCGGCTCCCCAGAAGGCGAATTGGCCCTGTACCAGGCAGCAGTGTATCTGGCCACTGCGCCCAAAAGTAACGCAATATATGCCCTCACCCACAAGGTGCACGCTGATATCAAACGCACCGGCAGTCTGGCGGTGCCGCTGCACCTGCGCAACGCGCCCACCAGGCTGATGAAGGAACTGGGCTATGGCAAGGGGTACCAATACGCCCACGACGATCGGGATGCCCTGGTCAGCCAGCAGCATCTTCCGGATCAGCTGGCCGGCACCATCTACTACGAACCTAGCAACCGGGGTTATGAAGCCCTGGTGCGGGATCGTCTGTACAAATGGAGACAACTCCTCAAACAAAGAGCCGCACAGCATGACCGCAAAAAAGACAAAACATAGCTACAGCTACTCTGCCGTTTTCACTCTGTTTTGCATTCTCGCCCTTGTCCTGTCGCCGCAACACCTCCACGCACAGTTGCTGCGCATTGTCTACAGCAACGATATCCTGGGAGAGCTGGCTCCCTGTGGCTGAGAAAGAACGAAATTGGGCGGTCTGTCCAAAAAAGCGGCCTTCATCAGCGCTGTGCAAGCCAAATCCGATGTACCCACACTCCTGCTCGATACGGGCAATCAACTCTTTAAACAGCAGACTCTGCCACCCGCCACAGGCGAGGCAGAGGCAGCCAAGATCAAGGCGCAGGGCGTAGTAACTGCCAACCAGAAGATGGGCCTGCGCTATGCAGCCGTGGGAATGCACGACCTGGCTGCTGGGCCCGGTTTTCTGCACAGCCTTGCAGAGGATAACTTCACTTGGCTTTCCCTGAATCTACGCGACCGACACAGCAACCAAGCCCTGTTTCCCGGTTACACCATAATACAGGTCGGCAAGCTGCCAGTGGCGGTGCTGGCCCTGACCAACCATCGGGGTAACTTCGCCGGCAGCAATGCCCCCTACCACCTCCTGCCCTGGCAGGAGGTTTTGCCTGCAGCCCTGACGCAACTACGTCCACAGGCTGGCATGCTCATTCTTCTCTCCAACTATCCGCTGGCCGAAAACCGAGAGATCGCCCGCCTGTATCCACAGGTGGATCTTATTTTTCAATCCGGCCAAAATATTGGTAACTTGGCACCAATAGCGGGAAGCAGGACCCTCATCAGCCAAACCGCAATCAGGGGTAGATACCTGGGTCTGCTGGAGATTGACTGGCGGGGGCCTGGCCCCTGGCGCCAGCCTGGCAAGGGCGCTCTGCCCAAAAAAGGCCAGCCAGGCTCCAGCTTCAGCCAGCGCTTTATTCCTTTGACCGCAGCCATGGCAGACGATCCGGCAACAGGGGAGCTGATCCGACAGGTGGAAAAACAGGCGCAGGCTGCGCTACGCTGATACTTCTACAGACAAATACTATCGGCAAATAGGCAAAAAAACAAAGGCCGCGCTGTTGGCTGTGGGCACAGGGGGAACGGCGCAAAGCACCAAAGAAACAACTCAGGCTTCCAGGCCGCCCAGGCACAGGTATTTGATTTCCAGATACTCGTCCATACCAAAGTGGGAACCCTCGCGCCCCAAACCAGACTGCTTCATCCCGCCAAAGGGGGCTGCGGCATTGGAGATCAATCCCTCATTGATGCCCACCATGCCATACTCCAGAGCTTCGGCCACCCGCCAGATGCGGCCGATATCCCGCGTATAGCAATAGGCGGCCAGGCCAAAGGGGGTGTCGTTGGCCAGACGGATGGCTTCTTCTTCACTCTCAAAACTGATCAGGGGTGCAACTGGGCCAAAAATTTCATTGACCGCAATGGGCATGTCATTGCTGACATTTTTCAACACAGTTGGTTCAAAGAAACAGCCTCCCAGGCCATGCCGCTTACCGCCCAGTACCAGTTCCGCGCCAACAGCCAGCGAATCCTGCACCAGTTGCTCCACATACCGAACCGCCTGCTCGTCAATCAAGGGACCAATGCTTACCCCTGCCTCCATGCCTTTGCCCACCTTAAGGGCGGCCACAGCCTTAGCCAATTTTTCGGCAAAGGCCCCCTGAACCGGGCGCTGCACCAGAAATCTGTTGGCACACACGCAAGTTTGCCCGGCATTGCGGTACTTTGAGACAAGTGCCCCCTGCACGGCAGCATCGAGATCAGCATCGGCAAAAACAATAAAAGGGGCATTGCCACCCAACTCCATGGAGACACGTTTGACCGTGGAGGCACATTGGGCAATGAGGTTCTTGCCCACCCTGGTGGAGCCAGTAAAGGAAAACTTGGCCACCTTGGGGCTTTCGGTAAAAACCGTGCCCATGCCGTGCGGATCCTTACTGGTCAGCACATTGAATACACCTGGCGGAAAACCTGCCATTTCTGCCAGCCTGGCCAATGCCAGAGCAGAAAGCGGCGTGGCTGAAGCCGGACGAACGATGAAGGTGCAGCCTGCGGCCAAGGCAGGCGCTGCCTTACGGGTGATCATCGAGTTGGGAAAGTTCCACGGGGTAATCGCGGCCACTACGCCCACTGGCTGCCTGATAACCACAATGCGTTTATCCGGCCCAGGAGCAGGAATGGTCTCACCATACACCCGCTTGCCTTCCTCACTGAACCACTCGACAAAGGAGGCACCATAGGCAATCTCACCCCTGGCTTCGGCCAGGGGTTTGCCCTGCTCCATGGTCATAATGATGGCCAGATCCTCCTGGTGCTCCATAATAAGGGCAAACCAGCGGCGCAAAAGGCGGCAGCGTTCGGCCGCGCTCTGCTCCCGCCACAGGGGGAAAGCCGCCAAGGCAGCATCAATGGCCATGTTGGCCAGAGCAGCGTCACCATCGCCAACCTGACAAATGAGCGTGCCATCCGCAGGGTTAACCACGTTGAATGAAGACGGGCTGGCCACCCATTTGCCGTCCACGTAGGGAGAAGTGGCCAACAACGTAGGATTGTGCAAATTCATCGGAGCATCCCTTCATGATTCATTTTTTAAAAATAGAACGATACCACAACCGACAAGGGAGCAACACAGCAAAGAGGCCTTTGGAGGCCCTAGGTAGTCCCCACAGCTTAGGCAGTCCCCACAGCCGAACAAATCGGCTCGCACAATCCCGACGGAACACAATTTTTCCAAATGATCCCAGGCCAGACGAACTGATTGACTATGCACTGCGGCGTCTGTATCGCCAACCGACAGGCAGATGTTTGCTCGGCAGTTGCATTGAGCCAGCAGGTGCCCGTGATCGACTATGCTTTGCCTCTCTGCTTTACCCTTGGTAAAGCAACCACGTATTTAGGCCATTTCCCAAAATGCACAAACGATCTTGCCACATCCTGCCAGTCCACAAGGTCTTTAAACTCAAAAGGCCAATACACCCTGAAACAAAGGTTGCAAGAGCCCTCATCTCTTCAGCTTTTTCCTTTGTCTTCGGTTGAAAACGGAGTAACTTCAAATTGCTTTTACAAAAGAGGAAGGAAGCGGCTTGCAAGCGTGGGCCAGCCGTCACCAAGCACAGCAAGCTTGGTGCGCCAATCAGACAACGCCAGCACATTGACCTCCCATGAATATTTTTTTTAACCCAACAAGTATCGCCATTATCGGAGCCAGCGACCGGCCAGGAAGCGTTGGTCAAACACTGCTTGAGCAACTGCTCCAGGGAGGGTACAGCGGCAGGGTAGTGCCGGTAAATCCCAAACACCAAACCCTGCAGGGGCTGCCTTGCCTGAAAAGCATCACCGAAACAGCAGCAGAGCCGGTGGACATGGCGATAATTGCCACTCCCATTGCCACGGTTCCGGATGTTGTTCGCCAGTGTGTACAGGCCCGCACCAAAGGGGTAGTGATCATCTCGGCCGGTGGCCGGGAACGGGGCGATTGGGGTGGTTATATCGAAGAACAGATTCGCATTGCCGCCGAAGGTTCTAATTTGCGTATCATAGGGCCCAACTGCATGGGCGTGATTCGCCCGGATAAAAAACTCAATGCCAGCCTGGCCGGCGAGATGCCAGCCCAGGGTGGTCTGGCGGTCATTTCGCAAAGCGGCGCCATCTCCGCTGCCATCCTGGATCGTGCCTCTTTAGATCAAACCGGATTCAGCCATTTTGTTGGCGTTGGCTCCATGCTGGATGTCAATTTTGCCGACCTGATCGACTACCTGGGAAGTATAGGCTCGGTGCGGGCCATCCTGCTGTACATGGAGAGGCTGGGCAACCCGCGCAAATTCATGAGTGCAGCCCGGGCAGTTTCGCGCATCAAGCCAATTATCGTGGTCAAGGCCGGCAAAAGCGAAGCAGGTACCAAGGCAGCCAGTACCCATATCGGTGCAATGGTGGGCGTGGATGCCGTGTACGAGGCGGCCTTCAAGCGTGCCGGCATTGTCCGGGTACCCTCGCTGGCCAGGCTGTTTGACTGCGCGGAACTGCTGGCCAAGCAACCCAGACCCACTGGTACCCGCCTGGGCATCATCACCAATGGCGGCGGTCCCGGTGTCATGGCTGTAGACGCCCTGGCAGAATACGGCCTGCAACCAGCCCCCATACCAGAAGAAGTGTTGCATGAGCTCAATGCCAGCCTACCTGGCTACTGGAGCCATGCCAACCCCATTGATATTCTTGGTACTGCCTCACTTGAGCATTTCCACCGCGCCATTGAAATCTGCCTGGCCAGTAACGCCTTTGACGGCTTGTTGGTCATCATGGTGCCCCAAGTCCTGACCTCGCCGGAGGCTGTGGCCACCGACCTGGTGCAGCTGACCAGGCGCAAACGCATTCCTGTCTTTGCCTCATGGATGGGTGGCAAAGAGGTGCGCGAAGGGGTCGAAATCCTCAACCGGGCCAATATCCCCACCTACGAGACCCCAGAAAGAGCAGTACGCGCCTTCATGTATCTTGTTGAATATACAAACAATCTTGAAATGCTCACCCAGGTGCCCCCCAAGCTGGCCAGTGAGCTGGAATTCAACCGGGATCTGGCCTTCCGCACCATCTATGAATGCTTCGACGGGGAAAGCGACATGCTGTCTGAAAACGACAGCAAACGGATTCTCGCTGCCTACGGCATCTCGGTCAATGAAACACATTTTGCCGCAAACATTGACCAAGCACTTGATTTTGCCGCCCAGCTTCCCAGCCCTTGGGTATTGAAGCTCGTCTCACCGGATATCACCCATAAATCCCAGGCAGGAGGAGTGGCACTCAACCTTCGCAATGAAGACGAACTACGCGCAGCCT
This sequence comes from Desulfobulbus sp., assembly GCA_040776885.1. Lineage (GTDB taxonomy): Bacteria > Desulfobacterota > Desulfobulbia > Desulfobulbales > Desulfobulbaceae > Desulfobulbus. The sequence goes on along the minus strand of JAXGZR010000004.1, from coordinate 109,870 downwards.
ACGCTCAAATCATGCAGGCTGCCCAGGAATACAATCCCCAAGCCCGTATCCTCGGGGTATCGGTACAGTCGCACATAACCACAGATGGGGTGGAACTGTTTTTGGGGGGCAAAAGGGACAAGGCCTTTGGTGCTGTGCTGCTCTTTGGTGCAGGCGGCGTATTCGCCGAACTGCTGCAGGACCAGGCCCTTGGCTTGCCTCCGCTGAACCGGCTTTTGGCCCGTCGCATGATGGAGGAAACACGGATCATGTCCCTGCTGCAAAGCGGGCAAGGCAGGGCAAGTGCCAAGCTTGAGGAACTCGAAGAACTGCTCATGCGGCTCTCCCAGTTGGTGATCGATTTTCCTGAAATTGCCGAACTGGACATGAATCCAGTGGCCCTGCAGAACGGACGGCCAATTGTCCTGGATGCTCGCATCCGTCTTGCCCCACTCGACGGCAGTGCCTCGTCCCACCTGGTGATCAGTCCTTATCCGCAACACCTGGAGCGGCACGACTTCACCGACATGCAGCTGCCCCTTTTTATCCGCCCGGTAAAACCAGAGGATGCTCCGCTCTTCAACGCCCTGTTTGATACCCTAACCCCCACCAGCATCTACTACCGCTTCTTCAGCGTGGTGAAATCCCTCACACCGGAAGTTTTGGCCCGCTTCACCCAAATCGACTATGACCGTGAAATTTCTTTTGTTGGCCTGGATGACCGAGAGGGCGAGGAGCGCATGCTGGGTGTTGCCCATATTGCGGGCGAACCAGATGGTCATCGGGGAGAGTTTTCCGTACTGGTGGGTGATCCGTGGCAGGGCAAGGGCGTAGGCGCAAAATTGTTGCTGCAGTGCCTGGAGATTGCTCGGGAGCGTGGCATGGAAACGGTATGGGGAACAGTGCTCACCGAAAACCGGCACATGATCGCCTTGGGCAAAAAGCTTGGTTTCACTATTTCACCAGGGGCAGACTCCACTGAGTTCAAGCTCACCATTGATCTGAAAACAGCCAAATTTTAAGGATACAAAGGCCTCCACTAAAAGGTGGCAGGGTACAACAATATTGGGTATGTTTATGTGATATCTGGCTGCTGGATGGCAGAAGCCAACAACAGGGTTCATTTTTTGTGAGGAGACCTAAAGCATGGCAAAACAAGTAGAGATCGACCGGGATGAGTGTATGGGCTGTGAAGCCTGCGTTGAGCTGTGCCCGGAGATATTTGAGTTCGATAGTGACGAGGTAAAGGCTATTGTGATTAAGCCCGAAGGCGGCGATGAAAAATGTATTGACGACGCCATCGCCTCCTGCCCAGCCGGCTGTATCACCTACGAGTAAGCCGCCATTTCTAGGGCTCGTCCCTTGGGCTGCAAAAGGCAGGCATCCTGTGATGCCTGCCTTTTTTGTCACTACACATTGCTTTTCTAACTCAACGGACAACGGAGAAGACCATGGTTACAGCTTTCATCCTCATGCAGGTGGAACGCAGCGCCATTAACGACACAGCGCAGCAACTCCAACAAATCAGCGGCATCAGCGAAGTATATTCAGTCAGCGGCAAATACGACCTGGTGGCCATTGTCCGCGTACCCAACAACGATGACCTCGCCGATCTGGTAACCAACCGCATGCCCATCCTCGACGCCATCCGGGCCACGGAGACCATGCTCGCCTTCAAGGCGTATTCCAGACACGACCTGGAGGCCATGTTCAGCCTGGGTATGGAGTAAACTGCGCGCTCATTCCACGTGCATGCGATTCCTGATCCATTTTTCCAGGGAAATCAGGGGAAAAATAGCAAAAGCCGCGGCTGCGGCCAGTCCGAATTTATCGTAGCCCAAGGCTGTTGTCCCGAAAATACGCTGGGAAATGGGCAAATACACAAAAAACAGATGGAGCACAAGAATAGCGCCGATTCCCGCAAACACCATTGGGTTACTGAACAGACCAATGGTCAGCAGATTGTCTTTCAACGAGCGACAGTGGACCATATAAAATATCTGAAACATGATAACAAAGGTCACTGCCATGGTTTGGGCCACCCGCAGGGCGCTCTCCTCCCCTACTCCGGCCCGGAGCGCACCGAAATACTCCACGCTGAACAACGCAACCGTACCAGCAGTCATGAGAATGGACACCAGCACCACCCTAAAGATGACAAAGGGGCTGAACAGTGGTGCGCTCGGCCGTCTGGGCGGCCGGTGCATGATATCCGCCTCCTTGGCCTCAAAAGCCAGGGGGAGTGCTAAAGTAACTGCAGCCACCAGGTTGATCCACAGCAACTGCGCCGGCTGCATGGGCAAAAGCAGGGCCTTGGTCAAGGGATCAAAGGGAAAAAAGATAATCCCGTAGATGAGGATAAGGGCCAGGCCAAGATTGGTTGGCAGCAAAAATGCCAATGACTTTATAAGGTTGTCGTAGACACGCCGGCCTTCCTCCACTGCTGCGCTGATACTGGCAAAGTTATCGTCTGCAAGGACGATATCCGAGGCATCCTTGGAAACCGCTGTGCCCGTGATGCCCATGGCCACACCGATGTTCGCCTGTTTGAGCGCCGGCGCATCATTGACCCCATCGCCGGTCATGGCCACAATATGACCACGCTGTTGCAGTGAAGTCACCAGCCGCAGCTTGTGTTCCGGAGCGACCCGGGCAAAAACATTGCTTTTTTCCACATTTTCAAACAATTCCGTATCACTCATAGCTGCCAGATCCGCGCCGCTATAGGAGATATCACCATCCTGTGCCAAACCAAGGTCTTTGCCGATGGAAAATGCCGTGGCACGGTGATCGCCGGTAATCATCTTCACCTGGATACCGGCTTGGTGACAGTGCTCGATCGCTTCGATGGATTCGCTCCTGGGTGGATCGATCATGCCAATAAGCCCAATAAAATCAAGCCCGTCGCCAACCATATCCTCTGTGAGTTCCTGGCCATTCGTATCAGGGTCTTTTTCTGCAAACGCCAGCACACGAATGCCCTGCTCGCCCATGCGTCGTACCACTTCCCGAATCTCTTCCAGTCGATCCTGCCCTGTATGCAGCTGGCAGCGCTGCAAAACCACTTCAGGCGCACCCTTTACCACAATACTTCCTTTGGAGCCGCCACCATGCTGCGTAGCCATGTATTTGTTTTCAGAGGTAAAAGGAATTTCGTCCGTACGCGGATACTCTTCCTGCAATGCCTCCCTGGACAAGCCTGCCTTGGCAGCCGCCACCACCAGCGCCGCCTCAGTTGGATCTCCATTGATGCTCCAGCGCTCCCCTTCCTGGCTCAGGCTGGCGTCATTGCACAGAACAGCAGCCTCCAGTAGGCGGAGGATATCTTCGGGCAACTGGGTTAATCTCTGCTCATTTTCGAAAAAATCCCCCTGGGGTTCATAACCACTGCCAGTCACCCGCACTTCGCGCTGGGGTGTGTACAACTTGGTAACCATCATCTCGTTACGAGTCAGGGTGCCGGTTTTATCTGAGCAGATAACCGTGGTGCTGCCCAAGGTTTCCACTGCCGGCAGTTTTCTGATAATAGCCTTTCTTTTGGCCATACGCTGCACACCAATGGCCAGAGCAATAGTTACCACAGCAGGCAAGCCTTCGGGAATGGCGCCCACAGCCAGGGCAATGGCAAAAATAAGGGTATCCTTCAGGGCCAAACCAAGGGCAACGCCTTCGCCCAACGCTCGCATGACCCCAACCCCTAGAATGACCGCAGAAATAAGCAGCACCGCGATGGTGATGTACTTGGTGATCTCCTGCAGCTTCAACGTAAGTGGAGTGGCCAGATCAACCGCACTGTCCAGCAGATCAGAGATACGCCCCAGTTCGGTCTGCATACCGGTTGCAGTGACCACTCCCTTGCCCGTACCGGTTATAACCAGAGTACCGCTATATGCCATGCAACGGCGGTCGCCCAGAGAAGCGTCTTGTGCCACAGCTTCTGTTGTTTTGCTGACCGACATGGATTCTCCGGTGAGGGCAGCCTCCTCAATGCGCAAATTTTTCACCTGCAGCATACGCATATCCGCAGGCACACTGTCCCCGGCAGCCAAGAGCACCACATCACCTGGTACCAACTCAGAAGCGGCAATGGTTACATGTTTCCCTTCCCGCACAACCGTGGCATTTTGTGGCACCATTTCAGAAAGGGCGGAAATGGCTTTCTCTGCCTTGAATTCTTGCACAAAACCAATCAGGGCATTGATGACCACAACCGCTAAAACCACTGTGCCATCAGTCAATTTGCCCAAAAGAATAGCCAGGGTACCGGAAACCAGGAGAACCCAGATAAGGGGATTATTGATCTGTCGCCACAGGATGGTCAAAAGGCCCGCCTGTTTTTTTCTGACAATCAGGTTAGTGCCGTATTGCTGCAGACGCTCGGCAGCCTCGCTGGAAGAGAGGCCCTTTTGACCGCTCTTGAGTTCCGCACAGACCTGGGTAATGCTCTCACTATGAAAGCTCCGGCCAACGGCCGGTTTTTGCGCTGTTGTGTCCATACAAAATCAACTGGAAGTGGGGGATGGAGAAAAGCAAATACACAGCTTCCCGTAAAAAAAAGCGCCATCCACAAAAGGGAATGGCGCTGCAGGACAAAGTAACCTATAAATTCGTAGCGTTTAGCGGAAAATGGAACCCCTTTCCAGCTGATCACGTCGAATCTCATATTCCCGCTGGTCTATCTTGCCGGAACGAAGGTCCTCTTCCAGTTTTTTCTTTTCACGGTGGGCTTGGTACTCATAGCCACCCACGCCGGCGGCTGCCCCACCCAGGGCTCCAAGTCCGGCGCTGCGTCCCTCTCTGGAACAGCCCGTTGCCGTAAAACTCACCAGCAGTAGCAGGCCAAAAAGTCCATATGCCAATTTTTTCATTTTACGTCTCCCTTTACAAAACAATATGTAATACACTCGGCAAACCAACCCGGGTGCACACCTTGTGCCCGTACAATAGGAATGTATGCAATGGCTGTCAAATAGATCAAACATGAAGGTATGCTTTTCCTGTGAATAAAGTCTGTCCCTGTGCAGAGGAACCGAGCCGGATAATCCACACTTCCTCAATGGACTTGTCGTTTAAAAAGTTTCCCATTTGACAGTTTCAATCCCTGCGCCTATTAATTTTATCCAGGATTACTGAGAGTACCGCACATTCGGCCTCTCTTCATCAATTCATACAGAAAAAACACTATGGCAACGAAAAGTACTAGTGCATCAAACTGGCCTGATCCGGAAAAAGGGGAACAGGCCATGATCGAGGGGATTTTGGAAGGCAGTCCGGATGCAGTGGGTGTGGCTGTCATCCGTTTGGATTGCGGCTGCAGGAAAATGGCCGCGATCAACTCCCAAGGCGAACCTGCCAGCAAAATCATCATGTACCGGGACAACGCCCTTTCCATCTGCGAGTTGTGCCAGGATGATCAAGGCTCCTTCAGCCGGGTGATCAGGCAATTTATCAGCTGGAAAAAGCCAGAACCCGATCATGCCACCCAGCAGATGATCTCCCGCAAGGTGCTTGGTTCATAATTTCGAGCAAAGGCGAATATATCATTTTGCCGCAATTGAAATCAGGCCGCTGCCCAACCCTGGATTGGCTTGACCTTTTTCTACCCTGCTTTACTGTGCCGGACAAGTATTCATCTCAATCCTGCACAGTCGCTCTTCTTATGCTTGCTCCGTATCCTGACTCCACGGAAATCTCGCTTACCATGCGTCCCCTGCTGCACCCCCTCTTCCAACAGGTGACCAGCGGCATTTCCGAGCACACTTTTGCCAATATCTATCTCTTTAGAAATACGCATAAATACCGGGCAACTCGCCTAAGTGACGGCACCATTGCCATCCTTGGACACGGCAAGGAGCCGTTTTTCATGCTGCCCTTTTCCCTGCCTAAGCGTGAGCTGCTCCGGCAGCTCTTTACCGACCAGGGCATGGCGAAGTGTGTTTCCTCCGCCCAAAAACCACTGCTGGAACAGCAGGGCTACCTGTTGGAAGAAGACCGGGACAATTTCGATTACCTCTACCTACGCCACGACCTGGCCGAGTTGGCTGGCAGGCAATTCCACAAAAAACGCAACCTGGTGAAAGCTTTTGTCAACAGCCATGACTACAGGGCACAACCGCTGACTGAAAACTATCTGCACCAGGCCATTGAGGTATTGGATGCCTGGCAGGGGGATACCAGCAAGGGGGCAGACTACCTAGCCGCCAAGGAAGCACTCCTGCGCATGGAGGAATTGCAGCTCTGTGGAGGAATTTACTTTGTCGAAGACACGCCGGTGGCCTATGTGCTGGGGGAAGAACTCGCCGGCGGAGGCAGTTTTGCCATCCACTTCGAAAAGGCTGTCCCTGGGTACAAGGGGCTCTACCAGTTTATCAATCAGTCCTTTGCCTCTGTCCTGCCGGAAAGCTACCAGACAGTCAACCGTGAGCAGGATTTGGGCATCCCTGGCCTGCGCAAGGCAAAACTCAGTTACAATCCCACCGGCTTTATCAAAAAATACAGGGCATTTGCCCAAGAATCAGCGCAATAAAGGCTGTTTTGTTGCCAACGTGGCTGAGCGTGGCTCGGCTAACGGAATGAACTGGCTCGGATATCCCCTTTTTCCCTGGGATGCCAGTGCAAGCCGCCCTTGAAGCCGTAGCCACGGAACACGTAAAGCTGTCGTCCCTGAAAATCCATCAATCACTTGAAATAGCTGGATAAAACCGCCAAAACATAGCACTATTTATTGCAGGATATTGCACTGCACCCCTTCAAATCCTGGTGATTTTCATGCAGTCAAAAAATCCGATTGCAACACCCCAGCTGGATATGTTCCGCAACCGTCTGGAAAATATTCTTGGGCCGGAATCATGAACTGTACCGGCTGGCAGCCCTGATCGACTGGCCACTGCTTGAGCAGGAGTTCGGCGCACTCTATTCCGAAAATAGCCGGCCCGGCATCCCTATCCGCCTGATGGCAGGGCTTTGCTACCCCAGTCACGCCTTTAAAACCTCGGATGAAGAAACCGTGCGGCGTTGGCTGGAAAACCCGTATCACCAGTATTTCTGTGGGCAAGAGTACTTTTGTCATAAGTTGCCCATTGATCCGTCTTCGCTTTGTCGCTTTTGCAAACGCATCGGTGAAAAAAGTTCTGAGTTGATTCTGCAAGTGACGGTGCAGGCCGAGCCGGGCAATCCCTATGGCGGCCACACCCTGGCCAGGGCGACCGCGCAAGTGGAACGCATCACCGGGCAGGCGAGCAAGCGGGCTTTTGTTGATCGCGGCTATTGTGGCCACAAAATGAAGTGCCGCAGGTGCTAATCAGCGGCAGTAAGCGTGGCTTGACGCCGCAGATGAACAAGGAGTTGAAACCGCCGAAACGCGATCGAGCCGATGATTGGCCACATGAAGGCAGATAGCAAGCTTGGTCACAACGATCTTTTGGGCAGCCTGGGCGACAAGATCCATGCGCTCTTGTGCGGAGCTGGGCATACTATCCGGCTTATCCTCAGAAAACTGAGGGAGCTGTTGCTTTTTTTGTGTACCGGCATGCTTGTAGGACTCTTTGGATGCCTGGATAGGCTTTTGTGGCCCCTTGACTGCCCTGATTGGCTCCAGCCAGATGATGGCTTGACGCAAGCCGAAAATTAGAAAAGGCTTTTTTCAAGGGCGACCACTTACTCCATGCCTCTGGCCGCACCGGACTGCTGCAATGCCACTGCAGCAGCCCCGCCGTCCCCTCTTGTAGGACAACGAATCCTATCATCTATAGGAAGCCTTACATAAGCAAATGTTGATGCTTGTCACACATGGTGCTGCTTTGGCAGGATAGTGCACACAACGTTCAACGTGTCCAAAAAACTTGTCTTTGCCTCCTTGTCCGCTATAATGTCTCTCCTGTTTATATATTTTGAGTTTCATAATGGTAGAATGACGGTTCATTTGCTCCTGATAAAATGCAGTCAAAGTCACCCTACCCCCCCATTACACCACGAGGAAAACATGAACGAATCGCCCCAAAAAGGACGCGTGCCGTCCCTAGGCAGACGACTGTTCGCGGTTTCCGCCGTCATTTTTTTAGCCTTCTGCTTCTCACCACAACCTGCGCAGTCTAAACAGAGAGCGCAAAACACCATCTTGTCTGCCAAGGTGCCCTATCGTCATGAAATTGAAACCGCTGCCCGCCTGCACGGGGTTGATCCCACTTTGATGGCAGCATTGGTCAAGGTGGAATCCGGCTTCAACCCCAAGGCCAAAGGCCCAGGCGGCACCCACGGTCTAACCCAACTCAAAACCCGTACCGCCACGCGCCTCGGTGTCCGCGATGTGCACGATCCCTTGGATAATCTCAAGGGTGGGGCCCGCTATCTCGCCAAATGCATGGCCCTGTTCAACAATGAAGAGGTGGCCCTGCTTGCCTACAATCGAGGACCAGGTGCGGTCAAAAAGCTGAAGGGAGCGCATGCCACAGCCAAGTCTTCAGCCTTTGTCCGCAAAGTGAAGCATGCCCAGCGCGGCTTCCAATCAACAGCACAAATAGCGCAGGCTCCTGCCATCCTCAACCATCCTCCCAGCAAACAAAGTGGCTGAAAAGCGAGCGGCCTGATGGCCGCCGTACCGATACCCTCTGGATCACTACCAGCGTACACCTCTGCGGAGAGTAACTGTTTATTCATGCCCGCAGCATCCCCACCAGCCAGAAAAGCAGCATGCCCACCAACAGGGTGCCACCCAAACTCTTGGTCTTCAAGGCAAAGAGTAGGGTGGGCAAGGCCACCCACAGATCGGTTTTACTAAAAGTGAAGCTGTGGCTTTGGCTGTCCACCAGAAGAGACGGTGCCAGCAAACTGCTGAGAATAGCCACCGGAATCAGGCTGAGCCAGTCCACCAGCCACTTGGGCATGCGTTTATGGGCCAGGTACACCAAGGGCAGCCACCTGGGCAGGTAGGTAACCAGGCCCATGGCTGCGAACAAAAGAATATATTCCGGCCAGCTCATCGCCTACGCTCTCTGGCCCGTTTAATACAAAATCCCAGGGTGGCCCCACAGACGGAGGCGCCGACAATATACGAATTGCCTGGAATGAGCAGGTACCAGCCCACTGCCACTGCGGCACTTAAAAGCCCGGTGAGAACCAGCAGGCGGTTGTGCAGTTGCATTACCAAAAGGCAGATGAACATAGCGGTCAGCGCATAATCGATACCAAAGGCTCCCCTGGGAATGAATTGGCCGGCCAGTGCACCGGCCACGGTGGCCAACACCCAGGCGCTGTTGGCCAGGTGATTGACCACTAAGGCACGCCATCGGTTCCAGTTGCCGCTGCGAAAGCGGGCCATGTTAACGGCAAAGGTCTCATCCGTGATACCGTAGGCGAACAGGGTGAGAAACCAGCGATTGACCCCCCGCAAATACACGGCCAAGGCCGAACCCATCAGGGCATGGCGCAGGTTGACCATGAAGGTGGTGACGACAATGGCTGCCATGGAAGCACCAGCGTCAATCATGGCCACACCAATGAACTGGGCACTGCCTGCAAAAAGAAAAATCGACATCAATCCGGTGAGCCAGGCCGGTATACCCGCCTGCTGTGCCAAAACTCCCATGGCCAACCCCAAGGGCAGATACCCCAAACAAATGGGCCAAGCCGCTGCTGCCCCCTGTCGCAACAGGTCACCAGTCGAACCGACCAATTCTGCCTGCGGCTGCTTTACCTTGTCTTCATTCATTTTTTCCGCTATGAAAATAGATGGGGTATGCCGAGATTGAGCTTGGCTGTTCCGTCCCTTTTCCACCACTGTTTTCCCGCCGATGTCTTCCGCACATGCTTGACACGGCGGACATAAAGAAACATGGCAAGCCATTTCCAGGCAGTAAGCCGAATTCGTACATATACACCACAATGTTTGCGCAAAACAATTCATTTTCCTCCAAAATCCCGCACCCCATTCGGCCCTGCCATCGCCCACCCCAACCCCAGGCCGTCCGATGAACAGCCGCTGGACCTTGGCTGATCTGCTTGACTTGGAATACCTGTTCCAAACTGACGAGGCCCTGCGGCAACAGGAGGGCGAGCAGGCTCTGCGCAAGCGGGATCGCATTATCTATCTCGCTAAAATAGCACCAAAAATAAAAAACACTCCCATCCTGAATCCACAGGAACTGGTGCAGCGCTGGCTGCAGGTGCGGCAGCGCAATTCGGGTGGTGCTGGGGAAAACAATCGGGAGCCCCTTCTTCCTGGAGCTATTTGGAACGAAGTATCCGTAGTACTCCTTTGGCTGGCGCTGTTCTTTGGTCTGGGCAGCGGTCTGGGCCTGGCCAGCGCATTTTCAGTCTATTCAGGCAGGGCACCACTCAATGTTTCTGCCTTTCTGGGCCTTTTTGTTGCCCTGCAACTGGTTATTCTGCTGGCACAGCCTCTATTCATGCTGCTGCGGCGTGTACGTCGTTCCCACTTGGAACGATCCGTCCTCTACACCCTGCTTTTGCGCCTGATGATTGCCGGGGCAGATTGGATTTATGCACGGGCGCGCCGTAGCCTGTCAGCCAACAAGCGGCTTAGTTTCGCCGCTCTACTTGGCCAGGTGCGCAGCCGGCGCGAGTTGGCCCCCCTCCTTGTCTGGCCGGTCTTTTTTCTCCTTCAGCTCTCTGCCATTGGCTTTAACTTAGGCGTACTCGGTCTGACCCTGGCTAAGGTGGTCTTTTCCGACATGGCCTTTGGCTGGCAGTCTTCCTTGCAGCTCTCGGCCCAGCAGGTGGCAGACGGGGTTCGTCTTCTGGCTCTACCCTGGAGTTGGTTTTTGCCAGAGGGTATGGGCTACCCAAGCCTTGCCCAGGTCGAAGGCACACAGATCATCCTCAAAGACGGCATTTACCATCTGGCTACCCAGGATCTGGTTTCCTGGTGGCCCTTTCTCTGCACAGCCCTTGTGGTCTATGGCCTGCTGCCACGCTTGCTCCTGCTTATGGGCGGTTATATCCGCTACCGGCATCAGCTCGACGCTCTGGAACTGCGCAACCCTGAAATCAGGTGGCTGCTGCAACGCATGACCACCCCCCAGGTGGAAACAGACGGCGAGCACGCAGCTGTACGCGTGCGGCCACAACAGCCAATATATCAAATAGATATACCACAAGAAACAGCGCAGGAGAGCGTGGCTGTAGACATGCCCCCTGCCACCACTGCAGAAGGCATGCACAGCCTTATTTTGGTGCCAGAAGAGTTGTTGGATGGATTGGACAATGCTGCCCTTATGCAGGCAATGCAGAACTTGAGCGGCTGCAGGGAGATCCAGATACTGCAACTGCCCTTTTCCGCAGCAGAAGAACAGGCTCTACTGGTGCACATCCAGAAAGAGCGGGCAGCAGCATTGGTGGATGAAGTATTTCTTGTGCAAGAGGCCTGGATGCCGCCCCTGCAGGAAACCCAGCAATTGCTGGCGCAGCTGCGCACAGCCGTTGGTGAAACTACACCGCTGACCATCCTGCTTATTGGCAGACCCAAAGGTAACAATCGTCTAACTCCCGCCCTACCGGAGCATGCCGATATCTGGCACAAAAAGATGCAGGCCTTGGCCGATCCCTCCCTGTATACCCGCAGCCTGATGGAGGCCATATGAACCATGTCGCCAGCCGGGAAACTGTGCCCGAATTCGCCATCATCGGCCATCCCAACGAAGGGAAGTCTTCGGTACTCTCCACCCTGGCCGAGGACGACAGCGTACGGGTAAGCCCTTTCCCAGGCGAAACCGTAGTGTGCCAAACCTTTCCTGTGCGCATTGATGGCCGCGAAGTTATTCGCTTCATCGACACCCCGGGCTTTCAAAATCCGCGCAACACCCTGGAATGGCTAAAAAACTACAACGGCCCCCCGGAAAAGATGCTCGGCTCTTTCCGCGCGGCCCATGCTACCAATCCTGCCTTTCATGACGACTGCGAGCTGCTTGGCCCGGTGGAAGCCGGGGCTGGGGTGATCTTTGTGGTGGACGGTTCCCGTCCGGTGCGGCAGGTGGACTTGGCAGAAATGGAGATCCTGCGCTTAACCGGTGCACCCCGCATGGCAGTGATCAATGCCAAGGAAGACGACAGCACCTACATCAACCAGTGGCAAAGCGAGTTCCGCAAAAACTTCAACTCAGTACGTCTGTTCAACTCCAGTCGCGCCAATTACCGTCAGCGCATCGAACTGCTGGAGAGTCTAAAGTCCATCGACCAAGAATTAGAACCAGTCCTGCGCCGAGTGGTCCAGGCCTTTGAAGCAGACTGGGAACAGCGCAATATTCGCACTGCCGGCATCCTCCTAGAGTTGCTCAAGGAGGTACTCACCTACCACAAGACCGTTCCCTATAAAGTAGGCGAGGAGGAAAAGTTGCGCAGCCAATTGCAGGAACGTTTCCAAAAACAGGTGGCCAAGCTGGAGCAAGAGGCCCATACAACCATCCGCCGCCTGTTCAAACACAATATCTTCAAGCTGGAGCTACCGCCGCAATCTATCCTGGCCGAGGATCTTTTCAGTGAACGCACCTGGGAATTCCTCGGCCTGGGCAAGACCCAGCTCATTGTAGCCGGGGCCCTGGGCGGAGCTGCCCTGGGGGTTGGTATCGATGCCGCCACAGTGGGCACGTCTTTTGGGCTTGTTTCGGTGATCGGCGGCCTGCTTGGCGCTGGAGCCACAGCCCTTAAGGCGGATGACCTGCTTTCGGGCACGCGCCTGTTGGGCATGCAACTCGGTGGCGAACAGCTGCGCTTGGGGCCGGTGAACAACATCCAGCTGCTGTACATTCTTTTAGACCGCGCCCTGCTCTTTTACGCCCATGTGATCAACTGGGCCCATGGCCGTCGCGATTATGAAAGTGCCGGTCAAAATAGCACAGGACATGAGGGTAAAGAAGGATACACCAGCAACTGGAGCAGGGAAGAGCGCCGGGTGTGCGAGCGATTTTTTACGGCCATCCGCCAAGGCAAGGAGCTTGAGATGGAAGAGAGTGCCGGTGCCCTGCACCAGCTTCTACTCGAGCAGTTTCAGCTCATTGCCGAAGCACGTCCCTGATCTGTCCTGCCTACGGCTTCATCCACGTCAATCTTGGCATTTTTCCACCCCGAACTTCGCGAGAATATCTTCCATCAGGCACCACTTGGTAAAGGCGGATTGCAGAAGATTCAAGCCGATAAAGGTGGTCAGTAGAAGCCAATAGCCGCTGTGCAACTTTGCCAGAGCCAGCGACAACAGGATGAACGTACCGGCTATCGCCCGAATCCATTGTTCCATTTTCATTTGATTTCCTCCGTCTGTGCAGCAGTTTCTTGAAAAGAGCCAGGCGCTTGGCGTTTATGCAAGGCACCCAGGAGTCATGCAACTCAAACCGCGATATAATCGCAGACCTTCCTGTTTTTTGGTAAAAACAGCCCTGCAGCTATCTCTTGTGCAGCAAGGCCCGTAAAATGGTGTCCATCACATGGTGGCTGCGCTGATCCAAACGGGAAAGTCCATTTTGTTCCGCCAGTTGCAAGGCCTCTTCGTACTCCTGCCGGGTGATGGAACGATTCAATTCGGGAAAGCTCGTTGCCTGTGCGCAGGGTCGGTATTGATCCATCAGGTTGATGTAGGTATCAACAGAGATCTCTTTGGCCAGAAAGTTCAGCCATTGCGCTGTACCGGCAAGACCTGCAGGCATAACCAGATGGCGGATCAGAAGACCGCGCCAAGCCACTCCCTGCTGGTTGATCTGCAAATCACCCACCTGCTGGTGCATGGCTTGTATGGCTTGTCGGGCACGGAGCGGATAGTCTGGAGCCTGGCAGTATTGTTCGGCTAACTGCGCTGAAAAAAACTTGGTGTCAGGCATATAGATATCCACTATCCCGTTTAAGAGTGCCAAGGCTTCCAACGCGTCATAACCACCGGAATTGTACATCAGGGGTATAGCAAGACCCTGCTCGGCAGCCAGGACAAGGGCTTCCAGAATTTGCGGAACCACATGGGAAGGGCTGACCAAATTGATGTTGTGCACACCCTGGGCTTGCAACTTCAACATAACCTTCGCCAGTTGCGTGGCATCCATTTCCGCTTCATCTTGCCCGTGCTGGCTGATTTCATGATTCTGGCAAAATACGCAGGCCAGATTACACTGGGCAAAGAAAATGGCGCCGGAACCGTGGACACCCACCAAGGGCGCTTCTTCACCAAAATGTGGACCAAAACTGGCCACCCTGGCCAAACGGCCTATGCGGCAAAAGCCGGTCTCGTTTTCCAGCCGGTTTATTCCACAACGTCGGGGACAAAGCTGGCAGGAATGCAGCATCTGCACAGCCTGTACAGCTCTGTTGGCAAGTTCTCCTGTTTGCAGCAACGCTGTATAGGCAGGTTGTGTATCAGGCATGATTCATTATTCCTGTTCGTTACCCAAAAAATTCACTCTTCCGCATTTTGTTGTGATATTCTGTGGTGCATGCACACCAACCTGCTGAATCTACTCAAAAAAACTGATATCCCCCCTACCCTGTCGCAGCACCTGGGGTGGGTCGTCAAGTAGAGAAACAACCGTGGAGGGCTCAGGGATAATCTCACCGCCATCAATGATCAAATCAACCTGCCGGCCAAAATACTCCTCTGCATCCAGGGCGCTGCGCACCAGTTCTTCTTCACCCTCCTCCTGGGCACTGGTATTGAGCACTGGATTACCCAGAGCTTCGATTAAATGCAGGCAAATCGGATGGTCCGGCACGCGGATACCCACAGTTTTTTGCCGGGTGAGCATGATCTTCGGCACAAGTTTTGTCCCTGACAAGACAAAGGTGTAGGGGCCTGGCAGGCATTTGCGCATGATCCGGTAGGCACTGTTGCTCACATGGCCGTAGCTGCTGATGTTGGTGAGCGAATCGCACATGAAGCTGAAGGGCTTGCCCTTTGGCCGACGCTTGATCTGGTAGACTCGCTTCACCGCCTTCTGGTTGAAGATATCGCAGCCAATACCATACATGGTGTCGGTGGGATAGCAGATGACTCCGCCAAAACGCATCACCTCCACCACCTGATCAATCAAGCGCGCCTGGGGAGTGATGGGATTGATTGCCACAATTTTTGCCATTCCTGTTCCACACCTCTTGCTTTGCTCCGACACCTGCTGAATGCACCGTCTTTGTGTTCATATACCAGACCCTGTCCGGCACCTTGCCAACATAAGAATAGTACTGCTTCAAGGGAAAAAGGGAAGGTATTCCTGGCCAGCATATCGCCCGGTGCGCAGGAACAGGCAGATTTGTACCGGAATAGTGGCGGTGGCACATCCACAGTATTTTCTTTTTCCGATAAACATGATATTATGTGTGTTTACCATATTTTTGTTTACCATGACCGTACAGATAGCCTGCTGTTTCCACTGCCCGTAATATACACACTCCGCCACCATAACGCATAAAGGAGAATGTCTTCCATGATTGCCAACAATATACCCATGGCGCTCACCTTTGATGATGTACTACTGGTGCCCGGGGCCTCCACTGTTCTGCCCTCCGATGTTGATCTCACCTCTCGACTCACCCGCTCCATTGAATTGCGTGCACCACTTTTGAGCGCGGCCATGGATACAGTTACCGAACACCAAACCGCCATAGCCATGGCCAGGGAAGGCGGTATCGGTATTATCCATAAAAATATGACCATTGAAAAGCAGGCCCGGGAGGTGGAGCGAGTCAAAAAATCGGAATCCGGCATGATCGTGGATCCCATCACCGTAACTCGCAATCAAAGTGTGGCCGAAGTGCAGGAAATCATGGCCAATTATCGTATTTCCGGTCTGCCAGTACTGGATGGTGACAAGCTGGTGGGCATTGTCACCAACCGAGATCTACGCTTTGTTTCCGATCCAGACTTGCGGGTCAACGATGTAATGACCAGCAAAAACCTGGTAACCGCGCCCGTGGGTATTGATCTGGCGCACTCCAAGGCGCTTTTGCACGAACACCGCATCGAAAAACTGCTAGTAGTGGATGAAGATGGCCACCTGAAGGGTTTGATCACTATCAAGGATATCGAAAAGGTCAAACAATACCCCAACTCGGCCAAGGACAGTATGGGCCGTCTGCTTGTCGGTGCAGCCATTGGCGTTGGCCAAGACATGCTGAAGCGCACCGAGGCGCTCGTCCAGGCCAAGGTGGATGTGATAGTGCTTGACTCTGCCCACGGGCATTCGGCGGGCATATTGCAGGCAGTGCAGGAGGTGAAGGCTGCCTTTCCCGATTTGCAGGTCATTGCCGGCAACGTAGCCACGGCCGGAGGTACAAAAGCACTGATCGCAGCAGGTGCAGATGCCGTTAAGGTGGGTGTGGGCCCGGGCTCCATCTGCACCACCCGTATCGTTGCTGGCGTGGGCGTACCCCAGCTTACGGCCCTACAGGATTGCGTGCAGGCTGCCGCCAAAAAGGGCGTTTCCATTATCGCTGATGGTGGCATCAAATTTTCAGGCGATATTTGCAAGGCCATTGGCATTGGTGCCAACGCAGTCATGGTGGGCTCGCTTTTTGCCGGTACTGACGAAACCCCAGGGGAAACCTTTCTCTACCAGGGTCGCAAATATAAGGGTTACCGCGGCATGGGCTCCATTGGTGCCATGAAAGAAGGCTCCAGTGATCGATACTTCCAAAGCACAAACAGCAGCAAACTGGTGCCAGAAGGAATTGAAGGCAAGGTGCCGTACCGGGGCCCCATTGCCGAGGTTATCTATCAACTGCTCGGTGGGCTGCGTTCGGGCATGGGGTACACCGGTGCAGCCACCATCAAAGAACTCCAGAAAAAAGCCCAATTTGTTCGCATATCTACTGCTGGTTTGCGGGAATCCCACGTGCATGACGTGATCATCACCCGGGAGGCCCCCAACTACCGTACCGACAGCCTCTGATCCATCTCAACAACACCCCAGAAACATATGTCTGTCCATACTCAAAAAATCATCATCCTGGATTTTGGCTCCCAAACCACCCAGCTCATTGCCCGGCGTATCCGTGAGCAAAAAGTGTATAGCGAAATCCACCCCTATACCCTGCCCGTGGAGCAGCTGCGCACCATGCAGCCTACAGGGATCATCCTCTCGGGCGGACCAGCGAGCGTGTACGACGCAGACGCGCCGTTGAGCGACCCAGGGGTTTTCAATCTCAACGTGCCTGTACTTGGTATCTGCTACGGTGCCCAACTGATGATGCACCAATTGGGTGGAACCGTTGAGCGGGCAGAAAAACGGGAATTCGGCAAGGCCGGGCTGAGCATCCACCAGGCAAGTGGCCTCTTTGCCGGGCTTGCATCAGAGCCGGTGCAGCACCAGGTGTGGATGAGCCATGGTGACCGTATCGAACACCCGGCCCCGGGATTTGCCATCACTGCCACCAGCGTACATTCGCCCGCAGCCGCGCTTGCTCATGTTGACAGACCGTTTTTTGCGGTGCAGTTTCACCCGGAAGTGGCGCACACCGCTATTGGAATGGATGTACTGCGCAACTTCATTTTCACTATCTGTGGCTGCAAACCAGATTGGACCATCCATTCCTTTATTGAGAGCACAGTGGCAGCCATCCGTAGCCAGGTCGGTCAAGATCAAGTGCTCTGTGCCCTGTCCGGTGGAGTGGATTCTTCGGTGACCGCGGCCCTGGTGCACCGTGCCGTGGGCGACCAACTCACCTGTATCCATGTTAACAACGGGCTGATGCGTAGCGGTGAATCCGACTCGGTTATCCGCTTCTTTCGCCAAAAAAGCGCCTTCCACCTGATCGACATCGATGCCACTAAATATTTTCTGGACCAGCTCAAAGGCATCACCGAACCCGAGGAAAAACGCAAACGCATTGGCTACGGGTTTATCGAAATTTTCGAGCAGGAGGCCAAAAAACTGGGAAAAGTGCGCTTTCTGGCCCAGGGGACCCTCTACCCCGATGTGATCGAGTCCGTTGTCTTCCGCGGCAAAGCACCCATCAAGTCGCACCACAATGTCGGTGGCCTGCCCGAACGCATGCACCTGACCTTGATCGAACCTCTGCGCGAGCTGTTTAAAGACGAAGTACGCCTGCTGGGTCTGGAGCTGGGCTTGCCCGAGGAGGCGGTGTTCAGACAGCCCTTTCCAGGCCCTGGTCTAGGCATCCGCATCATGGGCGAGGTTACGGCAGACAGGCTGCGCGTGCTCAGGCAGGCGGATGTGATCGTGCTGGAAGAAATGAAGGCATCAGGCTGGTACAATAAGGTATGGCAGTCATTTGCCGTGCTGCTGCCCATTCAGACCGTGGGGGTCATGGGAGACAGCCGTACCTACGAACATGTGCTCGCCCTGCGCGCTGTGGACAGCAGGGACGCCATGACCGCCGACTGGTCGCAGCTGCCCTATGATTTGCTCGGCCGTATCTCCAACCGCATTATTAACGAGGTGCGCGGCATCAACCGGGTGGTCTACGACATTTCATCCAAGCCGCCGGCCACCATTGAGTGGGAGTAGAAACGCACTTCGGGCGGGTCGGCGCATGTGCAAGCGTAATTTGTGCTTTGCGCTGCAGTGCGGTACCATAATGTGACCACGTGTGATCATGCACCTGTGCTGCGCCCGTACAAGCGATCCCTCTTTCCCGCCACAGCCAGCCTGCGGCCTATGTAACAGGTACAACAAGGAATACAATGCTTAAAACTGCCATCTATGTGGATGCAGAAAATATTAAAATGAGCGGCGGCTTTGGCATGCGCTACGACGTACTGGTGGATCTGGCCAACAGCGGCAACTCCACCATGTTGCGTGCCAACTGCTATCTAAGCGAAGACCGTGAGCGCATCAAAAACGATGCTGATTACCGTCAAAAAATATATACTTACCACAACATCCTGCGCCAATGCGGCTTTCGCATTATCAAAAAATATGTTCGCCGTTACCGTGACGAGGAGGGTAATATCACCACCAAGGCCAATTCCGATATGGATTTGGCCATTGATGCCCTGCTGCAGTCCAAAAGCCTTGATCGCATCATCCTCCTCACCGGTGACAGTGATTTCGTCCGCCTGATTCCAGCCCTGCAAAATGAAGGCTGCCGGGTGGAGGTGATTGGCTTCAACAACGTGGCCAAAGAGTTGCGCGAGGTGGCAGATACCTTCATCTCCGGTTTCCTGATCCCCGGCCTGCTCCCCTTTGCCGATAATGGCCGCGAGGAGGAGAACTGGCTGCGCGGAGTTGTCTCCAACTTCAATGCCGAGCGGGGCTTCGGCTTTTTCCGTTACTACCGCCTTGACAGCAGCGGACTGCATCCAGAAAGCGTTTTTTTTCATCTTTCCCAGTCCACCCTGCACTCGGAGCATGTTTTCCAGGAGGCCCACCGGATCTTCGAATTCCGCATCGTGGAAGATTCGGCCAACGGTAACCGCTCCGAGGCCAGGGAAATCCGCCTCCTGCGGGACAATTAACCATGCACTTTTGCATGCGCGCAGCAAGGGGGCAGTCATGACCACGAGCACACAGCCACTGCTTCTGGCCGGGGATGTCGGCGCCACCAAAACCACCCTGGCCCTGTATACGGCAGCGGCCAAGGATTTACCGGGCAGTCCGCCTCTGAAAAAAGAAACCTTTCTGAACAGGAGTTTTGCCTGTTTTGACGATGTGCTGGCCGTCTTTCTCGGAGCCGGTGGCCAGGTACCGCCGTATGCCTGCATTGGCATTGCTGGTCCTGTGCTGGACGATGCCGCTGACATGACCAACCTCAACTGGCGGCTGGATGCCAGGGCACTGGAAAAAAGACACGGTTTCATCCAGGCCCGTCTGATCAACGACCTGGTGGCCACCGCGGTGGGGGTTCCGCGCCTGGACAGCCGCGACCTGTGCACCATCAACAGCGGCAAACCGCACAGCCCTGCCACTCTGGCGGTGCTGGCACCGGGCACTGGACTTGGCCAAGCCTTTCTCATCCCGCACGAAAAAGGTTTTCTCCCCTGCCCTTCGGAAGGCGGGCATAGCACCTTTGCCCCCAGAAACGGTGAACAGCTGGAACTGCTGGATTTCATGCTGCAACGGCAGGCACATGTCTCGGTGGAACAGGTTTGTTCCGGACTGGCTGTACCCGAGCTTTTTGCCTTCATGAGCACCCGCCAGATTGTACCCGAATGGTTGCAGCTGGAGGTGGAGGAGGCAGAGGATGCCACCCCGGTCATTATCGAGGCGGCACGGCGGGCAGTGGAAGGAAAAAGAGTGTGCGGGGTGGCAGTACACACGGTGCAGCTCCTCTGCGACATTCTTGCCGATGAGGCCGCCAACCTGGCCCTGAAAACATTGGCCCTGGGCGGAGTCTACCTGGGCGGTGGTATTGCCCCACGCCTGCAGCCTTTGCTCCAGCCAGAGCGTTTCATGCGCATTTTTGCCCGGGGCAGCAGCGCAGCTCTACTGGCCAGCATCCCTGTGTACCTCATCCTCAACCAACAAACCGCACTCTTGGGGGCAAGCGAGTACGGTCTGCGCAACCTTGTCCGGCATCAGAGTACTGACCCAACCATCCCCAGCCGCTCTTAACCAGCAAAAGACTGTTCACTGTTCTGCCCGTCCTGATGATGGCCCATTGCCTGTCGCATCGCGGCAAGCAGGTTGCCGTGCAGGCTGTCTGCTGCTGCACGCAGGGCCTTCTGGGCCAAGGCCCCACCCGGGGTATCCAGGCTGTCATTGCCCAGAACCAGCTCCACTACCTCAGAGCCGCGCAGTTGTTCCGCACTGGTCACTGGTATAACCATGTCCGTATTGTCGGCATTCTGCTGCAAAAGATTCCCTGAGACGAGCAAATCAACAATCTCTTCGATATGCGAAGGACGCACCGCTGGCAGACTCTTCTGCAGTAGCTCAATGGTGGTGGGTATACGTTGGGAAAAATTGTGATAGACGATGGTCAGAACATCAAAGGCCATCTGTAATTGTCGCTGTGGTGCCAGCTCGCGGGTGATAAAGCCATAGTGATTGCGGTATTGGATGGCATGGGTCAGGGATGCCCCAAGCAGGATGAAAACAATCCCTAAATTCAGAGAAACAAGCACCAGGGGGACAGTGGCAAAAGAGCCGTAGATGGCATTGTATTTCGACACCCCTATCTGCAGCACAATATAGAGACGCTGAAAGAGAAACCAGAAAAAGGCGGCGAAAAGCGCACCCGCCAGCGCAGCGCTGGTCTGGACCTTGTCACTGGGAAAAAACATGTACATGGCCATCAAACTGAGCACGATAAAGGCAAAGGTGGTCAGCTTCACAAAAAAGGTTAAGGGCCAAGAACTGGGTAGAAACAGGTGGAGCTGGGCCATCAGCTGGTCACTGGCCAAAATGGCCTCGGCGGCAACCGCAATGTTCAGGGAAAGGGGCAAGAGAATGAACAGCGCCAGATAGTCCATGAGCCGACGAAGCAGGGGACGCCGCTGATGACAGTGCCAGATGGCGTTCATGGCCTCTTCAAAGGAGGAGAGCAGCAGGACAAAAATAACGAGCAACCCTACCACACCAACCAATCCCAGGGCAGCAAAGTTGGTTTTGTCTACATACTCAAATACCAGATCCAGCCCCCTATGCAAATATGCGGTATTATTTGCAAAATCGTTCGTGGGCAGGTCCTTTGCATCGCCAAAGACATCATTCGGAGGAGGCTGTGTCTGAGCCTGGGGCTCCAGCTGCTCGATCAGGCGAAAAATGGCTGCCTTGATGTGTACATCACTGCCAACACCCTTGAAGATTGCAGTACTCAAAGCCAGGGTCGGCACCAGGGCCAAAGCCAGGCCATAGGTCAGGGCTGCTGCGCGGATGTGGATATTGGTGCGGATAAACTCCCGTTGCATGATAAACAGCACCCGCAACAAGGCCTGCAGCCAGCCCAGGTAACGGGACGCAGGAGAATGTGAAGAAAACACCCAATTGTGCAGCTTGTGCAAAAAGGAAATACGTGGGGCAGGAATGGTTCTCGGCACAGAAAATACCTGGGTTGGCAAACGCCTAGGGGCTACCTGTGCAGGGGCTCCGCCTCTCTCTTGGGCGGGCTGTTCTAGGCGTACAGTTCCCTCTTGGATATGGCTTCGGCCTTGATACGGTCAAGCAGTGTAGCCAATACCGGTTTGATGTGTTCGCGCAGATCACCGGCAACAATAATGAAAAGCAGATCGTCGCCAGGACTGAACCTGCCGGAACGGGCTTCAATAATAATTTCGTAGATGCCTGGAAATTGCAAGTATTCCTGGCGTAATGCCTCGATCTTTCCTGCATCCACTTCGGTTTCCAGGGCAACAACGCTGCGACCATCTTGGCGCGACCAATTGCGCACAGTACCGTTGTGCACAAGGAGCATGCCTACCCGGTCGTTGAAGTCGGGACGTCTTTTTAACTCGGCGATACTCCGGGAAATATCCATGGAAGTTTCCGTAAGAAAATAAGATTATTGTTGTCGTTTTCCGGGCAAGACAAGCCTATCTCCCACACGTACCGGATTATGCGGACCCTTGTTGTTTGCTACCAGGATGGTTTCCTTGCTGACACCAAAGCGTTGGGCAATAGCGGAAAGGGTGTCACCCTGGGTAACCGTGTAGTGGAAATAACCGGGCCTCTTTTCCTGTCTGCTTGTGGCAGGCAGCCTTGTCTTGGGGGTGGTGACAAGCTGCGGAGCCCGCAACTTTGCTGATGGATGCGCCTTTTTAGCCTGCTGCTGCAAATTGTTGATCACTGGTACACGGACAAGATAGTTCTTGGGTACCTTGCGTTCACCGGCAAGCACCGGTTTTTGCAGGGCAGGGTTCAAACGGATAAATTCCGCATGCTCCAGCTGATGCTTGGCGCGCAGCCTATTGAACGCGACCTCTTCCTGGAGTCGGTAGGTGTGGGTCTTGTCTGGGCTATCCATAACCAATCCACTGCTCTCCAGCCGTTTGGCTACCCGCACAGCTGCCAGAAATTCGGAATAAAAATTGCGGGAGGCAAACTTGAAATAACCTTGACTGTAGTCGCGAAAAATTTCCTCGTAGGTGCCATGGGCACGCACGGCACGCACCATGCCAGCCCGGCCATAGTTATACGCGGTCATGGCCAAGGGCCAAGTTCCCAAAACAGCATAGTTTTGCTTGAGAAACTGCACTGCCGCCCTGGTGGAAACATACGGATCAAAACGTTCATCCACCAAGGAGTTGATGGTCATGTACTGCTGACCCGTGCCACGGGTGAACTGCCAGAGGCCATAAGCCCCAGCCTTGCTGCCTGCACGGGGATGGAACGACGATTCTACATGGGGCAGATAGGCCAGCTCAAGGGGCAGTTGTTCTGCAGCGAGCACGCTGCGGATATAGGGCATATAGCGACCGGAACGGATTACCCCCTCATAAAAGCGATCCTTCTGCCCTATCTGCACGCGCAGGGTATCCTTGGCCTTACGGTAGGCTGATTTTGGCTGACCGGCAAAAAACTGGGCGATCCGCCGTTCTTCGCGGGTACGGGGTGCCGTGCCCAGGGCCAGGGCGTCAAAAAGAGCGGCTATTTTGTCTTTGGCCTGGCTGATACGCAAGTCATTGATGCGGCTGGCCATAGGCGCTTTTCGGTCCACCAGTTCAACCACGGTGTAGACCCGGTTGAGATCGACAGAATCGTGCAAAACCGCCTGCCGGGTGGTATAGCGGCTGTAAATATCTTCCCAAAAGGCCACATTGGCACGAATACTGGGATACAAAGGAAAGTGCTCCTTGGCAGCCAGCGGTGCCGGCAGGGCAAACAAACCAAACCCGGCAAGTCCGGCCAAGCCGGCCAAACAAAACGAGCGCTGCAGCCATTGCCCCAACAACGCAAGCAGGGTGAACAGCGTCGATATGGGACCAGTCGATCTGTTTGTAAAAACGATTCCAGTCATCATGACACAACCATGGGAAATAATATGTACATGCCAATTCTAGGAACCTTGGGCTATATCCTCTCTCCTTCAGGCGATGAAACCCTGCTGGTACACCGCACTGCACGCGCGTCCGACCAACATTTGGGAAAGTATAACGGGTTGGGCGGAAAAATGAAAGCCAATGAAGACGTTTTCACCTGCATGCAGCGGGAGATTTTAGAAGAAAGCGGTCTTGTCTGCCGCAACATGTATCTGCGCGGCACCATCAACTGGACCGGCTTTGGCCCAGAAGGCGAAGATTGGCTGGGCTTTATCTTCCTCATCACCTCCTACACAGGAGTGCCTTTTGCCAGCAACGCCGAAGGCCGCTTGCTGTGGCACCCAGTGGAGGGTCTGCTCGATTTGCCCATGTGGGAAGGCGACCGTTTTTTTCTTCCCCTGGTCTTTGACCAAGACCCCAGACCTTTTCATGGGTACATGCCTTATAAAAACGGCAAACCCCTTTCCTGGAGCTACCAGCGTTGATGTAGGGTTAGAGGGAAGGTAAGGTGCACGATGCACGATGTTGACAGCAGTGCCCCTCCCAGACAAACCAGATGTCCTGTTTCCGGGTTCAGCCATAAATACTGCATTATACAAAATATAAAAAAAGAAATGCTTTGCTGTGCAAGTCTTGGTACAAACGGGATATGGAGACGTTTGCTTCAGTCGCCTCCCCACAACCCTGCCCAAGACAGGGAAACCTGGAGCCAACAGAAATGGCGCATGCGCACAGACAAAATGCTTATGGAACCTAACTCGGACTTGGCCCGCCTGGAAGAATATATTGATACCCTGCTTGAGCAGTATACGCAGCTGCAAGCAGACTATCGAACTCTGCAGGATAAGTTGCGTGCACAGGGAGGCGAGCTGCAGGGGTTTAAGGACAACATGCAACAGCTTGAGGCGGAACGCGAGGAAATGGGTGGACGGGTAGCCAAGCTGCTTAACCGTATCGAACGCTGGCAACAGGAACAACCTCTCCCTACCCCCTCCCATGGTGGCAGCCTGGCAGAATCAGCACTGCCAGCTGATTCCGACTGACCAGGCAACGGAGAAACGCCCCCATGCAGGAGCGACCCATTCGTTTTCATCTCTTCGGCCAAGAATTCACCTTTTTCAGCGATGCCGAAGACCAAGAAGTCGAACAGGTCATTACCCTGCTCAAAAATGAATTCGCTGATAATGACAAGGTGGGCCAGAGCATGCCCTCCACAACCTTGCTGGTATTTGGTTGTCTGCGCATGGCCGCCAAGCTGGTGCAGGAACGCGCTCGGCAACAGGCGCTAGAGCAGCACAGGCAGCGGGCCATTGCCAGAATGATGAACAAAGTCGTCTCTCATCTGGACTAATGGGGGAAAAAGAGTATAATGGGAGTTGAGAGGATACATGAAAGCATCCCTGCTCTGTTGGTGATCAGTAAAGTATTAAGCCAACTCTTAATACTAGGGTAGCCTTGCCGTTGCATAATGGAAAGCCTGCGGGCTTACCAGGCCCCAACCTTGGATCTGCCCACCTAATTTTATTAGGTTTAATCATTTTACTGACACGGCAGCGCGGGGGCTTTTCTTCAATTCGCTCGAAAAAACACCAGTGTGGTGTACATAAGGAACGGGTGTACAGCTTTCAAGTCGTATTCGGCTTTATCAGATATCATGTCCTGCTCTCAACCTGGCTGGAACACACAGTCGCTTTGCAGGCAGACCTTTTCTTGCTGAAGGAGGAGGTGCCGACAGTCCTGTCTGAACCCATGGCACGAAGAAGAAGATCCTTTTCCATAGCCTGCTGATACCTTGTTGCGCTCCTGAAGAGATCAAAGTCACAGGTCGCTCCACCCAATAGCGGCTTGACGGCTGTTCCCGGGCCCTTACCTATCCCACCACCGGAACTATACCAGTTCTTGCGTGGTCTTTTTATATAATGCGATAGCGTAGAAGGTGGACGATCATGGAACTTAATGGGATCACCCTGCTCCTGGTTTTCCTGGCTCTGACGGCAGGACTGATTGCAGGGATTGTATTGCGAAAGAAACTGGTGGAGGGCAACCAGGAAAATATTGCCTTGCAGGGAAGGCAAATCATCGAAAATGCCATCAACGAGGCGGAGCAGATCAAAAAAGCCGCGGTTCTGCAAGCCAAGGAAGAGGCCCTGCACCTCAAACAGGATGCAACCAAGGAAATCAAACTCAACTGGCAGGAACTCAAGGACGAACAGAGGCGCTTAAACCGTAAATCCGACGAGGTGCAGCGCGAAAGTGAGCTACTGGAAGACCGGCTCAACGCCCTGGAACAACGCCAGAATAAGTTGCAGGAAAACGAAGAACTCGTCGAGGAAAAAGACAAAAAACTCGACAAATTGCTGGAGGCGCAGCGCTATAAATTGGAAAGCCTGGCCGGCATCACCCAGGAAGACGCCAAAAATGAGCTGATGGAATCCATCGAAGGTGAGGCCCGCATGGACTGTGCCAAACGACTGGTTCGCATTGAAAACGAGATGAAGCTCGAGGCCGATCGCAAGGGCAAAAATATCCTTTCCCTAGCTATTGCCCGCTATGCCGGCGACTATGTTGCCGACAAGACCGTTTCTGTGGTGCCCCTACCCAACGAGGAGATGAAAGGGCGTATCATCGGTCGGGAGGGCCGCAACATCCGGGCGATCGAGGCAGCAACCGGTATTGACCTGATCATAGACGATACACCCGAGGCGGTGATCCTTTCGGGCTTTAATCCCATCCGCCGGGAAGTGGCCCGTATGGCTCTGGAGCAACTTATTGCCGATGGCCGCATCCACCCCGCCCGCATTGAAGAGGTGGTCAAAAAGGTGAGCGAAGAGATTGAGGTAGGCATCCGTGAATCCGGAGAACAGGCCACCTTTGACGTGGGCACCCATGGCATGCACCCAGAACTCATCAACCTGATTGGCCGATTGAAATACCGCACCAGCTATGGCCAAAATATCCTGCAGCACTCGCTCGAAGTGGCCTTTCTCTGTGGAATCATGGCCGCTGAAATCGGAGTGGACGAAAAAAAGGCCAAGCGGGCAGGTCTCCTCCATGATATCGGTAAGGCGGTGGACCACGAAGTAGAGGGTTCACATGCCATCATTGGTCGCGATCTGGCCCGTAAGTACGGAGAGGCAGAAGACATTGTCTATGCCGTTGGTGCCCACCACGAAGATCAGCCGCCCAAAGGGGTGCTGGACGTGCTGGTGCAATCGGCAGACGCACTTTCCGGCGCACGGCCTGGAGCGCGCAAAGAAATGCTGCAAAGCTATGTAAAACGACTCGAAGACCTGGAAAACATTGCCAACAGCTTTGCCGGAGTGGAAAAATCCTACGCCATCCAGGCTGGTCGGGATTTACGCATTATGGTTGACAGCCAAAAGGTACGGGATGAAGATGCTATTCTGCTCAGCCGCGACATTGCCAAGGCCGTGGAAGAGCAGCTTTCCTATCCCGGACAAATTCGCATTACCGTTATCCGAGAAACACGCTCTGTAGAATACGCCAAGTAGAGGAAAAAGATGCAAACAGTAGCAGAACAAATTGCCCTGATCGAACGGGGAACCGTTGATTTCCACAGCAGGGACGAGCTGGCAAAAAAACTGGAACGCTCGCTGGCTACCAATACCCCGCTCCATATAAAAGCCGGTTTTGATCCAACTGCGCCGGATCTACACCTGGGCCATACGGTGCTCCTCCAGAAGCTGCGGCATTTTCAACAGCTGGGCCACACAATCAGCTTCCTCATCGGCGACTTCACCGGCCTGATCGGCGATCCCACGGGCAAATCTGAAACCAGGCCGCCTTTAACCAAGGACGATGTGCTGCGCAATGCAGAGACCTACAAGGAACAGGTCTTCAAAATTCTCGATCCAGAAAAAACCACGGTGGTTTTCAATTCAAGCTGGCTTGAGCAGCTCTCACCCTATGACATCATCCGCCTGGCCTCACAGCTGACCGTAGCCCGCATGCTGGAACGTGATGATTTCAAAAAGCGCTTTGAACAAAATCAACCCATTTCTGTGCATGAATTTCTCTATCCGCTCATCCAGGGCTATGACTCGGTTGCCCTCAAGGCCGATGTGGAAGCGGGTGGCACCGATCAACTCTTTAACCTGCTCATGGGTAGGGACTTGCAGCGCAGCTGGGGCCAGGAGCCGCAGGTGGTACTTACCACACCGCTTTTGGAAGGGCTGGATGGGGTCAACAAGATGAGCAAGTCTTTGGGCAACTACATTGGTATATCCGAAGATTCCGACAGCATTTTTGGTAAGGTGATGTCAATAAGCGATGAGCTGATGTTTCGCTACTACGAACTGCTCAGCGACCTCTCCCTAGCGGAAATTGCAGACCTGAAAAAGAATGTGGAAACAGGCGCACTCCACCCCAAGGCTGCGAAGGTGCAACTGGCCAAGGAACTGGTCACCCGTTACCATGACGCTGACAAGGCCGAGGCTGCAGAACGGAACTTTGAACAGGTCTTTGCCCGGGGCGAACTGCCGGAAGATATTGAGGAGGTGGAACTGGTCGCAAACGCGGAGAGCATCTGGCTGCCCAAGCTTTTGCAGGAAGCCGGGCTCGTCAAATCGTCTTCAGAGGGTCGGCGCATGATCGAGCAGCAGGCGGTCAGCATTGACGGTGAAAAGATTACCGATACCAAGGCAAGTATCTCCACACAGCAACCGCTGCTTCTCCAGGTTGGGAAAAGACGTTTCTGCCGGGTTCTCTTTACTCGCTGAAGGCTTCCCCCGGTTTTTGACGGACAGGGATGGGGCCGCACAAAGTCTTGCATTTCGGCGGCCTTGAAGTATGGCCGCCGCTTCTGCTGGCCCCCATGGCCGGGCTGACCCATTCGGCTCTGCGCACCACCATTCTCCAGTTTGGTGGTGTGGGTCTGCTCAGCACCGAAATGCTCTCGGCAAGCAGGCTACCGACGGAAAGTCAACGCTGTTCACCGTATCTGCTCCGTACCAGAGAAGAACGACCACTTTCCCACCAACTACTGGTGACTGGTGAGCAACACCTTCCCGCGGCCCTGGCACGTCTGCATGCCATTGGCGCAGATGCGGTGGACCTGAATTTGGGCTGTCCTGCTCCCCAGGTGCGCAAGATTGGCGGTGGTGCGCTGCTCATGGAGCAGCCCCAGGTGGTACGCCGCATCGTGACCCAGGCCAGGCAACATACCAACCTACCACTCTCGGCAAAAATCCGGTTGGGTGAACGGCTGGACAAGGACAAGCTGCGCAATTTCTGCCTGCTGCTCGAGGGTGAAGGCGTTGACCTGCTCATCGTGCATGCTCGCCTACGGGGTGAGCCATTTATACGTAAGCCGCGTTGGGATTGGGTAGCGCAGGTGAAACAATGGTTAACCATACCAGTGGTAGTCAACGGCTCCATTGACTCGGTGGCCAGCGCCAGGGCCTGTTTGCAAATCAGCGGAGCAGACGGACTCATGATCGGCAGACAGGCGGCCAGTACCCCCTGGATTTTTGCCCTGATCGCAAGGGAACTCTACCACTTACCCCTGCCCCGTCCCTTCATTTCTTTGCCTGCGGTATACCAGCACTTTGTCCAGGCCCTTGCCGAACGCTTTCCACCGGAACGACGGCTAGGACGTCTTAAGGAATTTACCCATCATTTTGCCAGGAACTATCCCTTTGGCCATCATCTGGCCAGCAGCGTGCAAGCCAGCAGCACCTTTGCCGCTGCCCGTAAGCGGGCCGCATCCTTTTTCCTTGCACAGGATCCTGCACAGGCGGCCGTACTTTTACCAGAAAAACCATAACTCCCTAACGGTCCGTCAATCTACCCTCACCTGAGCGCCGGGTTGTAGTAGCCAAAGCGCAGCCAGGGGAAGCGCGATTTCAAGGCCTGCAGCCAGGCGCGCATGCCCATGGGCGGCGCATCCGGACGGTGACCAATCACCTGCCGGTAGTAATCCGGATCCATATTGAGGTTACGCAGTTGAATCAAATCGGGCCGGTGCCGCTCAAGCAAACGGGAAAGGGCAGCAAACTCCCGGGGGTCGTCCGTGCATCCGGGCAAAATAAAATAGTTGAGCGACACGTGTCGGCCAGCGTTCTTCATGATATCTAGGCTCGTGCACAACTCAGTCAGGGTAAAGCCCTTAGGTTGGTAGTAACGGTGGTGGTGTTCGGGTTGGGCACTGTTCAGGGACAGACGAATTGCATCCAGTCCGGCCGCAGCCAGACGTTCCACCGCTGCAGGCAGGCTGCCGTTGGTGTTGAGATTGATGGTGCCCCGGCTGGTCTCTTTGCGGATCAGGTAGATGGCCTGTTCCATCACCTGTGCCTGCAGAAGCGGCTCCCCTTCGCAGCCCTGACCAAAACTGACAACCGGTTTTGCCGCCTTGCGCAGGTGGGGCACAGCTACCTCGGCAATCTCCTGGGAAGAGGGAACAAAAGTAATGCGCTCCTGGGTGGCTGAGCAGCAGCCCGAAGGCTGCAGCGAAATACAGCCGGCACAGGTGGCATTACACACCGGAGAACAGGGTAGAGGTGCTTCCCAGCGCCCCAGAAAATAATTACGTGCCGCCGGACAGCCATAAACCAGACAGCAAGTACCCAGATGCTGCACCAGCCGATTGTGGCTAAAACGTTTGAGCTGTTTTTTGGTGCGGCGCTCCAATGCTGCCAGGTTGAACTGGCTGGCATCCTGGCGTACGTCCATATCACTGCGAAAGGCTGTCACCCAGAACTTCCCTTCGGCCCAGCCCACGGCCGTATAGGCAAACAGGGGCAACAGCGGTGCCTTGGCGACAGGCTCCTGCTTGACAAAGGCAGTACTGTACAGGGCGGTATGTGCAGGCGCCATAAAGGCAGCCACTGCCTGCACCGGCTCGCCCGGTTGAAATGGATTTTCCGCCAGCAGGGCGAAATCCCCACTGTCCGGCTCCAGGCCCACGGGCGAGCGTGCCGGTAAGGTAAAAATTTCGCTCCCTGTTGGCAGTTCGATCAAATCCCTGGCTTCGGGGAGATAAAAACGACCTGCCGCAGCTCCAACCATGTGCAGGCCGCTGTAATCAATAATTTCTCCTTGCGCATTGGCAAACACCAAATGCGGTTTGCTCTGCGGGTGCCGAACCGGCATATCGCTTTGCACAGCTCCTACAAACTGGAGTCGCTATTGTAGCCGGATACGGGAAAGCACGGAATCCACTGCATTATAAATGGCCAAATCATCACCGAAAACATCCTGAATATTGTCATGGTTGATCAGGTCTTCGGTAATGTACTGGGTAAGATAGAGACTGATCAGGTTCGGGTCCGGCACAAGGTTGCGGATAGGGGCGATCTTGAACTGCACATCAAACTCATCCAAGTCACCGACCCGTTCCAACTGTCGCTCCACCATATCTTTGATGGCCTGGACTGAATCGGTTTCTATAATGTGTTGATCCATGAGCCGCTGCACCAGCAGAATGGCAAGCTCAGGGGCCATTTCCCGCGATCGTTTCAGCAGATAACGGCGCTCACGCTCGCGCTTGCGGTCTATGGCGTCAATGGTTTTGTTGGTGGAGCTGCCAGGGTTCATATGGCGTGCCATGGGCTATGTCCTCATGTTTTTTTTGACGAATCGACTATATACTATAGAAACTGTTTCTCTGTTGCGCAATAGAGGTGGATTTGCTTCCAACGTTTTTCTACTCTACTGCTCTACCTGGGTCAGGGGCCACAAAAGACTGCACAACCCGGTTTATGTATGGCCCAATGCGATATGTATTGCCTTGATGTTCCGTAAAATTTTTTTGGCATACCGTGCCATTCAGCCCACAAAAAAAACATTGAATTTCTTTTGTGTCGAAGTAAAATACAGCTGATTTATCTTATTATCTACTATCCTTAGGAGGGAGAAATGAGAGGGAAAAATGCACTGTTCTTCGCTGCTGCCATATTACTGGCTTTCAGCTTGGGCGCTACCGGTTGCGGTAAAAAGAAGAGTAAAACCGTACCCGAACAACCCATTGCCCAGACCCAGGTTATGGAAGAGGCAGGGGCTATGATCGAACCCCTTGAAAGCACTGAGGAGGTCGGCATCATGGAAGGACGCACTTCAGGCCCCATGGTGCCGGTGTACTTTGCTTTCGACAGATCCAGTATAGATGGTGATCAGGTTCCCCGCATTGAGATCAACGCCGACTTCCTGAAAGACAATCCTGATATCCACATCAGAGTGGAAGGCAACTGCGACCCGCGCGGCACCAAGGAATACAACCTCGCCCTGGGCGAGCGGCGTGCGCAAAGCGCCAAAAATTACCTTGCCAACCTGGGTGTTGGCAAGGAACGGATGACAACTATCAGTTTCGGTGCAGAGAAACTGCTCCTCTTCGGCCACGATGAAATGTCTTGGGCACAGAATCGCCGAGCCGACTTTGTCATTGTCAAGTAAACGTGAGAACCACGTAAACTAGTCGGTCAACTCACCTAGTCGGTCAACTCACCTGAAACCGGATCGGGGCCAACCCCATCCGGTTTTTTCTTCCTCCTCCATACCTTCTTGCCGAGCCCTGAAACGGCTGGTACAATTGGGGCTGGCATAGTGCCAGATCTCAGGTTTTCCCTTTGACAGGAGTTTGACAGTATGAATGCTTTGAAGCACATCGTATTTGGTGTTTGCGCGCTCGCCCTCATCACCTTTGTTGGTTTTTCCAACCCACTGCAGGCTGCGGAGGTCAAAATCGGGGTTGTCAACATGCAGCAGGTGTTGACCAGCTCAAGCGCGGGTAAAAAGGCCCAGTCTATCATTGAGCAAAAAATGAAGTCTTATGACGCCACGTTCAAGAAAGACAAGGATGCCTTGGTCAGCATGCGCGATGAAATCGAGAAAAAAAGCTCTGCCTGGAGCGATTCCGTGAAGCAGCAGAAATTTTCCGATTTTCAGAAAAAAAGTGCGGAACTGGGCACTAAGGAGCGGGAAGCAAACCAGGAAATCAGAAAGTTGCAGGAACGGCACGTACAGCCGGTACTGCAAAAACTGGAGGAAGTGATCCAGAACGTGGCCAAAAAAGGTCAGTACGACCTCATCCTGCCCAGCAACACGATCCTCTTTGCCAGCGGCCAGCATGACATTACCAATGAGGTTATCAAGGCCCTCGACAGGGCCATGAAATAACCTGCCTCCCTGGTCATACAGGCAACTCCGCATTCAGATGCCGGATTTACAAGCTCTAGTTCCCCGATTTGCCGGGCTTCGCGTTCTGGTGATCGGGGATATCATCCTCGACCATTTTCTCTGGGGTCATGTCTCCCGTATCTCTCCTGAAGCACCAGTGCCGGTGGTCAATGTGCAGAAGGAGGAATACCTGCTTGGTGGCAGTGCCAATGTGCTGAGCAATATTGCCAGCCTGGGAGGAAAAGCCGAACTTTGCGGCCTAATTGGCGAGGATGCCATGGGTGACAAGGTGCTGGAGTTGCTGGCTCGCTTTCAGGATGCGGACAGAGGCATTGTCCGGGGAGCGCGCGCCACCACGCTAAAAACCCGGGTATTGGCCCAGGGGCAGCAGATTGTCCGCATTGACCAGGAGGAACACGGCACACCGCCAAGTTCGTCCCTGCAACAACTGGTTGATTTTTTGGAGCACAATCTGCACCGCTTTGATGCGGTCATGGTCAGCGATTATGCCAAGGGCATGATCAATGAAAGCACCATGCAAACCCTGCACCGTGCTCTTATGCGGGAACGACAACTCAGCGGCCGGTCGCTCCCCCTGGTGGTAGACCCAAAGCCGGTCAATATGCCTCTTTTTGTGGGGGCAACCATTATCACCCCCAATCATCTCGAAGCCATGCACATGTCTTCCCTGGTCATCCGCGGCGAAGAAAATCTCCTGGCTGCGGCCCGCGCCATCCAGGAGGAAATCGATTGCAACGCAGTGCTCATCACCCGTGGAGAAGCCGGCATGGCTCTGCTTGAAGGTTCTGCCCCCATGGTGCTCATCCCCACGATGGCCAAGGAAGTCTTTGATGTCACTGGTGCAGGAGACACCGTGGCCGCCACCCTCACCCTTGGCCTGGCAAGTGGTGCAAGCATGACCCAGGCGGCCATGCTCGCCAACCATGCTGCAGGCGTGGTGGTGGGCAAGGTGGGCACAGCCGCTGTAAGCGTAACAGAACTCCTGGCAGCCCTTGCGGGCAGTCAACTGTAACTCCCTGACGGACTGGCACAACTGCCGGCGTCCTCCTCTCTTTCCCAAGGTGTGCGTGTATGTCTGCCCGCAGTATGACAGGATTTGGCCGGGGCGAAGCCGGCGGCCCGGAACGACTTTGGGTTGCGGAGATCCGCACGGTCAACCATCGTTTTCTTGATCAAAAAATAAGCCTGCCACGGGCCTTTCCCGGTTTTGAAGAACCTATTCGAAAAATGGTGGCCGAGCGCCTGGTCCGTGGCCGGGTGGAGGTGTACCTGAACGTAAGCGGTGCGACCCAAATACAGGCCCACCTGAAGATCAACCAGGAGCTGGCCCAACAGTACCACGCCTGCCTGGAAAGCCTGCAGCGTGACTTTGGCCTGCATGGCAGCATACAGTTGGCCGACATGCTCGGCCTGCGCGATCTTATCAGTATGGAAGAGCAACCGCCTGATCTGGAAGCAGAGTGGGTATTGGCAAGCAGGGCCTTAAGCAACGCACTGCAGGCCTGCGAACAGATGCGTCTCCAAGAGGGACTGGCGCTGCAACAGGATGTAAAACAGCGACTGCAGGTGTTTAGTGAGCTGGTGGCCCGTATCGATACCCAGATTCCTGAACTGCTGCACCTGCGACACAGCGAACTCAAGGAGCGGCTGGCCAAGCTGCTGAGCGGTGTTGATCTGGATCCCATGCGTTTGGCACAGGAATGCGCCATCATGGCGGACAAGAGCGATGTCAGCGAAGAAATCACCAGGCTACGCAGCCATATCCAGCAATTTCACCATTTTCTTGACCTGGACGAGGCGGTTGGTCGTCGGCTTGATTTTCTTCTGCAGGAATTTCTGCGGGAAGTAAACACCCTCTCTTCCAAGATCAATCATGCCGGTATTGCCCAACTGGGCGTGGAGATGAAAAACGAGATAGAAAAAATCAGGGAACAGGTACAAAACATCGAATAAGCATTGATGAAGCCACACAGCGACGTTCGCTGCTCTCCCTACAGAAACCAACCCGATCACCAACCATGAATAATTATCTATTACCTGTTGGTTTTAGTAATGCAGTAAAAGTTAACCGCATCCTTGCGGTGGTCAATCCGGGCTCCTCGCCCATCCGCAAACTCAGGGACGAGGCCCGCCAGGAAAAAAAGATCATTGACGTTACCGAAGGACGACGCACCAGGTCCATCCTCATTCTCGATTCAGGCCATTTGGTGCTCTCCTCGGTGCAGCCGGAAACCATTGCCCAGCGACTGGCGATACTGGCCAGGGAAGAGCGCAACCCTACCCTGCGGCTGGACAAACTGGAGAACGAAAAATGACCGTCCAGGGACGGCTTTTCATCCTTTCCGGGCCATCTGGCAGCGGCAAATCCACCCTCATGCGCAGGTTGCTTGAGAATATGCCAGGCCTGGCTTTTTCCGTGTCACACACCACCAGAAAACCCCGGCCCGGGGAAGAAGACGGCGTCCATTACCACTTCACCGAGACTGCGGCCTTCCTTGCCCTGCGCGACCAACAACCCTCTGGTTTTTTGGAATGGGCCGAGGTACATGGCAATCTGTACGGCACCGGTGTGGTAGAGGTGGAAAAGAGGCTGCAGCAGGGAATGGACATCCTGCTTGATATTGATGTACAGGGTGCCAGGCAGGTGCAGAAGCGCAGGAATGATGCAATCAGTATCTTTCTCTGCCCGCCCTCCCTGGACGCTCTCGCCCGACGCCTGCGCCGCCGTGCCACGGAAAAGGAGGAAAGTTACGCCCTGCGTCTGGAAAATGCCCGCAAAGAATTGACCTGTGCACCGGAATACACCTATCTCCTGGTCAACGATCAGCTCGAGACGGCGGTGGAGGGTTTTCGTAGCATTATTATTGCCGAACGCCTGCGCCAGCGCCGCAACCCAAACGGGAGCCCGGTGCAAATGGTCTGGTAGGATGGTATTGTGGTGAGGAAACAAAGGAAAACAGCACACAGGCCCGCGCCTGGCACAGACGATGGCCACAGCGCAAGCGCCGCTGAAGCGAGCGAAGCTCTGATCTGGGGCATCAACCCGGTACTGGAGGTTCTGCGCAATCCGGATCAGGGTGTGCACGAAGTGTTGGTCGTCCAGGGCAAGGCCGGGCCGCGCCTGCAGGAAATTATAGACAGCGCACGGCAACGCGGCATTCTCCTACGTTTTGTGCCTGCAGAACGCTTGGGCACACCCAAAAACTGTCGCCATCAAGGGGTGAGCGCTCGTCTGGCTGCCACCACCTATCTTCCCCTGGAAGCATTGCTCGCAACCGAGACCGGAACCACTTGCCCGCCGCCTCTTTTAGTGCTCGACTGTATTCAGGATCCGCACAACCTGGGCTCCATCCTACGTTCTGCCCTGGCTGCCGGTTTCAGTCGTATCATTTTGCCCAAAGAGCGAAGCGCCATCATCAGCGGTACTGTGGCGCAAAGTTCGGCTGGAGCCATCAGTCATCTGCAGCTGTGCCGGGTGGGTAATATTGCCGAAACCTTGCAGCAACTCAAAGAGCAAAACTACTGGGTCTTTGGGGCAGTGGTGGATCCCTGCGCCCATTCCCTTTACACTATCGATTTTCCCGACGCCACCTGCCTGGTCATTGGCGGGGAAAGCAAGGGTATTCGTCCCTTGGTACAAAAGCGCTGTGACCAACTCATCACCATTCCCATGGCAGGCTCCTTCAACTCGCTCAACGCTTCGGTGGCTGCGGCCATCATCATGTTTGAATTCGCTCGCCGCAGGCTGCCTGGTACGGCTTAACCCTAGCAGGGGTTATTTTTTACGTTTTTTTTGCTGGGCCTTGCTCAACAAATCACCCAAGGTACCCATGGAAACCGGTTCTCTGGACGGAGGCGGCGTATAGTCTGCCTTGTGTTCCCTGCCTCTCCCCTTTTCTGGTGGCTGATAATCTTCCGGAGCCAGGGAAATGCGCTTTTGCTCCGCATCCACTGCCTCTACCTGCACAGTCAGCTCCTGCCCACTTTCCAGCACCTCCCGCGGGTGATTCAACTTGCGACCCGCTCCCAACTTGGAAATATGCACCAGGCCATCGAGCCCAGGCTCCAGGGTGACAAAGGCACCAAAGGGGGTGAGCCGCACCACCCGGCCCTGATGCACTGACCCCACAGGATAGCGTGTACTGGCCTGCTCCCAGGGGCTGGGGGTTGTCTCCCGCAGACTCAAAGAGATGCGGTCGCGCTCCCAATCCAGGTTCTTCACGATCACCTCGACCTGCTGGCCGCGTTCCAGCACATCCTCCACCCGCTCGATTTGCCCCCAGGCCAACTCACCAATGGGAATAAGCCCATCCACCCCACCGATATCGACAAAGGCACCGAAATCGCGCAAAGAGGTAACTGTGCCGGAGATCTGCATACCTTCGCGCAGTTCTTCCTGCAGGCGTTGCCGTTGCTCCTGGCGCTCCTCTTCCAGTACAGCCCGGGCTGAAACCAGGATATTTTTCCCCTGCTGGCCGAATTCTATGATCTTGAACGTAAAGGTCTTATCCAGGTAGTCCTCGGCCGACTCAACCCGGCGGATATCCATTTGCGAATAGGGACAGAAACAGCGCTGGCCGGCCAGCATCACTGCAAAGCCGCCCTTGATCTCGGCACTGACCGTACCCTCCACCGGGATGCCTGCGGCAAAGGCCTCTTCCAGTTCACGCACACTGGTCTGGCCAGAACCAAGCCTGGTGGTGAAGACGCTCTCACCGCCCCGGCTGGAGAGAAAATACACCTGCAGCCGCTCTCCCACCGTTGCCGTGAGTTCACCCGCCGCATCGCGCAGCTCTGCCGCACTGAGTACACCTTCGCTCTTGTCGCCCACATCCAGAAACACATGCTCTCCACTTATGCCGACAATCAGTGCCTCCACCCTGTCGCCTGGTTTGAGCCGTGCATGCTGGGTCTTTTTTTCTTCAAACAGTTGATCAAAACGTTCCTCTTCCATGGTCATCGCACAAAACTTTGTATTGAATTAAGGGACAAAACAGGGCAAGAACAATGTTTGGAGTAGCGCCACTTGCGCCTGCTGGATATCAGGTGGTGCATAAACCGAATTTTGTATTCTTTCAAGAGAAGATCATGCTGTCTACAGGCAGCATGGCATACCTGCCAAGCCACCATGCCCCACCAAACTGCCCGGTTATCCGCACTTTCGTCTACAACACAAAAAAAAGCCGCCTGCCTAGCAGTACTCGGCACAGGCTCGGATGTGGGTAAAAGCATTGTCACCGCTGCCCTGTGCCGTATCTTCAGCAATATGGGTATTGACGTAGCCCCCTTCAAGGCACAAAACATGTCCAACAACTCCGGAGTGACTCCAGAGGGCTTGGAGATGGGCCGGGCCCAGATTGTTCAAGCCGAAGCCGCCCGTATTGCTCCACACACCGACATGAACCCGGTGCTGCTCAAGCCGGTGAGCGATATTGGCTCCCAGGTGATTCTTCATGGCCGCCCCTGGATGGATGCCACCTCGCGCAGTTACTACCAGAAAAAGGAGGAACTCTTCAGCGAAAGCTGCTGCGCCCTGGACAGACTGCGCGCTCGTCACGAGTTGATTGTCATGGAAGGGGCTGGTTCCTGTGCCGAAGTGAATCTGCTGGAGCACGACATTGTCAACCTGCGCGCTGCAGCCCAGGTAGATGCGCCGGTCATTTTGGTGGCCGATATTGACCGAGGCGGAGTCTTCGCACAAATTGTCGGCACCCTGGCCTGCTTGCACCCCCAGGAGCAGGCACGCATCCGCGGCTTTATCATCAACCGTTTTCGGGGGGATCTTTCCCTGTTCCAGCCAGGAATAGAGTGGATCGAACAACGAACCGGCAAGAGTGTGTTCGGGGTGTTGCCCTGGTTCAACCATTTCCATATTGAGGCAGAGGATGCCGTGGTGGTCGAGCAGACAGCCGGACGCCTGCCTACTCAAACAAACAAAGCACTTTTTGCCGTTATCCGCCTGCCGCACATCTCCAATTTCACCGACTTTGATCCCCTGGGCCGACTGCCCGGCTGCCAGTTGGTCTACGTGCGCACAGCACAAGATTTGAGCCACTGTGCCGCGGTCATCATCCCGGGCAGTAAGAGTACCCGCAGCGATCTCGCCTGGCTGCACCAGTCTGGCTGGGCAGACCAACTCCACGCGTACCGTGCTGCCGGCGGGCACATCCTGGGCGTATGCGGTGGCTTTCAGATGCTGGGCGAAGAGGTGCAGGATCCCAACGGCTATGAAGGGGATGCGGGCAGCAGCAAGGGCCTGGCCATGCTGCCGGTGCAAACCCGGCTGCAAAGCCCAAAGACCACCACCCGCACCCGCTTTGCCTGGGATGAAGCCCAGGGAATGGGTTATGAAATCCACATGGGCAGTAGTACCGTACCAGCAGGCAGCCAGCTTTTTTCGGTGCTGGCCCGCAACAAGAAAGCGTGCAGCGATACAGACGGCTGCCGCAGCGCAGACGGACGCGTGCTGGGCACCTATATCCACGGCCTGTTTGACCGCCCGGCCATCACCCGTAAGTGGCTGGATACCATTGGCCTGCACTCGGTGGCGCTCTTACTCGACCCAACGCAGGGCCATGGCCCAGATGAGCGCGATCAGGCCTACGAACAGCTGGCCGAGCACGCGCTTGCTCATCTGGATATGCAGGCAATTTGTGCCTTACTGCCACCTGCCTTGAGGAAATGTATATAATGTACGGACACGGGGGAAATATCTTTGCCCTGGCCAGGGAACTCGGCTGTCAGCCGGAAGAGTTGACCGACATGAGCAGCAATATCAATCCGCTGGGAGCTCTGCCCGGTCTGCTCGCCCATCTGCAAAAATATCTGCATAGACTGCAATCCCTGCCTGAGGTGGATGCTGCCGGTGCCTGTGCCGACCTGGCCATCCTGCTCGACCTCGACCCGGCACATATCCTTGCAGGTGCAGGCACCACCCAGTTCATCTACAGTGCTTGCAAGGCCCTGAAAAGCCAACGGGTGCTGATCGTTACCCCAACCTATGCCGATTATGCCGATGCCTGTCGCCAGCACGGGCTGAAGCCAGATTTTTTTCCCACCCGGGCCAGTGCGCAGTTCCACCTGGATCTTGCCGAATTGGAGCCGTTCTTACCGCAGTATGACACCCTTTTCCTGTGCACACCCAACAACCCCAGTGGCCAGCTGATCCCCCTGGCCGAGCTGGCCGGCTTGGCCCACCGCCATCCAAGGCTGCGCTGCATCATCGACACTTCGTATCTGCCCTTTGCAGAGCCTGTACTGCGGGGCAGCCTCGCCGCACTCCAAAAGGCAGCAAATCTCCTGGTACTCTGGTCAGGCTCTAAAATATTCGCCATGCCCGGCCTGCGCACAGGCTTCCTTGTTGCGCATCCCGATGTGCTCACCCATTTTCGTGCCCTGGCACAGCCCTGGAGCCTGAGCACCCTGGCCCAGGAAGCCATGCACTTTGTGAGTGCCAATCAGAAAGAGGTGCAGCGTTTTGTCGAGCAAACGCATGGGTATATCCAAAAGGAAAAAGAACTGCTCCAAAAACGCCTGCACCTGCCGGGCACACAAGAGAGCAAAGGTTTGCAGCTGATCCCTTCCACTACCTCTTTTGTGCTTATGCGCCTACCCTCCTTTCTACAGGCAGAAACAGTGCGCCAAGCCATGCTGGAAAAACGCATATTGATCCGCAACTGTGCCAATTTCCACGGACTGGATAACAGTTATATCCGAATGGCCCTGAAAGAAAGCACTGCCAATGCACGCTTTGCCAGTGCCTTGCAGGAACTGCTGCAGAACACAGCAAAAAACGCATGAGTATGGAGCCACTTTGGCTTGCCTGGGCTGCTCTGCCCTGCGCCTTTCTCCTTGACCTGCTTTTGGGCGATCCGCCCAACTGGCCCCATCCCGTGCGGATAATGGGCAAGGCCATTGTCCGTGCCGAGCCCTGGTTTCGCCGCAGCATCTCTTCACCACTGCTCGCCGGCGCCAGCTTTGCGCTTGCCCTTATCGCACTGAGCTACGCAGTCGGTCTGGGCCTCACCTGGCTGGCCTGGGGCGTGCACCCGCTGGCTGGTTTTGTGGTGGAAACTGTTTTGCTCTTCTTTTGCTTTTCTGCGCGCTCCCTCCACCAGGCTGGCATGGAAATCCATACCCTGCTGGCAGCAGGCCAGGTGGATGCGGCAAAAAATGCCGTGCGCCTGATTGTTGGACGGGATGTGGAGCGCTATGGCGGCGACGACATTGCCCGGGCCACAGTGGAAACCGTGGCCGAAAACCTGGTGGATGGCGTGCTCGCGCCGCTGTTTTTTGCGCTACTGGGCGGTGCTCCTTTGGCCTTGGCCTACAAGATGACCAATACCCTGGATTCCATGGTGGGCTACAAAAACGAACGCTACCTGCTCTTTGGCCGACCAGCCGCCCGCATCGATGATGTCGTCAATTGGTTGCCCGCGAGGCTGAGTGTGGTTCTCATCAGCCTGGTTGCAGCTGTGTTGCCGGGTCTTTCAGCGCGGCAATCCTTCAGCACGGCTTGGCATGAAGGCAGTCACCATGCCAGTCCCAATGCCGGTTATGCAGAGGCTGCCTTTGCCGGTGCCCTGGCGCGCCAGTTGGGCGGACCAAACTATTATGGTGGGGTGCTTGTGTCCAAGCCGTGGCTGGGCACAGGCTTTTCCCCTGTACGCGTGGCAGACATCGCCCGTGCCTGCAACCTCATGCTGGGTACAGCTATCCTGGGCGCGCTTTTGTGCAGCATGCTGCGCTGGATACTGTTATGAAAAAACACGTAGAGAAAAAGATGCGCGCAAACGGTGCACAGGGTACAAGCTTGCTCAGCCGGTTACCATTCACTCTGCTGATCTGGGTTGGAACAGTCCCTTCTTTGCCCAGAGATGAAATGGTCAAGGTGGCGCTGTTGGTACTGGCAGGGCAGTGTTGCATGATACTTTTGACAAGTATCTTTGCTCCAGGAAAGCTGTGCCAGGTTAGCCGTACGAACTAGTTCTAGAGCTTTTTATAGCTCTTCGTCCCAAGATATCCGCTCTACGCTGCTCCTGCTTCCCCTTTCTCCGCTGCTGTCGTATCCAGATCCGGCAGGGTGATAGTGAAGGTAGACCCCTTGCCAACAATACTTTCCACCTCCACTGTCCCTTTATGGGTCTGCACAATGTGTTTGACAATGGCCAGCCCCAGGCCGGTGCCGCCCATGTCGCGCCTGCGGGCCTTATCGCAGCGATAGAAGCGCTCAAAAATGCGTGGCAGATGTTCCTTGCCAATACCCGGCCCTTTGTCACTCACACTGAAATGGAATGTGGAGCCGCCCTCTGCTCTTTTGTTGACCCAGCAACGTAAAGACACCACAGCCTGGGCCGGACTGTAGGCAATGGCGTTCTTGAGCAAGTTAATGAGCGCCTGCTCAAGGAGAGGTTGGTTCATGGGCACATCCACATCCGGCGCGCAGTCAGTTTCCAAACAGATGTCCTTTTCCGCAGCCAAGGGGACGCAGGCCTCCACTGCACTTGCCAGCACCACATGTGCTGGCGCTGGCAGGAGAACAATTTTTTCCTGACCACTTTTATCCTCAATGCGCGACAGGATCAGCAGGTCGTCGATAATGGCGTCCAGCCGGTTGGTCTGCACTGCGGCTGCCTGCAAAAACCCGCGGGCCGTCTCTGTTTCCTCCAGGGCACCATCGAGCAGGGTTTCGATATTGCCCTTGATAACGGTTATGGGCGTTTTCAATTCATGGGATACATTGGCAACAAAATCCTGACGGATATTTTCCAGACGATTGAGCTTGGTGAGATCGTTCATCACCAAGAGTACACCGTTACAGTTGTTTTTTTCATCGCGCAGGGGCAGAGCGTGTGTCTGCAGAGTGATGGGGTCGGTACCGCTGAACACTATGACCTCCCGCTCCTGCTGGCTGTTATGGGCCAAGGTGATATCAATGAGTTCAAGCAGCTGAGTATTACGGAGCACGCCCTGGGCAGGCCTACCTTTGACCGTGTCTGCTGGCAGACCAAACAGGGTTGAAGCCGCCTGGTTCATACGGATAATGTCTTTGTTGGCATCAATGGCCACCACCGAATCGGCCATCCCTGAAAACACGGCTTCCAGTTCGTTACGCTGCTGGATGATGACCCGCACACGCTGGTTGATCTGCTCGGCCATCTTGTTGATGGAATTGGCCAGCCCAGCCATTTCCACGGTCATATTATCCACATTGATGCGGGTGGGCAGATCAAAACGGCCGATCGCCAATTGCTCGGCCCCACGTTTCATCTCTTCCAGCGGACGGCTGATACGGCGGGCGCTGATCCCCGAAAGAATGGCGGCCAACACCGGCACAGCCAGGCAGATGAGGATAAGTTTGTTGGTAAAAGATTTGCTCAGTTGCGTATAGCCTGCAGTGGGAATAGCCAGTCGCAAAACCCCTGGCGACTGTTCTTCGCCCATCACCAGGGGCAAGGCTACGTAGAGCATGGATTCACGCAACGTCTTACTCCTGCGTACCGAGAAACCCTCGCTGCCAGCCAAGGCCATGGAGACCTCTGGTCTGACGGCATGATCATCCATAAGCATGTGGTCTTCGCTGGAATCGGCAAGCACCGTGCCATTGGCAGAAATGACGGTAATACGAGTCGAGGCCCGCCGGCCGGTGCGGCGAACAAAATCCTGCAACTGTTCGTTTGTGCCGTGTTCCACCAGGGCGGTGATGGTGGGCTGCAGCAGCCGAATTCGTTCGCGCAGATCCCGGTTCAGCTCTTTGATATAGAAATCATGCCCAGTGGTACTGGCCAGCCAGCCCACCAGCAGGATAGAAACAAGAGAAATGCCAACGCAGACAGGAAAAATCTGCCAAAACAAGCGAAGTTTACGCATGGCCAACCTGGAATATGCCGTTTAGGGAAATGGTTGCACAAAAACCCGTGAACCTATACATGGAGGAAAAAAATCGGGGAAAAAACAGGAGCCACCAAACTCAGTCCCGCAGACGGTAACCAATGCCACGCACGGTTTCAATACAGCTGCCAGAACTACCCAGCTTTTTGCGTAGGCCAAAAATCTGCACATCCACGGCCCTAGGGGTAATACTGTAATCGTAGCCACGAATCTGATCAATAATCTGCTGCCGCGAAAAAACCCAACCCGGTCGTGATGCCAGGAGCTCTAAGATGGTGAACTCCGATGCGGTCAACTGAACCTCCTCGCCGCTCACCCGCACCTCGTGCCTACCCGGATGGATTTCCAGGGAATGGCGCGAAAAAACACTGACCTGACCGTCATCATCCGGCGCAGGCTCACTCTTGCGGCGCAGGGCCGCTTCAATACGCGCAATAAGCACCCGCGGACTAAAGGGCTTGGTCACATAATCATCTGCGCCGCTGTCCAGCCCACTGACAATATCATCCTCTTCGCCTTTGGCGGTCAGCATGATAATGGGCAGCAACTTGGTGGCCTCCTGGCTACGTACGGTGCGACAGACTTCATTGCCGTCCTTGCCGGGCAGCATCAAATCCAGCACCATGGCATCCACTTGCTCCTGATCGAGCAGGGCAAGCGCCTCCTCGCCACTATCGGCACAACTCACATTAAAACCCGATTTAACCAGATTGTAACTCACCAGCTGTTGGATATCAGTATCATCTTCAACCACGAGAATACGAGGTTTTTTCACGTGTCACCCTCCTTATCCTTGAACTTTGTCTCACGATCAACATAATGTATCTTTAAAACAAGCTCAATGCCCTGACCCTGGAAACAGGATAAGCAAACAATCCCCTAATCTGGACTTAACCAAAAAAAAACAAGAATGGGCCATTGTTTGCACGATATCGTTTTGACAGTTAGCACAGCAGAAGGAGGTAGACGGTGGCAAGGCACATGTTTTTTCACCGG
Source organism: Desulfobulbus sp. (assembly GCA_040776885.1). Taxonomy (GTDB): domain Bacteria; phylum Desulfobacterota; class Desulfobulbia; order Desulfobulbales; family Desulfobulbaceae; genus Desulfobulbus. Next base: position 64,989 of record JAXGZR010000004.1, on the reverse strand, counting down.
GAAATTGACAAAATAAAGAGAATGATTCTCGAACTGAGCACCATGGTGGAAGACCGTCTGCGCCGGGCCTGCATGATTATCCATCAAAGTGATTTCGAGGCCGAAGCTCAGAAAATTATGGCCTCTGACTGGCAGGTCGATGACATGGAGGTGCGCATTGAAGAGGAGTGCTTGAAGCTGATAGCCCTGCACCAACCAGTGGCACGCGACTTACGCCTTCTGGTGGTTATCATCAAGATCAACAACGAGTTGGAACGCATTGCCGACCTTGCGGTGAATATCGCCAAACGGGTGGTGACTATCAACAAAAAGAAGAACGAAGAGTTCACCCCCATTGTCGACTATACCCCCATGGCAGCCAAGGCCCTTGATATGCTACAGACCAGCCTCAATGCCCTGGTGACTGAAGACGCCGAGCTTGCTCGGCGGATTTTCTTCATGGATGAAGAGGTCAATGCCCTGCGCGACGCAGCCTACCAGAGCGTGGTGGGGGAAATTCAACTCCAACCGGGCAACGCAGCCTCGCTCATCAATCTCTACCTCATTTCCCGTCATCTGGAGCGGGTGGGAGACCGTGTAAAAAATATCGCCGAAGAGGTTATTTACCTGGTTGACGGAGAAATCGTCCGCAACCTGGACGATGAGGAAGGCACGACAGACTGAACACGGTTGCTAATGCGGCTGTACCAACCTGGTTGTATTTACCCTGCTTCCTTTGCGGATGAGCTGGAGCTTGATCTCCGGATCGTCTCATTCATCTAATATCTGGCGTTACCCAGGCAAGCTCCGGTTTCCAAGGCGGCCCGCACCCAAGGATGATCCAGGGGCACCAGCTTGAGCTTGCCCACCACCTCGCTCAGTGGCACCAAGGCGGTGCCCTCTCCCTTGACCGCCACCATACAACCAAAGCGCTGATCATGGATTGCTTCGGCGCAGGCAATACCCAGGCGAGTGGCAAGAATGCGGTCGGCGGCACTGGGTGTGCCACCGCGCTGCAAATGGCCAAGGATTGTTACCCGACTTTCCAGACCGGTCAATTTTTCCAACTCGCGGGAAAGACGCAAGGTATTGGTCGCCTGCCTGAGCCGGAATTCCTCCAGCGCTGCATCGACTTTTTTCCTCCGCTTGACATCTCTTTCTTCCTTGGCAGCCCTTTTCTCCTCCTGCAGCTTGGCAAGTGTCTCTGCATCCTCCAAGGAAAGCGCTCCCTCGGAGATGGCCACAATGCTGAAATTTTTGCCCCGGTGCCGCCGCCTTCGGATGGCCTCGGCCACCTGCTTGACATCATACGGAATTTCTGGAATGAGAATGACATCCGCTCCGCTGGCCAAACCTGCGCCCAATCCCAACCAACCGGTATTGTGCCCCATGATTTCCACCACAATGATGCGGTGATGACTGTGGGCCGTGGAATGGAGCCGGTCAATGGCATCGGTGGCTATGGACAGGGCTGTATCAAAACCAAAGGTGATATCGGTCACGGCCACGTCGTTATCAATGGTTTTCGGCAGAGTGACGATGTTCATGCCCAGTTGGGAGAGGCGATAGGCGTTTTTCTGGGTGCCGCCCCCACCTATGCATACCAGGGCCTCCAGGTTATGGCGGCGGTAATTGTCGATCATCACCTCGGTCATGTCCTGTACCTTGTCGCCCACCGGCATCTTATGCGGCTTGTCGCGGCTGGTGCCTAAAATAGTACCGCCCAGGGTGAGGATACCGGAGAGGATGTCTCCTTCCAGGGGGATACACCGGTTTTCCATTAGGCCACGGAAGCCGTCACGGAAGCCGATTACCCGCATCCCATAGGCCTTGAGGGCACTGTTGCCGATAGCCCTGATAGCGGCATTGAGACCGGGGCTATCCCCACCTGCAGTCAGCACTCCTATGCATTTCGCCATGATTTTCTCCTCTCGTGCAACTACCTGCACAAACGATTGTTTATGCAAACTCTCTTGCCATGATCCAGCTTTTTGAGCCTTTGCAAGCAGCATAGCCTGTACATCATGCCCGGCTGCACCGTTCATGTTTTTTTAACCACATCTCCATCGGCAGCGCAAGAAAGCTAACACAATCCTAACAATTTCAAAATAAGTCTGTAACTGGCAAGCTATAAGAGTGTGCACAAGAGTTTTCCGGGAAACACCCCTCCTTTCCTCCTTATCCATAAAGAATCCCATAAAGAATCGGCGCCATGTCCCCATCTTTGCTCATAGCCGTTCTCCTTGTGCTCTCATCCATGGCCTACTGGCTCGGTCGAAGCCGGGCCTTTGCCCTGAGTAAAAAGACCGGCAGCGTCCGTCTCCATTCCCGTCCAGGCTACCATGGTATACTTGTGGCGCTCTGGTGTGCCATTCCGGCCTTTATCATTTTCTGCTGCTGGCAATTTTTTTCAGGCAACCTGCTCATCAGCTATGCCATGCAAAGTGTCATCGAGGCCAGAGGCGAGCTGAGCCCCAGTGAAATGAACCTGGCAATCAATGATCTGCGCAACCTGCTCAGCGGCAATATGTTCCACCGGGAAATCGATCCAGCCCTGCAACTTGCGGCAGATCGTTACACTGGCATGCGCCAGATCGCCAATGTCGCCCTTGCCGTGGTCGTTCTCAGCAGCGCGATACTCGGCTCTATCTGGGCATATTCGCGGATCAATCCCGGACTGCGGGCCCGCAACAAGGTGGAAAAGGCGGTGGAGATCAGCCTGACCCTGTGTTCTACCATCGCGGTCTTCACCACCTTGGGCATTGTCCTTTCCGTTATTTTTGAATCCATCCGTTTTTTTCAACAGGTTCCATTTTTTGATTTTCTCTTTGGCCTCAAATGGAGCCCACAGATGGCCATGCGTCCCGACCAGATGGGCACAGGTAGCTTTGGTGCGATCCCGGTGCTTGCCGGCACCTTCCTGATCTCGGCCATTGCCATGTCCATTGCCGTACCCTTTGGCCTGCTCTCTGCCATCTATCTATCTGAATATTCCGGACCAAATTTCCGTAAAGTAGTTAAGCCAATGTTGGAAATTCTGGCTGGTGTACCCACCGTGGTCTACGGATTTTTCGCAGCCCTGGTGGTTGCTCCGACCATCCGTGGTCTCGGTGCGAGCATCGGCCTGTCAGTGGCCTCGGAAAGTGCGCTGGCAGCCGGGCTGGTTATGGGAGTTATGATCATCCCCTTTGTCTCCTCCCTTTCCGACGACATCATCAACGCGGTTCCCCAAAGCCTGCGTGACGGCTCCTATGCCCTGGGTGCCACCCAAAGCGAAACCATCAAAAACGTGGTTATTCCAGCAGCTCTGCCCGGTATTGTTGGTTCGATTTTGTTGGCGGTTTCCCGCGCCATTGGTGAAACCATGATTGTGGTCATGGCTGCGGGACTGGCTGCCAACCTCACACTCAATCCCTTGCAGGCGGTCACTACGGTGACCGTGCAGATAGTCACCCTGTTGGTCGGTGACCAGGAATTCGACACCCCCAAAACCCTGGCTGCCTTTGCCCTGGGTTTACTGCTCTTTGTGGTAACCCTGGCACTGAACGTGATCGCCCTCTACGTGGTGCGCAAGTACCGCGAGGAATACGAATAATCCCTGCCTGCCCCTGTGAACTATGAGCCATGAACCCTGAACTTTCCACTTCCACAACAGCACAGGTGTTGCGCAGCCTACCGAAACGCTACGGTAAGGAACGCAGATTTCGGCTGCTTGGCCTGTGTGCCATTGTCCTGACCATGCTGTTTCTCATAGTACTTCTTGGCACCATCTTCTTAAAAGGATGGACAGCCTTCCAGCAGACCCACATCCGCTTAGATGTGTATTTCGACCCGGTCCGCCTGGATGTGAAAAACCTGACCAATGCCAACTATGGGGCACTGGTGCGTGACTCCATGCAGCGGATGTTTCCCGATGTAGAAGGCCGCAGCAACCGACTCCAGCTCAACCGACTCATGAGTAGCGGCGCGGCCTTTGCCCTACAGGACATGGTCATCAGCAGCCCTGAAATCATCGGCACCACACGATCACTCTGGCTTCCTGCCGACGATGAGGTGGACATGCTGATCAAGGGACACACCCCCCGGGATGTGCCCGAAGCTATGCGCCGTCTGAGTGACCAGCAGCTTGTCTGGATCCATACTCTGGTTGAAGATGGCCGCCTGGAAAAACAGTTCAATGGTGCATTTTTCCGCAACGGAGATTCACGGGAACCAGAACTGGCCGGGGTACGCGGGGCTATTATGGGCTCGTTTTACACCCTCATGGTCACCTTGATGCTTTCCTTTCCCATAGGTGTGGCTGCAGCGGTCTATCTTGAAGAATTCGCACCAAAAAACACCTTTACTGATCTCATTGAAGTCAACATCAACAACTTGGCAGCCATACCGTCCATCATCTTTGGCCTGCTGGGCCTGGCTGTCTTCCTCAACTTTTTCGGCCTACCCCGCTCCTCCTCTATTGTCGGCGGCCTGGTGCTCACCCTGATGACCCTGCCCACCATCATCATTGCCAGCCGGGCCTCCCTGAAGGCGGTGCCGCCCTCTATTCGGGAAGCAGCCCTGGGTATTGGCGCATCCAAGATGCAGATGATTCTCCATCATGTCCTGCCCCTGGCTCTGCCCGGCATGCTTACCGGCACGATCATCGGCATGGCCCAGGCCCTGGGAGAAACTGCACCGCTATTGATGATTGGCATGGTCGCTTTTATCGTTGATGTGCCCCAAGGGCTGCAGGATCCGGCCACAGTGCTGCCTGTACAGATTTACCTCTGGGCCGACTCACCAGAACGAGGTTTTATCGAGCGTACTTCCGCTGCCATCATGGTTCTCCTGACGGTGCTGCTGATCATGAACGCCACCGCCGTTTACCTGCGTAACCGCTTCGAGCGCCGCTGGTAATCTACTTATAATCGATGGTTAACCAAATCGTAACATTGCCTCTGTATGTTTCACTCAGTTTTTTTGTCAAACATAAATCATTTTTTTTAAGGAGATCATCATGCTGAAACAAACCGTCAGCCTTGCTGCAGCAAGCTTGCTCATGCTTGGTGCAGCACAGGCACAGGCAGCGAGTGGTGGCCGGGACTACATCTCCATTGTAGGCTCATCAACCGTGTACCCTTTCTCTACAGCAGTAGCCGAACAATTTGGCAAAACTACTGCATTCAAAACGCCAAAAATCGAATCCACCGGCAGTGGAGGCGGTTTCAAACTGTTTTGTGCCGGCAGTGGCGTTGATACGCCAGATATCAGTAATGCCTCCCGTCGCATCAAAAAGAGCGAAGTAGAAAACTGCGAAAAAAACGGGGTAAAGGAAATTGTTGAAATCAAGGTAGGCTATGATGGCATTGTTCTTGCCAACAGCAAGAAAGCCGATCAGCTGAAACTGAGCCGCAAGGATCTGTACCTTGCCCTGGCCAAGGAAGTACCCAACCCGAATGACCCAACCAAGTTTGTTGCCAATCCCTACAAAACCTGGAAAGAAGTCAACGCAGAACTTCCGGATATCAATATAGAAGTGCTTGGTCCGCCGCCGACCTCCGGTACCCGTGATGCCTTCATTGAAATGGTAATGGAGCCTGGCTGTTCTGAATTTGACAGCATCAAGGCACTGGAGAAAAGCGACAAAGACAAGCACAGAGCTACCTGCCAAACCATCCGTGAAGATGGTGCCTACATCGATGCAGGCGAAAATGACAACCTGATCGTGCAAAAACTGGAAGCCAATTCCAAGGCTGTGGGTATTTTCGGCTTCAGCTTCCTGGATCAAAACGTCGATAAGCTGCAGGGCTCGGTCATTGAAGGCAGCGCGCCGGTCTTTGACAGCATCGCCAGCGGTGACTACAAAGTATCCCGTCCGCTTTTCATCTATGTGAAAAAGGCGCATGCAGGGGTAATTCCGGGTATCAATGAATTTCTTGCCGAATTCACCAGCGAAGCTGCTTGGGGTGAAGAAGGCTATCTTGCTGAAAAAGGCCTGATCCCCGCACCTAAAGCTGAACGGGAGAAGAATGCCCAGACGGCTAAAGATCTGAAGGCGCTGGTGCTTGAATAAGTCCCTCTTGCCCTTGCTACACCAAGACGCGGAACCAAGTAAACACTTGGTTCCGCGTCCTGCATTCTGACAAACAGTCTGTTCCTGACAATAGTCAGGTTCCACAAACCGTGTAAGGAGTGGTAAAAGTACTCGTTGAACCACCCCGTTGTGATTTGTTACAACAGATGCATCGAGTTACTGTGATGCCTTTCTTTTTATTCCTATTCCTGGCGCAATGAGCGCGTACACTATGAGCACATTGGAAACAACAGCCAGCCTGCAGAAAGGCTTTGCCACCCCTCTTGAAGACATCGGCAGTCGGGTACAAAAAAAAAGTCGCAAGATCGACAGGGAAAACAGAGAAACCGTGGGTCTGCAGTTTGTGGACGACCCACGCATGACCTGCCGAGCGGTCAATGTATTTTACGGCGAAAAGCATGCCATCAAAAATGTGAGCATTGATATCGGTAAAAATGAAGTATTGGCCATGATCGGACCGTCGGGTTGCGGCAAAAGCACCTTTCTGCGCTGTTTGAACCGCATGAACGATACGATTGTCGGCTGCCGGGTGACAGGAGAAATTCGCTTGGACGACCTTGATATCTATGAAAAAAATATCGATGTTGTGCCGTTGCGGGCCCAGGTGGGCATGGTTTTCCAAAAACCCAACCCCTTCCCGAAATCCATTTATGACAACGTGGCCTATGGACCAAAAATTCATGGCCTGGCCCACAGCCGCAGCGAGCTTGCAGATATCGTCGAAGATTCCCTTAAAAGGGCTGGATTGTGGAACGAGGTAAACGACCGGCTGGATCAACCTGGCACAGGTCTCTCCGGTGGTCAACAGCAGCGACTCTGCATTGCTCGGGCCATTGCGGTGCGACCCGAGATCATTCTTATGGATGAACCCTGCTCAGCGCTCGACCCCATTGCCACTGCCACGGTGGAAGATTTGATCAGCGAACTCAGGCAGCACTACACCATTGTCATTGTTACCCACAACATGCAGCAGGCTGCCCGGGTTTCCCAGCGAACCGCCTATTTCCATTTGGGTGACCTGGTGGAAGTGGGGCGCACCAGCCGCATCTTTACCAATCCGGCGCACCAACTCACTGAAGACTACATTACCGGCCGCTTTGGTTGACGAATTGACAGGTACAAGCTGGGCAACAGTGCCCAAGCCCAACCAGAGTTTTTGAGGCGCCTGTAGCTAGCGGCCCTCCAGGAGTTGGAAACGCTGCCAAAAGTCTGGGAAAGACTTGCCAACGCATTCCTCCCCTTCGATCTCCACCCCAGTAAGGCGCAAACCAGCCAGGGCAAAACTCATGGCAATGCGATGGTCATTATAGGTGTGGATGCGCGCCCCATGCAGACTTGCTATTCCTTTGCCGTGGATATGCATGGCATCTTCTTCCTCATCAACCTTCACGCCCAAGCGGCGGAGTTCATGCACTACCACGCTTACCCGGTCGCTTTCCTTGACACGTAGATGGGCAATATTGCGGATACTGGTGGTACCATGGGCAAAGGCTGCCACCAGGGCGAGGGTGGGCGCAACATCGGGCATATCACCCATATCCGCCTCAATACCCTGTAGCTCGGCTGCGCCCTGTACGCTCACCCCACCACCTTCCCATTCGATACGACAGCCCATGCGCTCCAGCAGGTGCACAAATTGGGCATCGCCCTGCAGAGAAGTGGCAGGCAGGTTTTCTACCCTGACCCGACCATTGCAGATGGCCGCAGCAGCAAAAAAATAAGATGCACTGGAGGCATCGCCTTCTATGGCATAGTCACGGCCCCTATACCCACCCTGCTCCGCAGAGACAGCAAAATAACTGTGCTCCGCATCAGCCTGCACTGCTACGCCAAAATCCCGCATAACCGCAAGGGTCATATCCACATAGGGTTTGGAATAGAGCTGGCCGGCCAGCGTGATTTCCGCACCTTCCGCAGCATAGGGGGCCACCAAGAGCAGAGCAGACAGATACTGGCTCGATTTACCAGTAACCAGTCTGGTTGCTCCACCCCGGATGCCCTGCGCCTGAATGGTCAAGGGCGGGCAGCCATTATCCAGATCACTTGCAATGGCAACACCCCAGCCCTGCAGAGCGCTGATCAGTGGTGCGATCGGCCGCTCTGCCATCCGGGCATCTCCTGTAATCCGCACCTCTCCGTGGGCAAGGGCAGCCACGGCGGTAAGCAGTCGAGTGGCAGTGCCGTTGTTACCAAGAAAAAGGGGAAGAGCAGGTTGATGCAACCTACCACTGCAACCGTACACTTGCCAGCAGCGGGCATCCTGGCAATCCATCTCCACACCAAATTCTTGTAAGGCCGCCCTGAGGAGACGGGTATCTTCACTGTCCAGGGGATTGTGCAGCCGGGAAACACCATCCGCAAGGGCTGCGGCCAAGAGCGCCCTCTGGGTCAGGCTCTTGGACCCTGGAACACTCAAGCTGGCATCAACAGTGTTGACCGGAGTAATGGTTCTCATGGTGGGTGCTCTGCTCTGCCTCCATCAAGTGCTCACTTTTATGCTTACTTTTTACTTGGCTTTTTTTCTCTTTCCTGCCAGTGCCTCGTTCAGCGCGGCGCGCATGACCTCGGTGGGCGGTTCTTCACCCAGCCACAAACGCCACTGGGCCGTGGCCTGGTAGAGCAGCATCTGGGTACCTGGAACCGTCTTGCAGCCCCGGGCTGCGGCCTCGGATAGAAGCCTGGTTTGCAGCGGAGCATAGACAATATCCATCACCACTTGAAAGTGTGCAAGCAACTCCGCTTCCAGGGGAATGATATTGACCTCGGGCTCCATCCCGGCAGAGGTGGCATTGACGAGCACATCCGCCTGCACATGCTTCACCTCAGTTGTATCCACAAAGGAACAGCCCAACTCTGCCGCCAACAGCCTGCCCCGCTCTTCGCTGCGATTATGCAAAAAAATTTGTGCTCCAGCCTCCTGCAGACCAAAGCCAATGGCCCGGGCCGCGCCGCCTGCTCCCAGCACAAGCACCGAAGAGCCGGCCAGGTCGATCACTTCGGCCAAGGCCTGATTGGCGCCGAGCCAATCGGTATTTTCCCCAGTGCACAGGAGCTTGCCATTGGCATCATTGACATCGTGATGAAAGAGCAGGGTATTGACCGCGCCAATCTTTTGCGCCACTGGCTCAATGGCATCCAAAAACGGGATAATGGCCACCTTGTGCGGCACAGTAACCGATATGCCAACAAAGGAGAGAGCTTTTAAGCCGGCAAAAGCGGTTGCCAGATCTGTTGCATCCAGGGGCAGATAGACGGCGTTGATGCCCCGAGCCTGGAAAGCGGCATTGTGCATGGCCGGGCTGAGTGAATGTGCCACTGGATGGCCCAAAACCCCGAACAATTTGCTGCTGCCGTTAATCATGCTGTCTCCTCAAAAAGAGCGCAGAGTGCATGCAGGTGGCTGATGCTCAGTTGACCCGGTGCGGTTGCCTCTACAGTGCCTGCTGCGGCATAGCTGATATGCCCACCCAGGTAGAGGGTGGCCAGGCGGGTGATGCGACCAGGAGTACCCATGGTAAAAACGCTGAGGGGAAAGGTGGCGGCCTGCGCTGCTTCAAGCACGCTCAACAGGCGCAGGGCATCTTGGCTTGAGGCAGCGGTAGTAACAATCTTTCCGCTCCGGGCCCCGCTTTTGCGCATGGCATGGAAAATAGCCTGCAGATCCGCTACATCCGGAGTGGTATTGAAATCGTGCCAAGAGACCAAGGGCCACACTCCCTGCGCATGCGCCTTGGCGAGTAAGGCATTCCGCAGCGCGTCTTCTGTACGCAGTTCAATATCCACATAGGCAGCACCGGTACGCATGGCCCTGTTGAGTAGGTGGAGACGCTCTTCTTCTGTCCCACTGAAAGCCCCTCCCTCCCACTGCGGCCGGTTGGTAACCAAAATCGGCAGAGCAAAACGGGCTACAAAGGGGGCAATGTCTGGCTGCCGCATACTGTCCAAACGGATTTCAACCAAATCTGCCAAATGTACCAGGGGCTCAGCCATGCGGATGAGTGCAGCCGCATCTTCACCAGCCAGGGAGAGACATATTTTGCCCCGGCCACTGGCCACACCGCCTTGTTCAGCCATGTAGCCCACCGACTATAGCCTGGAGTGAAGGTTCATGATGCTGCCGGAGATAGGCGCTGATACCGTCGAGTACCTCCTGGGTAGCACGCGGATTGTAAAAATTCGCTGTGCCCACCTGCACCGCGCTGGCTCCGGCCAGGATAAACTCCAAGGCATCTTCTGCTGTGGCGATACCACCAATACCAATAACCGGAATAGACACCGCCTGGGCCACCTGCCATACCATGCGCAAGGCAATGGGTTTAATTGCGGGGCCAGAGAGTCCTCCGGTTCGATTGGCCAGCTTGGGCCGTCGGGTATGGATATCAATGGCCATACCAATGAGGGTATTGATCAGGGAAAGGGCATCTGCACCCGCATCCTCAACCGCACGGGCCATGAGTGCAATGTCTGTCACATTGGGAGAGAGTTTGACAATAACCGGCTGTCCCGCCTGTTTCTTCACCGCCCGCACCACAGCCGCCGCCATCTGCGGTTCAGCACCAAAGGCAACCCCACCCATCCGCACATTCGGGCAGGAAATATTCACCTCCAGCGCAGCCACGCCTTCCACCCCAGCAAGGCGTGTGGCCAATAACGCGTATTCATCCACACTGTCGCCCAGGATATTGACCACCACCGGAGTACCGCATTGCCGCAGGTACGGCATTTTTTCCTTGAGGAAACGCTCCAGCCCGACATTTTCAAGGCCAATGGCATTGAGCATGCCGCAAGCGGTTTCTACGATGCGGGGTGGTGGATTACCAGCCCGCGGGGCCAGGGAGATACCCTTGACAATGACGGCACCCAGGCTGGAAAGATCGAGCAGGCCCGCGAACTCTGCACCATAACCAAAGGTGCCAGAGGCAGTCATTACCGGATTGGCCAAACGCAAAGCGCCAATATGCACACTGAGATCAGGGTCCTCTGCCCTGTTGTATATCGTCATGGCCACACCACCTCTGCGGCATCAAAAACTGGCCCGTGTTTGCAGACATGCCAGTAGGCATCTGACCGACCGGGAACTGGAATGGCGCAGCCCAAGCATGCGCCCAGTCCACAGGCCATGTGTGTTTCCAACGACACTTCGCAGGCAATACGGTCGCCGCAGAAGCGCGCCACAGCCGCCATCATCGGGACAGGGCCACAGGCATACAGCTTGCCCACCTTGTCGGACAGGGCTGGCAACAACTCGGTGACCAGACCATGATGACCAAGGCTGCCATCGTCTGTACTCAGGTGTACCGAGCAGCCAAGTTCATGGAAATCCTGTCTGAGCTGGCTCAATTCCACAGCACTGCCCGCCCCCAACAGAACCAAGGGAGTCGTACCCTGTTCCAACAGCCACTGGGCAAGAAAAAAAAGTGGCGCAATACCCAGGCCACCACCAACCAAGCATACCTCCCCAGTCGGCGGTGGAGGGCGAAAAGCACGACCAAGCGGCCCAACAAGCGACAAATCCTGCCCCACCCTTGTTTGGGCCAGAAGTGCTGTGCCCCGCCCTACAATCTTGAAGAGCAGCTGGATACAGCCACCGGCTTGCTTGCCATGCACGGAAAAAGGTCTGCGTAAAAGCGGATCCTGGTCTGTTCCACAAGACACCATCACAAACTGGGCTGGACGAACCACTTCGGCAATGTCTGGCGCCTCAAGGGTTAAACGAAAGATGTCAGCACCAAGGTGCTCAACCTGGATTACGGTGCAATTTGTCTGGAATTCAGGCATGGAAAAGACTACAACAAGTGTGGTCAATGATCTCTGGTTGGGCCGTTGCTCTTGTCAATAGAACGTAAGAAGGCCAGATGGAATACATCCTGCTTGCTTGTGCTGCACTGCTTGGTGCGGTTGTTGGTTCCTTCCTCAACGTGGTCATCCTCCGCCTACCAAAAGGTGGTTCCCTGGTTTTTCCAGCCTCCCACTGCCCACAATGCGGCTATACCCTGCGGTGGTACGACAACATCCCGCTTGTGAGTTTTGTGCTCTTGCGTGGCAGATGTCGACAGTGCCGACAGACAATTGGCCTGCAGTACCCACTGGTGGAACTGGCCATGGCCATGCTCTCTGTTCTGCTCCTGCAGCACTTTGGTTGGAGCTTTGCATTTTTCTACTACTTTTTCTTTGTTGCCGCACTTCTGGTTATCATATTTATCGACATCCATCATCAAATTATTCCCGATTCCATAAGCCTGCCCGGCATTGTGCTCGGTTTTGCCGGCTCCTTTCTAAATCCCCTGGTCAGCTGGCAGCAGTCTGGGCTCGGTATTTTTTGCGGTGGCGGTATCCTCTTTACCGTGGCCTATGGCTATTTTTTGCTCACCAAACGGGAAGGCATGGGCGGTGGTGACATCAAATTGCTGGCCATGATCGGTGCCTTTCTTGGTGTGCAGAGTCTGCTTTTCGTTGTTTTCTTCAGTTCACTCAGCGGCAGTATCATTGGTATTGTGGCCATGGTACGTCAAAAAAAAGGCGGCCAGACTCGCATTCCCTTTGGTCCGTTTTTGGCGATTGCTGCAGGAATTTTCCTTTTCCTGCAGGAAGCCATTTTCAAAATCTGGCACATGTATCTGGGCTTGAGTGGCCTGGTATAAACAGAAACTATGCACGCTTTGGCCCGGCTGCGTGCAGCCTGTCTGTCTCCTGCGGTTGTGGTGATCAACTCTCTGCACACCCTATACGGTGCAGTGTTTTCCTCTGGAGCAAATCAGCCACACATTCTATCCAACTCTTTTCAGGTAGGCTGACCTTTTGGCGCATGATGCTGCAGTTTGTGCTGTACCGCCTTGAGAAAGATTATAATATTTCCTTTGGTCAGAAACAAAAACCCCGATCCGTACGGATCGGGGTTTTTATGACAGCTGCTGAGGGGTGGCAAAGCTAACAGCCGGCGGTTTATGCCTCTATTTCGTGCTCTACACCAATGGCAATCTTGTAGAGGATGGTGAGGACAAAGAAACCGATAGCCCATACCCCGGCTGCAATCAACAACTCGTTCAAGTGGGGATAGTACTGGGTAATTTCATTGGTTGGATTTGGCAAAAAGCCAGCCAGTACAAAACCAATGCCCTTATCCAGCCAAAAAGCGATGAAGATGGAGGCACAACCGACTCCCAGCCACAGATCACTACCCTTGCGCGTGGCAGGATAGCACAGCAACGCCATACCCACCAAAAAGAGCAAGATAAAGGCCCACATGAACGGCACCAGATTATTGTAGACATGGCCATGGTGTTCCAAGCCGAAGAACAGATACTCCAGGCTATGCATATGTCCCGGAATCTGGGAGTAGTAACCAACAAAGAACTCCAATGCCAAGAAGAACATGTTGGCAATGGCTGCATAGATGATGATGGTCACCATCTTGTCAATTGCCTCTTTGCCTGCATCGAAATTGGCTACCCGCTTCAAAATAAGCGCCATGACAACGATGAGTGCCGGTCCTGCAGCAAAGGCCGAGGCCAAAAAGCGGGGAGCGATAATGGCGGAAAGCCAGAAATGCCGACCCGGCAAACCGCAGTACAGCATGGCGGTAACGGTATGAATGGATATAGCAAAAGGAATGGATATGTACACAAAAAGATATATCCATTTGGGTGGAGCCACCTGCTTGCGTTCTGCAGTCAGGATCACCCAGCCGCAGAGAATGTTTAAAAACATGTAGCCCAGAAGCACGCACATATCCCAAAAAAGCATGGAACTCGGGGTCGGATGGAGCATCACGTTGAATGCCCGCAATGGCTGGCCAAGATCCACAAAGATGAACAACACGCACATGAGCAGTGCGGCAATGGCTAAAAACTCACCAAGAATGGTGATACGACCAAACGCCCTAAAATTATGGATATAGTAGGGCAGCACCAACATCACCCCTCCGGCGGCCACGCCAACCAGAAAGGTGAACTGGGCAATGTAGAGGCCCCAGGATACGTCGCGGCCCATACCGGTTATCCCCAGACCGTAAAAATACTGACGCAGGTAGCTCACAAAGCCTATGGCGATAATCAAGCCCAGAAAGGCTAGCCACATCCAGTAGTAGTTATTTCCTTTTAACGCTTTCTCGAACATGGGAGCCTCATACAATATAGAAGACGGAAGGAAACGTTCCTAGGGACGGATTCCGCTGGACGGTATGATGCTGCTTCAACATTTGCCGAATCTCGGAGTCCGGATCGTTCAAATTGCCAAAGACGATCGCCTTGGTGTCGCCACAGGCCTCCACACAGGCCGGTTGCAGACCGACACGGGTGCGTTCGGTGCAAAAGTTGCATTTTTCCACGACACCCCGGGTCCTGGTCGGGAAATCCTTATTCATGGTGGCGTCATCTAAGAAAGGCCGAGGATCACTCCAGTTAAAGCTGCGGCTGCCATAGGGGCAGGCTGCCATACAAAAACGACAGCCGATGCAGCGGTGGAAGTCCATAATGACAACACCGTTTGCGTCGCGGAAGGTGGCCTTGGTGGGACAGACCCGCACACAGGGCGGATTGTCGCAGTGGTTACAGAGGATCGGCAACTGAAATTCCACATTGGTTTGGTCAAGGTACAGGTGAGGCTGCTCCGGAAAAGCGTTTTCATAGTGGGTCATCCAAATCCACTTGATTTCATCTTTTTTAACCGGAATATTTGGCACATTGTGCTCCTGATGACAGGCCTGCACCACCCGTTCGCCCAAGCTCAGGTCTTCACGGAATTTTCGCACGTCAATGAGCATACCGTAGCGGTTTACACAGGGTGTATCGCCTGCATTCTGCTCAACAGCGTTGCCATGCTCTGCGGTTGCCGCCTCCTCGGTTGCGGCCACAGCTGACTGCGCACCACCGACCAGTCTGCCCAATCCAGTGGTCGCTCCCAGCCCGGCCAGGGTGGATATGCCCGCTATCTTGAGAAAATTTCTTCGTTTTTTGTCCATCTGTGTTTCTCCTTCTTCGCCGCTCACTCAACAGGAGCAATATGGCAATCCCAGCAGTAGGGCGTCACCGAGGAATAATCGTGGCATTTGTCACAGAAATTGACCTTGCTTGTGTGGCACTCCATGCAGTTGAGCTGCAGGCTTTTCGGATAGGCCTTGCCTTCGACAACAATACTTGTGGTGTCGCCGGTGCGAACCACTTCGTCGCGCCAGACATTGAGCAACTGCATATGTTTGGCCCGCATCTCCTCGGCTGGCAGAACGCAGGACTTGGCGTTCGTCGGCATAACGAGTTCGGGTGCAGAGCGGGCTGTGGTGCCGCGATTGTACCAAACCGGTATCGTAACGAGCAGGACGAAGATCACCAGTCCTGTAATGATTTTACCACCGTTGTACATCACTCTTCCTCCAGTTCTGCCGATATTCTAAACCAAGGTCCTGAGACCTTCGGTCAATTCCTGTCGCTGCTCGCCCTCAATGACCAGGGCGTTGCCCACCAGTTCGCTCAAGCCCGCAACCTGCACTCCAGGCACCCAGTAGTCCATGAGGGTGGTCAGGGTAGCACGGTCGATGGCACAAACGCAGCCAAGGGTGTTTACCCCGTGCTTCTCGTGCACGTACTGCACGGCATTGGCGCGGGGCAGACCGGAGCGCATGCGCAACTCCATGATTTCGTCGGTGTTCAGAGCCGTTCCCGAGCCGCAGCAGAAGGTACGTTCGCGGATGGTATTTTCCGGCATCTCATACCAGGCATCAACCACATGGTCGAGAATGTAGCGCGGTTCATCCAAGAGTCCCATGGCCCGGGCCGGGTTGCAGGAATCGTGGAAGGTTGGGATCACATGGGCATTGCGGCTTTTGTCGAGTTTGATCTTGCCGTTTTTGATGAGATCAGCGGTAAACTCGGAAATATGCACCATCTTGGTAGATTTGGCGTTATCAAATACCGTACCGGTGATGGGTGATTGGGGCACCTCAAGGAAATCTGTGGGGCCGTTCATGGTATCCATGTATTGGTGAATGACCCGCCACATGTGACCACATTCACCACCCAGGATCCACTTCACGCCCAGACGTTTTGCCTCGGCATACATTTTAGCGTTGAGCTTCTTCATCATCTCGTTGGAGGTGAAGAGGCCGAAGTTGCCGCCTTCAGAGGCGTAGGTAGACCAGGTATAATCCAGGCCAATGGCCTCAAAGAGCAGCAAGTAGCCCATGCAGGTAAAAATACCGGGCTCAGCAAAGACATCTGCGGACGGTGTGATGAACAACACTTCCGCACCTTTACGGTTGAAAGTCGGGTTGACGCGCACCCCGGTGAGATTCTCGACATCGTCGCAGAGAAAATCCACATTACCCTTGAAGGCCTGGGGGGTGAGGCCCATGTGGTTGCCGGTGCGGTTGGAGTTGGCCACCGGCTCCATGGCCCAGTTGATGCCAATGCCCACCAGATGCAGCAATTCCCGCAACATCATGGTTATTTCAGCGGTGTCGATGCCATAGGGACAGAATACGGAACAGCGACGACATTCTGTACACTGGTAGGCGTACATGAACCATTCCTTGAGCACACCCACGGTCATTTCCCTACCGCCGGCCAACTTACCCAGAATTTTGCCGGCCAAAGTGAAGTCATTACGATACACCGAGCGCAGCAGCTCAGCACGCAAGACTGGCATGTTTTTGGGATCACCGGTACCCAGGAAAAAGTGGCACTTATCCGCACAGGCACCGCAGCGGACGCAACAGTCCATAAAAATCTTCAGCGAACGAAAGCGATCTAGGCGGTCGGCCAGGCCCTGCAAGATGATGTCCTTCCAGTTTTCCGGCAGTTTCCAGTCATCGTCCTCTGGGCTCCAATCGCGGGCATTGGGGAAGCTGACGCCCTGCTGATTATCCAGGTACTCCAGCTTGTCCGCCTTGGTCGGGTAGGCGTAATTCCCAGGTTTGAACACCACAGGAACTTCCATCCAGGATTTGTTTGGGTAGGCCCCTGTCATCAGAGAGGGCCCCTTGGCAACACTTTGTGCCAGTTTATCAACCTTTACGACTGCCATTGCTCTATCCTTGTACCGTTAGTGTGTTCACCATGTGTCAAGCGGTTTCACCTGCCTGTGGGGCCAATTCCTTTTCCACTGGAATGCCTTGTTCCACCATGTCTTCACGGAACTCGTCCTCATAGCTGGCATAAGAATGCGGCTTGATCGGCGGGTTCCACGGGTTGATATGTCTGCGCATGCGTGAGTCGTTGGCCATGTTCCTGGTGGGGCTAAGAAATACGCCTCCCATGTGCATGAGTTTGCTGAAGGGGAAATAGGCAAGCAGAACGCAGACGAGGAACAGATGCACATAGAAAAGCGAGCTGATATCGGCAACGATGGTCGGATGAAAGGTGACCAGACCCAATGCTAGTTGCTTGATGGCCTCGATATCGACATTGGTGCGCAAAAAGAAGCGCATGAGGATACCGGTGGTTACTATGGCCAGCAACAGGAATAGGGGGAAATAGTCGTTTGCCAGGGAGAGATAGCGCACCTGCGGGTTGCTGAGCCGGCGCAGGAAAAGAAAGAGCAGGGCCAGCACTATGGTGGCATCGGTGATGTACATAAGCGGTGCGCCGATCTGCAGAAGGGAGTCTATGGTTTCCAGCCAGGCAACAATGGCAGGAACCGGCTCCAGAAACAGGCGCAGATGTCGGATAATAATGACCAGGAAGCTGTAGTGGAAGACGATACCAAACAGCCAGAGCCACTTACTGGATTCATAGGTCAGCTTGGGCCCATCATATACGGTAGCCTTGGTGTTACGCCACAGAGAGCGGAACAGCAGGACTTCCAGCACCATCCTTGCCACAACCTGGGAGGTGTTGTTGGGCGCTTCCAACTTGTCCTGCTTAATCCAGGGCAGCGAATACTGCTGGCCGCACGTGGTTGGAATCTTGAAGGGCACCGGGGATTTGCCCCAGTGGTATACCCGGTAACAAAAGCCACCCAGAAACAGGGCCACGGCGAGATAGGGCACGACCACACCGAAGAGATACTGCATGCCGGGTATCTGCACCCCTATCAATGCGATCAGGATCAGGGCAAGAACTGCCGCCAGCGGGAAGGCGTACTTCATCGATCACTCCTTCACATTCTTTTTAACAACCGCACATCAGCCTGCCGGAAAGCAGACAGGCGCATGGACCTTTAGCCCGGATAAGGCTTGCCTCCTTCTTATTTTTCATCCGCTTCCTGTGCTGTTTCCGCATCCAGGAATCGGGAGGGGCAGCCTCCATCTGTGAACAGAGCGCGTCCGCTTTTCAACTCATTTAAGCGGTTGCGGTACAACTGTTCACGGCACTGACAGTACAAATCAAAAGCCATCAGTGCCATCCGTTCCACTGCACAATCGAATTCGTTCAACTCGGCGACAAGCGGAGCCTGCAAAGCCTCTTCGCCCAGCACCTCTTTTACGACCCATTTCAACTCAAGGAAGGGCACCACTGCCTGGGAAGCGGTGAATTCCTGCACAGCGCGGATACGAACCACCCGATCAAGAGGCTGGATCAAAGCCTCGGGTTCCGCCCCTTCACGCAAGAGCGTAAACAGCCTGGTCAGAGTGTTACGAATCTGAACCCCCACCGGGTTGGCGAAGAGATCCCGGGATTTTTTAAAAAAACCCGGAGTCGTGTAACTGTCTAGGGTTCTCTCGGTCCAGAGCTCAAGTATCTGCTTTTGCTTTGCCGCAAGCACCCCGGCAAGTTCCATATGTTCCGACGCCGACTCTCAGCCTGACACGTTCTTGGCGAAAAGCGCCTATTCGCACCAGACAAAAAATGAATGAGGATTCATACGCAACAGCTCTAGCATGATTGATATTTTGTTTCAAGAAAAAAAATCAATGGGCAACACGAACGGAAGTACTTTGCTTTGTCGCATTTGTAAACAGTTCCAGGGCGAGTTGCACATAGGGATCAATCGCCAGGTTTTCTTCAAACTTCTTCTCGGTTTTTTCCGGGCCGGAGTCATTATCGTTTTCCCCATCCGGTGTTTCCAAAAGACCAATGGCCTTGGCTTCCTTGCGTACCTGCGCCAGGACTTGCCGTTCCTGCCACATGTCGGCGGCCGCTACACTCACCAGCGTTTTTTGCGCGCGAATCTTCGCCTTCTCGCTCTCCTCGCGAATCTTTTGAAAACTCGGACTGCGGAGCAACCAGTTGCCGCCCACCTGCTGGGCCAGCATCCGGTCGAACATAGGACCAGACCAAGGCCGGTACGGTACTGGCAGCACCTGATCCCAGGGCAGGGCATAGTCCATGTACTGTTCACCGCTTTCCAGATGATCCAGCATGGAGGGTACCACTAAATCCGGGCTTACCCCTCGAAACTGGGTGGATCCGCCGTTTATCCGGTAAAATTTTTGGATGGTCATTTTGAGTGCACCCAAATCGTTCACCCTCCGGGCACGGAACAGGGGAAGAAAGCGGTTCAAGTCCATCATGGCCTGCACAGTGCCCTTGCCATGGGTGTGCTGGCTTCCGATGACCAGGGCACGGGAGTAGTCCTGCATGGCCGCGGCAAAAATTTCCGAGGCAGAGGCACTGAACTGGTTCACCAGCACGATCATCAGACCGTCAAAATCCATTTGGGGGTCCTGATCGGCCAGTACGATGAGCTTACCTTCTCCATCCTTGACCTGCACTACCGGGCCACCGGGCAGGAACAGGCCGGAAATATTGACCGCATCGGTCAAGGCCCCGCCGCCATTATTGCGCAAATCCAAAATGAGACCCTGCATTCCGGCCTTTTTAAGCTGTTGCACAAAGCGACGGGTGTCATCCGTGGCATTACGGCCCTGATTTCCGGAGCCATCATCACTGAAATCTCTGTAAAAACTGGGAATACGGATAAAACCAATGGCATCGCCCTGGCTGGTGTGCAGCAACGCAGATTTCACATAGGTTTCTTCAAGCTGCACCACATCCCGCACAATGGAGATAGTCATCCTGCCGCCGCCTGGTTTACGCACGGTCAAGGCTACTTCACTGCCCTTGGGTCCACGGATCAGGCTCACAGCCTCGCGGATACGCATCTCTGAGATATCCACCGGCACGCCACCCTGTTCGGCTACACTTAAAATGGTATCCTCGGCCTGCAACTGTCCCTGCTTCTCTGCAGCGGAGCCGGGCAATATCCGTACCACCTTGATCAAACCCTCGTCTTCGCGTAGCAGTGCGCCGATACCCTCCAGCGAACCGCTCATCTGGATATCGAAATCCTCCTTGGAGGTTGGTGGCAAATAATTGGAATGCGGATCGAACCCGCGTGCAACCGCATCGAAGTAGCGATCGTAGTGGTCCTGCCTGGTCTGCTGAAGCAGACGCTGCATGGAACGATGACTGCTTTCCCGCACCTTACGAATAGCCTCATCCATCAATTCAGAATGGACGCTGGGCTCTATCTGTTGGTACTTATCGGGCTCGGTCTTTTGTTTGTCTTCAAGCGCCTCGAAATAGCTGTCCAAAACCTGCATCTTCAAGGACAGCCGCCAGCGTTCCCTGAGGGATTTTGCGTCAGGAACAAAATCCAGCTTTTTTGGATCGATCTCCAATTCTTCCCTGAGATCAAAGTCAAAACCAGCATCCAAAATCGGATCGATCAGGGCATCCACTTCACGGATACGCGCATCCAAAAGGCGCCTGCCCACATCCGGTAGGCGAATGACCCCGCTTTTGAGTTCGTCATCAATCAGGTTCTGAAACCTGCTCAACTCCTGCACATCCGCTTGCAGAAGAAAACGCTTACGCGGATCCAACTGGCGTAGATAGAGATCGTAAATCTTGAAAGAAAGCGCATCATTGATCCGTTCATGGCCAAAGTGGCGGGAAGCCAGTTGCTGGCTGATCAGATAAACGATGCGGTGGTTGCGCTCCTGATCAAAGGATTCGGACACTGTTTTGCCGTGTCCGGCAGCAGGAATGAGCAAAAGAAAAAAAGCCATACAAACCGACATGATAACACGCATGACAACCTCAACAAAAGCCATCGCACTCCAGCCTGTCACCCTCACAGTGGACTGACTACCTTGGCCGCGCGAACAGTGGTATCCATAATGGCAAACATATTGGAAATCTGCCCAACTTGCATGGCTGATTTCAACTGATAAAAATCCAGGCAGGTACCACAGACCAAAATTTCCACCCCCTTGGATTGCAAAACGCGCAGCGCCTCCAGCGCACCGGACTCGGCGGTCACCAGCTTGACACCACTGTTGTAGAAAATGATCGCCTGGGGCAGAGGTTCCACCTGAGTGATGGTTTGCACATAGGTTTGCATCAGGGCCCAGCCCAATTCTTCATTCCCCCGGCCCATGGTATCGGCACCGATCACGTAAACCAGTCTGCCCCGCTCGTCTGGATCAGGCACGTCGCAGTGGTATTCTTCAGCCTGCAGATGAGCACCGCTATCTGCCCTGCCTTCCTGCGCCGTGATCCTCAGACGGTAGCGGTTGACAGCTATCTGTTCCACCTGCACCACATGGCCCATACGGTCGGCAAAGCGCTGCACATTTTTGCTGGAGGCCTCGTTATCCACCAGCACTTCAAGACGTGTACAACCCTGCTCCAGGGCATCCTTCACCTGCAAAACAGGTTGTGGACAGGGTAAGCCCCTGCAATCAAGCTTTTTGCTCTCTTCCATAGTCTCTTCTCTTCTGCTGGAGCCCCGCCATAATGACGCTCTGACACAATCGACCCTGTTGTCAGCCTGGACGCACGGATTCGATGGCAGCCTGAGGCTATCTCGCCTGACGCCCTGTCGCGCAGGCCGCGAGTGTGCGCGCAAAGGAGGCTGCCACCTGGATGGTCAGGATTAACGCCTGAATAAGCCACGCCTAGGCCGCGACGCGAAGCGGCGTCGGCTTGAATGAATTGTCAGGCATCTTGCTCATGTAACCACGGCGCAAAGCTCAAGCCAATCAGCACTCCTTCGGGGCTGATGAATCTTGCCACCGTTTGTCCCCAAGGCTCTTTTCTTGCTTCATGAATGAAACCTTGACCTTTGGCTTTCATTTCCTCAACCGCAGACTCTACAGCTTCGACTTCGGCCAACTCAAATTCAATGGTGGCCGTTGGTTCAGGCACATGCGAGGGCCACTCATCCTGCCCGAAGCAAGACAGCGCCGCCATTTTTAATGGCCACACTCC
Source organism: Desulfobulbus sp. (assembly GCA_040776885.1). Lineage (GTDB taxonomy): Bacteria > Desulfobacterota > Desulfobulbia > Desulfobulbales > Desulfobulbaceae > Desulfobulbus. The sequence goes on along the minus strand of JAXGZR010000004.1, from coordinate 42,786 downwards.
GAAATGATTGGCTCCAGGCAACTTGTCCATGAAGCAATAATCGTCTTGTCTCTCAAGTGGCAGGCCGAGCGCCCCCTGATAGAGCGATGCGCTTACATCTGGCTGCTTTGTGATTACGGCAAACCCGGCAATGCATTTGATGTCCATTGAGAATCCTGTGCCTTTGATGCGGCCTAACAACCATATTTGCGCAAAAAATCGCGCACAACCTCATCCATGATCTCCAGTTGGGTACGGCCGCTTTCATGGATCTGTATCCACACGCAGCGCTGGAAGGCTCGGTACAGGTCCTCGGAAACCATCAGTTTTATGACCGCCGGCTCTTCTTCCTGCCCGCCATGATCACGAATGCTGTGCATGAAAGGCCACCAGCTCCTGGTAGGTGATACCTGTGCCGCCAAAAATATCCAGGGCTGATCCCACAGTGGCGTCGATTCGCCCACCACCGACGCGCCGAACCAGTTCCAGATCTGCCATACTGGCAATACCGCCGGCATAGGTGGTGGGCAAAGGGCTATCTTTGGCCAACAGGTCCAGCAAACGCTCATCCAGGCCTGTGCAGGTTCCTTCGACATCAACGGCATGCACCAAAAACTCGTCGCAGTATGCGCCCAGACTGGCCAGGGATTCTGCGTCCAGACGCAGGCAGGTGAAGCGCTGCCAGCGGTCGGTCACCACATAGTATCCGTTCCCGCGCCAGCGACAACTCAGATCGAGCACCAGGCGTTTTTTGCCAACCAGTTGCGCCAGATGTTCAAGACGGGTCATATCCACCATACCGTCATGGAAAATCCAAGAGGTAACAATCACATGCGAGGCGCCACGTTCAAGCCACAAGGTTGCATTGTCTGCGGTGATACCGCCGCCGAGTTGCATGCCTCCAGGCCAGGCAGTAAGCGCCTCCATGGCTGCTGCCTCGTTGCCAGGGCCAAGCATGATAATATGCCCGCCATACAGGTTGTCGCGGCGGTACATGGCTGTGTAAAAGGAAGGTGGATGGGGTGAAGAAAAATTGGTGCGCAGGGAGGAGGGTTCATCCCCGAGGGTGGAGCCGATGATCTGCTTCACCTTACCGTCGTGCAGATCGATGCAGGGACGAAAGCGCATGGAGCGATGAAGAGCAAAGGATGAATCAGGGAGCAGTAAAGACCACCCCCTGATAAAAAAATCGGAAGCTAACGCTCCTTGACCATCATGGTGGTGGGATCAAGACGCAGCTCCTTGCCGACAACGGCCGGTTCACCACTGTTATTGATGATCTGCAGTTCGATAGTGGCATCTGCCTGTGAATCGAGCAGGATGACCGTATCAAAGAGATCGTCCACCTCATGGCAGGGTGCAGGCACACCCCTTGGAGACACACGGGGGTCTTGCCGATGGTGGGTGGCGGAAAACCAGGCCTGCAAATTCATGGCTTCCAGCAAATTCTTGAGATCCTCCAAGGCCTCCCGATCTGTTGAGGCAAAATCCAAACCATCCACAATCAGGCAGTTGGGCCGAAAAATATCCTGCAGCACCAGATCGTTGAGTCGCTCCTCCAGCCGGGCCCTGGAAAAGGACGAGGCCAGGAAGGTCATGATCATCCGATGACGGCTTACCATGTCGATGAGCTCATGGGGCCTGTCCACGCTGTGGTCCTGCAGGATCAACTGCAGGATATCATCGTACCAGGCCTTGGTCTTGTCAATACCCTGCCCGACACTGACATGGATGACCCGTTTGCCGCGTAGGATAGCGTCAAGGGCGATCTGGACCAAAAGGGCGGTTTTGCCCGATCCAGCCCGGGCCATCACCAATCCCATCTGGCTGCCTTTACTCATATTGAGAACCCTGAGCGGATTCTGCTGTACCAATTCTGTGTATGCCATATACGCGCTCCTGATGCCGTTGCCTGCCTGCCACCCAGATCGGGCTCAGGACTCTTTCTTCTGTTCGTTAAACGCCTTGACCAACTCGTCGGCCAAACCCTTGGGCACCTGCTTATAGGTGGAAAATTCCATGGTAAACTCGGCCTTGCCCTGGGTAAGGGAACGCAGGGTGGTCGAATAGCCAAACATTTCGGCCAACGGTACTTCAGCTTCAACCACAGTGTAGTTCCCCTCTTCAAAGGTACCAATAATCACGCCCCGGCGCTGATTGATGCTGCCCATGACCGCGCCCTGAAATTCGGAAGGCCCCTCGATGGCCACCTTCATGATTGGTTCCATGATCACCGCGCCAGCCTTGCCATAGCCCTGGCGAAAGGCTCCGATGGCAGCCAACTGGAAGGCCACGTCAGAAGAGTCCACCGCATGGTAGGCACCATCGTTGATGGTCACCCGCACACCGGTGATGGGCGCGCCGATCAGCGTGCCTTTTTCCAGAGATTTCCGGAACCCCTTGTCGCAGGAACCAATAAACTCCCGCGGGATGGCGCCACCCACGATCTGATCGACAAACTCGTACTCACCCTCTTCCACAGGCTCGAGAATACCTGCCACACGGCCAAACTGCCCGGAACCACCGGTCTGCTTTTTGTGGGTGTAGTCAAAGTCCGCCTGCTGGGTAATGGTTTCACGATAGGCCACCTGGGGAGCGCCCACCTCGACATCGGCCTTGTACTCGCGCTTCATCCGCTCAATGTACACTTCAAGGTGTAGTTCACCCATGCCGGAAATGATGGTCTCGCTGGTTTCATGATCCACATAGGTCTTAAAGGTGGGATCTTCCTTGGTGAATCGGTTGAGCGCTTTGGACATGTTGATTTGGGCCTTGTTATCCACCGGTTTGATGGCCAGCGAAATAACCGGCGCAGGGATATGCATGGAGCTCATGGACCAATTCAGTTCCGGTGCACAGAACGTGTCACCAGAGGCACAGTCAATGCCGAACAGGGCCACGATATCGCCGGAACCAGCCTCCTCGATTTCTTCCATTTCATCGGCGTGCATGCGCACCAGTCGGCCCACCTTTGCTTTTTTGCCGGTACGGCTGTTCACAATGGTGTCGCCCTTCTTGATTTCACCTTGATAGGTGCGGATGTAGGTGAGCTGACCATAGCGACCGTCCTCCAACTTGAAGGCCAGGGCCACCAAGGGATCGGCTGGATTGTTACTCACCTTGACCTCGGCCTCTTCCTCCTTCAAATCCAGGGCAATATTTTCTATGTCGGTTGGGTCAGGCAAATAGGCGGCAACTGCATCCAAAAGGAGCTGGATACCCTTGTTTTTGTAGGCAGAGCCAATCATCACCGGCGTCAACTCCAGGGAGAGGGTTCCCTTACGAATGGCATCCTGGATCAACTCTTCCGGAATATCCCCCTCTTCGAGCACCAACTCCATCAGCTCGTCGGAGAACATGGACACTGCGTCGAGCAACTCCTCCCGCTTTGCCTTGGCCTCGTCGAGTAAGTGGGCAGGAATCGCTTCGCGGCGCAACTCTTCGCCTTGGTCACCATCGAAATACACCGCTTCCATGGTCACCAGATCGACCATGCCCTCCAAATCACTCTCCAGCCCAATGGGCATCTGCACCATTACCGCGTTGAGACCAAGTTTGTCGCGCAGTTGATGCACAACCCGTTCCGGATTGGCACCGGTGCGATCACATTTGTTGATGAAAGCGATACGAGGCACCTTGTAGCGAGTCATCTGCCGGTTGACGGTGATGGACTGCGATTGCACCCCACCTACGGAGCAAAGAATGAGCACCGCGCCATCCAGTACCCGCAGGGCACGCTCCACTTCAATGGTGAAATCCACGTGGCCCGGCGTGTCGATGATGTTGATGGCGTAATCCTTCCAGGAACAGCGGGTAGCAGCCGACTGGATAGTAATGCCGCGTTCCCGTTCCAGATCCATGGAATCCATGGTGGCGCCAACACCATCCTTGCCGCGTACCTCGTGAATGGCGTGGATACGTTGGGTAAAGAACAGGATGCGCTCGGTCAACGTTGTTTTGCCCGAATCGATATGGGCACTGATTCCTATATTTCGTACTTTTGACAAATCCTTTTTCATGCTGCCTTCCTCGTGCACCGCTGCCAGCCGCTTTTGCCAGCTCCCTCGGTTATGGGTTCCTCCTCCCGGGAATAAAAAAGAAGCTGCAGCCAACTCTGCAACTCCCGGCCAGATTGCAATGGTCCAGCCTCTGACAAGGCTGATCATGCGTCCGCCACTCCACTGTCGAAATGGCACAACAAAGCAGTGCAATCTGCAAAACAAAGAAAAATACCAAAGCAGACCAGCCCTGTAAAGCATTATTTACCTGCAACTATTGCCGCAACTACCCAATAATTATAAGGCAGCCACCTGCACAGGGATAACGGCCTTGATCCTTTCTCTTTTTTTCTCCTTTTTGCAAGCCAGTGGCACCGCCGATCCAAGCCCGCAAACATTTTCTCGCTTGGCGCGCCGGCTCCTTTATGGCACTGTAGTGTGATAGCGCTTTATTGTATTTTCCAGTACATAATCCAGTACACAAAAGAGGAGACCCATGAAACAGCACACCATCCGCCTGATCCTTCTTGTCGTCTGCACTCTCTTTGCTGTCTGCGCCTATGCCACCGAAAAAGACAGGGGCCCAGAAAGCATGATGCTGCACTCAACCCTGGACCCGGCAAAAAAACCAAAACCTGCCTTTTTTCCCCATGCGGAGCACCAGGAGCGCCAACACTGCTCCGAGTGCCACCACGGCAAGGGAGCTGATGGCAAACAGGTACCGTACATGGAAGGACAAACCATAGCCAAATGCGAGTCCTGCCACAATAGCAAGGCAGAGGACATGTCCACCGACTACAACACCTTCCAGAAAGTCGGCCATGCCCGCTGTCGCGAATGTCACCGGCAAACCGACGTCACTTTGGTCAAGTGCAGCGTATGCCACACTGGTGACTGAAGGGATAAAAGATCCTTTCATCTGCCTACCTCGCCTCTCTTATTGCAGCAGAGCTGGAACCCTGACCGGCAATTGGTACGTTCTTTGCCCAGCACTATTGAAAGAGCCTGAACACCCCACCCTCAGGCTCTTTCCCATATCAAAAGTGGCTGGAAACCTGTCAGATTCTTTTACGTCGATGCAGATTCAATCAAAGCCTGCTGATCACAACAACACCAGCTTGTCTCGCTTGGCACCGGGTATGCTGCGGATTTCTGCTCTGTTATGGAGTGGAGTATGCATAGGCATAAACGGGTTGAGAATAGAGGCGCAGTCACATCCATACCCAGGCTCACCTTCCCTCACCCCTGCCCCGCCCTCCCTGGTGTCCCCTGAAACGCACCAACCTTCATACCAGAAGCTGGCACCTCTGCCCAATATGCATACTGTATGCATATCCAGAATGTTCTTAGTTTGAGGTGTATTACACACTTTCCTTACCAACACCCCACGCACAACCCACACCGGCCGCAGGCCAGGGAGGAGCCATGAACATACTCATTACCGGAGGAACCGGATTTGTCGGTTCCGCATTGCGCGAAGCCCTACTTGCCCAAGGACACGATATCACCATCATGGGCAGCAGCACCAAGAGTTGCAGTCGTATCAGTGCCCGCCCAGGACTCACCTGTATAGCCGCCGACACCACCCGACCCGGGCCCTGGCAAGATGCTGTTGCCAAACAGGATGCCCTGATCAACCTGGCTGGCAAGTCGGTATTCACCCTGTGGAGCAAATCCGCCAAGGAAGGCATTTTGGAGAGCCGCATCAAAACCACGAGGAATCTGGTGGATGCCATCCCAAGCAACAAAGAGATGGTGCTGCTCAGTACCTCTGCTGCAGGCTACTATGGCAATGGCGGTGAAGCAGAACTCACCGAAGCAAGCCCCTGTGGTAACGACTTCCTGGCCCGCGTCTGTCGCGAATGGGAGGCTGAGGCCCGTCGGGCCGAAGACAAGGGGGTACGCGTGGCTACCATGCGTTTTGCCGTGGTTTTGGGGAAGGAAGGCGGTGCTCTGGCCACCATGAAAGTTCCATTTCAACTGGGCCTGGGTGGCCCCATTGGCAGCGGCAAGCAATGGTTCCCCTGGATTCACCTGGACGATTTGGTGGCGGCAATACAGTTTCTCCTTGTTTGCAGCGAATGCCGCGGTCCCTTCAACTTCACGGCCCCCGGCGTTGTCAGGCAGAAGGATTTCGCCAGGACACTCGCCTCACAGCTCAAACGCCCGGCAATTCTGCCTGCACCCGCGCCTCTGATGAAACTGGCCCTGGGAGAATTTGGCCAGTCGCTTTTACAGGGACAAAAAGCTCTGCCGTGTGCACTGGAGGCACAAGGTTTTGTCTTTTCCCATCCCAAACTCGAGCAGGCCCTGCGTGATCTCCTTGCACAGTGAGAGAGGCTCTTTCCACGCTGCCTCCACCTTTCCCTGCTCTGTGGCCGAACTCTACAACTGGCACTGTCGGCCCGGAGCATTGGAGCGTTTGATCCCCCCATGGGAGCGCACCACGGTTGTGTCCCGCAAGGGTGGCCTTGATCCGGGCGGGCAGGTAACCATGCGTATGCACGCCGGACCAATACCCTATTTGTGGCAGGCGCTTCATATTGAAAACAGACCGAACCTGTATTTTCGCGACATCCAGACCAGCGGCCCCTTCAGGCATTGGCTGCACACCCACTGCTTTGCGCCCAGCCCGGAAGGGGCGTGCCTGGAGGATCATATCGAGTATGCCCTCCCAGGTCAGTCTGTATTGCCTGGGCTCGGGAAACTGTTGGTTGAACCAGTGCTGACCAGAACCTTTCGCTATCGGCATGCCACCCTGCGGGACGATCTATCCCTGCACGCCTATGCCAGTCAGCGCCCCTTACGCATCCTTATCAGCGGTGCAAGCGGGGTACTGGGCTCTGCGCTGATTCCGCTGTTAAGTACAGGCGGCCACGAAGTCTGGCGACTGGTGCGGCGCCAACCCAAGCGCAGCAGAGGGGAAATTTATTGGAATCCGGCAAAAGGCCTGCTCAATCTCGCAGGCCTGCCCCCCTTTGACGGGGTGATTCACCTTGCCGCCGACAACATCGGCCAGGGCCGCTGGACCAAGGAAAAAAAACAGCAGGTGATAGATAGCCGGGTGCAGGGCACAAGCCTGCTCGCACAGGAGCTTGTCCGCTGCAGACACAAACCAGAGGTGCTGCTCAGTGCCTCGGCCGTTGGATTTTACGGTGATTGCCAGGATTGTTGCATTGTTGAAGAAAACCAGGCCGGCTCTGCCTTTATCTCCGATGTCTGCACGCAGTGGGAACAGGCAGCCCGACCTGCCGAGGATGCAGGCATCCGCACCGTATTGCTGCGGATCGGCGTGGTGCTCACGCCCAGGGGTGGAGCTCTGGCGCGTCTTTTGGCCAGCTCGGCTGCAGGCATTAACCGCCGTTTTGGTAGTGGCCAACAATATATCAGCTGGATTGGCGTGCATGACGCCATCAGTGCCATGCTCCATGCCCTGGTGTGCAAGGACCTGCAGGGCCCTGTCAATATTGTTGCACCGAACCCGGTGACAAATAGCGAACTTCTTGGTACCTTGGCGCAGGTGTTGCGGCGGCCGTTGCTGCCACCAGTGCCAGCAGCACTGGTACGGCTCATTTTTGGCCAGATGGGGGCAGAAGTGCTGTTGCATGGCTGCCGCGTCTCTGCCGACAAACTCCTTACCTCGGGTTACCGTTTCCGTCATCCAGACCTTTCCTCTGCGCTCCGTACGCTTTTAGGCAAGGCCTGAGGCGAACAAAACAGCTCCATCAACCTGTGCAACTCCCTTCAAGCCGTGAGCAAAAGTCTGAAAATAATCCTGTGGTTTATGATGATCACTGCCCTGAGCTGTGGTTTTCTCCACCATGCCGTAGCACCGGAGCAGATCAACTTCGAGCGCCTGCATATCTTTTTGTTCAATCTGTGCAGTGGCGGCACCCTGCTGGTCTACTATACCGAAGGTCAGACCAGCCTGGGCCCCAGGAGCAGGCTTTTTCTCATCCTGGCCGTGGGCTTTGCCCTCAGCGCCTTTTTACACTGGTACATCTCGGCCATGTGCCTGTCGTTCGCCCTTGCCTGGGTGGTGGAAAAGGTACGGGTGGCACACTTTGGCAGTTGGCTGCCCGCAGCACTCTTCAGCAACCAAGAGCTGGTGACCCGTAAATTCCACCAGGCAGCCCTGCTCTGCCTTTCCATTGCCCTGGCCATGTCCAGTGTGGTCATGCTCAACTCCGTGTACCTGCACTGGTGGCATATTGAAAAACTGAAACTCGACACCTTTTTTCTAGGCTTTTCCTTCCCGGTCTCTCTGATTTCCATGTCGGTGATCTTCAGTCTTATGCAACGGGCCAACACCAGCACGGCCAAAATACTCAAGGAAGCTTCCTTCTGGGTGATCAACCTGGGGGTAATTATCTTTTTCCTCTTCATCCTGGCCAACATGTTCGAGGCGCAGGTATTCATCGCCAGCACCCTCTTCGTGGCAGTGGTCTATGTGTTCTGGCTGTACTGGCGTCAGGGCATTCAACTGCAGCAAAAGGCCTTTCTCAGTTCTGGTATCCTTTTTTTACTGGTGACCTCCATTACTGGCATCGCCTACATTCTTCTGATTATGTCGCCCCACTATATTCCCCAGTACAGCCAGCCGCTTCTGCGCCTGCATGCCTTTACTGCACTCTATGGTTGGAATTTGAGTGGCCTGATGGTGATCGGCCGCCATGGGGATTTTCCCTTACAGCTCCACTCCAGCAAAATCATTGTCCTGCATTGGCTCACTGTACTGATACTCTGTCCGCTGGGTTATTTTCTACCCTTGTTCGCGATTTTGGCAGTACTGGCCTATGCCTTTCTGCTGCGTCTGCTACTCTTTAATCAGGGCGCAGTGGACGAGGCGCTGCGGGCACGACAGAAGGCACAGCTTAGGCCGGCAGCTGCAAGACCGCAAAGTCCCTGAGCCGGGTCATATCTGCACGTGAAGTAGCCATGATCACGTATCTTGCCTGTTGCCTGGTCTTCCTCTTTGCGGGTCTTGTCCAGGGCCTCACTGGTTTTGGCGCCGGCCTGGTGGCCATCCCGCTGTTAACCATGATGATCGATATCAAGTTGGCGGTACCTCTGTGTATCCTGCACAACATGATCATCACCAGCTCCTTGACAGTAGCCCTGCACCGCTATTTTGACTGGCGCAAGATCATGCCGCTCTTTCTGGGCGGCATTCCGGGCGTGCTGCTGGGCGCCTATTGGTTCAAGCATGTCGAGCCAAGCTGGCTTGAACTCATCCTGGGAGTGATGCTGATTTGCTACAGCCTCTTCAACCTGGTTTTTCAGCCCAAGCCCTTGTATCTTTCTTCACTGTGGGGCTATGTTGCAGGTTTTTTCACCGGTGCGATTTCCTCGGTGGTCAGCGCGGGCGGGCCACCATCCATCATCTATGCCACCCTCACCGGCTGGGAAAAAGAGGAGATGAAGGCCACCCTCACCGGGTTTTTCCTCCTCAACGGCATCTTTATGGTAACAGTGTATTACCTCGGTGGTCTTTTCACCATGGAAACACTCTCTTATTTTGCCTTCACCGCGCCCTTTGTCTTTTTCGGCTCCATGCTCGGCTCCCGCCTGAGCAGCCGTATCAATCAACGTAGCTACCTGCGCCTGGTATATATCCTGCTCACGATTATGGGACTGCTCATGTTCCGTAATGTGTGGGGCTAAACCGCGCATGGAAAGCGAATTTTGGAGGGCTAGCACATATGCACCAACCCATTGAGTACAACATGGCACAGGCAGCAAGCGCCGCAGAGCTCATAACTGCTGCCCGACAGGCGGTGGCGCTGACCGGTGCAGGAATCTCTGTGCCCAGCGGCATTCCAGATTTCCGCAGTGCAGGCGGTCTGTGGAGCCAGTTTCTACCCGAGGAATACGCCACTCTGGAGGTGTTTTTACGCGACCCGGCCAAGGCTTGGCGACTTTTCAGGGCCATGGCCGACATGCTGGCAGGCAAAAAACCCAATGCCGCCCACTATGCCCTGGCTGCTCTAGCAGATTACAAGTGCCTGACGGCAATTATCACCCAGAATATTGACGGCCTGCATCAGGCGGCTGGCAGCAAACAAGTGGTGGAGATGCACGGCGGCCACCAAAGCCTCCACTGCCTGCGCTGCGGCCATGAAGAGCTTTTGAATGCACTGCACCTTGAAGCGAGCCGCGTACCAACTTGTCCGCAGTGCGACTTTGCCCTCAAACCCAAGGTGGTGCTTTTTGGCGAGGACGTGGTGGAACTGGATACGGTGCAAGGGCTTGCCAGCGGTTGCGACTTGCTTTTGGTGATCGGCACTTCGGCCCAGGTGTTTCCAGCGGCAGCCCTGCCAGGCCAGGTGGCCCGGCGCGGCGGGCGGATCATCGAGATGAACCGGGAACCCGTCCTTGCAGCAGCAACGGGCATAAAGCCCGATTTTTTTCTTGGCGACGATATCGTCACCAGCCTGCCCCAACTCCTCCGGGAAGTGGAGCAGAAGCAGGCCGCAATCCAGAGCCGCCTCGGGCGTGTACAATAGCCCTAAAATACACTTAAAAAAGTTACAGCAGCATACCTGCAAAACCCAAACCTCTACCACACTGGTAAACAAGGAGCATGCCAGGTTATGCCAATGTGCCTCACCCGCCCTGTTACTGTGCCTGTACTTTTCCCGACAAGGCAGCCTTGCTTGCTTTCTTGAATTGTGCGCCCCTTTTCTCTATAGTGGCCTCTTGTGCTGCACCCCGACTATGTACGGCCGCTAACGTATCCAACCCACGGCAACACGGCACCCAAACATCCGGGCATTTTTCCTTTCTGTGCCCCTTCATGTATCCACCCTTAATCCACCCTTAAAGAGGAAAAACAATGCATATCGATTGGGCGTATCTACGCAAGGGTTGAGTATCCTGCACCAAGGCACAGGCTGTGCTGGAGGCAGGCGGCATTACCATTGACAGCGTAGCTGATGCCCGCAAGGAGCCCCTGCGGGCCGAGGAAACCTGGCAACTTTTGCAAGATGCCGATGAGGTGATTGTGGCGCAGAGAAAGAAGGTGCTGCGCCTGCATCCGCAACAGGCCCAAAAAGAGGCTATTCTTGCCGAAGCACTGGGCCGTAGCGGCACCCTGCGTGCCCCTACTCTACGTCTGGGGTCACGTTTTCTGATAGGCTGGAGTGAGGCCCTCTATGCAGAATTTTTTCCTGCGGGCATGAAAAAATGAACGGTTTTACAGAGGATCTGGCAGGCAGACTGGAGGAGTTACGCGCACAGGGACAGCTGCGCAACCTGGTGCCAGTACGGCACTTGGGCGGCGCGCGCATCAAAGTGGCTGGGCAACGCTTTATCAATTTAGCCAGCAACGACTACCTGGGTCTGGCCACTGATCCTGCCCTGTGTGCCACTTTTTACGAGCAGCGGCAGGGCGATGAGCAACTGGCCACCTGTGGTCTGGGCAGCACTGCCTCCCGTTTGATGACCGGCAACACCGAGCCCTGTGCGCAGTTTGAAGAGGAATTGGCCAGTTACTACCAGCAGGAGGCTGCCCTGCTCTTCAACTCTGGCTACCATCTCAATGTGGGTCTCTTGCCGGCACTCAGTACCAAAGAAGACCTCATCCTTGCCGACAAGCTCTGCCACGCCAGCCTGATAGACGGTATGCGCCTGAGTCGGGCCAAGGTGCTGCGCTATCCACACCTGGATTACGCAGCCATTGATCGCATCCTGGTGCGGGAGCGGGCGCAGCACCGCCATGTGTTTTTGGTGAGCGAATCCATCTTCAGCATGGATGGCGATTGCGCCAATCTCCCCGAACTGGTGCACTTAAAGAAGAAATGGGGAGCAGTGCTCTATCTTGATGAGGCACATGGCGTGGGGATCCGCGGTGCTGGCGGGCGGGGCCTCGCCGAGGAACAGGGAGTGCTGGCTGACATTGACCTGCTCATTGGCACCTGCGGCAAGGCCTATGGTGGTATGGGTGCCTTTGTTGTGGCCGAACGCAGCATCATCGACTATCTGGTCAACAGTGCCAGACCGCAAATTTTCAGCACTGGCCTGCCACCGGTGAGCGTGGAATGGCTGCGTTTTGTACTGGCACGTATCCCTTTGTTAAAGGCCAAACGTCAGCAGGTGGCTGAACTGGCCGAACGCCTGCGCGCCGCCCTGCGCACCAAAGGCCTGGCCACCATGGGCAGCAGCAATATCGTGCCCGTACTGATTGGCGATGCCAGTCGCACCCTTTCTGTGGCACAGCAACTGCGGGCACAGGGCTACTGGGTAATCGCCATCCGTCCCCCCACCGTGCCCCAGGGCAGCTCGCGCCTGCGCCTCTCCCTCAATGCCTCCATGACCTGGGCAGAGCTTGCGCCCCTGGCTGGACTCATTGCCCAAGCTGTGGCCAAGACCGAAACAACAGCGTAATTTCAACCTTTATCGATGTCCAACGCGCTATTCGTGCATACCCTTGGCTCTACCCACCACTACGTAGCATGCCTTGGGTCTACCCGCCTGTGTAAGCAGCATATCCTGGCCCTCCATGCAATGTGAAAAGCGATGAATGAAAAGATGGTCAACACAGCTATAGGCACAGGCACGGTCTGCACCTGGCTGCACCGGCGACAGGAACCGCTTTGCCTGCTATTCTTTGCTGGCTGGGGCATGGATGCCAGGCCCTTTGCCCCCCTGGGAGCAGGTGGAGTAGATGTATGCATGCTCGGCAACTATCGCTATCTGGAGGCACCGCAACTACCCGAGTTACGCCACTATGAAGAACTTGTGGTGCTTGCCTGGTCCTTTGGGGTATGGATAGCTGCGCAGGTACTGCCCTGGCCGTTACAGGCGCAGAGCCGGGCAGTCATTGCCCTGGGCGGTACCTTGCAGCCGGTGGACGCGCGCCTCGGTCTGGCACCTGGGCAATTCCAGGGTATGCTGGCTGGATTGGACGAGGAAAAGCTGCACAGCTTTTATCAGGCCATGTTCGACGAACCAGCCCATGCAACAACCTTTTTGGCCAACAGACCCCAACAGAATCTGGCAGCGCTGCGCAGCGAATTGGAGTTTCTGTACAATGCCAGCTTACAAAGCAGAAGCAGCGTAGATATCTTTACCCATCGCATCATTACCGGCCGCGACCGCATCTTCTCTGGTCGCAACCAGGCTCGGGCCTGGGGCAGAGAAGACACCCATAGCCTGCGCACCATGTCGTGGCCACATTTTCCTTTTTACCAGTTCCACACCTGGGGCGAAGTACTGGCTACACTGCTTCCCGAGCTTTGATAAGCAGCACGAGATGTGTGGTTAGTTCCAGCGGAGGCGTGCAAACAGCAAGCTAGCGACAAACCAGAAGCAGGCGACCAGGATGATGGTGGCACCGGTGGCGGTGCGGGCCCAGTCCTGGGCTGAAATGAGCAGGCCAAGCACGGCCGAGCTGGTACTGATGGCCATGGCCCACCAGAACATGGCTCCGGCGCTGCGCGAGAAATTACGGGCGCCGGCAGCTGGAACCACCAAAAGGGCGGTGACCAGTAGGACACCGATTGCCCGCACCGAAAACATGACCAACAGGGCCAGCAAGCCTGAAAACAGGTATTGCAAGATCTGCACCCGCACCCGGTGGGTGCGGGCCAGGGTAGAGTTGATACCCGCATAGAGCAGCCGATTGTAGTTACTGGCCAGAAAAATAAACACCAGGAAAAAGAGCAGCAGTAAAAACCATATTTCTGCTTCGCTGATGGTAAGGATGTCACCATAAAGAAAGCGTTGCATGTCCCGGGCCAGGGAGCGATCCCGGCTGACCATGGCCAAGCCAAAGGCAAGCATGGCAGAAAAGAAGACGCCGATCACAGTATCACTGGCCAAATCACTGTGTCGCTGCACCGCAGTGATACCCAGTCCCACCAAGAGACCAAAAAGGGGCATGGTCCAGCCGGGTGAAACGGCAAACAGCACGCCCAAGGCCACACCGGTAAACGCCGAGTGGCTGATGGCCTCGGCAAAAAAAGCCATGCGGAAGTTGACCACAACAATACCCATGGCCGCGGTCATGGGGGCCAAAAGCAGCAGAGCGACTAAGGCCTGTTGCATGAAACGCGCCTGCATGCTGGACAGGGGTAATACCTGGGCAAGGAAATCGTACAACCAGACGAGATCGCTCATTGGTTTTCGTTGGCCGGCTGACAGCAGGGGGCTGTGCAGCCGGCCTGGGCCATGGGCATGGATTGCAGGTTGACCAACCCCATGTGCAGGCCAAAGATAGCGCTCAGGTTCTCCGGGGTGAGAACTTGTTGCGGCGGCCCCTCGGCCGCCACCCGGTGGTTGAGACAGATAACATGGGTGGCGTGGTGGGTAACAGTGGGCAGATCGTGACTGACCATGAGTTGGGTAAAGCCCTGGCTTAGGCGCAGCGCATCCAACAACTCACAAAAAACATGCTCACCCTGAAAATCAACCCCGGATGCCGGCTCGTCCAGTACCAGCAGCTCTGGTTGCTGTTGCAGGGCCAGGGCCAACAACACCCTCTGCAACTCCCCGCCGGAGAGTGCACCCAGGCGGCGGCCAGCCAAATGTTCTGCCTTGACCTGCGCCAGCGTTTCCTTGGCCTTTTTTTGCAGAGCAGCAGAAACCCCAAACCATAGCGGACCTATCTGAAAACCCAGGGCCAGAAATTCGCAGACCGTTAGCGGCAGACCGCGGTCAAAACTGAGCCGCTGGGGCACATAGCCAATGCGCGGCCGTCTGCCCCCATAGCCGGGAAAGCTGATGTGGCCCTGATAGGACAGCTCGCCCAGGAGAGCCAACAGCAAGGTGGTTTTGCCCGCACCATTGGGACCGATAATGGCAGTGCAACTGCCCATGGGCACAGTGGCCCTGACTTCATCCAGAATACGGATACCGCCGCGCTCCACACTGACATCGGCAAAACAAAGCGCCTGCCCGGCACTGTTTTGTTGCGGAACAACAGCTACTTGTCGCCTATTTGAGTCCAAGGGTATCAGCAAGGGTTGTAAGGTTTGTACGCATAGTGCTTTCGTAGTAGTCCAGGGGAGCCTGCTGCGGCCCGGTAGCAACCGGATCCAAAAGCGCCAGTGCAATGCCGCTTTCCCTGGCAATGGTTTTGCCAATACTGTCTGGATACTGCGGTTCAATAAAAAGAGCACCTGCTTTTTTTGCCTTGATGGTGTGCACCAACTCAAGCAGCTCAGCTGCCGCCGGCTCCTGACCGGGGTGCGCTGTAATCACTGCCACGACATCTAGCCCCATATCTCGAGCCAAATAATCAAACACACCATGCTGGGTTACAATGTGGGTATTGGCAAGCCGCTTGCCCAAGGCCTGGAATTCCTCGTTGAGTGCATGCAACCGCTGCACATAGGCCTGGGCATTGCGCTCGTACAGGTCTTTTTCTGCCGGGGCTACTGCAGCCAGGGAGTGGGCAATATTCATCACCTGCAGGGCAGCCATACGCGGGCTGGCAAACAGGTGCGGATTTGGGCCACTGTCATGCCTATGCCCTTCTTCGTGCAGGTGATCGTGCTCCCCATGCCCATGGGCTGCCTCTGCATGTTCGGCGTGTTGAGGTGTACCTGCATGCCTGGCTCCATGCTCATGCTTCCCTCCTTCTGCTTCACCATTATAGGTGAGGATGTCGGCAATGCCGCTACTGCTGTCTATTACACGCAGTTGAGGGTTGGCCTGGTGCAGCGGCGGCCCCAAAAACTCCTCCAGACCAAGACCATTAACAATGAACACCTGGGCCTGTCCTAATTTAAACAAATCCTGTGGAGTGAGGGCATAGTCGTGCGGACACCCCAGCTGGGAGGGAATCATCAATTCCACGTCAAGCAGGGTGCTACCTTGGACAATATTGCGGGTAAACTGGTAGATGGGAAAGGTGCTGGTCAGCACCCGTATGTTTTCCGGTTCTTTTGTTTCATTGCCCGCAGCCCCGGCATCTATGGGTAAACCAGCGAGCAGCACAAGCGCAGGCAACAGAAAAAAGACAAACCACATAGATCGCATAAAAACACCTCTTGGCTATATTAGCAGGGATAAAAAATCTTGCGATGCTATTGCAAACGCAATCTCATCAACGCCTTTAACCACAGGCTGTGCAGCTGTCAAGCACAGAGAAGAAACTTTGCAATTCTTCCATCCACGCGTTACAAAAGGGAGAGGAGGCTTGATCATGCAACGAAAAACTGTACAGCGCGAGGCGATTCAGGAAGTTTTCCGCAACACCGGGCATCCCCTCCGCCTCGAAGATATCCTTGCCCAGGGCCGCCTGTTGGTCCCCACCCTGAACCGGGCAACCGTGTACCGTAACCTCAAACTGCTGGTGGAGGTCGGCTGGCTGACGCAGGTGCAACACCCCACCTTGGGCACGATTTATGAACGCGCAGGCCTGGCACATCACCACCATTTTCACTGTAACTCTTGTGACCGCATCTACGAATTACCGGGTTGTGTGCTGAATGCAGCAGCCACTCCAGAGGGCTTTGTTGTGCAGGAACACGAGATATTTCTCTCCGGCCTGTGTCCGGCCTGTGTGGAGCCTGTGCTGTAAAGCACGGTTCGCCCGCACTCCTCCAAAACCGTTTCTAGCACAACATGCCCCGCAGCAGGACAGACGCAGCCAACGACTCTTTCTGCTCCATTTGCTGGTCAGCCATTTCTTTCCCTTGCAACATCCGTTGTTTGTGTATTTTATATAGTCTCAAATGGTTGGCTCGTCCGTGCACCATGCTGCTCATCCAAACCGACCATTGATCCATGCATCTTCATGGTATGGCACCCGGCATGGCGCCGGTGCTGATGCCACCTTCTCCAACGAGGTGAACATATGGAAACACAAGAGAATGCGACCCTGGCAACCCTGGAGCGGCTCCGGGACGAATCCATCGCCGCCGGGGGCGAGGCAAGAAAGGAAGACCAGCACCGTAAGGGCAAGCTCACGGCAAGGGAACGCATCAATCTGCTTTTGGATGAGCACACCTTCGAGGAATTCGATGTGCTCAAGGCTGGCCGAGGTGGCAGCCTGGGGCAAGAAAAAAACTATCTTGGTGATGGTGTTATTACTGGCCACGGTTCCATTGATGGTCGCGAGGTCTTTGTTTTCAGCCAGGACTTTACCGTGTTGGGTGGCTCCCTGGGTGAGGCTCATGCGCAAAAGATCTGCAAGGTCATGGATATTGCCGTCAAGGTGGGGGCGCCCATCATTGGTCTCAACGACTCGGGCGGAGCGCGTATTCAGGAGGGTGTGGATGCCCTGGCCGCCTACGGTGAAATTTTCCACCGTAACGTGCGCGCCAGTGGGGTGGTACCGCAAATCTCCTGTATCATGGGACCATGTGCAGGCGGTGCCGTGTATAGTCCGTCGATCACGGATTTTGTCTTCATGGTCGAAGACTCCTCCTACATGTTCGTAACCGGCCCGAGTGTGGTGAAAACCGTGACCCACCAGGACATCAGCTCGGAGGAGTTGGGGGGGGCGCGCGTACATTCGCAAAAAAGTGGCGTAGCCCACTTCACGGTGCCCAACGATATCCTCTGCCTGCGCGAAGTGCGCCGGCTCATCAACTATCTGCCCTCCAGCAACCGGCAGCGCGGGCCTCTGCACGATTTGAGCGATGCAGCCAACCGCACCGATCCGGCCCTGGACTACCTGGTACCCAGCAACTCCAGTCAAACCTACGACATGAACGTGCTTATCCACAGCATTCTGGATGGTGCGGAATTCATGGAGGTGCATGCCGGCTTTGCCCGTAACATCATCTGCGGTTTCGGCCGTCTGGGCGGGCAGACCGTGGGCCTGGTGGCCAATCAACCGGCAGTGCTGGCCGGGGTTCTTGATAACGATGCCTCGTTCAAGGCCGGACGTTTTGTTCGATTTTGCGACTCCTTCAACATCCCGCTCATCTCCTTGGTGGATGTACCCGGCTTTATGCCCGGCCCCGACCAGGAACATGGCGGCATCATCCGTCACGGCGCCAAACTGCTCTACGCCTTTACCGAGGCCACCGTACCCCGTATCTGTATCATCGTCCGCAAGGCCTATGGCGGCGCCTACCTGGTCATGAACTCCAAGCACATCCACTGTGATGTCAACCTGGCCTGGCCCACGGCAGAAATCGCGGTTATGGGGCCCAAGGGTGCAGCCGAGGTTATCCACCGCCGGGAAATCTACAGTTCCGACAACCCCGAGGCCGTACTCAACCAAAAGATGGAAGAGTATCGCGCCACCTTTGCCAACCCGTTCTTGGCCGCCAGACGGGGCTATATCGACGACGTTATCTTCCCGCGCGACACTCGGGTGCATCTCATCCGCACCCTGCAGATGCTGGACAGCAAACGGGCCAAGGGTCCTGAGCGCAAACACGGAAACATCCCCCTGTGAGGCCGACCATGTTTAAAAAAATACTCATTGCAAACCGCGGCGAAATCGCCATCCGCATCATGCGCACCTGCAACCGTCTGGGTATCGGCACGGTTGCAGTCTACTCCGATGCGGACAGCCGTAGCCTGCACCGCCAGTTTGCAGACGAAGCGGTACATATTGGGCCATCTGTGTCGCAGCAATCGTACCTGGTGATCGACAAGATTATTGCCGCAGCCAAGGAAACCGGGGCCGAGGCCATCCATCCCGGTTACGGCTTTCTTTCGGAAAATGCCGCCTTTGCCAAGGCCGTGGCCGCAGCAGGCATGGTGTTCATCGGCCCGCCCACCGAGGCAGTACTGGCCATGGGCGATAAAATTACCTCCAAGGAGCTGGCCAAAAACGCAGGCGTACCGGTTATTCCCGGACATATCGAAGCTATTGCCGATGAGGCCGAGGCCCTGAAAGTGGCAGCGGAAATCGGCTACCCGATTCTGCTTAAACCTGCGGCAGGTGGTGGCGGTAAAGGTATGCGTATTGTGCACCAGCCCGAGGACATGAAGGATGCCCTGGCTGCCAGCCGCAAGGAAACCCAAAAGGCTTTTGGCGATACCAGGGTTTTTGTGGAGCGCTACATCGAACAACCGCGCCATATCGAAATTCAGGTATTGGCCGATACCCATGGTAATGTCGTGCATTTGGGCGAACGCGAATGCTCTATCCAAAGGCGTTACCAGAAAGTAATCGAAGAGGCGCCCTCTGCTGTGGTCACCCCCGAGCTACGCGAGCGCATGGGCAAGGCTGCCTGCGATCTTGCCCGCAAGGCAGGGTATGTCAATGCGGGTACAGTGGAATACGTGCTGGATGCTGATCATAACTTTTACTTTCTGGAAATGAACACCCGCCTGCAGGTGGAGCATCCGGTAACCGAGCTCATCACCGGTCTGGACCTGGTGGAACTGCAGTTACGTATTGCCAGCGGTGAACCCCTGCCCTTTGCGCAAAAAGACGTGCGCATACAGGGCTGGGCCATTGAAGCGCGTGTTTGTGCAGAAGACCCGAGCCGGGGCTTCATTCCCTCCACTGGTATGATCACCCGCTACGCTGCCCCCAAAGGCAAAGGGGTGCGCGTGGATAGCGGGGTCAATATTGGCAGCAAAGTGGATGTATATTACGATTCCATGCTGGCCAAACTCATCTGCCATGGCGAAGACAGGGAGGCGGCACGCAGGCGCCTCTTGGAATCGCTCAACGGCTACCACATAGAGGGTGTGTCCACCAATATCGACTTTGTTTCCACTGTGCTCTGCCTGCCCGAATTTGCCGCAGGTGATCTCAGCACCGGCTTCATAACCCAGCACTTTGACGACGGTATCGCCAAACTGCCGCCCAAACAGGAAGACATGGCCTTGACCGCGCTGGCCGCCACCCTGATTTACCACACCCGTATCATGGCAGTGCGCGAGTCTTTGAAGCATATGATCTCTGGCATTGGTGCCACCCGCGACGTAGCTCCCCAGGTGCGCTACAAGTGCCGGAGTGGCAAGGATGTTTTTGATGTCACGCTGGAAAGCCAACCCATCAGTGGTGAGATCTGCATGATCAAGGTGGACTTGGAGCGCTATGCAGTGCGCATCCCCTTTTTCGAATTCTTCCGCAGACGGCTTAAGCTGATCATCAACGAGCAAACCTTCCGCTTCCGCATCCGTTTCGACGATTCTTTCATGTTCATGTCCTTCAATGGTATTGCTCAGCTCTTCGAAGTGTATACGCCCAGGGAGTGGAATCTGATCCAATACATGCCGGAAAAACAAGACAAGGCCCTGAGCAATGCGCTTCTCTGTCCTATGCCTGGACTGGTGGTGGATGTGCCGGTACAAAAGGGCGACCGGGTCTTCCGGGGTCAGAGCCTGGTTATTCTGGAATCCATGAAAATGGAAAGTGGGGTAGCCTCACCCATCGACGGAGTGATCGCCGAGGTGCTGGTCCAGGCCGGCCAGGCAGTGGAGGCGGACGACCTGCTCATCCGTTTTGAAAACAAGTAAAAAAATCTTTTTCTTTCCTACATAACGAAAACACCCGGAACACTTTGCCTGCTCCGGGTGTTTTCGTTGTAAGGACAAGGTCCTGCGATACTCGCCCCTTACTATTCTTTCAATAACACCTGCAGTCTGCCTTCCTGCACATGGATGGATTCCACCCCATCGGCAAAGGCCTGCCAAAAACCCTGGTCAGTCCCGAACTGCTCCACCAAGTCGATGTTTTTTAGACCGCCAAGCCAGGCATTGGGAAGCGGTACGCCCATGATCGACACACCGCGCAAAATTACCACCGGCCGGTCCGCGCGGTAGGCAAGTTCCATACCTGTGCGCACCTTTAGGGTTTTACCACCTATGAAGGGAAAATCAGGCGGCAGGGTAATGAGCATATTGGCACTAACAAGATCATCAGACAGGTCAATGGCCAGCCGGTTGGCCAGATCCGTATTGCTGGCCACAAGGGCATTGAGTTCCCGCTCGCTGAAACTGATGGCCCGCGACAGGCCCGCCTCACTGTAGGGCTCGGACATTGGTATTGCAAGTGGCTCCTGCTGCCCTGGGGCGGGCAGATCTGCGTGCTCTTCTTGCCGCCCTGTTTCGCCGGGCAGCTGTGGATTGTCTTCAAGATGCTCCAGGCGGGCCAGCTTCAACTCCAACTGGTCTGCTTCCACAGCATTCAGGTGTACCGGCTGAAATGGTTTGGGAAAGAGCCAGGTTTGGGCAAAGTAGAGGGTCACTGCCACAGTCACGGCCATGGCCAGAACGACAAGGCCAAGCACCTGCAGCCAACTGGGTCTGGAAGAAACTTTTTTTTCAATCATATATCCTCCTGCACCGTGTTGCACAATCAAGAAGAATCTTTGGATGCCGCCCCTTTGCATCGCCTCACATTTACGCATACGATATAGCCCGTATGTAGTCGGTTACAGGCTATGGTGTCGAGAAACAATGCGGTGAAGGCAAACCACCCTCATCTCTTCAAAAATAAGCATTCTCAATGAGAACATAAATGGCAATCACTCCTTTTTCCTGTTATGAAATCAGTGGGGCTGAGTCTACTTGCTCCACCAGTATCTCGCCAACCAAAAAAACCGTGCTTCCCCATGCACAAGGTATATTTCCCTGGCCAAACACAGCCTGTAGCGACCTTGCCTTCTATAGGCAAGGCGCGTCTTGTCAGTGCCCTATACCCCACACATCTCCATGAATTTCTATCTTTTTTGCATTTGCACCCTGCTGCTGCTCAATTACCTCTTGGAAACCAGTGCCGCCCTGCTCAACCTGCGGGCCCTGCAGCCACAGCCGCCCCAAGAATTTGCCAACGACTACAGTACGACTGAATACGCCCGCATGCTGGACTACACCCGGCAGCGCACCCGCTTTGCTCTGTTGCGCGACACTGTGCTTTTACTACTCACCTTGGCCTTTCTCCTGGCCGGTGGCTTCAACCAGCTGGATCTGCTGGCACGCAGCCCGGGCCTTGACCCCATTGCCTCGGGCCTGCTCTTCACCGGAGCACTGGGACTCCTGGCCGCACTCGTCCAACTGCCTTTCAGCATCTATGCCACCTTTGGTCTGGAGGCACGTTTTGGTTTCAATACCACCAGTCCACAAACCTTTGTGTTCGACCTGCTCAAGACAGCATTTTTGGCTGTACTGCTCGGTGGTCCCCTCCTCGCCGCGATTTTGTGGTTTTTTGAAAAAAGTGGCCCCATGGCCTGGTTGTATGCCTGGCTGGCAGTAAGTGGCTTCATGCTGATAGTACAATTTTTGGCACCCACGCTTATCTTGCCGCTTTTCAACCGTTTTACGCCCTTAAACGACCAAACGCTGCGCGAGGCCATCAGCGCCTATGCCCAACGTCAGCATTTTGCCCTGGAAGGTATCTACACCATGGATGGCTCCAAACGCTCCACCCGGGCCAATGCCTTTTTCACCGGTTTTGGCCGTTTCCGGCGCATTGTCTTTTTCGATACCCTCCTCAACCAGTTGTCCCATGGGGAAATTCTTGCCGTACTGGCCCATGAAATGGGACACCACAAACTCAGGCATGTGCCGTTCATGCTCGTTCTTGCCATTGCGCAAACAGGCTTCATGTTCTACCTGCTTTCCTTTTTTCTCGATAATGAGGGTCTTTTTGCCGCCTTTGCCATGGAACATATTTCGGTCTATGCAGCCCTGATCTTTTTCGGTTTTCTCTACACGCCCATTGCCACTCTCCTGGATATGGTCGTCAATGCCCTCTCCCGCAGGCATGAATACCAGGCCGACCGTTTTGCAGTCATCAGCGGTGCTGGTGTTTTTGATCTGATCAGCGGCTTGAAGCGTCTCACCGTAAAAAACCTGGGCACCCTCACCCCGCATCCCCTGGCTGTCCTGCTCCACTACAGCCACCCGCCCATGCTCTCCCGCATCCAGGCCCTGCGCCGTATGGCAACGGCCCAACAAAAAAAATGCTGATGCTGCCGCCGCCGGAACTGGAACAGGCCTGGCTGCGGCAACTTGCCGGTGAACATGCACAGATCTGCCATGAGCGCAGGCTGGACTTGAAGCCGCCCATGATTCGTCTCAGCCGCAGTACAAGCCGTTGGGGTTTCTGGTCGGGTGCAAAACGGGAAATTTGCCTGGCCACGGCGCTCATTGTTCAGCATCCCTGGCAGATGGTGCTGCAAATTTTCAAGCATGAAATGGCGCACCAGCTATGTGAGGAACTCTGGCAGCTGCCACGCGCCGGACACGGCCCTGACTTCCACAGGGCCTGCCAGATTTTGGGGGTGGAAACTCCTTTTCAACGGGCAACCGTTGACCTGCAACAGAGCCCGCACCAGCTCCTCAATACCCAATGGCATAAGCAAAGCCCAGAAGAACAGCTCCACCAGCGCATCCGCAAACTGCTGGCCCTGGCCGGTTCAGACAACGAGCACGAGGCAGCACTTGCCCTGGCCCGGGCCAGCACACTTCTTGCCCGCCACCGTCTCGATGCAACGGAATTGGCAGCACGAGCCGGAGAGGCCGGAGAAAACGCCTTGACCCAGTTGAGCATCAATACTGGCCAGCAACGCCTGCCCGGTTATCGCAGCGCCATCTGCTCGCTTTTGCTTGCACATTTTGCCGTGCGCGTGGTCATTGCCAGCAGCTACAACCAGCACCATGACCACAGGGTGAAAACCATCGAATTGTTGGGCCACAGGCACGATGTAGCGATGGCTGCGCATTGCTACCATTTTCTTGAAGAACGACTCGCAACCCTGTGGCAAAAAGAACGCCACCGTTATTGCTGTCCCGGCAGTTCTGGGGGTGCTGTTCGCATTGCCAAAAACAGCTACTATCTTGGCCTGTTGGCCGGTTTTAACCAGGTTCTGCTGGCGGAAAAAAAGAGCAAACAAAGCATGGCCAAGCCGTCACCTCATGTTAACAACGCTCTGATGCACTGCGAAACCCGGCTGGACGCTTTTGTAGAAGCGCGTTTCCCCAGGCTGCGCAGCACAAGGCGCCATGGAGCCAAAATCGCAAGAGCCCCCTACCTTGCTGCCCTGCAGAAAGGTAAGAACCTGCATATGTCGCCGCCACTTGATTGTGCAGAAGCATCTGTTATGGCCCTGCCCACTACTGGCACTGCAAAAAGCACAGTGGCATCGACAAGCAGGGCTTGATATATTTGGTTTCTGTTCAACCCGCTGGGCATCTTGACGCAAAGCGTTCTCCTTGGGTATAGAGACTGCGCTGCATAATACACGCAAACAGCCGAGCAAATGCTGCCGGCTTTTCCTTGGATATCTGCTGGTAAAGGTGGACGAATTGAACTACACAATGGAGCGCTGGAACGCCAATAAATCAGCCGAACAGTACGGTGTAAACGAGTGGAGTGCCGGCTACTTCCATATTGCCGACAATGGCGATGCCATGGTGCTGCCCGAGCCCGGCGCCCTGCACCGAGCAGTGAGCATTGCCGAAGTGGCCGAAGGCATCCGTGCGCGTGGTTTCAACATGCCGGTGCTGTTACGCATCGACAACATCCTCGATGCCCAGATCACCAGCCTCAATGAAACCTTCCGCGCAGCCATGGAGGAGTTGGGCTACAATGGCAGCTTCATGGGCGCCTACCCCATCAAGGTGAATCAGCAGCAGCAAGTGGTGGAAAAAATAGCCGAGTTTGGCTCCCGCTACCACCACGGCCTGGAGGCCGGCTCCAAGGCAGAGCTGATTGCCGCCATGGGCGCGATGATTGATCAGAAGGCAGTGCTCATCTGCAACGGCTACAAAGACGAAGAGTTCATCGACCTTGGCCTGTACGCCACCAAGATGGGTTTCAACTGCATCCTGGTGGTGGAGATGCCCGATGAACTGCCTCTTATCCTGGAGCGCTCCAGGCAGCTGGAAGCCAAACCCATCTTGGGTATCCGCATCAAGCTCTCCACCCAGGCGGGCGGCCACTGGTCGGAATCCGGCGGTGAACGCTCTATTTTCGGGCTCAACACCAGCCAGATCATTGATGCAGTGGATCTGCTCGCCAAAGCAGACATGCTCGACTGCCTGAAAATGGTTCACTACCATTTGGGTTCGCAGATTTCCAATATTCGCGAGATCCGTACAGCGGTCAACGAGGCCTGCCGGGTATATACCGGCCTTGTCCAGGAAGGTGCGCAGGTGGAGTACCTGGATCTGGGCGGCGGCCTGGCAGTGGATTACGATGGCTCCCAGTCCAACTTTCTTTCCAGCCGCAACTATACCCTCAAGGAGTACTGCACCGACATCATCGAGGCAGTGATGACCTCACTCGACGAAGCCGGCACTCCCCACCCAGTGATCATCACCGAATCTGGCCGGGCATTAGTGGCCTACTATTCGGTTTTGCTCTTCAATGTGCTGGATGTTACCCGCTTTCAGGCCACCCCCCTGCCCGACGCCTTGCCGGAGAACAGTCCTTCATCCCTTGAGTACATGTTCCAGGCATTAAAAGGTCTGAATATCCGTAACATGCAGGAGGTGCTCAATGATGTGATCTTCTACCGCGACGAAACCAGGCGGCTGTTTCACAACGGCAAAATCAGCCTGCGGCAACGCTCCATCTCTGAGCAGATCTTCTGGACTACCATCAACGAAATCAACCGCTTGTCCAAGGAACTGAAAAACCCCGGCACAGAGCTGAGCGATCTGGAGCGCATTTTGGCCGATATTTACTACTGCAACTTCAGCGTGTTCCAGTCCCTGCCCGACTCCTGGGCCATTGAGCAGATCTTTCCGGTCATGCCCATTCACCGCCTCAACGAGGAACCAACCCGCAACGGCATTCTTGCCGACATCACCTGCGACTGCGACGGCAAAATCGACCAGTTCATCGATAAGCGCGGCACCAAACGGGTACTGGCCCTGCACGACCTCAGGCCCTACGAAGAATATATTTTAGGGGTTTTTCTGGTGGGTGCCTATCAGGAAACCCTGGGAGATTTGCACAACCTGCTGGGTGATACCAATGTGGTCACCATCCGCATCCTGGAGAATGGTGAATACGAATTTGTTAGCGAACAGGAAGGTGACACCGTGGCCGATGTGCTGGCCTATGTGCAGTACGATCCCAAACGGCTGTTCATCAGTTTCAGGAAGAGTGCGGAGCAGGCAGTACGTGAGGGACGCATTTCTCCGCAGGAGCGGCGCGAGATCGTGGCAGCCTACGAGGCTGGCCTGCGCGGCTACACCTATTTTGAACGCTGAGGCAGACAGTCCGACTCTGCACGCAAGGACCTTGCCAGCAAGTTACAGCTATTGCTGATCCGTTTGATTGTTGATGGGGTTCATACTCTGCTTCTGCCTCGTGGAATCTACACTATTGTCCTGTTTGGTTAGCGGCGTCTTTTAATTTTGAGACTTTCTCAAGGATCACTGTTGCGCTTTTTGTCCAGGTGAAAGGCTTGGCCGACTTTTTATTGTGCTGCCTGATAAAGCGATGAATCTCATCTCTGAGAGCCTTAACACTTGTGAATACACTCCGGTGGATAGATCTGCGCTCCAGTTGCTCAAACAGGTCTCAACCGCATTCCGCCACAAGGCGCTGGTTGGCGTAAAGTGGAACTTGAAACGAGGGTGAGCTTTGAACCATTTCATCACAGCTGCCGTTTTATGGGTGCTGCTGTTGTCTAAAATGACATGCAGGGCAAGATCGGCTGGAACCGCAAGGTGTTCGAATATATTGAAGTTGACTACAACCGTAGTCGCCGACATAGTGCAAATGGCTATATCAGCCCCATGGCATTTGAAGCTCTCAAACATGCTTAGCCAGATGTCTATCCATTACGGTCAGGATCACACAGCCCTATCAATCAGGCCGCAGCGCCAGAACATCTAGACAAACTCTCCCACTTCCTCAAGATTGGTGTTTTTACATTTTCTCCAATATAGATGAAGATAGGACAATGACGATATACAATGCAATACCGAGAAGCATTGCTGTATAGCTGACACCTCCTTTCTCTTTTAAAAAAACCACTTTTTTTTCATCACCAGCAAAGAGCGCTTCAGATTCTTTTACCTTCTTGTCTGCTTTGTTTTTGTACAATCCGTTCGCTACAGATGCAAAAAATATGTTCATAACAATAAGCCATGATTGGGGTTGGCTATCGACAAACCTCGTTGCTGCTATGGCTACTGCCGATGTAACGACAACATATACAAGGCATACTGCATAGAGTTTTCTGTAAAGTAACCAAATGCTATTAAAGAAAAAGGCTGCCCAGTTCCAGCTAAAGACAGATCCATTTTCATTCATTTTGCTGAAAATTCTTATATAATATGCAGCCTTTTTTTCACCGACAAACGCTTGGTAAAAGTAATCTTTAGAGTAAAAGACAGTCCCGCCACCTTCTTCCCCGGCTAATCCAATCTGGCCACCTTCTAGCGGCCCAGGCAGATCATCACTTGTTGGTTGATCAATTAACGGGCATCCACAGTGTGGGCAAGCGGCTGCCCTGTCTGAAATTTCTTTGCCGCACTCTTGGCAATTTATAAGAGCCATTTCACCTCTACCCCCTCGCAGCCCTACCTATCAGGCTGCAGCGTCAAGACAAATCAATTTTCCCTACTACATACCCATAATGCCCAGGTCTTTGCCAGCCATTTTATGAGGTCATCCCTGCCGGATGTAAGGCAACAATAATCTGTGTGCATCGACAGGGAAACAATACAGTGCTCCGAGTTTTCGGGAGACCCTAAACCAGCAGGGCTTCAGCTTTCTTCAGTTCGCGCACCAAGCCTACGGCACAACATGTAGTGTTCGGCATCACTTGCAGCACGATATGTAGCACTTTAACGATTAAGTTTTGTCAGGTGATCGAGAAAAGGCGGAGTTACGAGTTTTCTGTCACGATAAAAAGGGCTGCCTACTTGCTAATAAATGCTATGGTTCGCGGCGCTGTTCTGCCTCCACTGCAACCTGCAACAAGTTTTCTTGGGGTTATCCCCTGTGGTCGCCCTCCTGAGGGAGTTAATCGGCTCAACTTTAAGCCGATCGAGTACCGGGCACTCTGGCCAACCGTAATACCTCTAAAAAGAGGGATTTAATGCTGGTTGAGATTCCCTCAGCCCGAGGGAATTGGCAGCAGGAGCCTTCTAAGGGTTCAACATCATTGACAGGCACCAAGCAATTTAGCGGCTTCATGCTTCACGAAGTGAACGAACGCTTCCAGTTGATCCGCGCGTGAGGCCAAGCAATTTTTCCCATGGCCAAGATAAGCCTGCAGGGCTTCAAGCAGCACGGGCTGATGTTGAACTGGCAGGCGCTCCATAACCCAGTTGGCAGCGATATCCTTCGGTGCGATCTTGCCAGTTGCTGCGCTGTACCAAATACGAGACAAAGTAAGCACTACATTCCGCTCATCGCCTGCCCAATCCGGCTGCGAATTCCAGAGTTTCAGGGTATCGGTCAGCGCCTTAAACAGATCGTTTTCCGGAACTGGGTTGAAAAAATCTTCCGCAACCGAACCTGCCAAGGCAATGCTATGTTGCCTTACTTTAGTTAGCAGAATAGCCAGATCAGCATCAATTGTCGCGGGCTCGAAAATGCCTGCAAGAATGTCTTTGCGCTGCCACTCCCCGAATTGCAGTTCCCGTCTGGCCGGATAACGCCAAGGAACAATGTCACTGCGCACGACAATGGTAACCTCCAAAGCGCGGTGAGTTTTGCTTTGACCAGGGAAAGCCGACACCTCCAGGAGA
This sequence comes from Desulfobulbus sp., assembly GCA_040776885.1. Lineage (GTDB taxonomy): Bacteria > Desulfobacterota > Desulfobulbia > Desulfobulbales > Desulfobulbaceae > Desulfobulbus. Next base: position 14,227 of record JAXGZR010000004.1, on the reverse strand, counting down.
TCGACAAACAGGGCTTGCCGCACAGCCTTATCGAGCCGTGCGGTCACAGTGACTAGTAAATCAATATCACTGTATGGCTTTAGGCCGCCGTCCAGTGCGGAGCCGTACAAATGCACGGCCAGCAATGTCGATTCCAGATGGCGCTCAATGACCTTGAGTGCCTGGGATAGCTGTACCGAGATCTCGGCGGGCACTGTGTTGTTCATGGTATCTAACGTTCAAGGTGAGGGGCGTACAGAGAATGGACAAAGAAGGCGTGCGTTTCATCATCGATGATTCTCTTGGAGGCCAAACCCTTCAATTTTCTATAGCCAGGGGGCAAGGCTTAAAAAACACCTCATGCAGTATCAAATGAGCATTTAAACTCTACATATAGTGCTAAATTGCCAGTCCGAATGGATGCGGTTATTATGTACTTTATTTTCACTTTCAGCGGCTATAAAGTAACCAGTTTATCTTTGTTGGCATCTGGAACGCAGACAATAGCGTCGAAGGCTTCGTCGACATTCGTTCGAATTGATGCACTTTGGGATCTCATCAGTTTTGTGCCCTTCACGTCTTCTGCAAGAACCACACATGGATTCTGCATTGATCCGGCCTTGATGATGCGCTGCTCCACACTATGTGTGCGAATCTCATCAGCAGGCGAGGACACAACAGAAAATCCAAGTGAACTCTCCGGTGACGGATATTGCATCTCTGGCACTGTGGAACCCAAATGAGTCAGTCCAATGGCACAATAATCTTCTCGATGGGAAAGATGTTGCCCCATGGGAGCAGCCGTTAGCTCACCAGAAAAAGAAAGCAAAGTCTTCTGGATATGGTTGTTATGGGCCAGCAGAATGATCTTCAAATTTGGGTCTTCCTGAAGATGCTTCTCCACAACGCTAGCCATATATGATTCACGAACAGACGTATCACCCTGAAGAGAGGTGCCATCAAAGAGCATCTTCATGACGCGTAGGGTTTCCAACGTATACTCAACCGACAGTACACGATCAAATACACTTTGAAACAGCTCATGCCCGCGAAGCCTGGTAAGAACTGGAGCTAGGCCCACCAGTCGTAATTTCAACCGCATAATCTCAGAGAGCGCCTTGTCCCGAGAAGTTGGATCCAGTTCCCCCCATTGCGTTGATGAGACCACGGCGGACTCGCCGGAAATAAAAGCCAGGGATTGCCTTAACGCATCCACTTCTAGCTTTACAATGGGATCGAGAAGTTCAATATCCCTGGACAATTGCTCCAGATCGTCGCGTGGGTTTAAAGTATTAGGTAAATCGATGCCAATCACGATCAGCTTCCTTCCGGTTTCCCGAAGATAGGACTTTAGCCAGGTCAGCACCGACCCATACAAAGCGAAGGTCAATGGATTTACAATATTCTTCAGATCATCAGTATCTGTTTCGGAATTGAGCCATTGGGAAATCCAGCGACCCTGAATCGCACCGCACTCCAGGCCAACTGAATGATATCCGTGCCGCTCTATAAAATAGCGAATGAGACTGGCTCTCGCTAAGGAGAATTCAGAAACAAAGTGGGCTCCTTCGCCTACACCAATGATTCTGGAGCGTTGCGCCATGGAAGCGAGACTCTCAAATTCACTCAAGTCCAGCTTCCAGGGCTGCAAAAGTGTTCCGACCGTTCTGCATTCCATATGTTCACCTTATAGCAATAAATGTCTAAACCATGATACGCTCTGTGCTCATTGTCGGATCGTCGTGCATAGCCGTTGGAATCAACCGCACCACAGGATATAGAGTGAACTTTGATGCGTAACAAGACAGGGTAAGAACCACTAAACAGGGAAGATATTCCGACAACAAGTTCTATTGTGGCGCAGTACCACTGGCATGTCAGCCCCATGGCGTTTGAGGGCCTCAAAAGCGGTTAACTGCATGTCCACTCATAACGGGCAGGATCACACATCCTTCAGCCCGAGAACCATTTCTTGTACAGCGCTGTAAGTTTTATCTCGTACTGCATGTTATATTATCGCGACTTAGCAATAGTCCGTCAAAAGAAATATAGTATATCAATAGACAGCCATTAGGTGCTACTGATGCAGATTTGAGAAAATCAAGAATCTTCTCTCGCTTCAACTAAACATTTTATCACAGCACCGTGCTCACCGACGACATAGCCCATACATAGCCCCAAGCAAAAAGGACTTGCAACGATGTGTCGCAAGTCCTTGATTTTCTGGCACGCCAGGAGGGATTCGAACCCCCGACCCACGGCTTAGAAGGCCGTTGCTCTATCCGACTGAGCTACTGGCGCGCATTTGGGTATTTGAAGGTTGCCAATGTAGCCATCTGGTCGCAGAAGCGCAAGTGTTAGCAAAAAAGCGCTCCATTTTGTCTATGCTTCCCCACAGGAAGCACCCAGGCATGACCGCTGGACGCATACGGTCTTGTCTACCCGTTCCCACACCGGACCACTGGCCGTATCAAGCACATTGACCCCCAATTGGAGCAATTCTTGCCGGGCCGCATCTGCCTCGGCCCAGTCCTTGCGCTGCCTAGCCTGCTCCCTTTGACGGATCAGCCGATCAATTTCAGGGCTCAGCGGGCACGGATCTAGATCAAGCACCCCCAACACCGCGTTGATGCTTGCCAACAGGGCAATAATCTCCTTTTTCTGCGCCGTATCCACCTGGCGGGCCTGAACCATGGGATTGGTGAGCTTGATGAAACGAAACAACGCACCAATGGCGCCGGAGACATTGAGGTCGTCGTTCATGCACTGGGTAAAACGCGTTTCCAGTTCCTCCAGCAGGGTGGGAAGTTCTGTGTGGGGCAAGCCCGCAGGCAGGCAAAACAGTTTGCGACTGTACTCGTCGACACGCCGCAGCGCTGTTCTGGCTGCTTCCAAACGTTTGTAGGAGAAATGCAGTGGCTTGCGATAATGGACACTCAGAAGCATGAAACGCAATTCGCGGGCACTGTACCCCCGATCGACAACTTCCTGCATGGTCACTATATTGCCCGCGTCTGCTGCCATTTTTCGTCCGGCCCGCATCACCTGGCCCGAATGTAGCCAATACTTGGCCAGGGGTTTGCCGGTAAGTGCCTCGGCAATGGCTATTTCATTTTCGTGGTGGGGGAACATCAAATCCTGGCTGGCGGTGTGGATATCCAGGGTTTCCCCCAGGTAACGGGTAGCCATGGCCGAACATTCAATATGCCAGCCTGGTCGCATGTTGCCCCAGTCGGTTTTAAAAAAGATACCCTCCTTCAATTCCGCCAGGGTAGAGCGCTTCAGCAGGGTGAAATCCCGGGGATTATCTTTTTCGTAATTATCTAAATCAACGGTTTGCCCCACCTTGATTTTGCCAAGATCAACTCCCGAGAGTTCACCATACCGCGGAAATTTCGAGATATTGAAGTAGATGGAGCCATGTTTTTCATAGGCATACCCCTTGTGGATAAGTTCATGGGCAATCTCAATCATGTCGTCCACGTGCTCCGAGGCCAGCGGAGTACCAGTAGCCGGGCGCACGCCCAGAGCTGTGGCCGCCTCGGTGAACTGGTCGATGAAGGCGCGGGTAAAGGTGCGTAAATCGGTTTGGGCTGCCATGGCCCCGGCAATGGTATTGTCATCCAGGTCGGTAAAATTCATATAAGAATCCACCTGCAAACCGCGATGGATCAGGTAGCGCTGCATGAGATCTGCCACCACAAAACGTCGACAATGTATCATGTTGGGTGGTTCAAAGGCGGTGGGACCACACGCATATACCGTTGCCCGACCAGGCCGTAGAGGTTTGAATACCTCTTTTTTGCGGGTCATGGTGTTGAAGAGGCGCAGGCTGGTGCGCAGTTGCAGGGGAGTATCCCGCTGCGCGTAGAGCGAGGTGCTCAAATAGCGCTCACCACCGTCCGGAAAAATGGCCACAATACAGCCCTCTTTGATCTGCTTGGCCCGCTCCAGGGCAATAAACATGGCAGCGCCACTACTCATTCCCACAAGAATACCCTCTTGCGCTGCCAAACGCCGGGCAGTGCGGAAGGCGTCTTCGTCCTGGATGGGCACCACCGCATGGGGCAGGTTCTTATCGAATATGCCGGGCCGGTACGACTCCTTCATGTTTTTCAGCCCCTGGATGGTATGGCCCAAGCCAGGTTCCACCGCAATTACACGCACATGCGGATGGTGCTCGCGGAACCAACGGGAAATGCCCATGGCCGTGCCACTGGTACCCAGGGTCAGCACAATATCTGTCACCTTGCCCTGGGTTTGCGCCCAGATTTCCGGGGCGGTGCTGCGGTAATGTGCCTGCCAGTTGGCCGGATTGTTGTACTGGTCAGCCAAGAAGTAGAGTTCAGGGTTTTCCCGGGCCATGGCATAGGCCTTTTCAATGGCACCGTCTGTGGCCTTTTTTGCGGGGGTGAGCATGATCTCTGCACCATAGGCCAGCATGATCTTGCGCCGCTCAATAGAGGCCGACTCTGGCATAATTAACTGACATTTGTAGCCCTTGATGGCGCAAACCATGGCCATACCGATGCCGGTGTTGCCGCTGGTTGCCTCAAGAAGAATCTTGTCTGGTGTCAGTTCTCCGCTTGCCTCCCCAGCCTGCACCATCGACAGGGCGGCCCGATCTTTGATGGAGCCGCCGGGGTTGCGTACCTCAAGCTTACCCAAAATGGGTACTGAATCCGCCATCGGGTTGATTCTGTCCAGGGAAACCAGGGGAGTATTGCCAATAAGTTCAATGAGTTCCATTTCTGCGGACACCTTCCATGCAAGGTTCACAAAGCACACAAAAAGCCCGACTGCCCAACAAAGAGATGTGGGGCGCGGTTTCTCCCTGACATTTTTTCAACATTGTATCCTGCCAAAGTTTTCCTGCAGTCTCAAGTGATTCTCTCGAATTATGCACTGACTTGCATTTTTTCTCCAGCTTTGCTTTCTTCCAGACAAATTCCGCACCAAATACAGCACAACAGGTAGTCAGGGCAGCCGAGCACTGCTTTTCTTTTTGTAAAAAAGCATTATTGTTACAGATACTCATCGTGCAGCGCTGCCCGGATTTGGCGCTGCGTCAATTGCAGCATCATTCACCCGCACCAAGAGGAAAAATCATGCGCCGTAGTAGCAAAACAACCACTGATATCAATGCAGAAATACAACGTCTTATTGACCGTGCCCAGGAATTGATTGACGCCACTGCAGACGAGGCCGACGACAAGGTCAAGGCAGCACGCAGTGCCCTTATGCGTGGCCTGGACAGCGCCAGGGAGGAATCAGGCCGTTTGTATGATCGCGCCGTGGATAAAGCATCCGAGGCCGACGAGTACATCCACGACAAACCCTATTATGCTATTGCCGGTGTCTTTGCCGCCGGACTGTTCATGGGCTGGCTCATGTCGAGAAAGTAAGATGCTCCATACGTCCAAATACCTCAGCAGCCTGACTGACGCCGCCGGCAGAATCGGGGAAATCGGCACAAATTTTTTAGAAGACAGAATCGAATTGCTGGCGCTGGAAGCGCAAGAGGCAAAAATTCGGCTGGCGCAGATGCTGCTTCTGGTGTGCGCCGCCTCTGTTTTCACCCTGTTTGGTATAATTGTCCTTTTCTGTACCCTGATCTATGTTCTGCCGCCCGAGTGGCGTCTATATGGCATGTTGGGCTGCGCCTTGGCAAGCATCCTCCTGGGGCTGCTTGCCCTGTTTCTCTTGCGCCGCCTTTTCCGCACAGCTCCCCTGCCCTTTGCTGGAACAGTGCAAGAAATCAAAAAGGATGTGGCATGTTTTTCGACAAGGAATTAAAGAGATTGCAGGAAGAAAAGAGCCGGGTCGTCCTGCGCTGCGACCTGCGCAGGCGGCTGGCTCCCATTGAAATGCAGGGCATTCGTCTCAAAACCCGCCGCTCCTTAAGCATGCTGACCAGTAGCATTGTAGCCAGCAGAATTGCCTTTGAGCTGTTTCAGCAGCTGCGCCTCTTCCGCAGAAGACGCTGAAGCCTTTCTGGTTTATGGCTTATGCCCTTGCCTTGTTCTTCCTCCAAGCGCTGCCCGACTTGTACAGGGCACACAGTTCAGCTGTGTTGGAGGCGTGCTGTTTTTCCCCTATATCTTGTGCTATTTTCCATAAATTAAGATGAAGTGGCTGAACCTGTTGCTGGCACCCCTTGTCTTGTGCGTACTACACCTTAGTCCTGCATACGGCCAGACTAAGGACCAAGAGCTCCTTGACCAGGTACAGGTGCTTGATCTGCACACCGCCCAGTGCATTGCCTTGAGCGCCAATCCTGGCATTAGTGCCGCCCAGGAACGGGTTGCACAGGCCCAGGCGCGTTTGCGCCAGGCTATGGCCGCCTGGTGGCCCAGTCTGGACTTGAGTGCCAATGGCATGCATCAACGCCTGTCCGACACCAGCTATGCCCTTAACCGGCGTATTGCCACCGGACAGAATCTCGACCAAAGCAGTATGCACTACAGCACTGGCCTGCAGGCAACCTGGCTACTCTTTGATGGATTTTATCGAAGCTTCAACGAGAAAAGAGCCCAATTGGCCCAACAGGCAGAAGAAGAAGGGCTCAATGACAGCCGCCGCTTACTGGCCGCAGCCGTGGCCCAGGCCTTTCTCCAGGCCCAGCTGGCACAAACCCATATCGATATCGACCATGCCAACCGCACCTTTTATACCAGGCTACTCGACAATGCCCAACGCCGTTACGAGGTGGGTGTCGGACCCTGGGGCGATGTGCTCAACATTCAGGTGCAGCTCAACAATGTCAAAGCAAGCCTGCTTGTCCACCAGCGGGAACTACAGGCTGCTGAATATGGCCTGGCCGCTCTGTTAGGGTCAAACGAGGCCCTGCTGCCGCCACATGTGCGGTTAACTCCTCTGGCCAAAAATCCCGAACGTGCCTCCCTCCACGTCATGCAGGCCCAGCAGCTCATTGAGGAGGCTTATGCCCTGCGTCCCGATGTGCGGCGCATAGAGCACCGGTTGCAGGAAGCGGAAGCCCTGGCCGGTATGGCCAAGGCATCGTTGTATCCAAGGGTGCAGCTTGCCGGTGCACTCGAGGGCAAACGCGAAGACGATCTGCCGGTGGAAAGCGCTGACTATGGCAACAGCATCGGTGTCAATATGTCCTGGAACCTGTACGCTGGCGGCGCAGACAAGGCCCGCATGGCCGAGGCAGGCCATGCCCGGCTGGAAGCCGCCTATAGCCTGGCAGCCCTGCGCAACCAGGTTGCGTCAGAAATTCGCACAAGCCTGGCCCAGCTCGCCGAGGCAGAGCAGCAACTACGGCTGCAGCAAGACACCGTAAAACTGGCGGCAGAGAGCCGCCAGTTGGCGGAAAACGCCTATACTGCAGGAGAATACGCTCTCATCCAGCTCAATGAAGCCCAACGCGACCTGACGACCAACTCCAGCCGTCTGGCCCAGGCACAGGTTAGCTACCAGAGTGCACAGCAACAGCTGCTGGAAGCAAGCGGTCGTATCCTGGAATCCTTCCAGGCGCAGCCACACTGTTTGCAGGACCAATGAACAGTATCGGCAGTCTGGAAATAGTGGTGCCAGAAAGCGCCATCGACACGAACGGCCATGTGAACAACGTGCAGTATGTACAGTGGATGCAGGATGCGGCCCTGGCACATTCGGCCCGCCTGGGCTGGCCAGTGCAGCGCTATGCCGCCCTGGGCCGCACCTGGATAATCCGCTCGCATAGCATTAAATACTTTCACTCCGCCTATGCCGGCGAGCTGATCGTGGTCAACACCTGGGTGGCCAATTTCCAACGCATCAAGTCATTGCGCAAATTCCGCTTCTACCGACCTGCCGACCAGACCGTGCTCGCCACGGCCTCCACCCTGTTTATCTTCTGCGACATACAAAGCGGCAAACCCGTCAAAATCCCACCCGAAGTGATGCAGGACTATCCCCTTGTCCCAGCGGTACAAGAACCAAAATAGTGCCGAGCCGGTCTGCACAGAGAGGGCTTGGGGCAGACCAGGCAACTTGCCACATCTTCGCCCCGTATTCTAGTTGGCCATCAACTGCTGAAAAATTTCCTCACTGATATCTGGGGTGGAATGCCCATAAAACCGGATCAGGCCCTTTTTATCGGCAATCACCACTGTGGGCACCCCCTGCAGCCCGTATTGCTCACCAATGACTCCGGTGGCATCAAAAAGGTTGGGATAGATCATGCCTGTTTTTTGAGCAAAATTCTTGGCCCGCCTGTAGGAATCGTTGAACCCCACATTCACACCAATAAATTCCATACCCCGTTCAGCGTATTGTTCCACCAACTTGTTGAGTTTTGGCACCTCTGTTCGGCACGTTGGGCACCAAGACGCCCAAAAAATGAGCATGACCGGTTTGTTGCCAATGCTTGTTGCTAGATCAATCGGGTTGCCGTTGAGATCGTAGCCTTTAAAGGGTATGAGCATGACCTCTTGCTCTTTGGCCATGAGCTGGGCCGAGAGAACGGCAGAGAAGAAAATGGCCATTACCAAGGCCAGCGCTGTTGTTCGCATAATGGTCTCACATCAGAGAAAAAAGATTACGGCGGCATCAGAAGTACAGGGTGCCTGCCTTAAAAATAAAATATTGGGCAGTGAACAGCATGAGCACACCCAGGGCCTTTTTCATCCACACCATCCAGTCGCCGGAACGCGGCAAGGCTGCCAGAAAACCCGAAAAAGCACCCACCACCAAAAGCAAGGTGCCCAAGCCCAAGGAAAAGACGAAAAAGAGCAAGGCCCCCAGAACCATATTTTGCGCCGTAGCAGTGTAGGCCAGAAGGGCGCCTAAAACCGGGGTGGTGCAGGGGCCGGCCACAAGGGCTGCTGAAATTCCGGCCACAAAAATACCGAAGATACCGCTGCGCTGTGCAAAAGCCGCAGCAGAAGCTGTAGGGAGCTGAAAAACATCCAGCATCCACAGGGAAAAAAGTAGAATGATGTTGCCCACAATAAGAAAAGTCCAGGGGCTGGTGCTGATTTCGCCAAAAAAACGACCGGTAGCCGCAGCAAAAAAGCCCAGGGAGGCATAGGTAAGCGCCATACCCAGCACATACACCGAAGAGAGGAACAGTGCTCTGGGGCGAGAGCCGCCCACATTGGCATGGCCAATAATACCCGCGGTAATGGGAATCATCGGATAGATGCAGGGGGTGAGGCTGGCGAGCAGGCCGCCTAAATACGCCAAGGCCAGGGCAAAGAGCGGCGAGGCTGTAAGATAATGGTCTAACTGGGTAAGAAGTGCATCCATATTCCGTATCCGGCACAAAAAAAGCGAGGGCAGCGAGCTTCCACTATAATCAGGACCATTCGGATGTAAAGCCGCGCTCAGCCAAACAACGCTTTAGCCAGATCAGCCAGGTTGGCCACTGGATGCAGGCCCAGATCACCGGTATCGGTCTTTTTATCCCGCAACTGCCGCCAGGTTGAAGCAGGTACAAGAAAACGGGTGAAGCCCAATCGTCTGGATTCCCGCAGCCGTTGCTCCATCTGCCCTACGGCGCGCACCTCGCCGGCAAGACCAATTTCACCGCACACCACAGTGTGTGCGTCAATGGGCCGCTCCAGGTAGCTGGAGAGCAGGGCCGCGGCCACCCCAAGATCGAGGGCAGGTTCATCAATACGGATACCACCGGCAATATTGAGAAAAATATCATGATCCACAAGGTTTAAACCCTGCTTCTTTTCCAGCACAGCGGTGAGCAGGGCCAAGCGCTGTGGATCTGCACCAATGGCTGTACGTCTGCCTGTGCCACCGCTTGAACGGCTCACCAGCGCTTGCACCTCCACCATAATCGGACGCGTGCCCTCCATGCTGGGCAGCACTACAGAGCCAGGCGCGTTGGCCGGTCGCTCGGCCAGAAACAGGGCAGATGGGTTTTCTACCTCCACCAGGCCCTGTTCGCGCATGGTGAATACACCGATCTCGTTGGTGGAGCCGAAACGATTTTTCACTGTGCGCAGAATGCGGAACATCTGGCCGCGATCTCCTTCAAAATAGAGCACGGTATCCACCATGTGCTCCAACACCCGCGGCCCGGCAATACTACCATCCTTGGTGACATGTCCCACCAGAAAAACAGGCAGGTTACTGTTTTTCGCCAGCATCAGCAAACGCGCTGCCGACTCCCGCACCTGGGTGATGGAACCCGGTGCCGAAGCCACCTCCTGGCTGAACATAGTTTGAATGGAATCCACTGCCAGCAGCACTGGTTGCAGCTGTGTGGCCAGGGCCTTGATGGCCTCGACGCAGGTTTCGGTAGACACGGCAATATCGGCAGTTGCCACCTGAAGTCGCTGTGCCCGCATACGGATCTGACGGACAGACTCTTCCCCAGTCACATACAGTACCTGGCCAAATGTCCTGGCCACTGCTGCCATGAACTGCAAGAGCAGGGTGGATTTGCCAATACCGGGATCTCCTCCGATCAGCACCAGTGAACCCGGCACAATGCCGCCGCCCAAAACTCTGTCCAGCTCGGCAATGCCTGTGGGCAGGCGTTGGCTTTCTTCATCTGCCTGGCCAGCCAAGGGATAGACCTCGGCTGCTGGCAAATTGGATGTACTAGCCGTCTGCCCCCTGCTCTCCACAAGGCTGTCCCATGTGCCGCAGTCTGGGCAACGGCCCAGCCATTTGCGGCTCTCATGACCGCATTGGCTACACAGAAACACTGTTTTTCCCTGTTTACCCACTTGTATACCTTGCATCCCCATGCTCCACAGCCAGGCCAGCTTGTCTTTCCCCTTTGTCTTGTTCAGTCAAAATCCTTTTAAAAACGAAACCGTCCACCACTGCACCGCATTGACTGGTTTGTGTGCGACTCATTCTGCACCATCCACATGCATTGTAACAGAAAATGGAGTATAATCAGTAGTATTTGGGTTTATATTTACACTTGTTGAAATATGGACGCAAACGCGTCCGTGTACAGCCCTATAGCGTTCAAAGCGTTCAAGGTCAGGATACAACTGCACACTAAAACTGCATACCATTGGTCGAGCAGGCGCGCAGACCAGGCCATAAAGCTGTAACCAGACAAAAACTCAATCCAAATGCTTGCCCCATACACTGGTTAGAGCCAGAGTGGGCCAGGCCAAAACCTCTGCCAAACACCTAGCCATGCACTATGTTGCCACCAAAATATGTCAGGCAAGCGAGATAGGCTACAACGGCAATTTGTTCGGTGGCACCATGCTCTCCTGGCTGGATGAAGCTGGAGCCGCCTTTGCCGGATATCTCTGCCGCACACCCAATATGGTCACCTTGAAAATGAACGAGGTGCTCTTCAAGCGTCCGGTAAAAATCGGGCATCATGTGCGCATCTATGCCAAAGCAGTGCACATGGGTACCAGCTCGCTGAGTGTACGGGTGGAAGCCAGGCGCTTTGATTTCCAAAAGGATCTGGAGGAAATCGTTTGTTCTACCCAGGTAGTCTACGTCAAGATAGATGCCCAAGGCAAGGCCGCCCCCATTGACCAGCATCTGCGTGATGGCATGGAGCTACGCTCGATCAACGAATTGAGCCATCGTCTTTGAAACCGCACATGCCATGCCTTAGCACCACAGTGCCCTTTTAAAAGAATATATAAGAATACTGGAGTATACATGCCCCATATATTGCTCCCCAAAAACAAAACAAAAATAGTTTGCACCATTGGCCCCTCAACAGAGTCACCCGCCATGCTGGAGCGGATGATTGAGGCGGGCATGAACATTGCCAGGCTAAACTTTTCCCACGGTGATTTCCACGAGCATGGCGAATTGATTAAGCATATCCGCGCTGCCTCGAAAAAAACCGGCAAAGATGTGGCCATTATGGCCGACTTGCCTGGCCCGAAAATTCGCATCGGCAACCTGGCAGAAGAAGAGGTGGAACTGGAAAACCGCGCTTCCTTCATCCTCACCACCGATGAGATCCTGGGTGATGCCAGCCAGGTTTCCGTCACCCTGGAAGAACTGCCACAGGTGGTGCAGCCCGGCGACATCCTCTTTATCAACGATGGCCTCATCCAGGTACAGGTGAAAAAGGTCGAAGGAAATGATGTGCACTGCGTGGTGCTGGTGGGCGGCAGCCTGCGTTCCCGCAAAGGGTTAAATTTACCCAACATCAACTTAGGCATCTCTGCCTTTACCGAGCACGACCGACGTTGTCTGGAATTTGCCTGCAAGCAGGGAGTGGATGCCATCAGCCAGTCTTTTGTCAACGATGCAGCAGATATTCTCGCAGTACGGCAGGCAGCCAAAGACCTAGGCCACAATCCCTTTATCATTGCCAAGATTGAACGGGCCACGGTGGAGAATAAGATAGATGACATCCTCGAGGTTTGCGACGGCGTTATGGTGGCCCGGGGCGACTTGGGGGTGGAAATGCCGATCGAGCAGATGGCCATTTTGCAAAAGCGGATAACCGCCAGGGCAAATCTGTTCGGCAAGCCGGTAATCACCGCCACCCAAATGCTCGAATCCATGACCAATAATCGCCGGCCCACCCGGGCCGAAGCCACGGATGTGGCCAATGCCATTTTGGACGGCACCGACTGTGTCATGCTCTCAGAGGAGTCAGCCTTGGGCAAGTATCCGCTGGAGGCGGTGCGCATGCTGGTGCATATCGCCATTGCCACGGAACCGCACAACACCAAAAAATATTTCCACCGCGATACCATTGCCTGCAAGTCTGGGAACAACTATATCAGCGAGGTAGATTTCATCACCACCAGTGTGGCCAACATTGTCAACCAGCGTGACGGCATTGCCGCCATTCTAACCCCAACCAACAGTGGCTACACCGCGCGCAGACTCTCCCGCTACAAGCTGCCGGTCTGGATTCTCGGGGTGAGCCAGGACAAGGAAACCTGCCGGGAACTGATCTTCTCCTATGGTGTCTTTCCCATTTTCGAAGCTACTCATCCATCCGACTGGACAGAGCTTGCCCACGACTATACCCGCACATACAGCCTGCTTGGCGACTGCGTCATCCAAACCGAAGGTCCCTCACCTGAAAATCCAGACCGCAACCACAAAATGGAAATCATTACCCTCCAGGAGGGCAGCTGAAAACACATGCAGTAGCAAGCAGTATAAGGGTTTTGGATTGTACTTTTTATCTCGTTCCCCACCCAGGATTTCGATGGAAACAGAGCTGTCAAGCGAGGCAACACCGCCGTCCTCCGAATATGATCCTGCCCGTTGCTGAAGGACATTGCGTTAAGCGAGTATATCTCCTTAATGGAGGTGTTCGATAACAACAAAAACAGAAACAAGCACCTCTGGCAGGCGGGTAAAGATTACTTTCCCAAGCAATACTGACCGCCGGATATCCGAATAAACATCATCTTCCGAAACCTATGAAAGGTTTTTGGTTTGTGAAAACGGGTGGTTTAACCCGACTATTTGATGTCTTAACGCAACCGCAAAATACCGTCATTCGGCTAAATGATTAATCTGAAAAGATATCTGCAATCGGACGCGTGTCGGACCCTGTCCGAAGAAAACAGAGAATGGACATGGGGAGAATCAGGTAGCTGGAGAGATGTCAAAACGACCGAAACCCATTGAATACAAGGGGAAAAAGAAAAGATAGCATTTTGGCATACCAACAAATGTTTTTTCCCTGTGTGGCTACAAATAGTCATCATATCGAAACAACGAGCACCTGATACGGGGAGACTACTCTGAAAACCTCAATTGTAACAGTTCATCGTCCAGTGCATAGCGAACCACGTCGATTCGCTGGCTGTGTTGGGAGATAAAATCTCCGGTTATTACAGGAAGTTGGAATGGAAAAAATGCCGGGTTGTTCAAGAGCAGTCCCAGTGCTCCTTGGGCTTCCGGAGTGGCGTAAAGTGCCGACTCAAGCATCAGGATGGCCAAGTCTGGCTCGGTGATGCTTAATGGTAGGTTTTTTTCATAGCAGCCTCTAACTTCGGAATCTCTGAGATAACCCCATTCCACAAAAGTGCGAACAACCCGTCTTCCACTCCTTTCCACCGTGGAGCGTTCACCCATTGCCTCATAAGAGCGAAGGCGAATCTGACTTTGTGTTATAGAATCCTGAAGGTTCAGCAATCTGCCGATTAGCAAAGCCATACGAAACCAAAATGGATAAGCCGCACTGGTAATAGCCCAGTGTAGAGCAATTCTATATTCTTTGGAGCCTTTCCGGGCATACTCAAGAAGGTCATCGCGAAATGCGATCAAATGCTTTTCCGGTTTCACCCAGCACTTCATGATCTGAGTTACAGCT
>JAXGZR010000003.1:0-395560 GCA_040776885.1 Desulfobulbus sp. | reverse complement strand
AAAATCTGCACCGTAAAGTTTCAATCCACGCGCCCGCGAGGGGCGCGACTGGCAGATTGCCAGAGTCGCCTGCTCTCCACTCCAGTTTCAATCCACGCGCCCGCGAGGGGCGCGACCCGCCTCGATGAGCTGCAAACGGGTTGTATAGGGGGTTTCAATCCACGCGCCCGCGAGGGGCGCGACATTTTGAACATCACTTAACTTTCAAGAACAGAATGTTTCAATCCACGCGCCCGCGAGGGGCGCGACGTGTTTCTTCTGGGTTGTCAAACTCTTCATCAAAACGTTTCAATCCACGCGCCCGCGAGGGGCGCGACGTCATTTTCGTTATAAAGAGAGTATTCACTTAGTTGTTTCAATCCACGCGCCCGCGAGGGGCGCGACAATTTTTGCTGTTATTTCGTCCCCTGTGCAAAGAGGTTTCAATCCACGCGCCCGCGAGGGGCGCGACATAATCGGATGTCCATCAGGGATTATATTATCAAGTTTCAATCCACGCGCCCGCGAGGGGCGCGACGCCCTCTTTTCTTTCTGTTGATCGGGCGGGGTGAGTTTCAATCCACGCGCCCGCGAGGGGCGCGACTCCGGGTGAAACTTTTTTGCAAGTTCTTTATAACGTTTCAATCCACGCGCCCGCGAGGGGCGCGACGGTTTCCTGTACGCGTTTCGCAACAGCTCTGACGGTTTCAATCCACGCGCCCGCGAGGGGCGCGACCATCAACAAAAAAACTGTACGGCTGTGATGGAGTGTTTCAATCCACGCGCCCGCGAGGGGCGCGACGAGAAATGGATGGCGTGCAAGTGCTTGCTATTTCGGTTTCAATCCACGCGCCCGCGAGGGGCGCGACTCAGGTCATCGCATCCGGGAGCAACGAGAAAACGTTTCAATCCACGCGCCCGCGAGGGGCGCGACGACGAATTCGGCTGGACGCCGGTTGCCTCTAGTCTGGTTTCAATCCACGCGCCCGCGAGGGGCGCGACAGGTGTAGAGCCCGAGCCGCCGGAGGAATAGCGTGGTTTCAATCCACGCGCCCGCGAGGGGCGCGACCCCATAACCGGGATTGGGCGACCCGTAACGGCTGTTTCAATCCACGCGCCCGCGAGGGGCGCGACTGGCGATGATTGACATCTCAGAGGAGAGTGCTTATGTTTCAATCCACGCGCCCGCGAGGGGCGCGACATACGCTGCTTGCCCTTGAGCGGCCGCCAAAACTTGTTTCAATCCACGCGCCCGCGAGGGGCGCGACAAGCAATTCCTATTAAAACCCATGCCATTTTTGGAGTTTCAATCCACGCGCCCGCGAGGGGCGCGACTCCACCTGCTCGCCCGCCTGCCCAAGCGGCCAGAAGTTTCAATCCACGCGCCCGCGAGGGGCGCGACTCCCGGCAGCGGAGAGCAAGCCGAGAGGACCAACAGTTTCAATCCACGCGCCCGCGAGGGGCGCGACTCCTATCTTACCAAGTTTCAACGTTAAGACACGGTTTCAATCCACGCGCCCGCGAGGGGCGCGACGGATTTCAGTATGATTAAACGTCCAACTTCCTAGCGTTTCAATCCACGCGCCCGCGAGGGGCGCGACGCAAGCAAAGTTTTGTCGATTTCAGTCTGTATTTTGTTTCAATCCACGCGCCCGCGAGGGGCGCGACTTGAAGTCGGTAAGTCGTATGAACGAGAGAAAGGGTTTCAATCCACGCGCCCGCGAGGGGCGCGACCTGCTGGAATTGTTATATAAGCAGGAGAACCAGAGTTTCAATCCACGCGCCCGCGAGGGGCGCGACTGTCCATCCTGTGTTCCTTGCCTACCTTGGGTTCACACTCTTTCATACGCGAACCAGAGACAAATTTTTGGAAAAATCTTTCCAATCAAGATGGAGTAAATAGTTTAACTCATAAAATCAGCATATTGCCATCTTCGCGAAGCCTCCAAGAATTCCGAGACAACTTGGGGTTCGCGCTACAAAATAAGCGGTCCTTCCGGATCGTATGCGGGCTTTGCCCCCACATGTTCCACACGCCGCCTCCAGTTGGCCCCAAGGTAATAGAAACGCAGACTGTCTCTGGATTCATCCATTTCGGAGAGCAAACGATGCTTCAGTTTTGTCCATTGGGCCGGATCCACCACGCATTCAAAAACAGAATACTGCACACGCTGCCCATAATCCTGGCAAGCCTTGGCAATCCGGCGTAAACGGCGCTGACCGCCCGCGTCCTCAAAACTCACGTCGTAACTGATCAGAACCAGCACATCACCTCCACATAAACGGCGGATATCCGTCCAGATCCCCTCGCAGCCACCTGCCCATAAGCATGGCCTGGACGTGGAAAAGAAGGCCCACAGGTACTTTTTCCTCCAGAAACGGATGCAATATTTCGTCCTGTTTGCGCTTTTGGTACGTAACCAGCACAGTTTTGCGAGCCTCATCGCTGAGCTTTACCGCGCCGGATTCCTGTACTTCGAAGTCCCCTTTTCTGACCTGACCCAAATTGATCAGAGACAGAGCCAGACGGTCCGCCACAAAAGCTCGAAATTCTTCCATCAAATCCAGCGCCAGACTGTACCTGCCGGGCCGGTCACGATGCAGGAAGCCCACGGCCGGATCAAGCCCCACACCCTCCAAAGCGCCACGAATATCATGCCCAAGCAGTGTGTATAGAAAGGAAAGCAGACAATTGACGCGGTCCAGCGGCGGTCTGCGGTTGCGCCCGATAAAGCGAAACTCCGGCTCAGCGGCGAGGATCAAGTGGTCGAACACGCCAAAATACCCGTTGGCAGCCTCTCCTTCCACGCCTCGGACCACATCAAGCTCTAGCGGCCGCTGCACGCGTTTTACACAGTTCTGCAAATGCTGGATTTCCGCTCCCACGGCCGATGCGTCAATCTTATCTCCGTGATCACGCACTGCACGTTGCAGCACCCGCCGGGCATTGACGATTTTTGCGGTGACAATGGCGCGAGCCACATCCGCGCTGACCTGCCGGTCGTCAGCACGTCGATACTGTTCACGCCTGAGCAGCACATTTCCCGAAACCGGTCCCTGCACGCGAGCCAGAAAACGCCCATTTTCCGTCAAAAAGCTTAAGTTCACACCGCGTTCCGCCGCAAAGCCCAGAAGAAATGGACTGCACAGCACCTGTCCGAAACAAACGACTCCACCCAAAGTGTGAATGGGCACGCGTAGCCGGACTTCATTTTCGACCTTCACCGCAATGCATTCGCCGTCTTTGGCCAAATATGCACCCTGGGTCGTGACATAGAGTGTATTCAAAAGCTTTTTCATATGTCTTTGGTCATAGCCGCCATGTACGCGGCTACGGATTTTTTCCCACCCATGCGCGGCATGCACAGTTCGAGCAGCGAACAGGCTGCACATTTTTCTCCGGGCTCAGCCGGAGGGGTTTTACCCGAGGCGATCAGTTCATGCAGCCGTCGTACCGTGGCTTCGGTCTGCGCGCGCAAAGAGGCGTCAAATTCAACCTGTTCGCGCCGCCGGGGCTGGCCATAAAAAATAGCTCCGGCCGGCACATGCGTTTCAAGCATTTCTTCCAGACACAGCGCCTGAGCACAAAGCTGCACCCGATCCCAGTTTTCCTTCTTCTTCCTGCCTCGCTTGTACTCCACGGGAAACACGCCTTCCAGACTGCCTGTTGCTCCGAATTCCACTACATCCGCCACGCCTGATAAACCAAGACGCAAGGATTTGAGCGGAAGCGAGCGTACAATCCGCCGCCCTTCACGCGTAAAATCCGGTCCACTGTCCACATTTTCATGCAGAACGCGGCCTTCTGCCGTGAACAGATTCTCCGCCCAAAGCTGCTCAATATGGATGAGAGCGCACTGCCGCTCACAAAAGAGCAGATGCTGCAAAGCGGAAAGGGGAAGGAGATCGTCTTCAGTGTACATGGACATTTGAACTAGATTTGGGATAAGCCCCTGCCAACAGAGGCTATCCACGACATTCATACATTCTCTATATTTCAATCCACGCTATCGACCAAGAGACACTTTCAAAAGCTAAATTCTTGGCCGAAACGAAATAATGCATATTCAAAAGCCTTTGCTACCTCCAGTTTGCCTTAATACCTTGCAAACAAGCAGCGCAAACTGGAGGTTTTTCTTTTATGTCAGCGACGTCCATTACCTCATAGAAACCGCCGATTGAAGCCTTGAAGTCTCAACATGACATCTCCACTTTCGCTCATTGAATTACGAAAATAATATACGTTGTCCCTTCCGTCAATAGATCTATTCAAACATTTTCTATAAAAATCAAAAACCCTCAACAAGGTTGCAAGCCAACCCTGGTATCGCCTCTTCGCTCAGCGTATAAGAACCATCGGGGTGCACTATTAGGCTTCGATGTACTCTGGCCGAAGAGTACTGCCCAGATTTAGAATTGTGTTTCCACCAAAAGACATTTTCCACAGCCATACTGCCTTCAGGACGCGCGGAGGAAGCGTCATTTTCAAATAGTTTGGGTAAAACACTCTTTATAACTTCCGCATCGGCATCACTGAACCCTGTACGTTCGGCAAGTTGAGGATTGATGCTACCATAAAAGACGTACACGCCTTTATCGACCCGATGCTTCATACCCATTGTATCAGAGCTGCGTTTAGAGCCATCGCCCTCTCCGCTGACACTTTTTGTAATCTGAATACTGGACACACTCACAGGCTCTACACTAAATGCCGATTGTATAGTCACCGGTCCTCGAATAGGAATGGAAACTCCTGTAGTTCCAGCATCCACATCCTCTTCATTTTTCTTCTTTCCTTTTTTTTCAGTCTTAAACGCAAAAAGTTGCCCAAATGCTCGGACATCAAACCATTTCGCGCAGGCAGCTCTAGCGGTTGCATCCCTCTTTTTGGCATCGCCGAAAGCATCTTTACCAAGGCCATATTTGGCAGATTCCGCACGTTCTTTAAGTGACCCCATGCCGTCTTTTTTACGGTCATCAGACTGAACAAAAATGGCGTGACCAGCCTCGATCAATCGGTCGCGAATTTTACGTTTAATGCATACGTCACTGATTTCCCCGTAACCTTCATAATCCATACGGGGTCTATTCCCATTCAAAGGATCGCCATTAGGATTGGCGCGGTTGACGGTAAGGATAACTGCAAAATCAATTTTGTGTTGCAAGCTGCTCATGCCTTTTCTCCTTTTTCTTCAGCAGAAGTTGGATTGTTTTTCTGCCTCGTCCGCAGAATTTGTGGGTAGCTCTTTGAAAAATAGCCCCAGAGCCTGAGCCCCGCCGGAGGTGAAGGGGTGGCGCCTGCCGCCCCGTCACCCTTGCCGGTCTCCGGTCAAGCATGGAGGCGCGACTCTGTCAAGGCTGTGCGCGCAGCGCACACCCGCAGGGCTCGGCCGTGACAGAGTCGGGGCTCCATGCTAGCGCCATTGTCGCTGTTGCGAGGTTTGCAAAAAAAAGCATCCTGCCTTACCTTGCCGGGGAAAGTTTCTTCCAAAAAACTCCTCAGCTTAGGCCAGACAGGATGCACCTGAAAACTATCTTGAATCGTCTCGAAAAACAACCGGGTTTTATCTACGACTCGTGCCGATGGCGAGAATCCGGCCCTCCGGCGCTGGTGATCACGTTGCGGCCCCAAGCCGGCAGCAAGCCCATCTGTTCCAAGTGCGGCCAGCGGCGCCCCGGGTACGACACCCTGCGGGCCAGAAAATTTGCCTTTGTCCCCCTGTGGGGCCTGCCGGTTTTTTTCCTCTACGCGCCACGGCGGGTGCAGTGCCCAACCTGCAAGGTGAAAGTCGAAAGACTGCCGTGGGCCGTGGGGAAAAGTCATCTCACAATCACCTACGCCTGGTTCCTGGCCGCCTGGTGTAAACGGTTGAGTTGGAAGGAAGTGGCCCAAGCCTTTACAACCAGTTGGGACACGGTCTTCCGCGCGGTGAAAATGGCGGTCGCCTGGGGACTCGAACATCGTGATCTCAGTGGTATTACCGCCATAGGCACCGACGAGATCTGCTGGCGGAAAGGCAAGGACAAGTTCGTCACCCTGGTCTATCAGCTGGACCAGGGAAAAAGGCGCCTGCTGTGGATCGGCCCCGACCGGACCGCCAAGACCTTCCAGGGCTTTTTCGATTGGCTCGGGCCGGAACGGTGCGGGCAACTGCGGTTTATCTGCAGCGACATGTGGAAACCGTATCTGGCCGTTATTGCCAAAAAGGCCGCGGGCGCCGTCAATGTCCTCGATCGGTTTCATATCATGAGTCACCTGGGCAAGGCCATCGACGAGGTCCGGGCAAACGAGGTCAAGGAGTTGAAAAACAAGGGAAAAGAACCTCTCTTGACGAAGAGTCGCTGGTGCCTGTTGAAACGACCCGAAAACCTGACCGAAAAGCAGGTGGACCGGTTGACGGACCTGCTCGCATGCAACCTCAGAACCGTCCGGGCCTACCTGCTCAAGGAGGATTTTCAACGATTCTGGACCTACAGTTCGCCAGCCTGGGCCGGCAAATTCCTCGATGCCTGGTGCACACGAACCATGCGCTCCAAGATCAAACCGATGAAGAAGGTCGCAAAGATGTTGCGGGCTCACCGCGCCCTCCTGCTCAACTGGTTCCGGGCAAAAGGGGCGATCGCCCTGGGCTGCGTGGAAGGTTTCAACAACAAGGCCAAGGTGGTCACCAAGCGATCCTATGGGTTTCGCACCTATGATGGGCTAAAAATAGCCTTGTATCATGCACTTGGTGACCTACCTGCACCCAAGGTTACCCACAGATTCTGCTGAGGAACCGTTTTTCTTTCTATAGAGAGCTGAACGCTGACAATGATAGCCAAGCAAAAACTCGCCTTTCAGAGGTTGTGGGGAACTGAACTCATCAGCGTCAAACATATCGCTTATTTTTTCTATAAGCGCTTTCACTCTCTTGTATGCATATTGAGAATATTCCTTATCACTACGCTGCAAGCGCTGCATATATGGAATTAGTTGAATTTCTAATGTTCTCCAGGTGGCACACGGGTGATCGGCAAAACGAGGCATTAAGCGCTCTGCATTGGTTGGGCGATTTTCCTCAGAAATAGTGAGAGCTGTGCGCTCTGCGTATTCCGACACTGCCAGCAAACGTCCATAGAGATAATCTCTCGTGTTACGTTCTTCATCAAGAGCCATAGTATATTTCCTCCTTTCCCCTTGCTTATTCCGGGCGTAAAATCCTTTGTAGAGTGCACAGGCTACAGCCAGCACATCCTCCCATTCCCACTTATTCAGGCCAGATCTATTGATTGCCCGACGCTCGCAAATATCTTTCAGATCTCGAGGCACGGAAGCTCCGTCCGCAATGCAAGGCAACAAGCGTTCCACTGTAGCCTTGAGCAGCTTGTCATCCATGCGCCGACCATAGGCCGCCCGGGCAATCATTTCCGGCGTGGGTGCACCAGGCATGAAGTGAATGCGAGATTTCTTGCCCCCCTCGGAGTCTTGGCGCATAGGCAACACCCAAGCCATGTCTTCCTGCCAACGTTCCAGCCGGTCCAGATACTCGCCAAACAGCTGCTCCCGGTAGAAAGTCACGGAAAGACGCCCCGGACTAGCTGAATCCACAGCCAAAATACTGATACCTTCCGTATCGCGTAATTTCTTTCGGTACCCTCGCATGGCCTGCCGCAACCGCAGAGAAAAAGATTGCCCCATATCCCGATGTTCTGTCTGTTCATTTCCGGAGGGAGCCGAAATTTCTCCATCTGTGCTTTCAAAGTCTATGCCTTCAAGGCTGACATCTTCCGGAAGTGGTATGTTCTCTCCGGGTTGCGGGATTTCCTCGCCATTCATGGCCCAAGCCAATACAGCCTGATCGCCATTCCGATACCCCTGACGGGCAAGAAGCCAACGCAGTGCATTATGGGCTTTATGACTGGTTTCATAACCTACAGTGGAGGACTCTTCGGCAGTGATAAACCGACCGCGAAACGTGAAATTTGCTGCATCATTGGATGAAATGAGCTTGGCCCCATCACCCGGCCTGCGGATATTTCGTGGATGTTTGGTGGTTATAGAAGCCTCCGAACCAGTAATCATACACAAAGATTTATACTGCATCTGGCCAGCGTCATACGCCATCCAGGCAGCTTGTAGATCTTTATCTTTCCAGGTGCGTGATTCTTTATCTCCGGGGATTTCTACTACACTCCACACGACCAGCGCATCACCTTGATCACGTATAGTCTTATTGCCGACTTTTTTGGATGTCAGGAGCCTGAATATACTCTCTTTGACTTCCGGTGGGGCTTCCGTGAGCAACATTCCAGACTCATCGGTGTGCAAAATACCCTTACAAACCAAATCCTTGACTACTGTTCCCTTGGAGACATATGTATACACAGCGCGCGCTTTGGGATGCCCATGAGGCGAATCACACCATTTTTCCAGCTCCGTTGCGTACAATTTAAAGAGATTCTTCTTGGTACCCTGATAATCCTTAGCACAATAGTGAATCTTGTCTGCCAGCGGATGAGGAGCCTCTCCACTCGTTCGTCCGGCGGAATCCTCCGTAGCTGGAATCACCACCTGCGTTTTGGGCGGAAGCAGTTCCGCCCGTTTAAAATTTCCTTCAGCGCCCAGTACAATGTGGATATGCGCCTGCTGGCTGATATGACTTACGGGCATGAGCGCCGGCGTTTCCTTTTTTCCTTCAATCTGTGGCGGGTCCGTAAATTTGGGCTTAGTCGCGCATAAATCATATGTAGCGCACAGGCGTTGCAACCAGCTCATAGAGTATCTCCTTGCAACAAATCGCGAGCATCTGGATATGCTGTGTTTTCAGGCTCTGCGATCAAGCGCTCCAGCTCTTCCTCCCCACTCCCACTATAATTTTGCCCCGGAGAAAATATCTTAGGCTTCATAGGCCGGATGAACTTACGAATGGAGCATTCCTCGGGAGTTGGGAATTCAATGATACCTTTGCGCATGACCGGATACCAAAAACGGGCCTGAAAGCTGTTTTCACCAGTTTCATCAGGATAGTCGAAACCGTGAAACATGAGCCCAAAAGACAGTTCATCCAGGTTGTCGTATGCACCAGCAACTGCCCCAAAGACGCAAGGCTCAACATAAGCTTGGCATTCGCGCGTACCCAAAAAGATATCCTGCCGCCCACCGCGCTCTATCATCCGCCGGGCAATTTCGTAATGCTTGCCGTCAATGCGGTCTTTTGCCAACTCCGGGCGATGTTCATTCCAAATAAAACGGGCTTGAACTTCATATTTAACGTCCACCATATAAGTATAGATTGACAGTTCATTTCCTCCGTTCATTTTGAGCGGCTTGATACCTTTTGATTGCGTACGAAAAGCATGCATGATACGAACCTTCTGAATAATCCAGATCAGCGTTGGCTTCCAATATACAGATTTAATTACTCCCTTCAGAGCTTCATACGTGGGGATATGATAGGAACATTTTTCCCCGCCAACGCGGGTTACAGGATCGGAAAACAAAGCATAGCGTCCGTGAACCATAAAGGAGATTTCATTCTTCATCTTTTCCTCCTTTGAAGAACCTGTCAGACAATTTTTATATCGAGTTTGTTTCTCACTACAGACTTACTTACAACACCAAGGCAGTCATCATAAAAAGAGAAATCCAAGCATAAGATACCACTTTGCTGTATGTCTTCTAGCGCCTTGGCATTTTTCAATTTTAACGTAGTATATGGAAATACATTGACAGTATATCGTTGAGCTTCCCGCAACAATTCTTTCTTTTGACTGAGAATTAGCGAGGAGTAAAGAGCTGCAATAAGCTCTTTGCCTTTTTTATAAGGTACAATGACAGATTGCGTAGGGGTATCAATGACTTGGAAATGCCTTCCCGCCGTAGCAAAAGACTGATGCATTATATTGCAATTTTTCGGATGCCTTGAAACAAAGTTATTTTTCCCCAGCATATTAACCAAGGTATCGTCTCGTTCACCATTTTGCACAGCATAGGCCATGAATTTGCTGCGATGGTGAAAATAGTACTCAAAGTATGCGGAAATGATTTCCGGGCGGGTCAGGTCGTAATCTGAGGCATCCAGTTCTTTTGCATGGCCGACTCGAATTTTATCCAGGTAGATATCACGCCCAGCCTTGATGTCTGGCAGGAAATCCAGGCGTTCCTCTTCTTCCCGGACCTTAACGATATGCACCCGCCCTGATTTTTTGCCACCATGACGGTTACATCTACCTGCAGCCTGCAAGATAGAATCAAGCCCCGCCGCCAGCCGGATGACGGAGCCAAAACTTACGTCCACTCCACATTCAATAAGTTGGGTGCTGACGCAAAGAACAGGATCACCGGCCGCCAGACGTTGGCGAATATCATCCAGATTATCCAGGCGGTGAGCCGGACAAAGATTCGTACTTAGATAATATGTTTCTCCCCATTCCTGCGCGCATCGTGCGTAAATGTTTTCTGCCCATTTTTTGGTGTTGCATACGACCAGACAAGAGCCTGACTGGTGCAACTCCTTCAAAGCCAAGTCCGCGATATTCTCCTCCGACATGTATTGGTCGCAATGGTCCACAAAGGTCGTTCGCCGCAATTTGGAAAAAAGCGTTGGCACATCGGATATGATTTCCTGCTCTGGGACAAGCTGCAAACTACCGAGGTATGGGCGGGGCACTGTGTCCAGCCGAGGTTGCGTAGCCGTACACAGTATGGCTGAGGAACTACAGTTTTCCACCAGAAAGTTCAAAGCATTGCAGAACAGATGCAGGCATTTCACCGGCAAGGTCTGAATTTCATCAAAAATGAGAACACTTCTGGCCAGATTGTGCATTCGCCGAGCAGAACGCGTGCCTGAAGCGAACAAACTGTCCAGAAACTGGACCATTGTGGTGAAGACCACGGGCGCGTCCCAGTTTTCGGCTAACAGTTTGTTCTGCCAGGTTTCTTTTTCGGGCAGAATATTTGAATGATGCTCAAGAACGACGGAGCCAAATTCTTCATCTACCTCAAGAATATTCCGAGCAACTTGGGCATTCTGATCAATGATGGACGTGTAAGGGATAATGTAAACGATCCGCTCCAGATCGTTAGTCTTGGCGTGGCGCAAGGCAAAACGCAGACTGGCCAGGGTTTTTCCTCCACCCGTGGGTACGGATAAAGTGAACAGCCCCTTGGGGTCCGAGCCACGCTTTTCGCATTCTTTAGAAATTTGCTGCCGTGCATCGTTGATGGCAGGTCCGTCTTCAAAACTTTCCAGATGTTTGTTCAGCCGGGACAAAAGACGATCCCATGGTTTCTTGGGTATTTGAGCCCGAAAGGCTTTGTATGCAGGATCTTCAAATTCTGCACTGTCAATCCGGTCTGCGTCCAGCAGGCAGCTCAACAGAAAACGGGTTAATAACCCCTGTTGCAGATCGCGACTGTTTTCATTGTCCAATTTACATTCATCCACGTCTGCATCTCTTTCCAAGAGATGTTCTTTCACATTTTTTCGCAAACTGCGCACACTGGCGAACACTTCTTGCATCACACTCGGAATAAAAAGCTTCTTTATCGCTGCGCGAATCTCGGTATCACAAAATTCTCTACAAAAATTGCAATGTGTTTTTGCATCGTCTTTTCCCATGCGCTTGAAGAAAACATCCTCACCATCTGGAGCAATGCAGTCAATCAATCCCGAATGGTGTGAAGCAATACATAGAGCGAGCATTTGTGCGTAGGGAACAGAATTGGAGTTGCGCGAAAAATGTCTCCAAAGATATTGCGCTCCGGCAGTGGAGTGGTCAATTTTGCCTTTGTGGCTGACAGGATCAATGAAATCATCACTATCCTGATCAAGAAACCCATTTGCAGAAAAAAGATAGTTCTGAAACTCTGTGGAATACTTTCCAAAATCGTGCAAAAGGCCAAGCAATTTTCCGGCCAGGGGCATATTCACTTTAGAGGCAAATTGTTGCGCTAACGTGGAAACATTCTGCAGGTGTAGGGCCACAGTCTGTTGCCTGCTCGGATCTGTGGAGCAGATATGGGCCATCGCCGCAGAGGAGGTTCTGTCATTTTCATCGAATGCGTTCACGAAATCCCTTCCCGCAATGCTTCTACTTTACCGCGCAGATAGGCGGCGACCAGATCTCCCATATCTGCTGAGCCGGAATGTTTCAGGGCGTACTGGCGCAGGTCATCTTCCATTTGGCGCTCCATGCGTTCGGATTCCATGACCATAAGAAAGACGAGGCCCAGGCCAAAGCCTTCTTGCATTGTTACGGAAAAACTCACACCCTTGCGTAGACTGAACTGGTCGTTTTTTGTGAGACAGCCTAAGAGGTAGAATAAGCAATGATCCGATTTATTTGTTGTTTTTCCGGCTTCAGGCTGCCAGCTTCAATGGCTCAGGAGCATGGTAATACACTGTGTCTGGTGTTTGTTTGTCAAGCGAGGTATGTTTCCTGCCTGCGTTATACAAGTTGAACCAGTCGGTCAAATCCTTGAAAAGTCCGACCCCGGTTTCATAGGCTCTCAGGTAGATCCGTTCGTACTTCAGGGTACGTCAGAGCCGCTCAATGAAGATATTGTTTCTGAAACGGCCTTTGCCGTCCATGCTGATCCTCGCCTGCCACTGCTTCAGCACTCCGGTGAACGCCTCGCTGGTGAATTGCCCACCCTGGTCGCTATTGAATATCCCAGGAGCGCCATATCGGCACAGCGCTTCCTTGAGGGCATCCACACAAAATCGGCTGTCAAGTGTGTTGGACAAGCTCCAGCCGAGTACTTTTCTGCTGGCCCAGTCCATGATGGCAACCAGGTACATGAACCCTCTGACCAGCGGAATGTAGGTGATATCCGTTACCCGTTGCCCATACCTGATTGGTCCGGTCTATACTCAGCCCCCGAAGCAGATACGGGTACACCGGATGCCCCGCATAGCGCTTGCTGGTGCCGGGTTTGGGAGATAAAGACTCGATGCCCATCCGCTGCATCAGGCGGCGGATCCGGTCGCGACCCATTGGTTTTTCCGCTGTTGTTAGGTGATCGGTTAAAGAGCGGCTTCCCATCCAGGGGTGTTGCAGATAGAATTCGTCGATCTTGCTGCATGAGCTCAAGGTCGCCTGAGCGCAGCCCGGATAGCTGGCCCACGGTAATAACTGGCTCGCGCTATCCCGAGCAGCTTGCATCTGGCCGCAACAGAAACCTTGGTGTGGCCTTGAGCGATCACTTTTTGTTTCTGCGCCCGGTCAAGTTCAGAGCGGGCAGATTGGATAAAAAATTGTTTTCCGCCTTGAGCTTGCCGATAACGCGGTACAGCTCGGCCACTTCGGCTTCGTGGTCAATCTCTTTTTTCTTCCCCCTTGCCAAAAAGGTTTGGGGCATTTTCCAGCAGGGCCTGCTTCCAGTTGCAGATCTGGCTGGGATGAACTTTGTATTCACTGGCCAGTTCTGCCAGTGTCCTGGAGCCTGACAAGGCGGCCAGGGCGACCTTGGCTTTAAATTCAGCGCTGTAACGGGTGCGGCGATTCATAGAACCTCTCCTTTTAAAGGGATCAGCTCATTGCTTATGTCCATGTCTCAATAAACGCAACCACTTCATGGAGTACTCCTCTTTTCTCCCACAGGTGGTTTGCATCCAATACGGATATCTTATTATAATTGGATTGAAAAATGGTCCGAAAATTTTCAGTTGGCACGATACCGCTTGCTCACCCTGCCTGCATTGAGTGTTGCCCCCCTACACCTTTCCTTCTATAGTGAGCTGTATTTGCATAATCTATGGAAAAATAAAATATTCCTTGCCAACAATCTGTTATGAGAATGTGGAATTTTGGTTTTTCCATAATCCTATCTACTACAGGAGTCTGATTAAAAAGCCATGTCTTATACTGTTCTTGTTACTGGTGGTTGTGGTTTTATCGGAGCCAATTTTGTTCGCTACCTGCTTACCGAGCGTCCGGACTGGCGGGTGGTGAATATCGATAAACTCACCTATGCGGGCAATCAGGCAAACCTGGCTGATTTGGCCGACCATCCCGCCTATAGCTTTGTGCATGGTGATATCTGTGATGAAGCATTGGTCAATAACCTGTTCAGCCGCCACAACGTGCATGCAGTGGTGCATTTTGCAGCTGAATCCCATGTGGATCGCTCCATCACTGGGCCAGACGCCTTTATCCGCACCAATATCAACGGTACTTTTATTCTGCTCGAGGCGGCAAGGAACTACTGGCTGGGACAGCAACGGCAGACTGACGCCAGCCGCTTTCTCCATGTCAGCACAGATGAGGTGTTCGGTTCACTTGGACCAACCGGCTATTTTACCGAGGAAACCCCCTATGATCCGCGTTCACCCTATTCGGCCTCCAAGGCTTCGTCTGACCATTTGGTGCGCGCTTATTTCCACACCTATGGCCTACCGGTCTTACTGACCAACTGCTCCAACAACTACGGTCCGTATCAGTTTCCGGAAAAACTGATCCCGCTTGTCCTGAACAATGCCCAGGAAGGCAAAACCCTACCCATCTACGGAGATGGGCAAAATGTACGGGACTGGCTCTATGTGGTAGACCATTGCGAGGCCATTGTTCGTGTATTGGAGCAGGGTGTCCTGGGCGGATCCTATAATATCGGCGGGCATAACGAAAAAACGAATCTTGACATCGTCGAACTGCTCTGCGACTTGCTCGACAAAAAGATTGCCCCCCTACCTGGCAATGCTCCACGGCGCTCGCTGATCACCTTTGTCCGCGATCGGCCCGGCCACGACCGCCGCTATGCCATTGATGCCAGTAAAATTGAACGGGAACTCGGTTGGCGACCAAAGTATACCTTTGAGCAAGGTATTGAAGAGACCATTGACTGGTATTTGGCTAATCGTTCCTGGATGGCAGGGGTGTTGAATGGTTCGTACCAGAAATACTACGAAAGCATGTATGGTGCACGCACAGAGGATAAGGAATAAAAGTTATGCAGGTACAGCGTACAGCCATTCCCGAGGTACTAATTCTCGAGCCACAAGTCTTTGGTGATGCGCGCGGCTTCTTTTTCGAAAGCTTCAATCAGCGCCGCTGGCAGGAGCAAACCAGCCTAGCCACCAAGTTTGTACAGGAGAACCATTCCCGATCCGTGCGTAATGTCTTGCGCGGACTGCACTACCAGATTCAGCAGCCACAGGGCAAACTGGTACGTGTTATAGTGGGAGAAGTTTTTGATGTAGCGGTTGATTTACGGCGCAGTTCGCCCTATTTCGGCAAATGGGTGGGTATCCATCTGTCTGCGGAAAACAAAAAACAGTTCTGGGTGCCCGAAGGCTTTGGTCATGGCTTTGTTGTGCTCTCTGAGGTGGCTGAATTTCTATACCTCACGACAGACTACTATGCACCAGAGCACGAACGCTCTATTATCTGGAATGATCCCAACCTCGCCATTGACTGGCCCATTACCGGCAAGCCGCTTTTGTCGGCAAAGGACCAAGCAGCCCCGGGCTTTAACGAGGCTGAACTGTACCCATAAACTTATCCTGTATGATGATTAGGATGGGCAGAGATGCCCTGCCCTGGGTTGGTTGGGGAGCGTTAAAATTTTAGATAAACGTAACTAGAGTAATAAAAAAGGACGCCCTCGGGCGTCCTTTTTTATACAGCAGATTGCGTAGGAATTAGCCAATAACGGCCAGAACTGCATCTTTGGCAACAGAATCGCCAGCACCACAGGTCAGGGCCTTAACTGTACCATCACATGGTGCAGCCAGGTTGTTTTCCATCTTCATGGCCTCAAGCACGACCACAGGGTCGCCAGCCTTCACCGTTGCCCCCACCTCAACCAGATATTTGATAATCATACCAGGCATCGGTGCGGTCAGCGGAGTGCCGCCTTCAACTGCTGCGGCTGGGGCTGCTGCCGGCTTGGCTGCCGGGGCAGCTGCAGGCTTGGCTGCCGGGGCAGCTGCGGGCTTGGCTGCCGGTGCAGCAGCTCTCGGTGCTGCCGGTGCAATGGCAACGGGCTGATAATCACCGGTGGGATCGACGTCTACACTAAAGTACTCGCCATCAACAAAGACGTTGAAGGTGCGGACATTCTCGGATTTTTCCGGAATTTCCTTGTCAGGAAGCTCCATAACCTTACCGGCCTTAGCCTTGGCGATCAGGGCATCCATGTTCTTCACGTCATCCAGGGAAACTGGCTTATCCCCAGGAGCGTCTTTGATTTTCCCATACTTCCACTCCAGGAACTTCTTGCCAGTGGTCGGAAAGAGTGCATAGGTAATGACATCGTCGAGATCTTTGGCCAGATCGCCGATTTCCTTTTTGGCTTTATCCAGTTCCGGCT
Organism: Desulfobulbus sp.; assembly: GCA_040776885.1. Classification (GTDB taxonomy): domain Bacteria; phylum Desulfobacterota; class Desulfobulbia; order Desulfobulbales; family Desulfobulbaceae; genus Desulfobulbus. The sequence continues at coordinate 379,290 of JAXGZR010000003.1, read as the reverse complement.
CAAGGATTTCTGCAGGACGCACGGTGATCGGATTCTCTCCACGGGGATAGCCCTTCAGAGCCTTCTTCTGTACGTCAGGATCGATCGGGGTTGCGGTCTTGCCATACAGACCAAAGCACAGATCTTTAACCTGGGCGGTGATCATTTTATAGCGCTCGTCCGGGGTGTCGAACAGCACGTTGTTCACAGTCTGGATACCAACAATCTGGCTGGTCGGGGTAACCAGCGGCACCTGACCGAGGTCTTTACGTACGCGCGGCAGTTCCTTGAACACCTCGTCAATGCGATCCAGGGCATCCATCTCACGCAGCTGGTTAACCAGGTTGGAGAGCATACCGCCCGGAGTTTGATGCAGAAGTACGTTGATATCAATGACCGACATCTTGGAGGTATCGAGCAGATGCTTATACTTGGGCATAACCTCACGCTCGAGGATCTCGTTGATGGCAGCCAGCTGACGGATGTCAAAGCCGGTGTCGCGGTTGGTGCCAAGCAGTGCCATGACAATCGGCTCAATCGCCGGATGCGAGGTGCGCAGGGCATAGGGGCTCAAACAAGTGTCAATGATATCAACACCTGCCTCTACCGCCTTGAGCATGCTCATGGAAGCCATACCAGAGGTATAGTGGCTGTGCAGGTGAATGGGCGTCTTGGTCTGGGCCTTGAGTGCCTTGACCAAGTTGTAGGCGTCATAAGGTGCAATGAGGCCAGCCATGTCTTTGATGCAGATGGAATCTGCGCCCATGTCATCCAGGGCCTTGGCCTTTTGTATATAGTAGTCGAGATTGTATACATCACCGCCGAGGCGAGGCTCGGTCATGGTGTAGCAGATGCAGCCCTGGAAGTGCTTACCGGCCTTTTTGATACCCTTGACCACGGTCTCGAAGTTGCGGTAGTCGTTGAGGGCATCGAAGGTACGGAAAACATCCATGCCGTTCTCGGCAGCGCGCTCGACAAAGGCTGTGGCCAGGTCATCGGCGTAGTTGCGGTAGCCGACCAGGTTCTGGGCACGCAGCAGCATGGAAAACGGGGTCTTTTTAATGTATTTCTTCAGAACACGCAGACGCTCCCACGGGTCTTCCTGCAGATAGCGGTGCATGGTATCGAAGGTGGCCCCGCCCCAGGTCTCAATGGCCCAGTAACCGACCTCATCCATCTGCTCTGCTACGGGCAGCATATCCTCGGTGCGGCCGCGGGTGGCAAAGAGCGACTGATGGCCATCGCGCAGGCTCAGATCCTGTATTTTAAGAGGATTCTCAGCTTTGGGCCGATCTGGAGCGTAATTCATTGCGGTCATCTTCACTTGATCACTCATTGTCGAATTCTCCTGTGATTCGTTATCGGTGGGTGATAGTTGGTTCAATACAGCATCAGAACGCTTTCATTTGAATGAGCCGACGCATGGTCATGATATCCTGACGTCCAGCCAAAGCCCACAAGGGGGGCGGAGTAACCGGTATTTCAGGAACGGCCTGTGCGAGCAGGGCGGCTGCTTCCTCTTCCTGCAGGTAAGCATTCACGGCTGCAAGCGCTGCGACCTTTTTTTTCTTTAATTCTGCCATTCGTGTGTCCTCTGGATGTAGGGTTTAGCCGTTCAGGCAACGTAACAACTGGCCGTACACACAAATTTTACAGCGGAATGTTGCCATGCTTCTTCATGGGAATGGTATCACGCTTGCCCTTGATGGATTCCAGCGCATTGATGATACGATACCGCGTTTCCGCCGGCTCGATGACGTCGTCGATATAACCGCGTTCGGCCGCACAGTAGGGGTTTGAGAAGTTGGTATTGTACTCTTCCTCTTTTTCGGCCAGCAAGGCAGCTGGATCTTCGGCGCCCTTTGCGGCTTTGGCGTAAAGGACTTCAACTGCGCCCTTGGAACCCATAACCGCGATTTCGCCGGTGGGCCAGGAGTAGTTGATGTCGGTGCGGAGATGCTTGGACGACATAACGCAGTACGCACCGCCGTAGGCCTTACGGGTGATGACCGTTACCTTGGGAATGGTAGATTCCGCATAGGCAAACAAGAGTTTTGCGCCGTTTCTGATGACACCGCCAAATTCCTGCTCCGAGCCGGGCAGGAAGCCGGGCACGTCGACAAAGGTGATGACCGGGATATTGAAGCAATCGCAGAAACGGACAAAGCGCGCTCCCTTAATGGACGAGTTGATGTCCAGTACACCAGCATAGTAGGCGGGCTGGTTGGCGACAATACCCACGCTCTTGCCGTTGTAGCGGGCAAAGCCAACCACGATGTTGGGTGCGAAATTCTTCTTGATTTCAAAGAACACACCGTTGTCCACCGTTGCTTCAATGACCTTCTTGATGTCGTAGGCAGCGTTGGGGTTGTCGGGGATGATATCGTTGAGTTCCGGAGCCGTCCGGTTGATGGGGTCATCACAGGGAACATCCGGAGGATTCTCCAGGTTGTTCTGCGGCAGGTAGGAGAGGAGATCCTTGATGTACTGGATGGCATCATCCTCGTCCTCGGCTGCATAGTCGGTCACACCACTTTTGGTGGTGTGCATGACTGCACCACCAAGCTGTTCGGTGGTAATTTCTTCATGGAGAACGGTTTTGACCACCTTCGGCCCGGTCAGGAACATGTAAGACTGCTGCTTGACCATGATGATAAAGTCGGTCAATGCAGGAGAATATACTGCACCACCGGCACAGGGGCCGAAAATGCCGGAAATCTGCGGCACAACGCCTGAGGAAAGCACGTTGCGGGTAAAAATCTCGGTATAACCAGCCAGAGCTTCGATACCTTCCTGGATACGGGCGCCACCAGAGTCGTTCAGACCGATGACCGGAATGCCGTTTTTCATGCCCAGGTCCATGACCTTGCAAATTTTCTCGGCCAAGGTCCCGGAAAGCGAACCTGCCAGAACAGAAAAATCCTGTGCATAAATATAGACCGAGCGGCCATTGATCCTGCCATAACCGGTAACTATACCGTCACCGAGGAACTTGATCTTTTCCATGCCAAAGTTGTAGCAACGGTGCAACTTGAAGGCATCGTACTCTTCAAAACTACCCGGATCAAGCAGGGCAGCGATACGCTCACGGGCTGTCTTCTTGCCCGCAGCGTGGATTTTTTCAATCCTAGCCTTGCCGCCGCCTTCCAGAGATTGGGCTCGTTTCTTTTTCAGCTCCTCTAATTTTGCTCTTGTGCTCATGCTGTCTCCTTACAGGGATTGCAGGTGAATTGCGGTGTCCAAACAGAAAGAAGGGCCTGCCCCAGGAACATGGTGTACAGGCCCTTGACGGCTTGCCTATCCTTTAAAGACTTGTTTACACAACTCGCCCATTTTGCCCAGGTTCTCGCAGTGATGAACACCACTTGCCTTCATGGCTTCAATCTTGGCGGCAGCTGTACCTTTGCCGCCACTGACGATTGCCCCTGCGTGACCCATGCGCCGCCCCGGAGGAGCGGTCAAACCGGCGATGAAACCAACAACCGGCTTGTCGGGCATGTTGTTCTTGATCCACTCGCAGGCGTCTTCCTCAGCGTTACCGCCAATTTCGCCGATCATGACTACAGCCTTGGTCTCGGGATCCTCCTTGAATGCCTTGAGGCAGTCAATGAAGTTGGTACCGTTGACCGGATCGCCACCAATACCAACACAGGTGGTCTGGCCGAAGCCGGCCTGGGTCAGCTGATGTACAGCCTCGTAGGTGAGTGTGCCAGAGCGGGAAACAACGCCCCAAGGACCGCCGGGCTTGACGATGGAGCCGGGCATGATGCCGATCTTGCACTCACCTGGAGTGAGCAGACCAGGGCAGTTGGGGCCAATCAGGCGGGTTTGCGGCCGAGTGGCCAGATAATTTTTGACCTTCATCATGTCCAGTACCGGGATACCCTCGGTGATGCAGACCACCAGCTCAATGCCGGCGTCGGCTGCTTCCATGATGGAGTCAGCAGCAAAACGGGGAGGTACAAAGATCATGGAAGCATTGGCACCAGTCTGTTTGCGGGCTTCCTTGACCGTGTTGAAAACCGGGACATCATCCATTTTCTGACCGCCCTTGCCCGGGGTTACACCGGCAACGACGTTGGTGCCATAGGCGATGCAGGCACGGGTATGGAACATACCTTCCGAACCGGTAATGCCTTGTACAAGTAAACGAGTGTTTTTATCGGCGAAGATGCTCATTCTATTCCTCTATCAGTGTATTGGGTTACCGTTGATCGATGCAAAAACAGAAAACGCAGGCAGAACAGGTTGCTGTTACTTTACAATCTGCGCAACTTTTTCAGCTGCATCGGCCAAGTCCTTGGCAGTGGTCAGGTTTAGGCCGGATTCCGCGAGAATTTTGCGGCCTTCTGCCACGTTGGTGCCTTCCATACGCACCACCACCGGCACTGACAGGTTCAGTTTGGTGGCAGCGGCAACAACACCTTGTGCCAGGATGTCGCAACGGAGGATACCGCCGAAAACATTGATGAGGATACCTTTTACTGCCGGGTCTTTCATGATCAGCCGGAAGCCGTTCTCGATGGCCTCGGCATTGGCTCCACCACCAACATCCAAAAAGTTGGCCGGGGCTGCGCCTGCCATCTTGACGATGTCCATGGTGGCCATGGCCAGGCCGGCACCGTTGACGATGTTACCGACATTACCATCCAGGTTAATATAATTGAGACCATATTTGGAAGCTTCTGCCTCAACCGGGTCTTCTTCGTCGATATCACGCATTTCCAGGACATCAGGATGGCGGAAGATGGCATTGGAATCAAATTCCATCTTGGCATCCAGGGCAAGGATGTTCCCCTCGGCAGTGATGATCAGGGGGTTGATCTCCACCATGGAGCAGTCGTAATCAACAAAAAGCTTGTAGAGGTTGCGCACCAGGGCGCTCATCTGTTTGTGCAGATCTTTCTCCAGTTCCAGACCGAAGTTGACCTGATTGAGATGGAAGGCCTGAATACCGGTGACCGGGCTGATGTTGACCGTGATGATCCGCTCAGGGGTCTTGGCTGCCACTTCCTCAATGTCCATGCCGCCGTCCTGGCTGCAGACAATGGCCACGGTGGCGGTTTCGCGGTCTGGAATAATGGAAAGATAGAGTTCCTTCTTGATGTTGAGCCCTTCTTCCACCAATACCTTGCGCACTTTCTTGCCCTGCGCGCCGGTCTGCTTGGTGACCAGGGTCATGCCAATAATGGAGTCGGCTATGGGTTTGACATCATCCTTGGTCTTGGCCAGCTTGACACCGCCGCCCTTACCGCGCCCACCCGCATGAACCTGGGCCTTGACCACCACTGGCAGACCGAATTCATCGGCGATCTTCTCGACCTCTGCCGAGGTGGTGGCAAGCTTACCCTTGGGTGTGGTTACATTGTACTTTCGGAATAGTTCTTTGGCCTGATACTCGTGAATTTTCATAGACGCATCCTTTTTGCGGCGGCTCTGACCATGACCATGGTCATCCGCCAAGAGAGGTTGAAAGAGACTGCTTCCCAGGTGACCAAGTACGACAAAGGCGGAATTATCCGTACACTGCGAGGTCAGACAACGCCCAGTTACGATTCGGCCGCACGTTGCATACGGCTTACGGGCGCACTGTGCACGCTGGGGCTGCAAGTTGATCGCAAGTGAACGGTGATTCAGCACCCAAAACTCATGAAATACAACTGTCTTAACAAAAGTTTGTGGTTTGCGTCAAGCCTTAAAGTGTGCAGCCACGGCAAGTCGCGCTCCTACTCCTTTTAAAAAGGTGTTGTTCCGCGGGAGCAGCCCACCACTCCCTCGTCCCAAGCGTCACTCCCACCGAATAATCCTGGAAGCTTACGTCTTTTTTGGAAGATTCCGTTTACGCTGCGTGACTTTTTCCACCGCAATTTCCAGGTGATCAATGACGATCCCGGTATATTTTTGGATATTGTTGAGGATATAATTCCTAAGCCCGTGCAGCCCACCTGCCAAAGTTTTTCCAAAGGGAACATCAATGGAAAGATCAATACCATAACCGGTTCGGCTGATTTTCACCTTGATTTTACGCACCAGAATGTCGTCGTCGTACTCATCCACACAGTGAATGATCATTTGACTGAGCGCAGCCTCTGAAATGGTGACTGCGCCAGGAATATGGTTTTCGTGGAAATTTGGTTGCACCACGGATTTTTCAAAAAAACGGGATTTATTGGTGCTGTCATGGTCTCTGCCACCTTTAAAAAAAATACGAATGGTGTCGGTGAGATTCTGAATAAAGGCGCGCTTTATTTCTATGGCCGGCACGGGAATAACGTGCTTGCCCTCTTCAAATCTGGATTTGATGGCGTTTTCAATGTCTTGCTTGCTGGCAATTTCCTCAATGCGGATGATTTGGCTGATGGGCGGAAGTTCCAGCACCTCGGCGACCCTGGTCACCATCTTTTCCGAAGTGCCCAGCAGCAAAATTTTCTTGATTTTACGCTCCTGGATAATCCGAACCATCTCGTCGCGATGCTCTGGATCGGCAAAAAGTGCGGTCTTGATGGCACTGATGTAGTTTTTTTCCTGCTTGGCCGATTTACCCGCAAGGATGGTCGTATCGTGGATGAGCAAACCATCATCAATGATGTAGGGCACATCCAGTTTTTCGGCGAGCAGCTTGGCCCGGAAGCTCTTGCCCGTGCCGCTTTTGCCCACCAGGGCGAACACTTGCACACCCTGCAGGCGACCCTTCACCCGGGTGAAAAACTGATATATCTCCTTGCCGGTCAGGTAGATCCACTGCTGTTCCTTGCCCGCCTTTTCCGATACAGCGCTCATGATTCCATCCATGCCTCCTTGCGCTCCCGCGTGTGCCTACTCGTGCCGCCACCAGGTATCCAGCCACTGGCCAGCACTGAAATAGAGCGGCAGCGTCTCGGGTTGGCGTAACCACGCTGCATAGGCCAGACGGTGACTGGATAGATACCAGTTGGGCACGACATAGTAACCATACCACAAAATACGATCGAGGGCACGGCAGGCAGTGGTAAGTTTTTCCTGGGTGTCGGCATAGATGATGGTATCGATCAGGGCATCCACCACCGGACTTTTGATACCAGCCAGATTACGCGAACCTGGCTGGTCTGCAGCCTGGCTGCTCCAGTAGTCGCGCTGCTCATTCCCAGGCGACTGCGACTGGCCAAAACTACTGACCACCATATCAAAATCAAAATTTTTGATGCGGTCGATGTACAGGCTGGGGTCAATACTGCGGTACTCAACGGTAATGCCCAGTTTTTTCAGGTTATTGGCATAAGGCGCAATAACCCGCTCAAAGGCATTGTCCACCAGGAGGATGTCGAAACGGAATTCCCGACCTGCAGTATTTTTCAACACACCGTTTTGCACGTGCCAGCCAGCCTGTGCCAGTAGCTGTTTGGCCTGGAGTAGATTCTGGCGCAGACTGTGTGGCTCGGTGGTGGAAGGCGGGTTCAGCGGTTCGGTGAACACTTCCGGTGGCAGCTGTTCGCGCCAGGGAGAAAGCAGTTCCAGCTCGTCCTGGCTGGGCAGACCTGTGGCTGCATAGATGGAGTTGGAGAAGTACGAGTTGTTCCGGGTATATTGGGAGTAGAAAAGGCTGGCATTGGTCCATTCGAAATCCAGCGCCAGACCAAGCGCCCGGCGGACCCGTGCATCTTGAAAAAGCGGCCTGCGGGTGTTGAAGACAAAGCCCTGCATACCTGCGTTGTTCCGGTGCGGAATATTTTTTTTAATCAGTTCACCACGGTCAAAGCGGCGGCCGCGGATATCGCGCTGCCACTGCTTGGCGATATGCACGGATAAAAAATCGAACTCGCCCGCCTTGAAGGCCTCCAGACTGACCACCGGGTCTTTGTAATATTTCACTGTGATGGTGTCGAAGTTGAACATCCCCCTGCGGGTAGGATGTTCGCTGGCCCAGTAGGTTGGATTTTTTTTATAGCTGATCATTTTGCCGGGCACGACCTGCGAAATCACATAGGGGCCACTGCCTACAGGGACGGTCATTGCTGCCCCGCCGGCTGCGTCAAAGGGATGGGCAGTGTAAAAGGCTTTGCTGAGAATCGGCAGTTGTCCGGCGATCATGTGCAATTCGCGGTTGGTTCGAGCGAAGTGGAAGCGGATGCGCCGTGCATCCAACACTTCGGCCCGCTCGAGATCGCGGAAATAGATCTGGTAAAAGGGATGCGCCTGCTCGCCCTTCAAGGTTTCCAGGGAAAATTGTACATCCTCCACGCGGACCGGCGTACCATCTGAAAAGGTGGCGCGGCTGTTCAAGGTGAAGGTGACGGATTTTTTGTCCTCGGCCAGTTCGATATCCTCGGCAATCAGCCCGTATTCGGCAAAGGGCTCATCCAGACTGGGAACCGCCAGAGTTTCAAAAACATAGCTGGTCAATCCAGCTGGTGGCACCCCCTTCAAGGTGAAAGGGTTCATCTTGTCAAAGCTGCCAAGGTCGTGTAAATTGAGATGTCCACCTGGCTTGGCCTCGGCTGAGGTGTAATCAAAGCGGACAAAGCCTTTAGGGTATTTGAGGACTCCGTCGATGCTGAGCCCGTGGGCGGCATGGAGTGGCAAGGGGAGGAAGAGCAAGGCAACAAGTACGCACTGTTGCAGAATACACCGCATACGACACTCTTCTTGTACTGATTTCCAGAAAGACGAAGCAGAAACGCTTCGCCTGTTCCGTGCTTGTGAGCACTGTGCGCGTTACACGCAAACGTACGTACTATACGCCGGTCGGCTCCTCTTGTACAGTATTTCTCCAATGATTACGCCGAATCAAAACGTGTAGCGTGCTTTGCGCTGCTACAAAAGCATTTGACGGGCTCACTTGTGCTGTGTACACAGCACAAATTGTTTTTTACAGTCATACAGGGTTCGTCTTTTTCATTCTCTATCAGGAGCTTGTATTATGGGCAAAACCATCACCGAAAAGATATTCGACGCCCATCTACGTGACACCCCAACTCCCGGCAATATGGTGCTGGATATTGATGTCATCATGTGTCATGAAATCACCACACCAATTGCCATCATGGATTTGATGGAAAAAGGCATGGACCGGGTGTGCGATCCGAAACGCATCAAGGCGGTGATTGACCATGTCACCCCTCCCAAGGATGCCAAAACCGCCATGCAGGCTAAAATTATGCGTGAATGGGCCCGACGGCACAACATCAAAGACTTCTTCGATATCGGCCGTAATGGAGTGTGCCATGCACTGTTTCCGGAAAAGGGTTTCATTCGTCCTGGCAACACGGTGATCATGGGCGATTCCCACACCTGTACCCACGGTGCCTTTGGCGCCTTTGCCGCCGGTGTTGGCACCACGGATCTGGAGGTGGGTATTTTAAAGGGGGTATGCGCTTTCCGCGCGCCACGCTCCCTCAAGGTGGTGGTGAACGGCATGGTGCCCAAGGGAGTGTATGCCAAGGACATTGTCCTCAACATCATCAAGCAGCTCACCGTGAACGGCGGCACAGACATGGTCATTGAATTTGTCGGACCAGTGGTCGAGCAGATGGATATGGCCTCCCGCATGACGCTGTGCAATATGGCAGTGGAGGCAGGCGCCACCTCCGGGGTGTGCATGCCTGATTTAGTGACCGCACAATATCTGTGGCCCTTTATCAAAGACAAATACGCCTCGCCCGAAGCGGCTGCGGCCGAGTTTAGCCGCTGGCATTCCGACCCGGACGCCCGGTACGAGCGGGTGCTGGAAATGGATGTCAGCAAACTGGAGCCCCAGGTCACCTTTGGGTATAAGCCAGACAATGTGCAAGATATCGGCGAGATGGCGGGCACTCCGGTTGATCAGATCTATATTGGTTCCTGTACCAATGGCCGCATTGAAGATCTGCGCGTGGCTGCCTCCATTGTGCACGGTAAAACAATCGCCGACACTGTGCGTGCCATTCTGGTGCCTGCGACACCTCTGGTGTATTCCCAGGCACTGGATGAGGGTTTACTCAAAATTTTCATGGACAGTGGCTTTTGCGTGCTCAACCCCACCTGCGGTGCCTGCCTGGGGATGAGCAGCGGGGTATTGGCAGAAGGCGATGTATGTGCCTCCACCACTAACCGCAACTTCAGCGGCCGCATGGGCAAAGGCGGTATGGTACACCTGATGAGCCCGGCCAGTGCTGCGGCCGCGGCCATCACCGGTGTGATTACCGACCCGCGTCCGTATCTTCCTTGAGAGAGGTGATGAAATGAAACAGTTTGGCGGCCCTGCGGCCTTTCTCGACAGAAGTGACATCAATACCGATGAAATCATTCCGGCCCGCTATCTTACCGAGATCAGTAAGGCGGCACTCAAACCACACCTGCTGGAAGATTTACATCTGGAAGACGGCTCCTTTGACCCTCGGTCCGAGGAGATACAAAACGCCCAGGTGCTGATCACCCGCTCCAACTTCGGCTGTGGTTCTTCGCGAGAACATGCGGTTTGGGTTCTGGAGGTAAACGGCATCAACATGGTGATTGCCGAGAGCTTCGCTCGTATTTTTCGGCAGAACATGTTCAACTGCGGTATTTTGGCAATTGAGCTGAAAAAAAACGATCTGGATCGGCTGTTCAAGTTACAGGGCAAGGTGACAGTATCTGTTGACCTTGACAAGGAGCAGCTAAGCGTCTCTAGTGACAACGGTGCCAGCGTGCTCTGCCCCTTTTCTCTCAACCCGTTTGATAAACAGCTGATTGCCGCTGGAGGCTGGCTGGCTTACGCCGACGCCAAGTATTGAGCAGCGCCCATCCCCTGCCCTCCAATTACTGGCCTGTTTATCCGGTGGGCAGTTTTTTGCTGCCCACCGTTTTTTTTTGCAACCCCGCAACAGCACAGTAAACTTGAAAATGGGTACTACTGTGGGGCATGGGACAAGGTCTGTCATACCTTGATGTCATGCATCCTGCGTTGTATACTGTAATAAGTGGATTGCAAATGGGCGCACATGCCCGCAAGTACCGGATACAGGCAAGGTGGTGGTACATGAATATTGTAAATAAAGAACAAGTACGACAAACACATAGGGTACGGTTGCCGCTACAGGAACCGTTGGGAAGGATCAGCTGCCCACGCTGTGGGAATTATACGCACTTTGTTGAACAGGCAGAGAGCGTGATGGTGACGACCGCCTACATGCAAAATACCGATGGCTCCTTCACTCCGATGGAACAAAGTTACGATACGGAAGGAGATTTGTCTTTCTTGTGTGGGGAGTGTGGCAACGACCTTACCCCCTTTCATGCCCATTTTCGTGAAATGGTTTTTTGATTTTTTGCGGATGATTCGTTTTGTTGAAGCGGTTTGAAAAGCGGATTTTTGCCCCATTGCCTGGTTGAGACAACAGACAGTTGTACAAAAACAAGAGCAGCGGATACAAAGACATAAAAAAAGCTGCCTGGATGACCAGGCAGCTTTTTTTATGTCAAACGGAAACAGCGTAGAAAATCAGACGCAACCAGTCGGTTTGGGCAAACCAGCCATTTTACAGGCGCCCTTACCAGGTCCGGAAGGGAACAGCTCGTAGATGCGCTTCAACGGAAAACCTGTGGTCTTGGACAGGATGCGAACCATCGGAGCAATACCGTTCTTTTTGTAGTACTCCTGCAGTGCGTCAATAACCTTCTGATGTTCGTCGGTAATCTCGGCAATGCCTTCAACGCCCTTCACATAGTCAACCCAGTTCTCATCCCAATCTTCGGCACCTTTGAGCAGAAAACCGTCCTCATCGACCTCGTAGCTTTTTCCTTTGTGTTCAATAATTGCCATGACATCCTCCAGGCCAAGGTTTGATGTTGATCTCAAAAATAATGGGAAAATTGAATAATCCTCTACTATACACCACAAACTTTGTCAAGCGCCTGTCATAAGTTTTTTTCAGGCGACAAAGGGGAAACCCGGACTCTGCTGGTGCTGCTCGCCAACTTGCGGACTTTGTTGCTCGCTGTGCCGGTTTGTTGATAAGAGCCGAGGACGCTGTAGGCAAAAAATCCGTGCTCCAACCCCTCCGAGTTCTCTGACAATATACACGATACTGATAAAACGACAAGACTGTGCAGAGGCAAACGTCTTGCATTTTTCACTGGTAACTTGGCAGTAAATGGCCCATAATACGCCTTTGCCTTTTAATTTTCCTTTTCCCATTGTCACAGGGAGTGCAGTTGTCATGTTGAGAATACTGCGAAAAAATGCCCAATCTCCGGCTATCCAGGCCATTGTCGTTATCATTGCGGTTGTTTTTATCTTCTGGGGAGTCGGCGGCAATCTCAATCGCAATGCCAATGCCGTAGCCACGGTCGATGGCCAGGAGATAACCGGCGTTGCTTTCCACCGGGCATACGAAAATCTTTTGGAACGCTATAAGCAACAATTCGGCGGACAAATTCCTGATGAACTCCTCAACAGCATGGGCATCAAGCAACAGGCCATCAACCAACTGGTGCAGCAAGAGCTGGTGCGCAAGGGTGCGGAGCAACTCGGCCTGATGGTTAGCGATCCCGAAGTGCAGCGAGCCATCGAAGCGATTCCCGCCTTTCGAAACAATGGTGTGTTCGACCTTGACGCCTACAAGGTGGTGCTGGAACAAAACCGGCTTTCACCCACTTCTTTTGAAGAAGGCATCCGCAAGGACCTCCTCACTGAAAGGGCCAAAGATGCCATTACTGGTTTCGCCCAGGTTTCCGAGCAGGAAATCAAACAGTGGCTGGACTATGCCAACATGGAGATCAAGTTGGCTTATGCAATATTTTCCAGAGCAGAGTTGCAAAAGCAGGTGCAGGTGGATGAAACGGAACTGGCCGATTGGTATGCACAAAACAAGGAGCACTACCGCCCTGCTGCCCAACACAAATTTGACTACCTCTTTTTCCCCTTTGCAGCGGGTACGGATCAAGTCCAGGTCAGCGAAGAGGAAAAACAGACCTATTTCAAAGAACATGCATCCCAGTGGCACACTCCGGAACAACGGCATGTCCGCCATATCCTCTTCCATGTGCCCCAGGATGCCAGCGCAGAAACCCGTGCCACCAAAAAAGAAGCGGCTGAAAAAGCCCTGGAACAGCTTCGTGGGGGCAGTGACTTTGCAGAACTTGCCAACAACCTGAGCGAAGACCCTGCTGGCAAGGGAAAAGGTGGTGATTTGGGTATGATCAGTCAGGGAGAAATGGTGCCCGAATTCGATGCCACGGCATTCTCCCTGGCCAGCGGGGCAATCAGCGAGGTGGTGACCAGCCCTTTTGGCTACCACCTTATCAAGGTTGAGAGCGTGAATCCTGCGGCAACTCCCGCTTTTGCAGAGAAAGAGGCAGAGATAGTCCAAATTTTGGTGCAGCAAAAGGCACGAAGTCTAGCCTTTAAAACCGCTTCCTCTGCTTACGAAGAGGTGATGCGGGCGGGCAGCCTGGCCCGATACAGTGAAAGTGGAGCGCAGAAGCTGGCAAGCACAGACTATGTCAGCCAGCATGCCATTCCACAGGATAACGTGCTGTTGCACGATGCAGCCTTTGCCAAGGCGGCCTTTGCCCTTGGTAAAGGTGAGCTGAGCTCCATTGTGGAAGGCCAAGACGGCTATGCCATATTCTTTGCACATGACATCAAAACATTGGATATCCCGCCCCTGGAAGTAGTGCACGCGCAGGTATTGGCTGACTATACCAGGGAAAAGAGCGTGGAATTGGTGCGTACCACTGCCGACAACTCCCTCAAATCGTTGCAGGAAAACAACCAGTGGCCCCAAGATGTACAGGTACATACCACCGCGTTTATCAAACGCAACGATACGGATACAGATATTGCCCCGGCCCTGATCCAGGAGGCCTTCAGCCAGCTTGGCAAAAGCAACCTGCCGAGTGCTCCCTTGAATCTGGGAGAAGATTACGCTGTATACCAGATTACCAGTGCACGCCAGGGAGAAGACACTATTCCCACATCGATTCGCGATTCCCTGCAGCAACAGCTTCTTGAGGCGCAGCGCAATCAACTGTTCAACAACTGGATTGCCCAGATACAGGCCAAAAGCAAAATCTGGATCAATCCCGACATTTTCAAATAATGCTGCAGCCGGAAGACGATTACTGAGCGTATTATGGTAGGAGCGGTACTGGTTTTTCCCATCTGCGGCACAGTGTGCCATCCACACATATCCTGCGCACTGCCCTGGGACTTGCACGTGCTGGCGACTGTCCCTTTAGAAGGCCGAGCAAAGAGCCAGGGTGCAGGATGACCATTATCAACAACCCCTCGGAAAATGATCTTCTTGCACAAGCCCGCGCCCTCCCCGAGGATGCCTACCTCCTCCTGCAACTGGCAGCGATTCTTTATGAACCGGTTTCCACCAGTTTTCTGTGTCGATCCTTCCTTGCACTGGACCACTTTTTTTTAGGCGAGCGCCGGCCCCGCTACGACGAAGTCAACAGTATGGTCAGCCGCCTGCGAAAGCAGGGGTTGCTCTCTTCCCAAAATCAATGCCCGCCGGTACTGGCTGAACTTCTACTGCGCGAGAGCATCAAAGAAAAACGTTTTGGTCGGCTGGCAGCCTTTGTGGAACAGAGTACGCCCATGGAGTACCAGCACGGCCGTTGGCAGGTGCGCTGTTGGCGGGCCTTGCGCCAGTTTCGCATTGGCGTCTACAGTCAGGACAGCGGTACGGTTGAAGATGCTGTCAAATTTTTGCAGCATAGTGAATGCCGCAATGTTTTTGCAGACACCCTGCCAGTTGTCCAGGTGCTGACCTGTGCCTTTGATGCAGACTGGTTCGCCGCCCTGCCCACCTTTCTCCAGCTTTTTCTGCTGGACCACATGATCGAATCCGGCATAGCCTCTTTGGTACACGTTCCTGCGGTATTGACCTATTTGCAGGAAGAAATCCCCAGGCGGGTTGCGCCCGCTGAACAGGTGCCCTTTATCCGACTACTTGCGGGTTTATATATTGTGCAGGGAGATATGTCGGGCCTGACGCAATTGCTCGATACACACCAGGAGTTTTTTGTCGCTTCGGGCATGCAGGGAACCCTTGCCTTTCTGCGGGGAGATGTGCAACAGGCCCAGACGTTTTTCGAGTACGACCTGCAGCATCTCGCCCACCTGCTCGACACGGATACCCCTGTCTTCTTCGGGTTGCCGGGCTTTTTTTGCATTGTCTGCCAGCTGTACACAGGGGATGAGCCGGCCCTGCATACAGCTCTGCGTTCGCTTGAACATATGCTCAGCCGTAGCAAAGACGTTACGGAAATACTGCCACTGCAGTGTCTTGCCGCCTATATCCGCCATATGCTGGGCGACCCCCCCGATCTTCTTGCCTTGAGCTCTGCCCTGGCAACAGAGGAGGACAAACTCTCGCTGCTGCTTGCCCTAATCATCTTCTACTGGATGGGGGTGGATATAGTTCCCGAGTTCGCCGATCAACTGGAGCAGGTGCAGCTGCAGGCCCAGGCACAGGGATACTGCTGGATAGCGCAAGAGGCGGCCAATCTGCGAACAGCCCTTGGTACAGGCGACACTGCCCTGCAGAAGGCAGACAGCGATGAGAGCATGTCTTCCTTTTCCCTGAGCGCCCTGTTCAAACCAGTGACGGATTGGCAGCACAGTTTGAGCGAACTGATCGAGGCGGTACATGCGGTGCATCAGCCGGATTCCCAGCGGCGTTTGTGCTGGCTGGTGGATTATAGCGATGGCAAACTGTCGCTCTTGCCCAAGGAGCAGAGGCGGAGTGCGCACGGCAAGTGGAGCAAGGGCCGCACCGTTTCCCTGGCCCGCCTGGCCTCTGGCAAACTGTCTTGCCTCAGCCGACAAGACGAACGCCTGCGGGCTGCCCTGGTGCGCATAGAAACTGGTGGAACATCCGCCGCAGACAGCTATGTCTTTGACCAGGAGCGCGCCCTGCCCGCTTTGATCGGGCATCCCCTGGTTTTTTTGGAACAGTCACCCAAGACTCCGGTGGAGATCATTGCTGCAGAGCCGGAACTCATGGTCGATCGGCGGGGCGATTCGCTTTTCCTCCATTTTCCACATCCCATTGGCGCAGCATCGGTGTCTGTTTGGCCGGAAACCGCCACCCGTTTCAAGGTGGTGCGTATTCGCGAAGAACACCGGCGGGTGGCAGCCATCACCGGCCCGCGCGGCCTGCAGGTTCCCCTGTCTGCCAGCGCCGAGGTCCTGGCCACTATTGGCCGCCTGGCCTCCTTTATGACCGTACACTCGGCCATTGATATGCCAGAAAATGGTGAACCACTTGAAGTGGTGAGCGGAGACGCCACCTGTCATGTGCATATCATTCCCTTTGGCAGTGGTTTTCGTATTGAGCTCTTTGTGCGCCCCTTCACCACCACAGGGCCCTATCTCAAACCTGGAACAGGAGCTGCCAACCTGATTGCAGAGATCGATGGCAAACGACTGAAGGCCAAGCGTAACCTCAAACTGGAGGAAATTAAGGCGCGCGAGGTGGAAGAGAGCTGCCCCATGCTGGATCTGGCCACGGATTTGGAGGCTGGACGGCGGCGCGAATGGCATCTGCTCGAACCGGAGGAGTGTCTGCAGGTGCTGCTCGAACTGGATGACGTACGCGACCGGATCGTGATTGAGTGGCCAGAGGGCGAGAAACTGTCGATCAGGCGACAGGTGGGCACCAGCCAGCTCAATTTGAATATCCGTACAGCGCAGCAGGATTGGTTCGCCCTTTCCGGGCGGGTGGAGCTCGATGGCGTTGAAGTGCTGGAATTAAAAACCCTCCTGGAAAAGGCACGGCAATCCAAAAGCCGATTTATTCCCATGGGTGAAGGCCAATTCCTTGCCCTGACGCAGGAGTTCCGTAATCGCCTGGATGAGCTGCTCTATTACGGTTCAATGGAGGGAGCCGGCAAACAGGAAATCCGGGTGCATGCCCTGGCTACCTTGGCCCTGGACGAACTCAGCCGCCAAGCAAACACCGAGGCCGAAGAGCAGTGGCGCAGGAGGCAGCAAGCGGTGGAAGCGGTGCAGCTCCTGCAACCCAAGATACCCAGCACTCTGAAGGCGGAGTTAAGGGACTATCAAAAAGAGGGTTTTGTCTGGATGAGCCGCATGGCACACTTGGGTTTTGGCGCCTGCCTGGCCGACGACATGGGGCTGGGCAAAACCCTGCAAGCCCTGGCCCTTATCCTTGCACGGGCCAAGGACGGGCCAAGTTTGGTGGTTGCTCCTACCTCGGTATGCATGAACTGGCAGGCCGAAACCTGCCGTTTTGCGCCAACCCTGCGTATCCATATGCTCTCCGATCTGCCGCGCGGCCGCAGTGAAAACAGTTTTGGCCCCTATGACGTACTGGTGTGCAGCTACACCCTGCTACAGCAGGAAAAGAAGTTGCTGGCCGCCATCAAGTGGCAGACCATTGTTTTGGACGAAGCCCAGGCCATCAAGAATGCAGCCACTAAGCGCTCCCAGGCAGCGATGCAGTTGCAGGGCGCCTTCCGTCTGATCACCACGGGCACACCCATTGAAAATCATCTCGGCGAACTGTGGAATCTTTTTGCCTTTATCAACCCGGGTTTACTGGGCAGTTTCAAGCAGTTCAACCGGCGCTTTGGTATCCCCATTGAAAAACATCGGGACAAGGGCGCACGCAAAATGCTCAAAAAACTTATTCGGCCCTTTATGCTCAGGCGCATCAAGGCAGAGGTGCTAGATGAACTGCCGCCGCGTACCGAAGTGACCCTGCGGGTCGAGTTGAGCCGCGATGAACGCCATTTTTATGAGGCCCTGCGGCAGCAGGCGCTGGAAAACATTGAAAGCGGCAAAGGCCAGGGGGGCAGACAGATCCGGATACTGGCGGAGATCATGCGACTGCGGCGGGCCTGTTGCAATCCCAAGCTGGTGGATGCCAGCGTGCAGATTGCCTCAAGCAAGCAGCAGGTTTTTTCCGATGTGCTGGATGAGCTCATTGGCGGTGGCCACAAGGCCCTGGTTTTCAGCCAATTCACCGGCCACCTCGAACTGCTGCGCCAACACCTGAACACCAAAGGCATCAGCTATTGCTACCTGGATGGTTCCACTGTCGCCACCCAGCGACGCAACCAGGTAGATGCCTTCCAGGCCGGTGAGACAGATCTGTTTCTCATCAGCCTGAAAGCCGGCGGACTGGGCTTGAACCTGACCGCTGCAGACTATGTCATCCACATGGATCCCTGGTGGAACCCGGCGGTGGAAGATCAGGCAGCAGACCGGGCCCATCGCATTGGTCAGAAGCGACCGGTCACAGTATACCGGCTGGTTAGCGCCGACACCATTGAGGAGAAAATCGTCCGCCTGCACCATGAAAAACGCGATCTGGCCCACTCCCTATTGGAGGGAACCGATGTCAGCGCCCGCATCAGCGTGGAAGAACTACTGGAGCTGATTCGCGGCCAGTAACCAATGCGCTCACACCTCTTCTTACCTACTTGAGCCCCTGCAGGGGCGGCATGACACCCACCAGACGGGCAGGTAGGCGCGGCATGCCACTGATCAGCGAAACCACCACTGCAGCCAGATAGGGGATGGATTGAATCGCCAGCATGGCCGCCCACACCCGCACATCGAGCATATAGGCATCGAAACGCTGCATGAGGCCAATAACGGCAAGCACCAGGGCTGTGGCAAAAAGTAGCTCTTCCCTGGCGTCGCCCAAGGCCCTGAAAATAGCATTGGCCTGGGCTTTTTTCGGAGTACGGAAAAAACCGACACGCCGGGTGACAAAACCGGTGAGCATGGCCCGGGCAATGGTGTGCGACAGGGCCAGTCCTGCCATGGCCGCCATCAGGCTTTGCCGCCAGGAGGCAATCACCCGGTTGCGGTATAAAAAGATCATCTTCGCGCTCTTAAAAACAAAGAGCGCGATGGGCAAACAGGCGAAAATGAGGTGCGGCGGCGCCACATAAAGCGGAAAAAGAATCATGCCTACAGACCAACCAAGGGCCAGCAGATTGAAGAGCAGGTTAATCCCGTCGGCAAACCAGGGCAGCCAGCCAGCCAGAAAATGATAACGCTGGCCGCTGGTGAGCTCGCTCTTCTTCAGCCCCAGCATCTGCATCAAATGGTGACGGAGAATGAGTACCGAACCATAGGCCCAGCGAAAGCGCTGTTTTTTGTAATCGAGAAAGGTGTCGGGCATGAGGCCCCGACCCAGGGTATGGGGCAGGTAGCAAGACTCGTAACCCTGCTCGAAGATGCGCAGCCCCAGTTCTGCGTCTTCGGTAATACACCACTCAGACCATCCCCCCACCTCTTCCAGTACCCGCCGCCGCACCATGGTCATGGTGCCGTGCTGAATAATGGCATTGCGTTCGTTGCGGGTAATCATGCCAATTTGGAAGAATCCGCGGTACTCGGCCTGGCACATCGCCTTGAAGGCGTTTTCATGGCCGTCACGGTAATCTTGCGGTGCCTGCACGATGGCCATGTTGCTTTCAGCAAACTGCGGGATCAGAACGCGCAACCAGTTGGGCGACACCATATAGTCGCTGTCAATGACCGCCACCACCTCGGCTTCCGCAGCAGTACGATGCAGGGCATAGTTCAAGGCCCCGGCCTTGAAGCCGGCGAGCGGATCCACATGGAAGAAGCGGAATCTGGGTCCGAGTTCCTGGCAATAAGCCTCCACTGGCCGCCAGACTGCCTCATCCTTGGTGTTGTTGTCGATAACCAGCACCTCGAAATGAGGATAATCCAGCAGGCTTAAAGCCTTGAGCGTTTGTATCATCATATCTGGCGGCTCGTTATAGCAGGGCACATGCACCGAAACAAAGGGCAGTTCCGCATCGGGCAGGCTCTTTTGTTCTGGTGCTGGCAGGCGCTTCCACTTGCTGATCCACATGGCTTCTGCCCATTCATGCGCCTCAGCCAGAATAACGAGAATGGCACCGCTGGCCGCCATCAACAACATGATACCTATAATCAGGGTGGTCAGAGTCAGATACTGGCGTTGGAAGTCGTACACCAGCCAAACGGCAAAGGTAGCGATGGCATAGGCAATAAAGGCCAAAAATCCGCGCCCCCGGTCAAGTAAGCCCTTGCTGTCGCGGAAAAGAAACAGCAAAAACAACATGGACAGGATAATGCTGATGGCAGCCAGCGCGCGCCATTCCGGAATGCGCTGCACTGGCTGGGTGAATTCAAACTTGGGTTGGCGTTTGTCATCATAGACTCCCCAGTAGGCGCCAGCTGCACCTTCCAGTTCCAGCCCTTTCCAGCGCTGGTCAAAGGCTTCCATAACATAGTAAGTATACTCGCTTTTTTGCGCTACATCGAGGAAACGGCGCAGAAAGGTAGCCTCACTAGAGGGAGAAGCTATGGCTCCCTGACGGATTCGACCGGAACTGGGCCAGCCCACCTCGCCAATGACAATGGGTTTGTCTGGAAAGGCCTGCTTGATATCATTGTATCGGTCCACGCAGTACTGCACCGCCTTGTCATTGGGAACACCTTCCCAGTACGGCAAAAGGTGAATGGTGATAAAATCTACATGCTTGGCCAGTTGCGGATATTGCAGCCAAACGTGCCACGGCTCTGCCAGACTGACCGGTGCCCACACCCCCTCTTTGACCCGTTTCACGTAGGCTATGGCTTCATCGACTGTGAGGTCTTTTCTGAGGATGACTTCGTTGCTGACAATGACCCGCACAATATTTTTGTGGTACTGCTGGAACACTTCAACCAGCTTGGCCAGTTGCTTTTCGTTGGCCTCCTTATCCTTGTCAATCCAGGCCCCCAGCGCCACGTTGATTTGCCGCGCCGCTGCCAACCGGGGAATTTCCGCAAGACTTCCCTCCATACTGTAGGTGCGTACCGCATGGGTCTTACCCTGAAGCAGGGCGAGATCGGCATCGATTTCCTCCACAGAGGGCAAGATGTGCTTAATGGGGGTTTGCTCGCCCCTGTAGGGTGAAAAGGAAAAGCCCTGGATTTTCGACGGCCAGGGCGGCTCCATGTTGGGTGCATTAACCACCTGCCAAAGCACTATGGCAAGACATCCCATGAGGATGGTGATAAGTAAACCAGAACGATTCATGAATGAACGAGGGAGGGTGGTGTGAGTGAAAGAGTGGGTAGATTATCCCTGGGATCAAACGACAGCTGTACAGTTCAACACATGCACAGGTGGAGGGTCATGGTTCCTGGCCACGCCCAACACAAGGTGCCGACCTGTGCTCACGGTACGGTCGATTATCGAACATTGCAATGCTTAGATCACTTCAGAACCGCTGTCAAGCGGCGAATGCGTTGCCCTTGAGGTGCCCGGGTTCAGTTCAATCCCTGTGCACATCGAGTTTACACCCTGGGCTGGAGGCTTTTTAACTGCCAGCATCGGACCATTTGCCGTTGACCGGGGTGTCAGCCATTTCGATCTGGCTGAAGAGCCAAAGGAGCTGATCTTGCGCAGCAGGGAGTGGGTTATAAGCCTTGGGAGATCTGGATAATTGCTCCTACCAACGTGAAAAATACTTTCCTTGGCCACGCTTGTGAAACAATAGAACTTCATGGCGTTTTCCGGTACAGTTTCGCACCCGGTAAAACAAAGCTAAAAAAACCATGAAGGCTACTGTAAAGATAGTATGACTGCTGGGCTATGTGCAAAGAATCTGTTTCTCAGGCGAGAACAGCAGCTGATAGCGATTTTTCAATCATCAACATACCGTGCATGACGGTGTAAGGCTCAGGGCCTTTATTTGCTGCCAGTATTTTGGCTGTGCTTCCCCTAACCGGCAGGCATGGTCTTTGTCACGTGTCATCAGCCAAGGATGGATAAGGGTATGAAGAGAATGTTTGTGACTTTCCTTTCTGTTTTTCTTTTCCTTTGCGTCACAGCCCTGCCTGGAGCAGAGCTGCTGGCAGCGGACGACCCCAAGGCGCTTGATCGCGAGATCAACCGGGCCGAGTACTACGTGAGCGAGTTTGAAAAAGAGATCAAACGCTTGCGCGGCGGCCGTTCCGAGCGCTACTTCAATAAAAAGGAGGCGGCTGAGCGGGTCAAAGCTCTGCATGAACGCCATCCCGGTGATCCGCGCGTACAGGCGCTCTTTGAGCGGATGCGTGGGGCGCTTATGGGCTCCAAGGGCGATTTCATTACCATTACTCCAGAGATGTTAGCCTACCGCGAACAGGAAAAGAATTTGCGGGAACATTTTGCCCGCATAGCGGATGAGGCCTGGGCAGAGCTGTTGCAAAAAGAACAAGCCAAGCTGGTGCAAACGACCTTTCCCACCCCCAACTGGGAGGAAGTCAGCCTGGAGAGCCTGCGCGGCAGCGTTGTGGTTTTAAGCGATGTGCGCTGGCCCATGGATGAATTTATCGGCGCGACCGGCAAGTTTATCGCGGTGGGCGCTCCATCAAAGGGCTACTGGTTTATAAACAGCGGCGGGCGGCAATGGGTCGGCCCCTGGGAGGCGGTCAAACGCTACCGGCGTCAGGTAGATTCTGAGCTTGAGGATATGAAGAGCTGGATCGTGCTGGCCCGCATTAACGATTTGGCGGTGGAAATTCCCCAGGCCGAGGAGAAGAAAACCATGGCTCCGCAGTGGGGCTGGGTGGTCACGCCGGTGGCCATCCATGCGCCTGGCAAGGTAACCGCCCTGTATGCCACTGGGCAGGAGCAAAGCGCTACATTTGCCGGAGAAGAACAGGTCGCGGCGCTGAAAAGCAGAGGCTATTCCGTGAAGGATCTGCCCGAGCAGGCCACGCCCATCCAGGTTATGGAAACCTTTGTTACAGCCATTAAAGAAAAAAATGTTGATCTCTACCTCAAGTGCATCGATCCTGCCCGCCTGGAAGGGCGCTATGGCGAGGCCATGGTCAAGGGTTTCCACTGGGATCTGCATCAGGCCCGCTTTCGCAAACACTATGTGGCGGTCACCTTTGACGAACCGCGCATTGTGGTGAGCCAGGGATTTGACGAGGGCGACGATGCCGACAACTACTTTTTGAGCGCGGGCCAGAAAGAGACGGCCCGAAAAATTCAGGGCAGCAAAGTTGAGTATGCCTATGTGGATTGCAAGGCCTGGGACGAAAACGGCAGGCAATACGGCTCGCCCAAGGAGTACACGCTCAAACGGGTGGACGGCGGCCGCTGGATGATTGAAACCTATGATATTCCGTTTTGAGGAAGGAGAGGAATATGCCGATATTCATGCGTACTATCGTGGCCCTCGTATTCATGGCCTTGTTTTGTTGTCCTTCTCTTAAGGCCGATGATGGGGAGGTTATAGGTTTTGACTTCACCAAAGAGTTTGAAGAGGAGCAGGCCAGGGCACGGCAGGAGAAGAAAGAGCAACAGGCCGTCCAAACACAAGAGCAGATGGAAACCAAGTACCTCGGGAGCCTGGAAAAATTCATTAGCTTTGATCGCCTGATAGCAAAAGATGGTTTCACGTTGGCCACTTCAGATAAGATGGTCCAGCAGAATATTCTGCTGAAGGAATTGCTCGATTCATCTTCCAGGCGGGCAGCCAAGCGCGCGGAGTATTCCGGGCAGGAGCGCCCACTGATGGTGGATGAAAGGTTCCTACAAATTTTGGGGACGTATATCAACTCTATCGAAAGCACCATCAATTTCATGCGACAGGTAAGCACATCGCAACAGCAGTTAATAAACAGTATTGAAGTATTTAACGGCAAAGTTGGGAAAATAGGAGAGGATCTTCATATAGAAAGATATGCAATTTTTTTGATGTCGCTTGAAGACTGGAATATTCAGGCACGCAAGATGGTTGAACAGTATAATCGCGATCCTTCCAGCACAGTGTATCAAGACCTTTACTATTATTCCATAGCAGCCTTCGGCGATAAAGGATACAAGGGCGACTATGGACTTCTCTTTAGTCGAGACGGGCGTTATCTCACCAGTGGCCGGTTTTCTCCGGCAACTTCAAGTAGAATCAGGGCGGCGGATGGCCTACGCAATACCCTGATCGAAAAAAAGAGTGAATTTAACGAGATGGATGCCCGTTTCAAAACTATTCTGGAACAGTGGAAGAAATTTTCTCTCTGGCTGGCGGAACAGAACAAACTCGTTTCAGGAGGAACATGGAAACTGGCTACAGAGATGATCGCTGTCAGTGCAGATGAGATGTACGCCACCCTGAACAGCCAGTATGCCACATACCAGAAAAACTATAAGATTATATATACCGACGGTCCTGTTCACAACGTAATGTCCCCCTATAACGATAAGGATATATTTTACAAGGAAATGGAAGAAGCATGGAAAGAGTTGCGGGTAGCAATGCAAAAGGCCTTCCAGCACTATCAAGGTGGGGTGGCATCGGTGCAAAGGAGCAGAGCGGGACACCGCTGAATCTGATTGCAATGCAAAGAAAGCACAACAACAATGCCTGATACACCCTAATGCATGCTGCAGAAGGGCGTGACAGGTCTTGTTTCTCGCTCTCCCACGGACTGCCGCGACAGGAGGATCCTATGGAAAAAAATGACACTATGCAGCTACAGCAACAAGGTTTCAGTACTACTTCCTTGCGAGGAGCGGGCATGGCACTTGCACCGGCACTCGTACTGCTGTTCGTACTGACTCTGAGCTGCGGCTGCACCGGCCAGGAGATCCGGCAGGGCTATAGCAACATCTTCCCAGGTATGGGAGAGGGCAGGCAGGCGCAGAGCGCGAGCAATGAACGCTACGATGGGCGCAACCAGGGCCACTACCATGCCGACACCGACTACGAAATCCAGCAACAAAGCGGCCCAGCCGGTTCTGCCGAAGTGGTGCGTACAGACGGCCTGCCCGTGGATTATCAGGATTTCAAGGCCCGGTATGCGCGCGAGGCGGTAAGGCCCGAAGGCGCGGTCAAACTCTATTTCGACGCGGTGTTCTGCTACATCAACCCGGCCACCAGAGACGAAGCCTCAAAAATGCTGCGCTATTCCATGCGCTTGCGCCAGGGCTGGGAGCGCTCGGCCTTGTACCAGACCTTTGTCGACCGCATGCGCGATGCCCGCTATAACCACATTTTCCGCAGTTTTGCGGCGGGTACCTCCGTGCACAATGGCTACGCCATGTCGCCGGATAATTACCGGCTCGACATCATGCAAATATGGGACGGGCATTCTTCCGGAGATCTGCAGGTGCGGCTGCGCAGCTCTGGTGCAGACAATCCGCGCTCTGTCTATGTGCGCCAGTACGAGGGGCTATGGTTTGTTACCAATAACGCAGCCACCTACACCGAGGTGCGCCGCCCCCAGACCGAGCTCGACCGCACCGGGCATGACGCAGATTATGACGAGCAGAATTATAGGAACTATTGACAGGGGCCCGACAAGGCAGGCTGCGGGCATGGGCGCAAAAAGGAGATAAGAATGCAAGGTAAGTGGTTGCGGACTATGCGGGTGAATAGAGCGCTGGTTCTGACTTTGGCACTAGCACTAATATTGATTTTTGTGATCTTTACAACCTTGAGCGGCATGACCTGGGCCGGGAATTTTTCCGAATACCGGCTGCGCGCGCTCAAGGAAGACCGGGGCTCCACCTGCCTGCTGGAGGGGGTGCAGCTCCATGTTGCCGTGGTGCCTCCCAGAGAAGAGGGCTGGGCTTCTGAGAACTATTTCTGGTTTGAGACCGATCCGGATAGCCCCTGCTCGCACGGAGAAAACCCAGGCGTCCAAGTTTTTACGGCTAGTCTGGAACCGGTTTTCTCAGCCTATTTGACGGAAGAGACCAGATACTGCCGTAATCTCTACTTCAACCCCGGCGCAAGCCAGGTGATACTGGAGGTCGGCACCGGGGTGGTGGGCACCTATATCCTCACCGATATGGCGGATGTGCGTAGCTTTACAGCCCCTGGTATCGGCCCCTGTATCTGGCTTGATCCGCACCGCTTTGTTTTTACCCGCTTTGAAAACCAGGCCCGTGGCATACCGGCCGAAGTGGATGGCCACTTTTCAGTGGAAGTCTACGATCCGGCCGGGCCCTACTCCTTTCCTTTGAAAAAGGCCACGGCGCTGAGCAATTTTATCCTCAAGGCCGTGGACGGCGGCGAAATTGTCATTGAAGAACAGTATGTGGATGCCGTGGAAGACTGGCAGGACTTTGGCAAAGTGAAGAGCCGCGAAATACGGGTGTCCATCCCGGCTGCGGGTTGAGAGTGGAAAACAGCAGAAGTTTACAAGGCGCGTGGGAGATGCTGCGCGCCTTGTCTTGTAATGCGCCAGACTCCCCCCGCAAGAGTGGCCACCAGACCATTATTTTGTGATGCTTGCCTTACAATGAAGTGAGCCCATCAGTCCCTTTTGAATCTGAACAGAAAATCGTAAACAGGCATTTCTTGTCCTCCACCAGGTATCTTACAAGGAGCAGATATCGGGCGTGATTGCAGTGGGTGAACGTTTCTGCAGCAGTTGAACTCGTTGCCTTGAGTGCATCAGCGAGTATACTCCATCGTAGAAAGACGTTGGCAAAAATGAGAAATTTCTCGAAAAAGGCTGTGACAATTGACTGGCTCCATGAAAATCCTGCACACATCCGATTGGCACATCGGCCGCGCTCTGTATGGCAGAAAACGTTACGAGGAATTCAAGGCCTTTTTGGACTGGCTGGCTGTAACGATACAGCAAAACGCAATCAACACCCTTTTGGTGGCTGGTGATGTCTTTGACACCAGCACCCCAAGTAATCGTGCCCAAGAGCTATACTACCGGTTTTTGTGTCGGGTGGCGGCCTCGACATGTCGTCATGTAGTGGTTGTGGCGGGCAACCACGATTCTCCCTCCTTCCTCAATGCCCCAAAAGAGTTGCTCAAAGCCCTGGATGTACACGTGGTTGGTAGCGCTGCCAACCCGGAAGATGAAGTGCTGGTGCTCCGTAATGAGCAGAAAGCGCCAGAGCTGATTGTTTGTGCTGTGCCCTATTTGCGCGATCGGGACATCCGGGTGGCCGAAGCCGGAGAAAGCGTGGCAGACAAGGAGCGCAAGCTCATTGAGGGCATCCGCACACATTACGCCGCTGTGGCTGACCTGGCTGAAGAAAAACGCAAGCAGGCGGGAAGAGAGATTCCCATCGTGGCCACGGGTCATTTGTTCAGCGCTGCTGGCCAAAGGGTGGAGGGTGACGGTGTGCGTGAGCTGTATGTTGGTTCTCTGGCGCAGGTGCGCGCGGAAATTTTTCCTGCACGCTTTGACTATGTGGCCCTGGGTCATCTCCACATAGCGCAAAAGGTGGCTGGACTTGAGCACATCAGGTACAGCGGCTCTCCACTACCCATGGGCTTTGGCGAGGCCAAACAACAAAAAAGCGTTTGCCAGGTTGCATTCCATGGCACAGCAGCATCTGTGCAACTAATTGCAGTGCCGGTTTTTCAAGAACTCGAACGTATCCGGGGAGATTGGGATACCCTGAGCCGCCGTATTCGTGCACTGGCACAGGCTGCATCTCAAGCCTGGCTTGAGCTAATCTACGAAGGCGACGAGGTTATAGGCGATTTGCGCGAACGTGCCGAAGCAGCCATTTCCGGCACGGAGATGGAAATTCTGCGGTTAAAAAACAACCGCATTATCGCAGGGATGCTGGAGCAGGACCTTGTGGGGGAAAGCCTTGATGAGCTCCGGGTACACGACGTATTCGAACGTTGTCTGCTTGCCCGTGGCGTGCCAGTAGAACAGTGGCCCGAGCTACAGCGCATGTACCAGGAAACCCTCCTGTCCCTGCACGAAGACGACGTGCAGGCGGAATAGAGAGGCTGACGATGAAAATCCTGCACCTGCGCTTCAAGAATCTGAACTCTCTGGAGGGCTGTTGGGAAATAGATCTCGGGCATCCGGCCTTTGTTGCCGACGGTATCTTTGCCATCACCGGTCCCACCGGCTCAGGGAAAACAACTATTCTCGACGCCATCTGTCTAGCTCTGTACGGTCGCACGCCACGCTTGCCCAAAGTTACCAAGAGCGTAAACGAGATCATGTCTCGCCAAACTGGCGAATGCTTTGCCGAGGTGACCTTCGCAACCCAGAGTGGACGTTTTCGCTGTCACTGGAGTCAGCACCGGGCGCGCAAAAAGCCGGATGGCGAACTCCAGGCCCCAAAACACGAACTGGTCAATGCGGATTCAGGTGAAATTTTGGAAACAAAAATCCTCGAGGTGGCTAAAGGTGTTGAGCAGGCCACAGGCATGGATTTTGACCGTTTTACCCGTTCCATGTTGCTGGCCCAGGGCGGCTTTGCCGCGTTTTTGCAGGCTGTACCAGATGAACGGGCTCCGATCCTGGAGCAAATAACCGGCACGGGGATCTACAGCCAGATATCCATGCGCGTGCATGAACGCCTGCGCGAAGAGCGGGAAAAACTGGGCCTGCTCCAGGCTGAAACAGCCGGAATTATCATTCTGGATCCTGAGCAGGAACAAGAAATTCAAGAGACATTTGCCACAAAACAGAAGGAAGAGGCAGAATGTAGCACCAGGTTTGCCAATATCGGAAAAGCCCTTGCCTGGCTCGCCAATATCAAGGCCCTGGAGGAGGAAATCGCCAAGCTAACCGAAGAGGCAAACAGACTACAAGGTGATATCAGCGGCTTCAAGGCAGATCGTACAACACTGGAGCAGGCCTTGCATGCCGCCTCGCTGGACGGCGCATACGCAACGCTCGCTGCCACCCGCAAACAGCAGGCAGACGATCAGGAAGCTCTGCAGGCTGGAAAAGAGGCCCTACCCCATTTGACAGCCTCTGTTCAAAAGCAGGCCGAATTGTTGCAGATCGCTGAACAGCACACCCTACGACTCAAAAAGGAACTGCAAGCCGCCATACCCTTATGGCAGCAGGTGCGCTTGCTTGATCAGCACCTGGTGGAGCAAAAGAAAGTGGCTACAGAGGCCGAGGAGCATTGCAAGAAAGATGCCGCAAAGATTGATGCCGATAAACTGACCCGCCACAAGGAGCGGGAAAAACATATCAAGGCCCAGAAAGCCCTGGAAGACGTTGGCAGCTATCTCAAGGAGCATGCGCAGGATGAATGGTTGATCAGCGGCCTGGCTGGTGTTGAAGAGCAGTTGCACGGCCTGCTCGTACAGCAGAGGGAAATTGTTCAAAAAAAGGCTGGGAAAAAAAAGGCGACGAACGCCTTGGCACAGGCGATAACCTCCCTTGAGTATCGTCAAAAGCTCTGCAGCAGGCGCAAGCAGGAACTGGCGGCAAACGAAAAAAAGCTGCTCCGAGCTAAGGCCGAGCTTAGCCAGCTGCTAAGGGATCGCCTGTTGCGAGAATACCGCAGTGAAAAGGAAAGTCTGCTGCGCGAAATGGCATACCTCGCAAAAATCGCTGAGCTTGAGGCACACCGAGCAAAACTGGCAGACGGTACACCCTGTCCGCTCTGTGGAGCAACCAGCCACCCCTTTGCAGAGGGCAATGTGCCGGTTGCCGATGCCTGCGAACAGAAGATCGATGCGCTTACCAAGCTGATCAGACAGGCCGAGGAGCAGGAGGCAGCCATCAAAAAACTCGAAGAGGCTGCACAGTTTGCCCGCAACGACCTAACAGATGCTGAAAAGTTGGAAGCAACAGCAGCCCATGACAAAAAAATTGCCGAAAAAACTTTTACCGAACTATGCGAAGATCTGGAGAAATTCCTTGCTGATTTTACCAAGCGCAGGCAAGCTGTAGTGGAAAAACTCCTGCCACTTAGGGTTACGGAAATTCCTGCAGCAGACATTTCATCCCTGCTCGATGGCCTCAGGATACGGCTGGCAACCTGGCAGGCCCAGGTAAAGAACAGGGCAGACATCGAAAAACAGATAGTCCATATCAGCAGCGAAATAAAACGTCTGGACGCGGTGATCCAAACCCAAAGCAGTGCCTTGACCGAGAAACAGGAGCGCCTGGAGCGCATAAAAAAAGAATTGGCCACCAGGGCTGATAAGCGTAAACGCCTCTACGGCAACAAGAGACCCGATGACGAGGAAGTTCGCCTGAACAAGGGGGTGTCTGGCGCCGAAGGTGCTGAAAAACAGGCTAGGGAACAATACCAAGAACTCCAGCAAAAATGGCATACTGCCAAGGCCCATGTTGAAGCGCTCAACAAGCGCATAGACCAAAGAGAGCCAGAATTGGAAAAACTGGCAATCAGGTTTGCCGCTGCCTGTACAACCGTGGGCTTTATCGGTGAAGAACAGTTTTTAGCGGCCAGGCGCAGTCCCGAACAGAGGGAACAACTGGCGGCAAAGGCCAGGGAACTTGATAAGCGTCAAACAGAACTCGCAGCCAGGCAAACGGATCGGGCAATGCGCCTGGCTACGGAAAAAGCGCAGAAGATTACTGACAAATCCCTGGAAGAGCTCACAGCCCAACACAAAGAGCACGAAAAATTGCTGCACGAGCTGCGGGACAGCATTGCTGCACTCAAGCACCGCTTGATGGCGAACACGGTTGCCAAAGAGCGGCTCCAAGAAAAGCACACAGCCATCAAGGCCCAGAAAAAAGAATGCTGCAGTTGGGAAAATCTGCACGCCTTGATCGGCTCTGCAGATGGCAAGAAGTATCGTAACTTTGCCCAGGAACTGAGCTTTGCCATGCTGATTGGCCACGCCAACCGGCAGCTGCAGAAAATGAGCGACCGCTACTTGCTCATCCTCGATTCAACCCAGCCGCTGGAACTCAATGTTATTGACAGCTATCAGGCCGGCGAGATTCGATCCACAAAAAATCTTTCCGGCGGTGAGAGTTTCCTTGTCAGTCTGGCGCTAGCCCTTGGTTTGTCGCACATGGCCAGCAAGAAAGTGCGAGTGGATTCCCTCTTTTTAGATGAAGGCTTTGGTACACTGGACGACGAAGCCCTGGATACAGCCCTGGAAACCCTGGCCAACCTTAGGCAAGAGGGCAAGCTGATTGGCGTTATTTCACACGTGCCTGCCTTGAAAGAACGAATCAGCACACAAATAGAGGTGATACCGCAAAGTGGAGGGAGAAGTCGGATAGCAGGACCAGGATGTGGCCACAGCTGAACTAAAGATAGGTGCTGCCCAAAAAGGGGCAAGGATTCTTTTATGAGACATTTCAGTTGCTCTACGGCCGGGAATTATCGTGACCAAGAAGCTCCTGCAGAGTAGCACACGGCCGTAACGTATACAAACCACACGCCTCATCTGCCCTTCGTTCCTGCCCTTTGCTTCTGCTCTGGCCAGAGGGCTGCCAGCAAAAAATGTATTGCCGCCAGAAAGCTGCTAGAAACCCTTGAGGATGAAAAGAAATTTTGGCAAGATAGCAGGTGGATTGCATTTGATCAAACAGCTGCTAAAAAATCAGCAGTTGTCAGATTGAACCGTAACGGCTACAGATAGAAGTTGCTTTGCCTTTCTCCAGCGTAAGGATTATCTCTTGGCGTTTTTGGTGGAGAGAGAGCAGCATCCTGCCCGTATGGGTGGTCCCACGGTGCGCGAGAGGACAATTCTGCTCGATGCAATCGAAATAATAGACATTTTGCCGGGATGCGTCACGACCTGTCAACAGCTCGTGCCATCTCCAGATGAAGGAGGAAATGTGCCCGCTTCATCCCGTGAACCTATCCGCACAGATGTGCTTGCAGCACAGCATCTCTTTTATTCTTCCCATATCACCAATCTTTTTTCTTTATACTGCACTGCCCCGGCTGCCCCATACATGGTAATACCGCCAAGAAGCCGGTGCCGGTGCACCTGCTTGTTTTATGCTGGAACGACAGGGGAAAGGGTGGTTTACCCCTCTCCCCCGGTTCCTCGTGCGCGTCTGGTTGGTTCCAATTTTTCCAACACATCTGGAAAGAACAAACAGAACCATAAAAGACGCTGTTTGTCCCTTATTGGTTATTGTCGGGCACAGCATCAGCCCGGCCCACATTGAATCTGAACAAAGGGAGTTGATTATGGAAGTAAAAACTTTCGGAGTTGTTGGTGCAGGTCAGATGGGAAGCGGCATTGTGCACGTAGCCGCCGCCAGTGGCATGCCCGTTATCATGAACGATATCAAGCAGGAATTTGTGGACCGTGGCCTTGCCAGCATTGCCAAAAATTTGCAGCGCGGCGTGGATAAGGGCAGAATGACCGCTGACGAAAAAGAAGCCGTTCTTGCTCGGATCAAGGGTTCCACTGATCTTGCGGATATGGCTGGAGCCGATTTCGTGGTTGAGGCCGCATCAGAGAATGAAACCATAAAATTTAAAATTTTCGAGACTCTGGATCAGGTCTGCGCACCGCATGTGGTTTTGGCCTCCAACACCTCCTCCATACCCATTGGCCGCATTGCTGCGCACACCAAGCGTCCGGAAAAAGTGATCGGCATGCATTTCATGAATCCTGTACCGGTCATGAAACTGGTCGAGGTTATTTGTGGCCTGGCGACCTCACAGGAGACCCTTGATCTTACCCTGGAATTGACACAGAAAATGGGCAAGACGCCTGCCGCATCCAACGACTATCCTGGTTTCATCTCCAACCGTATCCTGATGCCCATGATCAACGAGGCAGTATTCTGCCTTTACCACAGTGTGGGTACCAAGGAAGATATCGACACTGTGATGAAGCTGGGCATGAACCATCCCATGGGACCGTTGGCCCTGGCCGATCTCATCGGTCTGGACACCTGCCTTGCCATCATGAACACCTTGCATGAAGGCCTGGGTGACTCCAAATATCGTCCCTGTCCTTTGCTGCGGCAGTATGTCGAGGCAGGTTATTTGGGTCGAAAAACCGGTCGCGGCTTCTACACATATTAAAAAGCTAGGCATACCGCAGCCCAGTACATACGTACATACCATTACCATGCCAGGATCTTACAGTTCCTGGCATGGTCAGATAAAAAATGGGGGATAACTCTATGGATGAAAAAGCGTTTCAAGATTATTATCCCGATGACTACGCGCACTGTTACGGATGCGGCAGATTGAACCCTGAAGGACACCATCTCAAAAGTTATTGGGATGGTGAGGAAAGTGTATGTCGTTACACCCCGGACTCCAAGTATACCGGTGGGTTTCCCGGGTTTCTCTATGGGGGCATGATCGCCTCACTGATTGATTGCCATGCTGCGGGCACAGCGGCTGCAGCCAAGGCCAAGGAGGATGGTAAACCCATCTCACGCTTTGTCACGGCCTCACTGAAAGTGGATTACCTAGCACCCACGCCGATCGACACCGAGCTGGAGGCCAGAGGTAAGGTAATTGAAATCAAGGGGCGCAAAGTAATTGTGGAGGTAAGCGTGCTTGCCAATGGCACAGTGTGCGCCACTGGCTCAACAGTCATGGTGCAAATCAAAGATCAGGACTGATGACCGCACGCCTTCCCGGAGGATGGACCAAACTGGCTGCTGCATCCTGACTACAAAATTCACAGTGTTGTGGGGAAGAAAATATGAATTTTACATTAACAGAAGAACAACAACGCATTCGTCAATTGGTTAGGAATTTTGCCGAAACAGAGGTCGCACCCTCTGCGGCCAGCCGTGATCAGAATTCGCTTTTCGACCGCCCACTTATGTTCGGCCGCTTGGCTGAACTCGGCCTAACCGGCATTGTCTTTCCCAAAGAATACGGCGGTGCAGGGGGCGAATACATCAGCTACGCCATTGCGGTTGAAGAGCTTTCCCGTGTGTGTGCCTCAACCGGTGTTACCCTGTCGGCACACCTGTCGCTTGGTGCCAACCCTGTCTATCTTTTTGGCACCGAGGAACAAAAACATACTTTTTTAGCCCCAATGGCCAAAGGGGAGAAGATGGGGGCCTTTGGGCTGACCGAGACCTCGGCAGGTTCCGACGCGGGCGGCACAACCACCACAGCGGTACGCGACGGCGACTCTTTTGTCATCAACGGTTCCAAGATCTTCATCACCAACGCCGGTGAGGCTGAAACCTACATCATTTTTGCCCGTAGCGATATGAGCGCCGAGAAACACCGGGGCATCAGCAGCTATATTGTCGAAAAAGGGACGCCGGGTTTTTCCTTTGGCAAAAAGGAAGACAAGATGGGCATACGCTCCTCCCTGACCATGGAGTTGGTGTTCGACAACTGCCGCATCCCGGTACAGAATCAACTGGGGCCGGAAGGACAGGGCTTCAAGATCGCCATGAAGACGCTCGATGGTGGTCGGGTCGGCATTGCCGCCCAGGCCCTGGGCATTGCCCAGGGAGCGGTTGATGCGGCTATTGCCTATGCGAAAAAACATGTTGTCGGCGGCAGGCCGGTTGCCAGTCGTCAGGGTGTGCAGTTTCTCTTGGCAGACATGGTTACCCAGGTGGAAGCGGCTCGCCTGCTCGTGTACAATGCAGCCTTCCGGGCCAGTGCCGGTTTGCCCTATTCGCAGGAGTCGGCGCAGGCCAAACTATATGCCAGCGAAACCTCCAGCAAGATGGCTGAAATGGCGGCATCCTTGATGGGTGATTTCGGATACGATGCCACCTTCCCACTGGAGCGCTTTATGCGTGACGCCAAGATTACAGAACTTTATGAAGGTACCAGCGAGATACAGCGCCTGGTTATCGGCACCTCTGTTACCAGATAAACTGTACAGTTAGCTGGTACAGACAAAAAACGCTACGGAAAAGCCGCTTTTTGGGAGATCCACCCACCTCTATCCCGAATTAGGCTTTCTGGGATGGAGGTAAAATCCAAGAAAAAGCCATTTCTCAGGTAAAAACTGATACTGACCATCTCGCCAGTGCGAGATGGTCAAAAACAAGCACAGCAAGGTGCTCCGCATTATTTCTGCGAGCTTGGCTGCGGCTCGATAAGACGGAGGCCTTGGTCTTGATTGCTTTCTAATTATAGAGTGCTCAAGTGTGACTTCAGGCCGACGCAACATGTTCCGGGTCGGCAGGTGGGTGATCCGGATCGTTGAGCGTACGGTTGACCCGGTCTATATCAAAAGAATGGGTCAGGACATAGAGGATGTCTCCCTCCTGCAAGACAACCCTGCCAGAGGGAATGAGCATGGTTTCGTCACGGATGATGGAACTGATCACCACCTCGCCACCCAGGCCAAGATTGGCAATGCTCTTGTTAATAGCCCGCGCTTCCTTGCCGATGTGGATTTCAAACATATCTACATCGCTTTTCTTCGTGGAGTGCAGTTCCACAGTGTAGGGCGAGGTGAGTGGTTTTTCCGCGGTAAAATGAAA
This sequence comes from Desulfobulbus sp., assembly GCA_040776885.1. Taxonomy (GTDB): domain Bacteria; phylum Desulfobacterota; class Desulfobulbia; order Desulfobulbales; family Desulfobulbaceae; genus Desulfobulbus. The sequence continues at coordinate 344,246 of JAXGZR010000003.1, read as the reverse complement.
GAGCCGGGAGAGTTTACCCAATGACATACCCTGCACCACGCAGGAGAGCAGCACTGCAAAAAAGATGATGTCAAAGATAATACCTTTTTCATCCAGGTTGGCGGCATAGGGATAGGTGGCAAGCACAATAGCCACCGCACCCTTGATACCGCCCCAGCTGATGAAACTCTGTTCCTTGAACGTGTATCTGAAGGGAAGAAGCGATAGGAACACAGCTACTGGTCTGGCCACAAACATAAGCAGGAGGGCGATGATCATGCCCTCTTTCCAGACATTGGCAAAGTTGCTGGGGAAAACGAGTAAACCCAGCATAAGGAAGAGGGCTACGTTGCTCAAGGTGGTGATACCCTCCAAAAAATTACTGGCACCCTGCTTACCGGTAAATTTGGAGTTACCCAGCCAGTATCCCATGAAAAACACGGCGATGATACCATTGGCAGCAATCAGATCTGCCGCACCATAGGTGAGCAGGATAAGTCCTACCATGAGCACATTGTAATTGCCCCTGTTCTCGGATTTGAGGTGATCGAAGAGATAGACAGAGACCTTGCTAAGGATAAAGCCCACCAGCACCCCGCCCATGAACTGCCAGACAAGGTTGAGCACGTACTGGAAATAGGAGCCACCGCCAATGGTAAGCAGATTGATAAAGGCAAGGGTCAGGAGAATCGCCATGGGGTCGTTGGCGGCCGACTCCACTTCAATGGTGGTTGCCAACTTGCTCTTGATCGGGTTCTGCCTGGTGATCATGTAGACTGCAGCTGCATCGGTCGAGGCAATGATGGAGGCAATCATCATGGACTCGAGAAAGGGTAATTGGAACACATGATGCACAAAAAATCCCAGGACAAAGGCGGTGAGGATAACGCCCAGGGTCGCCAAAGTAAGGGCTGGCCCGGCGACACGGCGGAAGGCAGCCCTAGTGGTACGATAGCCGCCGTCAAAAAGGATAAAAATAATTAAAAAATCGGCAATTTTCTTGGTGAGCAGAGCGTCGTCGAAATAGAAGAGATTGAGAACATCGCTGCCAGAAATAATGCCAATGAACATAAAAACAAGTAAAAGGGGAATACCAAAGCGTGAGCTGATCTTGGTGGTAAATACTGAAAGGATCATCAGCACGGAAAAAATAAAAAACATGGACATGAATAACAGCTCCTGGGTCGTTTTCTGGGCTGACAAATTAAAAATATGTATATTCAAGCAGTTGCACAACAGGTGAGGCGCAGACAAATCAGATGGATGCACTGCGATGCAGCGAGCAACACAGTGCGTAAAATAGGAAGGCAGAACACCTCACACTGGTCAGTATGCAACGGTAGCAAGACCGAGCCGTCACACACTGTACACCAACCCCGTAGCTGATTCTATAATTTCCGGAAATACATGTAGAAAGTAACCTCTGCCAAGCGGTGCAAAACTCTACAAACCAAAGCTTACTCTTGCAGTGATTGCCAGGTGTGTCGTTCAAGAAAACTCCCGGGCACATGCGCTTCCATCTCCAGAAAAAGTTGCCACGGTATGGTAAAGCTCAGGTACTGTTTCCCCAGCAGCTTACGCACATATTTGCGTGCAGACAGATCCGTCAAACCGACCACAGCCCGCGGGTGCTCAGAGCGGCCCTCCTCATAGGGCAAAATACCGATATTCTGGCAGGCAGCAGACCAGGGAATAACCACATTTTCCCGTCCTTCCCGACTGTAGTTGGCTAGCACCACGAGGGCAGAGAGCTGGTCGGCGTCGACAAAAAAGATAACGGATTCAGGTTGCTGTGCATTCTGATCAACCTCGGCCAGCGGAGCGAATACCACTGATTTGGGCGATACATCGGTTATCGGCAGTTCGTCGAGCCACTGGCGGGTCAGTTCCGGATTTTTGACATAACCTTCACCTTCAAGGAAACTGTCTGCAAAACCGCGGCCCGCCTTTTCCGCCAGCATTTCTCCCACGGCACGGCCCTTTTCCCAATCTTTGTTACCCGAGGAGAGGAAACGGAGAAAACATTCCTCTCCACCGGGAAAGTCCTGATAGCGATTGCCGAAACCAAGGCCAACACCTCCGCCCCAACAACCAAAGTTGTCCCGGCTGAGAACTGCAGTTTTTCCCCTGGCTGCATTGGCAAGCAAGAACATGACACACCCCCATTTGCCTTTGGCAAAGCCCATAGCCTTTTCCGGTGGGGTTTCAGTGAGTATGAGGGCAACGGGCTGATGATGCAGATGAATGGCTTTGGCAATATTTGATTGCATAGCATTGTCCTCCTTGAAATAAAAATAATGGATATATAATATCTTCTCCACCAATCATCATACCGAGAGAACCAGAGCTGCGCAAACACCTTGCTGTCCTGAAAGTGCAATCACAGTGAGCAGCTCATTAGCATGCATTAACGAAAAAAATCGTGCAGCCATACGAATCATGCTTACACTTTTGTCGACATTGACGTACAGGCCAAAATTGTATGCTGTGTACGCTCCACACATTTCAACAAATGGAAACGACCATGAATTTTACAGATCTTCTCGGTTCTCTAGCTAAGTCCGGTATGAGCCCCTCTGCCAACCAGCGAATGCGCAACTCCATGGAGAGCGGTAATGGCTCGCTTCTGGATGGTCTTGCAGGCATGCTTGGTGGACGTCAAGGCCAAGGCACAGCCCAAGGTGGTATGCTCGGCCAGATTCTTGACCAGCTCGCCAAAGCACAAAGCCCTGCCCGTAGTAGATCCCAGACAGGCGGCGGCTTGGGCCAGGTGCTTGAACAACTGAGCCGGAGCAACGGAGGGAACAGAACCTTGGCCACCGGAGGGTTGGGTGCATTGGCTGGTGCCCTTTTCGGCGGTGGACGCAAATCCTGGCAAGGAGCGGTCAGTGGGGGGCTGCTTGCCCTTTTGGGTACCATGGCCATGCAGGCCTTGCAGAATGCGGGCCGCAAAGCGCAACCCCCTATGGGCTTGTTGGAGCCACACACAGACGCAGAAGCACAGGAAATGGAAAATCATGCTCGCCTCATTGTCGAGGCCATGATCAATGCGGCCAAGGCAGACGGGCACATCAGCACGGAGGAAGTACAGCGCATCGCCGGCCATCTCCAGGATTCAGGTGCAGACGAGGAGAGCTTGCGTTTCATGCTGGCTGAAATGGAAAAGCCCATGCAAACACAGGAATTGATAGCGGCCATCGGCAACAGGCAGGAACTGGCCGCCGAGGTGTATGCAGCCTCACTGCTGGCCATAGAGGTGGATACTCCGCAGGAGCGCGCCTACCTCAATCAGTTAGGCACAGCCCTGGGCCTGGATCCCGCGGTCACCCAGCACCTGGAAGAGACCTTTGGAGTGCAAGCGGGCTGAGAGCAATCCACCTTGCCAAGCCTGTGGCCTGGCTCGGTCTTGAACGCCCCGATTCGTTCTTTTGGTATTGAGGCCGGGGCGTTCATGGCCCATCAAGTGCACAGCAGGACAACCAACCCACCTTCCGATTGAACCAGGAATTGCACATTCTCCTGCCCTGGCACACCTGTTTTACACTCTATATCAAGATCCAGACACACAAATGATCTCCTGTGATGCCCCGGTCAACGTGCGTACCCCATCTTCTTCCACAACATGGGTGTTTTCTATACCCACCGCACCGTCAGGAAAAACAAACTTCGGTTCCAAAGCAAAGACCATGCCTTTTTCCAGGGGCATTTTCAGCCCTTGGGCGAAAATGGGTAGTTCATCCAGTTCCAGGCCCACACCATGACCGACAAAACGCACCTTGTCTTTGCCGGAACCCATGAAATAGTCTGCCAGACCATGGCTATGGGCTAATTCCAGGGACTGCAGGTACACATCTTCACACAAAACACCGGGCCGGATTGCGGCTAAAAGTCTCTCCTGCATAGATAGGGCAGCCTCGTAGGCGGCTCGCATCTTCTCTGGCATGGAACCGATACAAAACATTCGGGTTTGATCTACGGTATAGCCGTCGATAATACAGGTATAGTCGATAAAAATCGGCTCACCAGGGGCAATGGTTTTCCAACCCGCCCCATGGGGATTGTTGGCCGGAGACGCTCCTGTCCCGCCCACCGGACCATCGAAATAAGTGGCTACTGCACCGCTGGCACCGGCATTGACATTACCCATGAAAAAATCCTGGTTAAAGGCACGCATTTTACAACCGCTACTGTAGCCACGTCGACGCATGCCAGCCTCAAACAGGCTGGCCAGTTCCAGTTCGGTCATGCCCGCGCGCAACATGGCAGGCACCTCCGCAAAAACAGCATCCTGTACCTTGGCTGACGCCAGCAGCAAATCCACCTCATAGGCGGATTTTATCATCCGCAACTGCCTTACTGTTCGAGAAATATCTGTCAAGGTGGTATCGCTGAAAATTTTTGCATAATAGCCGTAGGTGTTAAAGGGGATGATGTCCAATTCAAGGCCAATGGTTGCGATGCCATGACCGTATTCCCGCAGAAGTGCGGGAATACGCTTGGGACTTTGCACATCCAGCACCACAGGCAAAGGCGATTCTTGCCGGGCGCGCTCGAAACTCTTGCGCACCATGAGCATCGCCTCTCCAGTGCTGGGGACAAAGAGATGGGCGCTCTGGGAAGTGCCACTGTAGTAATAGAGATTGGTGTGATGGATAATAAGGGCACCATCCAGTCCTTCCCGAACAAGGTGCTCCTGCAGGGCGCGGATACGGGTCTGGATTTCAGAGAGCGGTGTAGAGTGAGTGTGCATATCGTTCCCTTTTTTCATATAAACACAAAAAAAAGGCTCATCCCAAGGCAAGGAATGAGCCTCCGTCTCTGCCGGTACTGCTGCCGTTTGAAGTCCAGGCATTGAGCTACCGGAAATGAGCCAAGCCAGCTTTATTTCAGTGCAGCCAAGGCTGCCTCATAGTTTGGCTCTTGGGTGATTTCAGGTACCTGTTCGGTGTAGAGCACCTTGCCATTGCCATCCAGTACCACCACGGCCCTGGACAAAAGTCCTTGCAGTGGTCCGGTGGTCATGAGCACGCCATAGTCCTTACCAAAGGAAGGATCGCGGAACGAGTCCAGATAGGCCGAAAATGTTTCCACATGTTCCAGTCCTTCGGCCGCGCAGAAACGTCCTAGGGCAAAAGGCAAATCTGCAGAAATCCCAAGCACCTTTACATCGGGAAGGGCTGTAGCCTCCTTATTGAAACGCCGTACAGATGCAGCGCACACACCAGTATCGATGCTGGGGAAGATGTTCAATACCACCTTTTTTCCTTTAAAATCCGCAAGGTTTACTTCTGTGAGATCATCCTTAACTAGCTTGAAATCAGGGGCTGTGCTACCTGTTTTCGGTAAGGAACCTACGGTTTCGACACTGTTGCCCTTCAAGGTTATTGTTGCCATACTATCCTCCTTACATGTGAATTATACTACGCAAATGATGATCAACATAGCGGCCCTGGTACAGACGAGTCTACCGACTGGCACCGGATGGTCCGCTGTTTTAGTTTGTCTGGCTGCAGCCAACATCAACGCTGCAACCAGTATCATCCCCTGGAATAAGGAAATCCAAGGATGGTTCAACCGACTGCGTCTCAGAAGAAACACCGTCCTGCGCACGAACCGTCTCCCGGCCGTGCAAATAAATCATGATCTGCTTTTCGCCTAAAAAAATTTGCATGTCACCGCCATCGTTATGCCGCCGCACCAGCAGCACAGGAACAGTCTCAATCCCTAACCCAGCCAGAATGCTGCGGTTTGCCTCGGGCACATAGTCGGCATGCAGCTGAAAATCCGGCAGTGTCAGCGTGTGCACCGGTCCCACCGGGTTAAGTCGCAGGGTAACCCGGCTGTCTTCCCTGAGGGCTGCCAGGGCTTTTTTACAGTGGGAACAGTCTTCGGAAAAAAAGAAATATCTGTCCTCTCCACTGGCCTGGCCAGGTCTGTGGGCAAAAGTACCTGCAGCTAAATCCTGTTTAACAGCCGGGAAATCTTTGGCTGCACCAAAAAAAACAGAGGCTATAAACACGGCTGCAAACACGAAGAGTGCACGCAAAGTCTGTTTTCCGCCTAAACAAAGATTCAGCCCGGCAATGGCGGCCAAAACCATGCAGCAGTATAGACAAAATGAGCCAGTGTGGTACTGAAAGGCCAACAAGACGCCCTCCGCGCCAATGCCCGCCAGTAAAAATGAAGTGAGCAATACAGTCACTACCCTGCTGCCAGGACACTGCACCTGCCGCACGCTCCAAAAAAACCAGATAAGAAGCGCAAAAAAAACGAACCCGCTGGCATTGAGCCACAGAGGAGACAGGGGAGATTGCTCCTCCACGATCTCACAACCAGCGGTTGGACAAAAAGATTCACCTTGAACAAGGAGATAGCCACCCTGGGCTGCAACCAGAAGCAGAGCGGCGACAGCGAGCCACTGTCCCCATACTGCCCCTCGGGCCGACCGGTTCATGCTATTGCCCCTTTTTGTCCACGCTTGCTGATGGGGCACATGGGCAGGTGCTGGCACAGCCTGTACGCTGCCCGCCCCATCCCTTGATGACACTGTACCCCATTATTTGCACTAGTAACCCTGCCCTTTCCTATTCTGTCTGGAGAACCACATAACGGCTATGTCCACCAGCCCGAACCCGTAAAAGCGTTTGCTTAGCGCCAGGTGTTCTGGCCAATACCTGCTCCAGTTCCTTGACATTGCGTACACGGGTCCGGTTAACCTCTTCTATGAGTTGGCCACCAGCCAGTCTTGCCTGCGCGGCAATGCTCCCCGGCTCCACATTGACAATGAGCACACCTTGATTTTTTTCGTAACCGAACTGGTTGGCAAGGGCATCGGTCAGATCCTGCAGGGAAAGCCCCATACTATCCAGTGAAGTTCCCCCTCCTGCACCAACCTGAACACCGAGATCCTTTGGCTGCTCACCAATGGTTACCTTCATGTCTTTCTCTTGGCCATTACGTAGAATGCGCAAGGCCACCACGGTATTGGGTGGTGTTTCGGCAATACGGTTACGCAGGTCAGCCACATTAGTGATTGTCCTGCCATCAATGGCAATCAGGATGTCACCTTGGAGCAAGCCACTGCGCTGGGCAGGTGAATCAGTACTCACCTCCGAGATCAGAGCACCACGCTTGTCCTTGGAACCAAATTGTTTGGCCAACTCCTCACTGACATCCTGAATCACGACACCAAGCCAGCCTCGAGTTACCTTGCCGGTGGTACGCAACTGTTTCTCGATATTTTTGGCCATGTTGATGGGAATGGAGAAACCAATGCCCATATAACCACCACTACGGGAAAAAATAGCGGTATTCATGCCTACCGCTTCCCCACGAATATTCAACAAAGGACCACCGGAGTTGCCGGGGTTGATGGCCGCATCGGTCTGGATGAAATTCTCATAATCGGTGATGCCCATGCGGTTGCGTCCCTTGGCGCTAACCACACCCACGGTCACGGTCTGGTTTAGCTGAAAAGGACTGCCAATGGCGATCACCCATTCGCCCACCTCAAGGGCATCGGAATCCCCCAGGGGCAGCACCGGCAACCTGCTGCCCTCTATCTTGATCATGGCCACATCGGTCTGCGGATCTGCCCCCACAACCTTGGCCTTGAACTCGCGCTCATCGGCCAGACGCACGGTGATGGTTTCTGCGCCATCCACCACGTGATTGTTGGTCAGGATATAGCCATCCGGAGAAATAATAAAGCCAGAGCCTGCTGCCTGCTGCCTGAAACTCCGTGGCTTTCCCCTACCCTGCGGCATGTCGGGGTGGCGGAACTGCGGCCCAAAAAAGCGCTCGAAAAAAGGATCGTTAAACAAATCAAAGGGAAACTGCGGCATAGCGCTGCTGGTAGCGGTTTTTTCCACACCAACATGCACCACTGCAGGTCCCGCCTTTTTCACCACAGAGGTAAAGGCCTTGGAAGTTCGATCCAGAAGGGCAACATCTGCCTCGTCCTGGGCCAAAGCTGCTGTGGTTGTCATTAAAAACAGCTGCAGAGCAGCCAGACATATGGCAAAAAGCATGCCTTGGGAAAGCGTACGTACGCGAATCATCCTCAATATTCCTCCATATCTACTGGAAACTGCAAGAACCTCTGCTGTCAGGATCATAAAAGAGATATATACACAATGCGGCACAAAGCAGACTTCGTCAAGAGGACTTCACCTCTGGTTTCTCTTCAGTCTGACGTAGACGATGCAGATCAATGTGATGCTTATTAATCTTTTCGTACACGCTTTTTCTTGACAAACCCATGATGGCACTGGCCGCAGTTACCTGCCCGCCGCAACGGTCGAGCACCAGTTCCAGATACTGTTTCTCTTCCCGTGCCATGTGGTCTTTCCAACTCAATAGTGGGAGCGGCGGCTTGTCCTGTTTTCGATTTGGTTGTATAGACGCAACCACAGGCTGTGCACCCAGTATACACTGCCTGCGCACCTCGTTGCGCAATTCGCGGATATTGCCTGGCCAGGGTTGCAGCATGAACTGCTCGACCAGGGAAGGAGTTATCACCGCCGGCGCACCCTCTTTCAACATATTGTACTCATCCAGGAAATACTGCACCAACAGGGGAATGTCCTCCCTGCGCTCCGCAAGGGGTGGAACCCGAACAGGCAACACATTAAGGCGGAAATAGAGATCCTGGCGAAAAGAGCCCTGGGCTACCTCCTGCTCAAGATCCCTGTTGGTGGCGGCAATGATACGAGCCTGGAGCGGAATGAGCGTGTTGCCTCCCAGTCGAAAAAAGGTGCGCTCCTCCAAAACCCGCAGCAATTTGCCCTGCAAACCCAAGGGCATGGAGCAAATCTCATCGAGAAAAAGGGTGCCTTGGCCGGAAAATTCAAATTTACCGCTTTTGCGCCCATCTGCGCCGGTGAAGGCACCCCGCTCATGGCCGAAAAGTTCAGATTCGATCATTTCGGCAGGAATGGCAGCCATATTGACCGCAATAAAAGAGCCACCACTCTTGGCTGCACCTAAGGCATGCAGGGCTCGGGCCACCAGCTCCTTGCCGGTTCCGGTTTCTCCACTGATCAGCACCGGATCCTGCTCGCGCGCCAGGGTTTCAATGAGCGTGTACAACTCCTGCATGGCAGGATGCGAGCCCACTAAGCCGTAAAAAATAGAGCGACCAGCGCGACTGGCGCGCAGTGTTTCCTGCAGTTGCCGGTTCTCCTGCACCAGGCTGCGTCGCTCCACTGCCCTGGCCAATGCACCCAAAAGAATATCTTCATCCACCGGCTTTTGCAAAAAATCATAGGCGCCCTCGCGCACCGCACGCACTGCCAGTGCCACGTCGCCATGGCCGGTGATGAGGATAACCGGGAGATCCGCATCTATGGTGTGTATACGGCGCAACAGTTCCATACCGTCCAGTTCGGGCATGCGGATGTCGGCCAAGACCGCAACATAGGCGTGCTCTTCCACTGCGGCCAGGGCCTCCAGCGGGTTGGCAAACGTATCTGCCGTATAACCAGCCAACTCCAGGGTCTGTCGCAAAGCCAGGAGCAGGTAGCGGTCGTCATCCACCACCATGAGACGAAAGGGTTGGCAAAGTGCATGTTTTTGCTTGTTCATGTCGGCTGCACCTGCTCGGGATCTTGCAGTCCTTTCTCTAGGTGCAGAGGCAGCCACACTGAAAAACAGGCTCCTATACCGGGGCTGCTCTCCACCTCTACATACCCTGAAAATTCACGCACAATGCGATCCACCAGGGCAAGTCCCAGCCCCATGCCACCACCGGCACCCCGGGTGGTGAAGAAAGGGGTGAAAACTTTACCCAGCACCTCTTCACCTATTCCTGTGCCATTGTCCCGCACCTGCGCCACCACGCAGGTTTCATTACGCATGCTCTGCAGATCCAGGCGCTCCCGTAAACAGGTGTTAAGACGTAGGCAGGGATGTTTTACCTCACCCATGGCCTGGATGGCATTTTGCACCAGGTTGAGAAAAACCTGTTCCAAGCGCACTTCAATCACCTGCACTGGCAAGACGCCATCGGCCAGATCCATCTCCACCTCCACCTCATGGATGCGTAACTGTCCGGACAGGAAGTGCACGATCTTGCGCAAAAGCGCATTGACATCCACCACAGCCATATCTCCTTCCACGCGCCGACCCAGGTTGCGCATGGTATTGATAATGGCTCCGGTCTTCTCGGCCCTGTCCACAATCAGTTCCAGGTTTTCCCGTACCAGCTCTGGTCTGCCCTGCGGGGAATCCATCACCTTCAAGGCATTTCTGGCCAGAAGCAAAATGGTATTGAGTGGCTGAGTCAACTCATGCCCGATACCCGCGACCATCTCGCCCAAACTGGCCAGACGACTGGAATGTAAAAGCTGCCTTTGCCCTTCCCGTACCCTTTCCATGAGTTGATAAAATTCGCTCAAGTCACTACAGAGTAAAATATAGAGGACACGCCCTCCGGAGGTGGTGTGTATCTGCGGCCGCAACCGCACAGGTACCCCACCGCCTTCCAGTTGTAATTGTGTTTCGATTTCCGTTGTATCCCCGATCTTGAGGCGTTCTGTAATGCGCGCACTTTCTTCTGGGGTAAAAAAATTATGCAGACTCAACGTCCCTGTTGCTTCACTGTCTTGGTCGGGCTGCGCAGACTGGGCGAAGATTGTTTGTCCACCAGGTAAAGCAAGGTTGCGGTTCACTTGCAGTAATTTGAAATTTCCATCAAAAAGCAAAAAAAATTCACTGATTCCTGCGAGAATGCGCTCGGTTAAGAGGCGTCCGGCCTCGGCTTCTTCGTGTTTTTTCAGTACCCGTACAACCAGATCCTGCCGTTGCTTTTCTAAAATGGCGATCGTTCTTTGCTCCACACTCCCTCCTCATGTTACCTCTAAGTAACAGAATGCCCTACTTCTAGCCTGCTGTCACCAAAATTACACATAAAAAAAAGTGATTTTCCTCTTAAAAAAGATCAATACCTGCTTCCGTGTTACCAAACCTACACAAATACCGCCTGCAACGTTTACAAGGCCACGACCAAGGCCATGGCACATGTGGGCCACAAAGACTATTTTGTTAATTATACGTGATAAAAATAATAAAATGCGCAAAGAGTATGGGGTGGCACAAAAAATGCATATTGCTTTTTCAGGTTGTAAAAAGAGCGTCATTACCACAAAAGAGCATCATGGCCCAACCAGCCTCGGCAAAAGATATAGCAAGAGCGCACGAATTCCTGAGCCCGGCCCGGGCTGCAGCACTCTGTTGCGTGTCAGAGGCACGTTTTGAGAACTGGATACACCAGGGTCTGGTGCCGGTGGTCCGGCATGGTAGCAGAAAAATGGTCAAATCTCGGGATCTAATTCAACATCTCATTAGCCACAATATTCGTATTCCCGAAGCACTGCTCCAAGGTGGTCGAAAAAAGATTCTGTTCATCGCCTTGCATGAACAGGTGGAATCCAAACTTGCTGCTGCTGCCATCCGTTTACTCCATCGTCTACGCAACCAGGAGGATTGTATCGTCGATTTTATCCGCCATGGAGAACACACTGAATTAAAGGTCATCACCTTTGAACCTGATCGCATTGTGTTGTTGGGAACAGGCGAGGCCGCCGACACACTTTTGGCTGCCCTAGGACGACTGCTTACTCCTCAGGCCAGCATTGAGTGCCTGCATCCTTCGGGACTGAAACAGCAGACAGCATCACTGACTGCCCGCTAAGTGCCAGGGAAGATTATGAAACGGCAACACTACAACACCTTTACCCAACTACTGACTGCAGGCTTTTTCTTCTGCGGAATTATTCCTATTTTTATCATTGGCACCACCTCCATCTACACATCCAAACAAATGGCGGTCAAAGAACTGGAGCAAACTGCCTCCCAGGTGGTGCAACACCGACAAAATGTCATCAACAACTTTCTCGACCACCAGATGGAGCGCTTCAGTACTATAACTATGCTCTATCCTCTGGAATATTTGCAGCAGCAGGAACATTTGAACCGGCTCTTTCTGACCCTGAGTAAATCTGGCAATCTGGTAGATGTACAGATTATTGACACCAACGGTGATCCGCTTACGTATGTCGGTCCCTTCAGCAGCGAAGTGGAGGACAAAAATTTCAAGGATCAGAGTTGGTTTGCTGAAACTTTAGTGCGGGGCACCTATGTCAGTGATATCTTCAGCGGTTATCGGAGTACGCCCCACTTCGTCATCGCCCTCATTGATCCACTCAAACAGTACATCTTGCGCGCCACCATCAATTCCGGTGCTTTCAATGCCCTCCTGCACAGCACCCAGCTGGATTTTCACGGGGAAGTCTTCATCGTTAACAAGCGTGGCGAACTGCAGGCTCCGAGTCTGCAAGGGCAACACAACTCCCTTACGGAAGAAGAGCTACAGCTTATCCGTCCCCACAGCGGCATCTCGTTCACCAATCGGGGAGAACATCTCTATGCCAGCACTTGGCTCAACCATGGGGAATGGCTGCTTTTGCTCAAAATGAAGACCGATGATATGCTGGGCAGCTACCAGGAACATCTGCTTCGGGTAGTGGCGGTCATTGCCATTACTGCCTTGATTTTCTTTATCATTTCCATTGGGCTCAGTCGCTTCATTGTTGCCCGCATTGCCAAAGCCGATCAGGAGGCTGCCGACCTGGATCAGCACATGGCCCATATCGAAAAAATGGCCAACATTGGCCGCTTGGCCGCAGGTGTTGCCCATGAAATCAACAACCCCCTGCAGATGATTCTTTCCCAGGCCAGCTGGCTTGACGAACTACTGCAGGATGAAGATCCCACTTGCTTGCATAACCTGGAAGAATACAATCAGACTGTCGGCAAAATTAAACAGCACGTGTCCCGCGCCTCTAAAATAACCCATCGTCTGCTCGGCTTTTCCCGCAAGATCAGCGAAGAGCAAGTAAATGTGCAGATCAACGATCTGGTGGAAGAAACTTTGTCCTTCCTGGATAAAGAAGCACAGCGCAGCAATATCAAAATCAACCTGCTCCTGGATCAGGATCTGCCCACCACCATGACCGAAGGTAACCGGTTGCAGCAGGTACTGCTCAACCTGATTGAAAACGCCCTTGACGCTGTGGAACAGGATGGCAAGGTGGATATTCGCACCAGCCACGATGACAAAACCATTCGCATTGACATTGGCGACAATGGACCTGGTATTGAAGTGGAGACGCTGAACAAGATATGGAACCCCTTCTTCACCACCAAGGCACAGGGCAAAGGTACAGGACTTGGGCTTTCCATTAGTCAGAATATCGTTCACTCCCTAGGCGGCACTTTGGAAGCAGAGAACAAGCCCGATGGAACTGGTGCCATTTTCACCGTGAAGATACCCATCAACAGCATGACACCTTCAACTCTATTAGGATAAAACCGATGGCACGTTATAGCGTACTCATTGTAGACGATGAAGCTGATTTTCGTGAAATTACGACAAAACAACTAACTAGACGCGATGTCTACTGCGAGAGCGCATCCGATGGTGACAGCGCGTTGCAGATGATTGAGGCTCGCGACTATGACATAGTGGTGCTGGACATGAAAATGCCCGGTAAGGACGGCATCGAAACACTGCGCGAGATCAAACGCCTCGCACCAATGACTGAAGTGATTATGCTCACCGGCCACGCATCGGTGGAATCCGGCATCAATGGCATTAAGTATGGTGCCTTTGACTACCTGATGAAGCCCATGGAGATTGAGTCACTTGTGGAAAAACTCGATGCAGCCTACGAGCGCAAGCGGATTCAGCAGGAAAAAATAGATCAGGCTCAAACAAAAAGGATATGGCACGGCCCAGCTAAGGGTCGAGCTTTTTAACAAACCGTCCATCGACAAAAGGAGTACACCATGCATTTCTTTCGTGACCTGTACCGGTTTATGCTAACCGGTGCGCATTACCACGCACGTTGGGAACTGGCAATGTCCAACAACATCCTACGCAGCCGCAAACGCCTTTTTGTACTTTGTTTATTGCTACTACCCGTTTTTGCAAGCTGTGTCTGGGTCTTTGCCGCCGACGGCAGTGCACCGAGTTTTTTGGGCGGTAAATCTGCCTTTGGCCCCTCGCACTACACCCATACCATCTTTCTGGCCTCCATCGTGGTTGGCCTCTGTGCCGGCTTGATCAGCGGCTGTATCGGCGCAGGCGGTGGGTTCATCATCGCCCCGGCCCTGATGAGCGCAGGCGTGAAAGGTATCCTTGCCGTGGGAACCGACCTGTTCCACATTTTCGCCAAGGCAATCATGGGTTCCGTACTGCACCGCAAGCTGGGTAACATCTCGGTTTCCCTGGCCTTCACCTTTTTAATTGGTGCCATCGTCGGCTCCACCGCGGGTGGCGTGCTCAACCGTTGGATCTACAGCAAGAACCCGACCCTGAGCGATACCTTCATCACCCTGATTTATGTTATCATCCTTGGTTTTCTTTCCTTTTTCGCTATCAACGACTGGATGAAGGCACGCGGCAAAAAGGCAGTAAAGGAGGAAGGAGCCACCCGTTTTGCCGAGGAAATTCCACCCATGGGCAAAAGGCTGCAATCAGTCAACCTGCCCCCCATGCTTACCTTTGATGAAAACGTAACCCCTGGTGGCCGCAAAATTTCCTGGATTTTTCTGGTTATCAGCGGTTTCATCGTGGGCTCCGCAGCGTCGCTCATGGGCGTGGGCGGTGGTTTTCTCACCTTCCCCATGTTCGTCTACGGATTGGGCGTATCCTCCATGACCACCGTGGGTACAGATATCTTCCAGATCGTATTCACCGCAGGTTATGGTTCCATCACCCAATACGCCATGTACGGCTTTATTTTCTACACTCTAGCCATGGGCATGTTGCTTGGCTCGCTGATCGGCATCCAGATCGGCTCTCTGGTTACCAAGGTAGTGCCCGGCATGACCATCCGCGGATTTTTCGCCCTTACCGTAAGCGCAGGCTTCATCAATCGGCTTGCCGCTCTACCTGAAAAACTGGCAAAAATGGGCTACATCAAACTGGCGCCATCAATTACTTCGACGATCAATACCATTGGCACCATTATATTCTTCGCCATCATCATTGCTTTTGCCGCATGGGTCTTCTGGTGCTTTTTCTCTAACTTCAAGCAGCTGAAAGTCGAGGAGGTATAACTGTCATGTTAACCACCAAACAATACCGCATGAGATCGATTTTTCTCCTGTCAACCTTTTTTGTAATCCTGGTTCTGATCTTTCTGCCTCTTTATCCAGATTTGAAGCCGGGCAGCAAGACAGACGGGTTGACCTACATGGATAACTTCTTCAACTCCCTGTCCAAGGATTCCGCCTACTATGTACCGGAACAATTGGAAAGGGCAAAAACCTTTGCCGGACAAACTTTTGAGGCCGATCTCCAATACAAGAACGCCACCCAGGCCCAGCAGGCCGTTCAGCTCTTGAACACCAACGGTTTTGTCACCACAGCCGAGGATGTACATGTTAAGACCAGTGGTGATTTCGGTAAATTGCTGGAAGCGGCGTTGACCGATGCTGACCTCATGTACCACAATGATGGTCAGGCCATCGCTGGCAAATACCAAATGGTAGACATGGATGAAAAAACCGCCATGTTCGCATGGCATAACACTTTGGGTGCCTTGGGCAAGAATCTGGAAAAAGCGGGTTCAAGCAAGGCCCAGATGTACAATGCTACCCAAGCGATCAATACCAGGGCTATTGAGCCGGCCTACAACTACTACCAGGTGGAGTTGAAACCGGTACGACAAAATCTGCCTATGCTCATTTTTTCCCTGGTGTTCTATGTAGTGTACACCTGCTGGTATGGTTTTGGTATTCTCTATCTTTTTGAAGCCATGGGTGTCAAACTCGACCATTAAAACTGCAAAAAGCGCTGCCTCTGTAAAGCTTATATGTTGACAGAGCTGTAAGCGAAAAAATCTTTAAAAAAATCCCGGGTCAAGAGCTATAACTGGCCCGGGATTTTTTTTGGATCTTCTACTAAATTGTGCAACATGCTACATCTTACACCCTCTCATCGAACAACCTTTTAACCCATAAAGCGTCTTCAGAAACAGAATTTGCACAAACTTAGTCAGCAAAACAACGCAAAATATGATGCCCATATCAAGTCGTGGCTTTTTCATTCAACGACTTGATAGCGACATGCTGGACCACGACCGGACTTGACCAACATACCCCGCTTAACAAAATCGTGTAGGTCGTATTGAGCGGTACGCACAGAAATCGAATTTTCCAAAGCTTGCTGATATTCTCCTCGACTGATACTTCCTTCTTTGACAATCAAAGGCCACAGTGCCTGCTGACGCTCATTGAGCTCTTTTCCATCTACAAGGCTGGAAAAATTTATCTCCGCAGCATCCTCGGGCAAAGGCAAAACCGTCTCGTGGACCGGATGAGCCAACTCCTTATCTTCTCTTAAGGTTTGTTGATCCTCTTGTAGATCAAAAACTGGTTCATTAAAGAGAATGTGTTCTGCAAGCAACACATCCCCCTCAACAAAGGCAAATGAACGAATCAGGCAGTTTTTCAATTCTCGAACATTTCCCGGCCAATCGTATTGCATGATTTTATCCAGGGCACCACGACTCACACCCGGTGTGGTTCGGCCAGATTTCTGACAGATTTCTTCCAGAAAAAACTGTAGCAACACGGGCAGATCTTCTTTCCGCTTACGTAAGGGAGGTGTATTGATCGTAAGGACAGCCAAACGATAGTATAAATCTTCACGGAAAGACTGAGAGCTGGATTCAGATTGGAGTAAATCAACATTGGTGGCAGCAATTATACGGGCATCAAAGGCGATTTCCTGGTCTGAGCCAAGCGGGATGATGCGGCGAACAGAAAGGGCGCGTAAAAGGGCTTGCTGTACCCGTACAGAAGCATTGCCGATTTCATCAAGAAGAAGCGTCCCTCCGGATGCAGCGAGAAAGGCACCTTTACGGTCAGATTGTGCCTCGGAATGTGCACCCTTCACATGACCAAAAAGCGCATCCATCAGCAGATTTTCATCCAGTGCCCCACAGCTAATCGAGATAAATGGTCCGTTTGCGCGATAACTCACGGCATGGATTGCGCCAGCCGTCAGTTCTTTGCCAGTTCCTGTTTCACCAATAATCAAAACATCTGCAAGCACGCCAGCAGCTTTGTGTATCTGCTGGCGCAACTGGGTAATAGCAGCGCTACCACCAATGATTCCATGCAAAGGTGTACGCAACAACTCCTGATTCAGGGCAACATTACCAGCAATTTCTTTATTTAGATTGATCTTTTGCCGAAGTCTTTCTTCTTCATCAATTTCAGTCCTTCGCAAAATTTCCCTACGAGCCATATAAAGTTGATAAAGCAAGATATTAATAGCTTTCTGAAATTGATTCAATTCTGCATAGGCAGAATAAAATTCAAATGGATTTTGATCATCAGTCTGGAGTTTTTTTTCAATTTCTCGAGACATTCTATCTATATTTCTACTTATGTGCCCACCTATAAAAGAAAGTAAAAAGAAAAAAATAAGTATACTTCCAATAAAGAATAAAAAAAGCACATTGTATACTTTCTTTTTTGCTTTATTGAGCATAGAGCTGCTGTCAAAACAACCAATACCTCCTATTATTTTTGTTTGTCCTTCAATATTATTGAATAATATTGGGGAATAACTTAAAAATAATGATTTTTCGTTTGCTTGAGGATGAGTAAAAAATCCTGAAGTTAACAGCTGCCCAGATTGACCTGACTGGACGTTTGATACTAAGGTCCAATAGAGCTTATAATCATATGAAGGACGAAATGCTTCTTTAAATCCAGGTCGCCCGACATCTCCCTGCAAGCCAACGCGCAACCTGTCTACAGCAAGGACTTTATCTCGGTCCTTCAAATTTTCAGATTCAAAAAGCAACCAGCCTGCAAGGTCAAAAGTAAAACTTTGTTTTCTCTCATTATCCTGTGGAAACAAAAACAAGGGAGATTGATCAGAGGCGTGCAGGGAAAGAATATCGCGCACCTCCAAAAGATCGATCGACAAAATCAACTGCCCTTGAAGCCTGTCTTCCGGACTGAAAACAGGCATGGTCAAACGGATGACATGGGTAGATACATTCTTCACACCTGCAGACACGGGCAGAGCAGCATAAGCTGCCTCCACTGGTTCCCCCACGCGTATCTCACGCTCGGTCGAACCAGCGCCTTTGTTAACAGTTGTAAAAATCCCATCTCCTCCTCTACCTGCATGCATCTGTTCCGATGAAAGCGCAACAAATGCCTCCCCACTATTGACCAATACAAAATGGTCGCCCGAGGCTATCCCTTGGAATCCCACCTCACGATACCGGTTTCGCTCTTGGGATGATTTTTTGTTGAAATGGACAAGCATGCTTTCGGCAGACAGTGGGCTGCGCGATAGATATTCCAGCTCGAAGCGCGCATCATCAAGCAGTTTGCCAATAGCATCTGCCTGCGCAAGGGCGCGCAATTGCGCATTCCTAGAAAAAGCCTCGCTGAGATACATTGAAACAACGCCATAGATTGTCAGGAACGATATGGCAAGAATAAAAACCATGACTGCCGTTCCTAGCAATACCAACAACTTACCGAAGCTCCAGCGACCAATAACGCTACCTGGGCGGAGAATGGAATTAATTTGCGGGGAAAAAAAGAAGCGCATGGAGACCACCTACAGTAGAAGCATACAATGCACCCAGCAACGACACTACTATTTCATACCAATGAATACGCAAAATCACAATAAATCCTATCGTACAATTTGCACTATTAAAAAAATAAAAACATTATCGTCGCAAACACAAGCAGTTAACAAAAGATATCGCGCAATGGCATGCCTATTGCTAACAATGAGGAGAAAGCCTTTGGGTCTGTTTCCACAGCAAAGGGTTTATCGTCGGGCGCTACAGAACATCCCCCACTGGAGCGCCCGGCATTTTTCTGGTCAGCCTCGCAACGCATGCCTATGCGAGTCTGGTTGAGCCAAAAAGCCTTATTCAAGGAGAACGCAATGAAAAAACGTCTGTATCGAATTTGGTGGGCACTCACCGCTCTAGTCTTGTTTGCACCGAGCTGGGCCTTGGCAGCTGGAGGAAAAGGAGCTCCGGTTGTTATTGTGGCTGACACGCGCAAACTGGATGGCATGATGGCTTGGTGGGCCAATCTGTACAACGAGAGTCACTTTTACTTTACTCTCGCGACAGTTGTCATGATCCCGGTCGTTGGTATGTTGTTTGGCATACTGGCTGATATCGTCATGAGCTGGATTGGCATTGATCTTAAATCCCGTGAGCTGGCTGAATAAACAGAGATCAACTGCAAGCACTATGTGCTTGTAATATCAAACGATATCCAATAAAATTGGAGGCTTCCATGGATTGGTTGTATATGTTAATGCCCATCGCCGGGGTAAAAATTTTCTGGCCCGGCCTGATAGTCCTAGGCGTTGGTGTTGGTATTATTGGTGGTTTTTTCGGCATGGGTGGCGCCTGGATGGTCACCCCTGGTCTTAACATCCTGGGCTTCCCCATGGCCTTTGCCATTGGTACAGACATGGCCCACATGGCGGGCAAGTCGCTTATTTCAACATTACGCCACGGCAAATTCGGCAACGTTGACTACAAGCTTGGCATAGTCATGCTGGCCGGCACCGTCATTGGCATGGAAATGGGTGCCCAGCTGGTTATGTGGCTGGAACGCATCGGCTCGGTTGATAAAGTCGTTCGCTGGCTGTATATCGTTTTACTCTCCGGCATCGCTTGGATGGTTTTCCATGATTATTTCAAACTGAAAGCCAAGCAGCGCGCTGCTGCAGCCAAAGGAGAAGAACTCGACAAGAGTACAACAGGGGTAGAATGGCACAAGACACTGCACAAAATCAAGATCCCGCCGATGATGCACTTCAAGGCTGCAGGAATCCATTGCAGCCTTTGGTTACCAATTGTGGTGAGTTTCTTGACAGGCCTTTTGGCTGGTGTACTTGGTATTGGCGGTGGTCTTATCCGTATGCCCGCCCTGATTTACATGGTTGGTTGTCCGACACACGTTGCCGTGGGCACGGACCTGTTTGAAGTTGCCATGTCTTCCCTGTATGGCGCTGGTACCTTTACCTTCAAAGGCCGTACAGAGCTGGTGGCCGCCATGATCATGCTGGTTGGAGCAGCCGTTGGTGCACAAATTGGCACTGTAGCTACAAAATATATCAAGGGCTCGGGCATTCGCTTTGCCTTTGGCTTGGCCGTAGTTGGTTGCGCACTTTCCATCTTGATGAAACTGATGCAACCCTGGTTTCCGTCGATCAAGGGCATCCTCGACCTCGCGGCCACGGTGTTGGTACTTGGCTTGGTCTCCTTAATGTCACTGTACATTTTCGTGCGCATGGTACAAGGTGCGAAAAAGGAAATAGCCAGCAAAAAACAACAATAATAATCACGTAGCGTACGATACAGGAGGATGTTATGAAATATACTCAGCTACTGACCCCCTTGGTAGCGCTTGCCTTGGCCATGATAATGACGGGATGCAGTGGGGACAGATTCGGTCAGGTAGAACAGGGCAGGGTTGTCAGCTTTGATAAGGAGAAAAACGAAATGGCCGTGGTACATGACAGTGCCATGGATCAAAACAACCCACTCTATGATGTTGTTCCTGCTGAAGTTTTCAAGTTGCCTCTTGTCAACAGCGAGATGGGACCCGAGCCAGCGGTTGGCCAGCGTTTAAAAGTGGATGCAGATAAGAAAGTCATTGTTATCTATGATCTGGTTACACAAAATCTTGTCGAAGTCCCCATGATTGACCCTGACCTGCAAAAATCCATAGGAAACGACCATCCCTTGGTTTTTGATGCGGACACAGGCACGGCAAAAACCTTTCCGGTGATCGACCAAGCAAACAAGAAAATCACCATTTATTCCGGTCGGCAGAAACTGCTGTGCACCTGCTCTTTGCCCGATGAATTTTTCGATGAAACAAGATATCCGCCTTCAACGTGGGTAGCTGGTGATGATGTGCGCATCTACTACAAGAAGGATGAGCAGGCAGCCGTGAGCCAAGCCTTACGGATTATGAACGTTAGCAAAACCAATATCTACCGGCGATAACACCATACAGAACAGCAAGGAAAATCACTGCCAAACCAGCGTAGAATTCCTCTTGGTTTGGCAGTGATGAGGAGGAAAGATGAGCGAATATAAATTTTCACTTTTATACCACATCCTGGTTGTTTGCATTAATCTGTTGGTTATCAGTTCGATTTTTGTGGCCATGTATGCAGCATCACAACAACCTGTTGAAAATTTCAATATAATATTTTTCAAAAGTATTTTTGCACTGCTTATTCCCATTCTCCTCATGGGTTACCTCCTCAAGCGTCTTTTGTGCAGCCGCTACAAACCCCTTCCATGACCAACTATACTTCTCTTTTTTGGTGGAAAAAACAAAGCGGTCGTTTAGCTGGTGTTTTGTTCATCTTAGCCACCCTAGCGACAGTCGATTCCCTTATTGGTGGCCTCAGCGGCCTACGTCGCCCCATTGGCTTGATCCCCGGTAGCAACTTTGACATCAGTGGCCCGCTCCCACCAAAAACCGAAACCATTGAAGATCTCATCATTGATGGGCAACCTGAAGATGGCTCGGTGCGCTTGATTCCTGCCGCAATCTTCTCCGGCTATTGGTTTGGCGGCTCCATGTGGCGCGGTACAGTGACCGTGGCTCCAGATGCACCTGAAGGTCAGCATATTATTCAGGTCAAGGACCCGTTTGGAGAAAAACAAAATCCTGCCCTGGTCTTCACCATCAAAATCTGGCCAGACCAAAAAACCCTGAACGCCCATGCCCCCTCTTTGCTAGCCAGACTAACAGGGCTCCGCCCTTTCATCTTTGCCTTGAGCTTGATCATGTGCGGCATCGTCATAGGGGCGATCCACTTTCTGCTCAGCCGACACTGGAGTCGATTGCTCGCCCAGCAGTCGTGTAGCGAAATCTACAAACTCCTGCAAACACCCCAAGGCACAGAATTTTCCTGCGATCTCCCCCCACAGGTGGAGGTTACAGTCGGCATGCAGTGCCCGGTATACCGGCCTCCAGGCGGCATGGTGTATCCTACAGGTGTGATAGTGGCCCTTGAAAATAGAGACATTGTCCTGCGCATTGTAGAAGAAAATAGTGTTCGCTTGGGGGATGTAGTTTGCCTCCGCAGCCCTGCTGACGAAACCCTTCTCCCTGACTGAAAAGGAGAATGATGGTCTTGGCCTGTATAAGGGCAGGTGTCGCATCCAGCCTGAGGTAAGATGCTATAAAAAACGCATTCCCAAGACCACTTGCTGCAATGTGTCGAGTTTTGCATTACATGTGGACCAACAGATCTTCTTGCAAGAAAAAAGCTATGGATTCCAAGGAAAATAATCAGTAGAATATTTATTATAATCCTCCAAAACTCTATGTTGGGCTATGTTTTTTCTCCACAGGGGACGACAAGATGGAAAGAAACTATATAAAAATTTGGTGGCAACACTGTCTTGCCATTGTAGGATTTTCTGTCATTCCTTTGTTAATAGTATCCATATCTTTGTATGTAATATTCAACAAGATATATACAGATCAAATTTCTGAAACTCTATTAAATAGAGTTGAGGCAAGGAGAGATACCATTGATCTTTTTTTGAGTGAACGTATTTCTCAAATATATACAGTTGCCCACACCAACAAAACACATGAGCTTGCTGATGAAGCCTATTTGAATAAATTATTTTCAATAATGCACGCCAAGTCTGATTCATATGTTGACATTGGCTTCATTGACAAAGAAGGCAATCATCTTGCCTATGTTGGACCTTATCACGAAATATTAAAAACTGCCAACTACAAGAATGAGCCTTGGTTTGATGCCGTTATGTCGCAAGGCATACATATAAGTGATGTTTTTATGGGATATCGGCATTTCCCTCATTTTATTATCGCGGTACTGATACGGGAAAAAAATGAAAGATGGATTCTTCGCCTTACTATCAATTTAAAAAATATTGATGATATTGTACAGAAAGCATGGACAGGGTCGCTAAGTGACGCATTCATTATCAATAGAACCAACAAACTACAAACATTACCACGTTTTGGTGGCGCATATCTTTCACCTCCTTTCTATAAAAATAAAAGAAATGATTTGCAAGAAAAAGCTATCCCATATCCAGATTTCAGCTCGACTGTAAAAACAAGAGTAGATCGTATATCCATTCAAGGTCATGACGTCTTTATAGCCACTTCACCAATACGAAATACCAGATGGATTTTAGTTACAAAAGAAAGTCCGAATGAGATTCTTTTCTCTTTTATGCAAGGAAGAAACTGGACGATCTTCTTTACCTCCATGGGACTTCTGGTTATTTGTACAGGAGCGGTCCTTTTTACCAATGCGCTTATCAATCGCATGAAAGAAACTGACCGTGAAAATGCCGCCAGTTCAGACATGTTGCTTCAGGCAAATAAAATGATAGCTCTAAGTAAAATGGCTGCAGGAATTGCCCATGAAGTCAACAATCCGCTTGCATCAATATCTGAAAATGCCGGTTGGATAAAAGACCTGCTTGCCGATGAGGATATATCTTCCAGCCCTAACTTTCAGGAGTTCAGTGATTCTGTTACCAAAATAGAACAGCATGTAAACAGGGCGAGGAAAGTTATTCATAATTTGCTCGGCTTTGCCCGCAGGATGGAGCCGGAGAAAGAAAAAATCAATGTGAACAACCTGTTGGATGAAACAACCGGCTTTCTCGAAAACGAGTCGCGCCATGTCAATATTCGTATAGAAAAACAATATGCCGATGATGTTCCAGTCATTACCAGCGATTTGTCACAAATTCAGCAGGTTGTGCTCAATCTGCTGAACAACGCCATTGATGCCATTGGTTCCGATGGCGTGATAACCGTTGGTTCACGTTATCTCGAAAAAAGTGATGAAGTAGAAGTGTGGGTCGCCGATTCCGGCAAAGGCATGTCCGAGGCAGAGTTGAACAAAATTTTTGATCCCTTTTTTACGACCAAGGAAATGGGCAAGGGTACTGGCCTGGGGCTTTCCATTTCGTACAGCATCATCGAAAAACTTGGTGGAAAATTTAAAGTACAGAGTAAACTAGGTGAAGGAACGAAATTTACTATTATTTTACCAAAACACTGAGGAACGCAATGAACAACACGATACGGGTGCTCATTGTCGATGATGAAGACGATTTCCGGGAAACAATCGTCAAGCGACTCAATGCTCGCAAACTCAAGGCAGAAGGTGCCAGTGGCGGCCGCAAGGCTCTGGAAATGCTCAAGGAAAAAGAATTTGATGTCATGGTTCTTGATGTCAAGATGCCTGACATGGACGGGATCGAGACCTTGCGGCATGTGAAAAAAATAACGCCAGACGTGGAAGTCATCATGCTCACTGGACATGCTTCCGTGGAGTTCGGCCTCAAGGGAATGCAACTGGGCGCCTTTGACTACATCATGAAACCAGCCCCATTAACCGAATTGCTGGATACAATCGGTCAGGCCTACAACAAAAAAAAGGAGGGAGCTTGATCCTGATAAACACGCAATCCGCACGGTGTATACGTCGCCGTGCGGTCATCTACGCTAATGACGTGGTATAGGCGTATGCAAAGCCTTTACCAATCAAGGCTTTGGGCTATATGGACTATGGTTGCACCGCTGGAGTGCCGGAGGTTTTCTTATGCGAGTATGGGATGCACGGTTACTGCAAGACAATCTACCAGCGGGAAAACAACGGACTGAGCATATCTATGACTACGCCGGCAGCGAAGAAAACCGTAAACAGATTAACCAACACTTTGACAGGCTACAAACCCGGCTAATCCTTGGCCTTATTCTCGGCTTTCTCCTGCCCAATGCCCTACTGTCAGCTTATTTCCACTTCCAGTTTACCCACACCTTAAAAAACAGTGCCATCCTGAGCCTGGAAGCTGTTGCCGACAACCAGAAAAACGCTCTGGATCTCTACCTGCGGGAACGCATCGCCAATATCTACAATCTGTTCCGTAGTCCTGACTTCACCCTTCATCCTCCCCAGGAGGTTATGGAGGGATACCTGCGCACCCTCAGGCACTTTCACGATGGTTTTGTCGATGTGGGATTTCTTGATCCACAGGGTGTGCAAACAGGCTATGCCGGCCCCACGCCAGAACTCCTCGGTAGCGACTACAGCGGTGAGCCCTGGTTCCAGCGTTTGATGCAGGGGAATAAAAATCATATCATCAGCGACAGCCATCCCGGTATCCGCGACACCGAGTATTTCACTGTTGCTGTGCGGCAAATTTTTTTCGACAAGGTGTATGTGCTGCGCGCCACCCTGGATCCGGACAAACTCTTCATGTTGCTGCGCTCCACCGTGCAGGGCAGCAATGTCGAATCTGCGCTGATCAATGCCCAGGGGCAGTACCAGGTGGTTGATCCAAAAATAAGCTTCATCTCGAAAAGCAGTGCCTTCATCCCGCCCCCTGAGTCTCCAGACCAAAGCGTGGGCATCCATGAACTGGATATCGACGACATCCCCACGCTCGTCGCCTATGCTTGGCTGACCGAAACACCGTGGGCACTTTTGGTCAGCCAGCCACTGAGCGTGGCCCAAGCCGGCATGTACCAGGCGCGGCTCATTTTGACCATAAGCCTGCTTTGTATCAGCCTGGTGATTTCCGCTGTCATCTTCTACACCATCCGCAGGCTCATTAACGATGCCCGGCGCATGACAGCAAAAGGACAGCAACTGCAAGAAATGCTCGCGCATGCGTCAAAACTGGCCTCCATAGGAGAGTTGGCCGCCGGTGTCGCCCATGAGATCAACAATCCACTGGCGATCATCATGGCCACAAGCGGTGTTGTCCGCGATATGCTCAACCCGGAATTCGAACTGGACCACAGTCCAGAGGCCATAACCAAGGAACTGGCTGTTATTGACAGTGCCGCTACCCGCGCAAAAGGTATTACCAAGAAATTGCAGGAGATGGGCAAAACTCGTATGCCCCAAACAGAGCCCTGCGACATCAATACCCAGGTGGAAACAGTGCTCAACCGCTTGAAAAAGGTAGAGCTCAGGGGAAAGTCCATTGATATACAGTTACAACTGGCACCAGATCTGCCACCCATTCTCGCCGAACCAGAACCTCTGCGTCAGATCTTCAACAATATCCTGCTCAATGCCGCCGACGCCATTGACGACAAGGGTACCATCACCATTAACACCGGTGTCAGAGATAACATGGTGGCCATTACCATCTCCGATACAGGAAGGGGTATTGCTCCGGAAAACCTGGAGCGGATCTTCCATCCCTTCTTTACCACTAAGGGTGGTCACCACGGCACCGGACTGGGTTTGAGTATTGCCGCCAGTATTGTCAAATATCTGGGAGGGGTTATCAAAGTAAACAGTACTGTGGGCAAGGGCAGTGCCTTCACCGTGCTGTTGCCGAATAATTATTACTGTCCGCTGACCTAATGATTTTGCAAGACGACATGGAAAAACAAACCAAATTCAAAGTACTTCTGGTGGATGATGAAGAAATATTCCGCGAAGCCACGGCCCGCCAACTGCGTGTACGTGGCTTCGCCGTACTCACCGCAGACAGCGGCGAGACAGCGCTTGATCTGGTGCGCACGGATCCGCCGGAAGTGGTCCTGCTTGACCAGGAAATGCCGGGCATGCATGGATCTGACACATTCATTGCTATCAAGGAAATCAATCCCCTCATTGAGGTGATTATGCTCACAGGCAACACCAGTGTGGAAAACGCCCTTGAACTGATGAAGTTGGGCACTTTTGATTACCTGATGAAGCCGGTCAATATCGATGAGTTGCTCTATAAGGTTGAAGACGCGCATGCACGCAAGCAACTCAACGAACGCAAGCAGCAGCGGGACAGCAACTCCACGACCTGACAAAGATTTGCTGCCCTGATGCGTTTGGCCTTATCGCACGAGGTTCATTATGCTGAAGACTTTGGGCAATCGCCTGCAAAAACTCTTTACTAAAGATCGGGACACAGAGGTTCCTTCTCTGGATACTGCTGCTGTTGAAGAGTTGCAACTCACCTTTAAAGCCCGCTACTACAGTTTTCGCCAACTGCTTACAGCCAACACCAAAACGCTGGAATCCATGGCGGAGATTGAAAAGGCCCTGCAAGGCTATGAGCCCTTCAGCTTTTCCTTTGTCCAAAAGGCCTGTGGTACAGTATCCATCAATGTGTTCAGCATGATTCAGCACATGGAGAACATTGCCCCTGGCAAATACGGTGCGCTGAGAGAATCTTTCGCCAGTATCCAGAGCCGGATAGACGCCCTGCTGCGTCAAAAAAAGGAACTCAGTGACCGGCGTCTGGTCATTCCCTTGGAAGCTGTCACCAGCGAAATGACAGACGTGGTCGGCGGTAAAATGGCCAATCTCGGTGACGTCAAAAATCGGCTGCAGATGCGGGTACCAGCCGGTTTTGTGATAACTGCCGCAGCCCATGAACTTTTCATGAATACAAATGGACTGCAGAAAGAGGTGGACCGCCTGTTCCAGGTGGCTGGTTCTGATCTGGATCGCAATCTGGATTTAGTCAGCTCCCAAATCCGTCAGCTTATCCTGTCTGCTGATGTGCCGGAACCCATCTACAACGCAGTGATAGCTGCCTATGAAAAATTGAAGCAGCAGCATGGCGGTCAGGAAGTGCGTTTGGCGGTGCGCAGCAGCGCCCATGGTGAAGACTCGGAAAACAGTTCTTTTGCCGGTCAGTACCGCAGTGAACTCAATGTGAATTTCGATCAATTTTTCCATTTTTTCAAACAGATCCTGGCCAGCAAATACAGCCCCCAGGCCATTGCCTATAAAATCAACAAGGGCTTCCGCGACGAAGATATTGCCATGTGTGTGGGCTGCCTGGCCATGGTGGATGCCGTGGCCGGTGGTGTGGTCTATACGCGCAACCCGCTCGACCGCCGGGATGACAACATCTACATCAACTCGACCTGGGGTCTACCCAAGGCGGTTGTAGACGGCGACACCCTGTGTGACCTGTTTGTGGTTGCCCGTGACGAAGCCCTGACCATTGTCAGGGAAGAGATATACGACAAGGCCTTTCAGGTGATATGTTATGAAGAAGATGGATGTATCCGTACGGAAACAGACGCAGACACAGCTAAATTACCCTCCCTGACCGAAGGGCAAATCCGGGAACTGGCCGACGCAGCCCTCCAGATTGAAGACTACTATGAATCTCCCCAGGATATTGAATGGGCGATATGTTCTGACGGCACCATATACTTTCTTCAATCCCGTCCCCTGCAGCAGATGGAAGCCTCCCTGCCCGCGGATGAACTGAACTTGGACCGTTTTGCCGCTTCACTTTTGACCGATAATGGCATAAATGCCAGCCCAGGTACGGCTTCGGGCAGAGTTTTCAAGGTGTCGAAAAAGGTGGATATCCTGCAGTTTCCCGAAGGGGCCGTGCTGGTAGTGGAACAGGCTCTACCAACTTGGGCACCGCTCGTGGCCAGGGCTGCGGCGGTTATCTCGGAGCGGGGCGGATTTGCCGGCCATCTGGCCAATGTGGCCCGGGAATTTGGTGTGCCCGCTATTTTTGGGGTCACCAGCGCCATGGATATGGCTGAAAATGGCGAGCTGGTTACAGTGGCCGCAGATTTGAAGCGAGTTTATCTGGGAAGCATTGCGCCACTTCTTGAATGGAAGCGTCCGGAACTCACCCCGATGAAGGGAAGCCCCATCCACGAACTCCTGCAACAGGCAAGCAGACATATTATTCCGCTCAACCTGATTGACCCTGAATCACGCGACTTTCAACCCCAGAACTGCACCACTTTTCACGATATTACCCGCTTCATCCACGAAAAATCCGTGGTGGAAATGTTCAACTTCGGTAAAGACCATCACTTTTCTGAGCGTTCGAGTAAACAGCTGCACTACAAGGTGCCGATGAATTGGTGGATCTTGAACCTGGATGACGGCTTTATCCATGAAGTGCAAGGTAAATACGTCAGACTCGAAGATATTGCTTCCATCCCCATGCTCGCCTTTTGGGAAGGATTCGTGGCCATCCCCTGGGACGGCCCGCCTGCCATGGATGGAAGCGGCATGACCACCATTCTTTTCCGCTCCACCATGAACACTGCCCTAGTCACAGGCTCGCAGTCCAAGTACGCAGACCGGAATTATTTCATGATTTCAAAAAATTTCTGCACATTGAGTTCGCGCCTGGGCTACCACTTTTCCACCATGGAGGCTATGGTGAGTGAACGCGCAGTAGAAAATTACCTTGGTTTTAAATTCAAGGGAGGGGCAGCAGATTACGAACGCTGTCTGGGGCGACTACGTTTCATTCAGGAAATTTTGGAGCGCTATGGCTTCCGGGCGAGCATCAACGGTGACAACCTTGACGCCCGCCTTGAAGGCCGCAGAATAGAATACATGCTCGAGCGGCTCAAGATTTTAGGATATCTCACTTTGCACACTCGCCAGCTCGACATGATCATGGGCAACAGTGCCCACGTGAAATACTATATGAAAAAGCTGACCGATGATATCGATCAAATACTTGCAGGACAACACACCTGTGCTGTGTAAAGCTGTCCGGCCGGTTTTCCACTGCAGCCTGGAATCTGCTGCAACGCTATATCCGTGTGTCAGCGCAAAGACTCTTTCGCCGACAGGAAGGACATCCTATGACAACAATCCTCGGTAATCTTCAGGAAATGTACCGGGCTTTTCGCAGCCGCCATGGGAAAACCCTGCCTCCGGACGGCAGCCAGACGGAGATCAATGAACTCTTCCGCTTTCGCTATACGCTGTTCAAGGAACTGCTCTCCGCCAACTCCGAACTGCTTACCCGCCTCTCAGACATCGATGAAAAGCTCCAGGGCGAACAGATTTTTGGGTTTTCCTATATCAAAAACCAGGTCGACAAATCCCTGTTGCATGCCTTTCAGATGGTGAAAAATCTCAATGTCATGTCAGGCACTAAATATCGAGGCCTGTACACAGCACTTGAGCAAATCAACAACACCATCAAGGAGATCACCGACGAACACAAGATCGACCACGCTCCTGCCAACACGGTTGACTATACCCGTATTACCTTGCAAGATGCGGACTGGGCTGGAGGCAAGAACGCGAATCTCGGAGAAATTCTGAACAAACTCAACATCCCGGTACCACGAGGATTTGCCGTTACCACCAGGGCCTTCAATGTCTTTTTTGATTACAATGATCTGAAGGACGAGATCATCAATCAAAAAAATATTCTTTATGTCAATGAGATTGAACAGCTGCAAAAACTGAGCGAAGAGACCATCAAGCTCATCCGTAGCAAGCCCATGCCCCCGGAACTCGAGAAGGACCTGCTCGAAGCCTACCAAGCATTATGGGGAGACGACACCCAAGTCTTGCTGGCCCTGCGCAGCAGCGCGGTGGGCGAAGACGGCGACCTCTCCTATGCCGGGCAATATCTTACCATGCTGGGCGTTCGACTCCCGGAACTCAATGATGCCTATAAGGCGGTTATCGCCAGCCTCTATTCCGCCCGCTCCCTCTCGTACCGCAGTTCCAAGGGTGTACTCGACGAACATCTGGCCATGGCTGTGGCCTGCTTGGAAATGGTGGACTCGGTGGCAAGCGGCGTGCTGTACACCAGGCACCCATACAATATTGTAGATGAAGACATTCTGATCAATGCTGTTTGGGGCCTGGGTCCCTATGCGGTGGACGGCATCATCATTCCGGATTCCTACACGGTTGCCAAAGACGACGAGCTGAAGATCCTGGAAAAAAACATCTCCTCGAAAACAGTACAGCTCAAACTCAATCCGGAAGGAGGCGTGGAAGAGCACCCGGTTCCCACGGCTGAGCAGTACAAGGCTTGCCTGAGCGACGAACAGATTCGTCAGCTAGCCGGTTACGGTGCAGCCCTGGAACGGCACTACAACTGCCCGCAGGATGTGGAATGGGCCCTGTCTCCGGATGGCACCTTACTGATTATGCAATCGCGCCCCTTAAAGATACAAACCCCAAAAAATTACTGCCTAATCAAGGCAGCGCCCTTGCCTGGCTATGAACTCCTCCTCCACGACTGCGATATTGCTTCACAGGGTGTTGCCTGTGGCCCTGCCGTGCATGTGCATACCTTGGACGACCTGGCAGACTTCCCGGAAGAAGGTGTGCTCATCGCCCACCACTCCTCGCCGGAATACGTCACAGTCATGCGCATCTGTAGCGCCATTGTCGTCGAAGCAGGCAGTGTTAGCGGCCATATGGCGGCACTGGCGCGCGAATTTGGTGTTCCAACCCTGATCAGTCCAGAACCGGCCCTGACGCGCATCCCCCGGGATGCCACAATTACCGTGGATGGCTATTCAGGCAGAGTATATCAGGGGAAGGTACAGGAGCTGCTCAAGGCTGACAACAAACCAAGCAATGCCCACATGAAGGGTACCCCGGTCTATGAGCAGCTCCAACGCATCGCCAAACACATCGTACCCCTGAACCTGACTAATCCGGCAGCCCCGGAATTCACACCTGAACATTGTACGACCCTGCATGACCTCGCCCGCTTCTGCCACGAACAATCCTATAAGGAAATGTTTCAGATCAGCGATCTCGCTTCAAAACTGCATGGCTGGTCCCTCAAGCTCGAAGCAGCCTTGCCCATGGACATCCATCTCATTGACCTGGGTGGTGGCCTGACAGAAGAGGCACAGCCAGATTGGCAGACAGTACAGCTCAAGCACATCAACTCCGCACCTTTTAGCGCACTCCTGGCCGGTATGCTCAATGAAGATGTGCATGGGAATGAACCCAGGCCGATCAACCTGAGCGGGCTGCTGTCGGTCATGATGCAGCAAAGCCTCTCTCCCGGGCACGTGGGAGAACGTTTTGGCGACCGCAGCTACGCGGTCATTGCCGACAAGTACCTCAACTTTAGCTCCCGCGTGGGTTATCATTACAGCGTTGTTGACGTGTATTGCGGCGATACAGTGAACAAAAACTATATTACCTTTACCTTTAAAGGTGGAGCAGCCGACTCGGTTCGCAAAAACAGGCGGGTACGCGCCATTTCCTTTATTCTGGAGCGCGAAGGTTTCAAGGTGCGTGTCAAGGCCGATAAGGTGGATGCCCGCATACAAAAATACCCGAAATCCTACATTGAATTGAAAGTGGATATGATCGGTCGTCTGCTCATCTTCACCCGCCAGCTCGATATGCTCATGACCACAGAGCAGAGCGTGCAGTGGGCAGCGGACAACTTCCTGGCTGGCAATTACAAACTCCATCCCCTGTCGGAGGAAGAGGTAGAAGCCAACAAAACCTAAAACCTTTCCGGTGAAAACATGTTCAGCAGTTTATACCTTTTTCTTATTGTTGTTGGTTCACTCATCATTGGTTTGGCACTTGGCGCCCGCCTCCGCAATCGCCGCAACAAAAGGCCGCATCCAGACCTTTAAGCCTTGGCAGCCTTGCTGCATAATAAGAACAAGGGCGTCCAAGAAATAGTCGCCTTCCATGATCTAAGGCGCGCCAGCAACAGCGCACTTGACGCCCTGGAAGCCCTCTTTGCCCTCAATACCTGCACAGCAGGGCAAATCCGGAGGCAGGGGCTGCCACCCAGCATTTTTGTCATCAAAAAGCATTGTCTGCAACTGAGCGTGCAGACACATGCCTGCATCCGCCAGCTTACAGCCATAACCGGCTCTGGTGAAGAGAATGCAAGCCTACGCATCCTTCTGGCGAAGCAGGTGCAAGCGCTTAGCCTGCTCCTGGAAAGTGCACCCAAATCAGGACAGGGTACCCTGATTCTGCCATTGGTCGCAGATCAGGACCAACAGCTTTGCCATCATCTCTCCCGGGAGAAAGACGCCCCGCATACTCTCTGCCAGGCAGGCCGCAACCGTACGTCGCAGCCTCAAGCCTTTATTATAACCAGAGCTGCTGCACAACTGGTCCTGCACACGCTTTATCCACGCATCAACCATGCCTTGCAGCAATTGGATGCTGGTGATATGGCTCTGCTGATGGCTGTTAGCAGCACAATTCAGCAGCTGATCCTGGAGTCTCCGCTGCCCGCAGCACTGGAACGCAGCCTTGTTCGACAATGGCAGCACTTTGACCCACAACGAAAAAAACCTCAGCTCTTCACTTTGCTCCCCAAAATACATAGTGAAGACGGGTGCCGCAGTTCCTTTGCCGGACTTTGCCCTGCAGTGGAAGCTGTTGACTATAACAGCCTGACGCAGGGCTACATGCGCCTGCTCGCCTCGCTCTATTTTCCGCAGTCCCTGGCCTACATGCAGGCAAAAGGGCTACGCCACGAACACACGGAGCTTACTGTTCTCTGCCAACCAGCAGGCTGTATCTCTATCCCTACGCTTGCCTGCAGAAGTGATTTTTCCCAAGGTGCAAAAATCTCCAACACCTCCACCACAGAGGTCCACACTCACACACAACAGGCAACACCAGACCCTGGTGCGGACATTCCGAATCTCCAGGGAGAATGCGGCGTACCGGGCTGTGCCACTGGCACAGTGCACATTATCCACAGCCTGGCCGATGGCACCGACTTGCCTGAGCAGGCGGTTGCACTGGTACGACAGGCCAGGATGGAGTGGACACCGTTACTTTCCAAAGTGGTAGCGCTTGTGGTGGAGGAAGACGCCAGTGCACATCCTCTGCTCACTCTGGCCCGCGAATTCTGCCTACCAGTGGTATTCTCTGTAGCCGGAGCAGGCTGTGTCTTGCACAATGGCATGTCTGTGGGCGTAGATGCCACCCACGGTACCGTGTTTCCTGGCAGCATGCCCTGTACTGCTCTGCGCCAAGCCACTCCTCTTGCCAGTCCAAGCACGGCCAGTCCGGTTGAAAAAATCTTGCGAGAAACATGCACCTTGACAGGTGCGCAGCGCATTGCTGCACCCAATCTGCCCGCACTCTTGTCCATGCAAACCAATGGGGCAAACACAACAGAGTACGACAGCATGCTCGATATCGTCCATCTGTGTCGCTTCAAGGCGACACAGGAGATCCTGCGGCGGTACAATCAAGGATACGCTCGGCTATTTGTACCACCCTTACAATTTTCAGCCTACACGCTTGATTTACCCTTTTCCAATGACAACATCGACACCTGTGGCACGAATACCGGCACACTCGATCTAAACAGCATCAGCTCCCAGCCCATGCGAATCTTGGGACAAGCCATGGTCGCAGGCCTGCAGCATCTTCAGGGTCGGCTGACCGGGATTGCAACCTGCAAACAAAAAAACTCCATTCTTCTTGGTGCTAAATATTGTACAATGCAAGTTGTGTGTCCTGGATTCTGCCTATACATTGATGCTGATATGAGTGAACAGCCCCAGGCCGCACATATTATTTTCCTGCTGCAGTACAAGGGACGAAACAGCACAACCCACGTACATATGCTTGCCTCTTATCTGGGCAAGCATAATATCCCGATCCAGCTGACGGATCAGTACCTCGGTGCGGTGCTCACAGACCGTAACCGGCAGGACTTTGCCCGGCACCTACATCTGCTGGGCTCTGCGTGTGTGCAAACCCTGGCCTGCAGCAGTAAAATCATCGACTCTGCTCCCGCACAATCGGATTATAACATATACAAATCATGAGCTGCGCACACATCACCCCATCAAACGCAATGGCCCAGGCCAGTCTGCTGCTGGTGGATGACGAAACAGCATTCTGCATGGACCTGCAAAAACAGTTGCAGGCCATGGGCCTCTGCCTCCGGGCTGCGACCTGCTGCCGCGAAGCTCTGCGGCTTTTGGCAACGCAGGATGTTGATGTGGTCATCATGGACATGCAGATGCCGGAAATCGACGGCATCCAATGCCTACGTCAGGTAAAACAACACTGGCCCGAGGTGGAAGTCATTCTCCTCACTGGCCACGCCTCGGTGCAAAGCGGGATAGAGGGCATGGAGAGCGGTGCCTTTGACTACTGCCTCAAGCCCATTGACGTGCGGGAACTGCTGGACAAAGTGGAGTGGGCTGCGCAAAAGGCCCTGATCAACAAAGAAAACAAGACTACGGATCAGGACCGCGGCGTGGCTGGACAAGAAGAATAAAGAGAATTATTTTATAGGAGTGAATCCATCTTGCCAGGCAGCTTCTGAAACGAACTGGAGAAAGTACTCCGTTGTAAAGAAAAGGTGAGAATGCATGATTGGCCCAAGCGGTTGCCAGCGCCGCTGGATGGAAGACAAGTCATTCCCATGGAGGTTTAGCAATGACCATACGACACAAAACTTTTGGATTGGCTGCCGCCCTTGGCCTAGGCCTTCTAATCGCACAGCCGACACTGCCAGTTCAAGCAGGGGAAATTTTCATCAGTGCCCCGTTTTTCATTCCTGGCCTGGTATACCAAGCAGACAGGGTATCTCCACGTTACCATTATCAGCCTGTTGAAAAACTCACCAGTCAGGGCATAATAGGAAAGCTGAATAGCAGGTTGATATTTTTACGGAGATTGTCATGAGTCTTGGCCGGCGCAAGGAACAGCAGCGCAGCATGTGGCTTTCGTATGATCAGTTTCCCCAAAGCAAGGGGCATGTCTTTTATGAGCGGCTGCAGAAAATCCTGCGCCAGGGCGGCTTTGACAGCCACGTCGAAAACCTGTGTGCTCCGTTCTACGCCGAAAAGCTCGGCCGCAAATCTATCCCGCCGGGCCGCTATTTCCGCATGCTTTTGATCGGCTATTTTGAGGGCATCGACTCGGAGCGCGGCATCTGCTGGCGCTGCAGCGATTCCCTGTCTTTGCGCGAATTCCTCGGCCTTGCACCCACCGAAACCGTGCCCGATCATTCCTCTTTGTGCCGTATCCGCCAGCGCCTGCCGCTTGAAGTCCATCACGAAATGTTTGTCTTTGTGCTCAAGCTTTTGGAGCAGGCCAACCTGCTGGGTGGAAAATACCTGGGAATCGACGCCTCGACCATGGAGGCCAATGCAGCCATGAAGAGCATTGTACGCAGGGACACGGGCGAGACCTATCAGGAGATGCTTGAGCGATTGGCTGAAGAAAGCGGCATCAAAACGCCAACTCAGGCCGAGCTTGTGGCCTTTGACCGCAAGCGCAAGGGGAAGAAAGCCTCTAACAAGGAGTGGCAATCGAGCACGGATGAGGAGTCTTGCATAGCCAGACTCAAGGATGGCCGCACGCACATGGCGTACAAGCCCGAGCATGTGGTTGATCTGGAATCTGGAGCGATAGTTGCTGCGGTGATACATCCTGCGGATCAGGGCGATACCAAGACTGTTGCGGACACGCTTACAGATGCTCAGGCCAAGCTGTGTGCGATCAGGGAGGGGGAAGAAGCGCCCGGTATTGACGAGCCCTTTGATCTGGTGGCGGATAAGGGCTATCATAGCCGGGAGGTCTTGAAAAGTTTGCCGGATTGTTGCCGCAGCCGGATCAGTGAGCCGAAAGCAAAGGGACATTTGCGCTGGTATGGCGATATAAAAGCGCGGGCAGCGGTGTACGGGAACCGTACCCGGCTGAAATCCTGCAAGGGCAAGGCGCTTTTGCGTGCGCGGGGCGAGAAAGTGGAGCGCAGTTTTGCCCTTTGCCTTGACCGGGGCGGTATGCGCCGCAGTTTTTTGCGGGGGATCGAGAATATAGAGAAGCGCTACATCATCCATGTCGCCGGGTTCAATTTGGGGATACTGCTGCGCGCATTGTTCGGCTTTGGCACGCCAAAGGGCCTGGCCGATGCCGCGCATGGCTGATTTTTGCCCGCATCGGCGCTATGAATCTGCTCATATTGGTCATTTGGCCACCGGATTAATGCATCGGCTGGTCGAACAGCCGTTGTTTACGGTATTCAAAACTGCGGATTATTCAACGGGCTGTTATGTGACACCTGGTCATTCCTACTATTATGGCCCGGCCCCTGGCTATTATTTTGGCAGCAGCGACTACAACAGAAGATACTATCCGCCGCCGAGGGACTATTATCGCGACAGAGACCGTGATTACGGTCCCCGCTACTACCGTGATCGAGAAAGGAACAGATACTACGATCCCCTTGACGGAAGACGCTACCGCCAGGAGCGCTATACCCCCCGCTACCGGGAAGACCGTTACCGTAGGGATACCTACAAGGAACACCGCATACCTAAGGAAGGCAGAACCATACAGGAACGCAGATTGCCCCGCTAAGGGGATATCACATCTTGGCTGAGCAAAGTGTCTTGCCCCTTTGGGACAAGACACTTTTTTCTTTGCCCAACTCCCGCCTTGCGGGTAATCTGCTGTATATTTTGCGCAGATCAATCCAGTCGGGATTGTACAACACAATCACACGAGCATTACACAAGGAGGAAGCGTTATGAACAAATGGTTGGGAGTACTGTGCACCATGCTTTGTACGGTTGGTATTGCCGCCATGGCATTCGGTGTTGTGGGGCCCAATCCACAGACGTGCCAGCAGCTGATACAGAACAGCTGCACCAAATGCCATGGGGTAAAAAGAATCTGTACCACCCTGGATAAACCCGATGCCAATTGGCCTGCCATTGTTGCAGACATGGGCAAACGAGGCAAGTTGAGTCAAGAGGTGCAGGTTCAGGCACTTTCCTGTCTCACCAGCACAGGTATCGCAGTAAAAGCTGAACTCTGTCCTCAGAAGTAGCAAATGCCCAACACCTTGCACACCCCCTGGGCTGGTACGTTGTTTTGTACGAACCAGCCTGCTCTTTTTTTACCAAGGTTCTTTTAAGGATTTGTTGGGGGTTTTTCTTTCCCATCTGTTCGGCGGCCGAAACGTCTATCCTGTGGAACGGAGATGGTCCGTCCGCGCGCCAAGGAAAAGCACGCACCAAGGGCGCACAGTGCGGCCGAACAGTAGAACACGGTACGGATGCTTTCCAGAAAGCGTGGGTAAATAGACGGGGTTATGACAACATTACCCAGCATCAGCGCCAGCACCACCGTGGCCATGGCCATACTCAGCATCTGCCCCAAAAGACGCATGATCGCCACTACCCCGGAGGCCACGCCGTATTGACTCTTGTCCACCGCACCCATGATGGCGCTGGTATTGGGGGATGAAAACAGGGCAAACCCGGTTCCCAACAGGATCAAGTTGGCCAAAATCCATTGCCGGGGCGTATCCAGGTCCAGTTGAGTGTAGCAGAGGATGCCCAAGGTGGTGATGAGCATACCGGCAGTGGCAAGCCAGCGCGCCTCAACCTGTTCGGACAAGCGTCCGACCAGGGGCGATCCCAGCGCCATGACCACGGGCTGAGCCACAAGCAAAGTGCCTGCTGCCTGCGGGCTCATCCCTTGAATATACTGCAGATACAGGCTCATCAAAAAGGTGATGGCAAAGGAGGCGCTGTAGTTGAGCAGGGCAGCCATACTGGAAAAAGTAAAGGTATGGTTGTGGGTAAAGAGGCGCACATCCAGCACAGGATACGGACTCCGGTACTGGTGCAGAAAAAAAACAACCCCACCGGCAATACCCAAGACCACCAAACACACGCCAAGGGCCGAAGTCATAATGGATGCGCCATATGCCAAGGAACATATGGAAACAGCATAGAGCAGGGTACCGGTCAGATTGAAGGGCTGCCTGCTTGAGCCCGCCCATTCTCCCTGCAAATTTATGATGGTCAAAGCGATACTGGCAATCCCCAAAGGGAACATCAATAAAAAAATACTGCGCCAGCCCAAATGCTCGGTCATAAGGCCACCGGCAAAGGGACCCACCGACAAACCAATATAT
This sequence comes from Desulfobulbus sp., assembly GCA_040776885.1. Taxonomy (GTDB): domain Bacteria; phylum Desulfobacterota; class Desulfobulbia; order Desulfobulbales; family Desulfobulbaceae; genus Desulfobulbus. The sequence goes on along the minus strand of JAXGZR010000003.1, from coordinate 305,502 downwards.
ACCGCGGCCACATACATACCAATGACCCTGCCCCGCCTTTCCGGAGGAAAAATAGAGGTGAGGATGGCCATGCCGGTACTAACGAACATTCCGGAGCCAACTCCCTGCCCTGCCCGAAAAACAAGAAGCATGGCTGTATTGGGAACAAAGGCCGCCAGAGTGGAGGCCAGGGTGTAGATCACCAGGCCAATGGTAAAAATTTTCTTGAGGCCATACATATCGGCGATTTTACCCATGGGTACCAGGGTTACAGCCATGGCCAACAGGTAGATGGTGGCCACCCAGCCCAGCTCCACAGCCTTGATATTGAGGTCTGCCTGCATGGCAGGCATGGCTACATTGATCGCCGAAATCATGAACGGGGCCAAAAAGGAACTCAGGGTACAGACCAAAAGCGCAGAGCGCTCCATAGTCTTGTTGTGCCGTACCGGCGAAGGATTCATGTGAACACCAAAATTCAAAAAAGGGGATAGGACACGTTGCAGGCGCAGATGCGACAAAAGAGCCATGGCCCTGCTCCTCCCGATCACTACTCCTTTCGAGAGCTTTTACCCAACACCGGCTACTGTATCTCCTTTTTTTTGTTTGTCAAAACACGACAAGAACGCTTCCCCTGCCCAGCCATGGAAGGAAGGCTGCACAAGGGGAAGCTGGTAGCAAAGGGCCTGAATAACCGTATCCGGCTGGAAATAACCCTGCGCCCCGGGCCAGGACGGTGGAACAACTCCTTCCCTGTGCAGGGTGTACCTAAGTGTCTCGCGATGTCCTTTGATTTGTGCGCATTGGCGCTATGGAAGGCGCCTAGCGTGTAACGTGTATTTGGACTGGTGGGATGGATATGCTCAAAAAAAGCCGAAACGCACCGGCAATTTGAAGTGCACCAAGGGCGTTTCGGCTACCTGTACAGGATGTAGGGCAGTAAAGATATTTTTGCTTCGCCCGAGTTAGTTGAGGGTTATACCGGCATCTGTAGCGGCATCTATGGCATTGTCGATAAAGATCCTGGCAAAATCATCGTGTTCACCAAGCCCCTCATTAACAACAATCACCTCAAAACCATTTTTGATGAGTATGGATTTCCATGAATCTTCTTCGTCGCCAGACATATCATTGAGGGTATGGTCACCGGCCACCACCATAAATGGTTTAAGGATGACCTTCTTCACCTGATGCAGCCGTAACATCTCAAGCACATCTTCAATGCCAGGGTACCCTTCCACGCAACCAATGGTGGTCACCACATCAGGATACATCACGCGCATTTTCGCGGCCAATTCAAGATAGGCACCGCCGCTGCCCGGAAAGTAATCGTTGCCATGTCCCATGTAAACAATGCCAGCTTTTTCTGCTTTTGCACGCTGAACATCAGGCGCCAGAACCTTTGCAATCCTGGCAATATCTTCTGCATAGGGGTGCTGGGTACCATAGGTGCCCAAGGCTGGTCGGCCAAGCGCAATTTTTTGGAAGGGCTTGTACTGTTCTTTTTTTATGGTACCCATGCTCAGCAAAGCATCCACATAGGTGTGCAGATCAAGAAACTCCTCGCCCATCGAAATATGGGTGGGCTGCACAACAATGGTATTAAAACCCTCATTTTGTAAGTCGGCGATGGTTGCCAACGGTGTCTTCACCTGGAGTATTTCCGGAATGATTTCAGGATGCGCCTTGATATAGGCAGGATCCTGTGCACGCTGCTGCCATGTTTTGCGGATAATATTTGAAGTGAAAGCAACCCGTACCGGGGTGTGCGGATATTTTTCCATAAGTTGGGTGCGAATATTCAAAAGGCCATCAAGGGCAGGCTCTACAGTGGTACCGAACATAGCCAGGACAATGGCGTTTTTGGCCTCAACCTTATACTCGCCACTGGCAAGGCCGCCTGCCACATTGCCAAAAAAAACAAGATGAAGCGCGAAAAAAAAGACCACAAACCTTCTCATAACAATCTCCCTGTGTGCTGACCTGGAAAACAGGTCCTTTTGTATTGTAATCTGAGGATCCCCAGCGGCTCCCCAAAAACGCTCCCCTTTTTGACAACTGCAGGAGCCAGTGGAGGAAGACGTCGGCAAACGGCTCCCTCCACCAAGCATACCGACATGGCAAGGTATGCGGCTACACAGCCTTTCAGTGCACAAACAGTGCGTAGCGCGCAGCACCAAAAAAAATCCCCGGATCATCAAAAATGATCCGGGGATGCCCTGGTTTATCCGCGTCTCTGGGGGATCGCTTCCCTTGTCCACGGGGAGGCGCTATGCACGTATTCAGGCAGGTCTTCTGACTCCCGGATCATCCTTGCGCCGCGCCTTCCCAATATCGATCAGTGGCGTTAAAGCGACGTTCGTCCCCGGTTACAGCGGCGGGCCCGTCTCCGATTTACACGGAGTTCCCTTTTATTCCGAATGGAACCTGAATAGTCAACACAATGGAATAGTTTTTGTGGTCCAAGTCAAGGGCTATTTTTGTTCGCTCTGACAAAGGCAAGGCTGCCTCTACCCTATACTCCAATTGTGGTGTGATTGTTGTCAATATAGCGACGTCGCTTGTTTTCCTTCAGCAGACTGGCATCCACCACCACGAGGCCATCAATGCAGTCACCAAAACTGGGATCCACATTAAAATCAAGAAAATACACTCCACCGGCCTCACACAGTTCAGTATACTGTTTATACAAGGTAGGTACTGAAACTCCCAGGGCGGCCAACAGCGACTTGAGCAGGGTGAAATCTTCCCGGTAATTCCGCCCGGAAAAGGAAGAAGCCAACTCTTCGGCTGGTAGCGAAAAACAAAAAGGATTGCGTGAGCAGGTAGGAGTATCTGGCCGGGTGAAATAGAGCCGGTAAAAAATAATGAGCAATTCCTTGGCAGTACGTGGCATGGCATTGCTGATGCTCACCGGACCAAACAGGTAGCGATACTGGGGATTGCGCTTGAGAAAAGCGCCAATACCAAACCAGAGATAATCTAGACTGCGCTTACCCCAGTAGCGTTGCTGCACAAAACTGCGGCCCAGTTCAAGCCCCTGCTTGAGAAAAGGGCAACTATCGGCATCCAGGGTAAAAAGACTGTGGCTGTACAGCCCTTCCAACCCCTGCCCTGCAATGACCCGGGCAGCATCGGCAAAACGGTACGAACCAACGATTTCCAGATCTTCCGGTGACCAAAGCACCAGGTGCTGATAGTAGCGATCGAACTGGTCACGATCACGCTGTTTGCCCGATCCTTCCCCCACTAAACGGAAGGTGAGTTCACGCAGGCGGGCCAGTTCACGGAAAACCACTTCGTTGCTGCCATCCGGAAAGAGGCGTATTTCCATGCCATCTGGAGTACGTCCCAACAACTCTCCCTGGCGAATGGCCTTATTGAGTAGCACCCGCCGCTCGGGCCGGGCAATGGCTACCTCGGTACGAAAAACCGGACTTTTGTGCGCCCCAACCCGATAAATATGCCGGCGGAAAAGCGCCAACTTATCCTTTTCCCGAATGGAAAGCCCATCATAGGAGGTAAAGGGAATCAAACCGCCAATAGTCATTTGCACGGGCTTTTTCCGGCGGTGGAACATTTCACCCACCAACATGAGAGTGGACAATGGCCGTGCCAGCAACGAGGCAACATAAAAGCGGGCCGAATTCCGCGCCTTGATATGAATGGGTAAAATAGGAGAACGGGTCTTCGTAGCCAGACGCAAAAAACCTTTTTGCCACTTGCCGTCCCGGATACCTGTGGCACCCATGCGTGAAACAACCCCGGCCGGAAAAAAGATAACCGCCTCCTCCCGGTGCAGGGCCTTTTCAATGCGTGCGATCTGCTCCTTCAGACTGGCACCGCTGAGCGTACGCACCGGCAAAAGGCACGGCTGCAACGCCTGCACCGAGGCCAAGACATCGTTGGCCACAATGCGCACGTCCTGGCGGATATCATAGACCAATTTCAGCAAGGCCAGGCCGTCCATGGTGCCAATGGGGTGATTGGCCACAATCACCAAACGACCGCTTGTCGGGATATTATCCCGCTCTCGCTCTGGCACTGCGTAGGAAAAATGAAAACTTTCCAGCACCTGTTCGACAAAATCCATGCCGGAAAGGCCCGGATACTGTTCAGAAAAATCAGCAAAACGCCGTTCATACAAAACCCGCCTGAGCAGACCACGCACTGGTGGGCCCAGAAGCGGGCGAGCATTGAGCTTGGGGTAGTATTGGTGCAATAAAGTATCGATGGTGAACATGCGTGTAAGAAAACCTAGAAATTAAGCAGCAAAAATCGGCAAGGAATCTGCTCGCCTGCTACATGATGGTGGGGCGGAGATTTTCCTTGTAGCCGGCCCATTGCTCGGCAAAGGATAGGGGAAAGCGTGGCCGTTTCCGCTTGTTGCGTACCACGGCCTGCACCTGGAATTCCAACAGTAGGGCATCTCCAGCCGCAGCACCGCAGGCCACCAAACTATAATTTCCCTGCCTGCCAAAGAGCACCCCTGCTGCGCTCTGATCCTGGGGAACAAACAGCAACAAGGCTCCCTTGACCTCTGCCTCCTCGGCCTGCAGGCTTCTATGTAAGACAAAACCCGTACCTGCGGTCAGCTGTGCGGCTTCTCTTTTAGAGAGATGGAGAGCGCGTTCTGTACAAAGCAAAACCGCGCCATATTGCTGTTCCTTGAACAGCTGATGGTTAAACAAAGCATGCAGCGTGGCAAGCCGCTCTCGGCGCAGATCGATATACTGCATGTTAATGATCAACACAGCGGTGGACCCCTTCCGTACCAGCCCGAATTGCACCCGGTGTTTTGCTTTTTTTAAGGCGGGCAAGGCAATACTACCGCTGTTGAGCATCCACACCGACTCGCCGGTGAGCATGGAAAGAATGGTTGCGCTCTGTTCATTGCCCTGGGGTGAAGTCAGCACAATGGAGCTACAGGACATGCGCAACGACGACGCCAGATTACGCAGCGCGTTTTGGTTGTCTTGATTTTCCTTCTGTTTGATTTGGCAGCAGAGAATATCCAGTTCCGACTGCTCTGGCAGGCTAAGTGTTTGTGGTGACGCTGGTGGTATAGTGGAAATGGTATTTTTCTGGTAGGTCGTGGCAATGCGAATCATAACAATATCTCCGTGTTTCGCTACATTTCATAAAGGCGCTGCTCCGTCTTTATGACCGGATGGGAACCGAAAAAATGGGGCCGACCCGGCAATCCGCATGCGGATCAATCAGCCAAGATCTACACAAAAATCATTACAGGCAGGTTAGGTGCGTGTTATGATCGCAACAGCATCAGCAAACCAGGGACAGACACCACTCTACACTTCGCGCTGATGCAACCCTAACCGTGACCTCACCTGTGCCTAACAGAAAGGATCGATAGTATATGTGTTCGTGACCTGCAAAAGGTCAGTGCCGTCTGTGCACACAACTCCATCCCGAATTCGTCGAACAGACTTTTCGGCGCAACCCTGCGCCCTGCATCCATGTGCTGGCCCATGGGGCGGCCTGCGTCTGGATTCTATCTTCTCTGCCGACTTCCCCTGCCCTACTCCAAGAATTGCATGCCTGCCGATAAAGTCAGCAAAACCTTTATCCTCGACACCAATGTCATTCTCCACGACTCCTCCTGCATCAAAAATTTTGCCGAACACGACATTGTCATTCCCATCACTGTTATCGAAGAACTAGATCACTTCAAAAAAGGCAACCTGGCCCTCAATTACCATGCCCGGGAATTTGTCCGCAGTCTGGACGTGCTAAGCGCCAACAAACTGTTCAACGGTGGCGTGCTTATCGGCCCAGACAAAGGGAAAGTGACCATCAAGCTGGAACAACCTCTGCACGAAGACCTGCGCCAGCATTTTCCCTCTGCCGCCAAACCTGACCACCAAATCCTCAATACCGGCTACTGCCTGGCCAAGGCCGATCCGAACCGCCGCTACATCCTGGTGAGCAAGGATGTCAACCTGCGCATGAAGGCCAAGGCAGTTGGCCTGATGGCCGAGGACTACACCACCGATCATGTCAAGGATGTGGGCAAGCTCTACACCGGCTGCCGCACGGTCGAAGAGGCCGATCCCCAACTCATCGACGCCCTGCACACTGATATGGAAAATGTACGGGCAGAGGATTTGGCATTGCAGCACCCGCTCCAGCCCAATGAATATCTGATTATCCGCAATGGCAAAAAATCTGTCCTGGCCTACCACTCACCCCTAGATGGCACTCTGCGAAAAATCGAGCGTAAAACCGTATACGGAATTACCGCACGCAACGCCGAGCAAAATTTCGCAGTGCATGCGCTTTGCAACCAGGATACCCCCCTGGTCAGCCTTTCGGGCAAGGCCGGCACCGGCAAAACCCTGCTGGCCCTGGCCGCAGCCTTGGAACAGCGCTCCCTCTACCGGCAGATCATGCTGGCCCGTCCCATTGTGCCACTTTCCAACAAGGATATTGGCTACCTGCCCGGAGACATCGCCTCAAAAATTGGTCCCTACATGCAGCCGCTCTACGATAACCTGGCGGTGATTCGTAATCAATTTGCGGACCAAAGCGAAATGAGCCAGTTGCTGGGCAGGCTTTTGGATGAAAAAAAACTCATTATCGAACCCTTGGCCTATATTCGTGGTCGCAGCCTGGTCAAGATGTTCATGATCGTGGATGAGGCCCAGAACTTGACCCCACACGAGGTAAAGACTATCATCACCCGTGCCGGAGAACAGACCAAGGTGGTTTTTACCGGCGACATCTACCAAATCGATCACCCCTATCTGGACACCCTTTCCAATGGGCTGAGCTACCTCATTGAAAAAATGCAAGGGCAGCGGCTCTACTCCCACGTCAATCTGGAAAAAGGTGAGCGCTCCGAACTCGCCATGCTGGCCAGTGAACTGCTATGAAAATACATCGTCTGCTCTGTCATCTGCTGCTTGTCTCTGCCTGTTGTCTTGCGGGCCTTGTTGTCATGCCTCCTGTTCAGGTACAGGCGCAACCGCCTGGGCAGGAAGCACACATTTTGCACTACAGGGAACAAACCGGAAAAGCAGCGCATACATACAGCTGGAAGATGGAAACACAGGGCAATAATGTGCTCATTACCTTGGTGGAGCCGGATGCAACCTATACTAATCTATGCGCACCAGACGGCTCCACCCTGGCCTGGAGCATGCTGGCACCTCCCCACACCGATATTCGTGCCGAACGCAAGGCGGAAATTTTGCACGTGCAGGGCAATTTCCAGGGGCAGCCAGTTGATAAGCAATTGCGTCTTGGCAACAAGCCGTGGTTCCAGTCGGTTTCCTATGCCCTGGGGCGGATGGTGGCTCTGGAACACGACAAGGCTTCTTTCCTGTTCCTGCGTTCAGACAAGCTGGAATTGCTGGCCATGCGGGCCGAGCTGGCTGGAAAAGAAGAGATCACTACAACAGACGGAGAGAGGGTCGCGGCCCAGAGGGTGCGTATCAAACTGGACAGCCTGGTCGCAGCCTTTTGGGAGGCTTCGTACTGGTTCAGACTACGTGACCAGGCATTCTTGCTCTACCGTGGCGTGAACGGCCCGCCAGGCACGGATGAAACCGTGATCGAACTGCAGGCCATGTCCTCTGCGGTCAGTTCAGTAACGGTTGGTGCGCATTAAAAAGCGCACCAGCCAACCCCAAGTTACCCCTGCCCGGTTAGCCCCTTCGGAACTCAGTGTCCCAACCCCTTGTTGGGTACGAGATTGTTGAAGAACTGGCGGGTACAGACCTCCCAGGAGTATCCACTGGCAAAGGCGCGACAATCTGTACGGGAAACCGTAAGTGCCCGTAGGGCAGCACTGCGCAGATCTGTATCCAGACAACCATTCATCCCTTCCTGCACAATATATTTTGGCCCAGTCACCGGGAAGGCAGCCACTGGCACGCCGCAGGCCATGGCCTCCAACAGAACCACGCCAAAGGTATCGGTCAGACTCGGAAAAACAAACACATCAGCCTGTGCCAAGGTTTTAGCCAGATCTTCCCCCCTTTTGGGCCCAGTGAAACGCACCTGCGGATAGCTACCCTGCAATTCAGACAGGGCAGGCCCCCCACCGATCACCCATTTTTCACCGGGAAGATCCAAATCAAGAAATGCTGGCAAATTTTTTTCCACTGCCACCCGGCCCATGTACAGAAAGACCGGTGCCTTGCTCGCTGCCTCGCGCTCCCTTGGTCGAAAAAGGGTGGTATCCACCCCCCGGGACCAGGGCGCCAGATGATCAAATTCCCTGACCTCCAACTCATCCAGAATGGTGGGGGCAGCCATGGTACGACGAGCAGCACCATGAAAGCTCCGCATCACCGAGTAACTCATTTTCACCGGTATTGGCACGCGCATGCGGAGATATTCGGGGAAACGGGTATGGTACGAGGTGGTAAAGGCCAAGCCCAATCGCTTGCAGGCAGCGCGGGCACACCAGCCCAGCGGTCCTTCGGTGGCAATATGTACAGCCTTGGGCTGAAAGGTGTGCACCAGTCTCTGGATGGATGCGGGTGACACCAAAGACAACTGTATTTCTGGATAGGTCGGACAGGGGATGGTGGCAAAACGCTCAGGAGTGATGAGCAATAGCTCGTGTCCCCAACTGATTAGGGTTTCGGCGGTGCAACTGAGCGTGGTGACCACACCGTTAATTTGGGGATGCCAGGCATCGGTCACGATACAGATCTTCATAAACAGTACCCGTTGCTGGATGAGTAAGGGCATGCTGTTCCGGCCACTGCACCAGGCCCAGGCTGCCGTTGTGATTTTCTGCCAGGGCAGTGCAGCTTTCTACCCAGTCGCCACTGTTACTGTATAGCACCTGGCCAATTTCTCGGATGCCGGCACGGTGGATATGGCCGCAGATGAGACCATCCACCTTGTTGCTGGCCCCCTCCTGTGCCACCACCTCTTCGAAACGACCCATGTAGTTGACTGCCACTTTAACCTGCTGCTTCAACCAAGCTGATACAGAGCGGTACTCGTAGCCCAAGCCGCGCCGGCCCTTGTTGACAATCCGGTTGATGGTGAGCGCCAGATCGTACAGGGTGCTGCCAATGCTGGCCAGCCAGGGACTGTTCTGTACCACTGGATCGAACTTGTCGCCATGGATGACCAAATACCGGTGCCCGTCGGCAGTTTCGTGCACCACCTTGTTGCAGATATGGATATTGTTGAACACCATCCCGTCAAAACGACGCAAGATATGATCGTGGTTACCGGGAATGTAAATGACCTTGGTACCATTTTTGGCCTTGTCCAAAATCGTTTGTACAATGCGGTCGTTGATCCGCGGCCAGTACCACCTTTTTCGGGCCTGAAGCAAGTCGAGAATATCGCCCACCAGGTACAGGTAGTTGGATTCGGTTTTTTGCAGGAAATCCAGCAATTGCTCGCTCTGTAGGTTCCTGGTACCCAGGTGCAGATCGGAAATCCAAATGGATCGGAATTGAAGCGGTGGCATACATCCTCCTGTGCTGAATATCCCCGCCAAGGGAGTTCACAATGCAAACAGGGTAGCCGGCCGATATTTACATCCGGTCAGAATCTTATTTTATTTAGGTTGGGATACAATTGTGACTGTATTGCATACAGTGACGCGAAACAAAAAATCACTGTGCTCTAGCAAGTAAACTACCAGTACGCGAGCAGGCAAATTTCATACTGGATAGAAGAAAAAGTTCCCCGTATACTTGATTAGATCACTTTTCATTCATTGTGCCCACTTCTACCCGCACCAGTCATTAATGGTAAATCGCCAATACAGAATTACAGAAAAATACGCAGAATTAACCCAGTATAAACATCATGCATCACGTCGCCAATTCCCACAGTCATGACTGCAACGTACCTTCTGCACTCTTCAAACAACTCTTTGAGACCACTGCCGAAAGCATGGTGATCACCGATCGGAATGGTATTATTCTGGAGGTCAACCAAGCTTTTTCCGAGTTGTGTGGCTACAGTGCCGAGGAGGCAAGGGGCCATAACATGAATCTGGTGCGTTCCGGGCGACACGACCAGACCTTCTACAAAAGAATGTGGCACACTCTGCGCTTTCAAGGTCGCTGGGAAGGCAATATCTGGAACAAAAAAAAAGATGGTTCACTCTATCCGGCATGGTTGTTTATCAATGGCCTGGTTGGCCAAGACGGACAGATTGCCTACTTCTTTGCCTCCATCCGGGATATGAGCGAATTATGGAAAAGGGAACGCCAAGTCGCTTTTTTGGCCTACTACGACATCCTCACCCGGCTACCCAACCGTATTTCACTCCTCAAAGCGCTGGCCAAGGCTATCATCCACAACCAGGAATCTGGTCAAATCCTGACCGTTTTCTACGTAGATATCGACAACTTTAAACTGATCAACGATGTCTTTGGTCCCAGTCAAGGTGATGTCCTCCTGGTACAAGCTGCCAAGCGTCTGCAATCCCTGTTGCGCAGCAACGACAGCCTCTATCGTCTCGGCGGCGACGAGTTCATGTACTTGATGCAGGAAACAAGCGATGAGGCAGCCGTCTATCAGATGGCCAACCGCTTGCTGGATGCCATGAAGGAGCCCTTTCTTTTTGAAGGGCACAAGGTTTTTCTCAACGTCAGCATCGGTATCTCCAGTTGCCCTACCGATGGAGAGATACCCCAGGAGCTACTGCGCAATGCCGACCAAGCCATGCACAAGGCCAAAAGAGAAGGTAAAAACCGCTACGCAGTCTACAGCCAAACCATCCACGCCATGCAACAGCAGCGCTTTCACACGGAAAGTGGCATCCGCGCTGGCCTGCGCAATGGGGAATTTCTTGTCCACTATCAACCCAAGATACATATTGCCAGTCGCAAGCCTGCCGCGCTGGAGGCTCTGATCCGCTGGCAAAAGGATGATCACCTAGTGCGACCAGACTTGTTCATTCCCATTGCCGAAGAGAGTACCCTGATTGACGATCTCTGCGCCTTTGTCATGGAAAGCGTTTGCCCGTTTTTGAACATCCTCAAAATGCACCACGTAGCAGTACCAATCAGTATCAATATTTCACCACGTCAATTCCACAATCTGGATTTTGTCGATCTAACCGAAAGACTGCTTAAACAGCACAACACAGACCCGCGGCTCCTTGACTTTGAGATTACCGAGCACACCGCCATGCAGGATGCCGAACACACCCTGCGCATCATGCACGATCTGCGACAATTGGGGATTACACTCTCCATTGACGACTTTGGTACCGGCTATTCATCCCTTGCCTATCTCGGCAAGATGCCGGTGCAGACGCTGAAAATCGACAAACAGTTCATTGACGAGATGGAAAACAACGACGGCATTGTCAGCACCATTATCGCCATCTGCAAACAAATGCGCATCAATGTGGTGGCCGAAGGGGTGGAAAAAGAAACACAGTTGGCACGACTGGCGCAACTGGGCTGTGACGAGGCACAAGGTTATCTTTTCTGCCGTCCGGAACCGGAAGATGTTATTCTTCGCTACCTGCAGAGCCACGGAGTACGCTCGCCGCTCTGAACAGAGAGCTTGGTGCCTTCTTGGCGAGAAGGCACCAACAATCAAACAGTCGCGGCCCTTTCTGTCAATGGTGCCAGCAATGGGCCCCAGGCAATGGCCGCGCTTTCCTTGACATCCGGCATCAGAACCACGGTTTCCCTAAAACCGTAATCCCGCAGGGCACGTTTGCACTCCCGCAAAGTATCCCGCGCCATCTCCGGCTCATGATTGCCATGGAGATTGTACACTAGGCCAAGCAGGTTCATGTTGCGGCTTTTTATGGCCTCCAAACTCAGCCTGGTATGGTTGATGGCCCCAAGCCTGGGGCTGCTTACCAAAACCAGTGGCCAGGCATGGCTGGCCAGGTAATCTAGCAAAAGCAGCTCGGCATTCAGGGGCACCAGCAAACCACCCGCACCCTCCAGCACAAGCCATTGATAACGCTGCTGCAATGAGGCCACTGCCTGATCCAGCACCTTCCGTTCCACTGCCTTGCCTTCCGTGGAGGCGGCAAGATGCGGAGAAGCCGGTACTTTGAACACATAGGGGTTGCTCAAACCTTGCTGATCCTCATCACTCACGGGCAGGCCCATGAGGCGACGGTGCAACAGGATATCTTCGGCAATGCCGCTACAGCCGGTCTGCACCAGCTTCATGGTTGTAACCTGCTCTGAAAGCGAAAATAGAAAATGGGCCAACAGTCCGGTACAGTACGATTTACCCACTCCGGTATCAATGCCAACCACAGCCAAGGTATGCTGCGGGCCAGCTAAACAGTGCTTACGCTCATCCATGGGTTTATTATGCAGATGGTGGCAGCGGACGACCCTTTGCCTTTGAGGCGATGAAAAACAGGGGATGGTACGTGAGGCATACACCCCTGTCGCTGCTGAAGCGTTCACGGTAGGCAGCGGCAAATGCAGCCAGCCGACCCCTTGTCCACACCCTGGAACTCAGGGCATTCACCCCAGTATCACGCAGATGATGCAGCATGGCCAGTGGATCGGCAAACCAGAGCTGTTCCCGGCTTTCCCGGGCTATGTGTACCTGAAAATGCCGAGACAGGATATGCTCCAGTTCGTCCAGGCTATGGTAGCGCAGGCCGCTGCCGGTAATTTCCCGTATTTCCATAAAGTTGTCAGGACCATACAGGGCAATGGCCAATATTCCTTGTTCATTGAGATGGTGGGCCAGTTTGCAGCTCAGGGCCGGAAAATCGTGTACCCAGTGCAGGGTAGAGGAGGAAAGAATCAAGTCGTAGCGCTGGGGAAGCACTACCTTTTCAATATCGCCCGCAAGAAAAGTAACCTGCTGCCGCCATCCCCGGCTTTTACTGGCAATGCAGCCCTGGAAGGCTGCCACCAGGTCACACACAGTGAGATGAGCTAGCGAGGGCAACCCGGCGGCGATCTTCTCGGTCAGCATGCCGGTGCAGCAGCCTATTTCAAGGGCGGTCTGTGGCTTGGCTGCAGGCAGGGCCTCTGAGAGGTAGGCGAGCAGAGTGTCGGCGACCAGTGCCTGCACCTGCGCCTGCTCCTCATATGTGGCGAGCGCCTGGGCAAAACGCCGGCTGATGAGGCCTTTGTCGGCATTCATGACAAAAGTGGACATACACCATTTAGAAAACTTTGGAGAGAGTGCTGTCGCAGTATACCAGACAGCGCTCTGCACATGTACAGAATAACCCCCCTGATCGACAAGCAAAAAGTTCTGTTCAGCCAGACAAAAAAAGAGGGAAGGAAGCGCTGCTTCCTTCCCTTCGGCATCCTACAGATAAACCTTATGCGCTGCTAGCGCCATGTGGCGCAGCGAGGACGGTAATCACGCACCCCAGAGCAGATCCCCACGAATCCAGCCCTTGACACCATTGGCATGCTCAACCTGCACCCAACCATCCCTCTTGCTAAGCACCTTGAAAACCACGCCATAGGTAGCGGTGGCGACTATTGTGCCAGTTTTGGTGCTGGGAGCACTACGGATATTGATGTTTCTGTTGGAACCCTTGTTGGCTTTCACCACTGCATGGGGTATCTTATTGGTTACCCCCTGATGCACCCAGCCAACGCTGCCTTCAAAGTCACGCACTTTCAGCCAGCTACCTGATTTTTGTGTCACTTCCAGAGGAAAACCATTACCAATTTTCCATAAAATTTCATGGTTGGTCCCTGGGCCGGAACGCATATTGACATTGTCTCCACGGATGGAAACCATCTCGGCAAAAGCCGTTGCATGAACCAGCAGAAAGACAGCAAAAAAACAGCTAAGAAAAAGGGAACGTTTCAGGTTCATAGCGACACCTCAACTAGTATATGTTTCATTTTTTGAGCATAACCAGGCGGCACACAAATACGGAGCAAAACAGGTAGCGCATAGCGGATGCAGGCGCTATCTTCTCCTACGTTGGTAGTGGAAGAAACTATGCTGTCTGCAAGAACGTTATGCCACTGGCGTGACCAGGTACAATCTCTTGTAATGGGCCCGGCCTAAAATTGCAAGCCTTTGCGGCTATTTTACTTGGGAAAACGATTCCAACCCGGCAAAACAAAACAAACGTTACACCTCCAACTCCCTGACTTCTCTTTTTTCCTCACCACCATGGCCCCTGATGCATCTTTAAGTCAAATTTTTCATTTTTTTCTGCCCGCTGCCCAGTTGCTCAAGGCCACAGCCTGCACAGAGGGCAATATCAACCAAACCTGGCTACTTCGGTACAAGAGTGCAGGCATGGTTACCCAGGCCGTACTCCAGCGTCTCAGTCCAGTGGTTTTTCCAGATCCACCCGCGGTCATGGCCAACTTTCGGACCATCACCCGCCACCTGGCTTGGGCGCGACACCGCGACCACAACATTCCTCGCTTTCCCCTGCCCCTTGTCAATCCAGAAGGCAAGGATTACTGGCAGGATGCAACAGGAGGACTGTGGCGTCTCATCACCTACATCGGTCCCTCGCGTACATTGGCGCAGGTGAGTGCAGCACAGGCGGCTTCTGTTGGCGCCATGCTCGCCCGTTTCCATCTGCTGCTGCGTACACTGGCACCCCAGGAGCTGAACGATCCCCTGCCTGGTTTCCACGATACCCCTGCCTACCTGGCCCAGTTTGAGACCATTACCTGTAACCGCAGCCCAAAAACAAGTGATGAAGCTTTTTGTTACAAAAATATTCACCAACTGCGGCCCCTGGCCTTTCTGCTCCAAGGAAAAAGCGCAGACCACAGCCAGCAACTGGTACATGCTGATCCGAAATGTGCCAACTTTCTTTTTGTTCCACATGGCGATGCAGTACTCAGCCTAATTGACCTGGATACAGTGAGATTTGGTTTTCTTCTCCACGACCTTGGCGACTGTCTGCGCTCCTGCTGCAATAGCGGCGGTGAAGAGAAAAACCAACAACCTGTTTTTGCGGCGAATCACTTTAGCGCCCTGCTCAATGCCTATTTGCAGCATGGCGGCAAGCAGCTTTTAACCGCAGCCGACCAGAACCTGCTGCTGGATGCTGCCCGGCTACTTATTTTTGAGCTGGGTCTGCGTTTTTTTACAGACTATCTGCAAGGCAACCCGTATTTTGGCAGCCTCTACCCCGAGCACAACCTGCACAGGGCCATGGTGCAGTTTCGCTTGCATGCCTCGCTTTTGGCCCAGGAAAACCGCTTGCGCAAGGACCTGGCAGCCCTTCTTGCCTGAAGGAACCAGGTCTGTCTGTATCTTGGCGTTTACTATGGTAGACTCCTGAAAAAATTTATACCTGTGCCGGAATTTGCCGGTCATTGTTTCTTACAACAAGGATGTTCATGCAGTCATCACCATTTACCAAGACATATCAATCCAGCCAGTGCCATGCCCGTTGCGGCACCCTTACAACCCTGCACGGTGTGATCGAAACACCGGTGTTTATGCCGGTGGGCACCCAGGCAACGGTCAAGGGTATGACCCCGGAAACCCTGGAGGAATTAGGTGCTCAAATCATCTTGGGTAACACCTATCACCTCTATATTCGTCCTGGCCATGAACTCATCCACCAACTGGGTGGCCTGCACCGCTTCATGCATTGGAACAAACCCATCCTCACCGATTCTGGTGGTTTTCAAATCTTCAGTCTGCAAGAATTGACCACAATCAGCGAAGAAGGCGCAGCCTTTCGTTCGCACCTGGATGGCAGCCCCCTGTTTCTCAGCCCAGAAGATGCCATTGCTGTGCAGGAAGCCCTGGGTAGCGACATCATGATGGCGCTGGATACCTGCATTCCCTATCCGGCCAGCCGCGATGAGGCTGCACGCGCCACAGCCCTGACCAACCGCTGGGCCCAACGCTGCCGCCGGGCTCAGCCGGAAACAGGCCAGCTGCTCTTTGGCATTGTGCAGGGTGGCATGTATACAGATCTACGTCTGGCCGCTATGGAGGAATTGCATGATATCGGCTTTGACGGCTATGCCCTGGGTGGGCTTTCCGTGGGCGAGCCCAAGGAGGAAATGCTGGCCATGCTAGCTGCATGTGCCCATCACCTACCAGCAGAGCACGCCCGCTACCTCATGGGGGTGGGTACACCGGAAGACCTGGTGGAAGGCGTTTTCCATGGCATTGATATGTTCGACTGCGTCATGCCCACTCGTAACGCCCGCAACGGAATGCTCTTTACTTCACAGGGGAGAGTGGTTATAAAAAATGCTTGCTTCCAAAAGGACGCAAGCCCACTGGATCCACGCTGCACCTGCTACACCTGCAGACATTATTCCCGGGCCTATCTCCGCCATCTGTTCCAAAGCAGGGAGATTTTAGCCTACCAATTAAACACTATTCACAACCTGCATTACTACATCAGCCTCATGGCTGCCATGCGCGAAGCGATCCAACAAGACCGCTTCCTCGCCTTTCGCAGCGAATTCTACCAACAGCGCGGCAACCAGGAGCCTGGCCATTAACCCCAGAAACGGAGGATATTCATGACAGGAGTCGCTTGGGCTGCAGAGGCGGCCGCACCCGGAGGGATGGCCTTCATCGGTCAATTTCTTCCTCTAATTCTTATCTTTTTTGTGTTCTATTTCCTGCTTATCCGGCCGCAGCAAAAAAAGGCCAAGGAACACCAGGCCTATTTGGCCAACCTGAAACGGGGCGACAGAGTTATTACCGGCGGTGGCATCTACGGCCAGATTACTGGTTTGACCGATAACGTGGTCACGTTGGAAATAGCGGACAACATCCGCATCAAGGTAAGCCGGGCCGCCATTGCCGGAGCAGCTGCAGACCCGGAAAAGACGCCTGCACCAAGCAAACCCGCTGGGGGTTGAGGTATCAGGAGGGGTTGCTGATTTTCATCGTGCATGAAAACGAACAAAGAATACAACAGAGCGTGCTGAGGTATCCATTAGGACAAACATTTGGAACAAATCCTCAACAAAGGCCGCAGCTGCCACCCGTAGCTGCGGCTTTTTGCGTTTTCTGTACAAGATACTAAACCTTTTTGCTGCCTAACTCAACGCAGTTTAGCCTGCCGCAAATTTAGCCCTGAAAACAAAGAAAACAGCCGCCGAAATGCACAGAGTGCACAGAGCTGCCCACAGATAATCCAACTTAAGGGGTTCTTTCATGTAAAAAACCACAAAGGGCATAAAAACGCTCAACGTAATAGCCTTCTGCACGATTTCCAATTGACCAAAAAGCACCGTGTTTAGCCAACCCGGCTGGCTGGCACTTGCACAAGATACTCAAACAGGGCAATACTCCAACCAACCAGCGCCGCCACAATCCACGGCTTGGCTATAAGATTCTTCAAATGCGCATACCAGGCAAACATCATAAAAACATTGCTGACTGTCAGCAGGATTGCAGCCGTTATAATGGCACGCATGGAAATACCACTTTATCTGCTTGATTATCTAAACATCTAAACAATTAATTGTAAGCCGGTCCTGGCACAGGCCAAGCCCCAGGCTGCTTCCCGCACCACATGCACACAGAGATCGTATGGAACCATTGACCGGGCTCAAAGCCATTCTCCACTCTAAGCGGGCCAATATCTATTACCTGGAACACTGCCGTGTCATGCAAAAAGATGGGCGGGTACTCTATCTCACTGAGGCGAAAAAGGAGAACCATTACTGGAATATCCCCATTGCCAACACCACCTGCATCATGCTGGGCACCGGCACCTCCATCACCCAGGCGGCTATGCGCATGCTGGCTTCTGCCGGGGTATTGGTCGGTTTTTGCGGTGGAGACGCCACCCCGTTGTTCATGGGTGCAGAAATAGAGTGGTTGAGCCCGCAGAGCGAGTATCGTCCCACCGAATATGTGCAGGGCTGGCTTTCCTGGTGGTTTGACGAAGCCAAACGCCTGCAGGCAGCCAAGATCTTGCAGTTAGCCCGGCTGGATTATATCGCCCAGGTGTGGCGCAGCGACAGGGACTTGGCGCAACAGGGTTTTGCCGGCGGCATGGAAGAGGCTTTTGCCCGGCACCGGCAGCAGATCCCCCTGCAAACTGCCACCAGCCATCTGTTGCAGTTGGAAGCCCGCCTGACCAAGGAGTTGTATCGTCATGCCGCAGAGGTCAGCGGTTATGGCGATTTTGTCCGCGAGCGCGAGGCCGGAGACCGCGCCAATACTTTCCTGAATCATGGCAATTATCTGGCCTATGGCCTGGCGGCCACTGTGTGCTGGGTATTGGGCATTCCTCACGGTTTTGCGGTGATGCACGGCAAAACCAGGCGGGGTGCGCTGGTCTTTGATATTGCCGATTTGGTGAAAGACGCCCTGGTGCTACCCATGGCCTTTATTTGCGCCCGTGAAGGCACGAGCACTCAGGAATTTCGCCAGGAAACCCTGGAACTGTTTACCCGCCACAAGGCGCTGGATTTCATGTTTGCCCAGGTCAAACAGATGGCTCTGTCTTCCAGAGGCGCAGAAAACCTGGGTCAGACGAAAATCCACGATAGCAGGGGGAGCCTACCATGATGGTGCTCTTTGTGTCCCAGTGCGAAAAAAAGGCCCATAAACGCACCCGCCGGGTGCTGGACGCCTTTGCCGATCGTATCGGCGATACCACCTGGCGCACGGTCATGACAGAAGAGGGTCTGCAGACGGTGCACAAGCTCCTAAGGAAAAGTGCCAGCAAAAGCACAGCTGTTGCCTGTCACTGGCTCAGAAGCCGCAGCCGCTCCCAGCTTGTGTGGGTGGTGGGCAACAGGGATCGTTTTGATAGCCAGGGCAGGGTGCCGGTCAATGTAACGGCACAGCCCTTTCGCAACACAAAATGGGAAAATAACTGGCTGTCTGCTCACTGCATCCAGATCATGGCAACGCTTGCCGCCCTGCTGCATGATCTTGGCAAATCCACCATTGGTTTTCAGGGCAAGCTCTTTGCAGGGGCAGCCTTTACAGGTGACCCCTACCGCCATGAATGGATTTCCCTGCGCCTGTTTGAATGGCTGATTGAAGGCGCTGGCAGCGATGAAGAGTGGCTCAGGCGTTTTTGCAGCCTGGATGGCTATCTGCAGGCTCAGCCCATCCCGTTTGTGCACTGGCAGGAGGCAGATCTGCGGCAAACAACTTTGTCTGCCCTGCCCCCTTTGGCGCAATGGCTGGCCTGGCTTGTGGTCAGCCATCACCGCTTGCCCTTTGAAGAGGGGGATTGGTTCCAGGAGCAGACGCGCAAGTATGCAAGGAGAAATACAGGCCAGCTCAGGAAAAACCTGCTTGCCTTCTACGAAACACTCACCCCGGTCGACCATTGGGTGCGTAACCCCAGGGCAGTGGCGGCCTGTACCGAAATGGCAACATTCTGGTCTTTCGACGGTCTGGTTCTTCATAGTGAGGCCTGGCAGAAGCAGCTCAGCCGTTGGGCAAGAAAGGCGCTCAACCATCCACCGCTTATGGCCCTGGCCAAGTCCGGCGAGAGCGACAACAGCAACAACAGCGGCAACACAACCATTGCCGACCCCTTGCTTTTGCACTCCAGCCGTCTGGCCCTGATGCTGGGTGATTATACCTATTCCAACGAAAAGCCGGGAAAACAAAAGGGAAATAGCAAGACCGATCCCCTGAAGCACAAGCAGCCTGATGCGGCAGGCTCAGCCACGGAACTGGTTGCCAACACCTGCCGCCATAAGGGCAAGGTGCTGGTCAAACAGTATCTGGATCAACATTTGCTGGGTGTGGCCCACTGCACCGCCCATTTTGCCCGCCTTCTGCCCGCGCTTGCCGCTAACCTGCCGACCCTGGCACAACACGATGCTCTGATTAAACCGACCGCTGTTCCGCGCTTTTCCTGGCAAAACAAGGCCTACAAGCTGGCTCTCTCTCTGCGGCAGGCCAGCGCTGAACAGGGATTTTTCGGCGTCAATATGGCCTCCACCGGCTGCGGCAAAACCATCGGCAATGCCCGCATTATCTATGCTCTTGCCGATGCAAAGCATGGGGCCAGGTTCACCATCGCTCTCGGCCTGCGGGTGTTGACCCTGCAAACAGGGGCAAGCTTTAGGGAAAACCTTGGCCTCAGCGATACACAACTGGCAGTGCTGGTGGGTGGAGCCGCCAGCCGCGAACTGTTTCTGTGGCAGCAGGAAGACCGGGCGCCAGACCCTGAGCAGGAACAAAGCGGCAGCGCCCTGGCACCGCTTGTGGCAGATGGCGATGTGGTGGAAGGCGGAGCCTGGGAAGCATCCCAAGAATTTCTCCAGAAACAATTCCACGTGGTGCTGGCGGAGGATAAGGCGCGGGACTTGCTCTTTACTCCGGTGGTTGCCTGCACCATCGATCACCTCATGCAGGCCTCGGAGTGCAGACGCGGCGGGCGCTATATCGTGCCCTGGCTGCGGCTTTTCAGCAGCGATTTAATTCTGGATGAACCGGACGACTTCAGCCAGGAAGACCTGCCGGCCCTGGCGCGACTGGTGCATCTGGCAGGCCTGTGCGGCTCCCGGATCGTGCTCTCTTCAGCAACCCTGACACCCGACTTTGTAGCCGGCCTCTTCCAGGCCTATCAGGCCGGCCGCTTCTTCTGGAACAAAAGCCGAAACCTGCCGCAAAAGCCAGTCGTCTGCGCCTGGTTTGATGAAAAACGCTGCCAGGCAGAGCCCTGCCCGGATACCGCTTTTTTTGAGGAAAAACACCAGCACTTTGTGGCACAGCGGGCCGCCTTTCTCCGCAAAGAACCGGTACGCCGGATGGGCACAATCCTGACATCGCTGCCGCAATACACGGAAAAACCGGCCAGATTTTATGGCCGCCTGGCCAAAGTGCTGGTGGAAAATGCGCGCTCCCTGCACCAGGCATACCATGTGGTGCATCCGCAAAGCGGCAAAAGGCTCAGCATCGGCCTGATACGCATGGCCAACACCGGCCCGCTCATGGCCCTGGCTCTGGCCCTGTATCAGGCGCAACTGGAGGAGGCCTGCTCAGACACCCACATCCACCTCTGCTGCTACCATT
Organism: Desulfobulbus sp.; assembly: GCA_040776885.1. Classification (GTDB taxonomy): domain Bacteria; phylum Desulfobacterota; class Desulfobulbia; order Desulfobulbales; family Desulfobulbaceae; genus Desulfobulbus. The sequence continues at coordinate 284,613 of JAXGZR010000003.1, read as the reverse complement.
CCCGCCAGGTACTGATCCTGCGCAGTGAACTTGAGGAAAAGCTCGACCGTATCCTGAAGCGGGATGAAACGCACCCCGAAGGCATCTTTACCCATCCCGAAATAAAGCAGGCCCTGAACAAGAGCGATGCCCGGCACCATATCTTTATTGTGCTCGCCTCGCCGGTGGCAGAAATCGGGCGTGACCACGATTATGACTGGGCCATTGTCGAGCCCTCGTCCATGCGCTCGCTCATCCAACTGGCCGGGCGCATCTGGCGGCACCGACCAGGTTTGACAGCCTCACAGCCCAATGTGCTGGTTTGGCAGTTCAACATCAAGGCCCTGATAGCGGCATACAGTGGAGGAAACGCTGAACGTTCTCCTGTTTTTTTCCACCCCGGTTTTGAAGATAAAGAACACCTGCTCGGCAGCCATGACTGCTCTACCCTGTTCAGCCCGGAGCAGCTTGCCCATATAAGCGCGATTGCCCGTATTGTGCGGCCAGGCGCGCTCAAGGCTACGGAGCGCCTGGCAGACTTGGAGCATCTGGTGATGCAGGAGATGATGCACAACAATGGGCTCAACTTTGTCAATGCCTGCTGGCACAAGCCAGACAGCGCCCATCGGGCCAGTGCGCATTTGCAGATTATCAGCCCCTTCCGCGCTGGCCGGGCAGAGGAAGAGTGGCTGCTTGTGCCGGATGAGGACGGCGGCTTCAATGCCTATGCTGCGCAACAGGTGTACGAAAAAGGGCTTGAGCAAAGTAATCTGCACAACAAGATTCTCCAGCCTTTCACCCTGCCGCACAGCAATACTCACCTTTCTCCCTGGCTGAACAGTGGCCTTTATGCCTGCCTGGAAAAATTGCAGCAGAGGCTGCCGGAAAAGAGCATCGCCTCACTTGCCTGTCGCTATGCCACGGTGCAACTGCCTGTACACGAGAACGGCTGGTATTTCCATGAGTGGTTTGGGTTCTGGCGGGTTGATTGAATATCCGGTTCAGGGTAAAAAAAGAGCTCTGCCGTATAGGCAGTAATTTAATTCTCTGTTTTTATGTTGTTTTTTTGCTATCGATTGTTTTTACCTGTTTATTTTTAATATCGAATTTGAAATCAAATCTGAGCCCTTTTATAATTGAATTTAGAGTCGGTAAAAATCAGCCTGCTCGTTTAAGAAATTGGGCTAGGCTGAATGAAGATACAGGAGGATGAATGCAGACCATAACGAACCAAGAACTAGAAAGGGCACTAGGTGAATTTTTAGTCAAGGAATTGGAAGCTACGGTTAGAAAAGAAGTGGCTATGCTCAAAAACAAAACGGAAAGCGCCGTAGAGAATAAAAGACAAAGATTGGCACCACGATACGAAACCGGTTCTTTCCTTACCCAACTGCATGCCTCGTTAGAATTTATGCGCGCGCAGAAACTGAATCTGGCTACCCACACAGCCAAGGGTATACATTCTGCCCTCCAGACGGACAATGTCATCCTTTTGACAAAAGAGAACAATATAAAAATCGTTTCCACCAGAACAGTGCAATCTCCTTGCATTGATGCAACCTCCAACAATACTGGCGCCCATTCCGGGTATTTGAAAAATATTGTCGACTTTCTCAATATCCCTGTAGCAGGTAGACGCATATACCAACTTATTCTGGAGGAGCATCCGGCAGCGCAGGATTTTATTTCTACAAGTAGCAAGAACGGTACGGAAAATTACAGCTTCCTTACGCAATGCCTCCGGGCGCAACCCAAAAATTTGACTACCGACGAACGCAGTAAGCAACTCCTTTTTCCCAAGCACGATGACACCTATGCCTGCCTGATCCCGCTGTATCCTACTTCGCTCGCCAATTACCTGTTCCATGCCGTCCACAAAATTAAATACTCAGATGAGGCCCGCCAGGCGAAGCAGCAGAAGCAAAAAGACGATGCCACAACACAAAAGTCGTATAGCACCGTTCATGATTTGGCTGTCACTAAGCTGGGTGGAGCTAAATCGCAAAATGTCAGCAGGTTGAACAACCAGCAAAGCGGGCGTAATTATCTGCTCCCATCACTCCCACCTGTATTCAATCAACACCGTGGCTTTCAGATCAGCCCAAGCGATCAATCCTTTTTCAACAAAAAATTGCGTTATCTTTGCCGCGCTCCCCTGCAGGAACTCTTTGCCCTCGTTGCAGACAAGACCAATACCTTTCTTGTGCGCGAATCCCGTAAGACCATTATCGACACTATGCTCGACCAGGTGCTGTGGCTGGCCGCCTCCATCCAGGGCAACAGCCCGCCGGGATGGAGCAAAAAGGCCCATGCCCTGCACTATAACGAGCGCCTCTGGCTCGATCCTGGCCGTGCAGAGCTGGAAGGCGAGGAGGATTTTGCAGAAGATCGCGCACAGGATGACTGGCGCGGCTATGTGGCTACCCGCTTTGCCAACTGGCTGAACGCCTTACTGAAAAAGGAGTTTGAACACATGCGCTTTGATTTTGGCGACGCCGTGCAAAAAGAGTGGCGCACCACCATGGAGGAAGTCATCCAGAAGAGCCGCCGCGAAGGCAGGGAGGTGTTTTTATGATGGAAAAAGCCGGATACCTGCTTTTTAAGCGCATACACATTGAAAACGCCAACACCATTTCCAGCCCGATCACCTACGGTTTTCCAGCTGTCACCGGTTTTCTCGGCGCTGTACATGCCTTGAGCCGCAAGCTGCAAACTCTGGAAGCAGCAAACAATCTCTGTCTCGATGGCGTGCTCATTGCCTGCCACGACTGCCAGCCCCAGGTCTACCGGCAAACACCCTACAGCGACTACAGCTTTAACCAGTCCCGCAACCCTCTCTTAAAAAGCGGCAAAACCGCATCCATTGTTGAAGAGGGGAAGTGCCATCTAACGCTTACCCTGGGTATGGAACTGCTGGCGGAAAAACCAATATCTAAAGATCAAGGCACGCAATTGGCGCTGCAAGTGCAGGAAATGCTGATGCAGCAGCGCATTGCCGGCGGCAGCGTGCGCGGCTTTGGTGGGCGTCAACCTGCCCACTTTTTTCTGCTAAACGATGCCTGGCAGATGACCAGGCACCTGGTGCCTGCCTTTATCCTGATGGAGGCGAAGAAGGACCTTGAGGAGTTGACCGCCGAGCTGCAAAAGAATCAGCCCGAAGCCACCGCCCTGGATGTCCTTATTGATTTGGCCTGCCTGCACCACATCCCGGTTGGAAAAAACGGCTCGGTTCAATGGCAAACCCGTTCCGCCAAAACCGGCCGCGGCTGGCTGGTGCCCATGCCGCTCGGCTATCAGGGCATTGCCCCTGCCTTTGCCGCCGGTGAACTGGCCAACTGTCGCACCAAGGAATACCCCGCCCAGTATGTGGAGGCGGTCTACGGTTTGGGCAAGTGGGTATTCCCGCACCGCATTCATGACTTCACCAGGGCATTCTGGCGCTACCGTCACCAGGCAGAGAACGACTTGTATCTTGTTACCCAGGAAGAACGATAAATACTCACGGAGGAACAAACGTGGCGACTAAACTGAAAACAGCAAGTGTTCTGGCATTTGAGCGCAAGCTCGACATATCCGATGCTTTTTTCTGGCAAAAAGACAGCAAGGACGATACGACAAGCGCCATACCGGTACCCATTCGGGAAAAGTCGGTGCGGGGCACCATCAGTAATCGCTTGAAAAGCACTATAGCCGCTGACCCGGTAAAACTCGACGCCGAAATAGAAAAACCCAATCTGCAAAGGGTGGATGCCGCTGCCCTGGATGACGACAAAGACATTCTGATTGTACGCTGGAGCTGCAAGGCGCTGCCCTTTGACGGTACGCCCTATGTCTGTAACAAGCCGGATTATCAGGCCGCCCTGTTGAAAACCGTGCAGGCCTATCTTGAAACCCAGGGCGTGCAGGAACTGGCTCGCCGCTATGCGGCAAATATCGCCAATGCCCGCTGGCTCTGGCGCAACCGCATGGGTGCTGAAGACATTACAGTGAGCGTGCGCAATGGGAGTGAAACCATCACCTTTGCCCAGGTAGAGCGCATCGGCCTCAATGATTTTACCCATTCAAGCCCCGAGTTGGAGCAACTGAGCGGCTGGCTTGCCGCCGGCCTGAGCGGGCAGGATTTTACCATCCTCTATATAGAGGCTCAGGTGCGGGTTGGTTATGGACAGGAGGTGTACCCCTCCCAAGAACTGATTCTGGATACCGGCAGCCGCAAGAGTAAAGTGCTCTATCAGATTAACGGCAAGGCCGGCATGCACTCACAAAAAATTGGCAATGCCATCCGTACCATCGACACCTGGTATGGCGAAGCTGATGAGATGCCCTTTCCCATCGCGGTTGAGCCCTATGGTTCGGTCACCACGCTGGGCATGGCCTTCCGCCAGCCTAAGCAGAAGAAAGATTTTTATTCCATTTTCGACGCCTGGGTACTGGACGGAAAAGCTCCAGCCCCTGCCGATCAGCATTTTGCCATGGCTGTACTCATTCGGGGCGGTGTCTTTGGTGAGAGCGGCAAGGAGTAGGCCATGCAAACGCATTATTGTAACCTGATCGCCATTCCCCAGGAAGACCGAACGCAACCCCAGGTGATAAACGACCTGATGCAGGCCCTGCACCGCTATCTGCCACGGTATAACAACCGGGAAGACGGACACATTGCGCTGAGTTTTCCTGCCTATGGGTTGGATCGTACCCTGGGCGGTATGATCCGCCTGCATGGGCAGGAAGCCGACTTGCTGGAACTGTGGCAAGAACTGCAACGCTTAAGCGGCTATGCCCTGATCTCGCCGGTGCAGGCTGCGCCCGGTACGGTACAGGGCTATGCCAGCTTCATCCGTAGGCAGTTCAAGGGAGCAAGCGCGGCCCGCAGGCTGAAGGCCCGTTATGACAAGAAAGGAGCCGGACAATGGACAGAACCCCTGGCTGCAGCCGTTGCCGCCAAGTACAACACCCGGCAGCGACTTCCCTTTGTCCGCCTGCAAAGTGCCAGCAGCGGGCAGGTGATGCGGCTTTTTATTGAAAGGCGGATCACATCAATGCCGCAGGAGGGGCAATTTACCGGCTATGGATTGAGTAAATCTGTCCCAGAGCAGCCCTTTGCTACAGTGCCCCTGTTTTGACGGCGCGGTACCGTGCAAAATATCCCGTGGTCTCGGTAAATGAGGGTTGAGCGTAGATGGTGCCATGTAGCACTACAAGGCATCGGTTGTCCGATGTAACTGCACATCATATGTGAACCCAAAAACTTGGCCACTTATTTAACCAGCGGATATTATTGTAGTAAAAATAAAGCTTTTAAGAGAAGGTTTTCTGGACTTTCCTTTTCTGACAACCTGTTTTTACGTCATTATTTTGTATCTTGTTCTTGTCCACTGCCGCACAGGCAGCTTAGAAAAGGCTCGTCGAGGCCTGGAAGGACGCGAACGCTTGTCCACTGCCGCACAGGCAGCTTAGAAATTGTGTCATGGTGTTTTCCTCCGCCGGAAACTACCGTCCACTGCCGCACAGGCAGCTTAGAAATCGCTAAAGTATTCGAGGAGACAATACAGCAGGCGTCCACTGCCGCACAGGCAGCTTAGAAATCTGCAAAATCAGCTTCATCCTCGTACCAGCCCGTCCACTGCCGCACAGGCAGCTTAGAAAGCAGGAAAGGTTAACGCATGGGATATACTCTGGTCCACTGCCGCACAGGCAGCTTAGAAACAAAATTCCTTGTCTCTAGCTCTCCACAATCCGTCCACTGCCGCACAGGCAGCTTAGAAATGATCCCAGGCCCACCTGATCCCAGGCCCACCGTCCACTGCCGCACAGGCAGCTTAGAAATGCTCAAACAGGTGGCTTCATCGTATGAAGGCAGTCCACTGCCGCACAGGCAGCTTAGAAAGTCGGGCTATGCGGTGGACACTAGCCGTGTTTGTCCACTGCCGCACAGGCAGCTTAGAAATATATCAGCCCTAGTCGCCTCGCGCGGCCGTAGTCCACTGCCGCACAGGCAGCTTAGAGACTGATGCTAGGGCTTGGTCGACCATACGTTGGCATAAAAAAGGCCAGCATCCAGTGAGAGATGCTGGCCTGGTTCGAGCAAAGTTATGTGCGCTTCAATCAGACTTCTTGCTGATAAGCACCTCTTTCAGTGATTTGCTCATGGTGAAGTGCAGCGTTTTCCGTTCCGGAATGTGCATCATTTTACCGGTTTTGGGATTTTTGGTCGTGCGCGGCTTACGACTACGCACAGAAAAGCTGCCGAAGCCGCGGATTTCCACACGCCGCTCCTCAATCAGTGCCTGGGCGATCTCTTCAAGGATAATATCCACTGCCTGGGATATGTCCTGCTTGTAGTAATCGCCAAGCTGTTGTGCAACTTCATTAACCAGTTCACGCTTCAACATACGTTCTCTTCCTTTGCGATGCCGCAGTTCGGCTTCCACGCCGCATGCGGCTGCATCTGATGGTCAAATGTCTGGCAGGGCAGCGCCTTTGTCCTGCCAGACGACTATGGCATTGATTTACTTCTGGGAGTTTTCTCCGGCAGCGGCCTTCAACAGGTCGCCCAGAGTGGAAGGCCCTTGGGATTTGGGCATGTATTCTTCTGGAATCACGCCATGATTTTCTTCTTTTTCCTGCAGAGCCTTGATGGAAAGCCCTATCTTGCGGTCATCGGCAGAAACATTGATAACCATAGCCTGAAGGGTGTCACCCACCTTGAACATATCCACCGGGGTCTTGATTTTTTCCCTGGATATTTCGGAAACATGCACCAGGCCTTCGATGCCTTCTTCCAATTGAACAAAGATCCCGAAGTCGGTCACGTTGGTGATGGCGCCTTCCACCGTGGAGCCAATGGGATAGTTGGTGACTGCAGCCTGCCATGGATCGGGCTCAAGCTGCTTAATTCCCAGGGAGAAGCGCTCGTTTTCCTTGTCGATCTTGAGCACAACCGCCTGGATGGTTTCCCCCTTGGCATACTTCTCGGAAGGATGCTTGATGCGCTCGGTCCAGGACAAATCAGAAACATGGATCAGGCCATCAATACCCTCTTCAATACCGATGAATATACCAAAATCCGTGATGTTTTTGATTTTTCCTTCGATAATCGCACCCAACGGATAGCTCTCTTCCACCACATCCCAGGGATTAGGCAGAAGCTGCTTCATGCCCAGAGATATGCGCTTGGTGTCGGCCTCTACCTTGAGTACCTGCACCTCAATGGCATCGCCCACGCCCACAATCTTGGAGGGATGTTTAGGCTTTTTCGACCAGCTCATCTCCGAAATATGCACCAATCCTTCTACGCCCTCTTCCAGTTCAACAAAGACACCGTAGTCGGTGATGGAAACGATTTTGCCGGGAACCCGTGCACCCGGAGCATACAACTCGGGCACTCGCTCCCACGGGTCGGGCTTGAGCTGTTTTACGCCCAGGGAGATACGATTGGAATCCTTGTCGTACTTGAGGATCTTCACCTCAAGCTCCTCACCCACACTGTAGAGTTTGGAGGGGTGCGACACCCGGCCCCAAGACAAATCGGTGATGTGACAAAGTCCGTCCATGCCGCCCAAGTCGATGAACAAACCGTAATCTGTAATATTGGTGATGGCGCCGCGGATAATCTGTCCTTCTTGCAGGGTTTCGCGCATCTGCTCGCGTAGGGCGCTACGCTCCTCTTCAAGGATAACCCGCCGTGAAATCACCACATTGTTGCGTTTACGGTTGAATTTCAGAATCTTGAATTCATAGATTTCCCCAATAAGGGCATCAAGATCCTTCACCGGACGCAGGTCGATCTGCGAATAGGGCAAGAAGGCAGGAACACCGATATCCACCGACATGCCGCCTTTGACCCGGTTGTCAATGCGGCCTTCGATGGTGCCATCGTCTTCCTGGATGCGGGCAATTTGTTCCCACACCTTAATGGCAATGGCCTTTTCCCGGGAAAGGAGCAGACCGCCTTCTTCTTTACGTTTTTCTATGTAAACCTCGAACTGATCACCAATGGCAATCTCCCTGTCCGGATCTTCGTGCCGGAATTCGGTCAGGGGAATGTAACTCTCGGCTTTGTCGCCTACATCTATGAGCACCGCGTCGCCTGCCAGCCCCACTACGGTGCCTAGCGCCACTTCTCCTACATTGATAACCGTATTATGATCATCCTGTTCAAAGAGTTCGGCAAAACTGATGTCTTCAAAGGCGTTGTCTTCCGCCGCCCCGGCGGGTTGAATTTCGTTCTGTGTCATGGGTTATCCTGTGGTGATCGTTGTCAGCCTGGGAAAAGGTTAAAAAAAAAGAGGCCGGAACTGCTGCCTCCACACACCGGATACCATGCATACCAGATTGTTTACGTGAAAACAACTGTTTCTTCACACGGTGGGAACATTCTCCCGAAGGGAAAACATAGGGAGTGCCTCGCGTTTCTAGACCAATAAATACTTGTGCACAAACGGGTTAATCTTCATCGGCAGGGGCACATTGCTCCTTGCCATTTGCAGGCTTTGGCTCCCAGCCAGTTTGAGGTAGGGAACTCGCGTGTGCTGTTGAGTGTGGCTGTAATCCTGACGCTAATCTCCTGTTGTCGCACGGCTGTTCCCAGGATAGTATGTCGTGATTTGGTAGAAAGTTTTAAAAAAGAAATAATTTTTGAACACAATGGAGCGGATATGAAACAGAAGCTGCGCAGTGCAACCAGCACCGAAGGCAGGCACATGGCCGGGGCGCGGGCCCTATGGCGGGCCAATGGTCGCAGTGAAGAACAGATGAGCCGCCCGGTCATTGCTGTGGTCAACTCCTTTACCCAGTTCGTACCGGGGCACGTGCACCTGCACGAGATCGGCCAACGGGTGAAGCGGCACATTGAAGGGCTGGGCTGTTTTGCCGCTGAATTCAATACCATTGCCATTGACGATGGCATTGCCATGGGCCACTTGGGCATGCTCTACTCCCTGCCGTCACGCGAGCTGATTGCCGATTCTGTTGAATACATGTGCAACGCCCATACCGTGGATGCCATGGTGTGTATCTCTAACTGCGACAAGATCACCCCTGGTATGCTCATGGCAGCCATGCGTTTGAATATCCCGGCGATATTTGTGTCTGGCGGGCCCATGGAGGCTGGCCGTGCCTTGGGCCGTTCGCTCGATTTGATCGACGCCATGGTCATGGCAGCAGATGACCAAGTCAGCGATGTAGATCTGGCCGAGGTGGAACGCAGCGCCTGCCCCACCTGCGGCTCCTGTTCGGGCATGTTCACCGCCAATTCCATGAACTGTCTCAACGAGGCCCTTGGCCTGGCCCTACCCGGTAACGGCACGGTGGTGGCCACCCATGCCGCCAGGCTTGACCTGTTTGACGCTGCGGCCGAGCGCATTGTCGAAATGTGCCACGCCTGGTACGAGAAGGGGGATGCCCGGGTGTTGCCCCGTTCCATTGCCAGCCGCGCCGCCTTTTTCAATGCCATGTCGCTGGATATTGCCATGGGCGGCTCCACCAATACGGTGCTGCACCTGTTAGCCATGGCCCAGGAGGCTGGGGTGGATTTCACCATGAACGATATCGATGCGCTTTCGCGCAAGGTGCCCAACTTGTGCAAGGTAGCGCCCAGCTCTTCCCACCATGTGGAAGATGTTAACCGGGCGGGTGGTATTTTAGGGATCATGGGCGAACTAGACCGGGCAGGTCTGCTCGATACCAGCGTGTATCGAGCAGATGGCCTGACCCTTGCCGAAGCCCTTGCACGCTACGACCTCATGCGAGCAAGTGCCAGCGATGCAGCCAGGGACCTGTATCGCAGTGCGCCGGGTGGCAAACGCAACCTGGTTATGGGATCGCAACACACCCGCTATGAAGAGCTTGATCTTGACCGGGAAAAGGGCTGCATTCGGGATGTGGCCCACGCCTATTCCCAAGATGGTGGCTTGGCTGTTTTGTTTGGCAACATTGCGCCCAGGGGCTGCATCGTCAAGACGGCCGGAGTTGATGCCACTATCCTCAAATTTTCCGGTACTGCCCGGGTGTTTCACTCGCAGGAAGCAGCCAGTGCAGGCATTCTCGATGGTTCGGTACAGGCTGGTGACGTGGTGTGCATTCTGTATGAAGGACCCAAGGGCGGACCCGGCATGCAGGAGATGTTGTATCCCACCTCGTATCTCAAGTCTCGCCATCTGGGTGCAGCCTGCGCCCTGATCACCGATGGCCGTTTTTCCGGAGGCACTTCTGGTCTGTCCATTGGCCATGTATCCCCCGAGGCGGCCAGCGGCGGACCCATTGCCCTGGTGCGGGATGGCGACCGTATTGATATTGATATTCCAGACCGCACCATCACCTTAGCCGTCAGTGAAGAGGAACTGACCGTGCGCAGACAAAAGGAAAAGGAACGTGGTGCCCAGGCCTATACACCCGAACGGGAGCGCCTGGTCTCCAGGGCACTGCAAGCCTATGCCCGCTTTGCCGCCTCAGCAGACAAGGGCGCGGTACGCGAACTGGAAGGATGACAGCAAGCACCGAACATACCGGCCCAGGGACCGCACCTGCTAAAGAGCGAGACCGCATTTTTCGTACAGATGCGGTGCAGGAGGATTTCTCCTTTAACGAGGAGGTGGCTGCGGTTTTTGACGACATGCTGGACCGCTCCGTTCCCTGTTACCACCTGGTGATCGATGCCATGGCCCAGCTGCTGGCCAGGCGGCTGCCCAATGGCGCCCTGATATATGATTTGGGGTGTTCCGTGGGTACAGGTCTCCTGGCCCTGGTTGAACGGCTGTCTGGTCGTGGCTTTCGCTATGTTGGTGTGGACAACGCGCCCGCCATGCTCAGGCAGGCGCGCAGCAAAATTCAGGATACAGTACAAAGCGCTTTTGTACGCTTTCAGGAGGGAGACATCATCACCTGTCCACTCACAGATGCCAGGGCGGTGTTGTGCAATTATACCCTGCAATTTGTGCGGCCCGTGGCCCGGCAGGCCTTTGTCCGCCGGATTTATGAAGCCTTGCCCCAGGGCGGTATTTTCTTGTTGAGCGAAAAAACCATTGCCCATGCCCCGGCCCTGAACCGGGATTTCATTGCCATCCACCACAACTTTAAACGGGCGCGCGGTTATTCTGAGCTGGAAATTGCGGCCAAGCGGGAAGCTTTGGAAAATGTGCTGGTACCCTTTTCGCTGCAGGAAAATGTGCAACTTTTGCAGGCAGCAGGCTTTGTCGAAGTGGAACCTTTTTTTACCTGGTTCAACTTTTGCTCCATCGTGGCCTTAAAGCGCTGACCATGGAAAACGACTGGCTCTTGCGTTTTCCAGGCGCAGATATTGCCGCCCTCCGCGCCCGCTTGGCTACAAAGGCTGCCTGGGTGGGGCAAAAGAAAAAAGGCTTTCTTCGCTACCAGGAACCATTGGCCAGCGTTGCCCATCTACACGCTGCAGACTGCGATTTGAGCAGCGATGTAGTCACCATCGGCCGTGCCAATACCCTCAACCCCGGAGAGCAGGCACTAGTGTACCAGAGCCTGCGTGCCTTTATGCCTTGGCGAAAAGGCCCTTTTTCTGTGTTTGGAATCGAGGTTGATGCCGAATGGCGCAGCGAGCGCAAATGGAACCGGCTTTTGCCAGAACTGCCTGATTTACGTGGTGCAGTTGTTGCCGATATCGGTAGCAACAACGGGTACTACATGTTCAGGATGGCAGCCCATAACCCCGCCTTTGTCCTTGGTTTTGAACCCTTTGTGCAGCACTACTACGCCTTTTGGCTGCTCAATGGTTTTGCCCGCCAAGAATGCCTGCGCACCGAGCTCTTGGGTATAGAGGATCTTGATCTTTTTCAGGAGAGTTTTGATGTCATTTTCTGCATGGGGGTACTCTACCACCGGCCCTCTCCCTTGGAAGCGCTGAAAGATCTACTCGCTGCCCTGAAATCCGGAGGCGTGCTCCTGCTGGAATCCCAGGCAATCCCAGGCACAGAATCCATAGCCCTCTTTCCCGAAACAACCTATGCCAAGGTACCGGGTACCTGGTTTGTGCCCACGGCCTCCTGTCTGCACAACTGGCTGATGCGCAGCGGTTTCAAACAAGTACGACTTTTTTGTCGGCATGCCATGAGTGCAGAGGAACAACGGCGCACAGAATGGATGCGCTTTGAATCGTACCAAGATTTCATTGACAAGCAAGACCCGTCGCGTACTATAGAGGGATATCCAGCTCCTTGGCGGGTATTTTTCAAAGCAGTAAAACAATAAAACAACAGGTGCCATTTTCTGGCACCTTTTTCTTCAGCCTCAACCTGACATCACTTTCTATGCAAGCAAAAGATTGCACACTCTACCATGGTGGCCTCAAGGGCGCAGAAACGGCTTTTGGCGAATATGCGGAACAGTACGGCGTTCAGGAGGTAGTCTATACTTTTGAAGGGCACAAACTCGAGCGTGATCGCAATACAGTGCTGCTGAGCGAGGCCGAACTGCAGCGAGGCGATATCAGCATGGAAATCGCATCCCGGATGATGAACCGCACCTACTACGAAACAGAAAAAATCCGCCGGGTTTTGCAGACCATCTTTCATATCGTCAACAAGGGCCATCAGGTCTTTATCATTGGTACGATTCTCGATGACCAATCAGTCAAAGGTGGCACTGGCTGGGCCGTGGAGCTGGCCAAACTCTTCAATCGGCCCCTGCATGTCTATGACCAAACCAGGAAAGGCTGGTTTACCTGGAAAGATGGCTCCTGGCAGGAAGATGCTCCGGCAATCCACTTCTCCACCTTTGTCGGCTCCGGTACTCGCTACCTGAGCGATGATGGGGTTGCCGCCATTGCCAAACTGTACGCCGACAGCTTCAAACAAGCATAACAACCATTTTTTGACTTTGCTCGCCCCGCCCATGCCCAGGTCTCTGAAAGCAGACCGCCGCTGGACGGGGTTTTTTATTGTCTAACCACCCGAATTTCTCGAATTGCAACACCCTATTTTTCTGGATTGGTGGTCTTTTGCTTGCAAAGCCCTGGTGCGGCATGTATAAAAGAACATTGTCTGCACTTTGACTAGATGATACTTGTTTGCAACCCTGCATTTTCAGCAATGGTTGTACAGTGCAATGGCAATGCAACGAATCGTTAATATGTCGTGATTTTTCCAGCTCTTTCAGGGAATGGTGCTGTCTTTGTTTTGTGTGGGCTGTTTCCTGAAAGTTTTGACAGAGCACATTTTTTCAATGGAGCGGTTTTGTGTGCGCCAATTCGGTTGCATTGCGGAATCGGTTTATTCAATCAAATAAAAAATTCCATGGATACGATAACCCGTACCCGTTGTCTGCATCCCCCCCTTAAGACCTGTTTTTTATGCACCTTGGCCATTGGTCTGCTCTTACTGCCCACCGCCACACTGCATGCCGCAGCAGCCTTGAGCGGAAGCGCCAAAAAGACAACAAATCAGAAAATTACCCGCCAGGCTGGTAATAAACAAAGCACCCGGCCTCAAACTGCGCAAAAAGGTCAAATCGTACGCTTGCAGGCTGATACCAAGGTACAGGCGACAACACGCACCACCAAAAAAACAACACAAAAACAGTCGGTAAAGGCCAAGCCCAAGGCTAAGGTCGCGCAAGCTGCCAAAAAAACGCGCTCTGCAAAGACTGTGCAGACTGCCCGGGTACGCCAGACAGGTCGCACGGGCATAAACACCTCTGGACGAGCCACTGGCAACGCACCGTTTCTCAAGAAAAAAGCCTCACTCGATGAGCAAACCTGTTTGGCCCAGACCTTACAAAACCAGCTTGGAGTCGAGGTGCTGGTGCAGGAGGATCCGGCTCATAGCGGTGGCCTTTTCATTGCTCCGCCAAACACGGAAACAGGCCAGGATAATGCAGCCAAGGCCTTGGATTTGCTAGCCAACCTGCCTTTAGGCACACCAATAGGTACATCCATCACCTCACCTTTTGGCAGCCGGCGGGATCCGATCAACGGTCGCCGGGCCTTCCACGAAGGCGTGGATTTCAAAGCAAAAAGGGGAGACAAGGTCCAGGCAACCGGTAACGGCCGAGTGGTCAGTTCCGGCTATTCACCCGACTATGGCGAGAATATCATCGTTTCCCACGGCAACGGCTATGAAACCGTGTTCGCCCATTTGAGCAAACGCCTGGTGCAGGTCGGCGACAGCGTCACCCCAGGGGATACGGTTGGCCTGGCTGGCAATTCTGGCAGAAGCACAGGTACCCATCTGCACTATGAAATACGCTACCAGGGAGCGCCCATCAACCCCATGGATTATATGAGGGCAACTGGGCGGCAGGCGTGGTTATCGAAAAAATGAAAACAAGGCAAATCACACCCTGTTGACTGCTGGGATGGATGGGCAGTCCTACCACAAAGGCTCTTCCAAAGTGTATGGAAGGGCCTTTTTATTTACCAATACAAAACCGGCTGAACACGGCGTCAAGAATCTCTTCTGAGGTGGCATGGCCGCTTATTTCACCGATACAGTCCAGAACAGTCTGTACATCCACACTGAGCAGATCAAGCGGTGCGCCTGCCTGCAGGGTGGCCAGGCAGGCAGTGCAGGCTTCCAGGGCTCGGGTGAGCAGGCTGCGATGGCGCCTGTTGGGGGCAAGGCGCGCGTTTTCCCGCTGCAGCCCGCCATGATTGGGAGCAATAATGCCAAGAATGGCTGTTTGCAGGGCCTCTATACCCTCGCCTTTGCGTGCAGAGATACTCACCACAGGCTGCACTGCTGGCAGCAGGGTGCGTAGTTCCTTTTCCCTTTCTTCAGTGATCAAATCCCGCTTGTTGAGCACAAGCACATGCCGCTTAGAGGCAATGCTTGCGTACAGTTGCCGTGCATCCTCGGTGAAACCGGCTTGGCCGTCAATGAGAAAGAGAATGCAATCTGCCTCGGCAATCATCTTTCTGGCCCGCTCCATCCCAAGGGCCTCCACAGGATCGCCATGGTCAAGGTGGATGCCCGCGGTGTCGATGAGTTGCACCGGAATACCGTGCAGGGCCATACCCTCTTCAATCGTGTCACGGGTGGTACCAGGATGCGGGGTAACCAAGGCCCGCTCTTCCTTGAGCAGGGCGTTGAGCAGACTGGATTTGCCGGCATTGGGCAGGCCGGCAATCACCAGACGCATGCCTTCCCGGTAGAGACGACCCTGATCGGCATCGGCAATGAGCGCCTTGATTGGTGCCATGACCCGCTGCTGCAAGATCAAAACAGCCTCTTCCCGGTCAAGGATATCTGCATCCTCATCGGGAAAATCAATAGCCACTTCAAGCTGCGCCATCAGTTCAACAAGGGTGTCGCGGATGGCACTGACTGCCTTGGCCAGCGCCCCCTGTAACTGGGAGGCGGCCAGGCCTGCACCAGTGGTGGTGCGGGCCTCAAGCAGGTCGATGACCGCTTCGGCCTGGGAGAGATCAATGCGGCCGGAAAGGAAGGCACGCTTGGTGAACTCGCCCGGTTCTGCTGGACGGGCGCCCAGGGTAAAAAGGTGCTCCAGCAGTTCCTGCAAAACAAGAGGAGAAGCGTGGCATTGAAATTCCACCACATCTTCGCGGGTATAGGTGTACGGTGCCTGCATGTACACCGCCAAAACCTCATCTAGGACAGTACCGTCCCGGGCCAGGATGTTGCCATAATAGAGACGGTGGCTGGCAAAGGATGGTCGGGGTCGGTGGGGTACAAAAAGCTGTTTGAGCAGCGATAGGGCATCTGTCCCTGAAACACGGACAATACCCACCCCGCCGGCACCGGGTGGGGTGGCAATGGCTGCAATAGTATCAGTCGTTATCCTGTTGAACACCTGAACCGCCCCGACGTCTTGTGGCAGTGCCCTTGTTTTCCTTGCCCGGCTTGTAGATGAGGATTTTTTTGAACAGGCCCGAACCCACCGAGCGACTGCGTACGCCGCTGTCCTGCTGCAAGGCCAGGTGGACCGCGCGCCTCTCAGCAGGATTCAGACCAGAGATGGCCCTGGTTTTGCCACTTTGCTTAACCTGTGCGGCAAATTCTGTTGCCTGTTGGCGCAACTGCTCAAAGCGCTGTTCACGGTAACCAGCAGCATCAAGACTCAAGGTAGTCCGGTCCGGCAGATGCGGGCCGATCATCTTGCGCAACAGATACTGCAGGCTGTCGAGAATTTTACCATCCTGACCACCAATATACTGTTCGTGTGCACCACTGATGGTGCACACAACGGTGTTGTCTGTGTATTCCACCCGGACAGTGGAGGGCAATTCCATGAGGGTGAGCAGCCGCGTCAGTTTCTCTTCGATACGTGCCAGATCCTCCGGAACTGGGCCAGTACCGTTGTCTTCGTCTGCAGTAGGGGCACCCTGCTCGCTTGGATCAGACTGTAGCTCGCCGCTTGTCGCTGCTGTGGTCTGCTTGTCTTCTGCAGCGGGATCAGGAGCTTTTTCCGCCACCGCTTTCCTGCCAGGCCCTTTTCTTTTGCCCCGGCCACTGCCCTGCTGTTTTGCCGGCGGATACTCGTTTTGCTCTGGCTGCTGAGCCCCTGTTTGCTTGTCCGTCTCCACAGGAGGGGTTTCTGCATGGATCGTACTTTTTTTCACCTGCACCCGGATATGTGCCTTCTTCTTGCACAGGCCAAATATGCCGGTCGAGCCGGTTTCAAGCACGGTGATATCGAGATTTTCCTGGGGAACACCTAGTTCCTTACAGGCTTGTTCGATCACATCGGCTATTTCTGTTCCATAAAAGTCTTTTCCTTTGGTCATAATGGCTATGGTCCTCAAATACAAAACTCAGGCCTTACTGACATTGCTGCTGCGGTTGATCAGATACTGTTGGAGCATGGAGAGCAGGTTATTAATAAACCAATACAGAACAAGGCCTGAGGCAAAATTGATAAACATGAAGGTAAAAATAATGGGCAACAACTGCATGATACGCGCCTGCATCGGGTCAGCAGCGGTTGGTGTCATCTTTTGCTGCAGGTACATGGATGCGCCCATCAATAGAGTCAGAATCGGCATGCCATGCAGGTAGGGAATGTCAAAACCCAGCCAGAGCCGATCCGGTGCGGACAGGTCGTTGATCCACAGCATGAACGGGGCGTGCCGCAGTTCAATTGCCGCGATCAGTACCTGATACAGGGCAATGAAAAAAGGAATTTGAATGAGCATTGGCAAACAGCCGCCCAGGGGATTTATTTTGTAGGTCTTATACAGACTCATCATCTCCTGGTTCATTTTGGCTGGATCGTCTTTAAATTTTTCACGTAATTTTGCTATTTTGGGCTGAAGCTTCTGCATATTCTTCATCGACTTCATGCCCTTTTGGGTAATGGGCCAGAACACCAGTTTGATGACAATGGTGAGCAGGATAATGGCTACACCGTAGTTTTTGACAAAGCCGTGGAAAAAGTTCAGCAACCAGAGCATGGGCTTGGCAATGATATCCAACCAGCCATAGTTCACAGCCTGGGCCAAATTGTGCCCCACTTCCTCAAGGATGGTGAGTTTCTTTGGTCCCATATACAGGGTGTAGCTGTAGGCCTTGCTGTCATGGGGTTGTAGGGTTGCCAGGCCCTGCGACAGAGTGCTTCGGCTGCTGCCACGGCCGGCACCTGTTTCCTGGATGGTCAGGGTCTGCGAATCAGTGAATTCCGGCATAATGGTGGTAATAAAATAGCTATCCGCATATCCTGTCCAACTGATTGTACCTTGCCGGATAACCGGACCCTTGCCCAGCTCCTTGCCCTTGACCTCAATACGCTCGTCGTTGATATAGGCCATTGGACCGGCAAACAGGTATGAACTGGGCGGATTGACATGCGGGAAGGGGACACTGTACCACACCAGGGCAGGCGATACCTGCACCGGCCGATCAGTAGCGTTTTCCACGCTGTACTGCACTGCAATCAGATAACTGTCGCTGGAAAAACGCATGGTGCGCACCACCTGCACGCCTTCGGGCATGGTTGCGGTCATGACCAGTTCAGCCTGCCCCTGGTTGACATTGAGATGGGTCTGCGCACCCTCTGCCTTAAAGAACGGCAGATTGGTCCCGGTGCCGTTGTCCAGGGAAAAAAGCAGAGGTCTTGTGGCTGGATTGCTTGCAGGGACAAGTTCCATGGGGCCAGAGTCTTTTTGTACCCCGGAACGGTACTGTTTGAGCAGAAAGCTCTTAATGGAGCCACCCTGTTCAGAAATAACCGCGGTATAGAGTGGGGTGTCCACCGTGATGTCACGGGCATCGGGGTCGACCACTACCTCTGCTACTGCCGGGCTGGGGGCTGGGGTGCCTGGTACAGTGGGTGCAGTGGTTTGGGTTTCACTGGGATCGGGGGTGGTTGTTTGTGTTGGCGTGCCGGCCGGGGCCGGCTCCTGCTCGGGCATGGGCGGAGCAAAAAGATACTGGTAGCCCAGCAGAATGAGAAAAGAAAGCGCAATGGCCAAAAAGGTCCGGTACAGATCCATGGGTCAACACCTTGGGGAAATTCGGCGCAGGCTGACTGGCCGAAGCAATGGTTCAGGTTCGGTGTGGGCGTTGTGTGGAAGCTGGTTTATCCTCATGGTACAGGGTCGTAACCACCCCTGCAGAGGGGATTGCAACGGAGCACCCGCCAACCAGCCAGCCAGATACCCTTGCATACGCCGTACTTGCCCACGGCCTCCATGGCGTATTCTGCGCAGGTTGGGGTGAAACGACAGGAAGGTGGAAGCAGAGGAGAAAGAAAACGTTTATAGCTACGTAACAGGGCTACCAAAGCCCGGCGCGGCCAACGCCATGGCGAGCCTAGGCGCCCATGGTGCTGGCTAAGGCCGGGGCCCTCGGACTGGCAGGTGGAGACAGGTCCGCCAGAATTCATGCTGTACCGCCTTGTTGCAAAACTCTAGCAACCTCTTGTTCAAGCACCATAAGGGTATCAAAACAAAAATCAGGACGCACGGTGATGACAATATCGCTGGCCCGCGGAAACTGTTCCTGATGCAACCGGAAAACTTCCCGAAAAAGCCGCTTGATCCGGTTGCGTCGCACTGCGGTGCCTACCTTGCGTTGCACGCTGATGCCCATACGGCGGACATGGAGACTGTTGGGGGTGGTGATGATGCTAAACCCCTTGCCATGTCGCCTCTTTCCCTCCCTGTATACCTGCTGGAATTCGCGGTTTAAGCGCAGGCGCTGCCCACGGGGAAACGTGTGGTTCCCTCCCACAACATTACGGAGCGAGTTGTTTGCGACCCTTGGCCCTTCTTCGTTTGATCACTGCCTGTCCGGAACGGGTACGCATACGAACAAGAAAACCGTGGGTACGGGAACGTGAAATGCGGCTGGGTTGAAAAGTTCTTTTACTCATACTGGCTATCCTTTATTATAGTAGATTGGGGATGAAGCAGGGCCTGCTTACTTCCTCTTGCTTTTGAAACATCGTATAAATACGCCAAAATCACAGGTTAAGCGTATACAGGGAAGCCAAGGCAAACCACTGCCCAAAAGATGAAAATGTACCCGTTGAGCCTATTCCCTGTCAACGTATTTCCCTGTTCCCAGGAAAAAGGAGAAATGGTGCGTTACGCAGATCTAGATTGGGGTGTTCTGTGGCAACAAGCACAAGATGATGCTGGCTGGGAAGCTAGACAAGCTACAGCATGGGACGGACGTGCCACCTCCTTTGCCGCCCGGCACAAACGTTCTTCCTTTGAACGACAGTGCCTGGATCTGCTGGCACCCCAGCCAGACTGGTCAGTGCTGGACGTGGGTTCAGGCCCAGGCACTCTGGCCATTCCCCTGGCAGCCCAGGTGCGCCAGGTGACCTGTCTGGACTTTTCCACCGCTATGTTAGCCCAGGTACGCAAACGGGCCGCAGAGGAAAACAGGCACAATGTCCATACGGTATGCGCCTCCTGGACAGACAATTGGGAGGCCCTGGGCCTTGTTCCCCATGATCTTGTTGTGGCGTCCCGTTCCCTGTCGGTGCGGGATATTTTGGCTGCACTGAAGCGTTTGAGCACCTATGGTCGGCAAAAACGGGTGGTCGTCGACCGGGTGGGTGCAGGCCCCTTTGATCCGGCAGCCTTTGCCGCGGTGGGTCGCCAGCCGCGGCAAGGGCCAGATTACATCTATACGCTCAACGCCCTCTACCAGCTGGGTTATCATGCTACACTTGCCTATGTTTATGGTGATGGTGAACGCAGCTATAACAGTCTTGAGGAGGCCTGTGCCAGCTACAGTTGGATGCTGCCTGATTTAAACAAGCAGGAGGAAATGCGTCTGCTCGCCTATCTACGCTCCATTTCAACCAAACAGAATGACGGCTCTTTGTTGCTCCGACCCCAGCATCGGCCCACCTGGGCCTTTATCAGTTGGTAGGGTTACTTTTGGCGCCGATCCGTAGCTTTCCGTACTTTTTTGTTACTTGCAGGGTGCGGCCTTCCTCCGTATAGTTGCGCCTTTTTATATGCTACCCTACATCTGCCTCCCTGAATTTGTTTGCCGTGCATGCCTTGGTTATATGTTTTATCCATGCGCCTTGAGTGCAGTCATTTTTTCTTTGAGTTGAACCATGTTGGATTTTGATATTGCCGTTATCGGCGCAGGCCACGCCGGCTGCGAGGCGGCCCTGGCCGCTGCCCGTTTGGGTTGCCGCACCCTGGTGTGTGTGATCAATGCCGACACCATTGGCGCCCTGAGCTGCAATCCGGCCATCGGTGGCCTGGCCAAGGGACATCTGGTGCGAGAAATAGATGCACTTGGCGGAGAAATGGCCAAAAACATTGATGCCACCGCCATTCAATTTCGCCGCCTCAACACCAGTAAAGGCCCGGCAGTACGTTCATCCCGTGCGCAGGCCGATCGCACCCACTACCGCTTGCGCATGAAGGGAATGCTCGAAACCCAGCCAGGGCTGGCTGTACGCCAGGCTATGGTGGATGAAATCCTGGTGGACAAAGGCCGGGTATGGGGTTTGCGCACCTCGTTAGATGAGGTGGTGCGGGTGCGGGCCATTGTGGTGGCCACAGGTACATTTTTAAACGGTTTGGTACATGTGGGTTTGAAAAATTTTGCCGCCGGCCGCCTGGGCGATTTTCCGTCAACTGTTTTGGCCCAATGGTTCAAGGCCCAGGGCTTTAGCGTGGGCCGCATGAAAACCGGCACTGTGCCCCGTATCGCCGGCAACAGCATTGACTATTCCCGTCTGGAGGCGCAGCATGGTGATGATCCTGTCACCTTTTTTTCCTTTTCCACCCCGCCAGGAGCACCGATCTTGCCGCAACGCCCCTGCCACATCACCTACACCACGGAAGCCACCCACGAGATCATCCGGGGCTCGATCGACCAATCGCCCATGTATGCCGGGGTTATCGAAGGTATTGGTGCACGCTACTGCCCTTCGGTGGAAGACAAGATCATGCGTTTCCCAGACAAGTTGCGCCACCAGATTTTTCTGGAACCAGAAGGGTTGGACACTGTGGAGATCTACCCCAACGGCATCTCCACCAGTTTACCGCTGGCTACCCAAATTGAGTTGGTGCATTCCATTCCGGGTATGGAATCGGCACGAATCATGCGACCAGGCTATGCCATTGAATATGATTTCATCGATCCGCGCGGGCTGAAACCATCGCTTGAAACCAAGGCAGTGCGCGGTCTTTTTTTTGCAGGCCAGATCAACGGCAGCTCGGGTTATGAGGAGGCTGCTGCCCAGGGGCTGATGGCCGGTATCAACAGTGTCCGCTACTGCCGGGAAGAGGAACCGCTGGTCCTGGACCGCTCCCAGGCCTACATCGGTGTGCTCATTGATGACCTGGTTACCATTGGCACCAAAGAACCATATCGCCTCTTCACCTCGCGGGCAGAGTATCGCCTACTTTTGCGTGAAGATAACGCGGATATGCGCCTGTGCGCCATTGGTCGGGAAGTAGGCCTGTTGGACGATACTGCCTGGCGGGCATTCAGCGACAAGCAAAATCGTATCCAGACCTGTCTAGACAAACTCGAAAACACCCGAATCAAGCCGACTGCAGCGGTTAACCAACAGTTGGCGGAACTTGGTTCAAGTCCGCTGAAGCAAACACTCAGCCTAGAGGAACTGTTGCGGCGGCCCGAGCTGAATGTAAAACGCCTGGCACAGCTCGCTGCCCTGGCAGAAACACCCTGTATCCTTGAGGAAGAGGGCATGGTTGCCGATGAAATCGAGCTGCAGGTCAAGTATGCGGGCTATATTCAGCGACAGGAAGAACAGGTGGAGCGCTTCCGCAGGCTGGAACGCATGGAACTGCCAGAAGACTTCCAGTACCGGGGCTTGCCAGGCCTGTCCAATGAAGTAGTTGAAAAGCTCAGCACCATTCAGCCACGCTCACTGGGTCAGGCAGCTCGCATTTCCGGGGTGACCCCTGCGGCCATCTCTGTTTTGCAGGTGCACTTGAAACGGCTGGGCCGCATATAAAAAAGAGGAAAACGAGGCGTGCAGCATGATCTCCTATCCCACCATAGATCCGGTTCTTTTTTCCATTGGTCCCTTACAGTTGCGCTGGTATGGGCTGATGTATGTCATTGGTTTTGTCAGCGCCTACCTGCTGGTTGCCAGGCAGGCAAGGCGGTTTGGTTGGCAAGAGCTGCTGGCCAAGCTCGACAACCTCAACCTCGTGCTCATTGTCGGGGTAATCGTCGGAGGCAGGCTGGGATATGTCTTCTTTTACAATCCTGCCTACTACCTGGCACATCCCCTGGAAATACCGGCAACTTGGTCAGGCGGTATGTCCTTTCACGGTGGCTGTCTCGGCGCGCTGGCAGCCGGATTGTGGTACTGCCGCCGCAGTGGGCTTGATTTCTGGCGTGCAACCGATCTCTATGCTGTTACCGTACCGGTAGGACTTTTTTTCGGCAGACTGGGGAACTTCATCAATGGTGAGTTGTATGGACGGGTGACAGCTGTACCTTGGAGTATGGTTTTTCCCGATGGTGGCCCCTTGCCCCGGCACCCTTCCCAGCTCTACGAGGCTTTTTTCGAAGGGCTGGTGCTCTTTGTGCTGCTCTGGTCGCTTAAGGCCAAGCCCTGGGAAAAACCGCCTCTACGACGCTGGCCCCATGGCTCCATGCTGGCCCTTTTCCTCGTTGGTTATGGAGTATTCCGCTTTGGCATCGAATTTGTGCGCGAGCCAGACGTCCATTTAGGACTTCTCTGGGCGCAGTTGTCCATGGGGCAGTGGTTGTGCCTGGCCATGGTCGCCTGTGGCCTTGCCCTGTGGTGGTGGCGGATGCGGGCTGGATCCCGACGTTTTATCGGGAATAGTGCAGGTGGAGGGAATCAGACAAAGCGAATGCTCACCGGACAGTGATCCGAACCAAAGATATTACTGTGGATGGCGGCATCCACCACCCGGCTGCTGCTGGTTTCATCCACTACAAAATAGTCGATTCTCCAGCCAATGTTCCGTTCGCGGGCAGCCGAACGGTAGCTCCACCAGGTGTATTGGCCTGGATCTGTACAAAATTTCCTGAAGGTATCCACATAGCCTGCCTCTAAGAGAGTATCCATCCAGGCGCGTTCTTCATCGGAAAAACCGGGATTCATCCTGTTTTCCTTGGGTCTGGCCAGGTCAATTTCCTTGTGGGCGACATTGAGATCGCCACAGAGGACAACGGTTTTCTCCTGGCGCAAACCATTCAGGTAGGCCAGTATGGCCTGGTTGAAGGCCTGTTTGAAATCCATGCGCTTGAGCCCTGGCTGCGCGTTGGGAAAATAGGCGTTGATGAGGTAGTAGTCGCTGAATTCAAGGGTGAGCACACGGCCTTCCCGGTCGATATCACTAACCCCAATACCGTAGTGCACCTGCAGCGGCGTTGTTTTGCTGAGCACGGCCGTGCCAGCGTATCCCTTTTTTTCTGCTGGATGCCAAAATTGCTGATATCCTTGCCGTGTCAAGGTCTCCAGCACCTCCAGGGGCAGCTGGCTGGAATGCACCTTGATTTCCTGCAGGGCCACGATGTCGGCATCAAAGGTGTCGGTCATCTCCAAAAAGCCTTTTCCCAAAGCCGCCCGCAAACCATTGACGTTCCAGGAGACAAAGTATTGTCCATGTTGTGCAGAAGGCATGGGATAAGACTCCTTTCTCTGTTTTCTCGGTATGACACCCAGTTGTGGGCAGAATGGTTTGATGCGACAGACATCGCAGTGCGGAGCTATCGGCCTGCACACTGCCTGGCCAAAGGCGACCAACAGGGAGTTGATGCGCAGCCAGTACTGTTGGGGAAGCTTTTCCCGCAGAGCCATTTCCGTTTGCAGGGGGGTTGTGGTTTGTACATACCCCCAGATATTCATGATGCGATGAACGTGGGTGTCTACGCAGATGGCTGGCAGTGAAAAAGCCACTGCCCGCACCAAGTTGGCGGTCTTTCTGCCCACACCGGGCAGGGTGACGAGCTCTTCTATGGTGCTGGGCACCTTACCCTGAAAGTGCGTGACCAGGGCTTTGGGTAGTTGGTGAAGATACTTGGCCTTGTTACGGAAAAAACCCACCGGATAAATTAGTTCTTCCAACTCGGCTACAGAAAGGGTGGCCAGTTCTTCAGGGGTGAGGGCGCGGGCAAAGAGCCTGCGGGCTGCGGCGGCGGTGACCTCGTCCTTGGTACGGGCAGACAAAATAGTGGCCACCAAAACCTTGAAAGGGTCTTTAGTCTGGGTAGCGATCAGGTCCACCACCGGTACCTGTAGGCCGCTTACCTCCTCTTCAAGAAGTGCGATAACGGTGTCCAGGGGAAAAGCCATTTGTGATCTACTTGTGGTCTTCAAGTACAGGGGCAAATGATGGGGATGCTGTGTGGAGCATGGCTACAGGGTTTCCTCGGGAAAGGGTATGGCCTGACGGATATCAGTAACGCCGCTGAGGAGCATAAAAAGACGATCCACACCCAGGGCGATGCCAGCTGATGCAGGCATGTGTTCAAGATCATTCAGGAACCGCTCCGGCATGGCCGCCTCTCTGCCCTGGCTGTGCAGGCTGGCGATTTCACTTGCAAAGCGGTGGCGCTGCTCCTTGACGTCGGTGAGTTCGGAAAAGCCATTGGCCAGTTCCACACCAGCTATATAGAGTTCAAACCGTTCGGCGACCTTTGGCCTGGCTGTGCTGCGCCTGGCCAGTGACCCCAGGGCCAGCGGATAATCGTATAAAAAGACCGGCCCCTGCTGCCCGAGCCGAGGTTCGATACGGCTGACCAGCAGTTCTTCGAAAAGATCCCGCGCCAAGGCCTCCTCCACCTCCATGCCGGTGTAGCGGCGGAAGGCATCGTGCACACTGAGTCGTTCCCAGGGTAGACTCAGGTCTATTTTTTTGTCTTGCCACTGCAGATGACCCGATACCTGCAAACTGGGAAAATGGCTCAGTGCACGACCCAGGCTGGTCAAAAGCTCCTCACACTCTGCCATCAAACCAAGGTAATCTGTCCCGCTGCAATACCACTCCAGCATGCAAAACTCACTTTGGTGCAAACGGCCGCATTCCTCCTTGCGGAAGCAGTGACATATCTGAAACAACCTCTCACATCCCCGGGCCAAGAGCCGTTTCATGCACAGCTCAGGCGAGGGCTGCAACCACCAACCATCCGAAGAAAAGGCAACAATATGTGCCTCTGGCAGCAAACACGGCAGGCGCACCGGAGTGTCTACTTCAAGGTAGTCGCGTGCCAAAAAAAAAGCGCGCAGCGCTCCCATGAGTTCGGAGCGCCGGCGCAGGCCGCTTGGGCCGAGCATTGTTATTCTTTGACGCGGGTGATGTAGGTACCGGTGCGTGTATCGATCTGGATCTTGTCGCCCTGCTCCACAAAGGGAGGAACCTGCAGTTGAAAGCCGGTCTGTACAGTAACCGGCTTGGTGTCGGTACCAGAGGTGTCACCCCGGGCCCAGGGATCGGCCACGGTGACTTCCAGGTTCACAAAGGTGGGCAAGCTGATATCTATGGGTCGATCACCAAAAAAGAGTACCTGCACCTCCATGTTGTCGATGAGGAAGTTGAGGTGCTCGCCCAGTTGCTCACGGGTGAGAAAGATCTGCTCATAGGAGGTGGTGTCCATAAAATGGAACTCGTCATCCTGCGAGTAGAGAAACTGCATGGTGCGTTCTTCCAGGTTGGGGCGTTCGAACTTGTCGTTGGAACGATAGGTCTGGGTGAACTGCACCCCGGTGATCATGTTACGCATTTTGGTGCGGTAGAGGGCCTGGCCCTTACCCGGCTTGGAGAAATCGAATTCGGTGACAATGTACGGTTCACCATCAATTTGAATTTTCAAGCCTTTACGCAAATCAGAAGCAGTGTACATATGGTGGTTATCCTTTGTCTCAAGCAGAGTTAAAATACAACTTCATTTCATACCGTATGCCTGGGTGGAGCGCAAGGGCTACTTCATTTTCTGCAGACACCCCTCTTCAAGCCTCCCTAATAATTTTAGCGACCGCTAAAAAAATATGTTGACCCTGTATTTGTTCTGGGGTAATGAAGTGTCAACTTATTTTAGGTTAGACTAACTTTTTATCAGCGCCTTTACTTTACGCGCGCAAAGGCTCAATGTTTACGCGCGCAAAGGCTCAATGCCAGTCACAGAAGGTGGAACGCAAGACACACTGCTCGATAGCGGCACCTCCCAGCACCTGCTCAACATTGTCAGGGGACATGGGATATGTATTTGATGGGCAGTACAAATACCTGCAGCACAACATGGGAGCAAAAAGATGCAAACAAAGCGTATGAGTCGGTTGATCCTGGCTGTATTTTTTGGTGCGGCGTACCTGGTTGTTGGTGGCGAAAACCGTGCCCTTGCAGGCTCTATCCAGGAACTGGCTGAACTAAAGGCCAACATGGAGATATTACAAAAACGCAACCAAGAGCTGGGTAGGCGCCTGCAAAACATGGAGGAAACACTAGCCGGCCAAAATACTCGTCTTCAGGCACATGAAGTCAAGATAAATGCACAGGAAGGGTCGGATACTGATTCCGACCCAGATTCCGGCTTATTTGGACGTCTTGGCAGGCATGTTCAACTCAGTGGTCTTATCGAAGGAGATCTGGTTTTTTCTGGCAATTATGCAGACGAGGACACCAGTGAAATCACCCTGAGCACAGTAGAATTAGGTTTTGATCTACTGCTTGCCGACTGGGTCAATGCCTCTGTGTTGCTCAAGTATGAAGATGGCGACGATGACGAAAATATTTTCCTTGACGAAGCCTACATGACCCTGGGCAAAACCGAATCATTCCCGACCTTTGTCACCTTCGGTAAGCTGGTTGTTCCCTTTGGGGAGTACAACACCAACATGCTCCAGGATCCTTTTACCCAAACCCTGGGTGAAATCAATGAAGGTGCGCTGGTCCTTGGCTGGCATAGGTACGGCGTTACTGCATCGGCCTTTGCCTACAACGGGCTTGATGAGCTGGACGATGACGAGGAAATCAACGGATTTGGTCTGGCCCTGCGCTATGAGTACGAGCAGGAGGAGGGGTTGAACTGGAGCTTGGGTGCTGGCTGGGTGAACAACATCGCCTCTGCCGATGGTATCCGTGATGCCCTGCCGAGAACACCAGCAGACAAGCCCCAGCTAGCCGATAGGGTTGCTGGCCTGAATCTGCATGCCAAGGCTGCCTATGGAGGCTTTTCTGCCCTGGTGGAATATAGCACCGCATTGACCAGCTTTGCTGTAGATGACCTGGCCTTTAAGGATGCCGGGGCCCAACCTGTCAGTATCAATGGTGAGCTGGCATACGGCATGGAGATCGTCGGCCATGAAACCGTATTTGCTTTGGGTATACAAAAAACCTGGGAAGCCTTGGCCATGGAACTGCCCGAATTTCGCTATTCAGCCTCAGTGGCGACCACCCTAGTCGAAGGTCTTACCCTGACGTTGGAATACTTTCATGATGAAGATTACGATACAGATGACGGTGGCACCGGTGAGGATGGCTACGGGTTCACAACCCGATTGGCGTATGAATTTTAAACGAATGTATAGAACAACAGAACATGCAGGCGCAACGCGGTGTGCGCTTTTTTTAGGCTGTCAGTGTTAGCCTCATCTAAAAAATATCTACAATAAAATGAAATATCCGATCGCTAAAACAACAAACCACAATTTGGTGCCCAAAGCGCTGGCCATGCGAATCGAGAGCACGAAAGCCGTCACTCCCAAACGTAAGAGGTTGTGGGAGATAGAAACCCGCTACCTGTGTCCGCTCATTGGTCTGTGCCTAGGCAAGGCAGAACTGCGGCGACTGGGCAAGGAACAATGCTACCAGGTTGATGCCACGGGCAGCGACTATCAGTTGCATACCGCCTTTGTCGCCTTGGCCAGGCGCCCTGGTCCAGGGGCCAAGGCATTGAACAAATACCTGGAAAAGAAATACCGTCTTGCCCTGCGACGCTACAGTGCGGCCCAGGATGACACAGGCCTGCAGGAGCTATGGAAGCAGGACTACGCCGATGGTCGTGAAGGGCAGGCCTGGTGGCATCTGGTCACCCATCCGCTCTGCAGCTCCAGCATGTTGGAAAAACTTTACGGCGAGCTGCATATGCTTGGTCATGAGGCTGTTGCCCTGATCCGGCATGAGCGCGGCAAAAGGGCAGGCCTGCAAGAACGCCTGTCTCTGCTGGAAGAGGTGTTGGTTTCGGAGCGGGAACAGCAACGTCAGGAGCGCTTACGTTTTGAAGCCTCGCTGGAAGGGTTGTGCCAACAGCTGTTGGCACAGTCTGAGCTGGAATGGGAGAACCAGGAGCTGGCCCAGGAAAATGAACGTTTGCACCTTCAGTGGCAAGAGGCCTTGCATGGCGTGCTTGTGCAGAAAAAACAGGAGCAGATCGAAGCCCTGCAGGAAGAAAACAGGCTACTGCGGGATGGACACGAGGTGCTGGAGGAAGAGCTGAGCATGTACCGCCGCCTGGCCCACGAGGCAGCACAACGGGAAAAACGGCACATCACCGAAAAAGAGGCACTACAGGCACAACATGCCGAACTCGCCAGCGAATTGGCTGCGGTCGAGCAACGCCTGCATGTGCATATTGGCCTGGAAGAAGGCTGCAACCAGTGCGAGCAGCAGGGTACCAGCGCCTGCCCTGGGGTGAGCTTATGTGGAAAAACCGTGTTGTATGTAGGTGGCCTACACAAAATGATCCCCCATTACCGGCGGGTGGTTGAAGGGGCTGGCGGCAATTTTATCCATCATGATGGTGGGGTGGAAAGCGCACGCGGCCTCTTACCGAAAATGCTGGCCACGGCTGATGCCGTGCTCTGCCCGGTGGATTGCGTCAGCCACGATGCCTGTGTCTGCGTGAAAAAGGTCTGCAAAAAACTGAACAAGCCATGTGTGCTCATGCGCAGTTCTGGCTTAAGCTCTCTGGCTCGTGGTCTGGATGAAATTACCCAGTAAACAGACACAGCAGCATATAGCATGCATAGTACGGCCTCTTCTTTGCATGCCAGCAAAGGGATGGGCACATGAATCGTCGAGGTGTTGCAATGCACTGTATCGTTATTTTGGCAAGTCATACCGCAGCCCTGCTGACCATGGTCCTGATTGGCCAGGTGAGTAGTGCTGCAGAGAAAAAAGCAAGGCGGAAACAACGCAATGGTTAAAAAAGATGCGCGGGAGGCGCTGCTGCGTCAGCGGGAAGCCGCAAAAATCGCCATGACCATCAGCCTGGCTGTGGCCGTGTTCACTGGCCCGTATATCCGCAGCAACAGGGGGATGCGCCTGGCCCATGTTGGTGCAGGCGTGTCCTTGGTGGCCTGCTCGATATGGCACCACAGACTGTACGAAGCCAGAGAGGGGCGGATAGCGCAGCAGAGCCTAACGGAACCAGGCGGGCCAGTTTGAACTGGCCGCAGGCACTGCACGTTTTTATGGACACCACAGACATGGGAGCTGTCATGGTCGAATTGAGTCCCACCATGGAAGACTATTTGAAAGAAGTATACCTGACCGTGTGTGACAAGGGCGGGGTCAAGCCTGGCGATTTGAGCATACGCCTGAACGTGTCGGCCTCGTCGGTGACAGGGGCCCTGCACCTGCTCGCCGACGAGGGTTTGATCGAATATGTGCCCTATGGCAGCATCTCCTTAACCGATGCCGGGATGCGTCTGGCCAGGGAGTTGTATTACCGCCATAGCATGGTGACCCGCTTTTTGGTGGATGTTTTAGGCGTTGAAATAGAGACAGCCAGGGAGAGCGCCTGCCGTTTGGAGCACACCATTTCTCCGGATATTTTGCGACGTTTTGTTGAATACATGCACTTTTTACAGCACCAGGAAGGCAACCCCATGGCATGCGTCAGCGCATTCAAAGCATATTACATGAAAAAAGTGAATGCTACTGGAGAAAGGCAATGAGTGGCCAGCAACACAACACGGTTGCTCTCTATCCTGGACCACCGCAGATACAGCAGGCGGCAGGCTGGAGTTTGTCTCTCCTTGCCCTGCCTGTGCTGTCGGCCAGTGCCATGTCGCTGGGTGCCAACCTGGCAGCGGTACGAACAGGTTCCATACGTTTGAGGACGGCCCTTCTCGATGCAGCAGCCAAAGGCATTGCCGCTGTGGTGATTGTGCAGGCAGCCAGCAGGCTGCCTGCACAACATCCTGTTACCCTGGCCATGCTGTTTGGTGCGGGTTATGCCATAAACTCGCTGACCAGGGTATCTGGCCTGCATCCTGCCAATTGTTCTGCGCAACAAAGTGATGGTACAGCACAGTGAACAGTCCTGCCCAGATGCCATCCATAGTCATTGCCCATGAGTTGCAGGGCCGCATCCGGTTGCGCTATCCGCTGCTGGCCCAGCCCGACTTTGACCGGCTGATCTTTCAGGCTGGTTTGGAAAACATCCCGGGGGTGCAGAACGTGCGGGTGAACAGCAAGGCTGCCTGTGCAGTTGTGTATTACGACGCCTCGCCGCTTACCCGCAGCCGCATTGTTGCCTATGCTGGTAACGGTGATCACTGTCAGGGACTTTTGGGGAGACAGCAGTCGGCGCAGGGTTTGCATTCTGTTCTCACCCTGGGTCTGCGCGGTGCCCTGGCCCTGGCTGTTTTATTTGTACCAAGGCCTTTGGCCGCTACCCTGACCCTGGCTCTTTCCCTGCCAGTACTTGGCGATGGTGTGGCAACCCTGATGCAGCGGGGCTTGAAAGTAGAGGTGCTGGATGCGGCGGCCGTGGGCTTCAGCCTGCTACGCCGGGACTATTTCACCGCCGCCAGCATAGTCTTTCTCTTGTCAGTGGGCGACTACCTGGAAGGCATCAGTGAAGACCGCAGCACAGGACTCTTGAAAAGCCTGCTCAAACCCCAGGTGGACAGCGTGTGGACCGAGGTGAATGGGAGCGAGATGGAAACACCGCTTGCCCAGGTGCGGCTAGGTGACCGGGTGATTTTTGGCCCTGGCGATATGATCGCCCTGGATGGTACGGTGCTGACAGGCGAGGCTTCGGTCAATGCCAGTTCAATCACCGGTGAATCGGTACCGGTGCATGCCAGTCCTGGCACCAAGGTACTCAGCGGTTCGGTGGTGGAAGATGGACGCATTGTTATTCGTGCCGAACATGTGGGTAGTGAAACCTCCATGGCCCGGATTACGGCTTTTCTGGAAAATTCCCTGCGCAGCGAATCTGATTCGCAGCAGCGCGACAGCCGTCTGGCAGATCGGCTCGTGCCCGTAACCTTTGCCCTTGGGATGGGTATTCTGCTGCTTACCCGGGACTTGAGCAAGGCAGCCGGTGTCCTCAGTGTCGATTATTCCTGTGTGATTGGGCTGGCCAATCCGGTGACCGTGCGCATGGCCATGTACACTGCGGCCCGCAACGGCGTGTTGCTCAAGGGTGCCCAGGCCATTGATCTGCTTGCCCGGGCCGACACCTGCATCTTTGATAAAACAGGTACCTTAACCAAGGGTGTACTCCAGGTTACAGACGTGCTCCCTTTGGCCGGTTACAGCGAAAACGAGGTGTTGGCCCTAGCCGCGGGTGCAGAAGAGCACTACAGCCATCCGGTGGCACTGGCGGTGGTGCGGGCGGCTCAGGAGCGTCAGGTTGTCCTGCCGCAGGTCAGCCAGGTGGACTTTATCGTGGCCCATGGTGTTTCTGCTTATATCAAAGGCAAAAATATCCTGGTGGGCAGCAGGCATTTCATTGAAGAAGATGAAGGTATTCCCTGTGATACCTGTGGTGACGACCGGTTGGCTGCTTTGCAAGGTGCAGGCCGCATCCTTTTGTATGTTGCCTGCGAAAAGGAACTTATCGGGCTGATCGTCCTGCGGGATATCATCAGGCCTGAGGCAGCAGCTGTTTTGCAGGGGCTCAAAAGAAGCGGCATCAGGCACATTGCCATCCTTACTGGTGACGGAGAGGGCACGGCCAGGGCCATTGCTGCACAAATACCAGCCGTGGATGCAGTGCACTGGGAGCTGAAGCCAGAAGACAAGGCTGTCATTGTGCGTCGTCTCCAGGATGAAGGGCGAATCGTGCTCTTTACCGGTGACGGGGTCAATGATGCACCTGCCCTGGTTTCCGCTGATATTGGCGCCTGTTTGCCCGGTGGGGCTGATATCGCCAAAGATTCGGCACAGGTCATCTTGCTGCGTGACAATTTACAGGGCCTGTTGTTGGCGCGCCTGGCCGCGCAGCGTGCCTGTGCCACCCTTAAGCATTCCTTCAACAGTGCGGTTGGCCTCAACTCCATCCTGTTGGCTCTGGCGGCCAAGGGGATGCTGCCACCGGTTGCGGCTGCCTTGCTGCACAATATCAGTACCATCGGTATCCTAACCTATGCGGGGCTGCGGGGGCGCAGCCTGCCGCGCCTTGTCGAAGAAAATGAGCCAGAAAAAATGGCAGTATCTAAAACGGAGCATGACCATGTTGACAAGTCTGTTTGACGCCCAGCCGCAGACTGGTTTGATCCTGCATGCTGTACCAGATCCGGGCCTGGCCGCCTGGTTAGCACGCCTGGGCCTGCATATTGGTAGTCGCCTGCTGCGCCATAACGAGGAGGCAGCCTATCATCCTGTGCGAGTGCGAAGTGAAAAGGGTGATGTAGTGGTACCGGCCGGGCTGGGTATCAAGATTTTTGTCTCTACCGGCACAGGCGAGCGCAAGCCGCTGGTTGAAATGGAGCGCGGTGAAAAAGCGCACATCAAGGCCATGGCCTGTGGTTCGCACTGCGAACAGGGTCTGGTCCATTTTGGCCTGGAGGTGGGCAAGGATATTGAGTGTATCCGCCTCTTACCACACATGGACTATATCACCCGCCTTGATTCGTCTGGCCGTACTCGCCTCAGCGAAGGGGAGGCGGCCCGAATCCTTGGGCGGCATCCAGGAGGCGATGAAATCCAGTTTTACTTTGCTGCGCGGGATACGCCCTTTGTGGTGGGCAGTATTTTAGGCGGGCCAAGGACACGTGCCCATTTGGCAACCCACGGCGTCCGGGAGGGGGGTAGTCTGTGGCTGGAGGTTATCGAGCAGGCCAGGGAGTTACACAAACCAGTAGCAGCGCCTGTGCCCATCTCCAGCCAAGGGGGCTTGCGCCTGTATTTGTCCCCGGCGCAGGCGCGGCAGATCGTAGTGGAATATGCTTCCCCAGCGGTATAACGATGCACAAGGTGCGGTCAAAGGCCGGCTGGCGGCCAGCGCAAACCTTATTGTGCCTGGGTCTGACCGCTGGCCTCGGCTTGAGCCTCTTGCCACATGCCGCCATACTTGTCTTTGACAGAGGCAAGGGCGCGATCAGCCTTTATTTTGGCCTTATACGCCGTTTTCATTGCATTTTTAACAGTGCGGTCGCCCAAGGTAGGTTGCTCAAGCTGATCGTTTTTGTCTTGTCCCACCTTTTTACCTGCAGTGTAGGCCAGATAGCCGGCAGCACCAAGCACAAGCCAGCCAGCAGGATGGGCACCAAGGAAAGGGAGTGCAAAAATATGATGCGACATCAATTTTCTCCTTCACTAGTAGAGGATGCGGATACGGCGATGTTGCACTCTGCACCAGGGTACTATCAAGCCTATCCGCAGCAAATCCCAAACAACACTACTTTTTGGGGACTAACCCCGCAAAACGCCCAGTTCTGGAAAGGAGTTGCCCTGGGGGCCACCGTTACCCTGCTGATCACCAATGAATCGGTACAAAAGGGCCTGGTCAAGGCAGTGGCCAAGATAAGCGCTGCTGCGCAAAGTGGCATTGAAGAGATGAAGGAGAAGTTTGAAGATGCCAAGGCCGAAGCCATTGCCGAAGCTGGTGGCAAGTAAGGGTATTGAAAACTTTGCTGTAGTTTGTGAAAATACTGGCTGATACTATGCAGCAGGTCTTGTATCGAGCGGGCCCAGGAGGCCCGCTTTCTGCCTTTAATGAGAGCAACCAGCCATTCCCTACAAAAACAGTTGGCAACCTGGGCCATCATATTTTGAGGAGGCTTTTGAGAAATACCCTTGCGTTTCTGGAAAAAGATACGGTAATAATCAAGAGATACAATACTTACTGGATGTTTTTTGAATAGTTTTTTGCTCAATGCCAGGGTTATGCGTTGCCCCAAATGTGGTTACACCTCGTTTGATGATTTGGAGCACTGTAAAAAGTGCAAAAAAAACATAGCTGACTCTTCTGCCATGCTGATGGGTGCGGTTGCCAGTGCTGCCTCCCCGTCCTTTTTGTGGCTGACCGAGTCAGAGCCAAAGAAAAAATTGGTACATACGGTTGAAGCAATGGAAAAGAGTGGAGCAGAAGACACACTTTTTCTCCTAGAGGAGGATGGGCAGACAGACGAAACCCAGCCAGCAGTTCCCCAATCTCCTGACAACGCGACTCTTGATCTGCATCTGGATAGCCTTGGACAGCCGCATTCCACCCAAAGAGAACCGGCCCTTGAACTGGAACTCGATCCGACCCTGGATGATACGGCCCTGACCCTGAATGGCGTTGAGCACAAAACTCGTCCAAGTCTTGATCTGGCCGCGCTGGACATTTCCGATCTACAGGCCCCCTTGCCACGTTTCAGCCAACCCGAAGGAATAGAGCTGACCCTTGACTTGGCTGGCATGGCCACTGCTGAACAGGCGGCACAGCCAAGCACGACAAGGATCGGGATGCAGGAGTTTTCCTTGGAAGATTTACAGGTAGATGATTTGGAGTTGGAAAACCCGTACACACTGACCGTTGGCAACGAGGCAGACCAACAATACCAGCCCGCCATACACACTGGCACTGCCTTGGATAGCTTTGACTTTGAATTGGATGAGCTGTTTCAAGCCAACGGAAATGAAAAAACTTGACAGGCCACACCATTTTTTGTTATGAATTTTGAATTCTGTCAAATGTAGCCGAGATAGCTCAGTCGGTAGAGCAACGGACTGAAAATCCGTGTGTCCCTGGTTCAAATCCTGGTCTCGGCACCAAAAATTTTAGAGGTTAACTGGAATAACAGCCAGTTAACCTCTTTTTTTATGACTTTCCGTCCTGTGCAGACTACTTTTTTTGCTTTTTTTTTTGCAATTCTTGATTTTTAAATGGAACCAAAGTGGAACAAAGCCAATGCGGGACAATCAATGCTGATTGACTGAACTGGTCGTGTTTTGTGAGACAGCCTGAGAGGTAGAATAAGCAATGATCCGATTTATTTGTTGTTTTTCCGGATTCAGGCTGCCAGCTTCAATGGCTCAGGAGCTTGGAAATACACTGTATCTGGTGTTTGTTTGTCAAGCGAGGTATGTTTCCTGCCTGCGTTGTACCAGTTGAACCAGTCGGTCAAATCCTTGAAAAGTTCGGCCCCGGTTTCATAGGCTCTAAGGTAGATCCGTTCGTACTTCAGGGTACGTCAGAGCCGCTCAATGAAGATATTGTCCCTGAAGCGGCCTCTGCCGTCCATGCTGATCCTCACCTGCCACTGCTTCAGCACTCCGGTGAACGCCTCGCTGGTGAATTGCCCACCCTGGTCGCTATTGAATATCCCAGGAGCGCCATATCGGCACAGCGCTTCCTTGAGGGCATCCACACAAAATCGGCTGTCAAGTGTGTTGGACAAGCGCCAGCCAAGTACTTTTCTGCTGGCCCAGTCCATGATGGCAACCAGGTACATGAACCCTCTGGCCATCGGAATGTAGGTGATATCCGTTGCCCATACCTGGTTGGGCTGGTCTATACTCAGCCCCCTGAGCAGATACGGCTACACCGGATGCCTCGCATAGCGTTTGCTGGTGCTGGGTTTGGGAGATAAAGACTCAATACCTATCCGCTGCATCAGGCGGCGGATCCGGTCGCGATCCACTGGTTTTTCCGCTGATGTCAGGTGATCTGCCAGGGAGCGGCTTCCCATCCAGGGGTGTTGCAGATAAAGTTCGTTGATCTGCCGCATGAGCTCAAGGTCGCCTGCGCGAAGCCTGGATAGCTGGCCCACGGTAATAACTGGCTCGCGCTACCCCGAGCAGTTTGCATCTGGCCGCAACAGAAACCTTGGGGTGGCCCTGGGCGACCACTTTTTGTTTCTGCGCCCGGTCCAGTTCAGAGCGGGCAGATTGGATAAAAAATCGTTTTCCGCCTTGAGCTTGCCGATAACGCGGTGCAACTCGGCGACTTCGGCTTCGTGGTCGACCTCTTTTTTCTTTCCTTTGCCGAAAAGGTTAGGGGCATTTTCCAGCAGGGTCTGCTCCCAGTTGCAGTTCTGGCTGGGATGAACTTTGTATTCACTGGCCAGTTCCGCCAGTGTCCTAGAGCCTGACAGTGCGGCCAGGGCGACCTTGGCTTTAAACTCGGCTGAAAAGCGTCTGCGTCGTGTGCTACTCATGGGTGGCCTCCTGATTAGAGGTGTACAACCCACCTTAATACATTGTCCGAAATTAAGGGGCCACCTCTAACTTCTCGCCACCGAGGAAAAGAGACCGGCCGATCGAATGATGAACTGAATTTGTTTTTGTTTTTTGTCAAATTACGAAAAAACTATCGCAAGCAGGCCATCATTTCAAGCGGTAATTACCAATAAGACAACCTCACATATGTGCAAAAAACTACGCAATATCAATTGTATGAATAAACGGTCAAAGTTAAGGTTAACGATTGACAAACGCACAAGCAAAACGATATGGTATATGCACAATTTGTCGTGTGTTTTTAGAGTGAAACTTTGGCATATTTATACTGTTAGGCCCAATCGTTGTCACATATAGGAGATATGTCATGAGAGCCATCAAAGTGCTTGAGGTTGCATTCGCGGTAATACTGTCTTGCTCAACAGCTTATGCGGAGGACAACCCATTTGATCGAGAAACATACCGCCAAAATACGAACCCATTTGACCGAGACACATATCGCCAAAACACTAATCCCTTCGACCGAGAAACGTACCGTCAGGACACCAATCCATTCGACAGGGAAACATATCAACAAAACACAAACCCCTTCGATCGAGACACCTATCGACAGAACACCAATCCGTTCGATCGAGAAACTTATCGCCAGGGGCCGGGGCAATACAACCGGTAATTTGTGCCTAACATTGCGCTCCAGGGGACTGGCTTCCGGCGGCGCTTCGCGCCACCTCCAGCCAGCCCCTGAGCTTCACGTTAGGCATAAAAATGGCTCATCCACTTATATACGTTTTAGGGAATACACAAGCTTTTGATTTTCCATTGATTTTGACAATTGGGAGAGAGCCAAATCATGATGAGGCGCTTGATGACTCAATTGGCATTATAAATAGACATGAGTTTGACTCATTGTCGGGAGGCGTTTGGGTTACTGCCTATACTCAGATTGCAAAGCAATATTACGGGACTGGAGGAACAGCAAGAATGCTAAAGGATGCTTGCTTCGAGAAAGACGCATCTCCCATCGTGTTTTCAAATGCCTACCCTATGTCAATACTCAACTCCGTTACTGACAAGGCAAGTGTTAGAAAGAATTTGATGTCGCAAATTCCTAGTCATATAGCAAGTATCTTTCATAGTTCTATATCAAATAGATTTAGCCTGGTTATACAGCACGGATCAGATAGTTCTAAGGCATCACTATTGGCTACAGATCTAATAAAAAAAGAGTGCGCGAAGAGAAATTTGCCATATTTCGCAACTCCATTTTTTTACAATCGCAATTCTATTGCCATACAAAGTGCACTTAGCGGTGCAAGGCAAGATATAACCAGAATAGTAAACAACTTCATAAATACGCCTAACTAGATATTCTAGCCGACGCCGAAAAGCGGCGCGACTGAACTTTAGCGTTAGGCACCACTGAAGGAGAGTTACGATGCCTGAAATTCGTACACGAAACGTCTTGAAATCGATCCTCCTCCAGACTCTCAGGGGTGAATTCAACTTGCAAGTGCAGCACGCAGGGCTTGGTTAAAAACTTCAGCAGGGGCCTGGTAGTCTAAACATTTGCGAGGCCGGTTGTTTGTCATTCTGCCTTTTTTGTGAGCATCTCTTCCGTGATTTTGTGAAAGCTGATTCCACGTGGAAAATACTGTCGCAAAAGGGCATTGCCGTTTTCGTTGGCACCACGCTGCCACGGCGAATGCGACTTGCAAAAATACGTGCTCATGCCCGTGATCGACTCAAGTTCCTTGAACCCGGCCATCTCTGAACCGTTATCAAGCGTCAACATCTTTCTCAGGGACAATGGGATTGCGCACAAGCGTGGAATAAGCGATGCATTGAACAAGGCAGCCTTCTTGTCATCAACCTTGCCCAGCAAAAGAAAGCGGCTTTTGCGCTCATTACAACTGATCAGCGCTGCCTTGCCCCTGGAAGCACAGACAAGGTCAGCCTCCCAATCCCCAAACCGGGATCTGTGGCCAACAACCTGTGGACGCTCGTCAATGTCAATCCGCCCAGGGAAAATACGTCTGCCCTGGCCGTACCGCTTTTGCCGCCTGCGCCGCCTGTAGGCGCGGCGTACATGACAGTAGCTTGTATCGCCTACCTCTGCGGCAGCATAAATCCAGCAGCAGATAATTTCCGCACTGATACGCATGCTTGGATCCTGTGGATACTCCAGGCGAATTCGACCTGCAATCTGTTCAGAAGACCAGTCGCTGTACAGCTTTTAGAAGTGGTCCCCATTTTCCGACAGTTTGGCGGCAGATTTAAGGTGGGTTTGTGTCATGGTTATGCCGCCAGGGCAAGATCCCGGTCTCTGGTATAGCCAGGCAGAGGGAGTTGCCAATATGCCTCATCCGGGGTACGGCTGTCCAGCGAAGAATGAGGTCGCTTGCTGTTGTAATAATTGATCCACTGTTTCAACCCTTGCCTAAGTTCGCTGCGACCAGCAAAGGCATGCAGATACACGCACTCGTATTTTAAGGAACGCCACAAGCGCTCAATCATCACATTGTCGCGCCAGCTTCCCTTGCCGTCCATGGAAATATGAATCCCGGCAGCCTGCAGGGTACCAATGAAGCCATCGCTGGTAAACTGGCTGCCCTGATCCGTATTAAAAATAGCTGGCGCGCCATAACGTTTTAGGGCTTCCTTGAGTGCCTCAATGCAAAAATCAGCCTCCAGAGTGTTCGACAAACGCCAGGACAACACCTTGCGGCTGGCCCAGTCCATAATAGCCACCAGGTAAAAGAAGCCTTTGGCCATTGGAATATAGCTGATATCCGCAGTCCATACCTGCCCCGGACGATTGATTTGCATACCACGCAGCAGGTAGGGATACACCTTGTGCTGCGGATGCGGCCTTGAGGTGCTGCTGGCTTTCGGGTAGATGGCTGTCAGGCCTGTCAGACGCATCAGACGGCTGATTCGTTTGCGGCCGACCCGATACCCCTCACGCCGCACATGGCGCATCATCTGCCGAGCCCCATACCAGGGCGTGTGCAGGTATTGTTTGTCGATGAGTCGCATCAGGCGCAGATTCTCCTTGCTTTCTCCAGCCGGGCGATAGTACCAGCTTGAGCGTGACAGGGCCAGCAGGCGGCATTGTCTGGAAATGCTGAGCTGTTCATGGTCCGGGTTGACCAGCTTTTTCCTTCTGGCGCTACTCAGCGACAACGCTCGAAGGCATTGGCCAAAAAATCACGTTCCACCGTGAGTTGGCCAATTTTGGCATGGAGTTCCTTGATCTGTGCCTCTGAGGATTTGCTCTTTTGTTTGCTGGTGCCAGCAAAGGCTGCAGCCATATTTTCCACGGCCTGACGCTTCCAGCTGGTGATCATGTTGGGGTGAAGTTCATAGCGGCTGGCCAGTTCGGCAATGGTTTGCTCGCCACGAATCGCCTCCAGGGCAACCTTGGCTTTGAACTCGGCTGAAAAGCGTCTGCGTCGCGTGCTACTCATGGGTGGCCTCCTGATTAGGGGTGTACAACCCACCTTAATACATTGTCCGAAATTAAGGGGCCACCTCTTTTCATCGACGTAAGCGACCAGTTCGGGCCGAGTCATACTGCGATAGTGGCGTGCTGTCTTTCGTCTTTTTTGCGCACGACTATCAGCGGTTTGAGCACGATAGCCGCTTTTTGAGCTGTTACGGCGCAGTTCCCGGGAAACGGTTGTATGGCTCCTGCCAGGATGCGTAGCGATTTCCCAGAAGCTCTTGCCCATGCCTGCAAATAATTCGATAGCAATGCCTTCATCCAGAGTAAGATGGGTATGGGACATGGCGGACTCCTTCTGATTGGTTGGCTGTTGGTGCTTCCAACTTTACCAGAATTTCCGCTGTGTCCTTTTATCTGTGAACACCTCCTCAGGTGGTGCGTTTGCAATGAGAATCTACCAGGGACTTCAAGGAAGGTGCGCCAATTCGCATGGCTTACGAGGAGATAGAGCGTAACTTCACATTCCCGCAGGGGTGGCTACGAGAAATTCCAAATAGTACAGGCTATAACGAGCTAGAAAAGCGAGGGGGTCAATTGGCGAGACATCCTCCAAGAGCAGCTTGTCCAAAAGGTTCCAACTGAACCACAGTGGCAAAACGAGATTCGCTGGGCCAGAAATGAGCTTCGGAAAGCTGGCTTCCTCGATATGTCAGCTCCGCGAGGCGTATGGAAACTCACTGAGCAAGGCCATAGAGCGGCAGGCTCGCCCTTACAGAGCCTTACCCCTGAAGAGAAGCAGATTGCAATTCCAAGGCCGAAGCCGAACTTGCGGAGCTGCCGTCCCAAAAGAAACTGACCCTGGAGCCGGGATTGTCATCACGAGAGGTGCTTGAGAGAAAGCTCGGCCTGCTCACATCAAGCATGCCCCTGGACGATCTTGAGCTGCTCGTTGATATCGCTCGATCCATCCGACTCAGAAGTGTCAGCGAGTGACGCCCAACAAGTGCCGGTTGCCTTTACGTTCGGCGAGAAAAAATGGCACACGAATTTGATGGCAAAGCGTATGAAAAGTCATCAACCCATCAGAAGGAATGGGGATCGAGACTGATTGACGAGCTGGACCTCCGTGGAACCGAGCACGTTCTAGATCTGGGGTGCGGAGACGGTGCCCTGACTGTCAAGATTGCTCACCTCGTGCCAAATGGTGAAGTCATCGGCATAGATTCATCTCAATGCATGATTGATGTTGCCGGCCCGAAAGCTGCCAGAAATGTTCAATTTCGTCTGATGGACATCAACGATCTCGCGTTTGAACAGACATTCGACGTTGTGTTTTCGAACGCAGCCCTGCACTGGGTCAGTGACCACAGGCGTCTGCTAGAGAGTATTCACAGGGTTCTCAGTCCAGGCGGGCTGCTCCGTCTTCAATTCGCTGGCTCCGGAAACTGCGCCTACTTCTTTGGAGTGATCCGGCAGGCAATGTCCATCGGAAGATTCAAGTCAGCATTCGGAGACTTTCAGTGGCCATGGTACATGCCATCTGTTGACGAGTACCGTGCACTTGTTCAATCCAGCCCACTGTCTGCTGCGCACGTCTGGGGTGAGAACGCAGACAGGCACTTCGCAGATGCCGAGTCCATGATTAGTTGGATTGATCAGCCAAGTATCGTGCCGTTTCTCGCGCATCTGAATAGTGAGTGCAAAGAACCATTCCGAGACTACGTTGTTGCGAAGATGATAGAAGAAACACGGCAAAGTGACGGCAGATGTTTTGAAACATTCCGTCGGATCAATCTCAAGGCAAGGAGATGAAGAACGTCGACGACGGTGGAGAAAGGCTGAGTTCCCCGAGCGCGGAGCAAGCCATGAATACTCTTAGAAACTCAGCCGTCGCGGCAGTAATTCTGATTGCGACAACTACCTCATTATTTGCCACAGAGAGAAAAAAGCCAATGAAACCTTCTGTAGAACACATAAATCCTCCCGAACTGTATGTCAATCCAGCATTTTCCCAAGCCGTAAAGGTGGCAACAGGATCTGGATTGATCTTCATCGGCGGACAAAATTCGGTAGATAAATCCGGAAAAATAGTTTCGCCCGGCGATATCGGCGGTCAAACGAGGCAAGCGATTCAAAATGTCAAAGTGATTCTCGATTCGCAGAACGTTCCTCTTGCCAACGTTATAAAGTAGGACGTGAGGCTCAAGAAAGGAACTCCCCTCGCTGACGGGTTCAAGGCATTCCAAGAAGCTTGGCCAAAGGATGCAAAGTCGCCCGCAGTGTCCCTTAGTTTTGTTTCTGGCCTGGCAAACCCGGACTATCTGGTTGAAATCGACGCAATTGCTGTCTATTAGTATGGAGAGCACCTCGACTGTAGGCAGGCGTCCTCGGCATCGGACGCCCGCCAGCATGAAACGAGCCCTAGAGGACGTGAACCTCACCGCTGAGTACAAGCAAAGACCACCCTATCAAAACAATGATTACTTGGACTGGATAGGTCAAGCAAAACAGAAGGAAACGAAAGATCGCCGTCTGAAACAAATGCTGATCGAACTGCGCTCGGGCACACGTACATGGGGCAGTCGTGGAACGCTTCTGAA
Source organism: Desulfobulbus sp. (assembly GCA_040776885.1). Lineage (GTDB taxonomy): Bacteria > Desulfobacterota > Desulfobulbia > Desulfobulbales > Desulfobulbaceae > Desulfobulbus. The sequence continues at coordinate 241,838 of JAXGZR010000003.1, read as the reverse complement.
TCGTAGGCCTAAAAACTTGTTCTCCACGGGCCAGCCATCCTGTCCTCAGCGCGCATAGAGGCCCGCAGCGCAGATTGTCGCCATAAATGGCAAGCCCTGGCTTGTAAAGTGGGTTAACGCAAGTTGAAAGAAACAGAGCGTAACCCAGCCGTGCGCAAGGAAACATCGTATGAGCACGATACCGGCACCTGCAACAGTATCTCCGTTTGCCCTTACCAACATCCGCCGCTTTCTCGCTTTTCGCGTTCTGTTCAACGCTCGTTTTTATTATCCGGTTTTTACTGTCCTTTTTCTGGATTTTGGCCTGAGTTTAGAGCAGTTTGCCTTCTTGAACACGGTGTGGGCCTTTACCATTGTGCTTGCAGAGGTGCCATCTGGCGCGCTCGCCGATCTAATGGGGAGAAAACGGCTACTCGTTGCCACCTCCTTTTTGATGTTGGTGGAGATGGCTCTGATCGCCTGGGCACCCGCAGGCAGCGGCAGTCTTGTTTTCTGGCTCTTTTTAGGGAACCGGGTGATCAGTGGCCTGGCTGAAGCCATGTCCAGCGGTACAGACGAAGCCCTGGCCTACGATACTCTGGTCGAACACCATATGGCCGACAAATGGCCCTTGGTGTTGGACTGGCAGATGCGTTTGCAGAACCTGGGTTTTATTTTTGCCATGACCCTGGGAGGGATGGCTTATGATCACGATATGCTCAACCGCATCTTTGCCTTTTTTGCCCTGAACGTGCATATCGAGCAAAACCTGAGCATGCGCCTACCGATTTTTCTCTCCCTGGTTTTTGCCCTGTTCGCCCTGCTGACCACCCTGGGCATGCAGGAACCAGGTAGAAGCAAGCCTGGCACCCACAGTGCCACTACAAATAGCAAGCAGGGCCTTGCCGCCCTCACCGGACTGACCCTGCGCGCCGGGGCATGGATTGTACGTACACCCTATGCCCTGGCCATCATCCTCTTTGCCATGAGCATAGACCACATCCTGCGCATGCTGGCCACCCTCACCAGCCAGTATTACCGGCTCATTGGCCTGCCGGAGTCTGCTTTCGGGCTGATCGGTTCGGCCATAGCTGTGATTGGTCTGGTGGTGCCACGTTTGGCCAGGGCCATGGTGGCCAGATACTCTCCGGGCATGAATCTGCTTGTACTCAGCCTGGCCATGTTTGTGGCTCTGGTACTGCTGGGAAAATTCATTCCTTACTACGGAGTGCTCCCCATGGCAGCCTCCTTTATCGGCATGATGATGGTCTCTTTTTTCACCAGCCACTATCTCAATGCCATCACCAGTTCAACACAACGGGCAACCGTGCTCAGTTTCAAGGGAATGGCCTTCAACGTTGCCTATGGTTGTATTGGCATAGGCTTTGCCGCACTCATCCGCCACGAACGACTACTTTTAACTGAGCAGTATCCCCAGGCAGGGGAAGCCTTTCTTGCCAATACCGCTTTTAAAACCACCATCGGCTGGTTTCCCTGGTATTTGATCCTGGTCCTTTTGGCTGTATGCCTGTTGACCCTGCCACGGTTGCGTGGAAAACAACAAGCATGGTGAACCCAATGCAGTTGTCCAAGTGCGGCTCACCAGCCATGTAGTCTGTATTTTTCTGTGACCGTCTGCCCCGGCTTGCCAACCCTCCGCTACAGCAGGGAAAAGAGCCGGGTCAATTAATCGGCACTGGTCGAAAATGTTGACGTAGCAAAAGATACAAGTATATTTTAATCTTCTTGCTCTGGTGGAGCACAGCTCTCTTTCCATGTACTGGCCGCATGAGCCAATGTGTTAACTATAGCGCTTGTCTGTGTCCGCATACTGTAACGGGCGGAACAACAGACATGCACAGGCAGATGGACAGACGCGATGCAGCTCCAGCTCACTGCAACTCAAGGGGGACAAGGCTATGACTGCGATGGAAAACAAAATCACCAGCTTGCTGGCCGAAGGTAAGACATTTGATCCGCCCGAAAAGGGACGCGATCAGGCCTGGGTCAAATCAATGGAAGAGTACAAAAAAGCCTATGCGCAGTCCATGGAGGACCCGGAAACCTACTGGGCCGAACGCGCGGAAGAGCTGGTCACCTGGGATAAAAAATGGGACAAGGTACTGGAATACGACCTATCCATCCCCGAGGTAAAATGGTTCCTCGGTGGCAAGCTCAATATGTCCACCAACTGTCTTGATCGGCACCTGACCAACGGTCGTGCGGATAAAACTGCCATCATCTGGCAGGGCGAGCCCGAAGAGGATGTCAAAACCTATACCTACCGAGAACTGCACCGGGAAGTCTGCCGCTTTGCCAATGTGCTCAAGAAAAAAGGGGTAAAACGAGGGGACCGGGTTGCCATCTATCTGCCCATGATCCCGGAGCTGGCCATTTCGCTTTTGGCCTGCACCCGTCTGGGCGCGGTACATTCGGTGGTTTTTGCCGGTTTTTCCTCGGTGGCCCTGCAGAGCCGCATTGAAGACTGCCAGGCCAAGGTGTTGATCACTGGCGATGCGGTATTGCGCGGCGGTAAGGCCATTGCACTCAAAAGCAGTGCCGACGAGGCCTTGCAAGCCTGCCCCAGCATACAGCACTGCCTGGTGGTACAGCGGGCCGGTATGGAGGTGGCTATGCAGGCGGGTCGCGACTCCTGGTGGCATGAGGAAATGGAACAAGGCGATGTGGATGCCCCCTGTCCTCCTGAATCCATGGATGCCGAGGACATGTTGTTCATCCTCTACACCTCGGGTTCCACCGGCAAACCCAAGGGGGTGGTGCACACCACCGGAGGTTATCTCACCTATATCATGCATACTGCCCAGTGGGTGTTCGACATCAAGGATGACGATATCTACTGGTGTACCGCTGATATCGGCTGGATTACCGGCCACAGCTATATCCTCTACGCCCCTCTGGCCCTGGGTGCCACAGTGGTCATGTTTGAAGGCGTGCCCTCCTACCCGGCACCGGACCGTTTTTGGCAGATCGTGGAAAAATTCAAGGTGAGTATTTTTTACACCGCACCCACTGCCATCCGGGCGCTCATGCGCGATGGCGAAGAGTATACCAAGAAACACGATCTCTCCACCCTGCGCATCCTCGGTTCCGTAGGCGAGCCCATCAACCCCGAGGCATGGATGTGGTACTTCATCAACATCGGTAAGGAAAAATTACCCATTGTTGACACCTGGTGGCAGACGGAGACCGGTGGGATCATGATTGCTCCCCTGCCCTACGTGACCCCGCTCAAGCCTGGCAGCGCCACCCTGCCAATGCCTGGTATTGATGCTGCCATCTACAATGAGATGGGGCAGGAGTGTAGTCCTAATGAAGGTGGCCACCTGGTCATCCGCAAACCCTGGCCAGCCATGCTCCGCGGTGTATTCGGCGATCCACAGCGTTATAAAAAAGCCTACTTCAACCGCTATCCCGATATCTATGATCCCGAAGATGGTGCCCGTCGGGATGCGGATGGCTATTTCTGGATCATGGGGCGGCTTGATGATGTCATCAATGTTTCGGGTCATCGGCTGGGTACAGCGGAAATCGAATCCTCCCTGGTCTCCCACGAGGCAGTGGCTGAGGCAGCGGCAGTGGGTATGCCGCATCCCATCAAGGGCCAGGCGGTGTTCGTCTTTGTTACCCTCATGTCCTGGGCCGAAGAAAGTGAGGAACTGCGGGCAGAGCTGCGAGCGCATGTGCGCAAGGAAATTGGCCCTATTGCCACACCCGAAGTCATTTTGTGGGCACCGAGCCTGCCCAAGACCCGCTCCGGCAAGATCATGCGCCGTATTTTGCGCAAGATTGCAGCCAACGACTTCGCCGACTTTGGTGACACCTCCACCTTGGCCGATCCGTCGGTAGTGGAGCAGTTGGTGGACAGCAAGAAACAAATGGGTTGATACAGCCAAACGCGTTTTCAGTTTTCAAAAAGCGCGGTGCACAACGGGCGGGATGCGCAGCATTTCGCCCGTACTTTTTAACCGGGCAGCAGCCCTGTGCTTGCCCCGCCCGCATAAGGACAGCGGAACCCCACACATGACCGGATCAGAACTACGCGAAAAATTCCTACACTATTTCGAAAACAAAGGCCATACCAGGGTGGCAAGCGCCTCGCTGGTACCCCACGACGATCCCACCCTGCTCTTTGTCAACTCGGGCATGGTGCAGTTCAAAAAGGTGTTCATGGGCGAAGAAAGCCGTCCGTACAAGCGCGCTACCACGGCCCAGGCCAGTGTACGCGCCGGTGGCAAGCACAACGACCTGGAAAATGTAGGGTATACCGCCCGACACCACACCTTTTTCGAAATGCTGGGCAACTTTTCCTTTGGCGATTATTTCAAAAAAGAGGCCATAGATTTTGCCTGGGAATTCCTCACCAGAGAGTTGGGCCTTGACCCACAGCAGCTGTGGGTAAGTGTGTATCAAGACGATGACGAAGCCTACCAGCTCTGGGAACAGGTGGAAGACCTGCCCAAGGGCCGCATCGTCCGTATGGATGAACAGGATAACTTCTGGGCCATGGGTGATACCGGCCCCTGCGGCCCCTGTTCCGAGATCCATATCGATCAGGGAATAGATGCGGGTTGCGGCCAGCCAAACTGCTCCTTGGGTTGCGATTGCGACCGCTTCCTTGAACTGTGGAATTTGGTATTCATGCAGTTCAACCGCAGCGCCGATGGTACGCTCAGCCCCTTGCCCCATCCTTCTATTGATACTGGCATGGGCCTTGAACGAGTGGCTGCGGTACTGCAGGGAAAGCGCAACAACTTTGACTGCGACCTGTTTACCCCAATTATCGAGTATATTGCCCAACTCGCTGGCAAGACATACCACCAAAACAGGCAAGACGACGTGTCTATGCGGGTCATTGCCGACCATGCCCGGGCCACCACCTTTCTAGTGGCCGATGGGGTGCTCCCCTCCAACGAGGGTCGCGGTTACGTACTCAGGCGCATCATGCGGCGGGCCATCCGCTATGGCCGCATGCTTGGCCTGAACAGCTTTTTTCCCGGCACCTGCGCTCTGGTGACCGAACTCATGGCCCCGGCCTATCCACACCTGCGCAACACCAGCGAACTCTTGCACAAGGTGGTCAGTCATGAGGAAGAACGCTTCGGCGAAACCCTGGATCAGGGGCTGCTGCGACTGGACCAGGAAATTCACCGGCTCAAACAGGCCCAGGGCAAGGCCGCTCGCATAGACGGTGAATTTATTTTCAGGCTGTACGACACCTATGGCTTTCCGGTGGATATCGTGCGTGACGTGACCATCGAGCAGGACATTACCTTTGATGAACAGGGCTTTAGCGAGGCCATGGAACAGCAGCGCCAGCAGTCGCGCAGATCCTGGAAGGGCACGGATGTTGCCCACCAGGACAGTGGCATCCTCGAACTGGCTGCCCGGGGTGATACCAGCCAATTCACCGGCTACGAAGCAAGTAGTGGCCAGGCTCGACTCATGGCCATCATTGACGCAAGCGGCACCCTGCTTGCCAGTGCCGCAGCTGAAACCCGACTTCGCCTCTTTGTGGATCAAACTCCCTTCTACGCCGAATCCGGCGGCCAGGCGGGCGACCAGGGAGAGATCACCTGGCCGGATGGACGCTTTGTCGTGGAAAAAACCAGTGCACCACTTGAGGGGATCATCCTCCATGAAGGCAGGCTGGTGCAGGGTGAATTGCACACAGGCATGGAATTGAGCATGATTGTGTCATCACATCGCAGCGACACCATTCTCAACCACAGCGCCACCCACCTGCTGCATGCGGCCATGAAAAAGATCTTGGGCGAGCATATCCGTCAGGCAGGTTCTGCTGTGGATCACACCAGACTGCGCTTTGACTTTACCCATTTTTCTCCCTTGAGCGCCGGAGAAATTTTCACCATTGAACAGATGGTCAATGCCCAAATTCGGCTCAATATCCCGGTGGCAACTGAACTGCTTGACCGGGAGGAGGCCATTGCCGGTGGAGCAACTGCGCTCTTTGGCGAAAAATATGCCGACGAGGTACGGGTGGTGCGCATCGGCGAGTTCAGCAGCGAGCTCTGCGGTGGCACCCATGTGCGCCGCACCGGTGATATCGGTCTGTTCAAGATTATCAGTGAAACAGGCATTGCTGCAGGCGTGCGCCGCATTGAGGCGTTTACGGGCAATACGGCCCTGCGCTGGGTGCAGGACCTGGTGCGTACCGCAGCCGCGGTCAGCGAGGCGGCCAGTGCACCGCTTGAAGCAGTGCCGGATAAAATCCACTCCCTGCTCAAACGGCAAAAAGAGCTGGAAAAACAGATCGCTGCCCTGAACGCGGCCATGGCCCTGGCAGACATGGATCATCTTTTGGCCGCCCGCATCGAGGTGGAAGGTATCCCAGTGCTGGCCAGTACTGTACCCCTGGATTCCGCCAAGACCCTGCGGGAAATCGGTGATAAAATCCGGGATAAAATGGTCAACGGCATTATTGTGCTGGGCGGTGAGTTCGACGGCAAGGCCGCGTTGGTGGCCCTGGTCAGCAAAGAGTACCACAACCGCATCAAGGCAGGAGAGTTGGTCAACCGGGTGGCAGCCATTGTGGGCGGCAAGGGTGGTGGCAGGGCCGACATGGCCCAGGCCGGTGGCACCATGCCCGACAAACTCGATGAGGCCATGGCCAAGACACCCGTCATCATTGCCGACATGTTGCGCTGATTTTTTGTATGACTGCCATGACTACACCAAGCACCACAGAACGCATCGTCATCACCGGGGTGGGCCTAGCCGCGCCTGGTGCCGATTCCCTGGCCACCTTCCGCGCCAATCTGCTCGCCGGGAAAAGTGGAGTGAGCACCATTGATCTGCGCTACATGGGCACGCATCCCGCCGGTCTGTGCAGCTTTGACGAGACCAAGTACCGTAAAAAACGGGAGAACAAGCGCGGTACCCGCGCGGGCTGCATTGGCGTGTACTGCGCCGGCGAAGCCCTAACCGATGCCGGCATCAATGCATCCATCTACGATCCTGCCCGCACCGGTATCTACGTTGGCCTCACTGAACACGGCACCGTGGAAACAGAGAATGAAGTCTACAATATCGGTCAGTACGACTACAATGTGGACTACTGGACCCATCACCACAATCCGCGCACAGTACTTAATAACCCGGCCGGCGAAATAACCATGACCTTTGGCATTACCGGGCCGCACTACTCCATTGGCGCGGCCTGCGCTGCCGGCAATGCCGCTCTGATTCAGGGCGTGCAGATGTTGCGCCTGGGCGAGGTGGATCTGGCGCTCTGCGGCGGCCTGTCGGAATGCGTGGGCTCCTTTGGTATCTTTGCCAGTTTCCGTGCCCAGGGCGCCTTGGCCGAACACGCTGATCCCAGCAAGGCAAGCCGTCCCTTTGACCTGCAGCGCAACGGCATTGTCATTGCCGAGGGAGGCTGCCTTTTCACCCTGGAGCGACTTGACCGGGCCCTGGCCAGGAATGCCAAAATTTATGGAGAGATCTGCGGCTATGCCATCAACTCGGATGCCCGGGACTTTGTTCTCCCCTATGGTCCCAGGCAGCGCGAATGCATGCACCTGGCGCTTGCACGTGCGGACATGCAGTCAGAAGAGATCACCATCATCAATACCCACGCCACTGGCACCAAGCAGGGCGACATAGAAGAATGCCAGGCCATTCGGGAAACCTTTGCCAGCAGCATGGGAAGCAGCACCTGGGTCAACAACACCAAATCTCATATCGGCCATGCCATGGGCGCGGCCGGAGTCTTGGAACTGGCCGGTAACCTGCCCGCCTTCCAAGACAATCTGGTGCATCCGACCATCAACCTAGACGATCCGGATCCTGCCTGCGACCTGCCCGGTCTGGTGCGTCATACGCCCAAGGAACTGCCCCAGGTGGACGCCATTCTCAACAACTCCTTTGGTATGTTGGGCATCAATTCCGTGCTGATCGTCAAGAGATTCCTGGCGTGAGCCGGGCGGCTATGGTACAATTTATGGATTTGATTAACCTATCTTTTTGTTTTTTTGAGGATACCCTTGTATGAATCGTAACGAAATCAGGGATGTACTCCTGGAAATTATTGCTGACATTGACGAAGAAGCGGATTTTGCTGGCCTTGATGACCACAAGCCGCTCAGGGATCAGTTGGATCTCGACTCCATGGACTTTCTTGATATCGTCATGGAGCTGCGCAAACGCTACAAACTGCAGATTCCTGAAGATGAGTATCCCGAACTCGCTACCCTCAGCAGCTGTGTCAACTACCTGGAACCCAAACTCCGCCACATCTAAACCTGCATCCGCGATTGTCCGCATGCACGGCATGTCCCTTGTCAATTTCGGTGCCCATGTCTGATTACCAGCTCATCATCATCGGTGCCGGACTCTCCGGCCTGGCAGCCGGTATTCGCGCCGCCCGCTTTGGTAAAAAGACCCTGATTGTGGATCAGCACTACCGTCCCGGCGGGTTGAACTCCTACTACAAGTTCCAGGGCCATCTGCTGGAAACCGGACTGCACGCCATCACCAATTTCGCCCCGCCAACAAGAAAAAAAGCCCCTCTCAACCTGTTGTTCCGCCAACTACAGCTTTCCCGGCACGATTTTCCCGTGCGTGAGCAGTTGGGCAGTGAAATCGCCTTTCCTGCGGGCAGCTTGCATTTTTCCAACGATCCAGACTTATTGCAAGCCGAGGTGGAGCGACTCTTTCCTGCCTGCGGCGAGGCATTTCACCAGCTGCGCCGGGCCATTGCCGCCCATGATCCCTTTGCCAGCTCACCATGGCGCTCGGCCCGCAGCTTTGTGGCAGGCTATCTCAAGGAGCCGCTCCTGGAGAACATGCTCTTTCTGCCGCTGATGCTCTATGGTAATGCAGAAGAAAACGACATGGCCCTCTCCCAATTTGTGATCATGTTCCGGGCGGTGTTTGAAGAGGGGCTCTTCCGGCCAGAAGCAGACATGCGGGCCTTTCTCGACCTTTTAGTCGGCCAGTACAAAGGCTTTGGTGGCGTGATCCGCTACCGGGCCGAAGTGGAAAAGATCCTCATCAAGGATGATCGAGCCTGTGGCGTTCGACTGGCAGATGGGAGCATTTTCACCACAGAGGCACTGCTCTCCACGGCTGGTTTGCCCGAAACCATCCGCATCTCTGGTTGGCAGGCGCCCAGTGCCACCTACAGCGGCAAGATGAGTTTTACTGAAACCATTTCCCTGCTGCCCAATGCTGTCCGTGGCTCTATCCGACAGGATCGCACCCTAATTTTTTACAGCAGCAGCGACCAGTTCAGCTACAGGCGCCCGCAGAGCCTGCAGGACATTTCCTGGGGGGTTGTCTGTTTTCCGGACAACTTCAAAGGGATCCCCCACAAGGAATTTTTCCCCATCCGGGTGACCAATCCCGCCTCCTACCCGCTGTGGCGGGCGCTTGACAGTGAAACCTATGCCCAGGAAAAAACCGCCTGCCGCAGGGCAGCGGTGCAGGCCAGTGAGCGTTACACCGGTCCTTATGGACAGGCGATTGTACACCAGGACAGCTTCACCCCGCTGACCATCGAGCGGTTCACCCGCAAGGCAGAAGGTGCTGTCTATGGCAGCCCGGTCAAGATTCCCGACGGCAAAACGCCATGGGCCAACTTATTCATCGCCGGCACCGACCAGGGCTATCTGGGCATTGTTGGTTCCATGCTCAGCGGCATCAGCATTGTCAACCGCCATCTCCTGACCTGAACAAAGATCCATCCGCCCTAGGCCAAGGCCTATGACGGTATGCCACCACCACATCATCGCATGACCTCTTTATCTTCCTTGAAAAACAACTACGACGCCATTGTGATTGGCTCTGGCCTGGGTGGGCTTACCTGTGCCAAACGCCTAGCCGACGCCGGCCACCAAGTCCTCCTTTTGGAGCAGCACTTCCAACTGGGGGGACTTGCCACCTGGTTCAAACGTGGCAACCACATCTTTGATGTCTCCCTGCACGGCTTCCCCTACGGCATGGTGAAAACCTGCAGGAAATACTGGGGCAAAACCATTCAGAACTCCATTGTCCAACTGAAAAATATCGTCTTTGACAATCCCCAGTTCTCGCTGACCACTACCTTTAGTAAGGATGATTTCATCCGCCTGCTGCAGGAGCGGTTTGGGGTGAGCGAAGCCGTGGTGCGCGAATTTTTCACCACCATCGAAGGGATGAATTTTTACGACGATCAGCGCCTGCGCACCCGCGATCTCTTTGCCCGCTTCTTTCCCGGTCGTGGTGATATCCATCGCCTGCTACTGGAGCCCATCAGCTATGCCAACGGCTCCACTCTGGATGAACCGGCCATTACCTATGGCATTGTCTTTTCCAACTTTATGAATCGGGGTGTGTTCACCTTCGAAGGTGGTACTGACCGACTCATTGCCCTGATGGAACATGAATTGCGTCAGCAGGGCGTGGATATCCGCACCAGCACCCGGGTGGAACGCATTGTGCTGGAAAAGGGTCAGGCCAGAGGCGTGGAGGTCAGCGGCACACACAACGGTTTTATTCCGGCTCGGGCCGTAATTTCCAACGCCGGGATCGTCAATACCGTGGACAATCTCGTGGGTCAGGCTGCCTTTACTCCAGATTTCCGCGACCGTTTTGCCGGGGTTCGGATCAACAACTCCAGTTGCCAGGTGTATTTTGGTATCCGCAAGGGCGAAAGCATTCCTGATATCGGTGACTTACTCTTCACCTCAACCGAAAAGGAATTCACCTCCGAAGCCCTGCGCGACATGCGCACCAAGAGCCGTACCTTCAGCATCTACTACCCTAAAATCCGGCCGCAGGCACCACCAGACTACACCATCGTCGCCTCTATGAATGCCAATTACGATGACTGGGCCGGGCTGGACAGTCAGGAATACGCAGAGGAAAAAGAGCTGATGGTGGAGCGCTGTCTCTGCGATCTGGAGCGTTACCTACCAGAGGTGCGCAGCAAGATCGACGTGATCGAAAGTGCCACCCCACGCACCTTTAAACGCTACACTCTGCACCGTAAGGGCAGTTCCTTTGGCACCAAGTTCGAGGGACTCGATATCTCCCGCAGCCTGCACAAGGAGGCACCAGGGGTTTTCCATGTGGGTTCGGTGGGGATCATCATGAGTGGCTGGCTCGGGGCCATCAACTATGGGGTGATCGTGGCCAACGATGTGGATGGCTGGCTGCGGGAGGAGTACGCAGTATAGCTGGTGGCATGGCAAGAGACCTCTAACCGGGTGGTGCGTTGCACCTCATATTTCAAGGCGGACAAACAGCCATGCAAGACCTCTTTCAGCTGATCTGTGCCCAGGAGATGCTAGCGCACTGCGCCACCTTTGCACCACTGGCCGAAGAACGTGTGCCCCTTGGAGCTGCGCGGGGTCGGGTGCTCAGCAAGGATGTGCACAGCCCCGCAGCCCTGCCCCCCTTTGCCCGCTCCATCATGGACGGCTTTGCCGTGCGCGCCAGCGACATTGCTGGCTGCTCCGATTCCGAACCAACGCTTCTGCAGCTCTGCGGCGAGATCATGATGGGCGAAAGCGGCAGCAGTCGCAGCCTAGCAACTGGCCAGTGCCTGCGCATCTGGACTGGCGGCAAGCTACCCCAGGGAGCCGACGCCGTGGTCATGCTGGAAGACACCAAACTCCACAGCCCAGATACCTTGGCGGTTTTCCGCCCGGTGACGCCGGGCAGCAATATAATCCACGCTGGTGAAGATTACAGCCAAGATAGCCTGGTGTTGAGCAAGGGTCATCAGTTGCGGCCGCAGGATCTAGGACTTTTGGCCGGGCTTGGCATCCGCGAGGTAGCAGTGCACCAGAGGCCCAGGGTGGCCACCCTCTCCACCGGTGATGAATTGGTGCCTGTGGAGCAGACACCTTCCGGCGGGCAGGTTCGCGACATCAACTCCACCATCCTGGCGGCATTGGTGGAAGAGGTCGGTGGCATGGCCCAGCTTCTGGGCATTTGTAAAGACAACCTAACCGCCCTGCAGCACCGCTGCTGCCAGGCCCTGGACAGGACCGACATGATCCTGCTCTCCGGCGGCAGCTCCATGGGTCGCCGCGACTTCACCCACCGTGTTTTTTCGACCCTGCCAGACAGCGAACTGCTGGTGCACGGTGTGTCGGCACGGCCAGGTAAGCCGGCTATCCTTGCCAAGCGGGGCAATCAGGCCCTCCTTGGTCTGCCCGGACATGCGGCTTCGGCCATGGTGGTTTTCTACCTCGTTGCCCGTCCCCTGTTGCGGCGTCTGCTTGGGCTCACAGCCGGGCACGGCCTTACCCCCTTAGAAGTGGTCACTGCCAGGCAGATTTCCTCGCCCATTGGCCGGGAAGACTATGTGCGGGTGTGCCTGCTGCCTGCCAAATATGGCGGTCCGCCCCTTGCCGAGCCAGTACATGCCAAACCGGGCCTGCTTAACTCGCTGGTGCGCGCCAATGGGCTCTTGCCCATTGCCCGCGACAGCCAGGGCCTGGAAGCCGGGGAAAGCGCTTGGGTTCTACTCTTTCCCCACATTCCCCACATCAGCTAAGCACAGCACGTCTGGCTGCCCCACGCAGATCTAGCCCGTTACCCCGCACCATGCCCCACACCATGCAATTATGCGACTCAATAACAAGACCAGCTTAAACCAGGCTAGGCCTATATAACGATATAACAAATAGTTAGTGATTGACTGGGCAGCTGTTTCTTTTTTGAAAATTGCCTGCCTTCAACGCCTGCAGGCGGGCCAGGGATGCCTGGATACGCTCTTCATCAATGCGTCCTGTAGCGAGCAGTTCCTCTATGGCGGCTATCCCTTCCTGCAGAGCTGTCGGCTGATCTACCAGGTTGTTGCCAACCACCAACATGTCTGCTCCGGCAAGCAGAGCCTGCTGCACTGCCTCTTGAAAGCTCCAGTGCTGGCGGATGGCCCCCATCTGCAGATCATCGGTGCAGACAACCCCTTGAAAGCCCAATTCCTGCCGCAAGAGCCCACTCAATACCGGGTGCGACAGGGTGGCAGGCCTGCCGCTTGCATCCAGCTGGCGCAGCACCAAATGCGCACTCATGACTGCATCCTGGAAACCAGCACCATCAGCTCCAATAAGGCGGCGGTAGGGTTCCAGTTCCAGCGGCTGCCAGGTGGAACTGGCATCAACAAAACCAAGGTGGGTGTCACCGCAGGCGCGGCCATGACCGGGAAAATGCTTGAGACAGCAGGCAATGCCCTGGGCGTGATGGGCATCCACCCAAACCGTGGCATGCTCTGCAACCACATCGGGATCAGTACCAAAACTGCGACCATAGCCGCCAATAACCGGACAAACCGGATCTGGCGGCTCGGCGTCCACATCAAGCACTGGCGCAAAATTGAGGTTGATGCCGTTATGGGCAAGCATCTCTGCACACAGGCTTGCCGCCCGTTTACTGGCCTCCATCCCCTGGACCGCCAAATCCGCCGCTGCAGGCAGGGGTGGAAAACCAGCCGTAGCCTTTAAGCGGCACACCTTGCCACCCTCCTGATCAACTGCGATGAGCAGTTGCCCATCAGCGGCATCCTGCAGGGCACGGGTCAGGCGGCGCAGCTGCGCAGGAGAACGGATGTTTTGGATGGAGCCATCCACATTGCGGTCAAAAAGCAGCACCCCACCCAATTTGTCGTGCCGCAGGGCATGGTGCAGCCAAGGGCTGGAGCGCAACTCCTCACCTCGGAAACCAAGCATGAAGAGCTGCCCCAGGGGCAAGGCTGTTTCCCTGCCTGTGCCACTCACTGGGAATTTGCGATGGTGAACGTGAGCGGGATACTGTGGCGCGCGCTCTCCTCCTGCTGGGTGGAGCCCAGTTTCCAGTCGGTGCATTGCACATCCGGCCCCAGGAGTTTGGTGACATCTGTGGCCAGGCCCTTGATATTGACGATTGGATGGCGACTGAACACCTCGGGCAGACCATGGGTGAGGTTGCAGGCCAGACACTTGCCCGGCCGCTGGTGCAGATCCAGGTAAAAACGCAGGATACCACCTGCTGCATCATAGCTGCCATAGCGTAGACTGATGTCGTACGCGCCTTCCTCGGCATCTCCGAACAGGGCCTCGAAAAAATCGTTGCTCCGCTCCGCTGGAAAGAGGCGGTCGAGCACCTTTTGATCTGCGAAAACAGTATCTGGATTATTCATAGTCTGGATCATGGTTTGTATATCACTGGTTGCTGATTCGTTCATGATGTCGCCTGCCGCCGCACCGCAATGCTACATGGCACTGCACAAGCATGCAGATGGGCCGACAGGTACACGACACTGTACACTACCCAGAGCGATGCTTTGCTGTCAACCGCCATATCCCTCTTTCCTGGAGGTGTGCACGTTGTCCTCCAGACAGTTCCTTGCCACGGTAACGGTACTGTGGTAGAAAAGGGACCATGCAGGCACATTACACGACCCCAAAAAACTCGACAAACCAGGCCAACCCAGCTGCACACCAACTGGCTGATTTTTCGTCTGTACCGTTTCTTGAGGAACTCAACCCGGCGCAGCTGGCCGCTGTCACCCATGGGAACGGCCCTATTCTCGTCATTGCCGGGGCAGGCAGCGGCAAAACCCGTACTCTGGTCCACCGCATGGCGCATTTGGTGGCCAATGGCGTGGATCCGGAATCCATCCTGCTGCTCACCTTTACCCGCAGGGCCGCGCAAAACATGCTTTGGCGAGCAACACAGCTCACCGGTTCAGCCTGCCGCAGGGTCATGGGTGGCACCTTTCACGCCACCGCCAACATCCTTTTGCGCCAATATGGCAGCCACATCGGTATTGGCTCGCAATTCACCATCATCGACCGGGCCGATGCAGAGGGCATCATCAACCTGATCAAGTCTTCCCTGGGCATGGGCGGGGCCAGCAAACGCTTCCCCTCCAAACGAGTGATCCTCAACCTTATCTCCGGTGCGGTGAACAAGAATGCCAGCCTGGAGGAACTGGTTTTGGGCGGCCACATGCACCTGGTTGAATTCATGGATGATTTTATCACCATTGCCGACCACTACCGCCAGTTCAAGCTGGATCATGCCCTGATGGATTACGATGATCTTTTGCTCAACTGGAAGCGACTGCTGCACGAGTCCCAGCCGGCCAGGGAAAGCCTGTCTAACCGCTTTCAGCATATTCTGGTGGATGAATACCAAGACACTAACCACATCCAGGCCGAGATCGTGCGCCTGTTGGCCTATTGCCACGACAATGTCATGGTGGTGGGTGACGATGCCCAGTCCATCTACAGTTTCAGGGGTGCGGATTTTGCCAATATCATGCGTTTTGGCGAAGAGTTTCCAGGCACACGGCTGATCAAACTGGAACAGAACTATCGCTCCAGCAAACCCATTTTGGATTTGAGCAACAATATCATCGCCCATGCTGAAGAAAAATTTACCAAGATCCTGTTTACGGAAAACGCGGGTGGCATAACGCCCAAGTTGGCCATTTGTAGCAACGAAGGGGCCGAGGCCCGCTTTGTGGCCGATCAGATTGCGCGCCTGCATGCAGAGGGAGTTGCTTTAAGTGACATCGCGGTCCTATTCCGCTCTGCCTTCCACTCCTTTAAGCTGGAAATTGAACTGGCCAGCCGCAACCTGGGCTTTGAAAAACGCGGCGGCCTCAAACTGACCGAATCTGCCCATATCAAGGATGTGCTTTCCTTTTTCCGGGTAACCATCAATCCGCACGATAACCTTTCCTGGAACCGACTGCTCCTCCAGTTGGACAGGGTTGGACCCAAGACCGCCCAAAAAATTATGCAGGCCCTGAGTATAACAGACGCACCTGTCGAGGCCTTGGCCGCCTACCCTGCTGGCTCTGCCTGGAAGGCCCAATTGCACCAGCTGTGCACCTGTTTGGCAAGCCTTGCGGAAGATGGTCGCACACCCAGCGAGCAGCTGGATCTGGTCATGACGTACTACCAACCCATCTTTGAAAAGATCTATTTCGACGACTATCCCAAGCGCGCCCGCGACCTGGAGCAGATCAAGGCACTGATCAGCGGCTATGGCGATCTGCGCGCCTTTGTGGATGACACCGCACTCGACCCGCCCGAGGTGGCAGACGCAACATCGCTCGACCCGGCCAGCGGCCAGCGGTTGGTGCTCTCCACCATCCATTCGGCCAAGGGATTGGAATGGGAGGCGGTGTTCATCATTGGCCTGGCCGAAGGTCGTT
The DNA here is from genome assembly GCA_040776885.1 of Desulfobulbus sp. Classification (GTDB taxonomy): domain Bacteria; phylum Desulfobacterota; class Desulfobulbia; order Desulfobulbales; family Desulfobulbaceae; genus Desulfobulbus. The sequence goes on along the minus strand of JAXGZR010000003.1, from coordinate 225,682 downwards.
TCCCCAACCAACATGCAGTACCTGGCGAGCAGTGGGAGGAGGAACGCCGACTTTTTTATGTGGCAGCCACCCGAGCCAAAGAGCAGCTTTTCCTCAGTTATCCCCGGGAGATGGTCGGAGCAGATCGGCGCTTTTTTTATGCCGGCATGTCGCCTTTTTTGGCCGAGCTCAAGCCCGAGCTGTACGAGTCTGCCCCAACAAGCACACCCACCTGGTCCAGGGAGGCGCAGTCCGCAGTTTCAGCACACCCTGGAATAAAGGATACCAGCGAGCCAGGTACGCATGGCGCGTCACCTGCCAGTGGCCAGCCGCAGCCTGGAAAGATGCAGGAGTTGCAGCCCGGCATGCGGGTGGAGCACGCCTTTTTCGGCCAAGGCTCGGTGAGCCGTCTGTCTGGCCCCAGGCGGGTGGAGGTGCTCTTTGACCGCCACGGCAGTAAAATTCTGCACCTGGATTATGCCCGCCTCATCCCCCTGTCTTGACCATGACCTTTACCCTCGAAGCAAAGAACAACGAGCATTTCAGTACCTACCAGGAGGCCTGCGCCTACCTGGAAAGCCTGCAATTCTTCCGCATCAAACTGGGCCTGGCCACCATGCACCAGTTGCTGCAAGAACTCGGGCAGCCTCAACAACGTCTGCGCTGCATCCACATTGCCGGTACCAATGGCAAAGGTTCAGTGGGCATAACCCTGGCCACCCTCTTGGCCCAGGCCGGCTACCGCGCGGGTTTTTATTCATCGCCCCACCTGTGTGAGGTTCGGGAACGTTTTGTCATCAACGGCACCCCCATCTCCGAAGAGGCGTTTCGCAGGCAAATGAACTTTTTGCACGCCCTGTTTGTCCATGCCGGCGTGCACCCTACCTACTTCGAATGCACCACCCTGCTGGCGCTCTCCTGGTTTGCCCAAGAGGACGTGGATGTGGCCATTCTTGAAACCGGCCTGGGCGGACGGCTGGATGCCACCAATGTGGTCACCCCTATGGTTGCGGTGATCACCGACATCAGCCGCGATCACGAACAATATTTGGGAACGGACATAACTGCCATTGCCGCGGAAAAAGCGGGGATCATCAAGCCCGGGGTGCCAGTGATCTTTTCCGGTCGAACAGCAGCTGGCACCGAAGTGATTGCCTCCTTTTGCAGGCGCCTGGGCAGCAGGTTATTTCTCCTGGGCAGGGATTTTTTCGCCCAGGGCGAAGATGGCTGCCTCAGCTACACCGGTATTACTGGTACGCACAGACCAAATCTTTCCCTTGCCCTGGCAGGGGCGCACCAGGTAGTGAACACCAGTCTGGCTCTGGCCACGCTGGAGTTGCTTGCCACCAGTTTTCCCATCAAGACCGAAGACGTTCGGGCTGGGCTTGCCAAGGTCCACTGGCCCGGTCGCATGGAATACCTGACGCTGCCCTATCAAAACACCCATCGCCGCTTTCTGTTGGAAGGGGCCCACAACGAGGCAGGAGTACAGGCCCTGTGCACAAACCTCGCAGTCCGCGAAACAGGCGGACGTATAATCCTGGTATGGGGCAACATGGCAGACAAGCAGATGGAACAGGCCCGCCGTAAACTCTTCACCTTGGCCGCCCATATCATCCTTACCCAGGCCGAGCTTGAGCGTTCCGCCACACCGCAATCCCTGTGGGAGAGCATGAACATGGAAGAACGTCAAAAAAGTCGCTGTATTGCCTCTGTGCATGAAGCCCTACTGGCAGCCATGGCCCTGGCCACAGCCGACGAATTGATTTGTGTGGCCGGCTCACTCCACTTGGTGGGCAGGGCCAGGCACTACCTCATCCAAAAACAGGAAACATCACCCTCCCCATGAGTAGGGATGACCAGATAGAGGCCCTGGTGCACGGGCCGGATGAAGCCACAATTCGGGCGGAACGCCACAAGGCCCGGCAGCTGCGCAAGACCCGCTGGTGGCAACAAAAGACCGCCAACGGCACCTGCTGGTACTGCGGAGAAAAGGTGGGCTATGCACAACTGAGCATGGATCATGTCATTCCCCTGGCGCGCGGCGGCCGCAGCACCAAGGACAACCTGGTGCCCTGCTGCAAGGCCTGCAACACCAAGAAAAAAACCTCCCTGCCAGTGGAATGGGATGAGTACATGGAGGCGCTCGACAAACGCTGCGGATAAATCAGTATACAATTTTCTGGCAAACAGGCTCAATTCCGCCGGGTTGATCGCCAACCGGCGTGGGCCGTTATCCTGCTGCATCTTCCTTTAGCAACATCGCCAGTATTGACCGCAATGACTGGAGCTTCCCACCTGAACGCCCCGGAAAGACGACATTCCTACGGAAGCCCTTGCACCCTTGCCCATGGGCAGGTATCTTTTCTCCAGGTACATCATCCCTAGTTTAATCGGTTTCCCTGGAGGGTGCATGCGCTTCCCAGCCCTTGCCTCTATCCGCGTTTCCCTGATCGTGCTGGTGCTGGCAGCTGTGCTGCCGGCCCTGGGCATTCTGCTCTTCTCCGGCTACACCCTACGTGAGGCCATGGTCCGCAGCGCCGAAAATTCGGCCTTGCGCCAGATTCAGGCCATGGACGCCCACCATGAACGGGTGGTGGACAATGCCCGTCTGCTCCTGGCCACCCTGGCCAAGGCCCATGTGGTGCAGCAACTCGATGCCCCAGCCTGTCAGCTTTTGCTCGACGAAATGCGCGCAAGCAACAACGCCTATGCAGCCCTGGCCCTGGCCAATACAGAGGGCCACATCCTTGCCGCCTCTCCCCCAGGCTCTTTTACGAATATCGAACACGAAGATTTTTTCCACAGCGCAGTGCACAAGGGTCATTTTGTCATGGGCAGCTACCATCTCGTGCCTGCAAGCCGGCATGTGGTTATGGAATTTGCCCAACCTGTGCCGGATCAGGATGGAACACTACTGGGCGTGCTCGTGGCTACCTTTGACCTCAACTATTTTGGCCACATTTTTGCCGATGCCCACTTGCCCGCAGGCTCGGTTTTCACCCTGACCGATGCCCAAGGCATGCGGCTGACCCGCTTTCCAGAGACAGAAAAATATACCTGGGTTCCAGACCTGCCGCAGATGATTGCGCGCATGTCCGGTCCGGGGGAAGAAGGCACTTTTCTGGAACAGGGTGTGGACGGAGTGCACCGACTGTACAGCTTCAAACGCCTGCAGTTCTCCGATTCTCCCTTGCAGCACCTCATGATCCGTTTGGGCCAGCCCGAGGATCTGGCCCTGGCAGAAGCCAGGCAAGCGGAGCTGCGCAATACCGGCCTGATGCTTTTAGCCGTACTGTTGGCCGTGGGAGCAGCCTGGTTTATGGGCGAATTCGTTATCCTGGGTCGCATGCGGCAACTCATGGCCGCTACCGACAAACTGGGAACCGGTGACCTGAACACTCGCACCGGCCTTGCCCACGACCAGGGGGAACTGGGGCGACTGGCCGCAGCCTTTGACCACATGGCCGAGAGCCTGCAAATTCAAGATCGTGAACGGCGGCGGGCCGAGGAAGAAGTTTGCCTGCTCAATGAAGACCTGGAAGACCGCGTTACCCGACGCACAGCCGAATTGGCCCAAGCCAACACAGAACTGAAACAGGCCCTGGAAGATCTGCACCAGGCCCAGAGCCAGTTGATCATGTCTGAAAAACTGGCCGCCCTGGGCGAACTGGTGGCCGGAGTTGCCCATGAAATCAACACACCCGTGGGAGTGGCCCTGTCTGCCACCTCGACCATGACGGAGAAAAACCGTCACATCCACGAGTTGTTCGCCCAGGGTGAGATGAAGCGCTCGGATCTGACCGAGTATCTTGAATCCAGCCGCGAAGGCATGGAGATGAGCCTTTTGAACCTGCGCCGGGCCTCTGATCTGATTCGCAGTTTCAAGATGGTCGCTGCAGACCAGGTTTCTGAAATGCATCGCAGCTTCAATGTGCACGAGTATATTGGGGAGATCTTGCTCAGCCTGCGTCCCAAGCTCAAAAAAACTAACCACCGCGTCGAGCTGCTCTGCGACGAAGACCTTGTTATCGAGAGTTACCCCGGGGCATTCTCCCAAATTTTGACCAACTTTATCATCAATTCCCTGACCCATGCCTTTACAGAAGGCCAGACCGGTTTGATCCGCATTGAGATCACCAGTGACAAAAACACCCTGTGCATGAACTACAGCGATGACGGCTGCGGCATTCCGCCCGAAATGCAAAACAAGATCTTCGAGCCCTTTTTTACCACCACCAGGGCCAAGGGCTCAACCGGCTTGGGTCTGCACATTGTCTTCAACATTATCACCCGCACCCTGGGCGGCACCATCACCTGCTGCAGCACCCCTGGCCATGGCACCACCTTCCAGCTGCGCATGCCCCTGAATAAGATAAGCGTATGACCGATACAGACGAAATCCTCTTCAAGGATGAAGAACCTGCCCAAACCCGGGCCAAGGACGACACAGCCTGGAAAATCTTGATCGTGGACGACGAGGCCGATGTCCACAATGTGACCACCTATATGCTGGCTGGCCAAAAATACCAAAACCGCCCCTTCACTTTCCTGCACGCCTATAGCGGAGAAGAGGCAAAGGCTCTGCTGGCCGAAGAAGAAGAGATAGCGGTAATCTTGTTGGATGTGGTTATGGAAAGCGATGACAGCGGGCTCAAACTGGTGCGCTTCATTCGCGAGGAACTGAAAAATTTGACCACACGCATCGTCCTGCGCACAGGCCAGCCCGGCAAGGCCCCAGCAGCCAAAGTCATTCTTGAATACGATATCGACGACTACAAGGAAAAAACCGAGCTGACCCTGGAAAAGATGCTGGTGACCATCATCTCGGCCCTGCGCGGCTATTCCCTCATCACCACCATTGAGAATAACCGGCAGGGGCTCAGGCGCATCATCGAGGCCTCGTCCGATATTTTCGAGCGCCAGTCTCTGCAAAAACTCGGCAGTGGCGTGCTTGCCCAGTTGGCCTCGATTCTCCAACTCAAAAAAGACGCCATCTACGTACACAGCTCGGGTTTGGCTGCCTCGGGCATCAGGAGTACCCCCATGGTTTTGGCAGCCACCGGCGATTACAGCGAATTTGTGGAAAAGCCCATGGGGGCGGTCAGCGACAATGATGTGCACCAGGCCTTGGACCTGGCCAGGCATCAGGCCAACGGTTTTTACAGTAAAAAGGGGCAATGTGCCTGGTATTTCCGCAGCAGGACAGGATCCGACAATTTCCTGTATTTCGAGGCAGGCCGGGATTTAAACGAAAATGACCGGGATTTGCTGGAACTCTTTTTCACCAACGTGTCCCTGGCCTTTGACAACCTGTTTTTAAACAAGGGCATAGAAAAAACGCAGAAGGAAGTCATCTTTCATATTGCCGAAGCCATGGAGTGTCGCTCGGCCGAAACTGGCAGTCATGTCCGGCGGGTGGCCGAATTTGCCCGCCTGCTGGCCCTCAAATACGGGCTAGGTGAAGAAGAGGCCGAAATGCTCAAACTGGCCTCCACAGTGCACGATCTGGGTAAAATCGGCATCCCCGATGCTGTTTTGCACAAGCCCGGTCCCCTGACTCAAGAGGAATTTAAGATCATCAAAAGTCATGTGGAGCGCGGCCACGCCATGCTTTCCTGCTCGACCAGCCCCATTATCCAGGTTGCGGCCCAGATTATCCTCACCCACCACGAACGCTGGGATGGGCAAGGCTATCCCCACGGGCTTGCACGCGAAGAAATCCCTGTTCATGGTCGCATAGTGGCCGTGGCCGATGTGTTCGACGCCCTGTCCAGCAAGCGGGTTTATCATCAACCCTGGGCATGGGAAGATATCTTCAAATATTTTCTGGAGCAGAGCGACCGGCATTTCGATCCGTGTCTGGTGGAGATCCTGCTACAACACAAGGAGGAATTCATGGCCATCAGCGCCCGTTATCACGACAATACCCAGGAAGACGTGGAAAAACTGGAACAGCCCGACCATTCCCAGCCCGGTTGGGAGATGCGCTGGTGAACGCGTAGACAGAAAGCGACACCTGGTGCCAGCAGGTCGTACAAATTGACATCTTTTTCCCCTTGACAATCGTGTTTATGATGGTGAGTTGTGGAGAAGACTCGGTGATTGCCATACCACCATACTGTTGCAAGCAGACCATTACCTGGCGGCAAGGGACTTGCCCAAAAAGACCTGGTAAGCAGTGATGGTCTGTGGTATACAAAAATGTTGGTATGTGGACGGGTAGCTCAGTTGGATAGAGCGTTGGCCTCCGAAGCCAAAGGTCGCGGGTTCAAATCCCGCCTCGTTCACCATCTGTGCTAGATCATGCTGGAGGCCTTGCACTCTCCGGCTGCAGAAATATCTTGCAAATGAGTTGTAGATAGAAGAATTCAACCTCTCACAAGGAGTGATGAGCATGGCAAACGACAAAGTAGTACATGTATCGGACGGTGATTTTGAAACCAAGGTAATTGGTAGCGAACTGCCCTGCCTGGTGGATTTTTGGGCCCCTTGGTGCGGCCCTTGCAAGGGTATTGGTCCGGTGATTGATGAGCTGTCAGTCGAGTTTGACGGCAAGGCTGTGATTGCCAAGATGAACGTGGATGACAACCCGGCAACCCCTGGAAAATTCGGTATCCGTGCCATTCCCACCCTGATCATGTTCAAAAATGGCGAGGTGGTGGATCAAATCACCGGTGCCGTGGGCAAGTCTCAGTTGCAAGACATGATCAAAAAAGCGCTCTGATCCAGCGTTACCCCCAAAGCACGCGACCTGTCCCCTCCGACGACGGGTGCGTGCTTTTTTAATGGAGCGCACAACCCCATGACACAACCGCACTATCAGTTGGTTATAGTTGGCGGCGGCCCTGCTGGTTTGACTGCTGGCCTGTATGCAGCCAGGGGGCGACTCAAGACCCTGCTCATCGAAAAAGGTGCAACCGGCGGCCAGGTACTGATCACTGACTGGGTGGACAATTATCCCGGATTTACGGAAGGCGTGTCAGGTTTTGACCTGATGGACAAAATGACTGCCCATGCCGACCGCTTTGGCCTTGAGAAAAAATTTGCCATTATTGCCTCGCTGGACCTTCAGGGCGAGATAAAGCGCATCACCCTGGAAAACGGCGAGGTGATTACTGCCCAATCCGTGATTATCTGCACGGGTGCACGGCCCAAAAGGCTGAATATACCTGGTGAACATGAGTTCAGCGGCCGAGGGGTATCCTACTGTGCCACCTGTGATGGCCCCTTTTACCGTGACCTGGAGATTGCGGTGGTCGGGGGGGGGGATACCGCCATTCAGGAAGCCCTCCACCTGACCAGGTTCGCCGCCAAGGTGACCATCATCCACCGCCGCGACGAGTTGCGTGCCACCAAAATTTTACAGGAAAAGGCCTTTTGTAACCCCAAAATCAAGTTTGTTTGGAACACACAGGTGCAGACCATCTACGGCGGCCAGGAAGGAGTGAACTCCCTGCTGCTGCGCAGCAATGCAGGCGAAGAACGGGTCTTGCTGGTTGGCGGTATATTCATCTTTATCGGTATTCAGCCCAATAGCGACATCCTGCCGCTGGATACCCTCGAAACAGATCCAAACGGTTTTCTGATCACCGACGAGGAGATGGCCACCTCCCTAGCCGGAGTGTTTGCTGCCGGTGATATCCGCAGCAAGCGCTTCCGGCAAATCGTCAATGCCGCCGGAGAAGGCGCAGTGGCCGCCCTGTCGGCGGAACGTCATCTGGAACAGGATATTCCCCTCACGCCCATTACCTGCCATGAAGAATAACGCCTGTATACTGTGTAGACTTGTGGATGACTGTAAACGCGTCCTTATCCTCTTTCTGCTGGCTTGCTCCTTGGCCTTGGCTGGCTGCTCGACCTTTCAGGGCATGTTCAGCAACGTCACCATTGGTGAAGACGAGGAAGTGGGGGAAATGAACATACCTCCGGAAACCCAGATACGGGAAGGCATGGATGCCTTCAATGTGGGTAAGTACAGTGTTGCCATCAAATCGTTTACCAACCTGCTGGTGGAGCACCCCTTCAGCCCTGAAGCCATGTTGGCGGAACTGAAATTGGCCGATGCCTACTACTATGACGGCCAGTACGATGAGGCCAAAGTCCATTACCGGGAGTTCGAGAACAAGCACCCCACCAACGAGGCCATTCCCTACGTGCTGTTTCAGTATGGTATGTGCGATTATTCCAAGGCAGATCGTATAGACCGCAACCCCGACAGTATGGCCCTGGCGATTAAGTCCTTCACGCGTTTGCTCAACGCCTATCCCAACTCCCCCTATACCCTGGAAGCGACCAACAAGATCAAGGAAGCACGGGAATTCCTCGCCAACCACGAATATTTGGTGGCAGCATTCTATGTACGCACCGAAAAACACGAGGCAGCCAAGCACCGCCTCAACTATCTGCTCAGCACCTATCCGGAATCTGATTTGGCGCCCAAGGCAAAGGAACTGCTGGCCAAACTGGAAGCTGGTGATGCCCCGACTTGGGGACTGAAGAGATGGCTGCCCGATTTCATGGTGTCTGACCGGGAACCCAATCCTTCTCAGGAACTCAAGAACGAGCCGTCTTTACCGGGCACTCCTGATTCCTGATTGATTCCGGGCAGTAAGTTCAGTACCAGCTCAGTACCAGGATAAAGCCGGTAACAGAAGAGCATCTTTTCCAGGGCAGCAGGCAGTCAATGCGTGCCGCCCTTTTATTTTCCTTTCTTTTTCTTTTCCGCACGCTCAATATGCAAGTCAACGAGCGAGCTGCTGCATTGCGGGAAGGCAGACAACATCATTAAGCAGGTTCAACGGCCTGCTCAAGCCCTGCTCTCTGGCGGTAGAATCCCGGCCTGGATCAGCTGGGCCAACAATTCTTCCGGAGCGGCCTCGGTATTGCAGTGGTAGATGTCTGTTTCGCCGGCAAGCGGCTGGGTGAAGGTGGCCACCTGATGCTGATAGATTTCCCAGCGTCCGTCGGAAACCGCGAACGGATCCCGGGCACGCAACTGCAAACGCCGTCTGGTCTCCTCCTCGCTGCACCAGCAGTAGACAAAGCAAAGACGAACTCCGAGTTTGCCGGCCAAACGCCGCACCCGTTCACGCTCCGCCAGACTTGCGTACGAGCCATCCAGCAGAACTAGGGTTCTGCTTCCGTGCACCAGCGCCTCCTCTGCCCTGTGGACAAGCATCTCATAGGTCTTTGCGCTCAACTCCTGGGAATAGATGCCCTGGCCAACCGCATCTGGACGGTGGGTGGTGGCAGACAAACCGGCCAGTTCCTTGCGCACCCGGTCGGTATTGTAATAGGGCGCACTATAGCGGTCTGCACAGGCCTGGCCCAGGGTGGACTTGCCCGAAGCGGTCATGCCGAAAAAAACCACGATCATAGGCATGTTCGAAAACTGTCAGGGTCTGGCTGCATACTGTTCGGCCAGCTTGAAATAGCGGGCCGCGTTTTCCAGGCTCTGCCGACGCAGGCCCTCGTCCACGCCCTTATCGCTTGCGGTGAAAAGCCCGATCTTGCCGCGCACATAGGCGCGGTAGCACTTGTAAAAATCAAGCATGTCTGCCAGGGCCGCATCCTCGCTGGCCGTAACAAAGTGCTCGATAAAATGCTGAGACAGGGTCTCCAGGCCGTGGTAGTCGAGATCCATGGCGAGAAAGGCCACGTCGCTGGCCACATCGCAGTAGCGGAAGCGCTGGTTGAACTCGATGCAGTCGTAGATATATGGTTTTTCCGCCAAGCAGATGTTGGCCGAATAGAGATCGCCATGGCAGTCGCGGATACGGCCGGCATCAATGCGCTTCTGAAAACGGCTGGTATCGGCCAGCACCCCGCGGGCATAGGAGGAAATGGCCTCAAACTGGGCCTGGCTCAGGGCTCCCTGGCCGATGAAATCTCTGGTCTGGTCAAAATTTTCCAGCACATTAACAGCCACGGCCTCTGCCTTGCCAAAATTGTCGATACCGCTGCCGCCTGCCGCCTTTTGGTAGAAGGGCACGAGCACTGCCACCAATGCCTCGATATGGCTCTTTTTGAGAGCGCCGGCGCGGATCAGATTGAACATCATCCGATCCTCGGGCATGCGCCGCATCTGCACCCCGTATTCAATGGTTGCGCCCGCACCTTGCGCGTCATCCCTGCTGACCAGGGAGAAGCTCTGCCCCTCTTGCTGCACCTGCACCAACCCCAGATAGATGTCCGGGCAGAGCCTGCGATTGAGCAACAGTTCCTGCTCGCAGTAAAACTGACGTTTCGCCAAGTCTGAAAAATCCAGAAAACCGAAATTCACCGGCTTTTTGAACTTGTAGACAAAATCTCCGGCCAGAAAGACATAGGAAATATGCGTCTGCACCAGTTCCACCCGATCCACTGGGTAGGCATAGCTCTCGGATCTGAGGAGAAACTGAACAAAAGATGGCAAGGTTTCGGTGGTCATGGCATTCCTTGAAGGTGCATGGAAGATGTGGATGGGCACACCACTGTACCAAAGGCTGGCCCCAGCGTAAACTGTTTACGCCCCCATGAGCTCATGGTACACTAAGCGGATTTTAGGAAAAATTGAGATATATGGAGGCTAAAAGAGCATGAACGAACAGGTGCTCCGCACCCTTTTGGAGCAAGTTCGCGGCGGCAAGATACACACGGAGGAAGCACTGGCGCAACTCCGGCTTTTGCCCACGCAGGAGCTGGGCAGTGCCAGGCTCGATCACCACCGCAGCCTGCGCACCGGCCTGCCCGAGGCGGTTTTTAGCGAACACAAAAGTGCGGAACAGCTTATCGACATTTTGCAGGCCATGCTCGCCCAAAAAAATGTGGTGCTGGCCACCAGGGTCAGTGCTGCAAAGGCGGAGTTGGTCTGCCGTGCTCTGGATACCCTGCACTACCACCCCCTTGCCCGCATCCTCACCGGCAACGACCAGTATATTGACAGCAGCGCAAAAGGGCTCATCACCCTGGTGACCGCAGGTACCTCGGATATCCCCGTAGCCGAAGAGGCCCGCGTCACCTTAAACCAATTCGGTCACCCCACCAAGACCATTTACGACGCAGGCGTGGCCGGTATTCACCGTATTTTGACCGAGGCAGAGCTGTTGCAAAAGAGCCGGGTGGTCATTGTTATGGCCGGCATGGAAGGTGCACTACCCTCGGTGGTGGCTGGCATGACCCCTGCACCGGTGATTGCCGTGCCCACCAGTGTTGGTTATGGTGCAGGCGCGGGTGGCTATGCCGCTCTTCTCGGCATGCTCAACAGTTGCTCTCCGGGTCTGGCTGTAGTGAATATCGACAATGGTTTTGGGGCAGCCTGCATGGCCGCGGCCATTAACCGCCCAACAGGGCCCAGGCCGACATCCCATCCCCGCAGCAGGCTGTAATCCTCCTGGAAAATCTCTCTTTTTTCATGAATGTAACAAGGCGGAGATTGCACAAAGCCGATTATCCCTTTATATATTTTTGTTTATGCATTGCATAGGCAAACGCTGCTTCTCTTCATACAGGTACAGTTTTTATGAATTCCGGCATTAAACTCAAAATAACCTTTGTCATTTTTCTGCTCATTTTTTCTGGCCTGGCCCTGCTGCCCAACTTCTACAAAGGTCTGCCAAGCTGGTGGGACAAGTACTTGGCACCAGCAGGCTTGACCCTTGGCTTGGATCTACAAGGCGGCATGCACATTGTTTTGCAGGTGGATGTGGACAAGGCTGCGGAAAATGCGCTGGACCTTGCTGCCTCCGAATTCAGGAGCATCCTGGCGGACAAGGGGGTCATTGCGGTGCGGTTGGATTCTGGCACACCTGGCCAGATTCTGTTCACCCTGCCCAATACCGGAGCCATTGATACGGTCAAGGGATTGCTCAAAGAAAGTTTTCCCCACCTGAAGACTGATATAACGGCCGAGGCAGGCGGTTTTCCCCGGGTGACTTTACAACTGAGTGCCCAGGAAGTGGATGGCATCAGGAAAAATTCAGCGGCCCAGGCCTTGGAAATTATCCGCAACCGTATCGACCAATTTGGTGTGGCCGAACCCATGGTCCTGCGGCAGGGTGAAGACCAGATTGTGGTACAATTGCCCGGCATTCAAGACCCTGAGCGGGCAATTGCGCTTATTGGCCAGACTGCCCAGCTCGAGTTCAAGCTGGTGGCCAATGCCGGCGGCCTCAACCTGCCTGCCCTGATCGAAGAAGCCATCAAGGCAGGCCAGTGGCAGGAAGGCGACACCCGCAAACAGCTCAACCTGGCCCTGCAGGGGCGCTTACCCCAGGGCACTGAAATATATTTTGAGCGGGTAGTGGACAAGACAACCAGGGTGGAAGCCAAGGTACCTTTGCTGCTGGAAAGCCCCATCCTCATGACCGGTGCCATGGTGAAGGATGCGCAAGTGCGTATCGGCGGCAACTTCAACGAACCTTATGTCAGCCTTGAGTTGACCGGCCTTGGTGCGCAGACTTTTGGCCAGCTCACCGAAAAAAATGTGGGCCGACAACTGGCCATTGTTCTGGATGATAATGTTCGCTCCGCCCCGGTCATCCGCGAAAGAATACTGGGAGGCAGTGCTCAAATCACGGGCAATTTCACCCATGAAGAGGCCTCGGACCTGGCCATTGTCCTGCGTGCCGGTGCCCTGCCTGCACCAGTGGATATTATCCAGAACCTGACCGTGGGCGCCAGTCTTGGCCAAGACTCCATCAACAAAGGCATTTATGCGGGCCTGTTTGGCGCCATTTTGGTCGTTGTTTTTATGATGGTATACTACCGGATTTCCGGGGTCATCGCCAACATCGGCCTTCTCTTCAACATCCTGCTGCTCTTTGTCGGTATGGCCATGCTTGGAGCCACCCTTACCTTGCCAGGCATTGCCGGTATCATCCTTACCGTGGGTATGGCCGTGGATGCCAATGTGCTCATCTATGAACGCATGCGCGAAGAATTCGCCCTGGGCAAGACTATCAAGGCCGGGGTGGAGAGCGGTTTTTCCAAGGCTTTCTCCAGTATCATCGACTCGCAGCTCACCACCCTGATTACCGCTCTGGTGCTCTTTCTCTTTGGTACAGGCCCCATCAAGGGTTTTGCCGTGACCCTGTCCATGGGTATCATCTTCAACCTCTTTGCTGTACTCTTTGTATGCCGCCTCATCTACGATGGCCTTATCGTTACCAGACGGTTGAAAGAGTTGCGTTTCATGCAGTTTATAAAACGCACCAGTTTTGATTTTATGCGCATCCGCAACATCGGTTTTGTTGCAACCAGCGTCATGGTGCTTATCGGCCTGGTGGCTGCGGTGCAGATAAGCCGCGGTAAAGCCGAGCTGGGAATCGACTTCACCGGCGGTATTATGCTCCACTACAGTGCAGTACAACCCTTCACTTTAGATGAAGTCCGACCAGTGCTGGGCGCAAATGGTTTTCCCGGGGTGGATCTGCAGCGGGTCAGCAGTGACAATCAGCTCATTGTCAAACTAAAAGAGGCGGAAGAAAAGGTGGGCACGGAGAGTGATCGCATCTCCGCCATCCTGGCAGAACATTTGGCTGACAAGGGTTTTAATCTGGAAAGCAAATCAGAAATCGGTTCCTCGGTTTCCTCTGATTTGCGGTCCAAGGCGATCATGGCCATTGCACTTTCCCTTCTGGGCGTGGTGGTGTACCTGGCCTTCCGCTTTGACTTGCGTTTTGGACTTGCAGCCACGGCCGCTACCTTTCACGATGTTTTGGCCGTGCTGGGGGTGTGTTGGCTTTTGGGCAAAGAGTTCGACCTATTGCTCATGACCGCCCTGCTCACTCTGGCAGGATACTCGCTCAACGACACTGTGGTCATTTTTGACCGGATCAGGGAAAATGTGGCCAAGCATGAAGGCATGCGTTTCTATGACATCATCAACCTGAGTATCAACGAGACCCTATCGCGTTCAGTCATCACGGTTTTAACCATGATTTTTACGGTTTTTTCTCTGTTCCTTTTCGGCGGGCCCATTATCCACGACTTCTCCTTTGCCCTGTTGGTGGGCATGTTTGTGGGCTCGTACTCCTCCATCTTTGTAGCCAGCCCCTTGGCTGCCATTGGCTGGAAAGAAAAAAAGGCATAAGCCATGGAAACATTACAACCAGAAATCAGTCCCATCGCGGCCAGCGACCCTTTGCGTTTTGCCTGTCACCCACAGGTCCCCTGCTTTAACGAGTGCTGCCGTGAACTGGATTTGGCCCTTTCACCTTATGATGTGCTCCGCCTGAAAAAAGCGCTGGGCATGCGTTCGGGTGATTTTTTGAAACAGTATGTGCTGGTGAGCAGGGAACAGGACCAGACTTTTCCACTCTGCTACTTGAGCATGGTGGATGACGGTCGGGCCAGCTGCGTGTTTGTGACTGCTAGCGGTTGCCGGGTGTATGCAGACAGGCCAGGCAGCTGCCGAGCCTATCCCTTGGGTCGGGGCGCCTCTTTGCAGGCAGATGGCACTATACACGAGCAACTGGCCCTGGTGCGCGAGGCCCATTGTCAGGGATTTGCCGAACAATGTACCCGCACCGCAGCCGACTTCCTGGCAAGCCAGGATTTGGCCAGCTACAATCGCTTCAACGACGCCCTGTTGCGCCTGTATCAGCATCCCAGCGTGCAGGACAAAAGCTTTCAACCAAGCGAGCAGCAACTGAACCGTTACATGCTGGCCCTGTATGACCTTGATCGCTTTCGTCAGCTCATAAACAGTGGCACCATTATCCTGCCCTTCCCGCTCAATCAGCAGCAACAGCAGGCCTTGGCTGGTAACGACGAAGAACTGCTGCTTTTGGGCATCACCTGGCTGTATCGGGATTTTTTTGGTGGATGAACAGACTGACGGGCAGAATGCCCGGGAAATAGCACCTCAACTGCTGGACGAGCTGCGTCAGGCGGCCAGACCCTATGCTGAAGAGGAAGGCGGGCCGCATGGGCTTGATCACAGTGAGCGGGTGCTGCACACTGCCCTGTTTTTGGGCAGGGAACTCGGGGCAGACCTGCATGTTCTTGCAGCCGCAGCTATCCTGCACGACATCGGTCGCAGCGAAGAAAGCGCCAGCCAGGGCACTGTCTGCCATGCCCAACGCGGTGCAGAGCTGGCTGTGCCCATCCTCAAACGGCTTGGCTATGAACAGCAGGCCATTGATGCCATCTGCCATGCCATTGTTGCCCACCGCTTTCGGGGCTCCGTGCAGCCACAAACCCTGGAGGCACGCATCCTGTTTGATGCCGACAAGCTGGATTCCATTGGTGCGGTGGGTATTGGCCGAGCCTTTCTTTTTGCTGGCCAAGTTGGCGCACGCCTGCACAATCCGGAAAAAGACCACAGCCACACCAGACCATATACCTTGGAAGACACGGCCTACAGGGAGTTTCAGGTCAAACTTTCTCGGGTGAAAGATCAGATGCAAACCACGCTTGGTCGTAAGTTGGCGCAGGAGCGCCATACCTTTATGCAGATCTTTTTTACTCAACTCACTCGCGAGACCAGCGGATTCTCTGCCGACAAGTAAACCGATGACCCTACCCAAACTGGTGATTCTCGATTGCGATGGTGTCATGTTCAGCTCCAAGGAGGCGAACCGGCACTACTACAACGACCTGCTCAAGGCCTTTTCTTGCCCGCCCATGAGTGAAGCGGAACTGGACTATGTCCACATGCACAACGTGCACACCTCGGTGCGCTATATTTTTCGCCAATACCCGTCCATCAGCCAGGAAGAGATCGACCGCCTCTGTGCGCAGACCGACTACACTCCCTACCTGCGCCATATGATCATGGAGCCTGATCTGCTTTCGTTTCTCAGGACGGTAAAAAAATATGGATATACAGCTATCTCCACCAATCGCACCAATACCATGGATCAGGTGCTCGATACCTTTCAACTGCGTGCCTACTTTGACATGGTAGTGACTGCGGCCAACGCACCTCGTCCCAAACCAGCCCCGGACGCGCTGTACATGATTTTGGCACACTTCCGTCTGCCAGCCGATGCTGCCATCTACATTGGTGATTCCAAACTGGATGAAGAACACTGCAGCGGTACAGGTATTCCGTTTATTGCCTTCAACAATCCCGAGCTGCACGCCGACTATCATGTCGCCAGCTTTGCCGAGGTGCAACACTTGCCCCCCTTTCAACGACTGTTTAACCCATAGACGGGCGTTTTTACTGCTGCGACGATGTACACCTGCTTTGTCAGGCCCAAACTCGGCCGTATTACGGTAATGACAACAAAATCCTTGCTTTTTTTGCCCCATTGAGTACAAAGGTCTGCAACCTGTTACCTGTCTCCAATAGAGGCGGGTGTTTGTTTTTGGCGATGTAGCTCAGATGGTCAGAGCATGCGGCTCATATCCGCAGTGTCCGGGGTTCAATTCCCTGCATCGCCACCAAATCGCATCCCAGAGACATCTGGTACAATATATAAACCCGCTACCAATCACGGTTAGCGGGTTTTTTGTTGTCTAGCGAGTTCCAGGGTATTCTATTGACATCCGGGGGCACAGTAAGGGCATATCCCCAGCCCCTAGAGGGGATTATCCCAAATGCTCTTTACAGACACCCAGAT
This sequence comes from Desulfobulbus sp., assembly GCA_040776885.1. Classification (GTDB taxonomy): domain Bacteria; phylum Desulfobacterota; class Desulfobulbia; order Desulfobulbales; family Desulfobulbaceae; genus Desulfobulbus. The sequence goes on along the minus strand of JAXGZR010000003.1, from coordinate 209,150 downwards.
CAGGAAGTTACAGCCTGTGTGCAGTGTTCTACTCTACTTTCTTCAGGGGATGCGCCTGGATATGGGCAAGCATCAGCTCCACCAGTTCCGCAATGCCTACGTGGGTGGTATCCACAAGGCGGGCATCATCTGCCGGGCGCAGGGGGGCGATACTCCTGTTGCGATCTGCCTGATCGCGGGCAATCAGATTTTCCAGCAGGGCCGCCTCATCCACCTCGTTGCCATGGGCGCGTAATTGCCGAATCCGGCGTTTGGCCCTTTCCTCGGGCGTGGCATCGAGAAAAAACTTCCAGGCAGCCTGGGGAAAAACCACGGTACCAGTATCCCGGCCCTCTGCCACTATGTTTCCAGATGCGCCGATGGCCTGCTGCATGCTGGTTAGTACCCTGCGCACCGGTGCCAGGGCAGAAACAGCAGAGGCCAGCCGGCCCATCTTCTCGCTGCGCAGCTCTGCCCCCAAGACCGTGCCATCAAGGCAAACACGGCTATATTCTTCCCCGGGCAAAGGGGGCAGCAAATCCAGCTCAAGCGCCTGCAAGCTGTGCACAAGGGTTGCATCTTTGCTAAGATCCCGCACATTTTTCCCCTGGGCAGCCAGGCTGTAGGCAATGGCGCGGTACATGGCGCCGGTATCCAGATAGGTAAAGACCAGACGCTCTGCAAGGATGCGGGCAATGGTCGACTTGCCCACCCCGCCGGGGCCGTCGATGGTAACAATGGCCAGGCGCTGCTCAGCCATAGTGCAACTCGTTCAGGCATTCACCCAGAGCAGTCACAAAGCGGGCGTTCTCCTCTTCGGTGCCCACGGTAATGCGGATGCAGTTGGCATAGCCATAGGCATGCATAGAACGCACAATCACTCCCTTATACAGCATGGCCTCGTAGAGGCGGTTGGCATCTCCACCCACATCGATGAGGAAAAAGTTTGCCTGCGAAGGGTGACACACACAGCCCAGCTTGTGCAGCTCCTCGTGCAAAAAGGCCATACCTGCCCGGGTTCCGTTGATGGTGCGTTGGTAGTGGGCGCTATCTTCCAGGGCAGCCAGGGCGCCCACCTGTGCCAAGGTATTGATGTTGAAAGGTTGCCGAACCCGATGGAGCATGGCGGCAAGTGGTGCCGGCATAATACCAAACCCAAGGCGCAGCCCGGCCAGCCCATAGGCCTTGGAAAAGGTGCGTAAAGACACCACCAGGGGACCATCTGTCTGTTGCTGAATCAGTTCAACGCTGTTGAACGATTGCGCTGGATCGACAAAATCCACATAGGCCTCGTCCAGCACCAGCACCAGGGTTGGCGGTAGAGCCCGACACAACTGCAACAGCGCATCTTTAGCAAAGAAGCTGCCAGTGGGATTGTTTGGATTATCCAGAAAAATCAGACGGGTACGTTCGTTCACCCGGGCCAGTATGGTCTCAAAATCATGGCGCATCTGTGCAAGTGGCACCACAATATTTTTACCACCGCGTATCTGCACAAATTTCTGGTACATCAAAAAGGAAGGATGACTGCAAATGGCCTCATCCCCCGGCTGCATACAGGCCTTGACCAAAAATTCGATCACTTCGTTGGAACCGTTGCCCAAAACCAGCATCTCTGGGGGACAAGCGAGATGTTTGGCCAGTGCCTGGGTGAGGTTGTAGGAGGAGCCGTCCGGGTAGCGGTGTAAATCGGCAAGGACCGCGGCAATAGCGCTTGTTGCCTTGGGGGAAGGGCCCCACGGATTTTCATTGGAGGCCAGTTTGATGGCATTGCTGATACCGTACTGGCGTTCCAGCTCATCCAGCGGCTTTCCCGGTGGATAGGGCACGATGCTGGCGATGTATTCGGGAATGGGTAGTTTCATGGTGTGGCTCACAAAACAGGTTTCATACCGCTGATGCCAAGCTGGGTCTCCACGGCATGGCCTGCCTGCAGCAAGATCTCCTCCTGGAAATGCGAGGCCTGTAGGTGTAGGCCAATGGGCATGCCTTCTGTGCTGAACCCACAGGGAAGCGACAGGGCGGGAATGCCGGCGAGATTTGCAGAAATGGTCAGGACATCCGAAAGATACATGGAGAGCAGGTCATCTTGTTGCGCACCAATTTCCCTTGCCGTACGCGGACACACCGGCGAGGCAATGAGGTCGCACTCCTTAAAGGCACTGTTGAAATCCTCCTTGATCAGAGTGCGCACCTGGGAGGCCTTCTTGTAGTAAGCATCATAATATCCTGCAGACAGGGCATAGGTGCCAATGAGGATGCGGCGCTTTACCTCCTCTCCAAAACCACGGGCGCGGGAACGGCAATACTGCTCCAAAAGATCTCTGCTCTCCGGATCGCGGTAGCCATAGCGAATCCCGTCAAAACGAGCCAGATTCGAGCAAGCTTCGGCAGGCGCGATCAGGTAATACACTGCAACACAGTACTCGGTGTGGGGCAGGCTGATTTCCACCAAACGCGCCCCGGCATTTTCCAGGGCAGCAATGCCCTTGCGCACCGCGCCCTCCACTTCGGTGTCCAGGGCTCTGATGAAATACTCCTTGGGAATGCCAATGCGCATGCCCTGCAGGTCTCTGCCCAAAACCCCGCGATAGTTGGGAACCGGCCGGCGTATTGACGTGGAGTCACGCCCGTCAAAACCGGCAATGACTTCCAGCATGAGCGCGCAGTCGGTAATGTTTTTGGTGAGTGGCCCGGCCTGGTCCAATGAGGAGGCAAAGGCCACCAGACCATAACGGGATACCCGACCATAAGTCGGCTTCAGGCCTACCACACCGCACAGGGAGGCTGGCTGGCGGATCGAACCACCGGTATCTGTGCCCAGGGCAGCCAGGCACTCATCCGCAGCCACTGCTGCTGCAGAGCCGCCACTGGAGCCACCGCAGATCCGTCCGGCCTTCCAGGGATTTTCGGGAATCTGGAAAGCACAGTGTTCTGAAGTGGAACCCATGGCAAACTCATCCATGGCCTGTTTGCCCAGGATGACTGCGCCGGCAGCCAGCAGTTTTTCCACCACTGCGGCATTGTAGGGGGCAATGAAGTGCTCCAGCATACGGGAGCCGCAGGTGGTGGGCAGTTCAGTGGTACAGAACAAATCCTTCAGGCCAAGCGGCGCACCGCACAACAGACCGGCGCGCCCCTGGGCACGCTCGGTATCGGCGCGGCGGGCCTGGTCGAGCGCCTGTTCAGCGCCCACCGACAGGTAGGCCTTGATGCGACCATCCACTTCCTCAATCCGTTGCAGAAGTGAGCGAGTCAATTCAACGGAGCTGATTTCACCCTGGTTAAGCAGAGTAAGGGCCTGTTGCAGGCCCAGGGAATAGAGTGTTTCCATGGACTATCCAACGAAAAAACAAAAAAAGGGGCCAGGCTGTGGCTGATGAAGCCAAAACAGCCAAGATCATGTAAGAACCTGCGGCACAACAAAGGCCTCGGCTGTGCACTTCGGGGCATTTTTTAAGGCCTGCTCCCGTGGCAGCGAAGCCTGGATTTCGTCATCACGCAGGGCATTGACCGCATCCTGGGTGTGGGTGGTGGGGGCAACCCCACTGATATCCACCTCATCCAACTTGGCAGCATAGCGAAGAATGGCACTCAGCTGCTCTGTTATGCGGTGCAGCTCTGCTTCGTTCATATCCAGCCTGGCCAGTTGGGCCACATGTGCAACTTCTTCTCGAGTTAGCATGGTTTCAATTTGAAAAGGAAAAGGAGAAAGACAACTGCGCCATGTATACAGCGAAGTAGGGAAAAGAACAAGTTTCCCGCAACATCTCTAACAAGATACTCTCTCGGGGCGGCTAACCTTGGTATGCCAGGCCACAAACAGGCAAGAAATAGAGAATAACTACCTGGCAACAAATTTTCTGGGCCAACGCAGGATTTCCTGCTCGGTGACCAGCATATCCAGGCGCATGTCATGCGCCAACACCGGCATGGATGCGATCAACTGGCAGGAAAAGGCAAGGCCAATACGCAGGGCCTGCGGCGCCTTGTGCGCCAGAAAGCGGTCGTAAAAACCGCCACCGTACCCTAGGCGATTGCCGTCTCGGTCAAAAAGGAGGCCAGGCAGCAACACTGCATCAAGGCACTCAGAGGCAAAAATTTTACTCGTCTCTCCCACAGGTTCAGGAATGCCCTGGTAACCTGGCCGCAGGCAACTGTTTGTTTCAAACAGTTCATCCACCACCATGGGCAGCAACTCCTTTTTTGCGGGCACAACCAAAGGAACACACACGGTTTTTTTCATCCCTAACAGGGTGCGACAAATTTCGTCTGTTGCCACCTCACTGCGGAAGCTGCAGTACACAAAAATACTGGTGGCAGCGCGCATTTCCGCAAGGCTGCACACACACTGACCAATACGCCTACTGGCACACAGCCGTTCCTGCAGGGCAAGGCTGTCCCGGCGCTGACGCGCCCAAACGCGCAGCTGTGCGCGTTTCTGCACAACCTTGTCGGACTCGGACAGTAGACGGCCAGGCAAAGGTCAGTTCCCCACAAAAAAAGGGCGGTTCCCCTTGTTCGGTGAACCGCCCAGATCCTAATTTTAAGACTGTTTACATGGGAAGAATCAGCTTGTTGCTTTCTTCATTCCACGACACCACCATGTACCACAGGAAGGCAAAGCCGATGATCAGCCACAAGGTGGGTCCGTAGCCCATAACATCCGGCAGATAAACGTATTTGCCCAAAAACCCTCTTTCCTCCAATTGAAAGCGGGTAAACAGGGCAATGACCAGCGAGTTGCTCAGGGCGAAAAAGGGAACCACCAGCCATAACTTGACCTGTCCCTCACCCACGCGCCACAGGGTACCAGAACCGCAACCGCCAGCGAACATGGCGCCAAGACCAAAAATGAAGCCGCCAACCAAACCGCCCCAACCAAAGGTGCCGCGCACATAGTACATGGGGTTCAACACCGGGTCACCTTCCAAACGGGTGGGGACCGAATATTTCAGGATCACCATACCAATGGCAACGATAACAATGGAAAGCGCCACTGATTTGGCCAGTTTGGCATCACCGGTCATATGAGGCTCACGAAAACCCTGGATCATGCACCAGCGACCGCGTTGCATGGCATAACCGATGGCAGTGGCCAGGAGCAGCAGACCAGGCAAGGAATTGATAGCCTCTGCATAGTCGCCATCAAAGTTACCATAGTAGTAGGCCAGCCAAATCAGACCACCAATCCCGGCAATACCTATCACAATCTGCGCCACATACGGAATCTCAAAGGTTTTCGACCCGCCCGAACCCCAGGTGATGTGCTCCATCTCCTTGTACAAGAGCCACAAACCAAAGATGGCGCCAGGAACCAGGCCGACCCACATGGCAAAGCCAGCGGCGGAGAGGTTGCCAATGGCGTTGTACATGCCGCCAACATTACAGCCACCGGCCAAGGCCGCGCCAATACCCATGAGCACACCGGCAATCATGGCCTTGACATACTCACGTACCGGCGGGAAACGAAAGGCAAACTGGCCCCCCAGGCAAGCCGAGATAAAGGCCCCGGCAATCAGACCAATGCCAATGACCGAACCGGTATTGAAGAGGCTGTGCCTGGTGAGTGCGATCGCCCCCTCACTGTCGAGGAAACCGATCACATCCAGGACGCCTTCACCATAAATACCCACTTTGATCAGCATCCAGTCGCCCCAGTTGCGGAAAGCGCCAACCGCACCCCAGGGTCGCCACCAAGCGGCAATGAGAATGGTGAAAAAAGCGACCAGAATTCCGGTAAAGATCGGATTCCACTCTTCCTGGCAGAATCCCTTGTACAACACCTTGAATTTCTGCCAGAGAATCTTGACATCTTCCATTCCTGCACCCTCCTTGTTGTCTTTATGGGAAAGCGATTTCAGCCTGAACGTTAAACCAGTATATAAACTTAAAAACGATACCGTCCGCCCAATTTTTTGTCAATATGATCACCTCGACATCCCATCAATTTAAATATCTGCAAGTACACCTTATCCGGGCAAGAATCAGATTCATCCCGGGGAAGCAGACCTTTCTTTTCTTGACAAGAAAAGCCTTTCTCTTTAGACTGGGTGGACTTTTATATTTGTTATCTGTTTGTTTTATCAACCTGTGCTCAAGGAGACAATCATGAGTGATGTAAAAAAAGCACCCGATGATGTAACGGCTGATGCAGTTCTCGATGCCCGAGGTTTGAGTTGTCCCATGCCGCTTCTGCGCACCAAAAAAGAGATTGGCAAGATCCAGAGCGGCCAGGTTCTTCATGTGCAGGGCACTGATCCAGGATCCCGCAACGACATTCCCGGCTGGTGCGAGCGCGCTGGTCATGACTATCTTGGCGAGAAGGAAGAGTCTGGCTATATCAGCTTCTACATCAAGAAAGGCTGATTCCTTTTACCCCTGTCCTCAACCAAGGAGCACTCTTTCATGGCTGCTGATCCCAACAAGCTGGGGATTTTTGCTACCTCAGCTCAAAATATGCGCCATATCCTCGGTCTTGCCGAGGCTGCCAAGCGCGCCGGTAAAACAGTGAAGGTGTTTTTCACCTTTAAATCCATCCATCTCACCAAAAGCCCCGAATTTTATGCCCTTTCTCAACTGTGCGACGCCGAAGATATCGCCATCTGCGCCGACAGCTACATTTGTGAAGGGTATGACAATGTCAACGACATTCCCCGCGGCATGACAGACAAGCAGATGCGCACCCAGGCATTCCATGGGGCCATTTTGGCTGAATGCGGCAAATATATTGTCATGTAGGAGGCCACGATATGGAATCTTTGAAGGTATATATTTTGATTGCCAATCGGGTCTACAATGACGGTATCCGTTCCGGCCTGGGCCTTGCCGTGGAAAACCACTATGCCTATCCGGTGATCATGAATGGTGAATTTCCCCGCATGACCGAATATATGGCAGAAAATATCGCCTGGATAGCCGATATGGAAGGCGAGGTGTTCAGCTGTGGCGCTGATGCCCCTGAAGACTTGCCGGAAGGAACCACTATCACCAATATTTCCCTGGAAGAGTTGGGAGAGCGAATGCGGGACGCAGATTTTATCATCCCCTACGGTTTGCCCAAACAGGCCCATGAACCGCCGGCGGCATGCAGCGAATAGGAGAATGCGCCAATGAAAATTTTACAGGTGTACCGTTCCGAACCCAACGAAGACGTAAAAAAACTCGTCTCTATCCTCAACAGAGACCGGGATGCAGACGAGTTTAAGCTGTATGTAGACAACCCTGATTACGATGTGTTGCTGCAAAAAATTTTCGCCAACGATAAGACCGTGTGCTGGTGGTAAGTAGATTTTTTGTTTTAGCAAAAGCCCTGCCTCTTCCCAGGCAGGGCTTTTTTTATTCACCAATTTCACCAATTGCCCTTTTTAGCTCCGTTCCTTCAAAAAACGCTACAACCACATCCGGGCTGATTTTCAGCGAGGATCAAGGTTTGCTGAAGCAACCGAACAAAGGCGCCACCATACAACAGTCTATGAAAACGCCCTGCCCATTGGGCGTGCTTCCAGGTGTCGGATGCGCCTGTTTTCGGTTTTTTTATGTTTTTTTATTGACAGAGCGCAGCGGGTATATTTCCATCGCTGTATTGTGATTGGCTAGGGCTTCAACAGCAATTGTCCAGGCATCTCTGCCTGGCCAACAGAGGAAAAGGCATGGTGGATTTAGAAAAGGATGATGAAGATGCGCTCGTTGAAGAGTGCAGCATCTGTGGTGGGGACATTTATATCGACAGCGATTGTGAAGAGGAAGACATTGTCTACTGCAACGACTGCGAGGCCGAATTTTTGGTGCACTCGCTGGATCCGTTGCGCCTTACCCTGCTCGACGACGACCTGGATGACGAAGGAGACAGCGAAGAAGACGACTTTGACGAAGATTACGACTGAACTCCCCATTGCGCCCTGCAGCGGCTCCTGCCGCCAGGGCGCCTGAATTGCGCACGCCACTAACCCCTGGTGCCGGCCATGAATTTTCTTAATCTCTCCAGTAAAAAACAGGATGCGACCAAGGCTGCGGCCGTTCTTCTGCCCTTGGTTTATAATAACGCAAGCCCTGAAGCCGACAGGGCCGCGGAAAAGATTTTCAAGGCATCACACTTGCTCTCTCTCTGGGACGCAGAAACTGGCACCGATCTCAGCACCCTTGGCCTGCACAGCCTGGAGCCTCTGCACCTGGACGGTGACCCTCCTGTCATCGTCAAGCAAATATACCAACACTGTACCCCCTTTTTTAAACGGGGCCAAGCAGTGGCCGCGGTGGGCGGCAGCCATATGGGTGCTCTTGGCCTGATACGTGCCGCCCATGAAGAGCAGCAAGTCTTGTCTGTTCTGCACCTGGCAGCCTGTCCGCATATACACAACAATGCCCCAGGAGAGCCGGGGGAGGCCAACTGCATGGCACAGGTGCGGGAAAAGTGCACAATAGCCCATGTGGGTATCCGCAATATCAGCAAGGCCGAACGAGACATCATTCACCCAGACAACTTGGTGTTTGCCCGCGATATCCACACCAGCGGCCTGAATGCCATTACAGATGCCCTGGATGTGCTCGGCGAAAAAATCTTTCTGGTCATCCATCTGGATGTGCTGGATCCTGCGATCATGCCCGCAGTGGCCAGGCCCGAACCTGGCGGGTTGGACTGGTATACCGTCAACAGCCTCATCCGTCTGGCTGCACGAGAAAAAATCATCACCGGATTTTCCGTAACTGGTATGCGCCCGCCCCTGGTTGGAGATCTCCCTGGCCAATTGCTTGCCGCCAAACTGGTTTGCAAGGTATTGATCAGTATTTTGCAGAAGCAGTCTTAGCTGGCCAGTTGACTGCCCAGATTGGTTTCAGGCAGATGAAGGCTTGACGCAACCCGCAGATTAAAAGGAACTTTTCAAGAACGACTACTTACTCGCTGCCAGTGTTCTCTGTTTGACTCTCTCCATCCTGGCCAATTGGCAGTTCAACAATAAACACAGTGCCCGGGCCATAATGCTCAGCCTTTGAAAAATCATCGGGCAGGTAATCCGTCGGTGGAGGGCTTTGGGCAGAGATATTGCCGCCATGGTCCTTGATTATTCCAAATGAGACAGAAAGCCCAAGACCCGTGCCTTTGCCCACCTGCTTGGTGGTAAAGAACGGATCGAATATTTTGTTCAGGTGTTCTTTATCCACTCCATTGCCGGTGTCGGCTACACTGACCTGGACTCTTTGTCTGTGGATGTTGTATTTGGATTGAACGTATATTACGCCATCCAGGCCAATGGCATCGGCAGCGTTGTTGAGCAGGTTCAACCAGACCTGCTTGAGTCTCTCCCTATCACCGGTCAAAGGTGGAATGGCGTTGTCAGGTGCATGAATGATTTTGATGCGATTCAGAAAAAAGGCATGCTCAACGAGCTGTATCACTTCCTGCATAGATGCATTGAGATCCACAGCCTCCCGGACGGAGTTGGAATGCCGGGAATAGCCTAGGAGGTCAGAGACGATCTTTCGACATATTTTGGTTTGCTTTTCAATAGTTTGTAAATTTTCCAGTAGGTCTTCATCCTTGATGTCGTCCATCATAAGTTGACTGTAACCAAGAATAATACCTAAGGGGGTATTGATTTCATGGGCCACCCCCCCCAGCCAAACGGCCTAGGCCTTCCATCTTCTGCGACAGGATGAGTTGCTCCTGAAATTTCTTGAGTATGGATATGTCCCTCGCGGTCAAAAGGAGGCCCATAATGTCACCCTCCTGATCATAGACTGGCACCTTGACCACATGGAACCATTTTTTCCTGTCGAGCCGATTGAAGGTGATTTCTTTGACAAGGGATTGACCTGTCATGAGGATCTGCCTGTCTTCGAGAGAATTGAGACCAGCCTGGCGTTCGGAAAAAAGATCAAAATCGGTTTTGCCAACCACCTCCTCCTCTTTGAGTTTGAAATACTCGCAGAACGCCTTGCTGGCAAAGGTATAGGCCAGTTCCCTGTCTTGCAAAGTAATGAAATCTGGGGTCACGTTCATGATGGTCTTGAGCAGACCCTGTTGCTTGGCAATGGTTTTTTCCCGCTCGGTTAACTCTTCAATATGATTTTTAATCGTAATCGCCATGACATCAAAAGCTTCAGCCAGGTCCTGAAGCTCATCACCGAAATTGTATTTAAAAACCGGACAATGTCGGCAACTCTCCATTTTGAACGGATATTCTTTGCCATGACAACCCGGACACAAAGTTCCGGCCAAATACCAACAGCGCCTTTTTGTATCACCATGGGCCGGGCATTCTTCCCTACCGCACTCCATAATTTGCCAACAGTTTTTTTCTAGGGAAAATCCGGCTTGCACATTGAGGTTGCCTTTAACGATTTCTTCCGCAGATTCTCTCAACCGGTTGAGGCGAAAGGTGACGGTGCGTGCAAACCAGAGGGCCAGGACTATCCCTAGGCTCACCACCCCAAAAGTAGTCAGCAGGCTGATTACCTGCTGTTGGTGAATCTGGGCGTCCATAGCACTTCTTGACAGTCCTAGCCTGACAGAACCCAAGGTCTTTTCCCCTAGGACTATCCTGGCATTGAAGTCGTACACACGCCCCCGCTCGGTTGCCAGAAGCAACGGCTGAACCTTTTGGTTGTCCGGATTGACCTGGAGCAGGTCAGTGGGAAATCCTCCGGAAAAAGTATGGGACAGAATGTTTTTGTTGGTATCGATCAAGAAAATATAGATAACATCATCATACTGGCTATGGACATTATCGATGAGATTTTTCATCTGCAGAAAATCCATAGTCAACAGGGGTTCGGCAAGGCGAAAGGCCAGTCCTGAGGTAAAGGGCTATACCCCTCTTTTTTCCCTCCTCAAGCAGGGCTTTCGAGGACATGGCAGAGAGAATCAATCCTATACTCAAGCCAAAAAAAACCAGCAGTAGGGTCACTCCCAAAATAATCTTGGTTTTGAACCTCAGACCATAAAGGAATTTCAACAGATATCTACTCAATGTCGAAGCCTACCTTTTTAATCAAGTCGCGAACAGGGTCGAAATCCTGGTCGTCAGAAGGCACAAAGCCGACGAATTTTGCTGCATCAAGAATTGCCCGGTGTTCAGGGTTATGCGCATAATCGAGCTTGAGCATAGCGTCCTTAATCTTATTGACCGCATCTTGAGGTAACCTTGGGCTAGAAGCATAGACCCAACCCGGATACCATCGCGAGCTGGCAACCACCTTAATCTGGTCAATATCAATTTTATCTTACACCACCTTCAAGGCTCCCTCACGGATCGAACCCAGATCGTGGAGTCCAGCATACACCCCCAAAATTACATTTTCCTGCCGACCGCCTGAAAAAACGACCTCTTTAAAATCACGAAGATTCAGACCATGATCAACGAAATGCCCAAGGGCAAACAGATACCCTCCAGCAGAGGTTGGATCAACAGCCACCCATGATTTACCTCGACAATCTTCAACAGATTGAATTTCTGTATTGTCCTTGCGGGCTATAATCTGGCCTCGAAATTCAGCGCGTCCGCCCTCTTCGACGATACGAGTCATGGCCCTGGCACCGTAGCGGTTGGCAAGTTTAACGTAGACAAATGGATTTGAGAACGAGATATCTATTTTACCCTCTCCAAACATGCTGACGTGGTGCGCAAAGCTGTCCGGGAACACCTGACGCATAGGCAGACCAGTCTGTTCAGCAAGATATTCCACCAGCCGTTGATGGCGCTTAAAGGATTCTGTATGTGAGTATTGGGGGAGATAGGCGTAAGTTATAACTGGCAATTTAGGACTGATCGAAATTTCTTGCCGTTTATCCAAGGATACCTTGACCGCTTCCTCCCCTTCTCCGCAGGAACAAAGGAAAAAAGCGATCAGGAACATGAAAAGTGAGAATAATCTATTGGGCATGGCGCTGAGTGTAGTGAACGATTCACGACCTTCTGAGTGCAATTGGGCCAATTTGGGTGTGTTTCGGATAAGGTTGCTTCAATCATGCCAAAGAAGAACGCCTTTACCTTGGGTCTTTTCCTCCTTCCCACGACACTGGTACCGTAATTTTTGCGCGTGTGCCTCAAAAATGGCCACACTGATTGGCTGATGATTGGCCATTAAACATCTGGAATTGATAGTCGTCGAGGAAATGATATAATTTTTTTGGATTTTTCCTCCCAAGGAAAGAGGTGTTTTGCCTGTCCTTTTTGTATTTGTTCGATTGTTGTTGCAAGGTGCAATCATAACCAACATAACGGAAACTTCATTTATTGGGCAGAAGAATTAACCATACGGAACACTAAATACATCATCAACAGCTAAGATAACCTATCTTTATTTTACAAAACGTTCCACACTGCGGCCATATTCGTTCTATTTATTGATTTTGTCTTGCATGTTCCATGAGATTAAACATCTTTATTTGAAGTTCTTGCATGCATCGGCATAATATGATGGATTATTGACTTGGACTATAGAAGGAGGTATTGTACTGTATAATTGAACAGATAATCAGTCCTTTCCATTGCGGATCACTGCAGTTTCTTATGTATTTCAAATCAGTGTAAATATCGTTATAGATATATAAGACAACCTCTTGATCTAGAGATACAATTTAAGTTAAGAAAAATTTATATGCCAAAGAATTCAGCAATATATTTTGCCGCCGTAAAACTGATAATTGCCGCAAGCATCCATTTGATATTTTTTGCTGGTACAAATTTTTGACAACAGGCACCGCAGTACATGCCAGCCATCCCTCCTATGCCAAACAAAATTCCAAGAAACCAATCTGGGCCGACTGAAACGTTTGGATATAACCAGGCAAGACCCTGATAAAAGATGACACCCGCTACAGATGTCACAAACGTTCCCATCAGTGCAGCTCCTGCAACTGTATATACTGGGAGTCCGAATACTGTCACAAAGAAGGGTGCCATAATAGACCCACCTCCAATGCCATAAATACCTCCCACTATACCTACAATAAAGCTAAGGGCAAAAATTGCCCAAAACGAGACATCAAAAGATTCATCATAAAAAGTATAACCGAGCCGTTTGAAGTTAAAATATGTCACTTTAACGGGCTGTATCTCATTGCCTGCAGTGCTTGCCTTCCTTTGTCGAACCTTTTCCTGAAATCGTTTTTCACTGTTCACCTTATTGGCACTGTCGGTTTTTTTGCTCAGAAGATCGCGCACCATCTTGATCCCGATGTAGAGCAAAACTAAAGCTGCAAAGAGTTTAAAGTTCTTGGGATCTGGCAGATAAAATGTACGCACAACAGCACCGATAAATACTCCAGGCAAGGTACCAACCACCACTATCCAAGTTAAGGGCCAAACCATCCGTCCTTCCTTGTAGTAGCGATACACACCACTTGGTATGGCCACAACATTAAACAGCTGATTTGTCGCACTGACTGAAGGATTTGTGTACCCTAGAAAGGTCATCTGGAAAGGCAGCAACAGAAAAGCTCCGGAAACCCCTCCAATGGAAGTAAAAAAAGAAATAGCAAAAGCAACAAGAGGCGGAATGAGAGGATTCACTTGGATACCTGCAGATTCAAAAAGCATCGTTACCTCCGACGTGATTAAGTGAGTCCAATTGACACGTAAATATATATTTACGTGTCAGAATACTTGCAGTTATTCTTGGTGTCAAGTTTGTTTTCCGGCATCTGTTCCTCTTGACTCTGATTATGAGCAATTCAGCCCAATCAACCGGAAAACTCTTTCCAATGGGCGCACGATTAACGGAAAAACAACAGGTTGAACATCACGACTCTGCAAGCTTAACCGGCACAAACTACATATAGCCAAGAGTCACGCGGGCTCGTAAATCCTGGTTCCCCCTCTTTGTATTCTATTGCCCCTTGCCTGCTTCAGATAATCCTCAAGTGCAGCTAATGTGCACTGTTGCGCGTTGTTTTTAGGCCTGTTTAGTAGGCATGCACCATGAAAGTCTCCTTTGCCTGTGTTTGCTTTGTGGTATAGTACGGAGATAATCTATTCTGAACAGACTTCAGCCAGGGAGAGCGACATGCAATCCACGCAAGGTTCCAAACACGGTATGCGCATAGGTATTGATATTGGCGGTACCCACAGCGACGGCGTACTCATCGACGGCACCCGCCTGGTCGCGGCAGCCAAAGCCCGCACTCGTCACGACGATCTGCTCGCGTCCATCAATCTGCTGTTGACGCACCTGCTTGCAGGCCAAAAAGCCAACTGGGTACAGTGCATCAATCTCAGCAGCACCCTGACCACCAATGCCATCATCACCGGTCTGGTTGCGCCAGTGGGTGTACTGGTGAGCGGCGGCCCAGGTATTGCCGTGGAAAATTATCGTATTGGTAGTCAGTTTCACCACATCCCCGGCAGCCTGAACCATGTGGGAGAGGAAACCAGTCCTATCGACACGGACGCGTTGAATGCTGCACTTACCGCCTGCCAGGCAGATGGCATCAATCATTTTGCAGTTATCGGCAAATTTTCTCCGCGCAACCCAGAGCACGAACTGCAGATGGCCGAGCCTGCCCGCTCAGCAGCACAGGTTTTATGCTGCGGCCACCAGCTTTCTGGCCGACTCAATTTTGGTCGGCGCATCAACTCCACCTACTTCAACGCTGCAGTATGGGATATTGCCCGTTCCTTTGCCGCAGCCCTTAAAGACAGTTTATATGCTTTTGGTTTGCAGCATGCGGAGATGAACATCCTCAAGGCCGATGGCGGCACCCTGCCCTTGGCCAGAGCACTGGAAGCACCGGTGCAGTCGATTTTGTCCGGTCCGGCCGCTTCGGTGATGGGTGTTCTCGCCACCATGCCGGTACAAGAGGATGTGGTGCTTTTGGATATTGGCGGCACCACCACGGATATTGCCCTTTTTGCCGGTGGTCAGCCACTTCTGGAGCGGGAGGGCATCGCCATTGCCGGCCGTCCCACCCTGGTGCGGGCCCTGCGGGTCGCATCCATTGGCATTGGCGGTGATTCATACATCCATGTGGAGCCAGACGGTGTGCACTGCGGGCCAGAACGCCTCGGGCCGTGCATGGCTGCCGGGGGTGATGTGCCTGCGCTGATGGATGCCTTCAATGTGTTGGGGCGGGCAAAGTTTGGTGATGTGGCGCTCTCTGAAAAAGGTATGGCTACCTTGGCGGCACAGCAGGGTATTGATGCCAAAGAGTTGGCACAATCTGCCCTTACCGCTGCGGCCACAGCCATTGAGACAGCACTGCGTGGCTTGATCGATGAGGTCAACAGCAAGCCGGTGTACACCATCCACGAAATCCTGGAGGAGCGGCGTATTGAGCCAAGGCAACTGGTGCTCATTGGTGGCCCGGCAGAGGTGTTTCAGCCCCTGCTCCAGGAAAAAACCGGCATGGAGACACTCAGTCCGCAGCTTGCCAGTGTTACCAACGCCATTGGCGCGGCCCTGTGTCGGAGTACCAGCGCCCTGGTGCTACATGCGGATACCTCCAGGGGCTGGCTCTATGCCCCCACCCTGGAGGTATCCAAACGCATTGACCGTAACTTTACCCTAGAAGACGCTGTTACCGAGGCCAAAGACCTGCTCAAAACCGATATGGCCGAGGCAGGTATCAAACTGGCCGATGCGGATATGCAAGTTACCCAGGCCGATTCCTTCAATATGGTGGAGCGTGGCTATACCATGGGCAAGAATATCCGGGTAAGCGTGCAGGTAAAGCCTGCAGTGCTGGGCAGCACTAAACCTTCTTCTGCTGTGGAAGTCGTTCATGCCAAGTGAGAATGACTTGAAAAACTAGCCAACAACAGGCAGGGCCATGACACCGGCCCCTGGTACCTGTTTGTTGACCCAATCTGCTCAATTTGCCTATTCATTTGCCTAACAGGAGGCAATCATGCTGACAGCACCAACTTCGCTGGGCATTATCTTTTTTCCGGCCTATGACTGGGCCATTTCACCAACCCATCCGGAGCGCGAGGAACGCCTGCTCTACACCCAGGACCAGTTCCGAGAAGAAGGCCTATTCGACATCGACGGTATCAACGAGTACCGACCCCTGCGCGCCGAAGACACTGATATTCTGCGCGCCCATTTCTGTTTTCCAACCATCGAGGCTGTCTGCACCGAGTCGCACCGTATTTCAGCGGGAGGCGCTATCCGTGCGGCCCAACTGGTACTGGAGGGCGAAACCCAGCGCGCCTTTGCCCTGGTGCGCCCGCCCGGTCACCATGCCATGAAAGTGGTGCACGGCAACCGGGGTTTTTGCAACATCAATATCGAAGCGGTGATGGTGGAGTGGATACGCGCGCACTCCGGCATTCGCCGCATCGCCATTGTGGACACAGATTGCCACCATGGCGATGGTACCCAGGATGTGTACTGGCACGATCCGGATGTGCTCTTCATTTCTCTGCATCAGGATGGCCGCACCCTGTATCCAGGCTCCGGCTTTCTCCACGAAAATGGTGGACCCAAAGCAGCAGGCCGCACCATCAATATCCCCTTGCCGCCTCAAACAGCCGACACAGGTTATCTAAAAGTGGTGGAAGAGGCCGTGTTACCCATTTTAGAGGCCTTCAAGCCTGAAATGGTCATCAACTCGGCTGGGCAGGACAACCATTACTCCGACCCCATCACCAACATGCACTTTTCCGCCCAGGGCTATGCCCGTTTAAACGAGCTGCTCAAACCAGATATCGCGGTGCTTGAGGGTGGCTATTCCATCAAAAGTGCGCTGCCCTATGTGAACCTCGGTATTTGCCTGGCCATGGCTGGCTGCGACTACAGTGCGGTGCGTGAACCAGACTATGCTCCAGACCAGCTCAGGGAAACAACCGATACCCTGGCCTACATTGATGAACTTTGCGGCCAGGTACGCGACGCCTATTTCCATCCGGAAAGGCCGGTTGTAAAAAAACAGGGGCATTTTTTCGTGCGCGAACGCCGAGTTTACTACGACACCGATAATATCATCGAAAA
Organism: Desulfobulbus sp.; assembly: GCA_040776885.1. Taxonomy (GTDB): domain Bacteria; phylum Desulfobacterota; class Desulfobulbia; order Desulfobulbales; family Desulfobulbaceae; genus Desulfobulbus. Next base: position 192,239 of record JAXGZR010000003.1, on the reverse strand, counting down.
GCAGCGGGAAAAACTCAAGGATTGCAACAACTGCCAGGGTTACCGGCTTATTCAAACCGAAAGCAGCAGTATTTTGCCCTGTCTGGGGGTAGAGCTTTTCCATGACAGCTGCCCGGTGTGCGAAAGCGAGGCTTATGCCGCCTTTACCGACAAACATGGCAACTCTCTGGTGGCCCAGCTAATGGATCACAAGAACAGGAAATATGAGTATCGGCAAAAGGGGTGAATAAGACAGGCTAGAGTAACCGCATGGGCCACAACACCTGACACTCTTTAAGACAGATAAAGGGTATTGCCTTGATTTTCCGCTATAACTGCACGTGTATGGGGGAGGGCTACACTGTGTACGAGTTCCTTGAAGTAATCATCCCGCTGGGCAAGGCTGGTTACGACCTGGTCATCCCCTCCATACCTGGCTTTGGCTTTTCTTCCCGGCCGACACAGCCCTTTGGCCATCGCCAGGTTGCACAGCTGTGGCGGCGCTTGATGGTGGATGTGCTGGGCTAGCAGCGCTTTGGTGCCCAAGGCGGGGATTTCGGCTCAGGCATCGCCCGGGTACTTGCGCAAGACCATGCCGATGTGGTGGCTGCCATCCGCTTTAACCTGCTTTTTTACCTGGGCTCGCAGAGTGATGACCCGGAATTGACAGAATGGAGAAACCAGGTGGTCAAGGCCATGCAGCAAGGCGGCGACTACATGCACGAGCACCGGACAAAACCGCAAACCACTGCAAACCATTGGCCTGGCCCTGGCAAGCAATCCACAGGCCTTTGCCGCGTGGACACTGGAAAAATTCAACCCTTGGGCCGATACCAGCGGTAGGCTTGAAAGTCGCTTTAGCAAGGATCAGCGGCTCTCGCAGATCATGATTTACCTGGCGAACGATGCTGTGATTTCCGCCATCTGGCTGTACTAAGGCTCTGCCCAGGAAGAGCCGCCCCAGGCACCCATTGCCCTGCCCACTGGTTTTGCTGCCTATCCGGTGGAAATGATTCCACTGCCGTCACGGCGTTTGGTCGAGCTTGATTTCAATGTCACCCGGTGGACAGAAATGCCGGCTGGCGACCATTTCGTCGCCTGGGAGGAACCGCAGGCCTTTGCCAGGGAGGTGGCAGCCTTTTTTGCCGAGAACAGGTGGGTGAAGGGTTTTGGGGTTGAAGAATGAAATCTTGATTGTGGAAAGTGGAGTAGACCCATGCAGTGGATTTTTCTCACCCTCGCCATTGCCTGCGAGCTTGTCGGTACATCGGCCCTGAAGGCAACAGAAGGGTTTTCCCGCCCAGGCCCCACAGCCCTTGCAATAGTGGGCTATGTAGCGACCTTTTATTTTCTCTCGCTCAGCCTCAAAACCATCCCTGTGGGGGTTGCCTATGCCGTCTGGTCGGGTGTGGGCATTGTGTTCATTACCCTGATTGGCTGGCTTCTCTACGGCCAGAGGCTCAACCTGCCGGCCATCACGGGCATTTGCCTCATCGTGGCGGGCGTTGTGGTACTCAACCTGTTTGCCAAATCCCTGCCGCATGCCTAAACACGGCATTGCCAGGGCGTTGACACCATGGACCAATTCCCGTTGAACTGCAGGCACAGCCTTAAAAAAACAGCAAAGTCCTAACAAAGAATCCTGACGGATGCCGGGAAGGGGAGACAACAAGAGAGGATGGCCCTGGTACTGCCAGAGTTATCCAGGGCAGCCCTTACTCCTGCATGGCCTGATGACAGGCCTCGTCCATACGCTGGCAGAGATAGGTCAGCTGCTCTGTGCTGGCCGTCTCCATATCAAAACAAATGGCGTCCTCGCCCAACAAACCACCGGGCACAGAGTCGCCTGCACCTTCGGGATCTGTCAGTAAATCCTGGTAAAAGCAAACCGACAGCCAGCGGGGGTCGTCTTCAATCACATCCACCATGACAAAGAGTTCCCGCTTCTGCTGGGCCGCATGTTTGGCCCTGAGCGAGTAGCTGATGCCCGGCCGGGCAATAAAGCTGAGCTGCACATCCGCCATGGCGTTCAGGTGGTGGTGCAGGGCAAGAAAGGCCTTTTTGTTTCCCTGTGGATCATCCTGCCAGTCAATGAGAAATACGTTGAGAGCGTCCATGGGGTATTTTCCTTAAAAGAAAGACGGACCGGATTCGTTCGTTCCGGCCCGGGGTTTTTGGTTCCTGTTGTCCTTTATTTTGCGGCTTCCCGAGCCTGTTCTGCTTCCAACAACTCGCCCAAAAGTCTGCTGGTTTCACCCACCAGGCGGATACAGTGTTGCCTGCGACTTTCGGAATTGGTGTAGAAATTTTTTACCTGATCCCGGTCCAGCCAATTCACCTGGGCGATCTGGCAGCAGTCGGTGCCTTCATAGTGATCTTTACACAGGGCCTCAAATCCTTCCACCATCTTGCGGGTGGCAGCCCACATCCTGGGATTTTCCTTCTCGTCCAGGCTGCTGCGACTGTACAGGGCACCAATAGCGGCTGCCGCACCCACCAGTGCACCGCAGGTTTTGCCACAACCACCAATACCGCCACCAAAAGCACCGAGTGCCTTGATGGTGTCCGGTTCGCTCAAGCCCAGTTTTTCCAGCCCCACCATAACAACGGCTTGACTGCAATGCATGCGTGCCTTAAACAATTCTCGAGCCTTGTCGCACATTTCTTCAGGTTGCATGGTTCCTCCAAAGTTCATGGAAAGTGGATACATTCCCGTGCAAACTCTAGCGTATTTCCCAGGTGCTTGCATTATTTTTGCCCCTGCACCGCTGGGTGCATCCCATGCCTGCAATAGTTGTTTTTGACTTTGAAACCACCGGACTCAATCCCGCCCTGGGGGAGCGTGTCATTGAAGTGGGCGCGGTGCTGGTGAAAAGCGGGAATATTTGCGCCAGCTTCCAGCGTCTTGTCAATCCGGGCTTTCGGGTAAGTCCTTTTATCAGTCGCTTCACTGGTATCAGCAATGCCATGCTCAGCCGAACAGAAAACAGCACTAAGGTGTTACCCGAATTCCTTGCCTTTTGTGGCAATTATCCCCTGGTGGCGCACAATGCCCGCTTTGACTGTGCTTTCCTCGATGCTGAGCTGGCCCTGCTGGGGCAACAACGCATCAACCCCTGTGCCTGCTCGCTTATGGCAGCGCGCAGGATCGTGCCCGAAGCACCAGGATACCGTCTGGCGGTGTTGGCCAAACACTGCGCCTTGCCAGTACACGGCTCCTGGCATCGGACCCTGGCCGATGCCAGGGTAACGGCTCAGTTATGGCTGTTTATGGAACAGAGGCTGCGCAAACGCTATGGCTTTAGGCAAATATCCTTTGCCCTTATGGCACAAATCACTCGTCTGCAGCGACAACGGGTTCCAGCCTGGTTGTCCAGCCAAGCGGCCAGGCAGCAGGCTGGCCTGTTTGACTTGGAGGTGGATGTATGAACACGAACAATAAAAACGATATGTCAGAGCTGACCGTGCGTGGCCACGTGCGCGTCCTTTTGGAGCAGGATTGGTATACGCTACGGGAATTGTCCCAGGAAGTACGGATGAGTGAAAAGGACTTGCTTGATCACCTGGAGCGTTTGCGGCGCAGCGCCAAGGCTGGTGGCGCAGTTTTTGAGGTGGATGCACCGCTCTGCCTGGCGTGCGGCTTTAATTTTACTGCAAGAAATCGCCTGCAACGGCCAGGCCGCTGTCCCCAATGCCGCTCGACCCGCATCAGCAAGGCATGTTATCGTTTAGTGTAGCACCGGGTTGTTACACAGAGCCTGGAGCGCTCCTGGCCCCCTCCACCATGTTACGTAAATCCGGCACACTATAGCTGTTTGCTACCCTTCTTGTGGCCAAACAACATCTCCTCGTTCTTGCGCTCGCACCGCGTTAGTCTTTCAACGCTAGACAGGCTCCCTGTATATATTCTCTGCAACAGCATTTGAACAGAACAGAGTTGCCCTCAAAATACAAAAGGGAACAGTGGTTCCTCAACCTGTTGGATATGCTCTGGCTGAATCTGCAGGGTGCGCAAGCCATTGTGCTCATGCACACTCAAAAAACCCTGCACCCGCAACCAGTCGTCGGTGGCATATTGCGCAAGGGACTGAGCGGAGTTAAGAAAAACAAAAACAGGCCGGGCATCGGCTGCACAACAAAAGATGGTAAAACGATAGCAGATACTGAGCCCCTCGGGCAGGGCATCATCTTTCAAGAGTTGGCACACTACCTCGACCGATTTCCCCAGATACAGTTTTTGCTGCGCATACAAACGGGTTAGGGAAATATCGCGCTGTCCTTCGCTGCCCTCCTGGGCAAACGGTACAACCTCCAAAGACTCAGGTATGAGTTCGCCCTGGGCAAAGCCGCCATTTGTCCGCGTTGCCAGGCGGTTAAAGGCATTGCTGTCCAGCCTGGCTGTGCCGAGCGGATATACATAGAGCATGGGCAGCAGCAGAATCATGAGTGAAGGCCATTGCCACCGCAGAGATATCTGCGCCAACGGCCCACCACGCCAACACCGGCTGAGAGTGACCAGAAGAAACACCATGGTGATACCTGCACCGGCAAACAAGAGCCACCAGAGGCGCGGGTGCAGGAGCCGGGCCAGATGCGTCTGACCAAAAGTGGGCAGCCATATAAAAAATGCCATCCACAAGGCCAGCAGAAAGACTTGTACGACACGTAAGGCCATGTTTATAGTAACTTTGAATATTGCAGCTGTTGTCCAAAACCAGGTTGAAGCAACTTCAATACAGTACAGGACAACAGAATGAATTGAGCCTTTGCTTGCCGAATTTTCACCTTGCCCTCTAAAAGGGTGCAGGCCAAAGAAAGTGCAGTACCAACATGGCAGCAAAAACTGCGGCAAAAACAGAGCAGGCCAAAACCACGATGAACTTTGCGCGAAAAAGTCCCATGTACATGAGGACAAGCTTGATATCCAGCATAGGCCCCAGCACCATGAAGGCCAGTTGGGCGCTTGCGGGCAACAACCCCCGGAAACCTGCGGCGATAAAGGCATCCGCCTCGCTGCACAGATTCAATACCAGGGCCATGCCCATCATCAACAAAATGGCCTGCCAGGGAGAGGCAGACAATTGGGCAAAAAAATCCATGGGAAAGGTGCTGCGCACAAAAGCAGCGATGAACGCACCAATAACCAGATAAAAGGCGATGGCAAAAAAATCGTCCAGGGCATGTTCCAGCGCGTGCCGAATGCGCAGGAACAAACTGCTGTGCTGCACTGTACCTGCGGCGCAGTGTTCATGTCCGCAGCTTGAGAGCGGACGGCTTGTCATACTCGGCACCAGAGCCTGCCTTTGCTGCCATAGCCAGCCCAACAGCAGGCCGAGCGACACCGCAATCACATAGCCACTGCCCAGGCGTAACGCCACCACCTGCCAGGTGTAATTATAGGCGATGGCTGTAGATGCAGCCACGACCACATTGACAAGTGGCCCAGACAAAAGAAAGGTAATAGCTGCGCCCAAGGGGACCCCTTTGCCGAGCAGGCGCCGCACCACCGGAACGATGGCGCATTCACAAACCGGAAATATCAGTCCCATGCAGCCAGCCAGCAGTGTGGCACGCAGAGGGTGGTGGCCAAAGACGCGATCCACCAAACGAACCGGCACAAACACCTCTATCAGCCCGCCTGCCAGGGAACCAATGAGCATGAAGGGCAAGGCCTCCACCACCATGGCAAGAAAGCTGATGGACAAGCTACCAATCAAACCGCTCCAGGCCGGCGACTGGCCCAAAAGCAACAAAAACAGAGCGGCTACAAGAAAGAGGATACTGGTCACCCATCCCAGTTGCTGACCCAAATTTGGCTCAACATGGCGCTGGGACGGGCTATACATGGGCAATGGCTCGATGGATCCCTGCTGTTTCTTTTCCACGGTAATGCCCTTCTACCCTGCACTACAGGGCCGGATACGTGACACTCTGCCCGCGGAGAAAAACATGCTCAGTTCCAACTCCAGCGGCAAAATCAGTGGTTTATTTCAAGCTGCGCAGGGTTTGAGTAAAAGCAGCCTTGACCCGGGGATCAAAGCAGACCACATACACTTCGACTGGCTTGCCGTTTTCGACCAAAAACGAATGAAGGGTATTTATAGCGACTGTTGCGGCCTCGTCAATGGGAAAACCATAGGCACCACAACTGATGGCCGGAAAGGCAATGGAGTTGATATTGTTGGCTATGGCCAACTCCAGGCTGCGACGATAGCAACTGGCCAAAAGGGAATGCTCGTTGTTGCTCCCTCCTGCCCACACCGGGCCAACCGTATGGATGACATATTTTGCTGGCAAATTATAGCCCTTGGTCAGTACTGCTTCCCCGGTTTCGCAGCCACCGATCTGCCGACACTCCTCCAGCAGCTCCGGCCCGGCGGCACGGTGGATGGCCCCATCCACCCCGCCCCCACCCAGGAGGCTCTTGTTGGCGGCATTGACAATGGCGTCAACTTTAAGTGTGGTAATATCGTCTTCAATCAGCTTGATCATCGGATTCTCCTTGTCTATGATAAATGCCCTCACCCACCAACCTGGCGAGGGTGGAACCATTCGCTTATTTCTTTTTATGGTCAACTGTACGGGAGAAAGCAAGGGAAAACCAGGACAGCGCTTCTCTCCCACAACCTGCTGCCAGCCTTTTTCCGTTGCCCCAAACAAAGGTCGTACCCATGCTCAAAACACTGGCCACCCAGCTCACCCTGATCAGGCAGGCAGAGGGAAGTAAACGCAACTTTCGTTTCCTCATCAAATTCTGCATCAGCCTGCTGATGCTCTTTTTGCTGTACACCTTTATTTTTCATGCCATCATGCTCCACGAAGGCAGGGACTATTCATGGATCACTGGTCTGTACTGGACGCTGACCACCATGTCTACCCTGGGCTTTGGCGACATTACTTTTACCAGTGATGTGGGTAAGGTTTTTTCAGTGTTCGTGCTGATCAGCGGTATAATGCTTCTTTTGATCATGCTGCCCTTCACCTTTATTCAGTTCTTTTACGCCCCCTGGCTGGAAGAACAGAACAAGGCCCGGGTACCGAAAAAGGTGCCCGACAGCCTGAGCGACCATGTTGTCTTTACCCATTTTGACAATGTGGCGGTTAACCTCATTGAAAAGTTGCGCCAATACGGCACCGATCATGTCATAGTGGTGCCGGAGCTGAGCCGGGCCCTGGAACTGCACGATCGGGGCTACCGAGTTTTGCTGGGTGAGATGGACGATCCGGAAACCTACAAACACCTGCGGGTGGAAGACGCTGCCATGGTGGTGGTGCTCAACGAAGATATCGTTGCTACCAACATCATTTTCACTGTCCGCGAAGCCTGCGATAGTGTACTGACCGTGGCTAATGCCGATCTCACCGACTCGGTAGACATCCTCAAGCTGGCGGGCAGTTCCCATGTCTTCCAGTTTACCCGCCTGTTGGGCAAGGCCCTGGCCCGCCGCGTGCTCGGGGTGAGCATGACCACCAATATCATCGGCGAGTTCGGTCGCCTGCGCATCGCCGAAGTGCCGGCCATGCGCACCTGGATGCAAGACAAAACCATTGCAGAAACTCGATTGCGTGAGATGGTGGGGGTCAATATCGTTGGCATCTGGCAGGAGGGCAAATTCGAGATTCCCACACCAGATACGCCCATCAAGGAATCTACGGTACTCATTCTGGCTGGCACCAGGGAACAGCTCATCCGCTTTGATCAATCCATCCTGCTTGCAGCCGAAGAAAAACGCAAAGAGCATGCAGTGCTCATCCTCGGCGGCGGCCGGGTGGGGCAGGCTGTTGGCGACAACCTGCGCGAACGCCAAATCGACTACCGGGTGGTGGAAAAACGTCCCATGCCTTCTTTCCGGGATGAACACCTTATCCACGGCAGCGCTGCCGACCTGGAGGTACTCCTGCAGGCAGGTATCAAAACCACGCCCTCCATCATCATCACCACCCATGACGACGACCTAAACATCTATCTCACCATCTACTGCCGCCGCCTTCGCCCAGATGTTCAGATCATCAGCCGTGCCAGTTTTGACCGAAACATCAACACCATGCACCGGGCAGGAGCCAACCTGGTGATGTCGTTCAGCTCGCTGGTCACCGCCACCATAACCAATCTGCTCAAACCCGAACAGATGCTCATGCTCTCGGAAGGACTCAACATCTTCAGAGTGAATCTCAGCCCCAAGCTCGAAGGAAAAAAACTCACCGAGATCCGGCTCAGGGAGAACACTGGCTGCAGTGTGGTGGCCGTCAAACGGGGTGACGAAATTAACATCAATCCAGATCCCACCGTGCCACTCAACTACGGGGATGAACTGGTGCTGATCGGCTCGGCTGAATCGGAAAAACTCTTCAACGAACTCTACCCACCCCTTGCTCCGGCAGAAGAGACAAACGGTACTGAAGCAGAAAATGAACTGGAAGCCGAAATCGAAGAAGAGGTGGCCGAACATCTCCGCAATTTCAAGCGGTGAGTGCAGTTATGGTCTCCGCGTCATTTATGTGGAAAAAGCCCTTGCTTCCAGTGGTGGACAACTCCTTTTTAGACTGTAATTTAGTGCGCACATTGGACAGAACGGAAACAACGATATACTGTTATTTATTATCCGAACAGATCCACACGCAACCAAGGAGGAAAACATGTCCGCAATTAAATGGATCGAATCGTTTGAACAGGGGCTCAAGCAGGCACAAGAACAAAACAAACTTATTTTCTTGGACTTTTTCAATCCGGAGTGAATTGGCTGCAAACAGATGGACGCGGTCGCGTACCCCAACCAGGAAGTCCTCTCGTTTTTGAATAGCCAGGTCGTTCCCCTTCGTATTCCCGCAGACCATCCTCAACTCGCACCTCAGTTCATCGTCAAATGGACACCTTGTCTGTTGGTGCTGGACGAAAAAGGCAAAGAACATGCCCGCACCCTCGGTTTTCTTGAACCGCAGGAGCTGATCGCCTTCATCCTTTTGGGCATGGGCAAAACAGAGTTCAACCGGCCAGACCGCCCGGCAGCAGACAAACTCTTTGCAGAGTTGATCAGTACCTATCCCCAAAGCAGTTTCACTCCAGAAGCAATTTATATGCAGGGCGTTGCCCGCTATATCGAGAGTCGTGAGGTCAAACACCTGATTGCCCTCTACGACCGGTTAGTTGCAGACTATCCGCAAAGCCCATGGGCCATGCGCGCCCAGCCGTACAAACTGCTTAAGAAATAGTGCAGAAACCTGCACATAAGCTTGCATACAACAAAAAAGGTGACGAAATATTCGTCACCTTTTTTGTTGGGAACTTGTTGAGCTATTGATAAGCATCCCACCTGCTGCAGGAATCAGCAGGATAGCCCTTCCGCTTATTCTTCATCCGTTGCAGTAAAACGCCCATCGCTTCTGTGCGCCAAAGCCCTGTCTGCCTTGCCCTCAAGCCAGCCGATGCGCTCCACCTCGTTGCGGTCAAACTCACCCACATAGGGTTTGATATCCAATACCGGCGTACCATCGAGCAGATCCACGCCCAGCACCACCAGCCCTTCTCTGTCCACCGCCTTGAGGCGCAGCACAGAAAGACCAATGGGATTGGGTCGTTTGGGTGCACGCGTGGCAAAGAGTCCGCGCTGTTCTGTATCGAGAAAAGGGGTCACCACCAAGGAATAGCCGCTGTGGGCGTGCAAATGGCTTAGCACATAGATGTGAGAAAAACCTCCCAGGTCGCGCAAGCCTTCCCTGTATTGGGGATAGATTTCGATCCGTCCCTCAATATCCTGCGCTCCCCTGGGTTGAATGGGCATACCTTTGAGTGTGGTAAAGGGCGAATGAATACAGCCAATGGGGGAATAGACAATCTGCATGGGATTCTGTGACAGGTTGTGGGAATAGGCCTCTTGTTACAATCTGGTAACAGACTGCAACAGTACTGCTAACGCGAGTATCTGTTCACTCTGCCAGCCGGAATGAAGAAGCCTTGATGGCTGCCACCACCTCCCGGCCTGGTGTAAGCTCCAACTCGCGTACCGACTCGGGCACGATCTGCACAGTGAGCTGCTGCCCGCTGCACCGCAGTTCCACCAGCACACGGTTGCCCAAAGGCGTCAGCTGGGTAACACGACAGGGTAGCAGATTGCGGGCGCTGGTTGCTTCCGGATGTTTTTTGAAGAGCAGGACATCACGGGCGTCCAGGATAAAGACATTCTCCTCCTCTTCGGCTCCTTCGGTGAGCACCAGGGGCACCCCGCCCCAGTCGTATACATACAGGCCGTCATCCCGTTCTCTGGGTCGACCCAAGTGAAGCAAATTAGTATACCCCTGGCGGCCAGAACCCCAAAGTTTTTTCGCCAGCATCTCTGTGCTGGTCAGATCCACCACCTTGCCTCCCTCCACCATCAGCACCTGATCAGTCATCAAACGCATCTCCACCAATGAATGGCTGATAAAGAGCATTGGCAGGGCAAACTCGGTGCTCACCCCGTTCAAATAAGGGATAATCTGCAACTTCAGATTTTCATCCAACCCGGAAAGTGGCTCGTCCATGAGAATAAGCCGCGGACAGGTGAGCACGGTGCGACCCAGGGCCACGCGTTGCCGCTCTCCACCGGACAGCAGGTTTACCCCGCGCTCCAGCAAATGTTCTAGACGCAGCACCCGGATGATATCTTCTGGCTGGATACGGCGCTGTTCTTTGGGCGTGCGTTTATAGCCGTAAAGCAAGTTTTTGCGCACACTCAAATGGGGAAAAAGGCGGGCATGCTGAAAAACGACCCCAATGCGGCGCTGCTCCGGTGGGTAGTTGATACCAGCTGCGCGGTCGTACAGTATCTCGTCTCCAAGGCTGATACGGCCATCATCGGGCTTGAGCAGGCCAGCCAAAAGCAGCATCAGGGTAGACTTACCGCTGCCCGAAGGACCAAAAACGCCCACCTTGGCGCCACTGATCTGGAAATCGGCCTGGAAGGAAAAAGACCCAAGCCGCTTTCGTACCTGGCAGCTCAGATTCACGTTTAACGGCGCTCCATGGATTTGCCGGCTGCATTGCTGAGCAGCAGCACAGCAAAAGAAAAACAGATGGAAACCAGGCACAAAGAAAGAGCCATGCGGTCACCGCCGGGCATACTGGTATAGTCATAGATGGCCAGCGGAATGGTTTGGGTGCGGCCGGGAATATTGCCTGCCAAAATAATGGTGGCCCCAAACTCGCCTAGGCTGCGGGCAAACATCAACGTCATACCGGCAAAAATCGCCCGCAGGGAAAGCGGTAAGGTGATAGTGAAAAAGGCATCCCATGCACCAGCGCCTAAGCTGCGGGCCGCATGGTTGTAGTTGTTGTCCACCGCCTCCATGCCCAAGCGAATGGAGCGTACCAAGAGCGGAAAACCAACCACTGCCGAAGCAATGATGGCGCCAGTGAGAGTAAAAATAATTTGGATGTTGAACTTGAGCAAAAAAGAACCTATCCAGCCGTTCTTACCAAAGAGCAGCAACAACAGGTATCCCACCACCACTGGCGGCAAGACCAGTGGGAGGTGAACCATGCCTTCCAGCACAGTCTTACCAGGAAAACGACCATATACCAGCAGCCAAGACACTGCAATGCCAATGGGAGTGGCCACGGCTGTTGCTGCCGTGGCCACCTTGAGCGAAAGCAGGATGGCATCCATATCTCCGGGCTGGAGAAAGGCCATGTTCAACTCTTGACAGGTTTGTGCAGAGGTTGCTCGTGGTTATTGGCCAACAGTGAAGCCATACTTCTCGAATACTGCCTTACCTTTATCGCCAAGAAGCAGCTCATAAAAGGCCTTGGCCTCGGCATTGGTCACACCACTTACGGTTAAGGCAATGGGATAGGTCACTGGCTGGTACAGTTCCTGCGGGGTCTCAAAAAGAATGACTGCATTCTTCGCCAGCAGGGCATCGGTTTTATAAACAAAAGCGCCATCCACCTCGCCACGATCGGCATAGGTGAGCGCATGTCGCACATCTTTCGCCAAAATCAGTTTTTTGGCATCGGCCAGCTCCTTATAAATACCGACCTTCTCCATGGCTTCCTGGGCATACTCTCCGGCGGGCACGCTTTTAGGACTGCCAATGGCGATTTGTGCAAGCTGGGTGATGTCTTCGATCTTGGTGATGGCCGGATTTTTTTTGCCACTGAACACCAAGGTATTCCGCACCAGTATGCGTTCGCTGGTCGGGTCGATGTTTTTTTCGTCGCGGAGGAAATCCATCCATTTTTGGTTGGCCGAGATGAACAGGTGCACAGGTGCACCCTCGTTGATCTGTTTGGCCAGTGCGCCAGAGGGGCCATAATTGGGCAGCACCTGGATGTCGTGCCCATCGGCCTTGAACTGGGCGATCAGTTCGTTGGTGGCATCGGTCAAGCTGGCAGCCACGGAGATATTGAGGGTTTGGGCAGAGACTGACTGCACGGCCGGCAAGAGCAAGAGGCCCAACAGGGCCACACACAGGGCAAATACACGATACATGGCAAACTCCTTATAGTGCGATGAATAGGAATGGGTACATACAAAAAATAGGACAGACAGGTGAAGGTCTGCTGCCTTCCAACAGGAAGGCCCTGATCGGACAATAAAACCTGTTGAGAATCTTATTCTGTGGCCAGCATAACTTCCGAGGCCTTGATTACCGCAACAATACGCATGCCCGGAGCAAGACCCAGACGTTTGACGCTGTTTGAAGTGATGACCGAAGCCAGGGTGTTGCCACCTGCCAAATCCAGGGTGACCACGTCGTTGACCGCGCCGGACTCGATGCGGTTGACAGTACCGGGCAGAATGTTACGAGCTGAGATTTTCTGGGGATCAATATCCAGGGCCAGCATAACGGAACTTGCCTTGACAACGGCCATAACCTCGCCACCAACCTGCAAACCCAGGCGCTGTACCGAGTTTTCAGTGATCACCGACACCACGGTATCCCCGCCGCGCAAGCCCACCGTCACTACCGTGTTGACCGCTCCGGTTTCAATCTTGGCAATTGTGCCAAGCCACACATTGCGTGCGCTGATTTTCATTTGCAATCTCCTTAATGTATTCATGGTTTGCAAGGCATGTTCAGGGTTGGCACAGAGGATGGAGAGAAACTGGCCCAGTTCCCTTTGCAGTTGGTTGGCGCGTCTCATAAATATCAGGCCCGCTTCGGTAAGCGCCGTGCCACCACCACCAGTACCGCCGGTTTTGCGGCTGACCAAGTCCTGCGACGACAAGTTGTTCAAACTCTCCACCCGCTCCCAGGCTGCCTTGTAACTAAGGCCCACAGCCCCGGCCGCCTTATTGATGGAACCATATTGGTGAATAGCCTGCAGCAATTCCAGCAGCTGATACCGTTCTCCCCTGCCACCCAGCCAAGCCTGCAAGATCTGCACACCATCAGCAACGGTGGGTTGGGCCAGGGCAGTCCCTTCCTGTATTTTTGCCGTCACTTTAACCAACTTATCCTCGTTATTCCAAAATGGAATAACAGATAGCATGGTGATTAACTCGCGTCAAGACGAATGTCGCGCGCCTCCTTGATACAAACCAAACCACAGGCAGGCTGATATGCAGGCTGCCTGTGGATAATACATTCGACTCTGAAGCGAATTGGTCAGACAGTCCTGTCTGTGGAGAAATGTTTGCCCGGGTAGCCAGCAGGCGGCGAGTTTAGAGTTATTCGTCAGTGTGTTGCATACATGCTACTGCACCAAAAGATATGGCTGATAGGGATCAAGAAGCGCCACCGGGTTACCACTTGTTCAGCGGATAAAGTTCATGGCCACCTTGCCCTCTGGCGCGGGCTCTGTCACCGCATTCTTGCCATGCTCCTTTAACTGCATGAGCCAGGCCATGTTTTTACCCAGCATACGCATGATCTGCACGCCTTCTGCATCCTGCTTTACCTCACCGGGCTGCGTGCCGTGGATCACATTCCAATAGTTGGAACCAGGGATGAGCATTTCTGCATACATGAAATAGATGTTGAGCTGCATGACCACGGGAATACCGCCACTGCGACGCACTGCAGCCACACCTGCACCCACCTTGTGACGCAGTAGGCCACCATTGGCACCAGCCACGTAAAACAGTCTGTCCAAAAAACATTTCAAGGCACCGCCCAGGGCTGCGTAGTGGGTTGGTGAACCCAAAAGAAGACCATCGGCTTCTTTGGCCTGCTGAATCCATTGATTGACCTCGTCATTGGTCTGCACGCACTGCTCATTTTTCATCTTATAGCACTTGCCACAAGCCAAACAGCCATTCACCAGCTTGTTACCAACCTGCACGATTTCCGTGCTGATACCAGCCTGTTCCAGTTCGGCTACTACCATACTTAAGGCATGCCAAGTATTGCCTTTTGGTCGCGGGCTGCCATTAAAAGCGATAACTTTCATGGATACACTCCTTCTTGATTTTTAGGAATACGGTTGCTTTACTCACAGCATCCACTACAAGCAGCCGTTATTTTTGCACTCAAAACCAACATCTATTATACGTCAAAAAACAGAAGATTGCAGCAGGCTTGCTCCTGCCGAAAAAGAAGTGAGATCCTCCGGGCTGGTGGTATTGAACCTTGCACAAAGCTAAGCGTGCCATATTGTATGAGTACTTTGTGATTCAACCCTGCCAGGTTGCACAAGGCGACCTGCAGCACATGCACCAATCCCAAGGAGGTAGGATAATGTCTTTTTTTGCAACCCTTGTCACAAGCCTGTCCGCATTGTTTTTGGCAGCACCTGCTGTAGCGGCTGCCCCGCCACAGGTGTGGAAGATCGATCAGGATCACTCCAATTTTTATTTCACCATCGACCACATCTTTTCAAAGGTGCGCGGTTCCTTTACGGAGTATTCCGGTGAGGTGGTCTTTGACCCTGCTGATCTTGCCGCCAGCAAACTGCACTTCGTGGTGCAGACAGCAAGTATCGACACAGGCATTGAGCAGCGTGATACGCATCTACGCAGCCCTGATTTTTTCGATGCCACCACCCATCCCACCATGGAATTCACCAGCCAGAACATTCGTCAGCAGGATGATCTCTATCTGGCAGAGGGAGAGGCACTGGTGAAAGGGAAAAAATTCCCCTTGACCATCCCCTTCTCCTACTCTGCACCCAAAGCGCACCCAATGATGGAAGGCGTACAGGTCATGGGTTTAAACGCCGCGCTGCCCATTGACCGGCTGGTACATGGTATTGGTGATGAGACCACCCTGGCAGTGGTCGGCCAGGAGGCGGAAGTATTGATCACCATGGAACTGCTGGATAAATAACAGCAACGATTGCCCTAGAGTTGCCCGCTTGGGAAACCTGTTTCTGGAATAGGCCGAAAGGAATGGGCACTGAAAAAAAGATATCTGCCCCCATGAACCTGGGCAGAAGAGGAGAGGCCCTGGGGCTTTGTTGCATGCTATACGACAAGGCCCCAGGGAAAAGGTATATTAAAACTATATTTAGAGGATGGGCTTCATGGCACCCATGTGCATACGCAGCTCAGCCCCGATATACTCGACCAGCGAGGTGCGGATAGCGCCATTGACGGCAATGAGATCCAAGTTGTCGACCCCGTTGTCGTCTTCGTCCAAGCCCTCGCCGATCACCTGACTATCCAGTTCAGCCATGAAATCCTGCAGCAGGGGTACGGCCTGGTGAGCAAAGAGGTAGCAGCCATACTCCGCTGTATCTGAAATCACCACATTCATCTCATAGAGTTTCTTACGGGCAATGGTGTTGGCAATGAGCGGCACTTCGTGCAGGCTTTCGTAGTAGGCCGACTCCTCCTTGATACCCGCTGAAACCATAATGTCAAAGGCCAGCTCCACCCCAGCCTTGACCATGGCCACCATGAGGATGCCGTTGTCGAAAAATTCCTGCTCAGGGAGAGCTTCATCGTTAGACTCGGTCTTTTCAAAGGCGGTTTTTGCGGTCTCGGCCCGCCAGGCGAGCAGCTTTTTGTCGTTGTTTTTCCAGTCTTCCATCATGGTGCTGGAAAAAGCGCCGGACATAATGTCATCCATGTGTTTTTCAAAGAGCGGGGTCAGGATTTCCTTGAGCTCCTCGGCCAAGTCAAAGGCGATGATTTTGGCCGGGTTGGACAACCTGTCCATCATGTTGGTGATGCCACCGTGCTTCAGGGCCTCGGTGATAATTTCCCAACCATACTGAATGAGCTGGGAAGCATAGCCCTCATCAACCCCCTCTTCCACCATCTTGTCAAAGCAGAGGAGCGATCCGGCCTGGAGCATACCGCAAAGGATGGTTTGTTCGCCCATGAGATCACTCTTCACCTCGGCGATGAAAGAAGATTCCAGCACGCCAGCCTTGTCTGAACCCAGGCCACAGGCATAGGCTTTGGCAATGTCCAGACCGTCCCCCTGCGGATCGTTTTCCCGATGCACCGCGATCAAAGTGGGTACGCCAAAACCGCGCTTGTACTCCTCCCGCACCTCAGTGCCAGGAGACTTGGGTGCCACCATGATGACCGTAATGTCTTTGCGGATTTCCATACCCTCCTCCACGATGTTGAAACCGTGGGAGTAGGACAGGCAGGAACCTTTTTTCATCAGGGGCATGACCGCAGCCACCACCTTGGAGTGTTGCTTATCTGGTGTCAGGTTGATGACCAGGTCGGCTGTGGGGATCATCTCCTGGTAATTACCCACCTTAAAACCGTTGTCTGTGGCATTTTTCCAGGACTGGCGCTTGCTGCTGATGGCCTCGTCCCTGAGGGTATAGGCGACATCCAGGCCAGAGTCGCGCAGGTTCAAGCCCTGGTGCAGGCCTTGGGCACCGCAGCCGATAATCACGATTTTTTTCCCCTTGAGTCTGCCCACTCCCTCGAATTCCGAGGCGTGCATGAAACGGCATTTGCCCAACTCTTCCAACTGTAGTCGCAGTGGCAGGGTATTAAAATAATTTGCCATGGAGATACTCCCTGTATGATGATGTAAAAGTAGAGGTTGATGGAAAATAACGTGGCAGCAGGAGAGATTCTGCCGCTGATTTGCTCGGACTGCAAAACCTGCAGGCAAATTTCTGTCTTGCTGGCATTGCGCACACAAGTATATATACATACCATACCCTGTATGCTTTTCCCGCTTTTTTCCGCTAATCAGCGATCGGCTTGCATGTCCCCAGCCAACTGCGTGCAGGAATGAGCTGGAATATATTTTTGATACATCTTGAAGGAAGAAACAGCACCATGACAACGACCTTTTCCGGACAGCTTGCCTCCATTCGTCTGCCGACTTTTACTGTGCCCCCCCTGCCACCTAGCCACACCCGAAGCCCCCAGGAAACAAACCGCTTAAAGGAACGTATCCGCCGCTTGTTGCAGGAGCAGAACGCAGTTCTTGTCGCCCATTACTACACTGATGGCGATCTGCAAGACCTGGCCGAAGAAACAGGCGGTTGCGTGGCCGACTCCCTGGAGATGGCCCGTTTCGGCACCGAACATCCAGCCTCCACTTTAGTGGTGGCGGGCGTACGTTTCATGGGGGAGACCTCAAAAATTCTGAACAATGAGAAACGGGTCCTAATGCCAGATCTTGCTGCAACCTGTTCCTTGGACGAGGGTTGTCCGATCGATCTGTTCTCCCGTTTTTGCGACGAGCATCCAGACCACACCGTGGTGGTATACGCCAACACCAGCGCCGAGGTGAAGGCGCGTTCCGACTGGGTGGTCACCTCGGGCATCGCCCTGCCCATTATCCGCCACCTGGCTGAACGCGGTGAAAAGATTCTCTGGGGACCAGACCAGCATCTGGGCCGTTATGTGCAACGCATGACTGGAGTGGAGATGCTGCTTTGGCCTGGATCCTGCGTAGTGCATGAAGAGTTTAGAGCCGAGGCCCTGGAACAGATGATGCAGCGGCACCCCCGGGCAGCGGTGCTGGTACACCCGGAATCGCCGCAGACCGTCGTGGATTTGGCGGATGTGGTCGGCTCGACCACGGCCCTGATTCAGGCAGTGCGCGATTTGCCCAATCCAGAATTTATTGTGGCCACGGAACCGGGTATTTTTAACAAGATGAAGCAGGTGGCTCCGGAAAAAACACTTTTTGTAGCTCCCACTGCAGGTGAGGGTGCCACCTGCGAAAGCTGCGCCCGCTGTGCCTGGATGGCCATGAATAGCTTGGAGAAAGTGGCGGAAGTGCTGGAGAGCGGCACCAACGAAATTCTGGTGCCTTCGCAGCTGGCAGCCAAGGCACGCGTGCCCATTCAACGCATGCTCGATTTTGCCAGGGAGATGAAGAAAAAAGAGCAAACCGATAAGAAGGAGTGAACCAAGCTACTGATTTATTGACACTTGCCGTGATACACCCAAATATATCACCCTGATACATCTTCGTGTAGCTCACCGCGCCACCCGGAAGAACAGGTCTATTAAAAATAGATACAGTCCGTGTTATGCGACGCTTTCTCGGGATGGGCGGAAGCAGCCGTTGCGCTGATCAATACCCTGCAAAAGGATATCCGGGCGCTGGTAGAGTTTGCCGATCAATCCGGAGAGATTGCGGTTGATGAGCAGGCGCAGGCAAACCCCCGGCCGGGTAAGCATATCGTAATCTGTATCCGCATCTCCAGCCACAAACCAGGGGGTGCCACCGATAAAGCGATCGATGATCGCATTTTTCCCCTCCCGATACGTGAGAGGATAGTTCGTTTCTTCCTGGGGCAGCACCAACCCACCATCCGCCATGGTCGTGCGTACGCCAAAGATGTTGTCTTGTGCAAGTGGAAAGCCAAGTCGTGGTGCCACGGTTTGCACCAACCACTCGCTGCTGGCCGAAACCACATAGCAACGCAGGCCGTGGTGCAGAAAAAGCTTCATCAGTTCCTGCATTTCCGCAAAAGGTTGCAAACCGGTTGGATATCTGGCGCTTATGCTGCCCAAGGGGGCTGGAAACTCAGCCTGCAGGGTGAACACTGCCAAAGGCTCCTGCTGGGCCGCATCAAGTACCCTGGTGCAAAAGGCTTGCAACTCGGTCAGGGTGAAACCTGCCTGAATCTTGGCCAGCAGTGTCAACACATAGCGTGGCCCCAATTCAGGAGCGCTGCGGGCGTTGACTACATACCAGTAAAACAGGGTAACAAAACCCGGATAAGCGGGATGTGCTTGTGCCTCTTCTTTTTTCTCCGCCTGGATGAGCGGCCACAGCTCCTGGTAGTGCTGCAAGATGGTACTGCGCAGTAGCTTCCATGGCCTGCCCGCGAGGTCCTGCGCCTTTTCCGGAATCAAGGTTGCCAGGGTCTGCGGATTGATGCGATAGTACAGCTCCAGGAGCTGCATGCGAAACACGGCCTGGCCAATGTCGCGGAATATGCAGGTATTATCAAAATCAAATACAGCAAAAGGCGGTGGCGTAGACCCAGAATGATTGCCCGCAGCAGGCAACCGCGTGAGTGCCTCCTGGATGCGGGCAAGATTTTCAGGATACCAGTTACCTGTTCTTTTTTCCTGCTCCATGCTGCCCGGCTCCTCTGGCTGCTTCTTATTGCACCTTGTTGCGACATATTACGAATGCCACGGCTGGCCAAAACGTTCCTGGCTCACCTGCGAGAACAGGAGATCGGCATCCTCATGACCCTTCTTACTTTCAGCCGGGTAGCCGATACCCACCAGGGCCAGTACCTGCATGTTTTCGGGCAAGGCCAACAGTTGCGCCACGTACTCGGAAGCGTTTTGTCCCTCGCTGTGTGGACGCAGGCGCAGTTGCACCCAGCAGCTACCCAGTCCTAATTCCACTGCCTGCAGGTGCAGCAGCAAGGTGGCAATGGAACAGTCTTCCACCCACACATCGCTTTTGTCGGGATCAGCACAAACAGCGATGGCAAGTGGTGCGTTTTGCAAGAAAGTGGCCCCATGCGGCTTGGCTTTGGCCAACTGCGCTATGCACTGGGCATCGCGCACCACCACAAAATACCAAGGCGAGGTCGCCTTGGAAGAGGGCGAGAGCAGGGCGGCCCGGAGCAAGGTATCTATTTTTTCATCCTCCACTGCCTGCGGTGTGAAGCGGCGGATGCTGCGACGGGCACGCAAAAGATCAATGAGCATGTATGTTCTCCATGGTGAAATGGATCAGAAATCAGGTTGCTGGCAGGAGGCGAGTACACAGGTATTGGCCGCAGTATTGGCCACACCCGGGCACAACCACGCGTCCGCTTGCCTGCAGGCTGGTTTGTGATACTCATGCACGAATCATTTCCTCGTGCAACATGTGGTCAACAAAGTCGAAGATAAACTGGCGCTGCTCGTGGGTGGCCGGAGCAATGCAGCTGCAATGCAGGTTGTGACTACTGCGGATGAGCAGCTCACAGCGCAGGGAATCCTTGCCCAAAACAAAGGCGCAGTAAAAGGGTGCGCAGTCGCGGTGTGTTTCTTGATCAGGACCGTGTAACTCCGGAGGAATGGTCAGAAAAAAAACACCTTCCAAGGCGCCTGCCTGCAAATTCCGCTTCAGGTAGCTGTCCAGATTATCGCGTTCAAGAAAAGAAATTTCATCGATCAGGTAGGAACGCATAGCACTTCATGCCTCCGAGGGTGCAACTAGAGCCTGGCGAACAAACTCTCTTACTGTACTGAAAGAACGGTGAAAAAACAAGTCAGCAACCGACTGCACGGGCAATCCAACCCGTGCAGTGCGCAATGCCCTGCGTCCGTATCGTGTGCACCTTTTGTTTCTAACATTTTTGTAGATTTTTTCCGCTTTCCGAGTATGGTAGCCGACCAAGCACAGGCATACGCTATCCTAATGTGGGATAGCGCAACATGCACTTGTTCCGCTGTTTCGATTTGGGGACAACAATGGCAATAGCCACACCTTACCTGTTCTCCTGCCAGAAAAGCAAAGAGCCTGCCCGCCCTAACAGGCGGCAGGCTCTGCTTTCCAGAATCATCAGCTGGAAAAAAATGGCGGAGAGAGAGGGATTCGAACCCTCGGTGGAGTATAACCCCCACACTCGCTTAGCAGGCGAGCACCATCGGCCAACTCGGTCATCTCTCCGAAACGTTGTCTGTTTGCATGGCGGAGGGAGTAGGATTCGAACCCACGGTACTTGCGCACAACGGTTTTCAAGACCGCCGCCTTCAACCACTCGGCCATCCCTCCATGCTGGGATGTTCTTACCATTTCATGAAAACAGTGTCAATAAAGAGGGTTGTTCTGAGAGAAGTTAAGGTGAGTTATGAATAAAATAACAGGTCCCACCGCCTGCATGCAGGAGCAGGAGTTCCGTAATCTGACCTGCCTGTACGAAATAACGAGGCATTTGGCTTCAGCCGCAAGCCTGCGGGAATGCTTGGAAAAAGTCGTGCGTACCCTGGCTGAGCGCAAAAACATGGAAAATGGTACAGTGTCCATTGTCAACCCATCCACAGGCATGCTGGAGATCGAGGTGGCCTATGGGATTAGTGCCGAGGCCAAACGGCGCGGTCGCTACAGTCTGGGAGAAGGTATCACCGGCAGGGTGGTGGCCACGGGAAAACCTGTGGTGGTACCGCAAATCGGTGATGAGCCTCTGTTTTTGAACCGCACCCGCACCCGCGGTGATGAACACAAAAAACGCAGCTCCTTTCTCTGTGTACCCATTGTGGCCGGGCAGCAGGCCATTGGTGCCCTATCCATAGACCGAGTGTATCCTGGAGAATTCGGCCCTGCCTCGGAGCAAGACTTGCGCTTTCTCACCGTGGTCAGCGGGCTGCTCAGTGAGAGCGTGCAGCGCATTTTACGAGTGAATGAGGAGAAAGAGGCCCTACGCCTGGAGAATACCCAACTGCGGCGGGAGTTGAGCGCCAAAAACCGCATAGAAAAAATTATCGGGAACTCCTCGCGCATGCAGGAGGTTTTTGATATGGTGCATCGGGTTGCCGATGCCAATGCTACCGTGCTGCTCCGGGGCGAATCCGGCACCGGTAAGACCATGGTGGCCAAGATTCTGCACCACAACTCCAGTCGGGCCAGCGGGCCTTTTGTGGTGGTCAACTGTTCGGCCCTGCCGGAAACCCTTTTGGAGAGCGAACTGTTCGGTCACGAAAAAGGAGCCTTTACCGGAGCAGTGGAAACCAAAAAGGGACGTTTCGAACTGGCCCAGGGTGGCACCCTCTTTTTGGACGAGATCGGTGAAATCAGCCCGGCTGTGCAGGTGAAACTTTTAAATGTCATTCAGGAGCGCACCTTTCAGCGCCTGGGCTCGACAAAAACCATCCAGACCGACCTGCGCCTGGTGGCTGCCACCAACCGCAATCTGGAGCAGGCAGTGGAGCAGGAAAAGTTCCGTGAGGATCTCTACTACCGTCTCAATGTCTTTCCGGTCTACTTGCCGCCGCTTAGGGAACGGCGCACCGATATTTTGCTGTTAGCCGAATACTTTCTGGAAAAATATACCCGGGAAAACCACAAAGATATCCGCCGTATTTCCACCCCAGCCATTGATCTGTTGGTGCAGTACCATTGGCCGGGCAACGTACGTGAGCTGCAGAACTGCATGGAACGGGCGGTGCTGATCTGCGATGGGCAAACAGTTAATTCCACCCACTTGCCGCCTACCCTGCAGAGTCGGGACAGTATTCCTTCAAGCCGGCCGCTTTCTCTGGCAGTGGCAGTGGAAAATTTTGAGCGGGAACTTATTGTGGAGGCACTGAAGAAAAACAACGGCAACCAGACCAAGGCTGCCAAAACCTTGGCAACCAGTCTGCGCATCATCAACTACAAGATCCACAACTATGGCATCAACCCCAGGAGTTTCAAGGTAAAATAATGCGGATTCTCGTGCATGTCTGCTGCGGACCCTGTGCAATATACCCCATGCAGCGCCTGCTTACAGCCGGGCATGAAGTAACGGGCTTTTTCCATAACCCCAACATCCATCCCTATCAAGAGTTCCGCCGCCGCCTGGAAACAGCTGTCAGCTTGAGCAGGCAGGCTGGCTGGCCCTTGCAGGTGGATGAACGCTACGGCCTGCGTGAATACCTACACCAGGTGGTTTTTGCAACGGATAACCGTTGCCGCCACTGCTACGACATGCGCCTGCAGCACATTGCGGCACAGGCCAAGGCCAAAGGTTTTGACGCCTTTACAACCACCCTGCTTTATTCCAAATACCAGAGTCACGAGCTTATCTGCGAGCGGGCCACCTGGTGGGCAGCCCAATACCAGGTGGGCTGGTACTATGAAGATTTCCGCCTGGGCTGGCAGGAGGGTATTGACGCTTCAATTGGCATGGGATTATACCGCCAAGCGTATTGCGGTTGCATCTACAGCGAGCAGGAACGCTATGACAAATCCCTGCGCAAGTCGCGCAAAAAACCGATGGAAAAAGTCACAGCCCACAAGTGATAGTCGTATTGCACACCCACGTGCATCCCACACCACACAAAACACACCAAGAGGAACAGGCTATGCAAACCGTTATTGTGCTGGCCACGCAAAACGCCAACAAAATTCGGGAAATCCGTGAACTGTTGCAGGAATATACTGTTCAGGTCAAATCACTGGCCGATTTTGGCCCCATGCCCGAGGCTGTGGAAGATGGTGCCACCTTTGATGAAAACGCCTATAAAAAGGCCCTGCACTATGCCAAGGTCCTAGGCCTACCCTGTTTGGCCGATGATTCCGGTCTGTGCGTGGATGTGCTGGATGGCCGCCCCGGGGTACACTCGGCCCGTTATGCCGGGGAACAGGCCAGCGATGCAGACAACTGCGCCAAGTTGTTAAAGGAAATGACTGGCCAGACAAACCGGGCAGCCCATTTTACCTGCGTACTCTCCCTGGCGGTTCCCAGCGGTCCGGCCCTGACCTGGGAGGCCAGCTGCGCTGGCGAAATCCTTGAGGAAAAGAGAGGCGAATCAGGCTTTGGCTATGATCCGGTCTTCTATTATCCTGATTTCGGCAAGACCTTTGCAGAGGTATCCCTGGCGCAGAAGAGCAGCGTGAGCCATCGGGGTAAGGCTCTGCGGGAATTTGCTGCCGAATTCGATAAGGTGGCTGTCTGGCTGCGCCAGCGTATGGAAGAAATCAAGCCGCCCAAGCCGGATCACACGGAATTTGAGCACAACGACTGGTCACAGGAACGGATGGTGTGAGATTCTTCTCGCACCCTGTGCCACCCAGCGACCCCGCCGACTATACCTTTTATGCCTCTTCTGCCCGTGCCTCTCTGAAAACCAGAAAGCCGGGAACAACATACAGGAGTAGATACAACCCATGGAGCCGGAACAGATATTTTCGCGCCTGGCGCAACTGGCCAGTCAATACCGGCATGAACAAAGCCAGGGCGCCTATGTTGCCTATCTGGAGCCTGGCGAACTGCAACAGCGGCTCGACCTGACAAGGAAACAAGCCCCTGGCGATTGGGAAGAGCTGTTTCATTGGGTGGAGACCTACCTGCGCTATGCGGTCAAGACCGGGCATCCCGGCTATCTGAACCGCATGTGGGCTGGGGCAAATTTACCCTCCATCATCGGGGAAATGGTGAGCGCCCTTACCAACACCTCGGCCTGTACCTTTGAAACTGCGCCGGTCTCCACCCTGATGGAGAAATATATGATCAAAACCATGCTCAATCTGGTGGGTTTTGCACAGGGTGTTGGCCAGATGACCACCGGTTCCAGCAACGCCAACATGATTGCCATGCTGGCAGCGCGCAATCACCATGCCCAGACAGTGAAACAGCAGGGTTTGTTTGGACAAAAAGAGCTGTTTGCCTTTGTCAATGAAGAGGCGCACTATTCCTTGGATAGGGCGGCCAACATCCTCGGCCTGGGCAGTGATCATCTCATCAAGGTCCCTGCTGATGGCCACGGCTGCATGGATACACAGGCACTGGAGGATACACTCCAGCGCATCGTCCAAGCGGGTGGGCAGCCTTTTTTTGTAACCGCTACAGCCGGCAGCACGGTACGAGGCGGCTTTGACCGCCTGCAACCCCTGCTCCAGCTGCGCACGCGTTTCCCCTTCTGGCTGCATGTGGATGGTGCCTGGGGTGGGCCGGTGATCTTCAGTGAAACCTTGCGGACGCGCTATCTCCCCCTGCTGGAACAGGCCGACTCCTTTACCATGGATTTCCACAAGATGCCGGGAACGGCTTTAATGTGCAATGTCCTGCTCATGCGGGGGAACAGTTCGGTATTACGCAGGGCGCTGAGCGCCGGAGATGAGAGCTATATTTTCCGTGAGGGGAGCGAGGGTGAGATACGCGACCTGGGTACCCTTTCTTTGCAGTGTGGCCGCCGGGTGGACAGTTTGAAATGGTTCCTGGATTGGAAGTTTTACGGTCAGGAAGGCCTGGCACGCCGGGTGGAAGGCTACCTGGCCCTGTGCGAGTATGCCGAAGCCCAAATCAAACAGCAGGTAGAGCTGGAGATGGTCGCACCCAGGGAATCCTTTAACGTCTGCTTTCGCCATCGCGCGCCGCAGAATATAGATCCTGCCCTCCTGAACACGCGCATCCGAGAGAAGATGCAGCAGCAAGGTCGCTACCTGGTTGGTACCGGTTTTGTCAATGGTCAGCTGGCGCTGCGCCTGCTCATCACCAACACCCAGGTGGGCAAGGCTGATATCGACGAGTTCCTGGCCACGGTTGTGCGTACTGGCCAGGAAGTTCTGGCAACCTGACGGAGTTTTTGCAGCCATGGTGCAATCTTTCCCGCAGCCATCCCTTACCTTGCCCGAGCTGTTGGCCCCGGCAGGTAGCCTGGAAAAACTGCGGGTGGCCGTGCATTACGGTGCAGATGCCGTTTACCTGGCTGGCAAGCAGCATAGCCTGCGCGCCAGAGCCGCCAATTTCAGCGAACACGAGCTGCGTCAAGGGGTAGATTATGCCCACACTCACGGGGTAAAGGTGTATGCGGCGCTCAATATCTTTGCCCATAATAACGATCTGGATGAATTGGCCAACTCGCTTGCCTTTCTTGCCGACGCCGGGGTGGATGCCTGCATCGTTGCCGACCCCGGCGTAATCCGCCTGGCAAAACAGCATGTTCCTGCCATGCCCTTGCATCTCTCCACCCAAGCCAATGTAACCAACCTAGAACATGCCCGTTTCTGGGAGGAGCAGGGACTGCGTAGACTGAACTTGGCCAGGGAGCTGAGCTTGCAGGAAGTCGAGGCGATTCGGGCTGCGGTGGACTGCGAGTTGGAGGTTTTTGTCCATGGTGCACTGTGCATCTCCTACTCGGGCCGCTGCCTATTGAGCAGTTATTTCACCGGCCGAGATGCTAACCAGGGCGACTGTGCCCAACCCTGCCGCTACTCCTATGCCCTGGTGGAGGAAAAACGGCCGGGTCAGTACTTTCCCGTGGTTGAGGACGAGCGCGGCACATATATCTTCAACTCCCGCGATCTTTGCCTGCTGCGGCACTTGCCGGTACTTGTCCAGGCCGGGGTGGATTCGTTGAAAATCGAGGGCAGAATGAAGTCGGTGGGCTATGTCGGCGCAGTGGTGCACTTGTACCGACAGGCCCTGCTTTGGATCCAGGCGCAAGTTGGCGCCGGTGCCAACTTGCATAGCCTGGTTCTGCCGCAGGAATTTTTTGCAGAGCTGGAGGCGATCGGCACCCGTGGCTATACGGAAAACTTTTTCCAGAACAACCCCAACGCAGACGATACGCTCCACCAGGCAAGTCGCCTTGCCCAATCGTATGTGCCGGTGGGCCTTGTCCGCCAGGCAGAGCCCCTGTTCATTGAAACCAGACACACGCTGGCAGTGGGCGATGAGGTTGAATGTCTGGTGCCGGGCAGGTCCCAGCCTTTGAGTGCGCGGGTTGCTACCATGGAAGATGAGAAAGGCCAGGCACTGGAGCGGGCCCATGCCGGCCGGCTGCTGCGTGTCCAACTTAATCCAGAGGTTGCGGCACTCAGTCCCCACAGCCTGCTTCGTAAAAAACTGACTGGCTAGCATACCTCGCATGATCGCAGGCATGCAGAATATCTCAGGTTGGCTGGTCTGTTTAAAAAGAACAACAGGTTTGATATGCAATCATTTGAAGACTTGCTGGCAGAATCCACCCGTATCCACGGTCATATCTGCGCAGGCCAAGTTCTTGGCGTGCGCATGGCCATGGCAGGCCTGGAGCGGATCGATATTAAGGACCCCAGAGGGGCAGATCGAAAAAAACTGTATGTGGTGGTGGAGATCGACCGCTGCGCCACCGATGCTATCCAATCGGTTACCGGTTGCAGCTTGGGTAAACGTTCCATGCGTTGGCAGGATTTTGGTGTAATGGCAGCAACTTTCGTCAACCTGGAAAGTGGCCGGGCAGTACGGATTACTGCCCGCGAAGAAGCACGGGATTTGGCAATGCGCTACTGTCCGGAAATTGACGACAAATACCAACGACAACTGGAGGCTTACCGCCTCATGCCCTTGGAAGAACTTTTTGTTTTCCAGGAGGTGGAGGTGAAGGTGCCAGACTGTGATATGCCTGGGCGGCCTTTGCGCCGGGTGCAATGCACCAGTTGCGGCGACTGGGTGCAAGATTGCCGCGAGGTACACAAAGGAGCAGACATCCTCTGCCGCGCCTGCAACGGCCAGCGCTACTACCGGGTAATTGCCTAGCTCTCAACACACGTCGCTGTCAACGGAAGCGAACTACGGCAAAAAGACCCAAAGGTGGATTAATCATAAGCAACACAAACAGAAGGCTTGAGCAGGAGCTCGGCACACTCTATTCCGAAAACGGCCGGCCTGGCATTCCTATTCGCCTGATGGCAGGCCTTTGCTACCCCAGTCACGCCTTTAAAACCTCGAATGAAGCAACCGTGCGGTGTTGGCTGGAAAACCCGTATCACCAGTATTTCTGTGGGCAAGAGTACTTTTGTCATGAGTTGCCCATTGATCCGTCTTCGCTTTGTCGCTTTCGCAAACGCATCAATGAAAAAGGTTCTAAGTTGATTCTGCAAGTGACGGTGCAGGTAGGGTAGGCTTAAGCAGCGGCGCAGTCAAGGCCAGCAGTCTTGAACGGGTCACCATCGACAACACGGTGCAGGAAAAGGCGGTTGCCTGTCCCACAGATACGCGCCTGTTCAACCACAGTCGGCAACGATTGGTTCGTCTTGTCAGGAAAGACGCCGCAGATGAATAAGGAGTTGAAACCGCCGAAACGCGATCGAGCCGGTGATTGGCCACATGAAGGCAGACGGCAAGCTTGGTCGCAACCACCTTTTGGACAGCTTGGGCGACAAAATCCATGTGCTCTTGTGCGGAGCTGGGCATAATATCCGGCTTTAAGAATATAAACACCAAGGAATATGTATGCTAAGCAGAGAGAACACAGGTCTTATTGTCGTTGATATCCAGGGCAAATTGGCACGCCTGGTCCATAACAGCGACTCTTTCATTGCATGTTGCCAAAAGCTCATACAAGGGGCTAAAATTCTTGGTTTGCCCATCGTGTGGCTTGAACAAAATCCCGAAGGACTGGGCGCCACGGTTGAAGAACTTCATTCTGTGTTGGCCGAAGAGGAACCAGTGATCAAGTTCACTTTTGATGCCTGCAAAGAGCCATGTTTCCTACAGGCCATCCAAAAAACAAACAGGAAAACATGGCTTGTCTGCGGGATTGAAGCGCACATATGTGTGTATCAAACCGTTTTTCACTTAAAAAACTTGAACTACGACGTTCACCTGGTGTGTGACTGCATTTCTTCCCGTAAACAGGAAAACATAGAGCTTGCGGTAAACAAACTGGTCCATCATGGGGTGTCAATCACTGGTTTGGAAATGTGTCTGTACGAGTTGGTCCAAGATTGTCGATTTCCGGAGTTTAAAGAAATACTTAACTTAATCAAATAGTTGAGATTATTTTTTATAACAAATCATTCAAGTGGGCTACCCTTTTGTCAACAAGGTGTTTTCCAATAGGTTTGACCAACCGCGACATCACCCACAAAAATGAACAGAATTTGACAGGACGTCATTGCAAAAAGGCTCTAAGGCCGGCTGAGAAGCGCGAGTTAACGGGTTTCATACACGGTGAGCATGGTCTCAGCCAGCGGTAGGCATGCGCTGCCCTTGGCCTTAGCCGGTCTGTGTACCGTTATGAGCCCAAACCAGGAGATGACTCACCGATCATCAAAGCGCTTCTGGGACTGGCCGACAGGTATCCTCGTTATGATTTTGGCAGGCTGTTTGCGGTGTTACGCAGGCACGGTTTTCACTGGAACCATAAACGCGTCTACCGGGTAACTGAAACCTTTGAGTATTACCTACCTCAAACGGTAGTGGGGTTGAATTCTTGATGCATACCTTATCCTACACTAGCTAGGCATATGCTGCGTTTCAGGTAATGCCATATCGTCGATGCGATGCATATCTTTGGTGAGTTCAGCCAACTCAGATTCCAACAGGGTTTCTTTCTCCAAGAGCAGTTGTACACAGTTTTCCATTATCTCACGGTTGCGCTCCACTATTCTATAGCTCAAGGCAAAGCTTTCATCGATAATGCGCCGCACCGAGGTATCGATACGACGGGCAGTGTTGTCGCTGGCATTGCAACCATACGGGCCATGGTGGGTATGTTGTTGCTGAGTTAGGAAATTTTGCTGTGTTTCCTCGTACACGACAAAACCAATATCATCGTCCATGCCATAGCGGGTAACCATGTTACGGGCAATGTCTGTGGCCCGGGCAATATCGTCGGCCGCGCCAGTGGACAGATGGTTGAAAACGAGTTTTTCCGCGGCCCGTCCACCCAAAAGGACAGCGATTTTATATTCCAGCTCCTCTTTGGTCATAAGAAAACGGTCTTCTGTGGGTCGCTGCATGGTATAACCCAGCGCACCAATGCCGCGGGGGATGATGGAAATCTTGTAAACCGGATCGCTACCAGGCAAAGCCAGTGCTGTCAGGGCATGACCCATTTCGTGGTAGGCGACAATGCGCCGCTCCCTGGGATTGAGCAGACGGTTTTTCTTTTCAAGTCCGGCAACAATACGCTCGATTGCCTGGCTAAAATCCTCCATGGTCACCCTGTCCGCTTTACGGCGAGTGGCCAACAGAGCGGCCTCATTCACCAGGTTGGCCAAATCCGCCCCGGAAAAGCCTGTAGTTAAGTCAGCCACATGTTCTGGATTGACATCTGCAGCCAAATGCACCTTCTTCATGTGCACCTTGAGAATGGCTACGCGGCCGGCTTTGTCCGGCCTGTCCACCAGAACCTGACGGTCAAAACGGCCGGCCCGCAGTAAAGCCGGGTCGAGCACCTCGGGCCGGTTGGTGGCAGCCAAAAGTACCAAACCGGCGCTGGGATCAAAACCATCTAACTCAACCAGCAGCTGGTTCAAGGTTTGCTCACGCTCGTCATTTCCCCCAAAACCCGCGGCTGTGCGGGCCCGTCCCAGGGCATCGAGTTCATCGATAAAAATAATGGCCGGGGCTGATTTACGAGCCTGATCAAAAAGATCACGCACCCGGGCTGCACCAACACCAACAAACATTTCCACAAACTCAGAGCCACTGATGGAGAAAAAGGGCACACTCGCCTCACCGGCAACTGCGCGGGCCAGCAAGGTTTTACCCGTGCCTGGCGGGCCCACCAGCAGTATGCCTTTGGGCATGCGCGCTCCCAACTTACCATACTCCTCTGGTGCCTTAAGAAAGTCTATTATTTCCTGCAACTCGGCCTTGCTTTCATCCACACCAGCCACATCCTCAAAGCGTACGCCGGTTTCTTGTTCAACATAAACCTTTGCCTTGGACTTACCTATATTCATAAAGCCGCCGCCCATACCCTGTTTGCCAACGAATTTACGAAAAATAAGTATCCAAATGCCAAAAAACACCAAAGCTGGCACAATCCAGGAGAGCAGAGTGGAAAAAAATTTACTTTCATACACCTGGGTGAACGGCACATTGTATTGAGAAAGCTGTTCCGCTAGGCGCGGATCCACCCGGTTAGCCACCACCACCTGTTTATTGCCTTCCACCCCTTGCTTCAGGGTGCCGGTTATATAGTTGTCATAAATGTTCAACTCAGTAATTTGCCCTTCTTTCAGCATGGCCTCCAGCCTGCTGTAGGGTACAGCCTCCACGGTCTGGCTCTGCTGCCAGAATTCGTGGACAATGAGGATGCCAAAAATGGCAAATATGGCGTAGTACAGGTTTTGTCTGTTTATGTGCATAATTATAATCTCCTTGTAACAAGCCCTGTTAGTGAAGAAAGAAAAACAGTGGCAGCAAGGCTAGACGCCGTGTATTCCCGTATTTTTACAAAGTATTTATCAACAAACATGCCTGAACTTTGTTAAAAAAAATATTTTTTCTTAACTCCATTTAAACTGGGTTACAGTAATTCCTGCATGATCCGGTTGTGAAAATACGGACGGAACTGCTGTATTTTCTTGTTCTCTCGACTAGGATGTACACGGTTACTCAAAAGAATAACCACTTTCTCTTGCTCCAGATCCAGCCAAAACGAAGTGCCTGTATAACCCAGATGTCCAACGCTTGTAGCGGAAAAATAATAGCCACTGCTCGAATGACCCGGGCTTGGTCGGTCAAAGCCTAAGGCCCATACACCGGCATCCGTGGTGTAGGCAAGTGCGGCACGCACGATGTTGCCATCCAGTTTGGGATGTTCAACCCGCTGGTGCCATATATCCACCAACAGCATACACAGTGCACCAAGAGCCTCCACCCTCCCGAAAAGTCCGGCATGTCCGGCCACTCCGCCCATGAGCCAGGCATGCTCATCATGCACTTCGCCGACCAAAAGACGCTGACGCCAGGGACAATATTCTGTAGCCGATACAGTTTCTGTATCTGGATAAGCAGTGGCCACAGGCATAAAGACAAGATCTTTGTCCAGATGCAGAGGAGCACTAATCACAGTGCGAAAAAAGACATCCAGAGAAAGACCACTCAGCTCTTCAAGAATAAAACCCAGTAGAATATAGCCCAAATCACTGTACAGGCACTTGGAACCTGTTGAATACTCCAGACCTTCTTTTTTAATCAACGAGAGTAGTTTGTGTTTATTTGCCCTGTTTTGCGTAGGGAAAAAATCTTTGTAATACTCCCGGTAGGCAGGCAGACCCGAACTATGGCTCAGCAAGTCCACCAACCGTATCTGTCTCCACCAGGATGGAAAATCCTGGCAACAGGGGATATCCATAACAGGTGTTGTTAAATCCACCTTTTTTATGCCAGCCATATGTAAATAACCCAAGGCCGTACACAAGGGCTTGGTAAGGGAGGCGAGATCGAAAAATGTTGTGTTGTCTACCCGTATGCCTTTTCCATCTGTACGGGTGTAACCACAAGAAGCAACTACCTTTTCCCACGTGGTTTTATTCCTGAAAGCCACTATAGCAACAGCGCCTGGGTACACACCTTCTTCCACACCCTGCCAGCATAGGGAAGAGAGAAAAACATCTCTTTGTTTTTGCATGCTTATTCAGGGCCTTTTTTTTTATTATTTATTTGATTTTTCGAGTGTTTTAGATTATTCTAACAAGTCTTGCGAAAAAAGACGAATACATTTGCCAACATCTTGTGGATAATGAAATGAAGCTCTTTTCAAACATATTATCAGCGTGGTTGGCACAGGAATGATCTTAATAAATTATTTAATTATATTAATATTTTATTAATATAATCCACCAATAAACAAGGTCAACAAAGAGCAACAAAATATAATAAAAAGGATCATGTTATGGCTCTACATTGCATAGTGCATCGCGATGACCTGCTCAAAGCAGTTGGTGCGCAATTGAATATAACCGGCAAAAAAGGAAATATGGCCATTCTCAGTAACCTTCTCCTCGAAGTGGCCGACAACTCTATGACCTGCATCGGGACAGACTTGGAGATAGGTTTGAAGCAAACTATTCCCGCTGAAGTTGTCGAAGCAGGCTCAATTACCTTGCCCGCCAAAAAACTCTTTGAGTTGGCCCGCGAATCAGGTGGCAATGAGATAGTTTTTAAAGAAAAGGACAATGCCTGGGTGGAAATAGAAGCTGGACCAAGCCATTATCGTCTTGCCGGCATGCCTTCTGAAGATTTTCCCCAGTTTCCTTTGTTCAATGCAGAAACCCTGCTTTCCATAGACAGCGAAGTTTTGGCGGAATTGATAGATAAAACATCCTTTTCCATAGCCCTTGACAGGGAAAGCGTCTTTTCCCTAACATCTGCACTGCTACAACTGACTCTTGAGCAGGATAGACCTTTTTTAAAAATGATAACCAGTGATGGTCATCGCCTCACCACCATGCAAAGGGAAGTCGGCGAAGATTTACAAAAACTGCAGATAGGGCCAAACACCCTTATTCCGCGCCGGGCCATAGTGGAAATTCGTAAATTCTGCGAAAACAGAGATTCCTTTCTTTTTGGAGTGGAAGAAAAGCAGATTATTTTGCAGGACAGTGGATCATTATTGATCGTACGCTTGATGCAGGGAGATTTTCCTGATTTTGCAGCACTCATCAAAAATATATCCCAGGAAAATGTGATCCATATCAATAGGGTTAGGTTCCTTGAAGGTTTGAAAAGGATGAATCTTTTCACAGAAGATCTTTTTCATGCCATAAAAATAACCATAGCAGAAAACCGCATCACCTTGAATTCGCAACATGCGGAATTTGGCTCAGCTACTGACTCATTTACCGTACAATATGCAGGAGAAAATATTGAACTGGCATTTAACTGTCGTTTTTTCATAGATTCCCTGCAGGTGATGGAAGGAGACACTATTTGTGCAGCCATTAAGGATGAAAAAAATCCATGCATGATAACTTCTGAAGAGGATGACGGTTTTTTAAGTGTTATTATGCCCATGAAATTATAAATTAAATCATTTAATATATTTACATCTATGCAAGAAGAAACGAATAATTACCGTGCAGAACAAATAAAAGTACTTGATGGACTGGAAGCTGTACGTAAACGGCCGGCCATGTATATTGGCAATACAGCTGAAGAAGGATTGCACCACCTCATCTACGAGGTGGTGGATAACTCCATTGATGAAGCCCTTGCCGGCTACTGTACGGAAATAAGTGTCACCATCCATGAAGACAATGCCATAACCGTGGAGGATAATGGCCGTGGCATTCCTGTGGATCAGCATCCCACTGAAAATGTATCTGCACTTGAGCTGGTCATGACTACGCTCCATGCTGGTGGCAAATTCGATCACTCCACCTACAAGGTTTCCGGCGGTTTACACGGTGTGGGTGTTTCCGTGGTCAATGCACTCAGCAGCCAGACTGTGGCCACGGTGCAGCGGGACGGTTTCATCTACCGACAGAACTACAGTTATGGTCAGCGCATCAGTGAACTGGAAAACCTTGGAACCAGTGATGGGCAGGGTACTACCATCTATTTTGCACCGGATCCGC
The DNA here is from genome assembly GCA_040776885.1 of Desulfobulbus sp. Classification (GTDB taxonomy): domain Bacteria; phylum Desulfobacterota; class Desulfobulbia; order Desulfobulbales; family Desulfobulbaceae; genus Desulfobulbus. The sequence goes on along the minus strand of JAXGZR010000003.1, from coordinate 157,952 downwards.
AGATATTTACAGAGACTACGGTATTTCAATATGAAACAATAAGGACCAGGTTACGGGAGCTGGCCTTTCTTAACAAGAATATCCGCATCATCTTGAAAGACGAGCGTGATGGTGCAGAAGATAATTTTTACTACGATGGTGGAATTATTTCCTATGTGGATTTCCTCAACCGCAACCGTACATCCATCCACCCCCAACCAGTGTTTCTTGCCGGGGAAAGGGATTCAGTACAGGTGGAGGTCTGCTTTCAGTATATTGATGGATATACTGAGCGTCTTTTTTCCTTTGTCAACAATATCAATACTAAGGAAGGTGGCACCCATGTTGCCGGGTTTCGCGCTGCTCTCACCAAGTGCATCAACCGTTATGCCAATGACGATTCGGTACCGAAAAATTTAAAAGAGCGAATGGAAGGCGACGATGTGCGCGAAGGGTTGACCTGTATTATTTCGGTACGCGTACCCAACCCTCAATTCGAAGGCCAAACCAAGACAAAGCTCGGTAATTCCGAAGTGAGATCCATTGTGGAAACCATTTGCACCGACAGGTTGTCGGTGTATTTGGAACAAAATCCAGCAGTAGCCAAGGATATTCTCAACAAGGTGGTGGAGGCGGCCAGGGCCAGGGAAGCGGCGCGTAGGGCGCGCGAGCTGTCCAGGAAAAAGGGCACCCTTTCGGTAATGATGGCCGGTAAGTTGGCAGAATGCCAAAGTAAGGATCCCAGGGAACGCGAATTGTTCATTGTTGAGGGTGATTCTGCCGGTGGTTCGGCTAAACAGGGCCGTGATCGCAGCGTGCAGGCCATCCTGCCCCTGCGCGGCAAAATCTTGAATGTGGAGAAGGCCCGCTTTGACCGGGTGCTTGCTTCAGAAGAGATCAAGCAGCTGGTGGCCTCCCTGGGAACAGGGATTGGCGAAGAAGAATTCGACCTGGAAAAACTGCGTTACCACAAGGTGATCATCATGACTGATGCGGATGTGGATGGTGCCCATATCCGCACCTTGTTGCTCACTTTTTTCTATCGACAGATGCTGCCACTTATTGAAAACGGCCACATCTATATTGGCCAGCCTCCCCTGTACAGACTGGGACGGGGCAGAAAAGAACAGTACTTTCTCAATGAGGAGGAGCTCAATACCTTTCTCTACAGCCAGGCCAGCACAAATCTTATCCTTAGCGGGGCAAACGATATAACCTTTAGTCCCGAGGCCATGATGGAACTGTTGCAGAACCTTTCCACCTTTGCCAACCTGTTGGCCTATTTACAACGGGCCAATATTCCGGAAGATCTGGTACTCTTCCTGTTGGCACAGGGGGTGCAGTCGGCCAAACAGTTTGAAGACCAAGCCTTTGTCGAAAATTTGGCTACCCTTTTGCGGGAAAAAAAGGTGCAGGTAAGTCCCATCCGCACCTGTACCTGGCGCAGTCTCTGTTTTGAGTGCGATGTCACCTTTCCCGGTCAATCCCGCCTGGCCGCGGTGTTGGGACCCAGTATTCCCCTGATCAATGAATACCGGCAGGCACTTGGTTTGTACAAAAATATCCAGCCATATCTGCACGGAGCCTTTACTGTAACCAAACCAGGAACTGGCGAGAAAGAGACTGTTTTACATGCGGAAAATTGGCGGGCCATGCTGACCCTGGTGCGGGATGAAACCTTTAAAGGCAGCCATCTGCAACGCTACAAGGGCCTGGGTGAAATGAACCCGGAACAGCTGTGGGAAACCACCATGAATCCGGACAACAGAACCCTTGTCCAGGTACGTATTGATGATTTTGCCCTGAGCGACGACATGTTCACCACCCTCATGGGCGATAAGGTGGAACCCCGGCGTGAGTTTATCCAAAACCATGCGCTGGAAGCGGTTGATCTGGACGTGTAACGGTTATTTGTACTTTTCGCGGTTATCAACCAACCATCTCTGTTCCGCCATCTCCCAAGACACGCTCTTTTGGGTGTCTTTTTCAAAGTAGAACATTATGAGTGAAGACATATCACAACCAGAGCAGTATATAAGCATTGCCATTGATAAGGAGCTGCAACGCTCCTACCTCGACTACGCCATGTCGGTGATCATCGGCCGGGCCCTGCCCGATGTGCGCGACGGCCTCAAACCAGTGCATCGTCGTACCTTGTTTGCCATGCGCGAACTGGGCAACATCTATAACCGGCCCTATATCAAATCAGCGCGTATTGTCGGTGATGTTATCGGTAAATACCATCCCCATGGCGATACCGCAGCCTACGACACCCTGGTGCGTATGGCCCAGGACTTTTCCATGCGCTATCCCCTGGTGGATGGCCAAGGTAACTTTGGTTCCATGGACGGCGATCCTGCCGCAGCCATGCGTTATACCGAAGCCCGCATGACCAAGCTTGTTCAGGAACTGGTGAGCGACCTGGACAAGGAGACAGTGGATTTTACCCCCAACTACGATAATTCTCTGCAAGAACCGGCGGTTCTGCCCTCCCGGGTGCCCAATATTCTGGTCAATGGCTCAGAAGGTATTGCTGTGGGCATGGCCACCAAAATACCACCCCACAATCTCACCGAGGTGATAAACGGGCTGATAGCTTTGGTAGACAATCCGGATATCACCGTACATGAACTCATGGGACACATCACTGGGCCGGATTTTCCCACTGGCGGGTTTATCTGCGGTCGGGCCGGTATCCGCGAAGCCTATGAAACCGGACGGGGTGTGGTAGTGATTCGTTCCCGCACCCATGTGGAGCAGCGCGGCAATCAGGGTGAATCCATAGTCATTACAGAAATACCCTACCAGCAGAACAAGGCGGTTCTGGTTGAAAGGATAGCACAACTTATTAAGGATAAGCGCATTGATTCGATTGCTGAAATTCGTGACGAGTCTGACCGGCACGGAGTGCGGGTGGTGCTGGATCTGAAAAAAGACGAGTTGCCCGAGATCGTTATCAACCAGCTCTACAAGATGACGCCTCTACAGAGAAGTTTTGGCATCATCCTTTTGTGCATTGTCAGTAACAAGCCGGAGACACTAAATCTCAAACAGATACTCCAGTATTTCCTGGTGCATCGCCGTACCGTGGTCTACCGTCGCACGGTTTATGAGCTGCGCAAGGCCGAAGAACGGGCCCATATACTGGAAGGCTTGAAAATAGCCATCAACAATCTGGATGAAGTGGTGGCCTTAATTCGCGCCTCTGCAAATCCGGAAGAGGCCAAAAATGGCCTGATCGCCCGTTTTTCCTTAAGCGAAATCCAGGCGCAGACCATTCTCGATATGCGTCTGCAACGCCTCACCGGACTTGAACGGGAAAAAATCGTTAAGGATTACGAGGAAATTCTTGCCAAAATTGCCTGGTACAAACAGGTGTTGGCAGATGAGGCCCTGCTCTTGCAAATTGTGCGGGAGGAGTTTGTACAGATTCGTGACGACTATGGTGATGAGCGGCGCACAGAAATCATTGATGAGCCCGATGAAATTCTGCCCGAAGACCTGATCAACCCCGAGGAAATGGTGGTAACCGTCTCACACGGCGGCTATATCAAGCGTAATCCCTTAACCCTGTACCGTTCGCAGCGCCGCGGCGGCAAGGGGGTCATGGGGATGGTCACCTTGAAAGATGACTTTGTCAGCAGTGTGTATACTGCCTCTTCTTTGGATACCTTTCTTTTTTTCACCAACCTTGGCAGGGTTTTTTGGCGCAGGGTCTATGAATTGCCACTGGCCAGTCGAACGGCACGGGGCAGGGCCATTGTCAACTTATTGGAATTGGGCGAGGGTGAAAAGGTACGGGCTATTTTGCCGGTTTCAGATCTAGCCAATATGGACGACTCGTTAACGGTTCTCACGGTCACTAAGAAAGGCCAGGTGAAAAAAACGGCGGTGACCGAATACAAAAGGCCGGTACGCAGGGGCAAACTTGGTCTGACCATCCGCGACGAGGACGAAATCCTCACTGCAGCCATTACCTCCGGTGATGACGATATCCTGCTGGTCACCAAAAACGGGTTGTCCATTCGCTTCCACGAGGGCGATGTACGCACCATGGGACGGTTGGCTGCAGGGGTCAAGGGTATCAATCTGACAGATGACGATGAAGTGGTCGGTGCAGCCGTTATTACCAATAACGACTCCATCCTCACGGTTACGGAAAACGGCTATGGCAAGCGGACAGCTGTGGAGGAATATCCGGTACAAAACCGAGGTGGCAAGGGGGTTTTGGCCATCAGGACCAGTGAGCGCAACGGAAGCGTTGTAGGAGTTTTGACTGTGCAAGATGAAGACCAAGTCATGCTCATTGCCGATTCGGGTAAAATTATTCGCATGCCCATGGACAATTTGCGCGTCATTGGCCGCAACACCCAGGGAGTACGCCTGATCGATCTGGAGGAGCATGAACTGGTGGCGGATTTGTCCATGCTGGCACGAGAAGATGAAATGGACGACGATGAACAAGATGAAAACAACCTGGAAGACGCAGAAGATACGGATGCATAGTGATGCGTAAAGTTGCGGTTATAGGTGCGGGGAGCTGGGGTACAGCCCTGGCCCTTTTACTTGCCCGTAAGGACTTGGAGGTGGTGTTGTGGGGGCGGGATGCAGCCCTCATGGCTCGCATGAACAACAGCCGGGAGAATGAAAAATATCTGCCTGGCCACTGCTTTTCCTCTGGTCTGCTGGCCACTGCTGATCTGGACACAGCGCTTGCAGGTGCAGATTGCCTGCTCATGGTTGTGCCTTCCCACGGTTTCAGACAGGTGTACCGTCGGCTTGCGCCGCTTCTCAAGGAAGGAATACCTGTGGTTTCCGCAGTCAAGGGTATTGAGAACAGCAGCACCCGTACCATGACCCAGGTTATGCAGGAAGAAAGTACAGTTAAAAAACATTTTTTCTGCGTACTGAGTGGGCCCAGTTTTGCCGAAGAAGTGGCCCAGGGGTATCCCACGGCTGTCACCGTAGCCTGTGCGGATATTGCAGTGGCAGGTGTTGTGCAGCAACTTTTTTCCAGCAGTCTGTTTCGGGTGTATTCGTCAAGCGATGTGATTGGCCTGGAAATAAGCGGAGCCATGAAAAACGTCATTGCCATTGCCTCGGGCATCTGCGATGGCCTTGGTTATGGTCTCAATGCCAGGGCCGCCCTTATTACCCGGGGGCTTGCCGAAATCACCCGGCTGGGTATGGCCCTGGGCGCAGATCCCCGCACCTTTGCCGGCTTGGCCGGTTTGGGCGATCTGGTGCTGACCTGCACCGGCAATCTGAGCCGCAATCGTACAGTGGGCTTGAAGTTGGGCGCAGGCAAGAGTCTTGAGCAGGCGTTGGCGGAAATGACCATGGTGGCCGAAGGGGTGAAAACTACCCTGTCCTGTTTTCATCTTGCCCAAACAACCGGGGTGGAGATGCCTATCCTCGAACAGACCCATGCTGTGCTCTACCAGAACAAGCCGTGCAAAGATGCGGTTTCAGATCTGTTCCAGAGGGATTTGAAGGAAGAAAATTTCTCCTTGTAGAACTCTTTTTTTCCTGCACGCGCCTTTGGTGTTCAGCGTACATGCGCAAGTACAATCCGGGCACTGTCAAGTTCCACCACCTCTGGGTTGATGCGTCGTAACTCGTCGACGTGCCAGGCACCATCCTGTTCCAATACGGCCAGAGCCTCCTCGACGCTTGCAGCCAGTACAACCACTTCAGCCTCCATATAGCCATTTTTATGGATATGTGGCTCATCCAACATGGACCAGCTGGAAAAATATTTGCTGTGCCGCCAGATGTAGATTTGCATTGCTTCCCTCCGCTTGAGTGTGCTTATCTTAAAAGAGTCGAGTTTCAGGTGCCCTGCCGCACCTTGTAGCACGCGGTGCGTCTGGCAGTAAATTGTTCACCAAAACACACGATACAAGTTATGGATGTTGTCGTCATTGGTGCAGGGGCCATGGGTTGTCTGTTTGGCGCCCTGCTTGCCCCCCATGCCAAGATCACGCTCTGTTGCCGACACGAACAACTGGCACATACCTTGAGTACAAGGGGAATACTTTTGCACGGTTTGGAGGGCGGTTTACAACGGGTGCCGGTTCAGGCCATCAGCACAGACAAGATGGTTGAAGGTGAAAATTTCGATTATGCCATCATCTGTACCAAGGCGCATGCAGGCAGTGCAGCGGCAGCCATAGCCCAGGCACTTCTCCGCCCAGATGGCTTGGCGCTCACCCTGCAAAATGGTCTGGGCAACCGGGAGCGTCTGGCCGAGCATGTGGGCCTGGAGCGTAGTTTGGTCGGTATTACCAGCCAGGCAGCCACCCTGCTGGAACCAGGACAGGTACGCCATGCCGGTGCTGGAGACACGGTACTTGCTCCAGATGGCGGCCAGCAATGGCGGCAGGCCCTCCCCCTGGTGGCGCTGTTCAACTCTGCTGGTATCAGTACCACGGTAACGGATGATGGCCAAGGCCTGATCTGGTCGAAGTTACTGGTTAATGTGGCCATTAACGCCCTGGCAGCCTTGCTGCGCGTACCCAACGGTGTATTGGCAAATGAGCCTGTGTGCCGCACCATTATGGCCCAGGCCGTGGAGGAAGCGGTACAGGTGGCCCAGGCCTCGGGTATTGAGCTGCCCTATGAAAAGCCCTTTGAGCATGTGTTGGAGTTGTGTGCACAAACCTCTGCCAATCGAGCCTCTACCTTGCAAGATATTCTTCGCCAAGCCCCTACCGAAGTGGAGGTGATCAATGGCGCGGTTGCTGCACTGGGGGTACAATACTCTATCCCTACCCCGGTGAACAGCACGCTCACCCAGCTCATCAAGGCCCTGGAAGCCACTGCCAGTGAACGGGTGGCTTGACTCTTTTGTACAAGGAGAGACAATGCAGGTAAAAAAACTCACCATCCCGGACATTACACAACGCAAATTGCACGGTCCCCCCATATCCACCCTCACAGCCTACGATTATCCCTGGGCGCGTCTGATGGATCAGGCAGGCATTGATGTCATCCTGGTTGGCGACAGTTTAGGCATGGTGGTGTTGGGCTACAGTGGTACAGTGTCTGTTACCATGGAAGAGATGCTGCATCACAGCAAGGCTGTGGCGCGTGGAGTGGAGCGGGCCCTTATTGTGACGGATATGCCCTTTGGTTCCTACAACTGCTCCCATGCTGAAGCCATTGCCAATGCTAACCGCCTGTTGAAAGAGGGGGGAGCGGATGCGGTCAAACTGGAGGGAGGCACAGAGATGGCCAAGGTGGCGGCAGCCATTGTTGCCGCAGGAGTCCCTGTGCAGGGGCATGTGGGCCTGACTCCGCAAACCGCCGGCAGTCTGGGCGGCTTCAGGGTACAGGGACGGGAGTCGCGTGCCGCCAAAAAGCTCTACGACGATGCCCTGGCCATGGAAGATGCCGGTTGTTTTTCTGTGGTGTTGGAGGCCATTCCAGCCCCATTGGCTGCCCATATCACCAAGCGCCTGTCCATCCCCACCATTGGTATTGGTGCTGGTCCGCACTGCGATGGCCAGGTTCTGGTCATGCACGATCTTTTAGGTTTGTACGACCGCTTTACTCCCAAGTTTGTGAAACAGTACGCCCAACTCAGTCAAATTAGCTTAGAAGCCCTGACAGCCTATAAAAATGAAGTGGAGCAGGGACTCTTTCCAGCAGAAGAGTACAGTTTTGGCATGAAGGAGGAAGAGTTGGACAAACTGCTCAAGGAATTGGGCGGTTAAGCTTGGACTTCTAATCCAGCCAGAAAAAATTAAAGCCTCTGCCACCATCTTCGCAGTCACTTGCCCCAGTGATCGAGCGTGGCCGATGAATGATCAGCAGATCCGGTTCTGGCATCTCCACCCGGTTGTCTCTGAAGGGAGAATACCAATAGCCTGCCTGTTGGCCATCAGGGGTGAGGATAAACCCACCCAGGTAGCGGCAATGATGGAAGGTGTCTGCCCGCCACCAGCCCTGCCAGTTTTTCAGGGTGGTCTCGTTCACCTCCACTTTGGCCCACACCGTGTTGTCCTTGAGCCTAAAGCGATTATCTATGGCAATAATCCCGTCGGGTTTGGCAATGGAGCCCACATAGTAGTACGTATGATCCAGAAAGACCTGCGCAGACTCGAAGGCTTCGGTCACCTCCATACTACTGACCCAGTTGCCGGTGGCATGGCGCGTCATCTGCTGCCCAGTGGCGCAATTACCAACGAGCATGACTAGACAGAAAAGAAGTACACAGTGCAGGCTGCTGGGAATATGCTTTTGTGAGCGACAATGTGTTGAAACAACACGCATGGGTTACCTCTTACGTATACAAGAATTATACAAGAAATCTCTTTGAGCAGACCTTGCCTGTACAGGAAAAAGCAAGGGCACCTGTCCTGAACCCAGGAGGGTGGACCCTGTTGTACTTTGTTATCTATAGGCCTCGTTGATTTGCGCCAGCACGGTCGCACCTGGGCAGAGTTCATCCTTGCCCAGGCTGTTCAGGGGTTCTCTGCAGGTGTTGAGCAGGTCGTGGGTGTCCTGGCTCTCCGGGTTGATATAGAGCGCGCCGGTGAGCAGGCGGCCTTTGGCTTTGTGGTCTTCCAGGGCATCAATGGCCATGCGTCGGTCTGTGATGCTGGGGCCGGCCTTAGGTTTGTGCAGATAGATCACCGATTCGTCGTGCAGGGTGATGGCCTCGGTCGTGCCGTCGCTGTAGCTGGTATTGATGGTCTGGCGGAAGGGCACGAAATCAAGCCCGCTGCTCTCCTCGCGGTGCTCGCGCACCCAGTGGTAGCTCTTGGTGGATTCTGGGTTGTTGTTGAAGGTAACGCAGGGCGAAATCACATCCAGAAAGGACAGACCGTGGTGGGAAAGGGCTGCCTTCAAAAGCGGCACCAATTGCTCCTTGTCGCCCGAAAAGCTGCGGCCGACAAAGCCTGCGCCCAGTTGAATGGCCATCTCGCAGAGATCGATTGATTCCAACAGGTTGACAGCACCCTTGCGGCTCCTGCTGCCCTTGTCGGCCGTGGCCGAGTACTGGCCCTTGGTCAGACCGTAGCAGCCGTTATTCATGACAATATAAACCATGTTCAAATTACGGCGCACCACATGCACAAACTGGCCCATGCCGATGGAAGCGGTGTCGCCGTCGCCGGACACCCCGAGATAGATCAGATCCCGATTGGCCATATTGGCGCCAGTGGCAATGGCGGGCATGCGACCGTGTACCGAGTTGAAACCATGGGATTTGGCCAGAAAGTAGGCAGGCGTTTTTGAAGAACAGCCAATGCCCGAGAGCTTGGCAATGCGGTGTGGCGGCAGGGACAGCTCAAAGCAGGCTTGGATGATGGCACTGGTGATGGAATCGTGGCCGCAACCGGCGCAGAGGGTGGAAATAAGGCCCTCATAGTCGCGGCGGCTATATCCCGCCGCATTGGGCTGAATATCAGGGTTACGGAAACTCGGCCTGGTGAAACTCATGCTGATTCTCCTTGCCGCGATTGGGAACTTGCCTCAGGCAGGCCGTGCTCATCGAGCAATTGGCGCAGGCCGCTCAAAACTTCGCGGCTTGCAAGGGGCATGCCGTCGTACAGGGTCAAAGACAGTACATCTACCGGCGCGACCCCACATTCATTGCTGCACTCATTGATGAGCAGTTGGCGCATCTGGCCGTCCCGGTTCTGCTCCACCACGATGATGGGCCGGTGCTGCTTGAGAAAGTCTGCCACCTCAGGGCCAAAGGGGAAGGCACGCAGCCGCAGGATGGCGGGCTTAAGGCCATAATCCTGCGCAAGCAAGGCCGCTGCCTCCTCCACTGCGGCATAACTGGTGCCATAGTAGATCAGGCCAGGGCTGGTTGCAAATCCTGGTGTAGTCTCCCCCACCTGAATCAGGGCTGCAGGTACCTTCAGCTTTGCGGTCTCCCACTTCAGGCTCAGACGCTGCATATTCTTCACATACTCGGCGCTGTCTTCGGTATAGCCAGAAAATTCGTTGTGCGAGGTGCCTCGGGTGAAGTAGACGCCGCGCTCCGGGTCGGTGCCGGGCAGGGTGCGCCAGGGGATGCCGTCTCCGTCCCGATCCAGATAGCGGCCCCATTTTTCCGCCTTTTCCGCAAGCACGGCCAGGGCCACTGCATCCAGCACCCGGCCGCGCTGGTAGGCGAGTTCGTCATTCCACTCAAGCGGCGGGCTCACATGCTCATTCATGCCCAAATCCAGATCGCTCAGCACTATCACCGGGGTTTGCAGTTCCTCAGCCAGATCAAAGGCAGTGGCAGTCAGCTCAAAGCACTCTGCCGGGGTAGACGGGAAGAGGAGAACATGCTTGGTATCGCCATGGGAGGCATAGGCGCAGCTCAGCACATCGCTCTGCTGGGTGCGAGTGGGCATGCCAGTGGAAGGCCCGACCCGCTGCACATTGATGAGCACTGCCGGTATCTCGGCAAAATAGGCCAGGCCCAAAAATTCGTTCATCAGGGAAAAGCCCGGCCCGGAGGTGGCGGTGAAGGAACGGGCCCCGTTCCAGCTTGCGCCGATCACCATGCCGATGGCGGCCAGTTCGTCCTCGGCCTGGACAATGGCTACCCGTAAGCGGCCTTCTTCATCCAGCCGGAAACGGCCAGCATAGCGGGCAAAGGCCTCGATTACCGAGGTGGAGGGTGTGATCGGATACCAGCCCACCACGGTCGCGCCCGCATAGAGCGCGCCCAGGGCCGCAGCGGTGTTGCCGTCCATCATGATGGCGTTATCTGTGCGTCTGTTGCCGCGCACCCGCAGCAAGCAGGCATCGGCGTGGTGCTCGCGGGCATAGCTATGGCCCAGTTCCAGCGCCTTGAGATTGGCTTCGGCCAGGGCTGGTTTCTTGGCAAACTGGCGGCCTATGCCGTTCTTGAGCATGCTCAGATCCATGTCGAGCAGGGCCGCCACTGCGCCCACATACACAATGTTTTGCAAGAGCGGCCGCTGTTTGCTGCCGGCAAAGGCCTCGTTCACCAAAAGGGTGAGCGGGATGCCGATCAGGGTGATGTCACTGCGGGTAAAGTCTTCGGGCAACTGCTTGGAGGAATCAAAGAAGAAATATCCGCCCGGCTCAAGGGAGACATAATCCTGGCGCAGGGTCTGGCCATTCACCGCCACCACCATGTCCACCCCACCCCGGCGGGCTAGAGAGCCGCTTGTGCTTACCCGCACCTCGTACCAGGTGGGCAGGCCCTGGATGTTGGAGGGAAAAATGTTTTTGGCGCTCACCGCAAGCCCCATACGAAAGAGCGAGCGGGCAAAGAGGTTGTTGGCACTGGCCGAGCCTGAGCCGTTCACCGTGGCAAAACGGATGACAAAGTCGTTGGTGCCTTCAATCTTGTTCATGCTTTTTGTCCTGCCCGTGGCGTCTGGTAGAAAAATTTCTGCATCTGCCAGGCCGAGGTGGGGCAGCGTTCCGCGCAAATACCACAGTGCACGCAGAGGTTCTCGTCCTTGACCATGACCTTACCCGTGGCCAGTGGCCCTGAAATGTACAGGGCCTGCGCTGTGTTGCCAGCCGGAGCGCGCAGGCGTGTGCGTAACTCCTCTTCAGGCCCGTCGGGCACAAAACTGATGCAGGTCAGTGGGCAGGCATCGGCGCAGGCATCGCATTCAATGCACTCCTGCGCGTAGAAGATTGTTTGCACATCGCAGTTAAGACAGCGATAGGATTCCTTGCGGCCGTGATCTCGGTCAAAACCAAGCTCCACTTCCACCAGCCGGTCGCGCAGGGTCTTGGCTTTGGGCGCGGTGGGCACGGCCTGACGCTGGGTATCGCTGACCTGATTGTTGTAGAGCCAGTCCTGCCGGCCCATTTGCTGGCTGCTCAGGCTGAAGCTGGAGTTGGGTCGCAGATCAAGTGGCAGACCCTGGCAGAAGAGATCAATGGAGATGGCCGCTTCATGGCCGTGGGCCACGGCAGTGATAATGTTTTTGGGCCCGTATGCGGCATCGCCGCCAAAAAAGACCTGGGGCAGGGTGGACTGATAGGTGCCGGGCCCAAGCACAGGCAAGCCCTGTTCGTTAAAGTCAATACCCAGTCCTTCCTCTATCCACGGAAAAGCATTGAGCTGGCCTACTGCCAAAAGCACCTCATCGCAGGGCATGAAGATCGGCTCCTTTTCAAGCGGCACCAGCCGGCGCCTGCCCTTCTCATCATATTCAGCCCGCACCTGTTGAAAGCGCATGCCGATGAGCTTGCCCTTTTCCAGCACAAATTCCTTGGGCACATGGTTATCGAAAATAGGGATGTCCTCGTGCAGGGCGTCCTCGATTTCCCAGGGTGAGGCCTTCATGTCTGCGCGTGGGCTGCGCACCACAATGCGCACATCCTCACCGCCCAGGCGGCGGGCAGTGCGGCAGCAGTCCATGGCCGTATTACCGCCGCCCAGCACCAGTACCCTGCGGCCGATTCTGTGCACATGGCCGAAGATGACTCCTGCCAGCCACTCGATACCCACATGGATGGCTGCCTCGCCTTCCCTGCGGCCGGGCAGATCCAGGTCGCGGCCGCGCGGAGCACCGGTACCCACAAAGATGGCATCATAGCCCTTGGTCAGCATGGCAGCCATACTGTCCACATAGTGGTTGAAGTGGGTATGGATGCCCATGTTGAGGATGTAGTCCACCTCCTCCTGCAAGACCTCATCCGGCAGGCGGAAGGAGGGCAACTGGCTGCGCATGAAGCCGCCGCCTGCATCTTGATCGTCGTACAGATCAAGGCTGTAGCCCAGGGGAGCCAGATCACAGGCCACGGTCAGGGAGGCTGGGCCTGCGCCGATTAGGGCAATGCGCTTGCCGTTTTTTTCTTCCGGGATGGCCGGGAAGCGCACCTCGATGCCCGGCTCGCGGTTGTCTGCACACACTCTCTTCAAACGGCAGATCGCCACCGGTTCTTTTTCCACCCGGCCGCGGCGGCAGGCTGGCTCGCAGGGCCGGTCGCAGACCCGGCCCAAAATGCCGGGAAAAACATTGGAGTGCCAGTTGAGCAGATACGCCTCATCGTAGCGTTTTTCGCTGATGAGACGAATGTACTCTGGCACCGGCGTATGCGCCGGACAGGCGTATTGACAATCAATGACCCGATGAAAATATTCTGGGTTATCCATACCGCTTGCGTGCACGATTTTCCTCCCCAGGGCTGCTTGTTGCTGATTGTATAGCTTTCCACGAGTCCTGTTGCCGCTTGCAGGGACAGGTTGAATATGCCAGAATATACAGTATATATCTTCCTTTACCCACTCCCTTTTTTATCAGGAAAAGCCTATGTCTCCCAGCCATCTTTCTTTGAACAGACGTCAATTGCTGCAATACACCGGGCTTGGCGTATCTGCCCTGGTTGCTCAGCAACTCTTGGCTGGCTGTGCGGTCAATCCGGTGACCGGCGAAAACCAGTTCATGATGATTTCCGAGCAACAGGAGGTCAGCATAGACAAGCAGCAGAGCCCCTTCCAATTCTCCAACGACTACGGCATCACCCAGGATAGCCGCCTCAACGCCTATGTGAACCGGGTCGGCCAGGAAGTGGCCTCCCGTTCGCACCGGCCGCGCATGCCCTATTCCTTTAGCCCGGTCAACGCGGCCTACATCAATGCCTATGCCTTCCCAGGCGGCACCATTGCCACTACCAGGGGCATCTTGGCCGAGCTCAATAACGAGGCCGAACTGGCCGCCCTGCTTGGGCATGAAATCGGCCATGTCAATGCGCGCCATACAGCCCAGCAGCTCAGCAAAACCGTGTTTGCCCAAATGGCCATGGCCGGGCTCTCCATGGCCACCAGCGCCGCCGGTTATGGTGGGGCCAACAGCGCCCTGCAGAGCCTGGGTGGCCTCGGAGCAGGTGCGCTCCTGGCCCATTACAGCCGCGACAACGAACGCCAGGCCGATGCCCTGGGCATGGAATACATGGTCAAAACCGGTTACAGCCCGGAAGGCATGGCCCAACTCATGGAACTGTTGATCCGTAACAACCAGCGAGAACCCAATGCGCTTCAGGCCATGTTCTCCACTCATCCCATGAGCAGCGAACGCCTGGCCAATGTGCGCAATGCCATGAATTCGCAGTACAGTGGGCAAATGCGTCAGGCCACGAACCGGGAACGCTACATGGATGAAACCGCCAATCTGCGCCGCTTCAAGCCCATGCTCAACACCCTGCAGAAGGCCAGTGCCGCCACTGCCGCCAAGAAGCTGAACGAGGCTGGATCATTGTTCAATCAGGCGATACAGCAGGCACCGGGCGACTACACAGCCCTGTTGATGATGGCTAAGTTCCAGATGGGCACCGACAACAACAGTGCCGCAGAAAACTACGCCCGCCAGGCCATCCAGGCCTATCCACAGGAACCACAGGCCCGCCTGGTGTCAGGGGTGAGCATGCTCAACAACAAGCGCTATGACGCAGCCTACCAGGAACTCACCAACTATGACCGTATGCTACCCGGCACGGTGCAGGTGAATTTCTACCAGGGCTATGCCCTGGAAGGTATGGGCCGGCGCGAGGAGGCGGCGCAGAAGTATGTCAACTTCCTTAACAAGCAAAACAAAGGCAAGGAGGCGCAGTACGCCTACAATCGCCTGAAAAGCTGGGGTTATGTGAAGTAGAAAATAAAAAAAGGTTGACCACTGAGCAGGGCGAAAAACCCGGTTGGGCCGCGTGTTTATTGCTCTGGTGTATCAGGAGATATGCCAGGCAACGACATGCAGTATGGGCCGCCTTCTTCCTGGGTCTGCCCCTGGCTCCATTCGCCGTCCAGCGCCATAGCCAGCTGCTGCCACTGGGTCACCAGATCCGGTGACAGGTCGGTCGCTCCGTGTAACACCAACTCCAAGCGAGGCTGGGGTGTGCTTTCCTGGTCCAGGGGATATGCTGCACCCCTTTGCACGACCAGCTGCAGTTTTTTGTTTGGCCACTTTTCTTCCTCCCCAGGTTTGGGGGTATCTGCGGCAGTTTGCTGCAACAGGGTAAGCAGCTCTTGCATCTGCACCGGTTTGGCCAGCAGCAAGGTTTCCATGTCCTCCACCTGTACCCTGATGTGGCTGGGAGGCTGGCCCTGCTCACCTTCTGCGTTGGCTGTTGCTACTTGTACATATTTTCCATACCCTTTCATCAGAAGACCAAGGGGCACAGGCTGCAGTGTGTGGTCTTCCAGGTGGAAGCGCTCCAGCAACTCCAAGAGTCGTGCTGCCCGCCCGGCTCCGATACGGATTTGCTTCAGCTCCTGGTGACCGGGTGTTTCTGCTGTGCCACGTAGGAGTGCCAAATCGGTAAAGCCCTGGATACTGCACAGTATATTGTTGAATTCGTGTATACCTCCTGCGCTTATATAGTTGGCCGCATTTTTAGACATACTCTTTTGCTGGGCCAACAGGGCCTGTTTGCGTTCATTCCCTGGGGTCCGAAAGCGTAGCGCGGCCCAGGTCAGCACAACACCCACAAGCAGTCCGGCTTGAGCCGCTGCCAGCAACCAAAGAGATGGGCAAGTGGCCGTCGACGCACCGGAAAGGGGAGCAAGTGTCTCAGCTGCCTGCGCCATGGGGAGTGACACTTGTGTGAGAAGGACAAGGGTCAATGCGCCGACAAAACCACTGGTATGACAAATTCGATGAAGCGTTTCTTTCATGGCTGGGATGGAGCGGAAGGTTAAAGGCTTGTGGCTGGTGTTGTGGTACAATCTCGTCTCATTTTGCTTCTCGTGTACCACCCCTGCCTGCTTGTCTACAGGCTTCTAGCCGTATGATATTGGGCGAAACCCAAGATGTTCGCTACTGTAACAATTTTTGCACATCATGCACCACTACCAATCCAATCGTTTGGAAAGTTTGTTTGCGCAGCTGCTTGCCAACTGCATCAGTGCTCCCCTGGCAGATCCGTTCACCCCCGAGGTGATCGTGGTGCAGCATCCGGGCATGGCGCAGTGGATATCCCGTGAATGGGCGCTTGCCACAGGTATTGCCAGCCAGCTTTTTTTTCCGTTGCCGGCGCGCGCACTTGGAGAGTTTCTGCAACAATTCAGCACAGCAGGAGTGCCGGATAATCTCTGGCAAAGTGCAGTGCTGCGCTGGCGCATTCTAAAACTCTTGCCCGAATATAGCGCAGACCCGGCCTTTGCACAGCTTGCCGTCTATCTCCGTAATGATGTGGGCAGCGAAGTCCTTTTTCAACTGGCCGGCCGTATTGCCGCTGTGTTTGATCAGTATCTGGTCTATCGACCGGAACTTCTCTGGCAATGGGAAAACACGCCAGACAGGGCGACTGAGAAGACGAATTGGCAGGCAGTGCTGTGGCGCCGCCTGTGCCAGGATAGTCCGGTGCATCGCGCCCGCCTGCATCAAGAATTCCGCCACCTGCTTGGGCAGAAAGGTTCGGCATTCCTGGCTTCTGATAAGGTCCTGCCCCAGCGTCTGCATCTTTTCGGTATCAGCAGTCTGGCACCTGTCTATCTGGATCTCTTTGTGCAGATCTCCCGCTACATTGAAACCCATTGCTACCAACTCAGCCCCTGCAACCAGTACTGGCATGATCTGGTTCCGGCACGGCAGCAGGCACAGGTGCAGGCGCAGGATACCCTACTGGCCTTTTCCACACCGGTTGTAGAAGAAACAAACACCCTGCTCGCCCTGCTGGGGCAGGCAGGCCGCGACTTTGCCCAACAGTTACTGGAAAGCGGCTTGGATAGCCCGCAGGAACTGTACGAAGAACCCCAAGGTACGGGTGTTTTGGCCGAGTTGCAGCGGCAGCTCCTCAACTGTAGCCCCATGCCAGAACAGGAAGAGCGGACCCCCATTGCGGCAGATGATCGTTCACTTGAGTTACATGTCTGTTTTTCGCCACTGCGCGAGGTGCAGGTGTTGCACGACTATCTTTTAGACTGTTTTCAAGACAATCCAGATCTGACGCCCGGCGATATTCTGGTGACCGCACCGGATATCAGTCTCTACGCTGCTGCTGTGCAAGCTGTTTTTGGCGAAGCGTCGCAGGAGCTCTTCATCCCTTGGGCGCTGGCTGATCAGCCTTTGGCAGCCCACGGTGCCCTTGGCCACCTTTTCCTTGCCCTGCTCGATCTTTTCAGCAGCCGCTGTACCAGCATAGATGTGCTCAGTTTGCTGGAGCATCCAGCCCTGCACCGGCGCTTTGACCTGGATGCCTCGCAACTCCCTCTGGTTCATGACCTGGTACAAAATGCTGGTATCCGCTGGGGGCTGGATGCAGAACATCGTTTGAACCTGGGGGTTGCATGCGGGCCTGAACACAGTTGGCGACACGGACTTGACCGCCTGCTTTTGGGCCATGCCATGGGCGGTCTCGATGCGCTCCATGCGAGCCTTCTCCCTTGTCCACTTGCAGGAGAAGGGGCAGATCAGGTTCTGGCCTCGTTGCTGCACTTCTACGATACCTTGGATACGTGGCGTCGTCGCTTGCAGCAGCCGCTTCCTGCACAGGAATGGTCACCACTTCTGCTGGCCCTGCTAGCAGATTGCCTGCACCCCTCTTTTGAAGAGGAAGGCCTTGGCCTTTTGCGCCAAAATATTCAGGCCCTGGCTGAAGAGCTGACCCTGGCAGCCTTTGACCAGCTGCTCACCCTGCAAGTTATTCGTCTGCACCTGGAGGAAAGTTTGCACAGCCAGGACAGTGGCCAGGCCTTTCTGTCTGGGCGAGTCACCTTCTGTAACATGGTACCCATGCGTTCCCTACCCTTTCAGGTGATCTGCCTCTTGGGCATGAACGACGGTGATTTTCCCCGCCAGCAGTATCCTGTTTCCTTTGACTATGTAGCGCAGCACCCCCGCCTGGGCGACCGTAAACGCCGTGACGACGACCGCTACCTCTTTCTCGAGGCCATCCTGTCTGCCCGTAAACAGCTCTTTCTTTCCTGGATAGGCCGCAACCAGCGCGATGGTGGCGAGATGCAGCCAAGTGCCGTTGTCAGCGAACTGTGTGATTATCTGGACAGTAGTATGCAGGTGGCAGCGGAGACCGCAGAGGCAGTGGATGTGGGCAAGGGCATCAGTGAACATCTGCGACGGGAACACCCTCTGCAGCCCTTCAGTGCAGACAATTACAATGGCACGACAGGATTTGCCAGTTTTAATCCATACTGGGTACCAGCGGCAGAAGTGGGTGCAAATCTGTTGTTTCAAAATGCACCGCTGCCACTCCCAGATTCGCCAGGTCTGGAAAACCAGGTGGATCTGGCAGAGTTGTTACGTTTTTGGCGAAATCCAGCACGTTATTTTTTACGGCAAAATTTTGAGATGAATCTGCAGGAGGGTGAGGTACTGGTTGAGGAGGAGGAACCTTTTGCACTCGATGGTCTTGATCAGTACGACCTCCGGCAGGAGATTGTCCTGCGTAGGCTGGCTGGGCAAACAAGGACGCACATTGCCGCGATGCTTGCCGGGCAAGGACTGTTGCCCCAGGGAAGCTTTGCCGGGCTTGCGCTACAAGAGATCATGGCCGCAGCAGATGCACTGGCAAATGCGCTGCATGTGCATGTGGCCAAGCCCTTTCCTCCACAGGAAGTGCAATTACCACTTAAAGACATCCTGCTTTGCGGCTGGCTGGACGAGCTCTACAGCGGCGGCCGGGTGGTTTGGTCTGGTGGCCGGGCCAGTGCTCGCCTGTTTGTGAATGCCTGGCTTGGCCACCTGGTGCTTGCTGCGCTGGCGCCTGGGCACATTCCTGTGAAGAGCTGTATCTGTGCCTGGGACAGCAGGGTTGGTGTCCAGCTTTTTCAATTTGATGAGATGGATGCCATTGCGGCACAAGAGCAGCTCACCCTCTATGTGCAGGGTTTTTTACAGGGCCAGCAAGAGGCACTGCCCTTTTTTCCTAAAAGCGCCTTGGCCTGGGCAGAGCAGATGCATAAAAAAAACGATGCAACCAGGGCCTACGAGGCTGCCCGCAAGGCATGGCAAGGCGGATACAAGCAAGGGGGAGAAAGAGAGGATGCAGCCTTTGTGCAGCTCTTCCCGCAGAACGAGCCCTTTGACGAACATTTTATCCACCTGGCCAAACTCTTTCTTCCCATGCTCAAGGCGCGCAAGGAGCCAAAAGATGCACGTGCTTGATCCATGTACCATGCCGTTGGCCGGACGCAGCCTGATTGAGGCGAGTGCAGGCACTGGCAAAACCTGGACCCTGACCCTGCTGGTTGTGCGGCTGATTGTGGAGCAGGGCCTGGGTGTCGAGCAGATTCTGGTACTCACCTACACCAGGGCAGCCACCGCCGAACTGCGTGGCCGTATCCGCCTTCGTTTGCGCGAGGCGCAAAAGCAGTTGGCTGGACAAGGCCAGGAGGATGATCCAGCCCTTACGCAGGTGCTGGCTACGGTCGCGCCCGAAATTGCCAGCCTGCGCCTGGACCAGGCCCTGGCCCGCATGGACGAAGCAGCCATCACCACTATCCACGGTTTTTGTCAGAAGGTAATCAAGGAACATGCCTTTGAAGCGGGTTTTTCCTTTGACCAGGACATCATCACAGACGAGGCAGCACTGCGAAAAGAGGTGATGGCCGACTTCTGGCGCACGCACTTCTATCCCCTGGGGCCGGAGGAAAGCGCCCTGGTGCAGGCGCACTGGCCAGGGCCTGAAAACCTGCTGGCAGCCATTGCCAACACTTTGTTGATAGAAGATGTCTGCATGCTACCCCGACTGACCGCAGATGCCCTGCTCCGGCAGCTCGAAGTGTTGCGGTCCAGTCATGGCAAGCTACAGCGGGCCTGGAAAAAAGACGGTACAGACGCGCAGGAGTGGCTCGAAAACGACCCCTGCCTGAGCCGTGCCGCAAAAAATTATCGTGCGGATCAGGTAGAGGAGCTGCTGATCGACCTGGCCGAACTGTTGCTTAATCCTGTCTTCCCACGCCTCTTGCCGCCCCGGCTGGAACGGCTGTCCACGGGGTACATGCTGAGCTGCCTTTTAAAAAAGAAGACCTGTACAGACTGGCAGCCAGCTCCCTTTTTCAACGTCTTTACCCAATTCTGGCAGGACTACCAAGAGATGTTGCGCCTGTGGAAAATTACCTGGCTGCATGCGGCGCGCCTGTATCTTAAGGAAGAATTGCAGCGCCGCAAACAGGCCCAGCGCCTGCTCGGCTACGATGATTTGCTCAGCCAACTCGATTTGGCCCTGCAAAATCCGGACAGTGGCCCCCAACTTGCCCGTGCCATTCGTCAACGCTACCGGGCAGTGCTGGTGGATGAATTTCAAGATACCGATCCAGTGCAATACCGTATCTTTTCCGCCATCTGCGCGGAGAGCGAGTATCCCTTTCACATGATTGGCGATCCAAAACAGGCCATCTACTCCTTTCGTGGCGGTGACATCTTCACCTACATGCAGGCCAAGGGAGCAACCCCGCCAGAACAGCGCTACACCATGGGCACCAACCACCGCTCAGCCCCAGGTATGATTACAGCGAGCAATACCCTGTTCAGCCGCAGGCAGGATGCCTTTGTCTTTGCCGATATCCCCTTTCACCAGGTCCAGGCCAGTGGCAGGGTGCAGAACATGGATTTTACGCTACAAGGTATAGCCCCTGCCCCCTTGCACGTTTTGCTGTTCAGCAACGAAGATGACCAAGCCTTTGCCAAAGAAAATGCCGATGGGCTGGCAGCCACTGCCAGTGCTACGGCCATTAAACAGTTGCTGCAACTGGCGGCACAGGGCGAAGCCCGTATTGGCGACCGTCCTCTGGCCAGCAGAGACATCGCTGTTTTGGTACGCACCCATAGCCAGGCCGAGCTGATGCGCAACAGCTTGCTGAACTTGGGTCTCAACAGTGTATATGCCAGTAGATTGTCTGTTTTTTCCAGCCCAGAGGCAGCGGAGCTCGAACTGGTGCTGCGCGCGGTACTCAATCCGGCCAACCGAGCCTTGTGCACCACAGCCCTGGCCACCGGTCTTTTTGGTCTGAATGCCCAGGCACTCTATCAACTCAAACAGGATGCCCTCCTCTGGGGTGAGCAGATACAGCGATTGCGCAGCTACCACAGTCATTGGCAGCGGCAGGGTATTACCGCCATGCTGCACCGAATTTTCCACAAAGAACGTATCACCACTCACCTTACTGCCCAGCCAGGTGGTGAACGTAAACTCACCAACTTCTTGCATCTGGCCGAACTGTTGCACGAAGAAGAGAGACAAAGACCCGGCATGGAACGTTTGTTGCGCTGGCTGCTGCGGCAGCGGCAACAGGCTGATGGCGACAGTGAAGACAACCGTCTCATGCGTCTGGAGAGTGATCAGGAACTCATCCAGATCAGCACCCAGCACAGCGCCAAGGGGCTGGAGTATCCGGTTGTCTTTTTGCCCTTTTTATGGAGAGCGCAAAGCGCAGTCCCCTGGCAAGATACAGCCATCGCCTTTCACGATCGCAACACGTTAAATGCCTGCAGGGATTTTGACACTGACAACGAAGAGCATCGGGCGTTGAGCGCAGAGGAGGCCCTGGCCGAAGAGATGCGGCTCTTGTATGTGGCCTTGACCAGGGCCAGGTACTGCACCTGCATCTGTTGGGGCAGGGTGAATGGCCTCATGGATACGCCCATGGCCCGGCTCCTGCATATCCAGGATGTCAAGGGCGACGAAGACCTGTTGCGCCGTGATCTTGACCAGCTCAATGAAACAGCAGCAGGGTTACTGGTACGCAGCTATCCTCCCGGTGACTTACCCTGGACTGGCACAGCCACGGGAAAGGCAGACCCGGTAACAACGCCTCCCCTTGTTGCCCGCAGTTTTCAGGGTTCTGTACCCCAGGGTTATATCACCTGCAGCTATACCAGCCTGAGCTCCGGACAGGAGCTGAACCCGGTCATTGAGGAAAACGTGGACAGCCTGCTCAACCCTGCGCTGTTCAGCCGCATTCGACCAGAGGATTTTCAGCGCATCGCCACCTTTCCGCGCGGCACTCGCGCAGGTTTATGTCTGCACGCCCTGCTGGAAGAGCTAGACTTTACCCTCCCTGTGGCGGTGCAGCAGGAACATGTACAAAAGCAGTTGGAACAATACGGTTTTGATCTGCGCTGGCAAACCGCTGTGCAGGTATGGCTGGCCAATGTGCTGGCCACACCTTTGCCCGGTAGCCGCAGCCTGGCTGGACTTACACCAGAAAACCAGTTACGCGAGCTGACCTTCCTCTTTCCGGTGCAAAAACTGGCTATTGTAAAAATCAACCAGCTGTTCAAACGTTTCGATCTGCCCAACCTGCCTGGCCGCAGCGAAGTGCTCAAGGGGTTGATGAAAGGTTTTGTCGACCTGATCTTCCGGCACAAAGGCTGCTATTATATTGTGGATTACAAATCCAACCACCTGGGTGATGAACCTGGCAGCTATACGCCCCAGGCGCTTGCCACCAGCATGGCGCAACATCACTACCACCTGCAGTACCTACTCTATACCCTGGCCCTGCACCGCTACCTGCAGACGCGCCTGCAGGGCTACAACTATGAACGTCATTTTGGCGGGGTGTATTATCTTTTTTTGCGGGGCATGGAACCCGGACAAGCGGGGCAGGGGATCTATCGGGCCAGGCCGGCGCTTGAGCTGATACAGGGACTCGATGCCCTGTGTAGAGGCGTGGAGGCGGGCGATGCAGCGGCTTGAACGTGTACAGCAGCAGGGGGGGCTTGGCGAGCTCGATGTGCAATTGGCCCGATTGCTGGTGCGGCTGCATCCAGACATGGGTCCGGAAGCGGCGCTGGCAGTCGCCTGCACCAGCCACGCGCTTGCAGATGGCCACACCTGTCTGCCGCTGGCGCAGGTGCAGCAGATAAGCGCATCAGACAGGCCTTGGCCCAGTTTGACGGAACTGCGCCACGATCTCCTTGCAAGCGGTGCCGTGGCAGAGGCGGGGGACAGGACAACTGATCCCAGGCCCCTGGTGCTGGACAGCGACAACAGACTTGCCCTGCTCCGTTGGTACCGGGCGGAAAGCGCCATAGCGCAAGATCTTGCCGAGCGCGCTGGTGATCTGTGCGAGGTGGATTATGTCAAGGCGCAGGCACTCGTGCAGCAGCTCTTTCCTGGCAGCTCTGCTGCAGCAGACACAGGGCCCAATTTGCAACAGTGTGCCGCAGCACTTTCGCTCTGCAAACGCTTACTCCTCTTGTGCGGCGGCCCAGGTACCGGCAAAACTTATACCCTGGCGCGGATTCTGGCCCTGCACAGTGCCCATGCAACCACCAAGCTGCGCATTGCCCTGGCCGCGCCCACTGGCCGCGCTGCCATGCGTCTGGGCGAATCCATCCGCGCTGCCGCTGACAGTCTGCCTGCCCCCTTTGATCTGGGCAGTGCGCCGCAGCCGCAGACCTTGCACCGCCTTTTGGGCTTTCACCCCCAGAACAGCACATTCCTCCGCAATGCAGCCAATCCCCTGCATGTGGATCTGTTGGTGGTGGACGAAGCCTCCATGGTGGATGTACTTTTATTGGAGGCCCTCCTGGCGGCCCTGCCCAAAACGAGTCGCCTGATTCTCTGCGGTGATCCTGGTCAGTTGCCACCGGTGGAGCCGGGTAGCTTGTTGTATGCCTGGCAAGCCTTGCCACAGACCTCCTATTCCAAGGAACTCGTCACATGTTTGCAGCGTCTTGTGGGAAAATCGTGTCTTGACAGGGAAGCAGGCACTGTGACCGAACACCCCACACATTCTCTGACAGAATGCTGCATCACCCTGCATCAGGTGCACCGTTTTAGCCAAAAAAGTGGCATGCTTGCCCTGGCCCAGGCACTGCAGAAGCCAGCAGGATCGGATGCCTTTTCCTCGGCGCTTGCCTTGCCCTGGCCAGATATCCAACGGTATGAAACAAAAGAAGCGGCTGCGCTGCTTTTTGAG
This sequence comes from Desulfobulbus sp., assembly GCA_040776885.1. Lineage (GTDB taxonomy): Bacteria > Desulfobacterota > Desulfobulbia > Desulfobulbales > Desulfobulbaceae > Desulfobulbus. Next base: position 134,149 of record JAXGZR010000003.1, on the reverse strand, counting down.
CTGTTACAGGAACTGCTGGCCCCGTTGCGTCAGGCCAAGTCTGTGCAGGAGGCAATCGCTCAATTTGCGCAGAGTCGCGTGCTCTGCGCCCTGCGGGAAGGACCCTGGGGTGTGGCAGGTATCAATGCCCGCTGCAGGGAACTGCTGCAACGTCAAGGGCAGATTCCAGCGCGGGATGAGGTGTACCAAGGCCTGCCCATCCTTATTTTGAGAAACGATTATACCCAGGGTCTCTACAATGGCGATACCGGCATTATCTGGCCCAACAAGGAGGGTCAGCTTACAGCCTGGTTTGCAGGTGAAGACGGGCTGCGCTCCCTCGCTCCAGCCACCCTTCCACCCTGGCAGCCAGCCTATGCCATGACCGTGCACAAGGCCCAGGGCGCGGAGTTTGCCACTGTGCTTCTGGTGTTTCCCGCGGAAGACCATCCCCTGCTCAGCCGGGAGTTGCTCTACACTGCCATCACCAGGGCAAAAAAACGGCTCATTCTTGTTGCTGGACAAGAGTTGCTCAATACCGTCGTGTCCCGACGGCTCAACCGCCACTCTGGCCTGGAGCTACTCCTGCGCCAGCGTACACTTTCTGCTGGTGTGCATGCTGAAACCGGGCAGGATAGCCGAGCCTCGGATGGATAGGTGGTTTGTCAGGATGCTGTGTTTGGAATGGTCCTGGCCCTGTTGCAGGGAGGCGAGTTTATGTGACCCAGGTGTACTGCGAAGCCTTTGGCATGCTAAAAGTAACCTGGGTGGGGAATCGTTATGGATCATAATTGCTTAAAATGCTTTACAGAATTGTCGGACCGTGATATTCTGTAAAGTTGTTCGGTCGAAAAATCTGCTTCTGTGGCAGCAAAGATTCTGCGCTGTACCGATTGCATTCCCACAGGAAATCCATGCTCGAAGCAGTACGATCGTATGGAATTTCCATCCGGAAACCGCTTGTTTTTCTTTTCCTCCTACAGGGTGTTCCATGAAGATACTAGATCTTTCCGCTGGCGACCGCGATTTCCTGGCGGAAGTTGAATCCCGCAGCGGGCAAAATCTGAAGACCTGCTACCAGTGTGGCAACTGTACAGCCGGATGCCCCTACACCTTTGCCTATGACATTCCGGTCAGCCAGGTTATGCGTCTGATCCAGGCCGGGCAACGGGAGATGGTGCTCAATAGCAAATCCCTGTGGCTGTGCGCTTCCTGCCAGTCGTGCACTACGCGCTGTCCCAATGAAATTGATGTGGCCAAGGTGATGGACGTGTGTCGGCACATGGCGCGTGAAAGCGGTTGTGTCAGCGAGCGGACTACCAAGCTGTTCACCGATGCCTTTTTGCAGTCCGTGGAAACGCATGGCCGGGCCTATGAACTGGGCTTAATGGCCCGGTACACCCTTAAATCCGGGCGATTTTTCGACAATATAGCCCTTGGGCCCACAGCCTTGCTCCACAACAAGCTGTCGTTCAAGCCACACCCCATCCAGGGCAAGGAGCAGGTTGCCCGCATTTTCGAACGCTTCCGCAAAGGAGAATAGCATGGCAAAAATTGCCTATTACCCAGGTTGTTCCGGGCAGAGCACCTCTGTGGAATACGATCTGTCCACCCGAGCGGTTTGTCGGGAACTGGGCCTGGAACTGGTTGACCTGGAAGACTGGAGCTGTTGCGGTTCCACCCCGGCGCACACAGTAAACCATGTGCTTTCTGCTGCCCTGTCGGCAAGAAACCTCGCCCTGACAGAGCAGTTGGGCATGGACCTGGTAACCACACCGTGCCCGAGCTGTTTGAGCAACCTGCGCACTGCAGCCCACAAGATGGAGGATGCAGACTTCCGCGCCAAGGCCAATGCGCTTTTGGATACGCCCTGTACCAAGCAGGTTACTGCCCAGTCGGTGTTGCAGGTGATCATGGAGCAGGTTGATCCGGAGCTGATCCGCGCCAAGGTGGTCAAGCCGCTCACCGGTTTGAAGCTGGCCTGCTACTACGGTTGTATCATGAACCGGCCACCGGCGCTGATGCAGTTCGACAACCATGAACACCCCATGGTCATGGATAACCTCATGACCATGCTTGGCGCCGAAGTTGTTCCCTATCCCCTCAAGGTGGAATGTTGCGGTGCTTCCTTTGGCGTGCCCAGGGTGGATATTGTCACCAAGCTGGCGGGCAAGCTGCTGGATGCGGGCCGTGAACTTGATGTGGATGCCTTTGTCACTGCCTGTCCCCTGTGCCAAATGAACCTGGATATGCGCCAGGGGCAAATCAACTCGGCGTTGCAGGAAAAATTCCGTATTCCTGTCTTTTACTATACCCAGCTGCTCGGTTATGCCCTGGGCATAGACCGAAAGGAACTGGGTTTGAAAAAACTGTGCGTCAACCCCAAGCCCGTTTTCAACAAGCTCAAGGAAACGGCCCAGGCCAGCTAGGAGGAAGCAATGCGAATAGGCGTTTTCATCTGTCATTGCGGCAGCAACATAGCCGGCACGGTTGACTGCGAATCTGTTGTGGAGATTGCTGCGGGTTTTCCCGAGGTCGTCTACGCCACCGACTCCATGTACACCTGCTCAGAGCCAGGGCAGGAAGGCATCATCACTGCCATCCATGAACACAACCTGGATGGGGTGGTGGTGGCCTCGTGCTCGCCGCGCATGCACGAACCCACCTTCCGCCGGGCAGTGGAACGGGCAGGCCTGAACCGCTACATGTTTGAAATGGCCAATATCCGCGAGCATGTCTCCTGGATCGGCAAAGACAAGGCGCACAACACCAACAAGGCAGCTGACCTGGTGCTCATGGCCGTGGAAAAGCTGCGCCGCAACCGGCCACTGGTGGCCAAAAGCTTCACCACCGTCAAGAAGGTGCTGGTGATTGGTGGGGGCGTGGCCGGCATTCAGGCGGCGTTGGACTGCGCAGATGGCGGTCTGGATGTGGTCATGGTGGAGCGCGAGCAGAGTATTGGCGGCAAGATGGCCAAGCTCGACAAGACCTTTCCCACCATTGATTGCTCTTCCTGTGTACTTGGCCCGAAAATGGTGGATATTGCCCAGCACGAGAAAATTTCCCTGTATGCCTGCTCCGAAGTGGAATCTGTAAGCGGCTATGTGGGCAATTTTTCCGTCACCATCCGCCGCAAGGCCACCTATGTGGACTGGACAACGTGCACGGGCTGCGGCCTGTGCACGGAAAAATGTCCGAGTAAACGCAGCCCTGATCCGTTCAACGAGTTTTTGGGCACGACCACGGCCATCAACATCCCCTTTCCCCAGGCCATCCCGAAAAAAGCTGCCATCAATCCAGACACCTGCATGAAGTTGCAAAAGGGGAAGTGTGGCATCTGTGCCAAGGTCTGCCCTGTGGGCTGTATCGACTACGAGCAGCAGGATGAACTGGTAACCGTGGAGGTGGGTGCCATTGTCGTGGCCACGGGCTATGATCTCTTTGATTGGCACAAGTACCCGCAGTATGGTGAAGGCCGTTACCCGGATGTGATCACCTCGCTGCAGTACGAGCGACTGTTGTCCGCCTCTGGACCCACTGGTGGGCATATCAAGCGGCCTTCCGACGGTAAGGAGCCCAAAAACGTGGTTTTTATCCAGTGTGTGGGCTCGCGTGACCGTTCGGTCGACCGGCCGTACTGTTCTGGTTTCTGCTGTATGTATACGGCCAAGCAGGCCATTCTCACCAAGGACCACATTCCCGATTCCCAGTCTTTTGTCTTCTACATGGATATCCGTGCGCCGGGCAAGGGCTACGATGAATTCACCCGGCGGGCCATGGAGGAGTACGGAGCGCAGTATGTGCGTGGCCGGGTGGCCATGATTTATCCCCATGGCGATCAACTCATTGTCCGCGGTGCCGACACCCTAGCTGGCACGCAGGTCGAGGTTCCCGCCGACCTGGTGGTGCTGGCCACTGGAGTGGAAGCCTCCCAGGGAGCAGTGAAGCTGGGGGAAACCCTGCGGGTGGTGCCGGATCAGTTTGGCTTTTTCGTGGAAAGCCACCCCAAGCTCAAGCCTGTGGAAACCAATACCGCCGGCGTGTACCTGGCTGGCGCCTGCCAGGGGCCCAAAGATATCCCCACCTCTGTTGGCCAGGGCAGTGCCGCTGCTGCCAAGGCCCTGGGTCTGCTTTCCAAAGAGCAGTTGGAATCTGATCCGGCTGTTTCTAAGGTTAATGTGAACCGTTGCGTGGGTTGCCAGAAATGTATCGACACCTGTCCCTTTGGGGCGATCAAGGCGGTCACCGACCGCATGGGCAGGCTCAAGGCTGAGGTGATCGAAACCGTGTGCCAGGGCTGTGGTATCTGCACGGTTACCTGTCCGCAGGGTGCAATTCAGTTGGAACACTTTACCGATAATCAAATCCTTGCCGAGGTGAACGCTTTATGTCCGCCCAAGATGAACAACGTGAGCTTCGAATAGTTGGCTTTTTGTGCAACTGGTGCTCCTATGGGGGTGCAGACACGGCTGGTGTGGCGCGCTTCATCCAGCCCACAGACCTGCGCATTATTCGCGTGCCCTGCTCCGGCAGGATCGACCCGCTCTTTATTGTGCGCGCCCTGTTGAATGGTGCGGATGGCGTACTGGTATCCGGCTGCCATCCCCGCGACTGCCACTATGCAGAGGGCAACTTTTATGCCCGCAGACGCCTGGAGATGCTCAAGCGTTTTTTACCCATCACTGGCATTGATGAGCGCCGCTTCGAGTATACCTGGGTGTCTGCCTCCGAAGGCCAGCGCTGGCAGCACGTAGTCACGGAGTTTACCCGCCGTATCCATGAACTCGGTCCAGCACCGTTTTTCAATCCAGTGTCGGAAGAAGAGTGGGCCAAGTTGGCCCTGGACGGGGCAGCCAGGGGAGCGTCCTGTGCCTGCCATGGATAAAGGTGGTTTGGGCATGACAGATGCAATGTGTGTCCAGGCAGACCTTGCTTTGGCAGACCTGTAAAGAGGAAGACGGAGCCTTTGTTACTAAAGGGAGGAGAAATGTCCGGAGAAGTATCCCAACTGGAAGAGTTGAAGGCCGCCATTCGCGGCCAGCTGGACTCGCTGGACTGCGTGATCGGCTGGGAACAGGGGTATGATCCCCTGCACGCCACGCCGCTCTTCATCCGCAGTGAAGCGGATTTGGAGCGATTGACCATCAGTCCGCTGGCAGTGCACAATCCTGCTACCTATGCCACCGGGTTCAAGGGGGAAAAAATTGGTTTGGTAGTGCGCGGTTGTCACAGCCGCAGCGTTATTGAGCTGTTGAATGAAAAGCTCATCGAACGTGATGAGGTGGTCCTTTTTGGCCTTTGTTGTGACGGGGTGGTCAGCCAGCGCAAAATCCGCGCCGCCCTGCCAGCGGATCCCGGCTTTGTCGAGGCAGTGGAACTGGGCAATGATGAGTTGCACATCACCGTTGCCGGAGAGCAGGCCACGCTCAAGTTGCAGGAAGTACTGGCCGACAAATGCCTGCACTGCGCTTATCCGGATCCCTTGGTGGCCGACGTGCTCATTGGCGAAAAACATGCGCCTCGCCAGGCAACGAGTCCTGCCTGCCAGGATGCCTTTGAGGCGCTTGGCAACGAAGAAAAACTCGCCTTCTGGCAAGATACCATGAGTCGCTGCATCCGCTGCTATGCCTGTCGCAACGTGTGTCCCATGTGCGTCTGCCAGGATCACTGCATAGCTACGAGCCGCGATCCTCTGTGGATGAGCCAGGAAAACACCCCGGTTGAAAACTTCATGTTCCAGATGATTCATGTCTCTCACCTGACTGGCCGCTGTACCGAATGTGGTGAATGTGAGCGTGCCTGCCCGGTGGACATCCCGCTGATGCTGTTGCGCCGCTACATGAACAAGCAGGTGCGGGAAGTATTTGGGCATCAGGCAGGAATCGGGCTGGACAAGACCCCGCCGCTTCTCACCTTCCAGGTGGAAGAAGCCCGCATCAAGGAGCGAGACTGGTAATGGAACGATTCATCACCCAAGACAATCTACAGCGCTTTACCGCAGCCTTGGCAGAGAAAAAAAACGTGCTGGCACCGGTTGCCTCTGGCGGCACCACCACCTTCCGTCGGTTGCGGCCTGGTATGCAGCTTGATTTTTCCCGCATGGCTGTTATTTCTCCCAAAGACGCCACCTTTCCCCGCAACGAAACCCTGCTCACCGTGCAGCGCTATCCGGAAGAATCTGGCAAGAGGATGGAACTGCAGGAACATCTGCCCGAGGGCGAGATGGTGGTGATTGGCTGTCGGCCCTGCGGTACACGTGGCAAGCTCGTTTTCGACCCGGTCTATGAAACCCTGGCCATTAAGGATCCCTACTATATCAGGCGGCGCGATGGGGCAACCTTCATCACCTTGGCCTGTGCGCGGCCGGAAACGACCTGCTTCTGCCACAGTGTGGGCAGTGGGCCGGCCGATGCAACCGGTTCTGACATTCTGCTCACCGCGGTGGAAGGTGGGTTTGTTGCCAAAGCCGTTACCCCAAAGGGCGAAGAGCTGCTCGGTGATGCGCTCTTTGAAGAGCCAGGTGCCAGGGCAGAAGAGGCCGAGCGCAACAACACCAAGGCCAGGGAGATGATGGGTCAGGCTCATGATTTTTCCTCTGCAGCGGAAAAGCTGCTCAAACGCTTTGACGACATGGATTTCTGGCAGACCCAGTCGGATAAATGCATTTCCTGCGGGGCCTGTACCTATATGTGCCCCACCTGTTACTGCTTCAACATCACCGACGACGAGGCAGGCTTGGTGAGTCGGCGTTTGCGCACCTGGGACAACTGCATGTCGCACACCTTCACCCTGGAGGGTAGTGGCCATAACCCACGCTCCACCAAGGCGCATCGTCTGAAAAACAGAATGGGCCACAAGTTCAGTTACTATCCGGATCTGCACGGCGGGCAAATCGCCTGCTGTGGATGCGGCCGCTGTATCAAACAATGTCCGGCCGGGGTCGATATCCGTCAGGTCGTGATGGCAGCACAGGAGTATCCTGATGAACGCTAATCCTTATCTTCCAGATATGGCCACGGTCGTTGAAGTGATCGAGGAGACGCCGAATATCAAATCGTTTCGGCTGGTTCTCAACGACGAGGAAAAGATGCGCTCCTTTTCCTTCAAACCTGGCCAGGTGGGCCAACTGTCGGTCTTTGGTGCAGGCGAATCCACCTTTGTCATCAACTCCTCACCAACGCGCATGGAGTATCTCCAGTTCAGCGTGATGCGGGTGGGGGAAGTCACCACCCGTCTGCACCAACTAAAAGCAGGCGACCAGGTGGGAGTGCGCGCACCCCTGGGCAAGCCCTTTCCGGTGGAGGACATGCAGGGCAAAAACATCCTGTTTATCGGTGGCGGTATTGGCATGGCACCCCTGCGCACCCTGTTTACGTACATGTTGGATACGCGCGATGATTACCAGGACATCACCCTTTTGTACGGAGCGCGCAGTCCAGTGGATTTGACCTATCAGGCGGAATTGCCCGATTGGTTGGCGCGCGAAGATGTCAAGACCGTGCTCTGTGTGGATAATGAATATCCTGGCTGGGAACACAAGGTGGGCCTGATTCCCAATATTCTTTTGGAGATGAATCCTTCGCCGGAAAATACGGTGGCCATCACCTGCGGCCCGCCGATTATGATCAAATTCACTTTGCAGGCACTAAAGAAATTGGACTTTGCAGACGAACAGATCATCACCACCCTGGAGAAGCGCATGAAGTGCGGGGTGGGTATCTGTGGCCGCTGCAACATAGGTACCCAGTACGTCTGTTTGGATGGCCCTGTGTTTACCTATGCCCAACTCAAAGAGCTGCCCTCGGAACTGTAGGAGTAATTATGGCTGGCATTTTTAAGGCAACCGATATCCTGTTAGCTGCCCAGGAAGTGGAAACCAGGGGAGAAGTTTTTTACAATCGATTGGTGGAAACCACCACAGAAGAAAAACTGAAAGACACGTACCGTTTTCTGGCCGGGGAGGAGCGCAAGCACCGCGAACTCTTCCGCAAGTTGTACGAGCGACTGGGCCAGGTGGAACTGCCTGCCTGGGCAGAGGAAGACGAGTACGCCAGCTACCTGAGCTTCCTGATCGATTCACACACCCTGTTCCGCCTGGGCGATGTAGACAAGATCAGGGCTTATGCCGGCACCAGGGAAGAGGCGCTGGAAACAGCCATGGGCTTTGAAAAGGATACCATCCTCTTTTTCACTGAAATGCGCGAATTCGTGCCCGAAGGTGAAAAAAAGTATGTGCAGGAATGCATCGAGGAGGAGCGCAGGCATCTGCGCCTGCTCGCCAGCATGCTTTGAGCCGTTTTTTCCCGGGCAGGGTTGCAGGAATCAGACCCTAGCCCTACTCTGCTCTACAGCTTCCGTCTTTTTCCTGCAGGTGCGGCCTGGGGAAAGGATGGCAGGATTTCATGACCCGGCATCTGGGCCTGCGCCTCGTGGTGCCGGGTAATTTTCTGCAGGCTGGTCGTATCTTGGTTACGTACCAACTCCGGTAGTTGGCCCCACAGGGCGATCTTTTTGTTTTTTACTGCCAAAATGCCGTCTACTCCGGCTATTTTGCCCACCCCCTCCAGCACCGGCTCCAGATCCGCCTCCCGGCGGATACGGTTACACACCAAGGTGACAGCAGCATCGGCCAGGGCCGCATCTTTTGCCACCACTGTGGCCAGATCGCAGTGGCCAAAACTGAGCGAATGCCCCAACACACTGGAAGACGAGCACAGCGCCAGGGGCATGGCCGCAGGTGGAATACGGAAGGCCAGTCTGGCGGCAAGGGGGTTGTCTCCTGCGTACAGACCGATTTGCACCTCCTGGTTTGAAGCAAGGAAGATATCGCCGCCATTTTCCACAATGGCTTCCTGACAGCCAGCAGCCAGGGCTGCCTCCACGCCTGCCTGTGCCAGGGCACCAGCCACCGCTGCCATGGGGCCAAGGCCTGTGAGCCGGGCTGCAGCTGCCATGCGGCAGGTGATCTCCGGTGCGTTGTCCAACAGGGTGACCGGTGTCAGGCTGTGCTGAAATTCTGGATGGCGGGCGATATACTTTTCCAGCTCGCGTCGCTGGGCCACAACCGCAGCGGTCACCAGATCAAAGGCCTCGCAGGCCACCCGCAGGGTAGTTTCCTTCCAGGAAAAAAAACGGTAGCTTCGCGATACGGCGCACATGGTGCACAGCCAGTGTCAGGGCGGTATCAGCCCTAGAACGAGGAGGTACAGGCCCCAAAGGGACAGGCCGGAATACAGGCGTGGCACTCCACGCATAGATCCTCGGTAAAGCCCAGCTGACGACGTGCCTGGTCGGCAAAGGCGAGCGCACCGGTGGGGCAGTGCACCACGCAGGCACCGCAATGGGCGCAGCGTTCTTGATCCCAATGCAGTCCCTTGTTGCCGGCATAGATGCTCACCTCCAAGGTGGAGAGATAGGCAAGGGCCCGTTCGATATCCGCTGCCTCGCCAGTGACATCCAAGGAGAGATAGCCTTCCTCTTCCGGCGTGACCTTGGCCCGGAAGATATTGATGACCAGGTCAAAGTCCTTCACCAGCTTGTAGACAATGGGTTTTTCCGTCTCACTTTTGGGAAAGTAGAGGTAGAGCTTTTGGGTGACACTCATCGCTGCGGCTCCACACACTGCAAGCCGCGCATGCCCTGCGCTGCAGGCAGAGGCTGGCTTGGTTCAGAGAGAAGGAAGCGGCCTGCCTGGATTTCTGCCTTAAGCAATTCACAGATTGTCAGCGCCTTGTTGTAGGACGACATGGAGGTTACTGGCACCTTTTTCCCCAAAAGTTCCACCTCGCCACTGCGCAGTTCGGCATAGGTGAAGCGACCCAGGGTGTTGCCGGTTTTTTGTGGATAATCTTCGGCATAATCGACCACTGTGGCATAGATTTCACTGTCCCGCACCGCGGTTCGTTTCAGGATCTCGGCGTTGAGGATGGGAATGGGAATGCCCACCCCCAGGGCCAGGGAAACACCATAGCCCTTGAAACTCACCCCGCGTACAAAGTCTGGCAGCATTTTTTTCATATCACCGCTCAGGGCCAGAGTACCGGCGCCCTCCATGGGCACGCCGTTTTCGCTGCGCTCCACCAGGGAGGCGTGTTGTGTACCCTGGGCATAGACCAGGCCCTGCGCTCCGGCCAGCCACACACTGGTGCCCAGGCCTATGGTCTGGTAGAGTGGATCGTTTAGCAGGGGGGAAAGCTGCCCGGCCGAACAGTAGGTCATGCTGCGCATGCGGGCCTTGAGAATGCCCATGTAGGTGTAGATGCGTTTATCCGACAGATTAACCGCCACGTTGTAGTTCTGGTAGCAGTTGCGTGGATTGACCATAATGGCCTGATTGAGGTCGTCAAGGCCGACCATGGTGCGGATTTCCCGGCGGGGATAGTCGTCGGTGCCGTAGGAAAGGGCAAAGAGCTGCACCTTTTTTCCGGCCACCAGATCTTCGATAACATGGCCGCCCCCATAGCGGAATTCGCCTGGATGGTACATATTGGCCGGGTCGTTGTGGCGCAACTGGGTGGCCCCCAGGTACACATCCACTGCGGCAATACCGCAGTAGGCCTGCACATCGTTGATCCAGGCCTCGGTGATGCGCATCTTGGGCTTGCTGTGGCCAAAATTCAAAAAACATCCCGAGGAGCACATGGGCCCAAAGGTGGCAGTGGTGACCACATCCACCTCTTGGGCGGCAGCGGCAACCCCCTTGCGCTCGACATAATCGATCACTTCTTCGGCGGTCAGCACCACAGCCTTGCCTGCCGCGATCTTTTCATTGATACTCTGGTACGTTTTGCTCATTATCCTCATCCACGAAAACTCATGTCGAAAAGTCGCTATTATAGAACGGGCGTGGCAAAACAGCAAGCTGCTATACAGAGGCCAGAGAGGCCAGGAGCTGCCACTGGATACCAGCTTGCACAGTGTATGCTCCTGTTAGGATACGGCCTAGGGCTTCCGGAAAAATTGAAACCTTCGTTCTGCTCTGTCCAACACCGCAGCGAAACCCACTCCACCTCCACTTGAAGCGGAATTTTGAGCATGGCCACCATTGTGTTGTGCACCATCAATGCGCGTTACATCCATGCCAGCCTTGGTCTGCGCTGGCTCTCTGCCAATCTGGGTGAGCTGCAAGCCGATACAGAACTGCTGGAATTTACCCTGGATGATCAGGCTGCCGACATGGCCGAGGCCATATTGCGGCACAGGCCCCGTATTGTCGGGCTGGGGGTGTATATCTGGAATGCCCTGCACATCCAGCGGCTGCTGGTGCTGCTTAAACAACTCCAGCCCAGATTGGTGGTGGTATTGGGTGGACCAGAGGTAAGCCATCTGCCCCTGCGGGTGGACTTCAGCCAGGCAGATTATCTTATTCAAGGTGAAGGAGAACAGAGCTTTGCCCGACTCTGCGGCGATATTCTCCAGGGCAGGCGTCCCGAGCAGCGGCTTTTGGCTGCGCCTCCGCCGGAGCTCGACAGCCTGGTGTTACCCTACCACCTTTACACAGATACTGACATTGCCCATCGGCTTATCTATGTGGAGGCTTCCAGGGGCTGTCCCTTTACCTGCGAGTTTTGTCTTTCATCCCTGGATAAACGGGTACGCAGCTTTGCGCTAGACAAATTTCTCGCTGCCCTGGAGGAGCTGTGGCAACGGGGGGCGCGCACCTTCAAGTTTGTTGACCGCAGTTTTAATCTCTCTGAGCGCAGCACCTTGGCCATTCTCGATTTTTTTCTGTCCAAAGAGCCGCCCTTCCATGCCCATTTCGAGGTGGTGCCTGATCATTTTTCTCCGGCAACCAAAGAGCGCCTGCGCCACTTTCCTCCGGCCACCCTGCAGTTGGAAATTGGGATTCAAACCTTGCAGCCAGAGGTGGCCGCAGCCATTGGCCGTAACCTGCACCTGGATAAGATTCGCGACAATCTGCACTTTCTTGCCGAAGAGACCAGCGCACACTTACACCTCGATCTCATCATCGGTCTGCCCGGTGAAGCGCTTACCAGCTTTGCCGCTAATCTGAATCAGCTCATGGAGCTGTGCCAGGGCGAGATCCAGCTGGGTATCCTTAAAAAACTCTCTGGCACGGCCATCAACCGGCATGACGAACAGCACGACATGCTCTACAGTACTATTCCGCCCTACGAACTACTGCAAAACAATCTTATTTCCTTTGCCCGCATGCAGGAACTCAAGCGCATGGCCCGCTATTGGGACCTGGTGTACAACAGCGGCAATTTCCGTAGTACAGTACCGCTCCTCTGGCCAGACAACGATGTTTTCCACGGTTTTTTTACCTTTTCCAACTGGCTGTTTGCCCAAACGCAGGCCACCTGGAGGATAGCCCTGCCCAGGCTGGCAGAGTTGCTCTACAGGTATCTGGTGCACGAGAAAGGCCATGCACCTGCAGATATTGCCAATCATCTGGCGCAGGATATACTCACGGTCAAGGGTAGAGTACTGCCACCCGCTATCCGGGAGCAGGTTACGGTTATGCCTGAACAGCAACACGACTTGTCTCGGCCACTAACCCGCCGCCAGGACAGGCACGGTCCGGGGCAGATAACATAGCCCGAAACACAGTCTGAATAGAGGTGGCGGCTAGTGAGCACTGGTCTTGCTTGCTTGAGCAACAATAAAGCAGCAGGCTGCAGTGCGGTCAATCATTGAAGGCTTTGCCAGAAGCCAGATCTTCGCCCAATTGTCGCGCATTTGCACGATCGCTGCTGAAATGCGCTTCCTGGTACGCTTTCTTTTCCTCGCCCGTGGTATTGGCCTCATACAGGCTGTAGTCGTTGTACTGGGTGGTGTTGTTCGCCAAAATCATCTTGCAGGAACCAAATTCCCGCGCCAGGGTCTCTCTGGTACGACCAAAGCTGATGTCGTAGCCCATGCGGGTAAACAGTTCTGTGGGCACATTCATGGTATAGATAAGGCCCACCGGAATGCGTCGGGGAAAGTGGCTTTTGGTGTAGTCTGCATAGTTGAGATAGGGAAAGCAGAGGCGCTCGATCAGGGCACGGCAGGCCGCACTTTCGCAGCCATAGTAGACAGGCGTGGCAATGATGAGGGCATTGATGTCGCGCACCTTTTCCAACACGGGCCGCAGATCATCCTTGACCGCACACACGATGGGCCGCTCCCTGTCCAGCCGCTTACAGGTAAAGCAACTGATGCAACCGGAAAACTGCATTGTGTACAGGTTGAACAGTTCCACTTCGGCTCCCTTTGCCTGTGCACCTTCAATGGCATGCGCAAGCATGGTGGCCGAATTGCCCTGCAAACGCGGACTGCCGTTAAATGCAAGAATCTTCATGTGTTTCTCCTGGATTGATTAGATAGTCGCCCCTGAAAAACCATCTGAAATGGCTAAATAAAATACTAAAACATAGCACTATGAATTGCAGGATATTGCACTGTACCTCTTCAATTCCTGGTGATTTTCATACAGCCAAAGAAGTCGATTGCAACACCCCAGTTGGATATGTTCCGCAACCGTCTGGAAAATATTCTTGGGCCGGAATCATGAATTTTACCGGCCCGGCATCCCCATCCGCCTGATGGCAGGGCTTAGCTGCCTCACTCACGCCTTTAAAACCTCGGATGAAGCAACCGTGCGACGTTGGCTGGACAACCTGTATCATTAGTATTTCTGTGGGGAAGAGTACTTTTGTCATGAGTTGCCCATTGATTCGCCTTCGCTTTGTCGCTTTCGTAAATGCATCAATGAAAAAGGTTCTGAGCTGATTCTGCAAGTGACGGTGCAGGCAGGCCTAATCAGCGGCACAGTCAAGGCCAGCAGTCTTGAACGGGTCACCATCTCGACACCACGGTGTAGGAAAAGGCGGTTGCCTATCCCACAGATGCGCGCCTGTTCAACCGTAGTCGGCAAGGATTGTTGCGTCTTGCCAGGAGACATGGTGTGCGGCTGCGGCAGAGCTACAGTCGCCCTGGCCACCTGGCCCTGATGTGGGTTGGCCGGTACTTTCTTTCACGCCCGCCAGGCGAAACGGGCACAACGTGAGATCAAGCGTTTGAAGGTTTTAAGTATGTCCCAGCTACTGCGCGCGCCAGCTCGGGACCTGACCGAACGCCTCGCGATAGTAGTCTACGAGCTCCAATTTGCTTGCGGCTTCGTCGTCAAGGAACACGGTTGCGTGTGGATGGAATTGCAAAACTGATGCCGGCCACCGCGAGGACACCGCACCCTCAATCGTTCCCGCAATAGCGCGAGCCTTCGACGCTCCCGCTGCAATGAGGATGAGATGCTTTGCGCTCATCACGGTGCCCAACCCCTGAGTGATACAGTGGGTCGGAACGGCATTGACATCGCCGCCGAAGAAGCGGGCGTTGGCAACTCTGGTAGATTTCATGAGTGGCTCAACACGGGTGCGCGAAACCAGAGAAGAACCAGGCTCATTGAAGCCGATATGACCATCAACCCCAATGCCGAGTAACTGCAAGTCCACCCCTCCGATCGCGGCAATCGCTTGGTCGTACTCGGCGGCAGCAGCATGGGGGTCTGCGGCAAGAGGATCCGGGGAATGCACCGCGCCGGGTGCAAAGTCGAGATGGTCGGTCAGTTCGCGGCGAATCACCGTCCGGTACAACTCCGGGTGGTCATGGGGCAGACCGAGGTATTCATCAAGGGTGAACGCTTCTGCTCGTGCAAAAGTGACATTGCCGGCTTCAAAGTGCCGCCTTATGGCCCGGTAAGTGGGTAGCGGGCTTGATCCCGTGGCCAGGCCAAGGATTGCATTGGGCTTGGCAGTAAAAAGCTCCACTATGCGTTTGGCGATCATCTCACCAACTGCAACTGAGTCGTTGTTAATGATAATTTCCACTTGGGACTCCTCTAGCAAGAATTGCGCAATGAGCGTGAATTAGAGAGGTGATGCTCAACAGCCCGTTGAAGAATCCTCATTTTTCCGAATGGGTGCAAAGTGGCCAATTGTGCAACCGTGTCTCAGGCGCTCCATCTCAAATAGACAATCATGGCCAAATCAGGGATTCAGCCTCATTTGGCAGCCACATGGTCAATGTGAGCAGATTCATAGTGCCAATCCGGGCAAAAAACAGCCCTGCCTACACATCAGCCCAGCCCCTTGGGCGTACCAAAGCTAAACAAGGCACGCAGCAGTATCCCCAATTTGAATCCGGCAATGTGGATAATGTAGCGCTTCTCTATATTCTCGGCTCCGCACAAAAGGCTGCGCCGCATACCGCCCCGGTCAAGGTAAAGGGTAAAGCTGCGCTCCAGTTTCTCGCCCCGTGCGCGTAAAAGCGCCTTGCCTTTGCAGGATTGCAGCCGGGCACGATTCCCATATACCGCCTTACTACCGCCTTACGCGCTTCAACATCTCCATGCCAGCGCAGCTGTCCCGCATGTTTCGGTTCACTGATGCGGCTACGGCAGCAGTCTGGCAAATCCCTCAGAACTTCACGGCTGTGATAGCCCTTGTCCGCAGCCAGATCAAAGGGCTTGACAATGTCGGGCGTATCTTCCTTGCCTTTGATCGCACACAGCCTGGCCTGAGTGTCATCAAGGGTGGTCGCAATGGTTTTGGTGTCGCCCTGATCCGCAGGATGTATCACCGCAGAAACAATAGCCCCGGGTCCCAGATCAACCACATGCTCAGGCTTGCAGGCCATGTGGGAGCGGCCATCCTTAAAGTTTGGCTATGCAAGACTCCTCATCCGTAGCCGATTACCAGCCCTTGTTGGAGAGCTTTTGCCCTTGCGCTTGTGGTCAAAAGCCGTAAGTTCGGCCTGAGTTGGCGTTTTGATGCCACTTGCTTCAGCCAAACACCCAAGCATCTGCGCATAACTCTCGCCCGTATCCCGGCGCACAATGCTCTTCATGGCTGCATTCGCCTCCATGGTCGAGGCATCAATCCCCAGGTATTTTCCCCTGAGAAGGCTGGCCTGCTCCAGAATGCGCAGCACAAAGACAAACATCTCGTGAAGCACCTCCAGCGGCAGACGCTGACGGATGTGGCACAAAGAGGAATGATCAGGCACTGTCTTGCTGGGCGCAGGTCCAGGGAATCGCTGCAGCGCCAGCAGATGCCGCGCTCAGACTCGATGCCGTCAAATTTTTCTCTTCACCAATCAGCAGCATGCGAAAATAGTGGCTCGGCGGGATGGATTTGCGACCGAGCTTTTCGGCGTAGAACCGTCGCGCACAGGTTTTCGAGAAAGGCGTCTAATCCTTCCTGGCGCAGGAGCTTCTGCAACCGTTTGTAAAAAATCAGTCTCCTGTTCAGCTTGCTATTATGCCCTGATTGATGAGTTTTTCAACAGGTTGTTAGGAGCTTGGAGCTCTACGCCAAGCAGAAATGAGCCCTCATGAGGATCAGTTGCTTACTTGCTCCTGCAAATTCATCGAAGCAAAAGCATCCAGTGCAGCCTGCACTGTAAATTGGTTTGATGCACTTTCTTCGTATATCGCATGTAAAGAGACAGCAGGGCTTCTATCTCTTAATGATATTTTCCGGAGTTCACCAGAATGTATTTCTTTTTTTATAGCAAATTCTATTATAAATGCAAGACCAAGATCAATAGATATAAATTGTTTAATGACATCTGAACATATATTGCTTATTAAAATTTTAGGTTTTATTTTTTCTTCCTTAAAAAAATTGAGCAAACCTTGTGACACTCCAGTTCCTTCTTCCTGTAGGAATATAGGAATATCAGATATGTCTTCATATTTTATTTCACCCTGACTGATGTGGAGGCTGCGTGGGGAACTGACTAGCACTAGTGGATCAGTACGTAACGGGATACCGCGCAAGCCCTGCGGGATTTCTCCGAAAACTAGGGCAATTTGAATTTTATGCTGAAAAATTTTTTTTATTAATTCTTCTCTGGTGCCGTGTTCAATATGTAATTTTATATTTGGATATTTATTCTTCAGCTCCATCAAAATTACAGGCATGAAATATCTTGCAGGAAAATTATGCATACCTATGCACAATTCACCTGATTGGTCACGACGTTTCGATATGATAGCCTGCTCCAGCCGTTCTACTCCACCAAAAATAGTTTGTGCGTAATTCTGCAAGAATATTCCTTCCTTAGTCACCGTAAAAGCATTACTGCTCCTTTCCAAAAGCCGTTCTCCCAGCCACTGTTCAAGTTTCTTGATTTGCATACTCACTGCTGCCGGGGTGACATATAATTTTTCCGCAGCAATTGAAATACTCTTATAGCGAACGGCCATGTGAAAGGCCCTGAGTTGATTCAGATTAATTTGCATGTCAATCCTCCCGTTTAACAGAGTTGCTCTCCAGCTATCGCAAGCAAAATATTCGGGCTGCGCATGGATTAGATTCGACTCCCCAGGCTGAAAATGACGGTCTGTTTAAGTTTTTCTTAAACAGACTTAATATTAACTGCTTTGATTTTTTGCATCAATTTAACTATTAAAAATTATGTTTTTTTAACCCATCATTTTTATTGAATACAAAAGGGGTGCAGCGGTCAATTCCGTTACTTATCCCGGGAGGGTAAGATCGATGAAAAAATTTTTGGTTTTTAGTGTACTTGCCACTTTTTTGGGGACATTGAGCCACCCTGCTTTTGCCCAGGAAGGGCCCACTGCTGCGCCGCAACCGCCAAAGCATCCGAAGGCTGGCGGAGCCATTACAGCTCCTTTTGGTCCTGCCGGAACCGGCTTTCCAAGCCGCGCTTTTTCCGCGGTGATAAATTATCGCTACATGACCACAGACGGCGTTCGTTTTAAAAATAACAAGATCAACGACAATGTGGAACTTACAAAACATATTGGCTTGGCAAAATTTCGCTATGGTATCATGCCAGGGCTTGACGTACGCACCTCCACACCTTTTTATAATATTGAAAGAAAAAACCGAGTAAGCGGTGCAGAAGACGACATGGGCTGGGTTGGTGACACAGCGCTTATTTTTCATAAAGTTCTTTTAGATCAGACCAAGGGCGATGCGCTCCATTTTGCCCTGGATGTTGGCGTCTCCTTACCTACCGCCAGTGTGGACGACGACAGCAATGATTTTCTCGGCAACCAGGCCTGGGGAGGTATTGTTGGCTTGGGTCTCACTTATTTCACTACCAATGGCCACCGCTTTGATCAGGAAATCAACTACGCAACCTTTACGGAAGGCCGGCGCGACTATCGCAAACCTGACCGGTTTCGCAGCAATACTGGCTGGGCCTACGCCATAAATACTATGTTTGATGTGGGGCTGGAGTCTAACCTGGAGTGGAATGGTGAAAGCGAACGAGACGGCAAGGATATGGGGGACTCAAAATGGGAATGGTACGCGGGCCCAAAGGCTGTGTTTAAGTATACACCCCTGAAGCTGACCGCTGGCGTGGCGGCAACGTTTCCTGTGTATCGCTGGTATGAAGCAAACACGCCTTCTGATGATTTTCGTATTGAGTTCAAATTGGTGAAACTCTTCACCTGGTGACAGGTACAAGCAACATGGCCAGAATAACTGCCAGAAAACACAACCCATCCACCTCTTCAGGAGCTTCGTGATGACCAACGCTACCATCACCTCGCAACAGGCACCTCCGCTTTCTTTGGTGCACAAAATCGGCTGGGCTCTTTCCATTCTGCTGCCACTGACTCTGTATTTTAGCCTCCAGGGAGTGGAAGGGCTCACCCCGCAAATGATTGGGTTTCTCTCCCTTACCCTCTGGGCTGTTGTCTGTTGGGCAACCGAGATTCTGCCGCCCCCCCTGGTGGCCATCATCCTGCCGATTTTCTACTTTGCCTCGGGAATTCTGCCTGAAAAAGATGCTGCACGCATTGCACTTGCTGCACCGTTTGCCACGGTCATCCCCTGGGCAGTTATTGGTGCACTACTGATCGGCATTATTACCCAGAAGACCGGATTGGCCAGGAGAATTGTCCTCAAATGCATTATGTTAACAGGCTCTACCTATGGCGGGCTACTCTGCGCCTTGTTTGTCAGTGGCTTGATTCTGAGAAGTGGTCCCCATTTTCCGACAGTTTGGCGGCAGATTTAAGGTGGGTTTGTGTCATGGTTATGCCGCCAGGGCAAGATCCCGGTCTCTGGTATAGCCAGGCAGAGGGAGTTGCCAATATGCCTCATCCGGGGTACGGCTGTCCAGCGAAGAATGAGGTCGCTTGCTGTTGTAATAATTGATCCACTGTTTCAACCCTTGCCTAAGTTCGCTGCGACCAGCAAAGGCATGCAGATACACGCACTCGTATTTTAAGGAACGCCACAAGCGCTCAATCATCACATTGTCGCGCCAGCTTCCCTTGCCGTCCATGGAAATATGAATCCCGGCAGCCTGCAGGGTACCAATGAAGCCATCGCTGGTAAACTGGCTGCCCTGATCCGTATTAAAAATAGCTGGCGCGCCATAACGTTTTAGGGCTTCCTTGAGTGCCTCAATGCAAAAATCAGCCTCCAGAGTGTTCGACAAACGCCAGGACAACACCTTGCGGCTGGCCCAGTCCATAATAGCCACCAGGTAAAAGAAGCCTTTGGCCATTGGAATATAGCTGATATCCGCAGTCCATACCTGCCCCGGACGATTGATTTGCATACCACGCAGCAGGTAGGGATACACCTTGTGCTGCGGATGCGGCCTTGAGGTGCTGCTGGCTTTCGGGTAGATGGCTGTCAGGCCTGTCAGACGCATCAGACGGCTGATTCGTTTGCGGCCGACCCGATACCCCTCACGCCGCACATGGCGCATCATCTGCCGAGCCCCATACCAGGGCGTGTGCAGGTATTGTTTGTCGATGAGTCGCATCAGGCGCAGATTCTCCTTGCTTTCTCCAGCCGGGCGATAGTACCAGCTTGAGCGTGACAGGGCCAGCAGGCGGCATTGTCTGGAAATGCTGAGCTGTTCATGGTCCGGGTTGACCAGCTTTTTCCTTCTGGCGCTACTCAGCGACAACGCTCGAAGGCATTGGCCAAAAAATCACGTTCCACCGTGAGTTGGCCAATTTTGGCATGGAGTTCCTTGATCTGTGCCTCTGAGGATTTGCTCTTTTGTTTGCTGGTGCCAGCAAAGGCTGCAGCCATATTTTCCACGGCCTGACGCTTCCAGCTGGTGATCATGTTGGGGTGAAGTTCATAGCGGCTGGCCAGTTCGGCAATGGTTTGCTCGCCACGAATCGCCTCCAGGGCAACCTTGGCTTTGAACTCGGCTGAAAAGCGTCTGCGTCGCGTGCTACTCATGGGTGGCCTCCTGATTAGGGGTGTACAACCCACCTTAATACATTGTCCGAAATTAAGGGGCCACCTCTTTATTTTCATAATGGCCAACTGCTTTTGCCACCGAAGGGCTTTTCATTTGAAAATCAAGAACCGTATTAAACAGAATCGAGATATAGTCATACATCCGATAATCTCGAAATTCAGTGAGTGTTTTACATTCCTCTAGAAGCTTTTTGTACTCGCTTTCCGAAATTTCAGTTGGCAATGACTTCACCTCTTGATGTTTTCACATAACGTTAGCGCTAACCGGCGCTGGTCCGGCATCCACCATGATACGGGAGGGCTCCCAGCGTCCGGTTAAGCGTCTGGTTCGGCATTTTTGTTGACGTTCTTTCAGTCAACGGCTAGACTCATTGTATCCCCTCATTCGAGGTGGTTCAAGACTTCCTTCAAGTCATAGCCGGCGTGCTTCACGCCGGGGTCACAAGCCGGAATAACATGTGACCCTCTAGTAGTCAAAGTCCACTTTTAATACTCCAAAACGGTGCCTCGGCACTACCATTGAAATACCATTTCCAAACCAACTTGAAAGGGCACTGAAAGCTCATCTCTGCTACGCAGAGCTTCGGCTTGATTGCCCTTTTATTTTTTTGACAGGCTGAAGAAGGCCGTCGAGAGTGGCGCATACGACTGCGGAAAGCTTCGGCCTCCGCGTTCCGGTTAACGTGTGTTGCTTCACGCTGACCGAATCCAGCTTGAAGGAGAAGTGCACTAAAAGCTCACCTCTGCTACGCAGAGCTTCGGCTTGATTGCCCTTTTCTTTTTGGTGCGGGTGTGTTCCGGCGTTTGCCGGAGGGCCCTGCACCAACAGAGAAAGGTTGAAGCTTGCTGAAACCATAGGGGCTGGGGGTACCCCAGTAAGGGAACAAGGTGACCGTAGGAAAAACGGTATTGGCGGCTAGCAAGGTGGTTGCCCGGCCTCGGAATCGTGTTGCTCCCGACGTGCATATTCCGCCCCTCATAGACGGTCTGTCTTTTTGCCGAACGCCTGAATTAAGCCGCGCCGCGAAGCGGCGTCGGCTTGAATGAATTGTTAGCCGCTGCGGCCCTATAGAGCATGACCGCCAGAAACTTTTATCACCTGCCCGGTAATCCACTCGGCTTGCTGGGAAGCCAGAAAAATAACGGCATTGGAAATGTCAGTAGGAGTACCAACACGTCGTAGGGGGATTTGCTGCGTTACCTGCTCCACCAGCGGATCATCCATCCAACCCGTCTGAATAGGTCCGGGCGCAATAGCATTGACGGTGATGCCCAGCGGCCCAAGTTCAATGGCTGTGCTGCGGGTGAAAGCTTCGAGTGCGGCCTTGCTTGCGCCATAGGCAATCTGCCCGGGAAATGTCTGCGCAGCGTCTGTGCTGATGTTTACAACTCGACCAAATTTGGAACCTCTCCGACTAGCGCGCTCCGCAAGTTCGGCTGTAAGTAGCACGGCAGCACGAGTATTCACCGCGAAGTGGCGATCTATGCTGCTCGCCGTCAATGCAAGGGTATTGTCCGGAAGCTCACAGTGCGCAGCGTTGTTGACCAGGATATCAACTTGGCCTGCCGACGCCTCGATGTTGTCAAAGAGCTGCCTGGGCGTTTCGTGTGCGGCAAGATCACCGGGAAAGATGTAAGCCTCGCCGCCTATGGACTCTATATCGCGCGCGACTCGTTGGGCTGCGGCCCTACCCAAGATGGTGTGTTCGTAGCCAGTATCCTTGTCAACATCCAAGTAGTGAACAGCAACTATGGCCCCTTGCGTTGCAAATGCTTTAGCGATAGCTGCGCCGATGCCGCTGTTTGCACCGGTTACGAGAGCGATCTTTCCGCTAAGGCCTGTGTCGAGCATAGGTTTGATGGCTAACGTTAGCGCTAACCGGCGCTGGTCCGGCATCCACCATGATACGGGAGGGCTCCCAGCGTCCGGTTAAGCGTCTGGTTCGGCATTTTTGTTGACGTTCTTTCAGTCAACGGCTAGACTCATTGTATCCCCTCGTTCGAGGTGGTTCAAGACTTCTTTCAAGTCATAGCCGGCGTGCTTCACGCCGGGATAACATGTGACCCTCCAGTAGCCAAAGTCCACTTTTAATACTCCAAAATGGTGCTCCTGCGCTACCATTGAAATACCATTTCCAAACCAACTTGAAAGGGCACTGAAAGCTCATCTCTGCTACGCAGAGTTTCGGCTTGATTGCCCTTTTATTTTTTTGACAGGCTGAAGAAGGCCGTCGAGAGTGGCGCATACGACTGCGGAAAGCTTCGGCCTCCGCGTTCCGGTTAACGTGTGTTGCTTCACGCTGACCGAATCCAGCTTGAAGGAGAAGTGCACTAAAAGCTCACCTCTGCTACGCAGAGCTTCGGCTTGATTGCCCTTTTCTTTTTGGTGCGGGTGTGTTCCGGCGTTTGCCGGAGGGCCATGCACCAACAGAGAAAGGTTGAAGCTTGCTGAAACCATAGGGGCTGGGGGTACCCCAGTAAGGGAACAAGGTGACCGTAGGAAAAACGGTATTGGCGGCTAGCAAGGTGGTTGCCCGGCCTCGGAATCGTGTTGCTCCCGACGTGCATATTCCGCCCCTCATAGACGGTCTGTCTTTTTGCCGAACAGTATAATTCGGCCAAATTTTTTAAGAAAATAACATGCCGTGGCCTGACCACATTCCACAAGCTTTATTGTCGATTAAGCCCTGATTTTATTTGTCTCATCATGTTGACATATTGTTTTTTTTAGTGCTTCCTGCACGCTTATGTCTGCCGCAACCCTGTGACTCACAGCGTAAAAAAACCTGGTGTTAAGACAAAGTCCAAAGACAAGTTTCCGCGATGTCCTAACCCTGCGCCACCTCCACTTTCACCTCATCCTCCAGCTTGTGTAACAGGTACATACTATCGATCAAATGCTTGCGGAAGGAGGCGTTGCCGGCCTGCTGTTGTTCTATAAGAGTGTTGGCACGTTCGCCACAGATGCCCATGGCGGCAAGGCCAGCCAGGGCGGCATGGCGCAGGTTATCCTTCTTGTTGTCTTCAGCAGTATAGGCCACTGCCGCATAGGCGGCCAAGAGTGCGCTGAGCATGCAGCCGCTGCCGGTCATTGCCTGCATGGCTGGGCAGCCGTTGCTGCACACAAAGGCAGGGCCATCTGTGCCGGCAAGTACATCCTGCGCGCCGCTGATCACTACGATGGTGCCGTTGCCGCTACTGTTTTTACTTGTGCTGCGGGCAAGTTTACGGGCAATCTGTATGCGGCCCTGCACGCCATCTGCCAGGTCGCTTTCCTGGGCATCCACGCCCTTGGTGCCACCTATACCCTGGTTGGTTAATGGTAAGGCCAGGGCCTTTATTTCGGAGATATTGCCGCGAATAAGGGCAATGTGATGCTCGCGCAGCAGGGCCTGGGCCGTGCTGGTGCGAAAGCTGGTTGCGCCCACGCCCACCGGGTCGAGCACAATGGGAATGCCCCGCTTGTTGGCGCTGGCTGCAGCGAGGTGCATGCTCCTCACCGTACGCGAATTGAGGGTACCCAGGTTGATGAGTAGTGCTCCGGCAAGGGCGGCCATCTCGGCCGCCTCTTCTTCGGCATCGGCCATGACCGGTGATGCGCCGCAGGCCAAAAGCAGGTTGGCCACATCGTTAACCGTGACATAGTTGGTGATACAGTGCACCAACGGCCTGCCTGTGCGCAGCCGCGCAAGCCAGGGTTGGAGTTTGCCGGCCAGGACCTTTGGGTCTTCCTTCACCACATCCCCCTATTTCTTGTCTTTTTTCTTCTTCTTTTTGTCTTTCTTTTTCTTCTTTTCATCCCGCAACGGGCAGTCGCTACACATCTTTCCCTTCTTTTTGTAGCTTTCGCAGCACTTGTCTTTTTTGCCCATGACCCACCTCCTGCATGGCATCCATCACCTGTGGAAAGGGGAATCCCCCTTCCCTGTTGTCCAAAAAGGGTGAAAAAGAACATGCTCTCTGCGGGCAAAAAGTCAAGCAGATCGTGTGTCCTACTTGGCACCTTATAATGGCAGGATGTGCACCTCTTCGTTCAAGGGATAATTGCCCTCGATGAGCAGGCCATGGCGGCCGTCAATGGAGATGGGATCGCCAAAGTGGATGCGGCTCTCGCCGATTTGCGCATAGCCCTCTGCCTCGTACACCTGCATGTCGCGGCAACCAACCACGCAGGTTTTTTCCAGGCGGGTGGCCACCACCGAGGCGTGTGAGGTTTGGCCGCCGCGCGAGGTGACCAGACCATCGGTCATGGAGATTTCGCGGATGTCTTCGGGTACCGTGTCTTGCCGAATGAGGATGAGGTGTTCCTTGGGCATGCGCCGCCGCAGATCGCGGATGTGCTCTTCGCTGAACACGGCCTTGCCCGACATGGCCGAGCCAGACACACCAATGCCCTTGGCGATGATGTGCCGATGTGCCAGGTCGGAATCCACAAAAACCATGAGGTGTTCCTTCTTCTTGATGGTGATCATGTCGCGGGTCTGCAGCAGGTAGAGCTGCTCTGCCTCCGGACCCTCAAAGGTGAATTCGATTTCCTGGGCGTTCCACTCCTTGTCGTAAACCAGTTCCCGGCTTATTTGCAGCAGACGCTGGTAGATTTTCGGAAAGCGCCGCTCCAGGCTCATGTCTCCATCGCGGCCGTCAAGATCGGCCTGTTCCACAGAAACAGGATGACTGGTTACCAAGCCGGAGACAATATCCTCGCCCTGGTCGCCCGTGGCATAGTCACCCCACAGGGCCACCCGCCGCACCTTGCGGTAGGGATGGGCGGTGAAGAGCACGCCGCTGCCTGCGTTTGCATTGAGGTTACCGTACACCATGGTCTGCACGATCACTGCAGTGCCCCAGTCGTCGGAAACTCGCATCAGGTGGCGATATTCCTGGGCTTTGGGTGTTGTCCAGGACTGCAACACCAATTCGACTGCGCCAATGAGTTGCAGCCAGGGATCGTCTGGCATGGCAAAGCCGCGGGTACGCACTGCCTGCAGGTATTTCATGGCCAGCTCACGCATGGCATCAGCCTTGAATTCCCGTTTATAGCGCACCTGGTAGAGCCGTTTGTGCGCATCCATCAGCTCCTGAAAATCCTCGCGGCCCATGCCGTTGCACATACCCCAGGACTGGAGAAAACGGCGAAAGTTGTCCCAGGCAAAATACTTGTGCTCAGGATACAGGGCCACATACTCTTCCACCAGTTCCTCGTTGGCTCCGACATTGTGGATGGTGGACATGATGCCGGGCATGGAAATGGCCGAGCCGGAGCGTACCGAGAGCAAAAGCGGCCGCTCGGCTGAGCCGAACACCAGCCCGGTTTGTTCCTCTAGGCTGGTAATGGCCCGACGCACCCGGCGCATGAAGTCTTCGCGGGCGCGGTCGAAACGGTTCAGGGCCCGGTGGCAGCGGAAGACCTCGGTAGTGATGATAAAGGCCGGTGGCACCGGTTTTTCGTCACCGACCAGCACCATCAGGTTAAAGCCTTTGTTGCCCAGGTGGATGAGGTTGTTGGTGTGAGGGTTGATCTGATCAAGCGGGCTGATGGCCATGTCTGGGTTATAGGTCATGAGCAGATCGAGCGTGCTGTGATCGAGCATATCCTGTTGCGCCTCCAGGGTGCGGATCACCTTGCCGATGAAGTTATCCAGGTGCTGCAGGCCAAAGGTGGTGGCAATGAGGTCGCGGAAGAAAATCTCCGAGATACGCAGCACGTTTTCCGGCATGTTTTTGGGGTTCCAGCTGCTGTGGTACTTGGGCAGCAGATTGTTTTGCCCGATCTGCGGTACAATGATGGAGAGGTTGTTTTGGTGGATGTTGGTGTAGTAGGCGTAGATAATGTCTTTTACCCCCTCTGACAGGCCGCGCATGATGTCCAGCTGCTGGGTGTAGGAGAAGCGCTTGATACCGGTGGAGGAGTCCAACATGTTGATATAGGTGTCCAGGCGGCGGCTGGAAATGCCATCCACCTGCAGAGCGCGTGAAAACAGACGCAGACAGCGCAGGATGCTGAGAAAGGTGACCTGGGTGATGAAGGAGAGGTTGACTGTATCGAACAGGCGTTCCAGGTAGACATTGGCCAGGGTTTCCAGGCGGAAGGTGAGGCCGAGTGCATCGAACTTGCGTTCGCTGTAGCGGCCATACACCGAGGGGATATCCACGGCAATGTGACGTTTGTGATAGATTTGCTCGGTGGGCTCGAATTGTTGCGGACTTAAAATCACCTGCTTCAAATTCTCCAGCTGGTCGAGCAGGGCCTCCAGGCAGATGAAGGGGTCGTTTTCTGTTTCCAGTACAATGAGTAACTCTTCCAGTTCGGGAAAACCACTCAGGATGGCGTGGCGCAGCTGGGCCTGTATTTCTGGCAGCGACAGGTTGTACTTTACATGCAAGAGCTTGTACATGCGGGCCAGGCGCGCAAAGCGCATGCGCTCCACCTCGGAAATATCCTGCTGCAGCGCCAGATAGTGGTCGCGCTCTTCGTCGGGCCAGGCGAGCAAATGGCTTAGTTTACTCAAGCGCCGCTCTTTTTTGATACGCTGGCAAAGGATATGCAACTCCGTCACATAGGGGCCTTGTGGATCGATTTGCGAAAGCACCTCTTCTGGCAGGTAAGGCTCCAGGTGTATCAGGTCCTGGTCGAGCCAGAAGTTGAAAATACTTTCGATGAAACCGACAATCAGGTTGCTGGACTCCACATGCGCCTGCTTGCGCAAAAAGTGAATGAGGACATCCTTGCGATGGTGGGCCTCGTCCAGCTCTGTGGACACGTCGCGCAACTCACCCTCTGCACCGATCTCATTAAAAAACACCGGCATCAGCTTGGTGAACTGCTTGGCCAGGTTGTAAATGGGGCTGATGGGATGGTTTAAAAGGGCGGTGATGTCGCGCTGGAAGAGATCCGTGTCGCGCACGCAGGTGCCGGAGAGGCGCAGGTTGATAATCAGCGCCGAGAACAGGGTGGAGCACCATTTTGGCTCCTGCTGAATCAGGCTGAGCCATACGCGGATATTGGTGAGATGGGCCGGATTGGCAATGGGCTGCCAGTCTTCATCCACCCCGCGCACATTGGCGTACTGAAAACCAAAACGCACAGTCTCCCACAAAAAGGCCTCGACCAGGCGCGAGTTGTTACGCTGGAACACCTCGTTACCAATAGTTTGGATGCACTGCAGCGAGGTGTGGGGATAACGGCGCACATTGGCCTTGAGCAGCTGGAAGGTGGTAACGAAAAAACGCTCGATCTGCTCAAAGCTCTGGCGCCGGATGAGCTGTACCAGCGAGCGGTTGATTTCGCGCAGAGTCTCCTCATGGATGAGGGAGAGCCCTTTGGTCTCCATGATGCGGAAGAGGAAGAGCAGTCGCCAGTTGTCGAGGAACTTGGCATCCTTTTCACTGGTCTGGCCTTCACTCATCTGTGTTGGAATTTCTCGGTAGATGCGAACAAAATCCGTGTGCCCCGGCAGTTTGAGCATCTGCTCCAGGGCCTGGCGCGGATTGTCTTCCGCGGCCAGTTGTTTGAGCTCATCCACATAGTGTCGAATCTGCTCGTGGGAGATGGCAGCAAGCAGAGGACGACCTGGCCAGTTTGCGCAGTAATCGCCACAGCTTTTGTTGAACCAGGGCTGGGGATCGTCTTCCGAGAGCCAGTACTCGTAGTTGCGAAAGAGAACTGTGTGCACCAGTTCCCTGAGGGCCTGGCTATGCCTGTCGTTTTCTTCGGGTAGCTGCTGACGCAACCCCATGATCTTTGTGCACATCCTGCGCAGGGCGTGCTGGCTCTGCACAATCAACAGCATCAGCCTCGGTTCCAAATTGTCCAGTTCCTGCACACGGCTGAAAAAAGCGGTGAGCACGCTTTCATAGCGGGGCAGCGTCTTGGCGGTGAGGTTCTGCACCAGCTTGTCCACATAGGCCAATAGGGCTTCGAGGATACGTCCGGTCAGTTGTTCGTTTTTGGCAGATTCCAGCAGGGCAGTAAAAAAGATGTCCACAAAGAGGGAAAAGGCTTCGGGCCCCAGCTCGTGGTCGCGGTACAGGTTGATATTTTTGAGCACATAGGAGCGCAGGTCAGGGATGATCATCTTCCAGTTGCGGTAGGGATGACTCACCTCGTGCAGCAGATTGTCGATTTTGGTGGCAAGACCCTGTTGCCGGCCAACAATCTCTATGAGCGGCGCATAGCGGGGGTCAATATGGACTTCACCTGCAGTTTCCTGCAGATTGACCTCCAAGGCCTTGGATTTGATAGTTGGTGGAGGGAATGTGGTAGACATGGTGCACCTCATGACAGAAAACAAAGTAACAAGCCCACATCCATGCATTTAACCTCTAGGGGCCAAGAAAGTCAGCACATTTTCGTGTCCATTCTTGCCGGGAGATTTTGCGGGATCATAAAAAAAAAGCATCTCCGCCAGGGGCAGAGATGCTTTTTAAATGCAGCTTACCGCATGAGCGCGGCCAGCTTGAATTGCTTACCAGTTCTCGGCCAGCAGTTCAAAGTGATCGATGGCATGGTCACAGGCAGGACAGCGCTTAAGAGCCTCCTTGCCAGTGTGCAGATAGCCGCAGTTCTGACATTGCCAGGTTACAGAGGTATCCTTTGCAAAGACTTTATTATTATCCACATTTGCTTTTAAGGCCAGGTAACGCTTTTCGTGCTGCTTTTCCGCCACGGCAATGGCGAGGAAAATAGCGGCAATATCCTCAAAACCTTCTTCTTTTGCGGTTTTGGCAAATTCCGGATACATGGTGTTGGTTTCGTAGTGCTCACCATTGGCAGCCTCCTGCAGGTTTTCGGAGGTGGTGCCGATAACGCCTGCCGGAAATGAACCACAAATCTCTACTTCGCCGCCCTCCAGCAGTTTGAACAGACGTTTGGCATGTTCCTTCTCCTGGTTGGCGGTTTCTTCGAAAATCTTGGCAATCTGTACATAGCCTTCCTTTTTCGCCTGGGAGGCAAAGTAGGTGTAGCGATTGCGTGCCTGGGATTCACCACTGAAGGCGGTTAAGATGTTCTTTTCGGTTTGGGTTCCTTTCAGTTTTTTTGCCATGGTATGCTCCTTGTTTCTTTAGTGTACAATGCAAGGCCGGCCTTCCTTGTGGAAGACCGGCGTTATCTGTGACCACCTTGACTACATACGGTGGCTGTTATGAACTCTACTCCGCCTATTATGCCGCACAAAAGGCAGAAGGTCAAGTCCTTTTTGATAATGATTTGCAACAAAGGGCTTTGATCTGTTTCCTGTTTCGCGTTACGCTTGCACAGCTGCCAGGGCGGTGAGTTGTTCCTGGATATGATCGTACTGCCGCAGCCCTGTGCTCCACTCCTGCGGTACCATGGGGCCACCTCGCTGGGCTCCCAGAATCATGCCCACCACCAGGCCACGTGCAGCTGAATCGCCACCAGCCATTACGTTTTCGATCAGTGCGTTGCGCAGGTCGTTTTCGTATTTGAGGATCAGGTGCAGTGCTCCGGGCAAGGCCGAATCAATGGCGCAGTTTTGTCCGAAACTCTTAATCACTTCCCTGCTGTCTTTGTCGGCTGAGTCCAGGGCTGCGCGCACCCGCATATCCAGACTGATATCACTAAGCCCTTTGTCCACCTCGGCAACAACTGCTTCGGCAGGACGAGTGCCATGCAAAACTTCCCAGGCAATGCGAGCGATCAGGTCTGCCCCGGCCAGGGTGGCGGGGTTGTTATGGGTCAGCTCGGTTTGGGCCAGTGCCGCCTGCACAAGGGCAGTGCAGTCATCCCGGTACAGGAAGACGAGCGGTGCGATGCGGGCCGCACCACCCAGATCATTGGAGCGGGAGCCTGCTTCTGTGAGGGCCTGGCCGCTTGCCATGTTTTCCAGGGTAGTCTTGCTGGCCTTGTCTTTGTAGCCACTATAACTCTGCATGAAGCGTTGCCAGTCTTGGGCAAATTCTTCGGCCTTGAATCCCTGGCGCTGCACCAGGGATTCAAGCAAAAGCAGGGTTTGATCGCCATAGTGGGTGAAATCGCCCTGTTCCTTGTCGGGATGCACAGAACCGGGCAGCGGTTTGAGCAAACCATCCAGGTGGCTGATCTGTTCGTCGATTTCCTTGGTATCATAGAACCAGTGCGCTCCCAATGCGAAGGAATCCGCACACAAGGAGGCCAAAACCATGTGTTGTGCTTGCGTGATCATCTGCATTCTCCTGTATTTTCCGTAGTTGGATGGGGGGTTGGAGGGCATCAGAGCGGGCGGCGCGCCTGTTGCCGCAGGGCCAGGTCCATGAGCACCAAGGCAGCCATGGATTCGACAATGGGCACGGCCCTGGGCACCACGCAGGGATCATGGCGGCCCTTGGCCTCCAAAATGGTGTTGTTGCCATCGAAATCCACGGTTTCCTGTGGCAGGCCAATGGTGGCCACCGGTTTGAAGGCCACCCGGAAATAGATGTCTTCGCCGTTGCTGATCCCCCCTTGCACGCCACCGCTGTTGTTGCTGCGGGTGCCCAAAACCTGGTCCTTGGGGATGAACGGGTCATTGTGTTGGCTGCCGCGCAGACTGGTGCCGGCAAAGCCGGAACCGATGTCAAAACCCTTGGTCGCGGGCAAGGACAGCATGGCCTGGGCCAACTTGGCTTCCAGCTTGTCGAACACCGGTTCTCCCAGGCCTGGCGGCACATTGCGGCACACACAGCTGACAATGCCACCGGTGGAATCCTTGGCAGCCAGCACCTCTTCCACCAACTGCTGCATGCGTGCAGCCGTGGCTGCATGGGGACAGCGGATAATATGGGTATCCACTTCCGCGCGGCTGATGCTGTGTCTGTCAATGTCAGGCGCACTGATCTCGCCCACGGCGCTCACCCAGGCGACAATTTCCACGCCAAAGGTGCTGCGCAGCCACTTGTCTGCAATGGCACCGGCCGCCACCCGGCCAATGGTTTCGCGGGCACTGGAGCGGCCACCACCACTGGAGGCGCGGATACCGTATTTCATCTGGTAGCTGTAGTCGGCATGGGAGGGCCGGGGTATCCGGCTCATTTCGCCGTAGTCCTGCGGCCGCTGGTCGCGATTGTGCACCAGCAGCATGATGGGTGTACCCAGGGTTTTGCCAAGCTCGGTGCCCGAATAGATGCACACCTGATCCGCTTCGCTTCTGGGGGTACTAAGACTGCTTTGGCCGGGCCGTCGCCTGGAAAGTTGTGGCTGAATATCGGCCTCACTCAACTCCATGGCGGCTGGGCAGCCATCCACCACCACGCCAACTCCTTTGCAGTGCGATTCGCCGAATGTGCTCACCTTGAACAGGGTGCCAAAGGTGCTGGACATGCTCTGTCTCCTTGCGGTACATTTTATGTGTTTGCTGCTGTGCTGCGGTTGGGTGCCGCTTGTTGAACAAAAAACAAACCTGCAAGAAATACTTGCCGGTTAAGGTACAGGATAGTGTCGATACAGTGCCCGCGCAAGTCGGCAAGACGTTGTGAAGTATTCTCTTTAACGAGCAGTACACGAGCGATCAGACAAGCATCATGCGAACTCAATGTGCCTGTGCTGATTGTGCCATCTATTTCGTTGATCTGCCATGAGCGAGTGCCGTAAAATCATCCATGTGGATATGGACGCCTTCTACGCTTCGGTGGAGCAGTTGGACAATCCGCAGTTGCGCGGCCTGCCCCTCATTGTTGGCGGCGATCCAGGCAGCCGTGGGGTGGTGGCGGCCTGCTCGTATGCGGCCCGCGTGTACGGTGTGCATTCGGCCATGCCCTGTGCCCAGGCCAAACGCCTGTGTCCACAGGCCGTGTTCGTGCGGCCCCGCATGCAGCGTTACCGGGAGATGTCTGCTCGGCTCATGGCGATCTTCCGCTCCTGTACCCAACTGGTGGAGCCACTCTCCCTGGATGAGGCGTATTTGGATGTGAGCCGTAACTTTTTGGGCGAGCGTTCGGCAACCCGTATTGCCGAACAGCTGCGTGCCCGTATTTTCAAGGAAACCGGCCTGACCGCCTCGGCCGGTGTTTCCTGCAACAAGTTTCTGGCCAAGGTGGCTTCAGGCATAAAAAAGCCCGACGGCCTAACCGTGATTCCGCCCGCGGCAGCGGCAGAGTTTGTCGCTGGCCTGCCGGTACGCAAATTTTTTGGCGTGGGCAAGGCCACCGAGCGCAAAATGCAGGCAATTGGTGTCCACATCGGTGCGGATTTGCTGCGTTTTTCTGTAGAAGAATTAATTCGGCTCTTTGGTAAGCATGGCCAGTTTTTTTACGATATTGCCAGGGGTGTCGATCAGCGGCCAGTGCTGGCCCATCGCGAGCGGAAATCCATGGGTACAGAGACCACTTTGGCAAGGGATATCCTCGCCCTGGAGGCGGTGCAGGCTGTGTTGACCGAACTGGCCATTGAATTAGGGGCGGATTTGACGACCAAGGATCTGTGCGGTCGCACCCTGACCTTGAAGATGCGCTACCAGGATTTCACCACCATTACCCGTTCCTGCACCGACCTGGCTGGTTTTGCCGATGCAGCAGACCTTTTGGCACAGTTGCCTCGACTCGTGGCGGCAACAGAGGCAGGTCGCCGCCGTATACGTTTGCTGGGTTTGAGTGTTTCCAACCTGTTATCCAAAAGCGCGCTGCCACGGCGGGCCGTACAGTTGTCCCTGCCTTTCCCCGGGCAGGGACAGTTGCTGGGCCAATCGTGGCAGCGATGAGAAGTCTGGTTGGTTGGCAGGTCGGGAAGCGCCCTACATGCGGTTGTACAGTTCGCGCACCCGCTGACGGGTCATGATGCTCTGCCAATCCTTGCCCAGGCAGTTCTCCCACAGGGGAGCCAGGTTCAGGGCCACGCTTGTCATGGTTTCCATGGCCTGCTCATCCAGGTCCCTGGTGATATTGCGGGGAAGCTTGATATCGTGCTTGGTCATCATTTCCCTGAACTCCCGCACGCCTTCGGGATAAATATCTTCCAGATAGTCAAAGGCGATGCAACAGCCAATACCATGATGGGTGCCCAACACAAAGGCCAGCCCATAGGAAAGGGCGTGGCAGGCTCCTACCTGCGAGTAGGCGATGCTCATGCCACCAAAGTAGGAGGCCATCATCAGCTTGTCGTCTTTGTCGGGATGGTCTTCCAAAAAGACCTGGCGGCACAGCTCTATGGATTTTTCACCGTAGGCGCGGCTGAACTCGTTTAAGAACGTACCGTTCAAAGACTCCACATCATGGATGTAGCAGTCCATACCAGTGTAGAACCACTGGTCCTTGGGGACTCCGACCAGCAGTTCCGGATCGAGCAGAATCTGGTCAAAGAGGGTGAAATCGGAGTTGATGCCCAGCTTTTTATCCGGCCCGGTGAGTACGGTGGTGCGGGAAATCTCCGCGCCTGTACCAGCGAGCGTTGGCACGGCCGCATGGTACACTGCCGGATATTTGATGAGATCCCAGCCCTGGTACTCGGTGGCAGAGCCCGGGTTGGTGAGCAAGAGGGAAATGGCTTTGGCCAGATCCATGGTGGAGCCGCCGCCAATGCCGATGATGCCATCGGGCAGGCGGGGAGTGGAGGCGCGCACCTTGGCGACCAATTCGTCGACATAGTTGGTTGTGGGCTCTTCATCCACATTGACATGCATGAGCAGGTCACCTTTTTCCAGGGGTAACCTGGCTTCCAGCTCTGTGTTGGTAAAGACACTGTCCAGCACAAAGACCATGGTCGATTCGTTGGCTGGCCGTTTGGCCTTGAGGACATCACCAAGCTGGTTGAAAGAACCACGACCGAAAATGATGTTGGGAACAATCTTAAAATTTCTGTACATGAATACGTCCACTGAAAAAAAGAAGCAAGCTGCACTGCCCCTTGCAAACAGCAGCCAAACTTTCAATATACTACGGCTTTTGTGAAGCTCAATGAAAAACAAGGCCATAATAATTTGGCTGACAACTGCAGGGCCTGGCCAATAGCCCCTTGTGGTACAAAAGGGAGGATACTGTGGAAGACATAGAGCGATTGAGCCGGGAACTGTACGCTGATACCCCAAGGGGTGGACTATATCACTATACTACCTTCAGCGGCCTGTTGGGGATCATTGGCGGACGCTGCCTCTGGGCCAGTGATATTCGCTATATGAACGACTCGGCCGAATTGCGCCATACGGCCGATCTCTTTGCCGAGGTGAGCCGGGAGCGCATGGACAGCAGCCGGGCCAACTCTTTGCTGCTCACCCAGTTTGTGGACTGGATCAAACACCGCATCAGCAGCGGCCACCTGCTCTTTGCCGCCTCTTTCCGCTCCCATGGTAACCTGCTCAGCCAATGGCGCGGCTACAGCCTGCCCGGCAAGGGGGTGAGTTTAGGCTTTTGCCCTGATTTTATTTTGGAATGCGCAAGACAGCAGCACTTTTTGATGGGCAAATGCATCTACGAACCCAGGCGACAGTGGCGGATCATCGAGCAGGTGCTGGATTCCCTGGAGGCAGAGGCGCATAGACGCACCCAGGACAGGGAGATACAAAGCGAGGAACGCCTGGCGCTTTACCGGGATATTTTTACCAGTTTGGAGACCGATATCCTGCGTATCGCGGCCATGTTGAAGCATCCCTCTTTTATGGAGGAGAAGGAGTGGCGCATTGTTTCACCGGTGGTGAGTGGCCATGACAGCTTTCCGATCCTGTTTCGGGAAGGCCATGATATGCTGGTACCCTATATCGAGTTCAATCTCAGCCTGGATGGTAAACCACCAAGGCTGGATCATCTCTACCTGGGGCCATCGGTCAACGCCAATATTTCCATTAACTCCATTGCCATGTTCCTGGAGAAAAACGGCATACAGGTGCAGCGAGGCATTGACTACTGTCGGATTCCTTATCGGCGCCGATGATTGCGGAGGTGGAGCTGCTCAGATGTGTTTTAGCTGCTCAATCCAGGTGCGCGGCCCCAGCGAGGTGCAGGACATGGTGGCAATTTCAGCAGCCAGGCGCAGGGAAGTGAGGAAATCCTGCTCAAGAATATGATGACAGAAAACACCGTGGAAAATATCTCCGGCTCCCAAGGTGTCGAGTACCTTGACCTGATCAACCGATATCTCCTGCATGTTGCCGTTTTCATGGGCAAGGATGGATGCACCTGAGCGGGTGATAGCCACATGGCCAATGCCATAGTCTTGCGCGGCTGTAAATACATCTTCGCTGCTATCACTGTCCTGTATACGGAATTCGTTGGACGCGATCAGATAATCCACCAGCGGGAGCAGCTCTTCCAGCCCCTCCTTCCAGGTGCCACCATCCAAAACCACTGGAATGCCTCGGCGACGCGCCGTAGTTGCAGCATCTACTCCCTGGGGCAGATAGGAGCCATCCACCAGCACAATATCCACTTCATGGAAAAGAGCCTCGCCCAAATCCACGGAGCGTAGTTTACGGGCATAGGTGGTGGAATAGGCCACACCGTATTCATTGGTGCTCAAGTCGACCAGAACAGAACCGACCGAAGGTGGGTGATGGGGCAAGGAATCAAGATCAATGAGCTCAACCGCATGTTCCATTATGTCGGAACGCGCCACTTCACTTAAGGGATGTTCTCCCAGGCCGCTCACCAGGATGCTGGTGTTATCAGGAAAGGCTGTAAAGGCAATGGCAGCGTTGGTGGCTGCTCCTCCGGCAAAGGCGAGCTGCCGTTCGGCCTTCATGCGCTGCCCGGGCTGTAGGGCGCTGGGCAGATAATACACAAGTTCTACACTACACTGACCGACAAAAAGACCTTTGCGCATGTTGGCGGCTCACGAACAAAGAATGGCATGGGGAATAGATTGGGGGTACAGTACGAAAACCGGCACATATTACCGCTGGCTGCCCTACAGCGCAAGCTCTGGCTGGCGCAGCACCCTTCCCCGAGGCAGCGGGCACCCGACAAACAGGTTGCCTGCCTGCATCGATAGCTGAATGGAGGTTGTACATGGCCCTTACCGAATCAACCCAACTGGCACTGGGTACCAGTGCTCCGGATTTTTCCCTGCCCGACACGGTTACAGGCAAGACGGTCGGTCTGCAGGATTTCTCCGGGGCCAAGGGGCTTTTGCTCCTCTTTATCTGTAATCACTGCCCCTATGTGAAACTTATCCAATCCGAGCTGAGCGCCCTTGGCAGAGAATATATGCCCAAAGGTATAGCCATGGTGGCCATCAGCTCCAATGACATCAGCACCCATCCAGACGACAGCCCCGAACAGATGCAGCAAGAGGCCAAGCGGCACGGCTACCCCTTTCCATATCTGTACGACGAGAGCCAGGAAGTGGCCAAGGCTTACCGGGCAGCCTGCACTCCGGATATCTATCTCTTCGATGGGGGGCACAAGCTAGTGTATCGTGGCCAGCTGGATGACGCGCGGCCCAACAAGCACATTCCGGTGACTGGCGCAGATCTACGACGGGCACTGGATGCCCTGTTGCGAGGAGAGGCCATCAGTCCAGAACAGAAACCCAGCATGGGCTGCAACATCAAGTGGAAGGTCGGTAACGAACCGGATTACTTCAAAAAACGCTGACAGGCGGGAGGGGGGAGCTGAACAATCCATTGCAGCTCAGGGTAAAATCCCTTGGCGGGCATTGTAGACCGGCGCGCCACTGGCAGCAAATTCGCGGAAAGCTGCCAAAGACTCTGCGCGCAGTACATCGCCCCTGAAGGCAATGCCGCGCCTAGCCAGCTCCTGCTGCCAATCCAGGGGAAGCGGCCCTTCGTCAAAACCGGTAATGGCCTCCATTTCCGGACCAAAACCAGCCACCACCAGGGAGCGGATGCCCGACCAGAGGAGCGCACCAAAGCACATGGCGCAGGGCATCCAGTTCACCACCAGTTCATGGGCTGGCAGCCCAGCTGCCCCCAAATCAAAACACCCCAGCCGCTTTTGGGCAAGTGAGATGGCCATGACCTCTGCGTGGGCGCAGGAGCAGGTCAGCGGTACCACCCGATTGACGGCCAAGACAATCAAGATGCCGGAATCGCGAGTAAATATGCCCGCAGCAAAGGGACCGCCTGTGGCATGTAGCGTGTTGAGGCGGGCAAAATGAAGAACAGCGGCCATGCGCTCCTCTGGTGTAGCCAGTTGGCTGGGCAGGGCCGCCATTTCCTCC
This sequence comes from Desulfobulbus sp., assembly GCA_040776885.1. Lineage (GTDB taxonomy): Bacteria > Desulfobacterota > Desulfobulbia > Desulfobulbales > Desulfobulbaceae > Desulfobulbus. Next base: position 96,871 of record JAXGZR010000003.1, on the reverse strand, counting down.
CAGGCCCAGTCAGGCAGTTCCAGGCTGACCTGTCGTGCTTGCTGATGGATCAGGCCCAGGGCGCCAGATCCAGTTCGATTTTCTTGCATAGCAAATTTCCTGTCCTGCCGGTTCACGGTTGCATGAAGAGCCAGCGCAGGGTCTCTGGCACCTTGCCCTTGGGGATGAGGCGATTGTCTGGCCCCAGTTCATAGATGCCAAACCACTCTTCAGGGTCGTCCTCTTCGTGGTGGTCGGCGTCATCCGGTGTTTCCCCGCTCTTCCACCATTCGTCCTGCCACTCGAAAAAAGCCAGACCGCAAAAGCGTTCCCGGCCCTGGGCACTGCGCAGATCCTGCCAAATGCTGACAAAGACAGCAGCCATGGCTTCGGCACTGTGGCCGCCAAAACCGGGCACCCATGGTTTGGGGGCCACCGGCGAGGTGGAAAGTCCCACCTGGGTGATGAAGATGGGTTTGTGGTGTTCCCAGGCCAGTTGTTCCAGATAGCCCTGGTAGCTGCTGCCAGTGGCACGGCCCGGGCCTGAAGTACGCACTGCATTGGCATAGGTGTAGATGTTCAGGCAGATCAGATCGCCCATGTCCGGTACCAGGGCGTCTTCCGGTCGGACCTCCAGATCTGGCCGGTCACTGATGGGGCCGATATGGGTCCAGCTGGTGTGGCAGTAGAGATGGCGCTGGCCATAGCGGCTCAGCTCGTAGTCCATGGCTTCATCCACCAGCTTGGCCATGGCCACCTCCGAGGCAGTGCGGTTGCGTACCACTACGTGTTTGCCCACATATTCCGTCACCTCCGGATGGGCGGCATTGGTGCTGGTGACCGAGGCGGCCTGCAGCTCATCGCCGATGGAAAAGAGCACCAGCCTGTCTGGCCGACCCACACTGTAGGTGTGGTCGATCACTTCCTTGATGACCTCCAGTTGCCGGGCCTGGTATTCAGGGTCCAGGAAATCGGGCTCATAGGGGAAGAGCCAAATATCCTGACCATAAACCAGGTCTTCCTGGTCCAGGGCCGTGAAAAATCCCGCTGGCATGCGGCGCGGAAAGACGTGCAGGTAGTTGATGCCCATCTCCCGCATCATGGGCAGGTGCACGGCAAAGCGGCCATCATCCTTGGGATCTGCACCTGTGAGCGGTGTTTCTCCAATGAGAAAGGGAGAATAACCCATACCGCGGAAAAACACCGGGGAGTCCGGATTTTTTTGATCAATGATCTGGCTGCCCTGCACAATGAAACGAAGGGGAGTCGGTGTTTCTGGATTCAGGGAAGAGCTCTTTGCGCCTGCTGCGGCAGGCATGGCACCAGATGACAGATGCGCGGTGAGGATAATGAACAAGAAAGCTATAGAGCATCGGGCAAAGGACATGGCTCATCAAGGAAAGAGGAAAAGAATACCGGGGGATGTGAGCGTCCAGGAAGTGTCTGCCTCACACGGGCTGGCCTTTCATGCACCTAACCATGAAGAGGCAGGGCTGAAAAGGAAAATATGTTTTCCACGTGGTTCCTGCGGCGGTCGTAGGAAAGGCAAATAAAACGAGGCAAACTTGACATGTGCGCCCCGTTGATGGCATACTGATACTATATCAAGTGATAAGTCGTACAATATAAAGAATGTAAAAAATGCTTTCGAAATCAGCAGACACATCAAGGGGTGAGCCGTTGGACGAGCAATACACTGTGGCAAGGCTGGTCCGTGAACTCCGGGAACAGACCGGTCTGACTCAGGAAAAATTCGCGGCCAAGCTCGGAGTGACCTTCCCCACCATCAACCGCTGGGAAAACAGCCGCGCCAAACCCTCTCCGCTTGCAATGGAAAAAATCGAAGCCCTGCTGCACAGCCTGGGGGATAGGGGTGAGGCCCTGCGTAAAGTGTATTTTGAGAAGGGAAAATAGGCCTTGTTGCCTGACACACATCCAAGCCATTGGGAGGCATGATGAAAAAAATTATCTTTTTTACCTTTCGCGACAACCCGCTCTGCTTTATACATGTTTTACTTAATGCCTTAGATATGGCCGAACAAGGAATGGAGGGCAAAATCATCCTCGAAGGCGAGTCGGTACGGCTTGTTCCCATTATGGCTGATCCCGGTCATTTTCTGCATCCACTCTACACCAAGGCCAAGAACAAGGGCTTGATTGTTGGCGCTTGCAAGGCCTGCACCAGCAAGATGATGCAACTTGACGCGGTTGATAAGGAACAGATTCCCCTGCTGGAAGGATTGGCTGGCCATCCTTCCATGCGGGAATATATGGAACAGGGATATAGCATCCTCACTTTTTAAAATTGATTATTATCAAGGAGATAAGCGTCTATGAAGAAGACAGAGCTAAGCAAAGGAATCTACTGGGTTGGCGCCATTGATTGGCTCACCCGGGATTTCCACGGCTATTCCACGAACCGGGGCACTACCTACAATGCCTACCTCATCATTGACGAGAAAATCACCCTGATCGATGCGGTCAAGGAAGTGTACCGTGGCGAGATGATGCACCGCATCCGCAACATCATTGATCCCCAAAAAATCGACTACATTGTTGTCAATCATGTGGAGATGGACCACAGTGGCGGTTTGCCCGGGCTGATCGAAGAGGTGCAGCCCGAGAAGGTTATCTGTTCGAAAATGGGCCATAAAGCCCTGTTGCAGCATTTTCATAACGATACCTGGCCCTTCCATGTGGTGGGCACTGGCGATGAAATCAGCATCGGCAAACGCACCCTCAGCTTCATTGAAACCCGCATGCTCCATTGGCCGGATTCCATGTTCTGCTACGTCAAGGAAGACGAGCTCCTTTTCAGCAATGATGCCTTTGGCGAACACTGGGCTACCAGTGAGCGCTTTGACGACGAAGTGGATCCTGGCATCCTGACCTATGAAACCACCAAATACTATGCCAACATTATTACCCTGTATTCACCCCAGGTGAAGAAGCTGTTGGCCCAGGTGGAAGAGATGCAGCTGCCCATCAAGATGATTGCCCCGGATCACGGCGTTATTTGGCGCAAAGATCCCATGAGAATCATCCGTGATTACCACCGCTGGTGCAACTATGAAACCAATGGTCGTGCCCTGGTGATCTACGACACCATGTGGGATTCCACCATGAAAATGGCCAGGGCTGTGGCCGAAGGCCTGCACGAGGAGGGCCTGGAATATACCATGTTCGATCTGAGCGTGAACCACCGCAGCGATGTGATGGCCGCTGCTTTGGAGGCCAGTGCTCTGGTTTTTGGCTGCCCAACCCTGAACAACGGCATGCTGCCACGCATGGCCGACTACCTCTACTACATGAAGGGATTGCGGCCTACCAAAAAAATTGCTGCCTGCTTCGGCTCCTATGGTTGGTCAGGGGAGGCGGTCAAGCTGATGAACGATATCTTGAAGGACCTGAAGATGACCATCTGCCATCCTGGAGTGCGGGTACCCTATGTGCCGGATCATCCCCAGCTTCGTGAATGTGTTGAGTTGGGACACACAGTAGCAAAGAGCACCAAGGCGTTTTTGGCCGGGGAGACGGTCGAATCCGCCATTTGATCTCCCAATATATCCTGAATCCCTATGAGCCATAATCCTTGGCTGGCAAAAAAAGCGTCCTTTCCCCTGGGGAGGGACGCTTTTTCTATTTTTTGTGCGCACCTTTAAATTCCACGGCCCACTTCTCTCCCATACTTCTATTTTATGCCCAGTGCCTCAGCCCATCTGGCTCAGGGTTTTTCTGAAGCGTGCCAGCGAGATGGAGTAGAACACCAGGCCAATAACAATGATCGCTGCCATATCTTTCCAGACAACCTCGAGCCCTGCGCCCCTGTACAGGATCGATTGGCTGGCGGCAACAAAATGGGTGGTGGGCGCAAAAAACATGATATTTTGAATCAATTTGGGCATGTTTTCCATGGGTGTGGCCCCACCGGAGAGCATTTGCAGCGGCATGATGACCAGGATTATCAACAGTCCAAACTGGGGCATGCTGCGGGACAGGGTGGCCAGAAAAATGCCCAGCGAAGTGGTGGAAAAAAGATGCAGACCAACCATCAGCAAAAACAGGCCCACAGAACCTGCCACAGGAATCTTCAGCCAGCCCTGCACCACAACGGCAATGGAAAAGGCCGAGGCAAGGAGCACCACCAGGGCCATGGACCACACCTTGGAGAGCATGATTTCCGCCGGCGTAACCGGCATCACCAAGAGATGCTCGATGGTGCCGTGCTCGCGCTCGCGAATTAAGGCTGCACCGGTAAGGATGACCGAAAGCATGGTGATCATGCTGTTGATCTCCATCACGCTGGTCATCCATGAGGGCGCAAGGGTGGGATTGAACCGCATCCTTTGTTCCACGGTGACAGGCGGCGCAGCCATCCCCCTGTACCCCTGAACGAATTCCACAACCTCACCCATGATAATCTGCTGAATGGAGCCGCTGCCGGTGAATGCCTGGCTCATGCGGGTGGCATCCACATTGAGCTGAATGGCGGGGCTGCGGCCCGCTATCACATCTGCCTGAAACTCAGGCGGAATATTGATCACAAAGGTGTAGATACCCGAATCCATGCCCGGATCCATAGCTGGCAGCGTGATCGTGCTGGGCTTGAAAAAATGCGGCGGTAAGAATGCCGAGCTGATGCGGCGCGACAGGGTGGAATCGTCTTCATCCACAATGGCTATGGGCACCTTGTGCAGGGTTTCCGGGGCAGCTGTGGCTGCTGTATAAATGGCGAGCGTAAACGAATAAACAATAAGCACCAGGAGCATGGGGTCGCGGGCCAGGGCCCACAACTCCTTGATGCCGAGCCGGTACACATTGGTGAAGCGACCCATCTCAGGAGTCCTGTTTTTTGAGAAGGACGATAGACAACACGAGAATCACTGGTATGACGAGCACAAGCGGCAGGAAGGTGTTGTGTAAGTCTGCAAACCCCAGGGCCTTGCTGAACACGCCCCGGCTGATGAGGAGCATGTGCGTGGTCGGGAACGTTTCACCGATGAACCGGCCCATGCCCTCCAGCGACGAGACCGGAGTGATCAGACCGGCATAGTTGACGGAGGGCAGCAGGGTGGCCAGCATGGTAATGAAGATGGCTGCCACCTGGGAGCTGGTGAAAACCGAGGTGAAGAGACCAAAGCCTGTGGCAAAGATAATGAACAGCAGGGCTGCGACCGTCAGGGCAAGAAAGCTGCCGGTAATGGATACCTTGAAGACAGTGACAGTCAAAAAAATCATGAGAAAGAAGTTGCCCATGGCCATGACAATGTAGGGAATCTGCTTGCCGACAAGGAATTCCACCCTGCTCACCGGGGTAACATACAGATTCATGATGGAGCCCATTTCCTTTTCCCGCACCACTGCAAGCGAGGCGAGCATGGCCGGAAACATGAGCAGCATTAGCGGAATAACTGCTGGAATCATGGCAGGCAGGCTTTTCACATCCGGGTTGTAGCGAAACCGCGTTTCCACCCTGGCTGCGGGTGCAGGGGTGGAACCAAGGGTCTGTCGGCTCTGCCGCGCCAGCCAGTTTTGGTGCAGCCCCTGGACATAGCCCTGGATGGTTTCCGCCCGCTGAGTATTGGCGCCGTCGATCCAGACGCCGATTTGAACCGGAACACCCCTTTGCAGATCCCGTGCAAAACCAGGTGGAATTTCAATAGCCAAAGACAGCTCCCCGCTGCGCATGCGCTGGTCAAGCTCGGCATAATCCATAATGGGAGCCCTTTCGATAAAGTAGCGCGATCCCAAAATATCCAGGGTGTAGCTGTTACTCAGCCCGCTTTGATCCCGATCGAGCACGGCAAAGCGCAGGTCTTCCACATCCATGGTAATGCCCAGGCCGATCACTGCCATGAGGATCAGGCTGCCGGCCAAGGCCATCACGGCCCGTACCGGATCCCGCCGTATTTCCAGGCTTTCCCGCATGGTATAGCTCAACAGGCGGGTCCAGCTGAACACTCTGTGCTGCGGTGAGGTCTGCTCTTTTATATGCGCCTCCTGACTGCTGCCAGTGTTGCCGATTTTGCCGATTGCGTTTTTGACAGCCGTGGTTTCAGGTACCTTGTTTTGCCCGCTTTCTGCCGCCTCTTCCAGATAGGCGATAAAGGCCTGTTCCAGGCTGTCTACCCCGCGTTGTGCCACGATATGCGCAGGCGTGTCGCTGGTGAGCACCTTGCCCGCATGCATAAACGATATGCGGTCGCAGCGTTCCGCCTCGTTCATGAAGTGGGTGGAGATAAAAATGGTCACCCGGTCTGTGCGGGAAAGTTCGATCAGCAGCTGCCAGAAGCTGTCTCGGGCCACCGGGTCCACGCCCGAGGTCGGCTCATCAAGAATGAGCAGCTCAGGGCTGTGCACCAGGGCAACCGCTAAGGAGAGGCGTTGGCGCATCCCCATGGGCAGGGAATTGGGCAGCTCATCCAGCACTTTTTTAAGGCCAAAGCGCTCGGCCACCCTGCACACCCGTTCCGGGATATCCGCCTCTGGCAGATGGAAGAGGCGTGCGTGCAGCACCAGGTTCTGGCGCACGCTCAACTCCGTATACAGGGAAAAAGATTGGGACATATAGCCCACCCGCTTGCGTACCGACATGTCTTTGGGGTTGACGGTTGTACCAAAGAGTTTAGCCGTCCCCCCGCTGGCCGGCAACAGCCCGGTGAGCATCTTCATGGTGGTGGTTTTACCGCAGCCGTTGGAGCCGAGAAAGCCGAAAATTTCCCCGCGCCGGATGCGGAAACTGACCTGATCCACCGCAGTAAAGGTGCCAAAGCGTTTGGTGAGCTGTTCCGCTTCAATGGCGATTTCACCTGCCTCCTTTGGCAGGGGCGTAATGGCCAGCTCTGTATGCCCCTGCCGTTTTTCCTCGGGCAAAAGCTGGATAAAGGCCGCTTCCAGGGAGCTGGTCTTGGTGTGCTCCAGTAATTCCTGCGGTGCGCCCGTGGCCAGCACCCTGCCGCCTTCCATGGCCACCAGCCAGTCAAAACGGCTGGCCTCATCCATGTAGGCGGTGGCCACAATCACACTCATCTCGGTACTGCTGCTGCGGATACTGTCGATGAGATCCCAGAACTGGCGTCGTGCCAAGGGATCTACCCCGGTAGTGGGTTCATCCAGAATCAGCAGCTTCGGATCGTGGATGAGCGCACAACAGAGGCCCAGTTTCTGCTTCATGCCACCGGAGAGTTTGCCGGCCGGCCGATTGAGAAAAGGATACATGCCGGTGGCGGTAGTGAGTTCATCGATGCGCCTGCGACGCTCCGGAGCGCTGTGGCCAAAGAGCCTGGCAAAGAACTGCAGGTTTTCCTCCACCGACAGGGTGGGGTAAAGATTTTTTCCCAAACCCTGGGACATGTAGGCAATATCCGGGCAGATGCGGTTGCGGTGCCGTTTATTGGCCATGTCGCCGCCAAGCACGGTGATTTTGCCCTCCTGAATCACCCGTGCCCCGGCCACCAGGGCAAGCAGGCTGGATTTCCCCACCCCGTCCGGGCCGATAAGCCCGGCCATGCAGCCTTTGGGTATGCTGAGATCAAGGCGATCCAATGCCAGGGTCTTGCCGTAGCGCTGGCTCAGAGCTGCAATGTGCACCACTGCCTGCGGGGTGGTCATCACTGCACCGTGAGCGGCAGTTTTTCCGGCCATGGGGCCTGGGGGTCGAGTTGAATCCAGGCAATGCCGGGCACCCCGGTTTTAATCTGCTCCGTGTACTGGCCCAGCCATGCCGGCGCCACCTGAGCCCGCACCCGGAACATGAGTTTTTGCCGTTCGCTGGCGGTTTCCACGGTTTTCGGAGTAAATTGGGCGCTGCTGGCCACAAAGGAGACCTTGGCCGGCACGGCATAATCGGGCGCTGTATCGAGGATAATGCGCACCTCGCTGCCCAGCGCCACCCTGCCGGCAGAGGTGGAGGGCACAAAAAAGCTCATGTACACATCATTGAGATCAATCAGATTCAAAACCGGCGCACCCGCGGCCACAACCTCGCCGGGCTGGGCAATGCGGTACTGCACGCGGGCATCCTGCGGCGAAACCAGGGTGCTGTCGGCAATTTCTGCTTCGATGCGGGTGATGGTGGCAGCCACGGCCTCAACCCTGGCCTCGGCCCCGGCAATCTGCGCCTCTGCCGCCCTGACAGCCGCTTCCTCTGCCACCACCTGGGCCTGGGCAGCATCCACCTGAGCCCTGGCCCCTGCAGCCCGCGCCTGGTCATCATCGAGCTCCTGCATGGAGGCTGCGCCCTCTTTGGACAGGGTCCTTGTTCTGGCCAGTTTGCGCTGTGCCGCCTGTAGTTCGCTCTGCATGCGGGTGACATTGGCCCTGGCCGCAGCCACCGTACTTTTACGCATGGCCACCTGCGCCCTTGCATTGGCCACCTCGGTTACGGCCTGCTGTTTTTGTGCCACAGCCTCGGCCTGCTGGGCTGTCAGCGTATCGATCTGCATCCGCACCAGGGGCGCGCCTGCCTGCACAAAATCCCCCTCGCGCACCAGGATCTCATCAATGCGGCCGCCGTACCTGGAGGAGATATTGATTTCCGTTGCCTCTATGCGGCCGTTGCCGCTGACAAAACCCGGGCCCGGGCCCCGGGGCTGCATCTGTTGCCAGGCATAATACCCGGCGCCTGCTGCCAGAGCCGTGATGATCAAGATGATGAGCCACTTGCTCCCTTTCATGCCCTGCATAGTCATCTCTTCCTGAATATGTGCATGTTCCAGTGAACATGAAGTTTGATTTTTTCGCCGTTACTTTTTGGTTTGTGGGAAAACAGACATTGACGCACCCTGTCCCAAAGGCCCGCCACCAAGGGCGGCAAAAAGATTGACCTGGCTGGTCAGCAGGTAGCGCTGGGTCTGTACCGTATCCTGTTCAGCCTGGAGCAACTCCCGCTGGGCATCGAGCACATCCAGATACGAGGTGGTGCCGTTATCATAACGGAGCTGGGCAAGACGGGCGCGCTCCCGTTGGGTGGCCAGGCCTTGTTGCTGGATATCGAGCTGCTGCACCAGCCAGTAGCGGGCGCTGAGCGCATCAGACACTTCGCGAAAAGCCTGTTGAATGGTCTGTTCATACTCTGCCACGGCCATGTCCCGCCGGATTGCAGCGAGATCGAGGTTGGCACGCAGACGACCCGCGTTAAAAATGGGCACTGCAATGGCAGGCATGAAGGTCCAGGCGCGGTTTGCTGCTTCAAATAAATTTTCCAGCTCGTTGCTGGCCAGGCCCAGGCTGCCGGTCAGGCTGATGCGTGGAAAAAAAGCGGCTCGGGCCGCATGAATATTGGCATGGGCAGCGGTCAGCCGGTGCTCTGCCGACACAATATCCGGCCGCTGCACCAGTAAATCCGAGGGCAGCCCTGGGGCTATGGGCAGCAATATCGTTTTCCCGTCGAGCACATTGCTGCGCGGGGTATTGTCTACCGGAGTGCCTGCCAAAAACGCCAGGTAATGCCCATTAGCTTCCCGCGCCTGTTCCAGTTGCACGGCCAGGGTTTTTGCCTGCACCAGGAGTGCCTTTACCTGGGTGAGTTCAAGCCTGGTGCCGGCGCCAAGCTGGTAGCGCCGCTTGAAAATGCGCTGCGATTCTTCCCGTGTGGCGATGGACTGATTGGCCAGCTCAATTCTGCGGTCATATTCGCGCTGGGTCAGCCAGGTGTTGGCAACCTCTGCCACCAGACTCACGGTAAAGGCCCTTTGTGCTGTCTCGCTGGCCAAATACTGTTCCAGGGCGGCTGTTTCCAGGCTGCGGATACGCCCCCAAAAATCGAGTTCCCAGCTGGTCAGGCCCACGCTCATTTCATAAACTGAGCTTGTTTCGGCCCTGCCGGTTGGTGATAGATCCCTGGGTGTGCGACTGCGGACGCTATCGGCCTGGCCGTCAATGGCGGGAAAGCGCTCCGCGCGCCGGATGCCGTGCTGTGCCCGGGCTTCGGCCACCCGCAAAATCGCGCTCTGCATATCCCGATTATGGGCCAGGGCCAGCTCAAGCACCTGCAGCAAATCAGGATCGAGAAAATAGGCGCGCCAGTTGGCTGCGCCGCGGTACGCATCCGGGGCTTTGGCAGGATCCACGTCTGCCCGGGCAAAGTGACGAGGCACTGGTGCCTCTGCTTTTTTATACGGAGCAGGCACAGCAACGCAGCCAGCTACAAATACAGCCAAGGCGCACACCAGCATTGTTGTTGCAGTGTTTTGACAGGCCATCGTTTACATTGCCCAGGCAAGAAAGCACTCGGGTTAGCTGTGTCACTCAGTGACACACTGATACCAATCCCCCATGGCACCGTCAAGGCGCGGCGTGGCGATTTTTAAATTTTCCACTAGAATTGAACACGATATGACAGTGACAATATGACAGCGACAACACCTACTCCCAAAAAACATTGCGTGAACAGCAGCGGGGATTGGTAAGAAGGACTCTGTTTGATGTAGATATTCAACTCTTTGACTAAAAGGGCTACGAGCAGACCACCATTGACGAAATTGCCCAGGCAGTCGACACTTCTCGCCGCACCTTTTTTCGCTATTTCTCCAATAAGGAAGACGTTGTCCTTGTCCAGATAAGTGGGATGCGCGACTTTTGCTGGAGACATTGAAAAATGAGTTTGTGCAGGAGCGCTCGTCCCAGAAAAATCTTTGTCATGCCATCAGGCAGGTATTTGAACAGTACCGGATCAATTGCAGTATAATCCGTTCATTTCCCCGTTTTATTCGGCAAAACCCAGCCCTGTATGCTGCATATCTTCATCAAACAGAAGAGGACATCTCTGCCACTGCCCGGGATCTGCACGAACTCCGCCCAGTGACGGATATAAAAGAGGCACGCCTGATAACGGCTGTTGCCTATATTGCGGTAGAGTATGCCATTCAGGATTGGACCGAGGACAAGACAGAACGTGAACTCATGGAGCACATGGATATGAGCTTTCAACGTTTATATGCAATCTTCTCCTCGCAGAGATGATGCAGGAGGCGGAAACGTTTTTATGCCTCCCGTGAAGGGTAAGGCAAAAGGGTGAGGCAATTTTTTGAGGGAAGGGTTGGTTGTGAACTTGCTCGGGTGGTAGAGAAAAAAACGGTTGATGGAACTCAGGCTTACAACATACCCTTGCCAAGGGCCGGTTTTTACCGACCCTTGGCAAAACACCATGTGCCAGACAGCAGAGTTTATCTGCGCACTGGCCACAAGCTTGGCCTGCTTAGGGCTGCTTGGGGCTGCCACAGGCCCAAGAGGATGTGTTTCAGGTACAGCAAGTAGTGGTATGCTGCCTCAATCGATCTCTTCGAATTGATCCTTACCAGCGCCACAGAGCGGACAGGTCCAATCGTCAGGCAGATCTGCAAAGGATGTGCCGGCAGGTACGCCACTGTCAGGATCTCCAGCCTCTGGGTCATACTCGTAGCCACAAACAATACAGACGTATTTTTTCATGCGCTTCTCCTTTTGTTTTTGTACAGGTGGTTGAGGTGATGTGCACCGGTTAAAAATTTTATGATATTAGAGGGTTGCCTTCCAGACACCGTGCAGGTTGCACAGTTCGCGCACCTCCACCTTGTCTGCCTTAACACAGAAGGTGGCTTCAGGGGCATCGCCGGGGTTGAGGTCTTGGCGGTATACCTTGCCATCGGCAATGAGTTCAATCCATTCGATCCAGTGTTTTTCTTCCATGGGGTGAGCGTTGGAGCCAACAACGACCTTGTAGCCTTCAGCGACCTTGGTGATGACCGGGACATGCTTTTCCTTGGCCGCATCCACGGTGTTTTCACTCATCAGCTCCATGGGCTTGCCACAACAAACAAGCTCTCCGGCACCAATGTGCAGCACTTCAACGATGTTGCCACAGGTTGGACATTTATAGATTTCATTTTTTTTGGTCATGGATATCTCCTTGTTGTTAATGGGACCCTCAGGCTGAGGGTAGATACAACCATTCAAAACAGGTCAATAAGCATATCCCTTGTTTTTGTACAGACAGAATGGTGTTTTATGCAATAAAATTTGGCCTGGGGAGAGTGTTGCTCTCCCAAGGCCTATAAATCTATCTAAAAAAGAGACAGGTTGTACTGTTTATGCAACACTCTCTTTTCCTGTTGCTGTGATGCTGTACCTGCAACGGGCCGGACTTTCAATAAGTCCTTTTTTCTTTAGGGCTGTCAACTGGCAGCTCACCTGTTTTGGCTCCAGGCCTGTTGCCGCTGCAATCTCTTTGCTACTGCAGGCGTCTGTCATGCTGGCCATGGCCTGCAAGATGGCATGCTGGTTGTCATTGAGCTTCTTTGCTTGGGTCATGTTTATTTGTCTCGTTGTGTTTTTGTTGACAGTCCGGGCAGATGCCAAAGAATTCCACCCGCCATCCTGTCAGGTGGTAGCCGTGTCTATCCGAGGGGATATCACTGAGCTGCCCAAGCCCAGACATTGGTGGGATAATGTCATCAATGCGCTGGCATGTTGTGCAGATGATGTGGTCGTGCGGCTCCTGGTTCCAGTCGAACCGTTTCTGCCGACCGGTAATCTCCAACTTGCTCACCAGCCCGGCATTGGATAGGGTTTCCAGATTGCGGTACACAGTGGCTAGACTGATCCTTGGCAATCTTTTTTTGACGCGGGTATAGAGCTCGTCAGCGGTAGGGTGGGTTCTGGTTCTCTTGAGTTCGTCCAGAATAACTTCCCGTTGATGGGTCATGCGAACCGGGTATTTCATAACTCCTTGCGGTACTCCATACCTGCAGAAATTGATGGTGAAGACTGTCGCCCGCCCCGGAAGGTTGGCGCATTCCTGTTGAACTACAGTATATAATCACGAACAAGCCAGTTTGCCATGGTAAATCAGGCTGTCTTGGCCAGCCCGGGTTGGTGCAGTGCTTGTGCCTACATAAAAGTTGGTTTCTCAGCCTTGTGTAAAATAGTGTCTTTCAGATAGTGGATGTCATCCTTGTGGGGATAATCGAGGGTGTAGTGCAGTCCCCGGGATTCCTTACGCCAGCTGGCGCTGTGAACGATCAGCTCGGCCACTACGGCAAGGTTGCGTAGTTCCACCAGGTCTGGGGTGAGCAGGTAGTCATAAAAGTGCGCTTTGATCTCCTTCAGCAGCCAATCCAGTCGTTCCCGCATCAGCTGCAGGCGCTTTGTTCCCCGTACAATGCCCACATAGTCCCACATGAGGCGGCGGATGCCATCCCAGTTGTGGTTGACAAGAATACCTTCTTCCAGGGTGGCAGCACCACCGGTTTTCCAGGCCTGGATTGGACCACAGTCTGGCAGGCTGCGCAGCTTGGCGAGTGTCTCCGGCACCTGCTGTGCTGCCCTGTGGGCATAGACCACGGCCTCCAGCAGTGAATTGCTGGCTAGCCGGTTGGCACCATGGAGCCCGGTGCAGGATGTCTCTCCCAGGGCCATCAAGCCGGCCAAGCTGCTTTGGCCCCAATGATCCACCAGAACGCCACCGCACATGTAGTGGGCAGCCGGCACCACTGGGATGGGTTCTGCGGTGATATCCACGCCATAACGCTTGCAGGTTTCGTAGATGTTGGGAAAACGTTTTTTGACGAATTCTACTGGTTTGTGGCTGATGTCCAGGTACACGCAGTCTGAACCACTTTTTTTCATTTCCGCATCAATACCACGGGCAACGGCGTCGCGGGTAGCCAGGTCGCCACGAGGATCGTACTGCTGCATGAATGGTTTTCCTTCCTGGTTCAGCAGGGTGGCTCCTTCGCCACGCACTGCCTCTGAGATCAGAAAATTTTTGATATGCGGGTTGAAAAAACAGGTCGGATGGAACTGGATGAATTCCAGGTTAGCCACCTGTGCGCCTGCGCGGTAGGCCATGGCAACTCCGTCGCCGGTGGCGATATCAGGATTGGTTGTATAGAGGTATACTTTGCCGCAGCCGCCGGTGCACAGGACAGTGATGTGTGCGCGCCGAATCTCCACGGCACCGCTGGTGCGATCCAGGACATAGGCCCCCAGGCAGCGGTCTTTGCCGGTACTGTCTGCTCTGCCTGCAGTGGTTTTGGAGGCAATGAGCAGATCTACGGCCAGATGATTTTCCAGGATCTCGATGTTTGGGTGGACTGCGGTCTGTTCCAGCAGCACCCTTTCTATTTCCTTGCCAGTGAGATCCGAAACATGGGCGACCCGACGGGCAGAGTGTCCTCCTTCCATGCCAAGGTCGAAATCGCGACCGTTTTTTTGCATCTGGAAGCGGACGCCGAATTCCATGAGTTCCCGTACCCGGTCTGGCCCTTCCGAGGTGACAATGCGCACCACCTCCTCGTTGCACAGCCCGTCCCCAGAGATCAAGGTGTCTTGCACATGATCATCTATGGAATCTTCCACAGAGAGCACAGCGGCAATACCGCCCTGGGCCAGGTTGGTGGCCGTGTCCGCCTTGTTTTTTTTAGTAATCAGGGTCACCTTGGCGTGTTGCGCTGCCTTGAGGGCAAACGACAGGCCAGAGACACCGCTGCCGATAACCAGGATATCGCTGTAGTGTTCAGTGCTCACTGTTGTGCCTTTGTCTTGTTCTGTGGTTGGCGTCGATGTTTCACGTGAAACAGCAAGGGTAAAAAGAAAGAGCTGTTCTCGCCAGGCGTGCAATGGTGTAGTATATTAATCTGCTAGACTGGCAACAGCCTGATGAAAAACTGGTCAATTTTGTGCTGTTTGTTTGCCCGCAAGTTTTGCAACATGCTGTAAAGACAACACAATGCGTGCGCTCTTCCAGGGCGTTTCGTCATCTGCAATGAGGGCTAAGCTATACCACTGCCCCTTCTGAAGGAAAAGGAAATAAATTGGATACAAAGGTTGTAGCCCTGGCCAACCAGAAGGGCGGGGTCGGAAAAACAACAACAGCGCTCAATCTGGCCGCTGCCATTGCCCTGCGGAAAAGGCGGGTGCTGCTGGTGGATTCCGATCCACAGGGGAATGCCACGAGCGGGGTTGGCGTGAAGGCAGCAGCAGATGCAAACATCTACCACTGCTATCTGGGCAGCAAGGAAACGGCTGACTGCATTGTTCCCAGTGGTCTCAAAGGGCTTTGGGTGCTGCCCGCATCCATTGATCTGGTGGGGGTGGAGGTTGAACTCATTGGTCTGGAGCAACGGGAGAGACGCCTCAAGCAAGCCCTGCGGCCTCTTTTGGGACAGTACGAGTATATTTTTATCGATTGCCCTCCTTCCCTGGGCATTTTGACGCTCAACAGCCTGACTGCTGCCGATTCGGTGCTCATCCCCTTGCAGTGCGAATACTTTGCCCTGGAAGGTTTGGCTTTGCTGGTGCAGACTATCCGGAAGATCAAAAAAACGTTCAATAGAGATTTATTCATCGAGGGTCTGCTCCTCACCATGTATGACCGACGTAACCGGCTCACCTATTCTGTGGCCAAAGAAATCAAGCAGCACTTTGGCGAGCAGGTGTACCGTACCGTGATTCCCAGGAATGTGCGCCTCAGCGAAAGCCCGAGTCATGGCAAAACTATCCACGAATATGATCCCTCCTGCCCGGGTGCTGAAGCTTATGTGCGCCTGGGCAAGGAGTTTTTGCAAAAAAATGAAAAGCAGCGCAAAGGAGGCAAGGAGTGAGCACGAAGACAGTGCTGGGCCGTGGTGTGGGGGCACTGTTGCCCGATAGCGGAGACGATTCCACGGAAGATAAATATTTTTTTTGTGATATCGACAAAATACAACCAAATCCCAATCAGCCGCGGATTTTTTTTGATGAGGAAAAATTACACGAGCTGGCCGAATCCATTCGGGAAAAAGGAGTGATTCAGCCCCTGCTGGTCTCCAGGGGGCCAGGGAGCCGCTATACCCTGGTTGCAGGCGAAAGACGGCTGCGTGCTGCAAAGCTCGTGCAGCTCGATGAAGTTCCAGTGCTTCTGTTGGATGAGGTCCACCGTGACAAAAGCCTGGAACTGGCACTGATAGAAAATATTCAGCGCCAGGATCTCAACCCCATTGAAGAGGCCCAGGCCTATGCCCGGCTGATGACGGAATTCCAGCTCACCCAGGAAGAGGTGGGCCGCAAGGTGGGAAAACAGCGATCCACCATCACCAACACCTTGCGACTGCTGCAGTTGCCTTCTGCGGTCCAGCAGGATGTGGCCATGGGAACGCTGAGTGAAGGACATGCCCGGGTATTGTTACGCGTCAAAGATGATGACGAACAGCTGCAAAGCATACGTGATAGAATTTTAGCGGAAGGGTTGTCGGTACGGGCAACAGAGCGCTTGTGCGCCCGCCCTGCTGCCAAGGCACCTACAGGAACCGCAAGCGGCCGGCAA
The DNA here is from genome assembly GCA_040776885.1 of Desulfobulbus sp. Taxonomy (GTDB): domain Bacteria; phylum Desulfobacterota; class Desulfobulbia; order Desulfobulbales; family Desulfobulbaceae; genus Desulfobulbus. The sequence goes on along the minus strand of JAXGZR010000003.1, from coordinate 80,610 downwards.
ACAACCAGTGCCTCTTCCCAACAGGACTTGTTGCCATCCTCCTACTGTACGACCCTGGCCACGCAGCTGGGTAATCGTCTGCGCACTCGGGTGCGTGTAGTACAGCAGGGCGGGCGTGGTCGCCTTGAGATTGAATATTATTCCCACGATGATCTTGACCGCCTGGTGAGCATGTTTATGGAGTAGGTAGTATCGCCTCAGCACAACTCCCTTCTCCATCGACAGGTATGTTCAGATATCTTGTTTATGCTTTGATTTTTTCATCGTTTGTCTTGCAGGTATCCTGCACGCCTGTCTACTATGATGGGCCTGTCAGTGACCATTTTAACGGTCAGCGTTTCTACAACCCCACCCAGCAAAGCAGAAAAGGCTTCGGAGACACCCTCCGTTGGATGCTCCAGAGGAAGCGCCCTGTCTGGCCGCAGTTTCAGGAACTGGCCATCACCGACCAACCACCCCAGCGGGTGGAGGGCAGGGAGTTGCGGCTCTCATATGTGGGACATGTGTCGGTACTGCTCCAAACCCGTGGACTCAATATCCTCCTGGATCCGGTTTGGTCGGACAGGGCCAGCCCTGTGTCCTGGGCCGGACCCAAACGTGTGCATCCGCCGGGTATCCGCTTTGAGGACTTGCCTTCAATCGATGTGGTGCTCATCAGTCATAACCACTATGACCATATGGATCTGGCCTTTTTGCAGAAGCTGTGGCAGCGTGACAAACCACGCATTATTGCTCCGTTGGGTAACGATGCCATAATTCGCAAAAAATGGCCCCAGATGCAGGTGGAGGTGTATGACTGGTGGACGCAGGCCCAACTCAATGCAGCCATTACTGTGCACTTGGTTCCGGCCTTGCACTGGTCGGCGCGTACGTTATGGGACCGCAAACAGGCGCTCTGGGCTTCCTTTGTGCTGGAGATTCCGGACGGCAACCTCTATCTGGCCGGAGATACGGGCTACGGCGATGGTGGCATCTTCCGGCAGGCCGCTGTCAAATTTGATAGCTTCCGCCTTGCTCTTCTGCCCATTGGTGCCTATGAGCCGCGCTGGTTCATGCGCGAGTACCACATGAATCCGCAGGAAGCAGTCCAAGCCCATCAATTGCTCAAGGCTGTGCATACGGTGCCTGTACACTATGGTACCTTTCAACTGGCAGACGACACCTACGACGGACCTCTGCAGGATCTGAGTGCTGCGTTGGCTGAGGAGCAGCTCCCTCCAGACCAGTTCCGTATCCTCCAACCTGGTAGGCATTGGTGGGTGCCTTGATCGCCTACATGTATGCCGCCGCTCCACTGGTACTGCTGCTTGGCAGCGGGCCAGAGAACTGTGTGAGGCAACACCTGCTGCTGTAGAGAGTGGCCTGGGTCTGTATTCTGTGGAAAGTAGGAAAAACACCTTGTTTTTTTCTTTATTTTTTTATAAGCATATCGGAGCTTTCTGTATTCCCTACGCACTGTGCGTTTGAGTCACCACCCTCTGGGTCAGGAGAGTACGGTATGAAAAAGATATGTAAACAAACCCTGGCAACCTTGTGCCTGCTCGGTCCATTCCTGTTGGGCACTGGCTATGCCGAAGAACAAAAACCTAGAACCATTGCTGAACTTGTCGCCAAGTATGATTCGTCTTCCTGTGTAGACTGTCATATGAACGAGTATGAGCAGTGGCACAAATCCTTGCATGCACGCTCTATCTTTGGTCCCCTCGAGGTGGGACGCACGGCCGCCACCTTTATCACCACCATAGAAAACGGCTTGAAGGAATGGCCCTATTCCGGGGTGAAAGATCCAGAGGATGTTGGGGTCAAGCATTTGATGGTCTGCGCAAAATGCCATTTGCCGCAGTTGCAAGACGCAGAAGACAGTGTTGCCAAGGAAATCGTCCAGAATCTCTATGCCTTTGCTGAGGACCCGTATGATGAAGAGATCAGGGACACCCTGCTCTCCCTGAACATCAACTGCCTGGTCTGCCACAACCGCAACGCCATCACCCATAAATGGACAGATGGCTATCCAGACTCCAAGACCGTCTATGGCTCCAAGAGTGGGGCGCACGAGGATCCACTGTACCCAACCATGCAAGAGAGCAAAATCATGGGGGAATCCATCCTCTGTGGGCAATGCCATGGTCTGGGGCCCAACTTTGAGCTCGACAACCCCACCCAGTGTGCCACCCTGTATGGTTCGCACTTGTTTGCCTACATTCCCGACGGAGGAACACAGACCTGTCAAGAATGCCATATGCGTCAAAGTGGGCTGGGTCACGATATGCAGGCATACCGTTCTCCAGAGATGGTGAAGATGGCACTGGATATCGACGTGGAGGCCAATGCCTTCCAGTGGCGGGATGTCAACACCATGACCCCGGTGGCCAATGTGCTGGTGGAAATCACCAACAAGGCCGGTCATGCCATACCAGACGGGTGACCGACGCCAAACCGGGTGGCACTGTATGTGACCGCGAAAACATTGGATGGCAAAGTCTTCTACACCAACGAAAAAATCTACATGCCTATTCCGCAGCAGTTGGGCCGGGGACAGAAAATGGGCCGGGGGCCCTATGAGAAGAGCGGCCTGATCCACGATTCTGCCCTACCGCCCCGCAAAACAACCAAGGAATCCTTTATGATTCCGGTGTACACGGAGAGCGAGGAGGATGGCAAAACCATCCGCGTCCAGATCGCCCAAGACTTCACCGTTGATGTGGAAATCTGGTATCTCCCCTATGGGAAGAAGGATGATCCAGGCAATGCCCAGAAGTGGTTTGCCGTTACTAAAAACATGCACCTTCCTGCAGACGAAAAATAAGTCTGCAGCTTGTGTGCTTGAAACCACGGCTTTTGGGCGGATGCCTCATCCGCCCGAATAATATCCCTGCATAAAAAGCACTGTTCTTGCGAACAATCCGCTTTGCAAACAGATGTACCCACACAACAAAGCCCTGCTGGTTGGTGACCAGCAGGGCTTTGTTCTTACCAGAAAAATAGGTGTGGCTTACATGAGATCTTTGAAGAAATCATTGCCCTTGTCGTCAATTAGAATAAAGGCGGGGAAATCTTCCACTTCGATCTTCCAGACCGCTTCCATCCCCAGTTCCGGGTAGTCCAGACATTCCACCTTTTTAATGTTTTCCTCGGCCAGGCGTGCAGCCGGGCCGCCGATGGAACCCAGGTAGAAACCACCGTACTTTTTACAGGCATCGGTCACCTGCTGGGAACGATTCCCCTTGGCGATCATCACCATGGAACCACCAAGGCTCTGCAGAAGATCCACGTAGGAATCCATACGACCGGCCGTGGTGGGCCCAAAGGAGCCCGAGGGTTTGCCCTTGGGTGTTTTGGCCGGACCGGCATAGTAGACGGGATGATTTTTCAGGTAGTCGGGCAAGGGCTTGCCGGCATCCAAGAGTTCCTTCCATTTGGCATGGGCAATGTCGCGGCCAACAATAATGGTGCCGGTAAGCGATAGGGCCGTGGCAACCGGGTATTTGCTCAGCTCTGCCCGGATTTTGTCCATGGGCTGATTCAAATCGATGTTGACCACGTTGGGATTGACCTGCTTGCGGTAGCTATCGGGAATGAGCCTGCCGGGCTGGCTGTCCATCTGCTCGAGCCAGATGCCTTCCCTGTTGATTTTGGCCTTGATATTTCGGTCTGCCGAACAGGAGACACCCATGCCCACCGGGCAAGAGGCTCCGTGGCGCGACATGCGGATCACCCGGATATCGTGGGCAAAGGCCACACCGCCAAATTGTGCGCCCAAACCAAGCTTACGGGCCTCTTCCAGCAGTTCCTTTTCCAACTCCACATCACGGAAAGAGCGACCGTGCTCGTTGCCACTGGTGGGTAGGCTATCCAGATATTTGGCACTGGCCAATTTTACGGTCTTCAGGTTGGTTTCTGCGCTGGTGCCACCGATGACAAAGGCGATGTGGTAGGGCGGACAGGCCGCGGTGCCGAGGCTGCGCATTTTGTCCACCAGAAATTTCTTCAAGGTGTCGGGATTCAGGAGCGCCTTGGTTTCCTGGTAGAGATAGGTCTTGTTGGCACTGCCGCCGCCCTTGGCGATGAAGAGGAATTTGTATTCATCGCCTGGAGTGGCGTAGATGTCGATCTGTGCGGGCAGGTTACACTTGGTATTGACCTCCTCGTACATGGTTAGAGGGGCGTTTTGCGAATAGCGCAGGTTCTCTTCGGTGTAGGTGGTGAAAATGCCTGCAGAAAGCTGCTCGGCATCATCGACGCCTGTCCACACCTTTTGTCCCTTTTTGGCGACCACACAGGCCGTGCCGGTATCCTGGCAAAAGGGCAAAACAAAATCTGCAGAAACCTCTGCGTTGCGCAGCATGGCAAAAGCCACCAGCTTGTCGTTGTCAGAGGCCTGCGGATCGTTAAAAATTTTGGCCACCTGCTCGTTATGTTCGGGTCTGAGCAGAAAGGACACTTCACGCATGGCCTCCTTGGCCAGTACTTCGAGGGCCTCGGGAGCAACCTTGAGTATCTCTTCGCCGTTGAACGCTTGCACACTCACATACTTTTCAGAACCTTCCAGCCGGCGGTAGTTGGTGGTGTCCTGGCCAAGGGGAAGGGGATCTTGATAGACAAAATTACTCATGGAATCGCTCCTTTGGTTTGAGAAAAGAAAGGGAACCAGGCTGCCGCACCCCAGGCAGGCCATGCTCCACGGATCAGTTCAACGAGTCAGCGGAAAATATGATGATTGAACACCTACTTTTACCCTGACGCATCAAGAAAAACAAGCACAGACAATGCGTTGAGTATCAAACCAGCTCTGCCATCACCTGATTGGCCAGGGGCAGGCCCTGTTCGGTTAGGGCCAGGTATTCTCCCTGCCAGCAGAGCAGGCCTTGACTCAGCAGCCTGTCCAGCACCGTGCCATAGTAGGAAAAAAGATCCAGTTGATAACGGGCAAAAAGTGCTCCAGCGGAGACTCCCTTGAGCATGCGCAACCCCATGATCACACTCTCCCTGAAGGACTGTTCTACATCCAGCTGCTCTTCTACAAGCCATGGTGTTGTCTGTGTACAGGCAAGGCGCTGGTAGCGGGTCAGCCCCGGCGGGATGCGGTAGCGGCGACCATGGAGGGTAGAAACTGCACCTGGGCCCAGGCCCAAGTAGGAACCGTTTTGCCAGTAGTTGATATTGTGGCGGCACATATGGCCAGGGCGGGCATAGTTGGAGATTTCGTAGCGGACAAGGGGGCTGTCTGCGATCAATTGGGCGGTGCAGTCCATCATCGCCAGTACCTCATCCTCGTGGGGCAGGGTAAGGGTCGCACTCGCCAGCTCCTGGTACAGGGGGCTTGGCTCTTCTGGAGTCAATTCATAGAGTGAGAGGTGTTCCGGTGTAAGGGAAAGGGCTTTTTCCAAGCTCAGCCGCCAGTTGGCCAACCTTTGTCCTGGCAGGCCATACATGAGGTCTAGGCTGATATTGGTAAAGCCTGCCCGACGAGCTTCGAGTACAGCAGTGACTGCATCCTGGGCGCTATGTACCCGGCCCAACCGCTTGAGCTCTTGATCAAGGAAAGATTGTACCCCGAGAGACAGTCGGTTGCAGCCCGCCTGTTGCAGGGTGCGCAAGGAAAAGGCATCGATCGTGCCGGGGTTGACCTCGATGCTGATTTCCGCGACAGCTGCACAGTGCAGGGTGCTGCGACAGGTGTGCAGGATCTGGCTAATATAGTTTGGCGGCAGCAGCGAGGGCGTACCTCCACCAAAAAAGATAGTGTCAAACTGAAGGGATTGCACCAGAGGTTCCTGGGCCAGCAGGCGCAGGTGTGCACAGACGGCCTGCAGAAAACGGTCGAAATCTCCGCGCTGCGGTGGAAAAGAGTAAAAGCTGCAATAGGGGCATTTTTGGCGACAAAAGGGCACATGTATATACAGCCCTGCCCTGCTTTTTGGCCTTGACTCCCGAGACGAATGCGGGATGTGTTTAACCAAGGGAGCCAAGGATATTGCTGCACTGGGAGCGGATGGCAGCCATCAATCCTTCCTCGGCAAAACTAAAAACCTTGTCGCCTGCACCGACAATAAGATGATCCAGCAGCGTGATCTGGAGAAAGGAGCCCAGCAGGTAGAGCGTTTTGGTCAGGCTTGTATCCTGCGCCGAAGGGGTCAGGGAACCGGAGGGATGGTTGTGGGCTAGCACCAGGGCACTTGCATTAACGCGCAAGGCCGCCTTGATCAGCTCGCGCGGGTAGATGGTGTTAACATTGACCGTGCCCTCAGCTACCACTTCGCTGGTGATGATGGCATGGCTCGCATCGAGGAAGATAACGGTCAGCACCTCATGCGGCAAGCCGCGCATACTGTGGATGAGATAATCCGCCACCTCGCGTGCGGAGCGCAGGTAGTGTTTGCCAGTGATACGCTGCTTGAGATAGCGTCTGGCTACTCCCTGAACAAAGTGCAGGGCGAAAATGTTTTTTGGGCCGATTCCCTTGATTTGTTGAAGTTCCTGCTGGGAGGCATCCAGCACTGCAGGCAGGGTGTGGAAGTGGGCCAGGGCGGCGCGGGCCGCATCCTTGCAGTCGGAACGGGGTGTGCCAAAGGTGAGGAGTAGTTCAATCACCTCGCTGTCGGTAAAGGCTTCGATGCCGTGCTGCAGGAACTTGTCGCGCAACCGTTGTCGATGTCCCTCGCCCTTGTGCCGTGGGCTGCTGTCCTGCTTCATACCATCCGCTGTTTTGGTATTCAGGCCAGCTCCTGTTTGAACAGGCTGTTGGCCAGCTGTGGATTGGCCGTGCCCCTGGTTTTTTTCATGAGTTGGCCGACAAAAAAGCCCAGCACCTTGTCCTTGCCATCCCGGAATTGCTGTGCCTGTTCTGGATGGGCGGCAACAATCTCCCGCACCAGGGCGAGAAGCTCGTCTTCATCGCTCATCTGTACCAACCCTTTCTGCTGCACAATTTTTTCTGGATTACCACCACTGGCGAGCATGTCGGCAAAAACACTTTTGGCTATTTTGCCGGAGATGGCGCCGCGTTCAATCATGGCTACCAGGGTACCCAAGTCGTGTGGCTGGATGGGGCATTGGTGCATCTCTTCGGCGGCAAAGGCGCGCAGGAGTTCGGTACCGATGAAATTAGCCAGTTTTTTGGGCTGTGCGCACACCTGGTTGGCTGCTTCAAAAAAATCGGCCAGATCCCTTGAGCTGGTGAGCAGTTCCGCATCATAGTCGTTCAGTTCATATTCTTGCATAAAACGGGCTTTGCGTGCATCGGGCAGCTCCGGAAGATTTTCGCGTAACTGCGCAATCATTGCTTCATCTACCCGGATGGGCACCAGGTCAGGATCGGGAAAGTAGCGGTAGTCGTGCGCCTCCTCTTTACCGCGCATGCTTTCGGTGCGGTTCGTATCTGGGTTCCACAAGAGGGTTTCCTGGCTGATGCTGCCGCCATCCAAAAGAATGTCGCGCTGACGCCGTTCTTCAAATTCCAGGGCCAGCTGCACATTGCGAAACGAGTTCATGTTTTTGAGTTCTGTGCGGGTGCCGAATGCCTTTTGTCCCCGCGGCCTGAGTGAGATGTTGGCATCGCAGCGGAAACTACCCTCCTGCATGTTGCCATCACAGATGTCCAGGTAGCGGACCATGGCGTGCAGTTTTTTCAGGTAGGCAACCGCCTCCTCTGGGGAGCGCAGATCCGGCTCACTGACAATTTCCAGAAGCGGCATGCCGGCCCGGTTCAGGTCAACATAGCTGAGTGCCTCGTGCTCGTCATGCACCAGTTTACCCGCATCTTCTTCCATATGGATGCGGGTGATGCCAATGTTCTTATTGCTGCCGTCGACCTCGATTTCCAGGGTGCCGTGCTCGGCAATGGGCAGTTCAAACTGCGAAATCTGGTAGCCCTTGGGCAGGTCGGGATAGAAGTAATTCTTGCGGGCAAACAGGTTTTCCCGGTTGACGGTAGAGCTGGTGGCCAGGGCCAGTTTGACTGCCGATTCCACCACCGTGCGGTTCAAAACCGGCAAGGAGCCGGGCATGGCCAGGCAAACAGGGCAGGTGTGGGTATTGGGCGGTGCTCCGAAGGCGGTGGAACAGCCACAAAAAATTTTGCTGTTGGTTTTCATTTGGGCATGCACTTCCAGCCCGATCACGGTTTCAAATTCCATGTGCTCAACCACAAAATGTTAATGGATAAGATGTTGGGAGCCTTCTGCAATCCAGGTACGTATGCCGGCCAATTCCTGTGGCCACTGTTGTGATGCACGGATATCAATAAAAAGGGCAAAGAGATCGAGCACCAGAGAGCAGAGCAACTCAAAGAGGGCAATGCGTTCCAAAAGACGGGCCTCCAAGTGTTCGGGTCCCTCACCCTCATCTGCACTGTCAACTGTTTTGGGCAGGCGGATATTGCGGAACTCAAACACTGCCGCTGTCAGGGTGACGCCGAATTCCCGATCGCCCCAGCCCAGGCGCAGCCGCGCCTGTTCCGGTTTCTTCGCCAGGGAAAGGCCAGCCCTGGCCTCTTTGAGTTCGGTTTGCAGACCACGGCAAATCACTTTTTCCCGCTCTTCGCCCTCGCCATACTCAAGTAGCATATGTTTTTCGAAAACCACGAGTACATCGCCACGGCCCGGCAAATAAATGCTGCCGCCGTGCTCCTCAGACTTGTACCAGAGCCAGGTGAGGAATTCCTGACCAAGAAAGCGTTTTTCCGTTATCAGATCGACCAAATCCATAGTGTTGCGCTGCCTGTCTCTTTATTCGTCACTGAGGGTATGTGTAGGTGTTTGTACTGTTTGGGCCACGAGATGCCTTGATGGAGGCGTTTCCTGTTTTTGTCTGCGGTGGAATGGGTAAAACCACAGCGCTCAAGCCCAGAAATATCAGCCCAGTCCATGCTGTTGCTCTGTTGAGCTGCACAGCCTTTGGACTGCTGGAAGGCTATCAGCTGCTACAGGAGAGCGGCCGCTTGCAGGCTGTCGAAGTTGCGCTGGGCTTCGCCTGTGGCCACCCGTTGGCCGACAAGCCACGGAATTTGCAGGATCAGGGCTAAACCAAAGGTCTCCTTAAAGAGATCCTCCAGCAAAGCGACAGCTTTTTTACTGGTGGTAAAAAACAGTACAACCCCATCGGCAAGATTCCAGCACAGATCATAGGTGGCTGGTATGGGCGGAGATTTGCGCAACAGCTCGGCATGGAGTCGTTCGCGGATTTCTGTGCGCGCCGACCGGGCCAGGCGCGGAATCTGCTGTTCCCGCTTGATGCGTTCCTCTTCCTTCTGGCAGAATTTTTTCAACACTGCCGGGGATACCCGGCGTTCATCCACGCGTAGGGTCAAAACCACATAATCGCCTGCAGCATACGAGGCATAGGCAAAGCTGGAGTCAAACATATTGGCCACTGACACCCAGCCCACCGAATATTCGTCTAGGGTGTCGTCGATGTCGCGGAAGCTGTGGCGTTTGATCTGTTCGGCGATGAAATCCCAGGGGGAGGAAGGCAGGTCGCCTTCCACGGCAAAGCGGGTCAGCGAGGCAGCACCGGTCAATAATCCCATAATGTGTTGGCAATCAAGAGCTATACAAAAAACAAGGAAACGTAACTAAATAGACAGAAAGACGGACCTCTGCCCGTCCAGTCACCAAAGAACATTTGGTTCGCATTGTGCCGCAAATACAGATTATTTGCCAGAAAAATTCTGTTGTGCCCGCCCCAGCACTTCAGGCCCAGGTGCACATAGGTGCGAGGCTTGGGTGGATTTTTCACGGTTGTATGTGTCCTTTTTCATGCCCGAGCAGGTCCAGCAGTCCTTCCAGCAGCACAAAGCGGCCAAGCAGATGGACGGTACAGGGCAGGCAGGCAACAAAGAGCGGATTGTTACACAAACCGCCAGACAGGTACACTTCTTCCGGAGCGCCGGCAAAACGGTGGGCGTTGAGCGCAATGCCGCGCACAAAGCGGGCAACAGCTTCCTCTTCGGAACTGCCCTGCACCACGGCGTCGAAGATGTGGCTCATGCCCAGCACGCCGCAGGTGATGGAAAAACCGTTTTGGGGAACAGCCATGGCTGCATAGTCCAACTGATAGTAGGTGGCCAGCAGTTCGATGGTAAAACCCATGGAGGCTCCGCATTCTGCATTCCAGCCCATATCCGCTACCCTGCCTTGGGCAAAGCGGACAAACTTGAGGTCACGGCTGCCACAGTCTAAAAGCACAAAGCTGTCGGCACTGATCAGCCGGCGCCCCCCTCTGGCCAGGGCGCTGAGTTCGTTGACCGCGCGTTTACTGCGGCGGGCGGCATTGTGGCCAGTGGCCAAATCGGCTTGAAAGCCGGGTTCCAGCGCACGGCTGGCAACAACGCGGGCCCGGGTGTCGCGCTGCGTGTCGAACAGCTTGCAGTAGGTGGTGCCGAAATCCGCTAGGAGCATCAGAGCAACGCACCTGCGGAACTGGGCACGCCAGACAGTTCAAGAAACGCCTCGATTTTTGCCCGGGCCGAATTGCTGGGGCTGACATCGCAGTCTATCACCAGGGCCTGGGGATGCCTGCGGCCAAGATGATGGGCCAGGGCAGATTTGGCACAGAATGTCTGGGTGAAAAAAACAGTGGGCAGAGATGGATCGAACTGGCGTTCCAATTCGAGGTCTGCCGGGGTTTTGTTCTCCATGCAGCGGGTCCAGCCAAAGACGTGGGTTTGCTCGGGAAAGAGGTGCAACAGTGCGAAATCCCTTGGTGGTACACCCCAAAAGCCGCAGAGCGGCGTGCAGGGCTCGCGTGGCTGGTGGGGAATGGCTTTTTGTACACTTTTACTGATTAGGGTAAATTTTTCCACCATGGGCATGGCGCTGGTGCAAAGGGGAAAGCCATAGGCGATGCGGTCTTGGTTGTGGGTGCGGTGGATGGGAATGGCGAGCATGTCATCCAGTACCTCGGCGATATTGAGGGCTGCATCGCATTTGCCAGGCCCCACATCAATGAAGATGCGGTTCAGTTCAAGTAGCATGGCGTTGAGCACCACGGTTCGCAAAATGGCGCAGTAGACACGTGGCACCCAGGCTGCGCTCTGTTCAATGGGTACGCGTACCTGCGGTTGTGGTTCATCCAAATCAAAGATACGGGCACCCTCGCGGTTGAGAGTGGCAATCACCTCCAGCGGAGGAACGCCCACAATGCCCACCTGTTCTGCCATCAGATATCCTCACGTACTAAAAGAATCAAGCCAGCGGTACCAACCACAAGATGCACGCAGATGGCAGCAGCAAGGGGATTCATGTAGCTGACCTTGGCAAGTGACTGCAGAATTACCCAGGCACCCCAACAGAGAAAAGCCATACCGCAACTCACCGGGATAGCCAGGGACAGATCCCTCCCCCATTTCCGGTACACAAGCAGCAAAAGCGGCAGGCCCAGGAGCAGCAAGGGCAGACCCAGAGTGGTGTAGGAAATGCGACCGAAAAATTCGGCCCAAGCCCTGTTGGATTCCTCCTTTGAATTCGTATTTTTTGTTTCTTGGTACAATTCCAGCAAAGATAGCTCCATACTGCGATAGGCAGGAACAAAAAAGCTGTCTGGTGATTCGGGAAAGTCCCTCCATTTAAACCGGAAAACTTCGGTGTTGTATTGTATCTTTCCGGTTTTGTGCTGTTCCTGTCCCTGCGCCAGATTCCACCTGTTATCCATCCAGCCCGCTCCCCGGGCGGCAAGGATGGAGTCCAGTTCGTAGTCCTCATTCCAGGTGCTGTAGGAAAAGAAGTAGAAAATATTTTTGCGGGGATCAGGCCGAATAAAGGAGTAAAATCCATCTTTACCGCGGTAGTAGTAACGGCCGTTACGGTAGATGCCCAAAGAAACCCGGCCCTGCACTTCCTTGTTCCAAATTTCGTTGGTGACCGAGACGGTCCTGGGCAAAACCCACTGGGACAGTGCCAGGAAAAAGAGGATACAGACCATGCCCGCGGCAATGATGGGGGCGGTAATTTTTCGCAAGGGAATGCCGCAAGACTTGAGCGCAATCAGCTCATTGCTGTGGTTGAGTACGCCCAGGGTGATCACCCCGGCAAGCAGCACACACACCGGGCTCATCTGTTCAACAATAAAGGGGATGTTGAGGATGAAAAACTTGAGGATCAAGCCTGCGGATTTGCCCTTTTCAAGAAAGTTGTCAATTTTCTCGAAAAAATCGATGAGCAGGTACAGGGAAATGAGCGCGGCAAACAACATGCCCAGATTGCGCAGAAAATTCCAAAGGATATAGCGAGTGAGCAGCACGATGTATAACAATGAAAGAAGATGGAGAATGGGGAACCTGGTCCTGTAGGAACAAGCAAGATGCGACCCTGACGACACGGTTTTTTTTTGCTTGTGTAGCCCCGGCCGTCTTTACAGTTTGGCTGCAATGCAAGCCATTGATTAGAGAATTACCCTGATGTAAGCCACTGCTCCTTGGAGAGAGGCTTGCTCAACCTGTCTTTTTTGTGGTAAGCTGTAAGCAGGTCTTGCAGCAGGAGGAAGCCTCAGTTCGTTTCGGGTATGCCGACGGCCAAGCGCTTCCTGCCTCAACATTTCCATACTACTTCTTTTTTATGGCTTCTACCACACCGAAACGGCTGGAAAAGATAGCGCAGGATAACATTACCTGCAGTCCCAGCAAAAATTCCGCGTTGGCACGGTTGCACGGTTTTTGGGCCCATTTTGGGCGCAGCGACAATGTGCTCATCGTTATCAATGCTGATCCGGACGCCCTGGCTTCGGCCATGGCCATAAAAAGATTGTTGAGTTATCGGGTACAAAGCGTGACCATCGGCTATCCCAATGAAATTCGTCGGCTCAACAATATCACCATGGTGGAGCGCTTGAAAATACCCATCGAGCGTCTGCACGCCCTGGCCGGCAAGGAGTTCAGCAAGCGCATCCTGGTTGATTCACAACCCACCCACCTGCCTGTCTTCGAGAAGATGACCTTTACTGCGGTCATCGATCATCATCCGATAACCACCGGATGGAATGCCGACTTCATCGATATCCGCCCGGGATACGGTGCAGTCTCCTCCATTATGGTGGAATATTTGCGTGCAGCCAATATTAAACCTTCTGTGTCCCTGGCCACGGCGCTCTACTATGGGATCAAGGTGGATACCCAGAACTTCCAGCGGCAAACCGTACAACCTGCAGATGGCACCAGTTTCCGCTACCTGTTCAATATTGCCAACCTGAACCTAGTGCGCAAATTTGAACTTTCCGCCTTGCGTCGCTCGGAATTGCGTTATTTTCGTATAGCACTGGCCGAGATAAAAAGCAGTAAGGGTAAGGCGTTCGCCCATTTGGGCAGGGTGGGGACCCCAGATATCATTGTCATTATAGCAGATTTTTTCAACCATGTTGAGGGGTTCGACTGGGTCATTGTTTCCGGCCAGCATGGCGAGAAACTGGTGGTGGTTTTCCGTTGTGACGGCTACCGGAAAAACGCCGGTAAGCTGGCCAAGAAGATGTTTAACCAGTATGGATCTGCCGGCGGTCATCGGGAGGCTGCCCGGGCCGAGATGCCCATGAAGAGCCTGCCGATCAAGGAAGGGACCGAATTTACCACCCAAACCCTTATGCGGCTGGCTGCCCGCTACGAAAAAAAATAAACAGGCGGTTTTGTGGGGATGTGTCAAGATCCCAACAAATGGTTTTTTAGCCCTTGCGGCACAGGCCATGTACAGATAATAATTGTAAGTAACTTCCCGCAAGCTGCGCTGTTTTGGTTATACGCGTTCCAAAAACAGCAGTGCTTCCATACAATCAGTGAGGCTATCCCGTATGATTCGACCTTCTATTTTGGCGATGGTACTGGCCGGAGGCCGTGTCGATGAACTCGGCGTATTGACTCACTACCGGCCCAAATCGGCTGTTCCTTTTGGCGGTTATGCCAGGGTTATCGATTTTGCCCTTTCCAATCTGCTCCATTCGGGCATTGAGCGGGTGGCTATCCTCAGCCAGTACCGTTCCTACTCCCTGATCAACCATATTGGCACCGGCGCTGCCTGGGATATGGTGGGCCGTTCCAGGGGAATTTCCATTCTGCCACCCTTCAAGGATTACAGCAATCCCCACTGGTACCGGGGCTCGGCAGATGCTGTTTTTCAGAATCTGGATTTCATCCGACATTACAATCCCGCGGTTTTGCTGATTCTTTCCGGCGATCATATCTACCAGATGGATTACAGCAGAATGATTCGCTACCACAACGAACGAGACGCCGACCTGACCGCCGCCTTTGTCAAAGTGCCTGTTGAGTCTGCCTCTCGTTTTGGTGTGGCTGAAATTGCCGATGAGGGTCCCTGCGGCGGCAGGGTGCTCAATTACGAGGAAAAACCGAAAAAGACCAACAGCACCTGGGCTTCGCTCACCCTCTTCTGCTTCAAGCCCTCTGTTCTGATCAAGGTATTGACCCAAAATCAGGATGCTGCCTCCTATGAGTTTGGCCGCGACATCATCCCCATGATGATGCAACAAAACTACAAGGTGTACGGCTACGCCTTCCAGGGATATTGGGGATATACCAAAACTATTGATGAATACTGGCAAACTTCCATGGATTTGCTTGGGGATTCGCCAAAAATCAATATGGAAGCCTGGGGTGTCCGTACCAATCTCCATCACCGGGACATTGTCAACCGCCAGCCGGTGAGGATTGGCTCCCAGGGCAAACTGTCCAACTCCCTGGTTTATGACGGTTGCGTGATTGAAGGGGTTGTGCGCAACTCCATCCTGTTTCCGGGCGTACATGTACGCAGCGGGGCTGAAGTGAACAATTCCATCGTCTTTTTTGACAACATCGTTCATGAGGGCGTTCGTATGAACCGGGTGGTCTGCGATGTGGATACGGTTTTTAACCGGGGGGCGATCATCGGCGCGCCTGCCGAAGAGGGCGCTAGCGGTGGCGTGACAGTCATCGGGTCGCGCAATGTCGTGCCCGCCGGCATGCGTATTGGTCATGGCTGCGTGGTTGCCCCAGGCTTGGCTGCCGCAGCCTGGCCCGAGAAACACCTGCAAGACGGGGAGGCACTGCAATGAGAGAGAGTGGCGATGCCCTGGTTCTGTTGCTGGCAGGCGGTATTGGCAGCCGCTTGAATCTTTTGGTTGGCCATCGGGCCAAACCAGCGGTTCCTTTTGCCGGTTTGTACCGCATTATTGATTTCAGCCTTTCCAATGTCATGAATTCCGGGCTCAGCCGGGTCGGCGTCCTCACCCAATACAAGCCACTTTCCCTCATGGCCCATATCGGTACAGGCGAGGCCTGGGATTTCACTGGCCGTAGCCGCGGGGTCAAGATTCTGCCCCCCCGCACCGGCGAAAAGGATGCGGACTGGTACAGAGGCACTGCCGATGCCATCCGGCAGAATATTGACTTTGTGGAAAACAATCCCGCCGATCAGGTGGTGATCCTCTCCGGGGATCATATCTACCGCATGGATTTTGATGCCATGCTCGCCTACCACCAACACAAAAAGGCAGATGTCACCATCGGCATGATGGTGGTGCCCAAACGTGATATCCACCAGTTTGGCGCAGGTATTATCGACTCAGACAACCGGATCATCGACTGGGAGGAAAAACCCGCCATCCCCAGGACCAATCTGGCCTCCATGGGTATTTATATCTTTGATACCAGCTACCTGTTGCGCACCCTGGCCAAAGATCGGGAAGAGGTGGATTTCGGCATGCACATCATTCCCCGGGCCATCCATGAAGACCGGGTTTTTGCCTATCCCTTCTATGGCTACTGGCGTGATGTTGGCACTATCCAGGCCTATTGGGAAGCCAACATGGATGTGCTACGCACTGGCTCCGGTATTTCGCCTGAAGAGTGGGAGATCTGCTCCAATCCGGAATACGGCGATCAGCCCATGGACCGCCAGGCAGCACGTTTCGTGTCGGGTTGTGATGTGCGCTCCTCCATGGTTTGCGCTGGCTGTGTGATCGAGGGCACAGTCACCAATTCCATACTCTCTCCCGGGGTGTGGGTGCGTAAGGGAGCAAGGGTACATAATTCGGTTATCTTCCACGATTCGGTTATCGAAGAGAATGCCGTGGTTGATTTAACCATCTGCGACAAGCGTGTGTATGTCTACGAAGGAGCAGTGGTTGGACACGGCGACCAACTCCATGTGGCCAATAAACTCTTTCCCAAACACCTGTACACCGGTATCTCGCTGATCGGCAAGGAGGCGCGCATTCCTGCCAACGCCCGGGTGGGTCGTAATTGCCGGGTGAATCTCGGTTTTCAAGAGGAAGATTTCAACGGCACCTTGGAACTTGCCGCCGGAGAGTCCATTTAACAGTCCATTTACCATCGTGGGCCAGGAGTACTGTATCACACGATGCGTTGGCTCGGTTTGGGTTTGGGGCGACTTGTTTGCGGCAGGGCAAGAGTGGAGAATTTCTTGCCCTGCTGGTTCATTTATGTTTAAGTCGTGCTCCCATCAGTAAAGGCAGTGCTCCTTTTCTGATTTATTGCATTCATGCACCCAAAACCCTGCCTTCAACTGCTCCAGTAGCTCAGGGGATAGAGCACAGGATTCCTAATCCTGGTGTCGCAGGTTCGATTCCTGCCTGGAGTACCACAAAATATCAAGCGGTTAAAGACAAGAAGCTGTCTTTAACCGCTTTTATTTTTGTCCACATCAATTGAAATTCGATATCAGCACCTCCAAGCCGTGGCCAGGGGAGGGAAGCTCCACGCCGTGCACACCGCACGGGTAGCCAACAATGCCGATGGTCCCTTTCAACTCATGCGCATCAAGGCTGAAGCGCATTGCACGAAACAGGCTGGGGGGGATAGAACAGGAGGGCAAAGAAAAAAGGCTAGGCCAGTACAGCCTATTCCCTTGATTTTTTACTTGGCTGGGGGACAGGGATTCGAACCCCGATAAGCGGAGTCAGAGTCCGCTGTCTTGCCATTAGACCATCCCCCAGCAAATTGAACCTGCAAAATAGAAAGATTAGGCCTTTGTGTCAAGCAAAATGGCAAAATGCCTGTTTTCCAGGTTTCTCTTGTTTGCATGGGTTGGCACCTTGTTATACTGCTTTATTGATCAGGGGATCTGTCCTTGTCCTGGAAGGTTTGTTTTTCCTGCCTGTGCAGCACGCATTGCCCCAAAAGCAGCATGCCCTTGACCACCCTAAAGGCGAGTAGGCCAGTGAATAAGACACCAGCTGCTGCGCTGGCAAGAACTATTTTTGCAGCATCCTTTTCACGCATGGCATACCTCCTTTTGTCTTGTGAACAGGGCAAACGCATGAGCATTTGACATACAATAAGCAGTTTGCAGCTGCATGTAAGGCGTGCCAGGCAATGGGTGAGCAAGGACTTGTGGCAAGGTTGTTGCGTTGATTGTACAGATATTTTAGTTGACAGCGCAGGATGAAGCGAGTAAGTAGGATAACTCTTTGGTTGGAGGGTCGTTAACTCAGCCGGTAGAGTATCTGCCTTTTAAGCAGAGAGTCGCGCGTTCGAGTCGCGCACGACCCACCATGGGCCTATCCAAGCTTGTCCCCATCGTCTAGTCAGGTCCAGGACACCGGCCTTTCACGCCGGCAACACCGGTTCAAATCCGGTTGGGGACGCCAGATAAAACAAGCACTCAGTCTTCAGCTGAGTGCTTGTTTGTTTTTGTGGTGAGCTTTTGCAGGGCCCGACAGGCTCAGCTTCCACTTGCCAGCAACTTGCTACCACGAGAAATAGCTGGCTCTTCTTTCCACCACACCACTTGCACACCGCTTGTATGGTGGGCTTTTCTTTTATAGAAACATTTCCACGCACAAAGCTTGTTTGTTCAGGGGGAGCAGCCTCCTGGAATTACCCTTCTTGCTCTTTTTGCTTTTGCGCAAATATCCTGCACAGACAAACAGGAGCTTGCAGGCACAGGGGCAGTGCTGGGCCCTGATTGCCCACGAGCCGCCTCCTTCTGTACCGGTTATTCGGCCCCTTCCCTCCCCGCACAAAAAAACCTGGCAGTTCTGGTAGCGGTAAACAACCCCCAACAGAACCTGTGCTGCGTAAAAACAGTACGTTGACTGGCTGCTGTTTCCAGAAGAAGCCACATCCCCTCTCTCCCTCCCAAGTCCCACCACCACCCAGTGCTGAGGGCTGCTCATTGAAGACATATATCGCTGACCCATTTTTGGTTTGGAGCGTCGGCACTAAAATCCTGAGCAAGCAAGTTTGGTGCAACCGGAAGATGGTGCTTCGAGTTGGTTGTCGCCTTGTATTTCCGTGCTGCCCTGGCTCGCAGATTTTGCCGCTGCATGCTGGCTGCCACTGTTTTGCGGTCATAAGAGTAGCCCTGATCACAAAGATCAAGAACCAGCCGAGGTGAACCTGCCTGCATCTTTTAGGCAGCAAAGGCTTCAGCAACCAGCTTATCAAGAACCATGCGCTGTTGTTGCCGTTTCGTTGACTGTCCCCCTCGCTGTCGAAAGCAATAGAATCCGCTGCGAGAGACGCCCAGCACACGACTCATGCTCGTGATCTTGAATTCGTCTGCATGGTTGTGCATAAAGGCGTACTTCTTTTCAGGCTCTTGACAAAGTACGCTGCGACCTTTTTTACGATGGCCAGTTCCTTGGCCTGCTCAGCCAACTGGCGCTTGATGCGGGCATTCTCCAGCAGTAGCCGTTCTTCCACGGCGCTCTTATCCTGTGAAAGGCGAGCCCTGCTCCTCCAGTTATACAGTTGGCTTTCATGAAGCCCCAATTGCCTGGCTGCTGCCGCAACCCCAACCTTTTCCGCCAAGGCCAGTGACTCTGCTGCCTTGTACTGCTGGGAATACCCTTGCCTGCTCCTACCTGATTTTATTTTCGTTGTCATCGAACACCTCCGTTAAGGGAATATACTCGCTTAACGAAGTGGCCTTCAACAACGGGCAAGATCATTATACAGGGAGAAGCCACAGAGTTCCCCTGTATGATGAAATATAAAAATATTAACGTTGGGACGGTAAGATGTACTTCATTCCACTAAGCAGGCTACTGTGCACTGGGCGCTGCCCAATACACGACAATACACAGCAATACACAGATAAAATGCTGCCCAGCCCTTGTTTCTGTTTACCCCACCCCGCCCTTTACCTATAATGGGAGGGAATCATTCGCTCAGGAGGGAGGGAGAACCCGGTTTATATGGAGCCATATAAACCTGTGCGGAGGAAGCAATGTGGTGGGGTACGAAAAAACAGGCTGTCGTTTTGGCGGGGCTAATAGGGTTCTTGATTCTGTCTGCCTGCGCCACCAGCCAGGAAGAGGGAATTCAATTACCAAAGACGCGGACGCAGACAAAAAGCACGAGGCAGGAACGAGCTCTGTTGCCCCAGCGGTACCAGATTATTGTGGTGGAACCTGTAGCCATTCCTGTGGGTATGGTTAAAAAGTATCCACTGGCAGCGCGAACATGTCAGAGCAGTACCATAGCCGCCCTGCGGGCCAAAAAAGCATTTGAGCTGGTGCACCATACCGCGCCGGACAAGGCAGCATCTCCGGTTCTTCTGGTTCGCTGCCAGATAACAGATATGCGCCTGACAACCAGAAACAGCAGGCTCTGGGCTGGATCGCCAGCTAACAGTTCCTACATCAACATGGATGTGCAGTTGGTTGATGCAGCCAGTCAAAAAATCCTGCAGGAAAAGCAGCTCTCTACCATCTCTGCCGCTCCTGCCTCGCCCAAAACGGCAACGGGCGGGGACAGCGAAATCACCAAGGCCATGGGCGCCCTGCTGGGTGAATATGTTTTTTCCATTATGCCACAATCATGAGACAAGGAGTGGCTGGGCACAGCCACCATTAGCTCAGCTCTGCCGCGGCCACCGCAACCTTGTTTTTTTAGCCGTGGTGAAACGACCTGCTGTCTTCCAGGGATTCCAGGTGGGTGATGAGCGAGGTGTTTTTTAGTTGTGCCCGTACCTTGTTTTCAAACTCTTCGGCCAGGCAATGCGCATGGTGCACGGTCCACTCTCCAGGCACAAGCATGTGGACAGACACAAAACGTTTTGACGCGGCACGCCGGGTACGCAACGCGTGGAAGGCAATGCCCCTTTCCTGATACGTTGCCATAATCTTTTCAATAAGCTCCACCTCTTCCGCAGGCAGCACCGCATCCATGAGGCCGTCAAAGGAGCGTCGCAAGAATCCCCAGCCTATACGGATGATATTCAAACCCACCAGGATGGCGATAACAGCATCCAGCCAGAGCCAGCCAGTCAACCAGGCACAGACAAGCCCAAGCACAACACCCGCTGAAGTCCAGACATCGGTCATCAAGTGCTGTCCATCCGCCTCCAGAGTGATGGATTCGTATTGTCTGCCTGCACGCAGCAAAATACGGGCTGTGGCGAAGTTGAGTAGGGCAGCAATAAGCGAAACCACCAGGCCAATGTCCATTTGCTCCAGCGGCTTGGGGTGAAACAGCCTGAGAGTGGCCGCAATAATAATGGCGCAGGCAGCAAAGATGATGAGCAGGCCCTCGAATGCGCTGGAAAAATACTCTGCCTTGCTGTGGCCATAGGGATGTTTTTCATCGGCTGGCCGCGCAGCATAACCCAGCATGACCAATGCCAGCACAGCCCCGGCCAGATTGACCAGGGATTCCACGGCATCGGACAACAGGCCGACAGAACCGGTGAGCAGATAAGCCCATGTTTTTAGCGCAATAGTAAGCAAAGCCGTGGCTATGGACAGCCAGGCGTAGCGGGTGAGGGCAACTCGTTGCGCTGCCAAGACAGTTTCCAGGTGTTTATTTTAACGCAGGGATAACGAGCTATCCACCATAGACCAGTTCGCCGCCGGAAAAGCCCAGGCCCACCGCACACAAGGTGGCAAGTCCGTAGAGCACGAGCATGCGGCCTGCAGTGGCCCCGGCACGGGCTTGCCAAAGCGCCAGGAGGAGTACCAGCAGAAAAACTGGTGCAAGGACCAGTTTAACGACAATCAGGGTCTCCATGCTGCCACCAAAACGGTGCAACCAGTCGAGCACACCGGCGACCACGGTGGGTACAAGCGCGGCCACGGCGAGCAGACAACAGTGATAGGCACTGCGTAACAGGGCTGGCTGCGAAAGGAGCATGGCCAACAGGGCAAAAATGAAACAGGCCATGACCAACCCCATGGGCAAATGGGTTAGGGGTGGGTGCAAGGGATGATGGTAACCAATGCGCTGTAAAAACAGATAGAGTGCCTCAACCATGGCCTTCCCTCCTTATACAGGTGCGACTGATAGGTGAACCTGCTGTGCAGGAACTGTATACAACTGCGGCCAGTTCTTTGTTTGGATCAACGTAAACCCAGAATTGAAGCCGCCTGTCTGTGCTTCTGTTGTATCGTGGGCATGTTTTTCTGGGCGGACAGCGCAGCCCAGATATGGTATGGTACTCCTTCGCCTTTTATTCGTGTATACAGAAAAACCTGCAGCCAAGATACCATACTATACGTCAGCGAATCTACTGATCATGAAAAATAATGTCCTTATCACAGGGTTTATGGGGGTAGGCAAGAGCCGCACTGCCCGGGCCCTGGCTGCAGCCACCGGTCTTTTTGCCGTGGACACCGACGATCTGATCGAATCCCTGGCCCATTGCTCGGTTAGTGCCATCTTCGCCAACCAGGGCGAAGCAGCCTTCCGGGGTTTGGAGCAGGATGTGGCCGATTGGCTGGCGAGCTCGGTGGACAAAACCATTGTCTCCACTGGCGGTGGTTTTTTCATGGTGCGCAACCTGATGGATCTAGGGCATGTTTTTTATTTGCATGCGGATTTCGATGCTATCCACCAACGCCTGCTCGCCCAACCAGGAGGGCAGCATATTGCCAAGCGTCCCCTGTTCCAGGACCTGGATCAGGCCAGAAAGCGTTACCACGACCGCTTGCCGCTCTACCGCCAGAATGCCCATCATATCATTGAGACCAAGAACAGGGAAAGCAGTACCATTGCTTTGCACATCAAGGACATTCTTTTTGACCAGCAGCTGCTTGTCCGGCCCTGATTCAGTCACAAACATTCCGCCTGCCCACTACGCATCCATTGTACAGACACAGGAGTCTTCATGCCATCGGTAAGTACGCCTCCCAGCTTTCTGGAAAATACCTTCCGTAAAATTTACCCGCAGGACAACGAGTGGCGCACGCGGGCACAAGAACACCTGGGCACGCTCACCATGCCCTACTGGGCCTTGGGTGATTTGCTGGATCTGGCCGTGGACCTGGCCGGTATCACCCGATCCTTGCATCCCCCTGTGGCTAGGAAAAAGGTGGTGGTCATGGTGGGTGACCACGGTATTGCTGCAGAAAATGTTACCCTGTATCCTGCTGAGGTCACCACCCAAATGGTGTACAATATCGTACGCGGTGGAGCAGGCATCAGTGTGCTGGCACGACAGGCCGGGGCGGATATCTGCGTGGTTGACGTCGGCGCAAAGGATGATTTTACCGATTTGGTACAATGTGGCGCGGTACTTGCCAAAAAAATCGGTCGGGGCACGGCCAATATGCTGCATGGGCCTGCAATGAGCCGTACCCATGCGGTCATGGCGGTGGAGGCAGGTATCGAGGTGGCCAATGCCCTGGCTCCAGACGTGGATGTTTTTGCCACCGGCGAGATGGGCATTGCCAACACCACTCCAAGCACGGCCATAAGTGCAGTCATCACTGGCAGGCCAGTGGCGGAACTCACCGGGCGGGGGGCTGGTATTGATGATGCCCAGCTGCAGCACAAAATACAGGTGATTGAGCAGGTCGTCGCCCGTAACCAGCCCGATGCCACAGATGCCCTGGATGTGCTTGCCAAGGTGGGTGGTTTTGAAATCGGCGCCATTGCCGGGCTGATTCTGGGTGCGGCTGCCAACAGGAAACCGGTGCTGGTGGATGGTTTTATTTCCACGGCCGGCGCGCTCATCGCCTACACATTGGAGCCCTTTGTACGTGACTACATCATCTGTGCGCACGCCAGCGTGGAACCCGGCCATGCCGCCTTGTTCGAGCGCCTCAAGCGCAAGCCACTGTTGCAGCTCAACATGCGCTTGGGGGAAGGCACTGGCTCGGCCTTGGCCATGCCCATTGTCGATGCTGCCGTGGCCATCCTCACCCAGATGGCTACCTTTACAGAGGCGCAGGTGAGCACAGCAAAGTAGGCCCAGTCACCACTGGCCTGATAAGCATGCACAATGGCAACACGATGTAGCATGGCCGCGGCTCTCCAGCAAACAAACCTTTTAAAAACAACCAACAACCAGAACAACACACCATGAAACCTTCTTTGTCTATTACCACAGTCATGGCCGGCTTGTGCCTGGCAACGTTTTTTTATGCAGTCGCACCAGCGAAGGCACTGGATCAACCTGCAATCAGCGTCAGCTATAATATTCCCGGCAACATTTCTGCCGAAGAGCAGAAGTGGTACAAAACCTTTCAGGAAGGCAATCTGCTGGTGGATGGTTGGGTGGATATCTCTGCAGATATTCTGGCCAAACTGCCGCCTGCAGAGCAGCCGGAGCAGCAAAAGAAGCTTGCACAGCTTGGCGACAAAATCGGCCGGGAATGGGCCAAGGAGAACGATATCCGTAAAATTGACACAGATATGCTGAAAAAATGGGGTAAGGAGCTAAAGGATGCCTCCAAAAAAACTTCCGAAGACCTGACCCTGGTCATTGCCAGAATCGACCGCCAGGTTGATAGCATCCTGCGCTAAATTTTTGTGTTCCGGGCCGGAAAGAAGGCGGTGTCTGCGGGCAACACCGCCTCCACCCGGCATTCCAACCTGCCTGTTGCCAGAAGGAGCTCCACCTTCTCTCCGGGGTCAACCTGGGAGGCCGCGTGGATGATGGTGTGGGCGGCATCGTGCTTGCGGGCAATGGCATAGCCCCTGGTCAGGGTCGCCAGCGGGCTCACCGCCCGCAACACGGCAGCAGCCTGTAGAAAACGCCCTTCGTACTGGGCAAGGATATGCGTACCCGCCCGCACAAGCCGCTTTTCCAGGTCGGCGAGTTCCTGCCCCTGCCGGATGAGGCGAAATCTGGGGCTACCGAGCTGTAGCCGCTGCTCCAGTTGCGCCACATGTCCACCTTGGGTGTCCAAGTGTCGACTGAACGCCTGTACCAAACTGCTTTTCAGCTGATCCACCCGGAGCAGCAACGTATCCACAGGGTGGAGTTTGGTGCGTAGCCGGTGCCGGGCAAACTGCAACTGCTGCTGAGCATGGTTGAGGGTTTGCTCCATCAGGCGCTGCAACCTTGCCTCGTGCATGCGGACAGTCCTTTGCAGGGCAAGCTGCTCAGGCACAAGCAGTTCGGCGGCAGCGCTGGGCGTGGGCGCGCGCAGGTCTGCGGCAAAATCCGCGATGGTAAAATCTATTTCATGGCCCACTGCACTGACCACCGGCACGCTGCCCTGGCGGATGGCCCTGGCCAGGTGCTCATCGTTATAGGCCCATAGATCTTCCACTGAACCACCACCCCGGCAGAGCACTAACACATCGGGTGCAAGCTGACTGCGGATGCGCTCGAGCCCGGCAACCATGGCCGCAGCTGCCTGCTCTCCCTGCACCGGTACCGGATAGATGCTGATGCGCAGACCAGGAAAGCGCCGCCGGGCCACCCTGAGAAAATCATACAGGGCCGCTCCCTGGGGCGAGGTGAGCAGGGTGATGTGTTTGGGTACAAAGGGTAGTGGTCGTTTCTTTTCCTGGTCAAAAAGTCCTTCTGCCGCCAGCCTTGCCTTCAAGGCCTCAAAGGAGCGTTGCAGGGCGCCAGCCCCCTGGAAATCCACGGTGTCGGCAATGAGTTGGTATTCTCCCCGCGGCTCGTACACCGAAATGCGACCCAGACAGATAACCTCCATGCCGTTACGCAACTCTTTTGCCAGATAGCGCCGTTGCATCTTGAAAAGCACAATTCGTAGCTGGGCCTGCGCGTCTTTCAAGGTAAAATACAGGTGGCCCGAGGCCGGCTGGCTGAGGTTGGAGATCTCGCCTGCCACTCGCACAAAGGGATAGGCATCTTCCAGCAGGCTGCGGATATGGGTGGTCAGCTCGCTGACCTTGAAAACGCGGTGATTTTCCACGGTGTTTATGTACGATGGGTGTGCTGGGCAGCTCCGACGCCTGGAAGGCCTTGGTGCTGCACTGCCCGGCAAGGTAACGGCGCAGGTGATGATACCGCCAATTTTACAGACATCTTGGCATCATTCTATAGCACAGGCTGACTGGTACCTTCAAGGCGAAGTGCACCAGGGCACAATGGACTGGATCGCAATTTTATTCAAAACACTGCTGCGCCGTGGCACTGCGTACACAAAGGCGCTGGCCATTGCTTTGGGCCTCGATCATTCCACTGGTGGCGGTGTTGAATACAGAAAGGCCGCGTTGCTGCCAGTTATCCAGGTGGGCAGGGGCTGGATGCGTGCCCCTTCTGGATGCACCGGCTGAAACCACCACCACCTGAGGAGCCACAGCATCCAGAAAGGCCGGGCTGGTGGAGTCACTACTGCCGTGATGCCCTGCCACCAGCAGGTCGGCCTGTAGCTGCAACCGCCCCTCCTGGGCTGCCTCTTGCAGGAGGGCCTCACGATGGAAGGTAATGTCAGCGGGAAAGAGAAAAGCCCTGTGCCCATAGCGGAGCCGCAGCACCAGGCTGCGGTCATTGTTGCTGAGGCCTTGTGCCTCTTCCGCCGGTGTAGGTCCCAGGAGTTCCACAACCAGATCATCTTTGGCCACCATAAGCTGTCTGCCCTGTACCTCTTGAATCTGCACTCCCTGTTTCTGCGCCTGCTGGAGCATCTGGCAATAGGCGTTGTCATTGTTCTGGATGGCCGAACTTGGGCTGACAAAAAGTTTTTGCGGCGCAAAACGATCAATGAGAAAGGGCATACCGCTGTAGTGGTCTGCATCTGCATGGCTGACCACCACCGCATCCAGTCGCCAAATACGTCGCTGCCAGAGAAAAGGCGCCACAATACGGGAGCCCACATCGTAGCCGCTTTGCTGATAGCCACCGGCATCAAGGAGAATGCGCTGGCCATCTGGTAGTTCCATCAGGCTGGCTGCTCCTTGGCCCACATCTATGAAGCTGATGCGCAGTTCATTTTTTGCCAACGGCAGCCAGAGCGAAGTAGTCAGGGAACAAAGCAGAATAGCGCTGAGCAGGGCAGCACTTGCTCGCCAGACATTGCGCCTGGGCCAGTTCTGCATCCACAGGAGAAGAATCAGAAAGAAGAGCAGCATTTCTGCACTATGCGGGGTGATCGTCCACAGCGAGGCAAAGGGCAGCTGTTCTGCCCAGGCCAGGAGGTAGAGCGCACCTTGGATACCCAAGCCACCCACCTGGAGTATGGCCAGCGCCAAATTAGGAAAGAGCGGCAGCACAGGGAGGGCCAGTAGTCCCAAGGGCAGAGCCCAAAGGCAGAGGAGTGGCTGCACCAAAATATTCATGAGCGGCCCGATGAGGGAAACCCGGTTGAAATGGTGGAGCATAAAGGGCAGGGTGCCAAGCGTTGCTGCCAGCGACACCAAAAACACCGACAAAACAGCCGCCCAGATGCGACTGATACGGCTGCTGTGTCCTTGTGCGGTTTGCTTTTCCGTAAACCAGGGCAGCCGGGGCAAGATGAGAACCAGAGCAGCCACGGCGCTGAAGGAAAGCTGAAAAGAGGCTGTGAACAGAGCAAGTGGGTTGAGGGCGAGCAGTAGCAGGGCTGCCCCGGCAACAAGGTGCAGTTGCAGGCGATGGCGGCGCAGGACCACGGCGCACAGTACCAGCAGTGCAGAGACCAGTGCCCGCAGCACCGGAATGTTCATGCCAGCCAAAGAGGCATAGAGCAGGAGTATGGGCGCAGTGCACACCAGGGCCATAGTGGGTGCATGTCCATGGATCAGCAGCCAGGTGGAGCGTTTGCACAGCCAATAGAGCAGGACCGCCACCATGCCAGCCACCAGACTCAGGTGCAAACCGGATATGGCGAGAATGTGCATGCAGCCGCTGGCTTTGAAACGCTCGAGCAGATCCGGTGAAACACCTTGGCGCGAGCCGATGAGCAGGGCCTGGTAGACTCCTGCAACCTCGGGCGGCAGGTTGTTTTGTAGGAAATGGGCGCTGTGCTGCCGCCACTTTTCAGGAACAAAGCGAAGCCGCTGGGCCAAGGATGGTTCTGGCTCTGCCAGGTGCAGGAGGGCATCACCAGACTGGAGCCACATGATGGCATCAATTCCCTGGGCAGCATAATGGAGAGCGGCATCAAAGCCGCCAGGATTGCGCTGTTTTTGCGGTTTGTCCGCCCAGCCAAGAACCATGACTGCCGTGCCTGGTACGATCTCTGCTGCCAGCTGGCCTCGCACCCGCAACTCCACCCTGCCGGAAACTGGAATGAAATCTGCGGGCGGTACTTCTGTGCCCATCCCTGGCACATGGTGAAGCAGACCGTATGCTGCCAGGATGCAGCGGGAACGCTCTCCGTTGCGTTCAACCAGGCCAAGCACCCGGCCATAGATGCTGACCCGGCTTCTCTCTTCCAGCATATGGTTAATATGCTGTGTATTTGTGGGCGCTTGCAGGGCGTGCCAACCATGCACAAGACCAAGACAGAAAAAAAGCGGTAGGGCAGCTGCCACCAGCCCGATCTGTGCAGGCAGTATTAACATGGCCAGCAGGCAGAGCAGCACCAGGGCCAGCAGCGTATGGGGAAACCAGAACGGGAGAGCAGCAGGGGGAAGATCCAGGGCCAGCGAGCGGGCAGCGACAAGCCCCAGGATGAACAACAGGGTCAACAGGGGCAGGAGATGATGGCGACACCACAGTAAAACTGCCTGCATAAGCCTTGGTCGAGCTTGTCTTGTTGGGAGCGTACTGGACGCTAGAGATTGTGCCTTGGAAAATGGGCAGCCAGCAAGGCCAGGTGGCGCTGCACCACACCCTGCTGACTGCGGAGCCATGTGTGGGCAGCCAGGCCCATGCGGGAGCGCAGTGCAGCATCCTGCATAAGCCCGCGCACAGTGGCTAGCAGGGTGGTCGGCTCCACCTGTACCGCAGCCTGACAGTGGATGAGCTCAGCACTCATTTCGCTGAAATCCTCCATATGCGGGCCAAAGCAGACCGGCACCTGTGCTGCGGCTGCCTCCGCCGGATTGTGCCCGCCTACAGGCACCAGCGAACCGCCGATAAAGGCCAGATCTGCCATGGGGTAGCAGGCCGCCAGTTCACCCAGGGTATCGAGCAGCAAGACCGGGCCAGTTTCCTGTTTGTTGTGGCTACGGCGACGGCAGACAATACCGTGATGAGTCGCCAGTTCGGCAATGGCCGCGGCCCGCTCGATCTGCCTTGGTGCTAACAGCAGCTGCAGATGCGGTAGCTCGCGGCGCAGGGTTTTGTAGGCGGCCAACAGCAATTCCTCTTCTCCGGCATGGGTGGAGCCACAGATAAAAAGTGGTGCAGCTTTGTCAAAACCGTACTCCTGTCGCAAAGTTTGTCTGTCCTTTGGCTGGGCACTGCCATTGCCCAAAAAGCCTGTGGCAGCATCGAATTTCAGGTTGCCCAGGCTGTGTATCCGGGCAGGATCAAGGCCCAATTGTGTCATTTTGTTGGCATCTTCCCTGGTCTGCATGCACAGGGCAGTCAGGCAGCGGAACATGGGAAGGAAAAAAAAGGCAAAACGCCGGTAGTGGGCAAAGGAAGCCGCGGAAATACGACCATTGACCAGGTACGCGGGCACTCCCTGTTGCGCCAGCACATGCAGCCAGTTGGGCCAGAAGTCTGTTTCCACCAGGATGAATACTTGGGGGTTGATTCGGTGGATAACGTGCCGGATTACCGGATAGAAATCATAGGGTGCAGCAATGATCGCATCACAGCAGTCAGCCAGCATCTCTTGCGCTAATTGTTGGCCCGTACGGGTCGTCACGCTCAGCACGATGCGCACCCCAGGCATATTTGTGCGTATTCCCTGGAGCAGGGGACGGGCCGAGCTCACTTCTCCGACCGAAAGGGCATGCACCCAAATCGTAGCAGGGGCAGAAAAGGGGGCAGTGCTGGTTGACTCCAACGTTGGCTCCAACTCCGGTTCAGGTTGGGGTTGCAAGTGCTTGCCCTGCCTTCGCAGGCCACAGCCCAGCCGGGCTGGTATGCGATCGCGGTATTTTTTGCGCAGCAGGGCTGCGCCCATGAGTAGCGCCAGCACAGGGGAAAGAAGCAGGGTCAGAGCGTTGTAGACGAGGAACATGGGTGCAGAGTGGGGTAAAAGGTCAAGGACAACAGGTATGGGGTGCCTGCTTGCTGCTGCAGACGGACAGTGCAGGCACAAATGGTCAAGTACAACCGGCAAACAGGACTTCTGGAATTGTCCGCTGCAATGCCTTGGTTTGTTTGCGTAAACACGGTATAATGCTGGGCTGGCAGATTTGCAACCCCGCTTTGCAGCACCTGTTGAACAGGTAGGAACAGGCAGCGCAGCTTTTTACCGCACACATACAGGAACAGACATGCCCATCAGCAACAGCTATAGAGAACGACTCTATCCGCAACTGGAACGTATCGCCAAGCATTTTGGCACGCCCTTCCATATCTACGACGAAAACGGCATCCGCAACACTGGCGAAGAGCTGAAGCAGACCTTTGCCGAAGCAGGTGGATTCCGTGAATATTTTGCGGTCAAGGCCCTGCCCAATCCGACCATTTTGACGTTGATGCAGTCCATGGGTTTTGGTTTTGACTGTAGTTCTGTTCCCGAGCTCATGCTGGCCCGTCAAATTGGCGCGCGCGGCGAAGAGATCATGTTCACCTCCAATAACACCAGCGAGGCGGATTTTCTGACTGCGGCCGACAAGGGTGGCTGCATCCTCAACCTGGATGACATTTCACTGGTGGCCAAGGTGCCAGTCATGCCCGAGCTGATCTGCTTCCGCTACAATCCTGGCAATCGCCGTACTGGCAATGCCATTATCGGCAAACCCGAGGAGGCGAAATACGGGGTCAGCCACGAGCAGATTGCAGATGCCTACCGCCAGGCGCAGCAGCGCGGTGCGCGCCGCTTCGGTCTGCACACCATGTTGGCCTCAAACGAGCTGGACTACAGCTACATGGTGCAAACAGCAGCCATGCTCCTGGAAATGTGCAGGCAGCTTGAACTGGAATTGGGGATCCGCATGGAGTTCATTAATATCGGCGGTGGGCTGGGTATCCCCTACACACCCGAGGCCAAGCCGCTCGACCTGGCGGCCATGGGTCGTGAGATCAGTCAGTTGATGCAGAATTTCAGGAGTGACTACAGCTACAGCCCGGCCCTGTATATGGAGAGCGGTCGCTTCATAACCGGTCCCCACGGTGTTTTGGTGACCAGGGTCATCAACCGCAAGGAGATCTACCGCACCTATGTGGGGGTTGATTCCTGCATGTCGGCTCTGATGCGGCCGGGCATGTACGGCGCCTACCACCACATTGAAGCACCAGGGGTGGAGAATCGACCCGAGGAAGTGGTGGATGTGGTGGGTTCGCTCTGCGAAAATAACGATAAATTCGCCATTCAGCGTACCCTACCCCGCCTGACAGAAGGTGATTTGCTGGTGATTCAGGATACCGGTGCCCATGGCCAGGCCATGGGCTTCAACTACAACGGCAGGCTGCGGCCGCAGGAACTTTTACTGCGCCAGGATGGCAGTGTTGAGCGCATTCGCCGGGCTGAGACCGTGGATGATTACTTTGCCACCCTGCACTTTGCAGAAAACATTCTGGCTGCTGAGAAATAATGGCAGAGCAGGTTAACCGGTACGGCATGCACTTGGCTCAAAGCCTCCGGAGAGAGCTTGAACAGCTGAGCGATCTGCCGAACATCGGCAAGGCCATGGCTGCAGAGTTGAACCTCTTGGGCATCTATAAACCGGCTGATCTTATCGACCAGGATCCCTATGCCCTGTACGAGCGGCTCTGCGGACTTACGGCTTGCAGGCAGGACCCTTGTGTGCTTGATGTCTTTCTTGCGATTACAGATTTCATGAGCGGCGCTGATGCTCGGCCCTGGTGACACTACACGGCCGGGCGCAAGCGCAAGCTGGAAAACAAAAAAATCTGACTTGGCCATTATGCCAACCACGCCATTACCTCAAATAAAAACAAAAATAGAGCTTATGATGCCTGCAAATACCACAAACACCCCTGTCCTGCGCGGCCTGTGCACCCTAATCGTGCTGGCAACCCTTGTTCTCTTTAGCGTCTTCCCGCTTTCGCAGGCTTTTGCCGCCAGCATCAAGGTGGGAGCCATTCTTGCGGAAACAGGACCAGCCGCCTTTCTGGGCGGGCCAGAGGTGCGTTCGCTGCGCATGCTGGCTGAACGCATCAACAGTGAAGGAGGAGTGAACGGTCACAGCATCGAACTGATTGTCAAGGATTCGGGCGGCAGCCCAGAAAGGGCTATCTCGTTTGCCAAACAGCTGATTGAGGAGGAGAAGGTGCTGGCCATTATCGGCCCCTCCACCAGCGGCGAAAGCCTGAGCATCAAAAGGGTCTGTGAGACCGGCAAAACCATTATGCTCTCCTGCTCGGCAGCAGATGTGATTGTGCAGCCAGTACTGCCCCATATCTTCAAGGTTGCCCCCAGCGACGGCTTTGCTGCCGAACATATCTTCAAATCCATGCAGGCAAAGGGTATCAGCAAAATAGCGGTACTTTCGGCCAATGACGGTTTTGGCAAAGCAGGCAAAGAACAACTGACCGCACACGCACCTGCCTTTGGCATCAGCATCCTGGCAGAGGAGGTCTACGACAAAAACGCCACCGACCTTTCCGCTATTGTGGCCAAACTCAGGGCAAACCCGAACATCCAGGCCGTGGTGAACTGGTCTATTGTGCCGGCCCAATCCATTCTGGCCAAGAATATCCGCCAGGCTGGCTGGCAGATACCGCTCTACCAGAGCCATGGCTTTGCCAACATCAAGTATGCTGAAGCAGCCGGCCCAGCCGCTGAAGGCATCATGTTTCCGGCCAGCCGGGTGCTGGTGGCTGACAGCCTGCCGGAAGGGGAGCAGCGGACGGTGCTTTTGGCCTACAAAACAGCCTATGAAAGCCAGTTCAAGGAGCCGATTTCCACCTTTGGCGGCCATACCTACGATGCACTCAACATTCTGGTCCAGGCCATCAAAAAGGCGGGCAGCACCGAGCCGGCCAAGGTCCGTGATGCAGTGGAAAACACCTCCGGGCTCATCGGCACGGCAGGCACCTTCAACTATTCTGCCACAGACCACGGTGGCCTGGATGCAGATGCCTTTGTCATGCTCACTGTTCAGGACGGCAAGTTCGTTTTGCTGGAGCAGTAAGGGGGCAGATGAATTTCTCTGCCAGCATAACCGGTGCACCCGATGTGACCGACACTGCTCTGCACTGGCCGGAGAGCGGGCCAGATTGTTCCTGGCTTGACGAGTGGATGCACAGCCAAGGGGTGCCACTGTGGGGAGTGGCTGATTTGCGCCCATTTGCCACACCAACAGACGCCTTGGGCCGGCGCTTCGAGGCAGCTCTGGCCTTTGCCCTGCCCATGGATAGGGCGGTGATGCTCAGCATCCACAAGGGTCCCAACCAAGCCTATGCTGACTTGTATGCAGCGGTCAATGGGCGTATCAACAGCATTGCCACTCAGCTTGCGGCTGCCTTGCACAAGCGGGGGATTCGTGCCCAGGCACTGGCTGCATCCAGGCGCAGCGATCCGGTGGGCGTACGTGGAGATTTTCCGCACAAAACAGCTGCTACCCGTGCAGGGCTTGGTTGGGTTGGTCGTAACTGTCAGCTCATCACCCGCGCGTTTGGCCCTTGGGTACGCCTGGGCACAGTGTTCACTGCGTTTCCCCTTACTCAGCCTGGTCCAGCGCTGGAGCGCAGCTTTTGCGGTTCGTGTAGACAATGCATTACTGCCTGCCCTGCCAAAGCACTCAAGGGCGCGGTATGGTCTGCGGGAATGCCCAGGGAGGCTCTGCTCGACGTGCATGCCTGCGATAACTGGAAAAAAACACACTATGCCCAATATCATAATGGCCACAGCTGCGGCATTTGCTCGGCCGTATGCCCACATGGTCTCAAAACCCTGCGGACAGCAGCCTAGATCTCATAGAACGGTGGTGGCTTGACAGGCCTTTCTTTTTGACCTGTGCTACCTGTGCTGATAGGTAGCCCATGCATAGAAATGCACACCTGGGCGTACAACCTTTGCCTGAGTGGATCACATGCCCTTTCTTATAGCCTTTATCGGCTGGCACAACAGCGGCAAGACCACAGTGGCGGTGCAGGTGGCTGGTGATCTGCGGGCCCGTGGTTATACAGTTGGGGTTATTAAGGGCACCAAGGAGACCGGGCTTGAACCAGAACGGCCAACAAGTGATACCAGCCGCTACCGCCAGGCTGGTGCGGTGCGGGTGGCCCTGGCAGCGCCGGACGAACTCATTGTTCGCAGCGATGCGCTGGGCAGGGAGCCGCTGGAGCTG
This sequence comes from Desulfobulbus sp., assembly GCA_040776885.1. GTDB lineage: Bacteria > Desulfobacterota > Desulfobulbia > Desulfobulbales > Desulfobulbaceae > Desulfobulbus. Next base: position 47,168 of record JAXGZR010000003.1, on the reverse strand, counting down.
GCCAGGCGTTTTTTTGCTGACCTGGATTTTGTGCTGGTCGAGGGTTTTAAAAGCGCCAGGGGCCTGCCCAAGATCGAAGTACGGCGGGAGGGTATTGCCGAGCCAGCCATCTTTGCCTCAAAAGCTGGTGCCGAGGTCATCGCCGTGGTCTGCGATACCCCACTCCAGGGACCGCTGCCCTCTTTCCGCAGTACGGAAATAGATGATATTGTCCGTTTTCTTGAAAACCTGCGCAGGCAGCACTATGCCCAACTACGCTGTTCACTGCAGATCAATGGCCGGGAATTCCCTGTACCGCCGGCCCTGGCGCAGGAACTCCACACACTGCTTGCCAGCTACCCGGAAATTGCCCAGGCACTGCCGAGCAACTTGCCTGCGCTTATTGCTGTGCACTGCCGCATCCCGGCACAGGACGAAACTTCATGATTGCCCAGGCAGCCCCGCGAAACCGCACTTGGTCATCTCTGCCTCTGCTACAGTCAAGAACAGGTCAATGAATACCGGGTTGCCTCACTGGATGGATAACTCAGCCTTTTGGTCTTTGCAGACTGTCTGATCAGCTTTAACCAGTATACCCGGGCTGGGACAGATGCCCTGATCGAGCGTTTGCGCCTGCGCATTTTGGAGGGCAAGGGGCGTCTTCGCCACATGGGCACAGACTACCTGGCCTATGCCCTTATGGATGGTGTAGTGGATCACTACTTCACCATCAGCGATGCTTTGGAAAAGACCATGGAAAAGGCGGAGGGTAAACTGCTTGGCAGTGTGGATATGCAAACCTTTTCCCTGATCCAACGGCTCAAGCGCGAGCTGATCTTTATCCGCAAAAGCGTCTCGCCACTGCGCGAGGTGCTGATTGCCATTGAGCGCAGCGAACATATACAGCTTTTTACGAAAGCTGTATACAAGTATTGAGGAGTTGCAGGCCCATCTGGATGTGTGGCTTGTTTTCTATAACACTGCAAGAACGCACTAAGGGAAAATGTGTTGTGGCAGAACACCCATGGAAACACTTGAGGACGGCAAGAAGCTGTGGCAGGATAAAAACCTGAATCAAATCTGACCTGACAAATACCAGGAAAAAACTGGTAACTGTCAGATCAAGTTGTAACTACCACATCTAATGCCAAGAGCAATCATGCCGGCTTTTATTTGCATGGAAGAACAGCACAATAAGCACAATAGTGACAGGCATCCTGATCTGTCCCTGCTTTTTCCGCTGCTCCCCAATTTCGCCGCTTCATCCTTGACCTCCGCTGCCCTTGTAGCCTACCCTAAAAGGCTTGCAGACTTGCAGGCTACTGGCATGGATAATCATAATGTTTTTGGGCAAGGCAGGCTGCGGTTGGCATGGAACTGTTTCTTATCGACGCTATCGGCCCTTTTTTTAGGGGCTACCGGCGCAGACGCATCAACTGGTCGAAAATCCCTTTTCATCATCTTGCCCTGGATGGACCTGAACGCAGGGCCCAGTTTGATCGCATAGCCGAAGACATGCGTCTTTTGGCCCGCCGGGTACATGCCATGGGTTACAATGCGGTCAGTCTGGATGATGTGGCTCATTTGGCTGATCATCCCTGGTACGAAGTCGAACATCGTCACATGGTGCAGGTGCTGCAGGAGGAGTTCCGCTCGCTCTTTGCCATTCTTCGCGCCCAGGGGCTGGCCATCTACCTGACCATGGATGTGCTTTCCTTCACTCCGGCACTGAAGGCACAGCTTGGTCAGAATCACAAAAAAACGCATGGTTTCATCCATACCCTCCTTGAGCGTTTTCTGGCTGATTTCCCTGAGGTCAGCGGGGTGATTTTGCGCATTGGTGAGAGCGACGGCCGGGATGTGAAGACCTTGATGCGCAGTGAGCTGTGCATCCGCCGGCCAAGCCAGCTCAATGCCCTGTTGAAAACTCTCATCCCTTTGTTTGAGCGTGAAAAGCGTCTGCTGATCCTGCGTAATTGGACAGTGGGTGCCTACAGTGTCGGCGATTTCATCTGGCGCAGTAACACCTTGACGCGTGTGCTGGACGGCATTGACAGCAGCGCTTTTGTCTTGTCCATGAAATATGGTGATTCGGATTTTTTCCGTTATCTGCAGCTGAACCAAAATTTTTTCGGCACAACGGTGCAAAAGATTATCGAGTTGCAGGCACGGCGGGAATACGAGGGCTGTGGCGAATACCCTTCTTTTATCGGTGGGGATTACGCTGCTTATGCCTGTGAGCTGGGTCGGGCCAAGAACATGCTTGGTATTTCTGTCTGGTGCCAGACCGGTGGCTGGCTGCCCTTCCGCAGGTTGGCTTTTTTGGACAGGAATGCTGTCTGGACGGAAATTAACGCCTTTGTCTGCATCCAACTTTTCCGCGATCAGGTTACCCCGGAGGAGGCCGTGCGCCGCTACTGTACGCTCCATGGCGTGCTGGCACCCGAGGCCCTGGTACAATTGCTCAAACTCTCTGAACAGGTGGTCAAGGATTTGCTCTATATACCGGATTATGCTCGTCAACAGCTTTTTTTCCGCAGGGTGCGCATTCCGCCACTGTTGGCCGTGTACTGGAACACCATGTTTATCAACCACTCCATGCGTAAGCTGATGCGGTATTTTGTGCGCGACCAGCGCCGCTGCATTGCCAGTGGCTACCAGGCCCTGGCACAAATAGATATGATGATCGAACTGGCCAAAAGTGCGGCCATGCCAGTGGCTGATATCCGCTTTATGCGCGAGAGCTTCACTCTGCTTGCCTTGGCGCGGGAGTACTATTTTCTACCTTACACACCCGAAATACGGCTGCGCATCAAAGAAGCGAAAAGGCGCTACAAACGCCTTTATCCTTTGGGCAGCCGGTACCGATACCGCGTGAAAACCAGTTTCAAACCCTTTCGTGTCAAGCGTCGCTACCTGGGCTGGTTGGCCAACATTGTCTTTCGTCGGCAACCTGGCTACCGGCTGATCGATCGGCTACTCTTTTTACGCCTCTTGTCCATAGGTTATTTTTTTCTCCACCGCGCCCGACCGAAAATACTGCCGAAATTTGCCAGAAAGAACGCCATGGGCCTGGACACGGTCTTCAAATAAAAAAGCCGGAGCAGTAACATGCTCCGGCTTGAACGCACAACTTTCGACAACATCATGCGCATCTGCTGCGCACAACTGACTCCGACTGGCTCAGCTCACTTCTTTTCCTCGGGCTTGACCTCTACCTTATCTGCCTCGGTCTTGGGTTCTTCCTTGATGATATCGAGCAATTCCACATCAAAGATCAAAAGTGAACCAGGTTCGATGGCCGGTGGTGCACCGCGGTCACCATAGGCCAGATCAGGTGGCAGATAGAGTTCGAAGGTGGAACCCACCGACATGAGTGGCAGGGCTTCCTGCCAGCCAGGAATCACCTGGCTAACCATGAATTCGGCTGGTTCGTTGCGCTTGTAGGAGCTGTCAAACTCTTCATTGTCAAGGGTGCGGCCCTTGTAGTGTACCCGCACCATATCTTCAGGCTTGGGCTTGGCTCCCTTGCCTTCCTTAACTATCTTGTACTGCAGGCCAGAGGCCGTGGTCTGTACCCCATCCTTGCCTTTGTTGGCAGCCAAAAAATCATCGGCAGCCTTGCGGTTCTTCTGGATCATGACCACGGTTTTCTGCACCTGCTTGTCATGCTGCCGCTTGGCAAAGTTCTGTTGAATCTCCTGGGCTTCCTCATCGGTCAAAAGCGGTTTGGCATCGCCATAACCATCTTTGATACCCTGTTGCACCAAATTCAGATCAAAGTTCTCTTCCAGCTCCTTGAAGTATTTACCCAGGGAGAGGCCCATGGCGTAACTGAATTTTTGCTCTTCTGTCTGCATGCTCGCCTTGTCGGCGGCAAAGGCTGCGCCGGCAAGCAGGAAAAAACTGACAACCACTGCTGTATACCATTTCATACTGTCCTTACTCCCACGTGTTATGAAAATATAAAAAAACCGGTGCATGGGTGATGATCACCTGTAGGTCCGGTTGACTCGTTTTATTGTTCGGTCCGTTCTATTTCGGTGGCCACATACCTGCCATCCCGAACAGCAAAGTTCACTTCAACTTTGTCGCCGATTTTCAAATCGGCGAAGTTTTTAAGACCATCGTCATAATCGGTTGTAGCGTTGGTATAGAAGGTTATGCTTTGAACGATAAAGCTGGCATTTTTCGAATCAATGGCGGTGATCGTGCCTGCCACGTCATCCGCCAGGGCTGTATCAAAAGCAAAAACACTACCCAAAATGGCCAAGCCAAGTATCATCTTTTTCATGAGTGTCCCTCCATAAAAAAACGCACATTTTGGCGTTGACTGGGCAAAATCATCAAGCATTTTGCTTTTTTGGAGCAATGCAGCAGTTGTCGAATATGACAAGAATAAGCATCAATTGGCATTTGTCGTATTTTTTTTGCAAGAGTTCACGACATCTTAGAAAGAACGCTTGTCGATCACCCGTTTGGCCTTGCCTTCGGAACGCTCAAGCGTTTTTTCTTCCACCAGTTTTACCTCAATGTTCACCCCAAGCTGGGAACTCAGGCGGCGCTTGATTTGATCCACGATCTCGCGTTGTTTTTTCATCTGGTCGGAAAAGAGGGATTCTGTCACCTCCACCAGTACGGTCACCCGATCGGCATGGTGTTCCCGTTCAACAATGATTTGGTAGTGCGGCTTGGTACCTTCCACTTCAAAGAGGGCCTTTTCAATTTGCAGCGGAAAGATATTGACCCCTTTGATGATCAGCATGTCATCGCTGCGGCCCATTACCCGTTCCATCCGTTTGAAGCTGCGGCCGCAGGGGCAGGTGCCGGGCAGAATGCGGCTCAGATCTCTGGAGCGGTAGCGGATCATGGGAAAGGCCTCCTTGGTGAGGGTGGTAATGACCAGCTCGCCCACTTCTCCTTCTGGCACCGGCTCCAGGGTGACAGGATCCAGCACCTCCACCAGGAAATGGTCTTCATTGATGTGCAGGCCATTGCATTCCTGGCACTCGCCCGAAATACCCGGGCCCATTACTTCGGATAGGCCATAGTTGTCGGTGGCCAGGATGCCCAGTTTCTGGTGGATTTCCTGTCGCATGGCCTCTGACCAGGGTTCCCCGCCAAAAAGACCGTAGCGCAGAGAAAGACCGCTGGGATTGATGCCCATATCCATCATGGTATCAGCCAGGACCAGCGAATAGGAGGGCGTGCTCACCAGGGCTGTACTCTTGAAATCCTGCATGATCTGGATTTGGCGCTTAGTATTGCCCGCAGATATGGGGATGACCGAGGTGCCGATCAGCTCGGCCCCGTAATGTAAACCAAAACCGCCGGTGAACAGGCCATAGCCAAAGGCAATTTGGATGACATCGTTCTTGCCCACGCCTGCCGCGGTAATGATGCGGGCCACCAGATTCGACCAGGTTCTGATGTCATTTTTGGTATATCCCACTACCGTGGCCTGGCCAGTGGTGCCGGAGGAGGCGTGTACCCGCACCACATCGCGCAGGGGTACGGCAAAGAGACCGTAGGGATAGTTGTCGCGCAGATCCTGTTTAACAGTGAACGGTAGGCGGCGCAGATCATCCAGAGAACGGATATCATCGTGGTTGACGCGTAGCTCCTCAAATTTTTTCCTGTAAAAGGGGACATGGGTACCCACCCGGTAGAGGGTGGACTGCAGCCGTTCCAGCTGGAGCTGTTTGAGGTCATCTTCCTTGATACATTCCTTGTCCGGTTCCCAGAGCATAGCGGTTGAATTTGTATAAAGGTTTGTAAAGGATGTGGGGCTGACAGGTGAAAAATGGCCGGCCAGCCACAGCTCAGCCTATCTGTTCTCTGCCCAGATAGGCCCGTTGCACATCGTTGTTGGCCAAAAGTTCCGCAGCCTTGCCCTGCACAATGATCTTGCCGGTTTCCAACACATAACCACGGTCGGCAATGTCCAGCGCTGCCCGGGCGTTTTGTTCAATGAGCAGCACGGTGTTGCCTTCGGCACGGAGCTGGGCAATAATGGTGAAAATCTCCCGCACAATGAGTGGAGCCAAGCCGGTGGATGGTTCATCCATCATCACCAGACGCGGTTTGGCCATGAGCGCCCGCGCCATGGCCAGCATCTGCTGCTCGCCACCCGAAAGTGTGCCGGCCAGCTGGCTGCGCCTGGCCTGGAGCACGGGAAAACGGGCGTATTGCTGCTCCATCTGGCTCCGTAGGGCTGCTGTACCGTTTCTTTTACGCAGGATGGAGCCGCCCAGCAACAGATTGTCTTCCACGCTCATGGAGGCAAAGACTTGGCGCCCTTCTGGCACCAGCACACAGCCCAGGGCAGCCATGATCTCGACTGGAGTACGGGTGATATCTTCTTCCTGAAAGAACAGGTCTCCCCGCCAAGGTTTAAGCAGCCCGGCCACCACATGCACGAGGGTGGTCTTGCCAGCCCCGTTGGCGCCGATGATGGCGACAATTTCCCCTGACCGCACATGCAGGGAGATATTTTTCAGCACCCGCAGCTGTCCATAGCCACTCTCCAGGTTGCGGATGGTCAGCATGGCTGCATCTCCCCCTGATGGTCTGGGCAGAAGGGCCGGGCAATGGTGCTTTTATCTGGCCGGTTCATAGTCCTCCCCCAGATAGGCAGCAATGACCTCGGGATTGCGCTGAATGTTCGTGGGCACATCCTCTGCCAGCTTACGGCCTGAACTGAGCACCACGATTTCATCGCAAATATCCATGACTAAGGACATATCGTGCTCCACCAAGAGCACGGTGATGTTCTGTTCTCGGATTGTTGTAATCAGACGGCCAAGTTCTGCGGTTTCGTAGATGTTGAGGCCGGCTGCTGGTTCATCCAACAGTAGCAGCTGCGGATCAGCAGCCAGGGCCCGGGCCAGTTCCACTGCCCGTTGCTGGCCAAAGGCGAGGGCATCTGTGGGGATGTGGGCAAGATCTGCGATATTTAAAAATTCGAGACAGGCCATACTTTTATCCCGAATGGCCGCCTCTTCTCGCCGGTGTTTGGGCAGAGGCAGCATGCCGGCGAGGAAGCCGGCCTGGCCCCTGGTATGTGCCCCCACCATCACACATTCCAGCACCTTCATACCGGTAAAAAGCTTGATGTTTTGAAAGGTGCGGGCAATGCCCAAGGCAGCGGTCTGATGGGCTTTGAGCCCTTGAATCTCCCGGCCATGCAGGCGGATGCTCCCGCTGCTGAGCGGGGTGTTGCAGGCAATCAGGTTGAAGAGCGTGCTTTTGCCTGCGCCATTGGGGCCGATCACCCCCTTGATGCAGCCAGTGGCCACGGTGAAACTGACATTGTCCACCGCTTGCAGACCGCCAAAATGTTTGTGCACCTTGTGTAGTTCGAGCATGGGGGTATCTCTCAACTCTGCCTGTGGCGGGTGGCAGACCACAGACGTTGCCAGGGGATGCGCTTGCTCAACTGCAACAGGCCGCCGGGTGCAAAGAGCATGACTGCCAAAAGAATCAGACCAAAAACCGCATCGTCGTAGCTGCCAAAGACCCCACGCAGGGAAAGAAAGGACAGACCAACTCCCATAAGCAATGTACCCCAGAGGCTGATCATACCGCCAACAGCCACCAGGGCAACATAGCGCACCGATTTCATTACCGTGGCCTCTTCCGGGCCTATGCCCCCGTTGAAGTGGGTGAGCAGTACACCGGCCAGGGCGGCGTAGACCGCGCTGAGCACAAAGACCTGCAGCTTGGCGCGGCTGGTATCCACGCCGCAGGCTTCGGCTGCTTCTTCTGAGCTGTGCAGGGCACGCAGGGCCCGGCCCGAACGGGAACGGGTCATCAGGTTGAGCAACAGTACCAGCCCCAAGAGCAGCACGGCCCAGGCTACATAGTAGTTAAAGATGCGCAGGTTACTCTCTCCACTGATCATGATTGCCCCTGGGCTGAATAAACCCGCGGGCAACAGCACAAAGCCAGGCACCTGGGAGATGCCGTCTGCTTCGCCGAAGAGGGGCAGTGCCAGCACCATGCGGTAAATAATGGTGCCAAACCCCAGGGTGGCCATGGCCAGGTAATGTCCGCGCAGCTTGAGTACCGGTATGCCCAACACCAGGGCCACCAGGGCAGCCACGGCAATGGCGGCAAGGCCGGCCGTCCATGGGGCACAGGTGAGCAGGCTCTCGCCATAGAGATTTTCCCAGGTAAAGAGCAAGCCGGCCTGCTTGAGCAGTCCGACCACCGGATTGGCGGCAAAGGGGGTAAGGTCGTAGGTGGTCAGCAGGGCGGAGATATAGCCGCCAATGGCAAAAAAACCCGCATGGCCGATGGAGATCTGTCCGGCATAGCCCATGAGCGCACAGAGTCCGATGACCACCAGGCCGTAATAGGCGGCCATGGTCAGTTGGGTAAGGTAGTACTCGGTGCCGGTTATGCTGGTGAAAAACTGCACTAGGACCACGGCAGCAACCAACAGTCCCAGTTTGGCCTGGGATGTGCGCATCTGTCCCACCATTAGAATGCCTTGAGCCGGGCGGCCGCAGATGAGCCGAATAAGCCGTGGGGCTTGATGAACAGGATGAGCAAAAGCAGGCTGACTGCCACTGCATCTTGAAAGGCTAAAGGCACCAGGGTGATGGAAAAGGCTTCGAGGATACCCAAGAGCAAGCCGGCCACGACTGCTGCCATGGAGTTGCCCAGGCCGCCGAGGATGGCGGCGGTAAAGCCCTTGAGGGCCAGGGCTGCGCCAGAGTCGTACTGGGTGTAGGTGATGGGCGAGATCATGCAGCCAGCCAGGGCGCCCATGCCCGCGCTGAGCACAAAGGAAAGGGTGACCATGTTGCGGGTCTTGATGCCGCATAGGGCCGCAGCAGTACGGTTCACCGCACAGGCACGCATTTCCCGGCCAAGGGTGCTGCGGTTGAAAAACAGGTGTAGCGCAGCCACCATGCAGCCACAGGCCAAAAGCACCCAGATGACCTGCGGCGACAGGCGCACCGGGCCGAATGTCCAGGCAGTGATGGCGTCGCCATAAAAGTATGGCAGGCTGCGGATACCCTCACCCCAGATGTGCAGCGCCCCTTCACGGAGCAGGATGGATATACCGATGGTGATGATGAGCATCTGCAGGATGCTGGGCTGGCGCAACCACCGGATGCAGCACAGCTCCATGAGCGCGCCAATAAGCATGGTCAGGACAACAGCCGCGGTAATGGCCCAGGCAAGCGGCAGCCACTGGACGAGGCTGATGGCGATCATGCCGCCCAGCATGACGAATTCGCCCTGGGCAAAATTGATGATGCCAGTACTGTTGTAGATGATGTTGAAGCCAACGGCAACCACCGCATACACTGCGCCGTAGGTAATGCCAGCGACCAGGTACTGGAAAAAAAGCTCAAGAGTCATGGCAGACTGTGCCGACTGCTGATGCTGCCACAAGATACCTCAGGTAGCGCAGATTTCATGGCTGGAGACCAGGGTAAAGTCTTTTTCCTTGAGCATGGCCACGGCACCAGGCATATCGTCGAAGCGGAAGATCATGACCGCGCTGCCGTCGGCCCGGTGGGCGTAGGCATACATGTACTCCACATTGTAGCCGCCTTCGGTCACAGCGCGGAGCACTTCGGCTAGGCCGCCCACGCGGTCGGGCACAGCCACGGCCACCACATCGGTCTTGCTGACCGTAAATCCGCCCTTTTTCAACACTTCCTGTGCCTTTCCCACATGATTGACAATCAGGCGCAGAATGCCAAAATCAGCGGTATCAGCCACGGAAAGTGCCCGGATATTGATGTCGTTGGCAGCCAGAATCGAGGTGATCTTAGCCAGGCGGCCGGATTTGTTTTCGAGAAAAACGGCAATTTGTTCAACCTGCATGGTGCCTCCCGAATAAAGATGTGGGCATGGGGGTGTGGACAGAAGTCCTTGACCCCTGCTCTGGTTGGTCACTGCCCTCCTACTGGGCACGCCGATCAATGACCCGTTGCGCCTTGCCTTCGGAGCGCTGGATACTGCGGGGTTCAACCAGTCTCACCTGGCAGCTTACCCCGAGCATGTCTTTTATTTCCCTTTGAATGCTTCTGGTTAAACGTTCCAACACCTTGATTTCTCCTGAAAAAACACGCTCACTCACCTCCACCAGCACGGCCATCACATCCAGGCTGCCGTCCCGGCTCACCTCGATCTGATAATGCGGTTCCACGCCGTCAATACCCATGAGCACATGTTCCACCTGCGAGGGAAACACGTTCACCCCGCGGATAATCAACATATCATCGCTGCGGCCACTGACCTTGGCCATGCGCACCAGGCTGCGGCCGCAGTCGCAGGGCTTGAGCGTGAGGCGGGAAATATCCTTGGTGCGGTAACGGATCAGCGGCAGGGCTTCCTTGGTCAGGGTGGTGAAAACCAGTTCGCCCTCTGTTTCCAGTGGTTGGGTTTCCAAGGTGTCTGGGTTGATGATTTCCGGGAGGAAGTTGTCCTCCAGGATGTGCATGCCTTGTCTGGAGTGCAGGCATTCCATGGCCACGCCCGGGCCGATTATTTCAGAGAGTCCGTAGATATCGACTGCCCGCAGGCCGAGTTTGCGCTCCACCTCTTCCCGCATATTCACGCTCCAGGGTTCAGCCCCGTGGATACCCACCCGCAGCTTCAGATCACCTGGATCAATGCCTGCATCTTGCATGGCATCCGCCAGATTGAGGGCATAGGATGGGGTGGAAAGCAGCACGGTTGAGCCAAAGTCGCGCATAATAGTGATTTGTCGCTTGGAGTTGCCCCCAGACACCGGTATGACCGTGGCACCCAGGGCCTCGATACCGTAGTGTGCCCCCAGCCCGCCGGTGAACAGTCCATAACCATAGGCATTGTGTACCAGATCGCCGCGATGGACGCCAGCCATGGCCAGGCAACGGGCCATCACCGAAGACCAGAGTTGAATATCGGTCATGGTGTAACCCACCACCGTGGGTTTGCCGGTGGTGCCGGAGGAGGCGTGCAGGCGGATGACATCCTCCATAGGCACTGTGAACAGCCCGTAGGGATAGTTGTCGCGCAGGTCTTCCTTGGTGGTGAAGGGTAAATGCTGCAGATCGCCCAAGGTGCGGATGTCTTCAGGTTTGATGCCGGCCTGCTCCATCTTTTTCCGGTATGGCGGCACACTGGCATAAACCCGCGTCACCAGTGCCTGCAGACGCTGCAGTTGAATGGACTCAATCCCTGTCCTGGGCAAGGTTTCTATCTCATCGATCCCGATCATGAACGCCTCATGTGATACCGTTTTGCCGACCGTTCAGGCATGCACCGCTGCCCGCCCAGCTAAAAAGGCCTTTTTGTTCACCCTGCGAAACTGCTCCTTCACGGTGGTGTCGATCACCTGCAGAAAGATTTCCTGATCAACAGCCAAAAAGTTGGACATGGCGCCCACCATGGCCACATTGACTGTGAGGAGTTCACCTGCCTCCTGGGCTACGGCAAGGGCGTCAATGACCACCACATTGATCTGGCGCGATCTCAGTTCGTCAAGAATATTGGCAGGATATTCAGCCTTGCCCAAGGCCACTGCAGGCGGCAGGATTTTCTGGGTATTGACCACCACTGCACTGTCTTTGTGCAAGTAGGGTAGGTAGCGGGCTGCCTCCAAAATTTCGAAAGCCACAAGAATATCTGCAGTACCGGGATCAATTAAAGGAGAATACACTTTTTCCCCGTAGCGCAGATGCGCCTCCACCGAACCGCCCCGTTGGGCCATACCGTGTACTTCACTTTTTTTCACGTCAAAGCCGGCGGCCAGCTGGGCATGGGCGGTGAGTTCACTGGCCAGCAGGATGCCCTGGCCGCCAACTCCGGTAAAGAGGATATTGCCACTTGGTTTCATGCGCCTTCCTCCTCGTAACGGGTGATGGCCTCAAACTTACAAACTGCTGCGCACTGGCCGCAGCCATTACATTGCAGCTCGGTGATGCGGGCAAAGCCCTTTTGTTTTTCACGGTAGCCCCGGGCCACGGCTTCCTCCGGGCCAAGCGGCGTCCAGCTGATGGCTGGGCAGCCCATCTGTACACACAGGGTGCAGCCGGTACAGTTTTCCGTTTTGGTGTAATAGACTGGTTTTTTACGCCGTGCCTCCTCCGGCAAAAGCACACAGGGTGCGCGACTGATGATCACCGAGAGATCCGGGGAGGCGATTTCCTCTTTTAAGACCTCACGGGTAGCCTCCACATCGTGCGGGTTGACCACCACCACCCTGGGCACGCCCAGGGCCTGGCAAAGTTTTTCCAGATCGAGCTGGGGGGCGACATCGCCATGGATGCCCTTACCACTGGCCGGATTGGGTTGATGCCCGGTCATGGCCGTGGTGCGGTTATCCAGGATGATCACCGAGGCGTAGGAGCCGTTGTAGACCGCGTTCAAAAGGCCGGTGATGCCGGAGTGCATGAAGGTGGAGTCACCCAGTACTGCCACCACCTTGCCTGTACCGTTCTCTCCCAGGGCTTTGGCCATGCCGTGGGCCACCGTGATTGAGGCGCCCATGCAGACGCAGGCATCTATGGCGGAAAGAGGCGGTAAAAATCCGAGGGTGTAGCAGCCAATATCGCCCGATACAAAGACATCCTTCATCTTGGACAGGCCGTAGAAAATGCCCCGGTGCGGGCAGCCAGCGCACATGTTGGGCGGCCGCATCGGTAGCTCGAGTGGTTTGAAGAGTTCGCCCACCGAGGCAGGGTCTATGGCCTTGCGCACTAGAAAAGAGTTCAGCTCACCCCGGCTGGGAATCAGATCCTTGCCATGGCAGGCTATGCCCATGGCCTTGATGTGTGTCTCCAGAAAGGGATCAAGCTCTTCCACTACCATCAGTTCGTCCACGCTGGCAGCAAATTCACGGATCTTCCGCTCGGGCAGTGGCCAAACCATGCCCAGTTTCAGTACCGGCGCCTTGGGAAAGGCCTCTTTCACATAGTTGTAAGCAACTCCTGCGCAGATAAAGCCCCGCCGGCCCTCTCCGGGTTCAATCCGGTTTTCGGGCAGGGTTTCGGCAAGCTCGCGCATCTTGGCCATGCGCTCCTCCATGGCTAGCCTGCGCAGTTTGGCCAGGCCGGGCAGCATCACCAGCTTGGCCGGAGTTTTTTCTATACTCGGCTCGGGTGTTTGCTGACGCTCACCCCTGGGCACCACCCCCTTCACATGGGCAATGCGGGTGGTGGTGCGCAACAGCACCGGGGTATCCAGCTCCTCGCTTAAGCTGTAGGCGCGTTGCAGCATAGAGCGGGCCTCGGCCGGATCGGATGGCTCCAGCATGGGCATCTTGGCGGCAAAGGCGTAGTTGCGGTTATCCTGCTCGTTTTGGGAACTGTGCATCTCCGGATCGTCGGCAGTAATGATGACCAGACCACCGCGCACTCCGGTATAGGCAGAGGTGAAGAGCGGATCTGCCGCTACGTTCAGGCCCACGTGCTTCATGGTGGCGAGCGCGCGTGCACCGGCAAAGGAGGCACCAATGGCCACCTCCAGCCCCGCCTTTTCATTGGGTGCCCATTCGGTATACACGCCCTCGTAGCCGGCAAGGTTTTCCATGATTTCCGTGGATGGCGTTCCCGGGTAGCCGGAGGCAACCCGTACCCCTGCCTCCCAGGCGCCAAGCGCGATGGCCTCGTTACCGGAAAGCCAGAGTTGTTCTTGCAGTTCCTCTGCCATAATTTGTTACTCCTTGCCCGCAGCGAGTGGATTGGATCGTGGGTTGGCGTCACCGATGGTGCAACAGGCCCGAAACATAGCTGCTCTTGTCTGTAGTGTGATTGTTTTGCAGGAAGGCATCCATACTCCTTCTGCCCCTTTTACGGCAAGCCTTTTCCAGCATCTGGAGCTGCGCCGCCTGGTTTTACCCGGCGATGCAGCTGCCTGGAGTTGGCTTTTTTATTGTGCGCTGCCAGCTGGCGTGGTGCCCTCTGCCTGAGGGGCTGCCGCCTTAACCCACACCGTTTCTGTATCCCAATTCCAGTGCGCTGACCCCTTGCTGATACTGCTCGCTCCGGCCACCAAGTCTGTGGCCTGCATGAGTTTGACCATCTCCTGACTGAAGCGGTTGAAGCTCATCCCTGTGGTGGGAACAGCCAGGGAGTTGAGCAGTTCCAGGGTGGATTGCGACTTGCCTGCCAGTCGCGCGGAACGCAGCAAATAGACGCCGCTGTTGGCCTGACCAAACTTTTTACTCAATTCTGGACCCAGTTGCTCTGCCAAGGCTGCAGGGAGTTCCGCGGTCGACTGGTTCAGGCTGGTGAGCAGGGGCTGCACAGAGCTTTGCATGGAACCAAGCAGAACAAAGTTGTCGCTCAAGCCCAGGGCCGGAACCAGACCGATATCGCCCATCACTGGCCAGGAGTAAAGCTGGGTATTGCCTGCCAGCTGCTGTTCTTGACCGGCAAGACCAATGGCAGTGGTCATTTGTTGGTCGAGGGCAGTGGCAATGCTGATCATGTTGGTACGGTTGCGCACAGAGGCAAAGACCGTTATGTCTGGCAGCGGAAAAATACCGGTTTCCACAATATCGTTGAGTACCAGGCCATAGAGCGGACCAAAGGAGGCGGCTGCATCTTCCAGGGGAATACCAAGGATATCTTGTGCCTCCTGCTGCAGGCTGGCATACTCTTCCTGGTCCTCGGTGGCCATCAGGGCAAGCAGGGTTTCTGGCTTGAGCGAGTAACCCCACTGGAAGAACAGGGTGTGCTCGTTCAGCAGGGCCAGGGGGGCTGGGCTGTCAGTTGCGGCTGCATCCACCATGGCTTTGAAAACGTCGTGCAGTTGTTCGTAGCGCAGCTTGATTCGGCTCTTGTTCTGTACACCCTTGGTGGTCTTGCCAGTGACATCGTAGCCATAATCCATGCCTTGCAGATACGAGGCGATGTCCTGGATGTCCTGATCTTGATCCAGTCGGGCCAGCAGGGCGGTAATACCGGCCAGGTTGTAATAGGCACGGCTGTAGGTATCGGAGGGTGTGGATTCCTTCCGCCAGAAATCAGTGGCCTCCAGGTATGAGGCCTGTGTCTTCAGGGAGGTGTCGGATTCCTTGGTTTGTATAGCGGCTACAAGGGGCACCTTGTCCTGGGCCAGCAGAACCAATCCCCCTGCATTGTAGCCGTAGAAGATTTCCCTGCCGTTATCCACCTGGATGCGGGTCAGCTCCAAGCCATCGGTCTGCTCTTTGCTGACGGTGATTCCCTTGGCCATGCCGCCGAAAAGCTCGGCCGCAGCCCCTGCATTGGTGGTGGCGTAGACGAGCACAGCGCGGCGGAGGGCCTGTTCCGGATTTTCCGAGAGGAGCTGTGTATCTGGTGGTAGAAGCGCCATGGTTAGATCATCGCCAAAAACCGTACGGAAAACCGGATGTTTCATGGTGTTGGCAATGTTGTCAAACCACTGGTCATAGGCCTGGATTGTATCAGGCGTTGCGTCCATGTCCGCAAGGATGGCGTGCATGGTATCTTTGGCGAAAAACTGGCCCAGCGGACTTGCGGCAAAGTTGTCGGTGACAGTGTTGAGGTTGGTCAGTGAGAGCACCAGCAGGGCATCTTGGGGCATGTATTCGGCCAGATCCTCCACTGTTGGACTGCTTTGCCGACTCGGTACAAAAAGAACCAAACCGATCACTACAAGCAGTGCCGCGGCAATGGCTATCCACATTTTTTTCATGAGTCCTCCTTGGGCGCAGGCATGCGCCATATATATTCCTACACCGCCCAGTTATGGAGCGGTTTTCATCATTCCATAGAGGGGTGAATGTATCCTCTTTAGCCGTCACATTGCAAGCATATCCGCTTGCACCCCAGAGAAGAACTGTCAGGAAATTGTTTTCTGCTTAGAGCATGGGGCTGCCTGCGCGCATGGACTACCTTTTTGTTTCGGTTCAAGATCAGTCGTTCAAGTCCGCTTCAATGGCGCTCATCGCTTCCTGGGCCTCTTCCCAGCGTTGATAGGCCCGCTCCAGATGCCGCTCCACCTGGGCGTATTCGCGGCTGACTTCGGTCCAGCGCTGCTGATCGCTGTACAGTTCCGGATCGGCCATCAGGGATTCCAGTTCGGTCTTACGCACCTCTTGCCGTTCTATTTCAGCTTCGGCCGCATCATTTTTCTTTTTCCACGGACCAAGTTTTTTGTTCAGAGCCTGGCGTTCCTGCGCCCGCTGCCTGCGCAGCTCCTTTTTGTCAGGACTGCGGCCGAACTCTTCACTGTTGTGTGCAGGGCCAGCCTCAGCCATCTGCACGGAGGCACTGTCCGGCCTGCTCGCCGCCTCCAACTGCTGACGACGCTCCAGGTAGTCGTCAATATTGCCCTGGTGCAGAGTGGCACGGCCATCTTTGATTTCCAGCACCTTGTTGACAAAGGAGTTGACGAAAAAGCGGTTGTGCGACACCACAATAATCGTGCCTTCATACTGGGCCATGGCCTCCTGCAGAACTTCCTGCGAACTCATGTCCAGGTGGTTGGTGGGTTCGTCCAGGAGCATGAGGTTGGCGGGCCGTACCAGCATTTTGGCCAGGGCCACCCGCGATTTTTCCCCACCGGAGAGCACCCGCACCTGCTTTTCCACTGCATCACCGGTGAAGAGAAAGGCGCCCAACAGCGAGCGCACCTGGGTGATGCTCATCTCAGTGGCTGCGTGGTAGACGGTATCGACTATGCTCAGCTCGCCGGCCAGTTCCTGGGCCTGGTGCTGGCCGAAATAGGAAAGTATCACGTTATGGCCGTATTTGATTTCGCCCTCTGCTCTCTCCAGCCCGGCCAGTATCTTCAGAAGCGTAGTCTTGCCCGCGCCGTTCACCCCAATCACCGCCAGCTTGTCGCCCCGCTGCAACGAGAAAGACATGTTCCGGAAGACCTCTTTGCCCTTAAAGCTCTTGCCCACACCCTGAAGGGTGAGCACATCCCGGCCCGAGGCCGCGGCAGGCGGGAAACCAAAGCGGATGCTGCGCTCTGTTTCCGAGAGTTCGATCAGCTCCATTTTTTCCAGCTGTTTGACCCGGCTCTGCACCTGTCGCGCCTTGGTGGACTTGGCACGGAAGCGGGTGATGAAGCGTTCGGTCTGACGGATCATGGCCTGCTGGTTGTCGTAGGCGGCCCGCTCCAGCTCCAGACGCTGCGTCTTTTCCGCCAGATAGTGCGAGTAGTTGCCACGAAAAACACTCAACTTGCCCAGGCTCAATTCCCAGGTAATGCTGGTGATGCGGTCGAGGAAGGCACGGTCGTGCGAAATGAGCACCATGGCACCCTGGTACTGTAAAAGAAAATCTTCCAGCCAGGTAAGGGAGTCGAGATCCAGGTGGTTGGTGGGCTCATCCAGCAGCAGTAGTGCTGGTTTTTGCAAGAGCAGCTTGGCCAGAAGCAGACGCATGATCCAGCCGCCGGAAAAACTGCCCAGATCCCTGTCCAGATCCTCCTGTTTGAAACCAAGGCCAAAGAGCACCTGTTCAATGCGGGGTCGCATGCGAAAGAGGTCGCTGTCTTCCAGCAAATGCTGCAGTTCGCCCTGCCGGGCGAGCAAGCTGTCCATGGCCGCATCATCCGGGCAGATATCAGCCAACTGCCGGTTGAGTTCCTCCAGCTCTTCCTGTTGCGCCAGCACCGTGTCAAAGGCGCTTTGGGCTTCTTCATACAGGGTGCGGCCCCGACCGGCCAAACTCTGCTCCTGGGGCAGGTAGGCCACGGAAAACCAACCAGCGCGGTTGACAACCCCGGGATCGCTTTCCACAGCACCACACATGATGCGCATCAGGGTAGATTTGCCTGCCCCATTGACCCCCACCAGGCCAACCCGGTCGCCACTATGGATTTGCGCAGACACCTCCCGAAAGAGGTACTTGCCGCTGTACTGTAAAGAAAGATTGGTG
The DNA here is from genome assembly GCA_040776885.1 of Desulfobulbus sp. GTDB lineage: Bacteria > Desulfobacterota > Desulfobulbia > Desulfobulbales > Desulfobulbaceae > Desulfobulbus. The sequence continues at coordinate 29,343 of JAXGZR010000003.1, read as the reverse complement.
ATGCTGAGCATGGCGTGGGTCAGGGGTCAGGTTGTATGGGAAGAAAGTACCTGCACCTGCAGGCTTTGGCGGGGCAGGCTGGCATCGGTGCGCAAGATGAAGCGGGAGCGCAGCCCAAGCGCCTCCAGCCGCTTGAGATTGGCGCGCCGTATACCGGTAAAGATGGACATGTCGCCTGGGGCAATGCGCAGGATGCAGGGTTCTGGCCCGCGATGCCGGCTCAGGAGTTTGCGGGTCTTCTTGAGCATGAGCCTGGCTGCGACCTGTTCGCCAAAGGCGGGATGATAGGGTCCGGCCAGAATGTTCTGTTCCAGTTCCAGGCTAGGTTGCAAACCCATGCGGATCACCGCAAGCCCGTGGGCATCGAAGCGTTTTTTCATATAGGCAGTGAAGAGGACGGCTTTAGGGAGGGAAAGCGGTTGAAAGCCACCGCCGCGCCATTCCTTTTCCAGGGCGCTGCCGCGGAGCACTACCAAGGGATAAATACGGATACAGTTGGGCTGTTCGCGGATACAGGCAGCAGTCATCCGGCGTATGCCGGCAAAACTTTCTCCAGGCATACCGACCATGAGCTGCCAGCCCAGCTGTAGTCCAGAGGCGCGGATACATGCCGAAGCGCGAAGGCTGTCGGTATGGCTATGTCCACGACGTGCGCGTGCAAGCACGCTGTCATCACAGGACTGCACCCCCAGTTCAATCAGGCGAACACCGTGCTGGCGTAGCAGGTGCAGCTGGTCTTGCTCGATATAATCCGGCCGGGTGGAGAGGCGGATGCCATGCACCAGTCCTGCCTTAAGATAGGGCTGTACTGCAGTTAAAAGTTCGACTTGGCGCTTCTGGGGCAGGGCAGTGAAACTGCCGCCATAGAAGGCAACCTGTACCAGTTTTTTCCGTTGAGGGCGCAAACAGGCAAGCCAGGTTTCTATGTGCAGGTGGATTTCCTGTGGGGTCAGGCGCGTATGGTGGGTCTGGCCCGGACGGTCAAGGGGGCGGGTATGGAGTTGGTTGCAGAAACTGCAGGCATGCGGGCAACCTTCGTGAGGGATAAAAAGGGGAATAATCGTAGCCATGGCAAGGGCAGACACGGGTCAGTGTTCTTCCTAGCTACCTTGGCGCAGGTGCAGCAGAGCTGCCTGGGCTGCCTGCTGTTCCGCCTCTTTTTTGCTGCCTGCCTGCCCACGGCCAAGTTCCTGCCCGCGGAAGCTGACAGACACCGAGAAAATGCGAGCATGGGCAGGCCCCTCCTCGCCGCAGATGGTGTAGCAAGGGCCTTGGTTGTGGTGTTCTTGAAGGTATTCCTGCAGGGCGCTTTTGGCGTCACTGCTCAGAAGCTGTTCCTGCTGCGTGTCCAGCTGCTCTGCAAAGTGGCGGCGGACAAAGTCCAGCGCGGTATCATAGCCAGCATCCAGGAAGATGGCGCCCAAAAGCGCCTCATAGGCACTGGAAAGGATGGATGGTTTGTCACGACCACCAGAGCTCTCCTCTCCCTTACCTAGGAGCAGATGTTCACCTAAATGGATTGCCCTGGCACTGGTAGTTAGCCCATTTTCACTGACCAGGGCTGCGCGGATACGGGTGAGTTTGCCTTCACGCAGCTCGGGGAAACGGGTAAGCAGGATAAAGCCCAAGGTCAAGTCCAGAACAGAATCGCCCAAAAATTCTAGGGTCTCATTGTGCTGGCTGGCATATGGATTTTCAAAGGCAAAAGAGCTGTGGATCAGCGCCCGCAGGAGCAGCAACTGGGAGTTGAACCGGTGACCGATCCGCTCCTGCAGGATGCGGAGGTTTTCTTCGGTATCTTGTAAAAGGGCAGGCAGGGTGCTAGGCATATGGCGGCTGTTTTTGGGCAACAATATAATAGTTTTTCATGCCTCTTAACTTGAGGCCTGTGGATTGCTTAATGGATTTCTTACTTGTCAAACGCTTGCCTATTGTTTAAGTTGGGCAGCAATTACGCTGGCGACGTAGCCAAGTGGTAAGGCAGTGGTCTGCAAAACCATTATTCAGCGGTTCAAATCCGCTCGTCGCCTCCAGCATGCTCAAGCGGTCTGCGCATCCACGCGCAGGCCGCTTTTTTATTCTCCGTTTTCCTGCTCCTGCGCCGATAAGACATATTGGGCTTCTGCCAGGTGCGTGGCCCCATTGCGACCAAGCACGCTGGAATACAAGGTAAAGTGTTTCACCATAAAAGGCGTACTGTTAAAAAGCGCATGCGCGCCCAGGTAGCGCTGCAGTCGGGGGAGGGCGCCCTCCTGCAGCCGTGCCAGGGTGATGTGGGGTATAAATTTACGTTTTTCCAGTGTTATGCCGCTGTGGCGCAGTTGGGTGATCACTTTGCGTTGCAGACCTGTCAAAATGCTACTTGTCTGCACACCGGTCCACAGTACCCGCGGCGTGCGCCGGGGTGGAAAGAGACCAAGCCCTTTCAGTTTGAGGGTAAAGGCAGGGTTCGTCACCTCCTGCAGGGCCTCCTGGATATCAAGGAAGCTGTTGCTGCTGACCTCGCCGATAAAGCACAAAGTCAGGTGCAACTGTTCCGGTGGAGTCCAGCGCACATCGGGCAGGCCGGTGCACAGTGCCGTTAGCTCGTCTCGCACCTGTGCCGGTGGATCAAGCGCGACAAAAAGTCTTTTGGTCATGGTACTGTTTGCAACAGGTGAACGGCGCGGCCGCTCTACCTGTTATTACATGGTTTGTGTGGTCTATACGGGTGTGTCTGCATCCCAGTCCATGCCTATATCACAGGCCCGGGCTGAATGGGTAAGACCGCCGATGGAGATGATATCCACCCCGCTTTCGGCAATGGCCCGCACATTGTCCAGATTCACTCCACCCGATGCCTCGGTCAAGGCCTGGCCAGCGATGCGGGCCACAGCCTCCCGCATGAGCGGGGGCGGCATATTGTCGAGCATGATTAGCCCCACCTTGAGCTGCAGGCATTCTTCCACTTCGGCAAGCGTCGTGGTTTCCACTTCAATGTTGATGGTGTGCGGCACCCGTGCACGTACCCGCCGCACTGCCTCGGTAATGGAGCCACAGGCCGCGATGTGGTTATCCTTGATGAGCACGCCGTCGCTTAAGCTGTAGCGGTGGTTGTGGCCCCCGCCCACTCGCACTGCGTACTTCTCTAAAAGGCGCAGGCCAGGTGTGGTTTTACGGGTATCGGTGATGACTACCGGCAAATCCTGCACCTGTTCGACAAAGCGCCGGGTGTAGGTGGCAATGCCGCAGAGCCGCTGCACCAGGTTGAGCGCCACCCGTTCCCCCCGCAGCATGGAGCGGGTTGGTCCGCTGATCTTGAGCAGGACTGCGCCTGCCTCCACCCGGGTGCCGTCTGCCACGGCCCGGGTGCAGTGTACCTCGCTATCGAGCAAGGCAAAGACCCGGGCAGCCACGCTGGCCATGCCGGCCGAAACCAGGGCGCATCTGGAGATAAAAGAGGCACTTGCGTGATCGTTTTGGGTGAAGATAGCTTCAGTGGTGATATCACCGTGTTCCAGATCTTCCGTGAGGAAACGGTGCAGCAGGGGATCAAGTAAAAAGGTGTCCATGGTCAGCTCAGGGCCTGCATACGTTGAATGGATTCTTGATTTTTTGCGAGCCTTGCCTCCAGCTCCTCCGCCTTGTCACGCTCCTTGGCCACCACCGCCGCTGGTGCCTTGCCGGTGAACTGCTCGTTGGCGAGCTTGGCGTTGATGCGGGCCAGTTCCTGTTGCAACTTGCCCCGCTCCCTGGTCAGTTTTTCCAGCTCACCCGCCACGTCAATCAAACCCTTGAGCGGCACCACCAGCTCCACATCCTGGACCAGGGCATGGCCAGCGTCGTTGGGCACCTCACCGCTCTCGGCAATGTCAAGCTCACTCGCCCTGGTCAGGGCCATGATGTCGGCCTGGTAGCGGTGCAGGAGAGCACGTTTTTCCTCGTTAGCGCAGAAGATGCTTGCCTTGATCTGCGCGCCCGGATGCAACTCTGCCCCAGTGCGGATGGTGCGCAGGCCGGAAATGACCTCCATCAAAAGCCCCATCTCTTCCTCGGCCTGGGCATCGTCCCAGGAGGACGACGGCTCCGGAAAGGGAGCCAGCATCAGGTAACCGCGTTCACCGGGTAGATGACTCCAAATTTCCTCGGTAACAAAGGGAATGATGGGGTGCAAAAGCGCAAGCGTTTGCTCCAGTACGGTCAGCAACGTGGCCCGGGCCTCGCTGACAACGGCGGTATCCTTGCTAAACAGATCCGGCTTGATCCATTCCAGGTACCAGTCGCAGAAATAATGCCAGACAAACTGGTAGCAGCTGGAGGCTGCCTCGTTGAAGTTGTAGTGGTCAAGGGCTGCGCGCACCTCACGGATGGTGGCGTTGGTGCGGCTTACAATCCAGCGGTGTGCCAGGGCCTTGGGCTGCTCGCCTTTGGCCAAGCTGCAGATACTGCCATCCTGGCCCAGGTGCATTTCCGCAAAGCGGGCTGCGTTCCACAGCTTGTTGATGAAGCGGCGGTAACCGTCCACCCGCTCCTCATCCAGGCGGATTTCCCGACCCTGGGCGGCAAAGGCAGTCAGGGTGAAGCGCAGGGCATCGGTGCCGTACTGGGCAATCATATCCAGTGGATCAATAACATTGCCGGTTGATTTGGACATCTTCTTGCCAAACTTATCCCGCACCAAGGCGTGCAAATAGACGTCCTTAAACGGTACCTCGCCCATGAAGTGCAGGCCCATCATCATCATGCGCGCCACCCAGAAAAAGAGGATGTCAAAACTGGTGATGAGCACCGAGGTGGGGTAGAAGGTGGCGAGTTCTTTAGTTTTTTCCGGCCAGCCCAGGGTGGAGAAGGGCCACAGGGCCGAGCTGAACCAGGTGTCGAGCACGTCTTCTTCCTGAACAAGACTGCTGCTGCCGCAGAAGGGGCAGATATCCGGATCATCCACGGCCACGATCAGCTGGCTGCAGGCGCGGCAGGTCCAGGCCGGGATACGGTGGCCCCACCAGATCTGCCGGGAGATGCACCAGTCGCGGATGTTGTCCATCCAGTTGTAGAAGGTCTTGTACCAGGTATCTGGGTAGATCTTGATGCGGCCTTCCCGTACCGCGGCCACCGCCTTGTCGGCCAGGGGCCGCACCGACACGAACCACTGCTCCGAAACAGTGGGCTCGATCACCGTGTGGCAGCGGTAGCAGCCACCGACCGCATGGCGGTAGGGCTCCTCTTTCACCAGGAAACCCTGAGCCTTCAAATCGGCAACGATCTGAAGGCGGCAGGTAAAACGATCCTGCCCGGCATAGGCCCCGGCATTTTCATTCATGATGCCGCTGTCGTCCAGCACCTTGAGCTGGGGCAGCTTGTGGCGCAGGCCCATTTCATAGTCGTTGCGGTCGTGGGCTGGCGTGACCTTGAGTGCGCCGGTGCCGAACTCGCGCTCCACATAGCTGTCGCAGATAAGGGGAATGCTGCGGCCGGTGAGCGGCAGCTCGATCATGGCCCCGCGCAGATGGCTGTAGCGCTCATCTTCAGGATGCACGGCCACGGCGGTGTCGCCCAGCATGGTTTCGGGCCTGGTGGTGGCCACCACAACCTCGCCAGCGCCCCCGCTTATGGGATAGCGAAGATGATACAGGGTGCCGTCGCCCTCTTCGTGTTCCACCTCGTCGTCAGATATGGCGGTATGGCAGCGTGGGCACCAGTTGATGATGTAGTGGCCCTTGTAGATCAGACCCTCATTATAGAGGCGGACAAAGACCTCGCGCACCGCCTGGGACAGGCCATCATCCATGGTGAAACGCTCGCGCTCCCAGTCGCAGGAGGCACCCAGGCGTTTCAACTGCTTGAAGATGGTGCCGCCTTTTTCCGCCCGCCATTGCCAGACCCGTTCGATGAAGGCTTCACGGCCGACATCGTGGCGATCCTTGCCTTCGCTGGCCAACTGCCGTTCCACCACGTTCTGGGTGGCAATTCCTGCATGATCGGTGCCTGGCACCCATAGGGTGTTGTCACCCTGCATGCGGTGGTAGCGCACCAAAATATCCTGCAGGGTATTGTTGAGGGCATGGCCGATGTGGAGCACACCAGTAACATTGGGCGGCGGGATGACGATGGAAAAAGCCTCCCTGCCTGCCTCCATGGCAGCGGCAAAGGTGTTGTCTTCAAGCCATTTGGCCAGCCAGCGCTCTTCCACTGCACTGAACTCGTAGGTTTTGCCGAGGCTGCCTGGGTTTTCAGATTGCTGTACAGATGCTTCCATTAAAATTATTCAATAATGCTGGGGTTAAAGAGAAAGACAGTGTGACAGTGGCTGTGCCGGGAGTACTCTTCTAGAGTACGCTCCAGGGCCTTGGCATGAACAGCTGTGTATACAGGGTGATGGCGTAGCGGTCGGTCATGCCGGCGATGAAGTCACACACCTGGCGGTGGCGTTCGCGCTCTTCGCCGGTGTTTGCAGGCACCGGCAACTCGGCGCAGCCTGCGTGCAAATCGCTGCCGGGCAGCTCGTGCTCCAGAAAAAAAGCATACAGTTCTCGGATGATACGCTGCGCCTTGACGAACTCATTGTGTACCCGGTAGTTGCGGTAGACGTTGTCGTAGAGAAAGGTGCGCAGCTCGGTGATGGTTTCGTTCATGCCGTCGCTCAGGTGCAGTTTGCCGTCATCCCTGGCCAAGGTAGTGCTCACCAGATCGCGCACCATGGCGTTGATGCGCTGAGAGGAACGCTCGCCCAAAACGCGCCTGAGATGCGCGGGCAAATCCTGCGGAGAGATCATGCCTGCGCGAATGGCGTCGTCCATGTCGTGGTTGACATAGGCCATAATGTCTGCCACTCGTACCAATTGCCCCTCCAGGGTAGCTGCCAGTTCGGGCGAATCTTCCGGCAAAATTTCGCCCCGACCCTTGGAGTGCTTGACAATGCCGTTGCGTACCTCCCAGGTTAAATTCAAGCCTTTGCCGTCGTTTTCCAAAAAATCGACAATACGCAAACTCTGCACATAGTGCTTAAACCCCTTGGGATGCAACAGATTCAGGCTGTATTCCCCGGCATGGCCAAAGGGGGTGTGCCCGAGATCGTGGGCCAGGGCAATGGCTTCGGTCAGGTATTCGTTGAGCTGCAGGCACACTGCCATGGTGCGGGCAATCTGTGATACCTCCAGCACATGGGTAAGGCGGGTACGGTAGTGGTCGCCCGCCGGGGCTAGAAATACCTGGGTTTTGTGCTTGAGCCGCCGGAAGGTTTTGCTGTGGATAATGCGATCGCGGTCGCGTTGGAAAACGGTACGGAGCACACACTCGTCTTCTTCGGCCCGTAGCCGCCCACGGGAGCGACTGCTTATACAGGCATGGGGAGACAGGGTCAGCTGTTCCCGTTCTTCCTGCATGGCGCGCACCGTCCTGGCCATGGTGGTTTTTCCTCCTGCTGTTATTTCTGCCAGAGTAAATAGGCGCGGATAAAATCGTCCAGCCGACCGTCGAGCACTGCCTCGACATTGCCCTCTTCTACGCCGGTGCGGTGATCCTTGATCAGCCGATAGGGCTGGAGTACATAAGAGCGGATTTGACTGCCCCAGGCAATGTCCTTTTTGTCGCCTTGCAGGTTTTCCTGGGTACGCAGTCGCTCTTCGCGCTCCTGTTCATAGAGGCGGGCCATGAGCATCTTCATGGCCATATCCTTGTTGCTGTGCTGGGAGCGTTCGTTCTGGCACTGCACCACAATACCGGTGGGAAAATGGGTGATGCGGATGGCCGAGTCGGTCTTGTTGACGTGCTGGCCGCCAGCACCACTGGCGCGGTAGGTGTCGATGCGAATATCCTTGTCGTTGATTTCGATGTTGACACTGTCGTCCAGCTCCGGCATGATCATCACCGAGGCAAAGGAGGTGTGTCGCCGGCCGCTGGAATCAAAGGGCGAGATACGCACCAGCCGGTGGATACCCAACTCTGAGCGCAACAGGCCATAGGCGTTCTTGCCCTTGACGAGCATAACCACGTTTTTGGTGCCTGCCTCTTCTCCGGGCAGCAGGTCGAGGATGTCGGTTTTAAAACCCCGGGCCTCGGCCCAGCGCAAATACATGCGCATGAGGATGCCTACCCAGTCCTGCGCCTCAGTGCCGCCTGCACCCGCGTGGATGGTGAGAATGGCGTTGTTGGCATCGTGCTCGCCGGTAAACATGCATTCCAGTTCAACCGTGTCGATGCGTTCACGCAGGCCGGCGAGACTTCCCACCACATCCTGGTAGCTGTCATCGTCCCGTTCCTCAATGGCCATGTCCAGGAGCAGTTCGGTGTCTTCTAGGTCGATATAATTTTTTTCCCAGATACCGAGCAGATCCTGCAGTTGGCCCAACTGCCGTTGCACCTGTTTGGCCTTGTTCTGATCGTCCCAGAAACCTGGGCTTAAGGTTTGCCGTTCCAGCAGTTCTATTTGTTCTCGCTTGTTATCCAAGTCAAAGATGCTCCTTCAGGGCCAGCATGCGGCCCTTGAGATTGCTCAGGAGTTGTTTGGATTCTGCGGATTCTGTGATATCTGCCATGGTTCACCTCGTAATTGTACCCAATTATAACAAAAAAGCAGTCTTCCATAATAAACAGAAAAGGAAAACAACTCAAGACCTGGCTACTTTTTTCGCGGGAACCTTACCTAACGGAGGTGTTTTCCCGTTTTTGGCCAGTTGGCGCAGAAACTGGGGGAGGATAAGGGGCAGGATAAGCAGGGCGCAGAGCAGGCCGAAACGATGGCCAATGCGGGTGAAGACCGTGCGCGACTGCATTAGGGGCATGCTGGCCACAGCCGCGGCCTCGGTAAAAATGGCGCTTTCTTCGCTGGTGCGGCCGAGTGGATCGATAAAACCGCTGATGCCGGTGTTTGCCGAGCGCACCAAAGCCCTGCGATTTTCCACTGCTCGCAGTACTGCCATGGCCAGGGACTGCACCGGTGCCTTGGAGCGACCATACCAGGCGTCATTGGTGATGTTGACCAGCACGTTGGCGCCAAGGGCTGTGGTGTCGCGGGCTATGGTCGGAAAGATGGACTCGTAGCAGATGAGAACCCCCAGATGCAGGTTGCCGCTGGTTAGTGGTCCCTTGGCCCGACCTGGAGTAAAGTCGTCGATGCTGACGGCAAGCGGTTCCAGGAAAAAAAGTATATGCCTGAGCGGTACGTATTCACCAAAGGGTACCAGGTGCTGTTTGTTGTAGACTCCATCCACCTTGCCGTCTGTACCAAAGAGCAGAGCACCGTTGTAGTGGTGCACGGTTCTACCGGCCTGATTTTCCTCAATGCGGTACAGAGGTGCGCCGGTGAGGAGCCGTGTGCCTGAAGCAGCAAAGGCAGCCACCCGGCTGGCAAGGGGATCGTCCTGTGGATAAAAGGGTAGGGCGGTTTCCGGCCAGACAAGCACATCCAGTTCCGCTGTTTCCTTGGTCAGGCTGCGGGAAAGGCGGAGATAGCGCTCCACAGTGGCGTTTTTCATGTTTTCTGTCCATTTGGCATCCTGCTCGATATTACCCTGGACCACGCCTACTTTTATTTGCGTTGCTGCCGCCATTTCACTGCTGGTTTCCACTGAGCGCAACAAAGAATAAATCCCCAAGGCAAGCAGCAGACAGCCTGCTGCGGCCAAAGATGGTAGCGCTGTCCGCAGCAGGAGTGGCTGGCGGCGCCAGGCCACGACAACGAGCAAGGTAAAGGCCGCATTGATCAGCACCAGAACAAAGGTGAGCAGATGGTGGCCACCAAGGTCTGCCGACAGCAGGAGCTGCGGTTGCCGGAAAAGGCCGTAGCCCAGATCCATCCAGGGAAAACCGGTAAAGAGCACACCGCGCAGGGCATCCAGCCCTGTCCAGAGCAGGGGAGGGGCCCAAAGACGGATAAAGGTACGGGTGCCGGGGTGGGGATAACTGGTCGCACCATTGAGCAGCCAAGAGAGGAACAGGCAAAAGAGCGCACTGTACAACGCCATATACGCGGCCAGCAAAAAAAGCGCCGGTATACTCAGCCACAGCGGCAGGCCGCCGTAGCGGCCAAGGACAATGAGAATCCAAAGGAGTTGGCCGCCATGGACGACCAGACCAAAGAAAAAACCAGCGCCAGCAGCCTGAGCCGGACGCAACTGTGGGACAAGCAGGAGCAGGGGGACGAGGCAGAAGAACAGCAGCGGCCACCAGCTGTTTAGGCTGGCCAAACCAGGGGCATCTGGGGCACTTAAGCCGGGCATGGCCAGGTTGTAGAGCAGGGCTGTACACAGTGCCACCACCACGGCCGCACCTGCCCGCTGCCAAGACGGTGTCCTTGGATTTTTCTGAAGCTCTCCAGCGGTGTCTGACCCTGTTGGCATATTTATTCCTTGGTGATGCGCACCGATTTTACCCGGCGTGCATCGGCACTCAAAACTCTGAAGGTGAGCAGCCCTTCCTGCAAGACCGCACCTGTTTCCGGTACTTTGCCCAGACGGAGGATAATGAAGCCGCCAATGGATTCATAGGGTCCTTCAGGCATGTCAATGCCAAAATGCTGTTCCACGTATTCAACATCCACCTTGGCATCGACAATAACGGTGTGTTCGTCCACCACTTTGATGCCACTTTCATCGGTGTCGTATTCGTCGTCAATGTCACCGACGATTTCCTCGATGATATCCTCCAAGGTGATCAGGCCGCGCACACCGCCAAATTCGTCGGTCACCATGGCCATGTGCGTCTTGTTGGTTTGAAATTCCCGCAGCAATTCCGTGATGGGTTTGGATTCTGCAATGTGGGGCAAGGGCTTGATGATTTCCTCGATATCCTGCGGTTGCTCGCTGCCGGAACTGCAGAGACGCAGCAGGTCCTTGGCGTGCAATACCCCAAGCACATGGTCCAGGGTATCTTTGTAGATGGGAATGCGGGTGTAGCCCTCTTCGTTGATCAGACGAATGATTTCGGCTATGGGTGTGTTCCGTTCAGCGGCAACGATTTCCGCCGTGGGTGTCATAATTTCGGAGGTCAGGGTTGCGCGGAAGTTGAAAATGGAGGTAATGAGTTGTTCTTCGTGCACGCTGATCAGGCCCTGCTCCTCTCCTTCCTCCAGCAGTTCCTGTATCTCCTGTTCCAGCTCTTCTGTGGTGTCGGGCCCGCCACGCAGACCAAACATGGTGCGTATCTTGTCCATCAGGGATTTACCGGCAACATCGTCCTCAGGCGCGGGCGTCTGCGCTGATGGCGGTTCTTCCTTATCCATGAGCAAGAATTCCTCCTTGGTTCATCTCTGTTTGCAAGCCGTTGCACACCAAGCAGCAGTGCCAGTGCAATGCTTCAAACGGCTTAGCCCATTATCAAGTCAGATAATATAAGTTTTCAATGTAAAGAAGAAAGGGAACTACTGCCGAGGGTGTAAATAATACATACCACAGGCACTATGGTGGTTTGCCCGGGAAAAATCAAGAAAGAAGAGCAGAAAGAACCGTGAGCCGCTGACTTGGCCTGGATGGTCACAACAAGGCGTCTTCCCTGCAGTGGCAGGGATTCACCCTTGCGCGGGACAGCGTCTATCTGGTACTTGTGAGCGGGTCATACTGCTGCACCCTGGGTGCATCATTTTGCATACATCCCCGAGGAGAGCCATGTCATTTCCAATCGATCTCACCGATTTCAGCCCCCTTCGTTTCACCATTCAAGAAAATACACTGGGCGATGAGCGCCACCAAATCTTACAGCGCAACATCAAGCTGGTACGGGACAGTATTGTTTTTTTCACTGCCCTGGCCAACACCAAGGGACTTGGTGGGCACACCGGCGGCGCCTATAGCATTATCCCCGAGGTGCTGATTGCCGATGCCTTTATAAAGGGCATGGACAACTGCTATCCGGTGTTGTTCGATGAAGCTGGTCACCGCGTGGCCATGCAATACATCATGGCGGTGTTGAACGGCCATGCACCGGTGGAGTCGCTTTTGCATTACCGCGAATACGGGCACGGCCTCTATGGTCATCCGGAGCGCCATGAACAGTCGGGTATTTTTTTTAGCTCTGGCCGCTTGGGACATTTGTGGAGCTATGTGAATGGCGTGGCCGAGGCAAACCCTGATAAGATTCTGTTCCTCTTTGGCAGCGATGGCTCCCAGCAGGAGGGCGATGATGCTGAAGCTGCCCGCTATGCCGTGGCCCGTGGGCTCAACGTGAAGCTATTGATCGACGACAACAATGTAACGATCGCCGGACATCCCTACGATTATATGCCCGGCTATGACTTGGGGCGCACCCTTGCTGGCCATGGTCTTGCCACCCTTATCTGTGACGGTGAGGAGTTCAACAGCCTCTATGCCCACATCCATCAGGCCATCACCACACCGGGCCCGGTGGCATTGGTGATCAAGCGGCCTATGGCCCCAGGTGTACCGGGTATTGAAGGTTCGACCAAGGGACATGATGTCATTGCCGTGGATTTGGCGGTGGATTATCTGAAGAGCCAGGGGCATGGGAAGGCGGTTGAACTTTTGCAACACAAACCAGCCAAAACCGAACAAAAGACGTACCTGGGCAGCAGTAGCGAGAACACCAAAAATCGGGATGAATTTGGCAAGATCGTGGTGGATCTGCTGAACAAACAGGAGAATCCGGCGAGCCGGGTGCTGGTGGTCGACTCGGATCTGGAGGGTTCCTGTGGCCTGCACCATATACGCAAGGCCTTTCCCCAGTTGTACGTGCATGGTGGCATCATGGAGCGCAACAACTTCTCCGTGGCCGCCGGCTTTGGGAGCGAGCCCGGTCGGCAAGGTATTTTCGGCACCTTTTCTGCCTTCCAGGAGATGGTCATCTCTGAAATTACCATGGCCCGGCTCAATCAGGCCAATGTGCTCGCCCATTTCTCCCATTCAGGTGTGGATGAAATGGCCGACAACACCTGTCATTTTGGGATCAACAACTTCTTTGCCGACAATGGTCTGGCCGAGGGTGACCATACCCGCCTGTACTTCCCGGCCGATGCCCTGCAGTTGCGGGCAATCATGGAATCTGTTTTTTGGAATCCGGGCCTGCGCTTTATCTATTCCACCCGTTCGGCCACGCCCTTCATCCTCAACGAACAGGGCGAGCACTTCTTTGGGGAAGGATATTCTTTCCAGCCCGATGAGGACGAAATCATCCGTGAGGGGCAAGATGGCTATATTGTGTCCTATGGCGAAATGTTGTATCGAGCCCTGCATGCAGTGGAGCAACTGCGGGAAAAGGGGCTTGCCATTGGACTTGTCAATAAACCGGTGCTCAACGTGACCGACGAGAGCATGCTTGCCCGCCTGGGTGCAAGCCCCATGGTGCTGGTGGTGGAATCGCAGAATCTGAAGACAGGGTTGGGGGTTCGCCTTGGTTCCTGGCTGCTTGAGCGCGGTTATTCTCCAAAATACGGGTGCATGGGATCATGGAAAGAGGGTGCGGGCGGTTTGAGTGAACAGATACCGCATCAAGGACTGGATCCAGACAGCATCTGCGAACGGGTGCGGGCGATGCAAGGTCGTTCATAACTAGCTCATAACCGAACCGCGCAAAGGCGTGGATAAACGAAACCGCCAGCTACGGAAGACTACCGTCCTGGCGGTTTTGTTTTTGGGTGTAATGTGCGGCGCACGGCTTTCTGTACAATCAATGGTCGGGTTGATGAGCTTTGTGCTCTACAAATCTCCTTGTATCAACTCCACTTGGTTTTTCTTTTTGCTTTGAGGAATACCAGATGAAAATAATCATTGTTGGTGCTGCAGGTACTATTGGTAAGGAAGTGGTGAGCATACTTGCCCGCAATCACGATATAGTGCGCGTCGGTTCCCGCAGCGGTGATGTGCAATGCGATTACACCGATCCTGCAGCCGTGCAGGCCATGTTCGAACAGGTCGGCCAATTTGATGCCTTGATTTCGGTTGTTGGCAGCGACAGTGTGTTTAAGCCCCTGTATGAGACTGAGGAACAGGACTATCGTTATGGCTTTGAGCGTAAGTTCCTTAGCCAGATACGTCTGCTCAGGCTGGGAGAGCAATTTGTTTGCGACAGGGGAGTGTTTGTTTTTACCAGCGGCTTTCTGAGTCACTATCCGCATCCAATGAGCAGTGCCACAAGCCCGCTAAATGCGGCCATTGACGCTTTTGTCCGCACTGCCGCTCCGTTGCTCAAGCGCGGTATCCGCCTCAATGTGGTGAGCCCTGCCCCTGTTGTTGAACCTGGGCGGCAGGGCAGAGGTTTGGTCACTGCCGAGGAAGCAGCCCAATTTTACGTAGAGGCAGTGGAAGGTAATGCCACAGGACAAGTGTTGCGCGCCTGGGGCGGTTTGCCGGTGGTTACATGGTAACAGGCTGCTACCATGCCATGCTGGGCCAGATGGATGTTGGGGGCGGCATTTTGTTGATCTGTTGTGTGCAATAATCCGGCCATGACTTATTATACTGTCTGAGAGTCACGTAAAAACGGTTGGTTGATCCATTTACCCACGTGTGCGCTATCTAGTTGCTTTCTTGATCTATGAACACGTTCTGATTTGCTCGTGTATGCGCTTGCGCACTAATGGTTAAACCATTATAATGCTATACTTCCAGAAACCACAACTCACCAACGCACGTGGGCACACTTTTTCGCAGGGCCAGACAGAACCGCGTCTACGAAGACGTGGTTGAGCAGATACAGGCAGCCATACTCGATGGCAAGATTCCGGTGGGCACACGCCTGCCCGCAGAGCGGGAGCTGTGCGAGCAGTTGCACACCAGCCGGGGTACGGTGCGCGAGGCCCTGCGTATTTTGGAGCAGAAGGGGCTTATCGAAATACGCCTGGGTGCAAGTGGCGGAGCCTATGTGCAGGGCGCAGGCAGCACCCTGATGGCGGAAAACCTGAGCATGCTTTTGCGTTCAAACGATATTTCCCTTGAACACCTGGAAGAGTTTCGGGCCGCGATCGAAAGTTCGGCCGCGTATCTGGCGGCGCGCCGCATCACCCCAGAAGGCATTACCGAACTGCAAGGGCTGCTGGTGCAAGCCAGCAGGCTCCAGGAACAGGGCCTTGCCCAGTGGGATGCCTTTGTGCGGGCGGATGAAGCCATTCACCAGGCCATTGCCCGCGCCAGCACCAATCCGCTCTACGACTACGTGCTGGGCAGCATCCACGCCAACATCCACCACTTTTACAACATGTTTCTTAAGGCCGGCAGCGAGGTTATGGAAGAGAATTGCCAGGACCTCAAGGCCATCTGCGCCGCTGTCATCAACCAAAAAGCCGAGGAGGCAGCTGATTTGATGCGCGGCCATGTGCGCCGTTTTGCCTCCTACATGCAGGAGCAAAGACGCTGAACCCCGTGGCCCGGCACCGATACACCCCTTTCAACCCATCAACAAATAAAGGGAACACCATGAGCCTCTCCCAGCAGCACATCGATCAGGCCATTACTCTGGCCGAGCAGTGGCAGACCCGTGCCAACCAGCTCCTCACCAAGGAGGAAAAACACATTCAAGAGCAGATGAAGCAACTGCTCACCCACCCGAAGGACAAGGTGTTGTTAAGCCGCCTGATTGACCAGAGCTTCCGCTCCAACAATCCCAAACGGGTGGCAGACCAAATCAGTAACCTCCTGCAGGAAGAGGGTGTGCCCGAATTCTTCAGCCGGGTGGAAAAACTGGCCATCCAGATGTTTGTCGGCCTTGGCCGCCACTTCTCCTCTTTAACCGTGCCCAAACTGATCGAGCAGATGCGCTCCAGCAGCAGCCGAGCCATTATCCCCGGCGAACACGAGGCCCTGCACCAGCACCTGAAAAAGCGCTTTGATCAGGGCGTGCGCATGAACATTAACCACCTGGGCGAGGCGGTGTTGGGCGAGCAGGAGTCGGCCCATCGCAAAACCACCTATATTAAGGACATGGAAGACCCGGATATCGAATATATCTCCATCAAGATATCCACCATCTACTCGCAAATTAGCTCGCTCGCCTTTGACGAAACCGTGGCCACCCTGCAAGAGCGGCTCTCGGCCATCTACCGGGCCGCCAAGAAGCACTACTTTACCCGCCCCAGCGGCGAAAAGGTGCCCAAGTTCGTGAATTTGGATATGGAGGAATACCGCGATCTGGATATCACCTACGCGGTTTTTGTGGCCACCCTGGACCAGGAAGAATTTTTCGACCACTCCGCCGGTATCGTACTGCAGGCCTATTTGCCCGACAGCTTCGAAATTCAAAAGAAACTGACCGCCTGGGCCAAGGAACGGGTGGCCAAGGGCGGCGCACCGGTGAAGCTGCGCATTGTCAAGGGCGCAAACATGGAGATGGAGAAGCTGGAATCCTCCCTGAACAACTGGCCGCTGGCCCCCTACGACAACAAGCTTGAAGTGGATGCCAACTACAAGCGCATGGTGCGCTTTGGCATGGAGCCGGACAATATCCGCGCGGTCAATTTGGGCATTGCCTCGCACAACCTCTTTGAGCTGGCCTATGCAGCGGTACTGGCCCGGGAAAACGGGGTGAATGATTTTTTCCACTTCGAGATGCTGGAGGGCATGGCCGACCATGTGCGCCGCGCCCTGCAGGAAAGTGCGGGCGATCTTTTGCTCTATGCGCCGGTGGCCAGCAAGGATGAGTTCATCAACGCCATTGGCTACCTGATCCGCCGGCTGGATGAAAACACTGCCCCGGAAAACTTCCTGCGCTACTCGCCGGATCTGCAGGTGGGCTCGGCTGAGTGGAATTTTTTGAAGGAAGGGTTTCTACGCTCCTGCAAGGCCATTGACCAGGCCCAGAGCACGCCCAATCGCATTCAGGATCGTGGTAGCGAACAGTTTGATGCGGCGGTTTCCACCTACCATCGCGGCAAATTCATCAACGAGGCAGATACGGACTGGTCTTTGGCGGCCAACCGCCGCTGGGCCGAGGGTATTCGGGCCAAGTGGATGAAAAAGCCGGAAGATGCACCTCTGGAAATTCCGGTGGTGATCAACGGCGAAGAGCTCTTTGCAGGCCGCACCATCAAGGAATGCCTCGACCCAAACCAGCATGAAGCAGTCGTTACCGTGGCCCGCTATGCCCTGGCCTCAAGCGAGGATGCGGAACTGGCCCTCAAGGTGGCCAAGGATGACCCGGATGGCTGGCGCAAACTGAGCGTGCGCCAGCGCCATGAAATTCTCGCCAAGGTGGCCATGGCGCTCAGGGAGGCGCGCGGTGATCTTATCGGTGCGGCAGCAGCCAGCACCGGCAAGGTCTTTACCGAGGCCGACCCGGAAGTGTCGGAGGCCATTGATTTTGCCGAATTCTACCCCTATTCCGTGGCCAAGTTCGATGCCATGCCCAATCTCAAGCTGCAGGGCAAGGGCGTGGGCCTGGTTATTTCACCCTGGAACTTCCCTATCGCCATCCCCTGCGGCGGCATAAGTGCCGCTCTGGCCGCAGGCAACACCGTTATCTTCAAACCCTCTTCTGATGCGGTGCTCAATGCCTGGCAGCTCTGCCAGTGCTTCTGGCAGGCCGGAGTATCGAAGAAGGCGTTGCAGTTCGTGCCCTGCTCGGGCGCTGAGGTGGGGCCCAAGCTGACCTCCAGCCCGTTGGTGGATTTCATTATCCTCACCGGCGGCACCGAAACCGGGCTGCGCATTTTGCAGGAAACGCCCGGCGTCTACCTGGCCGCGGAAACCGGTGGCAAGAACGCTACCATTGTCACCGACATGGCTGACCGCGATCAGGCCATTAAAAACGTGCTCCACTCCGCCTTTTCCAACTGCGGCCAGAAGTGCAGCGCCACTTCCCTGCTTATTTTGGAGGAAAGCATCTATGATGACCTGCATTTTAAGCGGCAGCTGGCCGATGCGGTGGCCAGCATGAAGGTGGGCCCGGCCTGGAGCTTAAGCAACAAACTGGCCGCGCTGATCAAGCCGCCCAGCGGCGATCTGGAGCGCGGGCTCACCAGCCTTGAACCGGGCGAGGAGTGGGTGATCAAGCCTGCCATGGTGGACGGCAACCCGGCCATCTGGTCGCCAGGCGTCAAGTATGGGGTGCGCCCCGGCTCCTACACCCACATGACCGAATTTTTCGGCCCGGTTCTGGGCGTGATGCGGGCCAAAGACCTGGATGAGGCAGTCAGCTTTGTCAACCAGACCGGCTACGGCCTGACCAGCGGCCTGGAAAGCTTGGATCCGCGCGAGCAGCAGCGCTGGAAGAACACGGTCTTTGCCGGCAACCTCTACATCAACCGGGGCACCACCGGCGCCATTGTGCTGCGTCAACCCTTTGGCGGCATGGGCAAATCCGCCTTTGGTCCTGGGCTCAAGGCAGGGAGCCTCGAATATGTGACCCAGTTCATGGATATCGAGGAAGTCTCAGCCCCGCCTGCCGGGGTACTGCCCGAAAACCACCGCCTGCTGCAACTGGCCAGGGAGTGGCGCCTGCTTCTGCAGTGGGGCAAGCTGCAGCAGTATAAAGAGGATCTGGACAAGGCCATCCAGGCCATCATCAGTTGTGTCTACCGGGCCCAAACCATGTACAAGATGGAGCAAGACTACTTTCACCTGCGCGGTCAGAATAACCTTTTGCGCTACTTGCCGGTGGAGCGGGTCTGCGTGCGCCTGCATGCAGACGACAGCCTCTTTGAAACCCTGACCAGGGTTTGCGCCGCCCTCATTGCCGGCTGTGAAACTGTGGTAAGTCTGCCGCCGGAGTTGGACAACGATGTGCTCCGCTTCCTGCAGAGCCGCTATGGCCGCGAACTGCGGCAACTGGTGACCGTGGAGAAGGAGAGCGACGAGGAACTGGCCGCCCGGCTGAGCAAAGCGGGCCGCCTGCGCTATGCCGCACCTGAGCGAGTGCCGGCTAATGTCTATGCGGCTGCGGCCAAGACTGGCGCATACATTGCCAGAACCCCGGTGTACATGGAAGGACGGCTGGAACTGCTGCAGTACTTCCAGCAACAAGCCATTTGCAACAACTATCACCGCTACGGCAACCTGGGCGAACGCTCCCCGGAATTCGACTGATTGCCATCCCAGACCAACGCGGTTTCTTGACAGAGACTGCGTGCATGCGCCGCCTCCATCTACCCCCCATGGAGGCGGCGTTTTTGTCCTGCCTGGCCTGCGCGTTCCAATTCGGCGCTAAAAATGCTATCAAGAAGGCGAGGAAGAACGAGGCTGGCAAATATACAGGTACGTTTTGTGACCTATTTTCTGCAACCGGCACAGATAGAACTTGGTATGGAATTGAGATAAAAGAAAAATATGCAGCCACAACAGTACAGCGCCTACCTCTTCACCGGCCTGACCATCCTCTTCTGGGGCGGAGCTGCCTCTGCCTTCAAATTGGCCCTGGCCTGGATTACACCCTTTACCCTTTTGGCCTATAGTTGCCTGATCTCCTTTCTCTTCTTATTTGCCCTTTTGGCTGTGCAGGGCAAGCTCGGTGCCATCGCCCGCCTGCCAGCCAAGGAAATGCGCCATGCCCTGCTCTTGGGCCTGCTCAATCCTTTTTTATACTACATTGTCCTGTTTAAGGCCTACAGTCTTTTGCCCGGCCAGATCGCCATGTCGCTCAACTATGGCTGGCCCCTGGTGCTCACCCTGCTGTCTGTACCCATTTTGGGACAGCACCTGAGCCGCTCGCAACTGGCGGCCGTGACAGTGAGTTTTTTCGGGGCCATTATCATTGCCACCAAGGGCGAGCTGACCAGCTTTGGCGGGCTTAACGGGCTGGGCCTGATCCTTGCCGCTGCCTCCACCCTGATTTGGGCAGTGTTCTGGCTGGTGAATGCCCGCAGCAACCAGGATCCGGTAGCGCAGCTCTTTCTCGGTTTTGGCGCGGCCCTGGTCTGCATAATCCTGGCAGTACCGCTTTTTGGCGGCATCGAACTGCCACCCCTGCAAGCCGTTCCGTCGCTGATCTATGTGGGCCTTTTTGAAATGGGGCTTACCTTTGTCCTCTGGCTCAGCGCGCTTAAGCGGGCAAAAAGTGCTGCCAGCATCGGCAACCTCATCTACTGCACTCCGTTCCTTTCCCTGATCTTCCTGCGCCTGATCGTGGGCGAGGCCATCCACAGCGCCACCTTCATCGGCCTGGTGCTGATTGTGGCCTCCCTGCTCTTTCAGGAGTGGCAGCGGGCAAAAAGAGCAGCATAAGCCTGCATGGCCGGGCGGAAATGACTATACTGTGGATTGGTTCCTGTGTCGCAGCAGGCGCTTCGCGGCACACTATCAGCTCAGGATCCCTACAGATCGCAACCAACGAGGTGATACCAATGAAAAAAATAATCGCCCTTGCCCTGCCCGTGGGCCTTGCTGGCCTATTCCTCCTGCCCGATGCGGCCCTGAGCCGTATCTCCGGTTCCCTCGGCTACAGCCCTGCCGATAATGTCTATTTTGGTGTTTCGCGCGACTTCCATTCCAGAGGCGCTGCATTCTGGGGCGGACTGGGCGAGCTTTCCCTGGGCCATATCTTTGCACCCTTTGTTGTTGATCCGCCCTTCGTACTGGACCAGCCCTTCAGCCAGCCAGGCTATGCCCCGTATGCCCCGAGGTATAGCACCCAGCCCGTGTACTCCTATCCTCCAGCAGTACCACCCGGACTCTGCCGCTGGGAACGCACCGTACTCGATGGCTCTGGCCGGCCGCTTCTGGATGCGAGCGGCATGCCGGTGAAGCAGTACACCATCGGCTCCTGCTCGTCGCCGCCTCAGTGAGGACTTTGCAGGCGGAGCAACCTCACTGCCCTGGAGCCGAGGGTAAAAAGGAGCTGATATCTGCAGAGTACTTGGTCATGGCCTTGAAACCTTTGCTGGCCAAGGCTTCTTTGGCCTGTTCCCCATCTTTTTTGTCTACCCGGATCACCAACTGGCTGATGCCGCAGTGGCCGGCCACAGGGTAGCAAAAAAAGCTCTGAATGTTGATCTGTGCTTCGCTGAGTGCAGCCGTCACCTTGGCCAGGCGACCAATTTGGTCGTCGATAAAGAGGCTCAATCTGATGCTGTCTTCGCTCATGCCAATGGCGTCCAGCAAAACACCCATGACATCGGTGCTGGTAACAATGCCCACCAGGTCGCTGTTAGCCGTCACTGGCAGTGAGCTGATGTCATGGGTTTGCATGATATAGGCAGCTCGCTCGATGGTGGTGTCTGGAGTGGCGGTGACCACGGTTCGCACCATGATCATGTCAACGGTCAACTTTTGTAGCAGATAGGCCAATTCGTGTGCGCTCAAGGTGGTGGCAGGAGAAGCCCAATTCTGCTTGAGATCGCGGTCGGAGAGCACGCCGACCAGCTTGCCGTTTTTTACCACCAGCAGATGATCGATATTGTTTTGATCCAGAAGATCCCTGGCTTCCACCAGGGAAGTCTTGGGGGAAACCGTGATCAGCTCTGTACGCATGATGCTGCCGATGTACATCTTTTACTCTCCTTGTGTAAAGTTGGATCACTTCTATCAAACGGATAAACCTTCAATATTTACATAACTATCTGTCTTTACATAAACATCTGTCAAAAAAACAGATGTGCGCAGCACCGGGTTATACGTAAATTCCTTTCACTTCATGAGCTGGATTCACGGGACGGGCAGCCAATTCCATGGCCAGAAATTTTGCTTCCCGCACCATTTCGTTAAGGCCAATACCCTGCCAGCCAAAACCCAGAACATGCAGATTGGCATGGATTTTTTTTAGCTGGTCGCGCCAGGCCAGCAAGCTGCTGTAGGATTCCTCTGGTTGGGGGATGCCTGCCTCGGGACGGAGAACCGCCGTAAAACTAGGTTTTTTGGGTAAAGCCATGAGCTGGCTGACATCTGCAAAGGCGCGCTCGATCATGTCGCTATCCGAGAGTTGCAGACGTTCTGGATGGCGGCGTCCGCCCACCAGAACTTCCAGAAGTTGGCTATTGCCAGGCGCGCGACCGGGAAACATGTGGGTGGAAAAAAGCGCACCCAATGCAAAGCGCTGTTCCTGTTCCGGGGCCAGATAGCCAAAGCCAAAAGGTATGGCAGCTTCTGGGCCAAAACCCAACAGCACACTGTGGATGCGGGCTTCGGGCAGGGCTTTGGTCGGTGGAGACAGCTCGGTAAGACTTTGAGTGAGCAGCTGCAGACTGGTGTTAATCGACAGGGCCAGCACCAGGTGCTGGCAGCGGTATCTTTTGTGTTCTGTGGCCAGCAGCCATCCATCTTGATCTGGTTGGAGAGTTTGTACCGCAGTCTGCAGATGGAGCTGCTGGGCATCCTGTAAGGGCTTGGCCAGGGCCAAGGGAAATTGCTCCATACCTGCGGCAAAACTGGTCATGGCGGGCAGACCAGGTTGCACTGCGCCTGTAGTTTGCCGTTCCCGCCTGCGGGCTCGCATTCTGCTGAAGAGCGCGCGTAGCACAGAGCCGTGTTTTTTTTCCAGCTCGCGCAAACCTGGCATCACCCCGTCGATGCGCAATCTTTTGATATCCCCTGCATAGGTGCCGGTGTACACTGCATCGGCAAAGGGCAGCATGGCCGGGCCAAAGCGATGCTCCACCCACTGGGCCACCGTGGGCTCACCGGCATCACCGGTATAATAGGGGCGCCACAAATCGCCCAGAAGGCGAAATTTGTTGCGCCAGCTCATGAGCGGAGCCAGCACAATACGCGATGGAGTTTGTGGCACCATGACCAGGCGGCCGCCCAGGCAGAGGTGGCGGACAAAGCGGCCCAACGGCGCGCTGAGTTGGTCGTTTTCCAGCTCGGCCAGGGCAATGAGTTCTCTGCTCTCTTGGCGATTATCCAGAAAACCGTGCGGGCCCCATTCTGCCAGATAGCCCTGGCTGTGATAGCTGCGGATGGCGCCGCCGGGACGATTGCCTTGTTCCAGCACACACAAAGAACGTGCAGGTTGTTCCCTGCGTAAAAACGTGGCCACGGCCAGGCCGCTTATGCCTGCACCAACAATGCAGATATCAACTTTAGTTAAATTCATACTCCACATAGCTTGAGGCATGGCGGGCGCAGAGCTGAGTGGCAAACCCGACCTGTTCTTGACATAAATGCAAGTATGTTTACCATTTTGCATCGATAAATGGAAGGAACATGATGCCGGATCGCCAACCTCTATGCACGGGCCTCCGGCTTCCTCATTCATAGATCTGTACACAAAAGGAGTTGTGCATGGCTGCTGCAGAAGTCGAAACGAAACATTTTCAGGCGGAAACCAGAAAGGTTCTGGATATCGTTATCAATTCGCTCTACACCGAGCGGGATATCTTTGTACGTGAGCTGGTGTCTAATGCTGCCGACGCCCTGGAGAAATTCCGTCACTACAGCTTGGTGGAAAAGGTGGAATTCGATGCACATGTTCCCCTGGAAATCACCATCGACTGTGATGACAAAAAACACATCCTGACCATTACTGATACCGGCATCGGCATGAGCAAGGATGAACTGGAAAGCAACCTGGGCACCATTGCCCATTCCGGCTCCAGCCAGTTTCTCGAACAACTGGCTGAAGCAGCCCAAAAGGATGTCAATATCATTGGCCAGTTTGGCGTGGGCTTCTACTCTGTCTTCATGGCCGCCAAAATGGTTCGAGTGCAAAGCCGTCCGGCCAGTGGCGAAGAGGGGCACGAATGGGCCTCTGACGGTGCAGGGACCTATACCATCAGCCCTTGTCCGGGTTTGCACCGGGGTACCAAGATTATCATCGAACTGAAGGAAGACGCCCACAACTACGCCAGCAAGTTCACCATCGAACGCATCATTCAGCAGTATTCCACCTTTATTCCCTTTCCGGTTAAGGTGGAGGGCAAGAAGGTGAACACCGTGCAGGCCATCTGGGCCCGCTCGAAAGGTGAAATTACGGACGAAGAATATAACGAGTTCTACAAGTTCATCGGCAATGCCACGGATGAGCCGCTCTACCGTTTTCATTTCACTGCTGACGCACCCCTGGCTATCCAGGCGCTTTTGTATGTGCCCAAGGAGAATTTCGAAATGCTGGGCATGGGCCGTATGCCACCGGGTGTCAACCTCTACTGCCAGAAGGTGCTGATCGATCAGCACAGTGAAAACATCCTGCCGGAGTGGCTGCGCTTCCTCAAGGGGGTAGTGGATTCCGAAGATTTGCCCCTCAATATCTCCCGGCAAGCTCTGCAGGACAACTCGTTGGTGCTCAAGCTGCGCCGGGTGTTGACCAGGCGGATCATCAAATTTTTCAATGAAGAGGCTGAGAACGATCCAGCCAAGTACCAGGAATTCTGGCACACCTTTGGTATCTTCATCAAAGAGGCGATTACCTCGGATTTTGAGCATCGGGAAGAGTTGGGTAAGCTGCTGCGCTTTGAGTCTTCGGCTGGCAAAGCGGATGAAATGGTGTCTCTGGATGCCTATGTCAACCGAATGAGCGAGGGCCAGGACAGCATCTACTACATCAATGGTCCCAGCCGCGCTGCCGTGGAAGGCGGACCCTATGTGGAGATGTTCCGCAAAAAAGGTGTGGAGATTCTCTACACCCTGGAACCCATTGATGATTTTGTGCTCAACCATCTGGGCTCCTACCGCGACAAGAAACTGGTGTCTGCTGACCGCGCTGACTTGGATTTATCCAAGGCTGTGGTGCAAAAAGACGAAGAGGGCACCACCGTAACCCCGCAGGAAGAGTCCTTGTCTTCAGAGGCGGTGGAGCAGCTCTGTGCCTGGATGAAGGAGGTACTGGGCGAACAGGTGCAGGCGGTGAAACCCTCGCAGCGCTTGGTGGATAGTCCAGCCATGATTGTCAATGTGGATGGTTATATGACCTCCTCCATGGAGCGTCTGCTCAAGGCTTCAGGCCAGGATGGCGCCTTTGGTATGGGCGGCAAGAAAGACATGGAAATCAATGCGACCAGCCCACTTATCAAGAAACTGGCTGCGCTCAGGCAGGTCGATGCGGACTTTGCTGCGGATCTGGCCTGGCAGGTGCACGACAACGCCAAGATCCAGGCTGGTTTGGAGGTAGATCCCATGGAGATGGTGCGGCGCAACTACCGTATTCTCGAACGAGCCGCAGGCGAGTAAGCACTGTTCCGTTGATTCATCCCCAAGGCAGGGGTTTGGGCAGGGGATTGAGTCTCATCTTGAAAAATGGATGTGTTCGAGCTATAGGAACACATCCATTTTTGTTTTTCCCGTACCCTCGGAGATACCATGAAACGCTCCACTCTCTTCTTGCTTACCACGCTGCTGCTTGTGCTGCTGGGCGGTTGCTATTCCAAGCCGGTGCGGCATCTGGCCTCTGATGTCGCGCTGATTCAGCCGGGCGTGACCACACTCACCGAAGTGCATCAGTACCTTGGCGAACCCAAGGGAATTCGTGAGGTGTCGCCGGGGGTCAAGGAGTATGTTTACTCGGAAGACACGATCAGTTTTTGGGGAAAGATGCCGGTACTTGGCTCCATGGTGGGGCCCAGCGGCTATGAGATGATTATCCTCACTATACAAGGAGAGGTGGTGCAGGACGTGGTTTTCCGCAACTTCAATGAAAAAGACCGTGATTGGGTCAAGCATTATACCTGGGAATAGTAGTGGTGCTGTCCTTGTCTTCCTTTACCATCAACCGTGAACGAATGATTCAGGAGCAGCTTCTGGCCCGCGGCATTGAGGATGTGCGCGTGTTGGAAGTCATGCGACAAACGCCGCGCCACATCTTTGTGGAAGATGCCTTCAAGGAGCAGGCCTACGGCGATTTTCCCATGCCCATTGGTTGCGGCCAGACCATCTCCCAGCCCTACATCGTTGCCCTAATGACCGAGGCCCTGGAGCTGCAGGGCCATGAAAAGGTACTGGAGGTGGGCACTGGCTCCGGCTATCAGGCAGTAGTGTTGGCACAACTCTGTGCCCGGGTTTATACGGTGGAACGGGTTGAGCTCCTGATGAACCGTGCCCGGCGCCTCTTTGATCGTCTGCGCTGCCATAACATCAGTTCTCGTCTGGACGATGGCACCATGGGCTGGCCTGCTGAGGCTCCCTTTGATCGCATTATTGTGACCGCTGCTGGGCCGCAGGTGCCGGCACCCCTGTTGGAACAACTGGCTGATCCGGGCCGCCTGATCATGCCGGTGGGCAGTCGTTCTGAGCAAATGCTGCAGGTGGTGGAACTGATCCAAGGCGAGTTGCAGGTGCACGACATCACCCCGGTGCGTTTTGTTGATCTGATCGGTGCCCACGGCTGGGCTGATTGAACAACAACACCAGCCGCTTCTGGCTCTGGTTGCAGCGGCTTTGCCTTGCTCTTTTCGACCGAAGGTATGGTTTGCCTTTCTCTTCTTTAGTTGTTCATGACCTATCTCAACAGCAATGATTTTCTCGATCTTTTGGTGCAACAACAGTTATTGAGCCCCAGTCAGCGTCAATTTGTCGAGCAAAATCGGGCAAGACAGGCACAAAAACTGCTGCGCCAGTTTGGTGGCCGTCGCCGTGACGATGTCAACCGTCAACACAAGGGCTTTCCCGACCTGGTGGACATTATTCTCTCCCTGGGCATGCAAACTCCCGGTCCCAATCCGGTGCCCATTACCGAGGAGCTGATGCTGCGGCTGGTCAGTCGGGCGTGCAAGATTCCCTTTAAAAAGCTGGACCCGCTCAAGTTGGATATGGACGTGGTCACCAAGACCATTCCCAAAAGCTTTGCCATCCGCCACCTGCTTTTGCCCTTTGCCTTGCAAGATGGCGTGTTGCAGGTGGCCACTTATTATCCCGACAACCAGCTCGCGCTGGAGGATGTGGAGCGGGTGTCCCAGGTAAAGGCAGTGCCTTTCCTTACTCCCAAGGAAGACATCAAGAAAATACTGGCCGAGTTTTTTGGTTTTCAACGTTCGATTAGTGCTGCGGAATCCCAGTTCGGGGTGATGGAGGGCAACGCAGCCATTGATATCGGTAACCTGGAGCAATACGTTCGCCTGGCCACCACCCAGGAACTCAGCTCCACCGATCAACATATCAAGGCAGCAGTGAACCATTTGTTCACCTATGCCCTGGAACAACGGGCCAGTGATATCCACATCGAGCCCAAGCGCGATATGTGCGTGGTGCGCTACCGTATCGATGGGGTGTTGCACACCATCTACAAGCTGCCCAAGGCAGTGCATTCGGCCATCACTTCGCGCATCAAGGGTTTGGCCAGGCTGGATATTGCAGAAAAACGCCGCCCCCAGGATGGCCGCATCAAAATCGGTCGCAGCGAAGAAGGCGCGTTGGAGGCGGAAGTTCGCGTGTCCTCGGTGCCGGTGGCCTTTGGTGAAAAAACGGTCATGCGTATCCTCAACCCGGAGGTCATTTTTCAGAACCTGGATGATCTTGGTTTTTCCCAGCGCGACCGGGTGGTCTACAACAGTTTTATGGCTTCGTCCCATGGCTTGGTTTTTGTCACTGGCCCCACGGGCAGCGGTAAATCGACCACCCTCTATTCCACCCTGAAGCAGATCGCCACCCCAGAGAAAAATATCATCACCGTGGAAGATCCGGTGGAGATGGTGTATGAAGAGTTCAACCAGATTGCAGTACAGAGCCAGATAGATGTGACCTTTTCCACCATTTTGCGCAATATCCTGCGCCAGGATCCGGATATCATCATGATTGGTGAAATCCGCGACCTGGAAACCGCCACCCATGCGGTGCAGGCTGCGCTCACGGGGCATCTGGTCCTTTCCACCCTGCACACCAACGATGCGGTCTCCACCATCCTGCGCCTGGAGGATTTGGGTTTGGAGCCGTTTCTGATTGCCTCCACCATGTTGGGTGCACTGGCGCAGCGACTGGTGCGGCGTATTTGCCCGCACTGCGCCGAAACCTACAGTGTGGATGGCGATACCCTGGCCAGGCTGGGCTTCCCGGTTTCCGGCAGGGAAAGTATTGAGCTTTCGCGCGGCAAGGGCTGTCAGCACTGTCGCAACACCGGCTATCTTGGCCGCATGGGCATCTTCGAGGTTTTTTCCATGTCTGGCCAAATGAAAACACTCATTGCCAACCGGGCCACGGATACAGAACTGAGACAGGTGGCCATCCGCGAAGGCATGACCACCCTGCGGGAGGATGCCTGGCGCAAGGTGCGGGCCGGACAGACCACAGTGGAAGAGGCTTTGCGGGTAACGAGCGAGACCTGATGTAGGCGGCGGAGACACGTATGGGGCAGAAAATAGTTGGCAGAAACAAGAAGGCCTTCCATGATTACTTTATCGAGGAAACCATGGAGGCGGGCATGGTGCTCACCGGGCCGGAGGTGAAGTCGCTGCGGGCGGGCAAGGTTAATTTGCGCGATGGCTATGCCCAAATTAAGAACGGTGAGGTGTATCTGTACAATGTGCACATTTCGCCTTACAGCTATGCCACCAATATGCAGCAAGACCCTTTGCGTGCACGTAAATTGTTGTTGCATCGGCGCGAAATCCGCAAACTCATCGGTAAGTTACACGAGAAAGGGGTTGCGTTAATACCAATTAAGATATACTTTGTGGGGAATGGTAAGGCTAAAGTGGAATTGGGTCTTGCCCGCGGCAAAAAACTCTATGATAAGCGTGCCGCACTAAAAGAACGGGAATCCAGCCGCGAAATCGAGCGCTCCATGCGCCGCGGCCGGGATGAATAAATTCGCGGTTCAACCGCGCCTAGAAACATACGATGGGGGCGAAACGGATTCGACGGGGATATTGAAGCTTATGTTGCATGCCGAGTTTCTGCCGGCTCGTTAAAATGGCGGAACTAAATATAATCGCAGACGATTATAACTACGCACTCGCCGCTTAATCGCGGTTGATGCCGTTCCACCGGCCTTTGCCCACGAGGCCGGATTCGGAGCGTCGACTCTGTGGGCTGGCTCGAAGCGGGTGTCTGAACTGTAACGAGCGAGATCTTTTCAGGCTGGCAGCTGGTTCTCTTGTTTCGGGTGAGTGCCATCTGCAAGATTATGACCCGAAACTACGCATGTAGATACAGAAGGGGAGAATTTCCGGACGCGGGTTCAACTCCCGCCGCCTCCACCATTTAGAAAAGACAAACCCGTCTCTCTGGGGTCATTCTCCGGGGTGACGGGTTTTCTTTTTCCCCTTGTTTCTAAAGGGTTTGCGCCCGTTTCACATCTTTCCAAAGCACCTCTCCACACCATCGATTCTCCCCATCCTCCAGCCTTTCTTTCTCTGTTTGGCCCCTGATTCTCTGTTTTCTCCGGACGAAGTCCGAAGCGCGTCCGGAAAGCTACATCCTTGATTGATATGGGTTTGTGGCTGACTGCCATTTTGGGCGGTTGTCTTAGGTCATCGTTCGATGCCGCAACCGGACGTTTTTTTCGAAATCGCCCGCCTCGGCCATGAAAAGAAGCGTGGTCAACTCCGGCTTCCTGCCCCCTAAAGAAGAAAAGCCGACGCTGATGGTCGGCTCTCTGGGGCGGTCTCCGGTCCGGTCGTCAGTCGGTGGC
>JAXGZR010000002.1:0-523783 GCA_040776885.1 Desulfobulbus sp. | reverse complement strand
ACTGAATAACGGTTCGGGAATGGCCGGGTTCAAAGAACTGGAGTCGGCCACAAAGCTGAACACGTATTTTTGCAAGCCTTATTCGCCTTGGCAGCGTGGCGCCAACGAGAACGGCGATGGCCTGCTGCGACAATATTTTCCAAGAGGAACCAGCTTTCACAAGATTACGGAAAAGATGCTCGTAAAAACGGTAGAACGGCTGAATAACCGGCCTCGCAAATATTTAGACTGCCAGACTCCTGCTGAAGTTTTTAACTAGGCCCTGCGTGGTGCTCTTGTAATTTGAATTCACCCAGCAGAGTTGAACAAGCAGCCAACAGTTCGAACGATTAGTTTTGATTGTGATGAAATCCACTTGGTATGAACGCTTTGGCAAACGATTGACTGATTTGGGTATGACGCTGACGGCACTGACCCTGTTGTGGCCGGTCTTGTTTTGTTTGGCCATGCTGGTGCGGTTGAAGCTGGGTGCTCCGGTCTTTTTCCGTCAAACCCGCCCCGGTTTACATGGTCGTCCGTTTCGGTTAATAAAGTTTCGCACCATGCGTGATGCCTTTGATGCACAAGGCAAACCCTTGCCCGATGCGGAACGCTTAACTCCGTTTGGCCGCTGGCTGCGCTCCACCAGCCTGGATGAACTGCCGGAGTTGTGGAATGTGCTTAAGGGCGAAATGAGCCTGGTTGGCCCAAGGCCTTTGTTGATGGAATACTTGCCCTTATATTCTGCTGAACAGGCACGCCGGCATGAAGTCAAACCCGGCATAACCGGCTGGGCCCAGGTAAACGGGCGCAATGCCCTCAGTTGGGAAGGGAAATTTGAGCTGGATGTATGGTATGTGGACCATCAATCATTTTGGCTGGATGTACAAATTATTGCGCTCACCATAAAAAAAGTGCTGTTGCGCGAAGGTATCAGCGCCCAAGGAGAGGCCACCATGCCCCGTTTTACCGGCCCGGAGATGAACGGTGAGTAATAACTCAATATTTGCAATTTATGGTGCAAGTGGTTTTGGGCGGGAAGTAATGCCGCTTGCCAGGGAACAGTTGCAACGCCTGGGATTGAGTCCCTCGCAGCTTGTTTTTATTGATGACCAGCCGCAAGTAGAGCAGATCAATGGTCAGCGCATTGTGCGCTATACAGAATTTTTGGCCTGTGCAGCAAAAGAACGTTATGTAGCCTTGGCCATTGCCAACAGTGCGGTTCGTGCAAAACTGGCGCAGCAGTGCGCCGAGGATGGCATCCAGCCATGGGCGGTGCAGGCCGCCAATGTGGTTGTTATGGATGAGGTGCGGATAGGCGAAGGTGCGCTGCTCTGCCCCTTTGTTACCCTGACCTCCAACATCCAGATTGGACGATATTTCCACGCCAATTTGTACAGTTATGTGGAACATGACTGCATGATCGGCGACTATGTCACCTTTGCGCCTGGTGTGCACTGCAACGGCAACATCGTGATTGAAGACCACGCCTATATCGGCACAGGGGCAATCATCAAGCAGGGCAGCCCTGGCCGCCCCCTTATTATTGGCCATCATGCTGTGGTGGGCATGGGAGCTGTGGTCACCAAAGATGTTCCTCCGGAAACAACGGTTATCGGCAACCCGGCCCGGCCCATGGAAAAAGATTGATGCGCGTGTTTCAGCGTAGAGCATCAAAAATCCATTGAACTACCACCAAACCAAGAGGTCTCTTCTGTCTGTCATCCGCCGTATATTCATTGCATTTGTGGTTTGTTGTATCAGTCTCGTGTTGGTTGAAGCGGCTTTTTTCAGTTATATTTTCTTACACGTGGAGCCATTGCCAAAAAGATCTGGAACAATTGTGGTCTTTCTTGGCGATGCCCATAGAATTGAGGCAGGGATTGACCTGTTGAACAGGGGTCATGCCTCTCGTTTGATTTTGAGCCCTACACCAAAACGCTTTTTGCAGCGCCAGATTGCGACAGTAGGTCAGGCAATGATACTAGAAGAAAAGGCGCGCACAACCTTTGAAAACGCTCTCTTTACGAGCAGATTGGTGCGTTCCCACGGTATCCATTCCCTGGTTTTGGTAACCTCCGACTACCACATGCCGCGCTCGTATTTTTTATTGAAAGCTCTGCTGCTCGGGCAGGATGTAACTGTGTACAGGTACCCGGTACAGTCCGGCAAAACACAACAACCTGTTTTTCCGCCTCGTTCAAAACGTGATGCAAAAATTGTGTACAATGAGATAGTAGAGTTGTGGGGTAGCCTGGGAGAATGGGCTGCATACAGTCTGAGAGGTGATGTCCCTGCCAAGGACGCGCCAGCCAACAAATATCTCCAGATGCTGCGCCAGGCCCTACTTTTTGATGTTTAATCCATGCGGTGGTGAACCATGCTGAATACCCCTTTTTCACCCTGGCCCCATTTTACCCAGGAAGAAGCCGAAGCTGTAAGCGCAGTGCTGCTTTCCAACAAGGTCAACTATTGGACTGGTCAGGAGTGCCGCACCTTTGAACGGGAATTTGCGCAATGGGCCGATACCGCCTATGCAGTGGCTGTGGCAAACGGCACGGTCGCCCTGGATTTAGCCTTCCATGCCTTGGAGATTGGGCCGGGCGATGAGGTGGTGGTCACGCCCAGAACCTTTCTCGCCTCGGCCTCTAGTATTGTCAACTGCGGTGCAGTACCGGTGTTTGCCGATGTGGATCGCGACTCTCAGAATATTACCGCTGAAACCATTAGCCGGGTGCTCAGCCCGCGCACCCGGGCGATTGTGTGTGTGCATCTGGCGGGCTGGCCCTGTGACATGGACGCAATCATGACCCTTGCCGATGCACACGGCCTTTTTGTGATTGAAGATTGTGCCCAGGCGCATGGCGCATCGTACAAGGGGAGGCCGGTTGGTTCTATTGGCCATGTCGGCGCCTGGTCATTTTGTCAGGATAAGATTATGACCACTGGTGGCGAGGGTGGCATGGTGACCACGAACGATCGCAACCTGTGGGCGCGGATGTGGGCCTACAAGGATCATGGTAAAAGCTGGGAGGCGGTATACGAGCGCGAACATGCCCCTGGTTTTCGCTGGCTGCACGAGAGCTTTGGCACCAATTGGCGTATGACCGAGATGCAGGCCGCCATAGGGCGCATTCAACTCCGCCGAATGGACTCCTGGCATGCTGAACGCTCCCGCAATCTGGATATGCTGTGGCAGGCGGCAAGGCAAATTCCTGGCCTGCGCGCGCCTCTGTTGCCAACAGGCAACGAGCATGCCGCCTACAAGGGGTATGTATTTGTTGAGCCGGGGCAGATGTTGCCGGGCTGGAACCGTGACCGTATCCTGCAGGAAATCAACCAGCGGGGAGTTCCTTGTTATACGGGTTCCTGTTCAGAAGTGTATCTGGAAAAGGCCTTTGAGCACACCGGTTGGCGTCCTCGGGCAAGGTTGCCAATCGCCAAGGAACTGGGCGAAACAAGTCTTATGTTCCTGCTTCACCCAGGTATCGATAAAAAGGATATGGAGTTGACAGTCAAGGTACTGGCTGAGGTGATGGGCCAGGCGACTGCTGCCCTTGGCAGAACAGACCGGTAGGTTTCGTACAGTTTTGTGCTGCCCTGCAGTTCTATGACGGCTCACCATAAAGAGAGCCGAGAAAATAACGCATCTGCTGATACCACCAGGGCCAATCGTGGTCCACATCATGGCCCCAAAAATCCACCCAGGCAGGAATGCGTTTGTCTTGAAAGATGTGTTCCAGGCTACGGGTATCTTCCTGGGTTTCATCTTCCCAGGCACCCTGACCCACGCAGACGACAATGGTACTTTTCCGGTACCAGTCCAGAAACCAGGGGTTGTCCATACCGGCCAGGTAATGCACCGGTGAGTTGAAATATACCTGGGAAATATCATCCGCCTGCAGGCCGAATTCCTGGCGGTCCAGTCGGTAGAGCCCACTTAAGGCGATGCACCCGGCAAAGCAGTCTGGATGCTTCAAAAACATGTTGAGCGCATGGTATGCCCCCATGCTGCAGCCATTGGTCATGATGCGGATATCTGGCTGTTCGCAGTGGTTGCGAATAAACGGCACCACCTCGTTGAAGATGTAGCTGTCATAATCCTGATAGCGGCGGTCACGCTCTGCCGGGGAAACAGCGAAGTTGTACCAGGTTTCCGCATCCACGCTCTCTACGCAGTACAGTTTGACAATGCCTGCCTCAATGTAGGTGCTGATGGCATCCACCATGCCCATACCTTCGTAATCGAAATAGCGGCCCAGGGAACACGGGAATACCAGGAGAGGCATACCCCAATGACCGTAGACCCGGATGGGCATGTTTTTGGATAGGCAGGGGCTGTACCACAGATGGTCTTCAACGTGCATCAGGCTTCCTCCCCGGTCTGCACCTGATGGATAAAGCGGGTGATCTCATGGAGGCGATTCATCCTCTCGGTGCGGAAGATATAACCCAGTTCACCCAGGGCACTGGCGAAAACTCCGGGTACCTGGTCGACCTGGCAGATATCCTCGCCATACTCTTCGATGATATCTTCGTGGCTGTGCAGGTAGGGGATGCCCTCCTTGCGGCTGGCGTAGCAGCACAGGTACTTGCGTTCGAAATTGATGTTGCTTTCTCCCTTGACCACCAGTTCTGCCCAGATGCGGTAGATGTCGATGTCGCAGGCATAGTTGAACATGTCGGTGGTGAAGCCCCCTGGTGGGCGCATATTCACTTCCAGGGCAGTGAATTCATTTTTACCGGTTTGGAAGAATTCAATATGGAAAAAGCGTTCACGGATGTCAAAGACTTCCAGGCAGCGATGGCCGATCTTCTGCAGAACAGTGGGGATGCGGCGCAGGGAGTAGTAGGAGAGATGACGGCCTTCGTTCACGGTCTCCATGATGCCCTGGCTGAACACGTGCGAGGTGATGAAGATGGGTTTGCCGTTTATGTCGGTGAGTCCGTCAAAGGAGTAAATCGTCCCCTGGACAAAGGCTTCGATGATGTAATCCACTTCGGGTTTGCGTTCAAAGAAATGCTGCAGCTCTTCATCGCTGTCCAGGCGGTAGGTGTGGAGTGCGCCTACGCCGGCATCGGGCTTGGCCACCACTGGGTAGCCAATCTCTTTGATGAGCCTGCGCGCGTCGGCAAGAGATTCCACTACCCGGCCGGGAGCCACGGGTATGCCAGCTTCAATGAATTTTTTCTTCATTTCCGATTTATGACGCACCGCAGCAATATCATGCTGCCGCAGGCCAAAGACATTGAAGTCGTCCCGCAGCCTGGCCTCGGTGGACAGCCAGAATTCATTTAAGCTGTCAATCCTGTCTATTTTCCCGTATTTGTGTGTAAAGTAGCCGCAAGCCCGCAAGAGTTCCTCATAGTCAGCCATGCGCTCCACCCGGTAATACTCGGTGAGCGAGGCGCGCACCGTTGGGCTCAGTTCATCGTAGGGTGCATCGCCAATACCCAGGGCATTGGCACCGGCAACCTTGAGCTGTTGGCAAAAACGGTGATACTGCGGAGGGAAATGGGGGGAGAGAAATATACAATTCATGGTTCAACCTTTTGTGTATGGGATTGTTCGTACACTTATTACATATTGTATCATTACTGTGTATATACCAAAAATTTTAACGTTCCTGCAGGGATTTTTCCACCAGTTCCTTGAGGTCATCGGAGAGCGCGGGCTGCCGGGAGAGACGGGTAAGCTGGACCAGTATCAGATTTTGACGTGTGTTGTCGTAGCGACGCCACAGGGTGAAGGGTGCAGCCATGCGGGTAGCGATCTGCGGGTTGATGGCATCTAGTTTGAGCACCTGCTCACCGAGGAAGGCATAGCCGTTGCCGTCTGCACTGTGAAACTGGTGCTGATTGAGGGAGCAGAAGCTGGCAATAAGCGCACGTACCTTGTTGGGATTGGTAATGCTAAAAACCGGATGCCCAGTGAGCTGACGGACGCGTTCCAAGGTGCCTGGCAGGGGGCAGGCCGCCTGGATGGATAGCCATTTGTCCATGACCAGGGGATCGTGTTGCCACCTGTCGTGGAAATCGGCAAGGAGCGCGTCGCCTTGTTGGCGATCCGCATTAACCACCGCAGCCAAGGCAGCAATGCCATCTGTCATGTTGCCTGCCTGCCTGTATTGAGTTTCGCCCAAATGGAGCAGCTCAGTATCCACCGGCTTGCCCAATTCAGGGCTGAGCAGATAGGCCAGGCAGCAGTTGCGCAGGGCACGCCGTCCGACTTCGGCCGGGGTGTAGCGGTAGGGGCCGTTTGCGGCCAGGGCCTGGTAACGGTGCAGCAACTCCTCGTTGAGTTCCTTGCCCAATAGGGCGCGGAACTGCTGGCGCACACTGAAGACTGCCTCTGGATCGAGTGGTGTAATCTGCTGGCCAAGCCAGTTTTCCGTGGGCAGGAGCATGGCCACGGCAAGAAAGGCGTGTTCTGCCTGTTCATCCTGCACCAAGGCCCGCATGCCCTGCAGCAGTGCAGCAGGCACCCTGATGGGTTTACCTTCCTGGAAACACTTAATTTGGCTGAGGATAGCTTGCATGGCCAGTTGCTGACCAGCATCCCAGCGATTAAAGGGATCGCGGTCATGGGCCATGCGCAGGACGAGTTCCTCTGTACTTTGCGGATAATTCAGTTTGACTGGGGCAGAGAAATTACGCAACAGGGAGAGGATGGGAGGTTTACTCACATTTTCCAGCACAAATTCCTGCTCTGCCTCACTGAGCACCAACACCGGGCTGGACGCCTGCCCAGCCCGGGAGCTGTTCCAGGTAAAGGGCAGCTCACGACCTTCTGCATCCAAAAGCCCAAGGGCAAGGGGCAGGGTAAAGGGTTCTTTTTCTGTCATGTCTGGGGTGGGCGGGCAGCTTTGGCGTACCCGCAGGGTCAGGCGCTGGCCTGCGGCATCGTAGCTGCTCTCCACCTCGAGCTCAGGCGTGCCAGCCTGGCTGTACCAGCGTTTGAATTTGGTCAAATCCAGCTCGGCTGCGCTTTCCATGGCCGCGATGAAATCGTCGCAGGTCACGGCCTGGCCATCGTGGCGGGCAAAGTATATATCCATGCCCCGGCGAAATGTCGCTGCACCTAAAAGTGTGTGGAGCATGCGAATGAGCTCGGCACCCTTATTATACACGGTCAGGGTGTAGAAGTTGTTGATCTCCACAAAGGAGGCCGGCCGCACCGGGTGGGCCATGGGACCCGCATCTTCGCGAAACTGCAGCGAGCGGATGATATTTACGTCATGAATACGTTTGACTGGCCGTGAGCCAAGTTCGGCACTGAATTCCTGGTCGCGGAAAACAGTCAATCCTTCTTTGAGGCTCAGCTGGAACCAGTCACGGCAGGTGATGCGGTTGCCGGTCCAGTTATGGAAATACTCGTGGGCGATCACTCCTTCGATGCCTTCGTAATCTGTATCAGTGGCGGTTTCCGGCAGCGCGAGCACGTATTTCGAGTTGAACACGTTGAGTCCCTTGTTTTCCATGGCCCCCATGTTGAAGTCGTCCACGGCCAAAATCATGTAGCTGTCCAAATCGTATTCGCGGCCAAAACGCTCTTCATCCCAGCGCATGGCCTTTTTCAGCGCTTGCATGGCATGGCCGCATTTTCCCTGGTTGCGCGCCTCCACATAAATATGCAGGGCTATTTCACGGCCGCTTTGGGTGGTGAAGCTGTCGCTGATGCGCACCAAATCACCGGCCACCAGGGCAAAAAGGTAGCTGGGTTTGGGAAAGGGATCGTGCCAGGTGGCAAAGTGGCGGCCGTCTGCCAGGGTTCCGCTTTGCACCAGGTTGCCGTTGGAAAGCAGCACAGGGCAGTTTTTCTCTTCGCCAACCAGCGTAGTGGTGAAGATACTCATCACGTCCGGCCGGTCAGGGAAAAAGGTGATCTTGCGAAAGCCCTCGGCCTCGCACTGGGTGCAGTAGTTGCCCGCCGACAGGTACAAACCCTCCAGTTCGGTGTTGGCCGCGGGATTGATGTGCACCACTGTTTCTATGGTGAAGGCGGTGGTGGGTGGAGAAAAAATACTGAGCAGAGCGTTGTCTTTGTCATATGTATATTCACCCGGATGCAGTTCTTTGCCGTCAAGGCACAAGTATTCCAAATCCAGACCATTCCCGTTGAGCAGCAGTGGCGGCTGTGCACCAGGGTATGCATTGTTGGGCTGGCAGTTGAGCCGCGCCTCCACCCGGGTAGTCGTGGGGTCAAGTTCTACGTGCAGCCTGGTTTGTGGCACCAGGTAGGCAGGGGGGAGATAGTCTTTGAGATAAATGGTTTTTTTGTTCATCTTGTCTGTCTACGGTTTCTATAAGAGTAAGGGAAAAAACGGTTATTCTTTGATATCCGGCTCGAAAAAAAGCCAAAGTATTTGGGGAAAGGCTGTGCGCAGGGCCATTTCGCAGGTATTGATATTTTTCACCATCTGCTCCTCGGAGCCGGTGACATGCATCTTTGCCTTCACCGACACCACCACATCATCCCCCATCTGCAGGGTGAGCATATTATAAATGGTGTGGATTTCCGGCCGGTTTTGCAGCAGGGTCAGCATCTCTTCCTTGACGATTGGATCGACCCCCTGGCCCACCAAAAGCGACTTGACTTCAAGGCCGATGAAAAAGGCCACTAAAACCAGGAGGACGCCAATGGCCATGGTGCCCAGGGCATCGTAGAGCGGGTTACCGGTGATCATGGTGGCACTGATGGCCACGGTTGCCAGCACGAGGCCCAGCAGTGCTGCGATATCTTCACCAAAAACCACCAACAGCGCTGAACTGCGGGTTTCCCGGAACCAGCGGTAGTAGCTACGGCCCCGGCGTTCCTTGTTCACTTCGCGCACACAACCCCATAGGGAGACGGCTTCGGCTGCAATGGCAAAGAGAAGCACGGCAAGGGCGATAAAGGGGCGGGTGAGTGGTTCGGCTGCGTGCAGTTTATGGTAGCCTTCATAAATGGAAAACAGGCCACCCATGCTGAAGAGAATCAGTGCCACGATAAAGCTCCAGAAATAGATCTCCTTGCCCCTGCCCAGGGGATAATCCGGTGAAGGCGGGTTTTTGGCCAGCTTGTTGCCCAAGAGGAGCAGACCCTGGTTGCCTGTGTCAGCCAGGGAGTGGATGGCTTCTGCGAGCATGGCGCCGGAGCCCGTGTACAGGGCAGCGCTGAGTTTGGCTAAAAAAATGGCGGAATTTGCGCCCAGGGCGTACAATATGCTTTTTGTTGAACTAGCTTCTTGTGCCATGAAAAAGTGCTCCTTGCCGGGAAGGAAAACAGCCCTGTTTACTTGATAGGGCTGACTGTCAACAGGTGAGGGGCAGCTTGCTGGGCTGACTGGTGCACCAATGGTGACGCTGCTGGGCAACATAGAATTATTGGACCTTCCCAACGCGCAGATACCGCAGGGAAGCCGAGTCTGGAAGGCCTGGGGAGCGTTACACAGCGTATGTGATTGGCAATGCATTGTCCCGGGATGAGGCTATCGTAAAGTACAGATGAAAGCAAGCAGGACACTAAACCTTGGGAGTTTTTTGCCATGAGCACGGCTGCTGGGTCCAGTGCGCCCATGGGGCGCAACCATGGTGCAGAGGCCATTCCGGCCCAGACCGACATTGCCATTATCGGTGGTGGACCCGGAGGCTTGGCCTGTGCCCAACGCCTGGCTGCTGCAGGTGCACAGGTACTGGTGCTGGAGAGGAAAACCTCCTTTGGTCGCAAGGTCTGCGCTGGTGGTATCACCTGTCATGGCATGTTACGCCTGGTGCCGCAGGAGGTGATCGAGCGTGTGTTTCCGGTCCAGCATATATGCAGCCCCAGGCAGCGGCTTCGCCTAGAGGAGTCGCAGCCGATCATTGCCACAGTCAACCGGGAGCGCCTTGGTACCTGGATGGCCGGACAGGCGCAGGCGGCCGGGGCCAGGCTCTGTACAGGTGCGCAGGTAATGGCCCTGACCGATACAGGCCTGGTCGTACGGAATGCAACTGGCAGGGTGCAGGAGCTGCGCTGCGGTCATGTGGTTGGTGCAGATGGAGCCAGATCGTTGGTGCGGCGGACACTGGGCCTGTCTTCTCGTTTATCCATTGGACTCAACACCATGTTGCCTGTTGAGCGGGAACAGATGGAGTGGCACCTGCATCCACGGCTCTTTGCCTCGGGCTATGCCTGGATTTTTCCCCATGCCACCACCACCTCGCTGGGGGCCTTCAGTGATGCGCGTCTGATGAACGCAAAGCGTTTACAAACGCATGTGTCTCTTTGGGCTGCTCAACAGGGCATTGAGAATAGAGAATCTGGAGTCCCTTCCCTGCAGGCGGGCTGGGTCAACTACGACTACCAGGGCCTGTGCTTTGGCAGGCGCTGGCTGGTGGGCGATGCTGCTGGCCTTAGTTCGGCCCTGACCGGTGAAGGCATTTACCCGGCTGTGCTCAGCGGCCGGGCTGTGGCCGCCATGATTCTTGCCAGCCAATCTGGTCGAACTGGCCAGTCGTTCTCTCCTGAGCTGGAGGCCTTGCTTAAACGGCAACGCCAGCACCGGCGTGTGGCCGCCATGGCGGGGCAGGGGCTGCTTGCTTCTGCACTGCTGGCGGAGTTGTTTCTCCTCCTGCTGCGATTGAGGGCCATTGATTTTCATCGGCTTGAAATGGCTTCTGTTCAGCCGACATGGACACTGTCTGAAGAGTTATGACTGCAAAACGAAAAAGAAAAATTCCCGTTTGGCTCATCAATTTGCTTTTTGTGCTGATATGCGGCACTGTTTTACTCTTCTTGTGGCAGGCACCACCGGTGTCCACCCCACCTTTACCCAAGAATACGGAACATGCGCCTTTTTTCGATCAGTCAAGAAAGGAGGCAGAAAAGCAGTGCGCTGCCTGTCATGGCCCAGGAATGGAAAATCCCCTGCCTGATGAACATCCTCCCCCGCACCGTTGCCTGTTTTGCCACAGAAGAGGGGGATAACTGCAGCTAAAGGGTGACCCCGGGCTGACAGGATTGACAGGAGGCTATACATTATCCTGGTACAACGTGTTGCTTTGCAGCATTGTCTCGCAGTGACAAGACCAGGAGGATACTATGTTTTCTTTTCAGCGTATGGGCAGGTTCTTGCTTTTTTTGGCAACTGGCACTCTGGCATTTGCGCCGCAGGAAGGAGGAGCTGCAGGAGAAGCCCGGGCCATGTTTGCCGGTGGTTGCTTTTGGTGCATGGAGTCCCCCTTTGAGCACTTGGATGGTGTTCTCTCCGTTACCCCGGGGTATGCCGGTGGCAGCACTGTCAATCCGAGCTACGAGAATTATGGAGACGGCGGACATATCGAGGTGGTGGAAGTGGTCTACAATCCGCAGGTCATCAGCTATGCAGAGCTGCTCCAAACCTATTGGCGACAGATTGACCCCACCGATGCGGGCGGTCAGTTTGCCGACCGCGGTCATGGCTATACCAGCGCCATATTCTACGCCAACGAAGCAGAGCGTGTGGCAGCTGAGCAGTCAAAAAAGGATGTGGAGGCCAGCGGTCGTTTTGCAGGCCCCATTGTGACTGCCATCCTGCGCACTGCACCCTTTTATCCGGCAGAAGAGTATCATCAGGGCTTTTACAAAAAAAATCCCGGGCATTACCAACGTTATCGCCAGGGTTCGGGCAGAGAGGCCTTTTTGCAGAAGACCTGGGGGCAACAAGGCAAACCGGCAAGCTCGACTGAGGCAGCGGATTTGCGAGTGCGGTTAACACCCCTGCAGTACCGGGTGACCCAGGAAAATGGCACCGAACCGCCCTTTGACAACGCATATTGGAACAACGAGCAAGAGGGTATCTATGTGGATGTGGTGTCAAACGAACCGCTCTTCAGCTCCACTGACAAATTCGATTCCGGCAGCGGCTGGCCCAGTTTCACCAAACCACTGCAGCCTCGGGTGGTTGTAGAGCGGCTGGATGCCAGCCATGGGATGCTGCGCACCGAGGTGCGCAGCAGCAAGGGCGATTCCCATCTGGGCCATGTGTTTACCGATGGTCCTGCGCCCACCGGGCAGCGTTACTGTATCAACTCGGCGGCCCTGCGCTTTGTTCCCAAAAAGCAGCTGGAGGAAGAGGGGCTGGGCGAATACCTGGAGCTTTTTCAGAATAAATAAGCGGATAAAACAAGAGGTTGTCTGGCGCTGGACAGGAAACCTCCACCTGTTTACAGAAGGGTTTGCGGCCTGTTTTTTTGGGTAAAAGCTTGTCCTTTGTGCAGGGCACGATAAAATACAGTTTATCTGCAGCCATAAGCAGAAACCATTTTGCACATACCGTGCCGCTCAACCAGCAGGACACAGCAGGTACTGTCTGCGGTATCGTTTTTCCAGGAGAAAAATAAAAAGGTTGGAACATGAAAAGACAACAAGCGCATATACAGACCAGAGTTCTCGTTGCAGGCGCGCTGGCCGCGCTGATTTTTATTCTGTCCGGCTGCGCTGGCCCGTCCGATACGCGTGTGGTGCAGAAAGCACCAGTTGTTAGGCCGGAGGTGAAAAAGCCACAACCCGAGACTAGCCGTCCGGCCACGATTCAGCCGGCTCTAAACACCATCAGTTCTCGCATCCGTTCCTATGAGGTTCGGCTCGAGGAAATCAAGGCCATTGAAAATAGCCCCTCCTCCATGATGATTCCCCAAGAGCAGATGGGACGCCTGAGCGCCTGCAAATCCGAACTCCTGGATATCCTCACCAATTACGATGCCCTGCAGAAAAGACTGCTGCAGGAAACTGATCTGGATACGGGCCAGAGGCTGACCAGCGATACCCTTTTACAGGTGAATCAGCAGGACATGCAGTTTCTGGAAGGGGGCTGCGGCCGTTTGCTGGCTGATCTGAAAGATGGGCAGGGCATGGGTGCGACCCCGCCGTCTGGGGCTACGCAATATGAAAGCGCATCACCTGCCTATGGGGCCCCTGATCCACAGATACAAAAGGCCTTTGCCGCAGGCGACTATGCACGGGTCATCAGCCTCTACAACCAGCAGTGGACCGCTACAGGACAACAGGCTGCTCCGACTACTACCTATCAGTACAGTCAGGCTCTGCTCAAGAATTACCAGTTTAAAGAGGCGGAGCAGGTACTGGCCAACCTGAATACACAGCTACGCCAGCAGGGCGGTATCGCGCCCCGGCCTGATGTTCTGCGCAGCCTGGGCGATATTGCCTTCAGTGCTGGCAGGTATCAGGATGCCCAGCAGCGTTATGAAGAGCTGGTACGTCTGCCCGGCAATCAAGGTGATTCCTGGACATCGCGCCAACTCTCCGTATTGCAGCTGCAGATGGCAGCTGCAGATGAACTGTCTGCCTACGCCACCCTGGTGCGCAACTACCTCGCCTATACCCCCAGCCGTGACGGCTATGCGGTAACCGGCCAGGCCGAGGAGTTTTTGAGCAGGTATCCTGCATCCCGACTGGTGGCCAACGTGAATGCCATACACAAGAGCACAAGGGAAGAGGCTGATGCCTGGTTGAACCGCGGAGTGCAGCGGATCGAGCAGCAGGTGGGCCAGCAGCCCCAGCCAGACACTGCTGATACAGTTC
Source organism: Desulfobulbus sp. (assembly GCA_040776885.1). GTDB lineage: Bacteria > Desulfobacterota > Desulfobulbia > Desulfobulbales > Desulfobulbaceae > Desulfobulbus. Next base: position 510,261 of record JAXGZR010000002.1, on the reverse strand, counting down.
CAGCAGCCCCGCCTGTCAGTGTAGAGACAGGTGCGCAAAGCACAACACCCCAGGCACCGCTCAGCCCCGAACAGCTTGCCGCCCGTGATCAGGCCCTGCAGGAGCAGTATGATCGTGGTGTAGCTCAGATGGCAGCCAAGGAATATGATCAGGCCCTGCAAACCTTTGCCACGCTTTTGGGAACCAACTTTGATGCGAATGCACGCGAGCGCATCAATGACACAGCCTCTTTGGCCGGGGAGGATAATCGGCAAAAGGCAGCGGAGCTGTTTGTGCGCGCTTCGCAGACCCAGGATCTGGAAACTCGTAAAAAGCTCCTGCTGGCCTCACGCCAGCTGCTGCTGGACGTTCCAGTCAAGTATCCCCAGGCCGGGTTGAACAGCAAGGTGGAGCGAAATCTGGCTAGCGTGGAACGGGCTCTGCAGGCCATTGATCCCTCCCTGCTTAAGGCCTCATCGGGCGCAGGAGGAGGAACTTCATCCAACCTACCGTAGGGGAGCGGCAGGGGGCGATAATGTAGTTGTGCCGGGGCTGGGCAGGGAATCGTCTCCGGCCAGACGACGCTGTTATGGTTTGCCTTTCATCCCGTCCCCTGGTTGACAAGGCCTGGGAAGGGATGTACTTCTGTTGCCCCATGGGGATATAAGGGTTTCATTTCAATTTAGTCTGGAGTTTTATGATGTCTGAAATACAAGCGAAAACCGTTGCAGCTGGTGACTGCACGGTGCATGTGCTCGAGACAGGAGATGTTGGTGCTGCTGCCGTTATTTTATTGCACGGTATGAAATTCAACGCCACCACCTGGCGGGATTTGGGCACCTTGCAGGTGCTTGCCGATATGGGCCTGCACGTGCTCGCTCTGGACATGCCAGGATTTGGTGCAAGCCCTGTTTGTGAAAAGAGTAGCCCCGAGGCAGTGCTCAGAGCCTTTTTCCACAGTCAGAAGCTGGAAAAAGCCGCCTTGATCGGCCCTTCCATGGGCGGGCGCATAGCCATGGAGTTTGCCATCAAGCATCCGTCCATGGTGTCGGCCCTGGTGCTGGCCGGACCTGTGGGGGTTATGGAAAACAAGGGTCAGTTTGACCGCATCAGTGCACCAACGCTTGCGGTTTGGGGTGAGGCTGATCAGGTGTCGCCTCCCAATTTAAGTGAGGTGCTGGCAGAAGAAGTGCCGAACCTGCGTCTGGAAATCTATCCGCAGGCTCCTCATCCCTGTTACCTGGAGCAGCCGGAACGCTGGCACGGACATCTTAAGGAGTTTTTGGCAGAGCATCTCGGCTGAAATTTGTCATATTATGGGAAAAACCTTGGTTATAGCGGAAAAGCCCAGCGTGGCTGCGGACATTGTTCGCGCCCTGCCAGGTACCTTCACCCGCACTAAAACCCACTATGAAAGCGAGGAGCATATTGTCTCCTTTGCCGTGGGCCATCTGGTCTCCATTGCCTATCCAGAGGAGATCGACCCTGCTTTTCAGAAGTGGACTTTTGACAATCTCCCCATCCTGCCGGAAGAGTTCCCACTGAGCATCCTGCCGGGCACCAAGACCCAGTTCAATGCCTTGAGCAAACTCATTCGTCGCCGGGATGTGGAGGTGATTGTCAATGCCTGTGATGCCGGTCGGGAAGGAGAGCTTATCTTCAAATATATCCTGAAACAGGTGCTGCAGGCCAAGTCAACGGGCAAAACCATTCGACGGCTTTGGCTGCAATCCATGACCATGGATGCCATTCGCACAGGTCTGGCCAACCTGCGCGACAATGACGAGATGCAGCCCCTGGAGGATACGGCCCTGTGTCGTTCCGAAGCTGATTGGCTCATTGGTATAAACGCCACCCGGGCGCTCACCTGCTACAATTCCCGCTTTGGCGGTTTCCGAAAAACACCCTGTGGCCGGGTGCAAACGCCCACCCTTTCGCTTCTGGTCAAACGCGAACGGGAACGACGAGCCTTTGTGCCCACCACCTTCTGGGAGCTGCGTGGTCATTTCAGTTGCGGCAATGTCCACTACGAAGGGCTGTGGATCGACCCGGCCTTCAGCAAGGATGAAACAAACCCGCATGCCCGTCGCAGCCGTATTTGGCGCCAGGAGCAGGCCGAGGCCATTATTGCCAAATGCTCCGATAAACCGGCGCAGGTGGAGGAGAGCAGCAAGAAAAGCACCCAGGGTGCACCATCGCTCTATGATCTCACCCTGTTGCAGCGCGAGGCCAACAGCCGTTTTGGCTTTTCAGCCAAAAACACCCTGGCATTGGCCCAGGCCCTGTATGAGCAACACAAGCTCATTACCTATCCGCGTACGGATAGCCGCTTTTTGCCGGAAGACTATCTCGGCACAGTCAAGCAGGCGGTGCAGAGCCAGTGTGGCTGGCGTTTTGGCACCTTTGCCCGTGAGGCGCTGGATAAAAAGTACATCAAAAAAGACAAGCGGCTCTTCAACGACAAGAAGGTAAGCGATCACTTTGCCATTATCCCCACCAGTGGTCTACCAGCCAGCTTGAATGAGGCGGAACAGAAAATCTACCAGATGATTGTGCAGCGTTTTCTGGCAGTGTTCTTTCCGCCTGCAGTGTACCTCAACACTACCCGTCTTTCCTTGGTGGAGGAGGAAACCTTCCTCACCGAGGGCAAGATTTTGGTGGAGGCAGGCTGGCGAGCCGTGTATGGCACTGCCGCTGCTGCAGACGAAAAGGGTGCGGGCAAGGACCTGCAGGCCCTGCCCCAGGGTGAAGCCGTGCAGTGTACCAGCATTGACAGCGAAGAGCAGCAAACCAAGGCATCGCCCCGCTTTACCGAGGCCACCTTGCTTTCGGCCATGGAGCATTCCGGCAAGTTGATCGACGATGAGGAACTGGCCGAGGCCATGAAGGAGCGCGGTTTGGGCACGCCCGCCACCAGGGCGGCCATCATTGAAAAGTTGCTCAACGAAAAGTATGTGGTGCGGGAACAGCGGGATCTGGTGCCCACTGGCAAAGCCTTTGAGTTGTTGAGTTTGTTGGAAGCGCGTGACATTGACGTGCTGGCCTCCCCTGAACTGACCGGTGAGTGGGAGTATAAGCTCAACCAGATCCTCAAGGGTACGATGACCAGGCCGCAGTTCATGAAGGAAATCCGGCAGATGACCAGCACCATTGTTGGCAAGGTCAAGGCCGGGCCCAGGGCGGAAGTGCCTGAGGCGTCTTTTTCTCCGGTGCGCGGCCTGCGTTTTTTTGAGCGCGCCAATGTCTATGAGGCTGAGGATAAATCATTTTTTATCCGCAAGGTGCTGGGTGGCCGGGTCATGCGGGAGGAGGAAATTGTTGCTCTGATCCAGGGGGAAACCCTGGGTCCCTTTGATGATTTTCGCTCCAAAAAGGGTAAGCCTTTCACCGCCTCCCTGCGTCTGCACGAGGGCAAGGTTGAATTCCTGTTTACCGATTCGGTCACAGAAGAGGATTTGGCTGCCATTCGTGCCCAAGATCCCCTGGGCCTATCTCCGGTGGATGGTACCCCGGTATTTGAAACACAGGGAGCCTATCTCTCTGAATCTGCCCTGGAAGGAGACGATAAAAAAGGTCTGAGGATAGCGAAGATTATCCTGGGCCGCCGTCTGGAACGGGAACATATTTCCCAGCTACTGAGCGATGGGCGCTCTCCACTGATCAACGGCTTTATCTCCAAAAGAAAAAAACCCTTTGACGCCTATCTGCTTTTGGATAACAAGGGAAAAATCAGTTTCGAATTTCCGCCCAGGGAGCGGAAACGACGTGCCGGCCCACCTGCCGGGAACTGAAAGGAGCCAGTCCCTTCATCCGTCGAACAGCAAGGAGTTTTGCACACAACATATGCGACAATTTAAAAAGCAGTACAGAAATATGGCAGGACGGGAGCTGGCTGCGGCTTGCGTGCGCGTTGCCCTGGAGGTCAAGGCAGAGGACCTGGTGGTGCTGGATGTACGCGGCCTTGCTACCTTTACCGATTATTTTGTGATCATGAGTGGTCGCTCCACCCGGCATGTGCAGGGCCTGGCTTCGGCCATTGAAGAGGAGTTGCGCGCCAAACGCGCCAGCACGAAACACAGTGAAGGCCTGCAGAGTGGGCTGTGGGTGCTGTTGGATCTGGGTGATGTAGTGGTGCATGTCTTCTATCATGAAAACCGTAAGTTTTATGACCTGGAAGGACTCTGGCACGAAGCACCCCGCCTGGAGGCGGAAGAGCTGCTTCATGAGTCCAGCATTCAGGAAGTATCGTGAGAGCAGCCATGCATGCCCGTACCCCGATTCTGCTGACTATTCTTGACGGCTGGGGGCTTGCTCCGCCTGGGCCCGGCAATGCCCCCTTTGTTGCCGAAACCCCCAACATGGATTTCTTTTCCAAGGAGTATCCTGCAACCAGGCTCGTGGCCCACAATGGGCCGGTGGGTCTGCCCGTCGGCCAGATGGGCAATTCCGAGGTCGGTCACCTCAATATCGGGGCGGGCCGGGTTGTGTACCAGGATTTCACCCGGATCAACAAAGCCATTGAAGATGGTTCCTTTGCTGCCAATACGGTGTTGAACGAGTTGTTCGACCAGGTGGCAGCCCAGGGAGGACGTCTGCACCTTTGTGGACTGCTCTCCGATGGCGGGGTGCATTCCCACATCAACCATCTTAGGGCACTGCTGCAACTGGGTGCTCAAAAACAACTGCAGCAGGTGTTTATCCACTGCTTTATGGATGGTCGCGACACACCACCGGACAGTGGGCGCACCTACATGCTTCAACTGGAAGAGATCATCCGTGCAGTTGGTTGCGGCCAGGTGGCGACCATTATCGGCCGCTATTGGATCATGGACCGGGATAAACGCTGGGATCGGGTGGAAAGGGGCTGGCAAGCCATGCTTTTGGGCGAGGGCCGTACAGCCAGGCAGCCTGTCCAGGCAGTGGAAGAGGCCTACAAGCAGGGTGAAAGCGATGAGTTTATCAAGCCGGTGGTGCTGCTTGATGCAGAGAACAGGCCCGTGGCTACCTTGGCCAACGGCGATAGTTTGCTCTGTTTCAACTTTCGGGCAGACCGGATGCGACAACTCTGCCATGCCCTGACAGACCCTGTTTTTTCTGCCTTCGACGTCAGTGCCCGGCCCCAACTGCAGCAGTTGGTGACCATGACCGAATACGAGGCGGATTTCTCCTTTCCTGTGGTCTTTCCGCCGCAGAGCATGCGCCATATCCTTGGCGAGGTGCTCAGTGCACAGGGATTGCGGCAGCTACGCATCGCGGAGACCGAAAAATACGCCCATGTCACCTATTTTTTCAATGGTGGCGAGGAAGAACCCTTTCCCCAAGAGGAGCGCATACTCATCAACTCCCCACGGGATGTGGCCACCTATGATCTGAAGCCTGAAATGAGCGCCGTTGAGATCACCGACACCTTGCTGCGCACCTTGCACGAGGCAGAAGAGGCAGGTCAACCCTTTGATCTGATTGTGCTCAATTTCGCCAATGGCGACATGGTGGGACACTCCGGCCTGCTTTCCGCTGCAGTCAAGGCCTGCGCCACAGTGGACCGTTGCCTTGGCCGGATTGGCGAGTTTTTCCGGCAGCGCGGCTGGATCATGCTCATTACTGCCGACCATGGCAACTGTGAACTCATGCTCGACCCGCAAACCCATGGTCCCCATACCGCCCACACCACCAACCCGGTTCCCTTTATCGTGGTGGCCGATCAGCTCAAGGGGATGGCACTCAAGGAGGGCGGAGCCCTGCGGGACATCGCCCCCACAATCCTTGAGTTAATGCACCTGGCCAAACCCCTGGAAATGGATGGAGAAAATCTGTTCAGCCAGGAGTGATGCCAGAACTCCTCAAGAGAGGTGGGGCAGCCTGTTGTGCTACTTCTTGCCGGAGCGGCAGGGTTCAGCGTTTATCTTCCGTAACTTGTTGGATCAGGTCCTTGAGTGGCATGCCCGTGGGGGTGACGGCCTCGGGGTGCGCCTTGAGCAGGATGTTCCACTCTTCCAGGGCGCCGGCCTTGTCGCCCAGGCCGCTGTAGAGCACCACCCCTTTGTTGAAACGGGCCTGTGGGTGCTTTTCGTCGGCGCGCAGCACTGCGTCAAATTCGGCAATGGCTTCACGGTGCTTATTGCTTTGAAAATACATGACGCCTAAATCCGTGCGAACATTGGTGTTGCCAGGTTCAATTGCCAGGGCACGGGTATAGGCAGCGATGGCATCATCGGGCTGACCACTGTCAAAAAAGGCGTGGCCCAGTTCTGCCCATACCTGGGCATTGTCCGGATCTGCCTGTGCTTTGCTTTGCAAGGTGGCAATAGTGGCGCGTGCTGCTGTTGTGTCATGCTCATGCACACCACTTTGCTGCTGTACCTGCGGCAGAGAAGCACCACGAAAGGCGCTATAGCCAACCCCGCCGACAAATCCGACTATCAGGGCGGCTGCCATGGCCAAATACAAGGTCTGTCTGGAAACGGAACCAGTACGCTGCATGAAAAACTCCTGTTGTGATGGGTAATCCACCGGAACACTGCACTCGGCACTGTGCATGCTGGGCCGATATTGTGTCGAGTGGGCAGAGAAGGGGCTATAGTCAGTTCATGTTTTTGTTATGATGCGCCGATGATCGTATCATGACAGATTCGGTATACGCCCGGACCGCAATGGCCGCAACGCACACTGCGGACATGGCGCATCCTGCGGTTCTTGGCTGCGCACAGGGTGCTGAGCTGTTCGATGAAGCTGCTTTTACCCTCCTGGCTTTCCATGGCATAGCAGTGGAGCGCACCACCAGGGCGGAGATGGGCAAGGGCTGCGACCAGTAGACTACCGGCATCTCGGGGTAGGACAATAACTATTCGATCAAAGAACCGGTTCAGGGCAAAAAGCACAGTACCAGCTTCGCCGGCATGGAGATACACTTTTTTGGTGTAGTTGTTGGCCTGTACATTGCGCAGGCCATGGGCGTGCGCTGCGAGATTTATCTCGATACCATGCACTTCCTTTGCCTGACTGTGGCGGGCAATGCCCAAGGGATAGGGAGCTGCACCCGAACAGAGGACGCAAACCCTTTCCCCTGCTTGCACCAGGCGCGCCACCCGCAGCCGTTCTCCAGCCATGCGGCTCGAGAAAAAGCAGGTGGCAAGATCCAGATGCAGGGACAGGCCGTTTTCTCTGTGTACAGTACTCAAACGCTGTTCTCCGGCGATCACCTGCAGACTGACAAGCCGGTGCACACCACTGTACTCTCCATGGCGGAGGGCCACCACCCGGATATGGGCATGCAGGGACAAGATGGCTTTTCCTATCCGGCTGGCTTGTGGACGTATGGCATGGGGCAAAGTCAGGAGGGCGATATCGCCAACCGTGTCGAAGCCACCGGGAAGCAGGTGCCGGGGAATGTCGGGCAGGCAGAGGGCCAAGGCCTGCCGCAGGCTCATGCCATATTTTTGGCGCACTCTGGCAAGAGGAGGTTGGCAAGAGTTATTCTGCTGCAAAGGATTACCAGGCCGGGCCAGGCGTGGCCGTAGAGGCCATGTTCAAGGCTGGGCCGCAGAGGGTGCAGCACTGTTGATGAAAAGAGGGTGTCGCGTTAGATTTCGTCTTCATCCTCATCTTCTTCATCGAGCTCGTCTTCGTTCTCACTGCTGAACTCGTCGTCTTCCTGCTGTTCATCGGGATCTTCGCTGTCCTCATTATCCGCCTGAATAGGGGTGATACTCTTGGACTCGGGGAAGACAAATTCCCGGATTTTTTCAATTTCCTCTGGCAGGAAGAGGTCTTTGGCGCAAACCCGACAGGTTTTGACGTGCTGGTCAACAAAGCGCATCATGCGGGCAGGGGCCATGCTTTCCTGCTTCACCTGCAGGTACCATTCTTTCATCAGGCGGATGAGTTGTTCGCATTCCATGGGCGGTTGGATAAAAAACCTCGATAAAACAGAGGGCTGGGGTCAATATGTATGCTTAAGGCAAGCCGCGCCGCACTATAATAAAAAGTTGTTTTTCCGGTCAACACCTATTAAGTAATGAAGGCTATACAAATTCATCCCAACTGCTGTGCGTATGCGGAAGTGGAAAGGGCACTGGTGGCTCTCCCGGACTTCAAATCCGGTGTGTCGGGTGAAAAACCCGGCAGGTGGGTTCGATTCCCATGCACTTCCGCCACAAAAAATAAAATCCCCTCTTTTCGTGAAAAAGAGGGGATATACTTACAAGCAGGATGAACAGCTTGCCACCTGCTTTTAAAAGGCAAATGTTTATTTAACTTAGCAACCTTCCAGTTTTGCCCTTGCCTTGTTCGCCTCTCTCTTGACCTCTTGAGTGGCTTCCTGGGCTTCCTGCTTCATCTCGGCAGCTGCTTCTTTGCTTTCTTCAACAGCCTTCTCGCCAGCCTGCTGCATCTTCTCGCCAGCTGCAACAGCTGCATCCTTCACATCCTGACCAGCTTCCCTGATCTCTTCAGCAGCCTTTGCTCCGGCCTGCTGGGCAGCTTCGCCAGCAGAGACAGCGGCATCCTTAATATTTTCTCCAGCCTCTTTCATGGATTCCTTGGCATCCTGGAGAGATTGGCTGGCTTCCTGCTGTGTGGTGGTCTGGGCTTTCTTTTCTTCGTTGTTGGAACAACCCACCACAAAGGCAGAGGCTGCCAGTAGCATAAGGCCGGTCATGATGATTTTTTTGGTTGATACCATGGTTTTCCTCCTTTTAAAGAATCTTGGTGTATGTCACCTTGATGAGCCTGCAGGAACACTACGTTGCCTGCAGATTTCGAGCGTTTATGCCTACTGTACCGTTGTTTCGGCATAGCTGCGCAATAGGGGATGTCCCATTTCCTCCCGTTGAGCAACATAGCGCTGGGCGACTTGGCGTGCTATGTGCCGGATTTTGCCGATATAGCGAGTGCGTTCCGCCACACTGATAGCCTTGCGCGCATCTAGCAGGTTGAAGGTGTGGGAGCATTTGAGGCAATAATCATAAGCAGGTAGTATAAGGCCTGCCTCCACCAGTTTCAAGGCCTCGCTTTCAAAGGTGTTGAAGGCGTGGCTCAGTTCGGGCACGTTGGCATGCTCGAAGTTGAAGGCTGAAAATTCTCGCTCCGCCTGGTGAAAGATCTCGCCGTAGCTGATTTCCTTGTTCCAGGCAATGTCGTACACCGAGTCCACCCTCTGCAGGTACATGGCGATGCGTTCCAGTCCATAGGTGATTTCCACGGTAACCGGTTTCAAATCAATGGAGCCGGCCTGCTGAAAGTAGGTAAACTGGGTAATCTCCATGCCATCCAACCAGACTTCCCAGCCAAGCCCCCAGGCTCCCAGGGTGGGAGATTCCCAGTCATCCTCAACAAAACGGATGTCGTGTTCAAGTAGATCCAGGCCAAAGCCTTCCAGGCTTTTTAAATACATGGCCTGCACATCTATTGGCGAGGGCTTGATCACCACCTGGTACTGGTAGTAGTGTTGTAAACGGTTGGGGTTTTCGCCATAGCGACCGTCGGTGGGCCGCCTGGATGGTTGTACGTAGGCGGCCTTCCATGGTTCTGGGCCAAGTGCGCGTAAAAGCGTGGCCGGATGAAAGGTGCCGGCCCCTACCTCCATATCGTAAGGCTGCATAACCAGGCAACCGGCAGCAGCCCAATAACTGTTGAGCGAGGCGATAATATCCTGAAAATACATATGGGCACAGATGGTTGATTGTTGTCAATTGATGGCTACTGTTAGCTTCGCAGTCTACCATGCAGGCCTGGGACGGTAAATATATTTGTCGCCGTATTTTCGGATATACTGCCTGTACCCGCCTTGATCCCGGTTGTCTTTATGTGAAACATCCTATGGAACCGCAGCAGATTTGCATCCGTGGCGCACGGATGCACAACTTAAAGAACATCTCCGTTGACTTGCCCCGCAACAAGTTCATTGTTTTCACCGGTCTTTCCGGGTCGGGCAAATCAACCCTTGCCTTTGATACCCTCTATGCCGAGGGCCAGCGGCGTTATGTCGAATCGCTCTCCACCTATGCGCGCCAGTTTTTGGGTCAGATGGATAAGCCCGATGTCGATCAGCTCGACGGCCTTTCCCCTGCCGTGGCCATAGAACAGAAAACAACCAGTAAAAATCCGCGTTCTACCGTGGGTACGGTGACGGAAATTTACGACTATCTGCGTCTGCTCTTTGCCCGGGCCGGGCAGCCCCACTGTCCGCAGTGCGGTGACCCCATCCGCGCTCAGTCGATTGCCGATATGCTGGATCTGCTGCTGGCCGAGCCCGAGGGTAGCAAATGTATTCTTCTGGCTCCCCTGGTGCAGCGAAAGAAGGGTGAGCACGAGCAGGTACTGCAACGGCTGCGGCGGGAGGGATTTGTGCGGGTACGGGTGGACGGCGACCTGCGCCAGCTGAGCGAAGAGATCAGGCTGGAAAAAAACAAGTACCACAGCATCGAGGCGGTGATTGATCGGCTGGTGCTCAAACCGGGTTTGCGTCGGCGGCTGGACGAGTCGGTGAGCACTGCGGTGGCGCTCAGTGGCGGCACAATGCTGGTTTTTTTCCCAGATACCGACGAAGAGCGGCTCTACAGCGAATCTGCTGCCTGCCATCGGTGTGGTATTTCCGTACCCGAGCTCTCTCCCCAACTTTTTTCCTTCAACAATCCGCAGGGCGCCTGTCCGGAATGCGATGGGCTTGGCGTGAACCAGTTTATCGATGAAAAGCTCATTGTGCCGGACGACAGCTTAAGCATTGCCGAGGGCGGGATTAAACCTTGGTACATGCGCAAGCTCGCACCTTGGGCCGTGCCCTGGATGGAGGCCCTGGTGCGGCACTATGGCTTTGATGTGCATGTGCCTTTCCGCGATTTGCCTGCAAATATTCGCAAGATACTGCTCCACGGCAGTGGCCGGGAGAAAATCGAGCTGATCCTGGGCCGGGGTCGTACCCAGCGGGTATCGCAGCAGGTTTTCGAAGGCCTTATCCCGCGCTTGAACCGACTGGCCAAGGAGACCAGTTCCCTGCGCATGCGCGAGTTGGTGGATGCCTTCATGTCCGAGCAGGGCTGCCCGGCCTGCTCGGGTGCACGTTTGAAGCCAGAGGCTCTGGCTGTGCGGGTGGGCCCCTGGTCTATCCGTGATCTGATCGGGTTGTCCATTGATCGCTTCATCGCGGAATTGGACGTTTTGCAGCTCAATAGCAGGCATACGGCCATTGCCGGGCCCATAGTCAAGGAAATTCGGGAACGGTTGCGTTTTTTACAAGGCGTGGGTTTGGGGTATTTGACCCTAAAGCGCAACTCCGGCACCCTGTCGGGCGGGGAGGCGCAGCGTATTCGCCTGGCTTCGCAAATTGGCTCGGGCCTGGCCGGTGTGCTCTATATTTTGGATGAGCCCAGCATTGGCCTGCACCAGCGCGACAACAACAAGCTCATTAAAACCCTGATCAACCTGCGCGACTTGGGCAACACGGTGATTGTGGTGGAACACGATGCAGACACCATTGCCACGGCAGATCATGTGCTGGATATTGGCCCGGGCGCAGGTGTACACGGCGGCCAGGTGCTCTATTGCGGGCCAGTACCTGGGCTTTTGGATTGCGAAAACTCGCTCACCGGCGGCTATCTGTCGGGCAGGCTCAAAATAGAGTTGCCACCCCAGCGGCGCAAGGTGCAGCCAGGTAGGGAGAAGATGCTTGAAGTGCGCGGCGCCAGCACCAACAACTTGAAAAATCTCGATGTCCGCTTTCCACTTGGCGTCATGACTTGTGTTACCGGTGTGTCTGGCTCGGGCAAGAGTTCACTTGTCATGGAAACCCTGCTCAAGGAGGCGCAGCGCTATTTCGACGATAAACAGGGCTTTCTCAAAGGCCAGCCACTGCTTTTTGGCCTGGAACAGCTCGACAAGGTCATTGATATCGACCAAAGTCCCATTGGCAGGACACCGCGCTCCAACCCGGCCACCTATACCGGGGTGATGACCCCGGTGCGCGAGCTGATGGCACGTTTGCCCGAATCGCGCGCCCGCGGCTACAAGCCGGGGCGTTTCAGCTTCAATATCAAGGGCGGCCGCTGCGAAACCTGCGAGGGTGATGGTGTGTTGCGCATAGCCATGCATTTTCTGCCAGATGTGTACGTGGCCTGCGAGCGCTGCCGGGGCAGGCGCTACAATGAAGAAACCCTGGATATCCGCTACAAGGGTAAGAATATTTCGGACATTTTGCAGATGACTGTGGAGGAGGCGCTGGAGTTTTTTCAGAATATACCGGCAATCCAGAAGCGTCTGCAGACCATTGTAGATGTGGGGCTGGGTTACCTGAGTTTGGGGCAGTCATCGGTCACCCTTTCCGGCGGTGAAGCGCAGCGGGTGAAACTGGCCAAGGAGTTGAGCCGCCGTTCCACTGGCAAAACCTTGTACATTCTTGATGAACCAACCACTGGTCTGCATCCGGCCGACATTCAGCATCTGCTCCGGGTGCTGGCGCGCCTGGTGGATGCAGGCAACACCGTGGTGGTGATTGAACACAACCTGGATGTGATCAAAACTGCGGATTATGTGATTGATATCGGGCCAGAAGGCGGTGATGCAGGAGGTGAGATCATTGCCCTGGGTACCCCTGAAGAAATTGCCACCTGTGCGCAGTCATATACCGGCCGTTTTTTAAAACAGCTGCTGCATGCTGACTGAGAGTAGCCAGCTGAGTCCATTTTTTCGTTTTCTCGGCGGTGCTTCCCTGCTACGATGTAACTTTGTTTTTTTAAAGAGTTGCGGGCACCGCATAAATTTTCATTCAAGGAGTTCCAATGTCCGATCAAACCGAAAACCAGGCTGAACAACAACCGGTCTTCCGCATGCAGAAGATGTACATCAAGGACCTGTCCTTTGAGTCGCCGCATGCACCCAAGGTGTTCCTCGCCCAGAAGCAGGATCCCAAGGTCGATTTTGACCTGAAGCTGAAAAATGAGATGGTTGCCGAAGGTAATTATGAGGTCTCCCTGGCCATTACCGCCAAGGTTCTTGACAAGGCCAACGATGATGCGGTGATGTTCATTGTGGAGATTGAGCATGCGGCTGTTTTTCTGCTGCGCAACATCCCGGAGGAACACATCAACCGGGTGCTGGCAGTCGACTGCCCGCTTATGCTCTTCCCTTTCACCCGGCAGATTGTCAGCCAGCTTTCTCTAGACGGTGGTTTTATGCCCTTTTTGATGGAGCCGATCAACTTTGTCGGTCTGTACGACAATGTGCAAAAGCAGAAACAGGATGCCTGATTGCTCTTTGTCTTGTGGCTGGCCTGTGTCAGCCGGTCAGCCGGGACTGTGCCTGTGATTCCACCGTGGGCAGACGGCAAATTTTTTCAACTTTGCAGAAATGCTTTGAAGTACATGGCATGATATGGTAGGTTATCACGATATTATTTTATAATTTGCGCCTGTAGCTCAGCTGGATAGAGCGCCGGACTACGAATCCGAAGGTCGGGAGTTCGAATCTCTCCAGGCGCGCCAATAAAAACAAGCGGTTAGCTCTATGGTGGGCTAACCGCTTTTGTTTTTTACCAAGGAGAACGCCATGAAGGTATGTGTACACATGTTTTGTGGTTTGATGCTGTGTTTTGCCGGTGCAGTCCAGGCCTTGGCTGCGGAGTGTCGGCAGGAGATCCGCTTTGAAAAAGGTGCGATTTCAGCCGAGGTAAGCGGGCAAATAGCTGCATACGATTACTGCGACTATTTTGTTCGTGCCAACAAAGGTCAACTGCTGACCGTATGGAACTCGTCGGAAAAATCCAATACCGTATTGCAAGGTCCGTTGGAGGCCATGCTGATTGATGGTGAAGCTGTGGAGCTGCCAAAAAATGGGCTCTATACCCTGCGGGTGCTCATGCCACGGGCCCTGGCCCGAAAGGGACAGCAGGATACGTTCACCCTCAAGGTACAGATCGTGACCCCGGGTGTTCTGTCGCAGCATGCCAGTGCAGTGGCCAGCCCGGCTGATGGTCACGGTGCCCGGGAAAGCCTGGATTGGCCGGGTTATTATCACGGCATTGTGCCCTGCGCCAGCTGCCCAGGTATCGATACCTGGTTGCACCTGGAAGAACAAAAAGATCGTGTGCACTACCAGTTAACAGAAAAATATCTTGCAGAAAAAGACAGCACCTTCCAGAGTCAAAATACGGCAGTGTGGCAGGAGAACAACAGCTCTATCTTGCTCCTGCAGGGAGCCGATGAAAACAGGAGGCTGTTTGTCAGAGAGGGAAGTGTTTTTCTTCTGGGCATGGATCAGCTGCAACCAGAAGAGGATTCTGCCTATAGACTCGAAAAAATGGATGTCTTTTCAGGCCATCAGGAACATCTTTTTGTTGCCCCCAGCCAGGTGCGCCGTGCCACCACTAAACAGGACGGTGAGATCGTGAACCTTGAAGATGTGCTCATCAATTTCGAACAGCCAACCGAGGCCGGGCACACGTCCCTACAGGCAAATCTAACCCTGTATTGCGAAGATGATGCCTATGCTATGCCAATCATTACCTACTACGAAAAGTCCTTTGCCAGCGGCAATATTATCAACAAGGCTGTGCAGAAGGATGCCGATAAACTGCCCTTTACAGATCAGGACGACATCATGGCCCAGGCCGCCCGCAGCTACTGCCAATGAGGGTGGCTAATACGGGTGTTTTGTAAGAAAAGAAGAAGATTTTTTTACAGGCACGATCCCTTGCTCTGTGCAGTACCCTGATTTCCATCCACCCATGCACTCTTCCTGTGTCTTCATGTCGACCTCCTCGGGCAACATTTTACAGGAAAAGTGGGGCAATTTTCAGTTACCAGAATGGGGCATTGATATTTTGCCGCTAACAACTGGTGGTCAGCTTGGTACAGTCATAGAGAAGAGTCCCGGTACATTTTGTTTTTCCCGGGAAAAATTTTGAATACGCTCAACCTATGTTTATGATGGGGCATCCTTTTTGTTGGGCTTCGCTCTCCCCAAAACTACGGTATAGGGAGAAAAACGCCATCGCCAGAGACATAGCCCATGGTGGCGACCCTGCCATCCTGCACTGTGAAGCGGAAACGGTGCAGGCCCTGCTCAAGAATGAGTTCTCCATTCGTCTGTGCAGTAAAGGAGGTATCCAAAATTTGCAGGCTGCTGGCCGGAGCGCCCACGGAAACCGGGCCAAAGTGAGCCCTGCTGCCCGGTCCTGCAGAAGCCTTGGCTATCCAGGCCTGTTTTGGATCTTTGTAGGAATTTTCATAGCCGATAATCAGGCCTTGCCAGGTTAGGGTTTGGCAAACCAGGTTGCTGGTACCCGGCCCCTTCACCTTGTAGTCTGCAGTCCTGGCCTTGCCAAACACAGCCTCGGAGGCCTCGGGATAGTTGCCCAGATCGATATGCAGCCGCATGACCAGCCGTTCAACCAGCGGAATGGATGTGGGATTGTAGGCACCACTGACAAACCAGATGTCTTCGCTGCGTAGCCAGCCCTTGAAGGGCCAAACCACCTCGTACCAGCGCTGTCCCTGGTTCTGCTCCATGCCACCAATGTAGAGCACATGTTTAAAGTCGTACCGGGCGACGATGGCCGAGGCCGCAGATTGCTTGGTGTAGATGGGAGTATTGTCATGGGCTACCCGTGCCCAAACCACATCCAGATTGTCCGGCGTGTCGGCACGGGCGGTGGAAACAGTGGATAGCAGCAGACAGATTGTGACAAGAAGTAGCAATCTCGTGTGGATTGTTTGTTTCATCCCATTTTCTCGTGTTGATGTTTGGTTAAGGGCAGCTCTCGATAATCTGAGATATTCAAGCCTGTTGTTTACAGAACTTTGCTCGGCTCAGCGCCAATCTACATGGTCAATAACTGGCTCCAGCGGTTGTATGCACGGAATTTTTGGCCTTGATGATGGCGTGCGGCCGGTTGGTCAAATTCATGTCAGTTGGTATGTGCAAGCAATTGATTTAGGACAGTGCTCCTTGTTCTCCTTAATGGAGAAGGGGGATAAGGATCTGTTACCAGGTGAGGCAGCCCGGCCGGCAGCGCACCGGCCTGTCAACAGAAGAGCCAAGACCCGTTCAAAACAGAATGCTTCTATTGCGGTACAGCCGCTTATGACTGCAGAAAGGGATAGTCCACGTAGCCTTTGGGGCCGCCGAAATACAGGGTTTGTTCATCAAGCGGGTTGAGGGCTTTTTCCTGCTGCAAGCGCAGGTGCAGATCCGGGTTGGCGATATAGGCACGGCCAAAGGCGATGGCATCGGCGCTACCCTCCTGCACAAGCCGCGTGCCAGACTGTTTATCCATCATTTCATTGGCAATGAGCGGCCCGCCAAAGACCTTTTTGAGCATGGGTGCAAGGGTGGGGCCGCCCAAGTGCTCGCGGGTAAAGAGAAAGGCCAGCTTCCGCCGCCCCAGTTCGGCTGCCACATGGCCAAAGGTGGCGGCCGGATCCTCATCCCCCATATCGTGAGAATCGCCGCGCGGGGCCAGGTGCACACCAACCCGGTCTGCACCCCACACGGAAATGACGGCATCGCAGACCTCAAGCATGAGTCGGGCCCTGTTTTCCACGCTGCCGCCATAGGCGTCTTCACGTCGGTTGGTGGAGCTTTGGAGAAACTGATCCAGCAGATAGCCATTGGCCCCGTGCACCTCCACCCCGTCAAACCCGGCCTGTCGGGCATATTCGGCTCCTTGGCGGTAGGCGGCCACAATTGCTGGAATCTCCTCAAGATCAAGAGCCCGCGGAACAACATAGTCCCGTTTTGGCCGCAGCAGGCTGACATGGCCGCGCGCTGCAATGGCGCTTGGGGCCACGGGCAATTCACCATTCAGATAATAGGGGTCAGAAATGCGACCCACATGCCAGAGCTGCAGGAAAATGCGGCCGCCTGCTGCGTGCACCGCCTCGGTCACCAGCTTCCAGCCCGCTACCTGTTCTTCATTCCAGATGCCGGGTGTGTCCGGATAACCCACACCCATGGGCGTGACCGAAGTGGCTTCACTGATAATTAGGCCTGCTCCGGCCCGTTGGGCATAGTATTGGGCCATAAGTTCATTGGGCACCCGGCCGGCACTGGCTCGGCAGCGGGTGAGTGGGCTCATCACCAGACGGTTGGGAAGTTGTATGGCGCCAAGTTGCACCGGCTCAAACAGGGTAGGCATAGCACATCCTCCAATGTTGTGCGCTCAATTCGAACAGCAGATCAACGGACCATTCCGATCTTTCTCCAGCTCATCCAGCACTTCCAAAAGTCTGCACTTGGCCTTGTGCTGGCCGCGCTGCCGCGCAAACAGGGCCTGCCAGTCGTTCATCACAGTGGCCTTGATCTGCCTCCTCTCCAGCATGGCAATGACTTTATGCTGTTCGCCGCTATGGGTATAGGCCCGACGCAGCCAAGTCAAGACGTTTTGCGCTTATTTTTTTCTAAAAAAGGATGCTGTTACGGCACGTTCAAGCCCTGAGGCCGCAGCTGCAGCTGTTCGGCCTTTTCACGCCAATGCCCTTTAGTGTAGAGCGGATTTTCGTAAACAGCATCGACTCCGACGAGCAGGCTGTATTCATCGACAAGCGTGTGCTCTATGTACCATAGCAGTTGTTTTGCGTCGGGGGGAGTGAGCTGTGCGGCAGGGCAGGGGCGATTATTTTTTTCGTTGGCATCACCTCGTGGGTTGCGATCTGTAGGGATCCTGAGATGATAGTGCCGCGCACCTCCTGGTCACCGGCACAAACCATTGCCTACCATAGTTATTTTTGGCTGGCCCTGCAGGCCTGTGCTGCTCTTTTTGCCCACCGCCACTCCTGAAAGGGCAGGGAGGCTACAATCAGCACCAGGCCGATGAAGGTGGCGCTCTGCTGTGGCTGCATATTTTTCTATTGTTCCACAGTACTGATGCACAGAGTTTCTTTGCAGAAATCTTTGCTGCTGCCTATCGCTGCCTATCGCTGTCGTTGCTGTCGTTGCTGTCGTTGCTGTCGTTGCTGTCGTTGCTGTCGTTGCTGTCGTTGCTGTCGTTGCTGCCGTTGGTAGCGATTTTTTGAGCATCCGTCCGCACTCTAGCTAGAGCAGCGCTATGCTAGATGCTGCTATTTTCTGATAATCCGTTTGTCCAGTTGCACTGGCAGCGGAGAATGCGCGCCAATATATTCCCGTACCACATCGCTGAGATTTTGCTCTGAATCGTGCAACAGGGTGGCGGCCTCAGGTGCAGGGTAGACTCAGACTGTTCGGCCTGCTTGACAGCGCAGCCGGGCAGGACAACAAGCAGCAGCGTCAGTAGCAGGCAGGCAAGGGGACGTAAAGCCAAAGAGGACATGCGGATTTCCTGTGGGCTTGATTGGTTCAGTGGCACCTGGCTTGAATACGTTTATTCAGGCGGTCTTGGTTTTTTTGCCCTTGAAAAAGAGCAGTGCAAGGAGCGTCAGGGCCACCACCAGCAAGCCGATGCCCAGTATGGGGCGGAACCGCAGCCAGGCAAGGGCAATAATCACCAGCGACCAGGCTATGCCCAGCAGAGCAGAAACCAGGCCAGCACCCGCACCAACAATACTGCCCAGAAGCGGAATGACGCTGGCCAGCACCTGTAATGGCCCGAACAGGGCCTTAAAACCGCCAATGACGAGCAGGATGCTCACACCCCGCACAAGCCAGGTGAGGGTGGTGTTGGCATCTTTGGCGTGCTGGAACATATTGTCCATGCCAAGAGTGCCCATGCTTAACTGGCTGAAGGTATTGCCGTTTGCTGCGAGGAAAGGTTCAAAGGTGTTGCCGTTCACCTGGGCAATGATGGACACCTCGGCCTGCGGTACAGTGAAAAACACCACCTTGACATCACCGATGCGCGGTTGGTGCATATTACGCCCCAGGTAGAGCGTGTTGCCCTGCACATGCACCATGGGCGTCTGGCCGGGGACTACCGCAGTACTGACCCCATCCGTATGATTAAAGTCAAAAGCTGCAGAGCCTAGTAGTTGTTTTTGTAATGATTTTCTTTCTTGCTCACCCAAGCCGGTATCCAGCGGCACAGCGCCACCCATGGAGTGAACCAGAAATTCGGGCAAGCGGTAGGCCCCGAGCTGCACCTGCGGTGCATACCAGCGTGCGTTTTCGGCCTGAAATTTGATGGTGTTGCGGTGGTCTGTCGGCTGGTGAAAGTTTTGGGAATCCACGGGCTTATCCACCCACTTCTGCTCATAGGAATAGGTGGTGACTGTTTCTTCGCCGCCGCCCAGCTTTTGACGGGTTTCGCTTTTGCTGTTTTCAACCCACTGATAGTACTGCACCTTACGTTCCACACTAATGGCATTGGCTTGCACAGCAAAGAGCGGATCTGCCACCACATCTGTGGTGGTTGCCCGACCCGTAACATGGACGAGTTTGCCGTTGAATGCAGGATCCACCGTGGCAGGGCTTGGCATGGGCACAGTGCTGCGCTGTGCCTCGCCAATGACATCGCCAGTGCGCACGGCACGGCCTTCATTCCAGTACAGCAGGACAGTGGCCACGACAATCAGCACCAGTCCCAGGCCAATGCCCTGGAATGATTTGCCGATGCGGGAGGACCAGTTGGTATGGCTCACCTTAGTGTAGGTATTGTTTGCTGACATGTTCAACTCCTTAAAATTATTTATAAAAACAGCATAGTTTTTTAGAAAAACATACCAAATTACCTGTATTGTACAAAAATACAAGTCTTGGATAATTTTTGTATAAAAAGTATGCAACTGGAAATAGGGTGTTGTCATCCTTTACAAAGGTGCACTGCTAGCCTGTGCGTGTTATGCAGCATTTTTCGCCCGACGGCATTCTGCGGCGGGCAGTGTACATATACGATCACCACTGCCACCATATGAATAGAACGTGGAATAGCGTCGAATAAAGCGTGGTGCACAAAGAGTTTTCATGATCAAAGTATGGCGAGATATTGGCCTGAACGCCGTTGGCTTGGGTCCTTGGGCTCTGTTGTTGATCGGTTGGGACGATAATGCTGGTTTAGAATGCTGATTTATACGAGTGTTGTGCCGCCGGTGCCAGTGACACCAGTTACATCAGTGACTGCGGTGGCAGAGGCACTTGTTGTTGATGCTACTGCGCCATACTACCGCAATGAATGGTATGGATTTTTCCTATCTTGGCCGCCAGGGGTAGATACTGCAGTTGCTGCGGAAAATGGCGATGGAATTCTGGCGCAAGAGTCCATGGTCACGGTACGACTGCTGGTTGCATTGGCCGGTACAGGTTGTTCGGGATTTGAGGCTTGAAATCGTAAAGCAGGCAGTATCTGTTTTTGGAGTTGAGTAGGCGGAAAACAGATACTGCCTGGTGAGCGGTGCACGTTTCAGTTACGCTGCACTATGCCCATGATGCTGTACACCAGCTGCGCGGCAGCAAAGGAGGAGGCATGATCATCCGGCTGCGGGGCCAGTTCCACCACGTCAAAACCTGCCACACGACGACCGCGCAGGGCCTGCTCCACAAAGCGCAGGCAATCGTGCCAGCCTGGCCCGCCCGGCACTGGTGTGCCGGTGGCCCGGATCACCGAGGGATCCAGCCCATCCACGTCAAAACTCAAGTATACGGTGTTGGGGAAGTCTGCGGGTAATAGCTCTGCCGGCAGGCCATTGTGGGCAAAGGTTGCAGCATCCAGAAAGCTGATGCGCGCATCCTGATTGCGTAAACAGGCCTCGGCCGCCGACAGTGCGCGCACGCCAAATTGGAAAATGGGCATACTCAAATCTTCCAGTGCACGCCGGGCCACACAGGCATGGCTGTAGATGCTGCCTTCGTAGGACTCACGCAGGTCAGCATGGGCATCGATCTGAATCAGACCAATTGCCTCTTTGGGCAGGCTCTGTGCCAGGGCCCGCAGGGCACCCAAGGTGACGGTGTGCTCGCCACCCAGGACTACTGGCATGCGGCCCACCTGCAACACCGCGGCCACTGCCTCTTCAATCCGCGCCAGCACCTCTTCAATCTGGCCGCGGCAATCAATGGCCGGCAGGGTGTGAATACCTTCGTCCAGGGGGCAGGAACGGCCATCCCAATCCTCCAGTTGTTGAGATGCCTCCAGAATGGCTGCAGGGCCTGCGGCTGTGCCACCGCCGTAGGATACCGTGGATTCCAGCGGTACCGGCAGCACGTGGAACCTGGCTTCTGGCCCGGTTAGCCTGCATTCCGAGGCAAGGAAATCAGGCTGCCTGTTCATGAGAGCCTGCCCTTGAAGTCTTCATAGCCAAAAGAACGCACCAACTCCAGCTCGTCCCTTTCAGGGTGATAGAGGATGATCGAGGGTAGTTGCACGCCATTGAAGGTGTTGTTTTTCACCATGGTATAGATGGCCATGTCGGTGAACACCACCCTGTCGCCCAACCCAAGCGGAGCAGTAAAGGAGTACTCGCCTGCCACATCCCCAGCCAGGCAGGAAAGCCCGCCGATGCGGCAGGTGAAGGCTTTTTCTCCAGGCTCACCAGAACCGATAATGTGCGGCCGATAGGGCATTTCCAGTACATCGGGCATGTGTGCAGGCACCGAGGCGTCGATAATCACATTAGGCATATTACCGGGTTGCACATCTAAAACACTGGCCACCAGGTAGCCTGCATTCAGGGCCACGGCCTCGCCTGGCTCCAGATACACCTGCACGCCCCAGCGCTCTTGGAAGCGGTTGACAATGGCAATGAGTCGCTCCAGATCGTAGTCTTCCCGGGTAATATGATGGCCGCCGCCAAAATTGACTGAGCGCATGCGCGGCAGTACCGTAGAAAAATGCTGCTCCACTGCAGCCACGGTGCGCTCCAGACAATCGGCATTTTGTTCGCAGAGATTGTGCCAGTGTAAACAGCTGATACCCTCCAGCTCATCTTCCAAAAAATCCGCCCGTCGTATGCCCAGTCTGGAGCCGGGAGCACAGGGATCATAGAGCGGATTGGCCCCTTCGGAATGTTCGGGATTGATGCGCAGGCCAAATTCGAGCCGACGGCCATACTGGGCAGCCAGATCAGCAGCCTGCTGCTGGAAGCGTTTTTTTTGGGCAAAGGAGTTGAACACCAGATGGTCGCTGGTTAAGGCCAACTCGTCAATATCCGCTTCGGAAAAGGCAGCGGCAAAGCTGTGTACCTCGCGGCAGAACTCTTCACGGCCAAGTCGGGCCTCGTGCGGTGAGCTGCAGCACACTCCGTCCAACACCTCGGCCACAAGCGGAAAAACCCGGAACATGGCAAAGCACTTCAGGGCGAGCAAAATCTTGCAACCTGTGGCCTGTTTCACCCGGGCCAGTACTGCCAAGTTGGCGCGCAACAGGCCTTCATCCAGCACATAGGCGGGAGTGGTCACCTGGCTGGGATCAAAGGCGCAAAAGTAGCGGCCATTCACGGCATGGTCACCAAGGTCCAGGGCAGACCATAACGGTTCAGGTCTTCCATAAAGGGGTCTGGGTCAAACTCCTCCATGTTCCACACACCAGGCTGTTTCCACTTACCTTCCAGCATCATTTTTGCGCCGATCATCGCGGGCACACCGGTAGTATAGGAAATGGCCTGGGAACCTACCTCACGGTAAGCTTCTTCGTGGCTGCAGATATTGTAGATATAGAGCTGTTTTTCCCTGCCATCCTGGATGCCGCGCATCAGGCAGCCAATACAGGTGCGTCCCTTGGTGAGCGGGCCCAGCGAAGCTGGTTCCGGCAGCACGGCCTTCAAAAATTGGATGGGAACGACTTCCCGACCCTGAAAGGGTACTGGGTCAATACGGGTCATGCCCACGTTTTCCAAAACCCGCAGATGGGTGAGGTACTGTTCGGAAAAAGTCATCCAGAAGCGTGCGCGTTTGAGACCCTTGATGTTTTGTACTAGGGATTCCAGTTCCTCGTGGTACATGAGGTAGCATTTCTTCGGACCAATGCCTTCGGGGAAATCAAAGGTCATGGACCAGGACAGTGGATCGGTTTCCACCCATTCGCCGTGCTCGAAGTAGCGGCCGCGCTGGGTGATTTCGCGAATATTGATCTCTGGGTTGAAGTTGGTGGCAAAGGCCTGACCATGGTCGCCGGCATTGCAGTCGATGATGTCCAACTGGTGGATTTCGTCAAAGTGATGCTTGGCTGCCCAGGCAGTGAATACATTGGTCACCCCAGGATCAAAGCCTGAGCCGAGCAAGGCCATGATGCCCTGCTCTTTAAAACGATCGCGGTAGGCCCATTGCCATTTGTACTCAAACTTGGCCACATCCGGTGGCTCGTAGTTGGCAGTATCCAGGTAGTCTACCCCGTACTCCAGGCAGGCATCCATCAGGGGCAAATCCTGGTAGGGCAGGGCCACATTCAGGAGCAGATCTGGCTTGATGCGTTCTAAAAGCATCACGGTTTCTGGCACCTTGTCGGCATCGAGCGCTGCAGTGGCGACTTCAACGCCGGTGCGCTCCTTAACCGAGGCGGCAATGGCCTCGCATTTGCTCAGAGTGCGGCTTGCCAGAGTGATGGAGGTGAACACTTCAGGCAGCTGGGCGCATTTATGGGCAACCACGCTGCCCACTCCGCCTGCGCCGATAATCAGTACATGCGACATAACAAGCTCCTATGTAAAATGGGGGCCGAAAACCCGGCGCAGTATTCCATGGATACAAATACGGCCAAACATGACATGTTTTTAGCGGTAGAGCAAGCAGAGCACGAAAAGAGCGGTATGAAAAATATTCATCCTGCGAAGAGAGGTGGCCCCTGAATTTCGGACAATGTATTAAGGTGGGTTGTACACCCCTAATCAGGAGGCCACCCATGAGTAGCACACGACGCAGACGCTTTTCAGCCGAGTTCAAAGCTAAAATAGCCCTGGAGGCGATTCGTGGCGAGCAAGCCATTGCCGAACTGGCCAGCCGCTATGAACTTCACCCCAACATGATCACCAGCTGGAAGCGTCAGGCCGTGGAAAATATGGCTGCATCCTTTGCTGGCACCAGCAAAGGACCTCATTCCTCGCTGGGCAATTTAACTTCGGAACAATTCAGGTAGAGGTATTTCACAAGCTGGAATTCTCTAAAATTGGCTGTCTAGTTTTTTTTTGGGGGGGGAAGGCTCAAATCTACCTTAAATCTGCCGCCAAACTGTCTGAAAATGGGGACCACTTCTCACTCACCTTAACTGTAGAGCATTGAAAGCTTAATGCTCATGCTACTGTTGATCATCTACCAGCTGCACAGCTAACTGCTCTGCGAGAGCTGCAAGCTCGCTTGCCTGTTCCAAACCGGTAAGAAATCGCTTAGGAATGCCGCTCAAACCAACCTGGCCGCCTGTAAGCGCGCCGGTCAGCATGGCTCGGGCTAGGTTTTGTCCACCGCCATTGACCGCATGCAGAATTGCGGACTCAAAATCATCGTGGAAACGGGCTGCAAGGTAGTAAGCGGCAGGGAGTTGGTGGTACAATGCGCAGGGCATGCCATATACAATGGAGACCTTCCAGGCCGGTTCGATGCGAATCTCCGGATCTGCCGCGGCCATGGCCATATATGAAGGGGTCAACAGGGCATCCGGCGAGGCAAAATGGCCTGCACGGCGGGCTTCAGGTCCTCCCTGCGGTGGCGGTTGCAGATTTTTACTAGTGATCGAATGAAAAGGCAGCTCACCGCTTTGCACCAGGTTCATCAACTTTTTAGACAGTTCTGCATCCAGAGTATGCCCCTGCACGATAAGCCCCAACACTGCCCCGAACGCAACCGTCAGCGATACCACGGTATCATCATTCTGGGTTAGAACCGTATTGGCGGTTATAGCCGTGGCCAGATTGACTGGAGAAAAGGCGTAGCGAACAGCTATGGCAAGGGTGCGTTCAATTGCTTCGGTGGTGTCCGCGTGTCCACCGGTTTGGCTCCAAGGCAGATTGTACTGTACCCTTTTTTTCCATGTTTCCCGGATGGACTGGTTCGTATAGCCACCGGGCCCGTTTACAGGGGTGCCGTCCAAAAGTGGAAAAAGCTCTTCCTCCAGACGACGACAGAAATCCGCTTCGTTGTAACCCTTGTTCTCCACAAGGGAGGTAAGCATAAGTTTTAGAATAAATCCTGCCTGGGACATCTGACCCGCGCGCAAGCCGGCATGATAACGGCCTGGTTTAGGTTCGGTATATCCGTCTATCCATGGGCCATAGTCTTTGCGCAGCTCGGCCAGGTCATAATACCAATGCGGACCAAGGCCCAAGGCATCGCCGATAAATGCGCCCATGACAGCACCAGCAGCACGGTCTTTTACAAGTGAAGTATTGGGCATAAGGCCTCCTGTATCTTCTGCACTGCAGTGTACAATCATCTGTACATCCCCCTACTCCGCTACCTTAAGCGCGAACAGCATATTGTCCAATAGCGCTTTTCAGCCGAATTCAAAGCCAAAATAGCCCAGGAGGCGATTCGTGGTGAGCAAACCATTGCCTAACTGGCCAGCCGCTACGAACTTCACCCCGATATGATCAGCAGCTGGAAGCGCCAGGCCGTGGAAAATATGGCTGCTGCCTTTACTGACGCTAACGAACAAAGGAGCAAACCCTCAGAGACGCAGCTCAAGGAGCTTGAACAAGAGAAAGCAAGTCGGGGCGCATGGTTCGCCAATCTTAGCCTCGAAAATGAGGCCTTGAAGGACGTCATCGCAAAAAAGATCTAAGGCCAACCGAGAAATGTGGGTTGGCGGGTTTCGTGCACGGTGAGTATGCTCTCAGCCAGCGGCAGGCATGCGTTGCGCTGGGCCTTAGCCGGCCTGTGTGCCGTTATGCGCCCAAATCAAGAGATGATTCGCCGATCATCAAAGCGCTTCTGCGGCTGGCCCACCAATATCCTCGTTATAGTTTTGGCAAGCTCCTTCCGGCTTGATCTGACGACGCCCTGCATGCAGGGCAAAAGCGCAGATCAGGCCGGAATGGTATCTTCAATCGTCCTCTCTTTAAAACGGGCCAATCATCTTTTCGGGCCGCACCCACTTTTCAAACTCCTCTTTACTCACATAGCCCAGGGCTAGGGCGGCTGTTTTTAAGTCTGTGCCCTCCTGGTGCGCTTTTTTGGCGATTTCCGCTGCTTTTTCATAGCCGATATGCGGGTTCAAGGCGGTAACGGTCATCAGCGAATCACGCAGATGCGCCGCGATCACCGTTTCGTTCGGCCTGATACCCACCGCGCAGTGGGCATTGAAGGCCTGGCAGGCATCTGCCAGCAGGTGCACGGATTCAAGCAGATTGTGAATCATCACCGGCTTGAACACATTGAGCTGAAAGTTGCCCTGCGAGCCGGCAAAGGCAATGCTTGCATCGTTGCCAAACACCTGCACTGCCACCATGGTCATCGCCTCTGACTGGGTGGGGTTCACCTTGCCCGGCATGATTGAGGAGCCGGGTTCGTTTTCCGGAATGAGGATTTCGCCGATACCGGCACGGGGGCCGCTGGCGAGCCAGCGCACGTCGTTGGCGATTTTCATCAGGCTGCCTGCAAGCGTACGCAGGCCGGCACTGGCAGCCACAATGGCATCATGGGCAGCCAGAGCGGCAAATTTGTTGGCCGCAGAATAAAAAGGGTGGCCGCTTTGTGTCGCGATTTTCTCGGCAGTGAGGGCGCCGAATTTGTGGTGCGCATTCAGGCCAGTGCCCACTGCGGTGCCACCAATGGCCAGTGCACAGAGATCGGGAATGGTGCGCTCAATGCCGACAATGGCCGCATCCAGTTGGGCAACCCAGCTGCCGATTTCCTGACCAAGGGTAATGGGCGTGGCATCTTGCAGGTGGGTGCGGCCAATCTTGACCACCTGGCTGTATTGCTGGGCCTTGGCTGACAAGGTATCGCGCAGCCCAGCCACTGCCGGCAGTAGCACACCTGCAAGCTCTTCCACGGCCGCAATGTGCATGGCTGTGGGGAAGGCGTCGTTGCTGCTCTGGCTGCGATTGACATGGTCGTTGGGATGGATGGGCATCTTTGATCCCATCGCCCCGCCAGCCAGTTCAATGGCCCGGTTGGCAATGACCTCGTTGGCGTTCATATTGGTTTGGGTGCCGGAACCGGTCTGGAAGACCACCAGCGGGAAATGGGCATCCAGTGTGCCGGAGATCACTTCATTCGCTGCCTGTACAATCAGTTCCACCTTGTCTTGCGGCAACTGGCCAAGTTCGCCATTGACCTGGGCCGCACATTTTTTGAGGATGCCCAGGGCGCGAATAAAGGCGCGGGTAAAGTGAAAACGCTCGCCGCCAATGGGGAAGTTGATGCGGGAACGTTCGGTCTGCGCGCCCCAATAACGATCAGCGGCGACCTCAATTGCTCCCATGCTGTCGGTTTCAGTCCTTGTTGTGTTTCGTTCCATACTGCGCACCTCTTGGAATCAAGCATTGGTATGCACTCTGCTGTTGACCATGGTATCAGGTCATCGTTTCTTAGTACATTCACATAACGCGGTGCTGACTTAAATCTGGGTTGCCCTGAGTGCATACCTGCTCCTTGCCTTTTTGAAATTCAAGGCCAGGCTGGGCGCGTCCCTGCAGCAAACACTGTGCCTGCTGCAGCCCAATTTTTTGAACGACGCAATTTAACCGAACTTTTCAAACTGCCTGAAAGGCAACGTGCTGTTTTTACAAACTTTTTACTTCAAAACATATAAGACAACAGTGACGCCGGCTCGACATTGATCTTCAAGATTAACGCATTACAGTCTCTTGGTAAGAGTATGACTAATACAAATTGATTCTGAAATTATTGCTTGATGGTGTCGACCAATGGAATGTGCATAGTTGCAAGGCCGGAAGCAGGAAAAATCCTATCATTCAAGCGAGGAGGTAGCAGCCATGTTTGTAGTGTTCATTAATTTTCCCCCGATCAAGGCAGGAAAAGACGAGGAATTCAGAAAATGGTTTGCCAAGTCGAACACGGAATTTTCAAAATTCAAGGGTTTTGTTAGCAGGCGCCTTCTGCAACCCATAGAAGGTGGAAATTATGCTGCTGTTGTTGAACACGAGAGCCAGGAAACTTTTCAAGCCATGCATACGAGCCCAGAGCACGACGAAGCGGGTAAAGAGGTATGGCCTCTCTTTGATGGCAGCCCGACACCGCATTTTTTTCAGGTGGTGGTTGGCGAAAAGTAATTCTGTCTACAAGGCAGGCACGGATGGAACAAAGGTCGCAGAGGGAATGCGACGCAGGCGTTTATTATTTATTGACTCAGGGGAAAAGAGGCAAAAGGGTATAGGAAACTAATCACATTCAAGGGGGGGACATAATGAAAAATTATCCTATAGGTCTCTTGACAGATGATAGAAATACTTTGGCAAGGTTGGAATCCAGTAATCTCTCGGGGTTGAGTTTTTCCACCCCACGAGAGATAGCAGTTCCTCAAGGAGAACAGTTAGCATGCCATAAATTAGATTTAATTGTGGATACTGAACTGCTTCCTTTATCTACGGCCGTAGAATACCTAGCCGATCTTTTTGGTGAGCAGGAGGGGGACAACTACTTGATTCTAAATGATCAAAAAATTTCTCTTCGCGATAAAGATGCGTTGAAAGATCAAGTTAAGAAAATTGGAAAATAAAACTTATGGACCATTGGGAGGTGAGAAAAGATTTTTGCAGCCTTACAGCGTTGAATGTAAAGCCATGGTCCTTGGGGTGCCCTGGGTGCTATATCAGGCTCCAGAACGCTGGCGGCAGTGAATGATCAAAGTTCATCCTAACCAGATTAGAGCTTAGAAGCAGACCATGCCGGAAAATGCCTCAAACCTTTTCGGTAAGGGGGAAAAAGAAGAAGCCGATCACGAAGCCAAAGTGATCGAGTTGCACCGCGTCACCGGCAAGCTCAAGGCGGAAAATGATTTTTTTATCCAATCTGTCCGCCCTGAGCTTGACCGGGCGTAGCAGCAAAAAGTGGTCACCGCAGGCCACCCACAGGTTTCTGCCAAAGCCAGATGCAAACTGCTCGGAGTAGCGCGAGCCAGCTACTACCATGGGCCAGCAGAAAAGTACTCAGCTCTGTTGTTTATCCAACACGCTTGACAAACAGACACCCGATACCGTGTATTATCAGTGTCTAGAACCCTTGAAACTGGCAGCCTGAAGTTGGAAATAACAAACCACCAGTTCATTGCTTATTGTACTACTCTGGCTGTCTCACAAAAACCGACCAGCTCATACCAGAGACTCTATCCTATCCCGGACGCGTCCATGTTGTTCATATTTTGCTCCCGCATGAACCGGACAGGCCCTGAAACACCTCAATTCCTCTCAGCGCTGGATCAGCCTTTTTCTTCTTTTTTACGGCCAGCCATGGGCACATAGGCGCAGCCCATAAGTCCACAGTATTCGCCCACATACTGGGCTTGGGGCCGGTACAGCGCTGGTTTGCCCTGGGCATCGGCAAATTTTTCCTCGATTACATGGGCACACCAGCCAGCGATGCGTGAAACAGCAAAAATCGTGGTCATAAGATCAAGGGGAATACCCATCATGTAGTAAACTGGGGCACTGCAGAAATCGACATTGGCCTGAATTGTGGTCTTGCCCATGGTCGCAAACCGGGCCAGGGCCGCTTCCTCCACCTCGCAGGCGAGCGCTGCCCAGCGGGAACCGGTTTTTTCGTCCAGCCTGTGGCCCATCTCCCGTAAATAGACAGCGCGCGGGTCTCCGGTATTGTACACGGCATGTCCCATGCCCATGATCACCTTGCCCTGATCAATGCGGCGCTCCACCCAGCCCTTGATGTCTTTCTCCTCAGCCAGTTGCAGGAGCATCTCCATCACCCGGGTGTTGGCCCCACCATGCAGGCCGCCGGAAAGTGCACCCAGGGCCGCAGTCACTCCGGCATACATGCTGGCCCTGGTGGATACCACTTCGCGGGCGGCAAAGGTTGAGGCGTTGAAGGTGTGTTCGGCGTGCAAAACCAGGCAAACATCCAAATCCTTGGCGGTCTGTGCATCTGGTTGCTTTCCCTGCAGCATCCACAGAAAGTTTTCGGCATGCTCCAGGGAATCGTTTGGGGCAAGCACCTCAGCTCCACTGCGGATGCGGTGCCAGGCAGCCACCAGGGTCGGCAGACGGGCAATCAGGCACATGGCTCGTTCCAGCACGCTTTGCCGGTCATCTGCCCTTGGATCGCTGTCGGCCATGGCCAGGAGTGGTATGCTTGCCTGGAGCACATCCATGGGTTGTGCCTCTTTGGGCCAAAGGTGCATGTTTTCCAGCACAAAAGGCGGCAGGCTACGTCTTGCCCTTAATTTGGCGCTGAATTCCTGCAGCTGCGTCTGGTTGGGCAGGGTGCCAAAAAGCAATAGGTACACGGTTTCTAGGTAGGTGGAGCGTTCTGCCAAGTCTTCTATGCGGTAGCCCCGATAGATGAGAATTCCCTTTTCGCCGTCGATGAAGCTGATAGCTGAGTCGGCAACCGTCACTCCCCGCAGGCCTGTATTTTTAATCCGTACTGTATCGCTCATCGTGCTGCCTCCATGCCTTTAACGTACTGTCATGTTTTCCGTGATGAGATCCTGTGCAGGTCTAAAAACACAGTGTTCAAATGCGTATCAGCTGTTTGTTTGGACAGCCTTGTTGTTTTCCTCCTTCTCTTCTTCTTTCTTGTTTTCCTGCAGCAGCGCGTTTGTTACGGCCAGTCGCTCTTTTTCCTGATCCAGCTCGTTGTCCTCATCCTCGTCCTCGTCTGTATCTTCAACCATCTCAACAGAATCATTGTCTGGCGCATCAGGTGCTTCTGGTTCTTCCATAGGACGCAGGGATCCAACTACGGGTAGGTAGTCTTGAAAGGCCTTGCCGTACAACTCCCACAGGGTAATGCACAGGGCTGCGATGATCGGTCCGACAATGATACCTAAAATGCCGAACATGCTGATACCGCCCAGGGTGCTGAACAGCACGACCAAATCGTGTATCTGTGTATCTTTACCCACCAGGCGTGGGCGCAACACGTTATCGATATTGCCGGCAATACCGCCGCAAATGAGCAAAAGAAGAATTGCTTCCCAGTAGGAGCCCTGCAGAATCAGAATGATCATGGCCGGTCCCCAGGCCAGGGAGATGCCAAAGACCGGAATGAACGACAATACGGACATGACTGCGCCCCAGAAAACCGCCCCTTCGATCCCTACCAGGGCAAAGGCCGTACCACAGATAGTACCCTGCACAATGCCGATGATCAGCGTGCCCTTGAGGGTGGCAACGGTCACCGAGGTAAAGCGATGGAGCAGCAGTTGCTCGTCCTTGTCGCGCAAAGGCAGAAAATACAGAATCTTACGTAGGAATTTTTCGCCGGACATCAGCAGGAAAAACATGGAATAGAACATGAGGACAATGCCGATCAGGGCATTTAAGGTCATCTTGGTAACCGAGGAGAGGCTGTTGATGAGAAAGGTGGAGATATTGCCCACAGCCTGTCCCAGCTTTTCGATAATCGCGGCACGGTAGGGCACCAGATATTCGTAGAAGGGGATTTTTTCCAGGTACTGATTCAGCTCCGAAGGCCGGTCGATAAACCCCTGTATCCAGGGGGTGACCGATTGACTGACGCTGACCGCCTGCCCGGCAACAATACCGATCAGGATGCTCAGAGGTACCAGGAAGAGAGCAAAGACAGCCACAATTATGATGAGCGAGGCAATCACTTCCCGGCCGCCCAAACGACGACATAGGGCGCGGTATGCCGGAGAAAGTAGAGCCGAGAACAGGCCTGCCATGAAAAGTGCCATGAGGTACTGCCGAATCATGTATAAAAACACCAGTGATACCGACAGCACCAGCACCAAGAGCACCACATTGTTAATGCGATCTCGATTGTCCATCTTATATATCCATCAATAGGTAATAAAAAAACAAGATAGTAAAAAAACAAACAGGATGAACCATGGGCCAGCATGCACTAAACAGGATCCAATATAGCTGCATATTGCCGGCAAAGGAACAAAACAATTTACAGGGAAGTGTTGTTTGTAGTGCAGGGGGCTGGACAGTATGGCCGAGAATTTGGTATGCGCAGGAGGTGTAGATTAGGGCCCGTTGACCAGGCTGCGCCGGCAAGACAGGCGGCGCAGCTCAGAGTCGGGCAAGCTTGTGCAGCAGCAGTGCTCAGCCAGGAGGGTGGTAGTAGGACAGTGGCAGCCTGCTCATGCACTCATGGCAGCCGCTGCCAGCTGGGCTGCAGTCAACCGGGAAAGGTCGGCAGGCTCGATGATGTAGGGCGGCATTACGTAAATCAAGCGGCCAAAGGGGCGGATCCACACTCCCTCGGCTACGAAAAAACGTTGCAGGGTGGCCATATCTACCGGTTTTTCTGTTTCAATGACGCCAATGGCACCCAGCACACGCACGTCGCGCACTCCAGACATGGATTTCGCTGGCTCCAGTTCACGCTGCAATTGGGCCTCAATGGCCTGCACCCGCTGCTGCCAGCCGCAACGCTCCAGTTCGTCCAAGGCAGCGCAGGCCACCCGACAGGCCAGGGGATTGGCCATGAACGTGGGGCCGTGCATGAACACACCAGGATTGCCGCTGGAAAGCATGTTTGCCACTTCAGTAGTGGTTAGGGTGGCGGCCAGGGTCATGTATCCGCCGGTGAGCGCCTTGCCCACACACATGATATCTGGCGAAATACCCGCATGCTCCGCGGCAAAGAGGCGGCCGCTGCGGCCAAAACCCGTGGCGATCTCATCAAAAATAAGGAGAACACCGTACTCTTTACAGAGCGTATGCACGCCCCGCAGGTATTCGGGATGGTAGAACCACATGCCCCCCGCGCCCTGGACAATGGGTTCCAGGATGACTGAAGCGGTTTCTTCATGGTGTTTTGCTAGCAGTACCTCCATGGCATGGAGATCAGCGGGATCCCAGGGACTGTCAAAGCGGCATTCTGGTCTGGGCGCAAAAAGCTGCTGCGGCAGAGAGGCTGCAAAGAGGCTGTGCATGCCAGTGACTGGATCGCAGACCGACATGGCATGGAAGGTGTCGCCGTGATAGCCTCCGCGGATGGTGAGCAGACGGTGCTTGGCCGGCTTGCCTGCAGCCTGCCAGTACTGGAGAGCCATTTTCAGGGCCACCTCCACACTCACCGAGCCGGAATCGCTGAAAAACACGTGTTCAAGGGGTGCAGGTGTCAGGCGTACCAACCTGCGGCCCAGTTCCACTGCCGGGCCATGGGTGAGGCCGCCGAACATGACATGGGCCATCTGTTCCACCTGCTCCCGCAGGGCAGCGTCCAACGCCGGGTGGCCATAGCCGTGAACAGCGCACCACCAGGAAGACATGCCATCGATCAGTTCGTGTCCATTGGCCAGGCGAATGCGCACCCCCTTGGCCGAAACCACCGGATAGACCGGCAGTGGATTGGTCATGGAGGTATAGGGGTGCCAGAGGTGTTGGCGGTCAAAGGCGAGGGAGGAAGCGCTGTCAAGTTGCAATTCAGGCATGGAGCGTCTCCCTGGCAAAGGTATAGCCCATGGCGCGCAGCTGTGCTAGGTCTTCTGTAATTCCGGCACCGTCGGTGGTGAGATAGTTGCCGACAATTGCCCCGTTGGCGCCGGCGCTGAAACAGCGGTACTGGTCCACTCCCAGTTGCTGCCGTCCGCCTGCCATACGAATGGTCGCATCGGGGTTGATCAGACGGAAGAGGGCGACAGCAGTCAATACTTCAGCAAGACTCAGTGGGCTCAGCACCTCAAGGGGTGTACCGGCAATGGGAGTGAGGATGTTGATGGGAATGGATTTTACGCCCAACTCACGCAACTGCAAGGCCAAGTCGATGCGGTCTTCCAGGCTTTCTCCCATACCGATAATGCCACCGGAACAGAGCGACATGCCGTGATCTCTGGCCAGGCGCAGGGTGTCCACCTTTTCTTCCCAGCTGTGGGTACTACACACCTGGGGAAAGTAGTTGCGACTGGCCTCGAGATTGCAATGGTAGCGGCCCACTCCGGCTTGTTTGAGTGCCCTGACACTGGCTTCGTCCAGCAGGCCAGAGGAGGCGCAGAACAAAAGCCCGGTGCTGTCCGCCATTTTTTCGTAGAGATGGCGCAACTCCTCCACAGTCTTTGGGTTGAGGCTGCGACCACTAGTGACCAGGGAAAGCCGCTCCACGCCGTAATGGTCATTGTCTTGGGCGATGCGCAGAGCCTCTTCCTCGGGAATGATGGTGTAGGACTCAATACCAGTATGATGTCGCGCCGACTGGGCGCAGAAACGGCAATTTTCACTGCAATTGCCGCTTTTGGCATTGATGATCGAACACAGATCGAATCGATTGCCCATGAAATGGCGGCGGATGCCATCGGCCAGGCAATAGAGCTTTTCTTTATCTGCTCCCCTGGCCAGGGCCAGTGCGGTATTCCGGTCGATTTGGCCGCCGGTGCGGAGGGTTTTATCGGTAGTGTTCAGCAACTGTTCCATGGCTGTATCGCCTGATTTTTCCATATTTTTACTCAATGCTATCTGGTTATCTATTATCTCTATTGTTTCAATGACGGCGCTGCGGTGGTCCCTGCGCAATCATCTCGGCAATGGTCAGCCGTATTTTTGGATAAAGCGGCCGGGCTGCACCCAAAAATCGTTGCTCCACCTGCACCAAACGTCGGTAGAGCGCTGTCCTGTCCATGGCCGGCGCCAGCTCTGCTGGGGCATAGTGTTGCAACACTATCTCCTGGCAGCGGGAACAGCCGGGAAAACGCTGTTGTCTGCCATTGGGGCTAGTGAGGGTGGCGGGCACGCCATGGCAGCGGCAGATCATTAGCCGGTGGCTGTACAATTGGCAGCGACCTGCTTCATTGAGCGGACACATGATCTGCGGCCGTTTGTTCTTGGCCAGGTCCCGCTGGCTTGCTGCAAGATAATGGTGCGCCTGCAGGCGGATCTGCTCCAATTTTTTCGGATCTAGCTCGTGCAAGCCTTGCCACAGGTAGGCCCATTCGCAGTAGGTGTAGTGAAGAAAGTAGGAGTCGCAACAGTTGTCGGGGCAGTTGTCGCAGGTAAGGCCAATAGTCTCGGCCGCATGTGCATAACCAGTTGCCATGGCGGTATAGATCGCTTGTAGTTCCTGGCTGAGCTCAGGCGGTAAATGCAAGGTGCTCATGGCTGTTTAACCTCGTGATTCACTCAAACTCTGCACCCGGTAGCGCTGGTAGCTGAGTGTATCTTTTTGCCAGCTATCTGTTGCTAAACCCGCTTTGCGGCACAGTTCGCTTAAAAAGCGGGAGGGCTGTGGCAGCTGTTGCCACACCTGGGGCAAAAAGGTGGCGCGGGCCTTACCCGGTCCTTCCAAAATAAGGCCGTCTTTGCCGGGTTCAAGCTGGTGCAGCAAATCCGTCACATCAGTATAGGGTAGGGGCTGCGGTATGCCGAGCACCGAGATTTCGATCTGTACCTGCTCCAGTTCCTGCAAGGTGAGGGGAGGAAAACGCGGATCGCGCAGGGCAGCGTTGACCGCGTTGTGGCGCACGCTGTCCAGCAGGCTTTCCACGGCACTTAAGCTGCCGATACAACCGCGTAGTGTGTCATTTTTCCGCAGGGTGACAAAGGCTGCCTGTTTGCGTTGGAAAACAGGTTCAGCCAGTACCGGGTTGGCACTCGTCGCAGCATCCGGGGCCTGCAGTGCCAGGGCGATTTCGTTTCTGGCAAAGGCAAGCAGGGCTTGCATCTGCCTGGTGTTGAGCTGGAGCTCTTCTTGCTTGGTCATGGGGTTTTCCTCAAAAAAAGTTCCTGGCAGCGCGCAGTGCCCTGCCTTGCGGAACAGCTCTGGAGCATGCGCACCATGTGCAGGTTCCAGAGTATGTGCAATGTATTGCGCCAGTATCTTCTGTCAACTCTGTTTCAAATCCTGTCCGGCGCAAGGTCGTACAGCAGGAAAGGAGGGTTGCAAGGCAATCTGGTGCAGGTCGTGTATTGTATTGACGGGCATCGCTATTTTTGTGAAATAGTGAAAACAGAATTTTATACCCAATTTCACACTAGGAGATACACCCATGCGCTGGCAGAATCAACGAAGATCAGACAATCTTGAAGACCGGAGGGGATCCCGCATGTCCGGCCCGGTTAAGGGTGGTGGCATAGGTCTCTTGCTGCTTGCCCTGGTTGGCATGTACTTTGGCATCGATCCCAGTATTATCATGAATATAGGTGGGGCGCTGCAGCAATCGGGCCAGTCCACCACCGAGTCTGGCCCGGTACAGGAAAGCGCCCAGGAGAAACAGCTGCGCGAGTTTGTCGCAGTGGTGCTGGCCGATACCGAAGACAACTGGCACGCCATCTTTCAGGCCAACGGCAAGAGGTACCAGGAGCCAAAGCTGGTGCTCTTCCGCGATGCAGTCCAGTCTGCCTGCGGTTTTGCCCAAGCCGCCATGGGGCCTTTTTATTGCCCGGCCGATCAGAGGGTGTACATTGATTTGTCTTTTTACGAAGACCTGAAAAACAAGTTGAATGCGCCTGGCGATTTTGCCCAAGCCTATGTGATTGCCCACGAGGTGGGACATCATGTGCAGAACCTGCTGGGTATTACCGACCAGATGCAGGCCATGCGCCAGCGCGTTTCCCAGGCCGAATACAATCAGCTCTCCGTACGTTTGGAGCTGCAGGCAGATTGTTTTGCCGGTATTTGGGCCCACAATGCAGATCGCACCAAGAACCTGGTTGAACCGGGTGACATTGACGAGGCACTCAACGCTGCCAGTCAAATTGGCGATGACCGCATGCAAAAGCGCCAGCGTGGTTATATCACGCCCGATTCTTTCACCCACGGCACCTCGGCCCAGCGGGTACGGTGGTTCCGGCGCGGCTATGAAAAGGGTAGCCCAGAGAGCTGCGACACCTTTAACACGCCAAATATCTGATTGAATATCTGCCTTTGCTTATTAACGCCGGGTTTGGTGCGGCCAAGCCCGGTTCAGTCTGCGCGCAGGGCCTTTTTCAGGTTTTGCCAGGAGAGCTCCCCCTTGCTGGTGAACGGCTTTTCCATCTGAAAACCATGCACCTTAAGGATGGCCTGGCCCTGCAGGGTATAGGGTAGGGGGCTGTCTGGCCGCACGCCCGCCTCAAGCAAGCGCGCCATGGCGCCAGCCATCTCCACAGCCGAGCTGTGCACACTCACCGGCACAATGGTACTACTGTATGGTTCGATACGCTTGCGGCTGTCGGCCACGCCGCGGGCAAAGGACCTGCCATCCAGGGTGAGGTCGCAGGTTATAGCCTCCAACTCGATCGCCACATCATTGGGATTGAGCACCCGCAACTGCAGCAGCAGGGCACTTTCTAAAAATCCGGCTTTTTGTAGTTGAATATCGGCAACAGAGATTCGCGGACCTTCCCGCAGGCCATGCAGAGTGGCACAGCTGCTGAGGCACAGCAGCAGACATAGCCAGGCCCAGGCATACGTGGTGAGGATGCGCTGCCTTGAATGTTTTGCCATACTTCCTCCAGATGATTCATACACTAAGTAATGCTCATCTGTAGCTGCTCTGGAGGCAGGAGTCAACAGGGCAGACATGTTCAGCGATTTCTTGATTTTTACCTACAGGCAAGGTACAAATGCGGAGCTGTCTGACCAGGAGGAGTGCCGGAGTGGTTGATCGGGACGGTCTCGAAAACCGTTGTGGGGGCAACTCCACCCAGGGTTCGAATCCCTGCTCCTCCGCCAACCTTACATTTAGAGAGTTCTGAAGAGTTCCACAAACCCGCTACCAGTCAAGGTTAGCGGGTTTTTTCTTGTCTTATGAAGTCCAGGGTATTTCATTGACATCTGGGGGGCATGAGGGGGCACATTGAGAGGCATGTCCATTCACTCAAAGAAAAATGCCCCCGCGTTCAAGAAGAGGTGCCCCAGATGCCCCTGACAGACGTACAGATCAAGCAGCTACAACCAAAAGAGAAGCCATATAAAATCTTTGACGGTGGAGGCCTCTATATCGAGGTCTTCCCTGACGGTGCAAAGCGCTGGCGCTACAAGTATCAACTGGGTGATAAAGAAAACCTGCTTGCCTTGGACGTCAAGAGGCTTTTGCCGCGTTTAACGATCCACAAGGGGCCTTTGTCGACGGAGATATTTTCATCTTCGCTCTGGATATGGATGGCAAAATACTTGCCCATGGTGGCAAACCTGCCCTGGTTGGCAAGGGGCCAGACGAAATCAGAGACTCTGGCCAAAAAACCTTCATAGTAGAGCTGGTGCAGGCAGCCAAAACGAAAAGCAGCGCCAAGGTTGATTACAAGTTCGAAAATCCAGCTTCCTTAGAGGTGGGAAAAGTCATCTTTTGTGCAGGAGGTTGACGGCATCGCCCTTGGCAGTGGCTACTTTACCGCCTACGAGTGGCAGGTTTTCCCGCATCCAGCCTCAAGCTAAACAAAAGAAGCACTTTAAAGCCCATTCCAATTCCAGAGTAGATGAGCGCTCTTTGTGCCGGCATCATCGATTTGCTCCTCGCCTCGGTGACATCATTTGTGAACAGGAGCTGGAATGGGATGTATACACGATGGCAGAGCGTACCAGTATCATTGCCGGTGCCGGCGGATAAGCGAGTATGCGCCTGTAGCCATTGCTTCCTGGTTGTTTATTGGCTCTTTCTTTGCTCAAGCGCTTCTTGTATCTCGGTCTGTATATACCTAACCATTTGTACAGGATCATCCGCATCACGTATTGGTCTGCCTATCACCACGTAGTCAGCACCGTTGATTATAGCTTCCTTGGCGGTTGTAATACGGCGTTGGTCATCGTTTTGAATAACATCCCTGTTGAGTCCGGGTCGTATGCCTGGTGTCACTATGATAAATGCCCCTGTTGCATCTTTGCGCAGAGATTTTGCCTCCAGACCGGAAGAGACAACCCCATCACACCCTAAAGAAACAGCTTTTTGAGCACGATGGAGTACCAGTCGTTCTATGGTTCCGGTGAATCCCATATGTTGCATGTCGGATTCGTCGAAACTGGTTAACACAGTGACTGCCAGTATCTTCATTTCGCCTTTGTGTTGCACCGCAGCTTCTATGATGGGTTCGTTGCCATGGACCGTGGCAAAGGTAACTTGATGTCCTTTCAACTGTTCAACAGCCAGGCCAACTGTTTCTGGAATATCGAAAAATTTTAAATCAACCATGACCTTGCACTTGCAATCATGGACGATATAATCGATTACAGGCCACCAGCCGGCAAGGAAGAGTTGGAGACCCACCTTGAAAAATTTGATTTCATTTTTGAGCAAATCAACCAGGTGCTTGGCTTCATCAAAGTTTGATACATCAAGTGCAAATATAATTCGTTCGTTTAACGGAATGTTATTCATGGAATTTTTGTGTAAAGAGATTGTTTATTGCTTTTTGCATGCCAAAATTTTTAGCATATTCAACACAAAAAATAAATGAGAAACTAGATAGATCCCAGGCACATGGAGACTGCACAAAAATGATGTTGATCTGGAATACACACTGGCCTGTAAGTGGTAAATTCTCATTGCAAATGCACCAGTAGTTGAGGCGTGAATAGTTCAAAGGACACAGCGGAATTCTGGTAGAGTTGGAAGCGTCAACACCCAACCCGCCAGAAGGAGTCCGCTATGTCCCACGTCCATCTTACACTGGAAGAACGCATTGTTATCGAATTATTTGTGCACATGGGCATGACTTGCCGAGAAATCGCCACCTGTCTTGGCCGAAGCCATACAACCATTTCCCGAGAACTACGCCGTAACAGTTCCAAAAGTGGCTATCGTGCTCAAACAGCCGAGCGACGCGCCCAAAAAAGACGAAAGACGCCACGCCATTACCGCTGTCTGAGCCGACCTGAACTGGTCGCCTACGTCGATGAAAAGCTGCGCAACGACTGGTCTCCTGAACAAATTGCAGGCCGTATTCGCCTGGACTATCCCCAGGATCACACCATGCGTATCAGCGCGGAAACCATGTATCGTTGGATTTATGCTGCCGCACAGGTTGGAGATACAAGCTATCGCCATTTACGCCGCGCCCACAGACGACGCAGGCGGCAAACCAGGTACGGCCGGGGCAGACGCATCTTTCCGGGGCGTCTTGATATATCCCAGCGGCCACAGGTTGTTGCCGACAGATCCCGGTTTGGGGATTGGGAGGCTGATCTTGTCTGTGCCTCCAAGGGCAAGGCAGCGCTGGTCAGTTGCAACGAGCGTAAAAGCCGCTTTCTGGTGTTGGGCAAGGTTGAGAACAAGACGGCCGCCGCCTTCAACGAGGCGCTTGTTCCCCGCTTGTGCGAGATACCGCCAGGCCTGCGGAAGACTTTAACACTTGATAATGGCTCGGAAATGGCCCATTTCAAAGAACTGGAGTCGGCAACCGACATGTTCACGTACTTTTGCAGACCGCATTCGCCATGGCAGCGTGGGTCCAATGAAAACAGTAATGGCCTGCTGCGGCAGTATTTTCCAAGGGGAATCAGTTTTCACAAAATCACGGAAAAGATGCTGCGGACAGCAACAGAACGACTGAATAACCGGCCTCGCAAATGTTTAGACTACCAGACCCCAGCTGAAGTTTTTAACCTTGCTCTAAGTGGTGCACTTGCAAGTTGAATTCATCAGTGCTGGGCCATTGTCAGGCAAAATGAAGAACCGCCCACCTGTTACGCCGTGATTGCCGCGTGTAAAGAAGAGGGCCAGGTTGTCTTGGGCCTACCGGCTTATCCGTTGAAATTTTAGGACCAACAGTGATGCATACCTTTTCGCACCATGTCGATTCAGTTGTTCAGGGCTCGCCTTGTATCGTGCACACGGATGCCAGTCGGGCCTGGGGTGGGCAGGAAATACGAGTCCTTGCCGAACTGCGTGAGATGCAGGCGCGCGGTTGCCAGGTGGCGCTCATTGGCAGGGCAGGTGCGCCCCTTACCAGGCGGTGCGCAGCACTTGACATCACGGTGTACCCACTTACCAGCTTTTCCAAGCTCGATCCCACCTGTTGGCTGCAACTGTGGCGACTTATTCGGCGGTTGAGGCCCACAGTGCTCAATACCCATTCCTCCGAAGACTCCTGGGTGGCAGCATCCCTGGCGCGGTTGGCCGGGGTGCCGCTAGTGCTGCGCACTCGTCATGTGTCTGCGCCTGTGTCTTCAACCGTGAGCTACCGTTTTCTCCACGCCATTTTGGCCTGCAGCGATGCCATTGCCGCCCAACTGGTTCGTCAGGGTTTGCCCCAGGCCAATATTGCCGTGGTACCTACGGGAAATGACCCTGCCCGTTTTGCCTTTGCAGAGGCCAAGCGGCAGGAATTGCGTGGTCGCTATGGCCTTGCCGAGGCAGATGTTGTTATTGGTAATGTGGGTTTTCTGCGCGATTACAAGGGCCATGCCTTTATTCTCGATACCCTCGTCCAGTTGCCGCCCGCCTATCGGGTACTTTTGGTTGGCGATGGTGAGTTGCGTGCCGCCCTGGAGGAACAGGCCAGGCGGCTTGGCATTGTAGAGCGCATTATCTTTGTCGGACACCAGGAACGGCCAGAGGATTATTACAACGCCTTTGACCTCTTTTTCTTTGCCTCCCACGCGGCAGAGGGTGTGTCTCAGGCCCTGGTGCAGGCCTTGCTTAATGGGTTGCCTGTTCTCTCTTGTCGGTTGGCTTCCAATGAAGAGGTACTGCAAGGCGTTGTTGCCAGCCACCTAGTGGAGTATGGCGATGTGGCGGCAGCCAAAGAGGCGCTGTTGGCCTTGAGCGCCTTGCCTCGGCGGGATCCGGAACGCATGCTGGCACAACATACAGTCATTGCCGCTCGTTATGGCTTGTCTGCCATGATGGAGCGCCTTATTGCGGTGTATGCCCAACATGGCATTTCTGTGCCCCCTTTTTAAGGGCACAGAAATGCCTTACTTGTCAGTTTGTCAGGCTTCTTTTTTCTTGGGCAGGAACAGGTTGAGCACAAATGCACCCAGCATAGCCGAAAAAATCGATGCAGCAAAAATGGAGAGCTTTGCCTCGTTGATCAAATTTATGTCGGTAAAGGCAAGCTCAGCGATAAATATGGACATGGTGAAACCAACGCCCGCCAGCATCGAACATCCCGTTAATAGGGGCCAGGTAATACCTGTTCCCAGCTTGGCCATGCCGGTTTTGACGACCAGAACGCTGGAGAGCATTATACCAATGGGCTTGCCAACCACCAGGCCAAGGAAAACACCCATGCTGACCGGGTCGGGTATGCTGGCCAGAACCGCGCTATCCACTGTTACCCCTGCGGCAAACAGGGCGAAAAGCGGCAAGACAAGATAGGCTTGAATGGTGTGCAGGCTGACTTCCAGGGCAATACCTGCTGGAACAATGTCCCGAACGCTGATGTATATTTGGTTGATGGTGCGCAGCTGTTTCCTGTTGTCGCCCTCGGCTTGAAATTCTCTGGAAACCTCGGCCCTATGGATTCTACTTTTCAGGGTTTCAAAAAATACTTCAGGTTTAACAGCGGCTTTTACCGGATACACCAGAGCAACGAGGACCCCGGCAATGGTGGCATGGATGCCAGAAAGCAGCACACACAGCCAGATGCCAAGAACAAGTGGTATTTGGACTCCCGAAGAATATACCTTGCGTCTGACGACCCCGCTGAGCACGGCAAGAAGGATGGCTGCGCCTGCCAGTGCGTACAAATTGATTTCGGCCGTGTAGAAGAAGGCGATCACCAATATGGCAAGAAGGTCGTCGACAATGGCCAGGGCGGTGAGAAAAACCTTTAATCCCAATGGTACCCGTTTGCCGAACAGAGCCAGCACTCCCAGGGCAAAGGCAATATCCGTGGCCATGGGAATACCCCAACCCCGCATGGCCTCGCCAGAGGGATTGAAAAAAAGGTAGATAAGGGCTGGCACAATGGCACCACCGCAGGCCGCAACAATGGGCAACAGCGCCTTACGAGGTTCCGAGAGTTCTCCCACTTGGGCCTCTCGTTTGATTTCCAGGCCAACCACGAAGAAAAAGATGACCATAAGGCC
Source organism: Desulfobulbus sp. (assembly GCA_040776885.1). Lineage (GTDB taxonomy): Bacteria > Desulfobacterota > Desulfobulbia > Desulfobulbales > Desulfobulbaceae > Desulfobulbus. Next base: position 467,403 of record JAXGZR010000002.1, on the reverse strand, counting down.
ATCCTTGATCCAATGGCCTAGGGAGAGGGTGAACTGTTGCCCGTCGAGATGAAGGCCCAGGTTCATATGGCTGAGGCGGTGGTATATCTCAGCCCAGGGGGAGTTGGCCCAGGTTACGGCGATCACTGCCGCGACCAGCAGGACAAGGGCGCCAGTGGTTTGGGAGTGGAAAAAGCGTTCCAGCAAGTTTTTCATATTTTTCATAAGCTACTAAACAGGGTTGTGTCCACAGGCAGACCGCTTGTGCACTTTGACAAGAAAATAGGCACCAATCAAAAAAAACGGCAGCAAACTGAGGACACCCCAGCGGCTGTCACCAGTGAGCTGACCAGTTACGCCCAGCAAAAAAGGTCCGAGAATGGCAGCGAATTTGCCAAAAATATTGTAGATGCCAAAAAAATGCGCGCTTTTCTCTTTGGGGATGAGTTGGCTGTAGCAACTCCGACTGAGGGCTTGGATGCCGCCCATGGACGAGGCCACCAAAAAGGCAATGAGCCAGAACGTAGCGGTTCGTAACCCGGTAAGCGTGATAAATGGCAGGAGAAAGGCCAGCAGGGTGATACAGACGTAGACACCGATACCCACCATGAGCAGATGCAGATTGCTCATACGGGTGGTCATCTGCGCATAGACCAAAGTACAGGGAAAGGCGACCACCTGAATGAACAGCAGGATCACGATAAGGGCAGCCGGGCTGAAGCCCAGATCCCGTCCGTAGACGCTTGCCATGCTGATGATGGTGTCCACTCCGTCAATATAAAAAAAGTAGGCCAACAGGAAAAGAAAAACCCTGGGACGCTGCCGTACTTCCTGCAGCGTGGTTGTAAGGCGTTTTAGCGTGTCGCGCACTGGCGTGGAACTAGCGGGCACGGCATGGCGCTGCCTCAGGTGCCGCATGGCTGGCAGGGAAAAGAGGCACCACCACAGGGCAACCAGCACAAAGCTGATCCTGGTTGCGTGCACAGGAAGCCCCTGGCCTAGATCGCCCGAGCTGGCCAAGAGGGCGAGAACAGCAAGGAAGGGAACGACTGAACCGATGTAGCCCCAGGCGTAGCCGCGGGCAGAGATGTTGTCTGCGCGGTCGGAGCTGGTCACATCAACCAGAAAGGCGTCGTAGAAAATATTTGCTCCTGCCCAGGCCAAACGGGCACAAAGGAAAAGGGCAAGTGCCCACACCCACTGGCCTGGATTGGGTAGAGCCAAGCACAGGGTTGTGGCCAGGCCCAAGCTAAGAAAGGTAGCAAAAAAGAGTTTTTTGCGGCCGGGATAGTCAGCCAATGCCCCCAGAAAGGGGGCGAGTAGAGCTAGAACGAGTGAGGAGGCGCCATTGGTGTAGGCCCAGTAGGCCGTGGAGGTGGCCGCAGGTAAATGGGGCGCCATCACGTCCTTAAAATATATGGGCATCAGTGCGGTGACAACCACCAGTACAAAGGCCGAGTTGGCCACATCGTACAGCACCCAACTCCATTCTTCTTTGCTCAATTTGTGGAAAGGAGGCATGCCAAAAGATTTTTTTCTTGATCCTTGGGTCGCTGCGGGGTGAAAATGAGCAGAAAAAAATAGTCGGTTGCCTATGTAGTGTCAAGAAAAGGCGGCTGTATTTTGCATGGAGTGCAGTATTTTGTTGTATGTAAGGGGTGGAATAAGGGCCTGCGATGCACTTGTCCCTGCAGTAGGATGAGAGGATAAGGCAGAATGTGATGGCAGCTAAAATTGTCAAGCAGGCTGGATTGTGTCGAAACAATCATGGACAAAGGAGAAGGTGCGTGAGGAAAAAACGTATGCAGCGATATCTATTTCTTGCTTTTGGGGGCGTTATTTTTTGTTTTTTCTCCGGATGCGGCGGCAGTATCCCCGACTACAGTGTTTCCAACTATAGTGGGCCGGTCTACCCTGAAACCAGGGAGGTGGAGGTTGTTTTTCAGGTCAGTCAGGCGCAGCCATTCTGCCGGGTCTTTGCAGAACTTTTTGCGTTTTTTCCAGCTGATGTTTCCGCTAAAACCATAGAAACTGCTCTTTTGGATGAGGCCCGTGCACGGGGAGCACAGGTTATCCTCATTGGCCAGGGCCGGATAAGTGGCACGGAAGATGGCTACCATCTCCTGTACTTTGGCCCGGAGCGGGAATATGCCCTGGACAGGGGCTGGAACGACTGGACCGGCGGATACAGCATCTGGAAAAAACAGCTGGCTTGGCTCAGCCTTGGCCATGGTGAGTGGGGACGTGAAGATGTATTGTACCCCGAACCCCTGGTGGTGCAAGTGGCCATGCTCCGCTGCCATTGATTTGCTGCACTGTCGGACTATTGGCCAGGATGGAGAACGGTTTTGTTGTGTAGCTTTTTTGTGGTATGCCAGTTTGATAAAATTTATGGAGGATGAGGTGCTGAGTTTTTCTATTGTCGCTTCTGTGGGTGATTTTATCTCCAGCACCAAGGTGGCAGGTCAGATCAAGGATGTCGACACCATAGGCCTGTTTACCAATCCGTGGTTCCTGGTGCCCTTTGCCGCCCTGTTGGGCCATATGTTCTACAGACAGGCATGGCGGGATATCGTTATTATGGCCATTTTCATGGCCGCCTGGCATCTCTCGGGCACGGAGTACATGCAGACCTTGCTTGTGGGAGATGAGCTGCAGATCAATAAGGTGTTGCCCGTGGTCTTTGGCGGGGCGCTTGCCTTGGGGCTGGTGGTGTATCTGCTCGTCAGCCGGGATTGAGTTTTTGCAGACCCTGTAAAAAAATCCCTGCCCGGGTTTTTCCGTCATCGCCTGCCTCCTGGGCGGAATGACAGTAGCTTCAACACCATACGCCCAGGCTGAGGTCTGGGGAACAACGTTGCCTGGCTGCGCGGTGTGCGCGCGGTGTGGTGAGTACTTTGTGAGTCTTGATCAGGCTGGGCTTGATTATGGAAGGCATGCAGAATTGGATGAACAGGGCCCTTTGTCAAGTTGAAACCCTGTTCATCAAAGGGGGCTTACAGTTTTTCAAACACAAGGCAGGCGTTGGTACCGCCAAAGCCATAGCTGTTACTCATGACAGTGTGCAAAGGTGTTTCCCGCAGCGTGGTGGCAATGTCCATGGCCGCGGCTTCTGGTTCCATCTCTTCGATGTTGGCCGATGCGCAGATAAAGCCGTGTTTGAGCATGAGTAGTGCATAAATAGCCTCGTGCACGCCTGCTGCACCAAGCGAATGGCCTGACAGGGATTTGGTTGAGCTGATGGGTGGACTGTTGTTGCCAAAAATTTCGCGGATGGCTGCCAACTCCACCAGATCGCCGATGGGGGTAGAGGTGCCGTGGGCATTAATATAGTCAATAGGGCTATGAACGCCTTCCATGGCCAGGCGCATACAGCGCACTGCCCCTTCACCCGAGGGAGAAACCATATTGTAGCCATCGGCAGTGGCTCCGTAGCCCACCACTTCGCCGTATATCCTGGCCCCTCTTTTTTTTGCCCGTTGCAATTCTTCCACCACCACTAGGCCCGCGCCATTGGCCACCACAAAACCATCCCGGTTTTTGTCGTAGGGGCGTGAGGCCTGTTCAGGCCGATCGTTGTAACGGGTGGACAAGGCTCCCATGGCGTCGAACATGGAGGTTTGCGTCCAGTGTTCCTCATCGGAGCCGCCGGCAAAAACAATGTCCTGCTTACCCAGTTGAATCTGCTCCAGGGCAGCACCAATACAGTGGGAACCAGTGGCGCAGGCAGACGAGATGGAATAGCTTATCCCCTTGATATGGAAGGTGTTGGTGAGGCAGGCAGAAACCGTGCTGCTCATGGTGCGGGGTACCATGAAGGGGCTGAGACGCTTGAGTCCCTTTTTGCGCATGACATCCGCCGTGGCCACCACATTTTCCGCAGAAGTGCCGCCCGAGCCAATGATCAGGCCAGTACGGGGGTGGCTGCTCTCTTCTTCTGTTAGGCCGGCGTCGGCAATGGCCTGCTCAAGGGCAATGGACGCGTAGGCCGCGGCATGGCCCATGAAGCGGAGGTCTTTTTTGTCAATATGCTCCTTGGGATTGATTTTGGTGAAGGCACCAACTTGGGCCCGTAAACCCAGATCCTGGTAGGGTTGATGAAAACGGACGCCTGAGCGGCCCTCTCGCAGGGAGGCTAGCACTTCGGCCAGGCTGTCTCCCAAAGAAGAAACAATCCCCATTCCGGTGATAACGGCTCGTCGCATGGGTATTATCCTTTTGTGCTTTGGCGGTGCACAAAGAGCGGCCCGCAGCTTTGACAGGTTGGCATGACTTCCACGGAGCAGATGTTCACGTGCGGAGGTGCCGAGCATACCCAATAGACGATTTCGGCAATATCCGCCGGATGGAGGGGCTCGGTGCCCTGGTACACGGCATCGGCCTTGCTGGTGTCACCGTGGAAGCGAACAATGGAAAATTCGCTCTCTGCCAGCCCTGGTTCGATATTGGTGACCCTGAGCGGAGTATGCACCAGGTCGGCCTGCAAATTACGCGAAAACTGTTTGACAAAGGCTTTGCTGGCGCCATAGACATTGCCGCCCGGATAGGGAAAGGTGCCGGCAATTGATCCCAGGTTGACGATATGGCCCTTATTGCGGGCGATCATCCCGGGCAGCACCAGGCGGGTAAGGGTGCAGAGGCCGCGGATATTAGTGTCGATCATGGTGTTCCAGTCGTCCAGGCTGGCATTCTGCGCTCCTGCCATGCCCAGTGCCAGGCCAGCATTGTTGAGCAGCACGTCAATGGCTGCAAACTCCTCGGGTAGAGCTGCCAACATAGCCTTGATGGATGCGGTATCGCGTACATCCAGAACAACGCTGTGGGTAGGAGCTGGTGCCAGCTGTTTGGCCAGGTTATCCAGGCGTTCCTGCCTGCGGCCGGCGATAATCAGCTTCCAGCCCTCCTTGGCAAAACGTTCGGCGCAGGCCCAGCCAAAACCAGCGGTCGCCCCGGTAATCAATATGGTTTGTTGCGACATGAATTCCTCTTTTTCGAGTCTATAATAATGGTTGGAGAATTATTATACTCTGAATCAAACAATATGGGTACAGTGGCTCTGGAAAATGTACCAGCCGTGCTTATAGTAACCATTGTTTGTCCAGAACCAAGCGTATTATGCGCTACTTTCTTTTATTTTAGCGAGTAACAAAGGAAAAGGAGATGCCATGTTGAAAGAGAAAATGTTGACTGCCTTCAACAAGCAGATCAATGCAGAAATGTATTCAGCCTATTTGTATCTTTCGATGGAGGCGTATTTTCAATCCATCAATCTGAAGGGATTTGCCAACTGGATGCGTGCGCAAGCCCAGGAAGAGATGATGCATGCCATGAAAATCTATGACTTTGTCTTCGAGCGGGGCGAAAAAGTCACTCTGGAGGCCATTGACAAACCCGAATCCTCTTGGGATTCACCCTTGGCGGCTTTCAAGGAGGTGCTCAAACACGAACAGCATGTCACCTCGTTGATCAATGACCTGGTTGATCTGGCCATCAAGGAAAAAGACCATGCCAGCAATATTTTCCTCCAGTGGTTTATTACCGAGCAGGTTGAAGAAGAGGCCAGCGCAGATGAAGTGATCCAGCGTCTGAAACTGGTCAAGGAAAACAATGCCGGTCTCTTCATGATCGATGCACAACTTGGCACACGGGTCTTCACTATGCCGTCTGCAGATCCTGCCGCATAACTGGGCTCTATCACACTCTATTATAGGATGTATTGTGAGCAGACGACAGCGGAAGGAAGATATTCTTGCCCTTATTGGCAGGGAAGATCTTTCGCTTGAGGATATATCGACCCGGCTTGTATCCTATCCGGCGCAGGATGTTATCAATGCGCTTTTTCCCATTCTGTGCCGGACAGAACCATTGCTACGCTGGCGCGCGGTCAGCTGCATGGGGAGGAGTGTGGCCCGGTTGGCTGAAGAAAATCTGGAGGCAGCGCGAATAGTTATGCGCCGTTTCCTTTGGAGTTTGAATGACGAGTCCGGCGGTATTGGTTGGGGTGCTCCAGAGAGCATGGCTGAGGCCATGTGCGAGCATGTAGTGTTGGCCCAGGAGTATGCGCACATGCTGGTATCGTATATGCGTGAAGATGGCGAGGAGCTCTGCCAGGATGGCAATTATCTCGAACATCCACTCTTGCAACGTGGTGTGCTCTGGGGCATTGCCCGTTTAAGTTCCTGTCAGCCGCAGTTGCTGCTCGACAAGGAGGTTGGCTCGGAACTGCTTCCCTATCTACACAGTAATGATGCAGAAATTCGGGCCCTGGCTTGCAACACGGTCGGAGATCTAGGCATCAAGGCGGCAAAAGGGCTTGTCTCGCAGCTTGCAGCCGACAACACCGAGATCACCCTCTATACGCAGGGGCAGTTTATACACGGTAGAGTGGCTGAATATGCCGCACGCGCTCTAGAGCAATTAAATGATGCAACCTGAGAGTCTCTTCTTCCCCAGCGCTGGTTGCGTGCAGTACAATATTGAGTTGGGTAATTGTGCAGCCAACGTGGCTGTACTCAGACAGTTGCTCCAGGAAGAGTCGCCTGCACAGGGGACACTTTTAGTATTGCCGGAAATGTGGGCCACGGGTTTTTCGTACCCCGATACCGATCGTTTTGCCGCTGAAACACCAGCCGTGGTGCAGGCCATGTGCGAGTTGGCTGCCCAGTATAAGATCTTTCTTGCCGGCAGCCTGACTTATAGGCAGGCTGAGAGCAGTCTACCAACCAACACCCTGTACCTAGTTGGGCCCGAAGGAGTGCTTGGTCAGGCAGACAAGCAGCATCCCTTTGCTCATTGGCAGGAAGATCAGTACTATCAGCCTGGTCGGGGCAATCTTCCCATTGAAACCCCCATGGGCCGGGTGGGCGGCCTTGTCTGTTATGATCTGCGCTTTCCAGAACTGGCGCGCGAATTGGCCTTTGCCGGTTGCCGCCTTATCATTATTTCCGCCCAGTGGCCTTTGAGTCGTTTGAGCCACTGGCAGATTCTGGTGCGTGCCCGCGCCATTGAAAATCAGGTTTTTGTGGTGGCAGCCAATAGCTGTGGCCAGACTGGCAAAATGCTTCTGGCCGGCCATTCCATGGTGGTTGGGCCCGATGGTGTAGTTTTAGCAGAGGGCGGAGAAGGACCGGGCATTGTTGCCACGCCGCTGGATCTGCAGACGCAAAACGAACTGCGCCGCAGCTTCTGTCCGCCCGGCGAACGGCCCTGGCGTGGCAACAATGCAGATAAACTGTGCAGCCTGGCAGAATTGCTACCCCGTCTGGCCGCCATCCGCAGCCAGGGTAGTCGCATTGCCTTTACCAATGGCTGCTTTGATCTGCTCCATGCCGGGCATGTCAACTATCTGGAAGAGGCGAGGCGCACGGCCGATTGCCTGGTATTGGGTCTGAACAGTGATTATTCGGTACGCCTGCAGAACAAGGGCGAGGGCAGGCCGGTCAATAGCGAGCTTGATCGCGCTCGGGTGCTTGCTGCGTTGGGCTCAGTTGATTTTGTCGTGCTCTTTGATGACCCCACCCCAATCAACCTCATTACCGCTATTATGCCGGAAGTGCTGGTCAAGGGTGCTGATTGGCCGGAAGACCAAATTGCCGGGGCTGCCGAGGTGAAGGCAAATGGCGGCGAAGTACGGCGCATCGCCCTCACGCCCGGTCGTTCCACCACCGGTCTCATCAAAAGCATTCAAGGCAAGGTATCGCCGTAAACCACCGAGAACAGTCGAGATCAACAGGCTCGCCTCAGATTTGCGCAGCACTATCTGCGCACCGCTTTATTTGCAGGCGGGTGGCCCCATGGATGAATAACTATGCACTACAGTGGAATAACCTATCGCCCTCCCTTTGAAACAGATTCCCTGCTCCTACAGGTTACTTCCGGGTGCAGTCATAACCGCTGCACTTTCTGCACCATGTATGCTGATGTCCCCTTCAAGGTTTCGCCGATGGAGGAAATCAAGGCTGATTTAGAGGAGTCAAAGGGTATCTACGGCAAGGTGAGCCGGGTCTTTCTTGAAAATGGGGATCCCTTTGTGCTGCCCACAGCGCGCCTGATCAACATCGCCGAAATGATCAATACTACCTATCCGGAAGTGGAAACCATTGCCTGCTATGCCTCTATTCACAACATCATGAACAAGAGTGTTGAGGATTTGCAGGAGCTGCGACGGCTGAAGATCAATGAACTCAATATCGGGGTGGAATCCGGATTGGACGAGGTGCTGCAACAACTCAATAAGGGATATACCGTTACTGATGCCTATGAACAACTCGGCAAACTGCATGCCGCAGGTATGGACTATGGTTTGAATATCATTATCGGTGCGGCAGGTGCTGAGCAATATCATGAACATGCCCTGGCCAATGCACGGCTTCTGAATGAAACCCAGCCGTATTTACTGTTTACGGGCAGCTTGCATTATGAGCGTGGCTGCGAGCTTTTTAATGCAGTCAAAGATGGCAGATTCGTAGAAAGTACCCTTGGTGAATTGCTGCAGGAAGAATTGACTATGGTGGAGGCGCTTGATCTGAAAAGTACCTATTTCTTCGGTCTGCATCCCTCTAATGCCGTCCCGCTCAGCGGCAGACTGCCGCAGAAGCAGGATACGATGATTGAGAAGCTACGCCGGGCCCTGGCAACCCTGCCTGCACAGTTACTGAGTGCTGTGCCGAAAAGGGGGAAAGAAGGAAGGATCCTGCAATAATTCCATTCCCATATCAAAGCCCTATCTATGTCGGCTTTGGCAAATGATCGGTTCCTTGGTATATTCCGTTGATCTGGAAATAGAATAAACGGGAACCGTTATAGTCGGCAATGTGCTGGCCAAATACCGTTCTTGCGCAGAGCATACAAAAATAACAAAGGGGGAACGGCTCAGCCGTTCCCCCTTTATTGTCCTTCCGTTCAAGCAGCTTAGAGAGGTATAAAGCTGAAATTATTTCTTTTCTTTTTCCTTCCCTTCCTCCTTCTCCTTCCAGTCCGGCCGCAGGTGCAGTTCTGTGAGTTGGGCACGCGCCACTGTTGAAGGCGCGTCCGTGAGCGGGCAGGTGGCCCTTTGTGTTTTGGGAAAGGCAATCACATCGCGGATGGAGCTGGAACCGGTGAGCAGCATCATGAGCCGGTCTACACCAAAGGCAATGCCGCCATGGGGCGGCGCGCCCAGTTCCAGGGCCCGTAGGAGAAAGCCGAATTTTTCCCTGGCCTCGGTTTCATCAATATCCAGGGCCTTGAACACCCGCTGCTGCAACGCGGGCGAATGGATACGGATGGAACCGCCACCGATTTCATTGCCGTTTAAAACCAGATCATAGGCGCGGCTTTTCACTGCCGCCGGATCACTTTCCAAAAGGGCCAGATCCTCCTCCTTGGGTGCGGTAAAGGGGTGGTGCACAGCATTGTAGCGCTTGGCCTCACTGTCATACTCCAGAAGCGGAAAATCCGTGACCCAGAGGAAGCTGTTTTGGCTGCTGTCCAGCAAATTCAAGCGCCGGGCCAGTTCCAGCCGCAGCTCGGAGAGCACCTGATTGACCGTTTTGGCGCTGTCCGCCCCAAAGAGGATGAGGTCGCCCGGCTCGGCATCCAGGGTTTTGCCCATGGCGCTGATCTCCTCTTCGCTGAAGAACTTGGTGATGGGCGACTGCCACTCATCTTCCTTGATCTTGATCCAGGCCATGCCGCGCGCGCCGAAACGCCCGGCATATTCGGTGAGATCATCCAGATCCTTGCGTGAAAAAACACCGCAGCCTTTGGCATTGATCGCCTTGACCAGGCCACCCTTTTCCAGCGCGCCCTGAAAGACCTTAAATCCGCAACCGCTCAGAATATCGCTTAAATCCACCAACTCCAAGCCAAAGCGGGTATCGGGCCGATCTGTGCCAAAGCGGCGCATGGCCTCCTCATAGCCCATGCGGGCAAAGGGCAGGCTGGGCCGTTCGCCGTGCACCTCTTCAAAAAGGTGACCAATCATGCCCTCCACCAAGTTGATGATCTCTTCCTCGTCCACAAAGCTCATCTCCATATCGATCTGGGTGAACTCGGGCTGGCGGTCGGCGCGCAGGTCTTCGTCGCGGAAACATTTCACGATCTGGTAGTAACGATCCATGCCCGCCACCATGAGCAGCTGTTTGAAGAGCTGCGGTGATTGCGGCAGGGCGTAGAACTTGCCTGCATTCACCCGGCTGGGCACCAGGTAGTCGCGCGCGCCCTCCGGGGTGGAGCGGGTGAGCATGGGGGTTTCGATTTCCAGAAAACCCTGCCCGTTCAGATAGGAGCGCACGTTGTGCAGGGCCTGGTGACGCAGCACCAGGTTGCGGGCGATTTCCGGCCTGCGCAGATCCAGATAGCGGTACTGCAGCCGCAGGGTGTCAGAAATTTCGACGTCTTCATCCAGCGGAAAGGGCGGGGTTTCGCTGGTGTTGAGGATGCGCAGCTCATCCACCAGCACTTCGATGCTGCCGGTGGCGAGTTTGGGGTTGTCCATGTCGGCCGGGCGGCGGGAAACATGACCGCGCACTGCCAACACCCACTCGCTCCTGAGCTGGTGGGCCTTCTCGTGCACCGCCGCATTGACCTCGGGGTTGAAGACCACCTGGGTGATGCCCCAGCGGTCGCGCAGGTCGATGAAGATAACCCCGCCATGATCACGGCGGCGGAGCACCCAACCCATAAGGATGCATTCCTTGCCCAGTTCATCCAGACCAAGGTCGTTGCAGGTATGCGTGCGCTTGAGTGCGCCCATTGATTCCATATGATTTCTCCAAAGAAAACGGCTGCGGCATGATTGCCGCGTTACAATGATAGAAGGGTTTAGGGAATTATAGTTAGGAGACTGAAATAAAAAACACCATACCCTTGCACTGTTGAATTGAGTGAATGATGGGGTAATAATTTTTTTTTATAATTTTTCTAAAATACTTTTTAATTGATTTATTGCCTCTGACGAGAATCTGATTGATTGACTTTTTTTACCTATGTCCTGTCTGTTTGCTGAACCATAAGTGTCGATCTGCAGGAATTTTTCTCCTTCTACATTTACTATTGTATAAGTTGCATTAACTTCAGAATGTTTTGAATCTCTTTCTAAGGTGGTCCGTTCCATAGTCCTTACAATTGCCATTTTTCCCTCTCAAATATAAATATAAAATGAAATCAATTTTTAATTGAAGACTAGAGGATTTTTATTTTTTATCGTACAAATAATGATTTATGAACAACTGAATAACCGTATCAATCCGATGGTAAAATTTTTTAGTTTCTAAGGACTCTATGTAGCAGCCACACGAACAGCATAAATACGACAGCTAGTGGCCCGATATTCAATATGCTTTGAAAAATAAGGTCTACTGGAGGCAATGCTAACTCAGATGCAAATAACATAGGCTTTACGCCGACGTTAATGATCGAGAAAAGCGAAACGAACAGGACGAATATGGTGACTAGCGCGCCCCAATATTTCCGGTTTTGCTCTTCCACTCGCTGTTCAAGCTGTTTTGTGTGCACCTCAATGATTTTATTCACTGCATAGATTAAATTGTTTACATCTTCAGCTCTCGCTCCATCGCCATCTATTAACCGAGGTATCTTTATGCCGGTCGCCTCAATTTCTGTAAGTATCGGGTAGTCTCCAAGCGAGTTTTCACTGATGCGATAAACAGTTCGTTTAAGAGACTTGCACCGAGGGTTCGGAGGCAAGGCTGTTTTCTCAAGAAAGTCTTCCGCAACCAGTACAGCAAGTGCATTCTTTAACGTGCTCTCTGGAATTTCCAGTAACTCAAGGAGAATGTGGTCCTCAAGCAGAGTGCTAGGTGCGCGATTGTAGAACAGTATTTTAAGGCTGTCGATAATTTCTATGAGGATCTTTGCTTGGGGTTACTCCTCGAGTCAAGCATGCACCAGCCCCACCAACTCCTCGCACTGTTCCTCTACATTCCCGGTCAGCGAAAATGGCCTCTGCTCCTGATTCTCCATGTCGCGTAGAATCGCTTCCTTCCGCTCCCATTCCTGCGCACCGAGAATGAGAGTATAGCGAGCCTGTACCCGGCCTGCGATCTTCATCTGTGCCTTCAGGCTGCGGTCGCTGTAGTCGATGGCAACCCGCAGCCCGCGCTTACGCAGCAGTTGGGCCAGAACGGTGCAGTGGGCCAGGGCTTCGGGGCCCAGAGTCGCCAAATACACATCCATACGACCGGCAGCGGCGGCTTCATCCTGTTCGTTCTGCTCCATGAGCAGGACAATGCGCTCCATGCCCATGGCAAAGCCGATACCTGAAACCGGCGGGCCGCCGAGTTCCTCAATTAATCCATCATAGCGGCCGCCGCCACCCACTGCGGCCTGCGCGCCCAGCTGGTTGGTGATGAATTCAAAGGTGGTGCGGGTGTAATAATCCAGGCCGCGCACCATAAAGCGGTTGAGGTTGTAGCGAAGACCCAGGTTGTCGAGGGTGGCCCGCACAGCAGTGAAATGGCTGTCGCAATCCGGACAGAGCGACTCCATCATGGAGGGCGCGTCTGCCACCAGGGCGCGGCATTCGGGTTTTTTACAGTCCAGCACTCGCAAAGGGTTGGTGTGCAGCCTGCGCTGGCAGTCGGTACAGAGCTGGTCTTGCACCTTTTCCAGGCGCTCGATCAGCTTTTGCCTAAACGGCGGCCGGCACACCGGGCAGCCCAGCGAATTGAGCTCCAGGCTCACCTCAAGGCCAAGTTCGTCAAAAAGCATTTGCCCCAGAGCAATGAGTTCGGCATCCACCTGGGGTTCAACCGGGCCGATAATCTCCGCATCAAACTGGTGGAACTGGCGCAGCCGCCCCTTTTGCGGCCGTTCGTGGCGGAACATGGCGCCCATGGTGTAGAGCCGCTGCACCGGCTGCTGCACGTGCATGCCGTGCTCGATAAAGGCGCGCATGATCGAGGCCGTGGCCTCGGGCCGCATGGTGATGCCCTTGTCGACAAAGGTGTACATCTCTTTTTCCACCACATCGGTGGCTTCGCCGATGGAGCGCACAAAAAGCTCTGTCTTTTCGAGAATGGGCGTGCGGATCTCGCGCATGCCGAAACGGCGGCACACTTCGGTGGCGCAGGCCTCGAGCCGTTGCCACAGGTGGATCTGCTCGGGAAGAATATCCTTGAAACCGTTGATAGCCTGGAGTTTTGTCATGGACATTGTGTAATAAAAAAACGTATCTTATCAAAGCCGAAAGATAAAAAATTTACCCGAGAAGAGGGGTAGACGTCAAGTCGATGTAGATTATTTTGCGTATCGTTCCTATAATAAAAGGTCAGTGTCATTCACAGGCATGGTTATACGCTGCATTGCAGCAGCCATAAACCATACATCGGCATTGATGACGAGGATGTAACAAGCACAGAGCAAAGGGCTTGGGTGCAGTATGTTCAGCTTTTTCCAAACGAGACTTGCATGAAATTGCCAGAATTGAAAATAGGATCTTTGATTGCCAAAATTCCCATTATCCAGGGGGGCATGTCAGTGCGCGTCTCCACCTCGGCTTTGGCTGTGCCTGTGGCCGAGTGCGGTGGTATCGGCACCATTGGCGGCTCTGGTATTCCGGTGGAGGAGTTGCAGGAGGATATTCGTAAGGCAAAGAATGCTACCAAAGGGGTGATTGCGGTTAACATCATGTATGCCATGCGGGACTTTTATGACCTGGTCATGGGCTCCATCGAGGCGGGTGCAGACATGATCATCACCGGCGCAGGTTTTTCCCGCGATATTTTCAAGATCGGTAAAACCCACAATATCCCCATTGTTTCCATTGTTTCCTCCGCTTCTTTTGCCAAGTTGGCAGAAAAACTGGGGGCAGCCGCAGTTGTGGTCGAGGCTGCGGAGGCAGGCGGCCACCTGGGTACCAACCTATCCCTGCGCGAGCTTTTTCCTTCCATTCGCAAGGTAGTGTCAAAAATTCCGCTCATTGCCGCTGGCGGCATCACCAATGGCTATGAAATGGCCGAAATGATGGACAAATACGGTGCAAACGGCATACAAATGGCTTCTCGTTTTGTGCTAAGCGAAGAGTGTTCAGTTTCCAAGGAATTCAAGGAGACCTACCTCAAAGCGCAGCAGGAAGACATTGTCTTGGTGAGTTCACCGGTTGGTTTGCCCGGTCGGGCCATCAAAAACCCCTTTGTCGAAAAGATGCTGGCAGATGAAGATGTTTCGACCAAATCTTGCCTCTACCAATGCCTGAAAAAATGTGACCATAAGTACTGCATCAGCGAACGGCTGCTTGCCTCCCATGGTGGCGATGTGCACAATGGTTTGGTCTTTTCCGGGGCCAACACCTTCAAAATGAAGGAAATTCTGCCGGTGCGGGAAATATTCGATCGTTTTGTCAGGGCGGCAGAATCTATGTATAAAGAGAATAAAGAGTATAAAGAATATACAGAAGACAAGGAAAATACGGTTGCAGAGCAGATCGGAACACATTCCGAAGTGCGGTAACTTTTTGCTGTCTTGGTCTGTTGTCAGCCAACTCCATAAAAACATGCCCAATCAGTCTCAGGAACAGCAAACCACCGAAGAAGGTGTGCAGGCATCCCCTGCGGTGGCGACAATTTTTTCAGAAGCTGAGCATCCCATTCGCGAGCATCAGCTCGACCGGGAGGCGCTCAAGGTACTTTATCGCCTGCGTGATGCTGGATTTAAAGGTTACCTGGTGGGTGGGGGCGTGCGCGATCTGTTTCTGGGCAAGCAGCCCAAGGATTTCGATATTTCCACCGATGCCCGTCCAGGGCAGCTGCGGCGGCTCTTTCGCAACAGCCGCACCATTGGCCGGCGTTTCCGTTTGGTGCAGGTTTTTTTTCGGGGCAATAAGATCATCGAGGTTTCCACCCTGCGTTCCCGCAGCGAGTATGACGAGGGCGGCGAAGGTGAGCTGCTCGCTTCGAACAACACCTTTGGTACTCTGGAAGAAGATGCCTTTCGCCGCGACCTGACCATCAATTCCCTTTTTTACGAGATTGAGGGGCGTACGGTCATTGATTACGTGGGTGGAGTGGAGGATCTAAACCGCGGCATCATTCGCATGGTGGGCGATCCGGATCAACGTTTTACCCACGATCCAGTGCGCATGTTGCGGGTTGTCCGCCATGCGGCTCGCACTGGTTTCAGCATTGATCCGGCAACCAGTGCTGCCCTGCGCCGTCACAGTGGTGAGCTGATGCTGTGTCCACCTTCGCGTCTGCGCGATGAAATATTAAAAGACCTGCGTTCCGGTGCGAGCCAGGCTTGGGCGGAGCAATGCTTGGCCACGCCGCTGTGGCGTACACTGTTTCCTTTTTACCGGCATGGCGGCAAGGATGATCAGGAGCAGGGGCGTCTTGCCCTGCTGCGCATCCTGGCCGAAATGGACAGGGTGTGCCAGAGCGACATAGAGGAGCGGCCTGTGCGCATCGACGATTACTTTTTATTCGCCGCTTTGCTGCTGCCCTGGGCCAGTTCGCGTTTTCATCTACCGGGCGAGCGCCTGCGGGGGCCGCAATTCCATGAGCGTCTCACTGCCCTGCGCGACGAAATTGACCGGCACTTCGCTGTTCCCTTTAATGTGCCGCGCATGGCCAAGGAACGCATCAGCACCCTGCTGATCAACCTCTCCACCCTGCACCATGCGGGTAACGGCAAGGATCACCCCAGGTGGTTGAAGAGAAAGAGCTACTATCAGGACTGTAAACGCCTCTATGCCCTGTATCAGCTGGGCCAGGGCAGCAGTGTGCAGGGCGTTAGCGCCGAAGATTTTTCCAGTCCGGTGCAAATGCAAAAGCAAAAGGCTGTGGAAGTGATCAGCGCAGTGCAGGGTGCTTCGTCTTCCCGAGGTCGTGGTGGCGGTAATCCTGCTTTTAGCAGCAAAAAAAGCGGTGTCTTTGGCCTGCGTTCCCGACGGCATTCCTGAGTAAGTAGTATGGTTCGTTTTTTGCTGTACAATATCCGCTATGCCACCGGCGTGGGCAGCAGTTTTCATCTGCCCTTCCCCTATGCTGGTTACCTGCGTCCATCCTCGGAAAATTTCAAGAGAATCATGGCATTCATCGCCGAGATGAATCCAGATATCATTGGGCTGGTCGAGGTGGACAGTGGTTCCTTTCGCACCGGCGGCAGACAGAGCCAGGCAGCGCTCATCGCCCAACAGCTGGGGTACGATTATGTTGGCGAGGGCAAATACGGCGCTGGTGCCATGCTCTCGCGTCTGCCCCTGCTCAAGGCCCAGGGGAATGCCGTGCTTTCCCGCATGCCCATTATCAGCCACCGTTTTCAATACTTTGATGCCGGAGTCAAACGACTGATCATCCAGGCTTGTACAGAACATCTTACCGTGTTTTTGGTGCACCTCTCCCTTACCTACCGTAAGCGTCAGTATCAGCTGGAACGCCTGTACCGGCTCATCCGCAAGGTGCAGCGGCCGGTTATTTTGGCCGGAGATTTCAACGTGTTCTGGGGTAGCCGGGAGATGGAGCTTTTTCTGGCGGCAACAGGGTTGTGTAGCGTCAATCAGGAACGCATACCCTCGCATCCCAGTCATCAGCCCACCCGGGAGCTGGATTTTATCCTGCACAGTCCCGAGCTTCAACCAGTGCGTTTTTTTGCCCCGCAGGTGATCCTGTCGGATCATGCCCCCCTGGTCTGCGATTTCGAGTTGCGCTAATTTCTGTTCATCCCTGTAGCGGCTGTAGCCAGGCCGATGAGCGAGCCATTGCGGCCGCAGAGTCCTCCTGTTTCCTGTTTGGCCCGGCGAAAGGAAAAGTAGTCGCGGTTGCAGCGGGTACAGATATCTGCGCTATGAATCTGCTCTGATAAGACACCGGCCTCGCTCAACTGTCTGCGGCTGATGGCCCAGAAGTCGAAGTGGGCGGGTTTGTGCTGCAACTGGTAGACCTGCATCCAGGTGGGTAGTTCTTGCTGAAAATTGGTGAACTCCGCGCAGCAGGGGCCAAGGGAGGGGCTGATCAGGGCCTGGAGATGCACTGGATCCACGGCAAATGCCGTGCGCAACTGGGCAATGGTTTTGGCGATGATGTTTGTTGCACTGCCCCGCCAGCCGCAGTGGATGGCAGCCACCACTGAGCGTAGCGGATCAAAGAGGAGGATGGCCTGGCAATCTGCCTGCTGGATGAGCAGGGCAACGCCGGGCAGGTTAGAGATGATGGCATCATAACCCTGGGCTTCCTCTTCCAGTGGATTTTTGTCCAACACCAGCACCTGATCGCCATGCACCTGGCCAATGGAAACCAGATGACTGCAACCTAGGGCACGCACCACTCGCTGGCGGTTGCGGCGCACATTGTCCGGATCATCACCAACACCAAAGGAAAGATTGAGTGAGGCAAAGGGGCCAGTGCTGACGCCACCCAGGCAGCTGAACATGCCGTGCAGGGTCTGGATGCGGGGGTTTGTCAGACAGGGCGGAAAAGGGGCTGCAGTTTGTTGTGCGATGGAATCTTGCTGGTGCTGTGGGGGCATCTTTGCTTTGTACGGAAATGATGCGGATGTTCTGGTCGGGAAAAATTTCTGCCAGATCGGATCTGCTTCCGATCTGGCAGGATAGGTACCATAGCTGTGGCTGGAGAACAAGCCGGCCGTTTAAAAATGCATCCCAGTGTTTATAGGTTTTCTCGTTTGCTGTGCGGGCCATGTCATCTCTTTTCCATAGGGTGCTGTTTTGCGGCACACCTTGTTTTTATGAGCTCTCTGATTACTTTTTACCCGCCTTGAACATTTGGGTCGGGTAGATTCTTCCCAGTGTGCAGCAGCGCACAAAGACGCCAGGTTGTAATCCCGGTCATCCTTCCTTTTGTAGCTCTTTGTTATGTTGTATTTTTTGTGCATACCTCCAAGCAGTGCTCTGGTGTGCGGCACCCTGGTATGTTTTTTGAAAAATAGAGCAATATAGGAAGTGCGTTTTGCTGGCGCACCTGTGCTCGCAAGTCGCAAGAGCCAGGGAGCGCATCTTTGCCACCATGCTGTTGCCTGATCCTGATGCCACCGCCAGTATTCCATTGCAACCGGTCTTGCTTCCCAATTCGAGTACTATGTGGATTCTTATATGAAGAAAAAAATTCTTGTCTTGCTTGTGGTCATTTTAGCTGCTGGCGCGGCTTTCTGGTACTGGCGGCAGACGAGCGCCGCCGGCAAGGTGAGTTATCTGACCGAGCCCGTGGCCAAGGGAACCATAACCCGGCAGGTGGTGGCCACAGGCCAGATGGATGCGGTCGAACTGGTCAGTGTGGGGGCCCAGGTTTCCGGTCAAATCAAGAAACTACATGTCGAGTTGGGGCAGCAGATCAAACGGGGAGATCTGGTTGCGGAAATAGACTCGGTCTCCCAATTGAATCAGTACAATACCGACAAGGCGGCCCTGGCCAGCCATCAGGCGCAGCTGGTGGCCAAACAGGCAGCCCTTAACATTGCGCAGACCCGCTACAACCGGGAATCTGCCCTGCGCAAGCGTGATGCCACTTCCAAGGAGGCTTACGAAGATGCGATCAACGGTCTGGCCTTGGCCAAGGCCGAAGTTGCTCATGTGCAGTCGCAGATCAGGCAGACCGAGCTGGCTTTGGATACAGATGAACTGCACCTGGGCTATACGAGAATAACCGCTCCCCTGGACGGCACGGTGGTGGCCGTGGTGGTGGATGAAGGCCAGACCGTAAACGCGAACCAGACCACGCCCACCATCGTCCAGATTGCTGATCTGACCAAGATGGAAAACAACATCGAAATTTCCGAGGGTGATATAGGGGTCATCAAAACA
Organism: Desulfobulbus sp.; assembly: GCA_040776885.1. GTDB lineage: Bacteria > Desulfobacterota > Desulfobulbia > Desulfobulbales > Desulfobulbaceae > Desulfobulbus. Next base: position 448,670 of record JAXGZR010000002.1, on the reverse strand, counting down.
GGTATGCCGCTGGAATTCACCGTGTTGTCCATGCCCGATACTGTATTTAAGAGCAGCATCAGTTCGCTTGATCCGGGCCTGACCACCCTTTCCGACGGCCAGTACGGCAGGAGTGGTTCCACTTCTTCCTCTTCCTCCCCGGGTTCGGTTTCTTCTGACGCAGTGTACTTCTACGGCAAGGCCAGGGTGGACAACCCGGATGGCTTGCTTCGCATTGGCATGACCACGGAAAACATCATTACTGTGGCTTCGGTGCAGGACACCCTTTTGGTCCCACTGGTAGCGGTGCAAAGCGGACCAGCTGGCAAGCGTTCTGTGCGGGTGCTGGGTGCTACAGGAGAGCCGGAAGAGCGGCAACTGAGCACAGGGCTGTCCGATGGTATCCATGTGCAGGTTATTAGTGGTCTGGATGAAGGAGAGCAAGTGATCATGGGGCAACTCACCCAGGCGGAGATCGCCAACCAGCGGAGTGCAGGTGGCGGTCCAAGGGGAATGAGGAGATGAGCTACATTATCGAGCTGGCAGGCATCAACAAGTTTTTCGGCCAGGGCGCTGGTCGGGTGCATGTCTTGAAAGATGTGTCTTTTTCCGTAGAGCATGGCGATTTTGTCGCCATCATTGGCCAATCAGGATCAGGTAAATCCACCCTGATGAATATTATTGGCTGCTTAGACACACAGACCTCCGGCGTCTGCCGCATTGATGGCGACAACACTGCAGAGCTTGGCCCGGATCAACTCGCTGCCCTGCGCAGTCGTTCCATTGGCTTCATCTTTCAACGCTACAACCTGTTGCCCAGTCTGTCTGCCACGGAAAATACGGCGCTTCCTGCCGTGTATGCTGGCCTGGCCGGCAAACAGCGTAGCGCACGGGCCCAGCAGCTTCTGACGGATTTGGGGCTGGGGGATAAATTTGTCAACCTGCCCACCGAACTTTCCGGCGGCCAGCAGCAGCGGGTGAGTATTGCCCGTGCCCTGATGAATGGCGGTCGGTTGATCCTTGCCGACGAACCAACCGGCGCACTGGATTCTAAAAGTGGCGAAAATGTCCTGCAGATTCTCAAGGAACTCAATCGCAGGGGCCATACCATTATCATCGTCACCCACGATCACAATGTGGCCAGCCACGCAGGTCGCATCATTGAACTCCATGACGGCAAGATAATTGCCGATCAGCGTACCAGCCCCCTGGCCCCTGCCAGAGAAATAGCTGTTGCGCCGCAGCTTTCCCAGGCGCGGCACCACCGTTTTGTCGGACGTCTGGCCCAGTTTCGAGAGGCTTTCACCATGTCGGTGCAGGCCATGTTGGCCCATAAGCTGCGCTCCCTGCTCACCATGCTAGGCATTATCATCGGCATTGCCTCGGTGGTTTCCGTTGTGGCGCTGGGCACTGGTTCGCAGCAAAAAATCATTGCCGACATCAATGCCATGGGCACCAACACCATTGATATCATGCGCGGTTCTGGCTTTGGCGACCGCCGTGCCGGCCGCATCCGCACCCTGACTGTGGCAGACGCCAATATCCTGGGGAAACAGCCCTATATCGCCAATGTTACTCCCAATACATCCAACACCGGTGATTTGGTTTACCGTAACAACACGCTTTCTGCCATGCTCAACGGGGTGGGCGAACAGTACTTCGAGGTTAAGGCGTTGGCCATGGCCCAGGGCCGTTTTTTCGACCACAATGACGTGCGTGCCACTGCCTCTTATGCGGTTATCGATCATAACACCTATAGTCAGCTCTTCAGCCCGGGTGAAGACGCCCTGGGCAAGATCATCCTGTTCAGGCAGAAACCGCTGCGGATTATTGGTGTACTCAAGGACCAAGAACGTACCTTTGGCCCGGGTTCCAGCAATCTCAACATCTATGCTCCGTACACCACGGTGATGCGCCGCATCACCGGCGCCAAATTTATCTCCTCCATCACGGTGAAGGTGAACGACCATGTCATGCCGCTGATGGCGGAAAAAAAACTCACCGAGTTGCTCATAGCTCGCCACAAGAAGCAGGATTTCTATACCATCAACACCGACAGTATCCGCAAGACCGTGGAAAGCACCACCGGTACCCTCAAGCTGCTTATTTCGGGCATTGCGCTGATTTCCCTGGTGGTGGGCGGCATAGGGGTGATGAACATCATGCTGGTTTCCGTGACCGAACGTACCCGGGAAATCGGGGTGCGCATGGCCGTGGGTGCCAAGCAGCGCAATATCATGGAACAGTTTCTCATCGAGGCAGTACTCATCTGTATGGTGGGCGGCCTTTTGGGCGTGGGCCTTTCCCGGCTGTTTGGGGTGGTGTTTGGTATGCTTGTCAGCAATTTTCCCATGGTCTACTCCACCTGGGCCATGGTGGTCGCCTTGGTGTGTTCTTCGGCGATTGGTATTATTTTTGGTTTTGTGCCGGCCCGTAACGCTGCCCGGCTCAACCCCATTGATGCTCTGGCCAGGGAGTAGACGCATGTGCAGGCAAAAACCACTGGATAAGCGTATGGGTACAGCCGTACTTATCGTCTTTGCGGCAATGCTTGGCTTGAGCGCCTGTGCTGCCTCACGTCTGGAGACAGACCTGCGCCAGGGGATTATCTCCGGGCAGGAAATGGAGCAACGCTTTGTACGGGAAGAAAGTTGGTGGCAGGGTTATGGCGATGCAGCACTCGACAAGGTGATTGCCCTTGCCCTGAGCCGCAATGTGGATTTAGCTCAAAGTGCGTTGCGCATCCACAGCGCCCTGGTACGGGCAGAACTGGCTGGTGCCGACCTTTTCCCCACCGCATCTGGTGATCTCACTGTTTCCGCACGGCGTGATCTGGACGAAGGTGATACCAGGCGCAGCTATCAAACCCGCCTGGGACTGCAGTATGAACTGGATCTTTGGCAGCGCCTGCGCCTGGCAGCCAGTGCGCAGGAATGGGAACATCGCGCTACCATGGCAGACCGGGAGGCGCTGCGTCTGAGCCTGATTCATTCCGTGATCAACAGCTATTTTTCTCTACGTTATCTCATGGAAGGGCAGCAGGTGCTGGGCGAGAGCATTGTCCGCTACAACGATGTGCTGAACTTGGTGCGCACCAAAGTGGAGTTGGGCAAGGTGGCACCAGTGCAGATGCAGCAGGCAGAGCAGTCGCTGTTGTCCGCACAGAACCGGCTGAGCAACCTCGCTGCCGAAGAGGCGCTGGTGCGCCAAACCTTGAGTGATTTGTTGAACTATCGGCCAGGTGAGTTGCCGCCTGTTGCCGGCAGCTCTTTGCTTACCCAACAGACCCTACCTGTGGATTTACAGGTGCCGGTGTCGGCCCTGGCCGTGCGTCCGGATTTGCAGGCCGCAGAGGCCCGTTTTGCCGGTGCGTTCAAGAATATGCAGGCCAGTTACAGGTCCTGGTATCCGGCCCTGACCCTTGGTGCTGTCCTTGGCACGGAATCCAGTCGCAGCAGTAATCTTGTTGAGTTTCCTTTTTTAAGTGGCACTGTTGGCCTGAGCCTGCCCTTTCTTGACTGGCAGCGGGTACGGGCGAATGTCCGTCTAAGTGAAGATGATTATGAGCTTGCCCGGCTGGACTTTATCCGTGCCATTACCACTGCGCTCAACGAGGTGCGGGCTTCCTACGATGTGAGCAGCCAGAGCAGGCAGTCTCTGGGTCTTCTTTTTGAACGTCTTAAGCGCGAGCAAAGCATCACCGGCCATTATCAGGCACGTTATGAGTTGGGTGCGGGCGAGTTGAAGGACTATTTGGAGGCGCTCAACAATGAAGACGACACCCGGCTTAGTGTCCTGCAGGCCAAATACACCCTGTTGCGCGATGAAAGCACGGTGTACCGAGCCATGGGGGGCCGTTTTCTTGTCAAGCCGTAGAGTAGGATATTCTCCTGATTGATTTGGCGTAAAATGACCTGTTTGGATCTTTTGCGCACTATGCGGTGTTTTGTCTTCAGGAGTTGTCTGGATTTCAGATATTCATGCAATCAGCCCTAGGGGTTTTCTTGGTTTTTTCCTGACCATGCCAGGCCACCTGCTGCACTGTTTTTATGGCAACATGCGAGGATGAACCAGACTAAAGGTCGTTCCCTCCTCCTGACTTGTGCTAAAGGAAACTGTTCCCTGGAGGAATTGTTCACCGAAGAGCTTCATGGAGTAGGTACCTATCCCTCTACCAGCCTGTTCTTTGGTGCTGAAGTTACGTTGGAATATGCGGAGTGCAATTTTTTTAGGAATATATTGAGTATTCCAGACTTTTATCGTGAATGTGTCTGGCTGTTCCTCAACCCATATCTTGATCAGTCCATCTTCATCGCTGGCTTCAATGGCATTTATGGCCATATTTATAAGTATTCTCAGCAAAATAGTATGATCAGTTCGTATTGAAATAGCTGGAAATGGATCAATTTGTATGGTTTTGTTTCCCTTTTTCGGGTGATTTTGGCAGAAAATCAAAAGTTCTTTTTCGATTACAGATAAATTTATTTCTTCCAATCTTTTTTTGTACACAAGAGAATCACTGAGCATAAGTGATTTATGCAAATCTATTTCCTGCTGTATTCGATGCAAAATTGTATTGATATCAATTGTTAGTTTGGATGGTTGTGTCTTCTTGAGTAGCTCGCTTGATACTGAAATAACAGTGAGCATATTGTTTAGATCATGGAAGAAGATTTTTTCTATAGCTGCCCGCTGGTGATCAATGGTTATGTCTTGTAAAAAGACAAGTAAAAATCTTTTCCCTGAGACAACTATGGGTTGGGTCTTTACTAAAAGTACAATGTCCAGAAAAATATCCCCCCGTTTTGCTGCCAGGGTGCAAACTTTTTCGGCAGGTTTGTTATCCTGCAAGCTGGAAAGAATTGCCAGAACAGCACCACAAGAGGGACAAAATTTGGATGTACCACAACCGCTAGGTCCATGCTCTGCATAAACACATCCTAAAACCTCTCCCGGCCGCAGACCAAGTGCTTCAGAGGCATTTTCAACTCCCAGATCACGAAGGAAAAGGTCGTTGAAAGCGACGACTTGTCGATTTTCATCCAGGATTGCCAGGAGTCCACTTGCAGAGTGTAAAATCCCTGCAACTATGGTGTCATCGCTGACAAGGCGAACTTTTTCGTCTATTTCCTGAGGGCTGGATCGATGCGCCGGGGCAAAAAAGTCTTCATCTAGATTACCTGGTGTGTAGGAATAATGAGTCTGCCTCTACTAATGGAGGGTAGAGAAGTATTCTATGTTACTATAAATCGTTTTTGGCGTTTTTCCTGGTACCTGACCCAGCTGCAGAAGTTGCTGTACTACGCACAAGATATCGGCCATGGGTAAGCGCGAATCCACCGGTCTTGATCCTGCCCGTCATGAGTGGACACCTGGCTAAGCATGTTTGAGGGCCTCAAACGTCATGGGGCTGATATAGCCATTTGCACTATGTCGGCGGCTGCGGTTGTAGTCAACTTCAATATATTCAAACAGGTACCGCAGAGCAAGGGGCATGTTTTTTACGAACAGCTGTAGAAGGACCTGCGCCCAGCGAGACAGTGCCTGAGCATTCCTCTTTGTGCTGCATCCGTCAGCGCTTGCCCCTGGAGGTGCTTCACGAGATGTTTGTCTTTGTGCTGCGCATTTTGGAGCAGGCCAGCCTGCTCAGGAGAAAATATCTGGGGATCAATGCCTCGACCATGGAGGCGAATGCAGCCATGAAGAGCATTGTACGCCGGGATACGGGCGAGAGTTATGCGCAGATGCTTGAGCATCTGGCTGAAGCAAGTGGCATCAAAACGCCCACCCAGGCAGAACTCGTGGCTTTTAACCGCAAGCGCAAGGGCAAGAAGCTCTCCAACAAGGACTGGCAATCGGCTGCGGATGAGGAGTCCTGCATAGCCAAACTCAAAGATGGTCGCACGCACATGGCCTACAAGCCTGAGCACGCGGTTGACCAGGAATCCGGGGCGATTGTTTCTGCGGTGATACATCCTGCGGATCAGGGCGACACCAAAACCATTGCGACCACTCTTGATGACACTCAGGCCAAGCTGTGTGCGATCAGGGACAAGGAAGACGCACCCAGCAATGACGTTCCCTTTGATCTGGTGGCAGACAAGGGCTATCACAGCCGTGGAGTGCTGAAGGATTTGCCAGACTCTTGCCGCAGCCGCATCAATGAACCGAAACATGCGGGACAGTTGCGCTGGCATGGCGATATTGAAGCGCGTAATGGGTACATGGGAATCGTGCCCGGATTAGATCGTGCAAGGGCAAGGCGCTGTTATGCGCACTGGGCGAGAAGCTGGAGCGCTTTTTGCCCTTTGTCTTGACCGGGGCGGTATACGGCGCAGCCTTTTGCGAGGGATCGAGAGCATAGAGAAGCGCTACATCATCCACATTGCCGGATTCAATTTGGGGATACTGCTGCTGTATTATTTGGTTTTGGCACGCCTAGGGGCCTGGCCGATGCTGTCGCAGGGCTGATTCTGCCCGAATCGGCAGGACACACCTGCCCATATTGGCTATTTGGATACCGAATGCAGACAACAAGCCAGGTTTACCCATGATTGTCTGTATCAGATAGAGCGCTTGAGACAAGTTTGCATAATCGACCACTTTGCGCGCCAATCGAAAAACCGGGATTCTTCAACGGGCTGGTAAACATTCAAACAGCTGTGAGATGATACCGCTACGGCTGTCTAAGTTTTTTTAAAATGTGTTGGAACGATTGTTTTTTTGTGCGGCATTGGGCATATATTTTTTCTTACCGATAATCGACGTATACGTTATGCACACAGATGCATTTCAGGTTGCTGTTTACAGGCTGTTTTGGTAGCAGTAAACAATCCAGTCCAATGAAGTTTTCTAAAAAATCTATCCTCCTGTCGGCCTGAGGTACCCTGTCAGGCTCAAGGTCGGCGGACAATAAGCCGCATGATATCCAAATAAAGAGTGCACTGGACAATTCTGGAAATGGAGATCTGCTGAGACATGATGGTAAAAAGCACTGTCCGACAGAGCGATAGCTGCTCGTTATAGCTGTGCGTGCAGCTTGGAAAAAACGATGTTATTAAACAACAAGGAGTGGACACTATGTATGCGCAAAAGCTGATGTTGGTGCTAGTGTTTTTTGCCCTGAGCATGGGGTTGGCGTATGCTGCGGAAAAGGAGCCTGAATTTGTTGGTCAACTTGCTGCCGGCTCGTCGTCGCAGGCGGGTCACGATCCACAAGCCTACTATTCCCCGGAGTTGGCAAAGATGGGATTGCATATCGAAGTGGAGACCAATGCCTTTCAGTGGCGGGATGTGAACACCATGACACCGGCGGCTAGCCTGCTGGTGGAAATCACCAATAAATCCGACCGAGCCATACCAAGCGCGGATTCGTTTCCAGGCCGAGCAGTTTTATATGTGACCGCGAAAACCTTGGATGGTAACATTTTTTATACAAACGAGAAGCAATTCATACGTATTCCGCAACAAGTGGACCGCGAGCCGTGTGAAGAAGCCAGCCTGCTGTATGATTCTGCCTTTTTGCCCCGTAAAACGACCCAAGAATCCTTTATGATTCCAGTCTACACTGAGAGCGAAGATGACGGAAGACTAGTTCGGGTCCAGCTCACTCAGGATTTTGTTGTTGATGTGGAAGTGTGGTATTTACCTAACGGTAAGAAAGATGACCCAGACAATGCACAAAAGTGGTTTGCTGTTTCAAAAGAGCTGCATCTCCCAGCCGACGGAAAATAAGTTTTTCAAATTCCAGGCGGACTGATCCTGCCCGTTGTTGAAGGACATTTGGTTAAGCGAGCATATTTCCTTAGTGAAGGTGCTCGATGGCAACCAAAACCAAGTAAGACCAAACAAAGGTATTCACAGCAGTACGAGACAGAATCTCTGGTCTTGGCACGGAAAAGTTTGGGGTTGCGGCTGCAGCCAGGGGCAATTAGAGCTGCATGAAAGCTTATTGTATGGCCAGCGGTTCAAGGCGAGCCTTGAACCGCTGCGGTCAAGACAAAGGGCAAAAAGCGCTCCAGCTTTTCGCCCAGTGCGCGTAAAAGCGCCTTGCTCTTGCAGGATGCAAGCCGGGCACGGTTCCCATATACCGCATTACGCGTTTCAATATCGCCATGCCAGCGCAGCTGTCCCGCATGTTTCGGTTCACTGATGCGGCTACGGCAGCAGTCTGGCAAATCCTTCAGAACTCCACGGCTGTAATAGCCCTTGTCCGCCAGCAGATCAAAGGGATTGACAATGTCGGGCGTATCTTCCCTGCCTTTGATCGCACACAGCTTGGCCTGAGTGTCATCAAGGGTGGTGGCAATGGTCGTGGTGTCGCCCTGATCCTCAGGGTGTATCACTGCAGAAACAATCACCAATCACCCCGGATTCCAGATCAACCATGTCTCAGGCTTGTAGGCCAGCTTGTAGGCCATGTGCGTGCGGCCATCCTTGAGTTTGGCTATACAGGACTCTTCATCCGTAGCCGATTGCCAGTCCTTGTTGGAGAGCTTCTTGCCCTTGTGCTTGCGGTGAGAGGCCACAAGTTCGGCCTGGGTGAGCGTTTTGATGCCACTTGCTTCAGCCAAACGCTCAAACATCTGCGCATAACTCTCGCCCGTATCCCGGCGTACAATGCTCTTCATGGCTACATTCGCTTCCATGGTCGAGGCATCGATCCCCAGATATTTTCCCCTGAGTAGGCTGGCCTGCTTCAAAATGCGCAGCACAAAGACAAACATCTCGTGAAGCACCTCCAGCGGCAGACGCTGACGGGTGCGGCACAAAGAGGAATGCTCAGGCACTGTCTCGCTGGGCGCAAGTCCAAGGAATTTCCGCAGGGGCAGGGAATCGCTGCAGCGCCAGCAGATGCAGGAAAAGGGTGCGGCGCGGCAATATTGTGTTTTTGGTGGAAGATGTTGTGGGTTCAGCGCCGGCGCAGGTAGGAGGGTATGGCCTGTTTTTCCAGAAATTTTGCGAAATTTTTCTTTATTTTTGGCAACTTATAAAATTTGCCCAACATTTCGTTTTTATTGGTGCTTTTCGCCAGACTGGAGGGGTTGAAGTAGGCCTTGGCATTATCCACGCTCAGCACAAAGGGCGGACAATCATGTTGCACCAGGATGGTGCTCATCATCAGGGCACCAGTGCGGTGATTACCCTCATGGAAGAGCTGCGGCCAGCTCACCTGCAGAATGTAGGCACCGGCCGCTTTTTTCCAGGGCGTATCTTTTCGGTGCTTTTCTGCCCAGGAACGCAAGTGGCGGATGGAAAACTCGCTCTGCTCGTAAAAACGGTCTGTATTGCTGACGATATGCTCTTTAAAGTCTTTTCGTTTTTCTACATCAGAGCCACACAACACGATATTGTTCAACTCAAGGAAGTGGTGCAGGCCCTCCGGACGAAGCAGTTTGACGTCCTTTTTCAGCAGGTAGTTCACATACTCGTAGCCTGCCAGCATGTTGTTGAGGATTTCATCACGCATGGGCTCTCGGTGCATCTCCAGAGCCTCGTTGATGGCCTCAAAGTTGCGCTGCACAGAGAGAAGGTAGTGTTCCACCTGATCCAGATCGATTATATATTTACTGGGCATGGCCCCCGCGCTGGCGCACAATAAAATACAAACCAGAAGGCATCGGCACCAAGGCCTAGGCTGTGCTTTCAGTGGATCTGTTGTACAGCCTGCCTGGCCTTTATGCTGACCGCTTCCGGCAATGGTGTGTAGCCGAACTGCTCAGCATATTTTTGACCATCACGCAGGCACCAGTCAACAAAATTTTTTATCCGTTCACCCTGTTGCGGTGAGGGGTTGGTCTTGGGCAGGAGCAGCCAGCTGTAGGTGATGATGGGGTAAGAGTCCTGACCAACGGGATCTGGAAAAAACATGCGCAAATTGTCAGGCAGCTCTCCGGCACTGTTTGCCAGGGCAGCCATGCCACTTGCCACCGATGGCGCCACAAAATGGCCCGCCTTGTTTTCCAGTTCCGCCATGGCCAGACCCGCCCGTTTGGCCACACCATACTCGACATAACCAATCGCCCCCCATGAGTGCCGAATACGATTGGCCACCCCTTCATTGTAGTTGACTGCCATGGCATTGCCTGGCCAGTTCATTTTTTTGGCCGCAGTAAAGCCGGTATCATGCCAGCGCGGACTAATGGCCTTGAGATGGTTGCTAAAGGTCCAGGTGGTGCCAGAGGAATCTGCCCGGGTAACAGTGGTGATGTTCAGTCGGGGCAGCTTGATCCCAGGGTTGAGGGCGGCAATGCGTGGATCGCTCCACATCTTGATGGCCCCGAGGAATATGTCCACATACACCTCCCGGCTGAGACGCAGGGTTTGGTCCACGCCCGGCAGATTGTAGGCTAAAACCACCATACCGGCAGTTGCGGGGACAAACTGCACTCCATGCTGAGCTTCTTGGGCCTCGGTATCGCTCATGGCCGTGTCGCTGGCGCCAAAGTCCACCTTACCGGCCAGAAAACGCTTGATGCCTTCGCCACTACCCACCTCGTCATACGAGATGGTAAAGCCCGGGGAGGTGGCAGCGAACTGTTTGATCCAGTGTTGGTAAAGGGGTGCTGGAAAAGTGGCGCCGGCACCGCTGAGATCTGCCTGCTTCGTCTGTTGAGGAGCGGCCCAGAGAGATGAACAGCACAACATGGAGAATACAAGGGTGTACAGGCACAAGGTGCGGATTCTGCGTTTCATGGGAAGCAACTCCATAGCAAAAAAGTGAGTGAGCTGGTTTTGCTGCTACCGAACAGCCCAATTAGGAGAATTCTCCGTGCAGATATTCCTTGGTCAGCTGTTCTTGCGGGTTTTCAAAAAGTTCCTTGGTTGCCCCCATCTCCACCAGGTAACCGGTGCGTCCACCCCTGGAGATATCCACGGCAAAAAATGCGGTCTGGTCAGCCACCCGCATGGCCTGTTGCATGTTGTGGGTGACAATGGCCACGGTGAAGCGCTCCTTCAGCTGCACCATCAGCTCTTCTATCTGCCGGGTGGCAATGGGATCCAGAGCCGAACAAGGTTCATCCATGAGCAAGACCCTGGGCTCGGTGGCAATGGCCCGGGCAATGCACAGCCGCTGCTGCTGGCCGCCGGAGAGTGAGAGCCCGTTATTTTTCAGTTTGTCCTTGACCTCGTCCCACAGAGCAGCCCCTCTAAGCGCCTTTTCCACCTTTTCATCCATGTTGCCCTTGAAGCGGTTGAGGCGCAGACCAAAAGCCACGTTTTCGTAGATAGACATGGAAAAGGGGTTGGGCTGCTGAAAAACCATGCCAATGTTGCGCCGTACCGCCACAGGGTCCACCTTTTTATCGTAGATGTCCATGCCGTGAAAATGCACTTTACCCATAAAGCGAAAACCAGGAATTAGGTCATTCATGCGGTTGATGCTTTTAAGTACTGTGCTTTTCCCACAGCCCGAGGGGCCGATAAAGCCGGTGATCTGGTTACGGACGATGGGTACATGGCTGTCCCGTACAGCCAGAAAATCACCATAGAAAATCTTTTCTGCCTGGCAGTCCAGGGTAATGGCCTCTGTGTCCAGACCAGCAGTACTGGTGGTCGTGGCCTGTACCGCTGTCTCTTTGCTTATTTCTGCAGTTGTTTCCGTTGCTGTTGCTTCCATGGTTGTTTTTGCTCCTGAGCGTGGGTTGATTACACAGTTTTCCGCCGCCCAATGGCGCGACTGATAAGGTTGAGGATAAAGACCAAAAGAACCAGTACCAACGAGGCGGCCCAGGCCAACTCGATCTGGTTAGGGAAGGGCATGCCCGAATAGTTGTAGATAAGCACTGCCAAAGATGCGGTTGGCTCGTTGGGCCGCAGCCAGTAATCGGAGAACAGCGCGGTGAACAAAAGGGGTGCGGTTTCGCCGGCGGCCCTGGCCACGGCCAGCACCACGCCGGTGATAATGCCAGGCACAGCCACGGGCAGAATAATCTTCAGCATGGCCTGCGCCGGGGTGCAGCCCATACCGGCCGCTGCCTCCTTCATTGGTCGTGGTACCATTTTAATGGCCTCTTCCGCAGTGAGCATGACCGTGGGTACCATGAGGATGGACAGGGCAATACCGCCAGCCCAGGCCGAGTAGCTTCCCATAACCAACACAACTGCCGCATAGGCGAACACACCTGCCAAAATAGAGGGCAAACCACTGAGCACCTTGGCGCAGAAGCGGGCCACTGTGGCAATTTTGCTCTCTGGGGCGAGTTCGGCCAGATAAATGGCAGCAAGAATGCCAAAGGGCACACTGATCAGCGAGGCAATGCCCACCATGAACAGGGTACCGACAATGGCATTGCCAAAACCGCCACCCACATCAAAGGCCGTAGGGGGCAGGGCGTAGAAGACCTCAAAAGTGATGCGCTTGCCGCCGCGGTAAAGCAGCATGATCAACACAGAGAAGAGCGGGATGCAGGCGATGATCGCCATGCAGGAGGTTAGCGTGCTTAAAATGATGGACTGCAGTGCACGCGGCTCAAAGGGTTGCCGCTCCAGATTGGGAAGGCGCAACTCATTATTTTGGGATGCCTGCTCACTCATGGCTCGTTACCTCTTGATGCCCGTTTTGTTGATAATGAGTGCACCCAGCATGTTCACCAGCAGGGTGATGAGCAGGAGCACGCAGGCTGCAAACATGAGAACGGAAATTTCCGTGTCGCCTGCTTCAGGAAAGTTCAAGGCCAGAAGCGCGGCCAGGGTGTTGGCCGGGGCAAAAACAGACAAACTGATCTGGTTGGAGTTACCCACCAGCATGGCCAGGGCCATGGTTTCGCCCAGGGCGCGACCCAACCCGAGTACCAGAGCACCAAAAATGCCACCAGCTGCAGTGGGCAGCATGACCCTGAGGATGGCCTCCCAGCGGGTGGTGCCCATGCCGTAGGCCGCTTCTGTGGTCTTGTGGGGAATGGCCCTGAAGGCATCCTGGGAGATGGCGGCCACTGTGGGCAGAATCATAATGGAGAGCACCAGGGCGGCCGGGAACATGCCTGGCCCACTCAAGCTGGTGGAGAAAAAAGGAATCCAGCTGAAATGGGTGTTGAAGAAGTCGGCAACCGGCCTAATGATTGGGATGAGCACGAAAATGCCCCACAAGCCGTAGACAACGCTGGGAATGGCTGCCAAGAGTTCGATGATGCTGCGCAAAATGGTTTCCAGTGCCCGGGGCAGAAAATTCTGGGTGAGGAAGATGGCAATGCTCACGCCAAAGAAACCACCCAAGATCAAGGCCAACAGGGAACTGTACAGGGTCCCCCAGATTTCCGGCAGGATGCCGAAGGTTCTCGCATTCACATCCCAGGTGGTGCCAACAAGCAGGCCGAGCCCGTACTCCTTGACCGCAGGAATGGCCCTGCCGCCGATTTTGTAGAGGATATACGCCAGCAAGAGTACGATGCCCCAGGTAAACACGAGGGTCAGCACGCGAAAGGCCTTGTTGGCAAACATGTCGCCTGCGGTGGGGGGCTTGGAGATAGACTGCGACTGCTGTAAGGAGTTGTACTCAGCCATAAATCAAGTCCATATGCAAGAGGAGGATGGGCGGGTATACACAGCGGAAACCCGCGCCTCAAGCGAGGCGCGGGTGGAGATGATTCTACTTACTGGATATTTTGAGCTGCTGTCTTCACTTTCTCAACAACCGCTGCAGGCAGTTCGATATAGCCTGCCTTGGTGGCGATTTTCTGCCCTTCGCCCAGACCATAGGCGATCATCTTCTGCAGCGCCTCGGCCTTTTTGGGGTCGTCGTATTTCTTGGCAAAAATCATCCAGGTGTAGGTCACAATGGGGTAGGCGTTTTCAGCCTCAGGATCAGATACCCACAAGAGCATGTCTTCGGGGAATTCTGCGCCAGCCAGGGCAGCCGGGCCGCCTTCACCGCCAGGGGCAACATATTTGCCGGCCTTGTTCTCAAGCACAGCCATGGGCAGCTTGGACATATGGGCAAAGCCGTACTCGATATAGCCAATGGCGCCTGGGGTCTGGGTAATGGTGGCAGTTACGCCATCGTTCTTGGGCGATTTGACCATCTTGGCTTCACTGGGCCAGTTTACCGAGTTACCAAAACCCACTTTTTCCTTGAACTCGGGAGAAATGGCGCTCAGGTGTTGGGTAAAAACGAAGTTGGTGCCTGAGCTATCTGCACGGGTCACTACGGTAATTTCCTGATCAGGCATGGTGGTGCCAGTGTTGGCGGCGGCAATTTTGGGGTCGTTCCAGTTTTTGATCTTGCCCATGAAGATATCAATATACACTTCACGCGGCAGGTTCAGTTCTTTCACGTCCTTCAGGTTGTAGGCCAGCACAATTTCACCGGCGGTCATGGGCAGCATCTGTACGCCCTGCTTGGCAGAGGCAATCTGTTCTTCACTCATACCAGAGTCACTGGCAGCAAAGTCCACGGTGCCGTTTTGAAAGTCACGCACTCCGGCTCCAGAACCCTTGGATTGGTAGTTGATCTGAATATCCTTGTTGACCCGGCCAAAATCCTTAAACCAGGTGGTGTAGAGCGGTGCCGGAAAGCTGGCGCCGGAACCGGTCAGGCGAACGGTGTCTGCCATGGCGGGAACACTGAATCCGGCCAGGGCAATACACAGCGCGCTTGCCTTGAGAAGGGGCAAAAATTTCATGTTGACCTCCAGGTTGATTGTTTAAATGAATGGTTGCCTAAAAGTAGCGCAACTGTAGGTGTGAGGAGTTAGGCAAGCTTTTGGATTGTGTTAGGAAATGGTTTGAATGAAAGTACGCCCTGAAGCGTGGTGCAGGTTTGGCTGAAAAATATATTTGAGGGGAGCAACCACATGTTAATTGCCAGGTTGCAGTAAAGTATAGAAAAATTATTTGTAAATTGTTAAGAATTTGTATTTTACAGTAAGCTAGGAAAAAGAAAGACGGCTTACATGCTCGCCACGGTAAGCATGGATAGATTAGAGGAGTGATATGCGTCTGGGTTTTCTTGCTAAAATTTTGCCGCCAGCAGAAAATAGATTTTACGATTATTTTGAAGAAGGGGCGGAAGTTTGTCAATTGTCGGCCTACCTTTTTTATCAAATCGTGCACTCTGACCCGAATCAACGCGAAGAGTGTCTGGTGCATACCAAGGCCTATAAACACCGAGCCTCAGAAGCCCTTGAAAATTGTCTCAACCTGGTGAACAATTCCTTTATCACCCCGATTGACCCAGAAGACATTCAGCTGATTGCATCCAAGCTCTACCAGACCACCAAAGTTATCCTCAAGGCTTGCGTTAATCTGCGTATCTACAAGATTGACCACTATAACCACATCATCAAGCAGCAGTCTGACCTCATTACCACATCGGCCGAAGAGTTGCGCAAGCTGGTTGCTACCCTGCGCGTGGGAGCGCCGGTCAAAGAAGTGGCACGTAGCAGTTCTAGAATAAAGGACATCGAAAATACCGGCGATGAAATTTTGTATGCGGCTATGGAGGGGCTTTTTTCAGGGCAATACGACGCCTTGTATGTATTGCAGTTGCGTGACATCTATAAGGGTATAGAAAATGCCCTGGACATTTGTTCGGCAATATCAGATGTGATTGTCAATATTTCCTTAAAACATAGCTGACACTGGCCGGAACTGTAGCCCTTTCCAAGTTAGTACCACCCAAAAGTAGAGATTTCCTTGGGTGAATTTTCCATGAGGAACTCTGCCAGGGTTAAATTTCCAAGAGATTCATGTTATCGCTTTAAAAAGAGTCAAGCCGCATTGCCTGGCTCAAACTAAACTATCTCCGATAAACACGAGGAGGTTCATGGCTCTTCTTTTTGTGGTTATCTCCACTGCGCTGGTGTTTGAATACATCAATGGATTTCATGACTCTGCCAACGCCATTGCCACGGTGGTATCCACCAAGGTGCTCAGCGCGCGTACAGCAGTCATTTATGCCGGAGTCCTCAACATGGTGGGTGCTTTTCTCGGGACCCATGTTGCAAGCACCATTGGCCAGGGCATAGTGGTTACAGATATTGTTACCCAAGGGGTAATTCTTTGCGCTCTGTTGACGGCAATAATCTGGAACTTGCTCACCTGGTATCTGGGCATTCCCTCAAGTTCCTCCCACGCCCTGATTGGCGGATTGATGGGTGCCGCTATTGGCGAGGCTGGCTATCAGGTGGTTTTGATTGATGGTGTCACAAAAAAGGTGCTGCTGCCCATGGTGACTTCGCCTATTTTCGGTTTTAGCATTGGTTTTGTTTTTATGGTTGCCCTGTTGTGGTTGTGTATACGTTCACGCCCTCATGTGGCCAATGTCTATTTCCGTAAGCTACAGCTGGTCTCCTCTGGTATTATGGCACTCAGCCATGGCAGTAACGACGCCCAAAAAACCATGGGTATCATCACCCTTGCTCTGTTCAGCTACGGTGCGCTTCCTACCTTTGAAGTGCCGGCCTGGGTTATTTTTAGTTGTGCCATTACTATGGGATTGGGCACAATGGCCGGTGGTTGGCGGATTATTCGCACTATGGGCAACAAGATGATTAAGCTTAAACCAGTGCATGGTTTTGCCGCCGAGACTTCAGCCGCAACCATTATTCTCACTGCCTCACATTTCGGCATTCCAGTGAGCACCACCCACATTATTTCTACTGCCATCATGGGTGTAGGCTCCACCCGAGGTCATCATGCCCTAAACTTGAGCATTATCAAAAACATCCTGACAGCTTGGGTACTTACCATTCCGGTGTGTATGCTGATTGCGATAGCCCTGTCTTTTATCATGCCTTTTTAAGCCTGGATAAAACTGAAGCGTAGCGCTGTGCATTGCAGGGTGTTGCAGTGTATCCTTTCAATTCCCAGTGATTTTCCATGCAGCCCAAGAAACCGATTGCCACGCCCCAGTTGGATATGTATCCCTCCCCAGGTTAGTACCATCCACAAGTAAAGACTTTTTTGGGTGAATTTTTCATGAGGAACTCTGCCGGGGTGAAATTTTCAAGAGATTCATGGGGGCGTTCCTCATTGTACTGCCTCAGCCAATTGTGATCCTGCTCGTAATGAGTGGACACCTGGCTAAGCATGTTTGAGGGCTTCAAATGCCATGGGGCTGATAGAGGCATTTGCACTATGGCGGTGGCTGCGGTTGTTGTCAACTTCAATATATTCGAACACAGTCTGGCGCATCTCTTCATCAGTGGCAAAATTCTTGTTGTGGATGGCCTCCACTTTCAAGCTGTAAAAGAAGCTTTCAGCACAGGCATTGTCGTAGCAGTTGCCTTTACCGCTCGTGCTGCAGACCAGCTGGTATTTTGAGATTCTGGTATGCGCAAGAACAATACTGGCTGCCATGGTCTGAAGGCAGCATGACTCCTTTGGGCATTTTGCGTCGTCAAAGCGCCATCTGCAACGCCTCACACACAAGCTGAGCCGTCATACGCTCTGAGAATGCCCAGCCAACAACCAGCCGTGAAAATAGGTCAATAATCACAGCCAGATACAGCCAGCCTTCATCGGTCCACAGGTACGTTATATCGCTGACCCTTTTCTGGTTTGGAGCACCGGCACTAAAATCCTGAGCTAGCAGGTTTGGTGCAACCGGAAGATTGTGCTTCGAGTTGGTTGTCGCCTTGTATTTCCGTGCTGCCCTGGCCCGCAGATTTTGCCGCTGCATACTGGCTGCCACTGTTTTGCGGTCATAAGAGTAGCCCTGATCACAAAGATCAAGAACCAGCCGAGGTGAACCTGCCCGCATCTTTTGGGTAGCAAAGGCTTCAGCAACCAGCTTATCAAGAACCATGCGCTGTTGTTGCCGTATCGTTGGCTTCCCTGCTCGCTGTCGAAAGCGGTAGAATCCGCTGCGAGAGACGCCCAGCACACGATTCATGGTCATGATCTTGAATTCGTCTGCATGGTTGTGCATAAAGGCGTACTTCACTTCTTATTACTTTTAGAAAAAATAGGCTATTTTGTCTAAAGTCCCAATTTGCCTTCATCCCTAACTATTGTAATCCCTTGCTTTTTCATATGGTTCAGCGTGCAGACATTAGACAAAATGATTATCTTTTGTTAAGTTATCTATAACTTCTTTGCGTGAAGACCTTCATGATCGTGTTTACTCCAAACCTTTCCATTTTGCCGCCCTCGCAATTGCGTCTGTGGCCCGAGTTGGACGCCACGCCCGATCATTTCACCCTTTATGGGGGAACTGCCCTTGCTTTGCGCTTAGGGCATCGCGTTTCGGTCGATTTTGATTTCTTTTCAAGCCGTTTGTTCGATCCTGACCAGCTTGCAGCAACTGTCCCTTATCTCAAGGATGCCGAGCCTGTACAGGTTGATGCAAACACCTTGACCTGCCGGGTTGATCGTGACGGCCCTATTCTTGTTTCGTTTTTTGGCGGGTTAGATTTGGGACAAGTCGCGCCAAGTGAGGTTGCGAAAGGGCATTCACTGTATGTCGCTTCTTTGCTCGACATTGCAGGAACAAAGGTGGCGGTGGTCCAAAAACGCGCCGAAATGAAGGACTATCTCGATATTGATGCCATGCTGCAATACGGCGTGGATCTCTCCACGATGCTTGCCGCTGGCCTTGTTGTTTATGGGAAAAGTTTTAATCCCCTGATTGCTCTTAAAGCTTTAAGCTATTTTGAAGACGTTCCAAAGCTTCCCCAAGAGGTGCGCCAGCGTATTTTAACTGCTGTTGCTGCTGTTGATCCGGTAAACAGCCTTCCGTCATTGACAGCTTATGTTAAACGGCCGGAAGGAGGAAGTCATACGCCATGAAATCTTTGCCCGCCACACCTGATCTTTTGCACGTTGCCCGCCGTGTTGTCTGGTTTAAGGAGCCGGAGGATGCTTTGGCCGAGCCGGTGCATTTTCTCGCACATGTGATGACCTATGGCACCATCGAAGATCTAAAAGCTTTGCAGGGCATTGCAGGAATAGAAGAGTTCCGTGAAGTTCTGGAGAATGCTCCTGCCGGGGTTTTTGATGCGAGATCTTGGGCCTATTGGAATTTGAAATGTGGGCGCAAGCCTTCTGCTCAGCTCCCCGGCAGAGTAGGGCTTCACTCCACTCACCGCATACCGTGAGCGTTTTCGATCGTGCACGAGAGAAAGTACCTTGTCTCGGCTGAAATTGATCGTCTGATTGCCACCACCAAGGGTAGTCGCAACGAGACTCGCGACAGGTACCTGTGTATCCCTCCCCCAGTTAGTACCATCCATAAGTAGAGATATTCTGCGTTGAGTGGGCCACGACAAACTCGGCTGGGGTCATTTTTCCGAGTGAGTCGTGAGGTCTTTCTTCATTGTATTCCTTGATCCAGGTCCGGGTGATTTCTTTCACCTCCGTCAGCGTACTGAACAGATAAAAGTCCAGGATTTCATTCCGGTACGTTTTGTTAAAGCGTTCTACGTATGAGTTCTGGGTTGGCTTGCCCGGCTGAATAAATTCCAGTTCCACGCTGTTTGCTTCGGCCCAATCCGCCAGAGTTACAGAGATAAGTTCCGGTCCGTTATCCATTCTCAATTTCTCAGGGAGACCACGCCAGGCCACAATCCGATCCAGAATACGAACAATCCTGGCCGCGGGAAGGTTGGTGTCCACTTCAATGGCCAGGCATTCCCGGCTGAAGTCGTCCAGCACGTTGAACGTGCGAAACCGCTGGCCGCTCGCTAGCGCGTCATGCCTAAAGTCTACGGACCAACATATGTTCGCGGCGGATGGAACAGCTAACGGTTTGGGATTTCTTGATGGCAGCCGCTTCTTTCCTTTCCGACGCAGGTTCATTTTTAGCAGGCAGTACACGCGGTAGACCCGTTTGTGATTCCATCGGTGACCATGTCTGCGCAGGACCGAAAACAGCTTCCCGAAACCGTAACGCGGATACCGCTCGGCCAGCGTGAGAAGCGCTTCAATGAGTGGCGAGTCGTCGCGTGGCATGGACTTGTAGCTGTACACCAAGCGGCTTAACGCCAGCGCAGAACAGGATTGCCGCATGCTCAGCCCATAATCGCAACGCATAAAATCAACCAACTTGCGCTTCTCCGCCGGCCTCAGAGCTTTTTTGTGATGACGTCCTTCAGGGCCTCGTTTTCCAGACTCAAGTTCGCGAACATCCGCTTGAGCTTGCGGTTTTCTTCTTCAAGCTCCTTGAGCCTGCGGATATCCGAGGCTTCCATGCCGCCGTATTTCGACTTCCATTTGTAATACGCTGCCTGGATTACGCCATACTCACGGCAGGCATCGACTACCTTGCGACCGCCTTCAGCTTCTTTCAAAATCCGAAGAATCTGGCTTTCCGAAAATCGAGATTTCCTCATTGTGCCCTCCATAAGGCAATTTTACCAGAAATCTCTACTTCTCAATGGATCTATTTTAAGGGAAGGCTACAGTCGACTTCGTCCTTCTTGAATTTCCAGAGACGACCGACCTTATAGGCAGGCATGTTTTTTCACTGATCCACTTGTAGACCGTATCCCGCTTTATGCCGAGATAGGCTCCAATCTCATCTACGGATAGCCATTTGTCTTCGATAATTCTAACTCCGAATGCTCGTTCCCATCCCAAACGATGAAAAAGGCAAATGTTTTCGGTTTGAATGGTCTATACTCATTCATATTCGGCTTGGTTGGATCATGTGTGAGAATGCCTTTAAAATAATCTGAGCTCTGATTCGGTAATATTCTGGCTAAATATTTTTTGCTTTTCTCGAAGAAAAAAGACAAGAACGGCAGGCGCTGTCTTCCTTTATGATAATAGATTGGAAAGAATAAAATTTTCCCACGGAAAATTTTATTCTTGGTTAGAAAACACAAAAAAGGGTTTAGATCAATGTGATCTAAACCCTTGAATTTTACTTGGTAGCGGGGAGAGGATTTGAACCTCTGACCTTCGGGTTATGAGCCCGACGAGCTACCAGACTGCTCCACCCCGCATCGCGAAAAAACACTATACCATTTTTTTGAAATATGTCAAGTTAAGTGTTGTTAGTCAGAAGTGGCGTTCTTTTTTTGTGTAAGCACGGCCTTGATGGCCAGGGCAATTTCTTGCGGGAAGGGGGTGAGGACGCCTTCCCTGTTGACACAGGCGTGCACGGTGAAGCCCTTGGTGAGCAAGGTTGCCGCAGCGGTTGGCCCGTTTTCTTCGTGGCGACTGATTTGGTAGTGAAAGCGGCAAGTCAGGCGGCTGACCTCAACCAGGCAGACAGCAATATCCACTAAATCATCATAGCGGGCCGGTGCTTTGAAGCGCAGATAACTTTCCGTAACCGGCAGGATACAGCCCAACTCTTCCATGGCCCGGTAGGGCATGGCCCAGGCGCGCATCATTTCGGTGCGGCCGATCTCGAAGAGTCTGAGATAGTTGGCGTTGTACATCACCCCGGCCGCATCGGTATCGCCATAAATAACCCGGTAGCTGGTGGTGAAAACCGGCTTGATCAGGGAGGTGGAGAGCTTGTTCACGGGTTATACTGCTGTACGAAGTATTGAAAAAAGGCCTCGCCCGAGGCAAAGCGACGACCACTGTGCTCCGCAGCCTTGCGGGCATTGGCTTCGCTGTAGAGGAGCCCGTTTTTTGTACTGTTTTTGCGCGAGTCATACAGGAGCATGGGTACGGGCCAGTCCACATGGGTGCGCAGATGCAGGGGGGTGAAGTGATCCATGGTCACCACCAGGCGAAACGCTTCCTGGCGGCGTTCCATTTCTGCCACAATCGGTCCTACAATCTGGGCATCAAAATCGGCTATGGCGCGGATTTTTTCGGGAAGCAAGCCCTGATGGCCGCATTCATCCGGTGCCTCCACATGGACTGCAACAAAGTCGTTGTCAACCAACAAGTCCAGAGCGGCTTGCGCCTTGCCAGCATAGTTGGTGTCAAGATAGCCTGTGGCTCCGGGTACATCAACTGCGATGAGCCCGCTTAGCACGCCAATACCCTTGAGCAGATCCACTGCCGAAATCATACCGCCATGTAAGCCGTAACGTTCGTGCAAGGTGGGCATGCTGGGGCGCTTTCCTTCCCCCCAAAGCCAGAAGAAATTGACCTCGGCCTTACCGGCTGCCCTACGTTTTTGATTGAGTGGATGGTTGGCTAGTACCTCGGTCCCGCAGGCATACAGCTGTGCCAGGGCGTCTACCTGTTTATAAGCGTTAAAATGGGCAGAAACATCTTGGCCACTGTGGTCATGCGGAGGAACTGTGCTGAAACCCGGCGGCAGCGGCGTATGTAGAACCAGCAGGTGCCGGTAGCTGACTCCAGAGTAGAGCGCCAGCTGCCCTGTTTGTGGTTGGCAGCAGGTACTCTGCAAGGCGTTGATCAATTCCCGCGCCTCCGGGGTACTGATGTGGCCAGCACTATAATCTGCCATGACAAGGCCGCCATTAGCCCGGTGTTCCACCTGCACCAGGTTGCAGCGGAAGGCCGTGTCCCCAGGGCCAAGCTCCACGCCCATACTGGCGGCTTCCAGAGGGGCGCGGCCACTGTATATCTCCTGTGGATCATAGCCAAGCAGGGAGAGGTTGGCCACGTCGCTGCCAGGGGGAAATCCATCTGGTACGGTATGGGTCAGCAGCAGTTCCGCTGCCGGAGCCAGGCGATCCAGCGTGGGGGTGGCCGCTGCTTCCAGCGGGGTTTGTCCGTCCAGGCTTTCTTGTGGCACATCACCCATGCCATCGCCTATCAGTAGAATGTACTTCACAGCGACCTTATTCTTCTTCAAAAATACGTATTTTTACCACTGGTGCGGTCACTGCCGCCAGGGTGCTGATGCGGGCAAGCGCCTGCTCTACAGAAGACTCTTTGGCCGTATGGGTAACAATCACCAGGGGCACGGCCCCGCCGCTTTCTTTGCGTCCCTTTTGAATGACCGACTCGATGCTGATGTCGTGTTCACTGAGAATGCCGGCGATACAAGCAAGCACCCCGGGCTGATCCAGCACGGAGAAACGGAAATAATAGGGGCCATAGAGCTCGTCCATGGGAGTGATGCGGCGTGGTGCAAACTGATCCGGTCGGTAGCCCAGGGATGGAACGCGGCCTATGGAATTGCAGGCGATATTGCGGGCGATATCCACTACGTCGGCAGCCACGGCACTGCCCGTGGGCACCTTGCCTGCACCCAGACCATAGAGCAGGATGTTGCCAACACAGTCACCATGGAAATGGATGGCGTTGTAGGCGCCGCTGATCGAGGCCAGCAGGTGATCCTGCGGCACCATGGTGGGATGCACCCGTGCTTCTACGTGTTCGCCGTGGTTGCGGCTGATGGCCAGCAGCTTGATGCGGTAGCCAAACTCCCGGGCCAGTTCGATATCCAATGGCTCGATGCTACTGATGCCTTCAGTGGATATTTCCCGATGGGTAATATGCATACCATAGGCCATGCTCATCAAAATGGCCAGTTTGTGCGCGGTGTCGATGCCTTCCACATCGTAGCTGGGATCGGCCTCGGCAAAACCGAGGCGCTGCGCCTCGGCCAACACTTCGGTAAAGGCTATGCCTTCATCGGTCATGCGGCTTAAAATATAGTTGGCAGTACCGTTCATGATGCCGCTGATGGAAAGAATGCGGTTGGCCACCAGACCCTCGCGCAGGGCCTTGATTACGGGAATGCCACCGCCCACGCTGGCCTCGTAACCCACCTCCACCTTTTGGGCTGCAGCTGCGGCAAAGATGTCGCGCCCCTCCTGCGACAAAAGTGCCTTGTTGGCGGTTACCACGTGCTTGCCTGCGGCAATGGCTGCAAGAATAAGGCTTTTGGCTGGTTCGATCCCGCCGATCAGTTCGACTACAATATCAATATCCGGATTATCGATAATGGCTGCGCCATCCCGCACAAGCGAAATGTGGGCGAACCGTTCCGGCAGGGGCTTGGCGTTCTTGTCGGCAATGGCGGCAAGGGTGATGCGCATACCGGTGCGTTTGGACAACCGTTTTTGCTGTATATGCAGTACTTCAGCAAGTCCTTGTCCAACCGTGCCAAATCCTATCAAACCAACCTTGATGTCTTTCATTCGTGTTTCGCGCCACCTGTAAATGATAAAAAGAGCAATAAAAGACAGAAATATTTGGCCACAATTTCTACTCATTTTCATGGCACTTGTCAAAATATACTCTCTTCCCTGTCTTGTTGTGCTGCTGACTGGGGTATATGGTGCGAGCATCATGGGCAAGTCTTCTCAATTTTCATGGCATCTTGCCCGAGGCTCGGTTATTATGCCTCCTTGTCGCTACACCATTCCTTTTAACCAGGCGGATGCGTGCATCCTCCGAACCCCTGCAAGCAAGGAGCGGGCATGAATATTCTTATCTTTGGACCAAATGGCAGTGGTAAAGGCACCCAGGGCGCTATTCTCAAAGAAAAGTATGGCATGGACCATATTGAATCCGGTGCGATTTTCCGGGAGCACATCAAGGGTGGCACCGAACTGGGCAAAAAGGCCAAGGCCTATATAGACCGGGGCGATCTGGTTCCCGATGAAATCACCATTCCCATGGTGCTGGAAACCCTGGCCAAATCCAAGGAAAAGGGCTGGCTTCTGGATGGTTTCCCCCGTTCGCTCGCCCAGGCCGAGGCCCTAGACAAGGCGCTGAGCGATGCCGACATGGCCCTCAATTACGTGGTGGAAATCGTATTGGACAGACAGGTGGCCAAGGAGCGTATCATGGGCCGCCGGCTTTGCGCCAATGACAACAATCATCCCAACCATATTGCCTTTGAAGCCATCAAGCCGGTGGAAAAGGATGGTAAGCTGGTGTGCCGGGTATGCGGTGGCGAACTGTCAACCCGCGCCGATGATCAAGATGAAGAGGCTATCAACAAGCGCCACAACATCTATTATGATGAAAATACCGGCACCATGGCCGCCGTGAACTACTTCAAGAAAAAAGGCAGTGCCAAGGTGATTTCGGTGGATGGCTCCGTGGCCATCAAAGAGGTAACAGCCCTGATTTTGAAAGAACTGGACTGATTCTCGAACATTGATGGTTTATTGCACTTGGCGCCTTGCAGGTCAAGCCGGGCAAGGCGCTTTCTTCTTGTCTAATTCACAAGACCCGCATGGATGCGCAGTCACTGATTTTTGATAGGCTACGTCGTTCCGTGGCTGCCAAGGAAGAGTTTGTCCGTTCTTCCCTGAAGGAGATAGAGTGCCTTGCAGGCATGATCCGCAACACCCTTGAGGCTGGCGGCAAGTTGCTTGTTTTTGGTAATGGTGGCAGTGCGGCTGATGCGCAACATCTAGCCGCGGAATTTGTCAACCGTTACCTTATCAAACGCAAACCTCTGGCGGCCTTGGCCCTGACCACCGATAGCTCGGCTTTAACCGCCATTGCCAACGACTTTGCCTTTGACCAAGTTTTTGCCAAGCAAATTCAGGCCCTGGGCAAGCAGGAAGACCTGGCCCTGGGTATCTCCACTTCGGGCAAGTCTGCAAATGTCATCAAGGGGATGCAGGTGGCCCAGGAAATCGGCATGCAGCGGGCAGCGCTCACCGGTGGATTGCAACACCCCGGTGCCGAGCTGGCCTCTCTGTGCCACGTGGTGCTCAATGTGCCCAGTAACGAAACCCCGCATATTCAGGAAACCCATCTTTTTATTGAACACCTGCTCTGCGAACTGGTGGAGCGACAGATGTTTCCGCACACCTGATTCTTATGAGCAGCTATTTGCTTGAACCACTGAGTTTTGAGGGGCTGCACACCTATTCTGTGCACGATCGCCATTCCAAAGTATCCCTGGCAGATTTCGCCGCACCCATGCAGGCTGGCATGACTCTGCGGCAGTGGCTGGCAGCCTTGCCGCAACAGCTGGCTGGCAAAGATTTTCCCGACCTGGTGGCACGGTTGGCCACGGCAAAGCGGCAGGAACGTCCTATTCTTGTGGGAATGGGCGCGCATGTGATCAAGGTTGGTTTGAATCCGGTGTTGATTGGGCTGATGCACAGCGGTCTGATCAGTGCACTGGCTCTTAATGGTGCAGGCATTATCCATGATGCCGAACTGGCCATGGCCGGGCAAACTTCCGAAGAGGTCGGTGCGGTTTTGGGCTCCGGCGCCTTTGGTGCGGCCAAGGAAACCGGTGAGATGCTGAACGCGGCCATTTGCGATGCGGCCCGTCGTGATGTGGGTATTGGCCAGGCCGTGGGAGAGATGCTCTTGGCAGAGAACTTCCCGCATAACAGGCAAAGTTTGCTGGCCACGGCCGCAGAGCTTGCTATCCCCGTGACCGTGCATGTGGCCATGGGTACGGATATTATCCATATCCATCCCAGCGCCGACGGTGCAGCCATTGGCAAGGCCGGTCATTGCGATTTTCGTCTCTTTTGCCGTCTGGTAAGCGGGCTTGAAGGTGGCGCGTATCTGAACTTTGGCTCGGCAGTGCTCCTGCCCGAGGTGTTTTTGAAGGCCCTGACCGTGGTACGTAATCTTGGCCACCAGGTGCAACATTTCACCACGGCCAATTTCGATTTTATTCGGCACTATCGACCCTCGGTCAACGTGGTGCAGCGGCCCACGCTGGAAGGTGGCAAGGGATTTCATTTTACTGGGCATCACGAGCTGATGCTGCCCCTTCTGGCCGCAGCCCTTTTGGATGCCTGCAGCCCGGAAGCGACAGCCTGAGCATGTAGGCCTGTTTTGTGTGGAGGAAGATGTGATACAGCGGCTGCGTATCGGCACCAGGGCAAGTCAACTCGCACTTACCCAGTCGCAATGGGTGCGGGACAAGGTACAAGCCTTGTTGCCGAATACAGAGGTTGAACTGGTGCGCATTAGTACCAAGGGTGACCGTATTCTGGACGTACCCCTGGCGAAAATCGGCGGCAAGGGGCTTTTTGTCAAGGAGATCGAGGAAGCACTTCTAGCCGGTGAGATCGATATGGCGGTGCACTCCATGAAAGATGTGCCCACCGTACTTCCAAAGGGATTGCATATCGGCATTGTGCCCCAGCGGGAAGAGGCGCGGGACGCTTTTGTTTCCAACCGCTACCGTAACCTGGCTGAATTGCCAGCTGGCGCAGTGGTGGGAACTTCCAGCCTGCGACGTAAGGCAC
The DNA here is from genome assembly GCA_040776885.1 of Desulfobulbus sp. Lineage (GTDB taxonomy): Bacteria > Desulfobacterota > Desulfobulbia > Desulfobulbales > Desulfobulbaceae > Desulfobulbus. Next base: position 421,689 of record JAXGZR010000002.1, on the reverse strand, counting down.
AGTTGCTGGCCCTGCGACCGGATCTGCAGATACGGGATTTGCGCGGTAATGTGGGTACCCGTTTAGATAAGTTGGACAGAGGTGATTTTGACGCCATCATCCTGGCAGGTGCGGGTTTAAAGCGTTTGCACCTGCCTGCACGCATCAGCACCCTGCTTGCGCCCGAGCAAATGCTCCCCGCCATAGGCCAGGGTGCCTTGGGGATTGAGTTGCGCCAGAGTGATTCGATGCTGCTTGCACTGATGCAGCCCCTGCATCATCTGGAAAGTGCTGTTGCTGTGGCGGCAGAGCGCGCCTATCTGGCCAGGCTTGAAGGCGGTTGCCAGGTACCCATTGGTGCATATGCTATTTTGTCTGAAAACCAGCTTTCCCTGACAGGATTGATCGCCTCGGTTGATGGCACGACCGTGCTGCGACAGACACGTTTTGCACCGCTAGCGGAAGCGGACAAACTGGGTTTCGAACTGGCCGAAGAGCTGCTTGGCCGTGGTGGCAAGGCTATTTTGGAGGCCGTGTACCAGGCCTCTCTTTCCTGATCGTTTTTTGTTGGAGGACTTGGTCGTGCACAACAGCACTTCGTCCCAGGCACATGATATGGGCTCGCATGCTGCGGGCAAGGTATACTTGGTTGGTGCAGGTCCCGGCGACCCAGGGCTCCTCACCCTGCGCGGCAAGGAGTTGCTGCAACGGGCAGAAGTAGTGGTCTACGACTATCTGGCCAACCCGAAGCTGCTGCGCTATGTGCCCAAGGAAGCCATCTTGATTTATGCAGGAAAAAAAGGTGGCGGCCTGCATGCCTACACCCAGGAGGGCATCAACAAACTGCTGGTTGAGCATGCCAAGGCCGGTCGACTGGTGGTGCGGCTCAAGGGGGGGGATCCGTTTATTTTTGGCCGCGGCGGTGAAGAAATAGAAGAGCTTGCTGTCGAAGGGGTGGATTTTGAGGTGGTGCCAGGCGTTACCTCTGCCTCGGCCGCCGCCACCTACACCGGTATTCCTATCACCCACCGGGAATACACGGCTTCTGTGGCCTTTGTCACCGGTCATGAAGATCCGGAGAAAAAATTTTCCGCCATTAACTGGGAGAAACTGGCCGGTGGTGCCGGCACTCTGGTTATCTACATGGGCATAAAAAATCTGCCCGATATTACCAAGAAACTGATGGAAGCCGGCCGTGCACCCGAGACACCGGTGGCTGTGGTGCGCTGGGCCTCGACTCCAAAACAGAAGTCTCTTATCGGTACTTTGGGCACCATTAGCGACCTGGTAGTGGAGGCAGGCATCAGGCCGCCTGCTTTGGTGATCGTGGGCGAGGTGGTGCAATTGCGGCATCGGATCAACTGGTTTGAACGGCGACCGCTTTTTGGCAAGCGTGTCGTGGTGACCCGTACCCGTATTCAGGCCAGCGAACTGGTGAGCCAGTTGGAAGAGCTGGGAGCAGATTGCCTCGAATGCCCCACTATTGATATCCAGGAGATGGACGACTACTCGGCCCTTGAGCAGGCCTTGCCGCAACTCTCCACCTATGACTGGCTGCTTTTCACCAGCCCCAACGCGGTGCACTATTTTTTTCACCGTCTGCAACTGGCCCAACTGGACAGTCGCGCGCTTGCCGGTACGCGCATCGCGGCTGTGGGTACGGCCACTGCCGCGATATTGGCACAATACGGGATATGTGCGGATTTTCTTCCTGAGCAGTTTACCGGAGAGGGGCTGGCCGATGCCCTGATCAAGCAAGGGGTTACGGGTCAGCGTTTCCTGTTGCCCCAGGCCTTGGAGGCAAGTAAGGTGTTGCCGGAGAAACTGACTGAATCCGGTGCCCACCTGACCATTGTTCCGGTGTACCAAAATCTTCCCGTCATCTCTTCGGGAGAGGAATTGCGGGATGAGTTGAGCAGAGGCGTGGTGGATGTACTCACCTTCACCAGTTCTTCCACGGTGCGCAACTGCTTTGCCCTGCTTGCTTGCCAAGATGCATCGGCGCTCAAGCAACTGTTGGGCAAAACCCGCATCGCTGCCATTGGTCCGGTTACCGCAGCCACATTGCAGGACTATGGAATTGCAACCCATATCCAACCGCAACAGCATACCATCGCAGACTTGGTGCGCGCCATTACCAGCTACTATGGCCATGACGTCGCACGGCCAAACGGTTCTTTTTCGTAAGCTGCGCGAGGGACCCGGCAATACCAAAACACGAGGCCGGCATGCTCCTTCCTCCGAGCCAGATCAAGACAGTGCAGAGGTTGGCGAAAATGTTCGCCCCATACAATGCGCCCTGTGTTCTTTCCCGCTGACCACCACCAGTGAAACCACTTTGGTCAATGGCAGGCACCGACATGTGTTTTTTAATCCCGCTGGCATTGTTTTTGATATTCGCTGTTTTTATCAGGCACCAGGTGTGCGGATCGTGGGCGAGAAGAGCAGCGAGCTCAGCTGGTTTGCCGGTTTTGTCTGGCAATTGGGGTTGTGCCGCAGTTGTCGTACCCACTTGGGCTGGTTTTTTTCCGGGCCCAGCACGTTCCATGCCTTGATTGTTGAAAAACTTATCTACTGATTATTGAAAAAATGTCGTGGACATTTCCCGGGTATTACCGGTGTTGGGTGCCAAAAACAGGAGGGATACCGTGCGCATTCCATTATTTTTTAGCAAAGTCTGTCCTTCTACCCGTACCCGAACGCTTCGGGCATTTTTATGGACCGTTGTCCTACTTGCGACGATTTTTATGCCAATCTGTCCGCTTTTGGCCGCGCAAAGCCAAGGAGCAACGGTACAGGCCCGGGTGGTTTTTCTCCCCGTTACCGTGCAGGTGGAAGGAGCACCAAGCCATTTGAGCGGTGGCCTGGCCAGCGTGCTGGCCAGCCGGGTGGCAACCAGGGCCCGAATTACCGCCATCACCCAGGGTAGTTCCACCCAGCAGATGCAAGAAGCCCTGCACAAGGCAGATTTTTCTTCCTTCAATCGACTGCTTGCAGAAACCAATGCAGATTATCTTGTGCTCAGCACCTTTGGGCCCAGCAATGCCCAGTATGAACTGGCCAGCTATGTCTTTTCCCGTGGCAGCGGTGCAGCACCCCAAAAAGTGAGCCGTTTTCTCAGTAATGCCGATGACCCGTTGCCGGCTGCAGACGAATTGGCTTCAGACATCAGTGCCCTGATTTCCGGCAAAGGCACGATAACACAGACAGGGTCGGCAGCCCGACAGGATGGGGCTTCTCCTTTTTCCTCTGCGCATCCGGAACGGGCCTACCGGGAAAATATGCTGGCCCAATCCGTAGCTGGCTTAGAAAGGGCCCAAGGAGGATTCAAATTGGTGGAGAGCTTGCGTGGTAGGCCTCTGCCCATTGAACTGCTTGATTTGAATGTCGGTGATGTCGATGGCGATGGGGTACAGGAATTGGTTCTCTTGGGTAACAAGATTTTGCAGCTCTACCGCTACGAAGAGGGTCGCTTTGTGCAAAAAATTGCCCAGGATTTGCCAGGGCACCTCAATTATCTCTCCGTTACTCTGGCAGATGCCAATGGCAATGGCGTACCTGAACTGTATATCGGCGCCAGCAATGGTGCATTGGCGGCTTCTTCCATTTGGGAATGGCAGAATGGACGATTGGTGCGCCTAGCAGAGAATATCCCCTATTACTTACACGCGGTTTCGTTGGCAAAGGGGGAGACCATGTTGCTGGGACAGACGCCACCGCCCAAAGAAGCCAGTGGCGGTACCATCCACCTCATGCGCTACGAGGAGGGCACGCTGCAGCCATCCGGCAATACCCTGCCTCTGCCCGAAGGATACAATGTGTATGATGTTGCGCCTGCAGACCTGGATGGGGATGGCACACTTGAAATTGTGGCCATTAACAACAAAAACCGGTTACAGGTGTTCAGTTCTTCTGGCACGCTACTGTGGACCAGTGCAGACGAATACGGCGCCAGCCGCAACTTTTATGGCACCGTGTCATCGGCCGCGGCCGCGGTCCAGCAGCCGAGCTATCTCCACACCCGCATCGTGACCACGGACATTGATCAGGATGGGATTACCGATGTGTTGGTGGGTAAAAACCGGGCCAAAACCGTTCCATATCTGCCCAATATCCGCTATTTTGACGGTAGTTCACTTGCCGGACTCAAGTGGGAGGAACGTGGTCTGAGGGTACTTTGGGAGACACAGCGCATTTCTGGCTATGTCGCTGGCTATCAATTACTGCCTGTGCAAGGGGAGGAAAGCCGGTTAGAGCTCTTTTTTGCTGAGACTGAAAACACCTATCCTTTTCTCTTTTGGAGCACACCCACCACCACCATACACCGCTTTGTCTTGGCGGTTGAAGGTGGAACGCATTGATTTTTCATTGTTTCTTCTATTTATTAGGAAGCCGTTCAGCCTTTGTCAAAAAAATTAAACCGGAGTAAAAAAAACTTGACTAGACAACCTGTACTTGTTTACCATGCGACTACTTGATTTTTAGTATGTGTTCTTTTGTAGGAACGCATGAAATTCACAGGTACAAGGAGAAATGAAATGAAGAAGATTCTCGTTGCAAGTGCTGCTTTTTTGTTGGTGGCGGGTGCAGTGGGTACTGCTCCAGCTGCTGAAACCAAACCAGGCGTGGCGCTTAGCGGTGATGCCCGTGTTCGTGCCGTGTACAGGGACGACTTTGACTTTGGTAATAGCGACAAGGATGGGGAGAACTATCTTGACTCCCGCATCCGTCTCACCATCAAGGGAACCGCTGCCGGTGGCGCCTATGCCATTGGCCGCATTCGCATGATGGAAACCAAATTTGAAGACAATGACACAGACAATGCCGCCGGCACGGTTGAACCAGGCAACATCTGGATGGACAAGGCCTACATTGGTGTTCCTTTTAGTGACAACTTTACCCTGGAAGCCGGTAAATACCGCGTGACTTATGGTACGGGCTTTTTCTACGAAGACCTGAACATGGCTGGTCTGCGCGGCATTATCAAGGCCGGTAATGTGGAGATCAACCCCTTTGTCGAGTGGATGTCTGAAGGTCAGAACTCCAAAATCAAGCAAGACAAGAACGACGACAACGACTCGATCCGCTTTGGTGCCAATATCTCCGCCGACTTCAACGACAACTGGAAGGGTGGTGTACTGGTTGCCTATCAGACGGATGATAGAGCCGAGACCGTGATCATTGATGATGTTGCTCATCATATGGAGCCAAATGAAGGTCTGCTCGCTTCCGTATACTTTGAGGGCAAAGAGGGCAATTTCGGCTTGACCGGTGAGTTTGCCTATACTGATGGCGAACTGCGCGGCTTCAACCAGTTTTATGACGATCATAACGATAGCGGAATAGACATGATCGGCTGGGATGATGATGGCTACGGCGGGTATCTCCAACCGTCCTACACCATTGATGCCTTGACCTTGGCCCTGAACATGGGCTTCACTATGGATGGTTTCTTGGCTGACCCGGTCTTTGGCTTTGTTATGCTTGGCGCCGACCACTCCCTTACCGTTATGAGTATAGGGGAGCATGGTGACTGGCTCTGGGCGGGTCTTGTGGCAAAGTATGCCATCAGTGACAAGCTGAATCTTACCGGTAACCTTGTTTACGCATCTGTTGATGGTTTCTCCAACACGGGTCTTGACTCGCTTGAGCGTGCCATCGAAGTTTCTGGCGTACTTGAGTACACCATCAGCAAGGGCGCGGTCTTCTCCTGGTTTGCCGGCACCCTTATTCCTTCCTTTGATGATCCTACAGTTGAAGACGATCCTGCTTTCGGTACCTACGGCAGGCTGCAACTTAAATTCTAAGCTGTTACCAGGGCTTTCCTGACATGAAAAAGGCCTCCATTGTGGAGGCCTTTTTCTGTTTTATTCCAGTGCGGTGCTGCTCAGCGCTTTCAGTAGCCTTGCCAAGAAGGGGTAGGGATACAGGGTGGAGGGAAAAGTTGTAGGGAAGACGCTTGCATGGCATTGTAGATAGTTGCCGCTGCTTTCTCAATGATTGACAGGCAGCCAGATACGTGCTTGCGCTCCACCGTTGGACCTGTTGCTTAAGCGTAAATCACCGCCATGGTCCCTGAGTACCCGTTGCACTAAAGATAAACCCAAGCCCGTGCCTATGGTTTTGGTGGTAAAAAAGGGATCGGTTACATTTTCCAGTATCGGCGCACTGATACCGCCACCAGTATCCAGAATCAACAAGGCAACACCACCATCGGTGGGAGTGATGCGCAGGGTGAGTTTGCCGCCCTCAGGCATGGCTTCGATGGCGTTGGCGAGCAGGTGGACCAGAACCTGTTGAATGAGCTTTGGATCCAGTTCAAGAGATGGCGTGTCTGGGTGAAAATCATAGACTGTGGTGATGTTCTGCCGCAAGAGATCCTGCTGGTGGAGGCGCACGGCGTTCCGGGCCAATTCGGCAAGGGAAACCGCCTGATAGACCGGCTGGATAGTTTCAGCAAAACGGGCCAGATTTTCCAGGGTTTTTTCCACCTTTTCCACTTCGCCGACCATCATATCCAAAAATTTTTTCAGATCAGTGTCGGCAATTTTGCGGCGCAGCAGCCGGGCGCTGCCGCCAATCGCGGTTATGGGGTTTTTGATGCTGTGGGTTAGTTGCGCTGCCATGTGGCCGAGGGCAGAGTAGCGACCAGCCGTGACCAACATGTCTTTATTTTTATGCAGTTCTTTGGTTACTTTTTCTAGCTCCGCCACCTTGCTTTGCATGGCCTGGTAGAGTGTGCCGTGTTCAATGGCAAGACTGGCCTGGCTGAGGAAGCTCTCCAAGGCGTGAATTTTTTCTTGGCTGAAGGGGCAATGGGTGATGAAATTGTCTACCAGAACAATACCCAGCGAGCGTTCGAACGAATAGAGCGGTGCAATGACAAAACTGTCTTCTTGCAAGAGGTGTATCAGTTCTTCTGCAACTGGATATTCTGCCTGTCCGTCCTGAACAACGAGAATCCGGCGCTGCTCCAGTGCACGCATGAGGATATGATCTTTCTGGCTGGTGTCGATCTGGATAGTCTGGACTAGACGAACAATACCGGTGTCCGGTGCCTGGCAAGCACGGCAGTTGTCCAACAGCTCGTCCATGGTGAGCTGCTCTGCCTGCATCCTCTGCCAGATGGCGATTCCTTCCTCCTGGCTGACCGGGCCGATGGCGTATCTGCCGGTCAACTGCTTGCCGTCATCGGTGAAAAGAACCAGAAAGGCGCGATTAAAACCTAAGCCCTCATGGGCGGTGATACCCGTGAGAATGGCGCGCATGAGCATATCCAGGTTGGTTATGCTCAAGTAGGCGCTATTCATTTTAATGGCCAGAGTATGGGAGCGTTCTATGCGTTTACGCGCGTTTTCCAGCTCTTTTTGGTACACTCTGCTCCGTAAGGCCAGGCGCCGTTTCTCCAGTATTCGGTGCAGGATGGTAAGCAGATTGTTGAACTGCACGGGTTTGGTAAGATAATCGTCAGCCCCGTGGCGTAAACAGAGTAGTGCAGTTTCCAGGCTGGCAGCTGCAGTGAGCATAAGGATGGCGGTATCAGGACTCTTTTGTTTGAGTTCAGGGATCAGGGAGATGCCATCGGCATCTGGCAAGCCGATATCCAGAATGACCAGGGCAATATCTCGGGTTTCCAACAATTGGCGCAGTTCAGCGGCGGAGTTGGCGCTAATAGCTGTAAAACCACGTTCTTTCAGAAAAAGAACAAGTAGATTGGTAATATCGGCAAGATCATCGACGACTGCGATAACTTCATTGTTTTCCAGTAGCTCGCCACCTGGCAGGGTAAATGTTCGTGGTTCGGTATTATTGGTATACATATTTGTATATATACACATGCGCAGTGCTTTTAAATGGAGACATTTGTGTCTGGTTTCGTATTTGTTCTACAGTGGCCAAGCATTACTTGTCAAGCATGACCGTTAATTGTGCGGGGAAGGAAGCGTTTGCGACCCTGGGGCGGGCATGGTACTAAGTGGAGAGAACCGAGTTGCGAACAGACCAGCCGGCTACCAGGCAAATAATTCTGTACTGATGACAGACACTGGACCATGACAACTTTTTCTCCCATCCAAGATCGTGAGTTTGGATACGAAGAACCGGATGATGAGGTAATGCGTACTGTTATAGCAGATTTTCTGGAAAAGGGTCTGGTTGAAAACATGGTTTCCCTGTGCAGGCAAGAGCCGCGACAAATCGCCGTGAGCGCTGCCCTGGTAGCGGACGAACGCCTGCGGGTTCGATTGGGCCTGGCCGTTTTGTTTGAAGAGTTGCAGGGCCATTGTCAAAAAGAGTTACACCGGGCCATTCCTGTTCTTGCCGAATATTGCAGCCACCCCGAAGCTTGGGTCAGGGGTGAGGCGGCAACCTTGCTTTTCCTGACCGGCAGTGCAGAGGCCCTGCTGCTTGTACAGCCTTTACAATACGATCCTGCCCCCCAGGTGGCGGAACTGGCCCGCGAGTTGTTGGATGATGCCCGGCATGGTTGAGATTTTTGGAGAACATGGCTTGCTGGCAAGCCATGCTCCCGGCTTTGTCCATCGGCCCGGTCAACTGCAGATGGCGCAGGCGGTTGAGCGCCTGCTTGCCGGGGAGGATAGCCAGCACGATCCTGATTCCAATACCCTTTCTTTTTCTTCTTCCTGTGCATGCCTGGTGGTGGAGGCAGAAACCGGCCTTGGTAAAACCCTGGCTTATCTCATCCCTGCCGTATGCAGCGGCAGGAAAGTGATTGTATCCACGAACACGCGCAATTTGCAAGACCAGATTCTGCACCGCGAAATTCCACTCATCAAACAGCACCTGGCCCCCAAGCTGCGGGCAATGTGTGTCAAGGGCCGGCAGAACTACCTGTGCTTCTACCGCTGGCACCAGTTGCAGGCAGGCCAACGCGATAGCCTTTTTGCCGATTCTGCGCAGGAACAGATCGATGCCTGGCTCCAGCGCACCCGTCATGGTGACCGGGCAGAACTTGATTGGCTTGCCGGTGCCTCACCGCTCTGGCAGAAAATTTGCTGCCAAAGTCATTTTTGCCTGGGCAATGCCTGCCCCGAGGCCAGTGCATGCTTTCTTGCGCAATTACGGCGTGATGCCGCCAATGCTGATCTTTTGGTGGTGAATCATCACCTGCTCTTCTCTGATTTGGCAGTACGCCGAACAGGTTTTGGCGAAGTGTTGCCGCGCTATGAAACGGTTTTTTTCGACGAGGCGCACCACCTTGAAGACGTGGCCACTAACTTTTTTGGTCATAGTTTCTCGCGACTGCAGTGTATGGACCTGGCCGGTGATATGGAGCGGAGTGCCCAATCCGAACTTGATGGCGAAGCGCGGCAGGGAGCCGTTGCCGCGGCTGCTGCGTTGGTAGGTGCAGTTGAGCGCTTTGCCGTGGCATTTCCTGCAGGCCCGGGGCGTTTTCCCCTGTCTTGGGAGGATGTGGATCTTGCCAAGGCCTGCACGCGGATGGAGCATCTGGCTGCTCTCCTTGAAAAGACAGCAGGACAACTGGAAAAACTGAACGATCACCATGGTGGCCCCTGGGAACAGTACGGGCAACGTGCAACTGATTTGGCCGCGCGCCTGCAGCACATCATGACAGGACCATCTGAGGGGACTCCTGAGGAAGAGAGCCACCATACCTACTGGTACGAACGCAGTGAGCGCAACTTGACTCTTTCAGCCACACCGGTGGAGGTGGCGGAAGATTTGCGTGAAACTCTGTACACAAGCGTACGACACTGTCTTTTTACTTCGGCCACCCTCACTGCGGATAGCAACTTCTCGTACTTTCTTAGCAGAATGGGGCTTAATGCAGATACCCCCTCTCTTTCCCTGGCCTCACCCTTTGATTACAGGAACCGCACCCTGATCTATGTACCGAACCGGGACTTTCCTGCCCCAGCCGCACGTGGCTACCAACAGGCCGTGCATGAGCGACTGGAAACCCTTATCCGGTGTGCGCAGGGCCGTGCCTTGTTACTCTTTACCTCCTTGCAGGCCATGGAGGCGGCCCATACAAGTCTTGCCTCACGTTTGCCTTTTCCGGTATTCATACAGGGAGAAGCCCCGCGGCATACATTGCTTGAGCGCTTTAGCCGCGATATCAACTCGGTGCTCTTTGCGGTGGCCAGTTTTTGGGAGGGAGTGGATGTGCCAGGAGAGTCGCTCAGCTTGGTGGTGATGGATAAATTGCCATTTGAAGTACCCACCGACCCGGTTATTATGGCCCGGATGCGGCGTATTACCAGTCGTGGCGGCAATCCTTTTTTTGCTTTCCAGGTACCCAGGGCAATTTTTACCTTGCGCCAGGGTGCAGGCCGCCTGATGCGCACCTCTGCAGACCGGGGGGTAATCGCTATCCTTGATGTCCGCCTGATAAGCAAGGGGTATGGCCGCCAGTTCCTCAAGAGCCTGCCTCCTGGGCCCATAACCCATGACTTGCACAGAGTTGCTGATTTTTTTAGTGAGAGAGCAGAATGACGATAGATACAATACGTCCTGATTTGACAGGAGCATTGGGAGAGGTCTCGGCCAAAGTTGAAGCTGCCATGCACGCCGATCTTAACCAGAGCCTTGCTGGAAGTGACGATCTGCTGCGTGAGGTGGTGAACTACGCACTTTTTGGCGGTGGTAAACGGATTCGCCCCTTCTTGTGCGTGCAGGCTTCCCGTTGCTGTGGCCGGAATGATACCACTTTATACACCCTGGCGGCGGCCATTGAGTACCTGCATACCGCCACCCTAATGCATGACGACGTTGTTGACCATGCCCCCCTGCGCCGTGGACGGCAGACAACGGCCAAACGCTACAGCCTGGAAGATGCTATTTTGGCTGGAGATTGGCTGCATACCCGCAGCTTGTACATGGTTGGCAAGCTGACCGGAGTAGACGGACTGGATAGTTTTTGTGCTGCCACCGCAGCCATGGTCAATGGCGAATTTGTGCAGAAACGCTTGAGTGGTAATTGCCGCGCCACGGAAGAAGAGTACTTTGCCGTCATCGAACAAAAAACCGGCAACCTCATTGCTTCGGCCTGCGCGCTGGGCGCAGTCTATGCCAGTGCAAAACCGGCACAAAAAGAGGCATTACAACAGTATGGTCAGCAGATCGGCCTTGCCTTCCAGATTGTGGATGATCTGCTTGATTATACAGCCAGGGAGGAGCAAACTGGTAAGGAAGTGGGCAATGATTTCAAGGAGGGTAAGGTGACTCTGCCGTTGATCCGGGCCCTGACCAGGGCTGATGCCCGGGAACGGGACAGCATGGCCAGGCTCATGCAGGGCGACCGGACAAAACCAGAGGCCCAAGAAGCTATCTTTGCAGCTATTGACAGGCTTGGCGGTTTTAAATCTGCTGCGGAGACCGCCCAGAAACACGTTGACCAGGCCTTGCAGGCATTGGACCGTCTTGCCGCAGAGTCCATCTCTAGCAACGAGACCGTGGCCCTATTGCGCGAGCTGGCTGGATTTATTCTGGCGCGGAAGAAGTAATAGTCTTGCTTTGCAGGGGCGCCACTTGTGCTACCTGTTTACTCGGTTGTGTCGCCTTTTCCGGATATTTCGTGGAGTCCGCAAACAGGGAAGGTGACCTGTTCATCCTCGCCACCCATCTCCTCCACCTTGCCCGGAGCAAGGGCCTGGAGTCGGGCAAGGACACCTTCAACCAGGTGCTCCGGTGCCGAGGCGCCGGCACTGACCCCTATACGTTTTTTACCCACAAGCCAGTTTGTATCGATTTCATCCGCATGATCAATCAGATAGGCTGGTATGTCTTGTGCAGCGGCCACCTCTCGCAATCTGTTGGAGTTGGAACTGTTTTTTGAACCGACAATGAGCACGGCATCGCAGTGTTCGGCAAGCTGACGTACCGCAATCTGCCGATTGGTGGTGGCGTAGCAGATATCTGTGCGGTCTGGTTCTTCAATGAGGCGGAAGCGGGACCGCAGGGCTGCGAGCATATCCCTAGTATCATCTACGCTCAAGGTGGTTTGGGTAACATAGCCAATCTTGCTTGAATCAGGGATTGGCAAGGCCGCCACCTCTTCCGGACTGGAGACCACATAAACCGGGCCAGGCACTTGGCCACAGGTGCCTTCCACTTCAGGATGCTTTTTGTGGCCCAAAACCAATAAGGTGCATCCCTGTGTATGTAGACGGATAATACGGCGATGCACCTTGGCCACTAAAGGACAGGTGGCGTCAATGGTGCGCAGATGCATGGCGGCCGCCTGGTCTTCCACAGATTTGGCTATGCCATGGGCACTGAAAATGGTGCGTGCTCCAGGGGGGATCTGCTCCAGTTCTTCAACAAAAATTGCCCCCAAGGACCGGAGTTCATGGAGGACATGGGTATTGTGTACAATCTCGTGCAACACGTAGACCGGCGCGCCAAATTCCGCCAGGGCGGAGCGGACAATGGCTATGGCGCGGTTGACCCCAGCGCAAAACCCCCGAGGTTTGGCAAGAAGAATGTCCATGGCCTGTGGAGATAATTATTTGTTGTTGTGTGTAAATATGATAATTACCCTTCATTGAGCAACAGAGCATCGGTGATGGCCAGGGGGTAGGGATGGTGGGCACGCAACTCAAACGACATGTTGTTGCGCGCCTGTCTAGCCTGCTCCAGCGTATCAAAAATACCGTAAAAGATAAAGTAAACAGGTGGGTTGGTCCTTTTTCTCACGATGTAGAGTTGCTGGCCTTCTCTGGAAAAGAGCGGCGTGTCTAACAGGCGGGCAACTTGCTCTTCGGCGTCAGCCGCTGCAATGGTCAGGAGTTGGATGGTGCTGGCTCCGCGGTAGCTGGCAGCCACCAGAGAGGCACTGGCGGCCAGGCGATTTTGCAGGAGTTGCCTGCCATCTGGTTGAGACAAAGCAACAGCGCTTTGGTCTGCGGCTTTGCGGTCCTGTGGCTCAGTTTCCCTGCGAATGACTTCCGATTCCAAAAAAATTGCAGTGTCATTCTGCTGGAGCTGCGATCCTGGCTTTATTTCTCTTGTCTGCGCCTGCTGTTGCTCCACCTCGGGTGTGTGTCCCATTTCGAAAAACAGACCCAAACCAAGCAAAAACAGGGCAATACCCAACAGGGTGGCCAGAAGTGTCCTGTTTTGTGTTAGTACTTCATAGGCACGGATAACCGGAGGTGCATAATGCTGCTCCCAGGCCAATAAGCCCTTGACGTGGTCTGATAGTTCTGCTGCAGGTTGCGGCTGCTCGGTCTGCCCGGGAAGACTGACAGGTTCTACTTCCGGTGGCAGGGGATCGATGGTCATATATTGCTGCAGACGTCCGGCAAGCAGGTCTGCTGCCACGGTATTGGTGAGGGCGATATTGCCTTGGGCCTGCTTGACGATGCGGTTGATCAGTTTTGTATCCAACAGGAGGTCGTGCTCTTCCCAAGCTATGCCTGCGGCGTGCAGACGATAGCGCAGATATTTTTCCGTTTCATCCCGCTCAAGCGGTGGCAGGCTGTAGCTGGCCTCAGGTCTGTTTTCAGGAGCCAGGCCACCAAGCTGGGCAAGCAGGGAGTCCAGCGCATTGGAGCCACACAGGAGCACAGAGAAACTTGGTTCTTCCGCATGGGGGTGGCGGTTGCGATGGAGCAGGCGCTCAAGGGTTGCTGCAAAAAGTTGTTCTGCTTGGTCAATAATCAGCACTACCCGCCCATTGGCGATCTGCCGTTGCAGAACCTGGCGATTGAACTCCTCTGGCCAGGAAAAATCATCGGGTTTGTGTCCCGGGTGTGCGCCCAACCCCAGGGACGCGTGGCGTAGCAGGTCTTCATAGGAGCCTGTGGGGCTTTCAAGATACACTGGCATGAAGTTTGTGGGCAGCCTGTCCATAATAATCTGACAGATAAGGCTTTTGCCCGAGCCTGGATCACCGCTTAAGTGGAGAAGCTGCTTGTCGGTCAGAAGGTCCAGGATAAGGGCCTGGCAGATTTCCTCACGTTGCGCGCCTGGGAAAAAAAGCTCGGGATCAAGGCGCTGATGGAATGGATCCCGATGGATACTGGAAGATGCTGGAGGTGTGTGCATTGTTTGGGGTGATCGATGAAAAACTGTCTGGGAGTAGTCCTCGCAAACTGTGGTCAACTGGTATGGCTGGTATAGTGCCAGCACTTACTCACAGTTTTTTGTTGAAGGCCATCATGCTCGCGTGCAGCGTCTACTGTGCCAGGTATTGTCGTGCAAACCAGGTGATTTTGCGTGAGTCAATCCTAATTTTATTTTTCTAGCGGCTGCATTGGCTGTTGGCAACCATGCATTTGCAACCCTGTTTACCGTGGAGATTTCGGTCAATATACCCTTTCCCGGTCAATATACCTTTTCCACCTGGAGATCATCCAGAGAGGGAGGGTTGCCCAGCTGGTGCTCTTCTCATCCATTGGGCATCCTTCGAGGATATGTGGCAGTGGATGACGCAACACCTCGTCGCCCTCAAACTTGGAGAGGAGGGCGCTAGGCGCACAGGAACTGTTTATGGGACTGACAAATTTTTGGTTACCCGAATGTTTTTGTCTCATATAAGGGTACAAGATACAAAAAAAGACAACTGAAGACAAAATGTATTTCTGATGAGCGAATGCTGATGTCTGTGTTTCTTTTAAACAAGCAGCCGGTTTTTCCACCACCACATCTTGCGGAGCCAGACGGACTGTTGGCCGTGGGTGGAGATTTGGGTCCACTTCGCCTTTTGGAGGCATATCGGCAGGGTATTTTTCCCTGGTATGGGCCAGAAGATCCGATCTTATGGTGGTCGCCCCATCCGCGCATGGTGCTTTTTCCGCAGGCCCTGCATGTGTCTCGCAGATTGCAGCGCAGGATTCGTTCCGGAAAGTTTACAATTAGTGCGGATACAGCTTTTTCCCAGGTGATTGCCGCCTGTGCCGCAGGGCCCGGGCGGCAGGGAGGAGGCACTTGGCTGAGTCTTGAGATGCAGGAGGCATATATCCTGTTGCACCAGTTGGGATTTGCGCACTCCATAGAATGCTGGCACGAAAACACCCTGGCCGGCGGACTGTACGGCGTGGCACTAGACGGGGTTTTTTTCGGTGAATCCATGTTTTCCGCAGTGACCGATGCCTCCAAGGTGGCCCTTGTCGCGCTGGTGCAGCAGGCAATACGCTGTTCCATCGGGTTGATCGACTGCCAGGTAAGCAGTGCGCATTTGGAGCGTCTTGGTGCAGAAGAGATCGGGCGCGACCATTTTCTTCGCCTGTTGGGTAAGCTGATTCGCAGGCCGCATCCTCAAGAAAAATGGCGCCTGCCCTATACCGGAAAGGAAGGAAACGGTAGGGCAGACGCCAAGTAGGGAAAAGGTTTTCACGAGCAGGATGGATAACAGATTTCAGAGGTGCAACGATCTGTTTGTATTTGAAAACCATTTTCCTTAAGCAAGAATATATCCACCACATTGTGGTTGTCAAGTTGTTGCGACAACTTTGTGTTTTTTTTACAATTTGTTGTTTTTGTATGCTTTTAATGTTCCAAGCCGAATTCGTAGGTCAGGCCGGAGCGATCAAAGTGGCGAATGACCTTTTTTAAACCATAGAGAGTATCTGTGCGGAACGTGACTTCCCAATCGCCCTGGGAGCTTGCTTTTTTCTTTAAGTAGACTAGTTCGGAAAAGTGCATTTCTTTCGGGGCGACAGACAGTAGCATCATCAAGCGGTCGCGGGTGGTCTGCAGGACAATGATTTTTTGTGGTTTGCTGATGGGGGTCTGTGAGCTTTTCCAGCGTACCCCCACCACATCTTCTCGCTGAAAGTTGATCTTGCTCAGCTGTGAACAATCTTTACGGTGCATGGAAAGCCCGCGCTCACTCAACAAGCCGATGACGCCCTTGTCCAGCGGGCTCGGGCGGCAGCAGGCCGAGGCCTTCATTACCACCGGATCCAGGGAAGACAGAACAACCCGGTTGAGGATACCCGTTGGCTGTACATAGGTGCTCCGGTCGGCGTAGAGACAGTCTCTTATTTCAAAAATCAGTTCTTGCAGACGAACTCTGCCTTCCCCCAACGCCAACTGCAAATCTGGCATGGTGTGCATGCCAAAGTAGGCGAGGATGCTGGCCATATGATTTTTTTCAAGAATTTCCCTGGGAATGCCGTAACGGCGTAGTTCTTGTTTGAGCACAGAGGCACCGATTTGCCGTGATACCTCTTCCCGGCGGATACGAAAGGTTTTGGAAAGCTCTGATCTCGCCTTGGGGGTTTGGCAGAGGGCCTGCAACCTGGACTCAAACACGACTGGTTCATCCTGGCGGATGATCCGCACCACATTACCATCCTGTAGGCGGTGATCGCTTTTGACTCTTTGCTGACCGATCATGGCGCCGGCACAGGTTAGACCGATGGCGGAATGGATACGGAAGGCAAAGTCCAGAACTATGGAGTTAATTGGCAGGGTGATGAGATCGCCCTGGGGTGTATAGGTATAAATTTCCTTACGACCACTGGCAGCGATCATGTCTCGGTAGGAAACAGATTCATCGCTGCCCAAGATGTCGAACATCTCTTGAATTTCTTCGAAAAAACGGTTGTTTGTCTTGGTGTCGTTAGCCCAGTCGCGCACCATGCCGCGCCGCGCCCGCCGCGACATCTCTGCTGTCCGAATTTTAAAAAGATATTTACTTCCGTCGATGTTGGGCCGGGCGTGCAGCCCCTGGTAGCCAGTGGGCTTGGGGTTGGCGATGAAGTCGCGGATTGAGCGGGGAGAGGGTGGATAGAGGCTGTTGAGTGCACCCAGGGATGCATAGCAGGCATCGCGGGTTTCGGCCAGGATAATAAACTCCTGTGGGCTTTCGATTTCCTGCATGAGGATACGGTTGCGAATATCGTAGTAGGCCCAGAGTTCCTTGGTGCGCAAAGAGACCTTGGCTTGAATTCCCTGTCGATCGAGTTCCTTTTGCACATTGTCGGCAATCTCGATGGTCTTCTGGTTTTTGCTCATGGCCTGGACATACGACTTGATCGGCCCGCTTTGGCGTGGAAACTTGTAGGTCAGGGCAAGGTTGTACATCTCCCGCTTGATATCAAAGAGGCCAAGAATAGTGGCGAGCGGGGCGTAAACATCCAGGGTTTCATCGGCTATTTTTTGGCGTTTGTTGCGAGGCATGCTTCTCAGGGTGCGCAGGTTGTGCAACCTGTCTGCCAGTTTTACCAGCATGACCTCCAGTTTGGCCGCGGCCCCACTGAAGATCTTCCGGTGCACCATTTTTGTGAAAGTCTGGCGACCTCCACTGAAATGAGTTACCTTGGTGCAGCCTTCAACAATGGCTTCGACATTTGGGCCAAATTTCTCGCACAGCAGTTTGCCATCGACCTCCTCCACATCTTCGATGGTGTCATGGAGCAGGGCAGCGGCCAACATTTCCGGTGAACGGATATCCAACTCTATCGCCAAGATTCGTGCCACTGAGCAGGGATGCATAATGTAAGGGTCGCCCGAGCGCCGGCGCTGATCCTTGTGGGCCTCATAGGCAAAATCAAGGGCCTCCCAGAACACCCGGGTTTCAGGGCCTGTGCCAATAACTTCCGCCATGGCCTGACGGTAGGCATCAATATCAAATTTTTCGTACTGCATACATCCTCAATGTTCTACCAGAGGAGGTCCCACCCATACTGTTTGGGCCCCCATGTCAAAAGAGTGAACCTTTACCTTAGCAAAAGAGCATCTACCCCACCATGAAAAATAACCTTTTTGGTACAATAGTTGTGGGTTACAAAAAAATAAGGAGATACCGTGTCAAAAAAAACTAAGGGACGCAGGCGTGGGCAGGAGCGTTCCCGCATCAAACGGCGCAGACCTTCGACAGCCAAGGACAACTCCACGCTGGAGCGAGATATTTTGGCAGCCCTGCATCGGGCCGGGCAGCCTGTGACTGAGGGTCAACTCCAGGAGTTGCTGAGTCTGCCCCGGGCGGCGGCTGCTCTGTTGCAGACTGCCCTGAAGCATTTGCTGCAGCAGGGGAAGTTGGTGCGCAAAGGCCGACGATACCTGTCTGCGTCCGGCCAGGAGGAAGTCCACGGTGTGGTGGACGTCACCAGCAAAGGCTATGGTTTTGTCCTTCTTGATGGAGAAGAGAAGGGCGGCAAAGATGTTTTTGTCGCTCGCACCAACTTGGGCGGTGCCACCCATGGAGATACGGTGGCCTTGCAACTGCTTGGTTCTACACGTGGCCGCAGAGAAGGGGTCATCTCCCGGGTGCTTGCCCGCGCCTATACCAGGCTCTGTGGCATCTACAGGGCCGATGCTACTGGTGGTTCTGTTGAGCCGGATAACGAGCGCCTGCCCTATACCATACGCATTGGCCGGCAGGATGCCTTGGCCAAGGATGCAGATGGCATGGCGGTCTTGGTCGATATTGTCGATTATGGCTCGGAGCGGGAGAAGCCCAGGGGAAAGATCAGCGAAGTGCTGGGTAATCCCCTGGATGCATCGGTGCAACTGCGTATGGCCATGCTGGCCGCTGCTGTGCGTGACAGTTTTCCGGCAGCGGTGCTTAAGGAGGCGCAAGATCTCCAAGAACTCAAGGAGTGTGAGCCAGGCCGGGAAGATCTACGCCATCTGGCGCACGTGACCATTGATGGTGAGGATGCCCGCGACTTTGACGATGCCATCTGTGTTGTTGCAGACAGTTCGGGCTATACCCTTTATGTGTCCATTGCCGATGTTAGCCATTATGTGCGGCCGGGTTCTGCCATTGATCAGGAGGCCTACCGTCGCGGCACCAGTGTTTACCTGCCTGACCGGGTGTTGCCTATGCTGCCCGAACGTCTCTCCAACCAGTTGTGCAGCCTGATACCCGGGGAAGACCGACCCGCCTGTACAGCTATCCTGCACTTCGACCACAGGGGGCGCCGCAAAAAGGAGCGCTATGTTAAAAGCATGATCCGCAGCAAGCGACGCCTTACCTATACCGAGATCGACCGCTTGCTGTATCAAAGCCAGGACGAAGACGAATTGGCTGCCCGCTATGGCGATGTGCTCCCCATGCTTAAGCAGGCACGCACACTCACCAGCCTGCTCAAAAAGCAGCGGCTCGCGCGGGGCAGTCTGGAATTCAACGTGCCTGAGTCAGAAATTATCCTTGATGGCAGCCGGGTGCGCAGCATCCACCGGACTGCACGTACCCAAGCACATATGCTCATTGAAGACTGCATGCTGGCGGCCAACGAGGCGGTGGCCGAAACCCTGGCCAGGGAGCGACGGCCTGTCTTATACCGTATCCATGAGCAACCAGATCCTGACAAATTGACAGTGTTTATCGAGGCGGCCAAAGCCCTGGGGCTGGAGCTACCCAAAAGGGCTCGGGGAAACACAGAACATATCGATTCCAAGTGGGTTGCCGAGGCATTGGAGCGGGCAGAGCGTTCTCCTGCGGCCTACGTGGCCAACAACCTGCTTTTGCGTGCCATGCAGCAGGCACGTTATGAGCCGGACAATGTAGGACATTTTGCCTTGGGGGCTATGTATTACCTGCACTTCACTTCGCCCATCCGGCGTTATCCAGACTTGATCGCCCATCGCGCACTCCAGGGTTGGCTGCTTGCCTCCCGGGGAAAGCAGGCTGCAGGCGGTCTGCCGGATGAGGCCTCCCTGGTCGAGGTCGGGCAACATCTATCCCTGTGTGAACGTCGGGCGATTGAGCTGGGGTGGGATGTGCAGGCCCGTATGGCAGTGCTTTTTCTGCACGACCGGATCGGGGAAGACTTTGCCGCCACCATTTCGGGCGTGGGTCCCTTTGGCCTCTATTTGGAGCTCAACGAGAGCGGGATCAGTGGTAGCGTGCCGGTGGAAAGCATGCAGGACGATTACTATCTGCACGACAGCCGTCGTTTTCGTCTGATTGGCGAACGGACCAACCGCATATACCAGTTGGGAGACCAGGTGCTGGTACGTTTAGAAGAGGTGCGCCTGGCAGCCAGGCGTCTCTTGTTCTCCCTGCAGGACCCAGAGGAGAAAAATGCCGAGCCATAGGCCCTGCGACACTACATGCCAAGGCATTGTTTGCTCAATCAGCTGTTGTGTTTTTCTTGACGAAGCAGAAGTCATGCCCTAAAAATGGGCGGGTCAATCTTGGTCTGGCTGCAGCCGACCAAGGTCTCTGAGCTTGTGAATACCCACCTATCGAGGTTGCCGTTATGGAACAAAGCAGTTGGCTCAACAGTCTTTTATTCAATCCCTTTACCACTGGTCTTGCCGTAGGCCTGGCCGTGGCCCTGGTGGTCTGGGTGCGGGGCTGGCTGAAGGCCAGAGAGTTACGTCGTTCTTTAAACAAGTTGCGCGAGCATTTGCATATCAAATTGGAGATCGATGCCTCTGAAACCGAGCGCCGCAAACATGAGATGGATACCATCCGGCAGGAGCGTGATAATTTGCGTAATATGGTGCAGGTGCTCAACCAGAAGCCGGGTAGGCCGGAGTTGCGCCAGATGCAGGTGTACCAGCGAGCAGTGGAGATCATGTTTGAAAAATCTCCGGGTTTTGCTCCGGCTTGGCAGATTACCCTCAAGGAAGCCGAAGAGGAACTCCGGCAAGCTGAGCGGGGCATCATCCCTTTTTTCAAACGGATGACAAACTCACCCTCTGCGAGCAACGATCGTTCTGGGAAAAGGCCATTGGAACTGGAGCAAAATAGCGGTAAATAATCCACGAATGAGCATGCAGCAGCTGGATGATGGCGAAATTGCCGGCAGCGGTATTATTCTCGTGCACCCCAAGTTTCCTGAAAACATTGGGGCCACGGCACGTATTGCCTTTAATTTTGGGATTTCCAGGCTGATTGTAGTCAGCACGGATGAGTATGACCAGGAGCGTATGCTCAAAATGGCCACCCACAAGGCGGCCCATCTGATCCGCAACATGCAGTGCTGTGCCACTGTTACCGAGGCTGCAGCCCCTTTTCACCTCATTGTTGGCACTACAGCCCGACAGGGTAAAAGACGCCTGGAAGATCAGAGCCCACGCGAGGTGATGGCGCAGATAGCACCCCAGGTTGTTACCAATAATGTTGCCCTTATGTTCGGGCCGGAAAGCACAGGTCTTAGCAATGAAGACCTGAACCTGTGCCAGTTCGCCTCCACCATCCCCACGGCCCGTTTCGCCTCGCTCAATCTGGCCCAGGCCGTGGCCATCCACTGCTACGAACTCTATACCGCCTTACATCCGTATCCCTTTGCTGCCCTGCCCAAGTCGGATTATGCTAATTCGTACGATTTGGAGGGGATGTATGGGCACATCGAAGAACTGCTCACCACCATTACCTTCCTGCGCGACAGCAACCATAGCTACTGGATGCGTAATGTTCGCCAATTTTTAGGCAGGATACGGCTCAAGAAAAAAGAGGCCAGTATGATCCGTGGCGTTTGCCGCAAGTTGCTGTGGCACTGTCAGGGTAAAGAGTGCGGCGCCTTGATTGAACCTGAAGCGCACAAATGGGAGTAGCCTGGTGGAATGCTGCCAATGCGGCCAATGGCCGGGCTGGCTCTGATCTTGCGATTTGAATCACCTTGAGTGCCTGCATTTTTGGTCGAGGCGACCAGAGGGTCTCCTTATTGCGCGGCATTGAGGTATACAGGAAAAAAAGGAGTTTTAATGGAACAGCTTGTGGCCGAATTGAAGCGCCTGCTCAACTTCAAGGATGAAACGGGAGAAGGCGATATTGTGGTGGTTGCAGCCCAGGATCCCCAGTTACTCGTCTATGCGGTGGTGGGTGCCATTGAGCGCGACCAGAGTCGCAGGGATGAGTGGTGGCATGTCACGTTTCATCTTTTGGGCATGCCCATACAAAGTGTGATCTGGACCTTGCGCGAGGCGCAGTTTACTGGCAAGGAGATTTTCACCATGGGAGGCAATCCGCACTTCATCAAGGCCATTGTACTGCCGGCAGAACCAGAACCTGAAGCAGGCGGGCAAGATCCGCAACCGGAAAAGAAGACGCACACGAGGAAGCTGACCAGAATCAAGTAGCAGGGCGTAAAAAAAGATTCGTCTTGTGCCGGGGCGGCTTCGATTTATGGCTGGGGACAGCGACCTTGCTTTGCATTTATGGGACAGGTGCTGTATAGCTGAGATTTTCCGATGAGAGCAGTGATGTAGGTTTGCTTTTGTCAGCATTGTCACCAGAAAGCACACCCTCAGGGAGTACAGGCAGATGGTCAACAAAGTGATTCTTATAGGTAATTTAGGGGCAGACCCCGAGATTCGTTACACGCAGAATGGTTCACAGGTTGCAACCTTCAATGTGGCCACCACGGAGCGTTGGAAAGGGCAGGATGGCCAACTGCAGGAACAGACCGAATGGCACCGCATCGTTGCCTGGAGCAGGCTGGCTGAAATCTGCGGCCAATATCTGCACAAGGGCAGCCGTGTGTACATTGAAGGACGTCTACAAACACGCAAATGGCAGGATCAGAACGGTATGGACCGCTACACCACTGAAATTGTTGCCCGGGAGATGAAAATGCTCAGTCCTCGCGGTTCCTCCGGCGATGGCGACTATGGCGCATCTGGCCAGGGAATGGGCGGCTCCTACCAGGACCCACCTCCCATGGGTGATGATGTACCCTTTTAACCAGACGAGGTGTCTGGCCGGATTGAGCGGCCGTGCTACTGCAGTAGGCAGATTGTGATGTCTGCTGGGCCTTCATCGGACAGGGAACCGGCTTCGCGGGAGGCTGCCCAACTGGCGGCAGATCGTATTGCTGTTTTTCGGCAGGAACTGGCCCAGTTGGCAGCTGCTGGTGTGCTGCGCCTGAACAGGGAGCAGCAGCAGGCGGTGGACAAGTACCACCAAATGCGGCTTGAACAGTGGCGGCTTCTTTTTGATGTGGATACGCATCATCAGGGCAGGCAATTTAGCCTGGGTATGAAGATAACTTCCTTTTTGGCTGCACTGGGGCTGGGTGCAGCCATTTTTTTTCTTTTTTATCAGTTCTGGGGACATTTTTCCACTACCTGGCAGGTGGGTTTGCTCTTTACTGCCTCAATCGGCAGTTTGCTTGCCTGCATGCACTTTGCGGCCCGCGAGCAGACAGGTTATTTTTCCCAGTTGTTGGGCATGGTGGCCTTTATCTGCTTTATCCTCAACCTTGTTCTGCTTGGCCAAATATTCAATATACCTCCAACACACAGGGTGCTGCTGGCATGGGCGGCCTTTGCCTTTGTTGTGGCCTATGCCAGCGGGGCCAAGTTGCTCTTGTCTGTGGCTGTGCTTTGTCTGGCAGGTTTTTTCAGCGCCCAAATCGGGGTCTGGTATGGCATGTACTGGCTGGATGCGGGAGGGTGGCCCGAACTGTTTTTTCCTGTAGCCGTACCCTTTTTTGTCTTGTCCCTGTTGCCACACCGACTCTATCCAGTCTTTCCACCTTTGTACCGAATATGGGCCTTACTGTTCTGGTTTTTGCCAGTGTTCGTGCTGGCGCACTGGGGCGCGGGCAGCTTTTTGCCCCTGGCCAGTCAACAGGTGGAGTGGCTGTATCAGGTTGCCGGTTTTGTAACGGGTGCCGGGGCAATAGCCTTGGGCATCCGCAGGAATTTTTCGGAGACCGTGCAGATCGGGGTGGTGTTTTGCACCGTGTTTTTCTACAGTAAGTTGTATGACTGGTGGTGGGACTGGATGCCCAAGTACCTTTTCTTTTTTCTCTGCGCTCTTGTGGCTATACTGGTGCTGCTCGTTCTCAGACGCCTGCGCGTCCAAAGCGTTCAAAGTTTGCAGACAATGCAAAAACAGGAGACGCTTTAATGGATGCGCGTATGCGCCGGGTGTTGAGGCTCACTGCAGTAGCTTTGCTGCTGATTGTTACTGCCAATGGTATCCTGCTCTGGGATGTGGCACGCAACCGTTCAGCTGTGCCTGAAGCTGAACTACGGTTGAGTGAGCGGGAGTTTTTTGTGCCCCAGCTCTGGCGAGGTGAGAATAGTGGTCGTTTTCTGCAGCTGCGCTATCAATATATCCGTAGCATAGGAGATGACGGGGCCTGGCTTGTCAACCCTTGGCTTGACAGGGAAAAGTTGCGCGATCTAGGCTTCTATCTTCCGGAAAAACTGGTTGATGCAGAAAATCCTAGACGAGTACCAAGATTTCCGCAGAAAAAAGTGTTTTTAGTGTTGGAGTTGGCTGGCCCAGCCTACTCACATGCCCTTGCCCAGGCCAGAGCCGAGGTGGAAGCATGGCACGTTGCCTCTGCGAAGGAAGGCCTGCAAGATCCCAAGGAGCACCTGCATCAGATACAAGAGAAAAATTCTCGCCTGTTTGTGGTGGATGCGGGACTGGATGTGGAGGCTCTGCGTCGACACTATCCTAAGCGGCAGCAGTACGCCATTGTTCCCGGCAGGGTGCACATCTGGTGGAATGCACCACAACAGCAGGAAGAACCAGAGTTTTACAGTCGCCTTGTCCTTGAGCACGAGCGTATTTTTGTCCCCTTGGATTTTGCCCCTCAGCTTGCGTTACTGGAGGAAGATGTGGTCTCTGAAGAACGGGGCAGGGTAAAGCGGGGCTCTGTGGTGCAGCTGGCCTTTGGCACGCGTTTGCAACCATGGATTGTTGGAATTCGGGAAAAACAATAATAAATCGAAACGATGCAGCAAGGCCGATAAGATTGGCCAGGGACCATGTAGGCAGTTCTACACACCACCTTGCAATGCCTTGACGTACCAGTCTGCATACAGGGATACACTGCGCACGAGTCCATGCTCCTCTGCCTTGGCACGGCTGGCCCCACCCATGGTTGGCCATTGTGGCCGCAAGCTAAGAAAACGGCGCCATTGCTCTGTCAGAGATTCGATTGAGCGCGCGGTGAAGAGTAGGCCATTTTCATCGGGCGTTACCAATTCGGGCAGGGCACAGGCATCAGCGGCAAGAACAGGCAGGCCGCAGGCCATGGCTTCAAGCGTGGCAATGGACTGTAGCTCTGCATATCCAGCCATGATAAAACAGTCGGCCGCGTTATAGAGTTTCGGTAACTCTTTGACCGCGATATAACCCGGAAAAAGTACCTGTTTGCCCAAGCCCAAGCGTACGCTTCGTTCCTGCAATTCGTTGGCGCAACTCCCTTTGCCGGCCAGCACCAACACAGCTTCTTTATCGGCAATAGCCGCAAAGGCGCTGACTACCTCCCGTAGACCTTTTTCGTGGTCCAGACGGCCGACATAAAGAAAGAGGGGAGCATGCTCATCAATCGCCAACCGCTGCCGCATGCTGCGGCGCGCTTCCTTGTCAGGGTAAAAACGTTCCACATCCACACCGCAGGAAATGGCTGTGACCTGCGGCCTGATTCCCTGTTCCACCAAAATATTAGCTGCGGTTTGCGTGGGTGTACTGATCGCAGCGAGTTGATTGTACAGGCCCAGCATATGCTGCCAGAGCAGAGGCTCCAACCTGCGTTTCATCCTAGCTGGCAGGGGCATGTTGGCGCTCAGGTTTTGGGGTAAGAAGTGATTGGTTCCCACTACCGGCGTTTGCTGCTCTTGGGCCAGCCGCCATACAGCCCGACTGATAAAATAGTGATCCTGCAGGTGGATGATGTCAAAATTCGTGCCCTGTAATTTTTTGCGCACCTGTGGCAAGGCAAAGAAAGTGATATTGGCGTTGTGGGGAAGCCGCAGGGTTGGAATGCGCAAAATGCGGAGGCCTGCAAGGTTTTCTTCGGGCAGGCTGTTCTGTTCTGCGGGCGTCAATACGCTGACCTTGTGACCTTGTTGGCACAGGCCGCGGGCCAAACGTACGGTAAAAACCGCCTGGCCGTTGTTTTCCTGAAAATAGGCTTGTCCTGCGAGAAGGATGTTCATGGGAATTTATGGTACCTTGGCACTCTCGTGCCATTTCCAATAGAAGAGGGCGCAAACAAACATGACAGCAATGAAGATGGCCCCCCAGTGAAGGTAGGCGGAATCACTCTCCAAAATGCGAATGACAAGGGGCCCCATACCAAAGTAGCCGATGAGCACAAGTGTTCCGGTCCATACGATCTCACAGATAGTGGCCACCGGCACTAGGCGGGGCAGGGAAAATTTCACCATACCCATGGCCAACAGGATTGGAACCATGGCCAGACCAAGGCTGAGCTTGGCTGCGATGAAGTACCAGAGGCCATGGTCGCGTAGATGCATCTGCACTGTGCGGATGCGTTCCTGGTGAGATTGTACGGAGCCGGGCACAAACCGCAGGGGCAGCCAGCCTTTACTAAGACGGCCCAAAAAGTACCAGATAAAATCAGCGACGAGATTGCCGACTATGGCCACCAGCACCACCATGCCAATGGAGAGGTTGGCACCGCCCTGGGCTGCCAGGGCCGCTGCCGCGAGCGTGGCGATCGGTCCTTCAATGAGCACCGCCAGAAAAAGCAGGAGATAGGCCATTTACTACGGATCAGACGAGTTTGCAGATATCCGTGGCGATATCCAAGGAGGCATTGGGCCTGGCTAGAAGTGAGGCATTGCGGGCCAGTTCCTGCAAAATGGGATTGTTGACATCCAGCCAGTCGCGCGCAAGGCTGGTCAGGCCGCGGGTGGTGGCTGCGTAGGCGCCGGCCTTGTGTTCCTTGACATAGGCGACATTGCCCGCCTCCTGCCCCCTGATGTAGCCGGAAAGAATAAGTGGCAGACCGATGATGAAGGCCTCACTGATGGTACCGGGGCCGGCCTTGGTCACCAGCAGATCGGCTGCACCCATCAGTTCGGGCATGTTGTCGACAAATCCGTAGACTTGAGTGGGAATGCTCCAGGCAACCGCATCCATACGCGTCTTGAGCCGCTGATTACGGCCGGTGACCACCAGCATCTGCCCATAGGGGATGGTTTTGGCGATACGTCGGGCAATGCGGTATATCTGGCCAGTACCTTCGCCACCACCAACGATCAATATGGTGGGAGTGTCTGGATCGATACCAAGTTGCTGCCGGTGTTTTCTTTTATCGCTGCCAACCGCGTTGAATTTGAGCCCCACGGGTTGGCCATGCACCGCCAGTTTTTCCTTGGGCATACCCAATTCCAGGGCCAGCATCCGCGCCTTTTCCGTGGGTACCAAGCAACGATCCACCTCGGGGCAGATCCAGGAAGAGTGCAGGGTTACCATATCGGTAACCACGGTGATGAACGGTACGTTCAATCCGGCGCTTTCACGCCACTGCAAGCCTAAATGATTCATGAGCGGATGCACCGAAACCACCAAGTCTGGTTGCTCCTTGCGCATGAATGCGGCCACCGAGTTTTTCACCAGCGGTGCAAAGCTGGCAAACATCAGGCGCTGCATCTTCCGATAATAGGTCAGTTTCCACAGAACCGCCCAGATGGGCATGCCCGGTCCGGTAATCCAGCCATAGGTATCTGGAAAACGGCTGATGGGGGAGGGCATGTGGCGTTTCCATACATCTTCGATCAGTATCTCGTAGCGACCAGGATACAGGGTTTCGATGGCTTCGCTGATGGCCATGGCCGAGGCTCGATGACCGCCACCTGTATCGGAGAGGAGGAAAAGTATTTTTTTCTTGCGCATGGCGCCCAGTGGAGAATGAGTTTGCAAGGTGCCGGCTAGGCGTTCATCTGTACGAACATGGCTGGTTCTTTTTTTGCCCTCTTGCCCTGACATGAGCAGGGCCAGGTACAGCAGGTGCAGCTCTGTTTTCTTTGTTCCTCTCTTAACATAGCCATTATCAGGGTTCTTGTAAGGGGCCTGGGCAAGGATGTACAAATACAAATGCGAGATACCACTTACACGATAATACATTGCGCATCCTGCTGAAACTGAAAAAGCATGGGTAGCACATTGGCAGTATGGAACTGTGCCGGATACGGTGCACCTTCCAGATGCAGCTATTCGGAATGAGTCTGCCTGTTTTTCTCTTGTCGCATTATTTTTTTTGATGCATTTTGAGATGTTTTTTTGATAGTATCTCCGGCTGGGTGGCGGGAAAGTCGGCTGCTGTAGCCTATCTTGTTCTCCCCACTCTTCCGGTGTGCGGGTGTTCTTTTCCCTTGACAGGCCAATTCAGCACCGGTTAATGAATATCCATTCATTTATTTTCTAACCTGCCTAAGAGGTCTGATTCATGGTTACTGAATTGGTTCTTTCGGTTATCGCCTTGTTTGGCCTTGCCCTGCTGGTGCCGCTGATTATGCTGGCCACTGTGGTTTTGGGGCCTCGTGCCGACAATGCAGCAAAGCATGCTCCCTATGAGAGCGGTATCAAGCGCATGATTGGCTTGGCAGAACAGAAGTTCAGTGTCAAGTTTTATCTGCTCGCCATTTTGTTTCTTCTTTTTGATATTGAAATTGTCTTCATGTATCCATGGGCAGTGGGTCTGCGCGAGCTGGGCTGGTTCGGCTTTATTGAAATGATCACCTTCATGCTGCTGCTCCTGACCGGGCTTATCTACATCATCAAGAAAGGGGTGCTCAATTGGCGCGAGGAATAGAAGCACGACTGGGTGAGGGATTCCTGACCACCAAGCTGGATGCCATCCTGAACTGGGGCCGGCAATACTCTCTTTGGCCTTATGTTTTTGGTACGGCTTGCTGTGCCATTGAGTTTATGAGTACTGCTGCCAGCCAGCACGACATCGCCCGATTTGGTGCTGAGGTGCTGCGCTATTCCCCTCGGCAGGCGGATTTGCTCATGGTGTGTGGCACTATCAGCTATAAGCAGGCACCGATTCTGAAGCGTATCTACGATCAGATGTCGGAGCCCAAGTGGGTGGTGTCAGTGGGGGCCTGTGCATCCACAGGTGGCATGTACGACAACTACTGCACAGTGCAGGGTATTGATACCATTATTCCGGTGGACGTATATGTGGCGGGCTGCCCGCCCAGGCCGGAAGCCATTCTGGATGCACTTCTGAAGATCCAGGATAAGGTGCGGGGAGAAAGCGTGCTCAACGATCGCCAGAAAGATTTCACAGGGATTCTCGACAGATGAACACAACGGCGCTCCAACATATTCAGGCTGCTTTTCCAGATGCGGATAGTCGCGAGAATCTGGATTCCGTGGTGCTGACCGTGCCGCCGGAAGCAGTGACGGCAACCTTGACGAAACTGAAAAACGATCCGCAATTTGGTTGCAGCCTTTTGCTTGATGTGACTGCGGTTGATTTCCTTACCTACCCAACCCCTCAGCCGACACGCTTTGTGGTGGTGTATATCCTGCGCAATCCGGAAAGCGGCTTGCAGGTGCAGGTGCGGGTGCCGGTGGCAGATCCGGATACGGGTATCCCCAGCGCCACCACGCTCTGGGGTTCGGCCATTTGGGGAGAGCGGGAAACCTATGATCAATATGGTATCCATTTTCAGGGCCACCACGATCTACGCCGTATCCTCAACCACTGGCAATTTGTCGGCCATCCCTTGCGCAAGGATTACCCCATTGAGCAGAGGCAAATCTGCTACGAGACCGATCCGTTGGAAAAGGAGATCAAGGCTCGGCTCAAGCATAACGGGGTGGAAGACACCTCCATGGCCGAACTGCACACCGAAATCATGTACTTGAACATGGGGCCTGCCCACCCGGCCACCCATGGTGCCATACGCATTCTCACCGCGCTCGATGGTGAGACCGTACTGGCCAATGTCAACGAGATCGGCTACCTGCACCGTGGCTTTGAGAAAACCGCTGAAAACCGCACCTACAATCAGGTGGTTCCCCTGACCGACCGGCTCAACTATTGTTCTGCCCTGATGAACAACATCGCCTTTGTGAAAGCGGTGGAGTCGTGGATGGGGGTGGAGATCACCGAACGAGCCATGTTCATGCGAGTGATTCTGGGAGAATTTTTCCGGATCCAGGATCATTTGGTCTGTCTGGCTGCTCAACTGCTGGACCTCGGCGGTCTCACCAACTACTGGTACCTCTACAACCAAAAAGAAGCCTCCTACGATTTCATCAGCCGACTCACCGGCGGTCGCCTCACCACCTCGTTTACCCGCATCGGTGGGATGTACCGCGATTTTTACGAGGGGTGGCAGGCAGATATGGAGCAGCAGTTGCTCGACATTGAAATGGGCGTGGGGGATTCGCTGAAACTGGTGGAGAAAAACCGCATTATCCACGACCGCACCCAGGATGTGTGTGTTTTCCCTGCAGAAAAAGCGTTGTCTTACGGTTTCACTGGCCCCTGTCTGCGGGCAAGTGGCGTGCCCTTTGACCTGCGCAAGGATAAACCCTACTACCACTACGACGCCTTTGACTTTTCAATACCCGTTGGCTCGAAAGGTGATGTTTACGATCGCCTTATGGTGCGTTTTGCAGAAATTCATCAGAGTATCAGTATCGTTCGCCAGGCAATGAAGATGGTGCCGGATGGGCCGATCTTTGTGCGCGATGTGCGCGTAGCCCTGCCCCCCAAAGAGGAAGTGTACAACAATATCGAGGCATTGGCCGGACACTTTAAATTGGTATTCGAAGGCGTGCGCACGCCACCGGGTGAATGGTACGATTCCTACGAAGCAGCCAATGGCGAGTTGGGTTTCTATTTTGTTTCCGACGGGAGCGGCACTCCTTACAAGTGCAAGGTTCGGCCACCCTGTTTTTACATGATGGGCGGCTTTCACAAGATGGTGGAGGGCAGTATGATCGCCGATGTCATCGCCAATCTCAGCAGTTTGAATATCATAGGCGGAGAGCTGGACAGATGAGTAACCGAGCAGAGCTGATGGAAAGTGGCAAACCTTTTGCCTTTGATGCTGAGCGGGATGCAGAGTTCGAGCGACTGGCCAAACGCTATCCAAGCAGGGATTCGCTGATTCTGCCCTCTCTCTGGTTGGTGCAGGATCAACAAGGATGGATCAGCACAGAGGCCATTGCCTATGTGGCCGACCGGATTGGTACCTTTGCCAGTCAGGTGTATGAAGTGGCCACCTTCTACACCATGTATCATCTCCAGCCGAAGGGGAAAATCCATATCTGTGTCTGCCGGACACTCTCCTGTTACTTGCTGGGCAAGCAGCAGATCGTGGATTATCTGCACAACGAGCTTGGCTTGAAACCAGGGCAGATCAGCGAAGATGGGCTGTTCAGCTTGGAAGAAGTGGAATGTCTGGGCCACTGCGGTTCTGCGCCGGTAGTTCAAATCAACGGCGAATTCCATGAAAACATGAATGTTGACAAGCTCAAGGAAGTGCTGGCCACGCTGCAATCAGGAGGGCGATCGTAATGGAAGTGAAGATACTCAGCGCCAGGTTCGATATAGCGGATGCCAACAAACTTGAGGTTGCAAAAGAACATGGCGCATATGGAACCCTGGAGAAGCTGTTCGCCATGGAGCCTGCCGAAGTGACCGAAGTGGTCAAGGCGAGCGGTCTGCGCGGTCGTGGCGGTGCAGGCTTCCCCACCGGACTCAAATGGACTTTCTTGCCCAAAGGATTGGATAAACCAGTGTATCTGGCCGTGAACTCCGATGAGTCCGAGCCGGCCACCTTCAAGGATCGTTATATCCTGGTGCGTGATCCCCACATGCTCATTGAGGGCATCATCATCTGTTGCTATGCCATCAATAGCCACGACGCCTATATATATATTCGTGGTGAATATATCTCCCAGGCGAAGATTCTGCAGGCTGCCATAGACGAGGCGTATGCTGCTGGCTATTTGGGAGACAAGGTGGCGGGTCATGACTTCCGAGTAGACGTGACAGTGCACCGCGGTGCAGGTGCCTACATTTGCGGCGAAGAAACCGCATTGCTGGAATCCATTGAAGGTAAGAAGGGACAACCGCGTAGCAAGCCACCCTTCCCTGCAGTGGAGGGCCTGTATGGCTGTCCCACCATTATCAACAACGTACAATCCATTGCCTCCCTCCCTTTTATCATTGAAAAAGGTGCCGACGCCTACAAGGCTTATGGCACGGAGAAGAGCCCGGGCACACATCTTTTTGGTATCTCTGGTCTAGTGAAGAAGCCCGGCATGTATGAGCTGCCCCTTGGTCTGCCGCTTGTGGAGGTGATCGACAAGGTAGCTGGCGGTGTGCGCGATGGTAGAAAATTGAAAGGCATTATCCCGGGCGGCAGTTCCACTCCGGTGTTGACCGCAGATGAGGCGCAGAGCGTTACTCTGGATTACGAATCCATGGCAGCCCATAAGACCATGTTTGGTTCCGGTGGCATCGTGGTGTTGGATGACACGGTGGACATAGTCAAACTGGCAGAAAATCTGGTGCATTTTTACTATCACGAATCTTGCGGCCAGTGCACTCCCTGTCGAGAAGGGCTTGGCTGGATGTTGAAGATTCTTGGGGCAATCATTGCCGGCAAAGGTAAGGCGAAGGATATCGATCTACTCCTTGAGCTGTGCGACAATATCGAAATGAAAACTGTTTGCGTATTGTCTGCTGCCTGCACCATGTCGCTGAGAAGTTATCTAAACAAGTTCCGGTCTGAATTCGAGGCCTATGTCGCCAACACTGCATCGGCTCAACCCGTGATGTAAGAGGATAAAAACGAGCATGGCTGATACAATCAAGCTGTCTGTCAACGGAGTGGAAGTCGAGGTTCCGGCAGGCAAGAACCTCATCGACGCCGTTGCCGCTGTGGGCATTGAAATTCCACATATCTGCTACCATCCTGCTTTAGGTGCGGATGGCAACTGCCGGATGTGTTTGGTGGAAATCGAGGATGGGCGTCCGCCCTTGGTAGCGGCCTGCAAGACCAAGGCGGCCGAGGGCATGAAGGTGCGGCTGGATTCCGAGAAAATCAAGAAAATCCAGCGTGATATAATGGAGTTTGAACTGATCAACCACCCCATTGACTGTCCCATCTGCGATCAGGCCGGAGA
The DNA here is from genome assembly GCA_040776885.1 of Desulfobulbus sp. Taxonomy (GTDB): domain Bacteria; phylum Desulfobacterota; class Desulfobulbia; order Desulfobulbales; family Desulfobulbaceae; genus Desulfobulbus. The sequence goes on along the minus strand of JAXGZR010000002.1, from coordinate 388,949 downwards.
GTGTATCCTGCAAGATTACTATGTGAAATATGATCACGCACCAAGCCGCATGCGGGTGCCGCAGGTTACCAAGGGCAAGAAGATGGATTTTGGTGGCGGCGTTGTGCACGATCAGGAACGCTGCGTGCTGTGTGCCCGTTGCGTTCGCTTCACCCGCCTCATTACCAAGACCGGCGAGCTTGGCATAGTCAACCGTACTGACCAGGCCCGGGTCAATATTTTTCCAGGACGGCCTCTGAACAACCGTTATGCTTTGAACGTGGTGGACCTCTGTCCGGTCGGCGCCATGACCAGCAAGGATTTCCGTTTCAGGCAACGCGCCTGGTTCCTCACCAAGAGCAAAGGCATTTGCCACGGTTGTAGTAAGGGCTGCAATATTTACATCGATCATAACCGCGAAAAGTACAAGGACGATATTATCTATCGCTACCGTCCGCGCCACAATGCTTTGGTGAACGGTTATTTTATCTGCGACGCCGGTCGTATGACCTACAAGCTTGAAAACGAGAAGCGTTTGCGCATGCCCTTGGCCGCTGGACAGCAGGTTGATTTGGAAAGTGCAGTCAACGCGCTCAAGCGTCGCATAGATCAAGCTGATAAGCTGGTCTTTTTGGTGTCACCAAGCTGTTCACTGGAACAGATGCGTGCCATACAACAGCTGGCCACACACAAAGCTGCAGTGTTGAGCGGCTACAGCGAGGGTTATATCCAAAAAGGTGATGGCGATGACTACCTCATCCAGGATGACAAGTCTGCCAACCGTGCTGCCTTTGCGCTGCTGGGTATTGACGAGAGTAAGGACACCTTGACCGCAGCGCTGAATGAGGCGGATCTGCTCATCAGTTTTGGGAACGATCTCAGCCTCAGCGGTATGGTTTGCACGGCTTTGGGCAAAACAGAATTGGCCTTTGTTGGGAGCTATGCCAACAATTGTGCAGATGCTGCGTCCTATTTACTGCCAGTGGCCTCCTACAGTGAGGATAGTGGCAGTATCATCAATATCGATGGCGTGCTGCAGCGCTATGGAGCGGCTGTGGTGAAAAATGAACCCCTGCCCAGCATGCTTCAGATCCTTGCCCAATTGGGCGGCGCTTTTGGGGATGTGCAGGCAGTCTGGTCGGATCTGAACAGTGCCGTGGAAGCCTTCAACAAGGTAGATTTGCAGAATATACCGGCCGAGGGGCTGGCATTAACCGTGAGCGAGGTGGACAATGTCACTGCTTGATACTGTCGTTACCATCTTCCGCGTGCTGTTCGCGGCCTTTATTCCCGTCTGTTTTCTGGCGGTGCTGGTGTGGATGGAGCGCCGTGGCTGCGGCTTCATTCAGGACCGTTCAGGGCCCAACCGCGCCAATATTTTCGGTTTTCGCTTAGCCGGCATTGTCCAAAACCTGGCTGATGGCCTCAAGCTGGCCTTCAAGGAAGACGTCATTCCAGGGCATGTTAAATACAAGTTTTATTTTGTGCTGGCCCCGGTGATCGTCTTTACCATTGCCATTGTTTCCTTTGCCGCCGTACCCTTTGCCGATGCCCTGATATTGGAGGGTAAAACCTATCTCATGCAGGGCATTCCCACCGACTTGGGCATTCTCTGGTTTTTGGCCCTTGTTGGTTTTAGCGTGTACGGCATTATCTTGGCAGGTTGGTCGTCGCACAATAAATACAGCATGCTTGGTGGTCTGCGTGCAGCAGCCCAGGTCATCAGTTATGAGATTCCCTTGGGGCTTGCGGTAATCAGCTTGTTGATAGTTTACGGCACGGTCAATCTGACCGGTATCGTACAATATCAGGGGCAACTCCTGTTCGGCTTCATCCCCATGTGGGGGATCGTGATACAACCCTTGGGTGCAGTGATTTTTATTGTCGCCGCCTTTGCCGAGGCCAACCGCATACCCTTTGACCTGGTGGAAGGGGAAAGTGAAATCGTGGCCGGATTCCACACTGAATACAGTGGCATGAAGTTCGCTATGTTTTTCATGGGCGAATATGTGGCCATGTTTACTTCCAGTGCCGTCATTGTCACACTTTTTTTCGGTGGTTTTCAAATTCCGTGGATGAGCACCGCTTTCATGGTCGAGCATACCAGGCTGGTGGTAGTGCTTCTCATGCTGCTTGTGCCGGTGTTCGCGTATTTTTTTGCCGGCTGGATCAGAAAGAATAACCGCAGCCATTTTCCACGCGAAAACGATCCAGACCTCGTTGAAGCAAAGTGGTACATCAGGGTGCTCTGGGTGGCGGTCATTCTTATTGAACTGGTTTTGCTGTTCTTCCTGATAGCAGGCGCAGGTGGGGCCGCAGCCCGAATCCTGGCAGCAAGCCTGCAAATCACCTCTTTTTTGGTCAAGGTTACCTTTATGTGCTTTGTCTACGTCTGGGTGCGGTGGACCTTGCCCCGCTTCCGCTACGATCAGCTGCAGAAGTTGGGTTGGCAGACCCTGTTGCCGCTTTCTCTGCTGAATATTCTGATTACTAGCGCTGTTGTTGTTGCACTGAGCTGAGAGAGGAACTGGCATGAGCATTGATATCAAGACCATTGAGCGGAAGGGCGATACTCCACAGGAGCGCGTCTATCTGATCGAGGTTTTTAAGGGAATGGCGGTGACCTTCGGCCACTTTATCCGGAATTTTCTCGATAATTCCAAGTTGTATATTCGCCACTATCCCGAGGTGGAACCGGAAATTACCCCGCGCTGGCGCGGTCGGCATCGACTGACCCGCCACGAAGACGGTACGGTCAAGTGTGTGGCTTGCTTCATGTGCCAAACAAACTGCCCGGCCAAGTGTATCATGATCGAGGCAGGGGAGCGCGGCGACGACAGAACAGAAAAGCTGCCGATTCGCTTTGATATTGATTTGCTGGAGTGCATCTACTGTGGTTACTGTGTCGAAGCATGTCCCATGGATGCCATCCGCATGGATACCGGCATTTATACCCTGACCGGTACAGCCCGAGAATCCTTTGTGATTGGACTTGAAGAGCTGTTACGCAGTGAAAGTCCCTTCACGGACGAAGAGTACAAAAAGGGGAGCAAATAAGCCATGTTGGTTGATCTGCTGTTCACATGTTTTGCCGTATTTTCGGTGCTTGGCGCGTTGGGACTGATCATCTTTCGTCATCCCATGAATGGAGCGATGAGCTTCCTGGTGACCCTTGTTTCGCTAGCTGGCCTTTATGCCCTTTTGTCGGCGAAGCTGCTCTTTGCCCTGCAGCTGATCGTGTATGCAGGGGCGATCATGTCACTGGTGGTTTTTGTCATTATGTTCCTTAACATCCAGCCAGACCAGCTTCCCGCGGAAAAAACCAAGATCACCTACTTGGTGGCTGGCGGGGTAGCGGTCACGCCGGTGGCCTTTTTTCTCCTCAAGGTGGTCAACCGCTTGCCCAATATGCCCGTGAGTTTTGCCGACGAGGGCTTTGGTGGCGTCAAAGAGGTGGGGCTGATCTTTTTCAGAGAATGGCTGGTACCCTTTGAGATTGTTTCCATCCTCTTGCTGACCGCTCTGGTCGGAGCGGTTGTGCTCGCCGGAAAAAGGGAGAAAAATAAATGATTCACGATTATCTGGTGCTCAGCGTTATCCTTTTTTGTCTGGGAGTGGTGGGGGTTTTTGCCCGGCGCAACTTCTTCACCGTCTTCATGTCGGTTGAGTTGATGCTCAATGCATCTAACCTGGCCTTCATCGCCTTTGCCCGCCTGCAGCAGAATATGGATGGCCATGTTCTGGCCCTGCTGATCATGGCGGTTGCCGCTGCCGAGGCTGCCCTTGCTTTGGCCGTGGTGATCCTGCTGCACAAGCAGACCGGCAAACTCGATACCAATGTTTTCAGTCTGTTGAAGGGGTGATTCCATGGAACACAGCACCTTTTATCTGGGGATGATCCCGCTCTATCCGCTCCTGGGGGCGGTCTGTATCGGGTTGTTCCATGTTCTTACCTGTAAACGCTGGCAAGTGCCGCCATTGGTATATGGCCTTTTGGCCTGTGTCGGCCCGGCCATGTCCTTCTTTCTAGCCCTGCGGGTTTTTTTCGAACTTCGCGCCCTGCCGCTGGATGCACGCTTTTTCACCTATAAGGCCTTTACTTGGTTCAGCGTTGGTGATCTCCATCTGGACATGGGATTTTTGGCAGATCCCCTGTCTGGCCTGATGCTGCTCTTTGTCACCTTTATCGGTACGCTGATCCATGTCTATTCTATAGGTTACATGAGTGGTGACAAGAGCTATGCCAAGTTCTTCGCCTACATGAATCTCTTCCTCGGCAGCATGCTCATTCTGGTGCTGGGCGACAGTCCAGTGGTCATGTTTGTCGGCTGGGAAGGTGTTGGTCTGTGTTCCTATCTGCTCATCAGTTATTACAGCGAAGACCGCGACAACGTACTGGCCGGTAACAAGGCCTTCATCGTCAACCGCATCGGCGATCTCGGTTTTGTTCTGGGCATGGGTTTTCTGTTTTGGGCCATTGGCTCCCATGGCTTTGATTTTCTCTCGCTCAAAGCCAATGCCCATATGATGACTGAGTCCTCTATTCTGATCGTCTGTCTTCTGCTCTTTGTGGGTGCCACGGGCAAGTCGGCTCAGATTCCACTTTATGTGTGGTTGCCAGACGCCATGGCTGGCCCTACGCCGGTTTCCGCACTGATCCATGCCGCAACCATGGTAACAGCCGGTGTCTACATGGTGGCTCGCTTCAGTTTCCTCTATGTCGAGGTTGCTGCTGCCGGCATGATCGTGGCCTGGATAGGTATTCTCACCGCACTCGTGGCTGCCATCTTCGGTATGTTTCAGGACGATATCAAAAAAGTGCTGGCCTATTCCACGGTCAGTCAGTTGGGGTATATGTTTGCAGGTGTCGGTGTTACTGCATACTCAGCCGGTATTTTCCATGTGTTTACCCATGCCTTTTTCAAGGCCCTGCTCTTTCTTGGCGCAGGTGCGGTTATCTATGTATTGCACCATGAACAAAATATTTGGAAGATGGGTGGCTTGAAGAAGAAGATGCCCATCACCTACTGGACTATGCTCATCGGTGCGCTGGCCTTGGCTGGATGCCCGCCTTTTGCTGGATTTTTCAGCAAGGATGAAATTCTGTACAGTGCGCTGGCCAATGGGCATTTTTTCATCTGGCTCATTGGTGTATTGGTCGCTGCCATGACCGCCTACTATACCTTCCGCATGATCTTTGTCGTCTTTCATGGACAACCACGTGATCAGCAGGCATATGACCATGCCCATGAGGCTCCACTGGTCATGACTGTTCCACTCATCATCTTGGCCATCGGTGCTCTTTTTGCGGGATTTTACAATCTGCCTGCCATGTTTGGCGGCGAACAGATGATCTCCCACTGGCTTGCGCCCAGCGTGGCAGATCAACACCCGCACGGTTCGTTCCTGCTTGAATTTTTTGTTATTGCCACGAGTGTCGCTGCCTTTGCTTTTGGTCTGTGGGTGGCCTACAAGCGTTTTGGTAAGGGTGCTGAAGAGCCTGTATTCACTGGTTTTGCACGCTTCGCTTACCACAAGTTCTACGTTGATGAACTGTATGACGCAGTTTTTGTACGGCCCTACAAGGCCATCGGTGCCGAGATATCAGAGGGTGTTGAACCCAATATGACCGATGCACCGGTCACTGGCGTTGTCCGGCTCTATATGCGAGTGGGTACTTTGGTCAAGGTGTTGCAGAGTGGGTATGTGCGTGTTTACGCCATATACATGGTCCTTGGCCTGGGAATTATGAGTTTCATCCTCTCTCAATCGTTGAATTAACCTAGGTGAAAGAATGTTTGCACATCTCCTTTCAGTGATGATCTTTCTGCCGATTGTAGCGGGGTTGATCCTTCTCTTTGCCCCCCTGAGCAGAACAACGGCGCGGATCGTGGGCTTCGGGGTTTCCCTGGCAGTTCTTGTGCTCAGTATCGACGTATATGCCGGTTTCAGCGCTACTGGTAAACTGGAATTTGTCGAATATATCCCATGGATCCCTTCGCTGGGCATTGCCTATCACCTTGGGATCGATGGCATCAGCTTGTTCATTCTCATGGCCAGTGCAGTTCTATTGCCCATGGTTTACGTGCTGTTTGGCACCAGGGAAAAGGGATACTATGCTAATTTGCTCTTGGTAGAAGGCGCTATGATTGGTGCAGTCTGCGCTGCAGATCTGGTGCTCTTCTACGTGTTCTGGGAGGTGATGTTGCTCCCGGTTTTCTTCATGCTCGGTCTCTATGGTGGTCCTCGCAAAATTCACGCCACCTTGAAGATTACTCTGTACACCATCGCTGGTTCACTGCTGATGTTGGCCGCCTTGGCCTATCTTGCGGTGCAATATCATGCCCTTACGGGTGAATGGAGTTTCTCCATCGAAAAGATGGGTCTGCTCGACCTGTCTGGACATGCCGCGGCCCTTGCCTTGTTTGGCTTTATGATCGCCTTTGCCATCAAGATTCCGCTCTTTCCCTTTCACACCTGGTTGCCGGATGCCTACACCGAAGCACCCACAGCCACCACTTTTGTTTTGTCGGCGATCATGGCTAAAATCGGTGTATACGGTGTTATCAGGGTGGTGATGCCTGCCTTTGAATTGGAATTTGCCCGCTATGCGCTGTTTTTTGCCTATGCCGGTGTCATTGGCATGATGTATTGCGGGCTGACGGCCATTGCTCAAAAAGATTACAAACGCCTGCTTGCCTTTTCATCTGCCTCGCATATGGGCATAATTGCGGTGGGTGTGTTCAGTATGAATGTGCAGGCACTGACTGGCACCATTTACCAGATAGTGGCCCATGCCACCAGCACAGGTGTACTCTTCCTCTTTGCTGGTATCCTTGAGGAACGTACCCGTACCAGAACCATCAATGATCTTGGTGGTATAGCCAGCCAGGCTCCAATTTTTGCCCTCTTTTTTGCCATTGCCATGCTGGCCTCGGTGGGTTTGCCTGGAACAAGCGGTTTTATCGGCGAGTTTCTCATCATACTGGGCGCATTGAAGTTCAATGTAGCGGTTGGTGTCTTGACAGGACTAAGCCTCATCATCGGTGTCTGCTATATGCTGTGGCTGTTTCAACGGGTCTTTTTCGAAAAAACCAAGACTGCTTCCGAGCGGTTTAAGGATTTGAGTCCCGTGGAAAGCTTGGCTTTTGTCCCTGTTATCTTGTTGATTTTAGTTATGGGAATTTATCCCCATCCCTTTTTGCGTAAGATTGAGCCGAGTACAGCGCAGTATTTTGCTGCCGCGACCCCTATTGTCGCACAGGCAACCACTGCTACCCCGGCTCTGGCCGCAGACTTGACCACTGAAAAGAATTAGGGCGGAATGCACCATGACAAACGATTTCATGCTCCTCTTTCCTGTCATTCTGGTGAGCTTGGGCGCCATTGGCCTGATGCTTGCCGCCACCTGTCGGTGCGTACAGATTGAGCAGGCGGCTTGGGCCTGCGGCGGCCTGTTTGGTTTTGCCTTTCTTGTTCAACTGGCAGCCACACTCACTGGTGACCAGGCCCTGTACAGCAGCTTGTTCAACGATATTCTGGTGGTCAGTCCTTTTTCTAAAGCTGCAAGCCTGGTGATCTTGGGTTGCGGGCTGTTCACGGTGTGTAGTTCCCTGAGCTATTTTAAGAAGAACAATTTCAGCAGCACCGAGTACTACAGCCTCTTGCTTTTTGCGGCATCCGGCATGTTGCTGCTCACCATGACCCGTGAACTGATCAGTACCTTTATTGCACTTGAGATCATGTCGTTGGCCATATATATCCTTGTTGGCTATGATCGTGACAATGTGCTGAGCACAGAAGCGGTGATGAAGTATCTGATACTGGGTGCCTTTGCCGGCGCTTTTCTGACCATGGGCTCTGCCTTTGTCTACGGAGCCGCAGGCAGCACCAAATTTGCTCTTATTGGCAATTTTGTCGCGACAACGGGCTTTTTGTCCAATCCAGCAATTTTGGCAGGCAGCTTCTTTATTCTGGTGGCCTTACTGTTCAAGGCCGCAGCCTTTCCTTTCCATGCCTGGGTGCTCGATGTTTATGATGGTGCCTCAATGCCCATCACCGGATTTATGGCAACTGCCCTGAAAACCGCAATTTTTGCCGTGTTTGCCAATTTTCTCCTGGCAGATTCCGGTTTACAACAAGGTTGGGTCACCTTCCTTTTCTACATCGCTATACTGTCCATGTTCATGGGCAACTTCATCGCCATTGGCCAGAGTTCGCTCAAACGGATGCTGGCGGCCTCGGGTATCGTGCACTCTGGATACCTGCTCATCGGACTGGTAGCACTGGGTAGTCAGCCGGTACCGGGAAGCGTGGTAGCCTTTTATCTGGCTGCTTATGCTGCGGGTACCTTGGGTATCTTCAGTGCATTGTCGTACCTGAGCGGCAAAGGTGAGCAATGGAAAAATTTTGATGATTTCAAAGGCCTTGCCAAAACCAAGCCCTATACAGCCTTTGCCATCAGCATTTTCTTGCTTTCCATGGCAGGCATTCCACCGACTGCCGGCTTCATGGGAAAGTTGTATATTATTTTGGCGGCCATTCAAGCTGGGCAGATTACTCTGGCGGTGCTGGGTATTGTCAGCAGCATTGTGGCTATGTGGTACTATCTGCGCCTTATCGTGACTATGTATTTTCATGCGCCGGAACGCAGTTTCGCTGAAGAGTGCCCAAGCAGAATTGGCACAGTGAGTACCTTGGTACTGGTGCTGTGTGTTTTTGCCATCAGTCTCTATCCCATAGCATTGTAAGGCGGGGTCCAAGGCCGCAACCATTACCAACAAGAAGTTTTTTAGGAGCTTGTCATGACGGTACGAGAACTACTGGCTGCCAAAGGGAACAAGGTATTTACCATAAATGAGAACAGCACGCTCAAAGAAGCGATCAGCATGTTTTTTGACAAAAAGATTGGATCATTGCTGGTAGTGGATGCTGACAACGCAGTTGTTGGTATTCTCGCACCCAATGATGTCTTGAAGACCGTGCATGCCGGTTGTGGTGACCAATGTGATGTGCAGCAGGTGAAGGCGGTCATGACTGCCAACCCTATTTGTGCTTCCGAAGACGATACGTTGGAGTATCTTGAAGCGGTTATGACCAAAAATCGTATTCGCCACATTCCGATCATGGAGAAGCAACAGCTCAAGGGCCTGATTTCCATTGGCGATATTGTTAATGCGCAGCTCGAAGTGCGCGAAGTCGAAATCCGTCATCTGACCGATTATATTGAAGGAAAGTATCCTGGTTGAGGCAGGAAAGACATAAAATAGGGGTGTGTCCTTGGTGCGCAAAAAACGTTTGTCTGGGTATGCGTTCCAATTGTTTTAGAAATAGAGGATAACTTTGCCCGAAGGCTATAAAGGCTATAATGAGGTAATAAAAAAACCGTCACGTTAAAACGTGACGGTTTTTTTATTACCACTCTATATATGGGGCAACTGCATTAAGAGCACTTAGTATAACCACAATCATGGCAGGTTTCGCACCCTTCCTCAAACACCAGGCGACCAGAACATTCAGGGCACGATGAAGCAAAGCCGTGGTGGGTGCCTGCCATGAAGGATTTCAACAATCGGCTGAGTTGTGCCGGCAGGTCTAAGCGATGGCCACTGGAGCGGTCAAGCTGCTTGATAATTTCACCCATGGGGATCTGGTAGCGAAGGGCCAGGGAAACCAAACGGCAGGTGGTAGTCCACATGGTGGACTTATCCTTTAGGTCAACTCGGTTGTCAAAGGGGAATTTGGCAAACACTTCCATGGGATTTTCTTCCTCGTCAAAACAAACAATGAGGTAAATGGTTTCCTGGTTAACATCTTTCAAGCGGTAGCGTTTGGCACTGAGCACATCCGGCAACAGGGCTTTTTCTCGCACCAAACCGTCGGTCGAAACCATGGCGCTTTTGCCTTTGGTGCCAGCCCCCATATTGAGTACCTGGTTGTCGCGGGAACCGTCTCGGTACACGGTCAATCCTTTGCAGCCCAATTTATATCCCAGCAAGTAGGCATTACGTACATCTTCCTCGCTGGCGCTGGCAGGCAGATTAATGGTTTTGCTGATGGATGAATCCACCCCGTTTCTCTGCAAAGCTCCCTGCATACGGATATGTGCCTCTGGGCTGATATCCTGGGCTGTACGGAAAATTTCTTGCCACTGTTCCGGAATTTCTGTGTGGCCAACAACTGTACCGCTTGCAGCCACTTTTTCCATGAGCTCTGCAGAATAAAACCCCTCTTTTTGCGCAATCTGTTCAAAAAGTTTGTTGGCCAGCAGTAGGCGATCGCCGTCCATGACCTGCTTGATCATGACAATGGAAAAGTAGGGCTCACAACCCGAGGCACAGTCGGCGATCATGGAGACCGTACCAGTGGGCTGGATAGATGTCAGGGCGGCATTGCGGCGGGCAGGATAGTGGTTGTACTGAGCATCATAGGCGGGAAAGGGCCCCTTTAATTCGGCCAACTCGATGGAGGCCTGTTCTGCCTCTTTGCGGATAAAAGCCATCACCTCTGCCGCAGCCTCGCGCCCTTCTTGGCTGGAATAGGGGAGTTGCAACTGAATAAGCATGTCATGCAGTCCCATGATGCCCAGGCCGATTTTGCGGGTCTTCTGGGTCATGGCAGCTATTTCAGGAATAGGAAAGCGGTTGCAGTCAATGACATTGTCAAGAAAACGGACAGCCAGACGCACGGTTGCAGCCAGGCGTTTTGAGTCGACCTTACCGCCCAGTACATAGCGACTCAGGTTGATGGAACCCAGGTTACATGACTCGTAGGGAAGCAGCCACTGTTCGCCGCAGGGGTTGGTTGCTTCAAAATCACCCAACTGCGGGGTACTGTTGTCCCGGTTGGCTGCATCAATGAACAACACTCCTGGCTCACCGTTGCGCCAGGCGCGTTCCACAATGGTGTCGAACACCTGCCGGGCAGGCAGGGTGTCCATTATTTGTTGTGTGGATGGATTGATCAGGTCGTAGTCTTCATTGTTGTGTACTGCCTTCATAAAGGCATCGGTGATGGCCACGCTGAAGTTGAAGTTGGTGAAGCGGTTTTGGTCTTCTTTGGCACAGATAAAGGCCAGAATGTCAGGGTGATCCACCCGCAACACGCCCATGTTGGCACCCCTGCGCTTGCCGCCTTGTTTGATGGTTTCGGTGGCTGCATCGAAAACTGCGGCAAAACTCAGCGGCCCAGAAGCCACTCCCTGGGTGGATTGCACAGCCGAGTTTTTGGGGCGCAAACGAGAAAAGGAATAGCCGGTGCCACCGCCTGTCTTGTGCACCAGGGCACCATGACGAATGGAGGTAAAGATGCCGTCCATGGAATCTTCCACCGGTAAAACAAAGCATGCAGAGAGTTGGCCAAGGTCGGTGCCTGCGTTCATCAAACAAGGTGAGTTGGGCAAAAAATCCAGGGAATGGATCATGGTGAAGAAGCGTTCCGCCAAATCATCGGCATCTGGTAGGCCTGCATCCACCTTGGCCACTGCCTGTGCCACCCTGCGGCACAACGATTCCCAATTTTCCAGAATGCGTCCCTCACTGTCTTTGAGATAATAACGACGTTCCAGTACGGTTTCTGCAGTTTCGGTCAGTGGCGATTCCGGCCGTGGACTGTTCATGTTCCATGTGCTCCTTACAAAGTGTGGCAGTATGATTTGTTTGTTTCGCCAAGCGAACCAAGTGTTTTTCGGTTGGCACGTTAACCCAACATGTAGTTAGTATCAATATAAAAAAATCTATATATTGTGTTTTTTGTAAAATGACCTGTTTTCAGCCAGTTCCATGGCAAGGGCAGAGATTGGCCTGGAAAAGGCATGCAACCCAGATTCCAGGCAGCACAAAATTTCTGGTGGCAGCCGTATTGTGCCCATCTGAAAAGTACTGTTGAGCTGATGGTGCTCTCTCTGCTTGCTGCTTGCCTAAACAGCACTACCTCATTATAGTTACACCTTACCTGTGTGTAGGCTACGGAAATGCTGCACCACTCATCCATTATCAAGGATTCACCGCCAATGCTGAAAAAACTGCTGTGTTGTTCGCTTCTGCTTTTACCATTTCAGCTGCAGGCCGCAGAGCCTGCCTCACAAAGTTCAGATGGTCCTGTTAACTGGACGATCAAGGCCTCTTGGATACTACCGGCCAAGCCGCTTGATTTTGTACAGTCCCTGGACAATAAAAAAGTTTTTATCTTGACTGAAGATGCCGCAGTGTATGTTTTTACGGCAGAAGGCAAAAAGCTTGGCAAGGTGCCGGTTGATCCGGGAGTCAGTGCCATTGACATTGCCCCTCGCGGTGAAATGCTGTATTTGCTTAACAGCCAGGCCAACAGTTATACGGCTATGGATATCAGTTTCAATCAGCAAATAGACCTCACCGGAGCTCCGATTCTGGGCAAAGAAGACGCACCGATTACCATTGTGGCCTTTTCTGACTTCCAGTGCCCCTACTGCATCCGCATTGCACCGGAACTTACCAAACTGCAGACTACCCATCCAGACGTAGTGCGTATCGCCTTTAAACACCTGCCCTTAACCCGCATTCATCCGCAGGCTGAACCAGCTGCCCGGGCTGCCATTGCCGCCCAGAAACAAGGTCGATTTTGGGAGATGCATGATGCACTTTTTGCTCTGGATGAGAGCGCGTGGACGCGGGCAGATGCCATTGAAACAGCTGCAAAAAAGGCTGGCCTTGATATGACTCGTTTTGTAACGGATTGGAATAGTGAAGAAACGCGCATGAAGCTTGCCAAGGATATCATGGATGCGCAAAATGCCGATGTGAATGCCACTCCGTCTTTATTTGTCAATGGCAAGCCTGCGCAAGACCGTTCCTTCGAGGCCCTTGAAAAAATGATTGCCGAGGCGCGCGCCGCTGCACAACTGCAACCTTCTGCAGACCAGGCAATAAGCCCGGAAGAGCAGTAAAGAACGCGGGGTGCAGCAGACAGTGAAGCCTTCCATTGGTCTGAATAGCCATGTCAGCCGGGATTTTGAATGCAGCAACAACCTCAGTGCGCAGCAGCTCTGCGGCGAACTCAACAAAAATCTACACCTGATCGAGCAGGCAACCGGAGCCGAAATCTCGGCACGTGGCGAGGTTTTGCATGTCAGCGGCAGGGCGCATGCCGTGGACTTGACCATCTCCACCCTGGAGCAACTCACCCGATTACTGGATAAGGGATATCCGCTCTTTAGCCAGGATATTTCCTTTGCTGTCAATATCCTGGCTGCATCGCCCCATGCTTCGCTGGAAGAAATTTTTTTCGACAAAATCTGCATCACTGCTCGCAAAAGGGTTATATCCCCTAAGTCGGTCAATCAAAAACGCTATATTGAGGCCATCCGCAGCAATGACATTGTGTTTGGCATTGGCCCGGCAGGCACCGGCAAAACCTATCTTGCCGTGGCCATGGCCGTGGCCAGTCTTGCCCGGGAGCAGGTTCACAAGATCATTCTGACTCGACCTGCCGTAGAGGCCGGAGAAAAGCTCGGCTTTCTACCTGGTGACATGGCGCAGAAGATAGACCCCTATCTTCGCCCACTCACCGACGCCATCAACGAAATGATGGGGCAGGAACGTACAATGGAATTGGTGGAGCGCGGAGTGATCGAGGTGGCACCCCTGGCCTTTATGCGAGGCCGCACATTGAATAATGCCTTCATCATCCTGGATGAAGCTCAGAATACCACCAGGGAACAGATGAAGATGTTTCTTACCCGTATTGGTTTTGATTCGCGCGCGGTGATTACCGGCGATATCACCCAAATTGATTTACCAGGCACACATAAATCGGGCCTGGTTCAGGCGCAACGGATTCTGGCCCATATCAAGGGTATACGTTTTTGTGCCTTTGATAAAAGCGATGTTGTTCGCCATCGTCTGGTGCAGGAGATTATCCAGGCCTACGAACAGCAGGAAGGAACGGAGAGCTTCCACCATCGCAAAAGTCGCCAGGGCGAGGGTGCGGCAGTCGCAAGCGGAACACGGGAGATTTTGTAGCCATGCAGGTGCAGCTTGTCGATCAACGGGAAACAACCTTTCCCCTAGTCGATATACAGCGTTTGCAGCGCTATTGTCAGCAGTTGCTTGATTTGCTCGGCCTATCTGAAAAAACTTTGGCCCTGATTTTACTCTCCGATGCCCAGATGGCGCAATATAACCAGCAATTCCGCGCCAAAACAGGCACAACCAATGTACTTTCCTTTCCTGCTGGCTTCCCTGAGGAGGCTTTTGCGGCCACGCACAACGACTTGGGCGATGTGCTCATTGCCGTGGAGACAGCCGCGCACGAGGCAAGGGAGCAGGGGTGCTCGCTCATGGAGCGGCTGGTGCAGCTTTCCCTGCATGGACTTTTGCACCTGATTGGCTACGACCACGAGCGTTCCGAAGAGGAGGCCCTGGCCATGTGGGATAAGGAACAATCTTTACTTGCACAACTTTTTTATACTAGGAGACACACTATGCCCCATCTTGCCGTCAATGTCGATCATGTTGCCACCCTGCGCCAGGCCAGGGGAGCTGCCGAGCCAGATCCGGTTTTGGCGGCCGCGCTGTGCGAACTTGCTGGAGCAAGGGGAGTAGTCGTGCATCTACGGGAAGACCGCCGGCATATCCAGGACCGAGATGTGCGTCTTTTGCGGCAAACGGTCAAAACCAGGTTGAATTTGGAGATGGCTGTGACCAAGGAAATGCTTGCCTTGGCAATGGAAATCAAGCCCGATTTGGTGACCTTGGTGCCGGAAAAACGTCAGGAGCTGACCACCGAGGGCGGTCTGGATGTGGTTGCTCAGCAGAAGAAAATAGCGGCTGCCGTGAACAAGCTGCGCAAGGCTGGCATGCTGGTTTCGTTGTTCATTGATGCTGAAGCTGAGCAAATTCAAGCTGCAGCTGAGATTGGCGCAAGCCATGTTGAACTGCATACCGGCCACTACTGTAGTGCAGCCGGCACTGCCGAGGAGGAGAGGGAGTTTGTTATACTGCGCAATGCAGCCGAACTGGCAGCGGCTTCAAATCTGCTCGTCAATGCCGGCCATGGCCTTGATTATCGCAACACAGAGCGCATTGCCGCCCTGCCAGAAATTGCCGAGCTAAGTATTGGCCATGCCATTGTCAGCC
Source organism: Desulfobulbus sp. (assembly GCA_040776885.1). Classification (GTDB taxonomy): domain Bacteria; phylum Desulfobacterota; class Desulfobulbia; order Desulfobulbales; family Desulfobulbaceae; genus Desulfobulbus. Next base: position 373,857 of record JAXGZR010000002.1, on the reverse strand, counting down.
GGGCTGTGTTGGTTGGCATGGAACAGGCGGTGCGCGAGATGCTGACGATTATCCAGCAGGCGAAGTAGGGAATGTATCCTTTTGCTATGTGGCAGCCAGTCAGGCACGATGCAATCCCGCCTTACAAGACACTTGCTCTTTGACAAAGAAAAAGCAGGTGGGTATACAGTCTCTAATCAGTACCTGATGCCCGGATGGTGGAATAGGTAGACACAAGGGACTTAAAATCCCTCGGCCGTAAGGCTGTGCGAGTTCGATTCTCGCTCCGGGCACCAAAAAGAATACTCTTTAACCGTCTGTAATTGCTTTATTTTTTCCTCTATTCCACTCTCCTTCTCTCGTATCTGACCATTATTTATTTTGCTTTTCATTGCTCTTTTTTGCTATGTTTTGACAGCGAAAGTGGAACAAGAATGGAACAAAAACGAGGGGTAGTTCATGGCCAGATTCCTTACCAGGGTTCTCCTCCCTTTTTTGATCACTCTGAAAAGTAGAAGCTATGCAGCCATTCTCAGTTTTTGTCTTGGCGTGATGCCGCCAATGCCCATATTGGACCGATCGTTGTTGTAGGTCCAAAGCCACCGCGTGGCAAAGTCCTGGACCTGAGTAATATCCTCAAAAAGATTCTGTTCCAGCCACTCATACCGCACCGTGCGGTTGTAGCGTTCAACATAGGCATTTTGCTGTGGCTTGCCTGGTTGAATGTAAGCAAGACGAATGCCTTCCCGTCTGGCCAGGACTGCAGCCGGTGGCTTACGTACTCCGGCCCGTTATCGCACCGGATCTCATGCGGCTTGCCGCGCCACTCCATGATCTGCTCCAGGGTTCTGACAACTCGCTCTGTGGGTAGTGAAAAATCCGCTTCAATAGCCAACCCTTCACGGTTGAACTCGTCAATCACATTCAACAGACGATAGCTGCGCCCATTCTGCAACTGGTCGTACATAAAATCCATGGACCAGCTCTGGTTGACTGCATCGGGTTGGCAGAGTGGCTCGGGCTTTTCACGCACCAAGCGCCGTTTGGGCTTGATCCGCAGGTTCAGCTTTTGTTCGCAGTAGATCCGATACACCCGTTTGTGGTTCCAGCCAAACCCTTTCATATTGCGTAAATACAGGAAACACAGTCCAAAACCCCAGTTGCGTTGCTCTGTGGTCAGCCGCACCAGCCAGTCCGCGATACGCGTGTTTTCTTCAGATAATTTGGGCTCATAGCGGTAGCAAGTTCGGCTGATGAAGAAGGCCTCACACGCTTGCCGGATATTCAGCCTGCCTTCTTGTATTGTCTTTTTGGCCATCTCACGGCGATGAGATGGCCTCACCACTTTTTTTCGAGGGCCTCCTGCAGAACTTTGATCCTGCCCGTTATGAGTGGACACCTGGTTAAGCATGTTTGAGGGCCTCAAACGTCATGGGGCTGATATAGCCATTTGCACTATGTCGGCGACTACGATTGTAGTCAACTTCAATATATTCAAACACAGTCTGGCGCATCTCTTCACCAGTGGCAAAACTCTTGCCGTGGATGGCCTCCACCTTCAAGCTGTGAAAGAAGCTTTCAGCCCAGGCCTTGTCGCAGCACTTGCCCCTGCCACTCATGCTGCAGATAATCTGCTGTTTTTCCATAAAATCTTGATATGCGCTCGAACAGTGCTGGCTGCCGTGATCTGCATGCAGGATGACTCCTTCAGGCTTTTGGCGTCGCCAAAGCGCCATCTGCAGGGACTCACACACAAGCCCGGCCGTCATGCGCCCGGCCATTGCCCAGCCAACAACCAGCCGTGCAAACAGGTCGATAAGCACGGCCAGTCTTCATCTGTCCAGAGACAGGTGATACGCTGACCTGTTTCTGGTCGGGAGCCTTGGCCTTGCAATCCTGTGCGCGCAGGTACCACCGCAAGGGCATGTTTTGAGTTCGTTGTCGCCTTGCATTTCCTTGCTGCTCTGGCCCAGCAGGTCTTGTCGCCTCATACTGAGCGCTCCTGTTTTGCGGTCATAAACATGCCCCTGATCGCGCAGATCAGGAACCAGGCGAGGTGAACCTGCCCGCTGTCGAATGGGTAAAATCCGCAGCTCAAGACGCCCGGCACGCGGCCCATGGTCGTAATCCTGCATTCGCCTGCATGGTTCTGCATAGAGGCGTACTGCACTTCAGGCTCCTGGCGAAGTACGCTGCGGCCTTTTTTACGATGACCAAGTCCCCGGCCTGCTCAGCCAACTGTCGCTTGAGCCTGGCATTCTCCACCAAAAGCCGTTTTTCCACGGCGCTCTGATCCTGTGTAAGACGAGCCTTGTTCCTCCAGTTGTACAGCTGGCTTTCATGAAGCCCAATTGCCTGGCTGCTGCCGGATACCGAGCTGTTCCGCAAGGGCCAGTGGCTCAAGTCTTGTGCTGCCGGGAATGTCGTTACCTGGTCGGCCTGATCTTGCCTTCCTTGTCATCGAACATCTCCGTTAAGGAAATATCTCTCATATCATTAGTCTTTGTTGAGATAAACAGCTTTTTAATCGCACTGAAACCATATCATAACATCATGATGTCAAACTTCAAAGATTCTAATTTATAGTAGTTAGTACTGATTAACAAATACACTAATATTTAGTCTTGAATCATTGTGAAAGAGGATAAATTTCATCCTAGACAGGTAGATACCAGGATACGTTTGGCATCCTTATGGATAGTGCTGATGTTGACCTATCTGTTGGGTGACGCGCTTCGCTTGTTTGCTGGCGATGCTATCCCCGGACAAATTGAAGGAAATGCAGCCACACCTATCATGTGGTTCTGGGCGGCAGTGGTGATGTCGTTTACCCAGGTTATGATCATGCTCAATCTCTTCCTCTCCCTTACCTTATTCTCGTGGCTCAGGATGGCCAATATTATCGTTTCACTTGGGTTTTTCCTGTTTAACCTCATGGGGATTCCGTACCCTACCGCATATGATAACTTTCTCATGGCGGTTGGTTTCTTTATCAATGGATTGACACTTTGGTATGCCTGGAGATGGTCGATCTCTGAATATGCTTCTATATAAAAAATTATATTTTAAAATAAGAGTAAATAATACGTATATTGATATAATAATTTTTTGTTAAATTTTATTGGTAATTATTTACATATAAATTTTATATTAAATGAAGATTAAATTTAATTTAACAGTATTTTAACGGAATCATACAGATATATCTGTATGATTATTTCCTGTTGTCGAAACTATTCATATATTCATATATAAAAACTATTCATTGAGGGCAGAGTGATTCAAAAAAAAGGATTACAAGAATTAACGGAATATTATTTAAAATCTGTAATTATAAAGGCTTGTTCCTTAGATAATATTGATTTCGAATCATCTATTTCTTTTGGAGATATTGGAATTGATTCATTTGGAACAATTAAAATAATAAAAGAACTTGAATCTGATTTTGGTATACTTCCAAAAACTTTGCTATTTGAGAATTTCAATATAGAATCTTTGGCAAAATATTTAATCGACCATCATGCTGATGTTCTTATGAATAAGTATGATGTTCCAATTGACAAAAAAATAGATTTGAATGATTCAGTTTATGATTATAAAAAAATAGATTTTTTAGAAAAAACAATTTCATCTGATAATAATTTTGATTTATCAGTGATAGAAAAAGGTAATTATCCCATACTTATTTTAGAAAAAAATATTTCACTATATAAAGAAATTGAATCATTAATTAATGATTTGTTTGTTAGATACAAAAATGAAGGATCTGTTTCGAGGGGGACAAGAAATATTGCTCCAAATATATTTATTGGTAGTAAGCGCCTTGGATATTTTAATTATAGTCGTAGTAATGATATTATTCTAATATATTCTTATACAGGACCTGAAGATTATTTTCATGAAATAGCTGCAGAAATGTACCGCTATTGCGTCAATAATAATTTTCAATTAAATATATTTATTGATAGTGTTATAGATTTTATTGACAGTGTTCCATTTACATCAACTCCATTCGGAGTTTTGCAACGAGTTCTTAATATACAGGACTTCAGCTTGGCTGGTGGTTCGATGCGCCGCCTGCGCTATCAGGTCTCCAAGTTTGAAAAGAAAGGACCTTGCCACACCAGGGAATATATCTGTGGCAGTGACAAGGAGGTGGATCAAAACATTGCCGAGGTAATTGATCGTTGGTGTGCGACAAAAACCATGGTCAACCCTTTGATCCATATTGTCCGGGAAGAAATTTTGACTGGTCAGTTGGATCGCCAGCACCGTATTTTTCTTACCTATCTCAATGACACACTAGAGAATGTCATACTCATTTCCCCCATGAACGCCAGCCTGAACGGCTATCTCATGGATCTTGAATTTTACGGAGAAGAGATGCCCTTGGGCGGGCTGGAGTTTGCCATAGTCAAAGTCATTGAGACCTTGGCTGCGGAAGGGTGTGACATGCTGAGCCTGGGTGGCACCTATGGTTGCCGGTTGGAGCGTTCGCCCCATGCCGATGCAGAGCTGGACCAAATCCTTGATGAACTGCATGAGCAAAACATTTTCAATGATGCCGGCAACCTGCAATTCAAGAATAAGTTTCGTCCCGAAAACCGCACCATCTATCTGTGCCGGCCTGCAGGTGCGGGCAAGGCAAACAATGTGCTGGACATCATCCTCATGATTGCCGATCCGGAAAAGGCTCAGACATCGGATGAAGAGAACCACACCTTGGGTAATGGGCAGGCAGCCCCGCCTGCAGTGCTGCCGAAAACAGAGACAGCGCCGACACAACAGGACATCCGGTCTGGAGTCGTGTCAACCATGGCGCAGACTGCGCCTGTTGCCTGCGATAAAAGATTTGAGGCACTTGCCCAGGCTGGGTTCAATCCGCTGAACATCGAGGATGTAAGCGTTGAGTTTGATCTGAAGACGGATTCTTGGGCGCAGCTGACCGCATGTCCGTTCGTTCAGCAGCACATTGCCCATCTCCGCAGCCAAGTTCAGCAGCATATCAACATCAATGATGCGCTGCAGGGTATCTTCCCCTTTCGTTATTTTGTACTGACCGATGCCGGGCGAACAGCTGAACATCTGTTTTGCAAGGCACGGCAGAAAAAAGGGGTGGTGCTGGAGAATCTGCTCTTTCCAACCGGTATTTACCATCAGATAGACAACGGATTCTCTCCCGTTGAAATCCCGTCTAACGCAGTCTTTCAGACCGAGACCGATACTCTTTTTAAGGGCGGGTTGGATCTGTCCTTGCTGCAGGAACAGCTGACCAAACAGGCAGAGAAGATTGCCTTTGTCTGTGTGGAGGTAGGCAACAATGCCTCTGGCGGACAGCCGATATCCTTAGGCAATCTGCGCCGCATCAAAGAGGCATTGAGCCGGCACTCCATAGACTTGGTGATTGACGCCACAAGGGTTCTGGAAAATGCCCATCTGTTGATTGAACAAGAAGAAGAGTGTGCAGGAAAGGACCTTTGGACAGTTACCCGGGAGATTCTCGCCTGTGCGGATGTGGTCGTTGGCAGTTTGGCCAAGGATTTCGGGCTTGACCGGGGGGGTATTCTCGCCACCAATGATGAACAGCTCCTTGTGAAGGTACAGGATTTGCTCGCCCAGGAGGGCGGCGGACTGGACATCATGGAGAAAAAGCTCGTTGGCTTGGCTTTGCAGGCCCGCAAACAGATCGCTTCTCGGGCAGAGCGCAGAATGCGTGCCGTGGAGACCATCTGGAAAGCATTGGATGCCTCGGATGTGCCTGTCGTGCGGCCCGTGGGCGGTCATTGTGTGCTTGTTGATGTTAAGAAATTGCCAGAATTTCAAAAGTTTCAAGCCATTGTCCCTTCCTTCCTCGCCTGGCTGTATCTTGGCAGCGGTATTCGTGCTGGTGCCCATAGTGTGGGCATGCAGAAAAGCACCCCTTTGAATGGTTTGGTCCGTCTAGCGATTCCTGTGGGATTAAAACTGCAGCAGGCGGAAGAAGTTGCCCGCCGTCTGGTGCACATGTTCCGCGAGAAGAACAATATTCCCGAGCTGCGAATAAGGGGAGGATCGGAATCCCAAGGAGATGTGTACGCCCATTTCGAACTCGTCCGTATGCATGGGGCAGACGACACTATACAGACCCCACTTGTCCAAGCAACTGCTGCCATGCAGTCTGATGGTCGACGTGCAGAGAAAAAAGAAGAAACACCGGTGGCAGGCGGACCGCTTGCCGCAGGGAATCAGCAGATGAAAAAACTGCCGGTAGCGGATGTGGCGCCAACGGCCTCGCCGCCTCCAGTGACCGATTCGGTTCATTTGCAGGGGGATATTGCCGTTGTTGGCATGGCCGGGCGGTACCCCCTGGCGGACAATATCCATGAATTTTGGCAAAACCTGCGAAGTGGTAAAGATTGTGTTGATGAAATGCCTGCCTCTCGACGCCTGTTGCGGCGGTTGAACCGTTTTAGTCAGTCATACCGGGGCGGTTTTCTGACCTCAATCGACCGGTTTGACTCACTGTTTTTCAATATTTCCCCACGTGAAGCCGAGGTGCTCGATCCCCAGGAACGGCTTTTTCTCGAAGTTGCCTGGGAGACATTGGAAGATGCCGGCTACTACCCCGAACTTCTGGGCCAGGATGCGGAAAAACGGAAGGTGGGCGTATTTGTCGGTGCGGTCTGGGCCATGTACCAGATTGTGGGCGTAGAGGAAAAACTCTCCGGCAACAATGTCAGCCCTAATTCTTTCTTATGGAGTATCGCCAACCGTGTGTCCTATTGGATGAATTTTACCGGGCCAAGCCTCACCGTGGATACGGCGTGTTCGTCAAGTTTGACCGCCTTGTATTTGGCCTGCGAGGCGATTGGCAAAGGTGATTGCTCCAGTGCCCTGGTCGGCGGGGTCAACCTGGATGTACATCAGCACAAATTTGATATTAACCACCAGGGTGGGGCACTGTCTCCGGATGGCGTCTGCCGCAGCTTTGGAGCAGGGGCCAATGGGTATGTGGCCGGAGAGGGCGTTGGTGCGATTTTACTGAAGCCGCTTGCCCAGGCAATTGAGGACAGGGATCAGATTTATGGCACCATTAAAAGTGTGGTGGTTAACCATGGTGGCCGGACCAGTGGATACACCGTGCCAAGCCCCCAAGCGCAGAGCGAGATCATTGGCGAAGCATTGCAACGTGCCGGTGTGGATGCGCGGACTATTGGCTATGTTGAGGCCCACGGAACTGGCACCGAATTGGGGGACCCGATTGAAATCACCGGGCTTACCAAGGTATTTCAGGCCCATGGCGCCGAACGCCAAGGCTGCCCGATAGGTTCGGTAAAAAGTAATATCGGTCACCTGGAGGCCGCTGCCGGTGTCGTTAGTCTGTGTAAGGTGCTGTTGCAGATGCGGCATCGTCAATTGGTCCCATCGCTACATGCGGAGGAGCTGAATGAACATATAGATTTTACAGGCTCGCCTTTTTACGTACAGCGGCGGTTGGAGCCATGGGTTGAAAGAGAAAGGGATGGTGTGCGCATACCGCTCAGGGCTGGAGTCAGTTCCTTTGGGGCGGGTGGCGCCAATGCCCATGTGATTGTTGAAGCATATGCTTGTCCTTCATCTGAAGAAAGCATACCTGCCGGTGGCTATCTTTTTCCCCTTTCTGCCCGCAATGAAGAACAGTTGCGCGATATGGCCCGCCGCCTGCACAGTCACTTGCAGCAAAAAGACGACGCACAGTCCCTGTGTGATATCGCCTTTACCCTGCAAAACGGCCGCAAATCGTTTCGCCACCGGGCGGCTTTCATTGCCGCCAGCAAGCAGGAACTCATCAACCGGCTGGATGCCTTTATCCATGGCAAGGAGAATACGGGCGTCCTTGTCGGTCAAGCACAACACAGTGAAGGGTGGAGCAAACTGCTCAATCAAGAGGAGAAAACGCAGCTGGTCAACCTGCTGAGCCAAAACCGTGAGCCGCACAAACTGGCACAGCTTTGGATTGAAGGTCTGCTTGCCGACTGCCAAGGATTCATGCCAGGGCAGGGGCGCAGGACCTCTTTACCTACTTATCCTTTTGCAGATAAACGCCACTGGGTTGCTGCAGTTGCTCCCCTGGAAAACGAGAATGCTCCGCAGGCCTCAGCAGCTCTCCACCCACTCATTGATAGCAACGAGTCTACCTTTTCCCGTCAGCTGTTTCGCAAGCGATTTCACATCAAGGAGTTTTTCCTCAGCGACCACATCGTCTCAGGCATAGCCACCTTGCCCGGCACCGCCTATCTGGATATGGCGCGTAAAGCTGGAGAAATCGCCACTGGATTGCCCGTGCGCACAATCAAAAATGTTACTTGGGTGAGTCCGCTCACGGTGCAGCAATCCGTACCAACCGAGGCCTACATCGAATTGAGGCCTGGTGCAGATGCCGTGACCTTTGAGATTTTCAGTCACAGCCAGGGGCACGGGAAACAGCTGTACGCGCAAGGCAAACTGCTGCCCGGAGAAGCCCTAAAGCAAAGCACAGCGGAATATCTCGATATCAACGCCATCAAGGCCCGTTGCGTTAACAATGTTGATGGCAGGGCCGCGTATCCGCTGTTTGCCCGGTTCGGCCTGGAGTATGGGCCCAGCTTTCAGTTGTTACAGGAAGTGACGAGTAATGGGGAGGAAGTGCTGGGGGCACTCCAGCTGCCGGATGTGCGGCGAGAAGATTTTGACGCTTTCGTCCTGCACCCCTGCATCCTCGATGCCGCTATGCAGGCAGGAGTAGCCAGCCAGCTTGGTGCTGCGGACGGGGAAATGAAGGTCCCGTACTCCATCGGTGAGGTCGAGTTTTTGCATCCGCTCACACCCATGTGCTACAGCCATGTGAGCAGAGTTGACAGAGATAGAACCGCAATTTCAGGGGTATCGCGAGAAAATGTGACCATCACAGACGAACGGGGCAAGGTATTGGTGCGAATCCGTGAATCCGTAGGAGTTCCCTTGGCCAATGTTCATGAAAAACCCGTTCCGCCGCCGGCAACCCAGCTGGAAGAGGAGTATCGTGAACTCTTCTATACCCATGTGTGGCAGCGTTCGGATCTGGATGAGCTGCAGCCCCATACCGGACGGCTGCTCCTGTTTGCACGCGATGCAAGCCTGCGGAGCGCTTGCGTGGAGCAGGGGACGCACACCGTACTCGTGCTTCCTGGCACCGAGTTTGCGGAGCAGGAAGATGGCAGCTATCGCGTTGCCCCTGACAACAAACATGATTTCGTGCGGTTGTTCGAAGCCCTGAACAAGCACGGTATACGGTGTGAAAAAATCTGCTATGCCTGGGCCGAGCCATCGGAGCCGAACAGCGGGGAGGAGTTGGCCCTGGCGTTACGGTACGGTGTATATGCCTTTTTCTTGCTTTGCCAGGTACTGGTCGAGCAGAAGCCCCCTGCGGCAACACAGCTCCTGTACACCTACTGGAGCGCTGTGGATGCCGTATCGGCGCATAATGAAGCGATCAACGGCCTTGTGCGCAGCGTACGTCTGGAACATCCCAAACTAGAGGGCAAGGTTCTATCCGTGCAGCGGGAAACGGTCGATGTGCATGCTTGGGCAGGCATGATTTTGTCAGAACTGCACGTCCACCGTCAAGCGGAGATGACTGTTCGCTACCAGAACGATCTCCGTTTCGTCCGTACCCTGCAGCGCTTTTCACCTCCACCGATTGATACTACCACCGGCTTTGGCGCGGGACTTAAGCAGCGCGGCGTGTATCTCATCACGGGCGGTGCAGGAGGCCTTGGTTTGATTTTTGCCGAATTTTTGGCCCAGCAATGCCAGGCAAGACTGGTGTTGGTCGGTCGCTCCCAGCCTTCGCCACGGATCAGTACCAAGCTTGACATGATCCGTCAGCAGGGAGCCGAGGTCGTGTATCTTGCGGCAGATATTGCCAACGCCGAGGACGTACATCAGGTAGTGACAGAAGCCAAAATCCGTTTTGGTCGCATTGACGGCATCATTCACAGTGCTGGAGTCCTGCGCGATTCCTTTGTTCGCAATAAAACCCTGGCAGAAATGGAGGCGGTTTTTGCGCCGAAAGTCTTCGGCACTTTCCTTCTTGATGAGCAGACCAAGGAGGAACAGCTCGATTTTTTTGTCACTTTTTCCTCTTTAGCGGCCATTGGAGGCAATACCGGTCAGTGTGACTACGCCTTTGCCAATCATTATATGGATGCCTTTGCCGCCCATCGAGAACAGTTGCGCGCGCGGGGATTGCGCTGGGGAAGAACGCTGAGTCTGAACTGGTCTCTTTGGGCGGATGGCGGCATGCGTTTGGACGAGCAGACCGAACTTTTTTTCAGAAGGAACCTGGGCATCAAGCCCCTGCGCAGGGAGGTCGGATTGCATGCCCTGCTCAGGGTGCTTCCTCTCGAATTTCCCCATGCCGCGGTATTGGAAGGGATTCAGAGCAAAATTGAACAGGCATGGGGTCTGGTGCGGCATCCTGATTCCAAGACCGTCCCTTCTGTAAAGGCACCACCGACCTTGGACAGTCAGGACGCCGGCATCTTGCTTGATGGGGTTATCCACGAGCTGTCGCATATGGTCATGGAATTGCTCAAAATCAGCAGGGATGACTTGTCTCTGGACAGCATTCTCCCTGATCTTGGGTTTGATTCCATTGGACTGACCACCTTTGCCAATACCATCAACGAACGCTACGGACTGGATATCAATCCGGTATTGTTCTTCGAATATCCATCGATTCGCACCATCGCCGGAGCGCTTGTCGGCGAGCATGCCGGTGCGATGGCACGGGTACAGGGACAGGGCGCTGCTGCACCCGGTGAGTCAGGTACGCCGCTGCCGCCTGTTGACAAAGTGCCCGAAGTCCAGCCACCTCGCCCCTCCCCATCAATGCAGGCATGGAGCCACGGGCAAAGGGTTCCACACCATTTGGGCCGCAAGTATCGTTTCATCGAACAGCCCATAGCCATTGTCGGTATCGCTGGGGTTATGCCACAGTCCAGAAATCTCGAGGAATTCTGGGATCATCTCAAAAATGAACGCAACCTGGTGACCGAGATCCCACGCGACCGCTGGATATGGGAAGAGTATGACGGCAATCCGATCAAGGAAAGCAACAAGTCGAATTCCCGATGGGGCGGTTTCATGAAGGAGGTGGACAAGTTTGATCCGCTTTTTTTCGGCATTACGCCGCGGGAGGCGGAGATGATGGATCCGCAACAACGGATTTTTCTTGAGACGGTGTGGAGCGCTGTCGAGGATGCCGGACAGAGGGTGTCAGATTTGTCGGGCACCCGAACCGGCCTCTTTGTCGGTGCATCTTCCAAGGATTATATCGATGTCCTGTCCGAATACCAGGCGAGTCTGGACGGATTTTCGGCTTCGGGTAATTCGCATTCGATCCTGGCCAACCGTATCTCCTATCTGCTCAATCTGCGAGGTCCAAGTGTCCCGGTGGATACGGCCTGTTCCAGTTCACTGGTCGCTTTGCATCACGCCATTGAATCCATCCACACAGGTGGCTGCGACATGGCCATAGTCGGGGGAGTCCAGGTGATGCTGACGCCGACAGCACACATTTCCCTCAGCGCCGCTGGCATGTTGAGTGCAGATGGCAAATGCAAGACCTTTGACAAGGACGCCAATGGATATGTGCGCGGTGAAGGAGTGGGGGCCATATTCATCAAACCATTGGCCCAGGCCGAGGTAGACCGTAATCCAATTTATGCGGTCATCAGGGCCACGGCGGAAAATCACGGCGGCAGGGTCACCATGTTGACAGCCCCCAATCCCAAGGCCCAGGCCGAACTCTTGTTCGAGGCCTACGACAAGGCCGAGATCGATCCGACAACTGTTGGTTTTATTGAGTGTCACGGCACTGGCACCAGCCTGGGTGATCCCATCGAAATCCAGGCTTTGAAAAAATCCTTTTCCGATCTGTACAAAAAATATCAGCATCCTGTTCCAACCCATCCACACTGTGGCCTGAGTTCAGTGAAAACCAACATTGGTCATCTGGAACCCGCAGCTGGTATGGCGAGCTTGCTCAAGGTGCTCCTGGCCATAAAGCACCGAGAGATTCCCGCCTTGCTCCATTTCCAAACCCTCAACCCATATATCGATCTGGAAGGATCACCCTTCTATATTGCCACGCACACCGTGCCCTGGCCCGCACCAAAAGATGGCAATGGCGCTGATCTGCCCAGGCGAGCGGGTGTGAGTTCGTTTGGCTGGGGCGGGGCAAACGCTCATGTGGTTGTGGAAGAATATCTGGTTGCGGAAGATCTATCTGCGGATGCACGGTCAGGACCATACCCCATTGTGTTGTCGGCCAAGGACAAAGAGCGGCTGCTCGACTATGCCGGGTTGCTGCTGGCTCACCTGAACACCCACGAGGTGTGTATGGCGGATTTGGCCTTTACGCTGCATGCGGGCCGTGATGTCATGGAAGAGCGACTTGTCATGGTGGCGGATTCAGTGGAACACCTCAAGGAACTGTTGACCTCCTTTGTAGCCGGTAAGGAGGCGATTGGCATATACCGTGGTCGGGTTGACCGGTACAAACGCAACGAGCAGGGTTTAAGTGTGGCGGAAACAGAGGCTGGCCAGCAGTCGCGCAGGCAGGATATCGAGACATGGGTAGCTGAGCGTGCGTATGATCGTCTTGCTGCAGCCTGGGTGCAGGGAGATGAAATCGACTGGGGCAGGTTGATGGAACCGGCCGCAGATGGCCGGTCACCCAAACGTATCCACCTGCCCACCTATCCCTTTGCCCGACAGCGGCTATGGATCGAGAAAACAAGCAAACACCAGGCCGCTTCTGCCGGTGTCATGGCTGCGGCTTTGCATCCTCTGCTGCACCGAAACGTCTCTGTCCTCAGCGAGCAGCGATTCAGCTCGTATTTTAGCGGTGCTGAGCTCCTGTTGCTTGACCACGGCAAGAGCCTGCCCCCATTTGCATATCTGGAAATGGGATGGCTTGCTGCACAGCTTGCCCGGGCCGAACAAAAAACACCCGCGGTGATGGAGTTGTTTGACATCGAATGGCCCAGCCAGGCCGAACCCGGTAGGCTGGCCGTGATGGTGTCTGTTTTTCGCACCCGTTCATCTATAGCCTATGAGATCCGGGGTACAGGAGAGCCATCGGATCAACGGGTATTGGACCCAGTGCTGTGCCGTGGTTCGGTAGGTATCGGCAAGTCTCCGTCCACGGCTGTCCTTGATATCGACAGGATCAGATCGCTCATGCGCCATGGTCTTTTTGACAAAGAGGTTCTCAATGGACTTCGGCAGCGACTTGTTCCACATCGTGGGCCAGCATTGCAGTCCATTGCAGCACTGTACTCTGGCGATCAACAGCTGCTCGTACAGTTGCGTCTGCCAGCGATTGTGGAGCACAGCGCTCATGAATACACGCTGCATCCGGCGATGTTGGATGGGGTGCTGCAAGCTGCATGGCTGCTTGCCACCGGTATGGCCCCCGGTCCTGAACAACCCACGCACCCAGCCAAGCTGTCCTCTCTGGTGATAACCGGAACGTGCTCCTCCGCGATGTATGCCTGGGTGCGCTATGCCCGAGGTAAGGGGCAAGGAAAAGATGTGCACCGGTTCGATATCGATCTGACCGATGGAGAAGGGAACATTTGCGTCTTGCTCAAAGGCCTGGAGTTACAGATGCCCCCGGCACAAGGCGCTCTGGAGGCGGAGTACGATACGTTTTCCCGGTTGTTGGATGCGGTGTATCAGAGCGGGAGCAATCAGGACGAAGACGGAGAGAATGGCAATGCTGCCAATGAATTTGAGAAGATCATAGAACAGATTTTGTAAGGAAGACGATCATGGTCAAGACGGCGGACGATGTGCTCGACAATATCCTCGCAAAGAAAATCGATAAACAGGAGGCTCGACGCAGTTTCGACAAACTGCCCGAAGAGGACAAGATTCAGATACTTGCCAGCCTGCGTGCCCTGGTAGGGGACACTATGAAGGGCAATGGTGAGCCTGTCTCAGGTCCCCAGGAAGAGGCGGCAGCGCCTCTACTCAAATCGCTGCATGAACTCAATCTCACGGATGAACACCTCAGCTTTATAGGAAAAATGGCCGAGGAGTATGGCAGGCGGGTGCCCAAATCCAAGGACAATGCCCTGCGGCATCAAACCTACTTTGTTGACCAGAGAAAGACCGCTGGCCTGAAAAAGGCACTCAAGGCCTTGCAGTTCCAACTGACCTACGATCGGGCAGAAGGTGCGTACATCTATGACGTGGATGGCAACAGGTACATAGATATTGCAGGCGATAACGGGGTCAACCTGTTCGGGCACCAGCCGGAATTCATGAAAAAGGCTTTAACAGAACGGATGAGCCGTGGGTATCCCCTGGTGGCGTACAGTGAGGATCTATTTGAAGCGGCGCGGCTCTTTTGCGAGCTGACCGGCCATGAGCGGATGGTATTCACCCAGTCGGGCACCGAGGCGCTGATGTGGTCGGTACGAATAGCCAGGGCTGCCACGGGCAAGAGATACATCGTTATCTGCGATGGTTCTTACCATGGCTTATCTGATGCAGTGCTTGCCTTCAGAAACCGCAAGGGCGGCAGTATGTCTGCCGGCCTTGGCATGCTGCAGGAATTCGCGGATCAAATCATTATTCTCGACTACGGAGACATGGAGCAGCTGCAGCGCATTGAAGAACGGGCAGAAGAGATTGCCTGTGTGCTCATCGAACCGATTCAGTCGCGTTTTCCATCACGGCAGCCTGGAGAGTACCTGCAGGAAGTGCGCAAGATAACCCTGGCAAGGGATATTGTGCTCATCTTTGACGAGATGATTACAGGCTTTCGCGCAGGCGTGAAGGGGGCAGAAGGGTATTTCCAGGTAAAACCAGATATTTCCACCTATGGCAAGGTAGCAGGTGGGGGCATGCCCACCGGTATAATTGCAGGCCTTGGCAAGTACATGAATTATGTGGATGGTGGCATATGGCGTTTCGACGACGATTCCATGCCCAGTCTGCGCAGAACCATGATGGCGGGCACCCATACCCAAAATTCGCTGAAAGTGGCTGCAACCCTGGCTATCTGCCAGAAAATGCAGGAGTTGTGCGAGCAGGGGCAGAGCTGTACCTATCATACCTGCACCTGTGCGCTGGGCGAGCTGAACAGGAAAACCGAGGCGTTGGCGTTGGAAATCAATGCCTATTTCCAGAAAAAAAAGGTGCCGCTGACGACCGAATACTTCAGTTCGCTGTTCCGCTTTCAGGTGCTCGACGATCCCTTTGGTCTGGTTAGGGAACTCTTCTTTTTCTTACTCCGTTTCAATGGTCTGGAGACATCAACCTCAGGGAACTGTTTTCTCACTACAGTCCATTCCAGCGAGGATCTGCAAGCAATTGTGGAGGCAGTGAAAAGAAGTGTCGATACCTTGCTGGAGCATCAATTTTTTCTTGAGCCGGAGCCGGCACCCGTTTCTGAGGATGCCTTCCAGCCACCGTCCGAGCAGGCGTATGGGGCAGAGATGTCGAGTGCCATCCTTGCCACCAAGAACATTGGTGAGTCCTCACCGCAAGCCGGGCGGCTCAAACAGCTCATTTTAACCGATCTGCAAGGCGTTTTCGGAGAGAGGAATTGACATGGCGCTTGCTACAGATATCGACATCCTGGGTGAGGTTATCAGACTGATCGAGGAAACCCTGAAGATACCCGCCGAAAAGGTGGACCTCGACGCCAATTTTGAGACTTTTGGTATCAATTCCTTGATAGTTATGGAGTTGATGGAAAACATTGAAAAAGAGTTTGATCTCACCTTAACTCCGGCACAATTTTCAAACGTCAATACTGTGCGTGGCTTGGCCGATTTATTGGAAGGCCTTAAAAAGGAGCAGGAAAAGACGACACCACATCAGGCAGCCGAGACACGGAAGATATCTGCTCCGCCTTTGGATGCGGCAGTTTTTGCCGGGCAGGAGGAAGCCGCTCCCTATCAGGATGTAGTGGCCTATGTGGCCGACAAGTACGCGATTAATCTCTCCGGTCGTCGTTTTACCTCCATTGACGAAATCGTCGATTCGATGATCACCGGGCATGGCTCCGCACTGCTCCATCACTATGGTCTTGCTGCGGATGCTGGCCTTGGACAAGGCAGGACGCAAACGCCAACCGTGGCCATTGTCGGTATCAGCTGCCGTTTACCGGATGCTCCCAATCATCGGGTGTTTTGGGACAATCTCCTGGCCCGTAAAAACAGCATACGTGAAATCCCTGCATCGCGCTGGATCTGGGAGGATCATTATTCTGCAGAGGTGACACCTGGCAAAACCGTGTCGAAATGGGGTGCCCTCATTGACCATGTAGATTGTTTTGATGCGGATTTTTTCGATATTCCAGCTGAAGAGGCCATGCACATGGATCCCCAGCTGCGCCTGCTGCTGGAGGAGACCTATCGGGCAGTGGAGGACGCAGGCTTAGCCATGAATACGCTGGCAGGAAGCCGGACAGGTGTTTTCATAGGCTATGAATACTCCGAGTACGAGCATTATCTGCGCCGTTTGCACAACAAGGATTTCACCAAAGGACCGCTGTTCAGCTCATCAAGCCCGGCCTACTACCTTTCTAACCGTCTCTCCTACATGTTTGACCTGCACGGGCCAAGCGAATCGATCAATGTCAATTGCGGCTCCTCGGCAGTGGCGATTAATCGGGCCTGTCTGTCGCTGCAAAACGGTGAGAGCGACTTGGCGATTGTTGGCGGAGTGTCGCTCAATCTGTTCGCCGATGATTATATAGCGACTTCCCAATACGGAGTGCTTTCTCCGGATGGCACCACAGCGGTCTTTGATGACAATGCCAATGGCTTTACCCGCGGGGAAGGGGTGGCTGTCATTGTACTCAAACGGCTGCATGAGGCGGAACAAGACCACAACCGGGTGTATAGCCTTATTCGCTCGTGTCATCAGAATTATCGGGGCGCTGCCAGGGATATTTCCGAAGTAAGGCATGAGCCGATTACGGCAGTGCTGCGCGATTGCTACGACAAGGCTTCTGTTGACTATCAAACTGTCCGCTACATTGAGGTGGATGGATATGCCAACAAATGGGCGGATTCCCTTGAATACGAGGGTATCAAGGGAATCTTTGGCACTGGTGGGGCGCAGGAAAAATTTTGTGCTTTAGGCTCGCTCAAGGGCAATATCGGCAATGTTGAGTCAGTCAGCGGTCTTGCCAATGTCATAAAAATTGCCTTGTCGCTTTTTCACAAAAAATTTCCAGCAACTATTTCGGTAAAAAAAGTAAACAGTTTTCTTGATGTAGATAACCCGAACCACCCACTGTACATCGCTGACCGGGAAATAGATTTTGAGGAGATACGTCAGAAAACAGGTCCCATCAGAGCGGGTATCAACTCCTTTGCCGACAGCGGTGCCAATATCCATATCCTGCTGGAGGAATATCAGGACGCGGCACCGAAAGTTGAGGATGCGCCAAACACGCCAAGTGGCAAACAGGTTTTTCTGCTTTCGGCCAAGAACAAAGAGCGTCTAGTACAGTATGTACAAGAGTATATAACTTTCCTTTCCGGGAGAGAGGCGACTGTTCCTTTTTTCGATCTCATATATACATCGCAAACAGGCCGGGAAGCGCTTACGGAGCGACTGGCCATTGTTGCTGCCTCATGCCAGGAATTACTCGATAAATTGGGCCTGGTGCTGAAGTCAGGCATTAGGGAAAGGATGAGCCTTGAGTCCAGGGGGATCTTCTATGGCCGATTTGCAGAGGATGACAGGTATTCTCTGGCGAGTTTGGTCACTGCCGACATGGCCCAAATCCAGTTGAATCAGAGCCTGCGTACACTGCAATGGCAGCATGTGGCCAAGCTGTGGGTGAATGGCGTTGTTATCCCATGGCAAACGATTTGGCAAGGCCATGCGGCTCAACTGATCAGCCTGCCGGCATATCCCTTTGCCAAAGACCGGTATTGGGTGGATATCAGTACCCAGGTTACGGGTACAGCTGTCGTTGTCACCAGCACCTTCCCAGAAGATCAGCCTGTCTCGGTGGAAAAGGTATCTGCCTTTGCAGATAACCCTTTCACTTCGCTGTGGCATTTCTATCGTCCCCGTACTCCGGGAACCGTACCCCCTGATGCGGCAGAGCTCAGCCGGGAAGAAAAAATTGAACTGTATCTCTGTTCCGAAGTCGCTGCCCAACTCCAAATTCCCATTGACGCAGTGGCCCTGGACAAAGACTTCATTGAACTGGGCATGAATTCCATCGGAGTGGCTGATCTGCTCATTAAAACTGACAAACTGCTCGGCGCCAACCTCTCCCCCAGCGTATTGTATAAATATCCCGAGATAAGTAGTCTGTCGGCCTATCTGGCTGCAACCTATCCGCAGGCCCTTGATTCCCTTGTGGTCTCCCCCACGCAGCCGAACAAGGACGAACTTGGTGATTTGCCGGCAGTGTCGCCCGCCCCGCAGGAGGATACATCAATCCCACAGCCTGACGATGTGTTGATCCCCCTACAGAGAAAAGGGGATAAACCACCGATTTATGCTGTGCCGGGAGCAGGGGGCGGGGTTTTTTCCATGCAGCAGCTTTGCCTTGCCCTGGGAGCTGATCAACCCTTCTTTTCTTTCGAAACCGTGGGGCTGGATGGCCGTTTCCCCTTCCTGGATAGCGTTGAGAGCATTGCCGCCTTAAATATCCAGGCACTGCTTTCCGTCAACAGCACTGGACCCTACCGATTGCTTGGGTATTCCAACGGCGGCGTGATCGCTTTTGAGATGGCACGCCAATTGATGCTGGACCACGGCTTGCCGGTATCGCTCATCCTTCTGGACAGCCTATGCCCGCTGGTACCTGGCAAGGATCCGGTGGAGGAGATGGTTGAGGTGTTCAATCATTTCGTCAGTACGCTGGGCGGACAATCTTCACTTACCGCTGACGAGCTCCGTCAATGCCAGGAAAACGAACGTGGCGAATTTCTGTACCATATTCTGGGTAGCCTTGGGCTCAGCGTACCGGAAGCGCAATTTCTCCTGACCTTTGCAGCTGCCCAAGCCAGTGAACGGGCTTGCCGGGCATATCGTCCGGCACAGCTTGAAGAGCCCCTTGAAATGACCTTGATCCGGGCAAGTGATGGTTATCCTGAAGCACCCAAGGATTATGGGTGGAATCAATTGCTCCCCCAGGCAGCGCGTGTTCTCAAAATCAAGGGTGATCATTTCACCTTGCTTGCAGAGGATTCCTTACCCGCAGTGGCCCAAAAAATTCATCAGGTTTTTGCCAAAGCCGCGCAAACGCCTGCAACAGACCCTGAACAGGAAACTGTGTGACTGGTCAGTGCATGCCCTGTTCGTCGAACCCTTTAAGCCAACCCAGAGAATGAATGGCGTTCCCCTTGTTGCTTTGACTGAAAGGAAAACAAACAGATGACGAAATCATATGCATCCATTACCCGGCGTATAGGTCAGGGCATGAATAACTATTTCGAGGGCGTGCCAGAGCAGATGCGCAAGGCTCGGATTCTGCTTTGGCCGCTGTTTATCGGATTGACGGTTATGGCCTTTATGGGATTGGGCAAGGTCAAGTTTGACATGACCGTTGAGGGATGGTTTGAAAAGGACGATCCAAGCCTGGTATCGCTGGAGGCTTTTCGCAGCCAGTTCGGCAGTGATGACAACCTCTATGTCATTTACGAGCCAGCGGATGGAGACGTGTTTTCCCAGCGCTCCTTGGAACTGGCGCGGGGGATTCGAGAGGATCTGCTCACCCGCAAGTTGAATCTGAAGGAGGGCGAACCATCTCCCTTGCGGCACATCGTCAAAATTACCGCCCTGCCCAATGCTCCAGTCCTCACCGCAGAAGGTGATGCCCTTATTTCTCGCCATTTGATTCGGGGGCCGGTTCCCTCCGGACAAAATGAGCTGGATAAGATTCGTGCGATGGCCCAATCACAGGAGACCTTTCCCAAACTCTATTTCTCTCCGGATGGCCGTTATGGCGGCATTGTTATTGAGACCGACTTTGGCCTTGCGCAATATAGCTCAGCCCCTGATTTGCACAGTGGTGCAGGGGAAACGGGCTTGAGCGAGCTGCGCATCGAAGATGTGTCCATGGCGTTTGACGGAACAGCCGAACAGGCTGCCATGCAGTTTCAATCCACTGATCTCTCGGAGTACTATGATTTTATCAAGGCGATTCAGGTCACCTTGGAGAAGCCGGAGTTCGCTGGATATTTCAAATACTACCCAGTGGGTAATGCCGCCACCACCGAGCATGATGTCATGGTGCTTGAAGAGGCCCAAACCCTCTATCTCGCCATGCTGGGTATCATGGTCGTAGTCCTGTGGAGTCTTTTTCGCAACCTGAGTGGCATGCTCTGGCCAATTGTGATTGTGGTACTGAGTTGCATTTGGACGGTTGGCTTTACAGGCTGGCTGGGGATGACCGTAACCGGTTTTGTCGTGCTGACCATCGTCATGATTCTAGTAGTGGGTATTGCCGACAGTATCCACATCCTTTCCGGATATGTCCATTTTCGCGACCAAGGATTTGACCATCGTCAGGCAATGCGTCGCGCCTACTACAACTCGGGCAACGCAACGCTATTGACCTCCATTACCACCATGGCGGCCATGCTGTCGGATGGTATCATTCCTATTGTCCCGATGCGGGTTTTTGCCGTGATGACGGCCGCCGGTATAGGCATAGCCTGGTTGTTGGCAATTTATTTGCTCCCACTGCTGATCGATCTATGGCAGCCCACCACGATGAAACACTCCAATTCGCTGCTGACCAGGATGTCCTTGGGGCGGCTTTTTCCTGATATCAGCGGCATGCTGCAACGATGGCTGACTCGGATTATCCCTTTTGTGCAACGGAATCGTTTTACCATCATAGCCCTGTTTGCGGGTGTCTTCGTTGCAACCATCTATGGGGCTTCCCAGGTGAGGATTGATACCGATCCTGTGGCTCAGTATCCTAAAGATTCGAAGATGCGAGAAAATTTTATGGTCGCTGACCAAAACATGGTTGGTTCGCAGACCCTTGCCGTCTATTTCGATCTTGGCGTACCGTATGCCTTTCAAGAGCCTTGGGTACTGAAAAAATTGGAAGAGATGCAAAATGAGATAGAACAGAAATATAGCCAGTATGTCATACGGACGGCATCTATTGCTGATGTCGCAAAGAAGTCCTATCAAACACTTAATGAAAATCGACCTGAGATGCACATTGTGCCGCCAACTCCAGAGTTACTTTCACAAACTTTATTCATGTTCGATAACTCCAATCCAACCGAGCGCCGGAAAATGGTCACCGATGATTACAGCAGTGCCCATATCACAGTTTATCTACGCAATGCTGGGTCGTATGAATACAGGAAGGTATTTAATAGTTTGCAGCAGGATGTTGACAGGTATTTAACGACTATACACAATCATGACTATCCAGAAGCAAAAGCTAGGGTCACCGGTCTGTTTACCTTGATGATGACTGGTGCAGATTATTTATCTAAGCAATCGCTTGCATCCTTTGGTATAGCACTGTTGGCTATCAGTATTCTCATGTGGCCAGTTTTCGGTACTTTTAAGCTGGCAACTATTGGTATGTCTATTAATGTGTTACCATCACTCCTTGCATATGGTCTTATGGGTCTGTTTAAAATTCCTTTGGATTTTACCACATGTCTTATTGCACCAATCATCATAGGTATAGCACTCGATGACACCATTCATGTTATGGATCATTATAAGAAAGCTATCAATGAAGGGTGTACAGTGGTTGAGGCCTTGCAACGTACCATGGAATCAGTAGGGCAGGCAGTTGTTTTCAGTTCGCTCATACTTGGTCTTGGTTTAAGCGTCCTCATGTTATCTTCAAGCGTGGGAACAGCTACTGCTGGCTTTATTGGCTCGTTTGCCATGCTTTCTGCTGTTCTGTATGACTTGTTCCTGATGCCCGCCTTGTTGATTGTATTTAATCGTGAACCAGTCAAGGATGAGCAAGGTATCATTCACGCCATTCCTAAACCACTTGGATAATGATCACTTTACCTTAATTTTTTATGGAGATGAGTATGCGTATTGTTCGTTTTTATGATCGTGGATGTTTTTATTTGCCGGTACTCGCAGGTATTTTAGCTTGTGTCTTGGGGATGGCTTCGCCGAGCTATGGAATGGATCCGCATGAGGTCGCAGAAAAATTTGATTATGTTTTGCGGAAATCACACCAAACGATGCTCACTAAGTTCCAGCTTGGCACTTGCCCCTACACTGTTAGCAAGAATGGGTTCCAATGTTCAGCCAAGCCAAGAATTTCAGTAGTTGAAAATTTTTCAAAATTTATTGATGACGATCAGCGAACTGCTGCTTTGATCCTTGAACCTGCACGTGAACGAGGGATCGGGATGCTTAATTATGAATACTATGATACAAATAAGGAAAATTCAGCTTGGACGTATTTACCAGCATTGAATAAAATAAAACGAATCATATCTTCCCAGGATAGTGATGATAGTGGTTCTTTCTTCGGTTCGGAATTCTATATAGAAGACCTCGATTACAGAAAATTAAAAGACTACAATTTTGAAATTCTTGAGGAAGTTGAGATTCCAATCGTTCATGTAGAAGGTGGTGTTCAGCAGCGTCCAGCCTGGGTATTGCAGTGGATACCTACAAAGGAAAGGGCTCGAAAGACCAAATACGGCAAAGTTATTACCTGGATTGATAAGGAACGCTATACCTTGCTGAAGGAGGAGTTATACGATCATAACGGCCAACGCTTCAAGGAGCGCGCAGTGCGTGGTGTAGAAAATATCAGCAACCACTGGTGGCCAAGACAAGTGGTCATGATGAATTTCAACAGTCGCCGCGTATCGACCATGGTGCGAGACAAAGTTGTTTTTGATCATGAAATTCCCGAGGAATTTTTAACCCAGCGGGTATTGATCGATCAGGCTTTTCGTGAACAACATCTGGCGCAATTCCGTAAGGCATGGAACTGAAGCAGGAGCGATTGTTCATCGCTCCTGCTCCTGCGGTACGCTGGTCTTGATCGTTTGCCAAAATGGTTCGAATCTCTGATTGAAATGAGGGGGAAAACCAATGGCTGGTGCCACGGTGTTCATGTTTTCTGGTCAGGGATCGCAATACTACCAGATGGGCAAGGAACTGTTTGCGCAGCATGCCGTCTTTCGGGACTGGATGTTGCGGCTGGATGAACTGGCGTATAGGGAATCGGGCAAGCGAGTACTGGATGCCATCTATTCGTCGGCCAAGTCTGAGGTTTTCGATCGCACCCTCCTGACGCATCCCGCGATTTTTATGGTGGAATATGCCTTGGCCCAGTGCTTGATCCACGAGGGAATCAGGCCGGACATGGTATTGGGCGCGAGTCTGGGGAGCTTTGCCGCTGCTGCGGTTGCAGGATATGTGGAACTTGAAGATGCAATGCGGGCGGTGGTGGGACAGGCGAAAGCCTTTGAAGCATCCTGTGAGCGCGGCGGCATGATTGCAGTACTGGCCGAACCGTTGCTGTACGAAGAGGATTTTCTTCGTAACCACAGTGCAATGGCTGGGGTAAATTTAGCCAATCATTTTGTGGTTTCTGCGGCTGGACATAGCCTTGCATTCATTGAGCAGAATCTACGCCAGCAGGGAGTGAGCCATCAACGGCTGGCAGTTTCATTTGCTTTTCACTCACCCTGGATAGACCCTGCCCGTGAGCAGTTCGTTTCCTGCATGCAAACCATTGCTGTACGGTCAGGCGAGATCCCGATTGTTTGTTGTGCCCGTGCAGCCACCTTGTCGAAATTACCTGAAGGTTTTTTTTGGCAGGTGGTTTGCCAGCCGATTCATTTTAAAAAAACAGTGGATTGTCTGGAACAGCAGGACGGTCCATACCGCTATATTGATGTCGGTCCTTCCGGCACAATGGCGACCTTTGTCAAATACAATCTTTCTGCCTCCTCCCTTTCAACTGGCCATTCGATTTTAACCCCATTTGGCCGTGATCGAAAAAATTTTGATGCCTTGCTTGCCCTGCAATAGGCCTGCATAATCGTTTTTCATCCCCTGCATCCCGTGAAGATATCGACACGCTGTCATGTTGGGCTATTCAGCGTGGCAGGGTGTTTGAGCAGGGTGGTTTGCACACCCCTTTGATTGGCGCCATGGGATCAGGTTGACAGGGGAGTTTCAATTTGGCCGGCCGCCCCGTGCGAGATAACCCGGGGCATGGCCTGGACGTGTTCTTCCCGGATGGTCGGTATCAGGCTGCGCAAAAAAATGGTGGTCGGTTCACTGGACCTGTGCTCGGCACACACTGCAAGCAGATACTCGGCTGCCGGTCGAAACTGCCAGAATTGCCACCGGTTGGCATCATCCTTGAGCGCAGCATCAACAGTAAGCTGCACGCGTCCTTGCTGAGGGAAGGAAAAGTGAAAACGGTCAAGCGGGATTGATAACCCCTGTCCACGCGCTTTGATATAGGACTCTTTGAATGTCCAGTATTCAAAAAAGCGCTCATGGCGAAGACTCTTGGGAAGGCGTGCCAAATCAGCGCATTCACTCGATGCGAAGAAACGTTCCGCAATACCGGGCGAGGCTTTGCGTGTTCGAATGTTTTCCACATCGACCCCCAGCTGCCGTTCACGGCAGACGCCCAGAACAACCAGCCCCTTTGTGTGGGAGAGGTTGAAGTATAAGCCCTGTGCGTGGGGATGGGGATTAGTGATGAACGGCCGTCCATAGGGGGTTGCGGCGAATGTCCACTCTGCTGGTGCCAGCGGCGCATATCGGGACAGAACGGTACGTACTGTGGCCCGTGTAACAAGAAAACGTTTCCGGTCGTCGGGGAAGTGAAAACGTTGTTCGCGACAACGCTCTTCGTTGCTGAGTATCTGTCTTAGTGAAGTCAATAGGTCAGGATCGATGATTTCCTGGTAGCGCACCAACCATAGATCAATGGCATGCATCGGTGGCCTTGCCTCCTGCAGCAGGGGAGAATGAAGCTTGTTCGGTTTGGGTCAAATTGCGTCGATGCCCCGCAGCCGTTTGGCCGTTATTGCGTGTCCCTGGGGATATCCGAGGACGTTGTCGGTGTGGCCGTGACCGTACACGTGGATCGTTGGTTCAAGTCGACGCGGTTGTTCCTCAAGCAATGTACTGCCCAGTACCGGGTCTGGCATGCGGTGTCTCCTCGGCACAATGGAAGGGATGAGGTCAATTCGAGGGAGAAAGTGGGCAAAAGCGATCACTTTTTTCGCTGATGTTGCGTGTACAGACGGGTTGAGCGTGGCGAAGCGGCGTGCAAGAGCAGCGGTATCGAAAGAGTTTGGCCTCCTTGCATGCCCTGAAGTCTGTCCATTGGCGCTTTAGACCATTAGCTGGCTTGTCAAAAGAATAACCATAGCAGTCCGTTGAACAACCCGTATTTTTTGAGCACAATAAACAACGGCTGGTTGTCAGACGTGGCAACAGGCGCAGACAATTATGGGATCCTTCGGCTGTTCGACGGTATTAGGTGGCCAAATGACCAATATGAGCAGATTCATAGCGCCAATCCGGGCAAAGATCAGCCATGCGCGGGCATCGGCCAGGCCCTTTGGCGTGCCAAAGCCGAACAATGCGCGCAGCAGTATCCCCAAATTGAACCCGGCGACATGGATGATGTAGCGCTTCTCTATATTCTCGATCCCCCGCAAAAAGCTGCGGCGCATACCGCCCCGGTCAAGGCAAAGGGCAAAACTGCGCTCCACTTTCTCGCCCCGCGCACGCAAAAGCGCCTTGCCCTTGCAGGATTTCAGCCGGGTACGGTTCCCGTACACCGCTGCCCGCGCTTTTATATCGCCATACCAGCGCAAATGTCCCTTTGCTTTCGGCTCACTGATCCGGCTGCGGCAACAATCCGGCAAACTTTTCAAGACCTCCCGGCTATGATAGCCCTTATCCGCCACCAGATCAAAGGGCTCGTCAATACCGGGCGCTTCTTCCTCCTCCCTGATCGCACACAGCTTGGCCTGAGCATCTGTAAGCGTGTCCGCAACAGTCTTGGTATCGCCCTGATCCGCAGGATGTATCACCGCAGCAACTATCGCTCCAGATTCCAGATCAACCACATGCTCGGGCTTGTACGCCATGTGCGTGCGGCCATCCTTGAGTCTGGCTATGCAAGACTCCTCATCCGTGCTCGATTGCCACTCCTTGTTAGAGGCTTTCTTCCCCTTGCGCTTGCGGTCAAAGGCCACAAGCTCGGCCTGAGTTGGCGTTTTGATGCCGCTTTCTTCAGCCAATCGCTCAAGCATCTCCTGATAGGTCTCGCCCGTGTCCCTGCGTACAATGCTCTTCATGGCTGCATTGGCCTCCATGGTCGAGGCGTCGATTCCCAGGTATTTTCCACCCAGCAGGTTGGCCTGCTCCAAAAGCTTGAGCACAAAGACAAACATTTCGTGATGGACTTCAAGCGGCAGGCGCTGGCGGATACGGCACAAAGAGGAGTGATCGGGCACGGTTTCGGTGGGTGCAAGGCCGAGGAATTCGCGCAAAGACAGGGAATCGCTGCAGCGCCAGCAGATGCCGCGCTCCGAGTCGATGCCCTCAAAATAGCCGATCAAAAGCATGCGGAAATAGCGGCCCGGCGGGATAGATTTGCGGCCGAGCTTTTCGGCGTAGAACGGAGCACACAGGTTTTCGACGTGGCTGTCAAAGCCGCCCTGGCGCAGGATTTTCTGCAGCCGCTCATAAAAGACATGCCCCTTGCTTTGGGGAAACTGATCATACGAAAGCCACATGCTGCGCTGCTGTTCCTTGCGCCGGCCAAGACTCATGACAATCTCCGTAAAAATATCAACCTGCTATTCAGCTTTCCTATTATGCCCTGACTGGTGAGTTTTTCAACAGGCTGATAGCAGCCAAATAGCGGTACGCCGAACACGCCGGACCGTACAACAGGCTATGTGGATATACCACACTCTCCATCTGTTTTTCACATTGTGACACAGTAGGCTGTCCCCCTGTCTGCAGCTCCGGCCCCGCATAATTTGGGCCCAGTCGTTTGTGGAGTATCCTTTTCCTGATTGATGAGCTCAGGACGCTGTGACCGATAAACGGCTGCTATAATGGCCAAATGGCAGGATTTTCCGGCTGAAGGAAATCCTAGCAGCAGGCAGAGATACATACTCCGGCGGCCCTTTCAACTCATCGCCCGCAATCAGAAACGAATCATAGCAGCTCAGCTTGACAGTGCAAGCAAGTTATATTGTTGGAAAATTTCAAATGGATCAGGGGGGTGGGGCCCTGTGAGATTTTTTGTCAGTGAGAGGAATTCGGTGACAACGCTCGCAGGTATGGGCTGAAAAATAGCGCCGAAAGCCCATTTCGCTGATTTCGGTCGTTGAGTGTCCCATCCGTAATCTCGCCTGATGCCAGGCATGTTTTGAAAGGGTTGTACCTTCCAGTTACTGATCAGGATGACTGCAGTCCGAGTTGGATGACTGACCTAAGTAGTTCTGAGCATCCGCAAAAGGCATTGGTATGAAAATTATTACTTGGTGATAATATTTACCTTAAAAATAAATGACTAAAATAAATATAGCCATTTTCTAATATATCTTTAATCGTATCTTATCGTGAACTATATAAGTAGTGGTATGATTTTATCATGATATATGAATTTTTGATTTAAAAAAATACTAATGATAAAATATCATTCAATAAATATTGACTTGTTTCAATGTGGATTAAATAAATAAAATGATTATATCGAATATAAAAATATATATATTTAATTTTAAATATTTACTGGTTATACACATTATATGAAAATGTGTCGTCAACAACTAATTTATGCTGCATATCTATAAAATTTTTATTGGATAGATGTATTAATGAAAAAAGAAATGAATTGTATTGTTTTATTAAATTTTTTATTCACATTAATTTTGACAACTAATATTTTAAATTCTGCAGTTTTTGCAAATACTAATGAGTATAATGTTGTAGAACAAGAATTGTTGTCTATCGATGTATATGGATTGCAATATAATGATGATAAAATTAAAAAAGATAATAGAGATTTTTTCAATTCGAGTATTTACTCTTTTATAGATAATTCGGTTATCACTTTGATGCATGAAGTGTCTGTACCAACTAGAGAGCTGGATAATATAGTTAATAATCGAAGTTCCGTACGTATTGAATATGAGAATCATTTTTTTAAAAATTATTTTCTACGATTTGATACGAAATTGATTGGATTTTATGCAAACGATCATCGCTCTGAAGCAGATGGCAGCGATTTTTGTTTTGAAACTTCTGTCAGGGAAGCTTACCTTCAATACAGCAGTGGCCTTAACAGCTGGAAATTTGGTCAACAGATTCTTATATGGGGCGAATCCGATGTCGGTGCCATTACCGATGTCATCAGTCCGAGAAATGTTTCGGAACTCTTTTTTATTTCCTTGGAAGAGTCACGCATAGGCCAACTTGTCCTTACCTGGGACAGGTTTACCTCGTCTGGAGATTGGAGCTTTTTTTTTGTTCCATTTCCTCGGCTCAATACGTATCCAGATCCTGGAACTGCATATTTCATCGATCCGTTTGCTGGCCAGTTTGTTGAAGAAGAAAAGGAGTCTGGTCAGGAGTTCGGAGGTCGATGGAAAAAAACGTTTGGTGTACTTGATTTGAGTTTTATGGCCGCAAGTTTGGTCGATAACAACTATCTGTATCAATTGAAAGAAATAACACCGGATGGAAGATTTCAAGTAGATAAAGAGCGGCGTCGATACAATATGACAGGACTTGCATTTATAGCATCAAATGGAAATTTTTTGTTTACTGGTGAGGCTGCATATAAATTTTCTAAATCATTTACAAATTCAAAAATAGATATTGTCGAAAGAGATATTGTAGAAGCGTCACTACGAACAGAATATTCATTGGGTAAGAGCGGATCTCATTCAATAAGTTTAGAAATTGCTGATAGTTATATCATCAACTGGGATGAAAATACTTCTCCAGCTCCAGAAAATAATTATTCTATTGTGCTCGGATGGAATAATACATTTTTTAATGATAATTTGAATATCAGCTTTCTTTCTTTATATAACACTCCATATACAAGTTGGCAGCATTCTTTGTTTGCAACATACAAGGTCAGCGACCGTATTAGTGTAAAAATGGATGCATTTTATATGACGGTAGATGATGACCGTAGTTATTATTATAATTTTCGTAATAAAAATAGTATTGTTTTCAGAATATTATATCAATTCTAATTAATAAATGAATAATTATCAAAAAAAACAAGAGTACGATTTCATTGTCGTTGGATCTGGAGCATCTGGGTCAATAGTTTCTAGAGAGTTGGCTAGAAATGGGAAGAAGGTTCTTTTGCTTGAACGTGGTGATGATATACTCCCTAAGGAAAGTCTCTTGAATCTGGCTAGAGTTTCCGATGAAGTAAAGCTTGGTAAAAAACTTGTAGCTACCAGAGGCATGGGAATAGGGGGATCAACGAGCATTTACTTTGGGGTGGTCGGTCAACCACATTCAGATGCATTCAAACGGCTGGGCATTGATCTTTCGGAGGATATAGAGGCTATTCGTCGTGAACTACCCATAGGGGTTTTGCCAGACAGACTCATTAGCGCCAAGGCGGTGAGGGTACAGGAAAGTGCTACCGAACTCGGCCATGTTTGGCAAAAACACGAAATGTTCATCGAACCGGAAAAATGCCCGAAGCATTACAATTTTGACGCTATCTGGCGGGCAAGAAATTTCGTGGACGAAGCCGTTGGTCTCGGTGTGGAACTTGTTAGTCATGCCTTGGTCAGCAAGGTGTTGCTGGATGGGAGCCGGGCCATTGGTGTGGCGTATACCCGCAGGAAAGGCCTTATTCGCCTGGAGCGACGACAGGCCTTTGCGACAAAAATCATTGTCTGTGCTGGAGAACTCGAGACGCCGAACCTGCTGCGCCGCAGCGGCCTTGCCGAGGTGGGAAGTCGCGGATTTTATTGTAATCCCGGATACGTACTGTATGGACTGGTCCCTGGCTTGTCGGGGGAAAACAGTTTTGTGGGCAGTATGGGAACAGGCAGTGTCGAGGGGATAGAGCTGGGAGATGCCAATATCTGCAGGTTTTTTCATAACATGCTCATGACAGGTAGTATGAAGCTGCGACATTTGTTGGCCTATCCAGAAACAATAGGGATCGGCGTGAAGGTACGAGATGAGTTGGGTGGCAGCTTGTCCGATAGGGGGAAGCTGTTCAAGGACTTTACGCCACAGGAGCGTGCGGCATTGAGCAAGGGAGAGCAGGCGGCGCGGGCCGTGCTTGCCCGGGCAGGCGCCAAGCATGTGGCAAATTTTGGTTTAGTCTGTGCCGGAAGGGTGGGTGGCATGGTTGATATCCAGGAGCATGTTGACGCACGATTGGAAACCCGGTTTCGCAACTTGCACGTTTGTGACGGTTCGATACTGCCCAGTGAAACACGATGTCCGCCGACTGCTACCCTGCTGTGTCTGGGGAGATATTTGGCAAGAGTCCTGCTGGCAGATGGTTGGCAGGGTGTTCAACAAATGCAAACAATGCAAGCAATGCAGGGAAATGACTCATGAGGAATGTACAAACAACTCAAGCGGCAAATGGAAAGTCCTTGTACGGGTGCTCGCGCTGGCGACTGGTGCGTCGTTTTCTTCTCTATGGGGGGGCAAGCGTTATTGTTTTGATTTTTTTGGCCAACATTGCTTGGCAGGCATCGGGAAGTGGTGAGTGGTCTTTGGAGATGGAGCGGGATGGAGTCAAGGTCTATTCCCTTAAGGCTCCCGGTGCGTATCTCAAGCAGTTCAAGGCGGTAATGCAGGCGGAATATTCGCTCAATCAGCTGGTTGCTGGACTCATTGAAAATTCGACCCTGGAAAATTGCCGCGAGTCTATTCCCGACTGTATCGACCTCAAGGTGATTGAGCCCTGGAACAGTAAAACCATGTCTGACACCGTTATGTGGAAACTGGGCCTGCCCAAACCTTTCGCTCCCCGGGAAGTCATTCTCAGGTCGCAGGTAATGCAAGATCCGGTTGATAAGACCGTTGTTGTCGATCTGATTGCCGCACCCAACAGCATGCCCCGTAACCCGGGGAGCATACGATTGACCCATATTCAGAACCGCTGGATATATAAACCGCTGGGACAGGGCAAAGTCGAGATCGAATTTCAACAGAACATGGACATGGGAGGGCTGATGCCAAAGTTTTTGATCAACATGGCGGGTGCCGAAGAAGTCTACAAATTTATCCATGACCAGTTGCCGCAATTACTGGATAAGGAACAGTTACGCAATATCAAATACGACTTCATCAAGGAGGCTTAGGGAATGCGGGCACCAAGAATGAAATCCATTGGCAAGGTAGTATTATTTGGTTCTACATTATTCATAGTATTATTTTTTGCAGCCAATACCGTGTGGACTCTTCATGGAACGGACGAATGGAAATTGGAGATCGACCGTGATGGTGTCCAGGTATACTCTTACAAGGAGTCAGGAAGTTACAACAAGATATTTAAAAGTGTGATGAATACTGATTTCACTCCAAGTCAGATTGTAGGATCACTTGTAATGGATAATAATAGTTTAGACAACTGTAAGGAATGGATACCGGAATGCAAAGAATTGAAGGTAATAGAACCTTATAGCGATAAGATGCAGGGAGACGTAGTGTTATGGACCTTGGAGCTGATGCCAGGACTATTCAAAAATCGTGAATATCTTATCAAGACTCATGCAAATGAAAAAAGTGATACAAAGGTTGTTACTATCGATGTAATGGCTGGTGGAAACAAAATTCCATTGAATAATAAAACAGTACGTATAACCCATATTCACAATAGATGGCAGATGACACCGTTAGACAACGGTCATATAGAACTACAACTAATTCAAGATTTTAGTATGGGAGGATTTTTCCCTAACTTTCTTCTCAACCTTGTTGGGGCAAGGGAAGCACATAAATTGTTTGCTGAACAATTGCCGAAACTTGTTGATAAAGAAAGATATCGTAATGCCAGATTCGATTACATAAGCCAGAGATAATAGAAGCACTTCCATTAGCCGTGCAAGCGGAGGCTTTGCGTTATCTGCTGAGAAGAGTAGAGCGGCACTTTCTGATACAGACACGATTGGTGTCACTTCTGTTCGTTGATCAGTTTTTCTTGCATCACAAATTTTTGAGCAAGTGAATAGCGTTGCGACCATGTCCTTGGGGCGGACACGCCAGGGTAAGCTGCGGCCAGCTCAACAACCCGGTGAAAAACTATTGTTCACATTCCAGGTCGCAGAAGTTTTTAAGTTAAAAATAACGTATGAACAATATGTTAAATATCTTCCTTGTGAGTTTTTTGTACTTGCAACCTAGCTGCTGAGACTTTTTCAACCGACTGTTGCCTGTGTACAGCTTGCCAGGTCATGGCCATGGAATGAATGGGCTGGCTTGAAATTCGCTTTGCACATAAAAATTGTAATATCAAGTAGATATATAGTTTCTCACAACCTGCAATCCTTGAAGAGGTACATGTGATGCTTTGGGTAAAAAAACGTTTGCAGTCTTTTGGTCAACGTCCGATCGCTGAAAGCGAGTCGGGAACGCTCACCTATGCTGATTTTGCCAGCGAGATAAATAAATGGGGCGAGGCGTTGGAGCAATGGCACATCTGTGCTGGTGACCGGGTGGCATTGATCACTGATTACCATATCGCTTCGATTGCGTTGCTCCAGGCGCTGATCGACCATGGATGCGTGGTCGTTCCACTGTGCGAAGAGGACCGTAGTCTGTTCGATGAGCGGTTGCAGGTGGCCTGTGTCAACAAGGTGCTCGCTGTGGATGCACAGGGAAGGATTGCCCCGGAAACAACACAATACCAGGAACTGCATACCAACGGGCAGATACATCCATTGTTGCAGCCAATGGTCGATGCGGGTCGTCCGGGATTTGTTATCTATACTTCAGGTAGCACGGGGAAAGGCAAGGCCGTCCTGCTTGATTATGAACGCATGACTTCAAAATTTCGTGATAAAGTAAGGAAATCCTTTCGTACTCTCCTCTTTCTCAAGCTCGATCATATTGGTGGTTTGAACACCTTGCTTGCCGTGATGCTCAACGGAGGAACAATTGTTACCTGTGCATCCAGGCGGGCCGAGGATATCTGCCACTGCATTGAACAGCACAGGGTGGAATTGCTGCCTACCACGCCATCTTTTCTCACCATGCTGCTGATGTCCGGCATGTACAGGCATCATGATCTGTCCTCTCTGCAGATCATCACCTACGGCACAGAAGTGATGCCACATTCAACGCTGACTACGCTGCACCGCACATTCCCTTTGGTTACGCTCAAGCAAACCTATGGGTTGTCCGAGTTGGGCATTCTTTCCACCCAATCCAAGGATTCTGCCTCCAGCTGGATGAAGATTGGCGGCAAGGGCTATCAGCTCAAGGTACAGGACGGCACGTTGTGGATCAAAAGCGAACAGGCCATGCTTGGTTATCTCAACGCGCCAAGTCCCTTTGATGAAGATGGCTGGTACAACACTGGTGATCGGGTGGAAGTGGATGGCGAATATTTCAAAATTCTGGGTCGTGAGTCTGAAATTATTAATGTTGCAGGGGAAAAGGTATTTCCAAGCGAAGTGGAAAGCTTCCTCCTGACCCTAGATAACGTGAAGGATGTGGTGGTTCGGGCCAAACCGAGTCCTGTGGTTGGCCAGATGATTTGGGCCGAATTTATTCTTGAGGCCAATGAACAGGCGATGTTGTTCAAAAAAAGGGTGGTTGAACAATGCCAGCACTGCCTCGCACCGTTCAAGATTCCAAGTTACATCACCATTGCCCAAGGCGACAGTCTCGTTGGTTCACGTTTTAAAAAGATTAGAAAAAGCAAAGCTGAACCAGAGATCATCCAGGGAGCCGTTATGGCGCCACCATTGCTTGGGGCCATGGAGCAGATGGAAATCTGTGAAGAACAACATATTGGTGGGGCAACCCGGTTAGCCTAAAGGTCCACAGGAGAGAAAAGACGCATGGCAGCAGAAAAAGATCGAGTAGCCGTGGTGAGCGGCGGCAGTAAAGGATTGGGCTTGAGCATCTGTACCACCTTGCTCGCTGCCGGATACAAAGTGGCCACCTTCAGTAGAAGGGGCAATGAAGCCTTGGATCGGTTGCTTCAGGAAAAAGAGGGCAGACTGTATTGGGAGCCGGTGGACATCGTTGATGTGGTGCAGGTGCAGAGGTTCCTGTCGCGGGTCAGGAAGAGTTTCGGCCGGGTCGCTTACTTGGTCAACAATGCTGGCATGGCCAATGAGGGCTTGCTGACCATGATGAAAAGCCAGGGCATCAGCCGCATGATTCAGGTCAATCTTGAGGGAACAATCAACGTATCGCAGGCCTGTGTCAAACAGATGATGGTAGGAGGGTTTGGGGCCATTGTCAACGTTTCCTCAGTTGTTGGTGTACGTGGATTTAAAGGAGTGGGTGCATACAGCGCCACCAAGGCCGCCTTGGACGGTCTGACCCGAAGCTTGGCCAAGGAACTCGGACCAATGGGTATACGTGTCAATTCCGTGGCTCCTGGCTTTATGGAAACGGAAATGACCGCCGAGCTCACGGAGCGGCAAAAGGTTGGCATTATCCGACAAACGCCACTGTCAAGGCTGGGCATGGTTGATGATGTGGCCGCGGTAGTAGGGTTTTTACTTTCCGAAGAAGCGCGTTTTATCACCGGTCAAACCATCGTGGTTGACGGTGGGCTCACTGTGTAAAAGGAGGACAGCATGGCTGAAGATGTCAAGGAAACGGTGGAACAGGTAATCAGAGAGCTTGCCGAAGAACGCAACCTGCAGTTGCCAACTCTGACAGGTGAAACGGAGATTGTCGATGAACTGGGTTTTAACTCGTTGATGGTGGCCGCTCTCATCGCCAACCTCGAAGAGGTGTTTGGGGTGGATCCGTTTGCAGCGGAAGATGTGATGATCACCGACATCCGCACGATCAAAGACCTTACCGAGGTATACGCTGTCTGCTTGGAACAAAGTAACTGATCGGAAAAGCACGAATTGATCTGCTGATATGACACGGGCATGAAGGATATGAAGAAGTTTGGTGAGGAGATAGCTGTCATCGGGATGGCGGGAAGATTTCCAGGTGCCGGGAGTGTGGGCGAATTCTGGGAAAATATCTGTGCGAAAAAGGAAAGCATCCGCATGCTTTCCGACGAGGAGTTGCGCGCTGCCGGAGTGTCAGAACAGGACATAGAATCTGGCCAGTATGTCAAGGCCTGCGCTGAGCTGGATGATGCCGACATGTTCGATGCCGCCTTCTTCAAAATTTCGCCTCTGGAAGCGGAATTGATGGATCCACAGATCAGGTTGCTGCTGCAGTGCGCCTGGGAGGCACTCGAAGATGGAGGCTATGCATCAAAGGAGGCACAGAATATCGGTGTGTTTGCCGGATCGGGTGGAGTGGCCACCAGCTATTTTTCCAACTATGTCAATCTGGGCGAACACTTTGAACGGATTACCGCAAGTCCCTCGCATTTAGGTAACGACAAAGACTTCCTTGCCACCTACATCTCCTACAAGCTCAACCTGACCGGTTCGAGCATGACCATTCAAACCGCCTGCTCCACTTCAATGGTTGCCCTGCATCAGGCCCGTCTGAGCCTGCTCAACGGTGAGTGCGACATGGCCTTGGCTGGTGGGGTCAGTGTACGCGTGCCCCTGCATCAAGGATATCAGTACAGGGATGGCTATATTTTTTCCAAATCAGGCCGGATCGGTGCTTTTGACGAAAGTGCCGATGGGGTGGTGTTTGGCAGCGGTCTGGGCTTGGTTTTGATCAAGAAATTGGAAGATGCGGTGCGTGACGGTGATCACATCTACGCGGTCATCAAGGGTTCGGCCATCGGCAATGACGGCAAAGGCAAGATGAGCTATGCGGCCAGCAGCGCCAAAGGGCAAATTGCCTGTGTGCTCAAGGCTCTGAAAAAGGCTGGAGTTGACGCTGGCTCAATCGGTTTTGTCGAAGCGCATGGCACCGGCACATCCATGGGCGACCCGGAAGAGGTCAAGGCCCTGTCCGCTGCTTTCAAAGAGCATACCGATAAAAAGGGATTTTGTGCCTTGGGTGCGGTTAAGACCAATGTCGGGCACCTGGAGGCTGCTTCTGGCATCGTTGGGTTTATCAAGGCTGTGCTGGCGGTCAATCAAGGAGTCATTCCTCCCACAGTACACTACAAAAAGGCCAATCCCCGTATTAAATTCGAGAAAACACCTTTTTATGTCAATGCCAAGCTGGAGAAATGGCCGAAGTCGGCCGCGCCAAAGCGGGCGGCGATCAACAGCCTGGGGGTTGGTGGTACCAATGCCTTCGTTATTATCGAGGAATTCAAGACACGTAGAAGGAGAGCCTCATCCAAGCCGGCAGGTCCTGTCGTTGTACCGCTTTCAGCACGAACCGAGTCAAGTCTGCTCGCCTATGCGCGACGGCTTCTCGACCACCTTGATCAACAGGTTGCAGCAAAAAAAGCGATTCGCTTAGTCGATCTTGCCTATACTCTGCAGGTTGGTCGCCAAGCCATGGCCTGTCGGAAAGCGTTTGTGGTCTCTACCCTTGAGGAACTCCTTGGACAGTTGCAGGCATACCTGAACGGCGAAGTGATCGAACTGCCGGAGGGAGAAGAGGGCAGTCGTGCCGCCTTGTGGGTTGAAGGTGAAGATGTCCAATGGCGGCAGTTCCATACAGATGCTCAAGCAAAGCGCATCAGCTTGCCCACCTATGTGTTTGCCAGGGAGCGATACTGGATTGATCCGGGCAAACAACAGCCAATCCAGTCAGTCATTCATCCGCTCCTCCATGTCAACACCTCTGATTTCAATGAGCAGAAATACACTACCCTGTTGACTGGAAGTGAATTTTTTTTGCGTGATCACCGGGTTCGTATCAGCCAGGGGGACAGCCGAGAAGCACTGCCGCAGAGGGTATTGCCCGGCGTGATCTATCTGGAAATGGCGCGGGCAGCCATTGATCAAGCAGTGTCGATGTGTGAGGAAGGCTGCATTGTTGAATTGCATGACGTGGTGTGGCTGCGACCGCTTACGGTAGCCGGGAAAACAGCGCTCAATATTGCCTTGGTGGCGCGTGATACCACTGATCGCTCCAGGCAGCGTATTGATTTCGAGATCTACAGCCAGGAGGATCATGTCCATTGCCAGGGCAGCTGCCTCCATACCAGTACAGCAGCTCCTGTTCAGCTCGATGTTGCAGGGTTACGACAAACCATGCGGCACAGCCAATGGACAGCGCAGGAGCTTTACCCGGCTTTTATGCACATGGGCTTGTATTTTGGTTCATCCCATCGCGCAGTGAGCAAGATTGAATGCGGCAATCGCGAA
Organism: Desulfobulbus sp.; assembly: GCA_040776885.1. Classification (GTDB taxonomy): domain Bacteria; phylum Desulfobacterota; class Desulfobulbia; order Desulfobulbales; family Desulfobulbaceae; genus Desulfobulbus. The sequence goes on along the minus strand of JAXGZR010000002.1, from coordinate 336,460 downwards.
TTGCTTGCCCATTTGAGTTTGCCGGCTGGGTTGGAAGGAGAATGGTCATCCTACACTCTCCATCCCAGCCTGCTTGATGGTGCGCTGCAGGCTGCCACCAGTTTGTTGTTCGAGCGAGATGCCATCCCCAGCGTTCCTTTTGTACCTTTTACCCTTGAGGCCCTTCGCATTCATTCCCCCTGCCAGACCAAGATGCTGGCGTGGGCGCGCCATCGGCACGGTCCGAGCAAACAGGGAAAAACCATTTGTCTGGATGTGGATATATTGGATCAGCACGGAAATATCTGTGTGGAGATTCGTGGATTCACCCCCAAAAAGCTGGGAAGAGAGGCCATTGGCAGCCTGTTGGCAACCCAGGAGTGGCAACAAGCACCCTTTGTCGCGACCAGGCACAGCGCAGCAGTGGATCGCCAAGTGATTCTGTGTGGTTTACCACATATTGAAACCGACAAGATATCCACAAATTGCAGTCAGCTTGATTGTGATCCGCAGCAGGGGCTGGCGGATAAGTACACCTTGGCAGCGATGACCTGCTTTGAACGGTTGCGCGACCTGATGGCTGCAAAACCGCAGAGGCAAAAACTGTTGCAGATGGTTTTTGCCGAGACTGGAGCAGCACACCTGCAGGCCGGCCTGCTTGGCCTGTTCAAAACCGCTCATCTGGAAAACCCGCACGTTTTCGGGCAACTCATTTTTGTGGACAAGGAGATAGACACCGGCGCCTTGGCGGAAGTGCTGCAAGCCGAGTGCAGGCAGCCACACGATGTATTGATTCGTCATGCCCATGGACTTCGCTACGTCTCTGGCTGGCGCTTTCTCAAAGAGGAGCCAGTCTCCTGTTTTGAGCGGCAGAAACCATTTCGCAGCCAGGGGGTCTACCTCATCACCGGTGGCCTGGGTGGTCTGGGTGTTCTGTTTGCCTTGGAAATACTGGCAAACGGAGACCAGGCAACAGTCATTCTTACTGGCCGGCGATCATTGGAGGAGGTAGGCGGCGATACAGCCCACCAGAACCAGTTGGCGTCGCTGCGGAGTAAGGGAGCAACTGTCGAATACCGACAGATGGATCTGGAGGACGGGGCAGCAGTCGAGCAGGTCATACAATCGGTCTGTGATCAGTTTGGTCGCCTGGATGGTATCCTGCATTGCGCTGGCATGATTGCTGACAATTTTATTCTCCGCAAAACTGCCGAAGATTTTCGCCGGGTTTTGGCCCCCAAGGTGCAGGGGACTGTGTATTTGGACCAGGCAACCCGTGGCCTTGACCTCGATTTTATGGTGCTGTTTTCTTCGCTGACCTCTGCCGTGGGGAATCTAGGTCAAGCAGACTATGCGGCAGCCAATGGTTTTCTGGACGAATTCGCCGCCTACCGTAACCGGTTGGTGCAGGTGGGAGAACGGCAAGGTCGTACCGTGAGCATCCGTTGGCCCTATTGGCAGGAGGGCGGTATGCAAGTGGATGCAGCGGGTTTGGATATGCTCTACGAGTCGACCGGCATCTTGCCGTTGCAAACCGCGACAGGCATGCGGATGCTGTCTCGCAGCTTGGCGCTTGCTTGCGATCAGACCCTGGTGATGGAAGGGGTGCTCCATCGGATGCAACGGGTGCTGGGCGCGGGTACTGCGTTGCACGGCACAGAGCCGGTGGATCAGACCGCACAAGACGACTGTGGGCAAGACGACGTTGGCAGGGAAGATCTCAAAACACAGACAGAACGTTATTTGCGCCAGCAGCTGAGCAAGCAGCTGAAGTTGCCCGAGCACCGCATTGCTCCCCAGGCACTGCTGGAAGAGTACGGCATTGACTCGATTTTGGCTTTGGATTTGACCAGAGAGTTGGAAAAGAGCTTTGGCGTACTGCCCAAAACACTCTTCTTTGAATATTTGACCATTCGTGATCTGGCGAATTATTTCATCACTTCGCACCACGCACAACTCAGCAAACTGCTTGCCTCCGGATCTCCAGTCGCCACAGCGGTACCCGTGTCTTCCCATCCTGTCGAGCAAGACAGAGGAATACGCAGTATCCGAACCGGCACGAACCGCTTCCTTGGGGGGGCTGAAAAAAATTCGCCACCATTGCAGGCAACAGCCAATGAACCGATCGCCATTGTCGGTTTGAGTGGCAGGTATCCAGGCGCACGTGATGTGCACGCCTTTTGGCAAAATTTACGTGATGGCCGTGACTGCATTGTCGAGGTCCCCAGGGACCGGTGGGACTGGCGCGACTACTATAGCCCGGATCGCACTGCTGCTGGATCCCATTACAGCAAATGGGGCGGATTCATTGAAGGAGTAGATGAGTTCGATGCCCGATTTTTTAGTATCGCTCCAGTAGAAGCGGAACGGCTTGACCCGCAGGAGCGATTGTTTCTTGAACATGCCTGGATGGCTGTCGAGGATGCCGGATACACCCGGGCAGGTTTGCAGGCCACTGGCAGCGTGGCCAAGCTACCTGCCCAAGTGGGTGTGTATGCAGGCGTGATGTACGGCGAATACCAGCTGTTCGGTGCCGAGGCCAGCATGGCAGGGGAAAGGATGGGTTTTGCCAGCAATCTGGCAAGCATTGCCAATCGTGTTTCCTATTTTCTCAATGTGCATGGTCCCAGCATGGTGGTGGACACCATGTGTTCTTCGTCGCTCACGGCCTTGCATCTGGCCTGCCAGGATCTTCGCCTCGGGCGCACTGCGTTGGCCATTGCCGGTGGCGTCAACGTTACCATCCATCCCAATAAATATCTGATGCTCAGCGCCGGCCAGTTTATCTCCAGTGACGGCCATTGCCAGAGTTTTGGCGAGGGGGGAGATGGGTACATACCAGGTGAGGGGGTTGGGGTTGCCCTGCTCAAGAGGTTATCCGAGGCGCAGAGGGATGGTAATCATATTTACGGCATAATTCGGGGCAGCTCGATCAATCATGGCGGCAAAACCAATGGTTTTACCGTGCCCAATCCCCAGGCACAGGCAGACGCAATCCGCCAGGCACTGACGGATGCTGCAGTGAATCCGAGCCATATCAGCTATATAGAGGCGCATGGCACGGGCACCAAGCTGGGCGATCCCATTGAGATAGCGGCCCTGAGCCAGGTGTTTCAGGAGAGCACGCCAGAGAAACAGTTTTGCCTGCTTGGATCAGTCAAATCCAATATTGGTCATTGCGAGGCAGCAGCAGGTATTGCCGGACTCACCAAAATACTGCTCCAGTTCAAACATCAGCAGATAGTACCCTCGCTGCACTCGCAGCAGCTCAATCCACATATAGATTTCAGCGCAACACCGTTCATCGTCAACCAGCAGCTCCGGCCGTGGCTCCAACCCATGGCGGGCAACAAACCCTGCTCTCGCATCGCTGGTCTTTCCTCCTTTGGGGCCGGCGGCTCCAACGCGCATCTCATAGTTGAAGAATGGCCGGTCCAGCAACCAGTTATAGAGGAGCGTGGTGGCCAACATATTTTTCCATTGTCAGCCAGAACCAGCGAACAGCTGCGCGAACAGGCCGTCAATCTCCAGGCTTTTCTTGCCGGAAAAGACCCGTCCATGATGCTGGCCTCTGTGGCTTTTACCCTGCAAACAGGTCGCGAGGCCATGGAAGAGCGGTTGGCGCTGGTGGCAGCATCGTTTGAGGAGCTTGATCAGGCCTTGCAACTCTACCTCGCAGGAGAACAGGCGACGACCACCCTTTTTACCGGCAATGCCAAGGCCAACCAGGAGATGATTTCGTTGTTGGCGCCGGATATGGGTATTGAAACCATGGTGGGCAAGCTGGCTGCTCAAGGCAATTTTGCCCGTTTGGCAGAGTTGTGGAGCAAAGGGGTGGAGGTGGATTGGGGGCAACTGCATCCAGCCGTCCCCCCCCTGGTGAGCCTGCCAACCTATCCCTTTGCCAGGCAGAAATTCTGGATCAAGCCTGCCAGTTCTTCTGGCAGCAGGCCGACCGCAGGGCAGGTCAGCGCCCTGCACCCGTTGGTGCACCGCAATGTCTCGGATTTCAATCAACAGCGGTATGTTTCAATGTTTGACGGCAGTGAGCCCTTCCTTGCCGGAGCTCCTGGGCAGCGTTATCTTGCCGAGGCGGCTTGCCTGGAAATGGCCCGTGCCGCTATTGAGCTGTCCATGCCGAAAGGGCAGATAGCGATGGTCCTGGAACTGTACGATGTGGCTTGGGCTCAGCCAGCAGCGTCCATTGAACAGAGGCCGGTGACCATTGCCCTGTTTGACCGAACCGGCGACCAGCTGTGTTTCGAGATTTTCTGCGCCAACGGACAAGAGGACAGCAAGGTCGACCTTGTGCTCTGCCAGGGCCGTGCAAGACACAGTACACAACCTGCTCCCTCCGTGCTCAACCTTGCAAGCTTGGCCACCAGGTCCGAGCAAAGGCTGGTCCAGCTGCACCTCGAACAGGAGGCGGAAGAAGCAGAAGTCTTTGGTCTTCACCCAGCCCTCATCGAACAGGTATGGCAAGCCGCTGCCGGGTTAGCCGGTGATCTGTCCCATCCCCTATCTCTTCTTACGTTGCGTATCATGGTCCCATACGCCCATGCGGAATACGCATGGATACGGTATTCGGCTCCTGGGCACTCGGGTGACGAGCGGTATATTGATATTGATCTGTGTGATGGACACGGTGTTGTATCTGTACAGCTGCGCGGACTCAGGCTGTCATCTGCGGTTGTTGGCCGGCAAGAAGAGAAACCGGGCGAGCAGACGGCAGTGCCTGCGGCAAGGGAAATTTTCTTTTCCCACCTAGCTGTTATGGACCCCAAGGCTCCGTTTGCTCTTCAGCCGGAAAATTTTTGCTCACTTGCCGGCGTTAACCCGCTGCAGCCTAAACCTGCCCACAGTATTGCGCTGTCTGTTCCTGGAAGCAGTTTTGTAGATATTCAGGGAATAATCGCAAAGCCAAAGTTTTACCTCCTCCCTGTGCAGACAGAGGGGACGCAGGCGACTCAAAGGCAGCGGCTTGATATTGACTTGGCAGATGCAGAGACCATGTGCCTCCCTGTTGCCAACAAAGCTACTCCGGCCAAGCCAAAAGTCCCCTTGTCACCACTTCACGACGGGGCTCTTGAGCCGGAATTGCCAGTGACCGCTGCATCGGTTCGCCTGTTTGATCGCGGAAGTGGTGTTTTTGTTCTGCGTATCGAATCTCCGGCAACAGGAAACGAACTCACATCCCGCATGATTGGTGAGCTGTGCGCGGCTATGCATGCAGCCCAGAAAGATGCCAACGTGTTGCTCATTGAGGGCGGGCCACAAGTCTTTCTTTCCGGCGGCTTGCAGAGCCATCGGCAAGCATGTGCAGCTGGTCTGTACCAGCAGTTGATTGATTTCCCCTGTCCGGTAGTGGCGGTGATGAACGGAGACGCCCTGGGCGCAGGTTTCCTTTTTGCCACTTTGTGCGATTTTATGGTGTGCAGCGAAACTGCGCACTATGCATTTACGTTGCCTGAGTGGGGACTGTTGCCCTCGGCGGTGGAAGAGCTGTTTTGTGAACGCTTTGGTCGGGCACAGTCTACTGATTTTCTTTACTTTTCAACAAAATGTACTGGATCTGCCCTGCAGACAAAGGGTTGGACCTGTCCAGTTTTACCGGATGAGCTGGTGCAGGTATTTGCCGGGCAGCTTACGCAGGAATTGGCTGAAAAATCCACGGAGAGCCTGCGGTTACTTAAAAAGCATCTAGCCAGACATCTGACGGAGCAGGTGCAAGCGCTGCCTTCTCTGGAAGAATGGAACCGGCAACCGGTTATCAACACGGCGAAAGAGGATACAACCATCCAGCTGTCTTATGCGCATCTTTGCTTGGAACAGCAAGAAGGTCCGGTTTTGCTGGTTCGTATAGCAGCATCCGCCCAAGAAGTGGGGCTGGAGACGGTGCTGCACGAATTGGAAGGTCTTTTTACGGCAGCGGCGGCAGGCAGCTTCTGGCAGGTCCTGCTGCTCACTAGTGATTTGTCCTCTTTTTTTCCGCGGGCCACGGACGGGGGACAATCCGCTCCTCTGCTGCACAGGTTTGAGCAGACACTTGCTGCGCTGCCGTATGCTGTGCTGGCTGTACTGTCGGGCGAAGTGGATGGGATTACCTGGCTGCTGGCGCAATGCTGCGATGGATGCGTGTACAGTGAAGAAGGGCTGTATTCCTCCACAGAGATGTTGACGACACCGGCATTGACCCAAAAGGCGGTCAAGCTCCTGAGCCTTCGCCTTGGCCGCGAACAGGCCAGGCAACTGCTCATGCAAGGCGGTGCCTGGCGTGGCATGGAATTAAAGGGTCGACTCGGTGTCCTGCATGTGTTGCCCCAGGCAGAGGCGGCGTTGGCCCAGGCCAAGGAAATGGCCTCTACGCTTGCTGCATTGCCGCTGGCGGAACTTGGGGCATGGAAAAAGCGAAACGCTGCCTGGCTGGAGAAGCTGACCGAAGAAATACCGATCAATGGGCTGCATTGGCAACTTGATGGCGAAACATCCACCCGATTAGAGGCAAAGCCACTGCCCCTTGCATTGCATTCGCAGGTGATCAAGGCCATTGCCCACCCTGAAGGTATCCTTGAGGTGCACATGGTTGATCGGGAGGCAAAGAACATGTTTTCCGATGCCTTCACCCAGGGCATGGAGGAGGTTTTTGCCTATGCCGCCGATGACACAGCCTGCAAGGTGATCGTAGTTACAGGCTATGACAACTACTTTTCTTCTGGCGGGACCCAAGATATCCTGTTGGCCATCCAGGAAGGCAGGGCTGTCTTTACCAACAACCTGGTGTTCCAATTGCCGCTGTCCTCTCCAGTACCGGTCATTGCTGCCATGCAGGGGCATGGGGTGGGCGCGGGTTGGGCCATGGGCATGTATGCCGACTTGGTGCTGTTCAGCGAACAGGGCCGTTATTTCAGCCCATACATAGGATATGGGTTCACTCCAGGAGCTGGTTCAACCCAGCTCTTTCCTGAAAGGATCGGTTACGACCTGGCACGGGAATCACTGATGACTGCACGGGAATATGCAGGAGGCGATCTGGCGCAACGGGGTCTGCCTGTGCCCGTGTTGCCAAGAGAGCAGGTGGTGGACAAGGCCATGGAGTTGGCGCGCCTGATCGCACAAAGCCCACGCAGTCGACTTGTTGCCCTCAAAGCATTGCTCGTCCATGCCCTGCGCGCCTCCTTGCCCGCGACCTTTGCCCTTGAGTTGGCAATGCATACACAGACCTTTGTTGGTCAGGCAGATCCCTTGGTGCGTATTCGGGAGCAATTCGGCACAGTAGGAGATGCGGCAGCCAAACCGCTTGCCGCTGCCTTGCCGGATACAGCACCAAGGGATCTGGAGTCTCTCACCAGGGACTTGAAACAGTTGTTGGCTGACGAACTGCGCATGCCAGCCGAAGAGATCGGGGATGATGAGCAGTTTGTCGATCTTGGCCTGGACTCGATTACAGGGGTGACCTGGATCCGCAAAATTAATGAGAACTACGGTACGGACATTGAAGCGATCAAGGTGTACAGCTATCCTACCCTACGGTTGCTGAGTGCATTTGTACGTGACGAAGCCCAAGCTCAACACCCCTTGGCCCCTGCCAATCCTGCGCCCCAAAATACTCCTCCCGCTCAATTTTCGGCGCCGACAGCTGTTGATCAGGCAACTGCAGGCAAGCCAATGCAGGCGACATTGGTTTCCTGGCAGAGCCACAGCCAGATTTCTTCGCCAGCAGGGGCAGTGCGATTACCCCGTTTTGAACCAATAGCGGTCGTGGGGATGGCTGGCCAGTTCGCCCACTCCGCGAACATTGAAGACTTCTGGGACAATATCAGCCAAGGGCGCGACTGCATTGACGAGATTCCTCCCCATCGCTGGGATATCAACCGTTATTATCAGGAAGGCGATATTGTTCCCGGCAAGACCTATAGTCGGTGGATGGGACTGTTGGAGAACTATGACCTGTTTGATGCCGCGTTTTTCAATATCTCGCCGCGGGAAGCAAAGAGTATGGACCCGCAGCAGCGTCTGTTTTTGCAGGAATGCTGGCACTGTATCGAACATGCGGGCTACAGTCCCAGGTCTTTTTCCGGCAGCCGATGTGGCGTCTTTGTCGGCTGCTCCACCGGTGATTACCATCAGTTATCCCGCCGCGAGCAATTGAGCAGCCAGGGCTTCACCGGCGCGGCTCCTTCCATCCTGGCAGCACGCATTTCCTATCTGCTTGACTTGCATGGCCCCAGCCTCTCCATTGACACGGCCTGTTCTTCTTCTTTAGTGGCGATTGCCAGCGCCTGCGACAGCCTGCTTGCCGGGGGAAGCGATGTTGCCTTGGCCGGTGGGGTCAATGTGTTGAGCGGCCCAGCTATGCAGATCATGACTGCGCAAATGGGCATCCTTTCACCCCAGGGCCGCTGTTTCACCTTTGATGAGCGCGCCAATGGCATGGTGAATGGCGAGGGCGTGGGCGTGCTCATGCTGAAGCGGTTGAGCGATGCCGAACATGACCACGATTGCATCTACGGGTTGATCGAGGGTTGGGGAGTGAACCAGGATGGCAAATCCAATGGCATTACCGCTCCGAATGCCGAAGCCCAGACACGTTTACAGTTGGAGGTGTACAGCCGCTTTGGTATTGATCCCTCCACCATAGAACTGGTTGAAGCGCATGGGACTGGCACCGCCTTGGGAGACCCCATTGAGGTGGCAGGGCTGAAGGCATCGTTTGCCCCGTATACCGATAAACGCGGGTTTTGCGCCTTGGGTTCGGTGAAAAGCAATATTGGTCATTGCCTTACCGCTGCCGGAGTCTCCGGATGCATCAAGGCACTGCTTGCTCTGCAGTATCGGCAGTTGCCGCCGACCATCCATTGTACCCGCATAAATAAGCATATTGGTCTGGCCTCGTCGCCGTTCTATATCAATGACCGGTTGCAACCATGGCTGCATGATCACGCCGAACCACGCCGGGCCGCTGTCAACTCCTTTGGCTTCAGTGGTACCAATGTCCATATGGTGCTTGCCGAATATCGCATGCAGGAGGCCGCAACCCCACCTCTTCAATCAGCGCTTGTCCCTTTCTCCGCACGGACAGCTGAGCAGCTGCGACAACAGGTCGAAAATGTGCTCAATTTTCTTGAGCGGCAGCGAATCACTGCACCGTCTGTGCTCGCTGCCATTGCCTATACCTTGCAAACAGGGCGTGAGGCAATGAACGAACGTGTGGCCTTTGTTGTCTCTTCGCTTCAGGAACTACGCATGGCCCTGCAGGCTTTCCTCAAGCCGGAGCGGGCGTGCTCCGCCGTTGCTGGCGTGCAGATCTTTGCAGGACGGGTGAGCGCTGCCAGGGATGCTCTGGACGGACTGGACAGGGATCCGGATTTCCTGCACATGACCGAAAAATGGATCGACAGCAAAGACCTATCCCGGTTGGCCAAGCTGTGGATCAAGGGCTTTGCGCTCGATTGGAACCGCCTGTATGCGGATTCTGCAATACCCCGACGTATTGGACTGCCCGGATATCCTTTTGCCCGTGACCGCCATTGGTTTGATGCCATTGATGAACCTACCTGGGACCGGATAGAGCAAAAAGAGGTGGGCCATGGCAAGACCTCCAGCCCTGTCCTCTACCCACATGGCATTGGTTGCCATGGCAGCGGTCCTCCTCTTGCCGGCCCGGATCCGGTCTGCACCCATGAGGTGCAGTCATCACCACCTGCCTCACCTGTACCATCCACTTGTCAACCCCTGCTCTCCGTTGAGCAGGTGCAGCAGCAGTTGTGCATCAGCCTTGGGGAAGCGCTGCTCATGGAGCCTTCGGCAATAGGCCTTGAGGTCTCGTTCACTGAGTTGGGCCTTGATTCGATCATTGGTGTGGAGTGGGTGAAGGCGATCAACCGGGAATATCACACCAGTATCGCGGCAACCCGCATCTACGACTATCCCACCATCCGCGAACTGGCCGCCCACCTGGTCGAGGCATTAACGCCGGTTCATTCTGTCAGGCAGGCTGCCTGGGATGCCGTTGGGCAGCCTGCTCCAGCCCAATCTGCGGCTGGCGATGCCGTGTGTGAGCAAGCGCAGCCTGCGCTCCTGCAACCCCTGTTCTCCGTTGAACAGGTGCAGCAGCAGTTGTGCATCAGCCTTGGGGAAGCGCTGTTCATGGAACCTTCGGCAATAGGCCTTGAGGTCTCGTTCACTGAGTTGGGCCTTGATTCGATCATTGGCGTGGAGTGGGTGAAGACGATCAACCGGGAATATCGCACCAGTATCGCGGCAACCCGTATCTACGATTATCCCACCATCCGCGCACTGGCCGCCTATCTGGCGGGAGAGTTGGGCGTGTCCGCTGATAAACGGCAAACACCAGGGCACGTAAAGACCAAGGAAACCGGTCGCACTACCCGGTCTGTGCCGCTTCATACCGAGTCTTGCTCCCTTCCATCTCCACTGACAAAGACCCAATATACCAGGCATGCCGAGGGCAGCGAGGGTATCCACTTTGCTCCCGACCCAGGTTTTGACCGCAAAAACCTCTCCTTCTACAGTGGCAACACCGAGGGCGATTTTATCAGGGACGGCGAGTTTTCAGTTCGCTGGATAATCAATCCGGAGAACAATGTCTGTCTGCGGGAACACGTGGTCTTTGGCGAACACCTGCTGCCAACCGATGCCTACATCGAGCTGGTCTGGTGCGCCTATCGCGCCTTTTTCACTCCAGATGCCATTGCCTTGCGCCATGTGGCCATTGTCAGTCCTTTGCTCGGCCATCCGGAAATGAATACCTGCCTGCGTGTCGTTTTCCGGCCTGCGGGCAAGGATGTGCAGTTTTTTGTGCGTTCAAGCCCTGTGGGTGACGAACAGAACGAGACCCTGCACATGCAGGGTCTCGTTACCCCGGCCGGTAATGACCGCATCTCCTTGTCCGGATTCGACGAACAGTTCGTGGTAGAGCAAGAATGGGAGCGTGGCCATATCCCTACCAATACGGGAATGTACTATGCCCCCTTGCAGTCGCTTTGCTTTGGCGCCTCGTTTGCACGGGGAGAGATCCATGTGCCGGATCATGATTTTATTTTTCTCACCCATCCGTTTGTCCTGTATGGCGGGTTGTGTACGGTGATCAATTACTGCGCCTATCTGGTTGGATTGCGCTACGGGGCAAACGAAGATCAATTTCTGCCGTACCGGATCGGCCGCGTGCAGGTGCTTGCCCCCTTTGAGACGGCTGATTGTCAGTGCTTTGCCCGCCTGCAGCGACTGGACAGCACAGGAGGCGAGTTTTCCTTTGTTGTCGTGAACGCAGCCAGACAGGTGGTGCTGGCAGTGCACGATATCGGCTTGCGCCGGGTGGCGAAAGAGGTGATTGCCGGGCAGGCTGCCGTAGCCAGGGCCTTGCCGACCATCCAAAGGACAAGCAGGACTGCGACCAGTGAACACCGTGTGGAGCCGATCGCCATCATCGGCATGTCCTGCCGCTATCCACAAAGCGATGATCTGGCCGCTTTCTGGGAGAATCTCAAACACGGCAGGGACTGCGTTGTGGAGGTGCCCGACGAACGCTGGCAAGGATATGCGAACTGGTTTCATCCCGATCCGCGCCATCCCCACACCTCCTATTCCAGATGGGGCGGTTTCATCAACGATATAGATGCATTTGATCCACTGTTCTTTGGTATTTCGCCTGCCGAGGCCGAGATCATGGAACCGCAGCAGCGGATATTTTTGCAAGAGTGCTGGAAGGCGATCGAAAACGCCGGCTATGCGCCCAGCCTGCTTTCCGATCTGGCGTGCGGGGTGTATGTGGGGTGCGGTCAGGGCGATTACCATCGGGTACTGGCGAGTGCAGGGCAGGATACCTTGGGGCCCGCATTCATGGGGAACTCCACTGCCATCCTGGCTGCCCGCATCGCCTATCACCTCAACCTCAAAGGGCCGGCTTTGGCGGTGGATACGGCCTGTTCGTCTTCCCTGGTCGCTGTGCATCTGGCCTGCGAGAGTATCCGCAGGGGAGAAAATCAGCTGGCACTGGCTGGCGGTATCAACATTCTGACCACGCCCATAGGGCATATCCTCACCTCACAGGTGGGCATGCTTTCCAAGGATGGTCGAAGTGCCGCCTTTGATGCCTCCGCAAATGGCATCGTTTTTTCTGAGGGATGCGGGGTGCTCCTGCTCAAGGCCCTGTCACAGGCCCAACGCGACAATGACGATATTTTGGGCATTATCGCCGCCTCTGGTATCAACCAGGACGGCAAGACTAACGGCATCACCGCCCCAAGTTCCAGGGCACAAGAGCGGCTGCTACAGCAGGTGTACGACACCTTTGCCATTGACCCCACACGCATCAGCTATGTCGAAGCCCATGGCACGGCAACCCCGCTGGGCGATCCCATCGAGGTCAACGCATTGAGCACGGTATTTAATCGGTCAGGCTGCGCCAGGGGCGGCTGCGCGCTTGGCTCGGTCAAAAGCAACATCGGTCATACCGGTTATGCCTCAGGTATCGCTGGCATGATCAAGGTGCTGCTCTGCCTGCGTCACCGCAAACTGGTACCCTCCATCCATTACGCCACGCCCAATCCCCATATCGCATTTGACCAATCACCCTTCACTGTCAGCACCAGCTACCAGGACTGGGAAAGCCATGGGCCACGCCTGGCCGCGGTGAGTTCTTTTGGTTTCAGCGGCACCAATGCCCATGTGGTCATTGCAGAAGCGGCTGGCGTCGGAGCAACGGATGCGAGCCGGTCGATACCAGCACAAGAACTTGTGCTGGTGCCACTGTCGGCAAAGAGTGAAGATCGCTTGCAGCACAAGGTGCGAGATTTACTCGAATACCTTGAGGAGCATGCGGATCGTCCCCTTGATCTCAGGCGCGTGGCTTACACCCTGCAAGTGGGCCGAGATGCCATGGACTACCGTGTGGCGGTTTTGGTCGGCAGCATCGAGCAGTTGGTCGGAGCACTGAAGAAAATCCTTGCCGGAGACTGTTCAGCACAAGGGGTGTACCGTGGACAGGTCGCTGCAGCAGACAGCACCTTGGCTTTTTTTTCCGGGGATGCGGAGATGCGTCGGGTCGTTGAACGCTGGGTTGAGCAGAAAAATCTCGCCAAAGTAGCAGACATCTGGGTGCGTGGTTTCACCCCGGATTGGCAGCGGCTGTATGCAGGAATTCCACCACAACGCATGGCACTGCCGGTGTATCCCTTTGCCAAGGATCGTTGCTGGGTTGAACAGAGCAGGACGGAAAGACAAGCATCGTCTGTTAAGCGATTCATTCATCCCCTGCTGCAACGCAATGTTTCCGACCTGAGTCAGCAGCGGTATCTCAGCATTTTTGACGGCAGCGAGTTTTTCTTCACTGATCATCGGGTGAACGGCAAAAAGGTGCTACCGGCAGCGGCTTTTTTAGAGGCTGCCAGGGCCGCACTCACCGATGCCGTGCCAGCGGAAGAGCAGGCACAGTATCTGGAGTTGTATCAGGTCGTCTGGATGAGGGCGCTGTTGGCTGAGCAGGAACAGAGAATGTTTGTGTCGGTTTTCTCCGATGATGAAGGCCATCTTGCCTTTGAGGTTTCCAGTGAGGATCCGGACACTGGAGATGCCCTCATCCATTGCCAGGGTGAGGCCGCCTTTGTCGAAGGAGATGCGCCACAACGCTTGGATATTGACCGGATTCGGGGCCAGATGGCCGGCAAACAGCAGACAGGCGCTGCACTCTATCCAGCCTTTGAGGCCATGGGACTTGGCTATGGCTTGTCGTTTCAGGGAGTGGACGTTTTGTACCACGATAGCCATCAGGTCTTGGTCGATCTGCATATACCGACTGCTGCCAGACAGGGAGGCTGCGACTTTGTTCTCCATCCAGGGATGGTGGACAGTGCCTTGCAAGGCACCATCGGCATGATCGAGGCAGCCACCGGCATGTACGGTAAAGCGGCGTTGCCCTTTGCCTTGGAGCGAATTGCCATTTACGCACCATGCACACCGCAGATGACTGCCTGGATCCGTTATACCGGGGGGGATGCGGGGCAGTCGGCCAACCTCGTCAAGGTGGATATCGATCTTTGCGATGCAGAGGGCAGGGTATGCGTGCGCATGGATGCCTTTGCCTCGCGTCCCATGGAGGGAATGGAAGGTGAGGAAAGCTCGGCGGAGGCCCGCCTGCAGACAATGATCCGCCGAGTATTAACCAATGAACTATCCATAGATGAAGCCGTGGAGTTTGAGTGAGTCATGAAACACGCCTTAGCCAATATCTCCCGTCTTCTCTCTGCTGGAACCATCACCCATGCGGATGCATTACAGAAGATTCGGGCTTTGAAGCAAGCCCATGCTGAAACCAACACCCTCCTGGCCACGCTCCAGTGGGAGCCGTGGCGCCGGTCCAAAAGTACATTGCCCGCGCTGGCCCATCGCCACATCCTTTTGTGTGGATTGACACAGCTCCATCTGGAATCCCTCGAAGGGAAAATACCCCACACTCAGTGGACTGTGGTTGGGACCACAGAAAATGCGCATCCTGCCGAGGTCTACGAACAGGTGGCTGTCGCCTTTTTCGAAGCGATTCAGCAGGCTATGCAGGAAAAAGAAGAAGGGCCGTGCCTGGTGCAGGTGATTGCCGAAGAAGATGAGCAGAACCGGATGCTGGCCGGCCTGGCCGGTTTGGTTGCTACAGCGACCCTTGAAAACCCGCGTATCTTGGCCCAGGTGGTGCTGGTTCCCTCCGAAACGGCCGCTGACCAGCTTGTCCAGTTTTTGACCGTATGGGGGCCTGATTTCCCGCGGGTCGTCCGCTGGCATAAGAACGGTGGGGAACAGCAAGTCTGGCGTATCATCGATCAGAAACCCATCGAAGCTACAGCGTGCAATCAGACTTGCCCGCTGAAAGAAAACGGGGCTTACCTCCTCACCGGCGGTCTGGGCGGTCTGGGAATCCTGATAGCCAGGGATATCCTTACCCAGGTTCCTGGAGCTGCTGTCCTGCTTGTCGGACGCAGCCAGCCTGCTGCAGCAAAGATGCAGGTTATCGAATCGTTGGGCCAGGATGGGAGCCGGGTTGAGTATGTGCAGGCGGATGTGGCTGATGCGGCGCAAATGGAAAACTTATTTTCTTCCCTTATGGAGCGCTATGGTCAATTGAATGGCATTGTCCACGGTGCTGGTGTGCTCCATGATGGGCTTATCCTCACAAAAACCGCTGCTGATTTCAGGGAAGTACTCCGGCCCAAGGTGGCGGGAGCATGGCATGTGGATTGGGCCAGCCGCAACTTGCCGCTCGATTTCTTTGTTCTTTTTTCTTCCATCGCCTCATGGGCCGGCAATGTGGGCCAAGCCGATTATGCGGCGGCCAACGGTTTTTTGGATCAATTCGCAAAGTATCGCAACTCCCTGGTGTCCCGCGGAAAAAGGCAGGGGAAGACGCTTTCCCTTTCCTGGCCGCATTGGCTTGAGGGGGGCATGCATGTTGATGCGGCAAGCATGGCCCGTCTACAGCAACGAACCGGCCTGCGCTCCCTGTCTACAGAACAGGGCTTGGCCGTCTTCTATCAGAGCCTGTGCATGCCCCAAAGCCAGTTGTTGGTCATGCATGGCAAACCAAAGGCCATGCAGCGCGCCCTTGCCGCTGCACCAACGGTGGAGCAGAAGAAAGAAAGGCCCGTTGCAAAAGCGGGGGGAACAACGGCGTTCTTGTCTCAACCCGGCCCAGCGTCTTCCGACGATCATTTGGCCGCGCAGACCCGCGACTTCCTGCGCAGGGAATTTGCCATTGAACTCAAAATACCCGCCGACCGGATCGAGGCCAAATCGCCCTTGGAGCAGTATGGCATTGATTCAATTTTGGCGATGAATCTGACTGCGCGATTGGAGCAATCCTTTGGCACCCTGCCCAAGACTCTGTTTTTTGAATATCAAACCCTTGATGAACTGAGTGACTACTTCCTTCGGAACCAGGCAGAGGCCCTACAAGATTTGCTGAAGTCCGCGGCAAGTATCCCCACCGAGACCGGCACCATTGCACTGGAAAAAAACAGCAAACTCGGTGCTTCTGGAAAAAGCCAGGCCAAGCAAGCGGGAGCGGGTCAACAGGTTGCCCGCAGTGGCTCCCGCCGGAACCGGCGTTTTCCAGCCGGTCGATTTTTGCTCAACCGTAACCTTCACTCTACCCCCACTAAAGCAATCGCCATTATCGGCTTGAGCGGCCGGTATCCGCAGGCCCGGGATTTGGAGGCCTTTTGGGAAAATCTCCGTGATGGCAGGGATTGCATCGAGGAGATTCCGGCGCAACGGTGGGATTGGCGTCAGTACTATACCACCGACCAGGAGAGGGAAGGGGCTCATTTGAGCAAGTGGGGTGGATTCATCCCCGGGGTGGATGAGTTTGATCCTCGTTTTTTCAATATCGCTCCGCGCGAGGCACACTCTATTGACCCGCAGGAACGATTGTTTTTGCAGTACGCCTGGCAGGCCGTTGAGGACGCCGGCTATACGCGCGATCTCCTGCAGACTGGTCATGAGGGCGGCTGGCCAGGTCAGGTTGGCGTCTATGTGGGGGTAATGTATGGCGAATACAATCTATCCGGAAGTTTGGCGAGCATAGCCAACCGGGTTTCTTATTTCCTCAATGTGCATGGCCCCAGCCTGACGCTGGACACCATGTGCTCGTCGTCGTTGACTGCGATCCATCTGGCCTGCCAGGATCTGCAGCTGGGCCGCACCGACCTGGCTCTGGCCGGGGGGGTCAATGTCAGCATCCATCCCAACAAGTACACCATGCTCAGCCGGGGACAATTCATTTCCCGCGATGGGCATTGCCGCAGTTTTGGTATGGGAGGCAGTGGCTATATTCCGGGTGAAGGGGTGGGGGTGGCTCTACTCAAACGCCTGGCAGATGCCGAGCGCGACAACGATCATATTTGGGGCATTATCCGCGGTAGCGCTCTGAACCATGGCGGCAAAACCAATGGCTACACTGTTCCCAACCCCCATGCCCAGGCCGAGGTCATCAAGCGGGCCATGACCGAGGCCGGTATCGAACCTGCACAGATCAGCTATATCGAGGCCCATGGCACAGGCACCCAGTTGGGTGATCCCATAGAAATCGCTGCACTGGCCAAGGCTTTTCGCGAGGGCAACCGCTCGGATGCCAGTGCAGCGGGCTGCTGTCTGATTGGTTCGGCCAAATCCAACATTGGCCATTGTGAATCAGCCGCCGGCATAGCAGGCATATCCAAGGTCCTTTTGCAGATGCGCCATGGCTGCATCGTGCCGTCGCTGCATTCCTCGGAGTTGAACCCGCACATCGATTTTTCCACCACCCCCTTTGAGGTGAATCAGTCCTTCCGTCCTTGGCCGCGTCCGGTGATACATGACCGCATTCGACCGCGCATTGCCGGCATCTCCTCCTTTGGCGCCGGAGGCAGCAATGCCCATGTGCTGATCGAGGAGTATCAGACAGCAGACGAAGCAGAGTCTGCACCGAACAGCCCGGTGCTTGTGCCGCTCTCTGCGCGCACTGCCGGACAGCTGCTCCAGCGGGTAAGAGATCTGCTGGCATTCATTGAGCGGAGTGAACAGCCGGCCAACCTCAGGTCGCTGGCCTATACCCTGCAAGTGGGCCGTGAGGCCATGGAAGAGCGGGCAGCTTTTCTGACAACATCCATTGAGGAGTTGCGCGGCCAGCTCAGTGCCTATGTTACGGGGCAGGCTGGAGTATGGCTTCATGGGCGTGTGCAAGAGCACAGGGAGGAATTGGCACGGCTTGAAAATGACAGCGCATTTGTCTCCGCCTATACCAACTGGATCGCGGCAGCCAACCTGAACAGCCTTGCCCAGTGGTGGTGCAAGGGGCTGAACATTGATTGGCAATCATTGCCAGAATACCGTCAACCGCCACGGCGCATGAGCCTGCCTGGCTATCCCTTTGCCCGCGAGCGTTATTGGCATGAGCAACCAGTGGTCATGGACGAAGCGGGAACGAACACACTTCATCCCCTGGTGCATGCCAATACATCCAATCTTGCCGAGCAACGCTATACCAGCCGGTTTCATGGCGCAGAACTGTTTCTTGAAAAAGACGAAACCGGAAAAGGCAAACAACTGCCAGCTCTACTTGCCCTGGAGATGATTCGTGCGGCCTTGGCTCTGGCGGCCCCGGAAAGGAAGTCCGATGGATTTTGGGACTTGCATGGCGTTGTCTGGGCCGAGGCAATGGCTGTTGCAGCAGATCAAAGCTTGAACATCTCCCTGCTGCCCCACGGGAGAGCGCGCATCGATGTGGAAATTTTTACCGAATCCATCGATCAGGAGCAGAGAGATGCGCCGATGAATTCGGTTTGTTGTCAAACCCAGGCGATGTTCCAGTCTTTTTGTAAGGAACCGCGCAAGGATCTCGATCAAATCAGGCGCTCACTCCCTGAATGGCCAGGCCCTATACCGGCTGGTGTCATTCAGCTGCACGGTAATGAACAGCAGCTCCTGGCACAATGGCGTATCTCCCAGGGGGATTCTGGGACGACCAACAGCGAATACGGAATCCATCCGCAACTGCTGGGCACCGTCACTGAGCTTCTGCACCTTCTCCATACTGGGCAATCCCAGCCATTGTCACTGGACAGGTGCCGTGTTGTACGCAGATGTCCGGATCATGGCTTGCTCTGGGTGCGTTTGACCGGCCATGGACGAAGCGATGTCGATATTGTCGATCTGGATGGCCATGTCTGTGTCCAGATGCAGGGCTTGCATGTTGAGGGCTCTGTCAGCCCCGGGCAAGCCAGCATGCAGAACGCAGCGGCCAGCAAAAAAGCCTGGCCCCCAACCCCAATGGAGGATGAGAAAACCGCTGCCGCCCTGTTGTCCGCTGAAAAAACTGTCACCCCTTCCAGAGAAATTCTGCTGGTTGATTCTGTGGCGCATGTGCCCTGTTCAGATTTCGGCCCGGTCAGCGCCAAACCCTCCAGCGTGGAGCTCTTGCCCCCACGCGGGATTTCTTCCGCGCCTCTTGTCCGGAAACCGTGCATCATCCTGCCCGATTTCTCTCCAGCTCTGACCAAATTTCCCGGCATGGAGATCGGGATGCCGCCGGTCCGTCTGTTCGATCAGGGAAACGGTGTGTGGCGTATTGTCATGGATGATCAGCCACTGATTGCTCTGATTACGCCGCTGCTCAGGGCGATTTCCCGTGTCCGTGAAGAGCCGCAGGCCAAAGTTCTGTTGCTGGCCGGTGCAGGCACGCTCTGCTGGCAAGGTGGTCGAGATGCCTGCAATGCGGCCGTCCGGCACGCATTGTTCACCACCCTGATAGAGTTGCCTGTGCCGGTTATCGCAGTCCTCACCGGTGATGCCAGTGGTGCGGGCTTACTTTTGGCTGCAGCCTGCGATTTCATGGTTTGCAGCGAAACAGGCAGATACTGGTTGACCGACCCCGATACCGGATTGTTGCCGACATCTGCGGAACGAGATTTTTTTGAAGAACGGCTGGGTAAGGTAATGGCTGACCATCTTCTGTACTGGTCGCCTCCATGCAGTGGCCGGGAGTTGTCCAGCAAAGGATGGGCTTGCCATGTTGTCTCAGCCGAGGCTACCGCCAAGAGTGCCGAGGAACTGGGCAAAGATTTGGCAGAGAAATCCCGTATTGCATTGGAGTTGCTCAAGGCCCATCTGAACCGCCGGCTCGTTGCTTTGCTCGCAGTATTGACTGAGGGCGAACCTGTGGATTGTGAGCAAGAGGAGCCTGAAACATCTGCAGATCAGCCCTGCCCATCATTGCTTGTTGCCCGGCTGGAGTCTGATGCAAGTGCAGGGATGGAGGCTGTACTTGGTCAACTCGGCAGTCTGGTAAAACAGGTCGAGTCGAACCGGCAGTACCGTGCCCTTGTCCTGACCAGCGCGGTGCAGGGGTTTTTGCCGGAGATCGAACAGGATCAAGAAAAGGCTGCTTTGTACCGCCTGGCGGCATTGCTGCGACGCTGTCCGGTGCCGGTGATCGCAGGCTTTGAGAGCGGGGCCAGTGGCTTGGCGTGGCTGTTCGGACTCTTCTGCGACGGGATGGTCTACCAAAACGACGGGCAATTTACGGCCTCTGCACTCTGGATAGAGCCCGACCTCGCCCCTGAAGTGGCCACGCTGTGCCAACAGCGGCTGGGACAGTCACTGGCACAAGAAATACTGTTTGGTCAGGATGGGATGAGTGGGACAGCCTTGCTTGCCCGTCAGGGAAGCTTGGTGGTGAGAAAGATGGAGGATGTCCTGCCTGCGGCCCTGAAATTGGCACGCTGCTGGAGTCGATGGCCACGGCCGCTTGTCGAGGCATGGAAGCGGGAACAGCTTTCCCATCGCGATACAATGGTGCATTCCCTGCCTGCCGCACCTGTGCGCAGTGGAGCAGCTGTTGGCGGGATCGGGGTCTCACCGCTGCCACTTCCCCAGTCGCTTGCTCTTGGCTCCTTGGCTGTGGTTGCCACGCTGTCTCCCGAAGGTGTACTCCTGGTACGGATGGAGGAACGGGCAGACAAAAACATGTTTTCCGATACCTTGATCAAGGGGCTGCGGGAGGTTTTTGCCTTTGTGGCACAATCCCCGGCCTGCAAGGCTGTTGTTTTGACCGGCTACGACAACTATTTCGCCACCGGCGGCACCCGTGAGACTCTCCTGGCCATTCAGGAAGGCCGCGCCAAATTCACCGACGAAACAGTCTTTCAACTCCCGCTCGAATGTCCCGTGCCGGTCATTGCGGCAATACAAGGGCATGCCATAGGTGGCGGCTGGTCGTTTGCCATGTTTGCGGATCTGGTGCTGTTGAGCGCAGAGAGCCGTTATCTCAGTCCCTATATGAGCTATGGCTTCACTCCTGGTGCAGGCTCAACCCTCATCTTACCAGGTAAGATCGGTTGGGATCTGGGTCGGGAGACCCTGCTGAGCGCGCGGGAATTTTCTGGCCAGATGCTGCAGGAACGCGGCATCGGGTTCCCGGTTGTACCCCGGCGGGAAGTGGTCGACGCTGCCATGGAGCTTGGCAGGCAAATCGCCCGTCAGCCTCGCGAACTGCTCATCGGCTTGAAGCAGGTGCTGACCCATGAAATCCGCTCCATGCTTGCCGATACCTGTCAACGGGAGCTTGGCATGCATGAGCAAACCTTTGTTGACAATGCGGAAACCCTGGCCAGGATCCGCAGCGCCTTTAGTCTCCAGTCTCCGTCGGTAACCAGACAAGCAGTACAAGAATCGTCATCTTCCTCGGCTGTGCTCGCCAAACTAAAAAGCATGCTTGCGGAAGAACTGTTTCTTGATCCCGAAGAAATCGGGGAAGACACACCCTTCATCGACCTTGGCCTGGATTCCATCACTGGCGTCACCTGGATACGCAAAATCAACAGCACCTATGGCATCAATATTGAAGCCACCAAGGTGTATAGCCATCCGACCCTGCAGGCCATCGGTCGACTGGTGGCGAGTGCTGCCGGTACACGTGGTGCAGACGAGCGCGTGGATACAGCGACGGCCAATGCTGTCCGGCAAGAAACAAAGGCGGCGATTACCCCACCGCCTACCAACACGGACAGGGAAGGACAGAAGAACGAGCAATCTCTTGCGGCAATCATCGCCACCCTGAAAGAGATGCTTGCCAGGGAGCTCCATCTGGAACCGGAAGAGATCGGGGAGGACACTCCCTTTATCGACCTTGGCCTGGACTCCATCACTGGTGTCACCTGGGTGCGAAAGATCAATGAGCGATATGGCATGGGCATCGCAGCCACCAGGGTCTACAGTCATCCAAGTTTAAATGAGATTGGCCGCCTGGTGTGGCAGGAGGCGGCACAGGTCGAGGTTGCATCCACGCCGGAACCGCATGCGTCGGTCTCGCCATTGACGACCATGGTTTCTGCCCAGTCTGCTGCACCTATCCGAACAATCAGGCGCCAGCCGCTTGCTTCCTGGCGACAACAGGGACAGGGGCGGCGTATATCCTGGCACGAGACTGACCTCCAACCAGGGCCGATAGCCATAATCGGCGCTGCAGGGCAATTTCCCCGGGCAGCGAATCTTGCCGCTTTTTGGCACAATATCGCCACCGGCGCACAGTGCGTCACCGAGGTAAGCGCCCAACGGTGGCGGCTGGCTGATTACTATCAGCCGGGCAGACCCGTGCCGGGCAAGACCAACTGCAAATGGTTTGGTGCAGTGGCAGGACATGATCTCTTTGATCCGCTGTTTTTCAATATCTCGCCCACTGAGGCCGAATGCATGGAACCCCAGCAACGGCTCTTTCTGCAGGTGTGCTACCATGGGATTGAAAACGCTGGCTATAGCCCGCAATCCTTTGCCGGCAGCCAATGCGGTGTCTTTGTCGGCTGTGGACCAAGTGACTATCATGGCCAATCACGCCAGCATCAATTGAGCGCCCAAGGCTTCACCGGTGCCGCCACCTCGATCCTGGCCGCCCGAATCGCCTATTTTCTCGATCTGCACGGACCCTGTCTGTCGATCGATACCGCCTGTTCCTCCTCGCTGGTCGCCGTGGCCGAGGCGTGCGACAGTCTGAACACCAGGCACAGTGACGTGGCTCTGGCCGGTGGCGTGTATATCATGGCTGGTCCAGACATGCACATCATGACCTCTCAGGCTGGCATGCTCTCCACCGATGGTCGCTGCTTCGCCTTCGATGATCGGGCCAATGGCTTTGTCCCGGGTGAAGGGGTGGGCGTGGTGGTTTTAAAACGCCTGCAAGATGCCGAGCGCGATCAGGATCGCATCCTGGCGGTAATCGAGGGGTGGGGAGTGAATCAGGATGGCAGGACCAATGGCATCACGGCACCCAATGAGGTCTCGCAGACCAAGCTCCTGCAGACAGTGTACCGGAAATTCGGTATCGATCCGGATGAGATCCAGCTGGTCGAGGCCCATGGCACCGGGACCAAGCTTGGAGATCCCATTGAAGTCGCTGGCCTGAAGGCTGCATTTGCCCCGTTCACCAAGCGCAAAGGCTACTGCGCGCTTGGTTCGGTGAAAAGTAATATCGGCCATTGCCTGAGTGCCGCCGGTGCAGCGGGATTGATCAAGTTGATCCTTGCCATTCAGCATCAAGCCTTGCCGCCAACCATCAATTTCGAACGTATTAACGAACATATTCAGCTCAAAGACAGCCCGTTTTTCATCAACGGCCAACTGCAGAGCTGGCACACCACCGATGGTAAACCCCGGCGTGCCGCAATAAGCGCCTTTGGCTTCAGCGGTACCAACGCCCATCTTGTGCTCAGGGAACATGCCCTGCAGCCGCGTTCCGCTCTCCCAGTCGAGGTACTCAGCGAGGAAGGCCGCGTCATCGTGCCCCTTTCGGCCCGGACCGAGTCCCAGTTGCGGCAAAAAGTCCACGATCTGTTGATTTTCCTTCGCGAGAATGCCCACGTCAACCTGTTGGAACTGGCCTACACCCTTCAGCTGGGCCGGGACGCCATGGGAGAACGACTGGGCGTTTTGGCTGCTTCCGTGCAAGAGTTGGTGACAGGCTTGGAAGATTTTCTTGCGGGCAAAGCCGAGACCAGCACCTTGTATTATGGCCAGATCAAGCAACATCAGCAGGGCATGCAGCTCATCAGTCAGGATGAGGAGATGCAGACGACCATCATCAATGCATGGCTGGAGCAAAAACGCTTGGGCAAGCTACTCGCTCTGTGGGTCAAGGGCTTGGAGTTGGATTGGGCCTTGCTCTACGGAGAAGTCAAGCCGCAGCGGATAGCACTGCCCCTCTATCCTTTTGCCCAAAACCGGTATTGGCTCAACAGTACCCAGCCTGTCCCTGGGATGGCCCAGCCCATAGCAGAGCCGGCGAGCCAGCCCTTCGGTGGTTTGCCGGGAGAGACTCATCACACTGCACATGATGTCAGCTATGTTCCCACCTGGGAGCCGCAGCCGCTACCCATGGGGCAGCAAGCGCCCACAGGTCACAAGAGCGTGTTGATCGTGCAAACAGCCCCCTGTTTTGGCCTGGAACAGACCATCTTCGACCACTATGCACAGGAAACGGAGAATCAGACCTGGCTGATACAGTTAGGGGAAACCACCAAATTTCTGCACAACAATACCTGGTCATGCGGAATCAATGACGCCGAAGGGCTGGCACACTGCCTGCAGCAGGCGCATTCTTTTGACGCCCTTTTCTTCCTTGCCTGTTCACAGGAGCCGGTTGAACCTGCAAGCGCGGAACAGGTTCGACGCAGCCAGGAATACAACGAAATACAACTGTTGCGCTTGGTGAAATGGTTAAAGCGGGAACATAAGATTCGCGGCCATATCGACACCTATGTTGTCACCTTCGACAACCATAGCATTGATCAGACGCCAACGCGTTTCTGGGGTGCAGGCGCAGCTGGCCTGGCCTATTCCCTGGCGCAAGGCAACCATCAGTTCAGGGTGCGCAATCTGGATCTTGCTTCGGTGGATGTGGATGGGGTGAGCGATCGCTCGCTGCTCATCAACGCCATCTTGCGCGAACCGCCTTCCGACCGGGGTGAGGTGTGCAAACTGCACCAGGGCAGGCGGTACAGCCAGAGTTTTGTACCACTGGTCTGGCCCGATGACGACACAAGCGCGCTCAAGGAGCATGGCGTGTACCTCATTGCCGGCGGCAGCGGTATCGTGGGTCGGATTATTACCCGTCACCTCCTCAGCGCCTATCAGGCCCGGGTGATCTGGGTGGGGCGGAGCGCGGCGGACAGTGCCAAAATGCAAGACTTGCTGCACGCCTTTGCCGAATTTGGCGATCGGCTTCAGTACGTGCAGACCGATGTCACCGACGCGGACGCTTTGCAAAAAACAATCGCCCGGGTGAAGGCAAGGTATGTCCGCCTGCATGGGGCCATTTTTTCGGGCATGGTGTTTGGAACGGAAAATTCGATCGATCAGACATCAGAGGATGAATTCCGGCGTATCCTCCAGGTGAAAACCCTTGGAATCCAAACGTTTTTTGCCGTGCTCCGCAATGAACCACTGGATTTTCTCTGTTCTTTTTCCTCTGGCCAGGCCTACTCCTTTTCCGGAGCTGCCAAACTTTCTGCCTATGCCACAGGCATCACCTTTGCCGATAGCTTTGTACGCTCGGCCAGATCGTTCTGTGCTTTTCCGGTGGGGATCCTCAACTGGGGATTTTGGCAGGCAGCGGTGCGGGAACGTATCGAACAGTTGGAGGGCGTTTCCACCAAAAGCATTGAAGCCCTGGAAGATGCACTGGGCATTGACTGTTTCGAGCGGTTTATCGCGACGCTCCGGCAAGAAGGCGGTTTGCGGCAACTCCTGTGCATGCGTGCCTCGCACGGGGTGGAATCCCTGATGCACTGCAACCGGGATGAAGTCGCTACCCCGGTCCCCGGATCTAGTCCAGTTCCCGTGTCGTTGGTCGAGGCAGCGATTGAAATCCCAGGGCAGCGCATTGCTGAACATGTCCGGCAACAGGAACACAGTGAACTCGACCACTGGCTTGCACGTCTGCTTGGCTGCCAGCTGGGCCGCTTGGCCGGGGGGACGGACCGACTGCATCTGCCGCAATCCATGGACACGGTACGCAGACAATCCGGCATAGTGGACAAATTCGTCCCATGGTTTGACCAGAGCATGAGGATGCTGGCGCAGAGGGGGCAAGTGAAGGTCGATGGCGATATGCTGTTGAGCTGGCAAATACCGGACTGGCAGGAAACCTGGCATGCTTGGCAAAACAAGAAAAGCGTCTTCACCAGGGACAAGGATATGGGGCCGCTGGCCGTGCTTGTCGATGAATGTTCGGGCAAGCTGCCAGAAATCCTCCAGGGGCGCCGGTTAGCCACAGATGTACTTTTTCCCCGTTCCTCCCTGGGAAAAGTGGCTGACTTGTATCGTAACAACGCCGTTGCCGATATTTTCAACGAAATGGTTGCCGCCACGGTCGTGGCCTATGTGCAGCAGCGCCAGCAAGCGCAGCCAGAGGTGCGTTTGCGCATCCTTGAAGTCGGGGCTGGCACTGGAGGGACCTCTGCAGCAATCTTCTCCCGGCTCAAGCCCTATCGTCAGGTCATTGCAGAGTACTGCTACAGCGACCTGTCCAAGGCCTTCTTTTTCCATGCCGAGCAAAAGTATCTGGCCGACAGCCCATACATTGTCTGCCGGCGTCTGGATATCGAGCAGCCCATCGAGGAACAATGCCTTGATGTTGGCAGCTACGATCTGGTGATTGCAGCCAACGCCCTGCATGCCACCAAGGATATCCGCCGTACGCTGCGCCATGCCAAGGCGGCCCTGCAGTGTGGCGGTTTTCTGATCATCAGCGAGATCTGCGCGGCTTCGTTGTCCACCCACCTCACCTTTGGCCTGCTTGATGGCTGGTGGCTCTTCGAGGATGAAGAACTGCGCATTCCTGGCTGTCCCGGTCTGTATCCCGCCACGTGGAGGCGAGTGCTGGCAGAAGAAGGTTTTTCCACTGTGCTCATGCCAGGGACTGAGGCGCAGCCTTTGGGGAATCAGGTGGTGGTAGCCCAGAGCGATGGTCTGATCCGTCTGCGCACCGGTTCGATCAAACGTGGACAGGCCCAGGCTGCGGTTACAGGGGAGCGGCATGGCAAGAGGGCTGTGCAACCACAGGCAGTGGTACGGCAACATACCCGACCAGCGCAGGATCTTCCTTCATATGTGCGGGCAGGCGTCTTGGCCGCCTTGTCTGCCACCTTGAAAATCGCAGCAAACGACATAGCGGTGGATACCGCCTTTTCCGAGTATGGGGTTGATTCCATCCTTGGGGTGAACTTTGTTGATCAGCTCAACGAACGCTTTGTCCTGTCCCTGAACACGGCGATCATCTTTGAATTCTCCTCGGTGGAGCGCCTGTGCCAACACCTTGTTGAGATGCATGCCGAGGCCATCGAGCATAGCCGTGGCGAGATCGGTAGCGGAAGTATCCCGGTTGCGGATTCCCTTGCCTCGGCCTCTTCTGGAACTCCGCAGGATAAAGGGCCCCTGCAGCTTAAACCGTTTGCCCAAGTACACGCTCCATCTGGTGTGGAAGAGGTTGAAATCGCCATTGTTGGTATGGCAGGGAAAATGCCCAAGGCCGAAAGTGTTGGCGAGTTCTGGGAAAATCTCCTTGCCGGAGTCGATGGGGTCGAGGAGCTGCCGCCTCATTACTTGGATCAGGTACGTTGTTTCAGCCCAGTCAAGCAGCAGGGGAAAACCCGCTGCAAATGGGGGGGGATCCTGGCTGAACGGGATTGTTTTGATCCCCTGTTTTTTAATATTTCGCCCAAGGAAGCGGAAGCCATGAACCCGCATCAACGGCTGGTGATGCAGGAGAGCTGGAACGCCCTTGAAGACGCTGGCTATAATGCCAAGGCCCTTGCCGGCAGCAACACCGCCATCTTCATTGGCGCTGAACCGGCTGGTTATGTGGGCGAAACCTTCACCGGGCTTTCCGACGCCATTATCGCCTCCCGTTTTTCCTATGCCATGGATTTCAATGGCGCCGCCTTCGTGGTCAATACGGGTTGCTCATCCTCGGCGGTGGCCATTCATCTGGCCTGTGAAAGCTTGAGACATCGG
This sequence comes from Desulfobulbus sp., assembly GCA_040776885.1. Taxonomy (GTDB): domain Bacteria; phylum Desulfobacterota; class Desulfobulbia; order Desulfobulbales; family Desulfobulbaceae; genus Desulfobulbus. Next base: position 308,938 of record JAXGZR010000002.1, on the reverse strand, counting down.
GAGTCCAACCTTGTACTCGCGGGCGGGGTAAATGCCTGCCTGCACCAGGATGTGCTGATTCGCCTGGACCAGATCGAGATGCTTTCCCCGAGCGGACGTTGTTTTACCTTTGACCAGCGCGGGGATGGCACCATCATTTCGGAGGGTATCGGCATGGTGGTGCTCAAGCGGCTCGACGATGCCTTGGCATCTGGAGACCATATTTATGGTGTCCTCTGTGCCAGTGGTATGAATCAGGATGGTGCGAGCAACGGTATCACCGCACCGAATGGTGTTGCCCAGGAGCAACTGATCACCGAGGTATATCAACGCTTTGGTATCAATCCGCGCCGAATCAGCTATGTCGAGGCCCATGGCACCGGCACCCGCCTGGGCGATCCGGTGGAGACCAATGCCCTGGTACGGGCCTATACAAAGTACAGTAAAGACATCGGCTGGTGCGCCGTGGGCAGTGCCAAATCGCATATCGGCCATACCGGAGCCGCTGCCGGAGTCATTGGTCTGATCAAGGTCTTGCTGTCCATGCAGCATGAAATGCTGCCACGGCTACTCAACTTTCAGCAGAGAAATCCCCTGATCCAATTCGACAACTCTCCCTTTTTCATTACCCGCGAGCCCGTGGCCTGGCCAGCTTCCTCCGGTACACCACGCATGGCAGCCATCAACTCCTTTGGCCATAGCGGTACCAATGTGCACCTGGTGGTGAGGGAACATTCATCACTTCCCAGCCCACGCCCTGGGCAGTCATCACTGGCGGGTCCCGTGGCAATTCCCCTGTCGGCAAGAACGGAAGAGCAACTGCATCAACGGTGTGAGCAGTTACTCGCTTTTCTGCAGGCTACACCTGAGCATCCTGATTTGCTTTCCTTGAGCCAAACTCTGCAGGTTGGGCGGGTACCCATGGAAGAACGGCTGGGTTTCGTGGTGGATTCCATTGATCAGTTGATCAGCACACTGCAGAATTTTCTGGCCGGAGAAGAGGACAGCAAGGTGTTCCGCAGTCGCCTCCAAGCTGATGCCAAGGGGCCGTGGCAACCAGAAACAACCGCCGGTGAACTGCTCAGACAATGGACCCGGGGGCACAGCGTGGAATGGCAGGTACTTTGGCATGGCGCTTCCCAGCCGCAACGTATGAGCCTGCCCTGCTATCCCTTTGCCAAAGAACGGTATTGGCAGAGCAGCGCCTTCAACCCGGTCACCCCCCAGGGAGAGGGTATGGATGCGGTGGCAGAAGCGGCCCTGGAGGATGTTATCAGCCGTATCGCCGATAACACGCTTGCTTCTGAACAGGGCATACACCTTTTGAAGATGATGGTTTGATCGACCAAACGCCCATTCATCTCACTCTGACCAACAAACAGGTTTACCGCGTTTCGCTATGATTGATTTTGTCGACTACGTTGTCTCCGAGCTCAAAAGCCAGAGATTGTCCAAATCAGATTCTCTTGCCCTTATCAAGCAATTTTCCAGCCGGTCAACTGCCCTGTTGTCCACTGAAGTATTGCACCCTTTGGTTCATTGCAACACTTCGGATTTGATGCAGCATAGTTATGGCATTCGTTTTTCCGGGCGGGAGTTTTTTCTGCAAGATCACCGCATCAACGGCAGGATGGTGTTGCCTGGTGCGGTCTTTCTGGAAATGATTCGTGCTGCGATTTTTTTAGCGATTCCAGAAAATGGGAATGAAAATCCGGGCGACAGGGGAGTGCGCGGACTGGAAATATTGAATCTGGCCTGGAGCCATCCGGTCTTGTTTCCGGAACACCGACGGCTCTCTCTGTCGTTGTTTCCTCTCGCCCCTGCGGAGACCGAGGGGGAGTCGATCGAGTTTGAGGTAAGCAGCGCTTTGGACACCTTGCACTGCCATGGACAGGCACGTGTCCGGCCACTATCCCAACCTCCACGGCTCAACCTGGATGCACTTGCTGCTCGCATGGACAAGGAGCGCATGGAGGGCATCGCCCTGTATGCAACAATGGCTCGATTGGGTGTTGAGCTTGGGCCAGCGCATCAAGGCGTGGCATCATTGCTGATTGGGGAAGGGGAATTGCTGGTGCATATCTGTTTGCCTGAAAAGGTCAGGGCAACCAAGGACGAGTATGGCTTGCATCCAAGTCTGGTTGATAGCTGCCTTCAGGCTGCCATGGCCCTGCTTGTCGCAGGAAAGGGTGGAGACGGGCCCACACCTATCCCTTTTGCCTTGGAAACGTTGCGTGTGTTTGACGGGTGTACGCCAGAAATGACGGCCTGGGTGCGCATTAATGCCTCCAGCGAGCCAGAAGATCGCACCGTGAAACTGGATATTGATTTGTGTGATAGCTTTGGCAATGTCCGCGTGCAGATGCAGGGGTTTTCCGCCCGTATGCAGCGGGAGGAGAGTCGAGCCTTGGCTAGCGCGAAGTCCGAAGAACCGGTTGGTTGTGTGCTGGCTGCTCCCTGCTGGCAGGAGACTGCGCTCAACAACAAGAACAGCGCATCGGGATTTGCCCGGCGATATCTTTTGTTTTGCGGTTTTCATGTCGTTGAGACAGACACATTTGCTGCTGCGTTGGATGCCCGGGTGTGGAGTTTCCTGGAGGGGAGCGAGGGTGGTACACATCTCGCCGAGGACTACACTGCGTTCACCCTTGCCTGTTTCGAACAGATACAGGAAATATTGCGGAGCAAACCGGCGGGCAAGGTGCTTGTCCAGGTGGTGACAGGCACCGATCCGGAGCAGATGGTTTTTTGCGGCCTGTCTGGCCTGCTGCGCACAGCGGGTCAGGAAAACCCGCTTTTGGTTGGGCAGGTGCTCTCTGTTGATCCGCACTACGATGAAGAGGCCTTGCTGGAATTGCTGCACAGGGAGGGTTTGACCGAGCCTGACCCCATGGTGCGCTATGAACATGGCAAGCGGCAGCGGCTTGCATGGCAGATTTTGCCAGGCACAACCAAAGAAATCCCGCAACACATACTTGATGATCACGGTGTTTATCTGATCACCGGAGGTCTGGGCGGACTTGGCCGTCTATTCGCCCGGGAGATCCTTGCCCGGACCAGTGGGGCGAAGGTGCTGCTTACCGGGCGCAGGCCGTTGACCGCAGAAAAGCGGGCTCTTCTGGCTGACTTGGATGATGGCGGGGAGCGAGTGTTCTACCGTGTAGTGGACCTGCTCGATCTGGAGCAGACCACCCGCGCCATCCGTACAATGTATACCGAATTCGGCCGTCTGGATGGCATCCTGCATAGCGCCGGTATGGTGCTTGACAACTTTATCCTGAAAAAATCCTCCGAGGCTGTCAGCCAGGTACTTGGGCCAAAAGTAACGGGCACGGTGCATCTTGATGCGGCCACAAAAGATATCGACCTTACATTTTTTGCCCTTTTTTCGTCGGCGGTCTCGATGTTTGGCAATGCCGGTCAAGCGGATTATGCGGCAGCCAACGGTTTTATGGACTGGTTTGCGCTCTGGCGCAACAGCCAGATCGCGACTGGCCGGAGAAAGGGACGCACAGTGGCCCTGAATTGGCCGTTGTGGCAGGAAGGCGGTATGAGGATTGATCCGGCCAATGAGGCCATACTCAGACGCAGCGTTGGCATGCAAGCCATGCACACGACAAACGGTATGGCCGCCTTTCACCGTAGCCTCAAGCTTGCGCACCATCAATTGCTGGTCATGGAAGGCAATGTGGACAGGATCAGGCTCATTTTGTCCGGTGAGCAACCTGCGGCCACCCGTTCCGAAGTATCCCGACCCATTGAGGGCTTGTTCGATAAAGCCGAGACCTATCTGCAGAGCGAGTTTGCCAAGGTGCTGAAGCTAGCTCCGCAAAAGCTGGACCCCCAATCTTCTTTTGAACGCTACGGTATCGACTCAATTCTAGCCATGGAATTGACCACTCAGCTGGAAGCAGGATTTGGTTCGCTGCCGAAAACCCTGTTTTTCGAATACCAGAGTATCCATGAAATGGCCGGCTATTTTGTCGATCACCACGCTGCACAGCTGGCTCGTCTGGTTGGTGGAGAGGCCCGTAATCAGGACCATATATCCGCGCCTTCATCGTCTCCTCCAATCAAAGCATCCTCCGGCCGCGGAGTGGATGCCAGACGCAGCACAAACAAGCTGCGTATCCAGGCGAGAACCCTACAGGCTGCTGTCCTCAACGAGCCCATTGCCATTGTTGGTTTGAGTGGCCGTTATCCTGAATCTCCTAATCTGGAGAGCTTTTGGGACAACCTGCGGGATGGCAAGGACTGTATTGTCGAGATCCCTGCTGAACGTTGGAATTGGCGAGAATACTACAGCGAAGACCGGACGGCAGCCGGGCATCATTATTCCAAATGGGGAGGATTTATCAGCGGCGTTGATGAATTTGATCCGCTCTTTTTCAATATTCCGCCGGTGGAGGCGGCAATGATCGATCCCCAGGAGCGGCTTTTTCTTCAACACGCCTGGATGGCGATCGAGGATGCAGGCTATACCCGTGCCACCCTGCAGCATGCGCGCCTGCCAGAACAGGAAGGCCAGGTGGGGGTTTATGTCGGTGTGATGTACGGCGAATATCAGCTCCTTGGTGCCGAGTCGAGCCTCTTGGGTAAGCGGATGGGGATTCCGGTCAGTTATGCCAGCATCGCCAACAGGGTTTCCTATTTCCTCAATCTGCATGGGCCGAGCATGACCTTGGATACCATGTGTTCATCTTCGCTCACTGCCATTCATCTGGCCTGCCTTGATCTGAAACAGGGGAGAACCAGCATGGCGCTTGCAGGTGGGGTGAATGTGACCATCCATCCCAATAAATATCATATCCTCAGCTCCGGTCAGTTCATCTCCAGTGATGGACATTGCCAGAGTTTTGGTATTGGTGGTGACGGCTACATTCCTGGGGAAGGGGTGGGGGTTGCTGTACTCAAGCGACTCTCCGATGCAGAACGTGACGGCAACCATATCTACGGTCTGATTAGAGGCAGTGCCCTGAACCATGGCGGCAAGACCACTGGATATTCGGTGCCCAATCCAAAGGCCCAGGCCGCAGTGATCGGGCAGGCGTTCAGGGCGGCCGGTGTGGATGCCCGGCAAGTAAGTTATATCGAGGCCCATGGTACAGGCACCAAACTCGGCGACCCCATCGAGATTGCCGCCCTCACCCAGCTGTTTCGGCAAACAACCGATGAGCGCCAGTTCTGCGCCATTGGTTCGGCAAAATCCAACATCGGCCATTGCGAATCAGCAGCGGGTATTGCCGGGTTGACCAAGATTCTTCTGCAGATGCGCCATCGTATGCTGGTTCCTTCGCTGCATTCGGCCACGCTGAACCCCTACATTGATTTTGCCGCCTCGCCATTTACCGTCAATCAGAGCCTGCAACCGTGGCAGCCTCCAACCCTTGAAGGCCAGACAGTACCACGTATTGCCGGGCTTTCCTCCTTCGGAGCTGGCGGAGCGAATGCCCACATGGTGGTGGAGGAGTATCAGGCCAACCGCCGTCCATTTCTTTTGCAAGACGATGGAGCTGGCGAATGGCTGATTCTTCTCTCTGCTCGAACCAAGGAGCAACTCCATCAAAAGGCAAAGGATTTACGGAATTTTTTCGCTGCACCAAACGAGGCTGTCGATCTTTCGTCCCTTGCATATACCTTACAGGTGGGCCGGGAAGCCATGGCCCATCGGCTGGCCTGTATTATCTCTTCCGTGGAAGAGTTGATGGCAAAACTGGAATCATACTGTGCCAATGAACAAGCGCTTGATCAGATTTTTACTGGTCAGGTGAGCGCGGAGAACGAAGGCTGGGCCACGCTTGTCCAGGATGAGGATATGCGGGAAGCCTTGTCCCGTTGGCTTGAGCGGCGCAAATATGCCAAACTGGCTGAAGCATGGGTACGGGGTTTGGAGCTGGATTGGAGCCTTCTGTATGATGAAGGGCACCGTCCCCGTTTGATGAGTTTGCCTGTCTACCCTTTCGCCCGTGAGCGGTATTGGGTGAAGCGTCCTGAGAGCATGTCCCTTGGGCAAACCGGACGGGCCTCGTTTTTGCATCCCCTGGTGCAGGTCAATGCCTCGGACCTGTACCAGCAGCGCTACCTTGCTGCCTTTACCGGCAGAGAATTTTTTCTGGAAGACCATCAGCTCGAAACAGCCCACGGTACACGCGTAAAGATGCTTCCTGGCGTGGCCATGCTGGAAATGGCCAGGGCTGCGGTTGCTTTCGCCTTGCCCCATCCTGCGGAAAACAGGCGGATGGAGTTGAAAAATGTAGTGTGGATGCAGCCAGTTGCCGTGGACGAGCAACAGCAGCTCGCTATCCATCTTTGGCCGGTTGATGCAAGCACGGTTGATTTTACGATTGTACGTGATGCCAGCGGGGATGATCCCCCAACGATTCATTGCCAGGGTCGGGTTACGCTCTCTCCCTGGACGGCCCCCCCCCATCTGGACAAGAAGAACCTTGCCAGACAAATGCGTGCTGGCACGGTGGAAGGGACACAGCTGTATCCTGTATTTTCCCGCATGGGGCTGCACTATGGCTCATCTTTTCGTTGTCTGCGACGTGTGCACCAGGGGAAGGGACAACTGCTCGCAGAGTTGTCTTTTGCAGGGCAGAACAGCGTCGACAAAGGCGACTTTGTTCTTCATCCAGGAGTGTTGGATAGTGCATTGCAATCCGCCATCGGTCTGGTTGGCGATATGGATGCACTGCCGTCCAGACCGCCGGTTCCCTTTGCCCTGGATTCGCTCGTTGTGCATGGTCCGTGCGATCTACCCCTTTGGGCCTGGGTTCGTTATGCCCCGGATACACCGCAAACCAGCGATCTGAGCGTCGTCGACCTCGATCTTTTCGATGAACACGGCAAGGTGCGCCTGCAAATACGCGGCCTCAGTTCACGCACCATGGCCGTGCAATTGCCAGCCAATTCCAGCGGAGTGCTGCTTGCCACCCCGCAATGGGAGCCCCTAGCCCCTGGGGCGGACAACTCCTCCGGTGCGCTCCGGTTTGGCCGACATCTGATTCTGCTGTGTGATCTGCCCCAGGTTGATCCGCAACAACTGCGCACGCTGCTGGCTCCAGGCGAGGTACAGATCATCACCTTTCAGGAACAGGCAACAGGAGGAGGCAACTACCTCCAAGCTGCAGCGCTTTCTTTCCAGGCGGTTCGTGCCCTTTTAGAGCAAAACCATGAACATGGGACGCTGCTGCAGTTCGCGGTGGGGTATGGACAGGACAAGCCTTTTTTGGCCGGACTGGCCGGTTTGATCGATACAGCCCGACTTGAGCAACCCAGGCTCATCGGCCAGATGCTTTTATGCGAGCAGGTCCTTGATGCGAAACAGCTGGCTGGCTTCCTGGAACAGGCCGGCGAATATCCTGCCGAATCACGGCTCCTCTGTGCAGACGGAAAAATGACTGCGCGACGATGGCAGCGGCAGGCTTTTCAGAGTGCGGACAAGGTTTTTTTCAGGAATCGCGGGATTTATTTGCTTACCGGTGGCCTGGGCGGCCTGGGGCTTCTGTTTGCCCGGGAAATCCTCTCCCGGGGAGAGGAAACAGTGGTCATCCTCACCGGCCGCTCGGCAGGCAGTGAAAAGACGTTGGCAGCATGCAAGCAGTTGACCGAAGAGCTGGCCATTGCCGGGGACAGAGTGGTGTACCGCAAACTCGATCTCACCAGTGAAGCTGAAGTCTCTGCGCTGGTTGCCCAGATAGTTGCGGACTTTGGCGGGCTGCACGGGATTTTGCACTGTGCAGGAATGATCCGCGACAGTCTCATGGTCAATAAATCCAGTGCTGAATTTTTGAGCGTGCTTGAGCCCAAGGTGTTGGGGACTCAGTACCTCGATACAGCCACTCAAGCCATTGAGCTTGATTTTTGGGTTCTGTTTTCTTCCGTGGCTTCGGTGGTGGGCAATGTTGGTCAGGCAGATTATGCGGTGGCCAATGGTTTTATGGACAGCTTCGCGAGTTGGCGCAACCGGTTGGTCAGTCTGGGCCAGCGGTATGGGGCAACCGTATCGATCAACTGGCCTTTGTGGCAAGAGGGCGGCATGCAGCTGGATGACGAGGCTCGGCAACGGTTGGAGCAGAGCTCCGGCATGATCCCCTTGCAAACAGCCCACGGTTTGAAGGGGTTTTCTCGCGCTCTGGAACTTGGGTCGGATAATGTGCTTCTTATTGAAGGAGATGTGAACCGGCTCAAACAGGCGCTCAACCAGCGCCGCGTTCCTGTTGAACTCCTTCGAAAAACTGGGGAAGGGGTGAGTGCTGGAGACACTGCGGGCGAGATTGTGCTCCTTGATCAGGTGCAAGATTTTCTTCTTGAAGAATTTTCAGCACTTTTACGTATTCCAGTACATGAAATTGAAGTTAAGGTACCCTTGGAACAGTATGGCCTAGACTCGGTGCTGGCAATGCGACTGACCAATCAGCTAGAGCACACCTTTGGTCCCCTTTCCAAAACACTTTTATTCGAATACCAAACCATTCAAAGTCTGGCCGGTTATCTAGCGAAGGCATTCCCTTCACAAATCTCCAAGCAAGCCCAAAAAGAATATACGCTATCTGCTGCTCCTGGAGCTGTTCCTGCAGATCAGGCCATGGTCAACCCGCGGTTTATGCAGCCAGCTTCTTCCACAAAGTTGAAGTTGAGAAGAATGGTGGCACCGCATGCGGATGCAGAGGATGCAGTGGCCATTATTGGTATGGGTGGTCGCTATCCACTCGCCGACACCTTGGCTGAATTCTGGGAGAACCTCAAAAATGGCCGTGACTGTATCACTGAAATACCTGCGGAGAGGTGGGACTATCGGCGTTTTTTCACTCATGAACGCAACCGTCCGGGTACCAGCTACAGCAAATGGGGCGGTTTCCTCCGTAACATTGACCGCTTTGATGCCCTGTTTTTCAACATCTCCCCTAAGGAGGCTGAGCTGATCGATCCTCAGGAGCGTCTTTTCCTGGAAACTGCCTGGGAGACCATCGAAGAGGCTGGTTACAGCAAGGAATCCTTGGGGGGACGACGGATCGGGGTATATGTCGGGGTCATGTGGGGTCAGTATGAGTTGTATGGCCTCCAATCAGCCGATGGCAGTATCCCTGGATCTTCCTTTGCCTCGATTGCCAACCGGGTTTCTTATTTCTTCAATTTCCAGGGACCGAGTCTGGCTGTGGATACAATGTGTTCCTCCTCGCTCACAGCCATCCATCTGGCCTGTGAGGAAATCCGTCAGGGAGGGGTGGAAGCGGCACTTGCAGGGGGAGTGAATGTTTCGCTTCATCCGAACAAGTACCTTAATCTGAGCCAAGGAAATTTTGCCTCCAGTGATGGGCGCTGTCGCAGTTTTGGACAAGGCGGCGATGGTTATGTGCCAGGCGAAGGCGTGGGAGCAGTATTGCTCAAATCCTTAAGCCGGGCACTCCGCGATGGTGACCATATCCATGGCGTGATCCGGGCCAGTTCGATCAATCATGGCGGCAAGACCAACGGCTATACCGTGCCCAATCCGGTGGCCCAGGGAGACTTGATCGCCGAAGTCTTGCGCAAGGCAGCTATTGATCCGGCCAGCATCGGCTATGTTGAGGCACATGGTACGGGTACAGCCTTGGGTGATCCCATCGAGATCACCGGTCTGGTTCGCGCCTTTGACGCCGAAGAGGATCAACCACCTGCAACCAGACAATCCTGTGCCCTTGGTTCAGTCAAGTCGAATATCGGCCACCTCGAATCAGCGGCAGGCATTGCCGCGCTCAGCAAGGTACTGCTACAATTCAGATATCGTCAACTCGTGCCCAGCCTACACGCCGAGACCCTCAATACGCACATCGACTTCTCCCAAACGCCTTTTGCCGTACAGCGTAGGCTGGAGGATTGGCCAAGCCAACAAGGCCATCCCCGTCGGGCGGGAGTCAGCGCCTTTGGTGCTGGAGGAGCCAACGCCCATCTTCTTGTCGAAGAATTTGTCGAAAACCGCCAGCATCAGGTAGCACCGTCTCAGCTGGAGCTGATTTTGTTCTCAGCCCGAACAAAGACTGCACTGCTCGTTCTGGCGGAAAAAATGCTTGATCATCTTGCCACTGCAACCGAGCAGTCCTTGGCTGATATAGCCTTCACCACGCAGGTCGGCCGCACGCCACTGCCGGAGCGGTTGGCCATTATCGCGGTTGACAAGGAAGAGCTGCGCCGGTTGCTTCACTCTTGGCTCTCACAGCCATCAAAGGAACAGGGGCAGGAGAAGAGGGAAGGGGCAGAAAAAATTTTTGCAGGCAGCACAGGAAAAGGACGGCGGCAAAAAAAAGAACCAAACCGGGATTTGGAACATACCGCCTCTCTACAGCAGGCGCTTGTCCAGGGTGAGTTAGCCGAACTGGCCCTGCACTGGGTTACCGGAGGCGAGATAGACTGGACGCAGCTCCATCGTGGGGTACCGCCGCACCGCTGCTCCCTGCCCACCTATCCCTTTGAGCGAGAACGGTACTGGCTTGAAACCATGCCGACTCCAGGCTTGGCCGACTCTGTGCAGCCCCGGGCACAGATGCTTGCCTATCGCAGCCAGTGGAACCCTCGGCCCCTTCCACCCAAAGAATATGCACGCATCCAGGGTAATCTGCTTTTTCTGGGTGATGCAGCACAACTGCTGGACGCCTGCCGGGAGAATATTGATGGCGTGGTGGTGGCGGTTGGTTTTGGCAGGGGCTACCAGTGTCTCGATGCGGGACAGTATCTTGTGAACCCGAACCAGACGCAGGACATTGATCGCTTGGTGGATGATCTGGTTCAAAGGGGATGGACACCTGCGACCATTGTGCATGCGCTGGACAACCATACGACAGAGGGATCGGCAGGGTTACCCGTGGAAACGGGATTGTTTGTCCTCCACGATCTGTGCCAAGCGTTTCTTAAGCGCAGAGTTTGGGGAGCGATCCGCCTTGTCTCCTGCAGCTCAGCTGGTGGAGGCGAATATGAGCTGTCCCTGTATCAAGCCCTGGCCGGCTATTTGAAAAGCCTGGCCCAGGAGCAGCCGCAATGCGCATGGAAAGTCGTTACTCTCGATAACTCCATTACCACAGGGTATCGGGTTCACTGTTTTCTGGAAGAACTGACAGCCCCCAATGGATGGAACCAGGAGATTTTCTTGTCCATGGAGGGGGCGTGTACGATCACACGTCAGGTGCGGGAGCTTGTCCTGTTTCCCGAGTCACAGATGGTGGGCCAGGATCCATGGAAACAGGGTGGTGTCTACCTGGTTACCGGCGGCATGGGCGGGTTGGGTTTCATAATCAGCCGTCATTTGGCCAGCCGTTATGGTGCGAAACTGGTGCTCACCGGTCGCTCACCTGCTGATGCCGCTATCCAGAACAAGTTGGATGTGTTGCAGCAAGAGGGAGGACAGGCGTTGTATGTGCAAGCGGATATGACGCAGAGCGAACACGTTGCCCAAGCCATTGCAGCAGCGAAAAGGCATTTTTCCCACCTCAACGGCATTATCCATAGTGCGGGCATCAACCGTGATGCCTTTATTCTCCACAAAACCCGGGAAGAGATGGCCGCGGTACTGGCCGCCAAGGTGGAGGCAACGGTGCATCTCGACCAAGCGACAAAAAACGAGCAGCTTGATCTGTTTGTCCTTTTCTCTTCGGCAGCCGGTGAGTTCGGTAATCCAGGACAGGCCGACTATGCCTTTGCCAACGCTTTTTTAGACCGTTTTGCTGAAAAGCGGCAGGTCTTGGTTGCCAGGGGTGAGCGGTTCGGGCACACGGTGTCGATCAACTGGCCGTTCTGGGAAGAGGGCGGTATGCAGCTTTCTCTCTCAGACATTGAGCTGAGCAAACAGCGTACAGGTCTTGTGCCGCTGCCAACGGCAGCGGGCCTGCGTTCCTGGGACCTGTTTGTGCAAAGCAAGGCAACCCAGATACTTGCCTTGTACGGTGAGGCAGACAAAATTACCGCCTTTCTTGCGCACAGGCTATCCGATATTTCCCCGCCTGCTGCCCACACTGAAACGGTTTTCCCCACGGACAATGACAGAGGTTTACGAGAAGCGGTCGAGCTCTATCTGAAATCACTCTTGAGCGAACAAATCAAGCTTGCAGTCGACAGGATTGATACACAGGAGAGTTTCGCTGCCTTTGGTGTTGATTCAATGATGATCAGTCGCATCAATGCCGCCCTGGAACGGGACCTTGGCGAGTTGCCCAAAACCCTGTTGTACGAATATCAAACCATTGAAGAGCTGGCTGACCATCTCTTACATCAGGTCTACCCGGCCCTGCTCCATTTTTTTGCTGCATCCCCACCAGGTGGTACGGACACCAGCCCTGCCGGAAAAGAAGCGACGGAAAAAGCAGCTGCACAACCGGTATCCGGCCAGCAAGATGTGCATGCGGAAGAACCGATCGCCATTGTGGGTCTGCATGGACTGTTCCCTGGTTCGGAATCACTGGCAGCCTTTTGGCATAACCTCCGTGAAGGTCGGGATCTCACTCGTCTTGTTCCGGAAGATCGCTGGGATTGGACCGATTTTTATGACGCTGATCCGGAAAAAGCGAAAGATGGTGCCATCTACTGCAAATGGGGCGGATTTCTTGAGCATGTTGCCGATTTTGACGCCGCCTTTTTTAATATCACCGCCGATGATGCGCGGATGATTGATCCCCAGGAACGTTTGTTTTTGCAGTCGGTTTGGGCTGCGCTTGAAGATGCGGGCTACACAAGGGCCAGCCTGAAAAAGCGCTATCCCAGGGCCAAAAGCGCGGATGTGGGCGTGTTCGTCGGAGTGACCACCAACTCCTATCATCAGCTGACACCAGAGGAGTGGAGCCGGGGGAATATGGTCAACCCAGGGGCCATGCCCTGGTCAATTGCCAATCGAGTTTCGTATTTTTTTGACTTTCAAGGGCCAAGCCTGCCGGTGGACACGGCATGTTCCTCGTCCCTGGTCGCGTTGCACCTCGCCTGTCGCAGCCTGCGGCAAGGAGAATGCCAGCTTGCCATTGCCGGTGGCGTCAATCTGTATCTGCATCCTGCCAAATACCAGTCGCTGTGTCGTCGGCGTATGCTGGCCGTGCATGGCCAATGCCGGAGCTATGGTGCTGGCGATGATGGTTTTATTCCCGGTGAAGGTATAGGTTCCATGGTTCTGAAACCTCTATCCAGGGCCATGGCGGACCGGGACCACATCTATGCCGTGGTTGTGGGCAGCGGCTGCAGCCATGCAGGCCAGGCCAACAGTTACTCCGCCCCCAATCCCAACGCCCAGGCAGATCTCATCGAACAGACCCTGGCCCAGGCCGCGATAGCGCCAGAGACCATTGGCTATGTCGAGGGACACGGCACTGGCACCCAATTGGGTGACAGCCTTGAAGTGGTTGCCATGACCAAGGCATTCCGTAGGCATACGCAAGAGGTGCAGTACTGCGCGCTGGGCTCGGTGAAGGCCAATATCGGACATGGTGAATCGGCGGCTGGAATGGCCGGAGTGGCAAAGATATTGCTGCAGTTCAAACACAAAGAGATAGCGCCGACTATCCATGTTGAAGAGGTCAATCCCAGCATTGATTTTGTCCATTCCCCCTTTTTCCTGCAGCGTAATCTGACTGCCTGGAAAACTCCAGTTGGGCATCCCCGACGGGCAATGATCAATTCGTTTGGTGCGGGCGGCGTCAATGCCTGCCTTGTGCTGGAAGCCCACAAAAAACCGGCCCAGCAGCTGATGACAGCAGATGGTCAAGGATACTTGATCCTTCTTTCCGCCAGGGATACCGAGCGGCTCCAGGAGTACACCGGACAGCTGCATGATTTTCTGTGCGCCGAAAAGGGTGTGGACATGGGTAGGCTTGCCTACACCTTGCAGGTCGGTCGTGAGGCCATGAAGGAACGATTCGCGGTGGTTGTCGCCGATGTACTCGAGTTGATGGAAGAACTCGCCGTTTTTGTGCAAAGCGGTTCCCCAAAAAAAGGCAAACAGGGCAGGGTAGAGATGCCCCGGGGCAAGCGGGAACCAAGTCAGGAACAGTTGCACACGCAACAGCACCTGTTTGACTCCGGCAATCTGATGGCTTTGGCCGCCATGTGGCTGCAGGGGCAGGTTGTTGATTGGGAAGTTCTGTATGGCCTGGAGTGCCCGAGTCGTCTGTCCTTGCCGACCTATCCCTTTGCCCGGCAACGTTTTTGGGTGTCGGATACGAGATCCAGCCGAACAGTTCGCCGAGCAACAGAAGAAACAGCACAGAGCTATCGTCTGCATCCGTTGGTGACACGCAATGTCTCCACCTTAAAGGAAGTACGTTTTGTCTCGAAGCTTTCTGAGGGTGCCTACTACGCGCAAGAACACCGCATAAACGGTGAATCCTTGTTTCCTGGAGCCGGATTCCTCGAAATAGCCTGCATCACCGGAGCGATCGCAGCTGAAGCGCCCATCCTGCGACTCACAGATATCGTGTGGCCCCGTCCCCTTGTGTTCACTGGAGAGCCGCAACTGGTGCAAACCCGACTCAAAGCCAACGGCAACCATAGTGAATGCTCCATTATAACCTTTAACGACGATAACGAGCCGGTGGTACATGCAGAAGCCCGCGTTTTCTGTGGATCAAGGAACAACGGCACAGGGGAGAAATTCCAGTCCACTTACTCCCTGGCCGAGTTGAAACAGATGGCGAAAAAAAGCATCGCTGCTGACCAGTGCTATCAACGATTTTCCCTTTTTGGTTTTTCGTATGGTCCCGCGTTCCGCACCATTGAGGAACTCCGCATCGGGGAGGGCATGGCTTTGTCGCGTTTGGTGCTCAAGGAAGAACTGCACAGGGACTTTGATCAGTACATCCTGCATCCCTGCCTGATTGATGGAGCATTGCAGACGGTGATCGGCATTGCAGACGGTGAAGGATCTTCCATACCCCATCTGCCATTCGCCGTGGACGAGGTGGAACTTGTGCGACCCTTATCCCATCCCTGCTACGTCTATGTGGAGCATAGTGAATCCGACGGAGCTGAAAACCAGATGATGAAACAGTTCCATATCCGCTTGCTCAATGAAAAGGGTGAAGTGCTGGTGCGGATCAATAATTTTTATGTCAGGGCCCTCACCAGAGAGTTTGTCCATCCGTCTGCCCTATCTTTGACAACGCAGTGAACAGCAAAGAATGGAGAACCATGACATGAGCGGAGAGCGAACAATAAAAAATTCTTCAATACCCACCAAGTCACGTATGCCACCGCCGCTACCTTTTGCCGTGGGGATACTCGTGGGGCTGGGCTGTCATCTGATTTGGCCCTGGTATATTGGACGGTATTACGTTGTGTTGGCAGTGGCTCTGGGCTTGCTTGGCGTGGTGCTTGCACTGTCGATATCACTGAACAAGGCATTCAAGCAACATGCCACCCCTCCTGATCCGAAAAAGGCGACTACAGCGCTCATAGTTACAGGACCTTTCAAAAGGTCACGCAACCCGGCCTACATCGCAGTGGTGATCTTGCATGCAGCTATCGGCTGTTTGTTCAATAGCGTCTGGGTACTGCTCATGATCATTCCGGCTCTGTTCGTGGTGCACTTTGTGGTTGTTCTCAGGGAAGAGGTCTATCTGGAACACAAATTTGGTGAAAAATACCGCAACTACAAGGCCCGGGTACGACGCTGGATATGACAAGAGCAATGCATCAAATCAGCCAGAAAAGCGGGGCTGCGCCACAGGTATTTCTCATCCCTGTTGCTCACCAGCGAATGAAAAACAACAACTACCTTGTCGTCGAGCCGGCCAGTCGACAGGCGGTTCTTATCGATCCTGCCTGGGAGATGGAGAAAATTGAGACCATCCTGGCTGAAACCGAATCGACCCTGTGCGGCATTCTTCTCACCCATGCGCACTTTGACCATGTCCATCTGGCACGGCCTTTAGCTGATCTACATAACTGCCCCATCTGGATGTCGGCCTTGGAGATAGCCTCATCAAAGTTCAGTGCGCGTCAGTTGATCGCCACAGAGGAAATGCCCTACACAATCGGTGGGCTCACGGTACAGCCGATTCTGACCCCTGGCCATAGCCCGGGCAGCGTATGCTATCTGATTGGCGAAAATCTCTTCAGTGGTGATGTGCTTTTTGCCGAAGGCTGCGGAGTCTGCGATGGTCTGGAGTCGGCCTATGCCATGTTTGCCAGTTTGGCATTGTTGAAATCTCGGCTAGGGCCGCACATGCACATCTATCCGGGCCATACCTATGTCCGCCCGCCAGGGCAGCGCTTTGGCGATGTGATGCGTTACAACATGTATCTGCAATTCACCGACAAATATTCCTTTGCCGCGTATCGGCTCCGAAAAGGACAGAATCTACGGCAGTTACTGAATTTTCTGTAAAAGCATACTGATGGAAAAGCGGCATAAGCCGTACACGCTACACCCTTAAATAGGTTTCAGTGGGAGAGGAGGAATACGTGAACATGGTTGGAATTGAAGCGATGAATGTCTATGCCGGTACAGCTTACCTGGATGTGAGTAAACTTGCCGAACACCGCCAGCTCGACCTGAGCCGGTTTGCCAATTTGATGATGAAGGAAAAAAGCGTGGCTCTGCTCTATGAGGATCCCATCACCTTTGCGGTCAATGCGGCAAAGCCGTTGGTTGATGCGCTGAGTGCGGAGGAAAAGGATCGGATAGAGATGGTGGTCACTTGCACGGAATCGGCCTTTGACTTTGGTAAATCCATGAGCACGTACTGTCACGATTTGCTGGGCTTGAACCGGAACTGCCGTCTGTTTGAGGTGAAAAATGCGTGCTACTCCGGCGTGGCCGGTCTGCAAAACGCGATCAATTTTATCTTGGCACAAGCCTCGCCTGGAGCCAAGGCGTTGGTTATCGCCACGGATGTTTCTCGTTTTATGGTTGAGGAGGGAGGTGAGGCCCTTTCAGCTGATTGGTCGTTTGCAGAGCCAAGCAGCGGCTCCGGTGCAGTGGCCATGCTCGTTAGCGACCGGCCCTACGTGTTTCAGATCGATATCGGTGCCAACGGATATTACGGGTATGAAGTGATGGATACCTGCCGGCCGACCGTGGATGGTGATGCCGGCGACACCGACCTGTCTTTGCTTTCCTATCTGGATTGCTGCGAAAACGCCTTTCTTGAATACCAGAAACGTGTCGAGGGCGCGCATTTTGCCGATACCTTTAGCTATCTTGCCTACCACACTCCCTTTGGCGGCATGGTGAAGGGGGCGCATCGCAACATGATGCGCAAATTGGTCAAGGCCAAGCCCGCTGACATCGAGAGCGATTTTGAACGCCGCGTACACCCTGGTCTGACACATTGTCAGCGAGTGGGCAACATTATGGGGGCCACGGCTGCGCTCTCACTTGCCAGTACCATTGAAAATGGCGAGTTTGACACACCCAAGCGGGTAGGAGTGTTTTCCTATGGTTCGGGCTGCTGTTCGGAGTTTTTCAGCGGTGTGGCAGGCAGGGAGGGACAGGAACGGTTGCGGGCACTGAAGATCGGTGAACGACTGGATAAACGCTACGAATTGAGCATGGAACAATATGAGCAGCTGCTGGAAAAGAGCCGGCAACTGCGCTTTGGTACCCGTAATAGCGTACCAGACAGGGATTTCATTTCCGAGGCCAGAACCGCTCTTGGGCAACCAATCCTCTGCCTCAAGGAGATCAAGGAATTTCACCGGGAATATGAGTGGATATCGTGAACACTGCCTATCAAACGCTTCGTATCCGCCGGGACGATGATATCTGCTTTCTGCAACTCCATCGCCCCGAATCTGCCAATGCGATCAATGACCAGCTGATTGCCGAGCTCAGTCAGGTGTTGGCTGTCTGCCAGGCCGAAGCCAAGATTGTAGTTCTGGAAGGGCTGCCAGAGGTGTTTTGTTCCGGAGCTGATTTTCAGGAAATTCAAACTGGCTTTGATACGGGTGGCCGGGACCCGGAGCAGAATCCGGAACCATTGTATGCACTTTGGTCCCAATTGGCTTTCGGCCCGTGCCTCAGTATTGCCCATGTCCGTGGCAGGGCTAATGCCGGTGGGGTTGGCTTTGTGGCTGCCTGCGATATCGTGCTCTGCGAGAGTAAGGCAGTGTTCAGTTTGTCGGAGTTGTTGTTCGGTTTGATGCCTGCCTGTGTGCTGCCTTTTCTCATCCGGCGTGTAGGTGCGGCCAAAGCCAATTATATGACCTTGACCACACAGCCGGTGCCCGCGGCCCAGGCTCTTGCCTGGGGACTGGTTGATGCTTGCGAGGATAACAGTGAGAATTTGCTGCGCAAGCACCTGCTTCGCCTTCGACGTCTGAACAAAGGAGCCATCGGACGCTACAAGCAATATCTACGCAGCCTGGCAGAAGAAGCTGTTGAGAGTTGTAAGGACAAGGCGTTGGCTGCCAACCGGGAAGTTTTTTCCGACACCCATAATCTTGCCATGATCGCCCGCTATGTTCGCACAGGTAGATTTCCCTGGGAGGTGGACTGATGGAGCCGATTGTCTTTGTCGAAGAGCCGGCTTTCGGGATTGTCCTGGTTCGCATGCAGGATCGGGTGCATAAAAATACCTTTACCAACCAGTTCATAGAAGAGCTGACCAGCGCTTTTGCTGAGATTGCAGCCCGTCCCGACAGTAAGGTCATTATTCTGACTGGTTATGATACCTATTTTTGTAGTGGTGGCACCCGGGAGGGGTTGCTTGGGCTTTTTGACGGCAAGTTCAAGTTCACGGACAAAAATCTCTACAGCTTGGCGTTGAACTGTCCCATACCCGTGATCGCAGCCATGCAGGGGCATGCTATTGGCGGTGGATTTGTCATGGGTCTGTTCGCCGATGTGGTGTTGCTGGCCCGTGAGGCGGTCTACACGGCTAATTTTATGAAGTACGGCTTCACTCCAGGCATGGGCTCCACCTGTATTCTTCCACAAAAGCTGGGGTTGGCCCTGGCTGAAGAAATGATGCTGACCGCTTTAACCTATCGGGGCGAGGAACTGCAACGGCGAGGTGTTCCTTTTCCAGTACTGCCCCGTGAGCAGGTCTTACCCCATGCCCTGGAGCTGGCGGCAACACTTGCGGAAAAAACCCGTTTTTCCCTTGTTACCCTCAAGGATCATCTTGTTGCTCCCCTGAGAAAGACATTGCCCGGCTTTATCGAACAAGAGGTCATCATGCATGACCAAACGTTCCAACAGCCGGAAGTGAAGGGACGGATCCAGGGGCTTTTTGGCCAATAAGGCTGTTTTATTACTTAACCATGGAGAACTGCTGCTGTGAAAAAAGAAGATATTTTTGAAGTTATCGTTCGTCATACCCGTGAAGTGATTCCAGGTTTAGAAGAACATGCGTTTCATGAGAGTGATTCTTTGAAGAACTTGGGTGCCAACTCGGTTGATCGGGCCGACATCATCATGATGACATTGGAATCGCTATCTTTAAATGTGCCACTGATTGATATGGCTAAAGCGGAAAACATAGGCGAAATGGCCGGGATCCTCCATGCAATGGCATAACGGCGGCGATGTTGTTGTCAGTGGAATTGGCGTAGCCTCAGCTATTGGGCAAGGGAAAGACGCCTTCACTGCAGCGCTTTTGGCAGGTGAACACCGCTTCGACGTGATGCGGCGTCCAGGCAGGCAGATTCCATCGAGCGCAGAAAACGAGCCAAAAGGGCAGTCAACACAGCAGGTTGGTGGTTTTCTCGGCGCCGAGATTGGTGATTTGACCCTACCAAAACGCATACCGCAGCAAATGCTGCGTACCGTGTCGTTTTCTGGTCAGGTTGCCTTGGTGACCCTGTCCGAGGCCTGGGAAGATGCGGAACTTGACCTGGTGGCTCCGGATCGTCTTGGCTTGATTGTTGGTGGTTCAAATATCCAGCAGCGTGAACTGACCCTCCTCCACGACAGGTACCGGGATCGGGAACAGTTTTTGCGGCCAACGTATGGCATGTCCTTCATGGATAGTGATCTGTGTGGCTTGTGTACCGAGATATTCGGCATCAAGGGTTTTGCCTGGACAATCGGTGGTGCTTCTGCCAGTGGGCAAGTGGCTGTGATTGAGGCCGTCAACGCGGTGGCTTCCGGACGGGTGGACGCCTGTATCGCCCTCGGTGCACTCACGGATCTTTCCTATTGGGAATGCCAAGGACTCCGGTCCCTTGGTGCCATGGGATCAAATACCTTTGCCACTGAGCCTGCCAGGGCGTGCCGGCCTTTTGACCGGGATCGGGATGGATTTATCTTTGGCGAGTCTTGCGGAGCTGTGGTCGTCGAAAGTGCGCATGCAGCTCTGATGCGGCGGAAAAAGGAATACGCTCGCCTGTCTGGATGGGCCATGCGCATGGATGGCAACAGGAATCCCAATCCATCGATGGCAGGAGAGATGGCCGTGATTGAGGCGGCACTGGCCATGGCTGGTCTTGCAGCTGAACAGATCGACTATATCAATCCTCATGGCACAGGTTCGCTCGTTGGCGATACCACGGAGTTGGAGAGTATTGTACGCAGCGGCCTCGGTCATGCCGCGCTCAACGCCACAAAATCGCTGATCGGTCATGGCATCAGCTCTGCTGGTATTGTAGAGCTGATAGCAGTTCTTGTACAAATGCAGGCAGGGCGGTTGCATCCGACGAGAAATCTGGATCACCCTATCGAGCCGGCACTGCATTGGGTTGGCGCACAGGCGATAGACCATCGTATTGAGCATGCGCTCAATCTTAGCATGGGCTTTGGTGGGATGAATACTGCTGTTTGCCTGCAACGTATGGATTGAATGCTGAAGGAAACCGCTGGACCATGCAACATATGATAAATAAAAATAAAATGCTGGAGAAGGACAGATGAAGACATACATTTTTCCTGGACAAGGATCACAGGCCAAGGGAATGGGCGGCGATCTGTTTGACCGTTTCCCTGAACTCACACAAAAGGCAGACGAGATCCTTGGTTATTCCATTAAGGATCTGTGCCTGGAAGACAGTCGCAATGAGATGAACCAAACCCAATTTACGCAGCCAGCCCTGTTTGTGGTCAATGCCTTGTCGTATGCCGAAAAAATTGAACAAGGCCAGCGGCCCGACTATGTTGCCGGACATAGCCTTGGGGAATTCAATGCGCTGCTGGCTGCGGAATGTTTTGATTTCGAAAGCGGACTGCGACTGGTCAAAAAACGTGGTGAACTCATGGGGCAGGTCAGCGGTGGCGGTATGGCAGCGGTACTGAACGCCTCCAAGGAAGATATCGAAGACATTTTACACTCCAATAACCTGCACAACCTCCATCTGGCAAATTACAATACTCCCTCTCAGATTGTTATTTCTGGCTTGGCCAGCGAGATCAACCGGGCCAGCAAATTCTTCAGAAAAGACAAGATACGCTATGTCCCCCTCAATACCAGCGGCGCTTTTCATTCTCCGTTCATGCGTGAAGCTATGGAAGAATTCAAGTCGGTTATTCAGGGCATAGCCTTTCAAGCTCCGAAGATACCGGTTATTGCCAATGTTACCGCTCGTCCCTATACAGCAGAGACAATGGGAGATACCTTAGCCAGCCAGATCGCCAATACTGTGCGCTGGTGTGAAAGCATCCAATATCTCTTGGCGGTCGGGAAAAAAGAAGGACAACCCATGGAATTTGAGGAAGTGGGTCATGGAGATGTGCTTATTCGACTGGTTGAAGCAATCAAGCAGCAGACTACCGAAGAAGTCCTCAGGCATTTAAACTTATCCGAAACGGACGCTCCCCAATCAACTCAACAGACTAAGCAAGCTTTGGTAAACAGTGGGTTACGTAGCGCTACAGAAAAAGTGATTGCCTGGAATGCGGCAAACCCGGTGGGTACTAAGGTGAAATCGGCACTGATGGCAGATGTCGTTCTTGAAACAAGAACTGAAGCGGTGGTGTTGTTTGGGCATAGAGCAGCTGTTTATGTGCAAGGATTTAACGGCTATTTTGATTTGGATGAAGTGACATTGGCATAACCTTGACCTTTCGGCCTAGGCGCTTGTGGAGCCCTTGTATACGCGCGTTACTCTTGAGGCGATTGACAAAGAAAATCTTGTTTTTCATGAGGGTCTGGCACTTCTTGTAGTCCGTGAACCCCATGTCAAAGACCACCAGGGAACCCGGAGGCAGCTTCAGGGTCTTTGCCCACTTGCTTTTATGGCTTTTGCCGTGAGTGAGGTCTAGGAATTCGGGCAGGTACACATCGCCACCCAGCCCCACGTGCAGCATGAGGGTTACCTCCCTTTGTTTTGATTAAACTTCACACCATGATCAAAACCGGTAACCCTCATCTTTTCAACTGAGATGTCAGATTAAATCGTAACTAGTATAGTTTTCAAGAACCCTTGGAATCTGACGCCAAAACAGCAGGCCAGACTCAGCAGCCTCGAGCACATGAACTTGAAGATCAACCGGGCCTACCTCCTCAAGGAACGCTTTCGTGATGTGTAGTCCTACAAAACAAAGCCCTGGGCCAGGAAGTACTTGAAGCAATGGTTTTGGTGGGCAACGCATTCCCGATTGGAGCCCATGCGCGAATTCGTTTGGATGATTCGCCGCCATGAGGAAAACATCCTGACCTGGTTTCACATGCCCATCGATAACGGCTCTGTCGAAGGACTCAACAACAAAGCCAAAGTGGTCAGTCACAAGGCTTACGGATCCAGAACCGCTGACCACTTCATCTGCAATCTCTACCACTGCATGGGCAACTTACCGGCCCCTCCTCTCATGCACTCATTTGTGTGAGGAGCCGATAAGAGAATCAGAAGTTGGCCCCAGCGGTTGTGGACGTGGAGTTTTTCTTCCGGGAAAGTAGTGTGTGGTAGTAGGGGCCGTCAACTCCAGGTTGAGACCCTGAATCCGTGAGAAAGGATCCATGAAATATGCCGGGAAATGTAATAATAAAAAGGTAAACCACCGGCTTTGCCGGTGGACTCCCAAAGTTTGACAGTTCCGGGAGAAAAGGGAAGTCTCTTGCTTCAGAACCGCTCAAAGTTCAAGAAGAGGAGACTCCCCATGTACGACGCACAAAGCCTAAGCCACACCAAGTGGGATTGCAAGTATCACGTTATCTGGATCCCGAAGTACTGCAAGAAATTGATCTTCAGTGAGTTGCGGAAATATTTGGGTGAAATATTCCGAGATTTGGCCAAGCAGAAGGACAGCGCAGTGATCGAATGGCATTTGATGCCAGATGATGTTCATATCTTGCTTTCGATTCCACCCAAATATTCAGTTGCCCAGATTGTTGGGTTTATCAAAGGGAAAAGTGCCATCCAAATAGCCCGTACCTTTCAGGGTAGGAAGAAGAACTTTGTTGGTCAGAATTTTTGGGCACGAGGATATTGCGTATCCACAGTTGGTAAGGATGAAGAAGCCGTACGAGCATATATTCAGCACCAGGAAAAAGAAGACAACCGATTAGATCAACTCAATATATTTGAGTAGGCCGCCACCTTTAGGTGGCTCCAGGTTTTCAACCGCTTTGAGCGGTTCATAACTCAAGCCACCGGCTCTGCCGGTGGTACATGACTAGCATATTGAAATTTCAGTAAAAATTGTGCATTCTGCACCTGTCCAAAAAACTCACCCAGCAGGTGAATGCATGAAAAGACTAGTCCTTCAACAAAGCAACGACGAATTCTACACCAGCCACTCCGGTCTCGCCCTGGTCGGCGCATGCATCAACCGCTCCAGTGACTTGGGCCGGCAGGTGAGTCGCTTGAGTCGAACCAGCGGCCAGATTGCCGATATCGACATTGTGCGCAGCTATCTGGGCCTGCTGTGCCTGGGCAAAAGCGATTTCCAGGCTGTCGCAGGCATGCACGGCGACGACTATTTCCAGCATGCCCTGGGCATCGCTCGCCTTCCCACGACTGAGCGTTTGCGACAGAGGCTGGATCAGGCAGCCGCCGGCGGCCTGATCCCACCGGTCTTCCGCAGCACTCAAGCCATGCTCAAACGGCTTGGGGTCAAGGTCTCGGGCTATGCAAATGGTCTTGTGCCCCTGGATGTGGACGTGTTCCCGCAGGACAACTCGAACACCAAGAAGGAAGGCACGGTCACCACGCCCCGGCCGGGCAAGCAGGTCGGCCTGCTGGTGCTTGAGGAACCCGTGCAGGTGAATGGGGTCAGCTACCCCTGCAAACGGATCGTGCGGGTTACCGAGCGAACCATCAACCGGCATGGGCAGTTGCTGCTCAGCCCGGAGATCAGCCTTGAAGGCTGGTGGACCGACCTGGACATGGAGCCGGAACAGATCCTTACCTTGTACCGTGACCACGCCATTTCCGAACAATTTCATAGCGAGTTCAAGACCGATCTTGATCTGGAACGACTGCCCAGCGGCAAGTTTGCCAGCAACGCGCTGGTCATGGCCTTGGAGGCCTTTGCTTACAACATCCTGCGGGTGATCGGGCAGATGGGATTGCTTG
Organism: Desulfobulbus sp.; assembly: GCA_040776885.1. GTDB lineage: Bacteria > Desulfobacterota > Desulfobulbia > Desulfobulbales > Desulfobulbaceae > Desulfobulbus. The sequence goes on along the minus strand of JAXGZR010000002.1, from coordinate 284,557 downwards.
GCCGGTTTGCTCCGATCCGGCATCCGGCCAAACGCCGCCGTATTCGCACGGTGATGCAGGAGTTGATCTATCTGGCCGGTCGCCTGATCAGCACCGGTCGGCGTCTGGTGCTGCGCATGAGTCGTTACTGTCCTGGCTTTGCCGCGTTTCAGGACGTGTACGGTCAGCTTGTGCCTGCGCGCTGAGGGCCACAATCAGTTGAAAAAGTGAGCAACATCAAGAGAGGTATGCTCAATTTTCAGCACTGTAGCGAATTTTCAAGGAGCAAGACGACAATGCCGTAGTAGCGAACAGCAGAATCAGTTAGCCAGGAGCCTGAATCCTCCCCCAATTGTTACCATTGACCAGATTCGCACCACTCTGAGCTCAGCCCTCACGGATTCAGGGAGAATACAGACGGGTAATTGGTTGTACATGACGCTGTTGTTGGACCATGTTTTGGGCCCTTGGTTTGGATGCTTTTTGTTCATTTTTTGCGAGACTATGCTGTTCTTTTTTGGACCAGTGTACAGGAAATGCTGGAAATCCGGAAAAATGAGCTTTGTAGTTGACATAACAACATGCAAACGGATATATAATTGGCGATTCTTAGACGATTGTTCGCGTAATGCCTGCTCTCTGCGAGGCACGCCTTTTGCTCTCCGAGTAGGGTCGTACCATCCTTTTTATAGTATCCATAAGGAGGTAAGAATGAAAAAATTGTATTTCACCTTGTTTTTTCTTCTTTTCTTCGCTGTTGCGGCTTTTGCGCAGGTAAACATCAATACAGCTACTGTACAGGAGTTGACCGCATTATCTGGTATTGGCCAGACCAAAGCCGAGGCAATTGTACAGTACCGTGAAGCAAACGGTCCCTTTAAGTCGGTGGAAGAACTAACCAAGGTCACAGGGATTGGTGACAAGACCCTGGAAAAAATCAAAATGGATATAACTGTTGATGAATGATCCTGTGATAAAATAAAATTTCGGCTTATTCGGAGAGCAGAAAGCAACAGTGCCTTTGTGCAGCCCGCTGGAAGTGGCCTGCACAAAGGCTTTTCTTTTGGTATTTTGTCTCTGTTTTTTCGCCCCAGGTAACACTTTCTGGTATCTTTCCCACTCTACACCACCTCTTCTATGCAGCAGTTTTCACTCTATCCCCAGGAGATTGTCGCCAGCCTGTGGCGCAACCGCTACCTCATCAAAAAATCCATCCAGCGGGAAGTGCTCGGCCGTTATCGAGGATCGGTACTTGGCGTTTTTTGGTCTTTTTTCCATCCGCTGTTTATGCTGGCTGTCTACACCTTTGTGTTCAGTGTGGTGTTCAAGGCACGCTGGCCATCGGCCTCCAGTGATTCGAAGGTCGAGTTTGCCATGGTGCTTTTTGCCGGGCTGATGGTCTATACGGTGTTTGCAGAGTGTATCAACAGGGCGCCCGGGCTGATTCTGGCCAATACCAGCTATGTGAAAAAGGTGGTGTATCCCCTGGAGATTTTGCCCTGGATCAGTTTGGGGAGTGCTGCCTTTCACCTGTCTATCAGTTTCCTGGTTTGGTTACTGGCGTATTTGATTTTTTTTGGTTTACCTTCCGTCAGTATTGTACTTTTTCCCCTGGTGCTGATTCCGCTTTTTTTACTGACAGCTGGCATGTCGTGGTGGCTTGCCTCCCTGGGTGTGTACCTGCGGGATGTAACCCAGCTGGTGGGCATCATCACCACGGCCCTGCTCTTTCTTTCGCCGATCTTTTATGCTATCTCAAGTGTACCTGAGAATTTTCAGTTCATCATGCATCTCAATCCCTTAACACCAATTATCGAGCAGGCACGGGTAGTGCTCTTTGGTCGGGGGAGTTTGAATATCCTACTGTTGCTCTACTGCTATGCCTTATCCTTGTTTATCGCCTGCCTGGGCTTTGCCTGGTTCCAAAAAACCCGCAAGGGTTTTGCAGATGTTTTGTAGCTTTTTGTTCCCATCCTGTCCTCACCTTGGGTGACGGACAGGATGGTCCGGGCCGTAAGCGTGGTGGGGCTTGGGGGAAAGTGACCAGTACCAGTAATGAAAAGATCCTGATGCAGAACAAAGACACCCCGGCCTATCCTCACAACATGGGCGCAGTTGCCTGGCAAGACCTGCGTGCAGGACGAAATGTCCAGGACAGTCGCCTGGGCAAACTACTCAACACTGTGCAGCAACGGCTGAATCCCCGGTTAAGGGTCCAGTTTCTGCGTTTGCAGCGGGTACTGCGGGCTATCCCTCTTTTTGATGCAGCGTATTATCTGTGTACTGACCGAACCCTAGTCAATGCCGGGATTGATCCGCTCTGGCATTATTGCAGCCGGGGGGCAGGGGAAGGGCGTAATCCGAGCCCCTATTTTTTCACCTCCTGGTACCTGGCCCAGTATCCCCAGGTGGCGGAGAGCGGTCTCAATCCGTTCCTCCACTACCTGCTCCATGGGCAGGAACAGGGAACCAATCCCAACCCATACTTTTGTACTACCTGGTACCTGGAACGCTATCCGCAAGCCAGGGCGCAGGGTCTGCATCCGCTGCTCCACTACCTCACCTGTGGTGTCCAAGAAAACACCTGGCCCAATCCCTATTTTGATCCAGCCTGGTACAGTCGCAGCTATCCCGAGTCGGCTGGCACAGAGGCCCTGGCCCACTTTCTTGCCCATGGCGTGGAATTTGGCTTTCAGCCCAATCCCTATTTTGATCTCAACTGGTACCATGAGCAGTATCCCCAGGCCAGGGAGATGGGGCTGCATCCCCTGCAGCACTATATGATCTATGGTCTTACGGAAAAGATTGATCCCCATCCATACTTTGATTCGGCCTGGTACGGCCAGCAGTATCCAAAATCGCAGGCAACAGGGTTGTGCCCGCTTGCGCACTATCTGGAGCATGCGGGCAGTGGCATGGTCAACCCCAACGCCTATTTTGATGTGGCCTGGTACCGTGCCTCTTACCCGGAAATCACGAAGAACAAGATCGACCCGGTGCTCCATTACGCCCTTTTTGGAGTTAAGGAACGCCGTGATCCGGGCCCCTATTTCAGTACCGACTGGTATCTGTGGAAGTATGCGGATGTCGCGGCCCTGGCCATGAACCCTTTGCAGCACTACTTGCGCATTGGTGCGGCCGAGGGCAGAGATCCAGGCCCTTTTTTTGACAGCCAGTGGTATGTGCAGCAGTACCCGGAGGCCTTGGCTTCGGGCATGCCGCCTCTGCTCCATTTCCTTCGCATCGGCCAGCAGGCGGGTATGTTGCCCTACAACCCTAAAGAGATCACCAGCCGGGGCAATCGTTATGCTGCCTGGCATGAAATTTTTTTCGGCCTGCAGGATGAAGACAGGGTGCTCATGCAGCATCACATCGACGCCTTTACCAACAAGCCGCTTATTTCTGTCCTCATGCCGGTATACAACCCCAATCCGACTTTTCTGTGTGCAGCAATCGAGTCGGTGCGGGCGCAGCTGTATCCACACTGGGAGTTGTGCATTGCCGATGACGCCTCCACCGATAAACGGGTGATCGAGATGCTGCAGCGCTACCAGCAGCAAGATGCCCGCATCAAGGTGGTCTTCCGCGAAGAAAACGGCCATATTTCCAGGGCCTCCAACTCGGCCCTGGCCTTGGCCCAGGGAGAATTTATTGCCCTTTTGGATAATGACGACGAGCTGAGCGAAGATGCGCTCTTTTGGGTGGTTGAAGCTCTGCAACGTCATCCGCAGGCAGGCATGCTCTACTCCGATGAAGACAAGATCGATGCCCAGGGCCTGCGCCAGGATCCCTATTTCAAATGCGACTGGGACCCCTTTCTTTTCTGGGGACACAATCTCATTACCCATTTAGGAGTTTACCGTCGGGCCCTGGTCGAAGAGCTCAAGGGTTTTCGCGTGGGGTATGAGGGCTCGCAGGACTATGATTTGGCAGCCCGGGCAGTGGAAGGCCTGGAGACCTGGCAAATTGTTCATATTCCCAGGGTCTTGTATCACTGGCGCATTAGCGCGGGCAGTACTGCTGCGGGAGTTACGGAAAAACCCTATGCCCGGGTGGCGGCACTCAAGGTCATCAACGAACACCTTACCAGATTACAGGTGGCGGCCCAGGTGGAAACCGCGCCGGACAAGGGTTCGGTGCAGCAGGTATCTTTTTATAAAAACAGCAAGGCGCCTCTGGTCTCCATCATCATCCCCACCCGTAACGCAGCGGAGTTGGTGCGCAACTGCGTGGAGAGCATCGTTAAAAAAACAGCCTATACCCCCTACGAAATTATTCTGGTGGATAACGGTTCCGATGAGGCGGCTTCCCTGGCCTATTTTCAGGAGCTTTCCCAGCATGGCACAGTACGGTTACTGCGCGATGAGCGTCCTTTTAACTACTCTGCTTTAAATAACGCAGCAGTGGCTGCTGCCCAGGGGGAGCTGGTTGTTCTGCTCAACAACGATACCGAGGTGATTGCGCCGTACTGGCTGCACGAGATGGTTCAGCTTGCCCTGTTGCCCACTGTGGGAGCAGTGGGTGCCAAGCTTGTGTACAGTAACGGCACCTTGCAGCATGCCGGGGTGGTGTTGGGCATGGCCGGAGGGGCAGCCCATGCATACATGGAATTTCCTGGAGATGCCCTGGGTTATTACAACCTGGCCCTGCTTGTGCGCAGCTACTCTGCCCTGACTGCCGCCTGCCTGGCGGTACGCAAAGCCCTCTATCTGGAAGTGGGCGGGCTGGATGAGCAGCACCTGTCAATTGGTTATAATGATGTGGATTTTTGCCTGAAACTGCGAAAGCAGGGCTACAGGAATGTGTGGACGCCCAACGCCCTTTTATACCATCATGAATCCCTTTCCCGGGGGGTGGAGGATACGCCGGAAAAAAAGGCGAGATTCTGGAACGAGCTGTCGCTTCTTAAAAAACGCTGGCCCAACGCCTGGTACCATGATCCGGCCTACAACCCGAAATTGACTCTATCCAAGGTGGATTACGACCGTAGCATGCAGCCCAGGTTAGTGCTGAACAGTCGGCATTGGCCTGAACCTTTTGTTGCCAGTTATGTTGCACCGCAAAGTCCTGGACTGCACCTGCTGCTGGCGTTGGATGACACGGACGAGGGTGGGGGAGAGCAAAGCCGGGCGCGTATCCTCGACTTTGCCCGCGAACTGCTGCACAAGGGGTTGATCAGCTCGTATGCCGCTGCCCATGGCCATGCCTTTTTTGAAGTTTCTCCAGCAGCCTCTGGTTGGTTTGATGTGCTCTGTTTGCAAGGTGCGGCCACGAACCTGGGATGGTTTGAACGGGCCCTGATGAAATATCTGCCCTATATGCTGGATGTGGAGGAGACTACACCCTTTTATGCAGCGCCCCAGCTGGAGCGTGACAATGTGACCTACCAGTCCCTGGTGCATGCCACGGTGATCTCTGCAACAGATGCACAAAAGATTGCTCAACTTGAAGAACTGTATGGTTTACATCTCGCAGGTTGCAGCCAGGTGCTGGCTGGGCAGCCTGGGGAGAGCTCCGCAGCTTCCCTGGCCTTTTTGGACTGTCTGCTGCGGGCGCGCTTGGCAGAACCGCTTCCGGCCTGCCGGATCCGCTTTTTCTGATGATTGCCATGCGAGGATTCATTTCTTTTGTAAGAAATATCCGCCTCTTTGATGCTCGTTTCTACCGGCAGCACGCACCAGATTTGGGCTGGTATCGTTTCTTTCCCCTGGTGCACTATCTCCGGGTTGGTTGGCAAGAGGGTCGCAATCCGCACCCACTGTTTGACACCAACTGGTATCTGCGCAGCTACCTGCACAATACGCCTCAAAATCCGCTTGTGCACTATATACGGCAAGGTTGGCAGCAAGGCTGCGATCCGCATCCACTTTTCAGTACCAGTTTTTTTGTACGCCATTACGGGCATGAACTGCGCACCGGCCAAAGCCCCCTGGCCCTCTATCTGGCCAGATGGCGGCAAGTGCCCCGTATCAACGCGCTATTTGATCCAAATAGCCTGGAGGCCTATGTGCAGCTGCCTCTGGCCACGGCCTCTGATCAGGGCCGTCCTGCACCGCTTACCTATTATCTTAAGCATCCCCAGGATGAGCGCTGGCACCCTTTCCCGCTGTTTGATCTTGCCTACTATCAAAAAACAAACCCCACAGCAGCCAGGGACTGGCCGGTGCTGCTCAAGCACTACTTTGAGTATGGTGCGGCTGAGGGTTGCAGGCCCAACGCGCTCTTTGATCCGGCCTACTACCGCAGCTGCTACCTTGCCATTGATGATGCCCAGGGTGATGCCGAGCACAAGGTCTCCAACCCCGAGGCTGGTGCGTCGTTGCTCGAAAGCTTTCTTCATTATGCGGAATACGGTATGGCCCAGGGGCACAGGCCCACGGCATTTTTTGATCCGCAGTTTTACTGCACGCAGGTGACAGACAGTGCCTTGACCGGGAGGGGGCCAATGCAGATGAGCAGCCCGTTGCTGCACTACCTGCAGCATGGCCTTAAGCAGGGGCTCTACCCCTGCCAGGAGGTGGCAGCGCTGGACCGTAAACCCTGCATCAGTATCCTTACGCCGGTCTATAATACCGAGGCCAACCAACTCTGGCGCTGCGTGCATTCGGTGCTCGTGCAAGCCTACCCGCACTGGCAACTTTGTCTAGTGGATGATGGCAGCAGGGTAGCGCATATCCGGCCGCAGCTCGAGGCCATTGCCCGCATGGATAGCCGGATCCAGGTGGAGTTTTTGCCGACAAACAGTGGCATTGCCGCAGCAAGCAATGCGGCGGCAACAATGGCGCAGGGCGAATATTTGGCCTTTTTGGATCATGACGACGAGTTAACCCCAGATGCCCTGTACCAGGTGGTCTGTGCCATCAATACGCAGGATGCAGAGGTGTTCTACAGCGATGAAAGTCTGGTTAACTTGGAGAGTCGGCATTTGGATACCCTGTACAAGTGCGCCTTTAACCGCGAGCTCTTATACAGTCATAATCATCTCATGCATTTTTTTGTGGTCCGACGTGAACTGTTTACCGCCGTGGGAGGGCTGGATCCTGCCTGCGACGGGGCCCAGGATTATGATTTGGCCTTGAAGCTTGCCGAACACACGCAAAAGATACACCATATTCCCCGGGTACTCTACCATTGGCGGGCGCATGCCGGCTCCAGCAGTATCCACCACGAGCAGAAACACTATGCCGATGAGGCGGGTCGCCGGGCTCTGGCAGCCTCCCTTGCGCGCCAGCACATCGCTGCTGCGGCCCAAGGCACAAAGCTGCGCTTTTTTTACCGCGCCCAGCGAAGCCTGCCGCAAGGCGGACTGGTATCTGTTTATGTGGGTGAAGGGAATCGGGCAGAGGTCTCGCCTCCTTCTTGGTTGCACTCCCAGCTTGCTGGTTCCTGGCAGGAGTTGGAATGGTTGAATGTGGTTGCGGAGCATAGTGGAACAGGAGATGAGCGACCGCATCTGCTGCGCAACCGGGCAGCGCACGCGGCGCGCGGCGAGTACCTCTTCTTTGTGGATGGCCGCCTGGATGCCTTGCATCCTGGCAGTCTGCCAGCCCTGTTGGAGTATGGGCAAGGGTCGCAGGTGGCCATGGTTGGTGGTTGGCTGGAATGGCCCAAGGGCAAGCATCGGCACCATGGTTCGCTCCCAGATCTCAGCAACAGCTCCCCTCTATACTACGCCTCTTTTCTCCAGGCCGCCTCTGTCCACCATAACCGCTTTCACTGTGCGCAATATACCTGGGCACTACCGGAGCAGCTTTTTCTTATCAAACGTCGCCTCTTTTTGGAGGCCGGCGGGTATGATGCCGCCTTCCACACCCTGGTGTTTGCCCAGCTGGATTTGTGCTTTCGCCTGCATGGGCAGGGTCTGGCTTTTGTGTACACACCCTATGCAGTGGCAAGCCCCCAAAGGGAGGAGCCGCCGAGTGACGCCTTTGTACAGGCAGCAGCCCTGGACAGGAGTTTTTTGCAAGAGCGCTGGCGCAATATGCTCTTGGCCGGAGATCCCTGGTATAATCGAGCTATGCTGGCTGCCCAGGGCATCACCGAGGTCGCCTTTCTCGACTGGCTGGCTGGAGATCCCAATCTCTGTTCAGTAAGGGTAGTGAACCAGAAGCCCTGAATATTTGGCCAACCTGCTTAGGCATAGAGATCGGCCGGATGCTGGCTGGCAGAGTGCTGCAAAGGCAGTGCAGGAGAAAATCCAGTACAGAGGGCAACAGGAGTTATCAGGCCGGGTACAAGCCTTGCTTCTCCCTTGCAGACCACCATCAGGCACACTTGTGCTGTGCATGTGCCAAGCTTTTTTCTTTGACCTGCATCCGTGCTCTACTCCATTGTTTCTTGTCTGTGCAGACCCTTTGCAGTCTCAAAGGGTGATGCAAATTTTTCTTTGTAACAAATTATTATTCCGTTCTTTTTTCTTTTGCTCACTTTGTATGTGTTCAAGGACACTGTGGTGGAATGGGTGACAGCTCCATGCGCACAGGGCGTAAAAATTTTTTTGCCAATGCCGGTGGCTGGAAAGCATGGATGGCAAGAGAGATAGGACACCCTTTTGTCTCCTAAGATGAAAAAGCGAGCAATGTTGAGCTTGGTTGAGATAAATGGAGATATACGTACCTATTTCCTTTGTGGACAGCTTGTGGATAACTTGTGTACTGAAAAATATCCCATCGTTCTCACGGCGCTTCTGAGCTGTATGCAGGCTGCTATAAAAAAACAATATGTTAGGAGAGTTAGGAAGCAATAAGGATGATTTTACAAGATGTTGTGATTTTGTGTACAGCACTTTACCTGTATTCTCTAAATTGGCGGCAGCCGCTTTTGCACCTGGCGCATCCCTTTGCTATACCTTGTACACGCTTTGGGCTGCACAGACTGTGCTTTTATTGTGCAGCATTCTATGAAACAACAGAACTAAAAGGGCTTGTATATGCTCTGGAATGCCATCCGAACTGCTATTGCCTCCGAAATCCCTGCCAGTGAATTCGATTTGTGGATCAAGCCGATTGTTTGTGCACATGAACATGACACAGGCATGACCCTTGCCGGGCCAGACCGTTTTTTCTGTAGCTGGGTGGAAAAGCACTATCTGAATTTGATCAGACAAAAGAGTGTGGAGGCAGGCGGGAGCGATTGCGTCCGTTTGCAAGTGGATACAGGGGAAACAGAGCAGGGCCCTGTCTTGGGAGCACCCATCCGACAGCAGCGGCTGCCGGGTGTGGCGCAGGGTGCGCTGCAACTGCGCTCCCTGCATCCAGCTTTTACCTTTGAGCAGTTTATGGTCGGGGAGTCCAATCGCTTGGCCCAGACCGTTTGTAAAGCCCTGGCGGAGAACGACTACACCTTTGGCCGTTGCCTCTTTATGGAGAGCGGCACTGGCTTGGGTAAAAGCCATCTGACCCAGGCGGTGGTGCACCAGGTGCTGCGTAAGGCTCCGGCCACCCGGTTGCACTATTTGACTGCGCAGCAGTTCAGTGCCGAGATGGTCAAGGGGTTGCGTGCCAAAAGCATGGACCAGTTTTCCAGGAAATACATCGATGACTGCGACATGCTCCTTTTGGAGGATGTACACACCCTCACTGGCCGCGACAAAACCCAGGAAGAACTCAATATTGTCCTGGATTATCTCTTGAAAAGCGGCCGCCGGGTGATTCTTACCTCGGCGTTGGCTCCAGACAAGATTGCCGGCCTGGATGCCGATTTCCGCAGCCGTATGGCCGCTGGCCTCATGGCCAGCATCCAGACACCTGATTTTGATACGCGCACGCGTATTATCCGCCACAAGATGGCTGCCCAGGGACTGGTGGTACATGATGATCTAGTGGAATACATGGCAGAGGGGCTGGCCGGAGATATCCGCCGTATGGAAAGCGCGGTCATGAGTGTTAAGGCCAAATCCTGCCTGCGGCAGGCACCGCCGGATATGGCCATGATTCGGGAGGTGCTCCTGCAAATTGTTGGCGCTGGACTTTCTGCACCCACGGCTGACATGATCCGCGACTGTGTCAGCAGTCGTTTCAAGGTCAGCCGAGAGGAGTTGCGCTCCCGCTCGAGAAAACGCAATATTGTTTTCCCCAGGCAAATCGCCATGTACCTCACCCGTAAATTCACCGAGCATTCGTTGAACGAAATCGGTGGGATGTACAGCCGTGACCATTCCACTGTGCTGCATTCCATCAAGACCATTACCCAGCGGATGGTGCGGGACACCTCGGTACGTGAGCAGGTGGACCTGTTGGTGCACACCCTGGAGAAGCGAAAATAGTACCTACCAGATAGTACCAGATGCGCTGCGCTCTACCTTGACGAATTGGCGAACAGGCAGGGCCAGGGGCGAACCGCTTGACAATGCAACGATTGTTTGCCATAATTTTCGGTTTATATTTCTTGGTCTATTTGAGTTCCTTCTCTTGGCGTCTAGTACCATGCCGCATATTTTTATCGACGGCCATGTCCACATCCATCCCGGGTTTTCTTGGGAAGAGGTGTTGCACCATGCGCTGCACAATTTCCAAAGGATCGAAGAAGAGGTGCGCCCTGTCCAATCGGTCCGTTTTCTCCTTCTGACCGAATCCTCTGGTGTCGATTCTTTTGCAGCCCTAGCAGCCCTAGCAGCCCGGGCTGCCCAGCAGGGGCCATCCCTTGGCCCCTTCCATATTCGCCAGACCAACGAAGCCTCGACGCTTGCCTGTGAAAAAGATCAGATATTGTCATTTTTTGTGGTTGCCGGGCGTCAGATAGTCACTGCAGAACGGCTTGAGGTGCTGGCCCTTGGCCTGCACACACCCTATCCAGATGGCCAGCCAGTGGGCGAGGTGTTGTCCCATTTGTCTCGTCTGCCTTGCCTTGCCGTATTGCCCTGGGGGGCAGGGAAATGGTTGGGTCAGCGTGGCAAACTGGTAGCGCAACTCATCAGCCAGGCTCCTGCTGCGCCCCTTTTCCTTGGCGACAACAGCAACCGACCCTTTTTTTGGCCCTTGCCACCGCTTTTTGCACGTGCCAAGGTACAGGGTATTCGTAACTTGGCTGGCAGCGATCCCCTCCCTTTTCCTGGTCAGGAAAAAAAGGTGGGCAGCTTCGGTGTGTGGCTTTCCGGTACCATTGATCCGCTGCAGCCGTTTTCTTCCCTGTGCACGCTGCTGCGCAATCCCAAGACAGCCCTGCATCCTTTTGGCCGCTGCGAGAGCCTGTATCCTTTCTTTAAGCAGCAAATTCTGATGCAGTTCAAGAAAAAACGACCTTCTTCTCCCTCGGCCACTCCATGAAAGTTCTTGTTATTGCACCTCAACCTTTTTTCACGCCACGTGGCACTCCGTTCAGTGTGTATTACCGAACCCTGATCAGCGCAGAATTGGGTGTAGGAATCGATTTTCTCACCTACGGTCATGGGGAGGACGTTGATATCCCTGGAGTCCGTTTTTACCGTACACCCAAGCTGGGGTTTTTGGGACGGGTCAAGGTGGGACCTTCCTTAAAAAAGCTGGTACATGACGTGTTTGTTTTTTTTTGGATGCTGCCGCTCTTGCTGCGAAACCGCTATGATGTGGTGCAGGCGCATGAAGAGGCAGTGTTCATGGCCTTGTTCCTTAAACCTTTTTTTCGCTATAAACTGCTCTATGACATGCATTCCAGCCTGCCCCAGCAGTTGGTCAACTTTAATTACAGCCGAAATCGGCTGCTGCTGGGTCTTTTTGAATGGCTGGAAAAGAAAAGTCTTGTCCATAGCGAGGCCATCATCACCATCTGCCCTGATCTGTTTCACTACGTCAACAAGCTCCTTCCCGGCAACACCCGTAACTTTTTAATCGAAAATTCCATCCTGGAACCGGTACGCCTGGCCCGTGGCCAAGGCTGTACTCAAGAAGCGCCTGCCCCAGCTCCCAGCCTGCCGGAACAATTTACCCAGCGCATCGTCTATGCGGGCACCCTGGAGGCCTACCAGGGCATTGATATACTCCTTGAGGCCATGGCCCTGGTGGCTGCAGAAAAAGCGGCTGCCGGTTGTATTATTGTGGGCGGCTCAGACGAACAGGTGGCACACTACCGTAGCCAGGCACATAGGCTGGGTATCACGCAACAGGTGCTCTTTACCGGCAGAGTTTCCCAGGATTTGGCCCGTGCCTACAGCGCGCAGGCAACAGTTCTGGTCTCGCCTCGCAGCAGTGGGACCAACACCCCGCTTAAAATTTATGAGCAACTGGCCAGCGGTATCCCCCTGGTGGCCACTGCAATTTATTCGCATACCCAGGTGCTCAGCGATGAAGTTGCCTTTCTCGTGCCGGCCAGTGCACAGGGTTTGGCCCAGGGTTTGCTTGCCGCCATGGCCGACTCTGAACTTGCCGCCAGCAAGGCTGCCAAGGCGCAGGAACTATATGCCAAGGAATATGCCCGTCCCATCTATGTGGAGAAGCTCCGGCGCGTCCTGGAGAGCCTCTGATGTGCGGTATTGCAGGCCTTGTTGATTTTTCGGGACACTGTGCGCCAGAGAGCCGCCCGCGTCTGGAACGCATGGTCCATACCTTGCTGCATCGTGGTCCGGATTCCGCAGGCATGGATGAGTGCGACGGGGTCAGCATGGGTATGCGCCGTTTGGCCATTATTGATTTGGCTGGCGGTGATCAGCCCATTTTCAATGAAGACCGCAGCATCTGGATGGTCTGCAATGGCGAGATCTACAATTTTCCTGAGCTGAAAAAAGAGCTGCAGGCCTGTGGTCACAAGTTCACCACAGCTACGGATACGGAAGTCATTGTGCATGCCTATGAGCAATGGGGAGCGGACTTTCCCCATCGTCTCAACGGTATGTTTTCCCTTGCCCTGCACGACAGCAAGAAGAAGATATTTGTTCTGGTGCGGGATCATCTCGGCATCAAGCCCCTCTACTACCACTGGTCGGACAAGCAGCTTGTTTTTGCATCTGAAATCAAGGCACTGCTGGCCAGTGGTTTGCTTGAACGGCAACTCGATATTCCTAGCTTGGCTGATTTTTTATCCTGGGAATATGTTCCTGGTCGGGCCACTCTTTTTGCCGGAATCAATAAAATGCTGCCCGGTCAGATGCTTTGGCTTGATTTGCAAAAGCCCAAGCTTGCTCTGCGAAGCTACTGGGATATCCCCCTGCAGACCGAGAAGGAGGCATTACCCGCTTCGGTATGGCAGGAACACATTCTTGCTCAACTCCAGCGCTCAACCCAGATGCAGATGGTCAGCGATGTTCCCCTGGGTGCCTTCCTCTCCGGCGGAGTGGACTCATCTTTGCTGGTGGCCTGTATGGGCAAGCGCGGGGTGCAGACCTTCAGCATTGGTTTTGACGACCCCAGCTACAATGAGTTGCATTGGGCGCAGCAGGTGGCTGCCCATCTTGGGGTGGATCATCGGGATGAGATCATTCACCCTGATGTGGTGGCGCTTTTTGAGCATCTGATGCACTTTATGGATGATCCCATTGGGGATTTTTCCATTTTTCCCACCTATCTCGTGTCTCGCCTTGCCCGCCAACATGTGACCGTGGCCCTTAGTGGCGATGGCGGCGACGAGCTGTTTGCCGGCTACGAAAGCTATCTTGCCCAGGAAAAAAGCAGGCTGTACCAGCGCCTGCCAGTGTGGATGCAGCACAAACTCCTGCCCGCCCTCATGCAAAGGATCAGGCCCGATGCCCGCAAAAAAGGTCTGGTCAACAAGGCAAAGCGCTTTGTCGAGGGTGCGGCATTGCCGGCCTCTTTGGCGCATACCCGCTGGCGGCTCTTTGCGACAGAAGAGCTCAGGAATATGCTTTTTACACCTGCGGCCCGCGCTGAGCTGGACAAACCGGTCAGCAGCCATATTGATGAGCTTTTTGCCGCGGCCAGGGCAGGGCAGCGCGGTGCACTCGAACAGGGCCTCTATGTTGATGTGCACAGCTATCTTTGCAACAATATCCTCACCAAGGTCGATCGGATGTCCATGGCAGTGAGCCTGGAAACGCGGGTACCGTATCTAGACAAGGATATGGTTGCCTTGGCCTTTCGCGTGCCCGACGAGTTGAAGCTCAGGGGGAACCTCACCAAGGCGATCCTTAAGCAGACAGCAGCCCCGCTGATACCGCGGGCCTGTGTGTACCGTCCCAAGGAGGGTTTTTCCATTCCCATCAAACATTGGCTCAACCACGAATTTCAACCCCTGCTCGAAGACCTGCTCAACGAGGACGATATCCGGCGGCAGGGTTTGTTCAACCCCGCATGCATTGCCCGCCTGAAGCGTGAGCACGGCCAGGGCAGCCATAATCACAGCCATCTTCTCTGGGCGCTGATTGTTTTCCACGATTGGCAGAAGCGCTGGCTCAGTGCATGAGCCGAAAAAGGGCTCGCAGCGCATAACTCCAAACTACTTGCAGAGAGAGCACCTACACCAATATGACCACTTTTCCCCGCCAGCCGCGCCGCGCCGCAGGGCAGCACTATGATCTCATTATTATTGGAGGGGGCATCTACGGCATTGCTTTGGCCCTGGAAGCCTCGCAGCGTGGTCTGCGCAATGTGCTGTTGGAACAAAAAGACTTTGGCTGGGCAACCAGCTATAATCATTTGCGCACCGTACACGGCGGCTTACGGTATCTCCAAAACCTGGATCTGCATCGCTTCTTTGAATCTGTTCGCGAGCGTCAATGGTTTTTGCGGCATTTTTCCGGCTTGGTCAGCCCACTTCCCTGTCTGATGCCGCTCTATGGCCAGGGGGTGTATAGACCCTCGGTTTTCCGTGCTGCCCTGGGGCTGAACGATCTCCTCTCTTGGCGCCGCAATCACAGGGTACCGGCTGGCCAGGAATTGCCTGCCGGCAAGGTGCTTGATCCGGCAGCCGTGGTCGGACTCTTCCCAGGAGTTGACCAGGACGGTTTGCTTGGCGGCGCCCTTTGGTACGATGCGGCTGTCCCTTCCTCGCAACTCCTGGTCATGGCCATGCTGCACCAGGCCTGTGCCGCCGGCACCACTGCTCTCAACTACCTGCGTGCGGAACAGGTGCTGCTTGAAGATGGCCAGGTCCGCGGGTTGCTCTGCCGGGATGAAGAAAACGGGGAACAGCTTACATTTCACGGTACCTGCCTGGTGAATGCCGCAGGCCCTTGGTGTCGTGAATTAGCCGCCACCTTTGCTGCGGACGATCCGGATCTGTTTCGCTATTCACTGGCCTGGAACGTTCTTTTTGACAAGCCAGCCCTGTCGGCTCACTCTCTGGCGCTGCGACCAAAACGTCCTGGCAGCCCCATGTATTTTGTCCACGGCTTTAACGGGCAAATCATGGGGGGAACTGTGCACTCGCCCTGGCCGGCAAACACCACACCAGAGCCGGATGAAGAAGCCCTGGCAGCCTATCTGGCGGATCTGAACTTGACAGTGCCTGGCCTGCATCTTGAGCGCAAAGATGTACTGCACGTGTATGCTGGGCTGCTTCCTGCCAGGGAGCAGGGGTCGGCCAAGCTGGCTGTGCGGGAAGTGATCAAGGATCATGGGAAACAAGGTGGCCCACAGGGAGCTTACACAGTGTCTGGGGTCAAGTTCACCACCGCGAGGTTGGTGGCGGAAAAAACACTGCAAAAAATCTTTCCCACCCGTTCTGTGCTTGTGCAGACTGGTGCAGATGCAGCCGGTGGCAGTGACTTGTTCTCTGCGGCAACAGGTGAGTTCCCTGGGGAATGGCATCCGGATATGGCAGAGTCAACTTGGCAAGAAAATCTGCGGGCCATCATTGCGCAGCAGGCTGTTGTGCACCTGGATGATCTGATCCTGCGCCGCACCACCTTTGGAGATCATCCCCGCAAGGCCCTGCAACTCGCTCCACTGTTGGCCCAGCTTTTCCCCTGGGATGAGCAACGCCGCCAGGAAGAAATCGAACGGGTACAGGCCTGTTTTCCCTGGTGTAGGTCGTAGACGGTGCAGCGGCAACACTTTCTGGCAGTAATCTGATCGAAGGGTGTGCAGGCAAGAAAAATTCGGCGGTCAGGCGCAGGATGATCGTGTGCCAAGTCCTAGATCTGGCTGCGCAGAGCGGTACAGCCTGTTTATCTCTGTTTGTTTCAAAAGATACTGTTCAACTGTAGAAAGTTTACTTGCCAAAGCGAGCAAATGCTTAGAAAGATACCGATTGTCTGTGTATTATTGTCTATATTTTTCTCGTCTGCCCTTGTTTTGTTTGATGCTCTTGCAAGAAATGATCAATTTATCCAGTGTCAAGTACTGTACCATGACAACACTGTTTTCTCCCTCTATACGGACAGCGGCAATGGATACAATGAACGTGAAGTGGTTCATGTGAATGCAAGGCCAATGCCTTTTTGGAGAAATTTAAAATTTCGCATCAAAAATGTAGTCTTTCAAGGGTTGCGCCTGGATTTTTCTTCACAAGAAAACTTTATCCACATAAAACAGTGCAATATTCAGGATAAAGAAGGTTTTTCTATTGTTCCTTATCAGAATGTATCCATCAAGCCACTACATCAAGTGCAGCTCGTTCCAAAGGGAATGGGTGAATATGTTGCCGTTGGCCAGGGAGAAGATCCACAAATACTTGTTGATATCCCTTGGAAAACTTTATTTTTTAAAAGAATACCGTTTGGTTTTTGGTTTTCCTGTATTTTTTTATTGTATCCCCTCTGTTTTTTTGGGCTGTATGCCTTGCTCGGTATGGGAGGCAATAAAAAAATACGGATTGAAAAAACCAAGCTGCATCGCTTGTTCATGGGGAGCAGCCTGGTGTTTTGGCTGTTGGCTGGCCTAGCGTACTGGTCGGCATCGTCACGACACCATGTTTTGCCTACTCTGGAAGAAGGTGAGGAATTACTTGGGGTCCCTTCCTTTACAGCCCAGGAAATCAATTTGTGCAGGCCGGATGGCTTGGCTATTCATGGCCGGTTATACCAGAGTGAAAGCAGCAAACTCCATCGGGGTGATATCCTGTTGCTGCATGGCAACTATACCAAGGGCCAACTATACCCCCTCTACCCCCTCATGGCAGAGTCCCTGGCCCGCCGGGGCTTTCGAGTGCTGACCATTGATTTTGCAGGTTATGGTCTCTCGGCAGATCCCTTTGCCAGCAGTACTCCTCTGAGTTCGGACCGCGAAGGCGAGACAGAGGCAGCCCTTGCTTTTTTAAAGGCATTGCCCGGAGGAGGGCAGAAAAATTTGTGTA
This sequence comes from Desulfobulbus sp., assembly GCA_040776885.1. Taxonomy (GTDB): domain Bacteria; phylum Desulfobacterota; class Desulfobulbia; order Desulfobulbales; family Desulfobulbaceae; genus Desulfobulbus. Next base: position 267,418 of record JAXGZR010000002.1, on the reverse strand, counting down.
TCATCGGGCATTCTCTGGGGGGCAATTCGACCTTGCGGGTTGGCTTGCGGGATAAAGAGGTCAGTGCTTTGGTGTTGATTGGCCCGCCTCGGCGCGTTGGTGAGCGTTATTATGATGTAGCTGATTTGAATTATTTTTGGAAACGGGTCATGAAGTCGGGGCGAGTATTATACGGTAGGGAACAGTTTCCTGCCTGGTACACCCAAAAAATGTTTCAGGAGGAATTTCTTGACCAGGATATGGTGCACGCCTTGTCGGGTTTGGCTAGGGTAAGGCATAAACCTATTTACTTTATGGATGGCGGCAGGGAAGCTGAGGAAGATCTTGTTTTTCTGCGCCGCTACGTGCAACGGGTGAGCGCCCCCTGTGCCTATGTCACCATGTTGGCCGCAGACCATAATTTTAATGTTCCCCCCACCCTGGAGCGCCTCCACTATGTACCCAATGTTTTGCAGGATACCATTGAGGTGCTGGATGGGTGGTGCCGCCAAAGGGAGACCTGGACCCGGCGCATATGGTATGCTGTGCAAAACGTTCTGCGTCTGCTTTTCCCCTTCAGGTAGCAACTGTGCTTGTGTTTGTGGGTCCCTGCCCATGGCCATTAGTGGGGTGGATTCGTTTATTTTTGCGTGATGCACAGAGTCACTGCGCATAAATTTTAAGGAGGTCGTAGTGGGTAAGGTACTGGTTACAGGTGCAACTGGTTTCACAGGGAGTCATCTGTGCCGTCGCTTGGTAGAATCCGGAGAAGAGGTCGTTGCCTTTGTTCGACCCAGTTCCAGGGTCATGCCCCTGCAGGAGATGGGAGTGGAGTGTCAGCAGGTTAATATCAAGGATCCTGCGGCAATTAAGCAGCATTTTGATGGGATTGATCGGGTCTACCACGTGGCCGCTGCCTATCGGACCGAACATGTCGATCCCCGGGAATTTTTTCAGGTCAATGTGGAGAGTACCCGCCATCTGCTCGATGCGGCCAAGGAGGCCGGTGTCCAGCGTTTTGTGCACTGCTCGACCGTGGGCGTCCAGGGTGAAATCAAGGATCCTCCGGCAGACGAGAATTATCGTTTTGAACCTGGTGACCACTACCAGGAATCGAAAAAAGAAGGGGAACTCCTTGCCCTGCGCTATGCTGCTGCAGGGATGCCTGTTTCAGTGGTGCGGCCGGTGGGCATCTACGGGCCGGGCGATACCCGCTTCCTCAAGCTTTTCAGGCCGATCAGCAAGAAGATGTTTGTGATGATCGGTTCAGGCCAATGTCTCTATCACATGACCTATATCGACGATTTGATCGATGGCATTGTTCTAGCTGGCACCAAACCAGAGGCTGTAGGAGAGGTGTTCACCATTGGCGGCGAGCGCTACACTACCCTGCGGGAACTGGTGGATACCATCGCAGAGGTTTTGGGCAAGCCGCGACCGTTTCTGCGCATCCCCTATGCGCCGGTCTATGCGGCTTCGGTGCTCTGTGACAAGTTGTGTCGGCCACTTGGCATAGCGCCGCCACTCTATCCCCGCCGGGTGGAATTTTTTGCCAAAAGCCGGGCCTTTAGTATTGAAAAAGCCAAACGTCTGCTTGGTTATGCACCCCAGGTTGGCCTGCATGAAGGGCTTGCCCGCACAAGGGACTGGTATATTCAAGAGGGATTGATACAGCCTTGATCCAGGAACGTAACCTGTTTTTGAACAACAAATTGCCAAGTCACGCTGCTTTCCATGTGTGAAAAAGTGAAAAAAATAATTCCTATCCCCAAACAGTTGTTGAGCGAACAGTTGCACGATGACAACATGTCTATTTTGCAGAGATATTGCCACAAGGTGTTGGGGAACAGCTCTTATGCCACTCTGTTCGTCTATGAACTATTGATCCTTCTGTTTGGTAATCTTCCGGGCAGTCTGGGCTACGCCCTGCGGAAATGGTCGTATCCTCGCTTGTTCAAACGGGCAGGATCAGGGCTTATCTTGGGGAAAGGGGTAACCCTCAGGCATCCGGGCAAGATCTCTTTGGGCCAGCGGGTGGCCATAGACGATTATGTTATGCTCGATGCCAGTGGTGCGCAGGATGCTGGTATCCAGATCGGCGATGATGTCGTTATATCGAGAAATTGCGTTATTCAAGGTAAGACCGGGCCGGTGCGCATCGACAATCGTGCCGATATCGGCTGCAATGTCGTCATGGCCTCGGTGTCCGGCATCACCATCGGCGAGGCAGTACTGATCGCCGGGAACTGCTACCTTGGTGGTGGCAGGTATTTTTTGACCAATCCGCATGAGCCGGTGATGGACCAGGGAGGATTTTCCAGGGGGCCTTTAAGCATTGGCGACAATAGCTGGCTGGGTGCTGGTGTGATTGTGCTGGATGGGGTTCGGGTGGGTAAGGGTTGTGTTGTTGGCGCAGGGACGGTGGTCACTGAAGACGTACCGGATTTTTCCATTGCTTTGGGTGTTCCGGCCAGGGTGGTGAAGATGCGTGCAATGACGCAGGATGAGGAGAGCGAAGAAGGGAAAGATGGTGGTAGCTGAGTGCTTGGCAGGCCCTAGGCCGAGCTATCGTTGCTGGGGTTGATGCAGAGCGCTTACCGGTAAAAAATCAGTGATGAGTTATCCTGCTATTGTCTGCTATTAGGTGTTGGGTCCTTGATCTTACGTGTTTGTGTACAAGGCTTGACAACCCAAGTCAGATGCATATCTGGAAAGTTCTTGCCACGGTTCTGACCGATTCATCTGTTTTATTTCGGTTATCTTGGCCGTCTTGGGATAACTAAGGCTCACTATACGTTCGCTTTCTAAATGGAAAAATATTTTACATAATTTATAGTTGCGCTGCGACAATCGCTAGTGCAAATTAGCCCTTTCCGGGCTGGCAGAAGAACTCTCCAATGTCTCCAGAGCCTGCAAGATTGTGGGCGTGTCTCGGGGCACCTTCTACTGGTGCAACTGTCGATAACGACGGCATCAAAACCCTGATCAACAAGAACCGGCGCAAACCAAACCTCAAAAATCGCATCGAAGAGAGCATAAAGGCTGCCGTGGTTGGCTATGCGACCGAATACCAGCCCATGGTCAGGTTCGGGCCAGCAACGAATTGCGCAAACAAGGCGTGTTCATTTTCCCAGGCGGAGTGCGTCCAGTCTGGCTGCACCATCAATTGAGACGATTCAAGGACAAAATAACCCTAAATGTTGCAAGGAGAATGAGATGGACCGGATACTGCATCTGTCTTGCAAACGGCCCAGAACCAAGGGTACCTTGGTTGCTCTAGTTATTGTTTACGTGTTCATGGCCGCAGGCTGGCCAAACACTCTGCAGCAAAAGGCCATGGCCATGGATGGCGGGCAAGCTGACCAGGATAAACCCGCGTTCAATCGGGTGAGCCTTGCCAAATTCGAAGAGCCCTGGGCCATGGCTATCCTGCCGGATGGACGTTTTCTCATTACGGAAAAAGCAGGGCGTCTCTTCCTTTTCGATGAAAAGGAAGAGACTAAAACAGCAATTGCCAACCTGCCCGAGGTGGATTACGGCGGCCAGGGTGGATTGGGAGATGTGATTCTGGCGCCGGATTTCCGGGAATCGCGCACTCTTTATCTTAGCTATGTGGAACCGGGTAAGGGCGACACCCGGGGTGCAAAGGTGGTCAAGGCCACCCTTGACGAAACATCGGCCACGCCCGGGTTGATCCAGCTAACCGATATTTGGACACAAACACCCAAGGTGAGTGGACGGGGCCACTACAGTCACCGTTTGCTCTTTTCGCCGGACAAAAAGTTTCTCTTCATCAGCTCGGGTGACCGACAAAAGTTTACTCCAGCCCAGGATATGGCCACCAATCTGGGCAAGATCATCCGTTTGTATCCTGATGGCACTGTGCCCACAGACAACCCGTTCCATGGCCAGAAAGCTCCGGCCAACGAGGTGTGGAGTCTTGGCCATCGTAATGTCTTGGGTATGCAGTTTGATGCGGGGGGAAGCTTGTGGGCCCATGAGATGGGACCACGCGGTGGTGATGAATTGAATGTGATCTTTCCTGGAAAAAATTATGGATGGCCAGTGGTTTCCAATGGACGCCATTACGATGGCAGGAATATCCCGGATCATGCCACCAGGCCCGACTTTGCGCCCCCAGAAATTACCTGGACACCTGTTATCTCTCCGTCCAGCATGAGTATCTATACTGGTGAAATTTTCCCTGCCTGGCACGGCAAAGGTTTGTTTAGTGGTCTTTCGTCCCAGGCGCTGGTGGTTGTGGATTTTGGCGATGACAAGCGCAAAGCCAGGGAATTGTACCGCTATGAGTTGGGAACCCGTATCCGCAACGTGACCAGCACCGCAGATGGTAGGGTATATCTCCTGGAGGATGGCAAAGGAGCCCATCTCTGGCGGCTTGATCCCCAGTAGACGAACAATGCGCCACCAATGCGCCACTTTAGGTAGGCACTGCTGAGCCCAGTAGCAACAAGCGCCAAGATCTGTGGGCTGAACAGTGTCGTCCGTCCAGCACCCTGTTTCTTCCTGTATCTTTCCCGAAACAGCACCGGTCGCTTTTTTATGTGCAGTTACCGGTGCTGTGTTAATTGTTCTCAAGTTGTATCAGGTCAATTTGTCAAGCCAACGAAGGCCAATGGATAACAACTGGATGAAGGACAAAAAAAGTCACGTAATGTCATTTTTATGTCATTGGTGTTGTAATATGTTTACTTTTTAGGGGGTGGGTATATGTTGCGATCAAGCATCAAGAGGGGGTGCTTTATATCATACAGGGAGTCTTGCCCTTAGTGCTTTTATAGTTTTCCACTGTTTCTTGGAGCGTATGGTTTAAGACCTGCGGTAATAAAAGTATCCTTCCTTTTGGGTGCCAAGCCTATTCTTTGAGGTGGATGTGGCACATAAAGGGAAGTAACTTCAAAGAGATGGCAAAGAACCGCATTTTACGAGAGGAAGGAATGTCCATTCTAAAAAATTATACATTCAGGAATTTTTTTAAGGAACGAATCATTCAGTTGCATGGTGTTTTTGAATACGCCAAAAACCATCCCTACACCACCCTGAGCAAGGAGGCCTGTGACTCTACCGTTGAATTTATCAAAAAAGAATGCCCCAGGGCTGTTGGAGTGAGGTCACCCAGACAGTTGATGGATATATCCCTGGCAAGTGTCTCCCTTCCTGGACCATACTTGGAATTCGGTGTTTTTAAAGGAGAATCTCTTCGGTATATCGCTAAGAAAAATCCCGACAAAGCAATCCATGGCTTTGACTCGTTTGAAGGGTTGCCAGAATCTTGGGCGCACAACCCCAGAGGAGCCTTTACCACCCATGGCAAGCTGCCCAAGGTGCCTGGGAATGTAAAAATTTGGAAGGGATATTTTGAAGAATCACTGCCTGGGTGGTGCAAAAGCCATCCTGATCCGATTGCCTTTTTACATGTTGATTGCGATCTCAACTCTTCTACAAAGACAGTGTTGACGGAGTTGGCAAGTCAGATCAAGCCAGGAACCGTAATACTTTTTGATGATTACTTTAATTTCCCTGGTTGGGAAGAAGATGGGCATGCAGTTTTCACTGAATTCCTGAAGGAATATGAATTTGCTGTGGAATACATAGGATATGCCTTCAAGGAGTTGTCCGTTATCGTACGATAGAGGTTCGTCTCCAGCAGCTGGGCTGTGGTGGCAATCTCAGAACCTGCCTGGATAGCGCCGACAGCAATAAGTGTCTCTAGTCTTGCTGTGTATAAGTCACCAGTTTGCCCTGTGTCTGATGCGGCCCCATTCAGGCGGGCGGGCCAAGCACATCTCGATAGAAGCACTGCAGTTTTGCACGATAGGCCTTCCGGGAATAGCACTGCTGTGCTCTGCATTCTGCCGCCTGACCCAGTTGCACTTGTAACTCCTTGTTATTGATCAGGGCGTGCATGGCGTGCATGAAGGCTGCTGCTTCCGGTTCACAGAGCAGAGCAATGTCTTCGTCCAGTACTTGCGTGTGGGTCGGCAATCTGGTGGCAATAACGGGTTTGCCTGAGGCAAGGTAGGAGTAAAGCTTCATGGGGGTGTTGTTGCCCTGTACCCTGGGAGAGACCAGGATGTCGGCCTGCTGCAGGTATTGCCCCAAATGTTCGACTGGTTTGGGGCCAAGAAAGTGTACCCGTTTTGCTATGCTAAGGGATAGGCTTTTTTGTCGGTATTTGTCGATGTCCTTGTCTCGGCCGCCAATAAGAACAAGGTCGCTTTCCTGCTGCTCCTGCAGAAGAAGAGCAAAGGCGTGCAGCAACAGATCAATACCCTGATATTTCTCCAAATTGCCCACGTACATCAGTATACGACCGTTTATCTGGTATGCCTGGCGGATGTTGTCGACGACTGCATTTCCCCCTTGCTCATCGAGTAGACTGATGTCTTCCAACACTGCGACCGGTATGGCTGGTGCTGTTTTTTGTACGATCTTTTTCAGCTCATCACACACCACCAGAATACCCTTACTCTTGCACATGGCCAATTTCTCGAACCACTGCAAAAGGCCGCTGTACCTCCCTATCCAGGGAAACATATCGGCAAGTTGCCGGGAAAGCAGTGAGTCCATGTCATAAATGTAAGGAATGCGGAAAAACATGCAGAGCAGCAGGGCAATCAAGACGCTTTCCTCCACTGCGTGCAGGATGCGGTAGTGTTTTTTTCTGACCAGGCCAATGCTTTTTATCAGCATTAGGCCGTCACAGATAATTTTCTTCAGGGAAAATCCAGGCTTTATCCCGTGGATACCAGGTGGTGCAGGGATGCGGTACAGGGCGACTCGTTCATGCACAAAGGGTAGACCTTCATGATAGGTTAAAAGATCAACCGAATACCCGGTATCAGCCAATTCCTCTGCCAGCAAACGGACGGCAATGGGCGTGCCCCGTTCCTGATAAAAGGGTTGTGGGGCCAGGATCAGCACATCAGGCGTCTTGGGAGATTCATGCTGAGTTGTCATTGGTGCACTCGCCTCCATGTGTCATGATAGGGCAGGATTGCGGGTGGCGCAGACAATGATTGGCGAACCAAACAGGGTGGTCAGGCCGGTGGCGCGTGCCGGCCGTTCAATGCCGGCTGATAGGGTTCCATTCTGCAGTTGCCTGTGCAGCACCATGGGCCAGAAAAACTGCGGTTGAAAACTGATCTGGTCCAGACCATGCATGGCAAAGGCAGCGGCTATCTGCTTGCGCTTGAACATGCGGTAGGTTCGGGTGTTGCCTTCCATCTTCTTCTTAAGATGAAAAAGGAGATGGTAGAAGAGGTTGAAACTCCGGATATCCGGATAGTCTATAATCACCATTTCTTTGGCCACCCGGCAGAGTTCGGCAAGTAATCCCAGCCAATTGTCTGCATGGGGCACAAGGCGGAAGGAGAGAACCACCGAAAAAGAACGGTCGGCAAAGGGGAGCGCCAGTGAGTTGCAGGTGAGGTACGAGAAACTGCCAGGAGGAAGCCGCTCTGCGGCTCGCTTGCCACAGATTGGGTCGCTGCCTGTTATGGTAAGATTGTAGCCCCTTTCAATGAGCGGTTGTGCCAGTTGGCAATGTCCACCGCCCACGTCCAGTACTGTTTTATCCTTGCAGTATTTAAGGAACTGCAGGGTGGTGCGGGTCTGTTCCTTGAGAAAGAATTGGCCGGCTGCACCTGAAAACCGCGCTGCATACTCTGATGAGGATGTTTCTATATCCGCTGTTTCCGGGAAAGATGCGGCATTCATAGTGTTGCCTCTCTTGTTTGCGACTGTTTCCAGGCTTACTCCACCTGCTGTTCAGCTTGTCACCAGAGTGTCTTCAAAGGAGTTTTTGCTGGCTGCACTAGCTCCCTGAGCAGTTTGGCAAAATCATGTACGTTACCTGTCTTGCTGCGGCTATGCTCGGCTTAGATGTCAACAAAGAGAATTTCGCCACTCTCCATGCTCTCCTGACGGCGGTGGAGCGAAAGCTCGCGGCGCAGTTCATTGAGCAGGGCGTGTTCTTCGTTTTCCTCTGGTGTAAGAGATTCGATGAGGTCCATAATGTCCAACTCCAGGGCATGCGCTGAGTATCCCTTCATGATGACCAGCAGGAAGCGCAAGGGTGCTATTTCAATCAGCCGCAGGCCAGGTAGTTTATGGAGACTGGGACAGGGAGCAATGATGATCAGACCAGCGCCTTCAAGGACCTTGATGATCTCCACTTGTTTTCTGTTAGCAAGCGCGGAGTCGACAAGAGCCTCGGTGCATTTGACGATAGCCTTGGCCCGATCCGCATCAACCTGTTGCAAGGCGGTTAAAATACGCAGTGGCAGCGTGACCGTAACCGGGCTGCTTGCCTCCTCAAATTTCGGCGGCCTGCCTGCTGTTGTTTTTTTTGTATTTTTGGTAGCCATGACTTTTTCTACGTTAAAATTAATAATATTTTATAATATTTTATGTAGAAAATCAAGCCAGGTTTATTATACTCCCCTTGCAAACGCTTTTCGTGGTTTTGTAAAAGAGCGATAGCTTACGGTGCATTCACGTACAGCTTACAAAAAGTGTACAGGGATGAGCAAGAATAGTCATTGCCTGATTGAAGCATATAAAGTATTTTTCGATTTTTTTGGAAAAAGAGAACTAGCTGTCGGTTTTGAGCTTTTTCTACGTGCATGATGCAAAGGACGGGATTGGAAGATGTGCGGAATTTGCGGGATGACCTGGCACGATGCAGTCTTGGTCAAACAGATGGCCGACCAGCTTGAACATCGGGGTCCAGACCAACAAGGGATGTACTGTGCAGAGGGGATTTCCCTGGCCCATCGCCGTCTCTCCATTATTGATTTAAGTGAAAACGGCCGGCAACCCATGGGCAATGAAGACGGCACGTTTTGGCTCGTTTTCAATGGAGAAATTTACAATTTTCAAGAGCTACGGCAGGAGCTGGAGCAGAAAGGACACCATTTTGTCAGCCGCTCGGATAGCGAGGTTGTTATCCACGCCCATGAGGAATATGGGCTCGATGCTGTGCAGCGCCTGCGGGGCATGTTTGCCTATGCCCTTTACGACTCGAAAGAGCAGCGCCTCGTGCTGGTGCGCGATCGCCTGGGTATTAAGCCGCTCTACTATGCGCAATGCGGCGACAATCTGATTTTTGCCTCGGAAATCAAGGCTATTTTGCAGTATGCAGGGGTCAAGCGGCAGGTGGACTATCAGGCGCTCTACGATTACCTGGGATTTGAGTTTGTGCCTGCGCCAAAAACCATGTTCAGCGGTATTCACAAGCTGCCGGCCGGCCATTTGCTTATCCATGAAAACAAACAGGTGCGCCGAGAGCAGTATTGGGATCTATCCTTTGCCGTTGAAAGGCGCCCCTCCTTTACCGAGGCAGTGACATGCCTGCAGGAACACCTCGACTATGCGGTGAAAAGCCATTTACAGGCTGATGTGCCCTTGGGCGTGTTTTTGTCCGGCGGGCTGGATTCGAGCTGCATTGTCGCGCTCATGCGGCGGCATATCAGTGGGCCCTTGAAGACCTTCACCATCGGCTATCAGGATGCCACCTATTCCGAGCTGGAGTATGCGGATATCGTGGCGCGCCATTTCCAGACCGATCATCAGATTCTCTATCTGGATTCCCTCAATGCCGATTATGTGGAAAAAACGCTCTACCATCTGGACGAGCCCATGACCGATCTCTCGGTCGTGCCCCTCTACCTGCTCTGCAAGCAGGCAAAGGAGCAGGTCACGGTGTGCCTCTCCGGGGAGGGAGGAGATGAAATTTTTGCCGGATACGACCGCTTTAAAGCCAGCCGCATCAACAGTTATTTTCGTTTCATCCCGTCGATGTTGCGTAAAAATACGATTGGTGCTCTGGTGCGGCGCCTGCCGGATCGACCCCAGAAAAAAGGGGCGATCAATATGCTCAAGCGTTTTGTTGAAGGCTCGGAGCTGCCAACAGACGGCGAACACCTACGCTGGCAGTATTTCCTCAATTCTGATCTAGAAGAACGGCTCTTTCAGGATTCCTTTTGCACTGCAGTGGAGCGCGACCCCTTTAGGCAGCTGCGCTGGTATGCGGCCCGCTGCAATGCCATGGATCAGGTAAACCGGGAAATTTATCTGGATATGCGCTTTATGATGGCCGACAGCGTACTCATGAAGGTGGACCGCATGTCCATGGCCTCGGCCCTGGAGATTCGGGTACCTTTCCTGGATCATGTGTTGGTCGAGTATCTGGCGGGCTTGCCCGGTGACTGGAAACTCAACAAATTGACCACCAAGCACATCTTTCGGGCGGCATTGGAGGATCTTTTGCCTCGTGAGATCGTGTACCGGGGTAAGCAGGGCTATAGCTTGCCGGTTAAGCACCTGCTGCGGGGCCAACTCAAGGACTATATGGTGGAGCGGCTGCACGATTCCAGGCTTATCCGCGAATGCATGCGTGTTGATGCTATTGATACACTGATTGAAGAGCATTGTTCCATGCGGCAGAACCATAATCATGTATTGTGGGCCCTGCTGAATGTGGCAATCTGGCACGACCGTTTTTTCAATTAACCGATAGGTGCAGGAGAATAGGATGAAGGTTCTGGTAACAGGTGGAACAGGGTTTACCGGCAAGGCGTTGGTGCGTCGGCTGCTTGATCTGGGGCATGAGGTTGTGGCCCTGGATTACCAGGAGGGTCTGAAAACCAATGAACTGCGCCAGTGGGGGGCGACGGTGGTCATTGGCTCTGTGACTGATCGGGATATTGTGCGGCAGTGTGTACAAGGGGTTGATGTGGTGCAACATCTGGCGGCTGCCTTCCGGGAACTCGATGTACCTGACAGTCATTACCGGGATGTCAATGTCGGCGGCACCCGCATTGTGCTGGAGGAGTCGGTGCAGGCTGGAGTGAAACGTTTCATCTACTGCTCCACCTGCGGTGTGCATGGCAATGTCGAGCATCCGCCTGCAGACGAAAACGCTCCCATTCATGCTGCTGATTACTATCAGCAAACCAAGTACGATGCCGAGCCTGTGGTGCTTGATTTTTACCGGCAAGGTTTGCCTGCGGTCATCATCCGGCCCACGGCCATCTACGGACCCGGCGATCCGGAACGTTTCTACATGATCTTTAAGCGAGTCAGCAAGGGGATATTCCCCATGTTTGGAGATGGTAAAACCCTGTATCATCCCCTGTACATTGACCACCTGGTCGATGCCTTTGTCTTGGTTATGGAGCCGGGTAAGGGCGATGGCCAGGCCTATCTGATCGGCGATGAGGAGTATGTGGGCATAGAAGACTTGGTGCGCAGAACCGGCAAGGCCATGGGTATTGATGTCAAGGTGCCGCATTTCCCCGTTCTTCCACTGGTCATCGCGGGCCATATCTGCGAAAGGGTCTGTAAGCCGTTCAAGATCAAACCGCCCATCTTTCCCCGCCGGGTGGATTGGTATCGCCAGAACCGTGCCTTTGATATCAGTAAGGCGAAAAGGGAGCTGGGTTACAATCCAACCGTTTCCCTGGATGAGGGTTTGCGCCGTACCGCTGCCTGGTACAAAGCCGAAGGTTATCTATAAAATGGCATTTGCTGAAAAAGGTTTTTGCCCAAGAAGCGGGTTATACTCTACAGCTATTTAGTTGCCTTCCAGTAGGTCGTGTCTGCCAAGTGATCAATATCACTCTTTTTTTTTGACGAGGATGCAGGGCAGCTTATGTGTGTTGTCTTGGTGTACTCTGTTCAGGTAGTATGAAATCGTGCCACAGCGTTTGATCGATTCTTGATCAAGGCGTCCGACACCCAGCACCAACTCCATGCCGATGAAAAAGATAGAGATGCAACAAACTGTTAAATATGTCCTCATTGCCTGCGCTACGTTGTGTTGTTTCATTGTTTTGAAATATGCAACCAATGTTCTGGTACTCTCCAGTTTTTTTCAGGTAAAGATTGATGCGGTGATGGACCATGACGATAGTGTTGAAGTCTTTATCTCTCCGCATTTAAAGTATCATGATTTTGAAGCCCAGGGTGTTCAGCACTATGTTGCCCATGTTCGGGAAGAAAAGACCATTCAGTTGAACAACAGAATAGCCCGCAAGGTGCGCATAGATTTTGGTGAAAAATCCGGAGAGGTGCGAATTTATAGTATCAAGTTCACTAGTTTTTTTGGCACCACTGTAGAGTTCGACAGCGCACAAATACAAGAGCTTTTTGCGGGCAATGAATATATTTCGTCCATGGAGGTGGAGGGAGACTCGGTCCTGCTCAAGGTGGATGGGTATGATCAGTTTATGACCTATAAAGGGGTATTAGAGGTCGATAATTTTTTTATTGGTTGGATCATGCCCTTGATTCACACCGTTATTTTTTTTCTGTTTCTCACCCAGTTCAATTTTCGCGACTACCCGGCCTTCAAAGACATTACCGGCAAGGTGTCATCCAGTGGCAGGAACTACGGTGCCCTTGATGGCATGCGAGGCCTGGCTGCCCTGACTGTGTTGGGTGAACATAGCGGGGTTTTCAAGGGCACGGGTCATCTCGGTATTTTGTGGTTTTTTACCTTGAGTGGTTTTTTGTTGAGCCTCCCCTTTGTCCACGATCCGAAGCGGGTCATTTCCTACAGTTATATGTCCCACTACATTGCCCGTCGTTTAAAACGGGTGATACCCATGTTTTATGTGATGGTCACCATGCTGTTCCTGTTTCGGGGCAGGATAGGCGAGGCTTTCAGGCATTATTACTTTATTCAGGCTGATGGTATCTTGTGGACTATTCCCCAGGAATTGTTCTTTTATTTCTGGTTGCCATTTATCATGCTGGTCATTTATTTTTTCTTTGCAAAAAAGAAAATTTTTGCCATCCTTTTCCTGATGTCGATCGCCTTTTTTTCGTTTGTTTACCTAACAGTTGATATCGTCTATCTGTATGGTAATGGAGTGAAGGGCCCCCTTAAAATTGGTGCCTTCATCTGCGGGTCAATGTTTTCTTATATAACGTATCTAGCTGTTTCATCAGTAAAAGAAAGGTTCCATGCGTTTGATGTGGCGTCTTTCTTTTCAACCATAGGGATAATACTGTATATTGCCCTTATTGTCTTGTCTGCAGACGATCTCTTTGCATCATATGGGTTTAACCCTGCGCAACGTCCAGGAACGTTCAGCTTTCTTTCAGGAATTTTTATCCTGTGCGCCGTACTTGCCGGAACTTCTCGGTTGTCGTCCATTGTTGGATTTTTTCCACTCAGGGCTATGGGACTGGTCAGTTTCAGTTTTTATCTGTTACATCCATTGGTTATAGATATTGTTAAGTCAATTAATACCGTATTTTTTAACCGTATACATTTATCAGGTTATGAAATGTTTGTGATTGCGGGTATTATCACTTATATATTTTCAACTATAACCTATACATATATTGAACGACCTTTTATTAGAAAGTAGATTTTTCATTGCTATTCTTTGCATTTTGTTCATTGTGCCGAAAAGTATATTTTATATGAAACGGTATTCATTTTTTTATAGGTAGGTAATACGTATCGTGATCCATCCTAAGGTTTCTGTCGTTATTCCTGCATACAACCATGAACGGTTTATTGGCCCGGCTATAGAAAGCGTACTGCAACAAACCCACGAATCGCTTGAATTGATCATTATTGATGATGGTTCAACCGACAGGACAGCCGAAGTCATTCAAGGATATACAGACCAGAGATTGCAGTATGTTCATCAGGAAAATCAGGACGCCTATAACGCCCTCAATCGGGGCTTGTCCATGGTCAAGGGTGACTTTGTCGCCATTCTTAATTCCGATGATATATTCATGCCCAATCGGCTGGAGCGCTTGCTGGTCGAGCAGCAGGCCAGCAGTGCCCAATGCCTGTTCAGCAAGGTGTGCCTGATTAATGACGATGGCGACCGACTGGATAATCCGGCCTTGTGGTGGAACCAGTGGTATGCGGATGTGCTTGCCCGCTATGAGGCCAGTGGAGATCTGTACACTGCGTTTTTACAGCGCAACTGTTTGGTCACCACCTCTAACCTCTTTATGACCCGGGAGGCGATGCAGACTGTGGGCGGTTTTTGCCCATTGCGTTATTTGCATGATTATGACTATATGTTCAGGATCTTGCTGGCCTTCCCTGGCCAGGTGCGTTTTCTGCACCAGGAGCCGCTGCTATGGTACCGTATCCATGGCAGCAACACCATCAGCGAGGCAGCCATCATCGGCCGAGAGCAGGATAAGGCCGTGATCCGCCAATACCTGCTGGCCCGAATACCCACGGACCTGCAAGCCTTGACCACAGCAGGCATAGACAGACTGGTGGAGTTGGAGCAGGAGTTGATGCAGGAGCACCGTCGTAGAGAGGGCACAGCCTTGCCGGGCATCCGGATGCAGGCGAAAACCCTGTTGCGCAGCTGCGCCAAGCGCTTGCACGGGATGATCCAAGGCCGTATGCAGTAAGTCATTAACCAGAGAGCAGGCACTGGGCAGTCCGCAATACTTCCTTATTTCCACAATATTGGGCATTTCGTAAACAAACAGCCATGAGCTGGCAAACCCACTACACCATCGAGGCGCTGCTCAATGCGGCTGAAATCGCGGCACAGCGCTGTTCTACGCTTACCTTCGATCTGTTCGATACGCTGCTTATCCGCCGTACCCATGATCCTGATTTGGTGAAGCCTGCCACAGCCCGTTTTATCGCGGCCAAGGCAGAGGCAGCCGGTTTTTTTTTCAGCTGGGAGCAGGTGCAGGATCTGCGCGATACCGTAGAACAGGCACAACGGCAGCAGACCAGCCAGCATTTTGAGGATCATGAGGCCCGCTATCCAGATTTCATGACTACGGTGCTCCAAAAGATCTTCCAGCAAGAGGATGTCAGTAGTCTGCTGCACGAGGTTACCCGCTATGAGCTGGGCATGGAGCAGGCTATGCTTGTGCCCCGGGCCAAGCTGGTGCAGTGGCTGCGCAGCATGCACGCTGCCGACAAAAAGATCCTGGTGCTTTCCGATGTCTATTTGCCTGCCGAGCACCTGCGCCAGTTGATTGGCCATGCCGGTTTTTTGGATGCGGTGGACGGGGTTGTCTCCTCGGCCGATTCCTTTCTGGCCAAGGCATCGGGCAAGGCCTTCCCGCTGGTACAGGAGCAGTATGGCCTGACCTACGACAGTTGGCTGCACATAGGCGACAATCCATACTCAGATGGCCTGCGTCCTTCGGGCTTTGGCATTACCGCCCTGGTGCTGCGGGATGCTGCGGAGAAGCATCGAAAATCCGTGGAAAAGCGGTATTATAATTATTCTCTGGGCCAGCCGTTTTGGCGGGGCCGCTCGTTGCAACAGCTCAGCCTGCCCTTGGAAGAGGAAAACCTGCCGCAACCCTTTCTGTATCGCTATGGCTTTTTGGTATTGGCGCCACTTTTGGCTGCTTTTGTGCAAGGGATCATGGAGGCCTGCCTGCAGGAAGGTATCCGCCGTCTGTATTTCTTCTCCCGTGAGGGCTGGTTACTGGAAAAGATTTGGCATATCCTGGCGCCGGTGTTGTATCCGGCATCCCCCCTGCCCGAGGTGTCATATCTTTATGTCAGCCGCATGGCCCTGGCTGGAGCCAGTTGTGCCCATCAGGGTATGCAACGCAGCAGCGCCGACATTGTTTTTCTGCCAGCCGGTAACCGTGATTTTCGCGATGTCTGCCGGGTATTCAGCCTGGATGCAGAACCTTTTCAACCCCACCTTGCCCGCGTTGGCCTGACTGCGGAAACTGTTCTCTCCGGCTCGCACCATGGGTACGATCCAGACAGCAGGAGACGTTTCAATCTGCTTTTCCGGGATGCTTCCTTTCAGGAGGAGGTGCGCGTCCAGACTGCAGACGCCAATCTTGCGCTGCAACGCTATCTTGAGGCGCAGGGCTTCTTTGCCCATCCACAGGTAGCCCTGGTGGATATTGGCTGGATGGGTACCATCCAGCGTTTCCTCTTTGATGCCATCAAGCACCGGCCAGACACGCCTGTGTGCCGCGGTTACGTACTGGCCGCCACTCGAGGAATAACATATCCCGAGGAGCCGAAAAATACCTTGAGGGGCCTGCTCTATGACCGGGATCGTTTTGATCTGGCCGGCTCTTCCATTCTCTATGCCAGGGATCTGTTTGAAGAGGCCTGCCGTGCACCGCACCCAACGTTGAACGGCTATGCCTTGAAAGAGGAGACAGGTTATGAGCTGGTTTTCCGCAATGTGGAAGACTACACTGGCCAGGCCGAAAAAGAGCAGGATGCCTACTATGCACCATTGCAGGTAGGTATTCTTGAGGGAGTGCACCGCTATGCGCCTGCTGCAGCCATGCTGGGCTGTACCTTGCAAGATCTCAAACCCTGGTTGAATTATCTTATGGTCAGCCGCCTGGCCTTTCCCAAAACCCGGGAAGTGATGGAGATCCGCCATCGCCATCATCTGGATGATTTTCATGGTCAGCATCAGCCCACAGACAAACACAGCAAGGGGCAGCGCCATCTCTGGGACAGAGGCGAGGTTGCTTTGCGCTATACTCCGCTTTTACGTTTAAAGTATTTTATCACTGGTATCAGACACAGGTTGAGGGAATAGCCATGGACAAGCGGCCGATCACCACCAGGGGCTTTGACATGGAAGAGGGGGAAATTGTGCGGATTTTTCGGATTTATGCCATGAACCGACTTCTCCCTTTGGGTTTTTTTGCGGGCCTGACCAAATTCAGGCAACTGGCGGTACTGACGCTCATCCATGGTTGCGGCCGCCTTCTCTTTGCTTGGCTTATGCCGCATGAGGCCCGTTTGACTAGACTGTATGCCAAGTTGAAAAAAAAGAGACAGAAACAGCAGGCACAGCCCCCAATTGCAGGTGCTTGAAAGACTTGTTTGGATACCTTTGCTTTTGCAACTGCCATTTCAACATAGAGGAGATGCCTGAAAGCAAACCAGGCAGATAAAATGCTCGCAGTTACTGAAAGAAAAATGTACCTGTTTCGGCTTGTTCTTTTTGCCCTGGCCTGTGTGTTTCTGTACCATTTTCTGGTGGAACGGCAGGCGAGTGTGGTTATGGAGGTACACACCACAGCGCCAACAAAATTTAAACTATACTGGCTCAACCAAACCGGGACAGCGTGGAACGAGACGAACGCCCGCAGAGTACAACTACATCCGGAAAATTCCTTTTATACTTTCAAGCTCACAGATCTGGCCAACATCGCTGTATTCCGTATTGATCCCAGTGAAGAAAAGGCGCAGGTGACTATCCGCGCCATTACCATTACCCAGAACGGGTATGCACCCATCCGCATAGAAGGAGAAGCCTTTTCCCGAATTACCCTGGGAGGAGGGATTGAGTCTGTGCGTTTTGGTGACGAGGGTCTGGTTATTTCGCCAGCTACCCATGACCCGCAACTTTTCTTCGACTTGCCCGGTTCGTTGCGCAAGACAGCGGTTTTGTGGAGCGGGGATTTTCTGCCCTTGACAGCTCTTTTTGTGTTTGTTCTTTTTGCGGGCCTGGCACTGGAACGCTTTGTCAACGACCGCAACACCCTTATTCCCGCCTGCTTGGCCGTTGTCCTCACGGTTATCACAGCTATGGCTGCCATCAGCAGTTTCAGCGCCCATCCTGACGAGGAGATGCATGTCCGCGCCGGCGATTATTTTCAACACCACTTTCTTCCGCCCCCGGTGGGCGCGGAGGAAATTCGCGGCACCTACAGTGTGTATGGTGTCTCACGTCTGCATTCCGGAGAGATTGCCTATTTTTTTATAGGCAAATTCGCTCGCGCCTTTCAGGCACTGGCTGTTCCTTCTTTTATGGTGCAGCGTTATTTTAATATCGCCCTGTGGTCTGTGCTGCTTCTGCTTGCCTTTTCGTACCGCGACTTTCGTCTGCTCATGGTCCCGGTCTTGCTGTCACCACAGATTTGGTACATGTTCAGCTACGTGAATTCAGAGGCTTTTGCTGTTTTCATCATGATGTTGACTGCCTATCAGGTGGCCAGTCCGCATTCGGCCTGGAATAGATTGCTGGCAGTTGGACCAGGGATACCCAGGCCCAAATGGTATACTTTTATAGGGCTTGGACTTTTATTTGGTTTGATGCTGCTGGTAAAAAAGAATTTCTATTTTTTCCTTGTTTTTCTTGTTCTGTATTTTCTTTGGCGGCTGGTTTTTGCACATACCAGGTTGAGCAGGCAGGCTGTTTATCGCATCACAGTAGTGCTCCTCATTGGGGCGAGCCTCTTTGCCGGTGTGCGAGGGACAGACGAGTATATTAATGGCTTTCAAAAAAGTGAAAAACTGTTGCAGGCCAGGCATCAATTTGCAGGAGAGCTGTGGAATCCGGGTACCCCTCTGGAAAAACGGCATGCCTACCTGCAGATGCGGGATCGGGGCACCAGCCTCAAGCGTCTTCTTATGGTGGATAACTGGTGGACCAAATCGTTTTTAAGTGCCTTTGGCATGTACGGTTTCACCTCGGTCAGCGGATCAGGCACCTACTACGCCCTGATTCAGTATGTGGGTCTTTTATTTCTCTTGGTGCTGAGTGCCACGGTACTTTTACATGGTGGGCTTGAGGGAGTATCCCTCTGGGCCCTGACCCTGGGGTGTGCCGGCGCTTTGATTGGGGTTGCCCTCTACCATGCCTGGACTGTGGATTTTCAGCCCCAGGGTCGTTATTTTCTTCCCATTGTTGGCATGTTCTCTGTTTTTTTTCTACATGGACAACAGTATCTGTTCAGATCGCTGCTTCCTCTTTTCTGTGCAGGCCTGTTTCTACTGTCCCTCTACAGTTTTATTTTTGTTGGTCTGACCGGTATCCTCAAGCCTTTATGAGTGGATATGGGGGGGGGAAATCCATGGTTGGAGGATGAAATTGCCCAACTACGAAGCGTACTTTTCTCGCGGAAAAACCCTGCTTTTCTAACCCTGGCTTGTATTTCGTGTATCAAGGACTTGTTGATGGCACATATTATGAAAACGCATACTATAATCAAGAAATTACCCTTTTGGATGTGTTGTGCGTCATGTTTCCTGTTTGTTTTGGTTGCTGTTGGCGTAGGCCGAGAGCAACCAGCGCCCGTGGTGAGCAGGGATATGGTTTGGTCGGCGTTTGACGGTCTGCGCCACGAGATCTATTTCAGTACCCAGAAAAAAGGGGGAGAGTGGAGTCCGCCGCTTCAACTGACCGATAGTAATGCGGACAATCTGCTTCCCTGTATTGTCACCATGCCGGATGGCAAGAAATATGTGGTGTGGGCAGCCATGGAGAACACCCGCTTGCAAATCATGTATGCCCTTTTTGACGGTGCAACATGGACCGAAGCCCAGGTTGTTCCTGATTTGCCCGAAACCGCAACCATGCCTTTTGTGGCGGCGAATGACGCCGGAGAGTTGTGGCTGGTGTTTGTCGGCAATGATAGTACTCGCCACGACGATATCTATAGTACCCACCTGAGCCAAGGCGGATGGAGCAAGCCGGAACAGGTGAATGCCAGCAATGATGTGCCAGACATCAACCCATTTATCGAGATAGACCAGGATGGCGGCATACAGGTCACTTGGGAAGGTTTTCGCAACACAGGCTATGTTTTACTTTTTTCCCGCTGGCAAGGTGACCGCTGGAGTATGGAGCAACCGATTCCCACAGAGGACCAGGAAAGGTTGCAGCACAACCGCAAACAGGTACAGGAGGAAGAACTGCCAGATTTTGTTGAGGACCGCAGCATGCTTTTTATCCGTACAAACAATTTCTGATGTATTGAACAGCCTCGCTGTGGTATCCTTACGTGTTTTACTTGTTTTACGCCAAAAGGCTGACTACCCTGTCTAGCTTGGACCTTTGGTAAGGATCTTGACAAGGAGTGTTGGAACACAATGCAACATGACAGCAGTTCAAAGTGAGCGCAGGGATTTGCTGTCGGTGGTGGCGTCACTGTTCTATGCCAGGGTGAGGCGCATCATGACAGTGCATTGTTCCGGTAGATCTTATTTTTTCACAACAAATATTTTGGTCTTTGCATGGTAACGCTTTTTGCAACACATCATGTTGATATAGGTAATTTTATGCGCATTCAAAAAAGATTGTTCCTTTTGCTCTGGGTATCTTTGTTTCTAGTGTCTGCAACAGGTACACCTGTATACGCAGATGTGATCCTGTGTTTTGGTGATTCTATCACTGCAGGAGGGAAGGGCGATACCGGCTATCCAATCCCCTTGCAAGGGATGGTCAGCGGCCATGCAGTGGTGAATGCTGGGGTACGAGGTGAAGTCACCAACACGGGAGCTGCCCGTATCAACGGGGTGATGGAGGCGCATAAACCGAAATATGCACTGATCATGGAAGGTGCCAACGATATTAGCCAGGGATATACTAGGTCGACCGTGGCGTTTAATATTGGTCACATGGCAGATGTCGCCCGACAGCATGGCGCAACACCCATTGTTTCAACTATTACGCCCAATACCAGGGTGCCGGCCCTGGGCACTGCGGTGCCGGCGTATAATAGTGAAATTATTAATATGGCCGCAGGACGAAAAATTATTCTGGTGGATTCATACAACAGAGTGGTGCCCAACTGGCGACTATTAAGCACCGATGGCCTGCATACCAACGCTGCCGGAGCCAGGGTCATTGCCGAAGGTTTTGTCGCAGCCATTCCTCCGGACAGCGGTGGTGGGGGCGGCGGTGGTGGCGGTTGTTTTATTGCCACTGCAGCCTTTGGTTCATACATGGAGCCGCATGTAGTGGTGCTCAGGCAATTTAGAGATGAGTTGCTTTTGCCGCACCAGACGGGACAGTGGCTGGTACATCAGTACTATACCTATTCACCGCCTGTGGCCACTTTCATCGCCAGCCATGCCTGGGTGAAGAATGCAGTGCGGGTACTGCTTTTGCCAGTGGTGGGCATGGCTTATCTTGCCGTGCATCATTTCGTGCTTCTGGCCAGTGGAGCAGGAGTGTTCCTCTTGCTGGTGAGTGTGCGCCTACTTCGACGACGGAGACTGTCCCGACCGGCAACTTGTTGATTTGTTGCAGGATAAGACAGAAAATATTCGTCCTGCAGTAGCACTCCTGCCCTTGCAGGTGCCGAGTTTTGTCCAGCACCCTCGGGCTTGTTGTTATCGGTTTTTTTTCTGGAAGCAACTTGTGCTCTGTCTGCGGTGTTCGTAAAAAAATAAAAACAGCCCAATACTTTGAAACCAATTCGCAGACATAGCAAGCTGGCCCTCAAACTTACGGTCAGTATCCTCTTGCTTTTGTTTTTGTACCGTAACACACCGTTGCATCAAATTGGTGAGGTGTTGGCTCAATGTGACTTCATGTTTCTGGGCTTGGTGGTCGGTATCATCTTGGTCAATTTTGTGCTTAGCTCGCTGAAATGGCGCATTTTATTGCTAAGCGATCAAATCGACATTCCCCTATCCAAGTTGCTGGTCAGCTACCTCATTGGCAGCTTTTTCAACCTCTTTCTGCCGTCCAATATCGGTGGCGACTCGTACCGCATTTACGATATCATGCGGAAAAGTGGTCAGGGGGTGCGCACTGCTGCCTCGGTTGTTGCTGACCGGCTGAGTGGCTTTATTGCGCTCACCTGTTTAAGTGGAGTGGCCTCTTTTTTTGTAGCCATTCGAGTGGACAAACCCTTGCTGGTCCTTCTTCCCTTTACCCTGCTTGGTGGCTTGCTTTTTGTCTTGTATCTGTTGTGGCAGAGGACCTTGCTGATGTGGCTGTTGCGGTTCTTCCGTTTGGACCGTTTTCCTAAACTCGTTCGCTTCTGTGAAACATTTATTGCCGCATTTGCCCGTTATGGCAGTGAGCCAGGCACTTTGGTACGGGTTATGCTCATCTCCTTTGCCTTTCAGTTCCTCCTGATCCTGGCCGTCTACCTGATGGCCTTGGCTATCCATGCTTCGGCACCCTTTATCTTTTTTCTCGCCTTTGTCCCTTTGATTACCCTGATGGAAGCAGTACCGGTTTCCATCTACGGTATTGGTGTACGAGATGTGGGGTATGTTTTCTTTTTTCAGTTTGCCGGTATAGGTGAGGTGCATACGCGTGCACTTGCCATTGTCTATGTGGCCGTAACCTTGGGTTGTGCCTTGATAGGTGGGGCGCTTTTTGCGGGCAGAGTTTTTACCACCAACAAAAACAGCGCATTGAAAAATTCATGAAAATACACGGTGTTTCCGCCCTCCGCATTGCTGGTCATTTGCTCCTTGCTCTGGGCGTTTCTGGGCTGCTTCTGGCCCTTTTAATACAGATGGCCCTTTCCGGAGCAGCGGCACAGGTGTTCCCTCGTCTGCTCACCCTGCTCCGCAGTGCTTCAATTTACTTAGTCGCTGCATATGTAGTGCTGTCGCTTATGCGCACCGTTCTACAAACCTTGCGCTACCAGCTTGTTCTGCGCAGCAGCGATCCTGCCATCCCAGGCTTTTGGCATATATTTCTGGTCACTACCAGCAGGAACATGTTTATTGACATGCTGCCTTCCCGTCTCGGTGAGTTGAGCTATGTGGCCATGCTCAACCGAGGACACAAGGTGCCAGTATCTTCGGGTCTCTCGTCCCTGGCCATAGCCTTTCTTTTTGACCTCGCTGCCCTTGCCCTTCTCATTGCTCTGCTTGTCGGCTACCAGATAGTGCGGCTTGAGCTACAGTGGTGGCTGGTGGTGACTGCCCTGTTGGTGCTATTTGTTTTTCTTGTGGGACTTCTTTTGCTCTTTCCTGGTTTACAGGAATTCAGCAGCCTGGCAAGGCGTGTGGTTGCCCGTTGGCATTGGCCGCCGGGCAGGAAGTTGGCCGAAAAGATTTTGTCCTTTCTCGATGCCTTGGTACTGTCGTTACGCCACGCGCGCGAAGCTGGTATTGCTGGTCGTCTGATGCTGTACTCCATGGGGGTTCGCATCACGAAATACTTAAGTTTATACTGTCTTTTTTATGCGGTTGCCATTCCCCACTTTCCCGAAGTGGATACAGCCTTGCACACGACCTTGATGGCGCTCATCAGTGCAGAGGCTGGTGCCAGCATGCCCCTGCCGACTTTCATGGGTTTCGGTTCCTACGAGGCTGGCGGTATGTTGGCCATGGTGGCCTTGGGCGCAAGTCAGGACGTATCTTTGCTCATCATGCTGAGCTTGCACCTTTTGAGCCAGGCAGTGGATTATTTGTTGGGTGGAACGGCCTTTATCACCTTTATGATTATGACAAAAAGTAAAAGTACAGTAACTGCCACCAACGACAAAGCATGGCGCATTCCCTGGTATACTTTGATAGGCTTGGCGCTTTGCGCGTTTGCCGCTTTTTTTCTTTTGAAAGAAGTGCGTCAGTTCAAGATGCGTCAGGCACTCATCCCACCCACTGAATTCGGACAAGCCATCACCCCAGAGCAGGGGCACGGGCAAACACTTGCACAGATGCTCCGCGGCCGAACAGGTTTTATGGTGTGGAGTTCCAACAGGGGAGGTATTCACGATCTCTGGATACGCACCCTGCCCGAGGGAACAGAACAGCGATTGACCACCCACCCCCACACCGAATACTATCCCCGTATTTCCCCGGATGGTACTCAAATTGTTTTTACTCGTTCCCAGGAGGAGTGGAATTCGCACCGCAACTTTTGGGGATGGAATGTCGTGTTGCT
This sequence comes from Desulfobulbus sp., assembly GCA_040776885.1. Classification (GTDB taxonomy): domain Bacteria; phylum Desulfobacterota; class Desulfobulbia; order Desulfobulbales; family Desulfobulbaceae; genus Desulfobulbus. The sequence goes on along the minus strand of JAXGZR010000002.1, from coordinate 243,824 downwards.
CGACCTGACCTCTGGCAAAGAGCGGCAGCTGGCACGGGATGGTAATGTGCCTGTCTGGTCGGCAGATGGCAAAAAGATCTATTTCCAACGGGATGGCAGACAGATCGTTGAACTGGATCTGGCCAGCGGCCAGGAGCAGCTTGTGTTGGAAAGCGGGAACAATATCAAATTGCCAAGGGATACCTGGCTGGGCCTGCCCAATGTTTCGCCCGACGGCGAGATGGTTGCGCTTACCTTGAGTGGTGCCCTGCGCACCACCGCGGTAATCAGCCGGAGTAGTGGATCGGTGCGTTTTGCCGGCAATGGTTGCCAACTGGCATGGGCGCCGGATGGCAGCTACCTGTTCAAGGTAGATCATGGCGGTAAACAGCAAAATGCCTTGTATCGCCTGGATCTGGAAAGTTTGGCTGCAGAACAGTGGTTTGATGCCCCTGGTGAGTTCAGTCATGAATATTTTCCCAGGGTGATCAACACTGGCGATCTGCTTGTCTATGGTGCCAGTAGCGGCGACCACGAGCACGACAAGGCAGACTACGAGATTTTTCTTTGGCAGATTGGTCAGCCTGCAGAACATGCTGTTAGGCTGACCTTTCATAGTGGCAATGACAACTGGCCGGATGTGTATCTGCATCCGACCCAACCCTGATGGAGAACCTTGTGGATTTTTCTGTGGTCGTACCACTGTACAATGAGGAGGAGAATGTTCAGATTCTCCACGAGGAGATCCGGAGCGTGCTCACCAGTATGCCCGGACAGCAGTCTGAAATTGTTTTTGTCGATGACGGCTCCAGCGACAATACCCTGGCGCGCCTGGCAGCCATTCAATACCAGGATCCCAACGTACGGGTCGTCAGCCTGCGCCGCAACTTTGGCCAGACTGCAGCCATGGCCGCAGGTTTTGATCATGCCTGCGGCGCAGTGATCATCACCATGGATGGCGATCTGCAAAACGACCCGCGCGACATCCCGAAGATGCTGGCCAAACTGGATGAGGGCTACGATGTGGTGACTGGTTGGCGCTTTGACCGTCAGGATGCCTACCTGTCGCGCCGGTTACCCTCACAGATGGCCAACCGGCTCATCTCCTGGGTAACAGGGGTCAGCTTGCACGACTACGGTTGCACCTTGAAGGCCTTTCGGCGGGAAGTGATCGAAAACATCAATCTGTACGGCGAGATGCACCGTTTTATTCCTGCCATTGCCAGTGGCATGGGTATCTCGTTTACCGAAATCAAGGTCAATCATCGGGCGCGGCGTTTTGGTTCCTCCAAGTATGGAATTTCACGCACCATCCGGGTGGTGCTCGATCTGATAACCGTCAAGTTTCTGCTCAGTTACGCCACCCGGCCTTTGCACGTGTTCGGCACCCTGGGCATTGTCTCTTCGTTCTTGGGTTTTTTCACGGCCTTGGTGCTGGTCATTCAGCGTCAATTCTTTGGCATCGGCCTCTCCGACAGGCCACTCTTGCTGTTGTCTGTCCTGCTCATTTTTCTAGGTATCCAGTTCATCACCATTGGTCTTCTGGCCGAGTTGGTGGTGCGGACCTATCATGAGTCGCAAAAAAAACCAATTTATTATGTACGCAAGGTATTGGGCGATTCTGTGGAGAAATCTGCTGAGCAACAGGCTGGGGAGAACAGGGCTCCTTGATCGATATCGTTATTCCCAACTACAATGGCGTTGCCCTGCTGGAAGCCTGTCTCTCTTCCATCTATGCGCAAAGTTATAAAAATTGGCGCATCATTTTGGTCGATAACGGCTCCACAGATGATTCAGTCTCGTACCTGCGCCAGCATTATCCTGAAGTACGGCTTCTCGCCCTGCCCGAGAATACCGGCTTCAGTGCGGCGGTCAACCAGGGTATAGAGGCAGGGGATGCGCCTCTGGTGCTTTTGCTCAACAATGATACCGAGCTTGCGGTGGATTGTTTGCAGCAACTGGTAGATGCTGCCGTGCATTGGCCAGCTGATTTTTTTGCCGCTAAAATGCTCAACTACCATCAGCGGCATCTTTTGGACGGCGCTGGCGAAGGATATCTGCGCGGTGGCGCTGGCTATCGTTTGGGTACCATGGAAGCAGACGGAGACCGCTACAACCTCTCCCGCCAGGTTTTCGGGGCCTGCGGTGGAGCTGCTCTGTACCGCAGACAGACCCTGGTGACCGTGGGCCTGTTTGACCCAGATTTTTTTGCCTATTTGGAAGATGTGGACTGGAACTTGCGCGCTGCCCGTCTGGGTAAGGTATGCCACTATGTTGCCGAGGCACGCATTTACCATATTGGCAGCGCCACCACTGGCTCCAAGTTTAATGCTTTTACCATCCGGCTTTCCACTCGTAACTCCTTTTTTGTTCTTGCTCGCAACTATTCAGCCCGTTTGCTATGGCGCTATAGCATCATTATTTTGATATACCAGTTTTTCTGGCTGCTTTTTGTGCTCAAGAAGAAACAACTGGGACCGTATTGCCAGGGACTTGCCGAAGCAGCCACCGGTTGGCTGTCCATGCGCCGAAAATACCGCCAGGGGTTGGGGACAACCGAAATTGGGCCTGGTCTGTTACAGAAAACACTGCGCCAGGCAGAAGACGAGGCCATCTGTTCAATCATGCGGCGCAGAAGTGCTGCAGGCAAGGGCAACTGGCTCTTGCAGGCGTATCAACGCCTTTTTTTACGGCCATGACCCACACTGCACCCATGGAGGATGAAGTGGTGGAGCGCGGGATAGCCGTGGTCATTGTCTGTCATAATGCCCAGCGGGATTTGGAACAGTGCCTGAATTCCCTGGCTGCGGGCAGCTTGCAACCGACTTTTACCTGTGTTGTCGATAGTGGCTCGACACATACTGCGTACCTCGACGCCCTGGTTAATCGGCCGGCAACGCAGGTCATCAGGAAAGGTAATGTTGGCTACGGCCAGGGCAACAATATTGGTTTTGCTGCCTGTCCTCCGGACATTGCCTACATTCTCTTTTTGAATCCGGACTGCTTTGTCTGGCCGGACACCTTGGCACAGGCGCTGCAGGTGTTGGACAAAAATGCAACCGTGGCCTGCGTAGGTGCACGTCTTGGGGGTTATGAACGTGGCCGCAAGCAGGCCAGCGGCCTGCTTGATTCCACTGGTATTGTCCGCTCCTGGTATGGCCGTTGGTACGACCGTGGCCAGGGAGAAACAGATACCATGCAATACCAGAAGCCAGAAGAGATGCCAGCCCTGTGCGGTGCCTTTCTCTGCTGCCGCCGTCAAGCACTTGAGCAGGTGGCATTGGCACCAGGGGTGATTTTTGATCCAGCCTTTTTTTTGTACAAGGAAGATATCGAACTTGGCCTGCGCCTGCGCGGGGCTGGCTGGCGTCTACTCTACCATCCGCAGGTTAGGGCCTGGCACTGTCGCGGCTGGAACAGCAGCAGGCAGCGGCAAAGTATACCCCATCAGCTCAGGGTCATGGCGGCAGCCAATGAGGTGCGCCTCTATTGCCGCCATCCCTCGGTCTATATGCTATGGGCTTTGGCAAAATACTTGCTGGTGCGCTATGGTCGTTTTTAAGTAGAGTTTCTTGGAGGGAGTGCAATGCTTTCAGTGATTATTCCCACCTGCAATGCAGCCCAGTGGCTGGATGAGCAGCTTGGCTTGCTGGCACGGCAAACTCTTACTCCAGATGAAATTCTGGTGGTGGACTCCGCTTCAGACGATGGCACCCAGTCGATCGCCTTGGCCCATCCACTGGTGCAACTCATATCTATTGCCCGGGAAACCTTTGACCACGGTGGCACGCGCAGCATGGCCGCCCGTCGCAGCCGTGGTGAGGTGCTGGTTTTTCTCACTCAGGATGCTATTCCGGCAAATGAGCACTGCCTGGCCAAGCTGACCGCGCCGCTCAGACAAACAGACCAGGAAGGGAGCCGGGTTGCCGTGTGCTATGGGCGACAATTGCCCCAAGCCAATGCCACCCCCTTTGCCGCCCATCTGCGCCTGTTCAACTATCCGGATCGCTACGAGGCACCACGTTGTTTTGCAGACCGGCACCGGCTGGGTTTACACACTGTCTTTTGCTCCAACTCATGCGCCGCCTATAGACGCGACGTACTTTCAGCAGCTGGTTTTTTTCCTGAACATTTGCTTTTTGGCGAAGATACCTTCACCGTGGCAAAAATACTGGAGCTGGGGTATTGTGTGCAGTACATACATGATGCGCAGGTCTTTCATTCCCACAACTATGCCATTACAGATGAAGTGAAGCGCTATTTTGATACCGGCGCCTTCCACGCCAGTGCAAGAAAATTGCTGGATACCTATGGTTCTGCAGGAGGAGCAGGTAGGCGCTTTGTCCTTTCTGAATTGCATTACCTCTATCAACAAAAACAGTACAGGTTGCTGCCCTTGAGCTTGGTGCGGACGGCGTTGAAATTGTTCGCCTATCATCTTGGCCGCCAGGCACAATACCTGCCCCAGGCGATGCAATGCAGGTTGAGCATGCGTCCGGCCTGGTGGCGGTGATCGCAGGTGTGACTCGCTTATGACCCCTCTGCTTTCCTGGAATCTGCGAGAGCGCAGTTCCATGATCTACCGTTTTCTCCATTTGGTGGATTGTTGTCTTGCCTGTTTTCTGCTTTGGCTGATTACCATGCTGTATGGTGTTGCCTGGAGCGTCTACTATACACGATTGCTCGTCATCGTGTTTGTCCTGTGTTTTTGTTTTTTCTATAATTTTCAACTGTACCGCTCCTGGCGCGGCTGGAAATACTGCAAGGAATTTTTTGCTATTACACGGGCCTGGGCAGGAGTTATTGCAGCGTTGCTGGCCTATTTTTTTCTTTTCAAAATTTCCGAGGCATACTCGCGTGTTGTTTTGTTGGCGTGGTCGCTGGTCACGCCCTTTGTCCTGTTTCTTTCGCATCTGGCTGTGCGCCGGGTGCTGCGCTACTATCGCGCCAAGGGGAAAAATATCCGCCACGCGGTCATTGTTGGCGCCGGTGAATTGGGTCTGCGCGCGGCCAGACGAATTGAGAATGTGCCCTGGGCAGGCATCGAGGTCGTTGGTTTTTTTGATGATAAAATTGAACTGGGTGCTACGTTGCACGCCCTGGGCAAGCCGCTCCTCGGTCGCACCGATGATGTGGAGGAGTATCTACGCAGTCATGATCTTGATTATGTGTATATTGCGTTGCCCCTGCGGGCAGAGAAAAAGATATTCAAGATCCTCAAAGATTGTCGGGACCTTGGTGCCCGGCTTTACTTGGTGCCAGATATCTATGTCTTTGGCCTGCACCACGCGGAGATCCAGTCCCTTGGGGATATGCTCATACTGAATTTCAATCCGGATTTGGAATGGAAGCGTAGTTTCGATATCTGTTTTTCCTTGTTGGTGCTCATCGCACTATCTCCACTGTATTTTTTGATTGCCCTCTGCATCAAACTGGACAGTCGTGGCCCGGTTTTGTTCAAACATAAACGTATCATGGCGACCGGACGTCCTTTTTACTGCTTGAAATTCCGCACCATGGAGGTGGGAGCCGAGCAGCGCCTGCAGGAACTGCTTGCCTCGGACGCAAGTATGCGCGCCGAATGGGAACAGTCCTACAAGCTGAAAAACGATCCGCGGATCACCAGGATCGGTCGTTTCCTACGCCGCACCAGCCTTGATGAGTTGCCCCAGTTCATCAATGTACTACGGGGAGAGATGAGCGTGGTTGGGGCGCGGCCAATTGTTGGTAAGGAACTGGAAGACTACTATAAAACCAATGATGAGCGCAGCGCTGGCCGCTACTGCTCGATGAAACCCGGTATTACCGGGCTTTGGCAGGTGATGAAGCGTTCGGACATTGTCGATTATAAAGAGCGGGTGGAGTTAGATGACTGGTATGTGCTGAATGTTTCACTCAAGACAGATTTATATATTATCCTAAAAACCATTGCCTGCATGTTCAACGGCAAGGGAGCGTATTAAGATTGTGTCATGGAGCAAAGCAGGCAACTTGCAGATGTTGCTGGCAATGTTTACCATGATGTTGAGTTGTCTGTTATTGCACATGGTATGAATATCCCGTAAAGGAGAACGAATTATGGAACAACTACAGAGCCGGGTACAAACCCGGGATTTAACCAGAGCCGAGGTGCAAAAAGAAGTCTCCACTGTCTTTTTGGCTAAGGTGTTCAACTGGATGGCAGTTGGCCTGGGGCTGACCGGTATTGTCGCCTTGCTTACCGTTTCATCCGGATTTGCCCAGACCCTGGCAGCCAGTCCCCTGTACTGGATACTTTTGATCAGTGAGATCGGCGTGGTCTTTTATCTGGCTGCCCGCGTCGAAAAGCTGGGGCCTGGCACCGCTACCTGGCTCTTTATTGCCTACTCTGTCATGAACGGCGTTACCTTGTCGGTACTGTTCCTCATGTATTCAGGTGCGTCCATTGCCAGTACCTTCCTGATTACTGCAGGCATGTTCGCGACCATGGCAGTTTATGGGCTGGTGACTAAGCGTGATCTATCCGGCATGGGCTCTTTTTTGTTCATGGGGCTGATCGGCATCCTGCTGGCATCCATTGTTAATATCTTTTTGCAAAGCTCCAGCCTATACTGGGCGGTTTCGGCAATCGGTGTCTTTGTTTTCGTTGGTTTAACCGCCTATGACGTGCAGAGAATCAAACAGATCGGCGAACAGGGTATCATGGAACAGGGAGAAGCGGCTATCCAGCGAGGCGCCATCATGGGTGCACTGGCCCTGTACCTCGATTTTATCAACCTGTTCATCATGCTGCTTCGTTTCTTTGGCGGCCGCGATTGATTTACTCCATATCTTTTTTGGGACCATCAGCTAAAAGTCGAGTAGATCTTGTGCTGATGGTTCTTTTGCTTGTGTTTGTATTTTCTTTTCTGCTTGACGCTTATCAGCTGACATTATATTCTAGATAAATTTTACTGCTTTGCTCTCGGGCTCTTGGGCCCGGTCCTACGAAGTGCAGGTCACGTCGATTCAACAATTCAGGAGGTTGTCTTATGTCTGTCTATGTTTTTGGCCACAAGAGTCCAGATACTGATTCCGTTGCCGCTGCCATTGCCTTTGCCGCTTTTAATAAGGCCAAAGGGGAAGACTATGTTCCTGTTATGCAGGGAAAGCCGAATCCGGAAACGGAAATGGTCCTTAAGCGTTTCGGTTTTGACACACCCGAAAACATGAGCGATGCTGCGGGCAAGAAAGTGGCCCTGGTGGATCACAGCGATCTTGCTCAGGCTCCAGACAATCTTGCCGACGGTGAATTGGTCGCTGTTGTTGACCACCACAAAATTGGCGATGTCACCACCAATCAGCCCATTTTGTTCTTCAATATGCCGGTTGGTTGCACCTGCACTGTTCTGAAGATTCTCTATGATCTGGAAGGGGTGAAGATCGATCCCAAAGTGGCAGGCATTATGTTGGCCGCTATTTTGAGCGATACAGTCAATTTCAAGTCGCCCACCTGTACCGATGCAGACAAGAAGGCTGTCGAAGAACTCAAGGCAATTGCCGGAGTTCAGGACACGGAAGAGCTGTTTATGGAAATGCTCAAAGCGAAAAGTGCAGTGGCTGGCGTGCCGGCCATGGATTTGCTGAATCGCGACTACAAAGATTTCGACATGAACGGCAAGAAGGTTGGCGTAGGCCAGTTGGAGTTGGCTACCTTGGATCAGGTGGCTGATATGCGCGAGGCGCTGTATGAGGCCATGAAGACGCAAAAGGGGGGCGAGCGTCATAGCGTGTTGCTCATGCTCACCGATGTGGTCAAGGAAGGGACTGATCTCATGGTGATTTCCGATGACAACGCCTTGATCGAGCAGGCCTTTGACCACAAGCTGTCTGGGAACTCCATGTGGATTGACGGCATGATGAGTCGCAAGAAGCAAACTATTCCCAATCTGCAGAAAGCCTTTGGCTGTTGATCTCAGTAGTTTATCCTCAAAGATAAAGGCCTTCCTTAATTTTAAGGAAGGCCTTTATCTTTTCTTTACTCGTCCCAGTCAACTTTTCCTACTAGCCAATTCCATTGTAAAAAACTTTTGCGGGTCGATAGCGGTGAATATTTCCTGAAGCAGCTCAAAGAGCATCAGCGCCTGGGTCGCGTTTGCCTTGTCTCCTTTGTTGACATTTTTGCCCTGAAATTGAGTCACATCATCAGAGTGCACGTTGCCTTTCATCTCTGAGGGCAAGCGTCCCTGCCATGGCCTGATCGATTCGCTGCAACATGTCTTCCTTATCTTTGGGTAAGCGACCATTGAGGGTAAGGTAGTTGGAGGGATGGTTGGCAGAGAACAGGGCGCGCGGCACATCGAGATGCTCTACCAGGGTACGCAGTTCCTGCAACAGCTCCACCTGGTTGGGTAGCTGGAAACGGCCCTGCTGGTAGCGCCGAAACAGAGGTGTGTTTTCAAGCAACATCAAGGTGAGTACGCCAATGTATTGCGGCTGCATACGGTTGAGCACCTGGGCGGTTGCCAGGGCATGGGCCTGGGAGTCGGCCACTCCGGCAACGCCAAGGATGCAAGACACCGAAAGTGCCATGTCTGCCCGCTGGACACGCTGTGATGCCTCCACCATGGAGGCGCTGTCCACCCCCTTGGCTATGGCCCGCAGGGTTGGGTCGTGGCCGCTCTCCAAACCAAGGTAGAGCCGCTGTAAACCCAGGGTCCGATATTGGCTCAGCTCCGCATCTGTCTTGGCAGCAATGTTGCGGCTGCTGGCATAGCTGCTGACACGTCGCACCCAAGGCAGCTGCTGGCGGATGTGTTCAAGGAGGCGCACCATCTCTTCATGGGGCAGTGCCAACACATCGCCATCCGCCAGAAAAAGGGTGTGTTGCCGCTTGCAGTGTTGAGAGGCAAAGGCGATATCTTTTTGAATTTGTGTCCAGGATTTGACTGCAAAGGGTTTTTCCCGATACGTGCCGCAAAAGGTGCAGGCATTGTGGGAGCAGCCAAGCGTAACTTGCAGAATAATGGAAAAAGCCTCGCTGGGCGGGCGAATAACCATACCTTGGTAGTCCATACAACCTCATTCACAAAAAAACCCGCAGGACAAGCGTGCCTGCGGGTACGTTTCAGATGGCAGCGCCTGTTTGTGTTTTTATACCAATTCCATAGCAGAATACTTTCTGTGTTGGTATCGATGAATACCCCTCAGTATACCGAAAATACGCATGCTTTGCATCCTCCGCAACTCCCTGCCAGGGGCATCTTATCTCTAAGGGTAGGATTATTGGTGTTTTTTGGCAAAGGTGGCCATAAAGTCCACCAGCTTTTCAACTCCCTCATGGGGGAAGGCATTGTAGATGGAGGCACGACAACCACCAACGGAGCGGTGGCCCTTGAGTCCGTCAAAACCTTGTGCTGCTGCCTCGCGGATAAAATCCGCCTCCAGTTCCTTACTGGGCAGGGTAAAGGTCACGTTCATCAGGGAGCGTGATTGTTTTTCCGCATGACCCCGATAAAAGCCATTGCTGCTGTCAATAGCATCATACAATAGGGCTGCCTTCTTTTGGTTGCGTTTGGCCATGGCCTCAACCCCGCCCAGCTCTTTCAGCCAATGCATTACCCGGCCCACGCAGTAGACGGCAAAGCAGGGAGGTGTGTTGAACATGGAATCTTCCTTGGCATGGGTCTTGTACTTGAGCATGGTGGGCACAGCCTCATCCACCCGCTCCAAAAGGTCTTCACGGATAATGACCACTGTTACGCCGGCAGGCCCCATGTTTTTTTGGGCACCGGCAAAGATAAGGCCAAAGCGGCTCACATCCACTGGCCGGGAAAGGATATCCGAAGACATATCTGCCACCAGCATGGCATCCTTGTTTGGCATGGTCTGGAACTGTGTGCCGAAGATGGTGTTGTTGCTCACAAAGTACAGGTACTCGCTCGCCGGGTTGACTGTATATTCATGGTCAGCTGGCACTCGGGTGAAGTTGATTTCTTCGCTGGAATAGGCCACCTCTATCTGGCCAAAGAGTTTGGCTTCCTTGATGGCCTTTTTCGACCAGGTGCCGGTGTTGAGATAGGTGGCCACCTGATCTTTTTTGAGCAGGTTCATGGGCACCATGAAAAATTGGGAAGAGGCGCCGCCCTGCAGAAAAAGAACCTTGTACCCTGCAGGCACTCCCATCAGTTCCCGGATGAGGGTTTCTGTCTCTTCGGCCACGGCCATGAACTCCTTGGAGCGGTGGCTAATTTCAATAAGGCCGATGCCCTTGTTATGGAAGTTGACGATATCAATGGCTGCTTCCCGAAGAACTTGTTCGGGCAGGACAGCCGGGCCGGCGCTGAAGTTGTAGATCCTTTCTGACATGGACGTTCCACTCGTTGTAGGGGTTTATTTTTGCTGTTCTTGCTGGCGAATTGCCTCATACAGCACGATGCCCGCGGCCATGGCCAAATTCAAACTACGGATGTGGGCATTGCGCATGGGAATGGTCAGGCAGCGTTCACTATATAGCGCAAGGATTTCTTCCGGCAAGCCTTTTGTCTCCCGGCCGAAAATGAGCATGTCGCCGGGCTGGTAGCATGCCTCGGTATAGTTTCGTCTGCTCTTGGTGGTGAAAAAATGAAGGCGTAATTCTGCCTGCGCGGCAAGAAAGCTGTGCAGGTCCGGCCAGTGTACAACCTGCACATGGGGCCAGTAGTCTAGCCCAGCCCGTTTCAGGTGCTTGTTGTCTGTGCTGAAGCCCAAGGGATGCACCAGGTGCAGTGTACTGTTGGTAGCCCCACACAGGCGGGCGATGGAGCCGGTATTGGGGGGAATCTCTGGTTCCACCAGCACGATATGAAAGGCTGGGACACTGGTGGTTGCAGCGAACGCGTCGGGTGAGGGAGCCGGCATAAAGTGATCAAGGGGGACGAAGAAGGGGGCGGTAATTTCCCGGTTGGAAATAGCGGTATGGGATGGGGCAAAACGAGTGTTTATGCCCATCATTCCAGTTCGGGCAGGGCTGTATCGGCCCATCTCCCAAGTTGTGGAGGGGGTATTGCATGTGCCTTATGTGTCTGTCGAAGCCAGGATGTTCTCAAGTTCCTGCAGACGCTTGCGCTGCGCGCGTTCTTTATTGAAACGTTCTGTGATATCACGAGCATGGGCAAGTGCTCCCATTGCAGCGTCATTGGCATCAAGGATGATTGCGAAACTAAGTTCAACATAGATCTGTGTGCCGTCAGCACACACGGCTTTAGTGGGTAAGGCCTGGCCGACATATTTTGTGCTGCGCTCGGCAAGGGCACGTGTAAAGCCACGTTGATGCGCCTCCTGCAAGGCTTTAGGGATGATGATGTTGAGGTTTTCCCCTATGGCCTGGCTGGCACTAAAGCCAAATATCTTTTCCGCTGCACTGTTCCAAACCCGAATTGTACCTGTTTGATCGGCGAATATAAGGGCATCAGGAGCCTGTTCCACCAGCAAAATCGCCAGCTCAGAAATAGGTGTGTTACTTGTCTGCATGATCTGCTCGTCTCTATGGTTTACTGCAGCCACCCGCAGAGGGAGGTGTGGTTTGGTCAGGCTGCAGAGGTTGCGACGCAATACTCAGGCTGTGGTCATGCAACTGCTTCCTCAAGATAGCGCAGTTGGTAGCACAGTTAGCAATGTACAGTTTAGCACATCCATTTATTGGCGCGCCCGGAGGGATTCGAACCCCCGACTCTCGGCTTCGAAGGCCGATGCTCTATCCAGCTGAGCTACGGGCGCACGGCTACGAGTTTGTGGTTTAGATAAACTGTTGCATCAAACGGTTCTTGCCAGACCAGTTGCCTCTTTAGATTTCAGTGAAATCCGCTGGTTGCGTGCGTAGGTATTTCACGAACCTACCCTTATCGTAGCAGTTGGCATAGGCATCTTCTGCGCTGATTTTTCGCTTTTCCAGCAGTTCGTAGATAGCATCATCCAACGTTTGCATACCATATTTTTTACCGGTTTGCATAGAAGAGAGGATTTGGTAGGTCTTGGCCTCGCGAATGAGGTTACGCACCGCTGGTGTGCAGATGAGGATTTCCAGTGCCGCCACCCGACCTTCTATGTCTATTCGTTTGAACAAGGTTTGCGAAACCACGGCCTTGAGCGCATCCGATAAGGTGGAGCGCACCTGCTCCTGCTGGTTGGAGGGAAAAATTTCGATAATACGGTCAACCGTCTTCATGGCGTTCATGGTGTGGAGTGTGCCAAACACCAGGTGACCGGTCATGCTGGCCTCCATGGCCAGGGCAATGGTTTCCAGGTCGCGCATTTCACCAACCAAAATGATGTCCGGATCTTCACGCAGGGCACCGCGCAGGGCCGTGGCAAATCCCCTGGTGTGGGTCCCGACTTCGCGGTGGTTGATAATACAGTTCTGACTTTTGTGGACAAACTCTATCGGGTCTTCAATGGTAATGATGTGGTGTTTTCTGGTTTTATTGCACTCATCAATGATTGCGGCCAGAGTGGTGGACTTGCCGGAACCGGTTGGGCCAGTAACCAGCACAAGGCCCTTGGGTAACGAAGCCAGGCGGGCAACTACCTTGGGCAGGCCCAGTTGCTCGCAGGTGAGGATGTTGCTCGGAATCTCACGAAAGACTGCACCAATACCATATTTTTGCTGAAAAAAGTTACAGCGGTAGCGAGCAAGCTCCGGAATTTCATAGGCAAAGTCCAGGTCGCCGCTCTCCTCAAAGGCCTTAATTTTGTCTTCCGGGCAGATTTCGTAAAGCATGCCTTTTAAAGATTCATTGTCCAGCACCCGGAACTTCACTCGCTCCATCTCTCCGCGGATACGCAGCGCCGGTTGTTGCCCGGCCATCATGTGCAGGTCGGAGGCACCCTTATCATTCATGAGTTTGAAAAAAGCATCTATCTGAGCCATGTGTGGTTGTTCTCCTGATGGCTGTTATTGCCCGACTGTCAAGCCGTCAAGTATCGGCCCTGGCGCCTCATGGTTGTGTTTGTGGTGCAGCTCCTGTGCCTTTGGCCAGCTTGGCCAGGGTACGAGTGATTTCATGTGCGAGTTCAGGGTTGATTGTATGCAATTTCATAGCCCGATTCAACCAGTAGCGCGCACGCGGTATGTTCTTTTTTTGCAAGCAGATTTTGGCTGCCAGGAGCATGCCTTCTGCGCAGGCCGGCTGCAGGCGCAGGCTCTGTTTGGCAGCCTCAAATGCTGCCTCTGTCTTTGCCAGGCCATAGTAGGCCTTGCCTAAAAGTCGCCAGAGCACGGGATTGTGCTGTTCCAGGTTCACGGCCTGCTCACAGAGGTGCAAACCTAACTCTTCGCCCTCACCGTTGGCCAGATAAAGCCCGCCCAGGTGGCCCATGGAAAGGGCATCCTGTGGTGCCAGTTTCAATGCCTGTTCAAAGGCGCGCATGGCCTTTCCCGTGTAGCCACTGCCCTCCAGGGCCAGGCCGAGCTGGCGGTAGTAGAGGACGTCTTTTTCCATGGTCATCGACACAGCCCAATGTTCCAATACAATTAGTGCCTGGTCAAATTGTCTGCGTTCAAGATAGAGCCGGGCAAGCGGCTGCAACAGTTCCCTGGGCAGGGGCTCGGATGCGGGAAAGGCGGCGTGGGCCTGCTGCAGATAGGTGAAGGCTGCATCGTCTTTACCCTGGTGCAGCAGGATGGAGCCGAGATTGGTCAGGGCCATGTGGTTATCTGCCTCTACCTGCAGGGCACGTCGGAAACAGGCGGCAGCCTGGTGGTCCTGTCCATAGGCTGCGAGTGTTACACCCAGGCTGTTGAGCAGGTTGACATCATCTGGCTGCACCTTCAGACCTCGGCGGTATTCTCGGATGGCCTGCTGATAGTCACCCTCCTCAAAGTATGAATCGCCGCTGACATTAAGGCTGAGGTGGTCAAAAAGCACTTGCTGTCCCGGACCCAGGAGGGAGGCATGTAGCAGTGCCTTGAGGCAGTTGGCAGGAATGTTTCTTTTGGCATAGTCCAGATAGGGCCAGCCTGCGATGCCTACAGATATTGTGGCGGTGGGCAGTGTCTTCTGCAAGATTTGACGGATAGTGCTTGCTGTTTCTTGTGCTTTTGGGGGAATTGTTTCCGGAAAGAAGCAGGCCAGGGTGTGGGGAGCCACCGGGATGATATCACCGTAGTGCTGCATGGCTGCCAGGGGGAGCGCTTCGGCTGGCGGTGTATTTTCCTGATTTTCCTGGTTGTTTGGCTGGCCTGCTATTTTGAAAAGTGCCAAGGAAAAGGCGGTTAATCCCCGCCACTTTTTTTGCAGCAGAGAAAAAGCATTGGTGTTGTCCAAGTCAAAGCGCGTTGTGTACCGTTCATTCTCTGCTGAGGCGCAGAGTAGGCCAAAGGGTCCTTGTTTGTCCACTGTGGCCCAAAAGTCCTGAAATCCGGCCAATCCGTCTTTTTTAAAGATGGTGCAGGCTTGTTCTGTACTGAGATAGAGGACCTGTGCACGGCTGATGCCCTCTTGGCGGAGGTGCCGTTGCAGAAGGCGTGCGCTGCGACGGCCACTTTCCAGGTTTTCTTCTCTGCGCAGGGCGGCAAAGAGGCCAAAGCCGCAGGAAAAGAAAATGGCATCTACAGTGTTGGTCAACAGATCTACGGCCTTGGCGCAGGCCTGCTGGGTGCTGGTGATGTTTTTTTTGATACAACCTAAGTGCAAGAGAAAAAATGTACCCTGGACTGTCTGGAGGGCATGGCACAGGGCGCGCAAGTTGTAAAAACCGCTTGTGCAGTCGATAAAAGCGGGCCGCAGCAGGGAGAGGATGTGCAATACGTTGTCCCGTTGTTCCTCAAGCCATTGGGCAGATATCTGTGCCATCAGGACCGGGTCTGTGCTGTGCAAACGCAGGTTTACCTGGTTAGAGTCAGCAAGGGGCAGGGGCAGGTATAGGGTGGTAGTGCCTGGGTCAGGGCCAGATTCTTCTACAGGATCAGGCAGAAAACTCAAATGTAGCCCTGTTGGAAAGAGGAAGGCAATGGCATCCAAAAAGGGACGGGCCAGCAGAAAAAAATCAGCGCTGCAGAGTTCTCTGTGCCTGTGGTGCAGGCCAGAGGGGCAGGGGGAAGAGAAGGGCCCGCTCATGATGGCTGATCAAGGGCCTGGAGCAAGGAGTCGAGCAGTAGAGGGCCTTCATCCGTGCTGATGGTGCGCATGTCCAGACGCAAGACATCCTGTTCCATTCTGCCCAGTACCGGCACCGGGGCACTGCGGAGTCTGCGTTCCAGTTGGTGGGCTTTCATGTTGAGCGGTTTGAGTGCCAGGCCCCAGCTGGGCAGGTCTTGAGCAGGAAGGGCACCACCGCCCACCTGGGAGGTCATGCTGATGGGTTCCAATTGGCATATGTTGGCCAGTGGCGCTGTGGCCAGGGCGAGAAACTCTTGGCAGCGTTCCTGTATTGAAGTGGCTGTTTCGCTGATCATCCGCAGGGTAGGAATGTTGGCCAGGGCCTGTTCTTCATCGAGATAGAGGCGTAGCACCGCCTCCAGCGCAGCCAGGGTGAGTTTGTCGATGCGCAGTGCCCGGTTGAGCGGGTTTTTTTGGATGCGCTGGATAATTTCCCGGCGACCAACGAGAATACCGGCCTGCGGCCCTCCCAGCAACTTGTCGCCGCTAAAGGTGGCCAAATCCGCGCCAGCGGCAATGGTGTTTTGCACGGTGGGTTCTTTTTCCAGACCGAAGCGACTTAAGTCAATGAAGCAGCCAGAGCCCAGATCTTCCATAACCGGCAACCCATGCGCTTTTCCCAGGGCAATCAGTTCCTGCAGGGGCACTTCGCCGGTAAAACCGATGATGCGGTAGTTACTGCAGTGCACCTTGAGCAGAAGCGCAGTCTCCGGATTCAAGGCAGTCTGGTAGTCTGCCAGACGGGTGCGGTTGGTGGAACCCACTTCCACCAGGTGCGCGCCGCTGCGAGCCATGACATCAGGAATGCGAAACGAGCCGCCAATCTCCACCAGCTGTCCGCGGGATACAATCACTTCCTTGCCCTTGGCCAGGGTTTCCAGGGCAATGAGAACAGCAGCCGCATTATTGTTGACCACCAGGGCTGCCTCGGCCCCGGTCAATTCGCAGAGGAGCGCTTCCACGTGGGTGTAGCGGGAGCCGCGTTTACCGGTGTTCAGGTTCAGCTCCAAATTGGAATAGGCTGTGGCGGCCTCGCTTAGTACAGAAACCAGCTCTGGGGGCAGGAGCGAGCGACCCAAATTGGTGTGCACGATGATACCTGTGCCGTTGATCACCCGTCGCAAACTGGGCTGATGGTAGTTTTGCACAAAGCGATGCAGTTCCCTTAGCACCAATTGCCGCGACAGTTCTCCACGCCTCTCTCCTGCAAGAAGTGCTTGCCGCAGCTCAGATAGAAAAAGGCGGCAACAATAGGTGAGCCGTTTGCCAGGTATGGCGGCGGTATCGGGCTGCTGCTCAAGATAGATCAGACAGTGCTGCACACTGGGCAGTATGCGCAGGCTGGCGCTGACCGAAGGGTGATTTTCAAAGGGAGAATGGGTCAATGTTGTGTCACTGGTTCAAGGAAGAAAAATGTATTGTGGCTGGAATCCCTCGAAAAATCAACCATGATCCCGATTACTGTCTGAACATTGTTTCGGCAAGTGAGCATCCCTGAGCTATTTGCCCGCTACACGCGCTTGCCAGTCGTGCGGCCAGTATGTGTTTCTTTTGATCTTGACCGCATTTCCACGCTTTCCATTGGTTCGTGCAAGGCTTCATCTACGTATCCGGCTAGGGCGTGGCCATCCATTAGCTCGTTAAGGCGTAGCATAAGGGACTGCATGGCCTTGGATGTGTTTTTATAGGAGCAGCGACGCATAGTGTCCCCGTGGTGGAAGTCAGTAACTGCGCCATAAATTTCTTCCAGGGGCAGGAGCAGATTTCTTTTCAATCCGCGCACAAAGAGCATGCTCACCAAAAAGGCGGCAGTGGCCATGAAAACCACAGCCCAGGCACCGCCAAGGCCCAACTGCTGGGCGCGCATATCGGCTGTGCGCATGGCGCTGCGGTTGATGCGGCCCAATTCCACGAGCGTGTTCACCAGTTCCTGCCCGGCGGCGTGCTCACCGGCAAAAACCTGTGCCTGCAGCCCTTCGATGCGTGTCAGTAACTGAGCCTCCTCAGGCTCGGTGATGTTGTTTTTTGCACACTCCAGTGCCTGCTGGAAATCTTGCCGGGCTGAACCATCAGCCACTGCTTCGTTCGTCATACTCAGGATAGCCAGCATTTTTTCAGTGGCTTCAAGGGACACTACGTTGCGGGCAATGATCACCTCGATGGCCGGGGCCATGCGCATAAAAATCCAAATGGAACCAAAAGCCATGAGTAGATTCAGGATAATAACCGCCCATGCGCCAAATTTCACCGATTGACCGGCCATTATTTTTGAAACTCCCTAGTCAGTTTGACTATGGCGAAATCGTTGGAAACAATCACCAGGTTGTCGTCGGTCTGCAGCGGTTTATTCGGGTTCGGGGGAATAAGTCGCGGTGGGTACCCTCGGCGGATGCCCACGACTATTACGCCGAAGCGCCTGGGTAGTTCCAATTCGATCAGGTTCTTGCCGACCATGGCGGGCCTGATGCGGATTTCGGTAAGCATGAGATCATCGCCCAGATTGGTGTCGGCGATAACGTCATGGTAGAGCAGGCGGTTAGCAAAACGTTTGCCAAACTCTTGCTCCGGGTTGACCACCTGATGCGCGCCCACCAGTTGCAGAATGCGTTGGTGCATCTTGTCGTTAGCGCGGGCGACCACCAAAGGGGCGCCCATCTGTCGCAAGAGCGCTGTACAGATGATGGAAGATTCTTTTGAATTATCGCCAATGGCACACACCGCTGCATCTCGCTGCCTGGGTTCCAGCCGGGCTAGTTCGGTTTCATCGGTGGCGTCGATGGTCACCGCCTCGGTGACAAAGGCGGCGGCCTCCTCAACCAAGGTCCTTCTTTTGTCTGCTGCCAGTACCTCCGCCCCCCGCTCCGATAGGGTGCCGGCAAGCGACATGCCAAAATGACCAAGTCCGATAATGAGTATTTGTTGTGACATGCTTGATTATTCGCCTCGGTTTGTGGGTATTTTACGTAATGGCAATGCGCTCAACCGGATACCTGACATCCGACTTTTCCTGTTCATCGCTGAGCAGCATGAACAGGGTAACAGGGCCTATACGACCGATGAACATAGTCAGGATAACGATCACCTTGCCGATTTCATCCAAGAGCGGGGTCGCACCAATAGTCAGGCCCACTGTGCCCAGGGCCGAGGTGGCCTCGAAAATAAGGGCCGGAGCGCCAATGCGCTGGGTGATCGCCAGCATCATCACCGCTACAAACCAGACCAGCACGCCTGCCATGGTCACGGTTACGGCCCGAAAAACCGTATCGGGATGGATGCGCCTTTTTTGCACGATGAGATATTTTTTACCGGTAATGCTGGCCCAGAAGGTGAGGGCAAGGATACTCAATGTGGTGGTCTTGATGCCGCCTGCAGTGCCACCCGGGCTACCGCCGATGAACATGAGCACAATCATGATGAGCAGGGTGGGTGCAGTGACCTCTCCCAAGTCAACGGAATTAAATCCAGCGGTGCGCAGGGTCACAGATTGCAGCCAAGCGTTGTGCAGCTTATCGATATAAGAGAGCCTGTCAAGCACCCCATACCATTCAAAGGCCAGGAAGAAGAAGGTGCCCGTGAACAGCAACACCACTGTGGTGCTCAGGGCGATGCGTACCGCAATGGGCACGGTTTTACCGCTGAGCCATCTGGGAATAAGGATGCTGGTTGCCGGGGCCAGTCCACCTAGAATAATGAGTACAGCCACAGTGTGCAGCACAGCCGGATCGTGCTGGTAGGCAATGAGGTTGTAGCTTTGCAGACAAAAACCAGCGTTACAGAAGGCAGATACAGCGGTGAATACACCTTCCCATAGAGCTGAACCTAACGGTCTACCGCCAAGGAAGAAGGCTGAGGTCAGCAGCACTGCACCCACGCCTTCAAAGAGGAAGGTGCACTTGAGGATCAACCCCAGTGATTGAATAAGATCATGGTGGCTGCTTTCTGTCATGCTGGCTGCCAGGCGTTCATGACGCAGGCTCAGGCGGTGGCCAAATACATGCAGGGCAATGGTGGTGATACTCATGATGCCCAGACCACCCAGCTGAATGAGGATGAGGATAAAGATTTGTCCAAGCGTGGTAAAATCCCTAGCCGTATCCAGTACCACGAGTCCGGTGACACAGACCGCGCTTACAGCCGTAAAGGCGGCATCGATCGGAGCTATACTCCCGTGTGTGTTTGCGATTGGCAGCGTCAGCAGCAGTGAACCGGTCAGGCACAGGAGAAAAAAAGTAGTGACTAGTATCCTGGCTGGCTGACGGGTAAACACCTGCCACCACTGCTCCCCATCTGGGCTGGTACTGGATGGAAAAGTTGCTACTATCAGCAGGTTGAGCAAGTTGAGCAGCAGCACCGCACCGCCCAAAAGCAGGATAGGTTGAGCAGACGCAAGCGCACCGATGATAGCCGCGAGACCGCCAAAGCCCAGACCAATGCGCCACCAGAGGCCGTGCCGCAATGCCCAATAAAGAAAGAGCATCTGGCTGATAAGAGCACTGGTGGCAAGCACGTAAATTTTGGGGGCAGGTCTCTGCAACTCAAGCATCAGGATGCTCGCCGCGAGAACACAGGCGGTGCAGGCGGCCCAGCGGGACCGTTGCAAACGACGGCTGCCTCTCTCTTCCCCTATTGCACCAAGTTGCGACGTCCGGTCGAGAACCACCGTACCAAGAGCAATCAAGCCAGTTGAACCGGCCAGGGCGGCAAAGGGATTGTTGGCCATGGTTGGAAGCAGGGCGGTAAAGGCAGCGCAGACTGCAGCTATTCCGAAGATTTTGCCAAGTCCGGGCTTGTGTTCAATGTTCAGTGCACACAGTAGACAGCAAGCAGCTGCCAGAGTTGCCAAGATAAGCTGCAGGTCAGGTGGGATGCGTGCAGTATCTGTACCCAAGTAGGGCAAGAGTAAGGGGAAGGGACTCAGCACCATGAGCATGCCGGTCAGCCCTGCCTGCTGGTAAGGGCTTTGCGTAGCTGTGGAGGCAGCCGTACTGGATGTCGTCTTGCTCACTTGTGCAGGGGGCCACGTAGGCGCGGGCCAAAGAGGGAATGTGATTCCACTACCATATCAAAACGCTATCTGTGTTGGCTCTAGCAGATCCTTTTAAGACATACCCCACAGTACGCTTGCGTTATATTCGCTAGCAGCATCCTTGATAGGGAACTGGAATAAGATCCCGCCGACCGGTACGGATTCACAATTCCATGGCGGCTCGGCTATAGGTCACTATTATACACGGTATCACTGAAAAGAGGAACGATCCTTGAACTGATGTTTCCCGTCCTTGAAGGACATTTTGTTCAGCGAGTATATTCCTTACCGGAGGTGGTTTGATGGCAACCAACACGAACTATGAGAGAAATTTCAAACAGCAGGTAGTATGATACTTACAATTTTGTCCACAGTGGTATTTTTCTATACCAGCGCAAGTCTCTTGCTGTTTTCTTCATCCAGGTTGTGTTTCAAATTGTTGGCCATGACACTGCTTTTGGCCATCAGCCAGAAATATGTCTTCTATAAATATCTCGGTGGGGCTTTTTTTGCCCCTGTGTTACCCCGAGCTTTGCTTATGCTGATGGAGGCCCTTTATGGTGCGCTGATTCTGCTTTTTTTCCTGCTGTTGCTAAAGGATGGCGTTCTGCTCATCCTGTGGCTCGGCCGTCGCATTGGAGCGATCGGGCACTGTTCTCTTCCTTTGACTGCAATCAAGGTGACAATGGTCAGCGTAGCCCTTATCCTCGGGTTTTGGGGCACCTGGCAGTCCATACGCGTGCCAGATATCCGTACCATTGAACTGCGCTTGCCAGATCTACCCCAGGATTTGGATGGGTTTTCCATAGTACAACTCACAGATCTCCATATAGGCCTGCTCCTCAAAAAAGATTGGCTGCAGCAGGTTGTTGATAAAACCAACAGTCTGTCTCCAGATCTCATTGTCCTGACCGGGGACTATATCGATGGTACGCCTGCTGATTTGGCGGAAGAAGTAGCCCCCCTTGCCGGGCTACGTGCACAATATGGCACATTTGGAGTGGCTGGGAACCATGAGTACTATTGGGGAATTGCGCAGTGGTCTTCATTTTTGGAAGAACTACAGGTGATCATGCTGCACAATGAACACCTGGTTCTCGACATCGGTGGGGATAGCCTGGTTATCGCAGGCATGCCAGATCCTGTTGCCCAGCGCTTTGGTGAGAAAGGACCGGACATCCACGCCACCATGGCACAGGCCCCTGATGCACCTCGTCTCCTGTTGACCCATCGACCCGGCAATGCAAAAGAATATTCTCAATTCGCTGATGTACAACTTGCCGGGCATACCCATGGTGGCCAGATGTTGTTTTTGCGACCTCTTGTTGCCCTGTTCAACAGCGGCTTTGTTGTAGGGCGTTATGGGGTGAACGGTATGGATCTCTATGTGAGTGCAGGTACAGGACTTTGGGGTGGATTTTTGTGTCGTGTTGGCGTGCCATCGGAGATTACACACCTTATTTTGCGCGCTGGATAAGTGCAGAAAAATGGTGTTTGGTCAGAGTTTTGGAGCACAGGCAGCTTACGAATACACCCACAAAGGGGATGGGATTCACAAGAAAGGCGGGAGACGGATGGTTTCTTAAATAATTTATATTATCAGTGGGTTGTGAAACAAAAACAAAGAAAAAACCCCGTAAATCCTTGGATTCACGGGGTTAGATGAACTTCTCTGGACTGCGTCGAACTACAATGTGGTGCCGAAGGCGAGACTCGAACTCGCACGACCGTGGGCCACTACCCCCTCAAGATAGCGTGTCTACCAGTTCCACCACTTCGGCACTATCACGTAAAACTTGTAACTTGTATTATTTATCACTCCTTGCTTTGCTCCTGTTGTTGCGGCGCGTCTGGCGGTACCGCTTCAGCAGGAGGAGCCACCGGCACAACAGGTTGTGTAGCCTCAGGAACAACAGGAGCTTGGGCTGCGGGGATTTGTTGTTCCTGCGCGGGTAGCTTACTCATCACCGAACCACTACTTTTGTTGGCGGAAATATAGGCCAAGCTCACCGAAGTGGCCATGAAAATGATTGCTGCCAGCGTTGTTATTTTGTTCAGAAGCGGCAATGGCCCTTCTGTGCCAAACAGGGATTGGTTGGAACCGCCAAAAGTTGCGCCTATATCCGCTCCTTTACCCTGTTGCAGCAAAACAATGCCGATTAGGAAGAAACAAACGAGTACGTGCAGAACAATAAGTATCGTGGTCATTGAAAGCGAATAATCCGCTTGAATGATTCTACTTGCAGGGCAGCCCCGCCAACCAGGGCGCCATCAATATCTGCCTGCGCCATCAAAGCGTCGATATTGTCAGGCTTAACCGAACCACCATACAAGACGCGGATTGTTTCGGCAAGCTTTTTATTGTATATGTCTGCCAGCAGGTTTCGGAGAAAATGATGCGCTTCCTGGGCTTGTTCGGTCGAGGCGGTTTTGCCTGTACCAATGGCCCAAACCGGTTCGTAGGCAAGCACAATCTGCTCTGCCTGGCCTGGTGGTACATCGTGTAAGGCACCGCGCAGCTGCTTCTCCAGCACAGCAAAGGTGGCGCCGCTTTCGCGTTCTTCCAGGGTTTCGCCAATACAGAGCACCGGAATCAAGCCAAATTCAAGTGCAGCGCGCAGGCGACGGTTAATCATGGCGTTGTCTTCCAAAAAGATCTGTCGCCGTTCGGAATGCCCGATGATGACCATGCGCACACCAATATCAATAAGCATGGGCGGCGCAATTTCACCGGTGAACGCGCCCTGTGCTTCCCAGGCGACATTTTGCGCACCCAAGAAAATATTGCTGCCCTGCAGGGCTTGGGCAACACCAGCTAAGGCTGTGAAGGGCGGAGCCAGCATAACGTCACGATCCCTGCAATCGGCGCAGGCTGCGGCCACGGCCTGGGCCAGTTCAACGGCCTGGGCAATAGTTAAGTGCATTTTCCAGTTTCCGGCAAGAAGGGCTCGTCTGCTCATGGCTTGACTCCTCGTAGTTGTGTGGCTGGGGAACAGTTTACTGCAATGCCTTGATACCGGGCAACTCTTTACCCTCCATCAGCATGAGAAAGGCGCCACCGCCAGTGGACATGTAGGAGATGTTGTCTGCCTCGCCCGATTGCTCGATGGCGGCGTTGGAATCTCCACCGCCGGTTACACTGAGCGCGTGCGCAGCTGCCACTTCATGGGCCATGGCCATGGTGCCGCGGGCAAAGGCGTCCATTTCAAAAGCACCCATAGGGCCGTTCCAGACAATGGTTTTCGCATCGGCCAGAACTTCCTTGAAACAGAGCACCGAAGCCGGGCCAATGTCCAGAGCCATCCAGCCCGCCGGAATATCCTGAATGGTCACTGCCTTGTGCACTGCATCCGGGGCAAAACGATCCGCAGCAACGACATCCACTGGTAAATAAACCTTTACCTTTTTTTCCGCAGCCTTGTGCAGCAGCGTGCGGGCAGTGTCGAGCAGTTCGTCTTCCACTTTGGAGGCGCCCACATCATGGCCTTGACTCTTTAAAAAGGTGTTGGCCATGGCACCGCCCAAGATAAGCCTGTCGACTTTGTCCAGCATGTTTTCCAGAGCTTCGAGTTTGCCAGACACCTTGGCCCCACCCACCAGGGCAACAAGCGGACGCTGTGGCTCATCAAAGGCGCGGTGAAAGTAATCGATTTCCTTTTGCAACAGAAAGCCAGGGGCCTTGTTGGCAAAATGGGTGGTTACGCCGACCACCGAGGCATGGGCACGGTGCGATACGGCAAAGGCGTCGTTGACATATATTTCGGCCAAGGCCGCGAGTTTTTCAGAAAAACCAGGGTCATTCTTCTCTTCTTCCGGATGAAAACGCAGGTTTTCCAGCATGAGCAAGCCGCCGCTTGCCACGTTTGCCACCATTTTTTCCACCTCAGGACCAATACAATCCGGGGCAAGAGGTACGGATTTGCCAAGCAACTTTGCCAGGTGGGCTGCCACCGGCGCAAGGGAGTACTGTTCCACTCGCTGACCCTTGGGCCGGCCCATGTGGGTGCAGAGGATGACTTTGGCCTTTTGCTCAAGAAGATAGTCCAGGGTGGGCAGAACCATTCGGATGCGCAGATCGTCGCTCACCTCGCCCTTGTCGTCCATGGGCACGTTGAAATCAACCCGGACAAGCACTTTTTTGTCTTGTACATCCAGATCGCGCAGAGTTTTCATACAATACTCCATTCTTTCAAATGATTTCCCGGTGCAAGAGCAGGGCGTCTTCATCGGGATTGGTGTAGTAGCATTTGCGTCGGCCGTTTTCACGAAAACCAAGGGCAGCGTACAGGTTCAACGCTGCCAGGTTAGAGGCGCGGACTTCAAGAAAGCAGGTGTGACAGCCTTGGTGCGCACACTGTGCTAAGCCGTGGTGTAGGAGGGTCGCTGCCAACCCCTTGCGCCGTAACTCGGGATGCACCACTAGGCGCAGCAATTCGCATTCTGGCGGGTAGGATCGAAACAGGGCAAAGGCACACAGTGCATCTTGAATTTCTGTGGCAAAACCAATGCCACCTTCAACCTGCAGCTCGCTTGTAATCTGCGCGATGTTCCAGGGTGCTCCCATGCCCGCCTCTTCTATAGCCAGCACAGAAGAGGCGTCAGCAGGGTGCAATCTGCGCAGGATCACACCATCCGCTCAGCGATTGTTTTGGTCAGTTCGCCAAGCATATAGGTGTAGCTGCCGAATTCATTGTCATACCAGCCGTAGATGGCGGCCTGGGTAAAGGGAACGTCGAGCACGGTCGAGCCTGCGGCCTCTACCTTCACGTTTTTCAGCTGATTGAGGTTGACATGAATGGTGGCTGTGCGGGTATGGATTTCAGAGGATTCGATCACCACAGCTGCCTTGGGCATGCCCACAATATCCGAGGAAACATTCTGTTCAGCCGAGTAGATGAGGTACGGGCTGGTTTTGGCGTATTCCTCGTAAATCGCGTTGAGCAGGTCACGTTTGATGGGGTTGTCCAGTTCGTCTTGCAGGTTGAGCACCAGCACGATCAAAGAGCCGGTCGAGGTGGGGATGCGCACGGATTCTGCGATGAATCCGATGGATTGCATCTCCGGAATGACCAGGCTCAAGGCCTTGGCTGCACCCGTGGTGGTGAGGATGATATTGTTGAGGATCGATCTGTTTTTGCGCAGATCCGTAGCGCCAGCAGCTGGTAGGCGGTCCAATACCTCCTGTGAACCAGTAGCAGCATGTACGGTGACCATGGAGGCCGAAAGCAGCCTGTCTGCACCAAAATGATCGATGAGCGGTTTGATCATGTACGAGAGGCAGGTGGTGGTACAAGAGGCGGCCGAGATAATGCTGTGACGGGAAGGGTCGTAATCGTCATCATTGATGCCCATGACCGCGGTGATGGCATCTTCGGGCATGTCCAGGCCTTTTGCCTTGATCTTAAACGGTGCAGACACGATGACCTTCTCGGCTCCGGCCTGCAAGTGGCCACGCACCGAACCCCTGCCTTCATCGGCATCGGCAGTGGGATCCTTGAACTGACCTGTGGTGTCGACCACCAGTCGCACCTGGTTGCCTTGCCAGTCAATGTCTTTGGGGTTGCGTGCTGTGCGGAGGAAAGTGGTTGGAATGCCATTGATGCGCATGGTGCCGGCAGTTTCGTTGAGTTCCTCAATCACCCGGCCACCCTTGAAACCATTGACATAGGTGCTGAGCCGACCATAGGTGGAGTCGCGATCAATGGCTGCAGCAATGTCTTCCAGGCCGCCACCGACCTCGCGACCGAGATTGACGACCAGCTCGGAAAAATATTTTTTGGTGACATGATTCCACAGCGAAAGTTTGCCAATTCTTCCAAGACCATTTAATCCGAGTTTCATGCTGGAATTCTCCTTAGCGCTTGGCTATGTTTATATGGACCATGCCGTTTCGGCGTATGTTAAATCTGTCGAATATTGTATTACGGAACAGAGATCAAACTGCAGAAAATCGATTTTTATCTCAACTTACACTCAATCTTTTTCCCCTATATTGTACCTGATGCGTACCAAAAAAACCACTACACTTACGCAGGGACGCGCTCTACCTGTGCTGCGAGGTGCTTGTGCTGTTGCCTGAAGAGCAGCAGCAGGGTGTGCTGCTGCGGCGTTATAAACGCTTTCTTGCCGATATCCTTTTGGATGACGGTCAAGAAATAACCGTGCACTGCCCCAACTCCGGCTCCATGCTGGGGTGTTCGG
The DNA here is from genome assembly GCA_040776885.1 of Desulfobulbus sp. GTDB lineage: Bacteria > Desulfobacterota > Desulfobulbia > Desulfobulbales > Desulfobulbaceae > Desulfobulbus. The sequence goes on along the minus strand of JAXGZR010000002.1, from coordinate 217,523 downwards.
ATCCAGGTAGCCGGGTACTGATTTCCAGGTCGGCAAATCCCGGCAGGAAATATCCCTGGAGCCTTGAGATGGTTTGGCACAAGAGTTTCTGGATAGGCGTGCATACCGGCCGCACGAACCGGCTGGTGCAGGAAGGGTTGGAACAAGGCGAGATTGACGCCTTTGGCACCATCAACACCATACGACGGGAGGTGACGGTTACCGGCGGCAGCAGGCTTGATTTTCTTTTGGACACTGTCTCCGGGCCAGTGTATCTGGAGGTGAAGCATTGTTCTTTGGCGCAGGATGGTGTGGGTTTTTTTCCAGATGCGGTCACTACCCGGGGTGCCAGGCATATGCGGGAGCTGGCTGATCTGGCTGCAGCCGGTATGCAGGCAGCTGTTCTTTTCTGCGTTCAGCGTGCCGATGCCACGTGCTGTTCGGCAGCTGTCCATATCGATCCGGCCTATGCGATGGCTGTTGAAGAAGCTGCAGAACGGGGCGTACGTTTTTTGGCCTGGCAGACCGAAGTGCAGCCGCAGGCCCTGCGTATAACCCGGCAGATTCCCTTTTATCTGGTTGCACCTGACAGGGTGGATTGATCATGGAGCACAACGAGCAGAACACAATGCGCCAAACAACAGCCAAAGCTGTAGTTCTTTTAAGCGGTGGCCTGGACTCCACCACTGTGCTGGCCATTGCCAGGGCACAGGGCTTTTCCTGTTATTGCCTCAGTTTTCACTATGGTCAGCGCCAGGAGGTGGAACTGGAGCGGGCAGGAAAGATTGCCCGTCACTTCCAGGCAGCAGGGCATTTAGTTTTGCGGGTGGAACTTGACGCCATTGGCGGTTCTGCATTGACCGGGAGCAGCGCTGTACCCAGGGATAGGGTAGGGCAGGGGAATAAAAACGATATTCCGTCGACCTATGTGCCGGGCCGCAATATCATTTTTCTGGCCCATGCGCTGTCTTGGGCCGAGGTATTGGGCGCGGCTGATATTTTTTTGGGTATCAATGCCATTGATTACAGCGGCTATCCGGATTGCCGTCCGGAATTTTTGACGGCATTCGCCCACATGGCCAAGCTGGGCACCAAGGCAGGGGTGCAGGGGAAGCAACTGCTCTTTCATGCTCCCTTGCAGTATTTGAGTAAAAAAGAAATCATTCTACGCGGGGTGGCCTTGGGGGTTGATTATGCCATGACCCACAGCTGCTACGACCCGGTGGGTGAACTGGCTTGCGGCCATTGCGATGCCTGTCTGTTGCGTTTACAGGGTTTTCGCGAGGCTGGGCTGGAAGATCCGGCCCGATATGCCCGTTGAACAGGGGGGAAGACGCGCAGTCGGGAGAAGCTAGAGCAGCTCCTTTTGAAAGCGGATATCGCCGCCAACCATGGTCAGCACGGCCCGGCCAGGGAACTCACAGCCCAAAAAAGGCGTGTTGCGGCTCTTTGAGCAGATATCAGCTTCGGAAAAGATAAAGGGCTGATCCGGCCTGATGATGGTGATGTCTGCAGCAGAACCAGGCTGAAGTGTACCTGCAGGCAGACCAAGAATTTTGGCGGGATTAAGCGCCATCAGCTCCACCAACCGCAGGGGCGAAAGAAGTCCATCGGCAACCAAAGCCAAAGAAAGGGGCAGCGCACTTTCCAGACCGATAATGCCGTTTGCCGCCAATTCGAATTCACACTCTTTTTCCAGGCAGGAATGGGGGGCATGGTCAGTGGCAATGGCATCAATGGTGCCATCGGCCAAAGCCTGGCGCACTGCCTGGCGGTCGGACTCGCTGCGCAGGGGTGGATTCATTTTGGCCCTGGTATCATAGGTGGTTGCTGCTTCGTCTGTCAGGGTGAAGTAGTGGGGCGCTGTTTCTGCGCTCACCTGTACGCCCCGCTCCTTGGCCGCGCGGATCAGGGCAAGGGATTGGGCGCAGCTCACGTGGGCGATGTGCACGGCCTTGCCTGTCCATTCTGCCAGGGCAATGTCGCGGTAAACCATGACTGCTTCAGCTGCAGGGGGAATGCCCCTGAGCCCCAGCCGGGTGGAGACCGGGCCTTCGTGCATGGCTCCTTTGCCCAGAAAAATATCTTCGCAGTGGGAAATGACAGTGAGGTCAAAATCAGCGGCATACTCCAGTGCTCTGCGCATGAGCTGGCTGTTGACCAGTGGTCGACCGTCATCGCTGACCGCGATTGCGCCTGCATTTTTAAGCTCGCCCAGGTCTGCCAAAAGCTCTCCCTGGCTGCCCCGGCTAATCGCACCAACCGGGTAAATACGCACAGCTGCCTGTCGTGCTCGCTCCAGGATGAACTGGGTCACTGCTGCACAGTCGTTGACCGGGATTGTGTTTGGCATACAGGCGATACCCGTGAAGCCACCAGCTGCTGCAGCCCGGGCACCGGAAAGGATATCTTCCTTGTACTCTTCGCCAGGTTCGCGCAAATGGGTGTGCATGTCGATGAGGCCTGGCACCACCCAAGAGCCGCGGGCGTCGATACGACTGGTGTTCGCTGGAACGGGTTCCCCGGCAGCAGCAATGTAGCCATTGGTAACCACAAGCGTACCCGTTTCATCCCTGCCGCTTGCAGGGTCGATGATACGACCGTTTTCAATAATCCAGGAGTTTGACATCAGGCATTTCCCACAAGATACAAAAGCGCCATGCGCACGGCAACGCCGTTGCTTACTTGGTCCAGGATAACAGAGCGGGGTGAATCGGCAATTTCAGAGCTCATTTCAACTCCCCGGTTAACCGGGCCGGGATGCATGATAATGGCGTCTTCCTTGGCCCAGCCCAGGGGTTCATGCGACAGACCAAAACGTTGGGCATACTCCCGCAGGGAGGGTAAAAGCGGATCGTGCAGCCGTTCCCGCTGGATGCGCAGGGCCATGACTACATCAGCATTCTCCAGTGCGTCTCTCAGGGTAGGGGCCCGTACCGCACCCAAACTTTCAATATGCAAGGGCACTAAGGTGGAGGGACCAAAAACATGCACCTCTGAGCCCATGGTGCGGAAGCCCTGGATATTTGATCTGGCCACCCGACTGTGGGTGATGTCGCCAATAATGGCAATTTTCAGCCCGTCAAGCCGGCCCTTGCGCTCCTGTACGGTCATGAGATCCAGCAGCGATTGGGAGGGGTGTTGATGCGCTCCATCGCCGGCATTGATGACTGCAGCCTGCACATACTGACTCATCAGCTGTGATGCGCCGGAGGAAAAATGGCGCAGAATGATCACATCCGGGTGCATGGCCGAGATGTTGCGGGCCGTGTCGATCAGGGTTTCGCCTTTAACAGTGCTGCTGGTGGACGCGCTGATGTTGAAGGTGTCGGCGCTCATCCGTTTTGCCGCCACTTCAAAAGAAAGGCGGGTGCGGGTTGATGCTTCGAAAAAGAGGTTAACAATGGTGCGGCCCCGCAAAACCGGTACTTTTTTGATGGAGCGTGCAGAAATTTCCTTGAATGACTCTGCTGTGGTCAGAATATGGGCGATATCATCGCGGGAGAATTGTTCCATCCCGAGGATGTGCCGGTGGGAGAAGCTATATTCTGTTTTCATGTGGGCGATGTTTATTGAACCGCATCGCCGATGCGGTTCCAGCGGATGGACTGCAGACGCTCCATGGAGACAAGGGGTAAGCGGACATCCCAGGACCAGTATATCCGCCAGGCCTCACCCCGCACTGCATCCAATTTAACAAAACCCCAGAAACGGCCGTCAAAGGAGTTGTCACGATTGTCGCCCATAACGAAAAGCGAATCTGTAGGCACAGTGACTGGGCCAAAGTTGTCCCTGCTATCCAGGGAGGCCGGATGAACGAGCGGGTCTGTAAAGACACCGTGGGTATCGACAAAGGGCTTCTTGTTGACAAAGACTTTTTTGTCGCGAATTTCGATTTCATCACCACCAACCGCGATCACCCGCTTGATATAATCGAGTTTTGGATCCACCGGAAACTCAAACACGATAATATCGTTGACTTCGGGCTGGGAAACCGGAATGAGCGTGGTATTGGTAAAGGGCAGTTTCACGCCGTAGATAAATTTGTTGACCAGGATATGATCACCAATTTGTAGGGTTGGCAGCATGGAGCCGCTGGGAATCTTGAATGCCTGCACAATGAAGGTGCGGATGAACAGGGCAAGCAGCAGAGCAATGCAGATTGCCTGGATGTTTTCCCAGAGGGCTGAGCCGTTTTGGCTGGTCTTGGTTGTGCGCACGTTTGGATGCCTGATTGAGTGGTGGGAAAAGAAGCTGTGTATACCTAACCTAAACTCGACTTTGGAGCAAGTACTTACTGAAAAGGTAAATATGAAAAATTATTATATTTCAGGGCGTTGCCTGCAAAACAGTGAATTTGGCAGGGAACAGAAGGTGTTGTTATCTGTCTTGTTGGGGAAGAATAAAAAACCGCTTTCCCTGCTTGACAAAATGTCTTCTGTCCAGGTTATAACATATCAATAAGTTTTGCTGTTCTGCGTAGTCTACTACTTGTATAAGAGGCCATGGCTAGGAAAGAAGAGTTGGTAGTTGGAATAGATATTGGTACCTATGCGGTAAAAGTGTGCCAACTCCAGAAAACCGGCGAAAGGTATCGGCTCCTTGCCGTTGGTAGCGCTATGGTGCCGTCGGATTCAGTTGAGGATGGAGTCTTACATGAGCCAGAGGCTGTGGGCAAGGTGATTGCTGGTTTGCTCAAGAATCTGAAAATAAAAAGCAGAAAGGTTGGTATCTCCATCTCTGGGTATTCTGTCATTGTCAAAAAGATCAATCTGAAAACCATGGATGATGAAGATCTTGCCAAATACATCAACTCAGAGGCCGAGCAGTATATCCCCTTTGATGTGGAGGATGTGTATCTGGATTTTCAACGACTACCTGCCAAGGAACTCGGATCCGACCGGGATGATATCATATTGGTTGCAGCAAAAAAGGAAGTGATCAATGAATATGTGAATATGTTGGGTGCTTTGAAATTACATACGCTGCTGGTTGATGTGGATGCATTTTCTTTAAACAATATTTGGAGCATTGGCTCCAGGATGAACACGAATACTGCCTTGATTGATATTGGTGCTTCCAAGATGAACATCAACATTGTATCTGAAGGTATCTCTATCCTGTCGAAGGATGTGGGCGTTGGCAGCGAACAGCTGACCAACCAGATTGCAGTTGCCCTAGACGTGGATTATGGCGAGGCGGAAAAGATCAAGGTCGGAATAGTATCTGCTCCAGGACATGAAGAAAAAATACACGACATTTTTACGAGAATTTGCACCCAATGGGTCTTGGAGATAAAAAAAACAATGGATCTGTACCATGCCAACAATCCAAAGCGACCGATTCAAAATATCGTCTTGAGTGGTGGAGGCGCAAAGGTGCATGGGTTGCCAGAATTTATATCCCAAAAGACACTGCTTCCCACATCCTTATTCGACCCCTTTGAGCGACTACATATTGATGAAAAGAAATTTGATTTTGAATATTTGTCGTCCATAGGTCCTGAAATGGCAATAGCAGCAGGTCTTGCCATTCGACCAGCCATACTGTGAGCCATGATACGAATAAATTTACTCCCTGTTGAAGAAATTAAACGTAGAAACAAGGATAAAAAAGAATTAACCGTAGCAATCTGTGCGGCTGGCCTGTTTCTTGTTGTGCTTATTTTGGTAGGTGTTATGAAAGTAATGGCTATCAAGGGATTGAAATCTGATCTTACTGACTTGCAAGGCAAGCAGAACCAGTTCAACATGCGGCTTAAAGAGATAAAGAAACTGGAAGAGGAGAAAGAACTTCTCTTGATCAGAATTGGTGTGATTGAACAGCTGAAAAGTTCTTCAACAATGACTGTACATGTTCTTGATGATGTGGCCACCCGTACTCCACCAGACAGGATCTGGTTGACTGATCTTTCGCAAAGTGGCAATCAGGTGCAGCTCGGTGGGATATCACTGGATAACCAGACAGTGGCAAAATACATGGTTGATCTGGAAGGCTCACCTTTTATGCACAATCTGGTATTGATCAAGTCGGATATGAAAAAATATGCAAATCGTGACCTGAAAGCGTTCATTATCACCAGTTCTATGGTGAACCCTGGGCAGCAAGAACAGGATCCGGCCTCTTCCCAATAAGAGCAGCACCATGGCCAAAGAAATAAAAAAGAACAAACTGGACGCCTTTATTGACGATCAGTATCGAATCCTGGAGAAAAAAGTCAAATTGCTGAGCTTGGCAGCCATGGTTTTGGTGCCTCTGATTCTTTTCTATTTTTTGTTCTACAGTCCCAAAAATGCTGAGCAGCAAAAATTACACAGTGAAATTGCCAAAATGGAGAACGAGATCTACAAGGCAGAGACTGTTGTCAAAAATCTTGCACGACACAAGGCAGAGCTTGAGGAGACGCAAAGGAAGTTTGCAGAAACGGTGGTCATGCTTCCCAAAACACAGGAGATACCCGATTTGCTCAGAAATATTTCCGATCTTGGCAAGGCAGCAGGGTTGGAATTTGTTTCCTTTGTGCCGGCTCCAGAAATTCAGAAAGATTTTTATGCGGAAATTCCCGTCAACATTACTCTGTTCGGCGCATATCATAATGTTGGAGGATTTCTTGATAAGGTGTCCAAACTCGAGCGTATTGTAACGGTCAACAGCATCAGGATGGGACAGCCAAAGGAAGAAGGAAACGAGATTCTCCTTACTTCGACATGTCAGTTGGTTACCTATCGCTTTACAGGACAGGAGTTGTCTGACCCAAATAACAAAAACAAAAAGAAATAGTGTACGAAATACGCGCAGTACATAGGATAATACCATGGGCAGACAGTGGACAATCAATTCTTTGCCAACTTTTGTATTGAGAGCACGGTTTTTTTGGCTGGCTGCTGCGCTCTGTATTGGAGCGGGTTCCATGCATGCAACAGAATATGCAACAAAAAACCCAGAACAAGAAGAGCCTGTCAGTGTGGATATGCTGGCTCCCTCAGCTGTCACACCCCCGCCTTATGTCTATCAGGTTTCTGCACGGCCTGATCCATTCAAACCTTTTGTGGCGCCCCAGAGAGTGGACCCCAATGAGTTGCTGGACGACACCAGAGAGTTGACTGGTATGCAGTTGTTCGAACCGGGCCAATTGAGCCTGGTGGGGATACTGGATACGCCCCGTGGCCGTGTTGCCATGGTGGAGGATGTCACTAAAAAGGGCTACCTGCTGCGGGAAGGTGTTTTGCTCGGCAGGTATGGGAAAGTCACGGAGATCGGCAGGGATCAGGTTGTCATCACTGAAACGGCCTATACCCATGGAGGCGAGGAGATCACAACAGTTGTAGCCATGAAACTGCAAAGGGATGGAGAAGGTCAATGAAAGGGCCTGCGCATTGTTCATCACTGGGAGGAAGCCAGCGACGGCCAGTGTTGCCAATGCTGTCAGTGCTACTTTTGACAGTACTGACTGTTCTCCTTTTTGACGCCACCGCACTGCAGGCGGAAGAGAAGGACACAGCCACTGTTGTGGAGGTGTCTGGCCAGAAGACAGGAAATATGCTGGCAGCGCGCATCAAGGGTGATTCCAGTTTGACCTATACTTCGTATGAACTGTTCAATCCAACCCGGGTTGTGGTGGATGTGGCCAATGCGCAGCTGCAGCCGGGAGTATCGTTGAATTTGCCGGATGATGAGGTCAGGTTGCAGAGCAAGGAAATTGTCGATGCAGAGCCTCAGATACTACGCTTTGAATTTCTTTTGGAAAAATCTCTACCCCACACTATCCGGCAGGATGGGGATGCAATACTTGTTCTTTTTGATTTGAAGGGGGAAGAAACCCCGCCGGTCAGCGCAACACCGCCTCTGCCGTCGCAAAAGAACACTTCTACCTTGACAGGGTATCTGCCAGAAACAGGCCATACAGGAGCAGCCTCTGCACGGCCTGTTTCTAATAAGCTTCAGGACGACTTTAGTTTTTCCGGGTATGACCGGGAGCGGATCAGTGTCGACTTCTACAAGATGGATCTGCACAATGTTTTTCGTTTTCTGCGTGAGATAAGTGGGGTCAATATCATTGTCGATGAGTCGGTGCAAGGCATGCTTACTCTTTCCCTTGATCATGTCCCTTGGGATTTTGCCTTGGATATCATTTTGAACCTAAAGGATTTGCGTCAGGAAGAACGGTTTAACACCATTGTCATTTTTCCCAAAAACAAAGAGTTCTTGTGGCCTGGCAAGGCCGAGGGTACTCTTTCTTTTCAGGCCGATGAGAGCTTGGCGCACCAGGAGGCCCTGGTGATTACCCAGATTGAGCAACAACCTGCGGGGCTGGTCGAGGCAGCACAGTTGATTGCCAAGGGCAATGAATTTGAAAAACAGCACAATCCGGTTATGGCAGTGGAGGCCTATGAACAGGCTTTTGAGCAATGGAGCAGCAACGCCAAGTTGGCCAACAGGATCTCGGCCATCTACCTGGTGGAGTTGCGGCAAAACGCCAAGGCCCTGCACTATGCCAAACAGGCGCTGGCCCTAGATGAAACAGACAGTATAGCAGCGCTCAATGCAGCGATTGCCTCGGTCAATATGCGTGATATGCGATCTGCGGAGCACTACTTTGACCTGAGCACGCAGGGGGCCAAGCCAGGTCGGGAAGCACTGCTCAGCTACGCCCTTTTTCGGGAAGAGAACAAACAGTACGATCAGGCCCTGCAAATACTCGACAGGCACAATACCCTTTATGGCAATGACCTGGATGCCATGATCGCCACAGCACGCGTCTATGACAAACAAGGAGCCGGCTTCCAGGCTGTTCAAGAGTATAGATCTATTTTAAACTCTGGCTTTTCCTTGCCACCTGATCTGTCACGTTTTATCAGGGCCCGAATCGGAATGGTGGATTGATCAATTACAGCGGAGAGAAGAATGAAGTTGCGCACAGTTTTGGTGATCATTGCATCACTGACATTGGTCTGCTCAATCAGTGCCTGTAGCGGGAAAAGGGCAAAACCAACGACATCTTCACCAACATCTTCTCCTGCCAGCCCGGAGGTGCAGCAGAGTGCCCCGGTCATGCCCCCGCAGATGCCGGCCCGCTACCAGAGTCCTGGTTATATAACTCCCAAAAACAGCATGGAAGATGACCTGGGAGCTGTTCAGGAAGAGTTTCAGATTCGGGTGGGGGCGACCATCAAGTCCACAGCCGGGCCCCAGCCAGTTTGGGATGTGCTGAAAAGGCTGGCCAACCTAAAGGGGATGACCGTTAGCTGGGCCAATGATGTGGATCAAAATTTTCTGGTGGATGTTGATATCAATGCCCAAGATCTCTTTTTGGATGCGGTGAGCAATCTGTTGCGCCAGGCCGACTATTTTTACGAGGTGAATGGCAGGACTCTTATTGTTAGAAACAAAACGACCAAAGTTTTTCATATAGGTGTGCCGTACATTAGGGGTGACTATACCACCACAGTTGGCGGTAATTTTCTGACTTCGAAAACTGCTGCCGAAGGCACTGAAGGAGTGGTGAAAATTACCAGCGAGAAAAATGAATACGACATCTGGAGCAATGTACAGAAAAACCTCGATGTTATTCTGGGGGTGGCTGCACGTGAACAGGCAGCCCTTGCCGCTGGCAGAATGGCAGCGGCGCAGGCTGCGGCCCAGCAGGCAGAAGGCTTGGCGCCAGTAATGACCCCATCAGTTCTTCCGGCTGCTTCGAGTGGCAGGGAGGAGAGCACACAGCGTGCAGAGGATGGCGCCTTTTACATTGTCGACAAGGCAACCGGTTCCATTACGGTTACAGCCAAGCCCTCGGTAATGGCCACGGTGGAAAATTATATCAATAATCTGAAAAAACAGCTGTACCGGCAAATTGCAATTGAGGCAAAAATTATTGAGGTCTATTTGAAAGAGCACTCCAAGATAGGCTTGGACTGGGGCAGTATTCTTGAAAATTTCAATATCCGTGGCACGGTTCACTTTGGTGCTGATGAGCAGGTCTACCCATGGATTTCCACCAGAGGAGACGCTGTTTCTCCCACCCGTTTTGTCAGCAGAATCACCATGCCCAGTGTGAATTTTAACGTACTTTTGAATGCGCTTGACCAGCAGGGTGAGTCAAAGGTTTTGTCCAACCCAAAAATAACAGTGCTGAATGGCCAGCCAGCCCTTATTAGCGTTGGTAAAGATGTCGCGTATTTAAAAGAAATTGAACGTGATTATGATGGAGATACTAATGAGGTAAAATTTTCAACAAAGATAGGTAATGTTGTTGAAGGTATCTCCATGGGGGTAATGGCGACCATTGTTGATGGCAATAGTATGATTATGCATCTTACTCCAATTACCACAGAGATAATTGGTGGTGATGTGGGGTACAGGTCATTTGGCCCTAACAACGAGATGGAGGTTGGACTTCCTGTGGTAGGTATCCGTCAAATGTCCACCACCGTACAGGTAGACAATGGTGAAATGTTGATTATTGGTGGTCTTATTGATTCCATGCAGGAAGATACTGAAAAGTTTGCGCCGATAGTTGGCAAGATACCTATAGTAAAATATTTGTTTGGTGTTGAAGAAAAGAAGGTTAAAAAACGGGAGCTCGTCATTTTACTTTCTCCACATATAATATAGGTGTGAAAAATTCAGGATGATAAAATTTTTCCAATTATTCCTTTTGAAAAGATGATTATAATGAAATCGATCTCAATTTTTCTCTCAATTTTTTTCTTGACGTCGTTGTTGGGCTGTGGAGCATCTGTCCAGCAATCACTGAAAGTGAATCAAGAGTATAAAACAAATATTGGTAGGAATAGGCAGGTTGTTATTTTACCTTTTGCGGATTACACAGATGCAGACAATCTTGATTCTGCGTATCGCAGGAACATGTTTATCAATGAAAATTTGACCGATCGGTTTATCCTGAACGGTTTTGCTGTTCCTGTTCAGGAAGATGTTTTTCGCTACTTGGTCAACCGAAATATCATCAATGTGGTTGCCTATGCGGAAAATAATTCCCGCACACTGCAGTATGAGATGAATAAAGACTGGTCTCCGGCCATGAAACGTGAACTGCAGCGCTATATCAATCAGGCTCGAACGAATGCTCCTGCCAATCCGGTGTTCAACTCGCCAGGCACCTTGGGTCTGGATCAGGGTGAGGTTGCCAATATTGGCAAGTACTTTGCTGCTGACTATGTGGTGCGTGGCAGCATTATCCAGTACAAAACTCGGCAAGATCCGAGTTGGGCTCCCTGGAAAAAAGGGGTTGTCAGTTTTGTTACTGGTGTCACCAACCAGATTGCCTTTGGCCAGGCTCGTTCCGACAGGTATGATGAGCTTGGCCATATGGTGGCCGGAGGAACTTTGGGCGCACTGTATGGTGATTGGGACCCCAAATGGCCGTATAGCAGCACCAACAAATCCATCCTGGGTGTTTCGGGTGGTACAGCGGGTAATACGATTGCCTGGGGGGCCATTGGTGCAGGGCTTGGCAACATGGCCTATAATGCAGGGGATATTCCCCAAGCTGTGGTGCAGTTGCGTATGTGGGTGCAGGATGCCTACAGCGGCCAAGTTGTATGGACCAACCGGGTCGATGTCAAGGTGTCGCCCCAGTCTGTCCTGGCAGACTACCAATACGACGCACTTTTTGAAGGGGCAATAGAACAGGCAGTCAAGGTGCTCATGGACGATTTTATGTATGTGCTCGATCCCCGCGCCCAGACCCTGGGCCGTGAAAAAGAGGCCAACATGAATAAGGCGGCCAGGCGCACGTATCAGCGCAAAACTGTTCGCTCTTCCTCCAGTTCAGCAACCTCGATCAGCGCCCAGATACTGCAATAACCAGTTGTTTTTGCCATATGCCATGACTGCTGTACCCCTGGCCTGCTATGATAATATCTTTCTTATAGGAAGAGTCGAAAGCGGTCTGGACTGAAACATGGTTGCTCTCGACAAACACAGGGTACCGCGCTTTTTAGGATATGCAGACGGGTTTACGATGCCTGTTCAGTGAGCAAGCGTTGTATACCCTTTACCACTTCGCCCACGGCCTGCTCCACCTCAGGTGACATGATCTGGGTGAATTCGGAGATATTTTTCACCTCTATAAGCCAAATATGCAGTTCCTTGGGCATTTCGTCTGGAAAGCAGACCATGCCGGTTTTCAGGGTGGTGCCTAGGGTGACGGCATGGGAGTTGACCAGGTGATGGCTGCTAAAGATGTCGTCCACACTTACTTGCAATATACTGCCCGGCGGATTGCCTAGCTTGCAGGCGTCAACGATAATGGCCCGTGATGCACCCCGGATTTTGTCCAACACCTCAAAGCCAACGGTTAGCAACTGTTCAATCCGGCAGGGTAGCCTTAGTGCTTCCAGGCGTTCCGTTACAACCACTCCGGCGCGGTCGTCCTGCAGATACGGATTACCAATGCCCAGCACTATCCATTCGTCTTTTTCCATATCACCCCATGCAAACAGGGCCGGGGATATCCCGGCCCTGTTGAGTTAGAGTTGTTAAATTTCGCTGACAGTCTAAAAGTTTTTCAGACGCTTGTAGAGTTTGCCATCCTTGTCGAAAATCTCAATCTCCAGTGGAGATTGGCCACCAGTGACCGTATGGGTGGCACAGGCCAGGCACAGGTCGTAGGGACGGAAGGACATTTCCACATAGTTGAGAATGGAGGGAGACACATCGCCGTTTTTGATGAAATGCCGAGCAGCCTTTTTCACCGCCAGGTTGATGGGACCGTTGTTATGGGTGGTGGAAACAATGAGGTTGGCTTTGGTGACTATACCTTTTTCGTCAGTCAGGTAGTGGTGAATCAGGGTGCCGCGTGAGGCCTCAATGATGCCCACACCTTCACCGGTGCACGAGGTTGGTTTGGTCCAGATCTCGTTGCTGGTGATTTCCGGATCGCGGGAGAGTTCCAGGCACTTTTCAGCCGCAGAGAGCATTTCAATCGCCCGGGCCCAGTGGTAGGCCAGGATATGGTGGACTGGCTTGGTTCCGAATGTGGCGTGGAATTTTTCAAAATGTTTTTGGGCAATAGGGGTCGACATGCCCTCGATAACGTTCATGCGGGCCAAGGGGCCAACGGCAAAAATATTGGTGCCCGGGCCTTCGACAATACCTTTCCAGGGGCCGATTTTTTTCTGATACGGGAATTTCAGATACGTCCAGGGTTTAACCCGCTCGGCAATGAAATCAAGATATTCCTTGCCTTCAAAGGTGCCGATCAGCTTGCCGTCACTGTCGATCACCTTCTGGGTACCATGGTAAAAGGTGCCGAGTCCCTGTGGATCAACCGATCCCATGTAGCCCACTTCGACCTTATACGTGTCACCGGTGACCAGTTCCATGTATTTGTCGTTCTTCAGAACCACATCGTCGAAAATTTTCAGGGTCAGTTCGCCGAGTTCCACCAGTTCTTGGGACCAGGCTTCCACCTGTTTGCGCTCTTCCTCGCTCAGTTTTTTGGACCAGCCACCGGGAATGGCCGACACTGCATGGCTGGGTTTGCCGCCCAATAGTTCGAAAATTTTGACCGCCAGGCCGCGTTTGCGCAACACTTCTCGGCCAACATCCGCACCAACGGCATTGATGAGGCCAACCACATTGCGTTCTGCCGGGCTCGCCTCGGGGCCAACAACAAAGTCTGGGAAACCAAGGGCATAGAGTACAACTGTATGGTCTTCCACGTAATGGGCGTTGAAGAACAGCTCCCGCAATTTGCGGCCTGCCGGAGGCGGGGTCACCCCGAAAACCTGATCTACCGCCTTCATGGCTGCCGTAAAATGCACGCCCCGGCACACGCCACAAATCGTGGAAACCGTGCGTGGTACCTCTTCAATGGGCATGCCTTGCAGAAATTTTTCATAGCCGCGGAATTCCACGGTCTGGAAAAAGGCATCATCAACATTCCCGCTGTCATCGAGGAAAATAGCAATTTTGCCATGTCCCTCCAGCCGCGTAATCGGATTTATTTCAATTTTTTTCATGGAGTGTCCTCCTTGTGGCCGGCAATTGCATGATTCAGTTTGGAAGTAGTGTGGGAGTAGCGGTAGAACAACTTGGCCATGTTATTGAATTTATCCATGAATTTTTGTGTAGTGGCGTCATCGGCCATGCTGGAGGCCAGCATGCTGGCACAGCGGGCACCAAAATCCTTGATACCCGGAATCGGGCCACCACAGCCGCGGCAGGGAATGTTGACATTGAGGCAGGAACCGCCACAGTCGCCTTGGGTCACTGGTCCAAAACACATGAAACCCTGCTGCAACAGGCAAATTTCAGGATCTGGTCGATCATCGCAGGTACGTTTGACCTCATCCACCAGGAAACGCCCTTGATTAGTCGTGGCTGGATTGCGTTTACACACATCGCAAACTGCCTTGCCATTGGTCAGCCAAGAGCCGGCTGGCGGTAAATCGCCAGCAATGATCGCGTTGACCAGTTTGCCGACAAAGGCATAGTTGGGTGGACAGCCACCCACGAAATAGTCGACATCCACCACCTGATCAAGGGTGGAGCAGTGGTCGAGAATGGCGGGCAGGGTGAGGTTGTATTTGCCATCCAGCAGATATTCCGGCGAGGGATATACGTTATCTGGGTTGTCGGTGGAAAAGCTGTCTTTGTAGGCCTCCTGGAAGAGTTCTTGCTTGGTGTGGAGATCACCCATGGCAGCAATACCGCCCATGGAGGCACAGGCACCAAAGGCTACCAGTACCTTGGACTTGTCGCGCAACACCTTGACTGTGTGCAGGTTTTCCGTGTTACGGATCATGCCGTCCACAAAGGCGAGATCAATCGACTTGTCGGGCATGGCCTCCAGGTCGCTGTACTTGGCATCAAGCACAGTAGGGGCCCAAAAGACGATTTCAAGCGAGTCGAGCGCATCCACCAGATGTTCTGATAGATCGACCACACTCATCTCGCAGCCTGCACAACCTCCGGCCAGTAGAAATGCGGTTTTAATTTTTTCGGCCATGATTATTTTCCTCCCTTGATCGGGTTTGGGCCCATCTCCTGCAACTCCTTGGTGAATTCCTCAGCTACTTCGGCAAAACGATAGCCTTCGGCCCCTGAAATCCACTCCAGACGCAGGCGTTTGGCATCAAAACCGCTGTCTTCCAGTAACTTGGACAGAATCATCATCCGACGAGAGGTCTTGTGGTTGCCGTTCTTGTAATGGCAATCGCCGATATGACAACCGCCCACCAATACGCCATCTGCACCCTGGGCAAAGGCTTCCATCACGTATTCGGGCTCAACCCGGCCTGAGCAGGGCACTTTGATCAGCTTGATGCTTGGCGGATACTTGGCGCGCAGGTTACCGGCAAGGTCGGCGCCGGCATAGGTGCACCACTGACAGGCAAAACCAATAATATTCGGCGTGTATGACATCAGGCCACCTCCTTGACTAGACGTTTTTCATTTTGGATTTCCTTGATAACGCCACTGCGGTCGATCTGTGAGATGGCCGCGACCTGCGCCGGATCAAAACCCATGGCCAAGGCCAGCACCTGGGTATAGTAGAAGGTGGGAATGGGTTCAAAGTCGATCATGCCGCGCTCTTTCAGGATGGGCTGTGACATGTCGAACTGGAGGAAACACGACGAACAGGTGGTGACGATCATATCGGCATCGGTCTCTTCCTTGATGGAGAGCAGCTTGTCGCGGAAGAGGCCAAGCGATTTTTCCACATCGGTTGAGCGCATGCCGCCCATGCCGCAACAGCTTTCCAGCCTGGAATAATGGGGCACGCTGGCGCCTGTTGCTTCGCACAGCTCACGCAGGATGGTCGGCTGGTAGGGGTTGTCTTCCTTGATGGTGAAAACATCCGAGGGCCACAAGGTGTGACAGCCGGTTTGCACCGCGATTTTCAGGTCATCAAGGGAGTATTTGAGGTTTTCCCTGATTTTTTCCACACCAATCTTTTTGTGGAGTACGTGGGCCACATGATAGATTTCTGAGCTTCCCTTGTATTCACGGTCAATGGTTGCCAGTTTTTCGTTCACCCGTTTGCGGCGCGCTTCATCTTCCATGTAGTGCTTGGCCTCGGACAGGATGCCAAAGCAGGAATTGCAACCAGTCATCAGGTCGACATTGGCTTGCTCGGCAAGAACCACATTGCGGCAGGAAACCGCGCACCAGGTATCCATATCAAAGGAAGGAGCGGTACCCCAGGCCGGACAACAGGTCGCGCCCTGCAAATCCACCGGTTCCACACCCAATGCAGGAAAAATTTTACGAAAGGATTGCTCAATGTCCGGGGCCTTGAGCGGGATGTTACAGCCAAGATATAAACCTATTTTATCCATATCTGGTGGTCTCCTGTGTTAGAAAAGTCCTAGTTCACCCATGGGGCCTGCATTGATGAGCGCCTGAATCTCTTGGCGGGCCTTTTCATCAAAGGCGGATGTAGGTGTTTCTCCAGGTAAACCCACCTGTTTGCGCAACTCTTTCGGGTCGCTATATACAGCATGGCCGGTTTCATAGAGATTCATTTGACTGGTGACAGCTGAGGTGGAAAATGCCAGCTGATTGCCCTGGTAGCGCCGGAAGGCGAACACTACTTCTTGCGGCCGTACGCCCTGCGGGCAGACTTCGGTGCAGCGGTTACAGGCCTGACAACCCCAACTGGATGAATCTTCGATGATTTCCTCCAACTGGCCATTGAGCAGATGGCGGATCAGGTTGCGGCACAAGAGCGGAAAACCCGCTTTGACTCCAGGACAGATAGCCGAGCAGGCACCGCATTGCACACAGTTGAGGATGCCATGACCGCCGTATTCCTGAATAGTGCGGATGGCCTCGTTAATTTTTTCCTGGTCAATGATCATGGTGTTCTCCTTAGGCGGTCAAAGCCTCGATCTGGGCGAAAATCTGCTCTTCCTTATAACCGTGCAATACAATGGCGCCGGATGGGCAGGCCGAGGTGCATACGCCACAACCTTTACAAGCCGACATCTCTATCTGTGCCCTGGGACGAGCCTCAACAGTACGCATACTGATCGCCTGATAGGGACACAGTGGCACGCAAATACCACAGCCGCTGCACAGTTCGGTTATGACTTCTGAAATAATGGGTTCGATGCGTACCTTGCCCTGGGCAAGCGGTACTGCGGCTGCTGCGGCCGCACCCTTGGCCTGGGACACGGTATCGGGAATATCCTTTGGTCCCTGGCAGCAACCAGCGAGGAACAGACCTTCGGTGGCGGTTTCAACCGGACCGAGTTTGGGATGCAGCTCGCGGAAAAAGTTGGCGCCGCAAAACTGGAGGCCAAGTTTTTGAGCAAGTGTAGTGGCGTCTGCCGGCAGTTCTACGGCCGTGGCCAGCACCACCAAGTCGGATACGTATTCAATGTTCTCACCACTTTCCATGTCATAGGCAAGAACCCGGAGTTTGTCGTCTGGCAGCATCTCCAGGCCGCCCACTTTGCCCTTGAAGAAGTTAATCCCCATCTTGCGTGCACCGGTGTAGTACTCGTCGTAGTCCTTACCGGCGGAGCGCACATCGATGAAATGCATGTTAATAACCAGGTCCGGATATTTTTCCTTGAGCAGTCGGGCCTGCTTGATCATGTACATGCAGCAGAAGCGGGAGCAGTAGGTGTGGAAGTGTTCATCGCGGGAGCCCATGCAGGAAACAAAGGTGATGGTGTGTGGCCTTTCCTTATTCGAAGGGCGGACCAACTTGCCTTCCGAGGGGCCGGTGGTGGAAATGATGCGCTCCAGTTGCAGGGCAGTGATCACATTGGGCGATTCCGGGGCCATTTCTTTGAACCAGCCTTTGTCCATAACTTGATAGCCGGTGGCGACTACGATGGAGCCGACCTCCACTTCCTGAATATCCCCATTTGGATCGTAGGCGATGGAGCGATCTATGGCATGGGCCGGACAGGCCTTCTCACAGGGAGCCAGAATGAGTTTCCCTGTTTTCTGGTTGACTTTGGGCAGGGTGCCGATGTCGCGACCGCCACAGTTGAGGCAGTGGTCCATGTCGATAACCGCTTTTTTGGGCACTGCCTGCGGAAACATGATGTAAGCAGCACGGCGCTCAGACAGACCATTGTTGAATTCATCTGGTGCCTTGCCAATGCATTTGCTCGCACAGTCGCCACAGCCGGTGCATTTTTTCCAGTCTACATAGGTTTGTTTGTGGCGGATTTTTACCTTGAAGTTGCCGATATAGCCTTCCACGTCATCCACTTCGGCATAGGTGTAGGTTTCGATATTTGGATGGTTGTACACTTCCACCATCTTGGGTGTGAGAATGCAGGCGGAGCAGTCATTGGTGGGAAAGGTCTTATCCAACTGGGCCATTACTCCGCCAATGGAAGGCTGTTTTTCGACCAGATAGGTTTTGTGGCCCATGTTGGCCAGTTCAAGGGCAGCAGTTATACCACCAATGCCGCCGCCAATGACCAGGGCGGCGTCGGTCACCTCGACAAATTTATCTTCCAGTGGCTCGAGGTTGTAGGCCTTGCCCACTGCAGAGGCCACAATTTTTTTGGCCTTTTCCGTGGCGCCTGCATGGTCCTGGCCATGCACCCAGCTCCCTTGATCCCGGATGTTGGCCATTTCGAAAAGGTACTTATTCAAGCCGGCCCTTTCCAGTGCCGCCCGGAAAATAGGTTCGTGGGTGCGGGGCGTACAGGCGGCAACCACCACCCGATCCACCAAGCCATCACGGACATCTTGCATGATCAGTTCTTGCCCGGAATCTGCACACATGAACAGATCCTTACGGGCCAGGACCACGCCCGGCAATTCGGCTGCAAAATCTCGCACAGCAGACACGTCAATGACGCTTGCGATGTTTGATCCGCAGTGACAGACGTATACTCCAACTTTTGCCATACCTGCCTCCTCTTCCTGGTTCATGTGGGCCTTGGACGCCATGCGCTACATTGAATTACGCGAGTGGCATGGCTTAACTATCATAATTATTGATTGCATTAATCAATAAAAGCATTAATAATACTATAATCAAATTCAATATTATTTATATAATTATACAGGGATGCCCAGGCCTTTGCAAGGGAAAATTTTACAGATATCTTTCATAACTACATGTTTTTTCGTTATAATATTTCTTGTATC
Organism: Desulfobulbus sp.; assembly: GCA_040776885.1. Lineage (GTDB taxonomy): Bacteria > Desulfobacterota > Desulfobulbia > Desulfobulbales > Desulfobulbaceae > Desulfobulbus. The sequence goes on along the minus strand of JAXGZR010000002.1, from coordinate 198,455 downwards.
TTTTTTGGAGAGTAGTTTGCGGGCTGTGGGATTTTACCTGGAGATGGTCTCGCAATTCTGTTTTGTTTGTTTGTGAAGATTGCAGGGATTTAACTTGTAATGTGTTGAATTTTAATTGATTTTTTAAATTATTGACTGTTTTAATTTATAAATAATATTTATATTAAAATGTATAGATAAATTGAATGAATATCATTCTAATTATATTGTCAATATGCTGGTATAATTGAAATGTTATATCTTTATGCCGGTATGGATGCGAATGCCGGCAAAAGAGTTTTCTGTAGGGTAGAACACAGCTGTCTCACAACTTATTCCACAATAAAAGCTGTGGAGAAACAGCATGTTGCCGCGGAGGCGGTTTGAAAAGCCCGATTAATCGCGTCTGGCAAAGAGGTTGAGCTGCAACAAGCGCAATATCTGCTGCAGAGAGCAGCCCAACCTGACCTTGAAATTGAGAAAAGCGACCAGCAAATAGACGCACAAGGCGATCCAAATTTGGGTGAGCACTGCGTTGGCCGAAGTACCCAGAAAGGTCTTGATCCTCAGGTTTTGCTTGATCCACTTGAAAAACAGTTCAATCTGCCAGCGCTCTCGGTATATCTCAGCGATTTCTTTTGCTTTCAGGTGATGGGCGTTGCTGACAAAGCGGTAATCAATCCCGGTTTCCGGATCTGTATAACAAACCAGGCGCAGTGGCTCTTTAATGCCTTTAAGCCGAATACTTTGGTCATTGCTGATGCCGGAGCTTCTCCGACCAGCCCGATGCCGCAGATATTCGACCTCGGCATTGCTTTTTAGACGGGTGACGAAAAATATCCCATTTTCCGTCAGATCGTTATACCAGCAGTAATCGGTGAAGCCTCGATCAAAACAGGCAAAGGCCCCCTTGGGCAGGTTGAGCGTTTTGGCCCATTTGAGCTCGTGTGCCTTTGCCTTGGTCATGTCCATGAAAGCAGGCAGGTAGCCGCCAGTATCCAAGCCCACATGCAGTTTGATGCCGCCTTTTTTCTGGCGGAATTCGGCCCCAGGGGAAGGCAGCGGGGCAAAGCTGTATAATCGTGGCATCGAGCAGATAGAGCTTCGCTTTAAAGGAGAACCGGTGTTTTGGTGCGACCATTTGGCAACGATGCAGCAGTTTGCTGAAAATTTCCTGGTAGAGTGAGGCGGGTTGCTGGACGTTGACCCTGGCCAGGGTGGCGGTGGCAGTCGGCTTCATGCCGAGGTGATAGAGCCTTTTACCCTGAGCTTTCAGGTTCCCGGTACTATCTCGCAGGCTCTTGCGACCGGACAATTGGCCCATCAGCATGGCCAGGAACTGGCTCCAGCGGTTGTATGAGCGGAACTTTTGCCCTTGATGATGACGTGTGGCCATTTGATCAAATTCATGTCTGTTGATATGTACAAGCAATTGACTCAGGACAGTGGTACTATGGGCCATGGCTCGGATCTCCCTGGTTTGTATGATCTTTTTGCAAAATCATTATACCACCATGGAGCTCTCCGAGCCGATTTTACTGCTATTTCTATGAGACAGCTGTGAGGGTAGAAGGTGGCCAGTCAGGGGACAGCGACAGGTCAAATAGGGTCCAGGGCGAGGGAAGAAAAGAAGAGAACCTGCGGTCTTTGCTGCCAGGCATTATCTGGACAGGAGAAATAGAGGAGAAACAACGGAGTTGCTATAGGGAGAGTGGCAGGGCGACTGCCCTATGAATGTGAAGGGATGAAGAAAATATATTGCCTGGGCGCCGTTTTGCCCGGCACCCAGATGAGCTATTCATAATGGATCATTATTAATCAATCCAGCGGGTCAAACAGTTCTTTTTTGGCGTAGCACATGGGGCAAACCCATTGCTCAGGCAGACAGGTGAAGCTTGTGCCTGCCGGGATATTGTTCATGCCATCGCCCTGGGCAGGGTCGTAGATATAGCCACAGTTGACGCAGATGTAGCGCTCGGTGTGTTCAGAGGTGTTCTGCATGGTCATACCGCAAAATATTTGGCCTGGGGATGGTGAACCACAATGGCAGAGGTAGTCTGTTCCGGCACCATAAGCATGTTTTCGGTTAAGCTGACGCCGATGGCTTCTGGTTTGAGCAGGGCAAAGACGGGTCGATGCGCCTCCAAATCTGGACAGGCCGGATAGCCGAATCCGTAGCGAGAGCCCTGATACCCCTGGGTGATCACTCCATCTGCCGAAGTCTGTTGTACAGTACCAATCCCCAGTTCCTGGCGCATACGTGCGTGCCAGTATTCGGCCAAAGCATCGGTTATTTCCACACTCAAGCCGTGGAGCATCAGGTAGTCGTGGTAGGCGTTGGCAGCGTAGAGTTTAGCGCTTTCCTCGGAAAAGCGCGGACCAATGGTTACCACAAAGAAAGCAGCGATATCCCCTCCATCTTTTTTGCTTTTAAAGTAATCGGCAATGCACAGATACGGTGCCTGTGCCTGGCGGGGAAAGGAGAAACAGTATTCCTGTTCGCCATCTTTGACTAACAGGCTGTCGCCTGCGGCGTGGCAGGGGAAATATCCATAGGAAACCCGTGCTTCGATCCAGCCCGATTCGAGGGCCTGTTGACACAGGGTGTGGTACAGCGGTTCCACCGTATCTTTGAGCAGGGCATCATATTCCTGCGCGCTCATCTTGCCGCGGCGATATCCCCATCTGCCCCGGAACAGCGCCTGTTTGTTGACCAGAGCCAGTACCTCCTGCAGGTCGATATCTTCTTGATAGCGCTGGCCGAGAAAAGGAGGCTGCGGCACCGGATTGTCACGGTGTACCTCTGCCTTTACTCCTGGCTTCATGGGTTGAATTGCGCTTTGACTATCGTAGACAGTTGAGCGTAGGGTGCCCTGTTCAAATTCCTGCACCGCTTTCAGCCCGGCAAAGGCATCCGCACAGTAGACCACAGGGCCCGGATAGTTGGGGACACAGTTCTGAGCCACAAATTTTGGGGTCAGGGCTGCCCCACCCAGCAAAATGGGCATGCGTAGCCCGGCCTCCCGGTACTGGGGCATGGATTCTTGCATAACAATGGCAGATTTCACCAGCAGGCCGCTTAAGCCAATGAGCTTAACGTGCAGCTCCCTGGCTTTTTCGATGATGGTTTCCGCCGGTACCTTGATGCCCAGGTTGTGCACAGTATAACCGTTATTACTGAGAATGATGTCCACCAGATTTTTGCCGATATCGTGCACATCGCCCTGCACCGTAGCCAACAGGATACTGGGGCCGCTGCTGGTTTCTGTTTTGTCCATGAAGGGTTCCAGCAAGGTGACCGCCGCCTTCATCACCTCGGCGGACTGGAGCACAAAGGGCAGCAGGATTTCACCCTTACCAAAGAGTTCACCCACATGGCGCATGGCTGGCACCAGCACCTGGTTGATGATTTCAAGTGGTTGCATGCGGCCGCGCGCCATGGCCAGCAGGTCGTCCAGACCCTCTTTGTCGCCGGTGAGCACCTTTTGAAAAAGCAGTTCCTGCGCTGTTTTGTTCTGGTCGCTGCCCCCTTCCTGGCTCTCCTGCTCCTTGTCGGAAAAGTGTTCGATAAAGCGCATAAGCGGGCTGGTCTCTGCTGCTTCTGTCCGGTCGTAGAGCAGATCTAGGCAGATGCGCCGGTCTTCCTCGCCAATGCTGGCCAGGGGCATAATCCTGGCTGCGTCCACAATGGCGGCATCCAGACCAGCAGCCACTGCCTCGTGTAAAAACACCGAGTTGAGCACCTTGCGCGCTGCAGGCGCAAGACCAAAAGAGATATTGCTCAGGCCCAGCACAGTCAGGCAGCCAGGCAGTTCGCTCTTGATGCCGCGGATGGCCTCAAGGGTTTGTACCGCGGCATCGTTCAGGCTGGTATCGCCGGAGCCGACCGTAAAGGTGAGGCAGTCAAAGAGCAGATCCTGTGGCCTGAGGCCGCACTCTGTTGTTGCCAGGTGGTGAATGGCCTTGGCAATGCGCAGTTTGTCTTCTGCTCGCATGGCCATGCCCTGTTCATCAATGGTGAGGGCCACTACCGCAGCGCCGTATTGCTTGGCTGCCCGGCAAATGCGCCGCAGGTTGGTGCCGCCATCTTCCAGGTTGATTGAATTGACAATGGCCCGCCCCGGATACAGGCGCAAACACTGCTCGATACACTCGGGCGTGGTGGAGTCGATCATCAGCGGCGCCTTCAAAGACGAGGCGCAGAGTTGCACCAGGGTGCTCATGTCCAGGATTTCATCGCGGCCGGCGTAGGCTGTGCACAGGTCGATCACCTGGGCACCCTTGGCCTCCTGTTCCTGGGCAATGCGCAGGCAGGCCTGATAATCATTGGCCAACAGCAGTTCGCGGAATTTTTTGGAGCCATTGGCATTGGCCCGTTCGCCAATGATGAGCGGTGGAATCTCCTGTTGCAGCTCCACTGCCTGATACAAACTGGAGACCGATGGCTTCATGCCTGCACCTCTCGTTTCTTGGGTTGTACGCCGCGCAGGGCCTCGACCAATGCCTTGGTGTGGGTCGGGGTGGTGCCGCAGCAGCCGCCAATAACGCTGACACCATATTCCTCGACAAAGCGGCGCATTTCCCTGGCATATTCTGCTGGACTTAGGGAGTAACAGGTTTTACCGTCAACCACTTCTGGTAGACCTTGGTTGGGCACGCAGGAGATGCGCCCTGGCCAGTGCTGGCTGAGGTAGCGGATGTGCGATTCCATGTCGGCTGGACCAGTGGCGCAGTTGAGGCCAAAGGAAAAGAGCGGGAAGGGTTCGAAGGTAACGGCTGCCGCGGCAATATCTGTGCCCACCAGCATGGTGCCGGTGCGTTCGATGGTGATGGAAGCCAGCACTGGCACCGGCCGCTGTAAGCGCTTTAGGGTGGCAAAGCAGGTTACCAGGGCGGTTTTAACTTGGAGCAGATCCTGGCAAGTTTCGATGATCAGCATGTCCACTCCAGCCTGTACCAAGGCTTCTATCTGCTCTTCATAGGCCTGGGTCAGCTCATCAACGGTGATGTGTCCCAGGGAGGGCAACTTGGTGCCTGGCCCGATGGAGCCGGCAATATAGGTGTTTGCTTTGCCATCAATGGCTTGGCGGGCATTGGCAACCGCGGCCCGGTTGATGGCTGCCACCTGGTCTTGCAGACCATACTCGGCCAGCACTATGCGGCTGGCGCCAAAGGTGTTGGTTTCAAGCACCATGGCGCCGGCCTCAACAAAGCTGCGGTGCAGGGCCGTGATTACTGCTGGTGCCGTCAGATTCAATATTTCATTGCAGCCTTCGCGGCCATCCCAGGCCTGGGAGGGGATGGCCATTTCCTGTAGGTTGGTACCGCAGGCGCCATCAACAATAAGTATGGGGTGTTCTTCTGGTTTCATGGGTCCTTAGAAATATGGGGCATGGATTCTATTGCACAGAATCACCCAGCAAAACGATTCATGAAGTGCTTGTCAACTCTTTCTTCATTCCGTAAGGTGCGCAGGACTTCATTTTTTCCACAAGGTGATTGTATGGTTGCACAAATCGGCGCGGTCATTCTGGCCGCAGGGAAGGGCACGAGAATGAAATCTGCCCAGGCCAAGGTGTTGCATCAAATATTCTACAGGCCAATGCTCCACCATGTATTGGCTGCTGCGCAGGATGCGGCCGCAGAACGCATGGTTGTGGTTGTCGGTCATCAGCAGGAGGCAGTGGAGGACATCCTTGCAGATTTTTCGGTGCAAACGGTTGTACAGGCGCAACAGCGCGGCACTGGCCATGCAGTTCTGTGTGCTGAACCTGCCTGTGCCGACATGGAGCAGATTCTCATCCTCTGTGGCGATACACCGCTTGTGCAGGCAGAAACCTTGGCTGCCATGCTGGCCCAGCATCACGAGCAGCAGCCTGCGCTGACCGTTATGACCACCATGCTTGACAATCCCTTTGGTTATGGCCGTATTGTGGATGGCCCTGGGGGGATGGTGAAGGCCATTGTCGAGGAGAAGGATGCAACTGCTCAGCAGCGGCAGATCCGCGAAATCAATGCCGGTATCTATGTGGCCCAGTCTGCCTTTCTCTTTGCCGCCTTGCAGCAGGTGGGAACGGACAACAGCCAAGGTGAAGTGTATTTAACCGATATAGTTGCCATTGCCCACAGGCAGGGCAAAAGGGTGCAGCGTTTTCTACACCAGCAGGCGCAGGACCTGCTTGGGGTCAACTCCAGAATTGAACTGGCCCAGGCAGAGGGTTTTTTGCAGCAACGGCGCAACAATGCCCTGATGCTGGCTGGCGTCACCATGGTATCCCCGGCAACAACCCGGGTGGCACCCGATTGCAGGCTTGGGCAAGATTGCGTCCTCCATGGGCAGGTATGTATCGAGGAGGCGAGCAGTTTGGGGCAGGGCTGTGTGGTCGAGCAGGGCGTAGTGCTACGTGGTTGCCGCTTGGGTGCTGGTGTGCACGTGGGTGCCAACAGCGTGTTGGTTGGCCAGTCTATTGTAGAGGGCACGCGTATAGAACCATTGAGTCGGCTTCTTTAACTAGTGTACGGCTTGCATTGCCGGGCATAATTTTTGAACATCTTCACACATCAAATATAATCCCTTGAGTTGCTTACCTAGCTGTTTTTCCCCCAAAGAGTTCCACCGTGCTGTGCAGACCTGTCGGCCACTCCAGCCACTGTTTATTGGTGTTGTCTTGCTGCTGGCCCTTCCTCTGTTTGTGCCGCAGGCCCTAGCTGCGGACGATGAATCCGTGACCCAGGCCGAGGCTACGGCGCTCCAGGCAAGAAGAGAGTCTGTACAAATACATATCGAAGGTCCGCTCAGCGAGGCGCAGCGCACCAACATCCGCAACTTTCTCTCTTTCAGCAAGCTTGCTTCGGATGTGCCGCTCAATGAGGGTATGTTTGCCTATTATCTGGACAAGGCGAAAAAAGAGGCGACCACAGCCCTGGAACCCTTTGGTTATTACAACCCCAACATCACTGTTTCCGGCGACAGGAATGCTCAGGGATGGAGCGTGCGCATTCAGGTCGATCCTGGCGAACCAGTTCGTATTACCACGGTGAATCTGCAGTACACGGGAGAAGGGGCACAGGAACGCAACCTTTTGCAGGCCAGGGAAAAGTTCGATATGGCCAAGGACGAGGTGTTTAACCACAGCGTCTATGAACAGAACAAGAGTTCGCTTCTGGATTTGGCTACAGAATTGGGCTACCCACGGGCACAGTATACCACCAGCAGGGTGGAGGTGCATCGTTCGGACAAACGTGCCGATGTTATGCTCCATCTGGATACAGGTATCAGATACACCGTGGATGCGCTGTATTTTGATTCTGACATCCTGAATCAGGATCTGCTGAGAAAAATGTCGCCGGTGCAGGCGGGCGATGCACTTTCCCCCCATGCATTGACGACGTTGCGACAATCTTTGTACAATTCCAACTACTTTAACACAGTGGATGTCAACTATGATCTGGCAGATGCCCAGGAAGGGCGCGTGCCGGTGGAGGTGCTAACCACGCCTGCGCCCCGCAACCGCTACGGTATTGGCCTGGGGTATGGTACTGACACCGGTGCCAGGGCAACGCTGGATTATTCCAATCGGTATGTCAACAAACGTGGCCATCAACTGGATTTGCGTCTGCGGCCCTCCGAGCGCCTGAGCAGCTATGCGGGTATGTACAGCATTCCCATTGGCGATCCCAGCAAAGACAAGCTGAACCTGAGCAGTGTGTATCAAACCGAGTCCTTTGCCAATATTGACACTACCAGCTGGTTGAGCAAAATCAGCCGGGAGCACAGTTGGAAAAATGGCCAGGTGGCGGTGTATTTGCAGTATCTGGATGAAGAATACGATACTGGTCTGCGTAGCGGGCACGCATCCCTGCTCATTCCAGGCATCAGCGCATCGCTTGTTTTTGCCGACAACCGCATCAACACCGGTAAAGGGGTGCGATTTTGGGCCTCACTTGAGGGCAGTGAGGACAACATACTCGCAAGCACCTCGTTTGCGCAGGCCAAGGCTGGCGGCAAAGGTATCTACACCTTTTTTGATGATTGGCGGCTGATTGCCCGGGGGCAGTTTGGCACCACCTGGGCGGATGATCTCAATGATCTGCCGCCTTCCCTACGCTTTTATGCCGGAGGCGACCAGAGTGTGCGTGGCTTTGGCTACAAGAAGATCGCCCCGCGAGATACGGAAAAGGGTATCATTGGCGGCCGCCACCTCTTGCTCTACAGCGTGGAATTGGAGCGGATCCTGTTTGACAGCTACGCCCTGGCTGTTTTTTATGACAGCGCAGCAGTGATGAACGACTACTCGGACTATCGCATGATTTCTGGTGCTGGCATTGGCTTCCACTGGAACGCTCCCTTTGGTCAGCTTCGCCTTGACTTGGCTGCACCGGTGGAGGATGTTCGCCTGGAAACCATCCGCATTCACTTCATCTTGGGGACGGATCTGTGATGAAGCGTCGGCTGGTCTGGATACTTATTGGCTTTCCGCTCCTGCTCCTGCTCCTTGTTTTTGGGCTGCTGCTAACAGTTGGCACCACCCAGTCTGGCCTGCAGACCTTGTTGGCCATGGGCACCCATCTGAGCAAAGGACAGGTTTCGGTTGTCTCGGCCCAGGGCAGGCTCAGTTCGAAGTTTCATCTGAGCGGTTTGCGCTACAGCGCAGCTGGCACGGAACTGGTTATCGACAACCTGGAAATGCAGTGGCATCCAATCGCCTTGTTCCGTAAGGAAGCGCGCCTGCATAGCCTGCGGCTCGGTGGTGTGCATCTGCATCTGCCTCCGGGCGAGGAGCCCGCTTCAGAGGAATCGCAGCCAGCGAGCCTGCCGACCTTCACGTTTCCGGTGGCGCTGCATGTGGGTCAATTTATCCTGGAAGATCTGCATATTTTCGCTGCTGATGGCAAAGAGCAATTCACCCTTACCCTGGCAGAGGTAGGGCAACTGGTGGCCCAGGGTCAAGAACTGCGTTTTGATAAACTGGCAGTCAAAAACAGCTGGATGGATGTTCAGGCCAAGGGAGAGCTGCGCACCGAAGCCAACTATCCCCTGCAGCTTGAACTGCTGTATGCATTTGATTTTGATGGGTATGGACCAATCCGTGGGCTGGGCAATCTGCATGGTGATTTGGCCAAACTGGCAGTGCAAAGCGTCTTGCATTCACCTGCAGAGGCCGAGTTGCAGGGTGAGCTGGCCAACCTGCTGACCGAGCTGCACTGGCAGGCCAAGCTGAACACCCCACTTCTGGCCTTGATGGCCATCAATGCCGGATGGCCGGAGCAGATCTTTGACCAGGTAGAGATACAGGGAAACGGAAATATCCGCACCTATGATTTGCAGGTTGCAGGTCGGGTGGTGTCGCAACAGTGGCGGCGACCGCTTGGCTTGCAGAGTGAATTGCAGGTGGGCTGGGATGGCCTGCGGATCCATGCACTGCGGTTGGATGACCAGCAGGGCCATCTTGATTTGAGCGGTACCCTGGATTGGAGCCCCGCCTTAACGTGGGATGCCCAGGTGAGCACCGAGGACCTGAACCCGGATCTTGTTTTGGAGGAGCTGCCGGGTGCCCTGAGTGGTAGCCTTATCTCCCAGGGTTCTTGGAGTGATGACCAGCTTGAGTTGGATGTACAGATTGAGTCTTTAGAGGGGCAGTTGCGGCAATATCCGCTCAACGCGAGCGGCAGGCTCGGATACCATGACGGCATTCTGAGCATCCCTGGGGTACAGGCGGCTGTTGGCCGCTCCACTTTGCATCTGCAGGGAACTGCGCAGGAAAAGCTGGCGCTTGAGTTGCAGCTACGCTCACCAGACCTGCAGGAACTGCTGCCCCAACTGGCAGGCAGTCTGCAGGCCCAGGCCCAGGTGCAGGGAAGCAGACAACAACCCCAGCTCGTTTTTGATCTGCAAGGAGAACAGCTGGTTGTGGCCGATAATCGCATCGAAACATTGTGGGCCAAGGTGCAGGGTGTTGTGGATGGAGCTGGTGAGCTCCAGGCCGAAGTGCAAGCCCGGCAGCTGCATATTGGTGCTACGCTGGTGGAGCAGGCAGAGGCGCAGCTCCAGGGAAATTTGGCCAATCATACCTTGACCCTGCAGGCCATGGGCAAGGATGAACAACTGTCCCTGGAGCTTGCCGGTAAAAAAGAGGGAAAGGGTTGGGCGGGTGAATTACAGCGTCTGCAGTTGCAGGCACCGGCAATTGGTCGGTGGCAGCAGCAGCAGGCGGCCGAACTGGAGCTTTCTGCGCACCAAGCGCACATTAAGCCTTTTTGCCTGCAGATGGAAGACAGCACAGTTTGCTTGGGTGGGCAGTGGCAGCAGAAGGAACAGCGTTGGCAGGCCTCAGCACAGGTGGCCAATGTATCATTGGCGCGTTTTCAACAGTGGCTACCGCCGGAAATAAAACTAGACGGTGTGCTGCAGATGGAGACCGAAGTGGCTGGCCAGGGCGCTCAGCTGCGTGCAGGCCAGCTGAGCGCAGCCACTTCGGGTCTGCGACTGAATTTTCTCTATGGTGGAGACTCAGGTGGCTTGCCTGCACAAAACCTGGTTTGGCAAACGCAGAGTCTGGAAGCTACCTATAAGGAAGGACAGCTGGCAGCTGCCTGGTACAATACGCTCGATGATGGCAGCCGTCTGGATGCCCAAATCAGCTCGGCGCGCTTTCCCATTCCCGGTGCAGACCTGGGCCTGACACCTGTTCAGGGTGCAATAGAGCTCGATATTCGCAAACTTACCTTTTTAAACGCGCTGACCAGGCAACAGAGCAAATGGAATGGTCAGTTGCGCGGGAATTTCCAGATTGGCGGTAGCATGGCCAAACCTTTGCTTACCGGTAATTTGGACTTGGCAGAAGGGGAGGTATTGATACCGGAACTGGGCCTCAGCCTGTCACCTCTACAGGTGGAGGTAGACGGCCATGATGGTGTACTGGCAGCCGAATTGCAGGCGCATTCACATGAAGGCCAGGTACTTGTTCAGGCCGGGGTAGACTTGAATGGACAAAAACCAGCCATCCTGCCTGTCAGTATTCAGGGCGATTCGTTTCGGGTGGCTAATCAGCCGGGTTTTGAGTTGGATGTCAGCCCTGATATTCAGGTGCGTTTCGATGAAAACCGCATTGACCTGGGAGGCAGGGTGGATATACCCCATGCCCGCATTGAAACCATCACCTTTGAGAGCGCCATCACCCCCTCTGGTGATGTGGTGGTGGTTGACGATCCTTCTTTTACTGAGGCGGTACGTAGTACGGCCATGCCTTTGTATGCACGTGTCCTGGTGGCTGCCGGCGAAGATGTGCTTATTAATACTTATGGCTTGCGTGGCCGTATTGGTGGTCAGATGCAGCTGGTGTTCGAACCGGGCCGACCTCTGGCGGGCAATGGACGATTGAATGTAGAGGAGGGCTCGTTCAGTATCTACGGCAAGAGGGTTAAAATCGATACCGGTCGTCTGCTCTTCAGTGGTGGGTCGCTGACCAACCCAGGCATAGATATTCGCAGCGAAAACACGGAGGATAACATCACCGCAGGTGTGCGGGTGGACGGATTTTTAAAAACCCCGCGCATAGACTTGTATTCCAGACCGCACATGGATCAGGGTGCCATTGTGGCACACCTGCTTGAAGACAGCAGTTCGCTTGGCGGCTCCCGTCGCGACGATGTTGGTTTGGTTGGTGATACCGCAAAAAAATTGGGTATGGGCGGCTTGGTTCCCTATTTGGAAGGTATCAAGAAAATTTCCATGATTGATGACATCAAGCTCGATACGAAGACCGATGCAGCCTCTCTGGTGTTCGGCAGTTGGATCACCCCGGATTTTTATGTAAGCTATGGTAAAAACTTGACGGGCGAAGGAGGAACCTTCAATACTCGCTACACCTTGGGCAAGGGATTTGTGCTGGAAACAGAAAGCGGTGAAACGCAGAGTTCCGGCGACATTAAATATGAATTTGAACATTGACGGCCGGCTTTTATGTATGATGGGGCTCGGTGATCACGAATACGCAAGAGGATGGAGATGGCTGCAACTGTAGACGATATTACCATAACTTATGAGGAAGACGGACAGGTCTTGGTTAAGGAAATAGGTAAAGAGGTACTTTCCCGCGGTGCCTGGGCGACCGTTGTCTTTCGTTATCAGGATCTGAACAGATCTACCGGAGAGTATGGGCCAGATAAATACACGATCCGCCGCTACCAGAAACGAGATGGCCAGTATCTGGCAAAATCCAAATTCAATATCTCAAGTGCTGCCCAGGCAAAAAAACTAATTGAAGTGCTCTCCAAGTGGACAGCAGAGGAGTAGGGCAGGGGGTTGGCCACAAAATGTTTCCGGGTGTTTCGGTATTGCCACATCCCTATTTTTTTCTGCAATAGATCCGATGTGACTTTTTAAATGAGTGTGTTGGCTTTGTGCTCTATTTTGTCACACTAGCCTCATTATTCATTCAGCTGGAGCGTAAGATATGATTCATAAAATGTCCTGGAATTGGGCAGATTGGAAGGATGAAGCCTGATTTTTGCCAGGAAAAAAGAAAAGTGTTGACAGTCCAGGGCAGGTAAGGTAAAAAGCCAATTCTTCGCGCTGCGGCGTTTGCACCCTGTGCAAGGGTCACAAGGGGATGCAAAAAGAAGTTGACACGCGCGTTGAGATTTGCTATAAAATTCATCTTTGCCGGGTTATTTGGCATTTATGTTGAAGTATTTTTTTGATCTTTGAAAACTGAATAGGAAGAGCGGGCCAATTAGTTTGTTTTTTTGGTGGCTGAGTTTATTTGCTTGGTCACTTTGTGATTTTGCTAGGATATTGAACTGGAGAGTTTGATCCTGGCTCAGAACGAACGCTGGCGGCGTGCTTAACACATGCAAGTCGAACGCGAACGGGACTTCGGTTCCTAGTAGAGTGGCGCACGGGTGAGTAACGCGTAGATAACCTATCTTTATGTCTGGGATAACACGCCGAAAGGGGTACTAATACCGGATATTCTTGCATTTCATAAGTATTGCAAGGAAAGGTGGCCTCTGATTCAAGCTACTGCATAGAGAGGGGTCTGCGTACCATTAGCTAGTAGGTGGGGTAATGGCCTACCTAGGCGACGATGGTTAGCGGGTCTGAGAGGATGATCCGCCACACTGGCACTGAAACACGGGTCAGACTCCTACGGGAGGCAGCAGTGAGGAATATTGCGCAATGGGGGAAACCCTGACGCAGCGACGCCGCGTGAGTGAGGAAGGCCTTCGGGTCGTAAAGCTCTGTCAAGAGGGAAGAAGTGCATGGCAGTTAATACCTGTCATGTTTGACGGTACCTCTAAAGGAAGCACCGGCTAACTCCGTGCCAGCAGCCGCGGTAATACGGAGGGTGCAAGCGTTGTTCGGAATTACTGGGCGTAAAGGGCGCGCAGGCGGCCTGCCAAGTCAGATGTGAAATGCCATGGCTTAACCATGGACGTGCATTTGAAACTGGTGGGCTTGAGTACCAGAGGGGAAGGTGGAATTCCCGGTGTAGAGGTGAAATTCGTAGATATCGGGAGGAATACCGGTGGCGAAGGCGACTTTCTGGCTGGATACTGACGCTGAGGCGCGAAAGCGTGGGGAGCAAACAGGATTAGATACCCTGGTAGTCCACGCTGTAAACGATGTGAACTAGATGTAGGGGGTGTTGATCCCCTCTGTGTCGCAGCTAACGCATTAAGTTCACCGCCTGGGGAGTACGGTCGCAAGATTAAAACTCAAAGGAATTGACGGGGGCCCGCACAAGCGGTGGAGTATGTGGTTTAATTCGATGCAACGCGAAGAACCTTACCTGGTCTTGACATCCCGGGAATTCTTAGGAAACTAGGAAGTGCCTTCTTTGAAGGAGCCTGGAGACAGGTGCTGCATGGCTGTCGTCAGCTCGTGTCGTGAGATGTTGGGTTAAGTCCCGCAACGAGCGCAACCCTTGCCTTTAGTTGCCATCAGTTTAGCTGGGCACTCTAAAGGGACCGCCGGTGTCAAACCGGAGGAAGGTGGGGATGACGTCAAGTCCTCATGGCCCTTATGACCAGGGCTACACACGTACTACAATGGCCGGTACAACGGGCAGCGACATCGCGAGATGGAGCCAATCCTTCAAAACCGGTCTCAGTCCGGATTGGAGTCTGCAACTCGACTCCATGAAGTTGGAATCGCTAGTAATCGTGGATCAGCATGCCACGGTGAATACGTTCCCGGGCCTTGTACACACCGCCCGTCACACCACGGGAGTCGGTTGTACCAGAAGCAGTTGAGCTAACCTTCGGGAGGCAGGCTGCCAAGGTATGGCTGGTAACTGGGGTGAAGTCGTAACAAGGTAGCCCTAGGGGAACCTGGGGCTGGATCACCTCCTTTATAAGGAAAGTATGGGTCGTTTTAGGCCCATATGGGATCAACCCTGCTCTTCCTATTTGGTTTTGAGAGATCAAGGACATGGGCCTATAGCTCAGCTTGGTTAGAGCGCACGCCTGATAAGCGTGAGGTCGGTGGTTCAAGTCCACCTAGGCCCACCAGGCGTAGCGAGGGGATTGGGGGTGTAGCTCAGCTGGGAGAGCGCCTGCCTTGCACGCAGGAGGTCATCGGTTCGATCCCGTTCACCTCCACCAGGCTTGAAGGGGTAAGGTTGGGTGTTGAGTAGGAGTTTTTTATTCAACATTCAACTTTAAACTTTCACGAGAAGTTTTTGTTCTTTGACAATTAAATAGCAGGGTATCTAAATCGTAGAACCGATTGGTCTGTGTGGATGTTTTTTTGTATGTCTGCATGGGTTTGATCGGTGTACTACTGCAAGCGTTTAGAGTTTAGCTTAGTTTACAAAAGACTTATGGTTAAGCTATTAAGGGCTGATGGCGGATGCCTTGGCACCAGGAGGCGAAGAAGGACGTGGAAAGCTGCGATAAGCTTCGGGGAGCTGCTAACAGGCTTTGATCCGGAGATTTCCGAATGGGGGAACCCGGCGGAGTTCAAACTCCGTCATTCATAACTGAATCCATAGGTTATGAAGGCGAACGAGGGGAAGTGAAACATCTCAGTACCCTCAGGAATAGAAATCAATAGAGATTCCGTCAGTAGTGGCGAGCGAACGCGGAATAGCCCAAACCCATGGGCTTGCTCATGGGGGTTGTGGGGCCCCGACATGGGATTGAGAAGATATAGAAGAACGGCATGGAAAGGCCGGCCATAGACGGTGATAGCCCGGTATTCGAAATATTGACTCACCCTAGGGAGTCCCCGAGTACCACGAGGCACGTGAAACCTTGTGGGAATCCGGGAGGACCATCTTCCAAGGCTAAATACTACCTGGTGACCGATAGTGAACAAGTACCGTGAGGGAAAGGTGAAAAGAACCCCGGGAGGGGAGTGAAATAGAAACTGAAACCGTCAGCTTACAAGCAGTTGGAGCATCTTTATGATGTGACAGCGTGCCTTTTGCATAATGAGTCAACGACTTATCCTACGCAGCAAGGTTAAGCCGCCAGGCGTAGCCGTAGCGAAAGCGAGTCTTAACAGGGCGAAGAGTTGCGTGGGGTAGACCCGAAGCCGGGTGATCTATCCATGTCCAGGGTGAAGTCTCGGTAACACGAGATGGAGGCCCGAACCGCTATAGGTTGAAAACTGTTCGGATGAGGTGTGGATAGGAGTGAAAGGCTAATCAAACTCGGTGATAGCTGGTTTTCTCCGAAATATATTTAGGTATAGCCTTGCGAGTTGACTGACGGAGGTAGAGCACTGTTTGGGCTAGGGGTCCCACCGGATTACCAACCCCATGCAAACTCCGAATGCCGTCAAGTTCTATCGCAGGAGTCAGACTACGGGAGATAAGTTCCGTGGTCGAGAGGGAAAGAGCCCAGACCGTCAACTAAGGTCCCTAAACCATGCTAAGTGGGAAAGGAGGTGAAATTGCTGAGACAACCAGGAGGTTGGCTTAGAAGCAGCAATCCTTTAAAGATAGCGTAATAGCTCACTGGTCTAGTGAATTTGCGCCTAAAATTTAACGGGGCTTAAGCATGGTACCGAAGTTACGGATCGAGCAATCGATGGTAGGAGAACATTGTGTAGGCCTGAGAAGGTGCATCGTGAGGTGTGCTGGAGGTATCACAAGAGCGTATGTTGACACGAGTAGCGAAAATGGAGGTGAAAAACCTCCACGCCGTAAGTCTCAGGTTTCCTGTAGTCAAGTTAATCTGCTCAGGGTTAGTCGGCCCCTAAGGCGAGGCTGAAGAGCGTAGCTGATGGGAAACGGGTTAATATTCCCGTACCGCTGGTGTAGAACTTGTATAAGGGGGGACGAAGAAGGATAGACCATCCAGGTGTTGGAATACCTGGTTTAAGCGTGTAGGCGGAGGACTTAGGCAAATCCGGGTCCTTGTAACGCCGAGGCGTGATGACGAAGCCCAAAGGGCTGCAAAGTGGTTGATTCCATGCTTCCAGGAAAAGCCTCGTATACATTTACACTGGTGACCGTACCGCAAACCGACACAGGTAGACAGGTAGAATATACCAAGGCGCTTGAGAGAACTCTGGTTAAGGAACTCGGCAAAATAGCACCGTAACTTCGGGAGAAGGTGTGCCCTCATGGTGATCTTTTATACAATAGTGAGCCTACGGGGGTTGCAGTGAAATGGGGGGAGCGACTGTTTACTAAAAACACAGGACTCTGCGAAGTCGTAAGACGAAGTATAGGGTCTGACGCCTGCCCGGTGCCGGAAGGTTAAGGGGACATGTCAGCGCAAGCAAAGCATTGAACCGAAGCCCCGGTAAACGGCGGCCGTAACTATAACGGTCCTAAGGTAGCGAAATTCCTTGTCGGGTAAGTTCCGACCTGCACGAATGGCGTAACGATTTCCCCACTGTCTCAACCAGAGACTCAGCGAAACTGTAGTACCGGTGAAGATGCCGGTTACCCGCAACAAGACAGAAAGACCCCGTGAACCTTTACTATAGCTTGGCATTGTGTTTAGGGATAACATGTGTAGGATAGGTGGGAGGCTTTGAAGCTGGCACGCTAGTGTCGGTGGAGCCATCCTTGAAATACCACCCTTGTTATCTCTGAACTCTAACTGCGGTCCGTAATCCGGATCCAGGACAGTGTCTGGTGGGTAGTTTGACTGGGGCGGTCGCCTCCTAAAGCGTAACGGAGGCGCGCGAAGGTTCCCTCAGGCTGATTGGAAACCAGCCGTAGAGTGTAAAGGCATAAGGGAGCTTGACTGCGAGAGAGACATCTCGAGCAGGTACGAAAGTAGGTCTTAGTGATCCGGCGATTCCGCATGGAAGGGTCGTCGCTCAACGGATAAAAGGTACTCCGGGGATAACAGGCTTATCTCCCCCAAGAGTCCACATCGACGGGGAGGTTTGGCACCTCGATGTCGGCTCATCACATCCTGGGGCTGAAGCAGGTCCCAAGGGTTCGGCTGTTCGCCGATTAAAGTGGTACGTGAGCTGGGTTTAAAACGTCGTGAGACAGTTTGGTCCTTATCTGTTGCGGGCGCAGGATATTTGAGGAGATCTTTCCCTAGTACGAGAGGACCGGGATGGACGAACCAATGGTGTTCCAGTTGTTTTGCCAAAGGCATTGCTGGGTAGCCACGTTCGGCAGGGATAACCGCTGAAAGCATCTAAGCGGGAAACCCACTCCAAGATAAGATATCCCGTGGCGTAAGCCACCTAAAGGCTCGTTGAAGACTACAACGTTGATAGGTCGGGTGTGGAAGTGTGGCAACACATGGAGCTTACCGATACTAATGAGCCGTGCGGCTTAACCATATACTTTTGTAAACAAAGCATACCCTGCTCTTTAATTGTCACTGTTTTATACAGTTTTCGGTGGCCATGGCGAAGAGGTCCCACCCGTTCCCATTCCGAACACGGAAGTTAAGCTCTTCAGCGCCGATGGTACTGCATGGGAAACTATGTGGGAGAGTAGGTCGCCGCCGATTCATACCATAAAACCCCCCTCTATGAGTTAGAGGGGGGGTTTGTTTTTATAAAAAAAGAAATGGCTTTATTTGAAAGCTGTTGTTTTTTGAGTTCCCTAGGATTCATGTACGATTGTACCGATTGTACCGATTGTACCGATTGTACCCTAAGGAGGAGCGACGGCGCCTGCTGAGATATCTAAGACGCGTACCTTTTTCCGTCACGATTCACAATGGGCATGTGAAGCTGCAGCGCTGCTTCTCAATAAGCAAGACATCTGCTAAAATTGCTCATTTTCAATGTTTTTCCGCAACTGTGCTATATCAAGACCAAGAGCAACGCATTGTGTTCCTTCCATGCATTTGTCGGCATCTTGCTGCTCAAGAAAATGCTTTAAGGAGTGAGCGTCCTTTTTTAAATGGACAAGCCATGTCTTTTGGTCTTGATTATAGTTGACGTCAATGTCAATACCACAGGCGCCAATATCTGGATACAGAGATATAATTTTGTCGCACAGCTCTTTTTCATTATACATGGTCAACCCCCTCTTCGTTGGTGAGTCTGTCTGGTGAGTCTGTCACGGTATTTAGCCATATGGTTCCATAATGTAGTTTTTACCATCCAGGGTGACAAAGCGAATGCCGTCCTGCTTGGGCAATCCTGCTATTTTCCATGCAATCTCAGGGTTTACAAACTGCTCATTGACGCACTTTTTGGGCTGCTTAGTAATCCGGCAAACATTGTTGAGTATCGGAAATACATGGTACTTAATAAAATATTCTCTCATAAATCGTATGATGTCCATCTGCTCTGCTGTTAATGACGCCAAACCTTCACGGTCAGCAAGAAGCCGAGCTACCTCCTCGTTCCAATCGTCCTGATTTTTGAGAAAGCCATTTTCATCCAGGGGAATTTCTTTACCAGCATAATAAAGTTTCGACATGATGCACCTCCTCGTGATGTTCCAGCAGGTTGTTTTGCTTTTTTGATCTTACTCAGAAACATGATTCCCTGATCCCCTTCTGTCAAGGCAAGGGATTGTCAGTATTTTCATGTGCCAAGTAAAAAAAACATAGGCAGGCATAAAGACGTACTTCACTTCAGGCTCTTGGCAAAGTACGCTGCGGCCTTTTTTACGATGGCCAACTCCTTGGCCTGCTCAGCCAACTGGCGCTTGAGGCGGACACTCTCCACCAGAAGCCGTTCTTCCACGGCGCTCTTATCCTGTGACTGTGAAAGACGAGCCTTGCTCCTTCAGTCCTCCAGTTGTTATACAGTTGGCTTTCATGAAGTCCCAATTGCCTGGCTGCTGCCGCAACCCCAATCTTTTCCGCCAAAGCCAGTGACTCTGCCTTGTACTGTTGCGAACACCTCCGTTAAGGGAATATACTCGCTTAACGAAATGGCCTTCAACAACGAGCAGGATCAGTCTTTCAGAGGGCCAGACACATAAAAAGTACGTGTTTGGGGTACGGTAGGTACTTTGGAGTTACAGTACTTATGGCAGTGACTGGCAGTGACTGGCAGTGACCAATTGGGACAACATTGTGGTGGGCAGGCAGGGATAAAAATACTCGCAGCTCACAAGCTGTTAAGCTGCCGGCATTGCTGGTGGCTACTGATTTCAGCGCTCTATACCTTTCCTGGTCTCTACACCGAGATGGTAGTAGTGCTTGATCTCTTTTATTTCTGAAACCAGGTCTGCCGCCTCAACAATTTCTTGTGGGGCATAACGTCCTGTTAGGATTAACTCCACACTATTTGGCTTTTCTTCAATAAGGTTCAATAGTTCGTGGGTGGAAAGCAGGTTGAAGTAGTTCGAGGTAAGAATCTCATCGGCTACGACGATGTCGTACTTCTTTGAGAAGAGAGCAGTTTGTATTTTTTCATATCCGGATTTTGCCATAGCCACGTGTTCTGCATCAGGGGGATTCTGCACATGCACAAAGGTGTTCAGGCCATACTGCTCAATGACTATGTATGCAGCAACCATACGGGCCGCATCTAACTCGCCGTATTTTTGAGCTTTCATGAATTGGCCGATGTAGGTTTTCATTCCCCAGCCCATGGCGCGGAAGGCCAAGCCAAGGGCCGCTGTGGTTTTGCCTTTTCCGCTCCCCGTGTATACTTGAGTATATCCCTTGTTTTGCAGTCTTGTTTTAGGCATTTTTGACAGAAATTTCTAAATAGTGTTCACAATGAATTGCCGGCCATGACGGCTGATTCGTTGAGGTGCATGATCCCGCCGCATTGAAGGATTGTCGTCCTTTTAACAAGCTTTTTTTTGTTTGCCAAATTCACCCCGGTAGGCTCTGGCCTTGTCTGCTATTTCATCCTTGCTTTTGCCCAGGACAGCAAAGGTCCCCATTTCTTCAATCATGCACAGGGCTGCTTCAATGATGTTGAAGAGCAGGGCGCAGCCAGTACCCTCACCCAAGCGCATGTCCATGTTGAGCATAGCTGTCAGCCCGGTTATTTTTTGGAGCAATACAGCGCCTGGTTCAGAGGAGAGGTGGGAAGGGATCATGTAGGCGATGGAGGTTGGGGCCAGGCGCATGGCAGCCAGGGCCGCCACATTAGAGATGAGCCCATCGGTAACCACTGGAACGCGCCGGGATGCGCAGGCCAAATACACACCAGCCATACCGGCAATATCCAGGCCCCCCACCTTGGCCAGCACATCCAATGGGTCTTCAGGATTGGGCTGGTGCAGGTGCACCGCCTGCCGCACCACTTCTTTTTTGCGGGCAAAAGCAGCATCGGTCAGGCCTGCTCCTCTGCCAACCACTCGCTCTATGGGAGCTTGGGTAAAGGCATAGAGCACAGCAGCACTGGCCGTAGTGTTGCCGATGCCGATTTCTCCCACGCCAAACAGATCGTAGCCTTGATCAATAGCGGCAAGCGTCAGCTCAATACCGGTTTCCAGGGCAGTAATGGCCTCGGCCCGGGTCATTGCCGGTTCTTCCAGGAAGTTGGCTGTACCGTAGCGGATTTTCCGGTGCACAACCTCGGACAGCTCGGTAATGTCCACAGCAATACCCAAGTCCACGGCAATGATGTCGGCTTGGGCATATTTGGCCAGAAAATTCACCCCCATGCGGCCGCTGGTCACGAAATCTGCGCCAATGCGGGTAACGTCTTGCGGATACATGGCTACGCCTTCGGTACGGACACCGTTATCCGCCATCATCACCACAATGGCTTTTTTGTTGATCCTGTTGTGTACCTTGCCGGTAATACCTGCTATCTGGCGAACAATATCCTCTAGTTTTCCCAAGCTGCCCGGCGGCTTCAAACAGTAGTCAATTTCCCTCTGGGTGGCGGCCATAACCGCCTCGTCCAGCGGACGAATGGCTTGGATGGTTTGCTGCAACAGCTCCATGGAGTGTCTCTTATCGGTAATTGAAACGGGTGAGGATAGGCAATTCACCGGCAAATTCCACCTCGCTGAGGGTGGCATTTTCCACCTTGAATTTCCAGTATCCTGCACCGGCAGATCCGCTGAAATAGTGACCTAGAAGGGCACGGATGCAACCACCGTGGGATACTAGCGCCAGGTTTTGTCCGGCATGATCGCGGAGGATCTCGGTGCAAAAATCGAGAACTCGTTTGGTAAAGGCGGAAAAGGCCTCTGCTTCGGGGATGTCAGTGTTTTCCCAATCATGGATCCAGGTTTTCCATAACTCGGGATAGTGTTTGGAAATTTCCGTGAAATGTAGTCCTTCCCACTGGCCGAAATGGAATTCACGCAGACTGCTGTCGGTAATGATCCGGGCATCCTTGCCAAAGGCGAGGATGGCAGTTTCCACGGCGCGCTGCAGTGGGCTGGCAAAGATGGCGTCAATGTGCAGCTCTTGCAGCGTATCGGCAAGTGTCAGGGATTGGTAGCGACCAGTATCGTTTAAAGGCACATCGGTGCTGCCCACCAGGATGCCGTTGCGATTTTCTTCTGTTTCTCCATGGCGGATAAGGTAGAGCCGGGTAACGTTCATGATAAATGCTTCCAGAATAGAAAAAAAATAAGCAGGGTGCCTGTTTCACACAATTCAATAGTGGCGCCGATGGTATCACCGGTTATGCCGCCCACTTTTTTAACCAGCGAACGGGCAAAGAGTACGGCAATCAGTATAGTGGCAACTACAATGCTGCCCAGGGTGAACAGGTACACAACCCATGATACCTGCAAAAATAACAGAATTGGAGTGAGCAAAACAAGGGCTACCAGACTTGCAGCCAGCGCTTGGGAAAGACCAACCTGGTTGACAAATTCACCCAGGCCTGTTTCGGACCTGGCATACGGGGCCACAGCTGCATGCCAGGTTAAGGCCATGCGTGCCGTAAGGGGAGCGGCCAGCAAAGCGATAACCGCGGTGCCGGTAGGCAGGGCGCTTAGCAGGAGAAGTTTGAACACAATGGCGAGGATAATGGCAGTAACACCATTGGCCCCCAACGTGGAGTCGCGCATGATGGTCAGCATCTCTTCGCGTGGTCGGCAGGAGAACAGACCGTCTGCGGTGTCGCCGATACCGTCCAGGTGCAGGCCGCCAGTGACAATGATCAGCACGGTCACGGCGGTAAAAGCAGCCAATACATTGCCCAGGATGGGCGCAGCCACCAACATGGTCAGAGCCGCAGGAATGCCAACAAGCAAACCTACCAGGGGCATCCACTGCATGCCCCGTACAAAGTGCGCGGCAGTGAAGGGTATTTCACCAGGCACAGGATAGCGGGTCATGAACTGGATCATCAAAATAAGGGAAGCCATGGATTTTACACAGCAATGTTATGCATTTTTGAGGCAGAGCGGCAGTCCTGCCACTACTAGGTACACGGTATCGGCCCTGGCAGCAAGATATTGACTGGCACTGCCCGCACAATCGCGGAAAAGGCGGGACAGGGGCGAAGGAGGGACAAGACCGAAGCCTACTTCATTGGCCACCATGATCACCTGGCCGGGAAAATCTGTCGCGGCCGCAGCCAAGGCCTTGATTTCTGCCATAACCTGCTCTTCTAACTCAAGCAGGAGTGCGGGTGCAGGCGTATCCCAGTTGTGTGGTTCTCGGAGTAGGATATTGGTAATGAGCACTGTCAGGCAGTCGAGCAGCAACACGTCAAAATCAGTGCTTAGCGCGTGGGCTGCAATAAGTTTTGCTGGTTGTAATGGCTCCTCCAGAGTCTGCCAGCGTGTGTCCCGGCGCTCTTGGTGGCGGCGGATGCGCTCGCGCATTTCATCATCCATGGCCCTGGCAGTGGCGATATAGCCGAGTCGCCTGCCACGCTGCTGCGCCAGTTGCTCGGCAAAGGCACTTTTGCCGCTTTTGGCCCCTCCGGTAATTAAGGTGATATGACCCATACAAGTCCTTGTGTTCTAATTTTCTGCTCAGCTGCGCAACCATTGCGCTATACCAGCAATGCCGGTGTTGGCAAAGCGGAATTATGTTAGAGGATAGGAGATTGTAACGTAACCAGATAACTGATCATCCTTCTAACCAAGCCCGAGGCATCTGCTTGCCTGTGGGCATAAGCGCAAAGAAACAGGTTATGTTGTGTTTCGCATCTCCGCCTGCATCGGGCCGAGGTCTGCCTGGCGAGTGTGGCAGGCAAGCAACATTTAAAGCTGTTGCTCGGAATATGTTTGATCTGGTATAATACAAGATTGCTTTGTGAATCCTGTCGTGGCTGTATCCTTATCGTGGGCATACTGCTCCTACCCTATGATTCATAAGCGATTCACAAGCAAAAGGCAGGGGCGCAGCATGTTTGTGCCGCCTGAAACAGCCCAGCCTGCACTCGTACCGAATTGACGAAGATCATGATTGAACTTGCCTTTCAGAAAAACGAACAAGGACTTTTGCCTGCCATTGTCCAGGACTACAGCAGTGGCGAGGTGTTGATGTTGGCCTTTATCAATCAGCTTGCCTGGGAAAAAACCCTGGCTACTGGCAAAGCCCATTACTGGAGCCGTTCCCGTGAGCAGCTTTGGCTCAAGGGAGAAAGCTCTGGCCATGTGCAGCTGGTGCGGGAAATTTTAGTGGATTGTGATGCCGATACCGTTATCTACAAGGTGGAGCAGCTTGGCGGTGCAGCCTGCCATACCGGTTACCGCAGCTGTTTTTACCGCCGGGTGGAAGCAGGGCAGTTGGTACCTGTTTTTCAAAATAAGGTATTTGAGCCCGAGCAGGTGTATGGCCGCAAAGAATAATTGATGATCATTGTGCTGTAAAAAAGGAGTAAAAAATGCAGGTTTTAAAGCTGGGTATTCCCAAGGGCAGCCTGGAAGAGGCAACCATTGAACTGTTCAGAAAATCGGGCTGGCGTATCAAACTAGCCTCGCGCAACTACTTTCCCGAAGTGGATGATCCGGAACTTTCTTGCTTTATTTGCCGGCCGCAGGAAATGTCACGCTATGTGGAGTCTGGCATGCTGGATGCGGGCATTACCGGTAAAGATTGGACCTTGGAAAATGAATCGGATGTGGAGGTGGTGGCTGACTTGATTTATTCCAAGGTGAGCAAGGCGCCAACCCGTTGGGTGGTGGCGGTGCCCGGAGATTCCGGCATTACCAATGTGGAGCAGCTAAATGGCAAGCGAATTGCCACGGAGCTGGTTAATGTGAGCCGCAAATTTTTCGAGGGGCGCGGTCTTACGGTGGATATCAGTTTCTCCTGGGGTGCCACCGAGGCCAAGGCTGTTTCCGGACTGGCCGACGCCATTGTGGAGGTCACGGAAACAGAAAGTACCCTCCGCGCACATGGGCTCAAAGTCATACATGAGTTGATGCAGTCCAACGTACAACTCATTGCCGGGCGACAGGCCATGGCCGACGCCTGGAAGGCAGACAAGATCGGCAATGTTGCCATGTTGCTCCAAGGCGCCTTACGGGCAGACCGCATTGTTGGGTTGAAGATGAACGTGCCTGCGGGCAAACTGGATGACATCACCGAACTGTTGCCCAGTGTCACCGCACCCACTGTGGCCCAACTCTACAAGCAGGAGTGGTTTTCAGTGGAAACCGTGGTCTCTGAGCATCAGGTGCGCGACCTGGTGCCCAAACTGAAGAAATGCGGGGCAGAGGGAATTATAGAATATACGCTCAACAAGGTGATTTAAGGATCTCCAGTTCCCATACAATTTTTGCCAACGCCTCTTTGCTTTTCCCAGGGAGGCGTTTTTTTATGCAATTGCCAGCGAAATTACCAGCGACTTACTCGGCAGTTTCTGTGGTCATTTTGGCCAGGCGCACATAATCGGTTTTTCCGGTGCCCAGCAGAGGCAACCGCTCCACCCGTTCAAGGCGTTTGGGAATAAGGAGTTCGGCAAGTCCCTGCTGTCTTGCGGCAGCCAGCAAGGCACTGCGTTCAAGTTGTGTATCGGTGGTGAATAAAACAAGCGTTTCCCCCCGTTGCCTATCGGTTACGGCAATCACGGCATGCTCTGCCTCGGGCGAGGCGGTGCGCGCCAGAGCCTCCACGCTTTCCAGAGAAATCATTTCCCCTGCGATTTTGGCAAAGCGCTTCACCCGGCCAATAATGCGCATAAAACCGTTTGCATCGATACTGACTATGTCGCCGGTGTCATACCAGCCAGGCCCTGCCACGGATTGCGGTACCTCCAGTTGGCCCGGCGCTGTGGCCCGCAAATAGCCATTCATAAGGTTTGGCCCCCGCACATGCAAAACACCGCCCTCTGCTAGGCCTTCCACCGGCTCAAGGTGGTATTCGATACCCGGCAACAACTGGCCAACCGTACCGGAGCAATAGGCCATGGGCGTATTCAGGCTGAGCACCGGTGCGGTTTCGGTGACGCCATAGCCTTCAAAAACGCGTACACCCAGTTTTTCGAAGCAGAGCTGCTGCACCTCTGGGCTTAACTTCTCTGCACCCACAACAGCATAGCGAATCCGAAAAAAATCGTACGGATGCGCCATTTTGGCGTAGTTCCCCAAAAAAGTGCTGGTGCCAAGCAGGATGGTGCAGTTTCTGTCATAGGCCAGTTCCGGAATAACCCGGTAATGGAGCGGGTTGGGGTATAAAAACAGGGAGCAGCCATGCAGGATGGGTAAAAGTGTGCCAGCAGTCAATCCAAAGGAGTGAAAGATAGGCAGTGCATTGAGAAAGCGATCCTGGCTGGTGCAGTCAATCACCGCGAGAACCTGATCGATGTTGGCCAGCAAGGCCCGGTGGGAAAGAACCACTCCCTTGGGTGCACCTTCTGAACCAGAGGTAAACAGGATGGCCGCAGCCTCATCTGAGGCCACTGACTGTTCCATGGCGCGCGGCCGCCAAAGTGCCCAAAAGAGGAGCCAGAGTTTGTCCTGCAGGCTGATGGTTGCGCGCAAGTCTTCAAGATACAACAGTTTGATGCCGTAAAGTTGTGCCAATACCTGGGTAAGCCGTGCCTGCTCTACAAAGGTGCGCGAGCTGACTATCACATCGATTTCCGCAGCTATGCAGGCAGAGCGAAGTCCATGAGCGCCGGCCGTGTAGTTGAGCATGGCCGGGATTCTTCCTTGGACGCTCAAACCCAAAAAGAGTGCCACGCTTGGCATCAGGTTGGGTAGCAGTATCCCCACTTTGGCCCGGGAGGGCAGCAGCGTTTTTTTCAGAACAAGCCGGCTGAGCATCAGGCTGGTCTTGAGTAAATCCTGATAGTTGTAAGGTTTGCGCCGGATATCCTCCACAATTGTATGGTACCTTCCATGTAGCTCCATGGCATCGCAAAAGGCAGAAAAAAGCGTGCTTCTAGCTTGGGAGGCAAAAAGCATCTCCTGCATGATGTGGCGCATGGCCTCGCTTGCCGCTCGACGGCGCTGCTTGGCGCTGCCAAAGCTGGGCATGCTGATGCGGCGCAGCGGGTGCAGAGTCATGGTGATGCGCGGCAATAAACGCCGGGGCACCTTCCCGTGCAGCCTGGACAGATAACTGTGGCGTGTTCCCTGCAAGCAAACCGGTAGAATAAAGGCATCGCTCTTGGCTGCGGCAAAGGCCGGGCCATCGTAGATTTTCATCAGACCGCCACTGACCGTGATGCGGCCTTCGGGAAAGATTACCACCGGTCTGCCGCTTTCCAGCATCTTGATAACCCGCTTGATCGCCAAGGGCTTGGTTGGATCGACCTCCAGGTAATCCACTGCTTTGAGAATCTGGCGGAACCAGAAATTCTCTGCCACCCAGGTGTGGACCACGAACACGGGATTGCCCGGTAGAAAAAGCCCGAGTAGCAGACCATCAAGAAACGATTCGTGATTGGCAATGATGAGCAGCGGACGCTGGGCAGGGTTGCTGTATTCTCCCTGGATGCGCAGTCGAAAAAGCACGCGGACAAGCCAGGAGAGCAGAAAACGGAGGATGGTGAGCATAGTGCTTTGGTCTTAAAAGATAAGGAGCGGTACAAATAAGTGGTCGCAGCAATAGCCACAGGCATGAAGTGCGCACTATAGTTTTTTCTCCTCTTCTTCGCAAGGGTCCTGAACAGCTTGAAATATCGGTTGTTTTTCTTGTTTTTCAGGTGGGGAAAAATTGCTTTTTCACATTGGAATAAACTACTCAAGTGAACAGCTGTATCCTGGAGGGGAGTGAATTAGGCGGAGGATTTGGAACAACAATTCACGCAGCCTGCGATAGACCCATTCTAACCTGGACAACAACACCTCGGATGGGGCATAGTGGCAGTATTCCGGGTCAGGCTGGGTTCACAATTCCATTGGCAGGGTTTGCTCCCTACGGAACTGCCGCCCAGGGACCATGCCCTCCTGGCCACAATTTCTGCTCAGAACACAGTTGGATGAACATGCATTCTTTGCAGCAGACCCGTTTTCTCTTGGCTGCCCATACCCTACAGCAACTGCCGCCGCCGCTGGTGCCGGAAATTGCCTTTGCCGGCCGCTCCAATGTGGGTAAATCCAGCCTGATCAACCGGTTGTTGGGTCGCAAGGGTCTGGTTAAAACCAGTTCCAAGCCAGGTAAAACCCAGAACCTGAATTTTTTTACCGTGGCCGACAACTTCTATCTGGTGGATTTGCCTGGCTACGGCTACGCGCAGGTCTCCAAAAAACAGCGCCAGTTCTGGGGCGAGTTGGTGGCAGGCTACGTGGAAACGCGCCACAGCTTGGCCTGTGTGGTGGTCATTGTTGATCTGCGCCATGAACTCAAGCGACTCGACCGTGAGTTGGTGGATTGGCTTAGGCATGTTGCCCGACCGTATCTGCTTGTCTACACCAAGGCAGACAAGCTCAGCCGCAATCAGCAGGAAAAAAACGCAACCCTTCTGGATGCCGGCTTACAGGTCAAGGCAGATGAGCGCATTCTCTTTTCAGCGCAAACAGGCCAGGGCCGCGACGAATTGCTGACCAGAATACGGGCTTTGACCGCTGCTCTACCTCTTCCGTCTGCAGACGAGAACCCCACTTCTTAAAAAGCAGAAAAATTTAATTGGTTGTTTTGTTGGCCGCAAAGGGAGGGAATGCTGGCCATCACAAGACGACCTTTTGGTCAGACTACGTATGAGGCCCTGCCCAAACTCGTTTATTGCAAGAATAATTTTCAAGCGCTACTTTTTCTTTTGGTGCAACTGGCAAGCATCTTCCAGTATTTGCCTGACTTGGCGGTATTGCGCTATACGTGCCAAGTCCTTATCTGATGGCTGTGGGATGCGGCTCAAGTCCAGGTTTTCCGTATTATCGGCCAGCTTGACTGCCCGGGCCAAGGTATTTGCCGCTGCTCGACGGGCAGCACTGAGGCGATCTTCTTTGGGTCTTTTGGTCAAGGCTTCCAGGGCCTGAAGAATAGCCGGAGAAAATCCTTCTGCCCTGAGGGCTGCCAAGGTCCACTGCGAGTCTTCGACCACATCGTGGAGAACCGCGGTGATCCTTTCCTCTTCGCTGTGCATGCGTAGCATGACGCGGAGCGGGTGAAGGATATAGGGCTCTCCCCCCTTGTCTGTCTGACCAAAATGGGCCTGTGCTGCTATTGCAATGGCCCGCTCAAGTGTAGCCATGGTTTTTTGTATTTTTTATTGAACACCTGACCCAGGTGCCAGACAAGCAGCACTTCAGGTTCAACCTCGATATCTTGCCCTCTTTCTTTGCACGCAGTTTTAAGTCCAGGCCTGGGTGGGATGCCTTTTTTGCCACCAAACCAGGCAGAGCGCGGCCAGGGATGCCAACAGGCTTGGAAGGGCCAGTACCAGGTACGAAGGTCACCACAACACGGCATTGGCAACGTTACGCCAGGGTTGTACTGCTGCAAAAAGACACCAAATATTGCGGGTGAAATCGTAGTCATGCCAAAGCCGGCCACAGATTGCAAACCCAGGGCAGTGCCAAAAAAACGTTCGGGCACCACCTCGGTTAATACCGCCTTGTACATGGCGGTCTCCACAATTACCCAACAACCAAGCCACAGGCAGGCTATGGTCACCAACCACATTGGCCGACCATGAGTAAAACCAGCCAAGCTGCTGCCCGCGCAACTGGCCAGGGAGGCGAGCACGATATTCGGATGCGACCATACTTGTCTGCCAAAAAACCACAGAGCATGGTTGCAGGCACACCAATAAATACCGTCAAGGAGGCAAGCATGGTGCTGCTTGCCACAGCGCTGCTGGCGTCACCACCTGCCGCCAGGGTGAATGAGCAGGGCCGGTACCCAGGTTATAATGCTGAAGCCCTTTTTTGCCCCATGTGGTGGGCGTTTTGTCTATGGAGCAGTTACCTTCTGGGTTTGTGCTTGCCTGCGTTCCTGGACCATGAAGGCGGTGCAGACAAAGGCGAGAAAAGGTGGCAGCGAGGTGGCCAGTACCCCGGGCGCGCCAGCCCCAGCGGGTGGCGAATCAGCCGGTGATCAGGTAGGCAGCTTGCCGCACCGGCCAGGGGAATGGCCACGGTGAGAAGACTGAGGACCCGGCCCCGCTCGTTGGCAGTGAACCATTGGCTCAAAAGGGCCATGCCCGACACATAGATGGCCCCGGTGGCCAAGCCCGACAAAACTTACAGAACCAGGATACTGGTAAAGTTGCTGGTAAACAAGGCAAACAGAGTGGAAAAGGTGCCGGCAAGGAGAGTGGCTGCCACAATGACTTGCTTGGGTGACTCGCTTGGGACCAATGGCATCCGACAGCCAACTGGTGAACAGCACGATGAGCACATAGCCTATTTGAAAGGCAGAGATAATGACTCTGATTTGAGAGGCACTGAGGGCGAACTCTTTGACGAGTAAAGGTACAACCGCAGAAAAATTGTACCAGGGCAGGGAGGAAAAAAAAGAGCCAGCGAAAGATACAGTAAGATGGAATTTTTTTAGCCATGTGTGCATCCACGGCATTGCATCTACTATAGTGTTGGTCCGTGTAATCGTCTGGGTGAGGCAGACAGCCATCCAAAATGGAGCAAAAGGTAACTTATCCAAAACAAAAAGTGTGCCACAGCATAGAGCGGGTTGCAGGCGCTGGCAACACGCTTTTGCATGTGCCTTGATGGGTACTGCTGGAGGGATGGAGCCGCTTGGCACCTATCGTGAGAAAAAGGACATATTAGTACCGTGAGAATGTGCTGAATTTTTTTGTCGCCTGCTTGTTGCTTGTAATGCACCGAACTGCGCTGGAGCGCACCAGAAATGCCGCCAAGGTGACGGCAGCAGGGTAGCGTTGTACGCGTATCTGTTTTTTGTCTTATTCATCGGTTGTTCACCAATATTTTTTCTCATTGTCTCAGTCAGCAGGCCAGTCTCCTTGCCAGCAGTTTTTACACCTCAATATTTTTGTCCTCAATAGGTGTTTTGCTCATGGGAGTATCCATTATTCTATAATAAAATAACGAAATAATAGATCAGTATATTAATATTAGCTAAGAAATAGGGCTTCAGAGCAGGCCTGCTGACAGAGAAGCAGAGTCAAAGGAAGTGCCGGGCGAGTATTATTCTGGTGTACCGCGGTTGCGCACTGCGCCTGTGCAGATAAACAGTATTGTTTACAACCAGGTATCCGATACTGATGGCTATTTGCTGGACGCTTTTGTGCAGAGGTTGCCCTGCTCGGGCAATGAGGATAGCCCTTAAGGTAAAAGTTGTACGGGAGTAGTATGCGTATTTCCAAATTCGCCATCCCAGAAATTATTTTTGGCTGTGGCAGTCTCGACTATGCAGGGCAATGCGCCCGCAGCTTGGGGGCGAAAAGGGCCTTTGTAGTCAGCGACAGTGGTATAGAAAAGGCTGGCTGGCTGCAGCGCCTGCAAGACATTCTGGAACGGGAAGGTATTCGTTGGGTATATTATCCCAACGTGGTTCCCAATCCCCGGGATTTTCAAGTGGAACAAGGGGCCGATTTTTATTTAAAGCATAGTGCGGATGTGATTATCGCCATTGGTGGCGGCAGTGTGCTCGACACGGCCAAGGGCGTGGCCATCTTGGTGAGCAATGGGGGCAAAATAGCAGACTACGAGGGAGCCAATCGAGTGCGCCGCCCCTTGCCACCCATGCTGTTGATCACCACCACCGCAGGTAACGGCTCGGATATCAGTCAATTCTGCATTATCACCGACATGCAGCGACAGGTGAAGATGTCGATTATCACCCGCACTTTGGTACCGAATATCTCCATTGTCGACCCGCTTATCCTGCGCACCAAACCGGAATCGCTCATTATTCATTCTGCAGTCGATGCTTTGGCGCACGCCATTGAGGCCTACATGTCACGCATTGCCTCGCCACTGACCGAGATGCATTCCCTCAAGGCAGTGGACCTCATCCTCTCCCATCTGCCTACTGCCGTGGCGACCCGCTCCCAGGAGGCTTTAGAGCAGCTGAGTATTGCCTCGGTTTCCGCTTCCATAGCCTTCAGCAACGCTGGATTGGGGGCCGAACACGCCCTGGCCCACTCCCTGGGTGGGCAATTCGACCTGCAGCATGGCGTGGTGCATCCCATCCTTTTGCCCAGTTTCATGCGTTTCAATTTGCCCTTCAATATCCGCAAAATGGCGGAATTGGGTCGGGTGATCCTGAATCAGCAGGAGAACTATAGTGAAAAGACCGCCCGGGCGGGAATCGAGCGGCTGGAGGATTTTTTTGCCTCTTTCCAGGTGCCGCTCCGTTTGGGGGAAGTTGTTCCCAAGCAGCAGCAAGCCAACTTGGAAGCCATGTGTCGGATGGCCGAGAAAGATGTTTGCAACCTGACCAATCCCAAACTCGCCACCTGGGAAGATTTTTTACAGATCATTGAAGAGGTGTGGTGATGCCGCGGACAATGACTTTAGATGATCTGATTGGTATCGAGCACTGCAAGGTGGGCTTCTACCAGGAAGTGCAGGACAAGGTCGAGCAGTTGAAGCAGTCCAACCTGGAACTGGAGGCCAAGCGCCAGGAAATACAGGCCCTGCTGGATGGTATTGCCGATCTGATGGCAGTGCTCTCTGCTGATTTGATCATCCAGCGGGTGAACCATGTTTTTATGGCATGGTACCCGCAGCTGGGCCACAATTCACCCATTGGTCGCCACTGTTATGAGGTTTTTCGGGGACAGCAGCAACGCTGCGAAGAGTGCCCAGCCCTGCGGGCTTTGGACCTGGATGAAGTGGTGAGAGATCTGTGCATTTACAAGGTGGGCGATGAATTCAGGCATTATGAAATAATAGCCTCGCCGCTCAAGACAGACCCAACAGGCGAGCGACGGGTGCTTCTCTTCAAGCGGGATGTGACCCTGGAGAAAAAATTCCAGGCCCAGTTTTACCAGGCAGAGAAGATGGCCACTGTGGGTGTGCTTGCCGCTGGAGTTGCACACGAAATCAACAATCCCCTGACCGCCATCAACGGCTTTGCCCAGGGCTTGCTGCGCAGGCTGACCCTGCTGGAGGCCCGAGTGGGAAGCGAAGTCTACCATGATTTTCAAGAGTATACGCAAACCATCATTGCCGAATGTCTACGCTGCCGCGACATCGTGCAAACCCTGCTCACCTTTAGCAGGCCGACCAGCCCCAGCACTGCCCAAGTTGACCTCAACCAGTGTATTGCCGACACCTTGTTTATTTTAAAACACCGCTTCAAGCAGCTTTCCGGCCTGTCGGTACACACAGAGCTCTGTTCGGATATTCCTGCCATCATGGGGGATGAATCACAACTCAAGCAGGTGATCATCAACCTGCTTACCAATGCCTTTGATGCTATTGCCGATACAGGTAGTATTCATATCTGCACTGTGGCAAGGGAGGGCGGGGTGGAGTTGATCATTACCGATAGCGGCTGCGGTATCCCCGAGGAGCTGAAAGAAAAACTCTTTGAACCGTTTTATACCACCAAGCCGGTGGGTAAGGGAGTGGGAATTGGTCTGTCTACCTGCTACTCCATTGTCCAACAACATGGCGGCACAATTTGGGCCGAGAGCTGTGTGGGCGAGGGGGCAGCCTTTCATGTGTTCCTGCCAATGGTACAGCAGCCATGAAACTGGAATCCTACGCTGTTTTGGTGGTTGACGACGAGGAAACCATTCGACGTCTCCTGCAGAAGGAACTGGCCAACAGCCGTAGGACAATTTTTACCGCCAAAGACGGTGCCAGTGCCTTGGCACAGTTACGCAGCCACTGGTTTGACGTCATCTTGTTGGATCTGCGGCTGCCAGACGTGTTTGACCTCAGCCTCCTGATTCAAGTGCGGGAATCGGTTCCCCATGCCGAGGTGATTATGATCACTGGCCACGGTGATGTGGATAGTGCGGTGGAGGCCATGAAGATGGGGGCCTATGACTTTATCCGCAAACCCTTTCACCTCGACCGGCTGGATCTTCTGGTGGAAAGGGCG
Organism: Desulfobulbus sp.; assembly: GCA_040776885.1. Lineage (GTDB taxonomy): Bacteria > Desulfobacterota > Desulfobulbia > Desulfobulbales > Desulfobulbaceae > Desulfobulbus. The sequence continues at coordinate 164,777 of JAXGZR010000002.1, read as the reverse complement.
CATCAACGGGTACGCCTGGCCCGGGAGAACGATCGGCTGCGACATGGGGTTGACAGCGAGTCGTCAACGCCCTTTATTGGCCATTCCCGGGAAATTGCCAATATTCAGTTTCTTATCGACAAGGTTGCACCTGCCAGGATACCAGTGCTGATCACCGGTGATTCGGGGGTGGGTAAGGATGTCGTGGCCACGGCCATCCACCGGAGCTCCTTGCTGGCCAATCCCATGGTGGTCAAAAACTGTGCGGCCCTGCAAAAGGAACTGGCCCGTAGTGAACTGTTTGGCTATATCAGGGGGGCTTTCACTGGAGCTGAGTCCTCCCGCGAAGGCCTGCTCTCTTTTGCCCATGGCAGCACGCTCTTCCTTGATGAAATTGGCGAACTTCCCCTGGAGGTACAGGCCTCCCTGCTGAGGGTGCTGGAAACAGGCCAGTACCGTCGACTGGGAGAAAAGGAGGAGCGTTCAGTGAGCATTCGCTTTCTCTTTGCCACCAACCGCTGCCTGCAGGAGGAGGTTGAGGAGGGACGTTTCAATGAGGCCTTTTTTCACCGTATCAACGCCTTCAACATCCATATTCCACCGCTGAGACAGCGCAGGGAAGATATCCCCTTGCTGGTGGATTATTTTTTGAACACCCTCGGCGTCAACCATATCCGTTACCGCGTATTGAGCAGCGCTATGGACTGCATGTTGCGCTACAACTGGCCCGGCAACATCCGGGAACTGCGCAACGTGATCGAACGCTCCATTATCCTTGCCGAAAACGGTATGATCAGCGAACGCTGTCTGCCCCGAGAGTTGCTGGAGCCTATGGATGGCGGTGGCGAGGCGCTAAGCTTGGCATCAGTGGAGCGGCAGCACATTCTCAAATTGCTCGAGGCCCACAGCGGTAATCGACAAAAAACTGCCGAGGCCCTGGGCATCAGCCGTAAAACCCTCTACCGAAAACTCCAGCACTACGCCATCACCTAATCTTGGCAGCTCTCTTTTTTTGCGCGGGTCATTGTGACCCAAACCGCCCTTGCATTGATACCAAACGACCCGGAGCTGTGCGGCGGATAGTCATGCTGTCCAGGTTACGCTTCTCGCACAGAGTAGATTTGTTGTTGTTCGTTCGCGGAAAAAATACGTAAAATTTCTACCTTTGCCTTCTCCTTTCATCTGTTCCTTTTGGCTGTTGCTTCACTGCGCGGGATGTTGGCACGATAGTTGCTTATACAGGTTAGCCTGTCTGTATGCGATCAGGCGAAACATTCCCTGGAACTGTCAACAGTAAGGAGAACATTATGGCAGTAAAAGAACAAGTTTATGGTTACTTCATCCCCAGCGTCACCCTAATCGGTATTGGCGCCGCCAAGCAGATTCCTGAAAAAATTAAAGCCCTGGGCGGTTCCAAACCGCTTATTGTTACGGATAAGGGTATTACCGCAGCAGGTATTACCAAAGAGATCACCGATCTGCTTGATGCTGCCAAAATGAAATATGTGGTTTTTGACGAGACCATTCCCAATCCCACGGATACAAATGTGCATGACGGGGTGGATGTCTACAAGAAAAACAAGTGCGACAGCCTCATCACCCTGGGCGGCGGCTCTTCCCATGACTGTGGCAAGGGTGTGGGTTTGGTCATCGCCAATGGTGGCAAGATTCATGACTATGAAGGTGTCGACAAATCTTCCAAGCCCATGCCGCCCTACCTGGCGGTCAACACCACTGCTGGCACTGCTTCGGAAATGACCCGCTTCTGTATCATCACCGACACCTCCCGCCACGTGAAGATGGCTATTGTCGACTGGCGCGTTACTCCTGGTGTTGCCGTAGACGACCCACTTCTTATGGTCGGCATGCCACCGGCGCTCACCGCAGCCACTGGCATGGATGCCCTTACCCACGCGGTCGAAGCCTATGTTTCCACCATTGCCACCCCCATGACCGATTCGGCTGCAGAAAAGGCCATTGAACTCATTGCCAAGTATCTGCGACCGGCAGTGGCCAATGGTGCAGATCTGAAGGCGCGCGAAGGCATGTGCTTTGCCCAGTATCTGGCTGGTATGGCCTTCAATAACGCCAGCCTGGGCCATGTACACGCCATGGCCCATCAACTGGGCGGTTTTTATGATCTGCCCCACGGCGAGTGCAACGCTATTCTGCTGCCGCATGTTTCCAACTTTAACCTGATCGCCAAAATAGACCGCTTTGTTAAGATTGCCGAACTGATGGGTGAGAATACCACGGGTCTTGCTCCTAGGGATGCAGCTGAACTGGCCCTGGTAGCCATCAGGAAACTGTCGGCCGACATTGGCATCCCGGCTGGCCTGGTCGATCTGGGCAAGCGTTATGGCAAGGAAGTTAAGGCCTCTGATATTGACACCATGGTGACCAATGCCCAGAAGGACGCCTGTGGCTTGACCAACCCGCGTTGCCCCACAGATGCGGATGTCAAAAAGATCTACACGGCGGCCCTGTAAGAGAAGAGGCTATGGCCGGGACAAGGGACAGGAACGAGTTGCGGAGCAAATCGGAGTGTATTGAACTTGTCCTGCCGTGTTGCTTTGAGTGAAGGAAATTTCGGTGAAGCTCGCATCCTGTTTTTGCTATGGGTTGAACGGCTGCACTGATAAGCGATGTTGAGGGCTTTGGCACCATGGTGATGGTGCCAAAGCTGAACGTATTTTGCGGAGGTGCTTTTATAGGCACTGCAGACCACGACACTCAATATGTTGTACTTATTGTCTTTGCACGTGCTAAAAAATACGCACGGAACAGCGTTGTTTATAGTTTTTATTGGGAAAAAGAACGAAAAAACAGTACATATGGCTATATCACCCCTTGGATAGAAGGAGGAACATTTTTACAGTTTGTATAAACGGCGAATTCACATTGCCGGAGTATTTTTTGTTTTGAAAAACAGCTTGCTATCACAAATCATTGCATTTTATTTTTTTATAAAAAAATTGTGAGCAGCGTTGCGCGTGGACCATACTATGCTGCCCTGCCTGGTAAAGGAGTAAAATTTTATTTGTGTGGGCTGTTTTTTTATATAAATCCGGTTTTCGGTATTGGGTACAGGCACGTATCGCTATCCAATCCGTTGCATGTATCCATATTTCTTTACAGGAGTTCTCACATGGCTGATGTAATTTTTCGTGTAAATATGTCGGATTTGAGCACCAAGGTCGAGGCTGTTCCCGCTGAATGGATGGGTTTGGGCGGGCGAGGGTTGACCTCAACGATTGTTGCCGCAGAAGTAGAGCCCACTTGCCATCCCCTGGGGCCGCGCAACAAGCTGGTGATTGCCCCGGGCCTGCTCTCCGGCACCCAGGCGGCCAACTCAGGCAGGCTCTCCTGCGGTGCCAAAAGTCCGCTTACAGGTACCATCAAGGAGGCCAATTCCGGTGGTACCTCGGCGCAGATGCTGGCTCGCCTGGGAGTGAAGGCGTTGATTATCGAAGGTAAACCGACTGACCCCAAAGCGTGGTACAGTCTGCATGTGGATGAGAGTGGTGTTCGCATCCAGGAGGAAAAAGAGCTGATCGGTCAGGGTAACTTTGCCGTGGTGGCTGCCTTGAACAAACGCCTAGGTGAAAAAATTGGCGTCATTACCATTGGGCCGGCTGGCGAGATGAAGATGGGTGCGGCAAATATCTCCATCAAGGACCAGGACAATCACCTGCGTTCTAGTGGCCGCGGTGGCCTGGGTGCGGTCATGGGTGCCAAACAGATCAAGTTCATTGCCATTGAACCCACGGACAGGAAGGTGGAGATTGCTGACATAGATGCCTTCCGTGCGGCAAGCCGCGCCTTTGGCAAGGCTTTGATAGACAATCCCATCAGCAAGGCGCTGGGCCAGTATGGCACCAATGTGTTGGTCAATATCATCAACGAGGCCGGAGCTCTGCCTACCCGTAACTTCACCAGCGGTCAGTTTGCAGACCACGAAGCCATCTCAGGCGAAACCATGTACGATACCATTGTTGCCCGGGGCGGTAAGCCCAAGCACAATTGCCATCCGGGTTGCGTCATCCATTGTTCGCAGATCTATAATGACATCAAGGGCCAGTACAAGACCTCTGGTTTTGAGTACGAATCCATCTGGGCCATGGGCGCGAACTGCTGCGTGAACGATCTGGATCAGATAGCCGAGGCTGATCACCTTTTGGATGATCTGGGGTTGGATTCCATCGAGATACCGGTTGCCTTTGCCGTGGCCATGGAGGCAGACGTGTTGCCCTTTGGCGATGGTGAGGGAATTTTGCGTATCCTGCGCGACGAAGTGGGCAAGGGTACAGCCCTAGGCCGTATCATTGGCAACGGTGCAGGTTCGGTTGGCCGCACCTTTGGGGTCACCAGGGTGCCGGTGGTAAAGAACCAGGCCATTCCGGCCTATGATCCACGTGCCATCAAGGGCATTGGTATCACCTATGCCACTTCGACCCAGGGTGCGGATCATACCATGGGCTATACCATTGCCACTAATATCCTGGGTGTAGGCGGCACACTTGACCCGTTGAGCAAGGAAGGTCAGGTGGAGCTGTCGCGCAACCTGCAGATTGCCACTGCAGCCATCGATTCCACTGGCATGTGTCTGTTTATTGCCTTTGCGGCCCTGGATGATGCTGCCTGCCTGCCAGCCCTGATCGACATGATCAATGCCCGTTTTGGCACTGAGCTTACGGCAGACGATGTGACAAACCTGGGCAAGACCATCCTGAAGACCGAGCGCGCCTTTAACCTGGCTGCTGGTTTCACCAATCTGGATGACCGTCTGCCCGAGTTCTTCTCCGAGGAGCCGATTGCACCGCACAACGTGGTGTGGGATATGAGCGGCGAAACTATTGATACCTTCTGGGACTTCTAAAATCGTATTCTCTTTTAGGCCTGCTTCGCTGTTGGATGTAGTGGAGCAGGCTATCTTTTCTACCTGATTTTCCGCCTGATGGTAGTATGTTATGCGTATCACAGTAAAATTGTTTGCCTACTTCCGTGACAACCGTTTCCGTGAGCAGATAATGGATGTTGCGCCCGGTACCCGGGTGGAGGATCTCATTCACAATCTGGCCCTGCCCTTGGATGAACTGGGGGTGACCATGATCAACTCCCGCCACTGTTCCCTGGACGACGAGCCCAAGGAGGGTGATATCGTTGCCATTTTCCCGGCAATCGGTGGAGGTTGACCACGCAGAGAGTAAGGCTTTTTTCATTGCTTCTGCACAGCTCGGCTCCTGGCCATACATTCGGTACACTAATCACTTGTTCCCCGCGCTACACCTTTCTTCTTCTGCAGGGTTATCCGAAGTTGGATGCCCCCCAATCCCAAGGGGCACGGATATCTTTGTCTGTACCGTGAATCCAGCGCATTATAAAAAATAAGCACTATGAACGATTTTTTTCAATTGAGCAGTCCCGCCGAATGTATGGATTTGCTTGGCAGCTTTGCCCCCCTTGCCAGTGAAACCATTCCGCTGGCTGCAGCCCGGGAGCGTATCCTCGCTGAAACCTTGGTCAGCCAGGAGTCCTTGCCCCCCTTTTCCCGTTCAACCATGGACGGTTATGCTGTCCGGGCCGCTGATACCTTTGGTTGTTCTGAATCGGAAAATGCATTACTGACCATAGTCGGTGAGATTGCCATGGGAGTTCCGGGTCGGGACTTAACCCTCAAGGCTGGCCAGGCTGCTCGGATTTGGACTGGTGGTGAGTTGCCACAAAAGGCGGATGCCGTGGTTATGGTCGAGTATACTCAGCCATTTGGTCAGGAGGCTGTGGCAGTATTCCGCCCGGTGGCTCCAGAGGAAAACGTTATTCGGGCTGGTGAGGATTATGCTGCAGGTTCTGTGGTTCTGGAGCAGGGCAGCCGGTTGCGGCCACAGGATTTGGGCGTACTCTCGGGTCTTGGCATCACCTCGGTGCCGGTATACCGGAAACCAAAGGTGATCATCCTCTCTACTGGCGATGAATTGGTGGCTCCTGATCAGGTGCCGCCGCCGGGCAAGATCCGCGATATCAACTCGACCACATTAACCGCTCTGGTTGAAGAAGCAGGGGGTATTGCCCAGCCACTGGGGATCTGTATCGACGACTTCGAGCACATGCTTGCCCTTTGCCGCGAGAACATTGCTCAGGCTGATGTACTGTTGCTTTCAGGTGGTAGTTCAGTGGGACAGCGTGATTTTACCCGGCGGGTTTTGACTACCATCCCTGGAGCAGAGCTACTTGTCCATGGGATATCGATTCGTCCCGGCAAACCGACCATCTTCGCCCGGTTGGGGAACAAGGCCCTAATCGGCCTGCCTGGTCATGTTGCTTCTGCCCAGGTGGTATTCACCTGTTTTGTCCGTCCGCTACTCCGACACTACAGTGGCTTGGGCGTAAATTCAGGATTGGTAACGGTCAAGGCAATTATCGGCCAACAGATTGCTTCGGTGATTGGCCGGGAGGATTACGTTCGCGTTCGCCTCATCCCCCAAAAAAAAGATGCACTGCCCTTGGCTGTTCCAGTTTACGGCAAATCAGGCCTGCTGAATCCATTGGTGAAGGCTGACGGCCTGTTACCCATCGGACGCGATGTGGAAGGGTTGGATAAAGGAGTAACAGCGACCGTGCTGCTTTTTCCTTGAAATTTCCTTGAAAGAGAGACCCCATGCAACGAAAGATCTATCTTGACATGCATTCCCTGGTTGAAGCCCAGCAGATTTTCTGGACTCGCTTTCAACACCATGACACCGGTGAGGAAAGCATTGCCTCGCGTTCCGCCATGGGGCGCGTAACTGCCGGGCCAGTCAGCGCCCGCTTTTCTTCTCCACTGGTTCATTCAGCAGCCATGGATGGTTTGGCAGTACGGGCCGAAGACACATTCAGCGCCCGGGACGATGCTCCCCTAACCCTGCAGATTGGCACAGGCCAGGCCACATTGATCAACACCGGTTATCCTCTGCCGCCTCAAGCAAACGCAGTTGTGATGATTGAAAACGTGCAGCTGAATGAGGACAGTAGTGAGGCGACAATTTTGGCTCCGGTCTATCCCTGGCAGCATGTGCGCAAGGTGGGGGAGGACATTGTTGCCACTGAATTGCTTTTTCCCACTGGCCACCAGTTAAGAGCAGCGGACATCGGCGCGCTACTGACCGGGGGATGCAGCACTGTGCTGGTGCGTCGTCGGCCTAAGGTCGTCATCATTCCCACAGGGAACGAACTCGTGCCTTTGGAGGAATGTCCGGAGACTGTACCGATGGGTAAAATCATCGAGTCGAATGCAAGTGTGCTGGCCGGATTGGCGGAACAAGCTGGAGCCGATGTGCATATAGCTCCGATTGTTCCTGACGATTTTTCGACCATCAAGACAACCTTGCAGCAAGTCATTGCTGGGGAGGCCGACCTGGTTCTCCTCAATGCTGGTTCTTCAGCGGGTAGTGCCGACTATGCAGTACGTGTTATTGAAGAACTGGGAGAAGTGTTGGTTCATGGCATTACAATCATGCCTGGCAAGCCAACCATACTAGGGGCTATTGCCAACAAGGCAGTGGTAGGCATACCGGGTTATCCGGTTTCGGCAATCATTGCCATGCAGCAGTTGGTCGTGCCCCTCTTGCTCCAAATGCAGGGGCTGCATGTTCCTGCCCCTAATACGGTCAAAGCGATTCTTGCCAAAGATATGCCTTCCAAAAGTGGTATCGAAGAATTTCGCCGGGTGATTGTTGGCCGTATCAAGGACAACTTTATCGCAGTTCCGATCAAACAGGGGGCTGGCGCCATCACCACGTTAACACGTGCTAATGGTATTTTTCGCATAGCTGCTTCTTCTGAAGGTGAAGTCCACGGACGCGAGGTGGATATTGAACTCCTTGTGCCGCGCCCCCAGGCAGAGCGCACCCTCCTCTGCACTGGCAGCCATGATCTTTGCCTTGATGTCTTGGGTGATTTTCTCAACAAACAGAACCCGACTTATCCTTTGGCTTCGACCCATGTAGGCAGTTTAGGCGGTATTATGGCCCTTAATCAAGGGATGTGTCATTTGGCCGGATCCCACCTGCTGGATCCTGCCGATGGGTCCTACAACACCAGCTATGTCCGTAAATATCTTGCCGGACGGGCTATTGCCATTGTAACCCTGGTTCATCGTGAACAGGGCTTTATTGTGGCAAAAGGTAACCCTAAAAATATCCGCACCGTGCACGACCTGTACAATGAGGAGGTCTACTTCATTAACCGCCAAGCCGGTTCTGGCACTAGGATATTACTTGATTACGAGCTGGACCGGCATAATCTGGATCCTGATGGCATCAAGGGATATCAGCAGGATGAATACACCCATATGGCTGTGGCCGTGGCCGTACTTTCCGGCAAGGCAGACACAGGGCTTGGTATCAAGAGTGCTGCCAACGCGCTGGGTCTGGACTTTGTACCCTTGATAGAAGAGCGTTATGACCTGCTGATTCCTGGCGAACAATACGAAACAACAATGATTCAGGCAGTGTTGGAAATTATAAACACCACCAAATTTCAACAAACCGTTGAAAAAATGGGCGGATATTCAACAAGAGATACAGGAAACATGGTTTGCGAGAGATGATGGCGTAACATATGGCGGATGCTTTGTGCCTTTCAAGTCAATTATCATCCTACGCTGCAAAACAATGAAGCAAGGTATGCAGGCTCAGGCCTTTGTAACCATTTCATTACCGCAGAACCGTGTTCCAGAGCTGGCAGTACTCCTGCAATACGGTATTTTTTGTCCGGTGCAGGGGTCGCAGAGCGTGCAGGCATTCCTTTTGGCCCAGCCAGGCCTGAGCCGCGCCTATATCGAGGCCAAGGTGAAAACCATCTTTGTTAATGGCCAACCTGCGGATCAGTTGGAAACTATGGTAACTGCAGGCGATACCGTGGCCCTGTCTGCGGCCATGCCTGGCCTGGCAGGCGCTATTTTTCGCCGCCAGGGCCTGCACGCCAGTCTGCGCAGCAAGCCCGGCCAGATTGATACGGCAACGCTTGGCAAGACCACGGACAACAGCAGAGCCTCAAGCGATCAAGGGTATATCTGCCTGAAACTGTTCAATACCATTGCCTGCGATTTAGCAGCTATCTTCTTCAGTGACGGAGTTTTGCTGCCAGCCAGGGCACTTATGCATTATGCACGTAGAACCAGCACACTGTGCTCCAGCCAGATGCCCTGCTATTGGAATGAAGAACTGGTTGAAGATGAACAGCTTGTGCGTCTTTTGCACACCCAGACCAGAATATTTTTGCGGCTGCAGGCTGATGGACCTGTTTAAGCGGGCAGAGCAGTAGCACCTGGAGGCTAGCGCATCGTGCATCAAGCTGCATTATGATACTCTAAGCAGCCACGCTCAAGATGCAGCCCATGCTGCGCCAGGGCCTCGGCCTGCTTCTGATCGTGGGTGGTGAAGATGATGGAACTGCTGTGTTTATGGTTAATCTGGCTCAGTACATCAAGAATAATGTGTTGATTGGGAACATCCACATTGGCGGTTGGTTCATCACACAACAGGACTTCCGGCTGGATGGCCAGTGCGCGGGCCAGGGCCAGGCGTTGGGTTTCACCACCGGAAAGCTCATTGGCCGGGCCATGGCAATATTGGCTCAAACCCACGGTATCCAGTACCTCGGCTACTAAGCGCTGCCGTTGCTTTTTTGCCATTTTTCTGATTTTTAGGCCAAATTCAACGTTTTTTGCCACGGTGGTAGAGAAGGCCACCGGATGCTGATCCACCAGCACGACCCGGCGGCGCAGATTGAGCAGGGCCGTGCGTGAGGAAAAGCGCACCTGCTCCCCACAGAAGAAAAGTCTACCTGCAGTTGGTTCTTCCAGAAAGGCGAGCAGGCGCAGCAAAGTGCTCTTGCCAGCTCCGTTTGGTCCGGTGAGGGCATAGATGTGCCCTGCTTCAAGGCGCAAACTGGCTATGTCCAACACGGTGCGATCGTGGTAGTGCTGGCGGATGTTCTGCAGTTCGAACAAGGGATGCATCAGGCCCCACTCCTGCCCTGTACCAGTTGGAAAAGGATGTTGACCAGCAGGCTGATGGCCATCAGTACCAAGCCCAAGGCAATAGCTAGGGTGAAGGACCCTTTGTCGTATTCCAGGGCCATGGCTGTAGTCATGGTGCGGGTGTAGCCCTTGATGTTGCCGCCCAGCATCATGGAGATACCGATTTCAGAAATAACTCTGCCAAATGCAGAGATAACAGCCGCGGCAATGCCAAAACGTCCTTCGCGCAGTACCACCAGCGCGGTCTGCCAGGCATTGGCTCCCAGGGTTTTGGCGGTATTGCGGTAGCGTTCGTCCACTCGGCTGATGGCGGCAATGGTTAGGGCGGTGATGAGCGGTACGATGAGGATGAACTGACCAATGATAATGGCCTTTTGGGTGTAGAGTAGGCCAAGGGAACCAAAAACTCCTCGGCGGGAGATGAAAACGTATACAAACAGCCCGATTACCACCGTAGGGAGGGCAAGCAAGGTGTTGAGCAGGGTGATGTAGATGCGTTTACCGGGTAGACGTCTGTAGGCCAGAAAGAAACCAGCGGGGATGCCCACCACCGAGGCGGCGACCGTGGCCAGCCCACTCACCGAGAGCGAAACCAGGACGATATTGAGTAGTTCTGCATCCATCGACCAGATGAGCTGGTTGGCAGCGACAAAGCTCTGGATGAAAAAAGACATGGACTGGTTTGGGCAAGGGATGCACCGGAGCGGCAGTGTTGCGGGCCGCTCCGGAAAGATAGAGCGTTTATTTTTTTGTATCGGTCTTCGCGTCAGGGAAAAAGAGCTGCTTGCCGTGCAACTGGTAGCCGGCAATGAGATCCTGACCCTTGTCGGAAATGAGCCATTGGGCCATTTCTTCGGCAAGCGCTACTTTGGCCTGGGAATGCCTGGCCGGGTTCACCGGGATGAAACCATAGGGATTGGCAAGTGAGCTGTCGCCCTCGGAGAGGATTTCCAGCTGCACCGGCACTTCGCGGCCGTACTTGTACTGGATGTAGGTGCCACGGTCGGCCAGGGTGTAGCCTTGTTTTTCATCGGTGATGGTGAGCGTTGCGCCCATCCCCTGACCAACAGACAGGTACCAGCCACGGCTGTCAGCCGGGCGCTGGGCCTTGATCTCTATGTTTTTACCATTTTTTTCCATAGTGGAGGTACCCTCCTCAAGGGGTAGATTGCTTGCTTTCCACAGATCCTGCTCCTTGGAATGGGTACCAGAATCATCGCCGCGGGATACAAAGACCGCCTTGGCTGCGGCAATTTTCTTCAAGGCATCGATGGCGCTGTTGCCTTTGATGCCGACCTTGTCATTTTCAGGGCCGACAAGAATAAAGTCATTGTGCATGATGGCGTAGCGTTTTGTGCCGTAGCCATCGGCAACAAAAGCCTCTTCTCGGGCTGTGTCGTGCACGAAGATGGCGTCCACATTACCGTCCATACCGTCACGGATGGCAGCTCCCGTGCCTTTTGCAATCACCTTAACCTCAATACCGGTGTCTTTCTGCAGGGCAGGCAAGAGCACATCTAAAAGGCCGGAATCCCGCGTGCTGGTCGTAGTGGAAATGGTGATGGTTTTGTCGGTTGCATAAAGCGGCGCACTAACCAAGGCCAGAATCAGGACAGTGAAGATAAGCGGTTTTTTCAGGTGCATGGCATGTTCTCCTTTCTTTGTATGGGAAGCGTCCAAGCTTCCAGTACTGAGTGTTGCCTTTGCGATTAAGCAAAAATTTATGGTACAGACAGTCTATAATATTTGGATGTATTTTCTTTTTTTGTCAAGAATATTTGAATACTTGCTATTTAAATAACACGCGATTCAGAACATGGAAATGGCGCGGGATCATACGCAAAGAGGTTTCAGACGACGTAGACGACGTGTAAGATTTCGGTACAATGGAACAGGGAGACAGGTGGAATGGACGCATTTTTTAGCCGTCATGCAGGCTTACTGGGTGCGAATGAACAAGAGCGCCTGCAGGAAGCGGCCGTGGCAGTCTTCGGCTGTGGCGGGCTGGGCGGCTATGTGGTGGAGCAGTTGGTCAGGGTTGGGGTGGGGCGGCTTGTCCTGTTTGATCCGGACAGTTTTTCCATGAGCAACCTCAACCGGCAACTCTTGGCGACCCAGGAAACCCTTGGCTGCAACAAGAGCGAGGTAGCGGCGGCCCGGGTGCAACAACTACGTCCCGAATGCCAGGTTGCATCCTGGCCGATGGATTTGCGCGACGCTCCAGAGACAGCCTGGCAAGGTATACACTTGGCCATGGATTGCCTGGATTCAGCCGCTATTCGTCTACATCTCGCCTCTCTGTGTTCCAGCCGTCAAATACCCCTTGTGCATGGTGCGGTGCAGGGTTGGTATGGCCAGGTGGGCGTACAATTGCCCGGAGATGATTTGATAAGCAGCCTGTACCCGCACGCGCAGACGACTGCAGCCCCTGTTTCCGTTTTCTCCTTCACCGTGGGCTGCGTAGCGAGTCTGCAGGTTTGTGAGGCCGTCAAGCTGCTTTTGGGGTGGCCTTCCTTACTGACGGGTCGATTTGCCAGCATAGATCTGAGCAGAGGGGAGTGGGATATGATTGCTGCGGGATAGAGACAGCTACGCAGGTTTGATCGACCTGCGTAGCTGTCTCCACAGGTGTGGGATGGAACTCATCTGCACAGTATTACAGTGTTGCAAGTGTTGGTGCATTCATTGGTGGATTGATGGCATAAAATTGACCACATCGTTTGTACGTATTGCTGGACCAGCGCCAGAATCCTATCAATCTGCACTCCTTGCACACTATCGCCTTGCCCAAGAACTGGTAACTGGTCCAAGCTGTGGAAGCGGCAAGCGGGCAAAACCTTGCGACGTTGCGTAGCAGGTTTGTCAGGCTGCAGCAGCCATGTTGAATTACCTGCTCCGGCATGGAGCTGTTGTGCAGCACATTTCCCCAGCAGTACAGACAAACAGTACGGACAGCTTGTCTGTGTGCAGTACCAGGGGGCGCGCTTTCAGATAGTTGCCGGCCTTCCTGCTTGAGCCGATCCTGGAGCCCAGGCGACCGGGGTATGCATGAACAAGGGGCATCTTTCGATAGAAGGAGATGCCCCCTTTTCTTGATTCACTTAAAATCAGCCATCAGTCGATCAGTCAACCAGGTGTTCCAGGCCTGGGGCGGGATAGCTGCGGCACAACTCCTTGATTTCAGCTGCCACCTGCGCCTGCACTGCGCTATTGGTGCTGTTTTGGATAACTGTATCAATCCAGACACCAACCTGCTCCATCTGTGCCTCTTTGAAGCCCCGAGAAGTCACAGCTGCGGAACCAATGCGAATACCGCTGGGGTCAAAGGGTTTGCGGGTGTCAAAGGGTACGGCATTGCAGTTTAGTACCAAACCAGCGGCATCCAGGGCCTGGGCTGCTGTTTTGCCGGAAATACCTTTGTTGCTGAGGTCGATGAGCATGAGATGGTTGTCTGTGCCGCCGGTAACCAGATCGTAGCCCCGCTCCAGCAGCGTGGCTGCAAGGACCTTGGCATTGCGCACGACCTGGGCGGCATACTGTTTGAAGGCTTCACTGTCGGCCTCTTGCAGGGCCACGGCAATGGCTGCGGTGGTGTGGTTGTGTGGTCCGCCCTGGGTACCGGGGAACACGGCCTTGTCAATGGCCTGGGCATGTTCGGCCTTGCACAAAATCATGGCGCCACGCGGTCCACGCAGTGTTTTGTGAGTGGTGGTGGTGAGGATGTCGGCATAGGGCACTGGTGAAGGATGTGCCTTGCCGGCAACCAGGCCTGCAAAGTGGGCCATGTCCACCATGAGCAGGGCGCCACATTCATCGGCAATGGCTCGAAAACGGGCAAAGTCGAGGATGCGCGGATAGGCCGAATAGCCTGCGATGAGAATTTTTGGCCTACAGGCCAAGGCCTGTTCGCGCAGGGTATCGTAGTTGAGTTGGCCACTTTCTCGTTCCAGTGAATACGACTCTGCATGAAAATACTTGCCGGAAATGGACACCTTGGCGCCGTGGGTGAGGTGGCCGCCATGGGGCAGGGCCATGCCGAGGATGGTGTCGCCGGGTTTGAGAAAGGCCAGGAAGACAGACAGGTTGGCCGGCGAGCCCGAGTAGGGCTGCACATTGACATGCTCGGCGCCAAACACGGCCTTGGCGCGCTCAATGGCCAGTGCTTCGATCTGATCGATCAGTTGTTGCCCCTCGTAGTAGCGCTTGCCTGGGTAGCCTTCTGAATACTTGTTAGTGAGGACGGAGCCGGTGGCCTCCATGACTGCCGCGCTCACGTAGTTTTCCGAGGCGATCAACCGTATTTTTTCGTGCTGCCGCAGCTCTTCCTCCTGAATGCAGCGGTATATTTCCGGATCCTGCTCTTTCAGATGTTTCATGAATACCCCTTGTCATAGAAAACAAACCGTGATGAATGCGCATACCAGGCAAAAGACGCCCATATCCGTGCAGTTGCTCGGGGCTGTGCCACATCGCGCATAATGTGCCAAAGTTACTTATCATACCCAACCTGGGCCGAATTGCACAGCAGAAAGCAGAAACATGCCTGCCTCCCCACATTGCATACTTGTATATGGACAAAAAGAAGACAGTATGCAAATATGGGCACTGCTTGTTTGGATGAATTTCCCTGTTTCGGATCCTCTTGGATTGACGGAACTCCATGTTGTCGGGTAGCTTATGGGGACAATGCTTTATTTTTTTCTACAACTAGTCTAAATCCGATGCGATGGAATTGGTTGGGGCGTCTGCAGGCATATCGGCAAAGAGACGTGATTATTTTTTGAGGTTTCCTTTAGAACTATTGCAAATACAAAAGATCCACGCACGGCAGTCCCAAGGGGCGGTTACAGGACACTGTGACGTCCCACAGCTTTAAAAATCCATTTTTTTCGATACCCATGGACAAGATCGATTTGTTCTGCTACGGCACCTTGCAGTCTCCCATGGTCATGAAGGCGGTAACCGGGCAAAGTTTTTCCGGTGCCAAGGCAACACTGGAGAACTGGATGCGTTTCAGAGTGCGCCAATCCGCCTATCCTGGCATTCTGCCCCAGGAAAATGGCCAGGTGCCTGGCACTGTTTTCTCTGCCCTTGATGCTGAAACCTTGGCTAAACTCGATGATTTTGAGGGAGACAAATACGAACGGGTACAGGTGACCGTGACCCTGGAAGACGGCTCTAAAAAAGAGGTACAGGTGTATGCCATCCGTCGGGAATGCCGGCACCTTCTCTCCCAAGACTTTTGGGACTTTGACCGTTTTCTTGAAAATGGTTTGGCCAGGTTCATTACCTGGTTTGTGGAAGACCGCCGTGACTTGTCTGATCGGGGAGATTTTTGAACGGAGATACAGATTAGCGGCACTTTTTTGGCACCTGCCTAAGTCGGAATTGGCGTCGTTAGGCTTCTATCTGCCCATCACCTTCCCTTGGCGCACCAATACTCTGGTTTGTATTCGGGCGTGTACCTCCACCTGCGATATGTTCGCAACTTTTCAATTCCAAGGATATCGCTCTGAATTTCTGGTCAATTTTCAGCCCATTCACTGAGACGAGATCCTGCGCAGTTTTGTAAGCGCAGAACTCTTCTCTTGGAGCCCTTCCGCACCGGCAGACAGTACAACTCTACCGGTGGAGGAAAAGAGCGTCTACGCTGGCACCCCTTTGCTTATCCCAAACTTTGCACCACAGTGGTAGCAAGGGTAATGAGCTTTGCCGGCAGGATACCCACCAGGATAATGGCAAGGACAAGAATGATTCCCGCTGCAGTGGTGAGGAGGGACGGGCTGGGCATGGCCGCAGCAGCACTGTCATCGTCCACTGTGTAGGCGGCCCGCACCACCAGCAAGTAGTAGTAGATGGCTATGGCGGTGTTGATGACCGCCAAAACAACCACCAGCAGGTGTCCTTTGTTGAGGGTTTCGGTAAGGACCAAAAATTTGCCCATGAAGCCGGCAAAGGGCGGAATGCCTGCCAGGCCGAAGAGGCCGGTGGCCAGAATAAAGGCCAGGATGGGCTGCCGTTTGGAAAGGCCATGCAGGTCGGCAATGCGCAGGTTCTGTCCCTTGCCGGCCAAAGCACACAAGACGAGAAAACAGGCCAGATTCATCAGCACATAGGCACTGATGTAATACATGGCCAGGCCGTACCCCTCCTCTTGTAGGGTCAGAAGTCCCAGCAGGATGAAGCCGGCATGGGCAATACCTGAAAAACCCAACAGACGTTTGATGTCGTCCTGCACCAAGGCGCACAGGTTGCCGTAAAACATGGAAACCAGGGCCAGTACGGCAAAGAGCAGCACAACAAACTGTTCATGTCCAGGTGGCAGGAATTGCATCAAGCGGATGAGGATGGCTACAGCGGCTATTTTGGGCAGGGTGGCGACAAAGATGGCGGTTTCATTGGCAGCTCCCTGGTAGACATCCGGTACCCAGAAATGAAAGGGGAAGACCGCCAGTTTGAAGAAAAAGCCGCACAGTACCAAAAGAAGGGCCACGAGTGCCACTGGCGGCATGCCCCCCTGCTGGATAGCGTCAGCAATGGCTGGCAGGGAGGTGGAGCCTGTCAGGGCAAATAAATAGCTCATACCAAAGAGCATGAAGCCCGTGGCTATCACGCCAAAAAGCAGGTATTTGATGCTCGCCTCCATCTGTGGTCGCAGACCATCCCGGTCATCCCGCATGGGCACGAGCAAGTAGAGGGCAAAGGAGGACAACTCCAAGGCAACAAAGAGCAGAATGAATTCGTTGGCACTCACCAAGAGCATCAACCCGAAAACACCTAAAAAAAGAAAGAGATAGTACTCTGCCTGTACCGAGGAATGGATGCTGGTCAGCTTTTGCCCGGCAATGAGCACAAAGAGAAAGGCACCGGCCAGAAGGATTTTGAACAGCTGAGAATAGGGAGTGACTGCATAGCTGGCGAAAAAGAGCAGGCCATTGGCCTGGGAAGCGATACAGACACTGGCAAAGAGTGTCAGTCCGCAGAGCAGGGCGAGCGTGCGCAACAGCTGTGGTTGCGCCTTGCCAGTCAAGCTGGCGGTGAAAAAGAGAAAAGCACCGCCTAAGACAACCAGTTCAGGAAGAATAAGCATGATGACCGCCTTGTTTCCTCTTCAATCAGCTCACCGAGGTGCAGCCATGGTCTAGACAAACGGGCAAAAACCGCATCAGGTGTTCCTTAAAATTTTCAGTTGAGGGTCAGTTGCTGGCCTTGTTGCCACTCGTGCAACTGCCGCAAGAGCTCGTTAAGGGTTGGATTCATATAATCGAGAAAGGGTTGTGGCCCCAAACCAATCCAGAACACGAACAACAGGAGTGGGGCCAGGACCAGTATTTCCCGTAGATACAAATCTTTCATACCGCTCTGATCTGGATTGTTGACCCCGCCCCAAATAATTTTTTGTAGCATGCGCAGCATATAGGCGGCAGCCAATACAGCACCTGGTATGGCGGCCAACGCTAGGAAAGGTTTGTGGGCAAAGGTGCCGGCCAGTACCAAAAACTCGCCAATAAAGGAGTTGGTGCCGGGGAAGGCAAAGGCCGACAAAGAAAACAGGGTAACAAAGGTGGCAAACCAGGGCATATGTGGACCAAGTCCGGTGGCATGGGCCAGTTCGCGACTGTGATTGCGTTCATAGATCATACCGATACAGAGAAACAACGCGCCAGTGGTAATACCGTGGTTGATCATCTGCAGCATGGCACCCTGCAAGCCTTGCAGATTGAAGACAAAGATACCCAAGGTGACAAAGCCCATGTGGCCAACCGAAGAGTAGGCAATCAGCTTTTTCATATCCTGCTGTGCCAGGGCAGTAAAACCGCCGTAGATGATGCCAGCGATGGAAAGCCAGAGCAGTGGTGTGGCGAGCAGCATGCTGGCATCTGGGGTAATGGGCAGGCAAAAACGGAGAAACCCGTAGGTACCCATTTTCAGCAAAATGGAAGCCAGGAGCACTGAGCCGGCAGTGGGCGCCTCCACATGGGCGGCGGGCAGCCAGGTGTGGAAGGGAAACATGGGAACTTTAATGGCAAAAGCCAGGAAAAAAGCAAGAAAAACGAGCAGCTGAAAGCCCTGTCCATACTCGTGCCACATCATGGCTGGAATGAAGAAAGTTCCATTTTCCAGGTAGAGCGCGATGATTGCCACCAGCAATAAGACCGAACCTGCCAGGGTGTAGATAAAAAACTTGATGGAGGCGTAGCTTTTGCGTGGACCACCCCAGATGGCAATCAACAGATACATGGGAATGAGCATAAATTCCCAAAAGATATAGAACAGCACAAAATCCAGGGCAATAAAGACCCCGATCATGGCACTTTCCATGACCAGCAGGCACACCATGAAGGCGGTTACCCGCTGTTGGATGTACGTCCAGGAGGCGAGCACGCAAAGCGGCATGATCAAGGTGGTCAGTGCCACCAAAAGAATGGAGATGCCATCCACTCCAACCACATAGTTGATATGCAACTGGGGAATCCAGGTATAGAGATGGGCGAACTGAAACGTGGTGATCTTGCCGTCAAAGCCGCTGAGCAAGGGCAGGGTGCATAGGGCGTTTGCCAGGGTAACGACAAGTGTCAACCAACGGGCAAAGGTAGCCTTGCCAAAAAAGACGAGTAATACCAATGCCCCGGCCAAGGGCAAGCCCACTAATACGTTGAGCCAGGGAATGCCGTTGTTGATCAGTAACTGGTTCATCATGCTATCCATCTAAAACAGCAGGAAGAGGGTCAGGGTGATGAGCGCAAGCGCGGCCAGGGCAAAGACCTGAAAAAATATGTACTGCATCTGGCCACTTTGCAGAAGACGTAAATGTCCGCCCAGCCCTCGCACTGTGCGGGCCAACCCATCCACGATGCCATCTATGATGTGCCAGTCAAACCATCCGGAGAAACGGGCCATAAGCATGAGCAGCGGCAGGGCAAGGCTGCGGTATAGTTCACCCCAGGCCCAGTCGAGCCACTGCAGGGGATTGCGCACCAACCACATAAAGGCGCGCCCGCCCTGGCGGTAGAACCAGTCGATATCCACATACACGACATCTTTGGGAGCAAGCAGCCCCTTGAGCAAGAAAAAGGCCAGGGCAGAAAAACCCAGCAGCTGCAGGGTTTCCACCAGATGAAAGGCCGTATAGGGGGTGTATGCGGTGGCAAAGGGCAGGGCGCTGTAGAGATATCCTGGGGCCACGCCTACCAGAAAGCAGAGGGTAGCGCCAATGGTCATGGCAATGAGCATGTTGAGGGGCGGTTCGCCTGCTTTTTCCCAGGTGGTACTACTGCAGCGGTTTTCACCAAAAAAGAGGAAGTAGGGCAATTTCAAGCCGTTGTAGAGGATGGTGCCAATGGCTGCGAACATGAGCAGCCAGGCTGCCCAGTTCTGTTGCGCTGCAAAACCTGCATTGATGATCATGGATTTACTCACATAGGCGGCAAAGCAGGGTGCTGCGGCAATGGAGAGGCAACCAATCAGGGTCAGCCCGCAGGTGGCCGGCATTTTGCGCCAGAGACCACCCAGTTCGGTAAATTTCGTTTGCCCAGTTGTATAGAGCACAGCGCCTGTTCCCATAAAAAGCAGGCTCTTGTAGAGGATATGTACCACGGCATGGGCAACCGCACCGTTTATGGCTAACTCTGTGCCGATGCCAATACCAGCCACCATATAGCCTACCTGGGAGACAATAGACCAAGCCAGCAGACGGCGGATATCGTTTTCCAACAGTGCGTAGAAGAGGCCATAGAGGGCCATGATCACCCCCAGCACGATCAGTACTTCAAAGCCGGCACAGGCCCGAGCCAGGGCATAGACTGCGGTTTTGGTGGTGATGGCGCAGAGAAACACCGCGCCGTTGAAGGAGGCCTCGCCATAGGCGTCCGGCAGCCAGGAATGCAGCGGTACTACTGCTGCATTGAGGCCAAAACCCAGCATAATCAACCAGGTGTAGAGCTGCGGCTGACTGATGTCCATGAGCGCGAAAGTGATATCTCCCACGCTCTGGTAGCGCAGCAGAATGCCGGCCAGGAGGATAACCCCGCCCAGGGTGTGAATGAGCAGATAGCGATAGCCGGTTTGCAGGGACTGTGGTCCTCGCCTGAACCAAACCAGAAAAACCGAGGAAAAGGCCATCATTTCCCAAAAGAGAAAGAGGCTGAGGTAGTCGCCGCAGTAGATGACGCCCAAAGATCCGGCAGCATAGCACCAGGCAGCTATGTGCTCGACAGTTTTTTCCACGTGCAGTCCGTAGAGCGTGGCCAGCACCGTTACCAGGGCCATGATCAGTGCAAAGGCCGTGGCCAGTTTGTCCACCCGGCCGAAAACAAGCTGCCATTCCATAAAAGGAAAGATGGCGAAATGGCCGCTGAGCAGGCTGTTGCCCAACACGGCGGCAAAGGCCAAGAGGGGGACCAGCAGCAAATAGAATTTGCGCAAGGGACCACGCACCAAGGGCAAAAGCAAGGCCCCACCCAGAAGCAGTAGGGAAGGATGGATAAAGGTATTCATGGCTTTTTTTCCTCCGCAGGCCCAAGTGGCAGATCATAGCAGCCGGGTTTGGCCTCAAGGCCAGCTTTGGCCAGCCATTTACTCAGGCAGATGATGATAACTGCGGCGAAAAATGCAAAAAATGACCAGAAAAATGGGAGATGTGCCTCCAGCCAGCTGTGAGGGTGGTGATTCTCCACCACAAGGCTCAGGATGGCGATACCAACCAGCGCAGCATAAAAGAGTGCGAGGACGACCCCACGTTGTAAGATGATTTGGCCTGTCTGCTTCATCCTGTCACCATTTTGACAAACTGCATCATGAAGTTTGGATAGATGCCGATAAGCACCGAAACCGTTACCGCAATCAGCAGCGGCACCAACATGGTGAGCGGGGCCTCCTTGATGCCGCTATTCCCTGCATCGGCCGGGGCTGTGCCGAAAAAACCCTTGTAAACAACCGGGGCAAAGTAGCCGGCATTGAGCACGGTGGAGGCGATGAGAATAAGTAAAATGCCGATTTGGTGTGCTTCCATGGAGCCGACCAGTAAGTACCATTTGCTGACAAATCCCGCCACCGGTGGTGCACCAATCATGGAGAGCGAGGCCACGGCAAAGGCGCCAAAGGTAAAGGGCATGATGCGGCCCAGTCCACCCATCTCGGAGATGTCTTGTTTATGCGCTGCGATGTAGATGGCACCGGCGCAGAAGAACAGGGTGATTTTGGCAAAGGCGTGATTGACAATATGAATGAGCCCACCCTCGATGGCATGTGGTGTGAGCAGGGCCACGCCCATGATGATGTAGGAGAGCTGGCTCACCGTGGAATAGGCGAGCCGGGCCTTGAGATTGTCTTTGGAGAGCGCAATCACCGAGGCCAGAATAATGGTGCAACCGACAAAGTAGGCGGTGGGAATGCCCAGGTACAGTCGCTGCATGGTGTCTACGCCAAAGATGTAGAGCATGACCCTGGTGGTGGAGAACACGCCAACCTTGACAACGGCCACCGCATGCAAAAGGGCTGATACCGGTGTGGGCGCAACCATGGCTCCGGGCAACCAGTGGTGCAGTGGCATGACACCGTTTTTGGCAAAGCCCAAGAGACAGAAGATATAGAGCATAACCACCATCCAGCTTGGGGCATCTGTGCTGAACACACCCTGGCTGATATTGTGGGGAAAATCCAGACTGCCGGTAAGCACGTAGATGAGTGCCAGGGCCGGCAGCAAAAGGAATTTGGCCGTAGCAGTGAGATAGATGATGTATTTGCGTGCGCCTTCGTAGGATTTTTCATCCTGGTGGTGGGCCACCAGCGGGTAGGTGCAGATAGAGACAATCTCGTAGAACAGGTACAGGGTGAGCAGATTGTCGGAAAAGGCCACCCCAATGGCACCGAAAATAGCCAAGGCAAAACAGGCGTTGAAACGGGTTTGTTTGGGTTCGTTATGGGCGCGCATGTAGCCCAGGGAATAGAAAACCGCAATCATCCATAGCGATGAGGCGACCAGCGCAAAGATCATGGAAAAGCCGTCTGCCCGCAGGGTGATGGAGAGCCCTGGCAACAGCTGAAAAACAGGATAAACTAGGGTGTGGCCCTGTTTGAGTGCGGGAATAAAGGAACACACCACCGAAAAAAGCAGCACAGAGGCGGCAAAGGAGGTGAATTCCCGCAAATTGGGATTGTTTTTTAAGGTCATCACCACCAGGCTGCCTGCCAGCGGGATCAGTACCGCTATGAGGAGGAAGGCGTTTTCGGTGATGGTTGTGGCCACTTGCAACTGATTCATGGTTTGCCCTTAGCCCTGTAAATCGGTGAGATCATCGCTTTCGATGCTTTTGTAGTTCCGGTACACCGCAATCAAAATACTCACAGCAATGGCTGCCTCGGCTGCGGCTATGGCCATAATAAAGAGGGTGAACAGCCTTCCGAGCGTGGGGTCAGGGGCGAGAAAACGGCTGAAGGCCATGAAGTTCAGGGAGGCAGCGGCAAGAATCAGTTCGGCGGAGATGAGCATGCCGATGACCGTGCGCCTAGACATCAGTCCGTAGACGCCGCAGGCAAAAAGAAAGGCCGCCACCACCAAATAGCTTGAGAGACAGTTGTAGATGCCAAGCAGTTGCATAGCTTACGCTCCTGTTCCCCGAGTCCTGCCCCGTTGCGCATGCACCAGGGCACCAATGATGGCCATGAGCAGCACGATGGAAATCAGCTCGAATATCAGCACATGGGGGCCAAGTAGGGCTATGCCCAGATCTCTGGTGGACCCTTCCTGTTCCTGGGGAAATTGCTGCCAGGGAGTGGCCAGCGCTAACATGGTAAAACCGGCGAAGAACAGCATGGCCACGCTGATGCCGATGGGACCGGCCAGGGCGCTGACCTTGCGTCGATGTCGGGTGTCACTGCCTGCCTGGGTAACCATCATGATGGCAAAGGCAATGAGAATGGAAACTGCACCCACGTAGATGAGCATCTGCATCATGGCAAGGAAAGGGCTCAAGAGAAAATAGTACAGGCCAGCCACGCCGGTGAAGCAGAGGGCAAGCCCGGCTACCGAGCGCACCAGCCATTTAGACTGCACTGCGATCAGCGCACCGCCAACCACCATCAGGATGGTTAGAAGAAAAATCAGCCCCACCAAGCCTTCGGCGCTGAACAGTGTTGGAGTGGCTACGTTGCAGGTTAGGGCTTGCATTGGTTTTGCTCCTTGAGCCGGGCAATGAGATCGAGTTGAAAAACACTCTTGTCAAAGGCAACCCGGTTATATTCCCTGGAAAAACGCAGGGCATTGAAGTTACAACTTTCCACGCAGGAGCCGCACAGACTGCAGGTAGTGAAATCGAGCATGTAAGAGGTGAGTACCTTGCCCTTGCCACTGGGCGCCTTTTCACCGCTGAGGGCAATGCATCCAGAGGGGCAGGCCCGCTGACACATGCCGCAGACCACGCAGTTGGGTTCACCGCTTTCCTCATTGGCAATGAGTTCGATATGGCCGCGGAAGCGGGCCGGCAGGGTGGGCGTCTCGTATGGGTAGTGTTCAGTGACCACTGGCCGGAAAAATTCCCGCCCAGTAATGCTCAGGCCAATGACCAGGCTTTTTGCGCCAGCAAATATGTCTCGCCAGTATCCGCTCATCGCTCTATGACAGGAAGTTACAGGAACTTGACCAGGCCTGCGGTAATGAGCAGGTTGATCAGGGAAAAGGGGATCATCACCTTCCAGCTCAGGTTGAGCAGCCGATAGATCTGGGTACGAGGGTAGGTCCAGCGAACCCAGATAATGGTGAAGATCAGGGCATACATTTTCAGGCCAAACCACCACCAGCCGGGAGCCACATCAAAGGGACAGCCCCAGCCGCCCAAGAAGAGGATAGTGGTGAGACAGGCCCCCACCACGATGTTGATATACTCGGCCATCATGAATAGGCCATACCCCATGGAACTGTATTCGGTCATGTAACCGGCCACCAGTTCGCTTTCCGCCTCGGCCAGATCAAAGGGCGCCCGGTTTGTCTCGGCGATGGAACAGATGAAAAAGATGATGAAGGCAATCCACATGGTAAGGATATGCCAGCCTTCCAGTCGAAACAGGTTCCAGTGGAAGAGGCCACCCTGCTGATCCAGGGCAATCTCGCGCAGGTTGAGGGAGCCGCTGATCAGGGCAATGGTGATCAGGGTGAGCAGCATGGGGATCTCATAGGCCAGATTTTGGGAAACCGCCCTGGCTGATGAGATGATGGCGAATTTGTTACCCGAGGCCCAGCCACCCAAAAGCACGCACAACATGGCCAGGGAGGCAAAGGCGAAGATAAACAGGGCCGAAAGCTCCATGTCCAGCGCCTGCAGATGCGCACTAAAGGGGATGACTGCCAGGGCAACCATGCCCGGCAGCATGGCCAGCACTGGTGCCAGGCGGAAAAGGGCCGCATCCACGCCATCTGGTACCAACAATTGCTTGGTCATCAGCTTGAGTCCATCGGCCAGTGGCTGGAGCAGGCCGGCCCAGCCAACCTCGCAGGGACCAGTACGCCGCTGGATACGGGCAGCGCCCTTGCGCTCGCACCACACCAGGTAGGCGGCATTGAGACCGGCAAAAGTCATCAGGCCGATCAGATAAACAAGTGCATGTACAATCGGGTTGGCCATTATCACTTCCCTCTAGCGGTCTATCTCGGGAATAACCAGGTCCAGGCTGCCCAAAAAGGCCAGGACATCGGCGATCATCATGCCTTCCGCCACCTCGGCAAACAGACTCAGATTACTGAAGGTGGGGGAACGCAGTTTCAGCCGGTAGGGATTTCTGTCACCATTACAGAGTAAACGGTGCCCCAGGGAACCCCGCGCAGTTTCCACCGCAGCATAGCAGGTGCCTGCCTCTGGACGCAGATTTTTTGGAACTTTGGCCATAATCGGGCCATCGGGCAGTTTGTCCAGAGCTTGCTCGATAATACGCAGTGACTGTTCGATTTCATCCATGCGAACCATGTAGCGGGCCATGGAGTCGCCTTCGTTGTACACTGGTATATCAAAGTCCAGCTCAGGATAGATCGAATACGGTTCATGTTTGCGCACATCAAAATCAATGCCTGAACCACGCGCCACCGGGCCGCTTGCCCCGTAGCGACGGCACTGTTCTGTGCTGATGATGCCGATGTCTTTGATGCGCTTGATCAGGATGATATTGCCGGTCACCAGGCTGTGGTACATGACGGGCAGGCGTTTGCGCAAACGATCGATAAAGGTGCGTGTGCCACTGATGAACTCGTCGTCGATATCATTGCACACACCACCGAAACGGAAGTAGCAGTAGGTGAGGCGAGAGCCGGTAGTACGCTCCAACAGATCGAGAATCTGTTCGCGGTCGTCAAAGGCGTAGAGTAGCGGGGTAAAGCCGCCCAAGTCCAGCAAAAAAGCGGCCCACCACAGGAGATGACTGGCGATGCGGTTGAGCTCCACCGTGATCACCCGGATATACTCTGCCCGCTCCGGCACCTCAATGCCAGCGGCCCGCTCCACCACCAGGCAGTAACCATGGTTGAAGGCGAGGGCGTGCAGGTAATCCATGCGGGCAGTGTAGGGCATGAATTGGGCGAAATTGCCCTGTTCCGCTATTTTTTCATGCATGCGGTGGATATAGCCCAGCACTGGTTCGGCCTTGATAACATACTCGCCATCCATGGTCACCTTGATGCGCAGAACCCCGTGGGTGGCCGGATGCTGCGGCCCCAGGTTGAGCACAAAGGTTTCTTCGTAGCGCTGTCTGGGCAGGTTCATGGCATGTAATCCTTGCGCAACGGATAAAAGTCTGCGTCTTCGGGCAACAGGATGCGAATCAGATTAGGATGGCCGTCAAAAAGGATACCAAACAAGTCGTAAACCTCTCGTTCGTGCCAGTCAGCTGCAGAAAAAATGCTGCATAAACTGGGGACTATTGCCTCGTCCCTGGACACCGTGCAGCGGAGCAGTACCCGATATTGAGGCACTGCATAGTGGATGAAATCGTACAAAACTTCGAATTGATTTTTTTCCGGCCAGTCCACCCCGGTGATCGATTCCAGTAGAAAGTGCTGGGTATTGAGCAGTTCGGCTGCGGTGCGCAATTGCTCAGGCCGGCAGTGCTGTTCCAGGTTGGCGCCACTGCGGCTGTAGTCAAGCGGTATGGTTGCAACGCGTGCCTCTGTCGCGTCGTTGTCGTTTTGTGCCGTTGCATCCTCAGCACCCTCATTGAGACTGCCGAAAAGGGTGAGGAGAGTTGTGTGCAGTTTGTTTGTTGCTTCCATGTTCATGCTCAAGCCGCTTCAACCCGGGGCCAACGGCGTGTGCCGGTAATTTTTTCTTCCAGGGCCATGATGCCCTCAAGCAGGGCTTCAGGCCTGGGTGGGCATCCGGGAATGTATACATCCACCGGGAAAAGCAGATCTGTCCCTTCCACCACATTGTAGTTGCAGGGCAGTTTAAAGGGCCCACCTGAAATGGCACAGTTGCCCATGGCGATGACCCATTTGGGTTCCGGCATCTGGTCATAGAGGGTTTTTACTGCCAGTTCGAGTTTTTTGTTGACGGTGCCGGCCACGATCATCACGTCACTCTGTCGGGGAGATGGCCGGAAAACCTCGGCACCGAAGCGGGAAATATCATAGCGGGAACCGCCAGTGCACATCATCTCAATGGCGCAACAGGCCAGGCCAAAAGTCATGGGCCAAAGCGAGTTAGCTCGCGCCAGATCGATCAGGGTGTCGAGTTTGGCAAATTGCACTAGGGATGACGGGATGGCTTCCCTGTCCATGTGAAGACTCCTTTGCACCAAGCATACACCACCGCCAGGGCTAGAATAGCGACAAAGAGGAGGATTTCTATAAAATCTTCGTAAGTAAAGCTAGGATCATTGTAGGCCAGCGCCACGGGAAAAAGAAAAAGAACATCTACGTCAAAGGCAAGGAAGATAAGCGCATAGAGATAGTAAACTATGCCAAAGCGAATCCATGCCTTGCCAATGGGCACCATGCCACATTCGATCAGCTGGCTGCTCTTGCCTGCGCTTTGACGTGTATGGGAACTGGGGCTGAGCAGTTTGACGATGAGGATGGGGCCAAGGCCAAAACCCAGTGCCCCGAGCATGAACAGGGCGATATAGAGGATAGTGGTGTGTGTCGCAGCGTCCATGTTTTCATTCCCGTTGAATTGTGGGAAGAAAAGAAAAAATCAGATAATTTGATTTTAGTTTAAAGAAAAACTTATGAAAATGTACCGTAGCCATAATGAAACTGTCAAGTAAAAGCTTGTCATAGAGGCGTAGATGCAAAAGAATTGCAGGTTGTCAAATTCGTATCTGTAGATAAAACTAATACTGAGAGGGTTTTGTGCAGGGCCTTAAACAATAAAGATCCTTCATATAAAAAATATTGACGAATCATGATGGCATGCTAAATTTATTTTGTTATTCAATTTTATTCATGCTTGAGTCAAATTTTACTTTGAGAACGCCATGTCCATCACATTCAGGCAGCTGGAAATCTTCAAAGCCGTGGCAGAAACCAACCAGGTTACCCGGGCCAGCAAAAATCTACAGTTGACACAATCGGCCGTGAGCATGGCCCTGGCAGAACTGGAAAGTCAGCTGGGTGGATCACTGTTTGACCGCCACGGCCGCAGCCTTTTACTCAACGACCGTGGTCGATACCTGTTGCCCCATGCCAAGGAAATGCTGCATCAGGTGGCTGCGGTGGAAACCGTGCTTACCGGTCAACAGGATGTGGTCGCAGGACTCTTGCATGTTGTCGCCAGTACCACTGTGGGCAATTATGTGATGCCCTATCTTATTGGGGCCTTTATGCGAAACTACCCGGAAGCCCATATCAATATGCTGGTAGTCAACACCATGCAGGCGGAAAACCTGGTGGCTAACGGCCAAGCAGATCTTGGTTTTGTCGAGGGTGATATCAATGTGGATTCTTTAATACCCACCTCCTGGTTCAATGATGAATTGGGTATTATTGTCAACCCGCAGCACAAGCTGGCTGGACAAAAATCGTTTCGTATTCCGGAAGATCTGAAGAAGACCAGCTGGGTCTTACGGGAAGAAGGATCGGGTACTGCGGAAATTTTTACCAAGCGATTGGGCCGACATGCCTCAACCTTGAAGGTGATCAGCAAAACTGGACATACCGAGGCCATCAAGAAGGCGGTGGAGGCTGGTACCGGCGCTGCTTGCCTGTCTAAACTGGCTGTGACGCGCGAGGCAGAAGCTGGCTGGCTCAAGCTGCTTGATATAGAAGGAATTGATACCTGCCGTCAGCTGTGGATTATTCAGCATAAGGATAAAATAGTGACCCGTTTGATGTCGGAATTTCTGTCCTTCTGTGAAGGGGCTGTACGGAACCAGGTCGGTTGCCTGTGCACAAATTTTCCGTGGAAACTGCAAGACCTTCTCACTCGCAGTGGCATCAAGGAGCCGAATTGCTCCTGAACAGGAATTTTTCAAAACAGCTTTGATTAGAAGTAGGCCGAAAAGGACCAGTAATGGTTGTCATCCACAGAGTATGACCATACGATTCTGCAGTCAGTGCTTCCTGGGTTGCTTGCCTCCCTATTTATTATGAATAAAAATCCTGTGGGCCAATATGTTTGTATACATGGAAAATTTGGCCAGGATAATCTTCTTCGGGAGAACAGGATTGACTTTTCCTGCATAATATCGGTAAAATTACTCTTTTTTTGAGGTTTCCCCGGGCAGTTGGACTGTGCTCAGGATGGTGCACGCACGCTGCAGCCTGTTGGGATACCATCGGCTGGGGCCGCTGATTTACTGTGCAGGAGCCACGTCATGGTCAACTACTTTTATTTTGACCGCACCATTGTGAAAATGGAAAGCGGAGAGAACCCTGAAGTCAAGGATGTTTTCTGGGTGGATCTTATCAGTGCCACCACCGAGGAGAAACGTCAGGTTGAACACGACTTCAATGTGGAGCTGTTTACCAAGCAAGAAAGCGAGGAAATCGAGAGCAGTTCGAGATATGTTGAAACCGTGGATGAAATCGGTATCAACCTGAACTTTCTTGTGCCACAAGACGGTACCTTTGCCAACGAACCGGTTTCCTTCATCATCAAGGACAGAGTTCTTTTTACCCAGCGTAACCAGGAGTTTCGTGCCTTTGGAGAAGCTTACCGCAAACTCCGCACCTTCCAACCTGTGGATGGCGATGATATTTTCCTGACTATCCTGGAGACCCGCATCGATTATGATGCTGATCTCATCGAGAGCATCACCGACCAGATTTCGTATATCACCCGCACCATGGTGCACGATAAGGATCCAGACAAGCAAATCCTTTTGGAGATCACCACACTGCAGGAAACCACCATTACCATCCGCGAAAATATTGTGGAAAAGCAGCGCATTCTTTCCTCTCTTTTGAAGAGTAAGATGTTTCCCAAGGAGGATTATGACAAGATGCGCATCATGATCAAGGACGTGG
This sequence comes from Desulfobulbus sp., assembly GCA_040776885.1. GTDB lineage: Bacteria > Desulfobacterota > Desulfobulbia > Desulfobulbales > Desulfobulbaceae > Desulfobulbus. The sequence goes on along the minus strand of JAXGZR010000002.1, from coordinate 135,330 downwards.
GCTCCCTGCTGGATCATACTGCCTTCAATTTCGAGCGGCTGGAGTTTTTACAGAACAGCTTTCTCGGCCTCGTGAACATTGAACAGAGCCGGGTGATCAAAATTTTTACCGTGGTGACGGTCATCTTTATGCCGCCCACCCTGATTGCCAGCGCCTATGGCATGAACTTCCGCTACATGCCTGAGTTGGATATCATCTGGGGCTATCCCTTTGCTCTTTTTCTGATGGTCTGCTCCTCTGCCGCAACACTCCTCTTTTTTAGAAGGAAAAAATGGCTATAAAACTGCACCAAACAGCATGACACAAATGACAGCCAGGTGCTGCAGCCCAGAGGTATCCCAATGATGCGCCGTTTTTTGCAACCGGAAGGGAAGAGGCTCTACATCTTCATTGCCCTGGCTGTGCTTGCCTGGCTGGCCTATGAAACTATCAAGCCGGGTTTGCATGACCCGCGGGCCTTGCCCAGGGAGATTGAGGCCCGGGGCGATTTGGCCCAGGATGAACAAAACACCATTGAGATATTCCGCCGGGCAGCACCGTCGGTAGTGTACATCACCAGCATCGAACTGCGGCGCAATTTTTTCAATCTCAACATCTATGAAATACCCAGTGGTACAGGGTCGGGTTTTGTTTGGGACAAGGCTGGTCGCATTGTGACCAATTATCATGTCATCTCCGATGCCAGGCGTCTGGAGGTGACCCTGGCCGACCATAGCTCCTGGAAGGCATCGTTGGTGGGGGTTGCGCCGGACAAGGATATCGCGGTGCTGCAGATTGGGGCCCCGGCGACCAAGTTGCATCCACTGGCCATTGGTGAATCAAAAAACCTGTTGGTGGGACAAAAGGTGTTTGCTATTGGCAACCCTTTTGGGCTGGATCAAACCCTAACCACTGGTGTGGTCAGTGCCCTGGGGCGTGAAATCAGGGCGACCAATGGCCGCGCCATCAAGGATGTCATCCAGACCGATGCTGCCATCAACCCTGGCAACTCCGGCGGCCCACTTTTGGATAGTGCTGGCCGTTTAATCGGCGTGAATACTGCAATCTACAGTCCATCCGGTGCCAGTTCAGGTATTGGTTTTGCCGTGCCAGTAGGTGAGGTGAATCGGGTGGTGCCGCAGATTATTGCCCATGGCAAGGTGATCCGGCCCGGATTGGGGGTGAGCCTGGCGCCACCGGCCTTGGCCCGCGAACTGGGCGTGGAGGGGGTGCTGATTTTGGATGTGGTGCGGGGTTCGAGTGCGGAAAGGGCGGGTTTGCGCGCTACCCGTCAGGTGCGGGGCGGGCTGGTCCCCGGGGATATCATTCAGAAGGTTAATGGTGTAACGGTGCGCGATTACGATACACTGCGTGACGCCATCGAACAGTATAAGGTGGGTGACAGTGTGACCCTCACCTTGCTGCGGGAAAAGGCCACACTTGATGTGCTTGTCACTTTGGATGCTTTGGAGTGATCCTGTTCAATACAACGAACTCCGCCTCTTGCGACCGTTGCTGAAAAAGCGCCCAACCAGCCAGCCCAGGAAAACTGCGCCACCACCGGCAAGAAACCACATGATGGACTGATTCATTTTCAGAGCCTTGTTTTCTATCTGGGCCTGTGTGAGCTTTTCTTCCAGTTCCCCCAGTTGACTGCGCGCATCTTCCAGGGAGTTTCTGGTGTGGAGGATGCTGTCCGGGTCATTGGTGAGGGTAGCGTATTTGTCCTCCAGGGTGTTACGGTCTGTCGTGCAGGAGGCCAGCTCTTGCTTGAGCTGGCTGTTGGAGTCGTCGAGTTCCTTGAAGGCATGTTCCGCATCCATCAAGACCTTGCCACTGATTGAGCCAGGTTGAAACACATCAGCAGGCAAAAAAGGCGCGTTGCTGAGATTCCTGGTGCGTACCCAGCCTGTGGCTCCATTGGGTGTTTTTATCCTCGACCAATCCGCATTGCCCTCCAGCAATTCCACCGGTTCTGCCAGGTTCACCGTGGCAACGATTTTACTCCTGGTGGACTGCGTTTCCCGGACAATAATTTCCAGGGCCGGTTTGGCATAGCGGGTTTCTGCCAACGCTTCAGTGACGTGGCTCAATTCGGCAAACTGGATGCCTAACAAAAGGGCCAGGGTACACAGGGTGCAACGCATGAGTGTATTTATGCTTAGGGAGTTGCTGGGGTGTATCATTATTATATCTTGCTGTATTGATTGGTGTATTATCTCGTCAATCAGGTAAGCAAACAGCCTGCCTGGGCGGGATTCTGTCTGCTTGGTCGACTTTTACTACAACCAAGCATGCTACCATAAAATGCTCCTGTCCGGAACCGCTTTCCTCATGGTCGCTGCCTGTGGAAAGAGCACCGGCTTAATCTGTTCGTCGTTTTTTCCTCCGTAGCCTTGCTAGTTCCCGCATATTTCGGGCAGTATCCGATTCATCGACAATCTCGCGGCCAATGATCTCTTCGAGAATATCTTCCATGCTGATGACTCCGGTAACACTGCCGTACTCATCCACCACCACAAAGAGGTGTTGATGTTTTTCGAAGAATTCCAGAAAAATGCGGTCTGCAGGAGCGGTTTCTGGCACAAAGTGAACCGGCCGCATGAGCTGGGCCAGGGTAATGTCGAAATGCTGCTCTGCTGCAGCCAACAAGACATCCTGACTGAGCATGAGTCCCACCACGTTATCGGGTTCGGTATCGTACACCGGTACCCTGCTGTGCATACGCCAGCGGTCTTCCATGTGTGCCGCTTCCTTGATGGTAAGGCTTGCGGGTACGGAAAAGGTAACGGTTCTGGGAGTCATCACATCGCGGGCGGTAATCTGGCCCAGTTGCAGGATGTTGGCAATGACCGCCTCTTGGTCGGCCTGGATTACGCCGGATTTGCGGCTCAGGGTGGCGATGGTTCTCAACTCTTCGGTGGAAAACTGGTGCGCGGCCTGACCGCCGGGAATAAACTTGGTTATCAGCTGCGCCAGGAAAATGAGCGGTTTCAGCGAAATGATGAGGAGCCGCAGGGGAAAAACAATGTATGGTCCCAGCTTGCTGGCGAAGTTGACTCCCATGGTTTTAGGCAGGATTTCTGTAAACAGCAGGATGGCCAAGGTGAAGAGCAGAGAGAACCAGATGAGTCCCTGTTCGCCAAAAAGACTCACCGCTGCAGCCCCAGCCACCGAGGCACCTATGGTATGGGCAAGGGTGTTGAGGGTGAGGATGGCGGTGATGGGCTGATTGATGTCTTGCTTCATGCTTCGCAGCTGGCCACCCTTGGCAGGGTGTTTTTCGGCGAACAACTCCACCTGGGTCGCCGACAGAGAAAGAAGGATGGCTTCAAACAGGGAGCAAAAAAAGGAAATGAACAAAGCGCCGCTTACGGCGAGGATAAAAACGAGCAGCAAGCTGACCTCCTTGTCAAAGTGTCGGCGGTTTCAAGAGTGAAGGCATGGATTGCAGATTGTGGTTCAGAAAATATTGGAGTAATACAATGCACATAGAAAAATAATAAACGCTTCTCTTTTTTTTGGAAAGATTTATACGCTGCTCTTAAAGCATTGAAGTAAAGAAAAGGTAAAAGGATGAAGAAGGCTTCATTTCAGGTGTTTGATGCGGAACCGGCCAGTTTTTCCGGTGCTGCTCTGGTGTATATGTTGGAACGGAGTGACTGGCAGGATTTGCAGGGCCACAGTCCGGTGCTGGCGGCTGCACTGCACCATCTTTCGGACTGTGGAGATCTTTTTGCAAAAGACGAACAGATGGTCTGGCTGTATCCGGCACTTTTGGATTGGCAAGGAGAACAGCCCTATCGAGTCAAACGTATTTTGCTTGCCACTTTTACCGCTGCAGATGCCGGTTACGATGCGCTGCGGGAAAAAATCCGCCTCTGCGCCGGTAGTATTGCCCAACAACTTCGTGGAAACACTGGTATTGATGGTGGAGATGTGCTGGTGCTTTGCCCGCACAAGCTGCTGCTCGCGCCGGATGATTTTGCCCGACATCTGGTGGAAGGGCTTGTGCTGGGCGGTTATAGCTTTCAAGGTTACAAGAAAGAGGAGGAGGCGGCCGAGGGGAAGAAAAAATCAGGGCCTATCCGATACTTTTTACCTGGAGGAGAGATCGCTGCCAAGGAACTGCGCCAGAACATAAAGCAGGCGCAGATTGTGGCCCAGGCAGTGTGTACAGCCAGGGATATGGGCAACCAACCAGCCAATCGCTGGACGCCGGCGGATTTTGCAGCCTATGCAGAGCGTATTGCGCAAGAGGCGAACAAGAAGAAAAAACTTAAGGCCACCATCATAGACCAAGCCGAAATGCGCACATTGGGTATGGAGGCCATTTTGGCGGTAAGTCGCGGCTCAGCCCTGCCACCCACTCTATCAGTAATCGAATACTGGAGCGGCAAAAAATATCCAACGGTTCTGCTGGTGGGCAAGGGCCTGACCTTTGATTCCGGCGGAATCAGTGCCAAGCCACCTGCCGGCATGGAAGACATGAAGTTTGACATGTGCGGCGGTGCAGCGGTCATGGTGCTTATGCAGGCACTGGCTGAACTGAACATGCCCGGAGTGAACGTGGTGGGCATGGTGCCGGCCACAGAAAATCTTTCGGGCTCGGCAGCCATAAAACCAGGTGATGTGGTACGGCATTATGGTGGCCTGCATGCCGAGGTAGTCAATACCGATGCAGAGGGTCGCCTTATTCTGGCCGATGCCATTGCCTATGGCATTGCAACGTATTCGCCGGATGCGGTGATCGACATCGCCACCCTGACTGGGGCGGCCGTGGTGGGCCTGGGACATCACTACAGCTGCCTGCTTGCCAATGATGAACGGCTTAGCGAGCACTTGCTCAAGGCAGGCCAGGAAAGCGGCGAGCCCCTCTGGCGCCTACCGCTGGGACCAGAGTATCGTAAGCAACTCGACTCCACAGTGGCGGATATTAAAAATGCCGGAGATCGCAGTGGGGGAACCATTACCGCTGCCTGCTATCTGCAGGAATTTGTTGGTACTACTCCATGGGCGCATGTGGATATTGCGGGTACCGCATGGAATTTTACAGAAAAATCCTACGTGCCCAAGGGTGCCTCTGGAACTGGGGTGCGCACCCTGGTGCGGGCATTGGCCAACTGGGAAAAGTTGAACCGTAGCTGAACAGCGAAAAGCACACGTCTGGAAAACCGGCGTTGACGTTTACCTTGACAGATGAATAAAAAATTTTGGGCTGTGCCTCGGGCTTACAGAGGCTCAACCCTCGCCAGGAGGAAAAGGAGGGTATCATGGCACTAGTAAAACGCAAGGGTATTACCATCAGCCGCCAGATTATGGATGACCAGCTGCTGCATCCCGAGGCCACCGGGGCACTCACTGGTTTGCTTTCTGACCTGGTGGTGGCAGGCAAGATCATCAGTGCCGAGGTGAACATGGCGGGTCTGGCCGATATTTTAGGCCAGTCTGGGCGCACCAATATCCAGGGAGAGAGCGTACAGAAGTTGGATGTCTTTGCCAACCAAACCATCAAGCGTCGTATGGAGCAGTGCGGGCATATCTGCGTGATGGCCTCAGAAGAGGAGGAGGATCCCATCCCGGCCCTGCCCGGTTACGAGGGTAACTATACCATTGCCTTTGATCCCCTGGATGGCTCCACTAACATTGATGTGAATGTCAGCGTGGGTACGATTTTTTCCATCCACCGTCGAACCAGCGCAAATGGACAAGGCGTGGTGGCTGACCTGTTGCAACCGGGCAGCAAGCAGGTGGCCGCAGGCTACATCATCTATGGTTCTTCGACGATGATGGTCTATACTACCGGCTCTGGCGTGCATGGCTTTACCCTTGACCCTAGTGTGGGAGAGTTCTTTCTGTCACATCCCAATATGCGTATTCCCGAAGCCTCGCTGTACTACAGTGTCAACGAGGCCTATAGTCCGCACTGGTTTGACGGTATCCGGGATTTTATCAATCACCTGAAAACTGAAGACAAAGGTCGCAAGCCCTACAGTGCTCGTTATATTGGTTCCCTGGTGTCGGATTTTCACCGCAACCTGGTCAAAGGCGGCATTTTTCTCTATCCCCGCGATAAAAAAAGCGGCAAGGCCGAAGGCAAGCTGCGTCTACTGTACGAAGCTGCGCCGCTGGCCATGGTGGTGGAGCAGGCGGGCGGGCGGGCCATCACCGATGACGGCCGCCGCATCCTCGATATCGAGCCACGGGATCTGCACCAGCGAGTGCCCCTTATTATCGGCTCTAAACAGGATGTGGATATGGCTGAACAGTTTCTACGGGGCGAGTAATCATAAAAATTATCTTTTGCTGCAGTGTAATTTTTCAGTTGCAGTAACTGCAGGTGCTCGCAGGCCAAGTGGCAAAAATATACCCTTTCACCAACCATAAAAAGACCGCTTTCAGACTTCTATGGTGGCGCAGCTCACTCTTCGGTTGATGCTTATACATGCCAGCGGCGCCATCGGCAAGGAGGTGTTTGCATGGATGCAAAGCGATTTGCAGACAACAGATTTCTTTTGAAAGATACTATTCGCCAACAGGTCGATTTCTCCCAGACCGGCCAGGCCCAACACCGGCCTGCGCCTCCAATGCAGCAGGACTGCGCACCTTCCCTTTACCGTATCAGCCTACCCGATGGCCAGGCAGCTCTGGCCCGTCTGGCGGTCATGCCGGTGGCCACCGCCATTGCCCTGCGGGAAAGTGTGCGGAGTTACAGTGATGCACCACTCAGCCTCGAAGAGCTGTCTGGCCTGTTGTGGGCGGTGCAAGGTGTGCGCCGTGTGGCCGGGCCGACAACAGCCCTGCGTACAGTACCATCGGCCGGAGCCAGACATTCCTTTGAAACCTATCTGGCGCTCAGCCGGGTGGCAGGGTTGGCAGCGGGAATATATCGGTATCTTCCCTTTGGGCATGAACTGGTTCAGATTCAAACCAGCTCGGATGTGGCGTTGAAGGCGAGCGAGGCCTGTCTGCGCCAGGATTGCGTGGCTAGGGCAGCTGTTAGTTTTTTCTGGACAACCGTGCCTGCCCGCATGGAGTGGCGTTATGATCTGGCAGCGCACAAGGTGATTGCCCTGGATGCCGGGCATGTAGGACAAAATCTTTATCTTGCGGCCGAGGCCATGGGCATAGGAGTTTGCGCTATTGCCGCGTACCATCAAGACCAATGCGATGCACTGTTGGGAGTTGATGGGGAGGATGAATTTACTATCTATATAGCGGCTGTGGGCAAAAAGAAAAAGATGGGCTAAGGGAATACTGCATTACAGTATAATGCCAAAAAAAGCCGCTGGAGTAAGGTGTCCAGCGGCTTTACTGTTAGTCGAAAAAGGCCTGCTTGACCTATTGTTTGTTGCTTGCAGTGGTACTTTTTTCTAGAACAGCAGGTCCTTTCCCAAAATGGAGACCAGCTCATCTGCCGCCCTGGTGGGGGCAATGCTGCCATCTTCCACTCGTTTTTGCAATTGTGGCAGCCGACTTCTGACTTCTGGGTGCTGATAAAACCAGACTTCCAGCCCCTCGTTCACCAGGAACCACATCCAGCTCATGGCCTGTTCACGACGCTTCTGCTGCAATTCGCCGGTATTGGTCATGATTTTTTTGTGGTTGATGATCGTTTCCCAAACTTCTTCGAGGCCGGTTTTTTCAACAGCACTACAGGTCATGACTGGGGGCATCCAGTTGGGTGAGGTGGGCTTGACCAAGTGCAGAGCGGTTTCATACTGTTTCTTGGCCAGCTTGGCCCGGTTGATGTTATCGCCATCAGCCTTGTTGACCACTATGGCATCGGCCACCTCGAGCACTCCTTTCTTAATGCCCTGCAACTCATCGCCGGCACCGGAAATTTGTAGTACCAGAAAAAAATCCACCATAGAGGCAACCGTGGTTTCCGATTGGCCTACGCCAACAGTTTCCACAATAATCACATCAAAGCCAGCTGCCTCGCATACCAGCATGGACTCGCGGGTTTTACGGGCAACACCGCCCAAACTGCCGCCAGAAGGAGAGGGGCGAATAAAGGCATTGGGATTGATAGCCAGTTGTTCCATACGGGTTTTGTCGCCAAGGATGGAACCGCCGCTGCGGGTACTGCTGGGATCAATGGCCAAAACCGCCACTCTATGTCCCTTGTTGGCAAGCATGCTGCCAAAACTCTCAATGAAGGTGCTTTTTCCAGCTCCCGGCACACCGGTGATGCCTAGGCGAACCGCCTTACCAGTATGTGGCAACAGTTCGTTGATAACATCTCGTGCAATCTCCTGATGGGTGACAAGCGTGCTTTCCACCAGTGTGATCGTTCTGGCAAGTTGTAAACGGTTGTTGTCCAGAACGCCTTGAATGTAATACGCGGGATCTCGCTGCATATCCACCCTCTTGGAGCGTTAGAATATTCAGATGCAAACGGACGGATTTTTTGGGTCCGTCCGTTTGCGTTTTTGCCAAGTAAGGCTAAGGGTTATTTCACTTACCTTCGATCAGGTCAAGCACGTTGCCTGCTGACTGGGTGATCGGGGTGCCTGGGCCATAAATGCCCTTGCAACCGGCATTGTAGAGGAAATCATAGTCGCTGGGTGGGATAACGCCGCCGGCTACCACGATAATCTCGCTTGCACCCTGCTTCTTCAGCTCTTCAATCAGCTCGGGTACCAGGGTCTTGTGACCAGCTGCAAGGCTGGAAGCGCCCACCACATGCACATCGTTTTCAATGGCCATCTTGGCGGCTTCCTCTGGAGTCTGGAACATCGGGCTGATGTCTACGTCAAAACCGAGGTCTGCGTAGGAGGAGGCAACAACCTTGATACCGCGGTCATGACCATCCTGACCCATCTTGGTAACAAGAATACGCGGACGACGGCCATGCTTTTCGGCAAAGTCATTGGTGCGCTTGCGCAGTGCTTCAATAACTTGGGCACTTTCATCGTTGACTTCGCTGTACTCGGAGGAGTACGCGCCGGAAACACACTGAGTGGTGGCAGTATAACGGCCAAATACTTTTTCCATGGCGTCGGAAATTTCTCCCACGGTTGCCCGTGCCCTGGCAGCCTCAATAGCGACCTCGAGCAGGTTACCATCACCAGCAGCTGCCTTGGTGATCGCCTCAAGGGCAGCCTGGCAGCGTGCGCTGTCACGGTTTTTCTTGGTTTGGTTGATACGCTCGATCTGCTCCAGACGAACCGAATCCGGTACCTCAAGGATTTCAAAATCAAGCTTTTCGTCTTTCAGACGATACTTGTTCACGCCCACGATAACGTCCTTACCCTGATCGATACGGGCTTGACGACGAGCGGCAGACTCTTCGATGCGCATCTTCGGCATACCAGAAGCAATGGCCTTGGCCATGCCACCAAGCTCCTCGACCTCGTTGATGATCTTGCGGGCACCCTCAACGATATCGTTGGTGAGGCGCTCGATGTAGTAGGAACCGCCCAAGGGATCGGCAACCTTGCAGACCTGGGACTCTTCCTGGATGATGATCTGGGTGTTACGGGCAATGCGGGCTGAGAATTCAGTCGGCAGGCACACAGCTTCGTCAAAGGAGTTGGTGTGCAGGGACTGGGTACCGCCGAGTACCGCAGACATCGCTTCGATGGTGGTACGGATGATGTTGTTGTACGGATCCTGCTCGGTCAAGCTCCAGCCGGAGGTCTGTACATGGGTACGCAGCATGGAGGATCTGGGATCCTTGGGGTTGAACTGCTGCATCAGCTCATACCACAGGGTACGGGCGGCGCGCAGCATGGCGATTTCCATGAAGAAGTTCATACCCACGCCAAAGAAGAAGGACAGACGCGGGGCAAAGGTGTCCACATCCATGCCTGCCTTGAGCGCGGTGCGTACGTACTCAACGCCGTCGGCCAGGGTAAAGGCACACTGCAGTACCGAGTCAGCGCCGGCTTCCATGATGTGGTAGCCACTGATGCTGATGGTGTTGTACCGGGGCATGTTCTTGGAGCAGTAGGCCATGATATCAGACACGATACGCATGGATGGCTCAGGCGGATAAATGTAGGTATTGCGGGTTAGATACTCTTTTAAGATGTCGTTCTGGATGGTGCCGTTGAGCTGTTCCTGCTTAACGCCCTGCTCCTCGGCAGTGGCGATCCACATGGCTAAAATCGGGATAACCGCACCGTTCATGGTCATGGAAACAGACATCTGATCCAGCGGAATGCCATCAAAGAGGATCTTCATATCCTCAATGGAGTCGATGGCCACACCTGCCTTGCCGATGTCACCTGCAACGCGGGGGTTGTCAGAGTCATAACCACGGTGGGTGGACAGGCTAAAGGCAACAGATAGGCCCTTTTGGCCGGCAGCCAGGTTTTTACGGTAAAATTCGTTGGAAGCCTTGGCCGTGGAGAAACCAGCATACTGGCGGATGGTCCAGGGTCGGCCAGCATACATGGTGGCCATGGGGCCACGGGTATACGGCGGCATGCCAGGTTGTTTGTCGATAAAGTCCAGTCCTTGCAGGTCGTCGCTGGTGTAGAGCGGTTTGACGGTGATTCCTTCGGGAGAACGCCAGTTCAGCGTGTCAGGGGTTTTCCCCTTCATCTGCTTGGTGGCGATTTCTACCCACTTGTCATAATTGCTTGCCATGTCGTGTGCTCCTTGAGTTGAGGGGATATCCCCAGGATAGAAAGCAGGACGGTGCATTTCCAGTATAAAGGAACGAGTCCTTCATCGTGGTCATGCACCGGCTAACGAGCCCAAGTGTCTCTGGCTGTTGCCGCAATCAGAAACACTGTTTTTACAAAAGATTACGGACGTTCGCTGATCTCGACCAAAACACCGCCGGTTGCCTTTGGATGCAGGAAGGCGATTTTGCACCCTGCCGCGCCAATGCGTGGGGTCTCGTCGATAAGTTTTACCCCTTTTTCCTTCAATTCGGCCAGCGCTTCCTCAATGTTTTCCACCCGGAAGGCCACGTGCTGAAAGCCGCCTTTACCGCCGTTCCTCTCGATAAATTTGGCAATGGGGCCGTCGGGTTCGGTGGAAACGAGCAGTTCTACTTCGCTCTCGCCTACAGGAAAGAATGCGGTGGTTACCTTTTGCTCCTGGACTGTCTCGGTGCCTTCCAGTTTAAGACCCATGACATCGCCCCAGAATTTTTTTCCTTCTTCCAAGGTGTTGACTGCAATGCCAAGGTGGTCAATCTGAAGAATTTTCATGCTGTTTTCCTCCTTGTGAACTGTTTGACTAACGTAAAGACATATATTGTGCGTACAATATCCAGATTACCCAGATTATAAATATAATGCAATTACAATGCTTTCGGTGCCTCTTTCCGCAGGTTGGCGGCTAGCCGGGGAAAGCGCAGCGCCCCTGCAGAAATCCGGAGGGGCGCTGACAAGCTGTACCGGCAAAGGTATTATTTTGCCACCCGTTTTACAAATGCGCCGGTTGGATCGATCTCTTCGCGGATCAGGCGGATCTCTTCCACGGTCGGGGGCGCGAGTTCACTCACATCTGGCGCTACCAGCAGTTCAAAACCGGTGTTCTCCTTGATGCTGTCCACGGTTTCGCCGGGGAAGGTGTGGATAATGCGCATGCGTTTGGACTGTTCCTCAAAGTCAAACACACCCTTGGTGGTGATGACCCGATACGGACCCTTGCCTTGCATACCAGCGTTAAAGCGCGCGTTCGGGCTGCCATCAAGGTGGCCCGGGCTGGTGACATAACCCAGTTTTTCGCTGAATTTTTTCTTGTCATGCGGCACGATGAGGATGGTGCGTTCGCAGGATGCGGCCATGTCAGCAGCACCACCGCTACCCGGCAAACGTACTTTCGGTTTCTGATACCCATCCGGAAAATCACCGATCATGGTGGAGTTGAGGTTGCCATACATGTCCACTTCAGCGCCGCCGATGAAACCATAATCGGCAAAACCGCGCTGGGTCATCTCAAAGGCCGCATTCAAGCCTTTGACATAGGAAGCGCCGGTGAAGGTTTTGGAATCGCCCACGGAAAGAGGCAGACCGCATTTGAGGGGAGGGCCGACTGCGCCTGCCTCAAATACAGGGATAAGTCCAGGTGCATGGGTACGGATAGCCAAGAGAGAGGCGACCATGGGCAGGCCTGTACCGACAAAAACAATCTTTTTATCCTCTAACACCTTGGCACCCGCCACAACGATAATTTCCTGGGCGGTGTAATCAGTTGATGCTGTCATGATGACTCCTTGTCAGAATTTCACGGGATAAGCAATTATCGCCCAATACATTAAGCCAGCCTTTCTATGGCGCACGCTTCATCTGCCCGTGCATCCATGAACATTTTGACCGGCAGTTTCCCAAGGTACTCCTCAAAGCTGGCCACGCCGAAGACGTTTTCATCAAACCAGGCTTTCAGGGCATCTGGCGAACCACCCTTGCTTATAGGAGCGATCAGGCCAAGGAATTTACGGATATAGTCGCCGCTGAAGTAGTAATGCCGGCGACACGCGCCAGGGAAGGCACCGTACGGCACTTCAACCACTGCATCAACCGCAGGGAAGGGGATACCCACGTCTTTGGGAGCACTGGTAATTAATTCATGCGAAACCAGTTGTTCGCAGGTAATAATGGTGTGTTTCGAAGCCATGGCGATTTCCGCGCAGGTTGCGTCGCTACCACGGATGATGCAGTTTCCATACATGTCGGCAGCCTGTACATGGATCAGGGCAACGTTCGGGTTGCTGGCCGGGAGCAGGGCAATGGGGCGGCCGGTGAATGGACAATCAATTATTTTTGTCCGGTTAGAATCTTTGATGTCGCCTCCTAATGGGCTGCGCGAAGGAATGAACGGCAATCCCATGGCGCCGGCCTTGAAGCGGATGGACATGTTGTAGTTACTCCAGTCTTCAATCTCCACCATGCCACGCTCTGCCAGATAGCGCCACGACGGCGGAAGTCCAAAGGCTTCATGACCCCAGTAAGCGAGTTCAATTCGTTTGATGGAGCAGTGGTCGGGCCGGGCTATCATCGCAGCGCCAAGAATTTCCGGCCCCATACCTGCAGACTGAAAGGAAAGGGTGAGGTCTTTGAACCCCTGTCGGATCATCTCATGGGCCGTGGCAATAGGTTGGCGTACGTTGACAAAACCACCGATTCCTACATTGTCCCCATCCTTGATGAATTGGGAAACAGCCTCTTTTAGTGTCATGCGTTTGTCACGCATGGATTTGTCTTTATTAACCAGCGCCTCTCTTGCCTCATCGGGTGACAAACCTGTCCAGAACATTTTTGCTGAATTTTTCAATGTGCTACCTCTCTGTGTTTGTCAAGCGTTGTTGATTGCCCGGCACTCGTCAGGGCACCGGTTTTCCCCCACCATAAAAAAAAAGACCGACAGTAACGGTGATCCGCTACCAAACGGTCTTTTTTTTATCGTTTTACACTGGAGCCTTGCTCCTTTGTTGTCTGTTAGTTGTTGTCATAAATCAACGCAGAAGGTGTTTTAATCTAGAAACACTGTGATGCTGCCACTCAACATCCCGGCTCAAGGCATGCCAGAAGGTCCGCTGCCGCCAAGAGACGACCATGATGTTGTGACTGTTCATTTGAACTGTCTGCTGCTTTGTACTTGTTCCTCACTCCTGGTTGCTGACTCAAGCAGGTCAGTACAGTCAATACGGTTGAATGCATGCACCTTAGCTTTAGGCAACGGCGCCATGCATGCAGGACAGGGACGACAGCCTCAAAAAATACGATCTTGAGCCATGTCATACACCCTTCTACCTATTTGACCGGGCAATTTTTGTCAACATTAAAATGAGAATGCCTTTACAGGAATCATGACAGAACGAAAAGAGGGCACGAGAAATAAGGAGAAGATCTTTGGGAAAGAGGTGAGTGTGCGGCTTGATTGGCAGTTGTTCCAGAACTTGTGGAGATTATTGTTTTCCGGTAAAGGGAAAGAATGCTTTGCTCAGGCTGACAGGGATTGGCTGGATGTATGGAGCATGGCGCCTGCAAAGATGGGCAACCTGAAAAGAAAAGAAAGAAAACCTACCAACACGCAAGGAGAGAGTATGAAGGTGTATACCGGAGGTGGCGATAAGGGAAAAACCAGTCTGTTTTCGGGAGAGCGCGTAGCCAAGCATCATGTGCGCATTGATGCCTATGGCGATATGGATGAACTTAATTCCCTGTTGGGAGTTATCCGCGCCCTTCTGCCGCAGGGGGAGGTTCAGCTTGACCAGGATTTTGAGGCTATGCAGCGTAATCTTTTTATTGCCGGGGCCTGGCTGGCAACCACCCCGGATTCTCCGGCCATTGGCCATCTCACGCCACTACCCACCAATATTGCCAAAGATTTAGAGCAGCGCATTGATACGCTTTCCGAAGCGTTGCCACCGCTCAAGGCTTTTATTTTACCGGGAGGGGAAGCGGTTGCTGCCTGGGCGCATGTGAGCCGCACTGTTTGTCGTCGTTGCGAACGTAAGGTAACGTTGCTCATTGATATGGAGAAAACCCAGGATGATCCACAACTTGCGGCTATACAGGTGTATCTGAACCGCTTGTCAGATTATCTCTTTGTCGCTGCCCGTCATCTGAATAACGTGCTTGGCCAAGAAGATATTCTTTGGAAGTAGCAAAAAAAGGGGAGAACTAGTAGTTCTCCCTTTTTTACAAGATGTGATGATGATTTGAGGTCTGTTTTTGCCTCTGCTGGCAAATGTTTTTCTTTTAGTGGTTTTTACCGCTAAAGGTGACGTATTCCCAGCAATCGGGCTGAGCGAACAGGGTTTGTAAAAAGTCCCGATGCAGGCTGTGACCCGAACGGTCGGCAATGATATGACCCAGTATAGGTGCGCCAACCAAGGCGGCATCGCCAATGATGTCAAGCGCCTTGTGGCGGATAAACTCATCCTGATAACGCAGGCCGCCTTCGTTTAGGATGGTACGCCGATTCCAGTGGATGGCCACCACGTTGTCCAGCGAACCGCCAAGTGCAAGCCCATTTTTCCACAGTTCTTCGACCTGTTCCACATAACCAAAGGTGCGTGCCTTGGCAATGTCTTTGATAAAGCTCCCGCGGGTGATGGTGCTGGAAAACTGCTGCTTTTGAATGAGGGCGGCATCAAATTGAATGCTGCAACTGATCTGAAAGGCATTACTCGGCTCTGCACGCATGCTTTTGCCGTCTGCACTGTGCCTAACTGGCTTGGTAATGCGCAAATATTTCCGCAGGGCCTGTTGGCGGCTTCTCCCTACTTTACGCAAGGCCTCCACAAAAGGCCAAGCACTGCCATCCATGATGGGAACTTCATGGCTGTCCACGGTAATTCGCGCATTGTCAATGCCTAGGCTTCTCAGGGCAGCCATAAGGTGTTCCACCGTGGAGATGCAGTGGTGACCATCTGCCAACGTTGTGGCCAGGGTGGTGTCGCCTACGAGGTCGAAGCGGGCGGGAATGATCGGTTGGCGGGGAAGATCCGTACGAACAAAAAATATACCGCTGTTTGCTGGTGCTGGATGGATGGAGATGCGTACTTTTTTACCAGAGTGCAGTCCTGTACCGTTGCAATGCGCTGGTCGCCGGACTGTATATTGATGTCGTTCCAATTCTGTTTCCATATATAAATGCTTTGGCATAAAGGAGCGTGTGAAATAGCCACCTAGTGTGTTTGTTTAAGTTCATGCAAAAATTAGGCCAAATTGTTTTTATAGTTGCAAGGCGGCAAGCTTCTTTATTTTATTCAATAATGTTAATGGCTTGGATAGTTGGCGTCGAGTTTGGGCTTGATGGCATTTCCCGGATATGGTGTTGTAAAAAAGTCACATTTTGTTGTGATATGAACTGAGGTGTTTTTTTGCAACACTCAGTTCTATTTGAAGAAAAAACAAAAGATTTTGTTATCTAAAGGTGGATCGCCTGCAAGAGCGAGGCGGCAAAATGTTCATCCAACTCGACCTGCATGCGCAGGGCATAGAGGGGAAGTGACAGTTGGCTTGTCAGGGCACCGATTTTAACCAAATCCTTTTCCGTGGTGATCAGAAACTTGGCGCCGCTGGCTTGGGCTTTAGCGCATAAATCCAGCAACTGCTTGGAGGTGTAGGCATGATGATCCGGTAGGGCGAGCTTGCCGGCTAGGGCGATTTGTAATGCGTTCAGTGTCCGGAAAAAAGAATCTGGCCCGGCAATACCGCAAAAGGCATAGGCAGAATCTGCCGGGTCGTGGCGTAAAGCGTCCAGAGAAACTGGTACCGAGGAACCATCTTCGTGCAGAACCAGGGCTGTTTCTGCACGATAGCTGGCGAAATATGTTGGCCGGCCTGGAAATTTTTTGACGAGAAGCTCAGCAAAAAGCTCGGCGCGCTGCCTGTTGTGTTCGTTGACCGCGGTCAGCACAAAGGCGGTGGCACGCTTGAGGGCGGAAATGGGTTCTCGCAGCTCACCGCCAGGAAACACCCGCGAATTGCCTGCCAATCTGTCGGCGTTGAACAGAACCAGGTCGACATCACGTTGCACAGCAAGATGTTGGAAGCCATCATCCAAAAGAAGGACATCTGCTCCCATGGCAACAGCCTTTGCCGCAGGCAAACGGCGCACCGCTCCGGTCAGCACAGGAACACCGGGCAGTGATTCGGCCAGCAGGCGTGGCTCATCGCCGGCAAGCGCTGCATCCAGCAGAAGCCGGTGGCCATCTGCCACCACATTGACCTTGTCCCTGGCCTTTCCCCCGTATCCCCGGCTGATGATTGCCGGCTTTCTGCCATTTTTTTGCAGCAGCCTGGCCAGATATTGGACAAGTGGTGTTTTGCCGGTACCACCCATGAGTAGGTTGCCCACGCTGATCACCGGTACCGGCATTTTGTACGAGGAAAAAAAGCCACGCCGGTAGCCTTGCGCCCGCGCCAGCATAGCCAGGCTATACACGGGGGCCAAGGGGCGGCCAAACATAAAGGCGAGCTGTTTCATGGGGGAGTATTGGCACCTGGTGATTGCGTTGGCACAGTGTGCAGATTTTTATGGTTTTTTGGTTAACGGGGGCTGGTCTGTGCTCAGCGCTTTTTACGTTGCAGGTTGTACTTTTTCATCTTGTACTGAAGCAGGCTTTTGGTTATGCCCAGCTTTTCCGCTGCCCGTGCCTGCACCTCATCGGCCTCTTCCAGGGCCTTGCGCACCAGCCGCTCTTCAATACCGTTCAAAATTTCCGGCAGAGTCAGGTGGTC
Organism: Desulfobulbus sp.; assembly: GCA_040776885.1. Taxonomy (GTDB): domain Bacteria; phylum Desulfobacterota; class Desulfobulbia; order Desulfobulbales; family Desulfobulbaceae; genus Desulfobulbus. Next base: position 118,192 of record JAXGZR010000002.1, on the reverse strand, counting down.
GGGAATAAACTGACTCAGTTCAAGGGACTCGCTCCACTGATGGCTGCTTTGCAGTGCTCCACTATCTGGTTGTACGTCTTCTGGGATGATAGTGTTATTTTCACACAGGATGGCGGCGCGTTCAATGGTATTCTCCAGTTCGCGTACATTACCTTCCCAGGGAAGACTGACCAGAAGGCGGAGCGCATCCAAAGAAATATCAAGTTTTTTCCCCAGGGATTTGCCGCTTTTTTCGATGAAATGTGTCACCAGGGGAGGGATGTCGTCGGTTCGCTCTCTAAGCGGGGTAAGGTGGATGTGGATAACGTTCAAGCGATAGTACAAATCGTCGCGGAAGCTGCCGCGTTCAATTTCATCTTTCAGGTCTTTGTTGGTGGCGGCAAGGATGCGCACATCGGCCTGTAGGACCTGGTTGCCACCCACCCGTTCAAAAGTTTTTTCCTGCAGAACACGCAACAACTTGGCCTGCAACCTGGGGGCCATTTCGCCGATTTCATCCAAAAACAGGGTGCCGGTATCAGCCAGTTCAAAACGCCCCTTGCGCATGCTGACCGCATCGGTGAATGCACCTTTTTCATGGCCAAATAGCTCGCTTTCCAGCAGGTGTTCGGAGAGGGCGGCACAGTTCACCGAAATAAACGGTGCCTCTTTACGGTTGCTGTGGGCATGGATGGCCCTGGCCACCAACTCCTTGCCAGTACCTGATTCGCCGGTGATGAGCACTGAAGAGGCGGTTGGTGCCACTTTTTCAATCAGTTGGTACACCATCTGCATGGAGGGGCTTTTACCGATCATGCCGGAAAAGCCGGAACGGGGACTGGCCTCTTCCCGCAGACGGCGTATTTCCCGGACCAGGGCATAATGCTCCAGGGCCTTATGAATACTGGCCAGGAGTTGCTGGTTAGAAAAGGGTTTGGCCAAATAGGTGAAGGCACCCAGGTGCATGGCTTCTACTGCTCGTTCCACCTCAGCAAAGGCGGTAATGAGAATAACCGGTAATTCCCGATTGAATTCCTTGATTTTTTTGAGAAGCTCAATGCCGTCCATGCCCGGCATTTTCATATCGGTCAGGACCAGATCCAAGTCTGTATTATGGACAATGGGCAGGGCGGCAATGCCGCTATCTGCGGTGAAGATCTCATAACCTTCGTCCCGCAGCAGCTCGGAAAGCACTATTTGGTAGTTCGGTTCGTCGTCGACAACAAGGATGCTGTGCATGGTCTATTGGTACAGATAATTGTTAATGCTGGCCTGCCTGGCGGCTGGCAATGGCGTTCAGCAAAGGTTGCAGCAAAGCGGCAGAAGGGCAGAAGCCGTTTGTGTAGCTAACTAAGGGGTGGCTTGGCCTGGTTGCACCATGAAAATCACTGCCACCGGTAACCAGAAGCTGGTGGCGCTTGGCAAGTTCCATCAGTTGACGACGGAACTGCTTGCTATGGGAGGGGTAGTGCACTTCCAGGCCATCCAAACCATGAAGGATGAGCTCTTCTGTCAGGGAGGCAACAATTCGTATGTCCGGATCAAGCATCCCTGGGTGGGCCAAGATGGCTACGCCACCCATGCGATGAATCATGGCAATGACCTCGCTTGCAGGGTAGGTGAAACGGGGTGCCCAGGCCGCCTTGCCCCGGGCAAGGTACTGCTCAAAGGCTGTGCTAAAGTTTGCCACCACTCCTCGTTCCACCAAAAGCTGGGCAAAGTGGGGGCGGCCAGTTTGCCCTTCGCTGGAGATGGCTTTAACGTCCTGCATGCTAATGTCTATGCCCAAGTCCTGCAGTTTGGTCACGATGGACTCGTTACGCCTGGCGCGGCCTTTTTGTAGGGGATGCAGCCAGGCATCCAACTCCGGCCAGGCGGGATCAAAGCCATAGCCAAGGATATGCACAGTGTAGCGTCGCAGGGTTGTACTTATTTCCACGCCGCTGATGACTGCAAGGCCTGCTTCACGTCCGTACTGCAACAACTCGGCCACACCTTCCACTGTATCGTGGTCGGTGAGGGCAAGGCCCTGCAAGCGGTTCCGTAGGCCGAACTCGACCAGCTCTTGTGGCGTGTGGCTGCCATCGGAGTAGAGTGAGTGGGTATGCAGATCAATGCACATGGGCTTGTTGTTGCGGAATATTGAGAAGTTGCTTATCCGTCGACCATACCACAGACCCTGGTGGAAATGCAAATCGATTACTTTTTTAGGCCAATGGCACTCAAGCTATGGGCAGGAAGATCATTTGGCAGAGGTGTTGTGTCTGGTTAACTGACCAGTTGAATACCAACAATGGAAAGGATCAACAGGGTCAAAAAAAATAAACGCCAAAATGTTATGGGTTCAGCAAGGAAAAAAATACCAACCAGGACACTGCCCACGGCACCAATACCTGCCCAAACTGCGTAAGCAGTCCCAACCGGGATGGGATATTTACCGCCCATGGCAAGGTAAAGCAGGTACATGCTCAGAGAAACACAAACAAGAAAGGTCAGCAGCCAGTACCACATGGTTGGGCCACTGCTGTGTTGGGCACGGGACAGGCTAATGGCAAAGCAAGTCTCAAAGAGGCCCCCAATTATAAGCAAAATCCAATTGATGTTCATATAGTATGGGTTTTTAATTTAAGCCTCGTCCGCAGAATTTGTGGGTAGCTCTTTGAAAAATAGCCCCAGAACCTGAGCCCCACCGGAGGTGAAGGGGTGGCACCTGCCGCCCCGTCACCCTTGCCGGTCTCCGGTCAAGCATGGAGGCGCGACTCTGTCAAGGCTGTGCGCGCAGCGCACACCCGCAGGGCTCGGCCTTGACAGAGTCGGGGCTCCATGCTAGCGCCATTGTCGCTGTTGCGAGGTTTGCAAAAAAAGCATCCTGCCTTACCTTGCCGGGGAAAGTTTCTTCCAAAAAACTCCTCAGCTTAGGCCAGACAGGATGCACCTGAAAACTATCTTGAATCGTCTCGAAAAACAACCGGGTTTTATCTACGACTCGTGCCGATGGCGAGAATCCGGCCCTCCGGCGCTGGTGATCACGTTGCGGCCCCAAGCCGGCAGCAAGCCCATCTGTTCCAAGTGCGGCCAGCGGCGCCCCGGGTACGACACCCTGCGGGCCAGAAAATTTGCCTTTGTCCCCCTGTGGGGCCTGCCGGTTTTTTTCCTCTACGCGCCACGGCGGGTGCAGTGCCCAACCTGCAAGGTGAAAGTCGAAAGACTGCCGTGGGCCGTGGGGAAAAGTCATCTCACAATCACCTACGCCTGGTTCCTGGCCGCCTGGTGTAAACGGTTGAGTTGGAAGGAAGTGGCCCAAGCCTTTACAACCAGTTGGGACACGGTCTTCCGCGCGGTGAAAATGGCGGTCGCCTGGGGACTCGAACATCGTGATCTCAGTGGTATTACCGCCATAGGCACCGACGAGATCTGCTGGCGGAAAGGCAAGGACAAGTTCGTCACCCTGGTCTATCAGCTGGACCAGGGAAAAAGGCGCCTGCTGTGGATCGGCCCCGACCGGACCGCCAAGACCTTCCAGGGCTTTTTCGATTGGCTCGGGCCGGAACGGTGCGGGCAGCTGCGGTTTATCTGCAGCGACATGTGGAAACCGTATCTGGCCGTTATTGCCAAAAAGGCCGCGGGTGCAGTCAACGTCCTCGATCGGTTTCATATCATGAGTCACCTGGGCAAGGCCATCGACGAGGTCAGGGCGGGCGAGGTCAAAGAATTGAAAAACAAGGGAAAAGAACCTCTCTTGACGAAAAGCCGCTGGTGCCTGTTGAAGCGACCTGAAAACCTGACCGAAAAGCAGGTGGACCGGCTGACGGACCTGCTCGCATGCAACCTCAGAACCGTCCGGGCCTACCTGCTCAAGGAGGATTTTCAGCGATTCTGGACCTACAGTTCGCCGGCCTGGGCCGGCAAATTCCTCGATGCCTGGTGCACACGAACCATGCGCTCCAAGATCAAACCGATGAAGAAGGTCGCGAAAATGTTGCGGGCTCACCGCGCCCTCTTGCTCAACTGGTTTCGGGCAAAAGGGGCGATCGCCCTGGGCTGCGTGGAAGGTTTCAACAACAAGGCCAAGGTGGTCACCAAGCGATCCTATGGGTTTCGCACCTATGATGGGCTAAAAATAGCCTTGTATCATGCACTTGGTGACCTACCTGCACCCAAGGTTACCCACAGATTCTGCTGAGGAACCTAATTTAAAAGATCTCTGTTGTAATAGAATAAATAAGGATATTATCATGGTTATTTAACAGCGACTAATCCATTGAATCTAACATTGAAATAAAAATACATGGGCATTTTAACAGAATTTGAACAACATATTCAATAATATTGTATTTGTTCTCTTTTTTATAAGGATTTGTTTTTGCTTCTCGTTCTTAAAAAATATAACATGCTGGGCCCTGCAAAAAAGACATTGCTTGCGCCTTCATCGAAGGTTAACGGTCTGTCTGCAACTTGGCAGATCAATATCAAGCTATCAGTCATTCTGGATCTGCCCGACCTTGCCTGCCATGGAGATGCATGGCGTATGTGTAGTTTCTTCTACTCCTTTGGCGCAACAGTCACCACTGCTGCCTGACTCTGCTGTAGATATTTACGCGCCAGTTTTTCTATTTCTTCTTGCTTGATCGAACTGAAATCTTCCAGGATGTTCTTTGGCCATTGCAGCTGCTCCGGATGCCGGCTGCAGAGGCTGAGTACCGTGTTCAGCCAGTAGGTATTGCTGCGCAATTGTTCTCGAATGGCGGTGAGAGTGGGTTCCTGCGCCCGTTTGAACTCCTCTTCACGTATGCCCCCAGTGCCCAGGCTGGCTGCCACCATCATGACCGTTTGTGCCAGCTCCTCGGCTTGGGCCGGGTCAACAATGAGCCGGCTCTGCAAGAGGCCAAAGCCAGGATCGATTCTGCTGGGCAGGCTGAAAACTTGAGGCGAGTAGGTTGCTCCCAGTTCCTCCCGAATCTTTACCCGCAGGCGGTCATCCAACACGCTGGCCAGCATGTTGAGGCGGCGACTGCGGTCAATGTTCCAGAAGTCGTCTGTTTTCCAGGCAACGGTCAGCTGTGCCTTGCCGGATGAACTAGGCGCCTGGAGGCGCAGGTGTTCTCCCTGGGGAAAAGAAATTGGCTTTTCCACAAAAGCTGGCTGCGCAGTGCGCTGCTCTGCGCCAAAATAGGTGCTGAGCAGATGATAAGCCTGTTCCAGGTCAATATCACCAACCAGGTTGATTTCAAGGGCTGCCTGGCTGAAGATTGGGTGCAGCCAATCGCTGAGTTGTGCCAGAGTAAGGGCATCTACTTCAGCCCAGCTCGGTAGTGAATAGAAGCGGCTGCCGCCGCTGAGGAAGCGTTCCCCTTCCAACTGGTGCATGCCTTCAACCGAGTTGCCCATCTGTGCATACATCTGCCTCAGTCGCTCTTTGCTCAGTGCAAAGGCTTCTTTTCTGAAGCCGGGATCGTGCAAGCGGGCATAGAGCAATTGCACAAGCAATTCCAACTCAGAAGACAGTGCTGTGCCAGAAAACGAAAAACTCTCGGGACCAATGACAAAATCAAGGTTTACATTGCTTCCGGCCAGGGCCTGGCCCAGTTGTTCGCGGGTCATGGTTGCGGTGGCGCTTTCCTTTACTACACCTTGTGCGAGCATGGCCGCCCCAGGCAGCGATTCGCTCTGTCGGCCTCCGCCAAAATGGGCATTCAACATTACCTGGTTGGGCTGAAAATCAGTTTTTTTGATGTGGATAACCACGCCACCGGCAAGGCGCATGCTGTGTATGCCAAGGTTGGCATCACTGTCCTGGCTGACGATCGTGGCCGCCTGCTGTGGAAGGGGTAGATAGGGAAAGGCCAGCTGCTGCTCTTCCTGCCATTGGGGTAGAACAGCCTGTGTGTTAGTGTTGTATAGCTTCTGGATCTGCTCTTCGGCCTGGGCCCGAGTTAGACCGGCCAGGGCTGTGCCTGCCACGCTCACTGTTCTGGGTTCGGCAGGCCACATGTCCTGCAGGGCACGCTGCACATCGTGTAAACTGCTTTGTTCTACTAGAGGGGCGAAAATATCCCTTTTTTGCACCGGTGACAGGGTGACCTCATTGTCGTTGAGGTTACGGATAAGTTCCATGGCCAGCTCGCGGCTGTCGCGGGCATCTGCGGTTTGCACTTCCTTGTCCAGCATGGCCCTGATTTCTTTTTTGCCCCTATCCAGTTCCGCCATGCTGAAACCATGGTGCAGGGCCTGTTCCAGGGCAGTCTGGAGTAGAGTTACCCCCTGTTGCCAGTCAGTGGATTCGGTGCGGGTTGTCAGCAGGCTGTATTGGAACTGCCGGACAAAGTTGCCTGAAAAGGCCATGGTTTTGGAAAGAGGGCTGGCTGCGCTTCGTTCCAGTTGCTGTAGACGGTTGTTCAAAAGAACAAGCGCCAGGTAGCGGTGGAGTAGTTTAGTTTCACGCTGCAAGGTGTCTGGGCCGGGAAGCCCGGGGCTGACGGTGGCCAGGCTGACTTCAGTGTAGCCAAGTTCGGGCTCTGCAATATGACGTACTTGTATACCAGTGGTCCGGGGCTTGCCATAGTCGGGGCAAAATGGCTGCGAATCAGCAGCCGGGCTAAGAGAAGAAAAATATTGCTGTACCAGGCGCTGGGCCATGGCGATGTCCATGTCGCCAACCACCACCACAAACATGTTGTCAGGCCGATACCAGCGTTCATAGTAGGAACGCAGCAGGGTGGCATCGGCCCCTTGCAGAACGGCATCTGTGCCAATGGGATCGCGTTCGGCCACCAGGGTACCGGTAAAATCAAAGGCGAGTTGTGCCTTGCGTGCCCTGGCTGCCGCTGTATCGCGGGTGCGTTTTTCTGCCATGATAATGCCCCGTTCCCTGTCCACCTCCTTTTCCAGGAGCAGGGCACCCTGCGCATAGTCTGCCAGCACGAGAAAACCGTCGGACAAGGTTTTTGGGTTGGGGTCGGGCAAGATGAGTTTGTAGACCGTTTCACCATAGCTGGTATGGGCATTGGTGTCGGCACCAAATCCCATGCCAATGGATTGGAAATATTCCACCAGGGTGCCTGGCGGATAGTGCCTGGTGCCATTGAAAAGCATGTGCTCAAGGTAATGTGCCAAGCCGCGCTCGGTATCTTTTTCCTGCAGTGATCCGGCCTGGATGTTCAGGTACATGGCCACCCTGTTTCTGGGCTCCCGGTTCTGTTTGAGGACATAGCGCAGCCCGTTGTCCAGGGTGCCAAACACCAGGCTTGGGTCCACGGGTAAATCACTGGTGTCATGGGGCCAGCCTTGGCTTAGGCAGTTGTTGTCTTGCGCCGCTGGCACCTGGTGCAGATTTTTTGCCTGCAGGGTGAGTGGGAGAAGCGTAATGAACGCAAACCAGAAAATGATGCGCAGACTCGTCTGGTAAATCAATGGTCTCTGCATTGCCTGGGACCTTCTCTTCAGGTACATTTTGGTGGATAGAATTAAACCTACACTATAGGACGCCGGGCAAGAGGAGACAAGATGAACTTGAAGGATAAAAGGGCGCTGGTACTGGGGGCTGCGCGGGGAATCGGGCGAGCCATTGCCCGTTTACTGGCAGATCAGGGAATGCGTTTAGCTCTGCCCTGGTACGATTGGCCTGAATCGGTTGCCAGTCTGCAGGAGGAGTTTGGCAGTCCATCCGGACGGCATTTACTTATGCAAGCGGATCTACGGCAGGAGCCAGACGTTGCTGACCTATGCGGGCGCATCACAGAGCAACTGGGTGGTCTGGAGGTGGTGGTCAACAATGTGGAGCGCGGTGGTATGCCGATTGTGCACGGCGATTACAGCCGTAAGGTGAACGAGCAGCAGTGGCAGCTCGAGTTGGAGAGCACACTCAAGGCCAAGTGGCTGGTGTGGCGGCACACTTTACCCCTGCTCAAACAGGGGCCCCAGGCTGCGGTGGTGAATGTTTCTTCCATTGCCGCTGCAGTGGGCCGAAGTGGCCCTGCGGCAATGCTGTTCAGTGACGGTTATGCTGCAGCCAACCGGGCAGTGAACACGTTTACCGAACAATGGGCCCGCGAAGGTGCACCTACGATACGGGTCAATGAATTGATGCTCGGGTTGATCGATAGCCGCCATGGCCCCGGCACCCGGGGTTGGCAGGCGCTCAGCAATGAGCAACAGGAGGCCCTGCGTGTGCATACCCTTTTGGAACGGACAGGTAACCCGGACGAGGTGGCACGGGCTGTCCTTTTTTTGCTACGGGATGCCGACTATTGTACAGGTGCGATCCTGCGCATGGATGGTGGCTATCTGCTTGGAGGGGATAAAGGCGTGGAGATGCCCCCCGGTGTTCTGGAGTGAAACGGGTGTGGGGCCTTATTCGTCCAAGGCCCAGTCAGGGATGTGGTGGAGGACATACTCGGTCAGGGTTTGCATGGATGCCGAGTCCTTGCCGCTGACCCCAACGTCGCGCATTATCTCCTCATAGTCGAACCAGCAGATGGCACGATCGGCATGGTTGTACACCGTGAGTATGCGACGGTTGGGATTGTCTATATCTTCTTCTTCCTGGATGGCGGCAACAATATCCACCGCTTGTTCATAGGGAAGAAAACGGATGGTATCCTCACTCATGCTCTACCTGACCGGATAAAAGGGATAGAGGGATTTGACTAAGAGGTCTGGCGGATCGGTTTGACCACAGCTCCGGAGCGGATACATCTGGTACAGGCGTTAATCTGCATGGTGCCACCCTTGCTGTTCAAGGCGCGCACTTTTTGCAAGTTGGGCAGCCAGCGACGACGGGTTTTATTGTTGGCATGGCTGATATTGTTGCCGGTAATGGGTGCTTTTCCACAGATGGCGCAAACGCGTGACATGGTTCAGTCTCCTAAAATTTTACAAAATCACAAGAATGTCAATATAACAGAACGATTTAAAAGGGCAAGAATTTCTTTGTGCTTTTTTGTGGTGCAGCACCGTGTGCACAAGAGGTGAGCAGGGTAACACCCAAGGACAGCTGCTGTCTACTTCTGGTGTCCGGGCGCACGGGCTCTTTGACAAAAGGATTGAGCAAGTGGGGTTTGTGCTGGTATAAATGAGGCGCGGCGACAAAACAGATTGCGGTTGTCGCCTGTTGCAGTGCACCTTTTGAGCTTGATGCGTTCATGGAACTTTCTCCCACTTTTTTTGAAGCGATTTTCTCCTGGCGTACCGTGCTGGACATAGTCCTGATCAGCACCGGTCTTTTCTACTTGCAGCGCACCTTTTGGCGGCTGGGTACCTGGAAGATCATGGACGGCATTTTTATTGCCTTTTTTGTCTTTATCGCGGCCAACCTGCTTGATTTGCAGGGGATAGAATGGATTTACAGCAATGTCAGCCATGTGGCCCTGATCGGCCTTATTGTCATCTTTCAGCCAGAGTTGAGAAAGGTCCTGGAGGGGACGGTATGGGTTTCACCCAGCACACGTCAATCCGAGGATAACCGCCTGCCCCTGCTGATCGCCGACTGCCTCAGGGCCATGGCCAAAGACAGCTGCGGCGCACTGATTGTATATCCAGGCAGGGAGCCCTTGGCAGAAAAAATATCAGGAGGTTTTTTACTCAACGCCATCCCCAGCTACCCGTTAATTCTCAGTATATTTGATCCCAGTTCTCCTGGCCATGATGGTGCCATCATTATTGAAGGGGAGCGCATCACCCGCTTTGGTGTGCGCTTGCCCATGTCCAATTCCTCTCGCTTGGCCAATACCTATGGCACCCGCCACCATGCTGCCATGGGGTTGGCTGAACAGACCGATGCCCTGATATTGCTTGTTTCCGAAGAGCGGGGACAGGTTTCTGTCTTTTTTAATGGCCAAATGCTGTCTGTGGATAGTGCCGAAGAAATCAGCGCTCTCATTGTTGATCACCTGCAGAGCATGGGCCATATGCAGAAAAAAAAGAAATCATGGTCCATCAGCAGGGTGGCCCTGGTCCAGGTGGCCGTCAGTTTAGTGGTTGCCACTGCTTTTTCGCTCTTGGTGCTCGACAAGACCCAAGACACGGTGGAACGGAGCTTGGTTGCGGCCGTGGACTATACATCTGCAACTGCTGATGGTTCGGTATTGGTGGGCGACAAGGCCACAGAGGTTAAACTCCATCTTAGTGGGCCGCTTACCGAAATAGCAACGCTTACCCAGAATCCACCGCACGTGGTCATTGATTTGAGAACCCTTAATCAAGGCAGTCATTCCGTGCTCATCACCAGTGACAATCTCTCTCTACCCAAAAACGTGACCTTGCTGGATGTTTCCCCGGCCCGGTTGGATTTGACCCTGGCACCCATGGAGGAGAAAAGCCTGCCGATTACCCCGCAACTGGTGGGAAAATTGCCGGCTGGTTTGAAGTTGAAAAAGGTGACGATCAATCCCGAGGCGGTGCAGGTGAGCATGCCCAAGGTCAAAAATGACCGTGACATGGAGAAGATCCTGACAACACCCATCTATCTGGATTCCATTACCACGGATAGCCGTATCTTTTGCGGAGTCATAGCCCGTCCTTCCATTCAGCCCCTTGCAAAACGCTGGCCAGATGTTGAAGTGACCATAGAGGTTGAATGGAAGCAGCCGCGCGGTAATGTCGCTGAAAAAAGCCCTGATAAAAATTGAAATACAAGTTGAACCAGAGAGTCAATGCGACAGACGACCTGTCTACTTCATCGAAATAATACATGGTGACCCTGGCAAATGCCTCCAGCGTGACGAGTTGGGAACGCTGGATCCTTCAGGGCTGAGCAGGGGGTATCCAAAGAGGGGCGGCGTCAGGGCAGCATGGGCAAGAGAAGCCTCGGTTCTCCTCCCTTTTTTGTTCAATGTGAAAAGCAGAGGCTATGCAGCCATTCTCAGTTTTTGTTTTGGTGTGATACCGCCAATGTCCATATTGGGCCGATCATTGTTATAGGCCCAAAGCCAGCGCGTGGCAAAGTCCCGAACCTGAGTAATGTTCTCAAACAGATCCTGCTCCAACCATTCATACCGCACCGTGCGGTTGTAACGCTCAACATAAGCATTTTGCTGCGGTTTGCCTGGCTGAATATAAGCAAGACGAATGCCTTCCTGCCCGGCCCAGGACTGGAGCCGGTGGATCACGTACTCCGGGCCGTTATCGCACCGGATCGCATGCGGCTTGCCGCGCCACTCCATGATCTGCTCCAGGGTTCGGATAACCCGCTCTGTGGGAAGAGAAAAATCCGCTTCGATAGCCAACCCTTCACGGTTAAAATCGTCAATCACATTCAACAGACGATAGCTGCGCCCATCTTGCAACTGGTCGTGCATAAAATCCATGGACCAGCTCTGGTTGGCCGTATCAGGTTGGCAGAGCCGCTCGGGTTTTTCGCGTACCATGCGCCTTTTGGGCTTGATTCGCAGGTTCAGCTTTTGTTCGCAGTAGATCCGATACACCCGTTTATGGTTCCAACCAAACCCTTTGATATTGCGTAAATACAGGAAACACAACCCAAAACCCCAACTGCGTTGCTCAGTGCACAGCCGCACCAGCCAGCCCGCGATACGCGTGTTTTCTTCAGATAATTTGGGTTTATAGCGGTAGCAGGTTCGACTGATGGTAAAGGCCTCACACACTTGCCGGATATTCAACCGTCCTTTTTGAATTGCTTTTTTGGCCATCTCACGGCGATGAGACGGCCTCACCACTTTTTTCAAGGGCCCCCTGCAGAACTTCTGTTTTCATCTGTGCCTCGGCGTACATTTTCTTGAGCTTAGCGTTTTCTTTCTCCAGCTCCTTCATACGCGTCATGAGCGAGGCATCCATGCCGCCGTATTTGGCCCGCCATTTATAGAAGGTAGCGGTGCTCATGCCATGCTCGCGGCACAAAGCAGGCACTGGCACACCGCCTGCGGCCTGCTTCAAAATGCTCAAGATCTGACTGTCGGAATATCGCGATGTCTTCATGTAAAACCTCCTCGCTTGCGTTTACGAGAATATTCTACTTTTCAAAAGAACTATTTTAAGGGAGGATTACCTAACCAAAAGCCCGCAGATATCCGGGCAGTCAAAGGGGCAGACCGAGCGCAGCATTTTTATACCCATGGGGTGTTTTGAGGCGTATGGCCCCAGCTCAAAGGAGTGGATTAAAAGGATGAGACACATGCTCGCAGGCGTACAATGAGACAGACCCTGCGAGCATTTGCTAACGCCGGAGAGGGGTTATATGGAATTGGAACTACAGCATCACCTTGACATTGGGATAGCCTATCATGGTTAAGGCAAACCAGTTCAGCGCGGCGTCTGCAGGGTCATCAGCGTCAGCATTGTCCGGTTAGGTTTTTGCATGAACAATTTCCTGGTTTTGTTGACTCTGCGTGTCAGGCTGACAGGGTTGCATTCGTGATTCATTGAGAATCTGGTTGCGCAACTGACGAACCCGATGGATGGAAACCGGCTCGCCGTGTTCTTCATGGCAGTATATCGCCAAAAGGATATAGGTAATCAAGCCGGCAAGCATCTGGATCATGAGCCCATGGCGGCTTCTGGAAATAAGGTGATACACCTTGAGGTGCCGCTTCCACCAGGCAAAGAAGCTCTCTATCTGCCAGCGCAGCTTGTATATCTGGGCGATCTGTTCGGCAGTGAGGTCGAAGCGACTGGTGGCAATCCAGTAGGATTTACCCTCAACCGTGTAACCGACCAGCCGCAGCGGGATGCGGGTTTGATTCACTCCTTCACGCCCCAACAAAACCTTGGCATCAGAAAAAACCATGCTCCCAGAGGCCACAGGGTAGGATTCCAGACAGGTTGTAATGGTGTTCTCCTTGATGCGGATAACAAAATGTTTGCCTGCCGCCTGGAGCTGGTCAAAACCGTGATGGCTTTGGTAGCCCCTGTCGCCCACTGCGGTTTCCCCTGGCGCAAGGATCTGCTCAACAAAGGGACGTTCGCTCTCTTTGCCGCTGGTAAGAAATATCTTGCGGGGAACACCGCGATTCAGATCAAAGCCGAGGTGGGTTTTGGCCTTTTTGACGCCTTTGCGGTAGTCGGCCCATTCCATGGAGAGGACAGCGTCAATGAGTGAGCCATCAATGGCGACCAGCGGGCCTAATTCCGGGTGCCTGTTTGGGAGCTGCTCCCGCACCTGCTGTTGCAAGGCTTCAAAGACCAGCATGAATTGTTCGAGACCGCGCTCGTTCATGGCCTCGAAAAAGGAGCTTTTGGCAATACCTTTTTTCGGGGCAATATGTTCCCTGGCAAAGGCGTCTTCTTTCAGCGATTGGAGCAGATGCCTGCCGGAGGTATGCTCCTGTAGATGAAAGAAGATGAGTGCATGGAGCTGGTCTTCAAATTCCATTTGGAGCGGTCTGTTTCCTCTTGATTTTAGTTTTGTGATTTTCTTTAGGGCCCAGCATAATGGCGCACAGAGGCGTTTATAGCTGCGAGCATTGAGTTTTCCTGGTTTGAAAGGCTGCGGTTTCATTTTCATAACTCCTTGAAATAGAAGGATGCTTATGAAAACGGCCGCATCGGCCCTTTATGGATTTGTCAAGCTATTTTAATGTGTTACGATACTTTTTTATCCATTGTCTCCATGCAATTTCTTAACCGGACATTACTGCATCAGCGTAGCAGATAATTTCGGCCAAGCGCGGTAGTTCGTTGTCTACCATAAAATGTTTGTACAAGTCAGCTGCGCTTTTCAGACCGCCTGCCTGCATAAGGGTTTGGCTTGCTGGCAGGTGGATTTTTTTACTGTCCCCACCCAGTGTTTGGCGGGTAGACTGTGTCTCTCCTGAGGCTACAAAAACTTGCGGGAATGCGTGAGCTTTTGACTCATTTTCACTTGCTCTGACCATGCTGACTGCTTGCGCTTTATAACGGGTCGGCGGCAGAGCCAGATCAAATTTCATCTGTCGTGGCCGTACTTCAACCGCATCTGTGGTTGCCTTGCCACCCTTGCTGCTCCAGTTGGACATGTCGTCAACTGCAATGGAAGCTTTTGCCTGGCCAATATATTCGAGCATCCAGGCTACCAAGGCCGCTTCTTTACCGACTCCTTTACCAAAAACAACTGCTTCATGGGCCTGATCCGCACCGGCAGTCCCCAAACGCTGTGCTATTTGTTCAGTATTATCCACATGTTGCAGCCATTCCTCATAGGGGATGCTGATGGCGAAAGGGGGATGGCCCTTGGTGTATTCTTCTGCTGACCGGATATCAAGCAGGGATGTATGGACTGTGCCTATAGTACGGTTTCTAAGGCCGGCCCACAGATTTACCCAGGCGCTGTCACGTAGGCGATACGGTGTGTCGTACTGCCAGAGCGGTAGGGTGCGCTGGTCGTATTCCCACGCGATTAACGAGCCACGATAGAGCTTGACGTTTGGAAGTTGAGCAACGAAATGTGCTGCAAAAAAGGGCATACTTGCGGCTATGCCGCCACCACACTGCACGTAGAGTTTTTTGTCTGGAGTAATACCGTAAAAGGCAAGAATGTCTGTAATTTCTTCAGCTGTTTTGAGGGTTTTGTCGGGATTGAAATAAATATCTCTGGGGATACTGATCGCGTAAGGAATATGGCCTTGGCGAGAATAGAAAACTTTTTCGCCATAGTGGTAAGGATGGCCGAGCGCATCAATAATTCGTACCGAAGCTGGATCGCCGATGGCGGTGAGCACCTCATCCGTATCTGCCAGCATGGAACTATCGGGAGCACCAACAGTCATGGTGCCTGGTTTCACCGCAGGAATGTTTTGGCTGAGCGTGTTGCCCAATGCTGTCCAGCGCGTTGACCCACCATCCAGTAAAGCTGAGTTTTCAACCCCCCAGAATCTGAGCGAATACATGAGGCGGGTAGCATACATGCCTGCACCCTTATCGTATACTACTACTACGGAGTCAGGGTTGATGCCCCATGCACGGAAAATTTTCTGCATTTTTTCGCCAGGCAGATCTTGAAAGGGAATGGGCGAGTCGGTATCGGTGAAAAGATCAACTCCGCCACCGTAGGACACAATCACATCTTGCGAAATGGCGTCTTCTTCCTTGAAGGACGCACTGATAGCTCCAGGAATATGGCCTTCAAGATAGTCAAAGGTGTTGGTGGCATCTAAAAGGATAAGATTGGGGTTGTCTTTGTTTTGCAGGAGCCATTCCGTTGAAACAATAGGTGGCATGGCTGCTAATAATATTGAATTGGTGATTGCAAGATTGAGCAAACACAAACATATAATGAGTAAGACACGATGCATATTGACCTCCGACTATATTAAATAGTCAATTACTGATCCGACTTCAGCACGGCCAGAAAGGCGCGCTGGGGGATATCCACATTGCCCACGGTTTTCATGCGTTTTTTGCCAGCCTTCTGCTTTTCCAGGAGTTTTCGTTTACGCGAAATATCGCCGCCATAGCATTTTGCGGTTACATCCTTGCGTAGGGCCGAAATGGTCTCCCGGGCAATGATGTTGCCGCCGATGGCTGCCTGGATGGCGATCTTGAACATCTGGCGTGGAATCTCCTCCTTCAGGCTCTCGCAGGCCTTCAGCCCGCGCTCCCTGGCCCGGCTGCGGTGCACCAGTTGAGAAAGTGCGTCCACCTGCTCGCCGTTGACCAGAATATCCAGTTTGACCAGGTCGCTTACGCGGTAGTCGGCCAAATCATAGTCAAAGGAACCATAACCCTGGGTAATGGACTTGAGGCGGTCGTAGAAATCGTAGATCACTTCGGCCAGCGGCAACTCGCAGTTGAATTCGATGCGGCCGGGCATGGGGTAGTGGTACTTGGTGTTTTCACCGCGCCGTTCCATGCACAGGGTCATCACCGCGCCCATATAGCGTTCCGGAATGTGGATGGTGGCCTTGATATACGGTTCTTCTATGCGATCGATGGTGGCTGGATCGGGAAAGTAGGAGGGGTTGTCTACTTCCAGGGTGCTTTTATCGTTTAGGTAAAAGGTGTATTTAACTGTGGGTACAGTGAGAATGAGCGAGATATCGAATTCGCGCTCCAGCCGTTCCTGCACCACCTCCAGGTGCAACAAGCCAAGAAAGCCGCAGCGGAAGCCAAAGCCAAGTGCCGCGGAAGAGTCCTTTTGAAAGGTGAGGGCCGCATCGTTGAGTTTGAGTTTTTCCAGGGCACTGGCGAGATCTGCATAGTCGTCGGTGGAAACAGGGTAGAGTGAAGAAAAGACCACCTGCTGTACCTCGCGGAAACCGGGCAAGGGCATTGGTGCAGGGTTCTCCTTCAAGGTAATGGTGTCGCCGGGCCGGGTGTCGGAAACGGTTTTCACCCCGGCAATCACATACCCCACCTCACCGGCGCTGAGCTGTTTGGCCGGCTCCCGGCGCAGCCGGAAGAAACCCAGCTCTTCCACCTTGTATTCAGCCTCGTTGGACATAAACAGGATGGTGTCGCCGGTTTTGAGTACGCCGTTGACAATGCGCACCGAGATGACTGTGCCTCGATACGGATCATAGCTGGCATCAAAAATCAGGGCCTCAAGCGGCTTGTCTGCATCGCCGCTGGGAGGGGGCAGATGGGTGATAATCGCTTCGAGCAACTCTGGCACGCCTGTCCCGTTTTTGGCGGAACAGCGCTGGATGGTGGCTGCATCAAGACCAAGGTCTTCGTCAATCTGGGCGGTAATTTTTTCTGGATCAGCGGCTGGTAAATCGATTTTGTTGATCACTGGAATGACGACCAAGTCGTTTTCCATGGCCAGGTACAAATTGGCCAGGGTCTGGGCTTCCACGCCTTGGGCAGCATCGATGAGGAGCAGGGCTCCTTCGCAGGAAGACAGTGCCCGGGAAACCTCGTAGCTGAAATCCACATGTCCTGGAGTGTCCACCAGGTTCAGGGTATAATTTTGGCCATTTTTGGCGCGGTAGGGCAGGCAGATGGTCTGCGATTTGATGGTGATACCGCGTTCCCGTTCGATGTCCATATTGTCAAGCAGCTGGTCTTTGTATTCCCGGTCGCTGACCATGCCGCAGAGCTGGATCAGCCGATCGGCCAGGGTGGATTTGCCGTGATCGATATGGGCTATAATACTGAAATTTCGTATATGATTCATATTGATTGGGGTGGAAAAAATAAAAATATCGAGTGGAGCCTATACATAGCACAGATCAACGGGAAATTAAACACCGGGTGGGGCTAGTACGATTACAGTGTTTTTTTTTCTCAATTCGAGTATCCTTCTCGTGTGAAAAGCCTACAAGGTGGTGTTCCATCCATTGATATGGCTTGTTTTTGTAGACATTTCAGGAACAGATGAAAAAAGAAGAGACTATTGAAATACAGGCTGAAGAGCCCATGCACCAGCCTCTGGTCCTGATTGAGAATGAGGAAAACCTCCCTGCGGTCAGCAATCCGGCCCTGCATCGTTATTTGCAGGAAATCAGCCAGTATGAGTTGCTCAGCCGTGAGGAAACCGAGGAGTTGTCCATTCGTTTCAGGGAAACCGGAGATCCCAATGCAGCGTACCGCTTGGTTTCATCCAACTTGCGCCTGGTGGTCAAGGTGGCGATGGATTTCCAGAAATACTGGATGCAGAATTTTATGGATTTGGTACAGGAAGGAAACGTTGGCCTGGTGCAGGCCACGAAGAAATTCGATCCCTACCGGGGAGTGAAGTTTTCTTACTATGCCGCGTACTGGATTCGTGCCTATATCCTGAAATTTATAATGGATAATTGGCGGCTTGTAAAAATCGGCACAACCCAGGCCCAGCGTAAGTTGTTCTTTAGCCTCAATAAAGAAAAAAGGCAGCTGGAGTCCCAGGGTTTCAAGCCAGATGTCAAGCTGCTGGCTGAACGGTTGAACGTGAAGGAAAGCGAAGTCGTTGAAATGAGCCAGCGCATGGACAACTGGGATGTTTCCCTGGAAGCACCGGTGCGCAGCGATTCCGAAGACGAACAAAAAAGCTTTCTTCCTTCAGATGGCCCGGGTATTGAAGAAGTGGTGGCCAGCCAGCAGATGCGGGAGCGTCTGGGAGATATGCTAGCCTCCATTGACGATAAGCTCAATGAAAAGGAGCGGATGATCCTGCAGGATCGTTTACTCACCGATGAGCCCAAAACCTTGCAGACCATTGCCGATGAGTTTGGCATTTCCCGGGAACGGGTGCGGCAGATTGAAGCCAATTTATTGAAAAAATTGCGGCGCCAGCTGGAAAAAGATTTGCCTGATATTCAGGATTTTCTTGATAGCGATGCCGTTATTGTGGCTAAAACCGACTGATCGGTGACCCTTACTCTTCTCTTTTCCCCTTGCCCACTGTTCTGCATTTCCCATGAAAGTTCCCTTGCTTGATCTGCAGCCGCAACTGGAGCAGTTGCGGCCCCGTATCCTTGCTGCTTTTACCCGTGTTCTGGATTCCACTGGCTACATCCTCGGGCCCGAAGTGAGCGGCCTGGAAGAGCGTATTGCCGCCTACTGCGGCACCTCCTTTGGTGTGGGCTTGTCCAGTGGTACAGATGCCCTGCTGGCGGCCTTGATGGCTTTGGATATCGGCCACGATGATCTGGTGCTCACCACTCCCTACAGTTTTTTTGCCACCATGGGTGTGGTTTTGCGCCAGGGAGCGTTGCCGGTATTTGTGGACATTGATCCGCATAGTTTCAATATGGATGCGGAACAGGCCGAGGCCGTGCTGGCGGCTGACCGGAAAAACGGCAGGAAGATCAAGGCGATTCTACCCGTACATCTGTACGGACAGTGTGCTGATATGCAAAAAATCACCGCCCTGGCCGCGGAATTCGAAATCCCGGTGGTGGAGGATGCAGCACAGGCCATTGGCGCGGAATATCCCTATATGCAGGATGGCAAGGCGCAGTGGTACCGGGCCGGCAGTATGGGATTATGTGGCTGTTTTTCCTTTTTTCCCAGTAAGAATCTTGGTTGCATCGGTGATGGTGGCATGCTGACCACCTCAGATGATCGTTTTGCCGGTCTTGTCCGTTCCATCCGCAACCATGGTGCAGAACCCAAATACTACCATCAGCGCGTGGGCGGTAATTTCCGGCTGGATGCGGTTCAGGCAGCTATTTTGGCGGTCAAACTGGAGTGTCTGGAGCAATGGCATCAGCAGCGGGCAGACAATGCCGCCATCTACCGGCAACTGTTTGCTGCCGCAGGACTCAGTGACGATCCGGTTGCCTTGCCCAAGGAACTGTATGCCGAAGTTGAGGGTGCGCAAGAGCATCGCCACCACATCTACAATCAGTTTGTCATCCGCGTGCCTGAACGGGATGCCTTGCGCCAGCATTTGCAGGCCCAGCAGATTGGCTGCGAAGTCTACTATCCGCTTTGTCTGCACCAGCAGGAGTGCTTGCCGGTTCAGGTGAGCCGCAATCAGCATTTTAACGAGGCGGAAAAAGCAGCGGCATCCACCCTGGCCCTGCCCATCTACCCAGGGCTACATAAAGAACAGATCGCCTATGTGGTGGAAGAAATTAAGAATTTTTACAGGCAGGGCGGTTGAGCACACTCTAAGACCGATTCTTCTGTCTGGTTATCTATTCCCGCAAGCAACAGCGGGAATTTTTTATTTACAGCACCGAGAAAATATTTCCGGAGCGCATGAGGAAACAAAAGTACCCTTTCAAGGAGTAAAGAGATGGTGGAACGCATCCCGATGTCGGTAACCGGAAGCAGGCAGTTGCGCGAAGAACTGGAGCGCCTGGAGCGGGTGGAACGGCATGAAATCATAAAGGCGATAGAAACCGCCCGGGCACACGGAGACTTGAGTGAAAATGCCGAATACCATGCAGCCAAGGAGCGGCAGGGCATGGTTGAGGGGCGGATATTGTCTCTGAAGGATAAGTTGAGCCGTGCGGAAATTATCGATTGCTCCACGGTGCGGACGGATCGCATTGTTTTTGGCACGGTCATCACTCTTTTTGATGTGCTGACAGAATGTGAAGTTACCTACCAGATCCTGGGGCCGGAAGAGGTTGACGTGAAAAACGGTGCCATCTCCTTTCTCTCTCCCCTGGGCAAGGCGCTACTGGGCAAAGAGGAGGAGGATGAGGTGGTGGTAAAGACACCGGGAGGATTGCGCGAATACGAGGTGATCAGCATCAGCACCTCATCTTTGCCCTGAGTGGTTTGCCGGACAGAGCACCGGATTGTGCTATGGAGCAGGCTGCTGGATCAAGGCGTTTTGGAAGAGCAAGGTGAGCTGTGCAATCGCCTTGTCCAGATCTGCTCCACTGGCAAGCCAGATACGTGAGGTTTCGTCAAGGGCGCCAAATAGTGCGAGTTTGGCCAGTTGTACGTCAATATCCGGGCGAAATACCCCTTTTCCCTGGCCTTCTTGGATGATGGCTGCCATAAGATCCAAATACTCGCTGAAGGTGTTGCTGCGATATTCTTTGATCAGTTTACTGGCTTGCCGCAGTTCGATATGGATCACTTCGGCCAGGGGACGGTTTTTGCGCATGGCCTGGAGGTGATGGGTAATAAAAATGGTCAGTTTTTTTTGTACATCTTCTTCTGCATTGAGTAAGTTGGTTACCTTGTCGATCAGTTTTTCTGTTTCCTGTGCGAAGACAGAGAGTAATATGTCGAGTTTGTTGGCAAAGTAGAGATAGATTGTGCCGTCGGCAACCTTGGCTTCTTTTGCTATGTCGGAGATACGGGCATTGAAGAAGCCCTTTTTGGCAAAGACCTTGGTTGCGGCAAGTATAATTTTGTGATGTTTATCGGGAGATTTCATTTAATGCGCAAAAACAAGATGTTGCCAAAGTCAACGAACAAAAATAATGAATGAGTGTTCATTCTTTAACAAAAATACCAATTTCTTTGTTTTGCTGTCAAGGAAAATGGCTGCGTGCAGATGTGCCATCGTTTGAAGCTGGTGGTCTGTGGGTTGGGTTAAATATAGGCCCAACAGGGGAGCGGTTACAAATCAATAGAATTAAAGATGAATAGAGGCATGAGGGAACAATGAAAATTCTTGTGGTAGGCGGTGGAGGGCGAGAACATACCTTGGTGTGGAAATTGCGCCAAGCCAAGGAAAACCACCAGTTGTTCTGTGCACCTGGAAATGCCGGTATGGTTGGGCTGGCCACCTGCGTGGATATAGCTGCCAACAATATTCAGGCACTGGTGGAGTTTGCCCTGCAGGAAAAGATCGATCTGACCATTGTCGGCCCGGAAGAACCATTGACTGGTGGCATTGTCGATACCTTTCGGGAAAAGGGACTGCGCATCTTTGGCCCGGATAAAAAAGCGGCAAAGTTAGAGGGCAGCAAGGTTTTTGCCAAGGAATTTCTTAAGAAATATCAGATTCCTACAGCCCGTTTTTGTGCTTTTTCCGAAATCGAAGCGGCCAAGCGCTACCTGGATTTCATAGCCTTTCCCTGTGTGGTCAAGGCCGATGGTCTGGCTGCGGGTAAAGGTGTGATCATTGCCCAGGACCGTGCCGAAGCAGAGCAGGCCATAGAGCTGATCATGCGTGAAAAGGCCTTTGGTGAGGCAGGCGAACAACTGGTCATCGAAGAGTGTCTGCGGGGTGAAGAAGCGTCTTTTCTGGCTTTTACCGATGGCAAGACCGTACTTGCTCTGCCATCGTCGCAGGATCACAAGGCAGCGTACGATGGCGACAAGGGACCCAACACCGGTGGTATGGGGGCCTATTCGCCAGCCCCGGTAATTACCGAGGAAATGACCAAACGGGTGATGGATGAGATCATGGTGCCGGTGGTGAGCGGCATGGCCTCCGAGGGGCGCCCCTATACCGGTATTCTGTATGCGGGCCTGATGATTGATAAAGATCGCGTGCATGTGCTGGAGTTCAACTGCCGTTTTGGTGATCCTGAATGTCAGCCATTGCTCATGCGCGTGCAGACAGACCTGGTGGAACTCTGTAACCACTGCATTGACGGCACGTTGGACAAGGCGCAACTTGAAATTGACCCACGTCCGGCAGTGTGTGTGGTGATGGCGGCAGAAGGCTATCCGGGTACCTATGCCCGAGGTCAGGTCATCACCGGCTTAGAGCAGGCTGCAGCCATGAAAAATGTCGAAGTCTTCCACGCCGGTACCAGCAGGCAGGACGGCCAGGTCGTTACCAACGGCGGCCGGGTGCTGGGGGTGACAGCCATTGGTGATACCATTCAGGAAGCAGTGAAGACAGCCTATGCGGCAGTGGATGTCATCCAGTGGGAGGGGAGTTGGTTTCGCCGGGATATTGCCTATCGGGCGCTGTGCCGCCTGTATGTCACGGTTAAGCCAATGGTTGGCATTGTGATGGGCAGTGATTCGGATTTGTCGGTCATGCGGGCAGCCGCAGAGTTCCTCGACACCATGCAGATCGGGTTTGAAGTGAGTGTGTGCTCGGCGCACAGAACACCCGAATATGCCGCAGCCTATGCCAAGGAGGCGCAGGGGCGGGGTCTGAAGGTGATTATTGCCGGAGCAGGCATGGCTGCGCACTTGGCGGGTATGATGGCGGCCCACACCTCTTTGCCGGTAATCGGCGTGCCGCTCAATGCCTCGTCTCTTGGCGGTCTGGATGCTCTGCTTTCCACTGTGCAAATGCCACCGGGTGTGCCGGTAGCCACCATGGGCATTGGCGCGGCTGGAGCGAAAAATGCTGCGGTTTTTGCGGTCCGTATGCTCGCCCTGCAAGATGCCAAGCTGCAGGAGCGGCTGGTACAGTATGGTGCAGATATGGCAGCAGAGGTGGCGGCAAAAAATGACAATTTAAAATGGTAAGTTGAGCCTGTGGGCACTGGCCCTTCTCTCATCGAGCCCGTGGGCGAAGCTGCTCTGATGCGGGCGGTGCGGTTGCTACAGGCCGGTGGTGTGGTAGCCTTTCCGACGGAAACCTATTATGGTCTGGCAGTTGATCCGTTCAATGCCCAGGCCTTGGAGCGTCTTTTTGTATTGAAGGCGCGATCGCAAGCCAAGCCGGTACTGGTGCTGGTGCAGGATACAGCGCAAATTCCCCTGTTGGCGGCACAGTCTCCGCCCGTGTATACACAGCTGATACGTTTTTTTTGGCCAGGTCCGTTGACCTTGGTGTTTCCAGCCCGCACCAGCTTGCCGCACCAGCTTACAGCCCGAACTCGGGGTATTGGCCTACGACAATCACCCCATCCAGTGGCAGCCAAACTCCTGGCTGCCTTTGGTGGCCCCCTGACCGCAACCAGTGCCAACCGTTCCGGGACAGAGCCGGCGACCAGTGCACAACAGGCCGCATCCCTTGTACAGGGTGCACTGGGTTTTGTCTTGGATGGGGGAGAGACACCCGGAGGTGCAGGTTCCACAGTGGTGGGTTTGCACGCAGGAATATTGCATTGTCTGCGGCCAGGAAAGATTCCCTTTGCCGAGGTGGAAGCCGTGGCAAGAAGGGGCTAAACCTTAGTTTTTGATTGGGCTTTGCCTTGGAGACACTGCCGAATTCAATTCCTTGGCAGGTGTGCAGGTGGTGTGATATTCATGTTCACAGCATTTTTTGTGTTGCAGGGGTTATGAAAATACAACGACCTTTGTCCAGGAGGACAAAGGTCGTTATGCGTTAGAGATCGCATGTGGCCAGGTTGCGGCAGGCAGCGCCTAGCGTACCACTTTGACAGGCGCTGCCTTTTTATTTTTATACAAGGGCCGTATACTCAGGGTCGGATAATTTCACAGTCACAGGCCGCATCTTCAATGTTGAGCAAAAGAAACTTGGCGTCAAAGCCATGTTTGATCAGCTCGCTATAGGCCATGTCTGCCCGCGCGCCCGTGGAACAGTGCACATAGAGTTTTTTATCCTTGGGCAGTTCGTCGAGTCGGTGCGGAATTTCATCCAGCGGAATATTGATGGTATTTTTAAATCTGCCCAGTTGGGCAATTTCCTCTTTGGTACGGGCATCCACGATGATCGCATCTTTATCTTCGCCGCTGGCTGCCCTGCGGAAATCTTCCAGGGAAACCTCGCCTTTACCCAGCTGCCGTACCCAGCGGATTTCCGTGGTGTAGATCGGGCCTTTTTCTATGGCACCGCCACGCTCTACCCAGCCTTCATAGCCACCCTTGACCAAGGAGACAAAGTTGAAGCCCTCCTCCCGGAGTTCACCTATGATATCTTCGGGTTCCTGGTCGCCATAGAGTACCAGGGGCGCATTGCGGGCCACGTCGTCCAGTTTGGTGAAGAGCTGGTCATAAGGAATGCTGTAGGCCCCTTTGATCCTGCCCTGCTGTGCAATTTGTGGCGTCCGGAGGTCGATGAGCACAATATTGCCGGTCAGGATGAAGTTGTCTTCGGAATAGGTGGGCAAGCCGGCCTTGGTCCATTCGGGCTCACCTTCATGGTACACCATGAGATTAGTGTAACCCAAGTCTTTGGCGATGCTGGCTGAGGCCGGGGAAAAGGGACAGGTAACCCCGCCGCAGTAGAAGACCAGGGGGGTGCCTGTATCAGCCGGCAGAATACTGGCCTGCTTTTCCTCCAGTGCAGCCTGGGGAATGGAGTGGGCACCCGGAAGGTGGGCCTGATTGTAGCGGGGTAGTGGCCTGGAATCAATGAGAAACACCTTGGGGTCACTCTTCAGGAGAGCCACCAGTTCCGCTGTTTTGATTTCTTGTACTCCTTCAGGGATAGCGGCGATTTTTCTTTTTACCTCCAAGGCATAGGGCGTACCATCTCGCATGGTGTAGGTAACGACACTTGGTTCGTTCTTGACCGCATCCTGCATGCCCGTGGTCTTGTCATCAAAGCGGATGAGCATGGTCTTTGCTTCCTCTCCCTTGCCCACTTCAAGGGAAATGGATTTGGCCAGGTTGGATATGCCTTTGATGGTACCGGTTACAGTTTGTTCAGCCTGTTGCTCTGCAGCCGGTGCTACCTTGGAATCGGCAGATTCTTTTGTGGGGGCGCAGCCAGCTGCCAACAGCAGGAGCACCAGAGCCAGGGGAATGAAAAGGTGTTGTTTTAAGGTTTTTTGCATCACGACCTCCATAAGCCGATGATTGTGTGCGACAGCTCACGCCATTGATTGCCAATAGCATGATTGATAACCTTTGTTTCCTGATTATCAAGACAAATTTGTTTGTAGTGGGAAAATGACGATAATTTGCTTGCATCTTGCCTGATTAAAGCAATTCTTTTACAGTAATCTAGAGAGTCGAGCTGGAGCCCTATGGACAAGCTTTTATCCTGTAACTTGCTGATTTTTGAAGACGATGCCGCTGTTCGCGCCATGTTGGCCGACTTCTTCGCCAGCCAGGGAGCAACGGTTGCAACCGCGGAAGATGGCAGAAACAGTTTTGAACGGATCAAGAGGGAGCAGCCGGACCTGATTGTTCTGGACGTGGTTATGCCATATAAAAACGGTTTTGTTGTTCTTAAGGAACTGCGGGATGCTGGTAGCGATGTGCCAGTTCTTATGCTTACAGAAAAAGATTCGGTGGAGGACAAGGTTACCGGGCTTGAGCTCGGTGCAGATGACTACTTGGCAAAACCTTTTTCCACCAGGGAATTGCTGGCCAGGGTACGGGTCTTGTTGCGCAGGGCCGGGCAGGGTGTGCGAGCCGCTGGGATGCTGCAGCTGGAGCATTTGTGCATCAATCCGGTGAAACGGGAGGTACAGGTGGTGGGTTATAGCCCTGTTTTTCTGACCAAAACAGAATTTGATCTGCTTTTTGATCTGGCAGAACATGTAGGCACAGTTCGTACCCATGCACAACTCATGCAGGATGTGCTGAGCTATGGTCCAGGGATAAAATCCAGGGCACTTTCGATGCACATCGCCAATATCAGAAGGAAGTTTGAGGAAATCGGTGTAGGCAGCACGCTACATATCCGTAGTGTGGCCGGGGTTGGTTACACTCTGGCTGTTCGTCGCAGGGCTTGAGCATACGCAGGGAGGAAAGAGTATGCAGAGTTACATTTCGTTCCATCATGGTATAGTGCGTTTATTTCTTTGTATTTTTCTCCTACTCGTCTGCTGCTTTTTTGGCGCAAAGGCAGAAGCTGTGCAAGATACAACCCAGGATATCCTGGTCCCCCTACAGGTTAGCACAGGCACCAACCTCATTCTGCTGGCCAAGGAATACTGTCATAATCCGGAAGATTGGCGGCGTATAGCTCGGATCAATAAACTTAGTTCTCCCTATGTTATTTATGCCAATGGCGAAATCCACGTACCCCTGTCCCTGTTGAAGACAGAGGCATTGGCAGCGCAAGTGGTCACTGTCGCTGGTGTAGCCCTGCTGAAAAAAGCTGCTGGCAAGGAGAGCGAATTGAGCCGGGAAGACCGTATACTGCCTGGTGACACTGTCTTGACCGGTGAAAACGGCTTTGTCCAGCTCCTGTTTCCCAACGGCCTGTATACTCGGGTAGAACCAAACGCAGCCTTTACCTTGCAGTATCTTATCAGTCTTGCAGATGGTAACAGCCCGTTGAATAATCCGCAGTTTTGAATACCGTAAACAACGGCTGGTTGTCAGATTTGCCAGCCGATGCAGACAATTATGGGATAATCCGGCTGTTCGGTGGCATTTGGCACCCAAATGACCAATATGAGCAGGCCCAACTCGCCGATGCGGGCAAAAATCAGCCATGCCGGTGCATCGGCCAGGCCTTTGGGCGTGCCCAAACCGAATAATGCGCGCAGCAGTACCCCCAAATTGAACCCGGCGACATGGATGATGTAGCGCTTCTCTATATTCTCGATCCCCCGCAAAAAACTGCGGCGCATACCGCCCCGGTCAAGGCAAAGGGCAAAACTGCGCTCCACTTTCTCGCCCCGCGCACGCAAAAGCGCCTTGCCCTTGCAGGATTTCAGCCGGGTACGGTTCCCGTACACCGCTGCCCGCGCTTTTATATCGCCATACCAGCGCAAATGTCCCTTTGCTTTCGGCTCACTGATCCGGCTGCGGCAACAATCCGGCAAACTTTTCAAGACCTCCCGGCTATGATAGCCCTTATCCGCCACCAGATCAAAGGGCTCGTCAATACCGGGCGCTTCTTCCTCCTCCCTGATCGCACACAGCTTGGCCTGAGCATCTGTAAGCGTGTCCGCAACAGTCTTGGTATCGCCCTGATCCGCAGGATGTATCACCGCAGCAACTATCGCTCCAGATTCCAGATCAACCACATGCTCGGGCTTGTACGCCATGTGCGTGCGGCCATCCTTGAGTCTGGCTATGCAAGACTCCTCATCCGTGCTCGATTGCCACTCCTTGTTAGAGGCTTTCTTCCCCTTGCGCTTGCGGTCAAAGGCCACAAGCTCGGCCTGAGTTGGCGTTTTGATGCCGCTTTCTTCAGCCAATCGCTCAAGCATCTCCTGATAGGTCTCGCCCGTGTCCCTGCGTACAATGCTCTTCATGGCTGCATTGGCCTCCATGGTCGAGGCGTCGATTCCCAGGTATTTTCCACCCAGCAGGTTGGCCTGCTCCAAAAGCTTGAGCACAAAGACAAACATTTCGTGATGGACTTCAAGCGGCAGGCGCTGGCGGATACGGCACAAAGAGGAGTGATCGGGCACGGTTTCGGTGGGTGCAAGGCCGAGGAATTCGCGCAAAGACAGGGAATCGCTGCAGCGCCAGCAGATGCCGCGCTCCGAGTCGATGCCCTCAAAATAGCCGATCAAAAGCATGCGGAAATAGCGGCCCGGCGGGATAGATTTGCGGCCGAGCTTTTCGGCGTAGAACGGAGCACACAGGTTTTCGACGTGGCTGTCAAAGCCGCCCTGGCGCAGGATTTTCTGCAGCCGCTCATAAAAGACATGCCCCTTGCTTTGGGGAAACTGATCATACGAAAGCCACATGCTGCGCTGCTGTTCCTTGCGCCGGCCAAGACTCATGACAATCTCCGTAAAAATATCAACCTGCTATTCAGCTTTCCTATTATGCCCTGACTGGTGAGTTTTTCAACAGGCTGGTAAGATCAAGGCTGAGGCTGTTCTGGAAAAAGGTAAAACCGTTCATACCCTGAAGGAGAAACTTCGTTTCAACGAAAGCATGCGCACGCGTACGCCGATGGTGATTACTGGTATCCGTGGCACTGAATACCGGCTCAAGGTGGAGGATGCCCAGACCACCACGGTTGAAACCTTGAGTGGCGAGGTGGCTGTGCAATCCGGCGTAAACAGTGTGCAACTGCGCGCAGACCAAGGTTTAAGGGCAAGCTCAGGACGCAAACTGGGTAAACCCCAAATTTTACCGCTACCGCCTGTGGTGACAGGTATTGAAGAAGTTTACCGCACTTTGCCTGTGCATTTCCACTTGCCTTCCCAGCCCAACATCCGGGCAACCAAGCTGCGTTTGAGCAGTGATGAAGCGGGTCAGGCCACGGTGTACGAACACGACGCCCCGACCGGCACCCCGCTGCAGATGAGCAATGTGCCGGATGGTCAGTATTTTGCCTTTTTCACGGCTACGGATAACAAGGGTTTTGAAAGTCGGGAGCAAGGCCCCCATGCGTTGCTCATTCGCACCAAGCCACCTGCACCCATGGTGAGCGCGCCCCGGAACGGTTCGATCTTGTGGGGTAAGTTTGCCCAGGTCAGCTGGCTGGAATCGGAACAGGCTGTACAGTATCTGGTGCAGGTGGGGCGTGACGCCCAGTTCAACGACCTTGTTGATGAACAGAAACTGGCAACTCCTGTGTACTCCAGCCCGGAGCTGGCGCCGGGTACCTACTATTTTAGG
Source organism: Desulfobulbus sp. (assembly GCA_040776885.1). Lineage (GTDB taxonomy): Bacteria > Desulfobacterota > Desulfobulbia > Desulfobulbales > Desulfobulbaceae > Desulfobulbus. The sequence goes on along the minus strand of JAXGZR010000002.1, from coordinate 89,593 downwards.
GTGCAGAGTCTGGCTGCTGATGGTTTTGCTTCCAATTTTTCCGGGACCGTGCAGTGGGAGCAAAAAGAGGCGCCCACCTTGGGTGGCATGGAGAGCACCAGCGATGAGCTGCCAGTGCTGCAGTGGCTGGCCATGGGCGATGGTTGGCAGTACGATGTACAGGTGGCATGCGACCAAGAGTTTACCGAACTGCTGGTGGACGAGCAGGGTCTGGCCTCCACCTCTTACACCTTCCCGGACAAGCTTGATCCGGGTAAGTACTATATCCATTTGCGTGGCGTAGAAAATGGCGAGCCAGTCACTCCCTGGACACCGGAGCAGACCATGACCGTGAAAAACAAGCCAAAGGTGTTGCAGGGTAGCCTCATTGGTGCCCTGTTGTTGGGTATTTTATTGGTGCTGTAAAGCGGCGATGGTCCACATGCTCCGCCGCTTGGTCGCTCCGGGCCTAGCCCTTTTCTTACTGTTCCTGCTTGTTCGGATCGGGGGAGGGGCCATTCTGGTCAACGAGAGTATGGATCTGCTCTTCCGTCTGCGCGGGAGCATGCCTCCAGACCAACGCATTGTGGTTGTGGGAGTGGATGATACCAGCCTGCAAACATACGGACAATGGCCCTTTGCGCGCCAGTTACACGCTGAGTTGCTGTCGCACCTGGATGGAGCCAAGGGCATAGCCTTTGATTTTCTTTTTCCAGAGGCCGGTGCGGATGATGCGGCCTTGAGCGCGGCCCTGGCCAAGGCGCCTCCGACTATCCTGGCAGTGGCCGCAGATGGTCAGGGCGGGCTTCTTAAGCCGAGCCAGACCATTACCGGTTATGCAGGAGTCGGTCATATCGAGACCATGCTTGCCGGTGATGGTATCGTCCGTCAGGTTGATCTCAGTTCTCGCCGTGGTGCGCCGGCCTTTTCCATAGCCCTTGCCGCTCTGGCAGGGGAGACAAGGGAAGCTGCAGCCAATACAGGCGGGCCGCGCATCATTAACTTTTACGGGTCTGAGGGAACGTTTCTCACCCTGTCTTACCATGATGTCCTGGCTGGTCGTTATCCAGCCAGCGTGTTTGCCGGCCGCTACGTGCTGGTGGGCGCCCAGGCTCTTGGCCTGGGCGATTCCCATGTCACCGCTTTTACCCGCAAAACACCCACGCCTGGCATCGAGATACAGGCCAACATCCTTGCCAACATCCTGAACCATAATTTCCCTTGGGTAAACCCCCGGCTTTGCCGGGGGACCCCAACAGTTTGACGATTCCGGCAAAATGAAGAAGCCTCCGAATTCGTGGACCGCTCAAAGTCACGAAAAAGGAGGCTTCATGAACGACGTACAATGTTTAAGCCACACCAAATGGGAATGCAAGAAAAACCTTGGCGACGTGTTGCATGATCTGGCCCGGCAAAAGGAGAGCCGGGTGCTGGAAGGACACCTGCAACCCGACCATGTGCATATGCTGATCTCCATCCCGCCCAAGTATGCAGTGGCTCAGGTGGTGGGGTATATGAAAGGCAAGAGTGCCATCCACATCGCGCGGACCTACCTCGGTCAGCGAAAGAACTACGGTGGCATGAGCTTTTGGGCACGGGGCTATTTCGTTTCAACTGTGGGTGCCGATGAGACAGTGGTTCGGGCGTACATTCGTGACCAAGAGCAGGAAGACCAACGTCTCGAGCAACTCCATTTGTTCAAGTAGTCGACCACCGAAAGGTGGTCAGAGAATCTGTTGAATAGACCGCTTTGAGCGGTTCACAATCTGTCAAGCCACCGGCTTTGCCGGTGGTCACTGACTTCATTTATCCCATTTCTTGGCAGCCTGCTGCACTCCTTGCCCTGATTTGTTTTTTGGCGGTTTTTGTCTGGCCGCTTGTAGGTGAACGCCGCAATTTTTTGCTCAACAGTCTGTTAGCCGTCATGATAGGCTTGGGCGCCTTGGCCCTTTTCCAGTGGCATCTTTTTTTTAACTATGCCCAGCCACTGATTTTTTTGCTCTTTACTTATCTATTTTACCTCGTGCAGGAGCTGTTCAGTGCTACCGGTCGCATCCTGCACCAAGCCAAGGCTCTTGATCAGCAGCTTGATGCACGTTTGCAAGAGGCCTACCACCATCCTGGTAGTAGGGGCTCTACAGACAGCGCGCAGCAAGGCCATCCTCTACTCAGCGCTGCAGGCATCCAAAATCACCTCAGACGTCTGCAGGAGGCTGCTGCTGCCCTGAGCCTGCAACACCATTTTCTTGAAAACCTCCTGAACCGGGAGTTGCCGCCACTGATTCTCTGGGAAAACAAGAGCGGTGAGCCGATCTTTGCCAATGCTGCCTTTAGAGAGTTTTGGCAGTATTTTGCCCCCCAGGAGGACAGCGCCCTGCCTGTTTTTGCCAAATTTACCCATCAGGTCGAGGCACGTCCGGCAGCAGAGGCTGTACTGCTGGGCACCGATAAAGACTACGCCTTGCAGCACTTTGATGTGCAGGTACACCTGGGCTCTGGTCGCCGTTTTCTCCAGGGCAGTCTGCACCGACTGGTGGCATCGGACATCGGTTTTTCCGGAAATTTAGCACTGCTCCAGGATGTCACTGAAATCAAGGAACTGGAGCGGGTCAAGGACGAGGTGGTGTCCATTGTTTCCCATGAACTCAAACAACCATTAACGGTTATTTTGGGCTATGGACAGATGTTGAGCGAAGATTTGGACGGCACCACTCGCGGCTACGCCCAGAAGATCTGCAGCCAGGCAGAACGCCTCAACCGGATGATCCGCGACTTTCTGGATATTGCCCGTCTGGAAAGTGGCCGACAGCAAGTGAAACGCTTCCCTTTTCCTCTGAAACGGATGGTGGCGGAGGCGCTTGAGACGATCCAGACCGCAGCAGAGAAAAAGAGCATTCAACTCAGACAGGATGTGCCGGAGCAGAGTTCTCCCTACAGCGGCGATGAGGCTCTTTTGGTGCACGCGGTCATCAATTTACTCGATAATGCGGTTAAATTCAGTGATGCGGGCACAATGGTACAGGTGAGCCTGCGGGAGGAGAGGGAGCGGTTTGTGCTGCAGGTGGCAGACCAGGGTCCAGGTATCCCTGAGGCGGAACGCCAACGTATTTTCGACAAATTTCAGCGAGGTTCGCACACAGAAAAAGATGAGGGCTTTGGCCTGGGTTTGCACTTGGTACATCAGATCGTTGAAGGCCATGGCGGAACGATCCAGGCCCTGGCCGTGCCGCAGGGTGCCACCTTTGAAATCTGCCTGCCAAAGGAGAACAGGGAAAACAAGACCAGCAAGGAGAGCTAGGACGACCTACTCCGCCACCTGCCCGGCGCGGTTTCCAGGTCCTGCTTCCCTGTTCCTTAAGCACCATACCAACAGATATCATTCCACGGTTACGCTCTTGGCCAGATTCCTGGGCTGGTCCACATCGCATCCGCGCCGGGCAGCGATCTCATAGGCCACAAGCTGTGCCGGCAGGGTGTAGAGAATGGGGTTCAGTTCTTCATGCACCTGCGGGAGCATAATCACATGCTCGCTCAGGCTGGATAGCTGGGTATCGCCCTTTGTGCCGATGAGAATGAGGCGGCCCTGGCGTGCCTTGATTTCTTGAATATTGGCAATGATCTTCAGATAGGTGCTGTCTTGGGGGGCCAGGGCCAGTACGGGCATGTCCTGATCGATCAAGGCGATGGGGCCGTGTTTGAGTTCGCCGCCTGCATAGCCTTCTGCATGGATATACGAAATTTCTTTGAGTTTGAGGGCGCCTTCCAGGGCAATGGGATAGTTTAGTCCGCGGCCGATAAAGAGAAAATCCCTGGCCTCGTAGTAGGTTTCAATAACCTGCTGTATATCCTTGCGTAATGTTTCGAGCAAGCCCGTTAGAATATCGGTCAGGCCGATGAGATGCAGGCCGAGGCTTTTGCGTTTGGTCGCTGGGATAGTCTGGCGCAGCTGCGCCAGGTACAGGGCAAAGAGAAACAGGGCGGTCATCTGGCAGGTGAAGGCCTTGGTGGAGGCCACGCCGATTTCAGGGCCAGCGTGGGTATAGAGCACGCCATCGGCCTCCCTGGTCATGGAGGAGCCCACCACATTGCAGATGGCCAGCACCGGTGAGCCCAAACTGGCGGCTTGGCGCATGCCGGCCAGGGTATCTGCGGTTTCGCCGGATTGGGAAATAACCACGGTCAGTACCTGTTCATCCAACAGCAGGTGTCGGTAGCGAAATTCCGAGGCAATATCCACTTCCACCGAAATGTTGGTCCATTTTTCCAGCCAATATTTGGCCACCAGGGCGGCATGCCAGGAGGTCCCGCAGGCCACTAGGACGATGCGGCGGATGCCCATCAGTACCTGGTCGGCAATACCCAGGTCTGGCAATTGCACCATGCCGGTATCTGGAATGATTCTGCCACTGATGGTGTTGCGGATGGCCAGGGGTTGCTCAAAGATTTCTTTAAGCATGTAATGGCGGTAGCCACTCTTCTCCGCCATGGCAATTGTCCAGTCGATGGTGGTGCGTTCTTTTTCTACCTCTTCGCCATCATCAAGCCGCACTATCTGGTAGCTTCCCTTGCCCAGAACAGCCAACTCGTCGTCGTCTAGGAAGATCACTTCGCGGGTATAGGGCAAAAGGGCAGGGATATCCGAGGCCAGATAGCTCGCCTCGCTATCAAGGCCAAGAACAAGCGGGCTCTGGTTGCGGGCAGCCACCAAGGTTTGCGGTTCTTTGGCCCAGAGAACAGCCATGGCGTAGGAGCCTTCCACCTGGGCAAGGGCTGCACGCACCGCAGCGACCAAATCGCCTTGTAACTGTTCTTCAATGAGATGGGCCAGAACTTCTGTGTCGGTATCGGACTGAAAGACATGGCCCTTTGCCAGCAAGGTGTTTTTTAGGGCACTGTAGTTTTCGATGATACCATTGTGTACCACCACCAGTTCACCGCTGCAGTCACAGTGCGGGTGAGCATTTGCCTCTGTGGGTGCGCCATGGGTGGCCCAGCGGGTATGGCCAAGGCCGATGCTGCTGTCTGCGCCAATATAATCGTCAACGACTTTTTCAAGCTGGCCCAGTTTTCCTTGGGCCCGATGCCGCACTAAAGCTCCTTCATGGTTATACACAATGCCTGCAGAGTCGTAGCCCCGGTATTCCAGCCGTTTCAACCCGGCCAGCAGTATCGGTACCACCTTTCTCGTTCCCACATAGCCTACAATGCCACACATGGTCTATTTCCTTAAAATATGATCAATCCAGGAGCGTCGGTTGTTTGAGCGACGCGTTTTTTATTACCCGCTGGATAATACTCGGTTTTTGTTTTTCATTCAGGCCCTTTTCAAAAAGATGGCGATGGTTGGAGCGAGACTGCGCTTGGCAGCAGTGTATTGGGGGGGAATTCACTCCCTGATTTTTGTAGGTTAGGTAACTGGTTTATTCGTGTTCTAAAATAATCAGGTAAACAGTCCAGGCAGGATGGTGGTGTTTGTTTTATCTCGAACAGAGGTGCTGTCTTGATCGCCAGCTGTGCGGAGCGCAGTTGGTGCGAGTGAAAATATATTTACAAAATCAAAGGGCAGGGTATGCTCCTCCTGACCCTCTCAACACAAAAGAACAGTCATATAAAAGGACAGTCATATAAGAGGACAGCATATGGATGAACGTGCCAGATTGAAGACTCTTCTTTTACAGAAATCCTGCCGCCAGGGCACTTTTACCCTTACTTCGGGTAAAACCTCTGATTTTTACGTGGATGGCAAGCAAACCACCCTTGATGCCGAAGGCGCATATCTGTGCGGCCGCTTGCTCTATCGCTTCGTGCAGGCGCATCCACAGCCGCTTGCTGCGGTTGGGGGCATGACCCTGGGGGCAGACCCTCTGGTAACCGCGGTATCGCTGGTGAGTTATCTGGAAAAAACGCCTATTCCAGCCTTTATCGTGCGCAAGGAGGCCAAGGGGCATGGCACTGGTAACTTTATCGAAGGGAAGAACAACTTGGCTCCCGGAGCCTTGGTTGCGTTAGTGGAGGATGTGGTCACCACCGGTGGTACTCTGCTCAAGGTCATTGATCGAGTTGAAGCCGAGGGTTTCAAGGTGGGTTTGGTGGCTACGGTTGTCGATCGCCAAGAGGGCGGGGCTGAGGCGCTTGCTGGCCGCGGCTACCCGCTCAAGGCAGTGTTTACCAGGGAACAACTCATGGGAGGGGTGTAGCCATGTTGTGCAAAGACTGTCAGCATCCCTTGCGGGTTGAGCGACGCTGCCGTCAAATTCTTCTGCTCTGCCCGCAATGCTTGCGAGAGTACCATATCCACGAGGTGGCTGCCGAACTCGATGAGGCCATGGAAAGGGAACTGGAGCGCTTTCCCTGCATCATCTATGACTGAGGCATACTTTGGCTCAAAGTGTCTAAAGTGTATGACAGGGTATCGGCCGGGTGCGACCGGGTGTTTTTGGATGGCCAGAAGCGCTGTGCCCCGGTCAGTGCATGGCCATGTCATTGATGCCATTGGCTTTGGGCTGCGAGTTTGTACGACATCGCGTAGAGGCGTCCTAGGTTTCCAACCACACGATTAAAACGTCTCGCTCACCTGGTTTTAGCTGTCTGCTGCATGGTCAGTCAAGACGTCCAGGAGAGGGCACTACGCAGTATACTTTGCGCCTGCTCAAGCAAAGGGTAGAGAGTCTCGTTGTCATTGGCACTGATGGCAATGCCTTCGTCCCACTGAACACGTTTTCTTTCTTCCTCGTCCAGCAAATCCATCTTGTTCAGCACTCGCAAACAGGGAATGTCGTTGAGTTCCAGCTCTGTCAGCAGTTCCTCCACTACCTGCGCCTGCTGCGGCCAGGCCGGATTGGAGCGGTCGATGACGTGCAGGAGCAAATCTGCCTCGTGCAGCTCTTCCAGGGTTGAAGCAAAGGCCTTGAGCAATTCCTCTGGCAGGTTGCGAATGAAACCCACGGTATCGGTGATGATAACCTCCATCTCTTCGGGAAAACGCAGGCGGCGACTGGTGGGATCCAGGGTGGCAAAGAGCATGTCTTCAGCGAAAATGCCACTATCTGTCAAGGTGTTGAGCAGGGTGGATTTACCGGCATTGGTATAGCCCACCAAGGAGATGACCGGCACATCCCGCTTGCGGCGACGGTGGCGACGATGATAGCGTTGCTTGCCCACGTTTTCCAGTTCCTTGCCGATCCGCGCGATGCGGTCGTTGATGCGCCGTTTGTCGACTTCCAGGCGGGTTTCACCCGGTCCGCGCGCGCCAATACCGCCGGTCAGGCGAGAAAGGGCGTCATCGCGGGTGGTAAGCTGGGGCAGTATGTACTTGAGCTGGGCCATCTCAATCTGCAGCTTGCCTTCCCTTGATGTGGCCCGGCGGGCAAAGATATCCAAAATCAACTGGGTGCGATCGATCACCCGCAAATCGGTGTGATCGATTATCGAACGCATCTGCGAGGGGCTGAGTTCCTGATCAAAAAGGAGCAGATTGGCGCCCAGACGCACACTCATCAGCATGATCTCCATCAGTTTGCCCCGACCGAGAATAAAACGTGGGTCTATCTGACGGCGGCGCTGGACAACCTGTGCCAACACCAGTACTCCGGCGGAGCGGGACAACTCGGCAAGCTCTGCCATGCTTTCCTCGGCCTGGTGGCGCGGGCCTGTGGTCACTGATACCAAGATAGCCCGATCCTTGCCCCGATCCACCTCCTTCAACGGGCGGCTGCGGGCAAATTCCTCTTCCAGGGCCTCGATGAGTTCGATGCAGGAGCTGTCCTGATTGGCCGGATGGACCGGCGGTAGTTCGGCCCAGTCGCGTCCCTCTACCGGGTCGGGGATGAGATGGGCGCTGTAGAGCAGGTCTGGGAGTTGGTCCCGGACGCTGAGTACCGAGAGCATGTCCAGCCGTAGGCAGGCCAGGTCCATGATGTCTTCTTCGTTCAAACCAGTGGAGGTGAGGACGGTGTGCACGCAGCGCAGGCCGCGTAAACGGCTGCCGCTGTCGGAGCCAGGCAGGGCTGGGATGGTGATGCGGTTGAAATCGCCAACCACAACGGTTTCGATCTGACCGGAGCGGTGGATGAGCAGACCCACCTGCCGGTTCAGCTCGCTGGAAATGGCGGCCAGCGCCCTGGCAGTGTCGCGGTCAATAATGTACTCTGGTGCCACTCGCCTTTGTGCCAGGCGGTCCAGTGCCCGCCATTGCAGTGGTTTCAGACCGCTGGTGTTGCCGCTGACTTTTGTAGCGATGTGTTCCTCCTGTTTGCATGTTTGCGTTGTATCAAGCGCATTTCAACACGGTGCCTGGCCAGGGCTGCGCGGAAAGGGAATGGCTTCACGGATATTGGCCAGGCCTGTGCAAAACTGCACCAGGCGCTCAAAGCCCAGGCCAAAACCGGCATGGGGTACAGAACCGTAGCGCCTGAGATCCAAATACCAGTCGTACTCGGCCAAATCGAGCCCTGTGGCACTCATGCGCGCCTGCAGCACCTCCAGCCGCTCTTCCCGTTGACTGCCACCAACAAGCTCGCCGATACCCGGCACCAGCAAATCCATGGCTGCCACTGTTTCTCCTCCCTCGGCCAGGCCCTCATCTGGGCGCATATCATCCAAACGCATATAAAAGGGTTTGATCGTTGCCGGATAATTGGTGACAAAAAGAGGTCCCTGTACAAGTTCTTCGCAGAGAAAGCGTTCATGTTCGGCTTGCAGGTCCATACCCCAGCGTACTGGATGATCGAATGAACGTCCAGCCTTGTATAATTCGGCAATGGCCTCGCTGTAGCGCAAGTGGTGGAAAGACTGGCTGGCACAGCGGTGCAGTTTATCCATCAGTCCCTGCTCGACGTGGCGGTCAAACAGGGCCAGATCGGCTCCGCCTTTTTGGAGCAGGGTATTGAGTAAAAAGCGTAGCAGCGCTTCGGCAAGGTGCATGTTGCCAGCGAGATCGCAAAAGGCTATTTCCGGCTCCAGCATCCAGAATTCGGCCAGATGCCGGGTGGTATTCGAATTTTCGGCGCGGAAGGTGGGGCCAAAGGTGTACACCCGGCCGTGGGACAGGGCATAGACTTCGGCCTGGAGTTGTCCGCTGACCGTAAGGCCGGCGGGCCGGCCAAAAAAATCCTTGCCAGCACTGGGTGACCTGTGGCCAGGCTGCGGTCCATGGGTGCTTTGCTGAGTACCAAGGGTAAACATCTCGCCTGCACCTTCGCAGTCCGAGGTGGTGATCACCGGCGTGTGCACCTGGATAAAACCGTGTTCCTGAAAAAAGTGGTAGATGGCACAGCAGAGGAGGTTGCGGATACGGGCCACTGCCCCCAGGGCATTGGTGCGCGGGCGTAGGTGGGGGATGGTGCGCAAAAACTCAAAGCTGTGCCGTTTTTTTTGCAAAGGGTAGCTGGTGCTGTCGGCCTTGCCAAGGATATGGATGCCTTGCGCCCGCAGCTCCACCTGCTGACCTTTGGCCGGGGAGGGGATGAGCTGGCCGCGCACGCATAACGCTGCCCCGGTGGTGAGCTGTTTGTGCAGATGATCCCAGCCCTCCATGGTGTTTTCCACCAGAATCTGCAAACTCTGCAACGAGGAGCCATCGTTCAACTCCAGGAAGGAGAGACTGCCAGAATCGCGGCGGGTACGCAGCCAGCCGCATACCTCCAGCAGCTGTTCCTGTGGAGGCATCTCCAAAATTTGGCTGATGCGGGGTGGTAACGGGGTTGAAACGCTTGGATTCTGGCAGGAAGCTGCAGTTGTTTTCATGGTACGGACAAAGGGCCTGGGTTGTGCAGGGCTTGGCTGTACATATCAAATGCGCGCTGGAAGTGTGCTGGGTAACTCGTCGCCATCGCAGCGCAAACCCACCACAGCAATGCCAGCCTTGTTGGCGGTTTCGACCATGGCACTGCGGTCGAACAGTAAAGACTGGCCTGCTTCCACTGCTAGCACCGCAGCCCTGGCTTCGACCATGGTGGCAATGGTGACCGGGCCGGTGGCCGGGAGATCAAAGCGGAAATCCTGGCCTGGTTTGCGCAACTTGACCACCACGGCATCGGAGCCGGAGAGTTGTCCCCCCCTGCGGATGGCGGCATCAGTCCCTTCGATGGCCTCCACTGCCAGCACGCTGCGCTCCCGTACCACTACGCATTGGCCGATATCAAGCCTGCCTATGGCCCGGGCAATGCGCCAGCCAAAGCGAATGTCATCCATCTGGCTGCTGTTTGGTTGTTTTTTGGTGAGGATTCCCTCCGGAAAGAGGAGGTGGCCAAGATAGCGGGTAGAGGCGATCACCTCAATACCCTCTTCGGCCAGAACACCGGCAATGGCCCGCAGGATGGAGTCATCAAGGCGGCTGTCAATTTTGTTCCACAGGCTCAAACCCTTCCAATCCGGCAGAATATCATGGAAAATCCTGGTCTTGGTGATGGTACCGGCAAACGCGGTTTCGTTGATCTGGTGGGTGTGGAAGTGGCGGATAATTTTACCCAGCTGGCCAAGTTTGACCCAGATGAGCGCGTCCACCAGTTCGGCTAGGCCAGGGTCGGTTTCATTGAGGTGGGCGACAGCCACTACCCTGTGGCCGCGTTCCCGTGCTGCCCTGGCAAAAAGCAGGGGAAATTGGCCACCGCCGGCAATGAGGCCGATGCCTTCTGTCAGTGCTTCAGTCATCGGTGGTGCGTTTGACCACGCCCCGCCTGCTTGATTGGAAAAAATCCACCATAACCTGCACTTCGTGACAGTCGTTCATCTCGCTTTGCAGCTTGAATAGGGCGTCTTTCAGCAGCATTTGCGGAGAACGGAAAAGGATTCTGAAGGCATCTTCTAATTTGGCGATGGTGCCTCGGTCCATACCTGCACGCCGCAGACCGATTTTATTGATACCGGAGATACGCATCTGGTTGCGAGTGCCTTCCATGAGCACATAGGGGGGCACATCCAAACCAATGCCCGACAAACCACCCACATAGGCATAGTCACCAACCCGGCAGTGTTGATGCACTGCCACCAATCCGCCCAGATTGGCATGGCTGCCGATTTCCACATGGCCTGCCAAAGTGGCCAGATTAGCCATGATGACATGATCGGCCAAAAAACAATCATGGGCAATATGGCAGTAGGCCATGATCATGTTGTGATTGCCAACCCAAGTCTTGCCCCGGCCCGAAGTCGTGCCTCGGTGGATAGATACATATTCACGGATCTGATTGCCATCGCCAATGATCAGTTCGGTGGCCTCGCCCTTGTAGTGCAGATCCTGTGGAGGGGCGCCAATGGAGGTGAAGGCACCGATGGTGTTGTTCTGGCCGATGGTAGTGTGGCCGGAAAGTACGGCATGTGCGCAGATCCTCGTGCCCGCGCCAATCACCACCGGGCCGTCGATAATGACATAGGGATCGATCTGCACTGAGCTGTCCAGCTCTGCCTGGGGATCAATGACTGCGGTGGGATGAATGGGCATGCGCTTTTTCTCTGTGTAGCTAGGCGTAATTGGTGTGGACAAAGGCAATGTGTCGGCAAGATCACGGATAACTGGCCATCAGCTCTGCTTCGGTGACCAGTTGCTCGTCCACGTAGGTTCGCCCTGCCATCTTGATGAGCCGGCCCTTTTGTTTGACCATTTCCAGTTTGTAGACCATTTGATCGCCCGGATAGACAATGCGACGGAAACGGGCCTTGTCCACCCCGGCGAAATAGACCAGTTTGCCCATGAGCGACGGTTCGGACAGGCAGGCCAGGATACCACCGGTTTGAGCCATCCCTTCTAAAATCAAGACCCCAGGCATAACCGGTTCGCCGGGAAAATGGCCGATGAAACACATCTCGTTCATGGTGACATTCTTGATGGCGGTGATACTTTTGCCCTCATCCATGGCAATGACTCTGTCCACCATGAGAAAGGGATACCGGTGGGGCAAAATCTCCATGATGGCTTTAGCATCCAGGGGCAACTGCACGCGGTGTTCCATGGATTGTTTCCTAATTTGAACTGTTGGCTATCGAGTTAATTGAGTTTGCCGAGCTGATTTGAGCTCGTCGACCTCTTTGCGTAAACGTCGCAATTCCTTGAGCATCCCTGGCAGACGGGAAAAGACACTGGCCGATTTGGCCCATGCTCGTGCAGCGATTGCCGGTGTACCTCCAATAACGGCGCCGTTTGGTTGGTTGTCGTGTATACCGCTTTTGGCTGCAGCCATAACGCCATCTCCCAGATGCAGGTGACCGGCAACCCCGGCTTTGGCCCCCAGCACCACATGGTGGCCCAGGGTGGTGCTGCCGGCAATGCCCACCTGTGCAACCAGGATGGAGCCTTCGCCAACAACCACATTGTGGCCAATCATAACCTGGTTGTCGATCTTGACCCCTTGTTTGATCCAGGTTACGCCAAAGGCTGCCCGGTCCACGCAAGTGTTGGCCCCAATCTCCACATCGTCGTCAATGCGTACGTTGCCCACCTGCGGTTTTTTATAGTGTCGGCCTTGGCTGTCGGTGGCAAAACCAAAACCATCGCTACCTATGACTACCCCGGCATGGAGGATCACCCGGTTGCCGATAGTGCATCCCTCGGCAACTGTTACATGGGCATGGAGCAGGCAGTCGTCGCCAATATGCACGTTGTCTTCCACAACAACACCAGCTTTGAGCTGCACCCGCTCTCCTATGCGGACACCATGGCCAATGCAGACCTGCGGGCCAATGCTCACCTGCTGTGGAATGTGGCAGTTGTTGCCAATAACCGCGCTGGCATGGATACCTGTGGCCTGAAAGGGTTTGGCCAAGAGAAAACTGTGGATGCGGGCAACGGCAACGGCTGTTTCTGCGGCGACCAAACAATTTTTTCCCTTGATTTCGCAGCCCGGCGGCACAATGCAGGCGCTGGCAGCGGACGCCTGCGCCTGTGAGCGTTGCTTGGCGTCGAGAATATAGGTGATCTCTCCGGGCCCGGCCAGTTCCAAGCCATTTAAGCTATGGATCATCAAGGCGGGATCGCCGTGTACGCTCCCCCCAACCAATTCAGCCAGTTGCTGCAGCGGAAAGGATGGCGACTTGTTCATGAACACAGTTTGAGTGCAAACATTGCAGCATACTGTTGCCTTGAGTGATAGGACATACGCTGCAATACATTAATCTTATCAGGGTGATACGCGCTAAATCGGACTTCGAACAAAAAAATACAACATACCCCAGTTCCTTTTACTCGTAAAGCAAAACAGCGCTTCTTTGCGCAAGAAAGCCTGTCAGTTCCTGTTGCCATGCCTGTTCCAGTTCCAGGATGGGCACGCCGTTTTCAATACCAGTACGTACTGCACTATCTCCGAGGATCAAATCCATGGGCAGGCGTGTAAACTCATACTCGTAGGGTGGTTCTTTATAGGCGAATTGATCTGGATAGAGGTGCAGCAGTGCCTGGAAAAGGGTCAGGCTGGTGCGATAGGGCAAAAATTTTTCGCTGTCAGTAACATGGAGTTGAAAGCCGCAACAGGGCTGTTGTGCCCATTTGCCGGAGGTGGGCTCAAAATATAAGGGCCGCAGCAGGCAACCGGGCAGGGGGGTAGGAGCAATGCTGGCCAAAACCGCCTCATGTTCCAAAAAGGGAGCACCAAACAGTTCAAAGGGCAGGGTTGTCCCCCGACCTTCTGAGATATTGGTACCTTCCCACAGTACTTGGCCGGGATAGACCAAGGCAGACTGGAAACTGGGCATATTTGGTGAAGGAAAAACCCAGGGTAGCCTGGTTTCAGGAAACATGACCTCACGCTGCCAGCCGCGTACAGGCACGACATCCAAATTAGCATTGATCTCCATCTCCCGGTTGCAGAACAGGGCCAGTTCGCCCAGGGTCATACCGTGGCGCATGGGAATAGAGCAGCGGCCAACAAAGGAGGCACAGTTTTCTTTGAGCAGGTTGCCTTCCACCTGGCGGCCACCTATGGGATTGGGGCGATCAAGGATGAGTACCTGCACGCCTGTTGCTGCCGCGGTTTCCAGACAGTGGACCACAGTCCAGATAAAGGTGTATACTCGTGTTCCCACATCGATGAGATCAACCAGAAGGATGTCCAGATCAGCAAACATTTCTGGTGAAGGTTTGCGGGTTTCGCCATAGAGCGAATAAATTGGCAGACCAGTGGCAGCATCGCGGGCATGGGCAGACTCGATCATGTTGTCCTGTTTCTCGCTGAAAAACCCATGCTGGGGTGAAAAAAGGCAGGTCAACTGACCGGGAAAAGCCTGACGAATGCGGTCACGGCTATGGATGAACACATGGTCGGTCGAAGATTGGTTGGCCAGTAATCCCAGCCGTTTACCGCGCAAAATATCTGGTTTACGGTGGCACAGTTCGTCAATTCCCAAAAAAATCATGGTACCTCGTTTGTTGTATAACTGTTTCCCCAGGCTTCCCTTTGTGGGCTCCCATTTTAGCTGGTTTGCTGTTTTTTGCGTTTAATATTTTGCACGCCGCCCCAGTGCATTTTCATGAGATATTATGGAAAATAATGTGTTTTCGAGAAGTTGAGCAGGAAAAAAGCCGGTTCAAAAAATTGAATTTTTTATTTAAAACCACTTGCCAAGGATAGAAAAACCCTTTATAGTGCAGGCTAATGAGAAAAGGATGAATCTCTATGGATTCCTTTTCTTGTGGCAAGAGCGAGCTAGGCATCGCTTGGTGTCTAGGGTGGGCAATATAGCCCAGACATATTTATCTGCAAAGGAGATTAGAGATGAAGAAAGTACTCAGTGTAATGGCAGTATCAGCCTTTGTTTTGACCGCGGGTGCAGCTTTCGCCGGTGGTCCTGGCAAGCAGGGTGTTGACACTACAGTTCTGCCCGCTGGCTGCCCGGAAGAGTGCCAGCAGCAGATTGATGAGCTGCAAGGTTCCCAGGCTCAGCAAGATGAGCGACTGGCTGCCCATGCCCAGGAAATTGAAGCCCTGAAGCAGAGGGAAGATGTGTACAACCCCTGGTACGTACGTGGCGCCTTCAAGCTAGGCTGGGGTTCACAGAAGGATTACTTGAGCCGTGATATGGACAACGAGCTTGGCTATGGTGGTCAGGCTGCAGTTGGTAAGCTGTTTAACTCTGATTTCGGCGATTTCCGTCTTGAGTTGGAGTACGCATACCAGAAGGCCGACTTGGATGACATGGATGGTGATGTTTCCCTGCAGACCTTCATGGTCAATGGTTACTATGACCTGCCCATTACCGAAATGTTCGGTATCTATTTTACCGTGGGCGCCGGTTATGGTGACTACAACCTGAATGCTGGCATTGTTGAGACCCCGAACGGTTTTGTCAACTATGTCAACCACAACAACGGCGTGTTTGCCTACAAGGGCGGTGCAGGTGTAACCCTCAACTTCACCGATCAGTTGGCCATGGATCTGGGCTACGAATACCTTGGTACCTCTGATGCCGAGATCAACAACGCCGAGTTCACCAGCATCCGTAACCACAACATCGTGACCTCTCTGCGCTTCATGTTCTAATTCTTTCTTTTAGAGATGAAGAAAAGCCTTCCGGTGAAACCGGAAGGCTTTTTTTGTTGGCCGACACTGGGTGCACTTGAGTGTGTACCTGGGGTAACTTGAGATATTTTTATCTATCCTAGGGCGACATCCAAAATCATCATGACCGTAAAACCAACCAGGGTTGTCATGGTGACCAGATCGATATTGACGGGATTGCGCTGCGACTCGGGGATAAGCTCTTCCACCACCACAAAAATCATGGCCCCGGCTGCAAAGCAGAGAGCAAAGGGCAGAATGTTTTGCATACTCAGAACAAACAAAGCCCCAAGCACACCGGCAACGGGTTCCACGGCGCCGGAAAGTTGGCCATACATAAAACTTTTGCGCCGGCTCATGCCTTCTCGTCGCAAAGGCATGGAAACCGCTGCACCTTCTGGAAAGTTTTGCAAGCCAATACCAATGGCAAGCGCAATGGCTCCTCCCAGGGAGGCTGAGGGCAGGTCAGCTGCCACGGCGCCAAAGGCAACGCCCACTGCAAGTCCTTCGGGAATGTTGTGCAGGGTAATGGCCAGCACCAGTAAAGTGCTGCGCTGCCAGGAAGTCTCTATACCTTCGGCCTCTGACATGGCCATACCAGGGTGCAGATGGGGCAGTACATAGTCGATTAGCCGCATGAAAATACCGCCGGCCATAAAACCGATGGCCGCGGTCAACCACGGTATCTGGCCAAGCTGCCCTGCCATGGCAATGCCAGGGGCCAGCAACGACCAAAAGCTGGCAGCAATCATCACGCCAGCGGCAAAGCCCAGCATGGCATCCAAAAACGTGGGTTTGATTTGCCTGCGCAGGAAAACCAGGGCAGCACCTGCCGCGGTCAGCGCCCAGGTGAAACAGGTTGCCAGCAAGGCCTGAATAACCGGGTTGAGTTGTTGAAAAGATTCCATCGAATGGTTCTCCTTTATATTACAGGGTAATAATACAGGACAGATGGCTACCTACGTGATGAGCCAGTAGTAGAAGAGCATGGCCGCAAGGATACTCAAGGCCCTGAAACCCTGCCCAATGAAGAGCAACTGGCCAGCCAGCACGGGTTTGAAAATACCGGCATAGTAGGGATATTGATGTCGTAGCGCCCGCACAGGCGAAGAGAGCACATTGCCAGCCAGAAGAACCAGCACTACCTCGTGTTGTTGCATGCTGCCACTGGCCAAGAGGGCTCCGGCTGCGGCAACCCCGGCGGTGAACTCCGCAACCACCTGAAAACTCAGGATGCTGATGGCCTCTGGTGAAAGCCAGCCCAACCAGGAAAGATGCTCGGTCATGTACAGTTCGGTGCGGGTGAAAAAGCCGGCCTCATTGAGAAAGTAGAACAAGATATAGATGGGTACGGTGTAGCCGGCAATTCTGCGGATTCTTTTCCGAAAACGTTTTATGGTGTTGCGCCAGGCACTGCGGAAAGGGTGCGGATTCTCTGGTGACGGCGTTTGCGCAGTCAGGGTCGCGCAGGCCGGCAAGAGCATCCGGGCGATGAGGGCAACGACCAGGGTGCGAAAAATGGCCGCGCCCACGGTCAGTCCAAGGTAGACAAAGGCTGCTCCCTTGATGATCGGGGCCAGGATGAAAAAAGTCGTGGGCAGGTGCAGGATATTGCTGGGCAGGCTGTTAAACAGATTGGCGAGGATGAGTTCCTTGCGGTTGATGACTTTGCCATTGTATCCTTCAGCCAACATGGTGTTGGCTGCTATGCCCGAGAAAAAGCACATGGAGAAGGAAGCCGCAACCAGGGTGGGCAGATGGGCAAAACGGGTGAGTGGCTGGGCCACGGCAGCTATCTTTTTTGTCCAGTTGAGTGATTCGATAAACAGAGCCACCAACAGGCCAATACTGAGGTAGATAAGCAGGCGGGTCAGCGGCCAGCCAAGGTGCTGCCAGAGGTGGGGCAGGGAAAGATCCACGGTCATGATTTCCTGGTTGCCGGACAGTACTTGATTGAAAAAATTATTCTTGAAAAACAAGGCCGCACTATAGTCGGATTGTTGTAAATAGGCAAAGGTGATAGATAATGAAGCGGGTTGTAACAAGTGAGGCGCTCCCCCTCTATTTGTGGGTGGACGATCTGGAAGACGAAGCCATGGAGCAGGCGAAGAATTTGGCCAACCTGCCCTTTGCCTTCCACCATATTGCCCTGATGGCCGATGCCCATGTGGGCTATGGCATGCCCATTGGCGGGGTACTGGCCACTGAGCATGCGGTGATTCCCAATGGAGTTGGTGTAGATATCGGCTGCGGGATGCGCGCGGTGCGCACCGGGCTGCAGGAGCTGAGCCTGGAGCAGCTCAAAACCATTCATCACCAGTTGAAACGGGTTGTTCCCCTGGGCTTCAAGCATCATCGCAAGCCCAGGGCCTTGGATTTGATGCCCGAGCTGGTGGATACAGACAGCGCAACAGAACTGCCGGTGGTCAGCGACGAATTTGAGCGTGCCCGTCGGCAGTTAGGCACCCTGGGCGGTGGCAACCATTTTATGGAGATTCAGCAGGGCAGTGATGGCTTTATCTGGTTGATGGTACATTCAGGCAGCCGTAATCTGGGCTATCAGGTGGCCAAGTTCTACAATAAGCTGGCCGCGCGTTTGGCTGAGCAAAAGGGTACGCGACTCATTCCAGCCAAGTGGCAACTGGACTTTCTCTTACTTGATTCCGCAGAAGGTCAACGCTACCTGCGCGAGATGACCTACTGCACCGAATTTGCCCAGGCCAATCGCCGGGAAATGATGCGGGTGATGCAGGAGGTGGTGGTCGGGGTGAGCGGTTGCGACAGTTTTGACCAGGCCATTGATGTTGCCCACAACTACGCAGCCATGGAGCGCCATTTTGGCCGTGAAGTCTGCGTACACCGGAAAGGGGCCACCCGTGCGGCTGCGAACGAATATGGCATTATTCCTGGCTCCCAGGGTACCAGCAGCTTTATCGTGCGCGGTTTGGGCAATCCAGATTCCTTTTCCTCGTGCTCCCACGGTGCAGGCCGGGTTATGGGTCGCAAGGCAGCGCAGCGGCAACTCGATCTGGCAGAAGAGCTGCGCAAACTGGAGAAGCGTAACATTGTCCATGGCATGCGTCGTCGTACCGATCTGGATGAAGCACCGGGTGCGTACAAGGATATCGACCAGGTTATGATCAACCAGCAGGATCTGGTTACCATTGAGGTGGAGTTGCAGCCCCTGGCCGTGGTCAAGGGGTAATTTGTTGCTGGGCTTTCCCTGCGCTCTACCCAAGCTTGTATTTTTTTCCCTATGGAATAAATAACCCATGGAATAAATAACCCATAGAATAAATAACTACAGGTCGGACTGAGCCCTTTTGGTAAGGCCCAACAGTTGAAGCTGGGTACATTGTTGTTTTTTATTGGCCGCAGCCTTGTTTGTTGAGCTTTGCTGCACTCAGCTCCAACCCACGAAATTGCAGAAATTTATTGGAAATACGATACGTTGTGCTGAATATTTACTTTGGCTCAACAGTTGAACTTTAATTGATACTGTTTCATTCTGCTCAAAGGAGCCCCGCATGCACGCCTGCATCATGCAACTGTACCGCAAGGTGACCGATACCCTCAGCTACTGCTTTAATATCGAGGTCGCCAGGCCGCTGAATCCCGAAGAGTTGACGCGCCTGCGCCTGCTCCTGGCCGATGGTTTCCTGGCCGCCAGCATTACCGACACTCCGCCCACACAGGGAGAACAGGTGGTGGAAATCGGGCCGCGCCTGAATTTTGCCACTGCCTGGTCAACCAATATGCTCTCCATCTGCCAGGCAATCGGTCTGGATGCCATTACCCGGGTGGAGCGCTCCCGCCGCTACCTGGTACCAAAGGGGGAAGATCTGGCTGCCTTTGCCGCTGCCCATCACGACCGTATGACCGAATGCGTTTATCCCACTCCGCTCACCACCTTTGCCACCGGCACTGTGCCAGAGGAGGTCTACGAGGTGGATCTGATGGACAAAGGGCCGGCAGCCCTGCTCGACATCCCGGGGCTCTCCATGGATGAATGGGACAGGAATCTGTACTACCGTTATTTTGTCGAACGCTGTGGTCGCAATCCCACCATTGTCGAGCTGATGGATTTGAACAACGCCAACTCCGAGCACTCGCGCCATGGTTTTTTCCGTGGCCTGCAGGTGATCGACGGCAAGGAGTATGCCAAGACGCTTTTCAGCCTGGTGCAAGACACCCTGGCCGCCAACCCCAAGGGCAGTCTGGTGGCCTTCAAGGACAACTCCAGCGTCATCCAGGGCAGAACGCTCAACACCCTGTTGCCCCAGCAACCAGGCGCGCCTTCGGCCCTTGCCCTGCAGGAGGTGGAATACCATCCCTTGCTCACCGCAGAAACCCATAACTTTCCCACCGGGGTTGCCCCCTTTCCCGGCGCGGAAACCGGCACTGGCGGCCGTATCCGCGACGTGCTGGGCACGGGCCAGGGAGCATTTGTCATGGCAGGCACAGCTGGCTACTGCATGGCCAATCTACATATTCCCGGCTATGCCCAGCCCTGGGAAACCCCCATGCCCTGCCCAGATACCCTTGCCCCGGCACTGACCATTGCCATTGAGGCCAGCAATGGCGCCTCTGACTATGGCAACAAGTTCGGCGAACCCCTTATCCAGGGTTTTATCCGCAGTTTTGATTTGCGCCTGAAAAACGGCGAAGAGGGTGGGGAGCGCTGGGGCTTTCTCAAGCCCATCATGTTCACCGCAGGCATTGGCCAAATCGATGGCCGCCACATTGAAAAGAAACCGGCTGTGCAGGGTATGCGCATTGTGCAGGTGGGTGGGCCGGCCTACCGGGTGGGTTTTGGCGGTGGTGCCGCCTCCAGCATGCTCCAGGGCGAGAACGAATCCGAGCTTGATTTTGATGCGGTGCAGCGCGGCGATGCCGAAATGGAGCAGAAAATGAGCCGGGTCATCCGCGCCTGCAATGAAATGGGCGGCAAGACCCTCATCGAGGTCATCCACGACCAGGGGGCAGGCGGCCCGGCCAATGTGCTCAAGGAATTGGTGGAAGAGGCTGGCGGCAGGATCGAGATCCGCAATATCCGGGTGGGCGATCCCACCATGTCGGTGTTGGAAATCTACGTGGCCGAGTACCAGGAGCGCATGGGCCTGTTAATCGCTCCGGAAAACCTGCCTGCGTTTCAGGCTATTTGCGCGCGGGAAAAGGTGGCCTGCGAGGATCTGGGCGAGGTCACCGGTGATCTGCGCTTTGTGGTGCACGACAAAAACAACAACAGCACCCCAGTCAATATCGAGATTGACCAGCTCTTGGGCAATCTCCCCCAAAAAACCTTTGCCGATACAACGCGTTCGGTTGCATTTACTCCCTTTGTCCTGCCCGACAAGCTCAGTCTGCGCGAGGCCTTGGAACGGGTCCTGCGCCTTTTGTCTGTTGGTTCAAAGCGCTTTCTCACCAATAAAGTCGATCGTTCGGTCAGTGGCCTGGTGGCCCAGCAACAGTGCTGCGGCCCCCTGCAACTTACTGTGGCCGATGTGGCAATAATGGCGCAGAGCCACTTTGCCTTGGGCGGTATTGCCACAGCCATTGGTGAGCAACCCATCAAGATGCTGGTCGATCCGGCGGCAGGCGCCCGCATGGCCGTGGGCGAGGCGCTCACCAACCTGGTGTGGGCAAAAATTGATGATTTGGAGCAGGTGAAGTGCTCGGCCAATTGGATGTGGGCACCCAAATTGCCAGGCGAAGGAGCTGCCCTGCGTATGGCAGCCGAAGCCATGGCCCAGGCCATGATCAGCTTGGGCATGGCTGTGGATGGCGGTAAAGACAGCCTTTCCATGGCCGCCCGGGTGGAGGATGAACTGGTGAAATCACCACGGGAACTGGTGATCTCTGTGTATGCAGCCATGGCCGATATCCGCAAAAAATTGACTCCAGATATCAAGGAGTTGGATTCGGTGCTGCTCCTGGTGGATTTGGCGCCTGGTAAGCAGCGCCTGGGTGGCAGCGCCCTGGCCCAGTGTTTTGGCGCTCCCCTTGGTACACTGGGCGATGAAACGCCAGATCTCGATGATCCTGCTCTGCTGCGCCGGGTCTTTTTGGCTGTGCAGGAGCTCATTGCCGCTGATCTTGTCCTCTCTGGTCATGATCGCAGTGACGGTGGCTTGATCACCACGCTTTTGGAAATGGCCTTTGCCGGCAACTGTGGCCTGCAACTGGCCCTGCAGGGACAGGCCAACCCGGTGGCAGCCATGTTTGCCGAAGAGTTGGGCCTGGTGCTGGAATGCCGCTGGTCGCAACTGGCCGAAGTGAAAGAACGCCTGGGCGAGGCCGGGGCAATGGTAAGTGTTTTGGGCACCAGCACCGCCAAAAAGGCCATCACCATCCAGTACAATGGTCAGCTCGTGCTGGATGAATCCATGGTGCTGCTACGCCAGTGGTGGGAGGAGACCAGCTACCAGCTGGAGTGCTTGCAGGCCGATCCCGCCTGTGCCGAGGAGGAGCGCATCAACAGCCTGGATCGCAGTGGGCCCAAGTATCAGCTGGATTTTACGCCCCAGCCAACTGCAGTTAGCATCCTTTCGGCCAAAAACAAGCCCAAGGTGGCGGTGCTGCGCGACGAGGGTACCAACTCGGATCGCGAGATGAGTGCGGCCTTTTATAGCGCAGGCTTTGCCCCCTGGGATGTTACCATGAGCGATCTCCTGGCTGGCCGGGTGGATTTGGCTGATTTTCGCGGCATTGCAGCTGGTGGCGGATTCTCCTACGCTGATGTGCCGGAAAGCGCCAAGGGTTGGGCAACCACCATCTTGTTTAACCAGCGCCTGCAGGATCAGTTCCAGGCCTTTTACGAACGGCCCGACACCTTTACCCTGGGCGTGTGCAATGGTTGTCAGCTCTTTGCACTGCTGGGCTGGGTGCCCTGGCAAGGCTTGAGCGCTGAAGAACAGCCGCGCTTTGTGCACAACCGTTCCGATCGTTTTGAATCCCGCTGGAGCACGGTGCGGGTGCAGCCCAGCCCGGCCATCATGCTTACAGGTATGGAAGACCTGGTCTTTGGCATCCATGTGGCCCATGGCGAGGGCCGGCTGCATTTTCCCGACGCGTTGATCCGCGAACAGGTGCGGGTGGAACGGCTGGCACCGCTGGTTTATGTGGATGACAGTGGTCGGGCCACCGAAGCCTATCCCTTCAACCCCAACGGTTCAACAGACGGTTTGGCCGGACTTTGTTCGCAGGATGGCCGCCACCTGGCCCTGATGCCGCATCCAGAGCGCGTCTTCCTCGCCTGGCAGGCACACTGGCTGCCCCAGGAACTGCAGCACCTTACGGTGAGTCCCTGGTTGCGGATGTTCCAGAATGCCTACCACTGGTGCATGAAATAATTTGGTAGCGCCTGCGGGACAGCACCTGTGGAGCAGCACCTGTGGAGCAGTCTTGATAGCTGTTACCTGGTAGCTGTTCCCTGGCAGCTGTTGCCAGGATTTTTTACCGTACCGGAAGGGATGGGGAGAGAGCGATAAAGACATGGTGCCAAGGGGTGGTGGGGCTTCCGCCTTGGCACTGTGCAGCAGGTTAATGGTCAATCAGGCGTCTGTGGAATGGAAAAGCCCTTGCCCATGGCATGGGCATCAGATCGGATGGATGGAACAATGGTCACCGGCTACCACGAAGCGCAGGTTGGTTTTCAGTGCAGGTCGGTTTTCGTCTTCAAACCGATTCTTGTCTTTAGACAAAACGCAGACCACAATCTGGACAGAGGGGGGCATCGGTGGCAAAGAGACAACCACAGGCCGGGCAGGCTGCCTGGCCCACCTCCACCTCAAAGGCGGCTCCGGCCAGGTTCCTGTTGTGGATATGATCCAATAAACCGGTGGATTGCCAGTGCTCCTGCTCAAGCGCAGCCAGCACCAGCGTCAGTTCACTGGTTCGCACCCTGAGCTCCACCTCTGGCCCACGGCAGCCTTTGGTACAGCAGCCATCTGCCCCGGGTGTCAGCAAAGAGGCCAGGCCGCTGGCACGCAGGTAATCCTGCAGCTGCCGCATCTGCAAAACCGGCCCCCGCCGCACCGCGGTGAGCTCTTCGTGGGCCTCGATCTCCGTGTACTGCGGTCCAGCCCCCTGGGTGCCAGATTTTGCCAGCTGCGCACCAGACACCAGCGCCACCTGACATTCGGCACAAATGCTTATCTCTGGCCGGTATTCGTCTCCACACTGCGGGCAATACATGCAATCCGCTTCAAACTGACGTGGCAAAGCCATGGCTGCACCCCATGTTAAAGAATATATCTGCTTAAATCTTCGTTTTTGGAAATGTCTTCGAGCTGACGGCGCACATAGTCGGCCTGCACCAGCACCCGGCCTTCATTCCGCTCAGAAGCTGTAAAGGAGATGTCATCCAGCACCCGTTCGATAATGGTGTGCAAACGGCGCGCGCCAATATCTTCGGTCTTCTGATTCACCTCCATGGCAATACGGGCCATTTCGCGGATAGCTGCATCCTCAAAGGCCAGCTCAATGCCTTCGGTGGCCAGCAGGGCCGTATATTGGCGGATGAGCGCGTTCTGCGGCTCGGTGAGGATGCGGTAAAACTCCTCCTCGCCCAGGGCATGCAGATTCACCCTGATGGGAAAACGGCCCTGCAACTCGGGCGCCAAATCCGAAGGCTTGCACAGATGAAAGGCGCCACTGGCAATAAACAGGATGTGATCGGTCTTTACCGGGCCATACTTGGTGCTCACAGTGGTGCCTTCCACAATGGGCAGCAGATCCCGCTGCACCCCCTCGCGGGAAACCTCGGCCGAACTGCCACCACTGCCGCCGCGCGAGGCGATCTTGTCGATTTCATCCAAAAAGATGATGCCGGTTTGCTCGGTGCGGCGGATGGCCTTTTCCACTACGCTGCCCTGATCCACCAGGCGCTGGGCCTCTTCTTTGCGCAGGTATTCCAGCGCCTCGGGCACCTTTACCTGCCGCCTTTCCTTTTTACCGGGAAACATCTTGGCAAAGGCCTCCTGCATGGAACTCTGCATCTCTTCCATGCCCGGCACCGTAAAAATTTCAACCGATGGAGACGAGCCACCTGC
Organism: Desulfobulbus sp.; assembly: GCA_040776885.1. GTDB lineage: Bacteria > Desulfobacterota > Desulfobulbia > Desulfobulbales > Desulfobulbaceae > Desulfobulbus. Next base: position 65,076 of record JAXGZR010000002.1, on the reverse strand, counting down.
CGGCATTTCCAGCTCCAAACTGCGTTCATCCAATTCGCCCCTGCGCAGCATGGCGCGGAAACGCTCGCGGGTGGCTGTTGCCCCATTGCCTGCTGCAGGTGTACCAGCCGTATCATAGCCCAGCTCGATCACAGTTCCCTGGGGGTCATGGCCTCCAGGTCTGGAGGCTGGTCTGGCTGTGGTTGGCGATGGCAGAAGTAAATCGAGCAGGCGTTCTTCGGCCTGGGTTTTGGCCTGTGCGCGCACCTGCTCCTCTTCTTCCTTGGTAACCATATTTACTGCCAGCTGGGTGAGATCGCGAATCATGGATTCCACATCCCGGCCCACATAGCCCACCTCGGTGAATTTGGATGCCTCTATCTTGAGAAAAGGGCTCTGGGCCAGTTGTGCTAGGCGGCGGGCGATTTCGGTTTTGCCCACACCGGTGGGGCCAATCATGATGATGTTTTTGGGTGCGATTTCCTCACGCAGGGGTGGCTCCACCTGTTGTCTGCGCCAGCGGTTTCTCAGGGCAATGGCCACCGAGCGCTTGGCTTCGGGTTGGCCGATCACGTAACGATCCAGTTCGTCCACCGTTTCCCTGGGGGTCAGGGAGGTGAAATGATGCTTCTTCATATTTTTTCCACCACAATGGTGTTGTTGGTATAGATGCAGATGCCTCCGGTTATGGCCAGTGCCTCGCGAACAATGGCCTCGGCATCGAGCTTGGAATGCATGACCAGTGCCTTGGCAGCAGCCTGGGCATAGGGCCCGCCAGACCCAATGGCCAAAATACCGTCATCTGCCTCAATTACATCACCAGTGCCGGAAAGCAGTAGGGAATGCTGGGCATCCACGGCAATGAGCATGGCCTCCAGCCGGCGCAGCATTCTGTCGGTGCGCCAGTCTTTGGCCAACTCCACCGAGGCGCGCATGAGGTTGCCGTTGTACTGCTCCAGTTTTTCTTCCAGTCGGTCGTGCAGGGTAAAGGCGTCGGCAGTGGCTCCGGCAAAGCCGGTGATTACCTGGTTTTTGTACAGCCTGCGTACCTTGTGTGCCTGGTGTTTGATAATGGTGTTGCCCAGGGTAACCTGGCCGTCGCCGGCCACAGCCACTTGGCCCTGATGGCGCACCGCAAGAATGGTGGTGGAACGGATGCGTTGCATAAATACGTATGGAAATGGTGAAGGGAAAGGAGGAGAGTAGCTTAGTGCCGTGTTTTTCTCAATGAGCACAGGTAAACATGCTCTCCACGGCCGTCAAGCCACACAGGGTTGATAAATGCGCCCAGGTTTTGTGCTTAATATATTGAATTTACGTAGATATGCGGATGTGTCAAAAAATGTGCAACCTGAGTTGCGTGGGTCATGTTGGTTGGTGCTTCCATCTCCCCCAATTTCGTAGGTTGGCGCTGAGCACAGCGAAGCCCAACATAAGGTTGTTGTTGAATGAAAGGGATGGTAAGTGGGTGGCTCCAGCTGTTGGGCTTCACCGCAGGTTCAGCCCAACCTACATCTACATCGCTTCATTCTCCGTATGAGCGCAACATATCCATCTCCCCGCATCCCCAATCTTCTGGCAACACCCCATCTGCAATATACTGATGGATGGAAGAAAAAGGCCAATCTGCTGGCCGCACCGTATACCCATGTTTCACCGGATTGTAATGAATATAATCAACATGGTGCTGTAAATCCGTTTCGTTTCGGATTTGATGTTCCCAATACCGGCGTTGCCAAATACCCCGTTCCTGTTTGCGTGCACGGCTGGGGTGAATGGGTTCGGTCTTGGGCAGCGCGCGGGAAAAGCACGCCTTGATGAGCGACCATCGAAGCGGGTAATTGGTGTCATCCTGCGGCAGTTGCCAGATGGCATGGAGATGTTCAGGCAGAACCACCATGGCAACAATGGTAAAGGGATGGTTTTTACGTACACGCCGTACTGCTCCACGTAAAATATTAATATGCCGGACAAGCAAATCTTGTTTGCGGTTTATCAAGACAACCGTGAAAAAAAACGTGCCTCCCTTTACCCAGGCGCGTCGATACCGCATAACTTCCCCCTGCATTGTATGGTTTTTCATCATGCCGCCCAATATCTCATAAGCTCTACCGAATACACGAACAAGGTGTATCATAGTGCAGGTTGGCGTTGAGCGCAGCGAAGCCCAACACAAGGGTTTCGCAATCTTGTCACCATTTATTTTTTCGCATGTGGATGAGCCGCATCATACACCTTGCTCAAATGGTCGATGTCCACATGGGTGTACTTCTGGGTGGTGGAGAGACTGGCGTGGCCAAGCAGTTCCTGCACGCTGCGCAAATCCGCCCCCATTTCCAACAAATGGGTGGCAAAGGAATGGCGCAGGGCATGGGGCGTAACCGGGGCAGCAATTTTGGCCCTGGCACCATACTGCAATATGATGCGCTCGATACTGCGGCTGGTTAAACGGGTTCCCCGGCCGCTTAAAAACATGGCCTCCTGTGCCCAGGGGCGTCCCCGGGCAGCACAGGCCTGCGCCACCTGCTCGCGTTCGGGCTGGTACTGCACAAGTGCCTCTTTGGCCATGCTGCCAAAGGGGATAAGGCGTTCCTTGCCACCTTTGCCTTGCACCAATACCATTTCTGTATCAAGATCCCAATGGCTGCAGTTGGTGGCTGTTAGCTCAGACACCCGCATGCCTGTGGAATACAGGCATTCCATAATGGCCTGATCGCGGCGGAAAAAGCTGTCCTGCGGGCCAGGCGCTTCCAAAAGAGCAAAAACCTCGTCCACAGTGAGAAAGAAGGGAATCTGGCGGCCCAGCTTGGGCCCAGCCATCCCGGCCAACGGGTTGACAGCCAGTATCTCTTCCTTTTGCAGGTAGCGAAAAAAACTGCGTAGACTAGAGAGCTTGCGCGCCACCGAGGCTGCAGCATTGCGGCTGTAAAGCGAACCGGCAAAGGAGCGCAAAAGCGCTGGATTGAGTTTGCTTTCTGTCTGCAGGGGGCCTGCAAAGCGAAAAAATTCGTCCAGATCGCGCTGGTAGGCTGCTGTGGTGTGTGGCGAGTAGTTTTTTTCTGTTTGTAGCCAGTTGATAAAGCCTGGCAGATGGGTGCGGAGCATGGTTGTGTGGCCATAATATGATGGCCAAAAAAAGATCGAGAAATAGGACAAAAATGGTTGATGAACGAAAACGACTTGTATACATACGACCGATGCCGGGCAAATTAACAAAATATTTATACTCAATAAGAATAACAGGATACTCGTACACAATGCAGGAGGCAAGAGATGAACAGGACTCATAGAATTATTTGGTGCAGCATCAGGAAAATGAAGGTGGTGGTAGCCGAGAACGCCGGCACGAGAAACAAGGGCGGTGCTGCCGGCAAGGCAGGTAAAAGAGCTGTGCTGGGCGCCATGGCCGCCGTAGCATTGCTGGCCATGTCTGGCTTGCCCAAACAGGCCTGGGCAGCAAGTGCGGTGTGCGTGCAGTATGTTGAGGGTGATAATAATAGCGGGACTATTCTTACTAATCCAGTAGGTAATCCTTCCGGAACTAACGCCGTGGCCTGCGGCCAGGGGGCAACGGCCTCGGCGAAAAACGCCATTGCCATAGGTGCAGATGCACAATCTGAAGGAAAGGACAATATAGCTTTGGGTACAGGAGCCCTTGCGAAAAAGGGCCAAACCATTGCTATCGGTACAAACGCCCAAGCAACTGTTCAGGATGACATAGCAATTGGTACCGAGGCACAGGCGACCGGCAACCAGAGCATAGCCCTGGCCGTGAAAGCCAGGCAACCGGTTCTAACGCAATTGCCATGGGCTATCGGTCTGAGGCCTCAGCGCAAGGAGCGATTGCGCTGTCTGACGGAGCAAAGGCCACAGGGTTTCAAAGCATTGCCATCGGTGAGGACAGTCAGAGCTTAAAAGGCCGTTCTGTTGTCTTGGGCGCACAAGGTGTGGCTCAGGGGACCGGTAATACAGTGGCTGGTCACCGCGCATCTGCGTATGGAGACCAGAGCTCGGTGTACGGTCTCCAGGCAGCTGCCTATGCCCCTCTATCTGTTGTATCCGGATTCAATGCCATAGCTTCAAATACGAAGCCCTTAACCCAAAGCCAGTACGACGAGCTTACACCCAACGAGAAGGGGGATTATATAGAACGGGTTATTTCATCGAACCCTGAGACCAAAGTGTATTATGCTAAGACAGAGTTGAACAGCTATGCAACAGCGGTCGGTGCAATGGCGAAAGCAGAAGCACGTTTTGCCACGGCCCTAGGCGCAGGATCTGAAGCTGCTTATCTCGGCACCACAATCGGTGCTTTCTCTTCTGCAAATGAAGAAAAGGCCCTGGCGGCAGGCTACAAGGCTAAGGCGACGGTAGCTGGCGGCGTGGCCCTTGGCAGCAACTCCGAAGCCACGATAGACAAAGAAGTTGCAGGGTACGACCCGAAGACGGGTACTGCCTCCACCGATGAGACCGAAACATGGAAAGCAACGAATGCGGCAGTATCGATAGGTAAGGCTGATGGCAGTTTGACCCGCCAGCTCACCGGTCTGGCCGCTGGCAGTGCCGACACCGACGCCGTTAACGTGGCCCAGCTCAGGGGGAGCCAAATTCACTACTTCAGTGTCAACGATGGTGGCAATGAGGGAGGCAACTACAACAATGATGGCGCTAAAAAGAAAGGTGCCATTGCCATAGGTGTAGGTGCACAATCTGAAGGGGAGAACAATATAGCTTTGGGTACAAAAGCCCTTGCGAAAGGGAATCAAACTCTTGCGCTAGGCTGGGGCGCACAGGCAACGCTGCAAGATGACATAGCAATTGGTCGCGACTCACAGGCTTATGGCAACCAGAGCATAGCCCTGGGCCGTGAAAGTGTAGCCAGCGGCTCCGGGGCTGTTGCCATGGGCTATAATGCTAAAGCCTTAAGCCAGGGAGCGGTTGCCCTCTCTCATTATGCAGAAGCAACTGGGTTGGGGGCGATTGCCATAGGTGAGAAAAGTAAGAGTTTAGGAGATGTCTCTACTGTAGTAGGGACCGATGCATCCGCTTATGGAGATGCTAGCGCAGTGCAAGGTTGGAATGCAGCTGCGTATGGCGGCCGATCTGCCGCATTTGGGGCGAATGCCGTGGTTGCAAGCGCACAACCTATAGATCAAGCTGACTATAACAACCTGGATGACGAAGAAAAGAAAGAATATGCAGCGCGGTCGGTTTCTTATAATCCAGACACAAATGAATACACATATGAATACTATAAGATAACAGAAGACAGCTATGGCACAGCTATAGGCGCACATGCCAGGGCAGTAGGAGGCTATGCCACCAGTATTGGCACAGTCGCCAAAGCAGACGCCGATCTTGCCACCAGCATTGGTGCATTCTCTGTTGCCAATGCAGACAGGGCATTGGCAATAGGCTCCCAGGCCCAAGCGACTAGTGATAGAGCTCTTTCTTTAGGGTATGGTTCGAAAGCCGATGAAACTGCGGCTATTGCGATAGGTGACGAAGCACAAAGCACAAGCGACTCAGGTATTGCTATAGGCAGTAAAGCCGACGTCCATCTTGCCTCCCCTGGAGGGATAGCGATCGGGGCAGGTAGTAAAATAAAGCAGGGAGCAAGTTTTGGTACGGCTCTGGGTCTTTTTGCGACTGCAAATGAAAATATGCCAGGCGGTGTCGCTTTAGGCGCCATGTCAACAGTGGATCGTGGGGCTCGTGTAACCGGGTACGACCCACGAACCGGAGCAGCCTCGGCAGATGATAGTGAGACATGGCAATCGACATTTGGAGCGGTATCAATAGGCGGCTACTATAAAAATGATGATCTGGATATGGACATGATAATTACCCGCCAACTCACAGGCCTGGCTGCCGGCAGTGAAGACACTGACGCCGTTAACGTGGCCCAGCTCAAGGCAGTGAACGAACTGGCCCAGGCCGGAGCCGTGCACTACTACAGCGTCAATGACACCGGCCAGCAGAATATGGGTAATTACAACAATGACGGCGCAACCGGCCATTATGCGCTAGCGGCGGGCACCAATGCGAAAGCCGCTGGCTTGCGTTCCGTGGCCATGGGAGGTTCCGCTGAATCAGGGGGCGACTACACCGTTTCCATTGGTTATATGGCTGGCAAATTAACTACGGATGCAGATACAACTAAGGAAAATATGAACACTTTTCTGGGGGGCCTAGCTGGAGCGGAATCCAAAGGAAAGGCGAATCTCGGCCTAGGGTTCCAAACAGCTCAAGGTCTGAGAGGAGATTACAATACCTCGGTTGGCTCGCAAAATGCCGCTCGCTATCTGCAGGGGAGCAATAACTCCTCCTTTGGCCAGGCTGCAAACTATGAAACGATTGGTAATTATAACACGGCCATCGGCTATCGGGCAGGCTTTGAGACGAAAGGCAATAGAAACGTATCCCTGGGAAACGATGCCGGGCGGAAGGTGGTCGGGGACAGCAATATATCCATAGGGGATGAGGCCGGGTATGAAGCCGGGTATGAAGTAGAGGCCGACAACACGATCAGTATCGGGACCAAGGCCAAGGCTTCGGCCAGTGGCGCCATCGCCATGGGCAGTAATGCGCGGGCGGCTCATAACGGATTGGTTGCGATTGGCTCCCGTGCTGGCAATAATACGACAGACATGGTCGACAGTGTTCTGGTGGGCGACTCGAGCGGAAAGGATGGAACTGGCAAATACACCACCTATGTTGGCCAGAATACAGGGGCTGGCGTCAAGGGCGAGATTAACACCGCAATTGGCAAAAGCGCCATGTACCATGCATCCGGGAAACAAAACACGGCATCCGGCGCCTATGCCGGGCTGTTAACGGAAGGCGACCACAACGTTGCCAGCGGTTATTATGCGGGTGTATCGATCAAAGGGAGTAACAATGTCAGTATTGGCTCGCAGGCCAACAACTATTATGACTCGGACAACTCCGATGACAAAACAACCATCTCCAACGTCGTTGCGGTGGGCTTTCAAAGCTATACCTGGGCCGACAACGCCTCGGCGTTGGGCTATATGGCTAAAGTTGGTAAGGGAGCCGGGGGTGGAGTTGCCCTGGGCTATATGGCTGCGGTGGATGAAGATATTCAGGAAGGTGTCGCGCTCGGTTCCAGAGCCAATGCCGATGAAGGAGCTTCCACGATCAGCGGCTATGACATCAGCGAGGGTGGAGCTTCAGACGATACGTCACCCACATGGCGGGGCACCACAGGGGCTGTTTCCGTGGGGGATGTTGGGGCAGGCGTTACGCGTCGCATCACTGACGTAGCGGCGGGCAGCGCCGATACGGACGTGGTCAATGTCGCACAACTGAAAAAAGTCGCGGAGGTGGCCGGAAATGCCAATCAGGGTTTCAGCATTGCGGCCAATAGTTCGGCCGCCGGAGCGGACACGGCCATCAAGCCGGGTGAGACCCTAACAATACAAGGAACAGGGACTGGAGATTTTACGGCCTATGACAGCAACAATATTCAAACCCAGGTGAGTGCAGACAACACCATTACCATCGGCTTGAAAAAAGACCTCAACCTGAGTAGCGTCACCACGGGCAATACGGTTATGAACAACACCGGCATCATCATCAACAATGCCGATCCGGACAAGACCGTGAGCCTGACAGCCGGAGGGCTGAACAATGGCGGCAATACCATCACCAATGTGGCGGCTGGCGTGAATGCTACCGATGCCGTTAATCTAAGCCAGCTCAATGCAGTTGCCGGAGAGGCTGGTAAGCATAGCACTGTTGCCGCCGGAACGAATGTTAAGGTGACCGCTGCTTTCAATGCCACTGGTGGAACCGAGTACACGATAAACGCCGCCAGCTCGCCCGTGCAATATACAAACACAAATGATGCAGCAGGCGGCAATGCGCCGAATCCAGACCAGTTTATCCCGACTGACCAGGTAACCCTGGTGGGCACGAACCAGAGTGCAACTAATCCTTCCGGTAATGCAGTCACCATCAATAACGTGGCTCCTGCGGTATTGAGTGAAACCAGTCTGCAGGCGGTCAACGGCAGCCAGTTGTATGCCGTGGGCAGCAGCACGATCGCAGCTCTCGGAGGGACAGCCGACTTCGACACCTCAACCGGCCAGTTTGTCGCCAAGTTGAACGTGGGGGGGAATACCTACAACAACGTGCAGGCAGCCCTTGACAATATCACGTTGGCCACTGGGGCTGGTTGGAGGATGACTACTGGTCAAACAGGTACTGGTACGGTAAGCGGCACAAGCTTGGCCACCGTTGCCCCTGGCAGCACCGGCACCTTTACCGCGGGCAACAATATTGCTATTACCCAAAACGATAGAGAGGTGCAGATCGCCACCAGTATGACGCCCACCTTTAGCACCGTGACCGCAACCGGCCAGGTGAGTGCACCCACTTATGTGGCTTCAGGCGCCAACCCTGTGGTTATCAGCGGCGAGAGCGGCACCATCAACGGGCTGACCAATAGAACCTTTGACCGGGGCAATTACACCAGTGGCCAAGCTGCCACCGAAGACCAACTTGCCCAGGTGGATGGCAAGGCCAGTGCAGGTTGGAACATAACCGCCAATGGCAAAAATCCCAGCAATGTCGGGCCTGGGCAGACTGTGGATTTTAGAAATACAGACGGTAATATCCGCATCGGCAAGGCCGGCAACAACCTCACCTTTAACCTCAACCCCAACCTGCGGCTGAACAGTGTGACTACTGGGGATACTCGCATCAACACTAATGGTCTGTTTATTAAGGGTGGGCCCAGCATCAGCAAGGCTGGTATCGATGCCGCAGGGCAAAAGGTAACCAATGTGGCTGATGGCCTTGCGCCCTACGATGCGGTGAACCGGGGCCAGCTGGACGCATTGGATCATCGTCTGTCGCGCGAGATCGATAAAGTGGATGACCGTGCCAGCGCAGGAATTGCCTCGGCCATGGCTGCGGCCAGTGTGCCCCAGGCAACTATTCCAGGTGCAAATCTTTTGGGTGCAGGCACTGGGTACTACAATGGCCACAGTGCTCTGTCCATTGGGTATTCTGCCATGAGCGACAATGGCAGGTGGATTATCCGCAGTAACTTCAGCGTGAACAGTGAAGACGCCGCAGTTTCGGCTGGTATTGGCTATCAGTGGTAAGCTGAAAAAGATCAATTAGTAAAAAGCGCACGGAGGGCTTGGATATTCGAGTCGTCCGTGCACAAGGTACAGTAATATGGTATGAGGTACACGTATGAACACGTTGTTACGATGTACAGCTACTGTTGCTCTGTTTGTCGCAGCAACCTTGCTTACCAGCGCCTGTAGCAGCACGGTGAGCCGGCTGAAGTGATTTTTCCAAACATCGAACACGCCTCAGACAAGGACGGCATTTCCCCCAACGAGGAAAACTTGAAGAAGATCCGGCCGGGGATGGGCAAGCAGGATTTGTACTATCTTTTGGGTCCGCCCCATTCCCGGGAGATGTTTGCTGCGCGTGAGTGGAACTATATTTTTAGATTCCAGCGAAATGGCGAGGAACAGCTGTGCCAGTACAAGGTGGTGTTTGATAGCAAACGCATTGCCCGCAATATGTACTGGCAACCCAAAGAGTGCGGCCAAGGTTTTTTTGTAAGCGATGCGCATGATTGAAGCGGTGTAGATGTGTAGGTTGGGCTGAACCTTTGGTAAAGCCCAACGCTGGGGTTGGGTTGCTCTCAACCGGAAATCGGTCTTATTGCGCAGGCTTTTTGTTGGGCTACGCGTGCGTTCAGCACCAACCTACGAAACTTTACGGTATTACGGCAGGTTATGATGTGTAGGTTGGGCTGAACCTTTGGTAAAGCCCAACAACTGGGGTTGGGTTGCTTTCAACCAGAAACCGGGTCTTATTGCGCAGCTTTTTTGTTGGGCTTCGCTGCGCTCAGCACCAACCTGCGAAACTTTACGGTATTACGGTAAGTTATGATGTGTAGGTTGGGCTGGACCTTTGGTAAAGCCCAACGCTGGGGCTGGGTTGCTCTCAACCGGAAATCGGTCTTATTGCGCAGGCTTTTTGTTGGGCTACGCGTGCGTTCAGCACCAACCTGCGAGCTTCTTTGAGGTTTCTTTACGTTAATTCGATTGAATAGGGAGTTGAACCATGGGGAAAACGACCATGCACAAAACTGTTGTACATTTGGGCTTGGTGTTCTTGTGTAGTTGCAGCCTGCTTATTTCTGGCTGTGCAGATGCGAAAAGGTCTGCAGGCAAGTCGCGTAACACGGCTCGTGCGGCTGCGGAACTTGCGGACCAAAAGGCAGCCATCGCCTACCTGACCTTTTCATTGCCTGAACAGATGAAATGGGTGCGGAATCCGGATGAGGCCTTGGCCAATGCTGGTTTAGCCGAGTGGACGCTGGAGGGCTACAGCCCGACTGAATCTCCTGCCCGGGTGATGTACCAGAAAATTGTTCCGGCCCAGGCACCAGCCACCTTGAAGGGGCAGATCTTGGCTCCACTTGCAGACTGCACCGACAGCCAGGTGGAGGCCTTCAAGGGCCAGAGCAAGTACAGCGATCAGATCAATATCGAGGCAATTTGCTCGCAGATGGGTAAAGACAATTATGGCTTGCTTTCCTATGTCAGTATTTTCAGCGATCAGGTGGCCAACCACCTGGTGCTGGCTGAGATACGGACTCCAGCCTCCAAAAAGGCTGGGATGCTCACCTTTCAAAATGCCGAGGCACAGAAGCAGGCAGAAACGAGCAAAATCCTTTCTGATTTGCTCTTCAATCTCATGCAAACCATCCGCGTGTGCGACGAGAAAAACCTGTGTATTTGAACACGCCGTAGAGATGTAGCAGAGATGTAGATGTAGGTTGGGCTGAACCTTTGGTGAAGCCCAACAGCTGGGATAGGGTTAATTTCAACCGGAAATCGGGTCTTGTTGTGCAACTTTGTTTGTTGGGCTTTGCTGTGCTCAGCGCCAACCTACTACTGCGTCAGCAGGGCGGTGCTCAAGTAGCGCTCTCCGGTGTCTGGTATAATCACCACCACAATCCGTTCTTTATTGGCCCGTTCTTCATTGATCTGTTTTTGTTTGGCTGCTGGATGCGTTGTATCCTTGCCCAGTTCAAGCGCTGCGGCCAGGGCTGCGCCGCCGGAAATACCGCAGAGGATGCCTTCTTCTCTGGCCAATTGGCGTGCACAGGCCAGGGCCGAGGTCTCGGTGACCTGCACAATGCGATCAATGACGCTTCTGTCCAACACTTCAGGCACAAATCCCGCGCCAATGCCTTGCAAGCCGTGCGGACCGGGCTGGCCGCCGGAAAGCACCGGCGAGGCCGCTGGTTCTACGGCCACCACCTGGATGTTTTGGTCCTGCGCTTTCAAATAACCACCTGCACCGGTGATGGTGCCTCCGGTGCCCACCCCAGACACAAAAAAATGGATAACACCGCCGCACTGCGCCCAAATTTCTGGGCCAGTGTGTTTTTTGTGCACCGCTGGATTTGCCGGGTTGGTGAACTGGTTGGCAATCCAGGAGCTAGGTTGCTGTTGATGCAGGGCCTCGGCCCTGGCCACGGCGCCGCGCATGCCCTCAGCCGCTGGAGTGAGCACCAGTTCTGCCCCCAGGTGGGCCAGCAGTTTGCGCCGCTCCAGGCTCATACTCTCTGGCATGGTGAGGGTAAGCGCGTAGCCGCGGCTGGCGCAGACAAAGGCCAGGCCAATGCCGGTGTTGCCGCTGGTGGGCTCGATCACCCGCATGCCCGCCTTGAGGATGCCCGCCTCTTCGGCCGCCTCTATCATGGCTACAGCCACCCGGTCTTTGACGCTGCCCAGTGGGTTCATGGACTCCAGTTTGACCAAAAGCCGCAGTCCCCTATCCCGGCCAATGCGCTTGAGGCTAATCAGCGGGGTGGCGCCAGTGGCCTCGGTTATGCTGATGGTTGTGTTCTGCCTGTTTATGCCACTATTCATGCCGGCTCCTGTTCTCCTGTGGCAAAATACACCAGTTTATGTCGCTCCAGCAGCACCTGCGTATCAGGTGGTACACTCTTGATCATCCAGACGTTGCCGCCAATGACCGAACGGGCCCCCACCACGGTTTCCCCGCCCAGGATGGTGGCATTGGCATAGATGATGACATCGTCCTCAATGGTGGGATGGCGTTTGGTATTGCGTAATTTTGCACCCGCATCCCTGGGTAAGGACAGCGCTCCCAGGGTGACGCCCTGGTAGATGCGTACCCGGTTGCCAATGGTGGTGGTGGCGCCGATAACCACGCCTGCACCGTGATCGATGAAAAAGTGCGAGCCGATTTTTGCCTCTGGATTGATATCGATGGCTGTGCGGTGGTAGGCGTGTTCACTCATGATGCGGGGCAAAAGTGGTACCCCAAGTTCAACGAGCAGGTGCGCCACCCGATAGATGCAGGTGGCATACAGGCCAGGATAGCTGAAAATGACCTCGTCGGAATTGGCTGCCGCTGGATCACCAGCAAGGGTGGCCTCGATATCTGTTTCCAACAGGTTGCGGATTTCGGGCAGCCTTTCGATCAAGGTGGCGGCAATCTGGTAGCTGCGTTCGCCGCAGAGTGTGCAAGACTGGTCGTGGCGGTAGCAGTTGTGGCGGATGGCCGAGCTGATCTGCGTGGCCAGGTTTTCGTAGAACTGGCTCACCTGTTGCCCCAGATAGTATTCCAGGTTTTCTGGCCGCAAGATGGCTTCGCTGAAAAAACCCGGAAAGAGGATGCGCTGTACCTGGTCGACCAGGGCAACCACCTCGTGCTTGAGCGGGATGGGCACTGGCTCGATGTGGCTGGCCCATTTGCCGCTTTTAAAACCTGCGCTCAGGGCGGCCACGGCTTTGGGGATTGGATTTTCCATGCGGCTGATGATGCTGCTGTCAACGTTGCAGGTGCCGGCCAACATTTCCTTTGAACCCATGGGACTCCCTTATTTGTACAGATGAATATCTTCGGCCGTCTCCAGCATGAGGATGCCAAAGGTGGCGCGTAAATTTTTGAGAAAACGAACCTGGTTGCCCCTGGTTTCGTGGTGGTGGGTGTTGATGGCCACCTCTCGCACCGCCCGCATGCCAAAGTGCTGCAAAAAGCGCTTGAACTCCTTGAAGCAGATGATGCGGATATTGGGAGTGTCGTACCACTCGTAGGGCAGCTGATCGGTTACCGGTGCAAGCCCGGTGAAGAGCACCTGCAGCCGTACCCGCCAGTGGGCGTAGTTGGGGAAACTGACAATTACCCGACGGCCAATGCGCAGCATATCGGTGAGCAGTTCCTTGGGGTTGCGGGTTTGCTGCAAGGTGTGGCTAAGGATGACCACATCAAAGCAGTTGTCGGGATAATCGCGGATTTCCCGGCAAAAATCACCCTGCAACACGGTGAGCCCGCGCTGGATGCAGTGCGCCACCCGCTCTTCCGAATATTCGATGCCCGTGGTATGGGCCTGTTTGTGCGTCTTCAGGTAGGCGAGCAAATCGCCGCTGCCGCAGCCCAGATCCAGAACCCGCGCACCCGGCTCGATCCAGGAGGCGATCACCTGCAGGTCGTAGCGCAGGGAGCCTGCCTCTTTATTGTATACTGTGCTCATGGCGCATGCGGGCGAGAAAACCACTGATCAGCCCATGCAGACGCGCATTGGGCAAAAGAAAGGCATCGTGCCCCCATTGGGCCTCGATTTCGCAAAAACTCACATCACTGCCATTTTTTTTCAGGGCAGAGACAATGTTTTTGGACTGGTAGGTGGGATAGAGCCAGTCTGAACTAAAAGAGATGACCAAAAAAGACACTGCTGCCAGGGCCGGGTTGATGAGCAGATTGCCGCCTTCGCGCTCCAAATCGAAATAATCTGCTGCCTTGGTGATATAGAGCAGTGAATTGGCATCAAAACGGTCGACAAACTTTTTGCCCTGGTGGTGCAGATAGCTCTCCACCTGGAAGTCGCCGCTGAAGTTGAAGGAGAGGCTGCCGGTGTGCAGTCTGCGGCCGAATTTTTCGCGCATGGCCTCGTCGGACAGATAGGTGACATGCCCGATCATGCGCGCTACAGCAAGTCCGTGGGTAGGACCAGGACCGTTGTAATAGTCGCCCATGTTCCAGGCCGGATCGGCCATGATCGCCTGGCGGGCCACTTCGTTGAAGGCAATGGCCTGGGCAGAGTGGCGGCTGGTGGTGGCCAACGGAATGGCAGAGCGCACCATATGCGGATAGTCTACGCACCACTGGAGCACCTGCATGCCGCCCACTGAACCGCCCACCAGGGAGAGCAACTTTGTTATACCCAAATGGTCGATGAGGTGTTTTTGCGCCCGCACCATGTCGCCGATGGTGACCATGGGAAAGGTGAGCGCCCAGAAGTCGCCGGTGGCCGGATTGATGGAGGCCGGCCCGGTGGAACCGGCGCAGCTGCCCAAAATATTGATGCAGATGACAAAGTAGATGTTGGTATCTATGGCCTTGCCCGGACCCACCATACTGTCCCACCAGCCTGGGCGGGTGTCCTCTTTGGTGAAGTAGCCAGCCACATGTGAATCGCCGGAAAAGGCGTGCAGGATGAGCACCGCATTGCTGCGCTCCTGGTTCAGTTCGCCCAGGGTCTCGTAGGCCAGGGTGATGGGGCCCAGTTGTGCGCCACTGTCCAGTTGCATGGTCTGCGGTGGTTCGGCAAAGGTATAGAATTGCCGTTTGACCAAAAGCTTGGTGGGTTGTGTGGTAGGGCTACTCATTGAATGGCCATGTCAATGGCAATGCAACGGTTTGAATGGTGGGCCGGTATGTCTAGATTGCTCTACACTACCGGCAAGATGAGCGTGTATCATACCCAACACCAATAAGCATGAATGCCCTGTTGTGCCAGTATGCGCAGTGTGTGTGCATATTTTGGGCCCCAGCGTTGGGCCTCACCAAAGGTTCAGCCCAACCTACATATCATAACCTACTGCAATATCGTAAAGTCTCGTAGGTTGGTGCTGAGCGCAGCGAAGCCCAATAAACAAACTCACAAAATGATTAAAGACCGTATTTCTTTGCATACCCCCTGGGGGTGACCATGCGGTTTTGCCAGACAAAGGTTTGCGAGTTACCAATGGTAAGTGTGCTTTGCATACCAATATCAATGGTAAGCATATCTGCCAGGGTGCAAAGCTCCACGTGTTCATCGTCTCGGCTGGCTGCTTTAACAATACCCACCGGGGTGCTGGCCGGACGATGCTGCAAAAAGATTTCCTGGGCACGTTCGATTTGGCTGGTGCGCTTTTTAGACTTGGGATTGTAGAGCACAGTAACAAAATCCGCTGCAGCTGCGGCTGTCAGCCGTTTTTCGATCAGCTCCCATGGAGTCATCAGGTCTGACAGGCTGATGGCAGCAAAGTCGTGCATGAGCGGTGCACCCAAAACAGCGGCACAGGCATTGAGCGCAGCAATGCCCGGAACGATCTCAATGCCGCAGCGGTTGCCCTGACTTTGTGCCAACTCGAACACCAGTCCGGCCATGGCATAGATCCCTGGATCACCCCCGCAGACCAGGGCCACCTTGCGGCCTGTTTCTGCCAGTTCCAGGGCCTTGCGGCAGCGGTCGATCTCCTGCATCATGGCCGAGGAAATCACCTCTGCCCTGGGGTTGAAGCAGTCCTCCACCAAATTGAGGTAGGTGCGATAGCCAATAATCACCTCTGCCTGCTGCAGGGCAGCCAGGGCCCTGGGGGCCAGAAGATCGAGCGCGCCTGGGCCAATGCCGACCACGCAGACCTTGCCACCTGCTGGGTTGGGAAGAGTGGACGACGCGTTTTGTGTGCTTTGTGTATTCATGGGTCCTTTGGTGCAGATACAGGGGGAGGGGGCCAGGCCATGCAGGCCACAGCCACGGTGACCGCCGGCCATTTCATTTTAGTCACCAGCAGTCTGGCGCCTGCGCCGGCTGCCAGCAGGGCTGCAGGCTCGGCCACACCCCTGGCGCCGGTGGCGCGGAAAACCGGTTCTGAAAACGAAACCCCAGCCACCTGGTTGAGTTCATCCTTGCTAAAAAAAGTCAGGGGCAGCTGGTGTTCGGCTGCATAGTCGAGCAGGCCCTTTTCATTTGCCTTGAGGTCAATGCTGGCCAGTTGGGCCAGGGCTTGTGGCGCAAGGCCGTGTTGGCTGAGAGCAGCGCTCACTGCCTCGGCAATCTGCTCTTTACTGGTATCGCGTTTGCAGCCAATACCGACCACCAAAACTTTGGGATGGAGCAGGGCTGCTGCTGCAGGTTGGTCAGCGGGATACAGGCAGGGGCTGATAAATAAATCAGCCTCTGCAGGCCCTGCTGCCTGGTGGATATCCGGTGGTAGTGGTGGCTGGGCCGTGTCGGCCAGGTTGATGGTATCAAGCCACAGGCGAACGTATCCCCGATTCACCAGGCGGCCCATAACCTGGGTAAAACGCTTTGTATCTGCCACCTGCACGTCCAGAGAACGGCACCAGAGGTCAAGGGCAGTCAGACCAAGTACATCAGAGGCTGTGGTCAGCACAGCCTGGCCACCGGTGATCGCTGCCACCTGCCGGGCCAGGGCATTGGCGCCGCCCAGGTGACCGGAGAGCAGGGAAATGACGAAGCAGCCGCGTTCGTCCAGCACCAGCACTGCCGGGTCGTGGTACTTGTCGTGCATGAGCGGGGCCAGTTGCCGCACCACAATGCCGCTTGCCATAATGCAGATCAGTGCCTCGTAGTTGTGCCACAGGCTGGCAAAGCGCTCTCGTATCTGTCCCTTGCAGGGGTACAGATCTGCGGGCAGGGCCTGGGCCAGCTGCGCGCCCAATTCAAGTGCACCGGCAGTGATGGCCAGAATGGCGATCTGCGCCTTTTGTGCCGGAGCATGTGCAGTTTGTTCGACGTGTCCCGTCGTTTGATCGGGATGCTGCACAGGGCCGGCACTGCCGAGTTTGTTGTTGCTCTGCTCAGCGGCAGCCATGGGAAAAATCTTCGGCATAGAGCCGGGAGGCGGCTTGGCTGGCATCGTCCAAGGCCGGGCCCACCACAATCATGGCGGTTTTGCGGATGTCTGCTGAGACAACCTGTGCGGTGATATCTGCCAGGGTGCCGCGCAGGACGCGTTCATCCGGCCAGCTGGCCTTTTCCACCACTGCCACCGGCGTGCTCAGAGCATAGCCGCCGGCAAGCAGGTCTGCCACCACCTCCTTAATCATGGCTACGCTTAAAAAAATACACATGCTGGCGCCAATGGCCGCCAGTTTGGGCAGGGCCTCGCGCTCCGGCACTGGGGTGCGACCTGCCTGGCGAGTGAGAATAACGGTTTGGGTCTGTTCCGGCACGGTCAGTTCCCGGCGTAGGGTGGCAGCCGCGGCAAAGGCAGAGCTGACCCCGGGCACCACCTCGTAGGGCAGTTTTTCCCGATCCAGCCACTGCATCTGCTCGCGGATGGCACCGTACAGGGCTGGATCGCCGGTGTGCAGCCGCACCACCCGTTTGCCCGCCCGACAGGCCAGAATCATCAGGTCCATGATTGCCGCCAGGTCAAGCCCGGCACTATCGTGGCATTGGGCAGCAATGCCTGTTAACAATGCTGGGTTGACCAAACTGCCCGCATAGACCACCAGGTCTGCACTGTCCAGCAGGCGGCGTCCCTTAAGGGTGAGCAGCTCTGGATCGCCAGGGCCTGCGCCGACAAAGGCTATGGGAATGAGCCCCGCGTTTTTTCCTTGGCTCATGGCTGCACCTGCACGCTTTTCTTGCGGATGAGGATGGTGGAAAAGTAGTGAAGCTTACGGCCGCGCGCGCTGCGAATATCGGTGTAGATCCGCTCTTCTGGCAGGCCAGCGCATTCGATCAGCACTGCCTGTTCGCACAGGCTCAGTTCTTCCAAAAGGGTGATGAGGATGTCTAGCCGTTTGTGCACCTTCATCAGCACCACGGCATCGAACTGGGTGAGGATATCGTGCAGGCGATCGTCTGCAAAGGCAGCTGGCACCACGACCAGTACATCGTTACCCAGGGCGAGCGGTCTGGCCTGGCCTGCCGAACAGGCCGACATGGCAGTAATACCAGGCACGATACTGAAGCGGACATCCGGGCGCTGGCTCTGGATGGCTGCCAGCAGATAAAAGGCAGTGGAATACACGCCCGGATCTCCCAGGGTGGGGAAGGCCACATCCAGCCCCTGGTCGAGACGGGCCAGCACAGTGGCGGCCGACTCGTTCCAGGCGCTGAGCAGAGCGGGGTCGGCCGCAGCATCCAGATAAACCGGCTTCATGGGAAAAAAGAGTCGCAATATTTCCCGCTTCTCTGGTGCCACTATGCCCTGGGCAATAGCCAACGCACTGCTGAAGCCGTTGTTGCCGTTTTTGGCGCTGGGTGTTGCCCAGACCAGGCAGTGCTGCAGGATGCGTACCGCTTTGACGGTCATCAGTTCCGGATCGCCGGGGCCGACACCAACCAGATACAAGTGGCCCCGGGGGGTAGGGTGTGTAGGTGAACTCATGAACTTCCTGTAACAATGGTGATGGGGTTGAATTGCTGGGGGGCGCTATTGCCTGCCTGTCGCGTGAGCGACAGGGTGCTGCTTTCCACCTTCAGACCCAGAGCGGCCAGGGTGCGGCAGGCGCTTTCCCGGGTGCTGGCCAGCACTGCGTTGACCACGATGCGACCACCTGGTGCCAGGCGGTTGGCCGCGGTGTGTAATATTTCTTCCAGCCGCTTGCCACTGCCACCCACAAAAATCCGGTCTGGCGTAGGTAGTTGTGCCAGGGCTTCTGGTGCTTCACCGGCAATCAGGCGAATGGAATACGCGCCAAAGGTCTTGATGTTGTGGCGGATGTTGGCCTGTTCCTCCTCTTTTTTTTCCACCGTGTAGATGGCCAGCTCCGGCGCAAGCCTGGCTGCCTCCAAAGACAAACTACCCGAACCGCCGCCAATGTCCCAGAAAACACCCTGCCGGGGGATGTGCAGGCGATGCAGGCTGGCTGCGCGGATTTCATCTTTGGTGATCAGCCCGCGGGAATGACGGATTTCATGCTCTGTCAAGCCGAGTGCTGGCGGGAGTACGGCAGCTTGCTCTTGTTCGATGAGCACCATATTTAAAGGTGAAAACGAGGCTGCTGCCATTTCTGCCAGGCTGCCCTCTGTGAGACGCTCATCCTTGAGGCCCAGGTTTTCGGCCACCCGCATGCGTATACCCTGTAGACGTTCGGTGTCGCCATGGCTGTCAAGGATGTGGAGCAGACCGCGGGCCAGGGCAGCTGGACTGTGCTGCTGATCGGTGAAGCAGAGCACCCGCTGGTGAGCAAGGATGCGCGCAGCTGGATGATCTGGACTGTTTATTTGCTCTGCGCTGTTTGTGCTGCGGCCATGCAGGCTGAGGAGGGGCAGGTCATCCCAGGGGATTTTAAAGCGGGCACAGGCGAGCTGCACCGCTGACAGTGCTGGGTGCACCCGCAGGCGTTCTGCACCAAATTGCCTCAACAAGGTGCGGCCAATACCAAAGAACAGGGGATCACCACTGGCCAGCACCGCCACATTGCCCCTGGTTAGGCCTGCTTCGATAGCGGTAAAAAGTGCAGCCAAGGGAGTTACCAGTCTGCGTTCAACCGCCAGGTGTTCAAGCAGGGGCTCCTGTCTGCGGGAATGGGCCACCAGCACACAGGCAGCGATCAGCTCGCGCTGTTTTTGGCTGAGGGCCTCGCCGCAGATGCCGATCAGTTCAATGTGGAACATGCAAAACCACCTCCTTTTCAGCGCTCACCAGGTATACCTGCACCGCAAGGCCCGACCACTGCACAGCCTGCTTGCGTGCCCTGCTGGCCACTGCCGCAATCAGGTCCCAGCGTTTCTGCTGGCAAAGCAGCTCGTAGATATGCCGGGCAGTGTTGGCCTGGCGCATCGTTTCCTGCTCCTGGGCAGGCAGGCCAAGCTCGGCCAACAACAGAGCGGCATCGCGCACATCCAGGGCACCGTTGCGCACATGGGTTTGTGGTACACCTAGGGCGGCTTTCACCAGTTTTGCCCACATGGCTGCAAGGTGAATGGTGGTGAAGCCATGGCGCTGGGCTGCCTCCAGGGCATAGCGCAAATAGTCGCCCATCATCACCAGGGCCTCTTCCGGCAGACCGAGCCTGGCCTGCACCGCAGCCTCCGACGTGCGGCCAGTGGCCAGCACCACTTCGGTCAAACCCGCTGCCCTGGCCACGGCCATGGAGGCCTCGATAGTGTCTGTCCAGGCCTTGGTCGAAATGGGGCGGACAATGCCAGTGGTTCCCAAAATGGAGAGCCCGCCGAGGATGCCCAGCCGCTGGTTCAAGGTTTTTTCGGCTAGAACTGCACCGTTTTCCACAAAAACACGCAGCTCCAGGCCTGGGCGCTTTGCCGGTGGAATAGCTTCGTCCAGGGCGGCTATAATCATTTTTCGGGGCACTGGATTGATGGCTACCTCACCCACAGGCAGGGGTAGTCCGGGTTTAGTTACCCGGCCCACACCCCGGCCCTGTGCAAAGAGCACCGTGCCCCCTTGATCCTGCTCTCCATCGTGCGCCAACCAACGCAGCTCAACTCCTATTTCCGCACCATTGGTAACATCTGGATCATCCCCTGCATCCTTGACCACCGAGGCCAAGACAAAGTCTTTTTTTTTCAGACAGCGGCACAGGCTAAAGGTGTGGCGAGAACCATCTGGAAAGGGGATAGCCACTGCTGCCGGCACAGGTTGCCCGCTCAGGGTCAGCAGTGCTGCCTTGGCTGCTGCTGCTGCGCAGGCACCGGTGGTGTAGCCACTGCGCAGCTTTTTTTTCTGCCTTTTGCCGTCCACGGGCTTGGAAAACGTTTCAGGCTGTTGTTGCCAAACGCAACAGTGCGTTCAGCGCAGCCACGGCCACTGGAGTGCCGCCCTTGCGGCCCAAGGTGGTGATAAAGGGATAGTCAGCCCTGCTCAAAAGTTCTTTGGATTCGGCTGCATTGACAAAACCCACCGGTACCCCCACCACCAGGGCCGGTTTGAACTGGCCCTGGTCGATGAGTTCCATGACCTTGAGTAGGGCTGTGGGGGCATTGCCCACGGCCACAATGCCAATGTTGTCGTGTTGAGCGCGGAGCACGGCAGCCTCGGAGCGGGTGCTGCCAGCCTCCTGCGCCATTTGGGCGGTTTTTTGTTCATTGATGTGGCAGACTACTTGGCCGCCAAAAGGGGCGAGCAGGCCTGTGGAAACACCGCTGGCCGCCATGTTGACATCCACCAGGATGTTTTTTCCGGTACGGATGGCCTCCAGACCTGCATCAATGGCCAGGGGATGAAAGCGGATGTTTTCTGCAAAGGAGAAATCACCGGTGGCGTGGATAATGCGGCGCAGCACCTGGAATTCGCGCGGTGGCAAGGTGGTGGGGCCAAGTTCCGCCTCGATGAGGCGAAAGCTTTCGCGTTCAATATCCTGGGGGGCGACATGCTGGAGTTGCACCATGGTCTTCCTCAATGTTCCTTAGTGTTCTTCAATGGTTGTCTGCAAGGGATACAAACCGGCAGGCCTGCACAAAGGCAGCCGGCGCCTGTGGGCTTCGGCCCCAGTGTAGATGGATATAGCTGGCCAAGGTGTTGTGGTACAAATACCCCTCCTGCTCGCCGTTGTCCACTTGCCAGGCGCAGATGGGGGGGGGGTGCCCATGGTGTGGTGTATCCTGGAGAGAATGTAGCAGGCTTGAGTAGTGGAATTCGTGGCCTGCAAGAGCTGTGTGGGCTGGACCAAAAAAGGTGGTTCTGTTTTGATGGAGGTGCCGGTAGCCAAGCCCCTTGAGTGTGGTGTGCATTGCGCAGGCAAAGGGGAAGACAGCACACATCGGCTGGGTAGCTCCGCTGAGATCGCGCAGGCTGCGGCACAGATACATAAAGCCGCCACACTCCGCATAGATTGGCCCACCTGCCTCGCTGAAGCGGCGAATGGCCGCACGCATGGTGGCGTTGTTTGCCAGTTGCTCTGCGTGCAGTTCTGGATAACCACCACCGAGGTACAGGCCCTGCACCCTATCAGGCAGGGAGCTGTCGGTCAGTGGGCTGAAGGGCACCAATTCGGCACCGGCCTGGCGCAGCAGGTCGAGGTTGTCGGCATAGTAGAACGAAAAAGCTGCATCATAGGCCAGGCCGATGCGCACCGATGGTCCGGCAGCAGGTGTGCGGTCGGTCATGTTGCTGGTTTGGCTGGCGTTTATCCGGCTGCCTCGTGTTGCCAGCTGCAGCAAGAGCGGCACATCAAGGTGTTTTTCCACCAGCTGGACCAGGTTGCCGAGTGCAGCGTCTGTCAAGGGCGTTTCCTTCCCCATGTACAGACCCAGGTGGCGTGAGGGTATGCTAATGGTCTCTTCCCGGGGGAAAAATCCCAGCAGAGGGATATCCAACTGGTTGATATTGCGTATGGCCGTGCCCACCAGCTCGGCGTGGCGGCTAGAACCCACCCGGTTACAGATAACCCCAGCCAGTTGCAGCTCTGGATCAAGGGTAGTAAAACCGTTCACCACTGCAGCCACGCTCTCGGCGGCCGAACGCACATCCACCACCAATATTACCGGGATATTCAAAGTTTTGGCTAAATGGGCAGCCGAGCCCTCACCGCCATCAAAGAGCCCCATCACCCCTTCCACCACCGCACAACTTGCTTGCCCAGGGGCAGGTGGGTTGTGCCTGGCAAAGCTGGCGCGAACAAAATCCTCCCCGCACATGCGCACATCCAGATTACGTGAGACCTGCCCGGTAACCATCTCGTGCAGGCTTGGGTCGATGAAATCCGGACCACACTTGAAGGGGCGCACCACGATGTTGCGCTGTTTGAGGGCCGCCATTATCCCCAGGGTGAGCGTGGTTTTGCCGCAACCCGAATGGGTACCGGCGATGAGCAGGGCCGGAGCGCCACTCATTGCCAGGCCAGCCCCTCCTGGGCGAAATCCGGATAGAGCAGCGAGCGGATAAAGGCAATACCCTGGAGCAGATCCATGGTGGGGCGGGAGACCATGGCCTCATCCACCAGGAAAACCTGATTTTGGCGCACCGCCTTGATCACCTCGAAGCCTGGTTCGCGTACGATGTCAGCCACGCTGACCGGGTTCATGCGGCCGTTTTGGGCAAGATAGATGTCTATTTCGTGTGCCTTGGCCAGAATGCGCTCCTTGCCATAGGTGGCGATGTTGGTGTTGCGTACCTGTTCGGCATCGGCAGCCACATTGATGCCACCGGCCGTTTCCAGGGCAAAGATGGCGATGGAGTCGGGACTAAAGGTTTTCATCTGGCGATGGATGGATTCAAAATAAACTTGTTTACGTTTTTCCATGGGCAAGCTGGCCAGCTCTTCCCGCAGGTTGGCTAGGCCCTCCTTGAAGGTGGCGATCATTTTTTCAGCCCTGGCTTCAACGCCGCCCAGTGCAGCCAGCGCGCGCCAATAATGGAAAAGATCATCCAACGAGGTTGGCTGC
Source organism: Desulfobulbus sp. (assembly GCA_040776885.1). Lineage (GTDB taxonomy): Bacteria > Desulfobacterota > Desulfobulbia > Desulfobulbales > Desulfobulbaceae > Desulfobulbus. The sequence goes on along the minus strand of JAXGZR010000002.1, from coordinate 41,690 downwards.
AGTGAAACCACCCGCACCCCGTTTTTTTCTAGAATGTTCACCAGGTTCGGATAGGCACGGCTGATCATCGGCCGGATGAGCACCAGGTCGGGCTTGAGGGCAAGCAGGCGTTCCGGGTCGTCCTGAAAACGCACTTGCGGGCGCTGGACAAGGCGCGCATCGCCACTGCCCACGGCCACGATCTGTTTTTCCAGGCCAAGGTAGATGAGGTTGCTGGTGTGGGCTGGATAGAGCGAAATGATGCGGGTAAAGGGCTTGTTGAAGTGGATGGTTGTACCCTCGCTGTCCACCAGACTATTCATGGGTTCATTAGTTGTGGCCAGGGCAGAATGGCAGATCAAAAGCACCAGAATACAGGTGACAGCAAGGAAGAACGTAGAAAAAATCTGTTTCATAAGTTTATTGGTTTGGAGATGAAAAGGCAGGCAGCCTGAGACTGACCTGCTGTGATTGGGTAAAGGGATTGTACTGTACCGCTGCCTCGACCCCATAGACCGCCTGCACAATATGCGGTTGCAGGATATGGGCTGTTGGCCCCTGGCTGTGGCAGCCGCCTTCATGGAGGAGGATGAGCTCGTCGCAGAAGCGTGCAGCCAGATTCAGGTCGTGCAAAACTGCAATTACCGATAACTGGCCATCTGCCACCCTGTTTTTCAGCAGCTCCAGCATGGCCAGGCTGTGGTGGATATCCAGGCTGGCAGTGGCCTCATCCAGCAAAAGTACCTGTGGTCTTTGCGCCAGGGCGCGTGCCACAGCCACCCGTTGCTGTTCGCCGCCCGAAAGCCGGGTAACCGGGCGCCCTGCCAGGGCAAGTATGCCGGTTTGCTGCATGATGGTGTTGATCTGCTCCTGGTCTGCCGCAGTTGGCAGGGCAAAACGCTGCAGATGCGGGTGCAGCCCCATTTCCACCACCTCGCGCACGGAAAAATCAAAGCGGATACGGAAATTTTGTGGCACCAGTGCAAGACAGCGGGCCAGGTCGCGGCGGCGGTACTGGCGGATTGCCTTGCCTTGGAAAAAAATCCGGCCGTGTTGCGGTTGCAAAAGCCCGGCAAGCACGTCGAGCAGGGTGCTTTTCCCGCTGCCATTGGGGCCAAGAATGCCTATACAGCGGCCAGGTTCAAGCACGCAGTTGATCTGTTTGAGCGCCGGCTTGTCCCGATAGGCAAAGGACACTCCCTCGAGCTGCCACAGGGGACACTCCTGTTTAGAACATGCTGCCATCTTTTTGCCTTTTTTTGAAAAGAAAGCAGAAAAAAGGGCCACCCAAAAGTGCGGTCAACACACCGATGGGCACCTCGGAGGGTAGCACTGCCCGGGTGAGGGTGTCGGCGGCAAGCAGGAGCAGTGCACCGGCAAAGAAGGAGTAGGGCAAAAGCACCCTGTTGTCTGGCCCTGAGAGATGGCGCAAAAGATGCGGCACAATCAGACCCACAAAGCCGATGATGCCGGCAACTGAAACCGCCAGCGCAGTGAGCAGACTGCAGATACACACCAGAAACAGGCGTAACCGCTGGATGGAAATGCCCAGAGAGGCGGCAGTGCGGTCGCCGGCAGCCATGATGTTGAGATCGCGGCCAAAAGCGCAGAGCACCAGCGCGCCTGCCAGGGTAAAGGGGGCCAGCATGTGCAGTTGTCCCCAGCTGACTCCAGCTAGGCTGCCCATGAGCCAGAAGATGATGATGCCCACCTGTTCATCGGCAAGGAACTTGAAAAAGCCGATGGCTGCCGAAAGAATGGCAGAGACTATCACCCCGGCAAGGATAAGGGTGGTGGAGGACAAACGGTTGTCGTCTGCTGCCAGGTACAGCACCACTGCCAGGGTGGCCATACCACCCAGGAAGGCGAAAAGAGGCACTGACACGGCCGTGGGCAGGGCCAGGCCAAAGATTTGCAGCACAATCACCAGCGATGCGCCAAAGGCGGCGCCTGTGGAGATGCCCAGGGTGTACGGATCGGCCAGTGGATTGAGGAGCACGGCTTGGAAAACCGCACCGCAAAGCGCCAACGCGCCGCCAATGAGGATGGCTGCCAGGATGCGGGGCAGACGCACATTGAAGAGTACGCTCACGGTGGTAGCGTCGATCTCCTGGGGCAGGGGACGCTGCAGCAGCTTGGCGCTGAACACTGTGCCGACCTCCTGCAAGGGTATCTGGAGAAAACCCAGGGTGGCGGCAAGGGCGGCGCACAACAGGACCAATGCTGCCAGCAACACAAGACTGATGACAAAGGACTGGCCCGGCTGCATCAGTACAACTCCAAACCGGCGTCATGGGCCGCCTCAGCGGCATGCCGGGCAAATATGTCGGCAAACTGGGCAATCTCGCCCAAACCTTGCAGCACAGGCTCCACTTCAAAACCGTTTCTTGCAAGGATTGAACACCAGGAATCTTCCTGGGGGCCGGCCATATCGTGGGCCACATGATCGCCGGCACTGATGAGAAAAGGTTTGAGCAGCACCCGTTTGCGTTTTTGTCTTGCAAGTGAGGCGAGTATGTCTGCAAGCGAAGGAAAGCCTTCGACCGTGCCAATGAGAGTGCAGACATCCGGGGCCTGCCGCTGCATGGCTGCCGCAAATTCCAGGTACATGCCGCCGGAGGGAAAATAGTGGTTGCCATGGCCCATGTACACTAGCGCTGCTTCTTGTTGACGGGCCAGGGCAATGTCTGGTGCCAAGGCCTTGGCCACCTCTTCGATGTCAAGGGAATAAGGTCGCTTGAGGTCGTAGGTGCCCAGGGCTGGCCGACCGAGCACCAGGCTGCGGAAGGGCCGCCAGCGGGGTTTCATGGTGCGGATGGAGGCCAGGGAAGAGACGTAGTTGCGCAGATCGTGGAACTCTTCGGCAGGCACAATGTGCGCCGGTTGCACCACAATATTGCCATGACCGCGGTCTTGCAAATTGGCGATGGCAGCAAGTGGTCCCTGTACCTGGTAGAGATATTCGGGTATTTCCGGATGCTGCGCGCGAAAGGTGGGGTCAAGAGCGCGTTTTTGCCACACCCGCCGTATCTGGTTGGAGGTAAAGGCCAGCACCAGGGGGGTGTGGGGAAAAGCGGTGCGCAGGGCCTGTTCCACCCCGAAAAGACCACGCAAACCTGCCTGCACCGTGGTGCCGAACATGGCCAGGACCATGGCGGTACGGTCATTATGGGTGGCTTGGTTGCGGTTGCTCATGATCCTTGGCGTACAGATATATTGTGCTCTGATCCTGCTGGGCAAAAAAAAACCCGGATCAGGAGGTGATCCAGGATGTCCCGTTTTAACCGCTGGAGAGGTGTCCCTTTTCGTGCCAGAAAAGTGTGGACAGTATTCAGGCAGGTCTTCTGACTCCCGGATCATTCTCCTTCCGCGCCTTCCCATGCAAACACAGTGGCGATTTGCAGAATTCGTCCCCGGTTACAGCGGCGGGCCCGTTCCGGCTTGGCACCGGATTCCCTTTTCATCCATTTTTATGGAAACCTGAACGACTATGGCGAAATCTACCATAGTTCCTATATTAGTCAATATGCAAAGGTAGAGGCATATGTGTTTGTATTCGCTGGCTGCGCGGGTTTTTGAACCCTGTGGGGTGTGTTTGCGACCTTGCGGATAAATACACTTCGACCGAAAAAACACGTGTGCCTGCCAGCTCGGCCGAGCTGGCAGGCTTGGTTTTTATGCAATGCTTACAGAAATATCGTATAACACGACGGATAAGTTCACACCTAAATTCCTGTTTCACAACAACCTGCTGTATACGTCTTGTGTGTTATAAGTATGGCTAATCAGGCTGATCGTATTGTCGAAGCTGCGGTGGCAGCCATTGTCACTGCAGCGTCAGATCCGGAAATTTTGGTGCTCAAGCGTAAGCTGCATCCACAGGATCCGTGGTCTGGCCACTATGCCTTCCCCGGTGGTCGCAAGGATCCTGAAGATGGCAATCTTTTTGTCACCTGCCTGCGCGAAACCCGCGAAGAGTGTGGTATCAGCCTTTCTTCCGAATGCCTCGTCAAAAAATACCCGGTTCAGTATGCAGGCAACCACCTGAACAGACCAGTGCCGGTTACTACGTATTTGTTTGAAATACCAAGAAAACCAATCATTGTGCTGGAGCGTTCTGAAATAACCTGCTACGAGTGGATGCCACTTTCCTTTATTGCCGATCAGGCCAGTCGTGTGCATCTGCCCATGAGCCACACCGAGCCGCAACGGCTTTTTCCGGCTATTCCCGCCACCGACGGGCTTATCTGGGGATTTACCTATGGTGTGTTGATGGTACTTTTGGCCGACCGCTACGATGGTATGATTGAGGTTGGCCAGGAGCTGGGACGCGTTACAAAACAAGAGTTGGCCGGCGTAAAGAGCGCTTGACTTTTTCCGGCAAGGCCGGTATCAGATAAGACCATTGTGCAATGGACTTAAGTCCGTTGCACAATGGTCTTTGTAGCAGTATGGCAAGACATCCATATGCAGGGCAGGGGCCTTCAATCTGTTTGCCGCCAGGGTTTCTTTTGGCTGAAATAAGTGTCCGCAGGCCGTAAAATCAAGGTTCTGCATTCAATGATGTTTCACAGAACAAGGAGAAAACGCATGAAAGCACCAGTACGCGTGGCAGTGACCGGAGCTGCCGGTCAGATCAGTTATTCCCTTATTTTCCGTATCGCCAGTGGCAGCATGCTGGGTCCCGATCAGCCGGTTATCCTGCAGCTGCTGGAAATTACCCCGGCGATGAACGCCCTGCAGGGTGTGCTTATGGAGTTGAAGGACTGCGCCTTCCCACTGGTTGCCGGAGTTATTGCCACCGATGATCCCAACGTGGCTTTCAAGGATGTTGATTATGCCATGCTGGTTGGTGCCCGTCCGCGTGGTCCCGGCATGGAGCGTTCCGATTTGCTCAAGGCCAATGCCGCTATTTTCTCTGTGCAGGGCAAGGCACTGAGCGATCATGCCAATCCCAATGTCAGGGTATTGGTGGTCGGCAACCCGGCCAACACCAACGCGCTGATTCTGCTCAAGAACGCACCCAAGCTCAATCCGCGCAATGTCACCGCCATGATGCGACTGGATCACAACCGCGCCATGTCTCAGATTGCCGACAAACTGGGCTGCCATTCCACCCAGGTGGAGAAGGTAGTGGTGTGGGGTAATCACTCTTCCACCCAGTATCCGGACATCAGCTATGCCACTGCCGATGGCAAGGTTGTGAAAGATGCTGTCAGCGAAGACTGGAACAAGAACGAGTTCATTCCGGTGGTGCAGCAGCGTGGCGCAGCTATTATCAAGGCCCGTGGCGCATCTTCTGCCGCCTCTGCCGCCTCTGCCGCAGTGGATCATATGCGCAGCTGGGCCCAGGGCAGCAATGGCCAGTGGGTGAGCATGGGCGTTTACAGCAAGGGCAACCCCTATGGTGTTGATGAGGACCTGATGTTTGCCTTCCCCATCACCTGCGAGAATGGCGAGTGGAAGATTGTCACTGGCCTGGAAGTGAGTTCCTTTAGCAAGGAGATGATCAAGAAGACCGAACAGGAACTCCAGGGCGAGCGTGATGCCATTGCTGATTTGCTGAAATAAGACTGTATTCAGCGGTTATGACAAGGGGTGCTCATGGAGCGCCCCTTTTTTGTTTGTCCTGTTTGTGCCGAAAAGTACAAATGTGCTGGATCCCACCTGGGAGATGGAAATTTTTTAAAGAAGGCAGAAACAACGTTGAGCACACTTGCTAAAGAAATAGCCAAGGAAGTCGCCAAACGGCGTACCTTTGGTATTATCAGCCACCCGGATGCCGGTAAAACGACTTTAACCGAAAAATTGCTGCTCTTTGGTGGAGCCATTCAGATGGCTGGCGCGGTCAAGTCGCGCAAGACAGCCATGCACGCCACCAGCGACTGGATGGCTGTGGAACGAGAGCGCGGTATCTCCGTCACCACCTCGGTAATGAAATTTCATTACCGTGATTTTGAGATCAATTTGCTCGATACCCCCGGTCACCAGGATTTTTCCGAAGATACCTACCGGGTATTGACCGCGGTGGATTCGGCCCTCATGGTCATCGACAGCGGGAGGGGGGTGGAAACACAAACCAGCAAGCTGATGGAAGTGTGTCGCATGCGCAACACGCCCATCATCACCTTCATCAACAAGCTCGACCGCGATGGACTGGAGCCGCTGGAACTGCTGGCTGACATCGAAGACAAGCTGCAGATTGAATGCGCGCCTCTTTCTTGGCCCATTGGTATGGGCAAGGGATTCAAGGGGGTGTACGATCTACTGCGCCGGCAGATCACCCTGTTTACCCCAAGTCGCGTTACCCGGCCTGAAGACAGTGTAATTTTGCGCGATTTGGCCGATCCGCAGCTGGACAAACTTTTAGGTACAGATGCGGCTGAGCGCCTGCGGGAAGATGTGGAGTTGCTGCAGGGTGCAGCCAATCCTTTTGATTTTGAGCAGTACCGCAAGGCAGGGCAGACTCCGGTATTTTTTGGCAGCGCCATCAACAACTTTGGCGTACGGGAACTGCTGGATGCCTTTGTCGAACTGGCACCGCCGCCTGGGCCACGCGCCACCACGACCCGCGAGGTTGACCCGCATGAAGAGACCTTCAGCGGCTTTGCTTTTAAAATCCAGGCCAACATGGATCCGGCCCACCGCGACCGCATCGCCTTTTTCCGCATCTGCTCCGGCAAGTTTACCCGAGGTATGCGGGTGCAGCACCATCGTCTGGGCAAGGAGATCAGCCTGGGTAATGCCATTGTTTTCATGGCCCAGGAGCGTTCCCACGTGGATGAGGCGTATCCTGGTGATATTATTGGTATTCATAACCATGGTACTATCAAGATCGGCGACACCTTCACTGATAAGGAGTTGCTCAAGTTTACCGGCATTCCCAGTTTTGCCCCAGAACATTTTCGTCGGGCAGTGCTCAAAAATCCACTTAAACTCAAGCAGCTGCAGAAGGGGCTTGTGCAAATGGCGGAAGAGGGTGCGGTGCAGGTTTTTCGGCCCTTGATGGGTAACGACTATATCCTTGGCGCAGTGGGGGTGTTGCAGTTCGAAGTGACCATGGCCCGGCTCAAGGACGAATATGGCGTAGATGCCAGTTACGAGCCGCTGAACTTCACCCTGGCCCGCTGGGTGCAAAGCGATAACCCGCGTCAAATGGCGGAATTTGAGAAAAAAAATCAGTTCAACCTGGCCATGGACGCCGAAGGCCACCTGAGCTACCTGGCCGAGGGCAACTGGCGCCTGGCCCACACCCAGGAACTCTTTCCCGAGGTGGAGTTCTTGAAAACACGAGAGTTGGTATAATGGGCTGTTCTGCCTGTTGTGTACAGATTGGTGGGTATGGCGGAAATTATTTATGCTGGAGAAATAACCTTTGCAAAATTTGTGTGAGTTGTTTACATAGTTGGCTCACCTGCAAAAAGGAGCTGCACCATTGTGCATGCTCTCTTTGCACCGGTAGTATGGGCCGTTAGCTCAGTTGGTAGAGCAGTTGACTCTTAATCAATTGGTCTGGGGTTCGAATCCCTAACGGCCCACCAGTAAAATCAAGGACTTGCGACACATCGTTGCAAGTCCTTTTTTGTCCTGGGCTATGCATGGGCTATGTTCTGTTTGGAATTAGGGGCCTCCAGCCTACCGGTGAAGGGAGACAATGCTTGGGCGTCGTCCTTGGATACTCAAATTTAAGTGAAGCAATTTTAAAGCATTGCAAGGGGGTCGTGAAACGCTACCCCCTTCCGGGTAGTTTGGCGGCTGACTTAACAAAATTACAGTCAGGCTTGTGTCAGGAGAATTACCTGACTTCAGTTTTGCTGCCCTCAGCCATAAAGTCTGCAGCACCGTAAATCCCACAATTTGTGGGAATCTCCCCATTAAGGGTATCTGTTTTGGATACACCCTTTCCTATCCCCCTGTCGGTTCAAATCGGCTTAAAACTGAGCCGATTAGTGCCTCCCCAATTTTGAAGAAGCTGGCGCCAAGAAAACTTGTTGTCAGGTGGTGGCGTAGAACAGCACCGGAACCTTAGCTTTTGTTAACAGGTGGGCAGACCATGCCAAGCAGCAGGCAGCCCTTTTTATCGTGTTAAAAAACTCGTAACTCCGCCTTTTCTCGATCACCTGACAAAACTTAATCGTTAAAGCGCTACATATCGTACTGCAAGTGATGTCGAGCACTACATGTTGTGCCGTAGGCTTGGTGCGCGAACTAAAGAAAGCTGAAGCCCTGCTGGTTTGGGGTCTCCCGAAAACCCGGAGCACTGTATTGTTTCCCTGTCGATGCACACAGATTATTGTTGCCTTACATCCGGCAGGGATGACCTCATAAAATGGCTGGCAAAGACCTGGGCATTATGGGTATGTAGTAGGGAAAATTGATTTGTCTTGACGCTGCGACCTGATTGGTAGGGCTGCAAGGAGGTAGGAGTGAAGGACTTTTTTAGATCAAAGGTGTTTATTGCCTATCTGGCGGTGCTCTTTTTAATGTTTGTCTTCCCGCCCTATGTTGGAACCAAAAGCATGAAGGGGGTGCCTTACGTTGCAGAAAGAGGGTACGCCTTTATCCTTGATATGCCGGTAAAAAAACACAGCGGTTATGTGAATTATTCTGTCAACGCTACGGCTCTTTCCCTGCAAGTTATCGCTGCCTCTATCTTCTCCTTGCTTGTTTATATAGCGACAGGAAGGAGGCGGCAAAAAGGGGTGGCAGAAGGAGACAGTTTGGCAGGAGGTGGCGAGGATGGAAGGCTGAGCCAATGGGAGGACTGGAGCAAAACCGAAGCAGCCAAGCTATACCGCCTTGCTATCGGGGACAAGGGTAGCGATTATTATTTGAGCTCTTTTTTTGAACTAGAAAAAACCGGATCGTATCGGTACGCCTTTTCGTGGAACTGGGCGGCCTTCATTTTTAGCTGGATGTGGTTGCTGTATAGAAAAATGTATTTGGGTTGCGGTGCCTTTGTGCTGGCGCTCCCCGCGATTGCTTACCTACTATCCATTGCCGATGCGTTATGGGGCGAGGCGCTTCTTTTATCTTGGCTGTTTTTAAGTGTTATTTTGGGCCTTTTTGGGAACAGCCTGTATCTTTTTCAAACAAGGTCCTGTGTAAAATGGGCACAGAGGGCGCGGGACACTGAAGAGGGGGTGGAGCAATACCTGCAAAGTAGGGGTGGGGCTAGTGTGCGACCTGTTCTTGCACTGTTTGTGGCTACCCTTTCCGTGGCATCTTGCGCCATTTTGGAAGGCAAACTAAAGGGCAAGCGCAAGGTAAAAATTTCTTTTAACAAGCAGGAGTCGTCTCTGCCTGCCGAAGCCAAGTTGACTGCCGGGGCATCCACGACAGGCGGCCTGGAGTCGACCTTTTATGGCGATCTTGATCTGGATGACCTGCTCAGGTTGGAATGGAAGCCGAGCTGTAAAGAGTGGATAGGGTTTGATTTCACCGCCGCCCTTTCTGAAGGGTACTCCCACAAACAAATCATCGATTATCTATCAACAAAATATGAGTGCCTTGATGTACAAGGAGCTCGTAAGGCTGGCCTTACTGACAAGCAGATCGTTACCTATTATCACTATTTGTATAATTAACCCATGGGCAACCCTTCCAACTTCAGCCCCTTCAACTGGTGCCCCTGATATGTAGAGTATAATCCTTGGTCGTGTTCGGTGGAGAGCTGGAGAGGTGTAGGATAGGGGGGAGGCAATGTTCGGTATAAACTCTTGGGATGATGATCGTGAACCATGGGAAGGCAGCTATTCGTCATTTGATAGCAGTGATATCATAATTGCGGTGGTCTTTCTGGTCGCCGCTTTTTTTTGGGTTGTTGTTTACGGCTCTATTGAGGAGAGAATGCCGGAAAAAATAGACTGGACTCCGGCATTGATTATCCCTTTGGTTCTTTTCTATATCTCCACGCAATACGATATTGGACTTATAAAATTTGCAACTTGGAGTTCTATTCTGGCAGCTGCCTATTATTTTCTATTCCTTCGAGGACTTATATACCGCTAACCAACGCCATGCCTAAGAGGAGATAGAATGAAGAGACTAGCAAGTATTGCATGTGCACTGACATTAGTACTTTGCGCCAGCATGGCTCAGGCGGAAATTTTTATGGGGATCATGCCTAATGACAGTATTGCAGACATAAAGAGAAAGTTCCCAAATGCGACTTTTGAAGATATAAGGCCAGCATGGTTGCAAGATGAAGATAGGTTGATAAAGATTGAAGGGGGTGGCCTTGGTGGAACTATAGTAGTAAGAGCTACGGACGACAGGGCATTCTGGAAATATCTATTTGACTCGCAAGATTGCAATAATGCACAAAAAAGGGAAACGCCTGACTGTATTAGGTGGAGATATCTTGCCACAGGAAACTCAGACGAATTTCACTATGTTGAATCGGTAAAGTTTATCCCGATTCGCGAAATAAAGGCAGGCACTATAATAAAAAGGTATGGGAAGCCGGATGAAGTTGACATTAATGAAACGTTTACCAAATATATTTGTTGGGATGTTGGCGTTTGTGCTATTATATCCGATACAGAACCATTAAACGATAGCGTTGTAAGCGCTGTTGAATACAGATTTACAGATAGCGATATGGAAAAGTGGCGCAAAACAAAGCAACAAAAAATCAAGCCTAAAACAGAATAATCCATACAAATCGGACAAGGATCACGTCGATAATAACCGGGCAATAAATAGGGAGGGATGGCCCATGAAGAAAATTATCATCGTGTCGTTTGCGCTGCTGTTTGCCGCTACTGCCCTGGCCGAAGACCTGGGCAACCTCAGCCGGAATAGATACGATCCCCGCTCGACCTCAAACCCATACGGCGCTGGCAGCCGATATGATCCAAACAGCATCAACAACCCATACGGTCAGTATGGCAGCCGTTACTCCAACAAGAGCCCGAACAACCCGTATGCTACGGATGCGCCAAGGCTGTACGACAGCGACGGCAATTACCGAGGAAAACTCGGTGGCAGCAAATACGATCCAGACTCTACATCGAATCCGTATGGCCGTTATGGCAGCAAGTACTCTCCGGACAGCATAAACAACCCTTATGGAGCTGGCAGCCGCTACCGCCATGACAGCCCAAACAATCCGTATGGTTCGGGAATGAGAATCAGGGGAAGCAGGTGAGCCTCTACCCCTTCAACTGGCGCCCCTGGTGGACAGGGCAGCTTATCATTGCTGTGTTGGTTTTAATATTCAGAGATACCGGGTAAAGGTAATTGTCAGGGTTTTCGATGTATTTTTCAGTGTTCCAATAAAAACTGTATTCGCTGTATTGTTTGGTTGCAGGAGTGCGGCGGACTGGGATCAATTTCGAACGTATGGTTGGAGGAAAAAGCATCAGCCGGTCCAGCCAGTCTTGAACTGCAAGGAGGCTCCTGCAAACGGGACGATCTCGACGACAACGACCGTCCCGTTTTTTCTTAGATTAAATAGGCTATTCGCCCTCCTGCGGAGAACCAGCTAGTTATGTTGTCTTTGGTTCCGTGGTAGAAGACTCTTGGTCTTCCGGTGTCTCCATCCAATCGCCATGCTCGTCCAGCATCGCCAGTTGTTCCAGGGTTGGCTGTAGAAGCTTGTCTATCAGATTGAGTATGTCTTCGCTGATCCCTGGATTCATTTCCTCCGTGTGCCTGGCGGCGATCAGGGCGGGCAAATGGAGCCACATCTGACAAGTTGAAGGCTGCGGCTTTTTTTGTGTTCATAAGCTGCAGCACAGCACTGTTTGGGAAAAACGAAAGGCCCGCCATGAACTCGGGTCAGAAGCCCAAGGGGAGGTGCCCAGAGCAGCATCATGACTGCTACCTAACCCGGCCTACTTTACCCTCTCGCCCGCCCAGACTCCCTTAGCGCCGTCAAGAAATCCGTATCTGCGGAAAGATGGGTGTCGGTCTCGTACCGGTCCTTCCACCCCATGTTCTTGAGCCGGAAGATATCGAATGCGCTCCGATGCTTCATGCCGTGCATCTCGTAGGCGTGCTCAATCTTGGCCTTGGCCATGGTGATTATAGGGCCCAGCTCATTATCTCGTTGCCAGTTACACAAAGACTGGCGGCTTGTATCCAATGCCAGTGCCAGGCCGGTAACGCTCTGCCGCTCCTGTGGTGTGGTGGCAAAGTAGTTGTCCACCCGTCGTTTGAGTTGGCGTACCGTGTATTTCTTCTTCGTGTTCATACTTTTCCCCTTTTTATGTGTCAAACTTTGCACCCATGGCCCGGAACTCCCGCTGCCTGGTCTTCCACTGGTAATCGAGCACGCCCACCTTGCTGTCCCGAAAGTCAATCACCAGGGGCTGCTTGCCCCCCTGTGGTCGAAGAACCCGACCTACGGTCTGCTGCAGGCGGCCCTTGTACCTTACTGGGCTGGCCAGCACCAGAGCACTCAATCCTGCAGCGTCGAACCCCTCACCGATCAGTGACAGAGTGCTGAATACCACGGGCAGTTCACCGGTGCGGATCAACTCTACCATGGCCCGGCGCTTTTTTTTCGGCGTCTTGCCAGTCAAGATGGCTTCTTCACCATGGCCAGACAACTCTGCCAGGGCCTTCAGGTGTTCCACTCGGTCAGATGTAACCAGCACCTGGCCATGACCAGCCACCCGGTCAATGCACCCGGCTATTAGTCTATTCCTGCTCTCGTCTTGCACCAAGGTACTTACCAGGTCCTGGTAGTCATCCGAGTACCAGTAGTTAAAACCTGTCTCCACAGTGTGTACCTTGGGCCGCAGTACTGCCCCCACCTCATGCAGCACAGTTCTTTCAACCTTGGCGCGATGCTCACCGCAGTGCCAGGCAATGAGTTTATCCAGTCCATCCCGCCGGTATGGCGTGGCCGACAGGCCCAGCATGTAATGCGCCGGGAAGGCCCTCAGCGCCTCGCTGAACAGCGTAGATGGCACACGGTGACACTCGTCTACAACCACCTGGCCAAAGCGCTCCACAAGGCTGTCAAGCTGCTTCCTGACGGTGTTGACGATGCCGACACTTACCGGGCGGATATCAAGGTGGCCGTCACCGATCAGCCCCGCCTCGATGCCCAGGAAGGTTTTGATTCGATCACGCCATTGGTAGAGTAGTTCTTTGGTGTGTACCAGTACCAGCGTGGGCTGCTGCCTGCTGGCGATAATGGCCAGGGCCATAACGGTCTTACCGGAACCGGTACCAGCCTCCAGCACGCCGAACTCCCGGCCAAGGATACCATCAACCGCCTGCACCTGGTAGGGCCGTAGTTGGCCGTTAAACTCGTAACCACAGGGTTGAAGCATCAGCCGCTGGTCGTCTACCTCCACCCGGCCATACTGTTCGGCCATGTGCATGACGGTACGGGCCGCGCCACGTGGCAGCACCAAGGCCCCACCCTCCAGCCGCCAGAAGTACAGGAACCGGTCAGCCAGGTCGAATCGGCGGCCCAACCGTTCAGCTTCCAGGGCCTTCGGGTTCACCAGGGTGAACAGCCTGGCCAGCTTCGTGCGCAGTGCGGGCGGATAACCGGACAGCCGGATTTCGTTGGTCACTTCAAAGCGCATTTTCAATCTTTCCTTCCTCTGGCGGGTGGCCGCCAGAAGGGGTATTCCCAGGGGAGATATTTTCAACTGTCGAAAATATATCTCCCCCTATAGGGGGGACAGTTCAGACAGTTGGAAGTCATTGTTTTTACGTTGTTTTTAACTGTCGAAAATCAGGCCAGACAGTTGACCCTTTAGACAGTTGGAAGTCGTTGATTCTACGTTCTTTTTAACTGTCGAACAGCTTTTCCTGACAGTTGCCGACAGTTGAGCTTTCGACAGTTGAAACCATTGATTTTGCTTTTATCAGGGTGGCTTTGTTGTTGGATCTGGAAGCCCCGTCTACCACCTCTTCCAACCGGAGCGCATCAAGGCCGAACTTAACAACTTCCCCCCAATCAGCCCTTTCGAGACCGCTGTCCTCAAGGCATCGGTCGCGGATGTCTTTAGCATCAACGCCCTTACTGCTGCGCAGATCACGCCCGTTCAACCCGTCCGGATACTCCTCCAGAAGGACGTCTCGCAATCGTTCAACCGCATCAATTATGCGGTCACTGTGAGCCTGGGCAACGTCAACGGGCGACAATACTCCCAATGGGCCTCGACGGAATATTGCCGGTTCCGCTCGCCGCGAATAGTTCGGCTTTGCGTGAACCAGACGGACAAATTCGTCCGCTTCGCCACCAAGCTTTCTAGAGCCTTTGTCGTCTACGCCGGCCAGCAACATGACAAAGCGAGCATTATCCACTAGGGAACTTGCACCACGTGCAGCGTGCTGGCTGGTATCACCTGTGGTGACCGATGATTTCGAGTTGTGGCTGACAATAAGAATGGACAGCATCGGATGATCTGCAATCAGCCGCTCCAAGGCAACCAGCCATTGTGCGGCATGGTCGTTGCTGTTTTCGTCTAGACCGTAGAGCCTGGACTTTGTGTCCAAAACAAGCAGATTTGGTCGATAGCGTGCAACTTGCTCCTGCAACCAGGTATATGAGGCGCTTGCTTGCGGGTTGCGCCGTTCGTCCAGTTGCATAAGCGGCCCCAGCTTTCCCCTGGCAGGTAGGATCATCAGGTTTTTCGTCAATAACCGCTGCTCTTCAAAACTCAGGCGCAGGGAATCAACCACCTGTGCAAGCCGGAAATGCAAGTCCTCTTCAGGATCTTCCACATTGGTAATAATCACCCGCCTTGGCTGCTCGATCTCGAATGGGCCAAAGCTTCGCCCGCAGGCCAGGGCCACGCACAGGCTAATCGACAGGTAAGACTTACCTGTACTGCCTGTGCCGGTCAGAACCCCAACGCACCCTGCAGGGATGTAGGGACGTACGTGAAACACCTTCTTGGGTGGTGGATTCCGCAGGCACCAAGCTATATCAAGCGGTCGAATGTCAAATGCTGGCTCGCTATCGATCTCTAAGCTGTAGCGTGTGCTGTTTGCTTGCAGCCAGGTCGAAGCCTTTTCAGGTGTCCAACCTTCGGCCAAGGCATCGGCTAAATCCCAGCCACTAGTTACCCCTTCTGGAGGCACCACCATGAGAACGTCGGCGGCCCCAGCCGCCAGGGCTGCAACGCATACCGTCTGCGCCGCTCTGTGCCCTGGCTCGTCGGCATCCGGCCACACGTGAACCGTCCTGCCGCGCAAAGGGCCAAAATCGGCTTTGCCTGCCGACTCCGCGCCATGCGGCCAGGTAACAGCAGCCATGCCAGGAAACAGCTTCTGTGCTGCGTCAGCGGCTTTCTCGCCCTCCGTTATCACCACTGGTGCATCCGGCTGAGAAGCCAGCCGCTCTAGGGCGTAAAGAGGGCGTGGCTCCGCCCAACCCTTCCATTGCCAAGCAATGTCGCCGTTGGCGTTGCGCGAGGGGGTGTATGGTCGAATGGTCTTCTTACCGCCCGGATGGTCCCACCGGCACACCAGGCCAAGTACGCGGCCTTGCTGGTCGCGGTACACCCAAAATGCTGCAGGTTGGCCGAGTGTCGGGTGGACAATCTTGTCTGGCACCTTGTCTGCCTCAACCAAAACTTGCTTGGCTCGGGCTGCTGCTCGCTTTGGGGTGCAAGCACTGCGTTCGTCCGACAAGCCGAGTTGTGCAGCCAGTATGCGGGCCGCTTCACTTTGACTGCACCCATGGGCTGCCGCCCACAGACTGACCGGGTCACTGCCGCTGTCGCCACGAGCAAAGTCGCG
This sequence comes from Desulfobulbus sp., assembly GCA_040776885.1. Classification (GTDB taxonomy): domain Bacteria; phylum Desulfobacterota; class Desulfobulbia; order Desulfobulbales; family Desulfobulbaceae; genus Desulfobulbus. The sequence continues at coordinate 25,994 of JAXGZR010000002.1, read as the reverse complement.
CCAGACACCTTTGGCCAGGTTGATGCTCAAAGAACGGCCAGACTTGCCGCTTAGGTCGCCGCAAACAAACTCCCGGCCCTGCACCCTGCCACCAGGGAAAAGCACTTTCAGCAGGGCTGGGTAGGCGGTTAGTGCCGCCTGATTAACCTCCTCAAAGGACATGGTGCACCCCCTGCAGCGCTGCCGCTACCGCCCACGCCACCCATTCCGCAAGCCGGGGATTGACTTGAAAATAGAAATGCGCGCGTGTATAATGGCTGGTGCTGAGATTGCGTTCGCCCCGCTCGATCGTCCCGGATCGGCGGGGTATTTTTGTGTCGCTCATCCGTCACCCCCTTACAGATGCGGCAATAAACGATTCTACATCGTCCAAGCGATAGCGGATGCTCCGACCTAACTTCAGATAGGGCAGCCCGTACCGTTTGGCGCATCGCCAGACGGCCAGGGTTTGGGGTTTAACGCCAAGAATTTCTGCTGTCTCCTCTGCGGTCAGCAGGACGGGCGCGCGCCTGGCACGGTGGTTGATGTCTTTTTGGTTTTTTTCCGAATAAGGATGGTTTCGCTGCATGTTTTTCCTCCGTGATTTTGATGGACGGAGGTTTACACTACAGCTTGTCGCAAATAGGGGGTTTGCGGTGCCGGAATTACATTTGCGGCAACAAAAAATGAAGGGTTTTTGCGGTTTTGGGGCTAAGCGATGGGGTATTGCTTGCGCAATCTGCTTAGAATTTTGGACACTGCGGACTTTTCGTAACCTTCTGGTTTCTCATTCTTTTTTACGTATTTTCCGCCATCATTAGGCGGGTCTTGAACATAGACTCGCCACTCGCCGTGCAGCTTTTTTACCTTTAAAATGTGCTCCGCAATTTTGTCGCAATCCTCGTACTCCAGCCGAAGCTGCTCAACAAAGGCGTCGATCCTTCCACACTGGAGTATGTCCGTCTGCCCTTCGTCGAGTTTTTTCAGGTAAAATGCTTCCAGTCCGAGGGAGAGTTGTTTTCGCGACCGGCCTGGTTTTTTTCCTGCTTGGCCCTTAGAGCTTGGGTACTCTTTAATTTTCTCCATGCGGGCAATTTCTCGTCGCAGCTCCTTGCACCGCGCTTCCTTCTGCATAAACCCTTCAGCGCTAACGGCGCTTATTGCTTCCAACCCTGACAACTCGTCCTCCAACTTTTCGAGCTGTACAAAGTGATCCCACCAGAACTTACGCTCCGGTTCTGTGGCCGGATCATTCCAGTAATCCGATTGGCGTGCCGATTCACGCCGCTGGTTGGCAGATAAAATATCCCACGGCGGCCAATGGCCAATTTCCGCATCAACCCGTTGCCGCAGGTCTTCAGGCAGCTCTTCCAGCTTCTTGTCAAACCAGCCTTCAAGGGCCTGGGTAAGGCTTTCAAACTCTTTTTTGCTGGGGTGTGATGCCGCCGCTTCAAGCTTCCTTACCTTAACCAGGTTTTCAAGCTCTTCTGGAAAGGCGATGCCTTCACTTCCTGTTTGAGCGATATATCGATCCAGCCAGCGTAGAAAGTTTTCAGCTTCAACGAAGTTGCACCCGTCACGGCTATACTTTTTTGGCAGTTCAATGTTCAGGCGAGCATCCTTAGCTGCGCCGATCAGCTCCCGCTCGTTCACCCTGGCAAGATCATCGGGAGGCTGTAATGCAACTTCCATTGCCCGGTTATCGTAAACTGGCAAGAACCCGGCTCCAAGGCGGACAGCGTCCCGCCAGAGCCACCAGATATTGCCATCTTCAAAAACCCGTAAAAAGGATGTGTAATCTACAGCATGTCCTTGCATCGACTTTCCCCCTGCAGAAAGTAATGGCCCCTTGGTGTGAAAGTTCAGGGCGAGGACGGCAAGGGAACCGCTTTTCGGGAGCTACCCTATCACCCTGAATTTTATGTTTAATTCTTCCTTGCTCTATAAAAACACCCTGTAGTCAGTGCCCAGTGCCGCTGCCAGCTTTCTGGCATTTTCCTTGCCGATGGGGCGTTTGCCGTTTTCCATCTCAGAAATATGACGCTGGGGAATGCCGCTTTTTTCGGCAAGCTGCCGCTGGGTCAACCCCTCCCGGTGCCGTGCTCCAGCAAGGTAAGCACCAGGTTCATTCTCCTGCAGGTCAGGGAATGCTGAACGCCAAGCTGGTGCAGCATCCTGAACAACAAAGCCCATGCCTTCCAGGGCGGTGATGGCTTCCTGGCGCTTATGCTCCGGCCCCCTGAAGCTGATTTCTATTTCAGTAGGGCGCTTTTTCGTGGGTTCCAACATAAGTAATCTCCACCAGCCTGATTTCCTTGTCCCTGAGCAACCACACCGCAACATAGGTGGGCTGCCCCTTTTTCAAATGGCAGTGGTACATGTCCTTGCCCAACTTGCCATAGTTTGGCCAATTTCCCCGTGCTGGGCCGTTCAACTCGATTTCCCGAAGGAGGAGGGCCAGGGTCTGTTGCACCCGCTTGGGTAAAGCCGGAATCTTCTTTATCACCTTGGGGTGCAGGGTTATCTGCCATGTCTTCATATTATACTATTTTTTAGTATCGAGACAAGGTGTTACTTGGTGTTATTAGCAACGCGCTTGATGGGGATCACCTTTTCTTTCACTGGCTGGCGGGATGCTTCAAGCATGGCTTCTGCAGCCCGCTCCATACTGGTGCGCACAGGGTCAAGGTCAAGGCGCGCATAGATGCTGGTAGTAGATGCGTTCTGATGGTTCAAGCTCCGCCCGATAATTGGTAAGCTCGCGCCGGTCTTTGCCTGCCAGGAGCCACAAGTACGGCGCAGGTCGTGGATGCGCACATCCTCAAGGCCTGCTGCCTTGCAGATCCGCGCCCAGGCCTTTTTCGGCTCCACCAGGTGGCCGGTAACACCACTGCCAGGAAAAACAAACAGGCTCTTGGTACTTGCCTTCCGATACCGCAGCATTTCGACAACAGCGGGCACAAGTGGCACGGTTTGCGGCGTACCATTTTTGGTTATGGGAATACGCCAAAGGCCCGCGTCCAGGTCGATGTCGCTCCAGCGCATGGCCAGCACGTTTGCCCGCCGTGCACCAGTAAACAGGCTGGCTATGAAGTAATCGCGGGCAGTGTCGTTCGGCTCCATTTCAAGCGCCTGGAAGAACCGGGCCAGTTCATCTGCACTCAAAAAACGGTCTCTGCTTTGTTCCCTGAACTTCTTGATGCCTTGGCAAGGGTTTGGCCCTTCCCACAGACCAAATTCAATTGCACGACCAAATACGGAGGAAATAAGGGCAAGAATACGGTTGGCGGTGGTTGGGGTATCTTTACCCAGCTTGGAATGAATGGCGGCAATGTCCCGGCGTGATATAGTAGACAGTTTTTTACGACCAAGGTTAGTGAGGTGTCGCTTGTAAGCCTCCAGATCAGCCTGCCAGGAACGTTTTTTCAATTTGGCGTGCCGCTCCATATAAGCCTGAAACAGGTCTGCAAAAGTTGCTTCTTCTCGCATCTGGCGGAGGGTGTCGTTGGGATTCGCGCCATTGGCCATGTCTGCGTTTATCTGCGTCGCCTTCCTGCGGATTTGTTCAATGGTCAGGTCTGGCCATACACAAATGGTTACGCGAACTGGCCGCCCCTGGTGCCAGCGGTACACCTGAAATGTCTTCCGGCCAGATGCCGCCACCCGAACGAGCAAGCCAGCTACCTTGGTATCATAGTACACTGCACGCTTCCCATCACTGGAGGGCTGCAAGCCTTCTATGGCTGCCTTAGTGAAGTTGATCTCCAACCGTGCTCCCTTGCTCTTGTTGCGCTGTTCCACGACCCATTGACTCCGGTTCTGGGGCTATGTATGGGCTATGTCTGGGCTATGTATGGGCTATGTTTTAGGTCAATTTCCAGACATATCTGTCATATTCTGTTAATCAGAGTATGTTTTTAAATATATGTTTTGTCAAGGATAAAACATCATAGTTAATCTTGGTCAAACCCAAAGCCCAGAGACTCTTAATCAATTGGTCTGGGGTTCGAATCCCTAACGGCCCACCAGTAAAATCAAGGACTTGCGACACATCGTTGCAAGTCCTTTTTTGTTGTCTTGCAGAGGATTGCCAAGACTGTGCCAATATTAAAAATTACGAGTAGTGACGTTGTGGGGTAGCGTTTAACCACCCTGTCCAGGCAATGGATAGACGGCTCAGTTTTTTAATGTCAGGTGGTTGAGGCTCTATGTTTTGCATAGCTCAGTCCAAAGCTGGATTGGGCTGACTTCAGAAATGCAGATACCAGCTCTACTTTCTCAGGGCAAGACTATGAGCTTGTCCTTGCCCAATGGGGAGCCAGGTGGTCAGTGAGTCCCATTTTGGGCTCATTGGCCGCAAAGCGTCGGGAGTTTGAACAGTCCCTTCCGTACTTCTGGGCTATATCTTTTGTTGAGCATTTTTCCACCTCAACCATCCCTGTAATTGCTTTGGCGAGTTCAAATCACGTCGTCTGCCTTGAGTTGTGCCTGGATTTTTCCATCAAGGCCAATGCTCGTCAGTATTTCGGCTGTATGTTCACCCAGTTCCGGGGCATGGCGAGTGATGTTGCCAGGTGTCAGTGATAGTTTGGGGGCAATGCCAAGCTGACGGTACGCGCCCCAGCTTTCATGGATCAGGTTCACCACCATGTTTCGTTGCCGCACCTGTTCGTCGCGCATAACCTCGTCTAGGGTAAGTACAGGTTCGCAGCAGCAGTCGATGGGTGCGAACACGCGTATCCATTCGTCCAGGTTTTTTTCCCGGAACAAATCCGCTACCTGTTGCCGCAGTTCGTCTTGATGCGGGCCTGGCTCGAAATAACTGGGTTGATTCCACTCGGGATGCCCTACCGTGTCGCAGAAAAGTTTCCAGAATTGGGGTTCCAGGGCGCCAAGCGACATGTACCGGTTGTCTCGTGTTTGGTAGAGATTGTAACAGGCAAAACCAAGGTTGAGAAAGGCATCGCCTGTGCCCGGGATGGTACCATCAGCCACATATTGCCCCCAGCGGAGGCAGTTCCAGGTGAGGGCGCCATCGGCCATGGCCAGGTCGATGTATTGTCCGGCGGCCAATCGTTCCCGGGCAAAGAGGGCAGTGGCTATGCTGAAGGCTGCGTATAGGGCACCACCACCCAAATCCGCAATTTGCACCCCTGGAAGCGTGGGGGGGCCCGCCGGGCCGCTATGCGAGAGCACCCCGTTGAGCGCAAGATAATTGATGTCATGGCCTGCCCGCTGCGCCCTCGGCCCATTCGTCCCATAACCGGTGATGGCGCAATAGATCAGGCGGGGATTGACTGCCTTGAGCGCAGCATAGCCCAGACCGAGTCGCTCCATCACGCCGGGGCGGAATCCTTCCAAAACCACGTCGGCCTTGGCAGCCAGTTGCAGGAAAATTTCCTTGCCTTCCGGTTTTTTCAAGTTCAGGGTAAGGGATCGCTTGTTTCTGTTCAGAACGATATGGAATCCACTGTTTTTTCCCAGCAGCGGCGGCCACCAGCGGATATAGTCGCCACCATGCGGATCTTCCACCTTGATCACATCCGCGCCAAAGTCTGCGAGCAGCATGGAGCAAAAAGGACCTGGAAGAAGACGTGACAAGTCCAACACCTTCACACCATCGAATGCAGTTTCCATGGGAACCTCAAATGGTTGGGGGGGGACAGGGATGGTCGAAAAGTTTTACTGTTTGTTAGATAGTGGCGGATGGGCAAGAAATGTATAATGTGCAGTAGTTACAACTTGATCTGACAGTTACCAGTTTTTTCCTGGTGTCTGTCAGGTCAGATTTGATTCAAGTTTTTATCCTGCCACAGCTTCTTGCCGTCTTCAAGGGTTTCCTTGGGTGTTCTGCCACGGCATATTGTTCCCAATGTGTCCCTGTTGTCTTGTAAAGAATAAACCAAACATCCAGCTTGGTTTGGTTTGTTCTTCAATACTGGAATGGTTCATCTTGGTACAGTGGAGCATTCTTCCGCCAGATGGAGCAATCCTATCTTGTGTTTTACGATTCGTTCATTACCATGCGGCATGGGAGATATCCCTATGCTTTGCTTGCCGGTGCGACCATGATCAAAACTGGTAACTTTCAGGTTGACAACTGAGGTGTCTGATCACGAAGAAACTATCTCAGCCTATGAAGCAAGTAGTATATCAGACTTTTTGTTTCACTCTGCCCAATCACAATGGCGAAGCCAAGGCATGAACGCGCTCCTTGTCACAGAATATATCGGCATTGCCTCGGCTGCGCTCAGCGGCTTTCTCTTTGGCGTCAAAAAGGGATGCGACTGGCTGGGCATCTTCATTGCCGCGCTTCTAACCGCACTTGGCGGAGGTATCCTGCGCGATATGTTGGTGGGCAGGCCGGTCTACTCCTTTACCCACTACATGCCGGTTTCCATAGTCCTGCTCATGTTCGTGCTGGCCATTGTCTTAAAACTCCACACCCGCCGGGAGAAACTGGAAAGCACCTTCCTCTTCATCACAACCGATGCCATCGATGTCATCAGTTTTTCCATTGTCGGCTCAATGATTGCCCTGCAGTTTGACTACAACATCTACGGGGTGATCCTGCTCGCCTTCTGTAATGGTGTGGGCGGCGGTATCCTTAGGGATGTGCTCCTCAACGAGGTGCCCTGGTTTTTCACAACCGGCCTCTACGGCACCATCAGCATGGGTGTTGGCCTGGTGTATTTTTTCATGGCCCTGGCAGGCATAACTCATATTATCTGGATTATGACCCTGTTTACCCTGGGCGTTGCCTTTCGCCTGCTGGCCTATTATCGGCAGTGGCATCTGCCGAAACTGGAATAATATGCAAGGCATTCGCAGCAAACGGCTGCCGGTTGTTGAGACGACCTTATTCTTGCTACTGTCCTCTGGTTTTGTCATAATGCCTAGCATGATCGAGGAACGGTAAAAAAAGGAGATAGCCCATGGAATTACAGGAAGCCATCTTGAAAAGGCGTGCGGTGAGAAGATTCACTGAAGACGCAGTAACAAACGAGGAACTGGCACAGCTCTTTGAGGCAGTACGCTGGTCACCCTCCTGGTCCAATACCCAGGTCTGGGAATTTGTGGTGGCGCGGGACCGGGAACTGATTCAAAAACTGACCGAGACCTACCAGATGCCCAAGGGGCTCAACCCGGCCACCAAGTGTTCGCAGGCAGCCTCGGCGCTCATCGTGCTCTGCGCCAAGACCGGGGTTTCTGGTTGCTATGAAGGCAAGGAAAGTACCAAACATGCCAACTGGTACATGTTTGATCTGGGCATAGCCACGCAGACCCTATGCCTCAAGGCCCATGAAATGGGACTGGGCACGGTGGTGGTCGGCCTTTTCGATCATGATGCTTGCAACAAACTGGTTGCCCTGCCGGAGGGTTATGAATCGGTGGCCATTATCCCCATAGGCCGTCCTGCTGTGCACGCAAAGGAAGGGCCTGCACGTAAAGCTGTGAGCGATATGGTGCATCTCGATGCCTTTGGCCGGAAATTGTTCTGAAATTGTTCAGAATTGTGGAAAGGCATTGTGTGCCCACGCCAATGCGTGCAACCATTATGATCTGCTACTGATAACAGACAAAGGGCCAAGGATCATTGGTGCAACCCGGATAAAATAACCCGTTGCTCTTTCCCGAACTCCTCCACAAAACAACAACCAAATTTTGTGGAGGAGTTCAGATGCCGCATCAATACCCAGTAGTTCTGCCTGATTACCGCTCCACTACTGCGGCAATGCCCATGCCGCCACCGATGCACAAGGTGGCCAGGCCTGTTTTTGCATCTCGTTTGACCATTTCGTGGAGCAAGGACACCAAGATGCGCGCGCCGGAAGCGCCGATCGGATGCCCCAGGGCAATGGCGCCGCCATTGACATTCACCTTGTCCATATTAAAGCCAAGATCCTTGGCAACTGCTACACTCTGCGAGGCAAAGGCCTCGTTGGCTTCAATCAGGTCAATCTCTTCCAGCTTCTTGCCTGCCTTGGCCAGGGCCTTGGGCGAGGCGGCCGCAGGACCGATGCCCATGATCTCTGGCTTGACCCCGGCAGAGGCATAACCAATTAGTTTGGCCATGGGCTGAATGCCCAACTCCTTGGCCCGCTCAGCTGCCATGACAATAACCACGGCCGCGCCATCGTTGATGCCCGAGGCATTGGCCGCAGTCACCATGCCGTCGCCTTTGAATGCAGGCCGTAGCTTGCCGATTTTTTCCAGGGTGGTGCCGGGTGTGTAGTGTTCGTCGGTGTCAAAGATCAGGGGATCGCCCTTGCGCTGCGGGATGGCCACGGGTACGATCTCATCCTTGAAACGGCCGGCAGTAATCGCGGCCTGTGCTTTTTTTTGGGATGCCACCGCAAATTGGTCCAGTTCTTCCCGGGTAAGGTTCCATTGGCTGCAGATGTTTTCGGCAGTCACCCCCATATGCGAGTTGCCGATTGCGCAGAACAGGCCGTCGTGCACCATCATATCGACCAGACCGTTCTTCGGGGCGTTCATTCGGTAGCCGAAGCGGGCTTGGGGTAGGGCATAGGCGGTGGCACTCATGTTTTCCATGCCGCCTGCAACAATGATTTCCGCATCTCCGCATTGCACGGCCTGTGCAGCCATGACCACGGCTTTTAAACCGCTGCCGCAGACCTTGTTGATGGTCACCGCAGGAATCCCATCAGGGATGCCTGCCTTGAGCGCAGCCTGACGGGCAGGGTTTTGCCCCAATGCGCCAGTGAGCACGCAACCAAGGATCACCTCGTCAACCATTTCCGGTTCGATACCCGCCCTTTTCAAAGCGTCTTGAATAACAAGCGACCCCAACTCCACTGCCGGGATATTCTGCAAAGAACCGCCGAATCTACCAACTGCGGTGCGGCAAGCGCCAACAAGGACTATCTCACGCATGGTGAACCTCTCCTGTGTGATGATGAACAGAACCGGCAGGAGAACAGTGCCGGTACCAAGCAACAGCCCAAAACGATTGAGCTGCAAAGGTATTGAAGCCCGTCAAAATACTTTTGATAGCTCAAGTGCAGCGAGACTAAGGGCCCTGACCGGGATGAGATACACGGTCAGGGGCACACAAACCTGCACAGTTGAACAGTTTTTGTCACCCAGGGTATCACAAAAAAGTGTGCAGTACAGATGAAATCGCCATGGAACTCCCCGCAATATGCCATCATGTCCTGGATTTGTGAAGTGCTTCCTGGTAAAAAAACACCTCAACTTCAGCACAGACACGCCAGAGTAGTGTATCCTGTGCACCTGAAGAAAATGTTCACATCTTATAGGGCAGAGCAAGTACTCGAGCCTTGGATAAAAATGGGGCGGCTGCCCTGCTTTTTTACCGTTACAGGGACAAGGCGCGTCTTTTTTGGGGTTTGTCCAGGTAGTCTATGCCCGAGGCTTCCAGTTGCTTCAGCTTCTGCTCCATTTGGTTGCACAAGGTTTTCAGCACCTTAATGCGGGCAAAATATTTATTGTTGGCTTCCACCATGATCCAGGGAGCTGCAGAGGTGCTGGTGCGATCGACCATATCGCAGACCGCCTGCACGTAGTCTTCCCATTTTTCCCGGTTACGCCAATCCTCCTCGGTAATTTTGAATCGTTTGAAACAGGTTTTTTCCCGCTCTTCAAAACGCCGCAGTTGCTCATCCTGGGTAATGGCCAGCCAGTATTTGACCACTAGGAGATTATGGCGCACCATCTGGGCCTCAAAATCGTTGATCTCACTGTAGGCGCGCATCCAGTCGGCCGGAGAACAAAATCCTTCGACCCGCTCCACCAGGACCCTGCCATACCAGGAGCGGTCAAAAATGCACATGCGGCCCTTGCGGGGCAAGTGTCGCCAAAAACGCCACAAATAGGGCTGGGCCCGCTCCTCCTCAGTGGGCGCAGCAATGGGAATGACCTTGTAGGAGCGCGCATCAATGGCCCTGGTAATGCGCCGGATACTGCCACCTTTGCCTGCGGCATCGTTGCCTTCAAAAACCGCGATAACCGACATGTACTTGAACTTGGGATGGCGCATGAGCAGGCCCAGCCTGGTTTGATATTTTTCCAGCTTTTTCCTGAAGGCCGCCTTTTCCAGCGCCTGGTCCATGTCCAAGGTTTTGAGCAGGTGCAGATTGTCGAGGGGAGGTATCAGGGGAAGCACAACCATCTTTGGTGTCTGGCTCTTGCCATGTTCCAATCGGCCCTGAATGGCCTTAAGAACGATATTTGCAACGGTCAGATTGCGGTAGTTGTCATCCTCGCCTTCAATAATCATCCAGGGGGCCTCGGCTGTGCTGGTATGGCGGATAACCGTCTCGTGCACAGCACGGAAGGCATCGTAGGCCTTGTAACGTTTCCAGTCCCGTTGGGTGACCTTCCAGCGGGTAGCGGGGTTTTTCTCAAGGGCCTTCAGTCGTTTTTCCTGCTGCTCCTTGGAAAGGTGCAGCCATAGTTTGATGAGCAGGGCACCTTCATCGACCAGCATCTTTTCCAGACGCTTGGCCCGCGCCAGGCTCTGATCCAGATCAGCATCCTTGGTGATGCCGCTGACCCGGTTCAATACCGGCCAGGTATACCAGGAGCCCAAGAAAACTCCGATTTTGCCCTTGGGCGGCAAGGCGCGCCAAAAGCGCCACATCATGGGGCGATCCAATTCTTCGTCAGACGGTTCTCCCATGCCATGGGTTTCGATGTGGCGAGGATCCATCCATTCATTGAGCAAATTCACGGTTGCGCCACGGCCAGAGCCGTCCAGGCCACCCACAATGATGATGACCGGAAATTCAGCCAGTTGTAAGACTTCACCCTGTGCTTCCAAAAGGGCGACCCGTAGTGCTGGTATTTCCTTTTCGTATACAGACTTTTTAATTTTGTGGCCTAACTCAGCAGATTCAAACATGGTTGCCTTCCTTTTGGGTGAAGTTCCTGTACGTCAATGGAACCGAGTGGCGAGTTTATATGGCAATCATTCTGTATGAATTAGTACACTGTCTGTGCGATTGTGGAAATCACCAAGCAGCAAAGCAGGCAAGTTTTCACCCGTAATGTTTAATTGTATATACGGTATTTTTGTATCTTGCCGGAATAAAAAGGAATAATGCTACGTTCAAGTCAAAGCTGATAGCAGGAGGGCAAAAGAAGACCTCGTAGGTGCCGTTTGGCATACACTGAAAAGTAATTCGACCTTACCCACACGTCATTGATGGAAATTGTCTGGCACACTGAGCGTGAAATAATATACTTATTTATCGGCAAAGCGTTGGGCGTGGTCTGGTCGGATCTCATAACAGATGCACGAGCGAATGCCGCCTGTCCGCCGGGGACAGGGGAGCGTGACTGCGCAGCGCTCCAACCCTCCTGTTACAATCACGATTCGTGACTTTTGAATCTCCTTCAGGTGTTTTGATGCTTTGCCCAAACAAACTTTTTCCACGACAGTATATCTGGTATTTGACCCTGGTCCGCCAGCAGCCAGCTCCTTCACTGCACCATCGCCAATATCCAGCTCATTCCATGGTGATTCAAACAGGTGAAACCACCGCTTAACAATATCCAGTCTTCTGAGCTGCGGACTAAGCTGATTGCCCGCTGCGAGGCCCAGGCGCGTTTCTGCCGGGGGGCGTCTCCGCTGTACCACCAACTCTTCACCTGCCTGGGCCAACGCCTGCGCTGGGATGATGGTTTTGCTGCCTGGCTGCTTTTGGCAACCCGCAAACGCGCGACATTTGATGTACCTCTTCTGGTGTTGGCCGGCCTGCATGCCAGTGTGCTCCGCCGCAGTCCGGCAAGTGAGGCCCTGGCCGCGTACTATCCCAGTGCTGGTGGCCTGGAGGTGGCTGATTCGTCTGCCTTTGCCACTGTCTTCCAACAGAGTGTGGATGCCCTGCGCGACGAACTGGCTGCCTTCATCGCCACCAGCCCGGTGCAGACCAATGAAGGCGCGCGGGGCCTGTGCTGGCTGTTGCCCCTGACCTATACTGACTGGAGCGCTGTGCATCTGCTCGAACTGGGGGCCAGTGCTGGCTTGAACCTGGTGGCCGAGCAGCGCAACTACCTTGTATGTGACACTGTCAGTGCCAGCAGATACCGCTTTGGCTTGGGTACAGACAGGGAGTTTACCATGCAGGGGCAAGGCAACTTTGTGCCGCCTGTTGCGGCTTCCTCCCCCAAGGTACTTTCACGCCGGGGCTGTGACTTGGCGCCTGTCCTGTTGCACAACGAGGCAGACAGGCTGCATTTGGCCTCCTTTGTCTGGGCAGATCAGCCAGAGCGTATGGCCCTGTTGCAGAGGGGCATTGAGGCGGTATTGCGCGCCAACACAACCGATGTGCCTGTGCAGTTGGCGATGCATAGATTGCCGGCTGGGCTGCCGGATTTTTTGTACAATCAGGATGGGTCTGCAGTGCGTGCGCCTTGCGTCCTGTTCAATACCTATTTGAGCACCTATTTGCCCGATAAAGGTCGTTTTTTGCAGGAGCACGTTGGGCAATGGGCGCAGCAACGACAGGGGCCTGTACTTTGGCTGCAGTGGGAGCATCTGCGTGGGCACGAGTCGCCCGAGTTTGGCTGGCTGGGTTGGACAGCGGATTTGTGGTGCAATGGATCGCATCAGCACTGGCATTTGGCCTGGGTGCATCCCCATGGGAGCCGGGTAGCCTGGCTGCCAGGACTCCGTGCCTGGCGCGGCTATTGGCTACGGTACGGACGGCTACAGGCGCAAGGGTACATCTGTTCCTGAGCGTTTCATGCAGGAGCGTAACGGCTTGCCCGTTGCCAACCTCATGCACAGTTGTTCCTGCGATATCTCATACTGTTATGGATGCAGTTCAATATGCACCAACAGTGTTTTTGATAAGGGGCTGCTCTCCACAGACCTCTCCACAGACATATGGGTACGCCCCTGTAGAGTACACGTTTTGCCCCTTGACCATGGTGGCCAGCACCTTGGGAGCCGGCGCACCGGCATCCACCAAATCGCGGTGCTGGGCCAGTTTGTATAGCATAGCATCGGTTGCGGCAAAGGATTAGCCCGAGCGTGCCGCATACTTGCGGAAGGCGGCAATGTCCGCAAAGACACCGTGGCCCGGAGTGTGATCCATCAAGGAGGGCAACTCAGCCCTGTGCTCGCGTATGCACTCGACCAAGAGGGGCAGGGAATCGATATCAGTTATTTCATAGCCTAGATGGATGAGGCTGCGGACCCCGGCATGGGAGCAAAGGCGTGCAGGGCGACAAGAATGGCCAGGGCCTTTTCCCGGGTGCGCAGGGGCTTGGCTGCCTCGCCCAAATCTGCCAAGCCTACGAAGTGAAAGACCGTGGTAATGCCGCAGGCCACCAGATGGGCGTCATAGCTGGGGAGAACAAAGGCCGGATCAAAGGGGGCTGACGGCCGTGGAGCGATGGCTGCCTCCAGGGCTTCTGCATGGATGTCCATCAGGCCGAGCAGAAGGAGTGCACCCCTGGCATTGCACACATCAGGGCCGCCATGCGGGCCGGTCTTGGCCTGCACCTCGAGAAAGCGGCCGTCTTCGATACGGACAAAGCCCGGACTAAGCACGGCATCCAGGGTAACCACAGTGGCGTTGCTGATGCTGATGGCCTAGAGCTGACGTGGCTGGTTCATGGTGTTGTGCGGCCTTGCTTACAAGGATATTTTTTCCGCCAAAATCTGTCAGTGGAAGGAACCGGCCCGGCCGTGTTCCACATCCTGCAGGATCAGGGGCCCAAAACCATTGAATAGAGCGATCAGTTCTGAAGCCGTGGTAGGTGAGGATCAGCATGAACGGCAGAGGCCGTTTCAAGGATAACATCTTCATTGAGCGGCTCTGGCGCACCCTGAAGTACGAACGGATCTACCTGAAAGTCTATGAAACCGGGGCCGAACTTTTCAAAGATTTGCCCGACTAGTTCAACTGGTATAACGCAGGCAGAAATCAGACATCGCTTGACAAACAGCCCCCAGACACAGTGTATTACCAGACTCCGGAACCATTGAAGCTGGCAGCCTGGAGGCCGAAACGATAACCAAATCGGTTCGTTGCTTATTTTACTCCTCAGGCTGTCTCACAAAGCACGACCAGTTCAAATTTCATCTGGTTTCTGTTGCTTCATGGGTACTCCTCAGATTAAACACAGAAAAAGAGGGCTGCGCCAAATACGCAGTCAGGCACAACATAGTTTATTCCAATTCCACGTCAAAACGATATGATGAGTAAAATTCCATTGCCCTGACAGCACGAATTCAGGCGGAATACCAAATACCCAATCGATCTCATCATGCACACTTAGTTGTGCCCCGGCTTGAGCAGGGCCTTGCATAACCCATTCAGTCCGCTTTTCTGACCTCAAGGACAGCCACCGCATGAACAGCACTTTAAAAAACACCCACGCCAAAGGCCTGTGGTGGAAACGGTTCTTTTATAATGTAACCGGCGCAAACTCTGACTATGAAGTTGGCCCCAACTGGTTTGCCTCGGTAATGGGAACCGGCATTATCGCCAACGCCTCGGCTTCTCTCCCTCTTTTTTCCAGCCACCTCACAGTTTTTGCCCTTGTGGTCTGGTGCCTGGCCTGCTCGATGCTGCTTGGTCTTTTGCTGGCCACGGTTTTTTTTCTGTTCCACCGAAAAAATGTCTGGATCAGGCATTTCCAGGATCCCATGATGGCGCAATTCTATGGCGCGCCGCCCATGGCCGCGCTGACCGTTGCCGGCGGGACGCTCCTGGTGGGGCATCATCTGATAGGCTGGGATCTTGCCCTGAACATTGCCTGGATTCTTTGGCTTCTGGGTACCATCACCGGCTTTGGTTCGGCTGTCATTATTCCGTACCGCCTGTTTACCGTGTTCAAGGTGCGGCCAGACTCTGCCTTCGGCGGCTGGCTTATGCCGGTTGTTCCGCCCATGGTTTCAGCCACCATCGGGGCTATGCTCGTTCCCTACGCTCCAGCAGGTTTGGCCAGGCAAACCCTTTTTTACCTCTGTTTCTCCCAGTTTGGGCTGAGCATGCTGGCCGGGCTGATTATTATTGCCATGATCTGGAGCCGCCTGGCCCACCATGGCACCTCGGGCACTTCGCGTGTTCCCACCCTGTGGATCGTACTGGGGCCCCTGGGGCAATCTATGACAGCCGCTGGCATCTTGGGCATAGTAGCCCAGGACACGCTGCCAGCAAAGCTGGCCTTTGGTTTTGAACTGTTTGCCGTGTTTTACAGCGTGCCCGTCTTCGGGTATGTGCTGCTCTGGACCTGTCTGGCCATTCTCCTTACCCTTCGGGCCCACCGCAGAAACATGCAGTTTGCCCTTACCTACTGGGCCTTTACCTTTCCGGTTGGCACCTGTGTTACTGGTACGGCACAATTGGCCCATCATACCGGCCTGCCCTTTTTTGCCTGGGCCAGCATTCTTTTTTATCTGGGCCTGCTTGCTGCATGGGTAGTGGCTGCCTTTGGTACCACCAAGGGTATGATCACGGGGCACCTGCTCAAGCCACCTGCAGCAGCCCCAGGGCCCATTATCTCTGTAAAAGAACCCTGATCCCAGAGCTCCAAGAACACTGAATATGCTGATCGAAGTCACTGTCACATCTGTAGAAAATCGGCTTGCAGGCCATCGTGCTGACAGACCACATCTAAAAGAGCGGCATACAAACGCTGACCAAGGCCGAGCTTGTGAACTTTGACCGCAAGGGCAAGAAAACCTCCAACAAGGACTGGCAATCGACCACCGATGAAGAGGCGCGTATAGCCAAGCTTAAGGATGGCCGCATCCACATGGCCTGCAAGCCTGAGCACGTGGTTGATCAGCAATCCGGTGCGATTGTGACGGCAGTAGTGCACGATGAATTCAACTTGCAAGTGCACCACTTAGAGCAAGGTTAAAAACTTCAGCTGGGGTCTGGTAGTCTAAACATTTGCGAGGCCGGTTATTCAGTCGTTCTGTTGCTGTCCGCAGCATCTTTTCCGTGATTTTGTGAAAACTGATTCCCCTTGGAAAATACTGCCGCAGCAGGCCATTACTGTTTTCATTGGACCCACGCTGCCATGGCGAATGCGGTCTGCAAAAGTACGTGAACATGTCGGTTGCCGACTCCAGTTCTTTGAAATGGGCCATTTCCGAGCCATTATCAAGTGTTAAAGTCTTCCGCAGGCCTGGCGGTATCTCGCACAAGCGGGGAACAAGCGCCTCGTTGAAGGCGGCGGCCGTCTTGTTCTCAACCTTGCCCAACACCAGAAAGCGGCTTTTACGCTCGTTGCAACTGACCAGCGCTGCCTTGCCCTTGGAGGCACAGACAAGATCAGCCTCCCAATCCCCAAACCGGGATCTGTCGGCAACAACCTGTGGCCGCTGGGATATATCAAGACGCCCCGGAAAGATGCGTCTGCCCCGGCCGTACCTGGTTTGCCGCCTGCGTCGTCTGTGGGCGCGGCGTAAATGGCGATAGCTTGTATCTCCAACCTGTGCGGCAGCATAAATCCAACGATACATGGTTTCCGCGCTGATACGCATGGTGTGATCCTGGGGATAGTCCAGGCGAATACGGCCTGCAATTTGTTCAGGAGACCAGTCGTTGCGCAGCTTTTCATCGACGTAGGCGACCAGTTCAGGTCGGCTCAGACAGCGGTAATGGCGTGGCGTCTTTCGTCTTTTTTGGGCGCGTCGCTCGGCTGTTTGAGCACGATAGCCACTTTTGGAACTGTTACGGCGTAGTTCTCGGGAAATGGTTGTATGGCTTCGGCCAAGACAGGTGGCGATTTCTCGGCAAGTCATGCCCATGTGCACAAATAATTCGATAACAATGCGTTCTTCCAGTGTAAGATGGACGTGGGACATAGCGGACTCCTTCTGGCGGGTTGGGTGTTGACGCTTCCAACTCTACCAGAATTCCGCTGTGTCCTTTGAACTATTCACGCCTCAACTACTGGTGCATTTGCAATGAGAATTTACCACTCCTTGTTGAATCTTTGCATCACCTAACGCCAGAATTAAGCCGTGCCGCGAAGCGGCATCGGCTTGAATGAATTGTTAGCCGTTTACTTGAACACCTTTTGAACTTTATCAGGAATTATGTAAGTTCCATCCAGCATGTGCTCAATAATTTCCAGCGCCAAGTATAGTTGTTGTCGATTATGAGATTTGACTTCGTGAGCCGCCGAATTTCCAAGAACTCGCAGTTTATGCAAGGCTTCCGCCCCCATTGGCGTAACGATTGCTTTTTCTCTAAGAGAATCAATTTTCTGGTATAGATTATCTCCAGCCGCCTCATTATCTTTACAAACTGTCTCCACAAGGGCGCGAACACCAATCCCCGCCAGTACATTCTGCTCATTCTCGATGGCAAGAATCGTTTCTTCGTAAATGACTTGGATCAGGCTAGGCAATAGATAACTCTCGAGCCTACGAATACCTTGGGCACGCCCTGGATAGAACTTTGATCTTGCCCGTTCTGAGTGGACACCGAGTTAAGCATGTTGTAGTGCCTCAAACGCCATGGGGCTGGTATAGCCAATGGCACTATGGCGGCGGTTGCGGTTGTAGTCAACTTCAATATATTCAAACACAGCCTGGCGCATCTTTTCACGAGAAGCAAAACGCTCACCGTGGATGGCCTCCACCTTCAAGCTGTGGAAGAAGCTTTCAGCGCAGGCATTGTCGTAGCAGTTACCCTTGCCGCTCATGCTGCAGATAAGATGATGTTTTGCCATAAGATTTTGATATGCGTTCGAACAGTACTGGCTGCCGCGATCTGAATGCAGGATGACTCCTTTAGGCATGTTGCGCCGCCAAAGCGCCATCTGTAAGGCTTCACACACAAGCCCGGTGGTCATGCGCTCTGCCATTGCCCAGCCAACAACCAACCGTGAAAACAGGTCGATAATCACAGCCAGATACAGCCAGCCCTCATCGGTCCACAGATACGTTATATCGTTGACCTATTTCTGGTTTGGAGCGCCGGCACTAAAATCCTGAGCAAGCAGGTTGGGTGCAACCGGAAGATTGTGCTTGGAGTTTGTGGTTGCCTTGTATTTCCTTGCAGCCCTGGCCCGCAGATTTTGCCGCTGCATGCTGGCTGCCACTGTTTTGCGGTCATACACGTGACCCTGATCGCGCAGATCAAGAACCAGCCGAGGCGAACCTGCCCGCATCTTTTGGGCAGCAAAGGCTTCAGCAACCAGTTTGTCCAGAACCATGCGCTTTTGCTGGCGCATCGTTGGCTGCCCTGCTCGCTGTCGAAAGCGGTAAAATCCACTGCGAGAGACGCCCAGCACACGGCTCATGGTGGTAATCTTGAATTCGCTCAAATGCTTCTGCATAAAGGCGTACTTCACTTCTGGCTTTTCGCGAAGTACGCTGCGGCCTTTTTTATGATGGCCAGCTCCTCACTCTGTTCAGCCAACTGACGCTTGAGCCTGGCATTTTCCACCAGAAGCCGCTCTTCAACGGCGCTCTTATCTTGTGAGAGGAGAAGTGGTCCCCATTTTCCGACAGTTTGGCGGCAGATTTAAGGTGGGTTTGTGTCATGGTTATGCCGCCAGGGCAAGATCCCGGTCTCCGGTATAGCCAGGCAGAGGGAGTTGCCAATATGCCTCATCCGGGGTACGGCTGTCCAGCGAAGAATGAGGTCGTTTGCTGTTGTAATAATTGATCCACTGGTTCAACCCTTGCCTGAGTTCGCTGCGACCAGCAAAGGCATGCAGATACACGCACTCGTATTTTAAGGAACGCCACAAGCGCTCAATCATCACATTGTCGCGCCAGCTTCCCTTGCCGTCCATGGAAATATGAATCCCGGCAGCCTGCAGGGTACCAATGAAGCCATCGCTGGTAAACTGGCTGCCCTGATCCGTATTAAAAATAGCTGGCGCGCCATAACGTTTTAGGGCTTCCTTGAGTGCCTCAATGCAAAAATCAGCCTCCAGAGTGTTCGACAAACGCCAGGACAACACCTTGCGGCTGGCCCAGTCCATAATAGCCACCAGGTAAAAGAAGCCTTTGGCCATTGGAATATAGCTGATATCCGCAGTCCATACCTGCCCCGGACGATTGATTTGCATACCACGCAGCAGGTAGGGATACACCTTGTGCTGCGGATGCGGCCTTGAGGTGCTGCTGGCTTTCGGGTAGATGGCTGTCAGGCCTGTCAGACGCATCAGACGGCTGATTCGTTTGCGGCCGACCCGATACCCCTCACGCCGCACATGGCGCATCATCTGCCGAGCCCCATACCAGGGCGTGTGCAGGTATTGTTTGTCGATGAGTCGCATCAGGCGCAGATTCTCCTTGCTTTCTCCAGCCGGGCGATAGTACCAGCTTGAGCGTGACAGGGCCAGCAGGCGGCATTGTCTGGAAATGCTGAGCTGTTCATGGTCCGGGTTGACCAGCTTTTTCCTTCTGGCGCTACTCAGCGACAACGCTCGAAGGCATTGGCCAAAAAATCACGTTCCACCGTGAGTTGGCCAATTTTGGCATGGAGTTCCTTGATCTGTGCCTCTGAGGATTTGCTCTTTTGTTTGCTGGTGCCAGCAAAGGCTGCAGCCATATTTTCCACGGCCTGACGCTTCCAGCTGGTGATCATGTTGGGGTGAAGTTCATAGCGGCTGGCCAGTTCGGCAATGGTTTGCTCGCCACGAATCGCCTCCAGGGCAACCTTGGCTTTGAACTCGGCTGAAAAGCGTCTGCGTCGCGTGCTACTCATGGGTGGCCTCCTGATTAGGGGTGTACAACCCACCTTAATACATTGTCCGAAATTAAGGGGCCACCTCTAGGCGAGCCTTGCTCCGCCAACTATATAGTTGGCTTTCATGAAGCCCCAATTGCCTGGCTGCTGCCGCAACCCCGACCTTTTCCGCCAAGGTCAGTGATTCTGCCTTGTACTGCTGGGAATACCTTTGCCTGGTCTTGCCTGATTTTGTTTTCGTGGTCATCGAACACCTCCGTTAAGGGTATGGTACTCGCTTAACGAAATGTCCTCAAATAACGGGCAGGATCATTGCTCCTTCCAATTGCGCAGAGCCCCTTGAAGGTCGTCTGCGAGCGGCCATGCCGGATCTGTAAGGTCGCGTTCATACAGGAAGGTAGGTGTCGCGCCTCGGTCGAAGATTCCGCGTCCTACGCCCACGTGGTGTATGACTAAAAGGGGTAACTTTTGAGAATACGCCAGACCGGCTTCAATGTGGTTCCACTCCGTCGGAAGGAGCAGTGGATTTTCTACGGGGCGGTCTTTTATGGACCCCGTTGTCACGGTGATTTGAGGAATCCCCAGGATTATCGCCCCACGACACTTTTTCATAAGGTCGATCACTTCATCGAGCGGGGCCCGACTTGGATAGTCCGTCGTTCCCAAGGTTCTCGGGTTGAGTTCGATGCCTTTAAGGAGACCCAGGAAACCATCTACGCCTCGCGTAAACTCCGGAGGAAGCCACGTTGGGCGACTGAGAAAGATATCTGTCACGTTGAGTTAATAGATGTGGTCTAACGGCGAAGGTCACCGGCGCCCGTCAGGGCGTCCGGTGCACCGCCTTGTTGGGCGCGATTAGCTCAAGGGTTTCTCAGGGAAGCCCCCGATTTATTGCTCCTTAGACGTCTAGTATAGATTCAAGGTAGCCGCATACGCACTAATGGCACCAGCTTCTATGGTTAGAAAGGCAAACGAACTTCGCGAAATGCCTCACCAAGCTGAAGTGCCGCACTTCGCCTGTCGCCCATGTCGACCAGCATGTCGAGGATCCGCAGGAATTTCTGAGCTATAGCCAGTGTCATTGGTGCGTCACGATGTGCAAAGTGCTGAACCAGTTCTGCGATTCGCGCCGGAATGAACGTTCCATGCCAACCCTTTAGATTGTTGGGTCCGTCGCTGATAATTGCGAGCACTTGGTCCGCGAAGGCTTCGGCCGGATAGTCGGCCCTAGCTCGCTCACAGAGCGTCAAGAACGGGTCCATCACGGAAGCAGCCCATCCGCCAGCGCGAATGAAACGATCAATCAATGGCAGAATGCGGCTGATTTCGGACCAGTCGCCATTCACGTAGCGAGCGGCCAATTCCGCGCGCTCGACTGAGACAAACATCAACGTGCGAACAAGCTTGGGTTGATCGAAGCCTGAGAATTCTCCGCTTCGGTAGGTGTCGCGCATGAAGGCGGGGGCCTGGAGAAGCCGCCCGAGACAGAGGTCAAGCGTCGCAACCGCGTCGGCTGGAACGACCGGCGCATCGTACAGATAAGCGCAGACGTAGGTGCTCGCGAGTGGAGAGAGGAGAGCCCAGCAATTGTCGCCTTCGAGACCCAAAATCGGGTCAAGGAAGCGGGCCTGAAAGTCAGCAAGCGGGATAAGGCCAGCCACGTGACCCAACCTTGATCCGAGCGTATGCGTCCACTCAAAGATCTGGGTCGCTGACCGATCACGGCGTCCAGGCTTCACCCACGGTGGCGCATTTTTCTGATTGGTCCAGTCGAGAACACTGGCAAGGAAGTCGAGAAGCACTCTCTTTGCACTGCTGTTTATAACCTCGTCGAAGGGGATGCGCTGAAGGACTTCTGCAGCCTGCTTTGAGTGCCAGAAGACATCCGGTTCACCCCATACCTCAGCAGCGTCGGTTGCATCATCCAAGTCGTAATCTTCATATCTTTGATGCTCACGCCGCCCCTTCCCGGGTTCGACCTTCACCCAGGCTGGAGGCGGTAACGGGAGAGACGCCCATCCTCTTCCATACTCATAGAACGCAAGCGCCGCGTTGACAGCTGCTTGTGCTTCATTCGATGTATGGATTGCTTCACCGTGTTGACGGGGCTGGTCCCGCGGCCGAGAAGGAACGTGGCAGAGTGAAAATGCCAAGATCAGCGCGGCCCAAGTCAATTTGGAGTCCTTAGGCCAAAGCTTGCAGGCTTCTTCAAGCGCGGCCAACGAAACGACTTCCAGTGGGTGTGCAATCAGGCCAAGGAGGTCGCGAGTCGCACCGCGTGCCGCTGTACCTTCGCGGAGATCCGCTGCGAGGCCTCGGGCCACATAGATCCCCTGGTGCCATGGGACGACGGAACTGGGGGACCACATCAGATCAAACTTTTCTGGCAGACGGATCGCGCGTCCCAGGACACCACGAGCCCACCCAAGGTCTTCGTGTGTACAGCCTTCTCGGAAGTTAAGCACTATGGCCGCCGTGGCGGCGACTGCACCCCGGCGCATTCCCAACTGTTCTTCTTCGTTCCCGCTGCCCGGGTGTTCGAATAAGTCTATGGCGTCCGCTTCCTTGGACAACACAATGGCATCCTCTATCGTATAGGTGTCGTTCAACGTCTTCTCTTCGAATGATTTGGATGCCCACGTCCAAAGGCCGGTCAGCCTGAGGTACTTAGTAGCCTCTTCGGCCCTGGCGACATTTTCAGGCTCAGCAGCGGAAGGGCTAACGTGGACAATCGCTATTTGATCCGAACCCTCTTCCGTGCGGTAGGCCTGATAGTTTTCTGTGTCCGCCAACTCGGCATATTCGAGGGCCTGCTTTGTGAGGTCCTCCCGTGCCTCAGGAATGTCGCGGTGCTCTTCGTACTGAAATGGCAGATCGTTCTTGAAATTAAGTATTGCTTCACGGGCTTGATCACTGATCGGTCCAGGCTCAAAGATGAACCTGGGCACCATCCAGCTAAGCTGTTTCTTGCGAACCGGCCGGGCGTTTGCTGCTTGGATCGCCTCTACGTGCGGCATGTCGGTGCGTTGCGTGAAGCCGATCAGGTTCGCAGTTGACGATAAATCTTGCGCCATTCGGTTATGGTCTGCCGCCAACAGGCGCTGTGAGGTGAAGAGCGGCAACGTCCCTTCGGACACCGTCTCAGTATCGAGCGCAAGCATCGACGCGACGCCTAGGATAGCGATACACTCATTCCCCTCGACGATTCGCTGGATCAACTCGTCGACGGACCTGTTACGCTCAAGCTCGGCGAAGCACCACTCCTCAAGCGCCATAAACCCGCAGCCGATGGCATTGGGCGCCCACGTCGACCGAAACCAAAGATACTCCCGGTCGGTGCCCCAGAACTTTTGGGTACCCCAAGGAAATGTCAGTTCGAGCGGTATGGGGGTGCCATCACGGTCTCGTGAATAACGATGCAGCTGTCGCCACGCGGTCATCGCGTGATTGCACAGTTCCCGAAAGAGACGCAGGGCCTCGTCGGGTGATGATTGGAAAAGTGAGTGAAAGGGCTCTCTAAGCGGCGAAGGGGGCGAGAAGCTTCGGTAGTCGTCGTGGATCGAAAGCCTTTCCCAGTCGTGGTAACTGAAATCGCCGACCGTTCGCAAAGAAACACCGAAGGAAAGCGCCATTTGCTGTTTACGCGTGCGCTCGGCTTCAGGCTTGGCCAGAATGGCCTTGCGCCACTCGGATGCGGCCCGAAGCTCCTGCTTTTCACGGGCAACTTGCTCGTCAGGAAGCTCTTCGCGCAAGAAAACCAGTGAAAGCTCAACGATCGACTGAGGCAGCGATTGGGCGAGTACAGGTGAGTAGGCAATGATGTCATGAAACGCATCATCACGGATGCGTTCTAAAGCGACGACCCGCTGCAAATAGTCGGCCGCAAGGGTCGGCTCGGCTCTCGACGATCTTAAGAGAAGTTGGCCAAGAGATTTTCGGAAAGCGCCCAAGTCGGGCACCCGCGCCCAGTACTCAGAGTTTTCGTCAGGCCCATCAGCGGTACTGAGCGCGTCGATGGCGGCGAGCCAGATAGCGCATTGTTGTAAAAGAGCGCGAGATGTCGGGTTGCGAAGTTCGGCTAGGGCGTTCTGCCAGACCTCGAAGATTGCGACTACCTCCGGATATAGCCTCTGCGGAATATCTGAAACGCGCCGGAGAATAAAGCCGATGAGGCGACGCCACGCGGCGAAGTCGGAAGGCCAGCCGAGAAGATCAGCGAACCGTTGGCGTTGCTCCTGTGGGAACGTGCCAGCCAGGATACTCGCATTCGGAGAGGTCTTCTCCGCCTGAAACCAGACGAGCACCTTTCTGAAAAGCCGGAAGTCGTCGGCAAAGACAGCCGTCGCGAACTGGCCCTCATCAGCTTCGAACCTCGCAGTTCCGAGGGGACCGATCAGCCACGCTCTCAGCCATTGTGATCTAAGGTCCGACCCCTCGGTTTGGGCGAGGTACGTTGGCCAGTCTTCTCCCTGTGCGTACTCCCATTGGGAAACAAGTTCGACGACGCGTGCGACCGCTGGCGGCTCGCCGCAGGTCTTGATCTCTTCAATCCATTGGGGCCCGCGATCACCCAGGACATAGAAGAAGGCCCATTCGAAGAAAATATCGTGAGCGAAGCGGACGGAGATCCCTTCACGAGCGTTCTGAAGTATGCCATCCGATCTTAGATCATCAATGTGTGCGGCCGAGGTTAGCTGACTAATGCGAATCGGCTGGCTTAGCTGGCGGGCACGAATACGTGCCAAGTCGAGCAATGCGCGCTGACGCTCAATCGCACTTTGGCCGGTCTCGTTGTAGCCACCCCGCCGCCACCAATTCTCGATCAAATCTACTTCAGACCGGGGAGCGAATGTCGGGACGCTGGTGTCAGCCACATAACTCTGGTTCAGCACCTTCGCGAAAAAGGGGCGCCGGACGATCTCTTGCACCTGCGCTGATCCAAACAAAAGTGGCCTCAGGTGTGGTTTGGCTTTTGCAAGCGTCTCAGCCTCTTCGTCGCTCAGCTGACCAACGTCAAGCGTCTCGACCTTCAGGACATCAAGGAAGTGGCCTAACCAATTGCGAAGCACTTCAATCCCTGTGTCGCGCAGGGAGACAACGACGCGCCAATTATCGAGCAGCGGCGACTCCGCGATGATACGGATTACGTCGAGGATTATGGGCTGGTACTCCTTCTCAATGCGATCAATTGCATCGATAAACAAAATGGGAGTGCCGGCGGCTCCGATCTCCACGAGAAGTTGCTCCAGGGGAGCACCAGAGAGTCTCTGCGAGGCCGCGTAGCTGACCCAACTGGTGCCTTCAAGCTGTTCGGCTTTGAGGAAGAGGATCGGTCCGCGTTCTAGCGCGCGTTGTACCGCTCGCCTCACCAAGACTGATTTGCCACTTCCTGGCAGGCCTCGGACCTGGACGACACGGGCTGCGGTAAGCTTGGCGTCCAGCCTCTCAAGGAGCGAGGTTCGGTCGAGCTTTATTCCGCCAACATCGTCCGGAATAAGGTTCTCGTAGCTCCTTGCGAGCTCCTTCAACTTGTCGAGATCTCGGCACAAGGACGTCGCGCCTCGAAAGCGTGCGACAGATGAGATCGAACGCACAAGCCGCGCGCGATCAAACTGGCCTGACTTCCCTGCTGATGCGCGGGCTAACTGAACGACCCGCGACCAGACGAGTGGGGCTTTGGCTGCGTCATCGGGCACGAGACAATCTCGAATGCGATTAATGGCATCAGGCGGATCAGTGGCTCCTTCTCGAAGGAAATCGAACTGAATGAGCACAAAGTGCGCCAGGAACTGGTGCACTTCTTCACTCGTGCACGGTGTCCCCTTCGCCTCTTCCAGTAGGGCAATGACGTCGTTCTTGACCGCTGTGATGTCGGCGCTAGCGCTGCCATCTTTCGCAAAGCGAGCGTCGAAATGGTCAGCTGTCAGACTTTCACGGGCCCAATCGCAAAGGGTGTTGAGCGCCCTTTCTTTGGTAGGCGTAACCGTGCCAACCGCTGCCCCATAGCGATCAGCATTGATGCGGAAGTCGGACTTTTTGATTGTGGCCCAACTGTCTCGGATGATGTCGCGAAAGTCTTTATTCGTTTTTGCCTTGCTGATCGTAAGTGAACGTTTCACCTGGAGGCTAAGTCGAGCGGGGTTCTTTGCTATCCCTCCAAAATCGACGATTACATCATCGAGCGGTTCGCCGAAGTCGCGCTGCTGAACCGACACTCGGACAACGATTCGATCATCAATGCCGGGTGCAAAAGCCTCGGCTAGCAATGCGGTGAGGTAGAACGCAGCCGCGTCCCCTTCAAAGGTAAAACCTTCGCCGCCGGCGAGTTCAGGTGATTGTGGCATCGCTAGC
>JAXGZR010000001.1:0-1091594 GCA_040776885.1 Desulfobulbus sp. | reverse complement strand
GATTGAAACTTTACGGTGCATATGTTCTGATCTGTACAGGGCGTCGCGCCCCTCGCGGGCGCGTGGATTGAAACTCTTATAAAGACATTCACTTCCTTCACTAAAAAAGTCGCGCCCCTCGCGGGCGCGTGGATTGAAACCTTCTTGGTGCGGCCTTGATCCATTGAGAAAAATAGTCGCGCCCCTCGCGGGCGCGTGGATTGAAACCACTCCTTTTTGTGCAGCATTTTCAATGGCTTCCGTCGCGCCCCTCGCGGGCGCGTGGATTGAAACTATTTGGTAATGCCAGCGGAACCGGCATGACGATGTCGCGCCCCTCGCGGGCGCGTGGATTGAAACTGCAGCAGTCGCGGAGCTAATTGGCTTGTCCGCGGTCGCGCCCCTCGCGGGCGCGTGGATTGAAACCGTTACCTGTGCATCAATGCCGGGCAAATGCGAAGTCGCGCCCCTCGCGGGCGCGTGGATTGAAACCGCTAAAACCGTCCGGCGCTTTTTTGTTTTAAATCGTCGCGCCCCTCGCGGGCGCGTGGATTGAAACCACCTTGCCCGTTGAGACAAGCCGTCCCACTCTGCGTCGCGCCCCTCGCGGGCGCGTGGATTGAAACCAGAAGAGTGTTGAACAGGGTGGTGCCTTTGCCGCGTCGCGCCCCTCGCGGGCGCGTGGATTGAAACAACGTCTCATTCGCAATGGCCGGGTAGTGATCCTGTCGCGCCCCTCGCGGGCGCGTGGATTGAAACGGCCTGCTCGATCATGTCTTGCGCCACATCGCGCGTCGCGCCCCTCGCGGGCGCGTGGATTGAAACCCTGATATTGAGCAACCGGCCAGCAAGTTTGTGCTGGTCGCGCCCCTCGCGGGCGCGTGGATTGAAACTCATCGACGGCAGGTGCGCGCAACAGCTTACCGAAGTCGCGCCCCTCGCGGGCGCGTGGATTGAAACGGTGATGGCAAACTTGTATGCCAACCGCGAACGTCGCGCCCATCGCGGGCGCGCCTCACACTCCACCCGACATACTTGCGCGGATTGCGGAAGGTTGGACGGGCTTTTAGGTTATGAATAATCTGAATTTATAGTGTTACAGTACAAAATAAATGATACCTATTAAAAGACTTGGCGAGAACTGATTTAAACTCCACGTGTTGATGATAAAATGCCTTGGAAATAAATAATCAACGTATAGGAAAACAGGAGACAACAGCCATGAGACCTGGAAAAACCATTGATCAACTTCATATTGGTGACACAGCAGAATTCACCAAAACAGTAACAGAAACAGATATTTATCTCTATGCTGGTATTACTGGCGATTTTAATCCAGCCCATGTGAACGAGGTGTATGCCAATAACACGTTTTTTAAAACACGGATCGCACATGGAATGCTCGTGGCCGGCTTTATCTCGGCTGCGTTGGCCAACCAACTTCCTGGACCAGGCACCATTTATCTGAAACAGGATTTATCATTCCGTGCGCCGGTGCGTATTGGCGATACCATCACGGGGCAGGTAGAAATTCTGGAATTGAATGTTGAAAAAAATCGTGTTCGATTGAAAACCACTTGTACCAATCAAGAGGGTGTTGTTGTTCTTTCTGGAGAAGCACTGGTCAGCCCTCCAAAAGCTGCTTGAGTTTGCTTCTCTCCTTGTCGGATTTGAAATGAAAGGGAAAAATCTGCGGAAAAATAAACCGCTGTGTGCTACACCACAGCGGTTTATATAAAGGAAGGTGCTTTCTTCCTTTAGAGTGTATTATCGTTTTATACTAATTTAGTACTGAGAGTAAATATACCTTTTCTTGTAAACAATGGATAAAAAGGAAGTGGTTATTGCCTCACCGTACTTATACTAATGGCATTTAAGCGCTATTTTGATCTTTCCAGCAGCCAGGAAGAAAGTTTTGGTGCGACTTCTTTTTGCGCCCTTGAACTGACATACATGCCAATATGTCCGACCGGATATTCCATGAGCTCCTTGTCTACACTGCCAACCGCGTCATTGAGTGGCCTTGTCGCAGAAGGAGGAACAAGGTGATCGTACAGAGCGAGCATATTTAACAGGGGCATGGTGATATTTTTTAAATTGACGATGTTGTTGCCAATCACCAATTCGCCCTTGATAAGTTTGTTCTCTTGATAACAATCTTTGATGAATTGCCTAAAAGCTTCTCCGGCTTGTGCCGGGCTGTCAAAAATCCATTTTTCCATGCGTAGGAAATTGGCCATGGATTCTGGATCATCCAATTTGTCGATAACGCCAATGTATTTGTCCACCATAAGACCGTAGGGTTTTAAGAGTAGAAACCCATAATTCATAAAGGACCCAGGTATAACTCCATAGGTATCGACAATGTTGTCTACATTCATGGACTTGCTCCATTTAATGAGCAGCCCGTCTTCTACATCAAAATCAACAGGCGTGACCATGGTCACGAGATTTTTTATTTTGTCAGGATGCAACGCTGCATAAATAGCAGAGAACGTTCCGCCCTGGCATACACCGATGAGATTTACTTTTTCGATCTTATGTTCTTTTCGTATATAATCAACGGCATTGTTAATGTAGCCTTCGATATAATCTTCCAGGGTAAGATACCTGTCTTCGGCAGTTGGGTAGCCCCAGTCGATAAGATAAAGATCTAATCCTGAGTCAAGCAGTTTCTTAATGAAGCTTTTCTCCTCATCAATATCCATCATATAGTGCCTGTTAACCAAGGCATAAACAATGAGCGCAGGAATTTTACAAGGCTTCTTGACTGTTGCCTTGTAATGAAAAAGCCGCATTTTATCTTCCTGATAAACGAGAGTTTTTTCAGTTTTATCTGATCCCTCAAAGTTTATATTCATCAGGACTTCAGCGCCTTTTATCATTTTTTCTTGCATCTGAGCTACTTCATCAAAAAATGATTCTTGGCCCATGTTCCACTTGTTTTCCATGTCATATCCCCATTATTGAATAGTTACTATCGAATAGTATTCATTGATTTTGAGTAGTCTTGTTTTGTTCGTGCAATCTTTCCAACTCTTTTTTGAGAGTTCGTATTTCTTTTTTTAGATTGTAGACTGTTTTATACAGACTATCCATATCAGATTTTTTAGGGATAGGAAGGATTGAAACATATTCTTCCATTAGTTTGTCAGATTCTTTTTTTAGCTCCATGGTAGAATCGACAAATGTGCTCATCAGTTTACTAAAGTCATCTGTTAAATAAATTTTATCAAATGATTTGTCTATTTCTTTTGCCCAATATTTATGGAATTCTTCCATTGTTTTCGGCTGTTTTCCTTCCTTAAGCATTTCAGTATAATCAGTAATTACCTTTAACATTGTTTCCTGACTAACTTTAAAAACCTGACCGAAAAACTCCAAGTACGTTGTCATGAAGGTAATGGTCTTGTCAATTCCATCGTACTGCTTTTCCAACAATTCTCTGTTGATTCCCATGGAAGGCATGTTTAATAATTTTTTGTAACTCTTATCGTAATTTTCTTTCCATAACTTCACTAGGGTTATAAACGAGTCGAAGTTTGCCATCTGTGGCATTTTAAAGATCAAATCATTAAATTGATCGGAAGCCTCTGTCCATGGGACGAAAAAATTTTTCATCACTGTCTGATACGATTCCGTCATCTCAGAAAATTGTTTGTATGTTTTTTGCATTGGCTCAGGAAGATAGGCCATGTAGCTATCTTCTATAAATTTCCAGTACTGGGATGACCATTGATCAAATATTTTTTGCATGCCTTCAGCATTAGGAGTGAAAGTTTTTGAGTTTAAACTTTCCCATACTTTATATATGTTGTTATAAACTTCCATGCTCTGATTCATTTTTTGAAAAATTTCAGCAGGACTTCCTGTGAAATTTTTGAACATGTTGTTATAAAAATCAGTAATTTTCTTGAAATTTTCCATCGTATTTTCTTGGAACGCGAAAAAATCCATAAAATCAGTGGTAGATTTAGTCTCTTTTTTGTCCTCACCTGCGTTCGTTGTGAACACATTCTGCCAGGCATCAAACATATTCTTCTGGGCGGTAAAAAATTGATTCAAATAATCAGTTGTCATGATAGGTCTCCTCAGATTGTGTAAACTTGATCGGGTTCACCCTGTATTGATCAAAAATCGTTTAGCGCCAAATAATGAAGGGCTTCTCGCGCCCTAACCCTCTTTTTCTGTTACGTAGGTTGGTCTAGCACAAACGAAAGTGTTCGTTGAGATATGCAG
The DNA here is from genome assembly GCA_040776885.1 of Desulfobulbus sp. GTDB lineage: Bacteria > Desulfobacterota > Desulfobulbia > Desulfobulbales > Desulfobulbaceae > Desulfobulbus. The sequence continues at coordinate 1,087,376 of JAXGZR010000001.1, read as the reverse complement.
AGTTATCCAGGATTTTGTTAGGTTACGAATAATAAGATAATAGGCGATGGGTAGCCATTTTTCAATGAGATAGAGCCGGCTACATTGAATCATTCCGTATTTGATGAGAGGCGTTTTGATTTTGAGTCAAGCAGCGGCTTTACTTGATTGTACAAACTGATAATACTGCTTCTCTTATTTCACCAGTGGAATATTTCTATCTCTCCCAGGAGCTGATGATGCTTGGGCCAGCCCATCTACGCAAGGCTGCACATCCAAACCACACCAAAAGACCTTGCCAAGGGGTATGACAATTCTGTTCTTTTTCAGCAGTAGCCAGGCGTTGCGGACTGCGTACATCTGAAAGCTGTCATTCTAAACCCGCTGCATCTAATAAAGCTCCATTTGCGCAGCTATAGCTCCAATGCGTTCAAGCTCTTCTGCCAGCAGATCGGTCTTGGCGCAGCGTTTGAGTGCCATGGCCGATTGCTCGCGGGCAGCTTGACGGAACGATGCATCTCCTTGATGAAAAAGGGCCAACAAGACTTTCTGCAGCCGCAGCATGACGGAAAAATCGCCTGCACCGTAACGGGCTAGACCAGCAAAGGCATCTTCAAACAGGTCGGCACTGTCCAGTGGTGGCACAAACACGTGGGGATATTTTGGTTCAGGCAACTCTTCCAATTGCCTGCGTGCCCAAACCGCCAAGACCTGCTCCTGCATGGCCAGCACCTGAATGGCAGTGCCCGGATCGTTGACGCCTGGAGAAAGGGCTTTCATGCCAATTTCCGCAAGCACCACTAGGCCGTAGCGTGGGTCCTGTTCGTGGGTGCGGAAGGATTCCACAATAAAGCTCTCCCGCAGACGATTGCCGCTTTGCTCATCTGGCAAGATATCCACGCTGAGCAAGGGGCTACCCGTATAAATCCATGAGCCAGGAGAAACAGACAGGTATATTGGGGTGTCCATTGCCTGTGCACTGGTCTCAAGAGTGGCCACATCAATAGCTGCAATATAACCGGAGCGGTTGGCCTGGACAGTGTAGCGACCCTTGGTTGCGTCATTTGCAGCCTGGCCGCCAAGTAAAGGGTTTTGATAGCGATTCTCCAGGGCTTGCCGTGCGGTTGTGGTGATCAGGTGAATGGATTCTTCAACCCGGCCGAGCCTGGGCAACATGTGAATCCATGTAAGAAAGGTCGCCACCAGCCAACCGACAACAATCAGAGTCACCAGGAAAAGTACCAGCTTGCCACTGTCGTTGTACAGCCCTGCTCCCATACCAATGATGCCGGCAAGGCTGAAGAGAAAGCCGCCCACAAAGGTGCCCAGGGCATTTTGCGCGCTGCTATCCTGGCGTAGCAGGGTGGTAATGCGGGGAGTGGTGCTGCTGGCGGCCGCATTGTAGCTGGAGATGAGGGCAGACAGGGAAAAGGTGGCGATAGCCAGCAGACTGGAGGCCAGGATGGTGAGAATCTGGCCCACAGATTGTGCGCCCATTTTCCAGGCTATATCGGGTGGCACTAGGGGGGCGAGCGGGTGCGCTACCAGGGCGCTGGCAACTCCCAGCATGGCGATGAAGGTTACCCGCACCCACAGGCGGCGCATCCATTTTTTGATTGTCCAACGCAGGCGTGCAATCATAATTTTTTTTGTAATAATGCCTGGTTACAGGCCTTTCTTTTCAAAGAAATAAAACATAAGCAAGGTTATGGCCCAGAATATAGCAGCCACCAGCCAGTGAGAAATTCCCAAGGCGCCGGGTAGGGAGATCTTGCCGAAATCCTTCCAGGTCATCAGGGTGTTGCTGAGCCAGGGGTACAGTTCGGCATAGATGGCAGCACCAACCACCATGCCGGCAATGGCAAAGAGCGCGTGCCAGCGGCCTTCGCCCAGGGCACCGATGGAGGTGCCGGGGCAGAAGCCCATCAAGGCCCAGCCCATTCCAAAGAGCGAGCCACCCACCACCACTGCCCCCACATTCATGGGCTTATGGCTGATAGTAAACACCCCTGCATCAGCCAGGAAAAGAATACCCAGCATACCCACCAAAATGGCAGACAACATGAATTTGAGGATGGTCATATCCTTGAGGAGCATGGCGCCCACCTGTTTTTCAAAACGCAGCACCCGCCCCTTTTGCAGTAAAAAACCAAAAAAAATACCGGTTATCAGGCCAAGAATTTGTTCTGTGCCCATGTCTACCTCCTGTAGATGAAGTGGGCTGTCAGGATGCCCAGGCCAAAAAAACAGGCCATGGCCACAAAGCCGCTCATGGAGAGTTGCATCAGGCCACTCAGGCCATGGCCGCTGGGGCAGCCATCGGCCAGGCGGGCTCCGATCATGGCGACAATGCCGCCACAAAAGGCCGCAAGCGCTCGTTTAGCAACTGATGGGCCAAAATATGTTTTCCACAGGGGTGGTACTGCCTCCAATTTGAAGCTGCGGTCGCTGAGCGAAGCTATAAAGGCTCCGGGCAGGATGCCCAGAACCAACATGAATTGCCAGTCCACCTTGATTTTTGTTTTCGTGAAGTAGGCATTGCCGGCAGTATATTCCGGTGCAACCCCTTCCTCCACCAGCCCGGCCGCGCGCACAAAGGTAGTGGATGCGCCCAGGTAATTGGTTTTGCCCAGGTAGGCCGTGGTCAGCCAGGCCGAGGCAATGGCCAAGAGGCCCACTAAAGCGCCTGCCAGGTATGGGCTCCAGCCATCTTTTTTCTTGCGTTCAAGATACATGACGTTCCTCCAATTTTTTCTTTATGTAGGGTGTAATGCGTCTGTGTAACGATAGTAGATGATAGAAAGGATGCGTGGTGCTGTTTGTGCAAAGTTGTCTAGGATGTGGGCGTCCTATTTAGGACGAGGTTGCCGTTGTCCGCCGTGCAATTTCCTTTGCCGGAAGCAGGCCAGTGGCACTGGCGGAAACAATATTGCCAGCCACTCCTGGTCCGTCGCCAGCCACAAAAAGTCCTTGGACAGCAGTTTCCAGTTGTGCATTTGTTTCAATTTGGGTGGCGAAAAACTTGATTTCCGGCGCATAGAGCAGGGTTTCGTCGTTGGTTACCCCTGGTACCACCAGGTTGAGTTGCTCCAGCCCTTCCACCAGATTGGTGAGAATCCGTTCTGGCAGGGCCATGGCGATATCGCCGCAGGTCACGTTGGTGAGGGTCGGCTCGATATAGCTGTTCTTGATGCGATTCCAGGTGGAGCGCCGTCCGCGCCGCAAGTCGCCGAAACGTTGCAGAATGGGCTTGCCGCCACCAATGAGGCTGGCCAGTTTGCCAATGGATTCTCCGTAGGCCTGGTTGTCTTCCACAGGGTCTGTGAGCACCACTTTGGCGAGAAAGGCAAAGTTGCTGTTGCTGGATTTGCTGCCCATGAGGGCATGGCCGTTCACACAGACGAAATTCTGGTAGTTTTCCAGGGCGACATAGCCACCGAAATTGGTGCAGAAGGTACGGGTTTGGTCATCATAGCGGCTGGTACGAATGAAAAAGGTGGGGTCGTAAATAATGGAGCAGAGGTCCTGCATGATTTCATTATGCACTTCCACCCGTACCCCCACCTCAATACCACGCTGCGACACGGGTATGCCCAGAGTTCTGGCTACAATTGCTGTCCATTCCGCACCCACCCGGCCGGGTGCGAGAATGACATGGGGTGCACAGTACTGCCCCTTGTTGGTCGTAACGCCAGTGACCCGGCTGTCTGCCGTACTGATCTGTTCTACGGTTTCCGACGTATAGAGCTGCACACCCCGGCTGGTGATGTATTGTACCATGGCAGCGATATGCCGGGGTAGATTGTCGCTGCCCAGATGCTTCTGGCGGATAAGCAGTAGATCAATGCCGTGCTTGCAAGCCTGCTTGCGCAGAGTCCGCGCCGCCTCCATGTCAGTGGGGTAGACTTGTCCATCCATGCCGAAGCGGGAGTAGATGGCTTCTGTTTCTTCGATGAGCTGTATGGCCTCGCTTTCACCAAGGAACTGGGTGAGATCGGTTTTACCCAGTTTGTGAATGAAGTTGAGCTTGCCGTCGGAAAAAAGCCCGGCCCCGCCCACGCCACAGAGGATATTGCAGGGTTGGCAGTGGATGCATCCCCTTGTACCGATGGGGCATTTGCGAGCCAGTGGCATTTTGCCCTTGTCAATGAGCAGGATTTTGAGCGAAGTATGCTCACTGAGATGGTAGGCGGAAAAAAGACCGGCCGGGCCAGCACCCACAATGATGACATCAAAGTGGGGAAGAAGGGAACTTCCTGTCCTGTGCTCCATGGCAGGTAACCTCAGGCGAAAGCCGATTGGCTGCGGTGTGTGGTCGCATTGACCGGTGCAGGGTGCCCCCTGGCATACCCCACGCTCAGCCTTGGTGGTGTGTTGCATGCAAAATGTTTCTTGTAACTTGCCACACCTGGTGATAACTGGAAAGCTTTTCTTGGTGTATGCAGGGGGCTTCACTATAGTTGTAGTGATGTTCCGTTCTTTTAAGCTGGCGGTGCCGTCAGCACTGATGTAGTATGCAAAGGTTTAGTTCTCTGTCGAAAAAAGAGGCACCAGGTTGTGCAATTCGGTTGTGCCCGCCTTTTTGATATCCGATTCCAGTTGCAATGAGGTTATCCATGAAAAAACTCCATTACAGTGCATTAGGGCTGGTGAATACCAAAGACATGTTTGCCCAGGCCTTAAAAGAGCAATTCGCGGTGCCCGCTTACAACTTCAACAACATGGAGCAGCTGCAGGCCATTGTTACCGGGTGTGTGCGTACAGCCTCGCCGCTTATCCTGCAGGTCTCTGGTAGCGCCAGAAAATATATTGGTGTTTCCTTTTTGCCGCATATGGCCAAGGCAGCGGTGGACCTGGCAGCGGAACTTGGCACGCCGCTTCCCATTGCCCTGCATCTGGACCATGGTGGCACGGTTGAACTGGCCAAGGAGTGTATTGATTCGGGATTTTCCTCGGTAATGATCGATGCCTCGCACGAATCTTTCCAGGAAAATATTCGTATCACCAAAGAGGTGGTGGCCTACGCCCATGAACACGAGGTGTCGGTCGAGGCAGAGTTGGGTGTTCTGGCAGGCATTGAAGACGAGGTCAGTGCCGAGCATTCCACCTACACCCGGCCGCAGGAGGTGGAGGAGTTTTTGGAGGCAACCGGAGTCGATAGTCTGGCCATCTCCATTGGCACCTCGCACGGGGCCTACAAATTCAAACTCAAGCCGGGCGAGGAGCCACCGCCATTGCGCTTTGATATTCTGGAGGAAATCGAGCGTCTGGTGCCTGGTTTTCCCATCGTACTCCACGGAGCGTCGTCGGTCTTGCCTAAATATGTGGACATGATCAACCAGTATGGCGGCAAGATGGAGAATACGGCTGGTATCCCGGAAGAGCAATTGCGCCGGGCAGCGGCCTCAGCAGTCTGCAAGGTCAATATCGACAGCGACGGTCGCCTGGCCATGACCGCAACCATCCGCAAGGTGTTTGCAGAAAAACCTGGCGAGTTCGACCCGAGAAAATATCTTGGTCCAGCCCGTGAGGCCCTGATCGAGCTGATCATGCACAAGAACAGCGAAGTTTTGGGCAGTGCCGGCAGAGTCGGCTAATTTTATTAAAGGGGGATGTACCCGGCTCTTTGCTGCGTCTGCGACGTGGCTGGCAGGGCCGGGTATAGTCTTGTGGTGCGCCTGTCCGGAATCTTCTCGGTGTGGCGAAGCGATGTTGGCACAGAAAAAACAGAATGGATAGGACGAAAAACCTGATTTGGCTGGACATGGAGATGACCGGGCTCACCCCGGCAGACAATGTGATCTTGGAGCTGGCCACCATCGTCACCGACAACGAACTCAATGAGTTGGCCCAGGGGCCGGTTATCGCCATTCACCAGCCAGAGGCTGTGCTGGCTTGTATGGACGACTGGTGTCAGAACCAGCATGGCGGTTCTGGTTTGCTTACACGGGTGAAAAAAAGCGTCTACACCTGTCGTCAGGCCGAGTTGGAAACCCTGGAATTTGTCAAACAGTGGGTGGAACCCCGCACCTCGCCTTTGTGCGGCAACAGCGTCTGGCACGATCGTCGTTTTCTGGCCCGCTTCATGCCGGAGCTGGAACGCTATTTCCATTACCGCAACATCGATGTCAGTACCCTGAAGGAACTGGCCTACCGCTGGCGGCCACAGTTGAAGCGTTTTGAAAAGGGTGGCCAGCACCTTGCCCTGGAGGATATCAAGGAATCCATTGCTGAACTCCGCTACTATAGAAAACATTTTTTTGCAATATAGGCAGCGCCTGTGCGTTGCGCGTATGTTTTAGTTGTTGGCGATTTTTTGCCAAGAGCCAAAACAGCTTGCAGCCAGCTTTGGCTTGACACTACCTTTTTGTGTAAGATCAGCTGGTTCTTCAAAAAAGCTTTGTGTGCAGAGCCCCAACAACTGGCGAGTCTCCCACAGGGGGACTTGTCGATATCAAAGAGAAGTGTTTTAGAAGTGGACCACAATTTTCTCGTGTGGGCCACTGCCCGGCCAAACCACATGTCTCGCCTTCGCGCTCAGGTCAGGTGAGTGATCAAGCTTACCTTGCTAGCCCACGTAAAATCATGTAACCACCGACCAACAGCATTGCGGTAAAAAACCAACGCCGGAACCGTAAGCTTGGGGAGAAACAATGCCAGCAGGGCATACAGGACAAGCACCGCGCCAAGCGCTACAGAAGACCATCGCGATGGCCCTGTGAGGAAGGAAATACCGAACACGGTACCAAAGCACACGAACAGCATCATGCTGGTCAGCCGGCGGATGATCGGTAGTTTGGCAGGTCCGGTGGCGAATTGCCAAATATTTGTGACAAGGGAGGGGATAACCAGTAGAGCTACCGCTTGTCCGGCAGCATGACAAGTCCGAGTGCACCCATCGCGACAGTTGGTAATCCCAGGCCAACGACTCCTTTTACCCAGCCAGCCAAGGAACACGGCAGCAACAAAAATGATCGATTCGACGTGCGGCACAAACCTTTGATGAGGTTCAGGAGTCTTTATCGGTTAATTTCTTCAGAATTTGTCAGACACAAATTTTGATAAATTACAAGGAATTGCAGCATTTTTGTGGTTTTGTACGTAAGGAAAATGATTTTTAAACCAGGATCATGTGAACACGTTGGATAGAACAGCAAATAGTACACGTTCCATCTGGCAGGTATGGTGGCTGGCCATCCGGCCCAAAACCCTGCCTGCTGCTCTTGCCTCGGTCACTGTTGCCTGTGCCTTAACCTGGTTTGATGGTGCCTTTCGTCCAGGCCCAGCCCTGGCCGCCATGGCGGTTGCCTTACTCTTGCAAATCGGTAGCAATCTGGCCAACGATGTCTTTGATTATGAACGCGGAGTCGATACCGAAGAGCGCAAGGGGCCTTTGCGCGTCACCCAGGCGGGTTTGCTCGCGCCAGCGCAGGTCAAGCTGGGCATGAAGCTTGTGTTTCTCGCCGCCCTGCTCGTATGGTTGTACCTTGCCTGGGCATCCAGCTGGCACATGCTCTGGGTGGGGCTTTTGGCCATCCTTGCGGCGCTCAGCTACACGGGTGGCCCCTTTCCCTTTGGTGCTTACGGGTTTGGCGATCCGTTTGCCTTCCTCTTCTTTGGTCCGGTTGCGGTTGCGGGTACGTATTTTGTCCAAGCCTTGCAGATCAGCGCAGCTGCCTGGTGGATGTCTCTTCCCATCGGGTTGATCATCACCTCGATTCTGGTGGTGAACAATCTGCGGGATATTGCCACAGATAGCGCAGCAGGAAGAAAGACCCTGGCCGTACGCTTTGGCGCCACATGGGCGCGGCGGGAGTACCTTGGCTGTTTACTGTTGGCCTATGTACTGGTGCCGCTGCTTATCTGGAGTGGTATTCTGCCCTTGGCATCCATGCTGAGCTGGGGTTCGCTGCTGGTGGCCTGGCCAACCTGGCGGATTGTGCGACAAGAAGATGGTGAGATTCTCAACCTTGCCCTGGCTGGCACCGGCAAGATTGCCCTTGCATACAGCCTGCTCTTTGCCATGGGTATGGTGTTGACCAGGCTATAACCATCCCTCCCTTGAGATGTTGCGATTGAGATACGAGTGAACGCTGACGTTTGTCCAGGTTGCCTCAGGACCGCATTGGACTGTGTTAGGTGTGGAAACGGAAGGGTAGTATACTGATTACTGATTCAAAAATACCGTCTGTGCGGCCAGGAATGTAGGCAGTGGTGCACTGCTGCCAAGCATTATTCATGTTGAGTACACTGGTAATTGGCCGGTTTTTTTGTACCTGACATAGTCAGCCAGTATCTGGCCATGATCAAAGGCAAGCGCTGGTAGCTCATTTAAGCTGAAGAGCCGCGCCTCTTTGGCATCATCGTCGGCAATTGGCGTGCCGCTGGCAAAAGCGATGAACACGGTTGAGGCGGTGTGCTGGCGTGCATCCCGCCCAGGGTGGGAATAGGTATGGAGCTGGCGCACAAGCTGTACCTCAAGGCCGGTTTCCTCCAGGGCTTCCCGACGGGCGGCATCTTCAAAAGATTCACCATAATCGACAAAACCACCGGGCAGTGCCCAGCCCGGTGGCGGATTCTTGCGTTCGATCAAAACAATGGCCTCCCCAATTTCGATGATGATATCCACCGTGGGCAAAGGGTTGCGGAATGTGCTGCCTGTGGGTGTTGCTGGTTGGCTCATGGCTTGTTTGCCTGGGATCGATGGATGTGTTGTCCAAACAGGTGGCTGATTTCCTTCCAGCCACTCAGGGTGGGTAGACCGTGTGCTCCGCGGTTCCAGGGCTGGGCAAAGACTCGGGCATCAATGCCTTGTTGCGCAAGGGTTAGACAGGTTTCAGCCCGATCGTCGATGAAGGAGTGCAGGCCTGCCCGACGAATGAAGCGTTCTTTGCCATCATGGTCGCCCACTGCCAACACCTGTATGTTGGTGCAGATTGCATGGCCGCAGGCATGTTCCAGCCACTGTTCCACGGGCTGTGGGTCGGGTCGTGCGGTTACTATCGTCACCCGGCCGCGTTGGCCCAAGCTTTGTAATACCTGGATTGCACCGGCCATGGGTTTGAGCCCGGCAGCTAGGGGCTCAAAGGTGAGGTGGTCAAAAATGGCAATGAGAGTACTTGTTTGAATGGGAAGACATTCTTCCACGCAAAACGAGGTAATGTCATCTGGGCTGATATCGCAAAGGCCGTATTCCTCGCAGGCAATACGCAAAAAGGCTTCAGCTGTATCGGCAATGACACCGTCAAAGTCGAAGCCGGTTCTGGTCGGGTCAAGGGGACTGAGCCCGGAGAAAGACCTGGCAGCATCCATGGGAGGCATCATTGTCCTTCCAGTTTGGCGTTTTCGATCAGCACCTGATAGACGTAGCCAGAACCAAAATCACGCTGGGACGCAACCACCCCTTGCACGATAACAATATCCCCCTCTGCTGGGTCATCCTGGGTGGTCACCACCAGGTCATGCTGATTTTTGGCCGGATCACCTGTGCCATCCTGCAGATGCAGCCAGTTTTTGCCCATGATCATGCGCGAGTTTTTCACCACCTTGCCGCGCACGCGCACGGTTTTGCCGTCAAGCGCTTTGGCCTGGTCAAAAACTTCGCCGACACTGTAACTGTCACTGCCCGGGGCCTTGTCCACTGCCACCGAAACCGAGGGCATTACCGCGCCTGCACTACCACTGCTCGTGCTCTGGCCCAGCACCTGTCCGTCGGCGCCTGCTGGACGACTTGTGGCACCACTGCCTTCAGCCTCCAGAGCTTCGGAAAAACTGCCAGGAGTACTGGCATGAATTTTGGGAGACAGCCGCTTACCAGGTTGTTCGGCCAGCACAGCGCCGAGTCCTGGAGAAAAAACAATGCTTTCAAAACTACGGTTTAAGGTTGTCGAGGTGAAGTTGCGCATGACCATGCCCGGGGCACTGCTCACCTCATCGCCCACAGCAACCTTGGTTTCCGGTATGGCCACCCAAACTTTTCCCAACTGACTGTCGAGGTGCAGATAGGTGTAGCCGCTGGCGTTCATGGTTTCCACAATCTTTCCATGCAAGGCCACATCTTCAAGCACCGGAGTAACACTGCTTGTCTGCACACCAGTACTTTGACCCGGGCTAGCGTCAGCAGCCGACAGTAGTGCTGGTGCGCCTGGTGCGCACAACAAGGTGAGGAGTGAGATGGAACAAATTTTTGTATATGTGTGCATGATCCTCTCCTGGGATTAGGTGACTTGGTTGAGTCGGCTTGAGCTGCAATTTCGCAGTTAATGTAGATGTAAACTTTCAGACTGTAGTTAAAACTTAATAGGTAGTAGGGCAGGGCCTGTCAATTCTTGTCTGCTGCGGGGAAAATACTTGCCAACTGTTTGCGGATTTCCCCGGCCCATACCTGATAGCCCCTGGTACTGAAATGCACCTGGTCGTTGAGAAAGCCTGGATGGGTGATGGGCAGGCACTGGCTGATGAAAGGTTCCACCAAGTCAAGGAAAAAGCAGTTTTCCACTTCAGCGGCCAGTTGGTGCAGTTCCTTGTTGACCGCACGGATACGCGGTAAAGGAATGAGCGGCATGGGCGCCAGGGAGCAAAGGATGATAGGGCACTCCTCTTCCATAAGGCGCAGGCGGGGCAGCATGGTGGTGTAGATGGATGGGAAGCCGGCATTACCGCTCAGTATGTCGTTGGTACCTGATTGCAACAAGATAACATCGTGTCCCTGGCTTGCCGCCACTTCTTCGGCCAGGCGCAGGGAGAGTTCCGGCAGAAACTCTCCGGCCCGACCCCTGTTGAGAACCGTTATTTCCGGAAGGAGTGCCTCCCAGTTGCCCCATTCAACCAGGGAATCACCCAGCATCAGAATGTGTTTCATGTTGGCCTCTTTTTCATAAGCGTCTGCAATACCATGCAGCCCATGGGCGGCACGAACAGGTTTTGTCCCTTCAAAACAGACATGCCCTGTTCGGGCAAGCTGATATCCAGTGGCGGTTTGGCTGCACTGTCAATAATGCGAACCCAGCGCCGTTCTTTGCTGGGTGGAGCTGGCACAGTGAAAACTGCCGGTGTATTGCTACTGCCGTTGAGCATGACGAAAAAATCGTCTTCCGGACTCAGGGGCATGGATGCACCTTTGAGCAAAAAGGCCAATGTCCGGCTTTCGGTAGACCAGTCCGGTGCGCGACCACTCTGTCCAAACCAGCAGATATCCGGGCTTGCGGTGAGATGCTTGGTTTCCCCATCCTGCGGATAAAAAGTGGTGCGCCGAAAAATTTTATGGTTTCTGCGCAGGCGGATGAGCATGGTGAAAAAACGAAGTAGATCCTTGTTTTTTTTCATCAGGCTCCAGTCGATCCAGCTAATGTGATTGTCCTGGCACCAGGCATTGTTATTACCCTCCTGGCTGCGGCCAAATTCGTCGCCTGCCGCCAGCATGGGCACGCCATGGGAGAGCAAAAGGATAACAGCAAAGGTGCGGATGCGTCGTTGGCGCAGGGCGAGAATCTGCTGGTCGGTCGTTGGACCTTCCACTCCGCTGTTCCAGCTGATGTTGTTGTTGTCGCCGTCCCGGTTTTTTTCGCCGTTATCCAGGTTGTGCTTGGTGTTGTAACTTACCAGGTCTGCCAGGGTGAAACCGTCGTGGCTGGTGATGAAATTGATCGAATTGCAGGGGCTACGGCCATGGGCTCGATACAGATCAGAGCTGCCAGCGATGCGGGTGGCCAGTTCCGGCACCTTGCCGGGATGGCCGCACATGAAGGAACGGACATCATCCCTGAAGCGACCATTCCACTCTGCCCAGCGGTTGGAGGTGGAAAAATTGCCCACCTGATACAGGCCGCCAGCATCCCAGGCTTCGGCAATGATTTTCGCATCGCGTAGAACCGGGTCTTCCGCCAGCATCTCCACCACCGGCGGATTGGCCAGGATAGAGCCGTCCACACCTCGGCTGAGAATGGAAGCCAGATCGAAACGGAAACCATCCACATGCATCTCCACCACCCACCAACGCAGCATGTCCAGGATCAGCTTGCGGGTGATGGGGTGGTTGCAGTTGCAGGTGTTGCCGCAGCCGGAGTAGTTGAGGTAGGCCTTGGTCCAGGGATCGAGCAGGTAGTAGATGGTATTGTCGATACCGCGAAAACTGGTGGTTGGGCCGTCTTCGCCGCCCTCGGCAGTGTGGTTGAAAACCATATCCAGGTAAACTTCAATGCCAGCCCGGTGGAAAGCCTTGACCATGTCTCGAAATTCGCGGAGCACAGCCCCGGGGTTGCTGCTATAGGCGGCCTTGGGTGCGCCAAAAAGGAGCGGGTTGTAGCCCCAGTAATTTTTCAGTGGCTCGCCAGTTTTGGGGTGGGTGAACAGGTTTTCGTTTTCATCGAACTCTGTGACTGGCAGAAGTTCAACCGCAGTTATCCCGAGTTTGCGCAGGTAGTCGATTTTTTCAATCAAGCCGAGAAATGTACCGGGATGCGCCACCTGGGACGATGGATGTTTGGTGAATCCACGCACATGCAACTCGTAGACGATCGTGTCTTGGATGGGCGTTTTCGGGGGTTGGTCGTCTTCCCAGTCATACGGCACATGGTCGATGAGGCAGCAGGGTTCACTGCCGAGATACGGCCGTATCTCTCCCCAGGGCCCACTGGCAAGCGCCCTGGCATACGGATCCAGCAGGATGTGGTTGCCATTGTAGAAATGGCCGCTAACCTGCGGTTCATTGGGGCCGATTATACGGTAGCCGTAGCGTAGTCCCGGGGGAGCACCCTGCAGGAGAATATGCCAGATATCCCCGGTTTTATGAACAGATGGATCCAACGGGTAGATCAGCGGTGCCTGATCGTGTGCGTCTGGCAGGGTGATGGCCAGAGCCACGGAGTGGGCGTGTCTAGAAAAGATGGCAAAGTTAATCCCTTGTGGAGTGGGCTTGGCGCCCAAGGGCAATGGAGATCCGGGTAGGGAATGTATGGTACCTTTCATTTTTTCTAGTAATGTATAATGTTTGCTACTAAGAAAAGTATGCTTGATATATAGCGTCTTTTCCCTATTCTTCAACCTTCACTGGAGGGTTTATGAGCCTTTTTAAACGTTTAAACCTTACACACGCACCTGGCATAGACTGGGAAATGACCCCGGACTATACATTTGGCACCTTTGAGAGCTGGGGCGGCAAGGAGCGAGTACGGAGCAAGGAAGAACGGATCTATTATTTTTTCATTGATGGCTGGGAGGATCCGCCCAAACTGTGCCTGATGGAGCGCGGCATCAAGCATGCCCGCGTGGTGGCGGAGATCCTTGCACCAGAGGAAATGGTACGCCAGTGTGTCAGTGAGCAGGGTAAGGTGGCCTTTTTTGAACGGACGCATCCGATCAACACGGAGTTGAAGGAGTGGCTCATTGCCAATGTGATTGAATCGGAAGACGACTCTCTGGTTGTTCCGTTGGAGACGGCCAAAGAGCCCGAGGATTTGACCACCGGCCTGCCAGGACGCGATGATGCGGTTGAGGCAGCTGCCAGGGTGTGGTTGCCTGAGGGATTTAAGGAAATGAGTGAAGAAGATGTGGCTGCGGCGATCACTCAGTACAATTTTACCGACCAGGAGCGCAACCCTGGTGGCGCCTTTCCCCACACCTTTATTGACAACGGCGATGGCTTGACCATCAGTGACCGGGTGACCGGTTTGATGTGGCAGCGCAGTGGCACGGACATCATGAGTTACCGATCCTTGAAGCGGGAGGTGGAGCGGTTGAACAAGGAACGCTTTGCCGGCTTTGATGACTGGCGCATCCCCAGTCTGGAGGAGGCCATGTCCCTGCTTGAAAGCGACAAGCTGGCTAATGACCAGTACCTGCATCGCTGTTTTTCCGGCAATCAGCCTTTTATTTTTGTGGATGCTCCAAGGAAGAAAGGCGGGTATTGGTTTGTTGACTTTAAACAAGGCCGGGCCTTCTGGGCCTCGGGTACCATTCCCGGCGGCTTTGGCAGGTTATGCCGCACGGATGAGGCAATCCGCTAGCAGTCGATGGCATAGTGATCCAACGGTAAGGGTCGCTGCCAGTTTATTTGCGCAAGGCTACTGTCCCAGGATCTTGAAACACAATCCTCAATAAAAAACCTGGTGCTGAACCTCCCAGCACCAGGTTTAAAGAGCAGCAGCCACCTTACGCTCCGGCCTGCTTCTTTTGCCAGCTAACGTGGTTGTTGGATCATCTTAGTCGGTTCTGGCTGCTCAGCCTGGCCATTTCTTGTTTTTTTCGTTGAAAGCCATAGTCAACCAGTTTTTCCAGATCAGCCCACATGGTTTCACTGCCCATGATGGCCACCACAATGGTGTGTCCCTGCCGGGTGAATTGCCCCACATAGGTTTGACGAGCAGCATTGGTATAGCCGGTCTTGCCGCCCATGGCACCATCAAGCCGCCAAAGGGCCTTGTTGTGGTTCACCAGTTTCTTCCCAAATTTGGTGTTGACAGAACGCTCCCGCATACGCTTGGCGAATTCGCGATCCTGCATGGCAACCCGAAAAATCTGCGCCAAATCGCGGGCCGTACTGTATTGGCCTTCGGCGGTCAGGCCCGAGGCAGTGCGACACACCGTATTTTTGGCTCCCCAACGCTGGGCATTGTAGGTCATTAGTTGGGCAAAACGGTTTTCATTGCCGGCAATACGTTCGGCCAGGGCTACACTGGCATCGTTGGCCGAAGCCAGCAGTACCGAGTCGATCAAATCGCAGGCCCGGTAACTTTTTGCCGGCTGGAGGTGTACTTTGGAACTGGGCATTCCCGCTGCCTTGCGGCTTACTTGTACCACATCGTTGTTACCGAGTGATTTCAGAGCGATCATGCCGGTGAGAACCTTGATGGTGGAGGCGGGTTGCCGGGGGGCATCAGGGTTTTTGGCAAGGAGGGTGCCACCTGAAACTGCATCCATGACCATATAACTTCTCGAAGTCAGTTTAAGCGGAGCTTCGATCGGGTTGAAGATGGTGTCGCATGGTGCGGGTAGCGTGGAGCTGGCCAGGGCTGCCATGGATGGGATTTTTTGAGGTGCACCTGGACGGACGCGGGTAACGCGGGTATTGGCTGCTGACTGTTTTTTAGATTGTTGGGGTTTGGCGGCCACAGTCGCTGTCCGCTTGATGGGCTGCTTGTGCTTTGCGGCAGCCTTGATGTTTGTTCGTTGTTGGGCCGCTTTTGCAGCAGGGGTCTTTTTGGAGCTTACGACTGCGGGCTGTCTTTTTTTGGCTGTCTTTGCCTTGATGACCGGTTTGGCTGCTCGGGCTGTCCTGGTTTTGGAGGTGGATTGTGTTGAAGTTCCAGCTTTTATTTTACTCTGCACAACCAGTCGCTGCTTCTGGGAGGCGTTGAGGTGGGTGGGCTGCACAAAAGCGGCTAGCAAAAAACAGAGCAGGCTTATTGCCGTGACTTGTAGGACGCGCATAATTGCTGGAAAGGTCTGAGGTTACAGGTACGACATGTGTGGTGCGAAGTTGAATGAAACTTAAACTTCATTTTTTGGGCATGTCAAGGAAATTGCTCTGTTTTTTTGAGAAAATGCGTTAATTGTACCGTATGCAAAGAGGCTAAATGTTTGTTAGGGAGGCAGGTGAGTGGTTGAGACAAAGGAAAACCCTGTGGCAGCTGGGGTAGAGTTTTCTGGGCAACATATTGAAATGAATGATAATAATATAGACAATGCCAATTTGCCGATTGTGCGCAGCGATGCGGCCACCATCAATGATTTGCTTGATCTGTGTTGTAGCCAGTTCAGTGCACTGCCGGCCATCGGCCTTGCTCTGGAAGAGCCCATCAGCTACCGTATCCTGCACGACAATGTCCTTGCCTTGGCGTTGCGGCTGCGGCAGGCAGGGGTACAACGGGGAAACCGGGTGGCCATTTTGGGTGAAAATTCCCATCAATGGGCCTGTGCCTACCTGGCAGTGGTGCGTGTGGGGGCTAGCGCAGTGCCCATTTATCCGGAAACACCCGAGGCGGATGTACACCATATCCTTGGTCAGACCGCGTGTGAGGTCATTTTTATCACCAGCCGCCAACTTGAAAAAATCTATGATTTGAAAAAACCACTGGCAACAGTGGTCACATTAGATAATTGCCTCGATAAAACAGGGTTGCTCAACCCGATTCCCTACAACACCTTTCTGCAGGAAGGTCTTGCATTGCAGGCGCTCGACCAGGAGCAGGAGCCTTTCCCTGAACTCGGACCAGACGAATTGGCGAGCATCCTCTACACCTCCGGCACCTCCGGTTTTTCCAAGGCAGTGATGTTGAGCCATGGCAATTTGTGCGCCAATGCCCATGCAGCGGCCAAGCTTATTCAGCTTGAGCCGGGCACGGTTTTTTTGTCGGTGCTGCCCATATCCCATGCTTACGAGTTCACTGTCGGCTTTCTGCTGCCACTTATCCGGGGTTGCCGCATCGCCTATGCTGCCAAAATGCCAACTCCAGCGGTTTTGCAGAGAATCTGTGCCCACGAACAGCCCCAGATTATGCTGATTGTGCCGTTGATCATGGAGAAAATCTACAAAAAACGCGTGGTCTCCCTCTTAGATAAAAACAAGGTTGTGGGTTTTGTCTGTCGTTTTGGCATGGCCAGGAGACTGGTCTTCCGCAAGGCTGGCGTTAAACTGATGGCGTTTTTTGGTGGTCGTTTGCAGGTGCTGGGTATTGGTGGTGCTGCGCTGAGCCCAGAGGTGGAACGCTTCCTCAGGGAAGCGGAACTGCCTTTTCTGGTGGGTTATGGCTTGACCGAAGCCTCGCCCCTGCTCGCGGGCGGACCCTTTGGCGACAGCAGCATTGCCCCGGGCTCTGCCGGCAAGGTTGTTCCTGGGGTGGAGTTGCGCATCAACGATCCAGACCCGGAAAGTGGTGTGGGCGAAATATGGGCTCGTGGTGCCAATGTCATGCAGGGCTATTTGAACGATCCCGAGGCAACCCTGGAGGCGCTGACCTCCGATGGCTGGCTGTGCACCGGCGATCTGGGCAAAATGGATGGGGCTGGTAACCTGTTTGTCTGCGGACGCTCAAAGTCGGTCATCGTCCTCTCCAGCGGAGAAAACATCTATCCCGAAGCCATCGAGCACCGGCTCAATGCCTTGCCCCTGGTTATGGAGTCTCTGGTGGTGGAAAAAAATGGCCAGCTGGAGGCGCTCATCTATCCGGATTACGAGTACTTAGATAGTAAAACCCAAGGACAGACCATGGGGCAGCGCCAGGAATATCTGACCCGCCTCTTGGGCGAAATGCGGCGGGATGTCAATGAAAACCTGCCGCTCAGCTCTCGCATCAGCCGAATGGTTGAGCGGCCAGAACCCTTCATCAAAACAGCCACCCACAAGATCAAACGTTTTTTGTACTAATTGATTTGTGTTGATCCATGGTGCGCCTGTTTACAGACAGGATGGTTGCCCGTAGCAGGTCAGCATTGCTACCCCAGCAGTAAGTTGTTCGAGAAATGGATGATCGGCATGATTATTTTGCCGATGACTCCGGTGTAGAAGAGAACGAGCACCAGCACAAAGCCAAAGGGCTCAAGCCTGGCGTAGTTGTAAGCCGCCTGCGGCGGCAGTATGCCCATGAGAATTTTGGAACCATCCAGCGGCGGAATGGGCAGGAGGTTGAATACCGCCAGCATCAGGTTGATCCAGACGCTTGCCACCAGCATGTGCGCTAAGGGTTGTATAATTGCAAGGGGAAGAAAAGGGAAACGCACCAGCACCTGCAGAAGGAGCGCACTGGCTATGGCCAACAGCAGATTGGAAGCCGGGCCGGCCAGGGCCACGCTGAGCATGTCTTTGCGGGGGTTACGGAAGTAGCGAGGGTCCACTGGTACTGGCTTGGCCCAACCAATCTTCATGATGATAAAGGCAAGCACCCCGAGGGGGTCGAGGTGTTTGAGCGGATTCATGGTCAGCCGGCCCGCTTCCTTGGCCGTGGGATCGCCCAGGCGGTAGGCAATATAACCATGCGCCAGCTCGTGTACGGTCAGGGCAAAGAGAAAGGGTGGCGCCAGGATGATTATTTGGAGCAAAAGCGCTTGGAGATCAAAATTCATGGGTGATCAACTCTTCCAAGGGTGGCAGTGTGGAGCGAAGCAGCTGGCAGGCAGTTTTGTACGCTGCTCTACTGGTTCGCCAGTATGACTAAAGGGTAAGAAGTATTCGGGAAAAGACGAGAACAATTCAGCATTTTCCTGTTTTTATGTGGGTAAGGGATACTGGTGGCGGATGAAATCCTCAGCTTGCTTGGGCGTGAGAATTTCTCCATCAAGCTGTTTTTCAACAAGATGTTTGAGCATAACGCCAAACTGTGGCC
Source organism: Desulfobulbus sp. (assembly GCA_040776885.1). GTDB lineage: Bacteria > Desulfobacterota > Desulfobulbia > Desulfobulbales > Desulfobulbaceae > Desulfobulbus. The sequence continues at coordinate 1,069,080 of JAXGZR010000001.1, read as the reverse complement.
CTGGCCGGTAGCCCATGGCTTTGAGATGGTTGCCGCTGATCAGCGGACTTGTCCCCCGTAGACTGGTGACATACAGTGACACGGCTTTTTGAATGTATCGCTTTCTGGCAATGGCCATAAGATACAAAAGGCCTTCGTTGTTGAGCTGTGCCAAGAGCCAGTAGATTTCACTTGGCCGGGCATAGGGACGTTTGAGCAGATCTTGGCTTATCCTCTCTGCAGCCTGCTTCTGCTGCACCAGCACCTGCCGTTGTTTTTCCGGCATTTCAAAGCGCGCACAAAACTTGTCCAGATCCTTGACGCGGCAGCGGTTGGTGATGGCCAACACGTAAACCAGCCACTGTTCAAAATGTTCTCCCAGGTAGAGCAGGTGAAACCAGGAAATTGCCTGGCGTGCCAGGGTCAGTACGTGGAGAAAGCGCCGGTCGATCTTGAATTCCGGCTGTAAATCCGGCCAGAGAAACGGAAAGAGCTGCAAATCTTCCATGCGGCGCAGGGCTGGTGCTGGGTCGTCTTCGCTGAGGATCAGTTGCAGCTCGTGGAGCAAGCGGTGGCCTTCGATGCGTTCTGGCAGGTTGAGTCGTACCGCGTTTTTGATCAGTTTCTCCGAATGTCGGGTGATTTGGAAATCCAACCGGCTTTCAAAGCGGATCGCCCGGAAAATGCGGGTTGGATCCTCGACAAAACTGAGGTTGTGCAACACCTGGATGCGCCGTTCCCGCAGATCGTTTTGGGAGTTGAAGTAATCAACCAGAATGCCAAAACGTTCGGGATTGAGGTGGATGGCCATGGCGTTGATGGTAAAATCGCGTCGAAACAGATCCAGTTTGATGGAACCGAGTTCCACTGTGGGCAGGGCAGCCGGATGGTCGTAGAATTCCAGGCGGGCGGTGGCCACATCAATACGCATCTCGTTTGGCAGCACCACGGTGGCAGTGCCGAATTTTTCGTGCGGATGGACAACCCCTCCCCGTTGTTTGACGAGGGCATTGGCAAAGGCAATGCCACTGCCTTCAATCACGATGTCGATGTCCATATTTTTTTGACGAAAAAGCAAATCACGCACAAAGCCACCGGCCACAAAGGCTTGGCAGTGCTGGGTTTTTGCCGTTTCGCCGATTTCACGGAGCAGGACGATAATTTCCCGGGGCAGCACCTGGGTCATCAGATTGCTCAGGTTACGGCCCTGTTTGGCCGATGGGTGTTCGTCTTCCCTAAGCAGCTCAGGAGAGATGTTGCTGGGATCGTTGACGATCAAACCCATCAGATCAGTACGGGTGATCACGCCGATTATGCTTTCCTCGTGTAGTACCGGGATAAGCCTCTGGCGGTTGCCCACGATCACCTTTTGAATATCGGCAAGGCTCGCCTCTTCAGTGAGGGTGGCAATGCCAGTGGTCATGTAGTCGGCTACGGGTACATGGCCCAATTGGTGGAAGATGCCCTTTTCCACCACCATGCGGGAAATCATGCCCAAAAGGCCACTGGGTGGCAGGCTGCCGTCGGCGCTGCCAGCCCGACGGACAACCGGCAATACCGTGATGTTGTAGCGGGTCATGATGTGGGCAGCCTGGCTGACACTGACTTCCGGAGTCACGGTGATCACCGGCGTACTCATGATCTCGCCGGCAACGGCCTTGGGCCTGATGTGGCTGTGTAGCAGAGCGATCAGGCTCTCCTCTGCCTGAAAAAGGCCCATATCGGTGATGGTGGCCGATGCGGCCGAAGCATGGCCGCCGCCGCCAAATTCGCGGGCAATGGTACCCACGTTGATCTCCGGGATACGGCTGCGGCAGATCAGGTGGATTCTGCCTCGCATTTCAATGAAGGCGAAGATGGCGTCGAGGTTGTCGACGCTCATGCTGCGCTGCACCAGCACAGCAAAATCATCAATGTATTCGTCCAGTGCCAGCCTGGTGATCATCGCATGCACTCCACGGATCACGTACAGGCGGCCATTATCGTGTAGTTGGCCAATCAGGTTGATCTGCTGGGCAGAGAGCTCGCGGAAGAAAAACTGGGAAACCACATCCAGGTTGGCGCCTTGGTCGAGCAGCCAGGCAGCTGCAGCCAAATCTTCCGACTTGGTGGAGGAGTAGAGAAAGCCGCCGGTGTCTTCATAGATGCCCAGCGCCATGAGGGTGCATTCCTTGGCCTGCAGTGTGACACCGCGTTTCCGCAGGAGATGGCTGATAATGGTGGTGGTGGAACCATAGGGAAGGATGTGCTCTACTTCACCTTTGAGATCGTCTTCCTTTTGCAGGTGATGGTCGTAGATATGGATGGACAGGCCGGGATTGTCCAGGCAGGCGGCAAGGGGACCGATACGGCTTGCCTGACGGGTATCCACCAGAATCAGTCGACTGATCTTTTCCAGGGCAATGTGTTTTATTTTTTTAAAAAGGTGAAACTTGTCGAATTCCTGGGCCAGATATTCGCGCACATTTTTTTCCTGGGAGCCGGAAAAGACCAGTTCCGCACGGGGATAGAGCCGTTTAGCAGCAACCATGGCTGCCAGACTGTCGAAATCCGTGCCTATATGCGAGGTTATGATTTCCATACACTAATTATACCGGGCAATGCAGTGCTGTAAAGTGGCTTGATGTCCAGGTAGGCAGGGGTGGGCTGGGTAGCGGCCGCAGCGATCATCCTTTTGTTGTTGCTTGACAATTGCCTGCTGATACTTTATTCTTTCATACTTCTTAGGAGTGCGAGCGGGTGTAGCTCAGTTGGCAGAGCACAAGCTTCCCAAGCTTGGGGTCGCGGGTTCGATCCCCGTTGCCCGCTCCAGGTTGTGGTTTGTGCTGTTTTTTAGCCAGACTGCAGTTTTTCCGGGAAGAATCCGGAGTTTGCTGAAAAGTGGGCTTTGCCCGCTTTTTTTTTATGGTTACATTCCCGCCCAGCTGGAGGCTGTCTGTATTTTGGCGTGAATGGAATCAGTTGACATGTTGTAACACAGGTTGCGTTGTGCATACTGCAAATGCTGTCATAGCCACGCTGGAGGCCTATGCCGGGCCGCTTTTGGCGGATCTCGGCATGGAACTGGTGGAAATACAGTTTCGCCGCGAAGGGCGAGGTTGGGTACTGCGTTTTTTTATCGACAGGGAAGGCGGGGTTACAGTGGACGATTGCGCTGCTGTGAGCCGAGAGATCAGTGCGTACCTTGAGGTGGAGGATTGCATCGACCATGCCTATGTGCTGGAGGTCTCCTCGCCAGGCCTGGAACGACCGCTGGTCAGGCCGCAGGATTTTGTCCGCTTTGCTGGCCGCCGCGTTCGCGTCAAGCTGCGGCAGGATACTGGCCAGGGCAAGGTGCTGGTGGGCACGCTGCTGGGACTTGAGGGTGAAGATATCGTCCTTTTGGTGGAAGAAACAAAAGTCGTTCTGCAAAAGGAGCAGATCGCTAGGGCGCGTTTGACCCTGGACTGAACTACGGAGAGCAAACCGGGCAACCACGAGAGAGTGTCCTGGTTTTGAAGGTGGAGATATGGTAGGTACGGACAATTTAAGAAGACTCATTGATCAGATATGCCGGGACAAGGGGATAGACCGCGGCCTGCTGATTGACGCCATTGAAGAGGCGGTGCGATCGGCAGTGAAAAAAAAATATGGTGGTCAGCGCGACATTGAGGTGCAATACAGCGATGAGTTGGGTGAGATCGAAGTCTTCCAATACCGCACGGTGGTTGAAGAGGTCTTTAACCAAGACCGTGAGATTTCGTTGGAAGAGGCCCGTCTGCGCCACCCCGAGGCTGGCCTGGACGACGATATTGGTGAGAAACTGACCACTATCGCGGATTTAGGAAGGATTGCCGCCCAATCGGCCAAACAGGTGATCATTCACCGTATGCGCGAGGCAGAACGTGAGGTGATCTACGACATGTATCGCGACCGGGAAGGTACTGTGGTCAATGGTATTGTCCAGCGCTTTGAGCGGGGTGACATGATCGTCAACCTTGGTCGTACCGATGCACTCCTGCCCCGAGATGGTCAAATTCCCAAGCGTTCGTTCAAGCAGGGCGACCGTATCCGCGCCTATCTGGAACAGGTGCGTCCCAGTAACCGCGACAGTAACGATGAAGAGGCTCAGGCCCAGGGCAGGGAGACAAAACCCCGTTACCGCGATGCGCAACTCATTCTCAGCCGCACCTGTAACGAGTTTTTGGCCAAGCTCTTTGAAATGGAGGTGCCAGAGATTGCCGAAGGCATCGTCAAAATCATGGGGGTCAGCCGGGACCCGGGTTTCAGGGCGAAAATCGCGGTTTCTTCGTTGGAATCCGACGTGGACCCGGTTGGTGCCTGCGTGGGCCTGAAGGGGTCCCGGGTACAGAATGTGGTACAGGAACTGCAGGGCGAGCGTATCGATATCGTACCCTGGAGTCCTGATCCGGCCAAGTATGTGTGCAATGCTCTGGCTCCGGCCCAAGTGTCCATGGTGGTTGTCGACGAGGAACGTAAAGCGCTTCTGGTGGTGGTGCCGGATGATCAGCTTTCCCTGGCCATTGGTCGTCAGGGACAAAATGTCCGTTTGGCCTACCGGCTCTTGGGTTGGCGCATTGATGTGAAAAGTCAGCAGCGCTACAATAATCTGGAGCATCCGGGTTACCGCAGCTTGTTGGCGGTACAGGGTATTGACGAGGGTTTGGCAGATAAACTTTTTGCCGCAGGTATCTTGAGTGCAGGTATGTTGGCTGAGCTGGAAAGCGGCAAGTTGGCCGAACTGGCCCGTGTGGATGAAGAAGTCGCCACAGTGCTGCTTGAGCGAGCAGCCCAGGTGGAGTCGCCGGAGCTGCCGGAGCAGGAAGATTTGACGGCAGCGGCCGAGCCAGCAGCGCAGGTTGTAGAGCTGCAACCAGCTGAGATTGTTCAAGACGATGCTGCGGAAGACGACAAGGCATGAAAAATGATCCTGCTTGGTACAGGATGTTGTCCATGCCGGGGCAGTTGGATGCTGCAGGTCTGATTGGACCAAGGGACGCGGAAGCAGACAGGTTGTTGAGGAGGAAAGGGTTATATGGCGAAGGTTCGGGTGTACGATCTGGCAAGGGAATTCGGGATGAAAAGCAAAGACTTGGTCGATCGTCTGATCGAGTTGGGCTATCCCGTAGTCAGCCACAGTTCCACCGTTGAAAAAGATATGGCGGCAGATATTCGTAAAAAACTAGGTTTTGGCACTGCTAGTGCCGTGGCTCCGGTGGGTAGGATCGAAACGAAAAGCCGGCCCGAGAGCAGCAGCCCATGGGGAACGACGGTCATCCGCCGCCGCTCCAAAGCCGACAAGGAAGAGGCGGCCAGGCAGCAGGAACTGGCGGAAACCAGGGCTCTCGAGCTGGAGGCGCAGGCAGCCGAAGCCAGATTGTTGGATAGAGAAGACGATGAATCGCCTGCAGAGGTGGAGGATATTGCGCCAGATACCGTGATAAAGCCGGACGAAGCGACGAGGGTCGTGGCAAGTGCGGTAACGGATGCTGAGCAGGAGCAGGAACAGGAGCTTGAAGAAGAACCGGATCAAGCAGACCAAGCCGTAATGGCCGAGGAAGAACTGGAACATGAAGAGCCGCTTGCAGATTCGGTCGAGGCCATGGATGCCACTCCTGTCACTCCTGTGGATGCAACGGCAGAAGAGGACGTCAAGGTCGTAGAAGAGGAAGCTGCGGCCACACCTGCTGAGGCGACGAGTGAAGAAGCGGCTGACCCGGAACAGGATGACGACGAGGTGCAGGACGATGCCTCTGCTGTCGTGCCGCTGGAGCGTCCCAAGCCCCTGGCCAAGATTGTGGGACGAGTGGTCATTCCACCGGCAAGCGAACCACCTGCCCGAACAGAGCCGCGCCGTCCATCCCGACCCAGTGGGACGAGGCCGGGACGTGCTGCGCAGACACCGGCAGAGGTCGGTGCAGGACAGGATGCAGCTGCTGGACGCGGAGAGGTTCGCGCCAAGAAAAAAGGTCGCAGAGTTGTAGCCATTCATGCGGAAGAGGAAGGCCTGGAAAGAAGAGCGGTCAGGGGAGGAAAAAAAGGTAAGGGCGGTCGAGACGATTTTGGCCATGAAGGCGAAGGCGAATTTGTCCGGCCCCGCAAGGGAAAGAGGAAAAGAAGTTCGCGTGGAGAGCGGGATATAGCCGCCCAAGCGGCTGAAACCAGGGCCATCAAGCGCCGCATCAAGGTGGTGGAGACCATCTCGGTGGGGGATTTGGCCAAACGCATGAGTGTCAAGGCCAACGAGGTCATTGCCGTACTCATGCAGTTGGGAGTGATGGCCACGCTCAACCAGGCCTTGGATGTGGATACTGCAACGCTTGTAGCCGCAGACTTTGGTTTTGAGGTCGAGCAGGCCATGAGTGTAGAGCTGGAGATCGAGGCCCTGGAGGAACTGGAGCAGGAACAGGGGGGTGAGGCTCTGCCGCGTCCGCCGGTGGTCACGGTGATGGGGCATGTCGACCACGGCAAAACCTCGATCCTTGATGCTATCCGCAAAACCGATGTAGCCCTTGGCGAGGCTGGCGGTATTACCCAGCACATCGGTGCCTATCATGTACAAGGCCCGGCCGGTAACCTGACCTTTGTTGACACTCCCGGCCATGCCGCCTTTACGGAAATGCGCTCCCGGGGTGCCAAGGTGACGGATATCGTGGTGCTGGTGGTTGCTGCTGACGACGGTGTTATGGAGCAGACCAAGGAGGCTATTGCCCACTCCCAGGCAGCAGATGTGCCCATAGTGGTGGCTGTCAACAAGATCGACAAGGATGGGGCTGATCCTGAGCGAGTGCGCAGGGAGTTGAGCGAATTTGGCCTGATTCCCGAGGCCTGGGGCGGGCAGACTATTTATTGCGAAACCTCGGCCAAAAAAGGCGAAGGTATTGCCAACTTGCTTGAATCCATCCAGTTGCAGGCCGAAATTCTGGAGCTGCGGGCAGATCCCATCCGCAAGGCCAAGGGCGTGGTGATCGAGGCGCAACTGCATAAGGGCCGTGGGCCAGTGGCCACGGTTTTAGTGCAGGAGGGCACGTTGCGGCCCGGCGATAACTTTGTGGCTGGTATGTACAGCGGCAAGGTGCGTATGTTGATTAACGAGCGGGGTGAGCAGGTCGAAGAGGCTGGGCCTTCCATTCCGGTGGAAGTGCAGGGTATTTCCGGCGTGCCCCAGGCTGGTGACGAATTTGTGGTGCTCGCCGACGAGAAGATGACCAAGTCCGTAGCCACGGCGCGACAACTCAAGGCGCGGGAAACGGAGTTGGCTGCGGTATCCAAGGTGTCCCTCGACAACCTGTTCGAAAAGATTGCCGAGCAGGAGGTGAAAGAGCTGCGGGTTATCCTGCGGGCAGATGTGCAGGGTACCTTGCAGGCCTTTGGCCAGGCTGCGGAAAACCTTTCCACCGACACGATTCGCGTCCGCTCCCTGCATGAAGGGACGGGTTCGATCACGGAAAACGATATCCACCTGGCTGCTGCCTCTGATGCCATTATCATTGGTTTCAATGTCCGACCCGCAGTCAAGGTGCAGGAACTGGCCGAACAGGAGGGTGTGGATGTACGCTCCTATGATGTTATCTACCATGCCCTGGAAGACATTGAAAAAGCCATGAAGGGTATGTTGGAACCCACCTTTGAAGAACGGGTGATCGGTACGGCCGAGGTGCGCGATACCTTCCAGGTACCCAAGGTTGGCCTTATTGCCGGCTGTGCAGTTATTTCCGGCAAGATCGTGCGCAACGCCAGGGTGCGGGTGCTGCGCGACGGAGTGGTAGTCTACACCGGCAGGATAGGTTCGCTCAAACGTTTCAAGGATGATGTCAAAGAAGTGCTCACCGGCTTTGAGTGCGGTATCGGAGTGGAAAACTTTAATGACATCAAGCTGGGCGATAACCTGGAAGCCTTTGTTTTGGATGAGGTGGAAGCTACCCTGTAGCCCAAAGGAATATGGATTTTGACTTCAAGCTGCCAGGGCTGGAACGTCCGGAAAGTTCTCGCCCCAAGCGGGTCGCCGAGGCAATACGGTGTGAACTGACGCTGCTCTTGCTGCAGCGGGCAGCAGACCCTCGTCTGGCTGGAGCAGGCATTTCCCGGGTGGAAGTGAGCTCGGATCTCAAGGTGGCGAAAATTTATGTCATTGCTGCCAGTCAGCAAGAGAGCAAACGTACCATGGACGGGATGCACAGGGCCAAGGGGTTTTTCCGTAGCCATCTTGCCCGAGTGCTCAATTTGCGCTATACGCCCGAGCTCCTGTTGTATTATGACAATCTTGCCGAAGAGGCGCAGCGGATGGAACAGCTGTTGGATGAATTGGAGCATGAGCGCCGCCATGGCCCAGCCTGATGAAACCATGCTTGGCATTGTGCGGGACAAGGGGCATTTTGCACTTTTTACCCACTACAATCCCGACGGTGACGCCTTGGGCTCTTTGCTCGGCCTGGCCGATATCCTTGAGCATGCCGGCAAGCAGGTCATCTGCTACCTGGAGGCACCGGTGCCGGCCATCTACCGTTTTTTGCCGGGTTCTGGACGCATACAGACCGATATGGAGCGAGTACGGGATTTTCTCAACAGCGCTGGTGAAGATGGGACTTGTATCGCCCTTGATTGTGGTGATGCAAAACGTCTAGGTCTGTATAGTGAAGAGGTGCTGAAGTACCATCCTCTTTTGGTCATAGACCATCATCACGACAATCCTGGTTTTGGTGACTGCAACTGGATTTCCCCGAAGAGTTCCGCCACCGGCGAAATGGTGTTTGACCTGACCCAGGCCCTGGGTTTTTCTTTGTCACCCCAAGCAGCAGAGTGTCTGTACGCAGCCATTAGTACGGATACCGGCTCCTTCCACTACGCTGCCACCAGCAGTCATACCTTCACTGTTGCTGCGGAATTGGTACGCTGTGGTGCAAATCCGGCGATCCTGGCCAATAAACTCTACAATAACTATACCCTGGGGCGTTTGCGCTTGTTGCAGGATGTGCTGTCGACCCTGGAGATGTATGAGAAAGAACGCATCGCGGTCATTCGGGTGAGCCAGACCATGCTCGAGCGAACCTTCACCACCATGGAAGACATCGAGCACTTCATCAATTTTCCCCGTGCTATTCATTCGGTGCGGGTGGCGGTCTTTTTGAAGGAAAGGGGGCCGGGTCATATCTCTGTGAGTTTGCGTGCCAAGGGCCGTTGTGATGTCTCGGCTATAGCTGTTCATTTTGGTGGCGGTGGTCACAAAAACGCCAGCGGCTGCACCATGCGCGCAGAGCACATGGATGAGGTTCGGGATGCCTTGTTGCCGCACCTTGTTGCCGGTATTCGCTCCCACAAGAAGGTATGATGGTCCTGCAGGAACAAGCTGCCGGAGAAGTGTTCCAAAGTGGAGTTTTTTTGTTGGACAAACCAGCAGGGTGCAGCTCCTTTGCCATTGTCCGCAGGGTACGGCGCTTGCTGGGTATAAAGAAAGTCGGGCATGCCGGCACGCTTGATCCCTTTGCCACCGGGCTGTTGGTGGTGTGTGCAGGGAGAGAGGCCACCCGTAATATCAATGCCTTCATGAAGGGGCGAAAACAGTATGCAGCCAGGCTGCAACTTGGCGTGGAAACCAACACCCAGGATCCCGAAGGGTTGGTTACCAGAACACGTCCGGTGGAGGGAGTTGACGCCAGTGCCATTCGTATCTGTCTGGATCGGATGATTGGCGAGCACATGCAGGTGCCACCACCCTTTTCAGCCCTCAAACACAAGGGGAAGCCGCTGTACTACTACGCCCGCCAAGGCATCACTATTACTAAGCCGGCGCGGCCGGTGAGTATCCATACTCTTGCGGCAGACACCTATGTGGCAGCTACCTGTCAACTGGATATCACGGTTACCTGCAGTCATGGTACCTATATCCGGGTGCTGGCCGCCGACATTGGTGAGGCCCTGGGCTGCGGCGCTCATCTGGTAGGCTTGCGGCGTACTGCCAGTGGCCCTTTTCAGGTAGCCGAGGCCCTGGATGGGCGGCTGCTTTTCGGGAAGGACGACCCACATGCTGCACATGCTCTGCGTTCTGTTCGGTTGAACGTGGAAGATGCGCTTGCCCGCTTATCCCATGGACAGGTGAATTCACCTTGCCTGAACTCCGCCTAATGCGGTATACAGGCGCAAACGGCCTTACCGTCCCGGCCCTCTGAGACGGATGAGAACAGGCCATGTATCCAGACTCCAGAGAGGCTGAGGGAAACTGCTTCGCTGGTAGCAGAAGGACAACAGGAGGTTCTGCATGGCGCAGACAACAGAGAAGAAAAAAGAAATTATTGAGCAGTTCAAGATCCACGACACCGATACCGGTTCCTGCGAGGTGCAGATTGCCCTTTTGACCGACCGGATCAAGTACCTGACCGAGCACTTCCAGACCCATACCAAGGATCACCATTCTCGTCGTGGTCTGTTGAAGTTGGTTGGTCAGCGTCGTAATCTACTCAAGTACCTGCAGAAAAAGGACATTGGCAAGTATCGCAGCCTGATTCAGGAACTGGGCCTGCGTAAGTAGGTCTGTACAAGGAGGATGCGGGTGGAGTGGGACAAAAAACTCCACCCGCTATCATGATGGGGCTGTGGCGCGGCCGGCACACCATTGCAAAGGCACGAAGGAAGGCGGAATAAACAATTGGTATATTCCGCCTTCCTTTGTGACTTTGTGACGGGGTGATCGCGCTCGGCTGCCATCGTTTTTTAATAGCCCGGATCTCCGGGTCAAGGAGCATATAGACGAATGAAACGAACAGTAGAAGCGCAAATCGGCGATCAGACCATCGTCTTTGAAACCGGCAAGATGGCCAGACAGGCCGACGGTTCGGTGGTGGTATCTTGTGGGGAAACCATGGTACTGGTCACCGTGGTAGCGGAAAAGGAAGAAAAAAATCTCGGTTTCTTGCCGCTGACCATCGAGTACCAGGAAAAGATGTATGCAGCCGGCCGTATCCCAGGCAGTTATTTCCGCCGTGAAATTGGCCGTCCTAGCGAACGGGAAACCTTGACCTGCCGCTTGATTGACCGCCCCCTGCGTCCGCTTTTTCCTGACGGATATGCTTCGGAAACCCAGGTGATCGCCACGGTTTTTTCCGCTGATCCGCAGGTGGAGCCCGATGTGCTGGCCATGAACGGCGCTTCCATGGCGCTCAGCCTCTCGGATGTACCCTTTGCCGGGCCCATTGCCGCTGCCCGGGTGGGATATATCAATGGCAGCTACGTACTCAACCCTGCCAAGGCGCTGCAGGAAAAGGCCACGATCAATCTGGTGGTGGCTGGTACGCGCAATGCCGTGGTCATGGTCGAGGGCAAGGCCCAGGAGGCGAGTGAAGATGAGGTGCTGCAAGCGATTTTTTTCGCCCATGCTGGCATGCAGCCCTTGATTGATATCCAGCTCCAGTGGCAGGAGGAGATCGGCAGGCCAAAGAGAACGGTCACTGCACCGCAGGTCGACGTGCAACTCAAGGAGAGGGTGGAGCAGGCCGCAGCCACTGGCTTGGATGCAGTGCTGAACACCGCCGAAAAAGTGGTGCGTTCCGAGCGCTACGCTGCCCTGCGTCAGGAGGTGCAGAATCTGCTTGCTGACGAGGCAGGCGATGTAGCCCCGCAGATCAACGAACTTTTGGACGACTATCGCAAAAAGCGGATGCGGGCACAGATTGTGGAGCAGGGACTTCGTCTGGATGGACGTTCTTTCACCGAGGTGCGCCCAATCAGCTGCGAAGTGGGTGTGTTGCCCCGGGCGCATGGTTCTGCCCTGTTTACCCGTGGGGAAACCCAGGCACTGGTCGTCAGCACCTTGGGCAGCGAACGTGATGAACAGCACGTGGAAGGTTTGGCAGGCGATGTGTTTCGCCGCTTCATGCTCCACTACAATTTTCCACCCTTTTGCGTGGGCGAGGTGCGGCCGCTGCGTGGGCCGAGCCGTCGCGACATTGGCCACGGTACCCTGGCCCGGCGTGGCATAGAAGCGGTTTTGCCGGCAGGTGATGGCTTCCCCTATACCCTGCGGGTGGTGTCCGAGGTGCTGGAATCCAACGGCTCCTCTTCCATGGCCACGGTGTGTGGCGCAAGTCTTGCTTTGATGGATGCAGGCGTGCCCATTAAAACGCCGGTGTCTGGTGTGGCCATGGGGCTCATCAAAGAGGGGGAGACCGTGGTTGTCCTTACCGATATCATTGGCGATGAAGATCATCTGGGTGATATGGATTTCAAGGTGGTGGGCACTAGTAGTGGTATTACAGGTTTGCAGATGGATATCAAGATCGACGGAGTGGATCGTGAAATCATGGGACGTGCACTGGCGCAGGCCAGAGACGCCCGTCTCCATATTCTTGACAAGATGGAAGAGGCACTGGCTGCACCGCGCGAGGCGGTTTCCCAGCATGCACCGCGCTTTATGACCCTGCGCATTAATCCCGACAAGATTCGTGACATCATTGGCCCGGGGGGCAAGGTAATCCGGGAGATGACTACGGAATACGACTCCAAGATCGATGTGGAGGATGACGGCACAGTCAAGATCTTCAGCAACAATACCGAGGCAGCCAATGCCCTGATGCGGCGCATCGAAGAGATGACCGCTATACCTGAGGTGGGTCGCATTTACGAGGGCGAGGTCCGCACCATCAAGGACTTTGGCGCCTTTGTGCAGATTATGCCGGGAACAGATGGTATGGTGCATATTTCGGAGCTGAAGAACGAGCGGGTCAAGAAGGTGACCGACGTGGTGCAGGAAGGTGATATCATCAAGGTGAAGGTCATTGATATTGACAGCCGTGGCCGCATCCGCTTAAGTCGCAAAGCTGCCCTGGCCGAGGGAGAGGAATAACGCAATAGAATAACCTGACCCTGTGTTTGTAGCCGGTTGCCTGCCAGGGTGACCGGCTTTTTTGTGGTTTTTTGTACAAGGACTGAGAGTATGCACGAAGTACAACTGGATTTCATGTGGCTTGATGCAGAGGCCTGCCATGATCTGCCGCTCCCCTGCTACACCAGCGCCTGGGCAGCGGGTATGGATGTGGCTGCTGCGCTCAACGAACCGTTGGTATTGGCGCCTGGTGCCATTGCCCTGGTGCCCAGCGGTTTTGCCGTGGCCATCCCTTTGGGTTTTGAACTGCAGGTGCGACCCCGCTCTGGCCTGGCCATCAAGCATGGGATCACGGTGGTCAATGCACCGGGTACAATTGATGCCGATTACCGCGGTGAAGTCAAGGTGGGTTTGATCAACCTGGGCACGACCGACTATCTGGTTCAACGGGGCGACCGTATCGCCCAGCTGGTCCTGGCTCCAGTTGTGCGGGCGCAGCTCAAGGTGGTGGAGGCGTTGGATGAAACCGACCGTGGTACAGGCGGATTTGGCCACTCGGGTCGGTGAACAGCTCTGCTATGCAGCAGTCACCGCCCTGAGGAAATTGCGCAGGCGACTGTTTTTGGGGTTGTTGAACAGCTCTCTGGGTGGCCCTTCTTCCTGGATTTTGCCGTCATCAATGAAAATGACCCGATCTGCCACATCCCGGGCAAAACCCATCTCATGGGTGACCACTACCATGGTCATCCCCTCCTGGGCCAGCTGGCGCATCACTGCCAGCACCTCGCCCACCAGTTCCGGATCAAGGGCCGAGGTGGGTTCGTCAAAGAGAATCACCTTGGGCTGCAGGGCCAGGGCCCGGGCAATGGCCACCCGCTGTTTCTGTCCGCCAGAAAGCTGCTGGGGATAGTTGTTTGCCTTGTTGGCTAGACCAACTTTTTGTAAAAGACTAAGCCCCAGGGCCACTGCTTCATCTTTTGCCATTTTGCGCACCTTGATGGGACCAAGGGTCACGTTGGCCAGCACCTTCATGTGGGGGAAGAGGTTGAACTGTTGAAAGACCATGCCTGCTTCTGTGCGGATCATGTTGATGTTGGTCTGTCGGGCCATGATATCGTGGCCATCAACGATGATACTACCGGAGCTGGGCTCCTCCAGCCGGTTGATGCAGCGCAATACCGTGGACTTGCCCGACCCAGAGGGACCGATGATGCAGACCACTTCGCCTGCCTTGACGTGCAGATCGACCCCCTTGAGTACTTCCAGGTCGCCGAAACGTTTGTGCAGACTGCGGATGTGGATCATGAGGGTGCCTTACCTTTGGCTGACACTCAGCCGTTTTTCCACCATTTTCATGAGCTTGGCAATGGTCATGGTCATGGCCAGGTAAACCAGACCCACTGCCATATACACTTCAAAGGCGCGGAAATTTACTGCTGTTATCTCCTGACCGGTACGCATGAGTTCGCCCACCCCGATCACCATCAAGAGCGAGGTGTCCTTCAGGCTGATGATGAACTGGTTGCCCAAGGGTGGAATCATGCGTTTTAAGGCCTGCGGCCAGACAACAAAGAACATGGCCTGGGTATGGGTGAGACCGATGGAACGACCGGCCTCCATTTGGCCAGGATTGATGGATTGTACCGCGCCCCGGACAATTTCTGCGATATAGGCCCCGGAATTGACTGCAATGATGATGATACCCGCGGTGATGGGAGCGATGCGTATCCCAATGGCCAGAGGCACGCCGTAGTAGAGGAACATGGCCTGCACCAGCATGGGTGTGCCACGGATGGATTCGATGTAGGAGCCGGCGAGTAATCGTACCAGGCCATTGCGGGAGATTTTCATCAGCCCTGCTCCGGATCCGAGAAAGAAACCAAAAAACAGGCCACCCACGGTAATTTCCACGGTTAGCTTGAGTCCACGCATGAGCATGGGGATGGTTTCAAGAACTATGGCTGGTTCAAACTGGAAGGCCATGGGTGCTCGGGCGAGGACTGGAAGAGGGAGGGCGGCTCTCTCGGTACGAAGACCAGCCGCCGGCTGCAGGTGTAACTCGTAACTCCACTTTCATCCCCAAACGCTCTTCGGTGTCAGCATCGTGGCATACTCGCATACCCGCGGACGCACCCAAGGTATGCCTGCGAGTATGCTCCTTGCCTTCTTGAGATCATTGTTGATTTGAAGTTGAATCAAGCGGAGTGGATTATTGCGGCTCGCTACCGAACCACTTGATGTACAGTTCTCTGTAGCTGCCGTTATCGCGCAGGGTCTGGAGTGCTACGTTAACCTTGGCCACCAGGGGACTGTTTTTGGGGAAACCGATGCCGTAGTCTTGCCCCTGGTAGAGGGGACCGACCACCTTCACCTTGTCTTTTCCGGTTTTCATCATGAAATCGCTGACCACGGGTGAGTCAAAGAGTACAGCGTCGGCACCGCCGCTCATCAGCTCCAGGAACATGGCGTCATTGTTGGGAAACAGCTTGGTCTCCTTGGAGGTGGTGTTGTTTTTGAGGAAATCCACCGAGGTGGTGCCGAGCTTGGTGGCCACCACCTTGTCCTTTAAATCGTCAATACCGTTGATATCTGTGTTGTCTGTCCGTACCAGCAGCAAAAGACCTGCTGTATAGTAGCCATCGGAAAAGTCGATCACCTGGGCACGTTCCGGTTTGATGGTCATACCGGCGATGCCCACATCCAGCTGTCCAGACTGCAGGCCAGGAATAATACCGTTGAAGTCCATGGGCTGTAGCTCATAGTCAAGATCAAGCTCCTTGGCAATGGCGTCCCACAGTTCGACATCAAAGCCGGTGTGTTTGCCGGTTTTGGGGTCCTTAAATTCAAAGGGTGGAAAGTTGGTGTCGCAGGCAACTGTCAGTTTTTTCGCCATGGCAGTTGAGGCGAACAGGCAGCTCAAGACAAGAATCGAGAGGAGGGTAACGAGTTTTTTCATGGCAGCTCCCGGGTGTTTGAACAAAAGGATGGGATGATCACAGCAGAGCAGCAGTAATACTCATAATTTGATTACATTTTCAATGTTGTCAGATTCTCCATGGCTTGGCAACCGGAAACTGTACGTTGTGCCGCATCCTGTGCAAGAAGAGGTCAGTTTTGCAGGGGGCTTGCAAGTTTTTTGTCCTCGGGATATGCATACAGCCTTGTCCCATGGAATGCGCTCTGTTGGCTGCGCCAGCCAATTGCAGGCTTTTTGCCTGGAAGCATTTGGATGCGCATGTTTTTGTGTGTTTTGTGTACTCTGTTTGAGGAGGTCTTTTGCGTTGTATTGTACTGGGTAGTGGGAGTAAGGGAAATGCCACCCTGGTGGAAACAGGGCAAACCCGTATTCTGATCGACAACGGTTTTTCGGGCAAGGAGCTGGTCAATCGTCTCCATCAGGCAGGGGTTGATCCAACAAGCCTGAATGCCTTGGTACTTACCCATGAACACAATGACCATGTCGCGGGTGTGGGTGTGCTTGCCCGTCGTTTGCGCCTGCCGGTCTATGCCAATGTAGCTACCCACCGCGCCGTAGAAAAACGTGTGGGCAACATTCCAACCCGCTTGGAGTTCAATACCGGCGAGGTCTTTTGCATCGGCGATATGGAGATCCATGCCTTTGCCATTAGCCACGATGCCGTGGATCCTGTTGGCTTTACCGTGGGTAATGGCCAACTCGCCATTGGCTACTGCACCGATACCGGCACCATCACCCGGCTTGTCCGCCATCATCTCAGCAGCTGTCAAGCCCTAGTGCTGGAGGCCAATCATGATGTGCACATGCTGCGCACCGGGCCTTATCCCCTGGCTTTGCAGCAGCGGGTCCTTTCTAACCAGGGACACCTGACCAATACCGATGCCCTGAACCTCGCTGCAGAACTCATGGCACAGGGCCAACTGCAGCAACTGGTGCTGGCACATCTGAGCGAAGTGAACAACCATCCACAACTGTTGAGCCAGGAAATAAATCGCCGCACCAAGGATTTGACCGGACTTAGGATTGCGCTTGCCAGCCAGAGCTGTATTGGTCCGGCGCTTGACTTGACCAGATCGTGATCTATTCAGCCACGGGGGTGGTATTTTTTGTGGGATGACTTGAGGCGACTCTTGTCAAGGTGGGTATAGATCTGGGTGGTGGCGATGTCGCTGTGGCCCAGCATCATCTGCACCGAGCGCAGATCCGCGCCGCCGTTGAGGAGATGGGTGGCAAAGGAGTGGCGCAGGGTGTGGGGGCTTACCTGTTTGGCTATACCCGCGGCCATGGCTGCCTGCTGAATGATCTGCCAGAAACGGATGCGGCTCATGGCCTTGCCCCGATTGGATACGAACAGGTATGGGCTTTGTTTGCCCTTGAGTAGAAAGGGACGGCTGCGTTCCAAATAGGTCATCAGTACGGTTGCGGTGTGACTGGCAAAGGGGATAAGCCGTTCCTTGTCACCCTTGCCCTGAACACGAAGATGCCCGCTGGCCAGGTTGCAGGCGCCAAGCGGCAGGCCAACCAACTCGGAAACCCGCAGGCCAGACGCATAGAGCAGGTGGAGCATGGCATGGTTGCGCAGGCCAAGGGGAGTGTTCTGTGTGGGACTGTTGAGCAGGCTGTCCACCTCGGCTGGTGTCAGGGCTTTGGGCACCTGTACACCGGTTTTAGGAGCATCAAAAAGGGCGAGCGGATTGTCCTGTATCTCTCCCTGTAGGAAGAGGAAATTGCAAAAGGCGCGCAAAGCGGCCAATCTACGGGCAAGAGAACGGGGGCTCAGGCCGCGTTTGTGGCAATGTTGTAGGTAGAGATGGACGTTCTCCTTATTGCAACTCTGCGGGCTGTCCGGCAACTGTTGTGCGGAAAATGCAAAAAAATCCCGTAGATCCGCGTGATATGCGGTTACGGTGTTGCGGGCCAATCGCCGGACAACGGTGAGATGGTCCAAAAAAAGGAGCAGATGCGGAGGAGAATGGTCAGCGCGCAGAATGGATTCCCAAAATCAAACAATTACTGAATATAAAAAAACCCGGCGAATTGGTCGCCGGGTGTGTGTTCAACCTCTGCTTCTAATACGGTTGAACTTACGAAGTTTCCGTAGCGCCTCTGCAGCCTTGCGACGTTTTTTTACGCTGGGTTTCTCGTAATATTCACGCCGTTTCAGCTCGCGTTTGATACCGTCAATCTGTATTTTCTTTTTCAGTTGACGGATTGCGTATTCGAGGTCGCCTCGCACTTCCACTTCGATCATAATGGCATCACATCCTTTAGTTAAAGTATTTAAAAATAAAAGTTATCGGGCCAGTGTACCACAAAATGGATAGAAGTCAATCAATGTGCTTATGGATGAAATCTTTTAAGGGTACAGGTGGCAGCATGTGCACGGTCTTGCCACAAGATTATATTTATATGTAAGTAGTGTCTGGCAATATCGATAAAGGAGAAAAGCTGAGGAGACAAAAATGGATGCATTTCAGGCGTTTTTATTGGAACAGGGTGCAGACAAGCAGGTGCAGGGCAGAATGGTGGACTTTGATCCGAACCAGCTGGATGTCGGGGAAGTGCTTATTCGGGTGGCATATTCCAGCATCAACTACAAGGATGCGCTGGCAGCCACGGGCAAGGGTAAGATCATTCGCCGCTTCCCCTGTATCGGCGGCATTGATCTGAGCGGAGTCGTGTCTGCCAGCAGCGATACCCGCTTTCAACCAGGCGATGCGGTGCTGGCCACGAGTTTTGATATTGGTGTTTCCCACCATGGCGGCTATGCGCAGTATGCCCGTATTCCGGCAGATTGGGTTATACCTTTGCCCGCAGGCTTGGGGCTGCAGGAATCCATGGCCCTGGGCACTGCTGGCTTTACTGCGGCCCTGGCCATTACCCGTATGGAACAAAATGGGCTGACTCCCGGCAAGGGGCCTGTTTTGGTGACCGGGGCCACAGGGGGCGTGGGTAGCTTGGCCACCAATATGCTTGCCCAGTGCGGCTATAGTGTGACGGCCTTGACCGGCAAGAAAGACGAGGCAGATTATCTGAAAAATCTGGGTGCTTCGGAGGTCTTGCTGCGCCAGTCCATCGAGTTCGACCAGGCAAAATCCCTGGAAAGCGCTCGTTGGGCCGGAGCTGTGGACAATACCGGTGGACAGATTCTTGCCTGGCTGCTGGCTTCCATGCAGCAGGCCGGAACCGTGGCCAGTGTCGGTAATGCAGCCAGCTTCCACCTGAACACCACGGTTTTTCCCTTTATCCTGCGCGGGGTCAGCCTCTTGGGGATTGACTCCGGATATATGGGCAATCCCTTGAGAACCCAGGTTTGGCAAAGACTGGGCAGTGAACTGAAACCCCAGAGCCTGGCCAGTATGACCAAGGTGATCGACTTTACGCAGTTACCTGCAGCCTTTAGTGCATTTATTGAGGGCAAAGTCAAGGGACGGGTAGTGGTGCAAATTGGCGAGGACTAAAGGTGTGAAAGGCACTCAACCGGGTTGCTGGTTCTTACCTTTGCCCAAGTCTGACTTGGGCTTGTACAGCATGGCAGGAAGCGCCACGGGTCTCTATATAGACACCGAGCTCATCCTTGCTCAATTGAGTTTTTTCCCCTGGCGGAACATGTCGCTATAGATGGCGGGTAAGTTTTGCCGCTCAAGTTCTGTAACTACGCGTTCAATATCATAAGCCACGCGAAAGTGCTGCACACCTAACCCCTGTAGTGCCTTGGGACCGGGCGTTTTCAGTTCAAGAATGGCATAGGAAGCCCTGGGGTCGCCGTCAAACATGCGACCTACCGAACCCGGATTGATGAAGTGCACGCTCCCCTTGCTCTGCCCGATTTGCTTGTAGTAGGGACTGTGGGAGTGGCCGGTCAACACGATGTGTTCCCGGCAGTTTTTTGCCAGCTCCATAAAACGCTGCTCAGGCGTATTGCTGAACAAGAACTCTTCGTGGTCCTCCGGGCTGCCGTGGAAAAGGCCGATGCGCCAGCCAGCCAGCTTGATCGTGGCCTGCTTGCGCAGGGCAAGGAGGTCATGTTTGGCGTCTTGGTCCAGCTGCTCAAAGGTGCTGGTGTACATGCAGCGCTTGTCGGGTTTGCTGGGTTTTTTGAAATTTTTGCCTTTGAGCAGGCGCACAATTTTGTCGTCTGTATTGCCGCTGATGCTCAGTGCCTGGTGATTGCGGAGCCAGGCCAAGGTCTCATTGGGAAAAGGGGCGTAGACCGTAGAGTCGCCGCAGTTGCATACATAATGAATCTTCAAGCCGCGCACTGCTGCGTCTATGGCTTGCAGGGCTGGGTAATTGCCGTGGATATCGCTGAGCACTAGGATATTTATGGTCATGGCGGTTGCTGGCTTGGTGCGCTGTTTTGTTTTTGTCCGCTACACTTTCTGCGCAGTGCTCCACAGGAGGGCTCACAGTGCTATTCGGGGCGTGGTGAGGATCAGAATCAGGCAAGATAGGGCGCCTTGTAGACCCAACCATGGTCGTTATGGTAGATCATCAGCTTTGTCATACCACCATCCACGGTGATGTTTTGCCCGGTGATGAAGCTGCTCTTTGGGTCGCACAGAAACATGACTGCATGGACAATATCAGCTGGTAGCCCCACTCGGCCAACCGGATGCTGCCGTGCATCCGCCCCGGCCAGATGCTGACCGCTGGTATTGATCCAGCCTGGAGAGATGGTGTTCACTCGCACCTTGCCAGCAAGGCTGATGGCCATGGCATGGGTCAGGGCACAGAGACCGCCCTTGGCTGCGCTGTAGCTTTCGCTGTTGGCCTGGCTCATCAGGTGGCGGGTGGAGGAAATGTTGACAATGCTTGCCTGTGGTCTGAAGTGTGCGTGGAACAGCTGGGTTAAAAGAAAAGGGGCAGCAACACCAACGCGTAACACATAGTTAAAATCGTCATAGGAACAGGTAGTGAGCCCGCCTCGGGAAAGGCAGGCATTGTTGATGAGGAAATCCACCCCGTCATGCTCGGCCAGTACCTTGGCGGCGAAACGCCTGAGCACCTGTTCGTCGGCAATATCACCAACAAAGTAGTTGTTTGCCTGCAGATCAATGGTGCAGACAATAACACCTTGCCTGGAAAATTCCTCACAGATGGCCTGGCCTATACCCTGTGCCCCGCCGGTAACTACCGCAACCTTTCCCCCCTCCACATCACCCCTCCTTTGCCCTTTGTTTTTTCGATGCTTCCGCGGATGCATTGTCTGTCAGCGATAAATGTACACCAAACAGGAACAGGCTGGAAGAAAACAGAGACAGGAAATATCGACTGGCCCGTTAGCCCCCTGGCCTGTTTGCTGTAGGCAGAAAAAATGGGTGAGGCATTGGGAATCAAGGCAGGCAGCCTCCTTTTGTTTTTACCCATAGAGACGCCCCCAAAAAACCTTCAAATTTGGCTGGATAGGCTCTGTTGCTGGCTGTAATGACCTTCAGTTCTGTCGGTTAGAGTGCGATCGCTTGAATCATGTGAGCTGGTCTTGCCATCAAGGTCTCTGGTTTACGATTTTGTTACCCTATTTAAACAGAGCGTTAACTAAAATTTAACGGATTGCCTGTTTAGTATGCGAGCTTGCATAAGCAACAACCAACCCTTTGTTATCCATAACTGGAGGAAATTATGCGGAAGATCATCGCACGTAACGTGGCAAATCTTGGGCTTTGTACTGCTGCTCTGCTCTTGCCAACATTGGCGGTTGCCGAAACCGAAGCATCGCCGGTGCCGGAATTTAAAGCAGTGTCCTTTCCGGCCACAGACGAGCAAAAACGCCAAATCTTGGCCAGCCCCGAGATTACCGTAGACGGCAAAACCACTCAAATCGGCTTTAACACCATTTTGCGCAGCGGCGACAAGGCCGGAGACGGCGTTTTTGGTCTCTTGCTTGATGAAACAGGCAAGCCGGTGCAAAACAAGGACGGCTCTGAGCATATTTCCGTGGATAACGACTTTAGCTCCCTGCTCCCCATTGGCGACAAGCTGTTTATGGTGTCGCACTTTGAAAGCCGCCCGGGTGCCATGTATGTAACCGAGCTGAATCAGGACAAAACCACTGGCAAGCTGAGTGCTGTCAGCACCAGAAATATCGACATGTCTGGCGTGGGCGGGCTGTGGGTGCCCTGTGCCGGCAGTGTCAGCCCCTGGATGACCCATTTGGGCAGCGAGGAGTACCCCAACAATGCCCGGCTCACCGAAGCGGCCACCAGTATGGATGAGATTGAAGACTATGATAAGCCCATGGCCCGCTACTTTGGCCTGGACCCCTATGCCGAGAGCACCACGGTGGCAGATTTCCGCCGGGTGTTTAAGCCTTACCGCTATGGCTATCCGGTGGAGGTGAGCGTGGACGTGGCCGGCAATACCGAGGTGGTAAAGCACTATGCCATGGGCCGCACCGCCGTGGAGCTGACCAAGGTGATGCCGGATGAAAAAACCGCCTATATTTCCGATGACGGCACCAATGTCGGCTTTTTCATGTTCATTGCCGATACGCCGAAAGATTTGTCCAGCGGCAGGCTGTACGCAGCCAAGTGGAACCAAACCAGTGCTGAAAACGGCGGTGCCGCGGATTTGGAATGGATAGATTTGGGCCATGCCGATAATGCTGCCATCCGCAAGGCCATTGAAGAGGATGGGGTTACCTTCAGTTCCATTTTTAGCATTGGCCAAGGCGACGGCACCGGCGTCTGTGAGGCGGGCTTTACCTCCATCAACACCACCGATGGCCATGAGTGTTTGCAGCTGAAGCCTGGCATGGAAACCATTGCTTCCCGGGTGGAAACCCGCCGTTATGCCGCCTACAAGGGGGCAACCACCGAGTTTCGCAAGGAAGAGGGTATTACGCTTGATCCGGACAACAAGATCCTCTACGTGGCCATGAGCGAAGTGAACAAGGGGATGCTGGATCACGACAAGAAGGCAGACCTGGGCGGCCCTAACCATATTCGCCTGCCCCAAAACGACTGTGGCACGGTGTATAAGCTGGAGCTGGTGCACAACAGCGCCATCGGCAGCGACTATGTGGCCAAGAACATGGTGGGCCTGGTAAACGGCGAGCCGACCAGCTATCCGCAGGAGAGCGAATTTACCGGCAATACCTGCCATGTTGATAAAATCGCCAACCCCGACAACGTCACCTTCATGCCCAGCCGTGCCACCCTGATTATCGGTGAAGACACCGGTTCCGGCCACCAGAACGATGCCATTTGGGCCTACAATGTGAGCACCGATAGCCTAACCCGCATTCAAACCACCCCCTACGGCTCGGAAACCACTTCGCCGTACTTTTACCCGAACATCAACGGCCATGGCTATTTAATGAGCGTGGTGCAGCACCCGTATGGAGAATCCGACATGGATAAACTGGGCGACCCTGCCGATGCCCGCGCTTATACCGGCTATATCGGGCCGCTGCCAGTCATGGAAAACCCGAACAAAAAGTAATGTGAGCCTGCGGTTGTTGCCCGAGCAACAGCTGAATGTGTATGCCAAACCCGCAACCCTTTCTTTACAAGAGAGGCAAGCGGGTTTGGTTTTTGTATGTAACCGATGAGCAAGCGGTATACGAGCAAAACATCGCTCCCATAATTCCCGCGTGGGAACGCCGCTACAGGCACTTAAACGCCCCGGAGCGCATACCCAAAATACCCGGCAGGCACCTGTCATCGGTTACTTTTATGTGTATATAAGGAGGGATCTATGCCGGTACAGCGGTTTTTTTCTGTGTGTTCTGTTCTTGGTTTGGCGGCGCTTGCGTTTTTCGGTGCAGAAAGCGACGTCTCTGCGGCTGGGGAGAGTGGCCCAAATTTGAAAAGCAAGGTGCTGCACAACCCCATTGCCTATATTCCGCCCCAGTGTTTTGTGAAAACTGAACAGGAAGGGAGAGTGGTGAACCCCTGCTATGTGTGCCATACCCGTTCGGTAGAGCCCAATTACATGAACGATTGGGATTTGCAGCTGAACTACTCCTTCCCGGAGCGCAACCTAAAAAATCCCTGGACAAATCTTTTTGAAGACCGCTCAGCCCGGGTGGCCGCCATCAGCGATGCGGATATTTTACAGTATGTGCGCAGCAGCAACTATTTTGACGACAAAGGCAATATTATACTTGCCGATACCTTGGCCGCCCTGCCGCCGCAGTGGGATAACAACGGCGACGGCCGCTGGAACGGCTATATGCCCGACTGTTTTTTCAACTTCAACGAACAGGGCTACGATATACACCCAAGCGGCGCTTATAGCGGCTGGCGGGTGTACCAGGCCTATCCCTTTCCCACCTCGCACTGGCCCACAGGCGGTGCACCATCAGACACTTTAATTCGCCTGCCAGAAGCCTTCCGGCAAACAGCGGCAGGCCTGTTTGACCCCACGGTATACAGCACCAACCTGGCCATTGTTGAGGCCCTTATTACCAGAAAAAATGTGCACATTCCGCCCACCAGCGAGCAGCTGATGGGGGTGGATTTAGACAAGGACGGTACACTTGGCATGGCCACCAAGGTGGTTTTTGACTGGGAACCCCTTAAAGGGAAACACATGCACTATGCCGGGCGGGCCGGGCAGGAGCAGCAAGAAGGCCGGCAGCCCCTGGCCGCCGGGCTTTTTCCGGTGGGAACAGAGTTTTTAAAGGCCATGAGCTATTTGGATATTGCCGAAGGCGGCGTCGTACAGATGGCCCCGCGCCTGCGCGAGCTGCGCTACATGAAAAAAACCACCTGGCAGAGCTATGCTGATTTGGAAGAGGCGGCCCTTGCCGAAATGAAGGAAAAAAATGATTTCCCGGCCCGTACCAGCCAGTTTGTCGGCAACTTTGAAGACGGTGTATTTAATGGTTGGGGCTGGATTATTCAGGGCTTTATTGAAAATGCCCAGGGCAAGTTGCGGCCGCAGAGCTATGAAGAAACCTTGTCTTGCGTTGGCTGTCATGGTGGTGTGGGTGCCGCTACCGACAGTGTGTTCTCCTTTGCCCGCAAGCTGGATCACCGCCATTTTAAGGGGGGCTGGTACCACCCGTTGGAGCACTCTTTTGCCGGGCTGGTGGAGCCGAAAATTGAAATACAGCATGCCGGCGTGTTTTACGAGTACAGCTACTATCTTATGTACAATCGGGCAGGCAGTGATTTGCGCGATAATGATGAAATTCGGGCCCGTTTTTTCACGCCAGAGGGCGCTATCCAGTTAGAGCAGCTAAACCGCCTACATGATGATGTTTCTTTGCTGCTTACCCCTTCGCCCCAGCGGGCTTTGGCGCTCAACAAGGCCTATAAAACCATTGTGGAAGATCAGAATTTCATCTTGGGTCGGGATGTGCAAATTCAACCCCTGCACGAGGTGCTGCACACCCAAGTGGAGGAAAACCAGCCCACCGGCATCAACCAGGCCACCAATACCGTGCGTTTCGGTGGCTCCTATGATGCAGGCCCGGGCGCTATGCCCTGTGCCGCGGCCCATCTGCAGCAGGGGCAAGAAGCAGGACAAGAGGCAGGGCAAGGCAGCGGCACAGCGACATCTCCGGCAACTCAAAACTTTGTAACAGGTGATGGCGCCGACGGCCCGGATGGCGAGCGCTACGAGGTGAACTGGCGCGGTGAAATTGCGCAAAGCCGCTATGCCAACCCCAGCTTAAAGGATGTTTTTTACACCTTTCCAGATCGTCTTACCCTGCCCACCCGGGTTATTGGCCCCATTACCGATAATCCCGCCTGTTATGTGTGCCACCGCATTCCCGCTCCCAATGTGCCGCAGGAGAATATGTACAGCGAAGGCCCGCCGAAAAACATTGCCGGGCCCGTGCCTGCCTGGAAGAATAGCACCACCCTTACTGCGGGGCAGGGCGCGCAGGGTGCGCGCCTGGGCGGGCAGTGGTCTCCAGACGGCAGCCGCATAGCCTATGTGTCTGATGAGAGCGGCAGCAACCAGGTGTGGCTGATGGATGCCGACGGCGGCAACAAACAGCAGTTGACCCAGGACAGCGCCATCCATGCCTGGCCCCAATGGCAGCCCCAGGGGCTGGAACTGGTGGTGTGGAGTTATGACGAGGCGGCAAAAAGCCATGCCATAAAAACTATCAACTGCCAAAACGGCACAGAAAAAACCCTGCTGCGCAGCCGGGAACATTTAGACCGGCCGGTGTGGAGCCCGGATGGGGGATGGTTGGCCTATGCGGCTGTAGCCGGCGGCAATTGGGATATTTGGCTGATGCGTGCCAACGGCAGCGATAGGCGGCAGCTTACCCATGATGCCCAAATGGAAACCAACCCGCTGTGGCGGCCGGACGGCAAGGCCCTGGCCTACAAGGTTGCGCCCACCGGCGAGTATAATTTGACTGCGCAGTATTTTATGACTTTTGCCGGGCCGGAATATAGCGCGCCGCGCATTCACCCCTGGAACGGGCCGGAGGCGGTGCAGATGAACGCCTGGAGCCCGGATGGAAACAGCATTGTCTATACCGCCGAGGTGGTAAGCAACAGTTCCGGCAAAGATAGGGTGAGCTATGTGGCCATGGTTTCGGATATCAGCTTTCCGGCTGCAGATGGCCCGGTGCACACGAGCAATACAGTGCAACTCTCCCAGGGCTGCACCCTGGGCGACCGCGGCCCAGTGTTCTCGCCGAATGGCACCAGCATTGCCTACTGGGCCTGGGATAAGAACTATAACGCATCGCTGTGGCTCTATGAGCGGGCGACGCAAACAAACCGGCCCCTTACTGAAACAGGCTGGGCCATGTACCCGCAGTGGCACCCGGATGGCGAGCGCCTCCTATTTGAACAGTATCAGGAGGGCAGTACGGATCTGTGGCTGCTACAGCTTAATAAGTGACAAAGTACAGGCATACAGGCCATAAAAAAGCCGGTACCCATCAACAGGTACCAGCTTTTTCATGGCGTTATTTTGAACGCTATATTGATAGGAAGCAAGGATGACTTTGAAACGGGATTGAATACGCCAGCATTATTTTTTCGCAGCAGCTGCGGCGTTTTTGAAGGCCTGAGCTGAGGCGCGGATCACCTTTTCATCCACGCAGAAGGCCAGGCGGAAATGACCGGGCAGACCAAAGCCCTGGCCTGGCACGGCCAGGATCTTTTCCTCCTTCAGGATAGCGCAGAACTGTACGTCATCGGCAATGGGTGATTTGGGAAAGAGATAAAAAGCACCCTTGGGTCGCACATAGCTGATACCAGCCTCGTCGAGGATAGGGCAGAAGGCCTCGAGTCTTTGTGCATAAATACTGCTATCCACAGCCACATCTTGCAACTGTGCCACCACCCGCTGCATGAGTGCCGGTGCATTGACAAAGCCAAGGATGCGGTTGGCCAGAGTGAGTGCTCCCAGCATTTCCTGCTTGTCTTCCATATCCGGATGCACGGCGATATAGCCAATGCGCTCGCCCGGCAAGGAGAGCTCCTTGGAATAGGAGGAGGCAACAAGGGTGTTGGTGGAAGCTTTGAGCAAGGGGGCCACCTCGTGGCCATCAAAGACGATGTTGCGGTAGGGCTCATCCGAGACCATATAGATGGTGCGGCCGGATTTTTTGCGAACCTGCGTCAGTAAATCACCAAGCTGCTGGAGTGTTGCTACCGGATAGATTTGACCCGTGGGATTGTTGGGACTGTTCAAGAGGATGATCTTGGTCTTCTCGGTCAGAGCATTCTCAATGGCGGCCAGATCCAGATTGAACTCCGCATCCGTGGCAACGGTCTTGAGCACGCCATTGTGGTTGTCCACATACATACCGTACTCGACAAAGTAGGGCGCAGGCACCAGCACCTCGTCGCCCGGATCCAGCAGGGCCTTGAAGATGACGTTAAGCGCGCCGGCAGCACCGCAGGTCATGAGGATGTCGCCGCCGCTCAGGGGCACGGCCTGATCCTTGCTCAAACGTTTGGCTAGGGCTTCGCGTACAAAGAGGAAGCCAGGGTTGGGCATATAGCCATGTATGCCCGGCGTTTCATCCGTGGCGATTTGTTGCAGGATTTTTGAGAATTGCGGCGGTGGCGGTACATCTGGATTGCCCAGGCTGAAGTCAAAGACCTTGTCTTCACCGAACTGCGCCTTCATGCGTGCGCCCTCTTCGAACATCTTACGAATCATGGACGATTTTTCGGAAAAAAGACGCATTTTTTTGGCAATGCTCATATCCTACCTCCGGGTGTCATGTGGTTGGACGCTACGAACCGTTAGCTTATAATATAGATTTGCACTCTAGCCTGGGTTCAGGCTGGTGCGTCATTTGGCAAACTTCTTCTCAAAATAGCCATAGGCTACATTGATTTCCTTCATCTTTTCCTCGGCAACCCCCTTGAATTCCTCGCCCAGGTGGCTGACCTTGTCGGGGTGGTATTGCATGGAGAGCTTGCGGTAGGCCTTTTTGATCTCATCAAAACTTGCGCCCTTTTCCAGGCCAAGCACCGCATAATACTGCTCTTCCAGGGTGGCGGCATTGGCGCTTTCCTGGTGCTGGCGGTAGGTGTATTTGGCCTCAATAGTGCGCTGGTCGTAGGTGGAAATTCCCAGCACCCGGGCGATTTCCCTGGCCTGGCGCAGCTCGCTTTCCGGTGGGGGTTGTTTGGTGTAGATGATCTGGTAGATTAGCTCCAGCAGGATCAAGCGTGGCTCGTAGGCAAAACTGGTGCGGAACTCCTCCAGCAAGGTTCCCATATCGGTCTGGGAGTCACGCGCCTCCTTGATGAGTTGCTTGACCCAGTAGATCTGATCCTGATTGTAGCGCAGGGTGTACTGGAAAAAGTTGAGGATGGTCCGTAGCTCTGCCTTGGTGAAATGGCCGTCTGCCTGGGCGATTTTTACCAGGATATTGACCAAAAGCACGACAAAGCGTCGGTGGCTTTCGCTCTGCGAGGCCTCATAGGTGGAAACCCGACGCTGCACATGATAGGAAAAGGCCCAGAACAGGCCAAGCAGCACCAGGATACCGGCCAAGCCCGAATAAAACAGGACGCCGATAAAGTTGAGCAGGGCGGGTGCACCGCCGGTTACCAGGATCAACAGGGTGAGCAGGATCAGGCAGCCACCGCAGCCTGGCTGGTTATGTTGTCTGTATTCCATCGAATCCTTGCGTGCATGTTAGCAGGAGCACGGGGTTGAGCACTGTGCGGACACAGGCCAGCTTCACCGGGTACTTTCGGTAAAAAGGGCATCAACAAACTCCGCAGCGTTAAAATCGCGCAGGTCGTCGAGCTGTTCACCAATGCCAATGAAACGCACCGGTATTTTCAACTCCTGACAAATGTTGGCCACAATACCACCCTTGGCAGTGCCGTCAAGTTTTGTCAATGCCAGACCACTCACTCCGACCGCTTCGTGGAAGAGCCTGGCCTGGACAATGCCGTTTTGGCCGGTGGTGGCGTCCAGTACCAGTAGTACCTCGTGGGGTGCTCCGGGTAAACGCCTGCCCATGACCCGCTGAATTTTCTTGAGTTCTTCCATGAGGTTGACGCTGGTGTGCAGACGACCGGCAGTGTCGATGAGGATTGCATCCACATTGTGGGCAAGACCGTAGTCAATGCCATCAAAAACCACAGAGGCTGGATCTGTTCCGGGCTTTTGCGCCACCACCTCCACTCCCACCCGCTCGCCCCAGATTTTGAGCTGGTCGATGGCTGCGGCACGGAAGGTGTCTGCAGCAATCAACAGGGTGGATTGACCTGATCGGACAAATTTTGCGGCAATCTTACCGATGGTGGTGGTTTTGCCTACACCATTGACCCCCACCACCATAATAACAAAGGGGCCTTTTTCCGGCATGACCAGCTCTGCTGGCTGGTCTGAGGCAGTGATGTAGGCGAGCATTTCCTCCTTGAGGATATTTTTGAGCGCCAGTGGATCGCTGAGTTGATCGCGCTTGACCCGTTTGCGCGCCTTGTCGAGCAGTTCCATGGTCGTGGTCACGCCCAGATCAGCAGTGATCAGGAGTTCTTCCAGCTGGTCAAAAAGCTCCTGGCTGATTTCCTTCTCGCCCATGAAGAGCCGGTCCAGCTGGTAGACAAAGGAGCTGCGGGTCTTGCCCAGGCGGTCTTGCAGGCGACGGAACATGGATTTGGCTGCTGGTTTTTCCTGGGTAAAGCTGGAGGAAGGCGAGAGTTCATCTTGATCTGCAGCTGTTTCCTCTTCCTCTTCAGCAGCGCTGGTCTCTTCCTCCGCCTCCATAGTGGTTGCTATGGCTTCCTGGGCAGATTCTTCACCCACAAAGATCTCTTCTGTCCCGGGGGCTTGGTCTTCTGGTGCAGTTTCCAGGTCAACAGCAGTGGGCATCCCTGTTGCTGTCGAGGTGTCGGGCAGCTCAGACACGCCGGGATCTTCAACAAAAGGCAATTCTTCCTCTGCAGGCGGGCTGTCAAGAGCAGTTGCCACAGTTGCTAGCCCTTCTTCCGGGGCAGCTTCCTCTGTGTACAGGCCAGGACTGGATGCCGGGGCAAGCATTTCTGCCTGCTCCGGCTCTGCAAGATTTGTCTCTATTTCCTCTCCAACAGGCAAATCCACAGCGTCGCTGCTTGTCGCTCTTTCCTCCTGATCAGATTCAGCGGCTGCAGGGACAAAATCTTCCTGCGCAGGCAGCGTGGTGCCCAAAGTGGTCGTTACTGGTTCTTCAGGTGCAACCCTGGGTGGAGCTGCCTCCTCTGGCTCCTGAACCGTGTCTTCTTCGCCTGCAACCTCAGGGACAGCGTCAGCTTCGCCATCGGTTAGAACCTCGGCAGCAGGAGGGGGTGCCTCTGTCAGTATTTGCTCTTCTTCCCGCAGTTCTGTTTCACTTGCTTGTTCTGTTTTTTGCTGTTTGCTGAACTTTTTTTTGAACCAGGCCAGCATCATGTTGCCTCATGGCTAGTAGGGGAATCTGCGCCCATGAGAATGGTCAGGGCTTCCTCAATGGTGTGCGGGTAGTGGAAGATCACATCTTTGCGGATTTCTTCGGGTATTTCCAGCACATCCTTTTCATTGAGCGGCGGCAACACCAATTCGTTGATATCGGCGCGCAGGGCAGCCAGTACCTTTTCGCTGATACCGCCCACCGGCAGGATATCGCCGCGCAGGGTAATCTCTCCGGTCATGGCCACATCTTGGCGCACCGGCTTGCCAGAAAGAACGGAATAGAGCGAGGAAACCATGGCCACCCCTGCAGAGGGCCCATCCTTGGGGATGGCTCCTTCTGGCACGTGCACGTGCAGGTCGATCTCGGCAAAGGTCGCAGGATCAAGCTTGAGATCCTGCGTGTGCGACTTGATATAGGTGAGCGCTGCTGTGGCCGACTCCCTCATCACCTCACCCAGCTTGCCGGTGAGCATGAGCCCGCCCTTGCCTTGCATACGTGAGGATTCGATGAACAGTATCTGACCGCCGACCGGTGTCCAGGCCAGGCCGGTGGCCAGGCCTGGTCCCCAACTGCGGGTTTTCATTTCCTGGAAAAAGCGCTGCGGTCCCAGATAGTCGTACAGATCCCCTGGGGTGATGGTAATGGCACCGCTGTGGCCGCGGGCAATTTTGGCTGCCACCCCGCGACAGAGCGCGGCCATTTCCCGCTCCAGGTTGCGTACCCCGGCCTCGCGGGTGTAGAGGTTGATCAGGCTGCGGATAGTTTCCTCTGGTAAAATCAGGTCATCGTTAGTCAAGGCGTGCGCTTCCAGTTGCTTGGGCAGGAGATAGCGCATGGCAATGGCTGTTTTTTCTTCCAGGGTGTAGCCTGAGAGTTCCACGATCTCCATACGGTCGCGCAAGGGACCGGGGATGGTATCCAACACATTGGCCGTGGCAATGAACATCACCTTAGAGAGATCAAATTCGATGTCGAGATAGTGATCGGTGAAGGTGGAGTTTTGTTCCGGATCGAGCACTTCCAGCAGGGCCGAGGAAGGATCGCCACGGAAGTCACTGCCCAGCTTGTCCACCTCGTCCAAAAGGAAAACCGGATTGTTGGCTCCGGCCCGTTTGAGGCTGGAGATAATGCGACCGGGCAGGGCACCGATATAGGTGCGACGATGGCCTCGTATCTCTGCCTCGTCCCGTACGCCACCCAGGGCAATGCGCACGAACTTGCGGTCCATGGTGCGGGCGATGGACTGACCCAGCGAGGTCTTGCCCACACCCGGGGGCCCGACAAAACAGAGGATCGGGCCATGCACATCTTCCTTGAGCTTACGCACGGCCAGAAATTCCAGAATACGTTTTTTGATCTTTTCCAGGCCGTAGTGGTCTGCATCCAGATCCTGGGCCGCCTGGTCCAGATCCAGGGTATCGGTGGTGGATTCCAGCCAGGGTAGTTCAAGTATCCAGTCGACATAGGTGCGTGAAATCGTATATTCCGGCGACGAGGGCGGAATGCGCTCCAGCCGGTTGACTTCTTTTTCCGCCACGGCGCGGGCATGCTCGGGCAAAAGCTTGGCCGCGATTTTTTCACGCAGTTCACGCACCTCGGCCTTTCCCTCTTCATCTTCACCCAGTTCCTTGCGGATGGCCTGCAGCTGCTGCCTGAGAAAGAATTCGCGCTGGCGCTCATCCATATCTTTCTTCATCGAGGCCTGGAGCTGCTTACTCATCTCCACGGTCTCCATGCGTTTGTGCAGTTCACTGGCCACCCGGTGCAACAGGTCGGCCAGGGGGCCGATTTCCAGAATCTCCTGCTCCATATCGATCTTCAAGTTGAGCTGGGAGCTGACCAGGTAGGCCACGTAGAAAGGATTGGTCAAGCTGTTAACCGTGGCCACCAACTCTTGGGGGAGTTCAGTGGCGCTGACTAGCTTCTGGAACTGGCTGCGGATATTGAAGAGCAGGGCTTCGATGTTTTTGTCCTCCACCTGCTCCATGGGCAGTTCATGCACCCGGGCCTTGATATAGGGGCTGTCCTGCAAAAATTCATCAATGGCAAACTTGTGCGTGCCACTCACCAGAATTTGGTAGTAGCCTTCCTGCGCCTTGTTGATTTTATGCAGGTAGCCGACCACGCCCACCTGGTAGAGGTCGTCCTGTCCAAGGGCATCGTCGTCCTTGCTCTGTTCTTTTTTGCTGGGCACCAGCCCAATGAGTCGGTCGCCCAACAGGACGTCGTCTATCAGGCCCTTTGAGGCCTCGCTGGACACCTGCAGGGGAAAGCCCATACCTGGATAGAAAACAAAACCTTGCAAAGGCAGAATGGACAGGATTTCCGGGACACCCAACTCGACGGGATCTACTTTTTTTTGTTCGCTGTGTTCTTCGTTGGCCATACCGTTAGTCTCCAGACTGTATATTGATCGTTCTTCGAGGTTTTTTACCCTTTTTAGGCAGAGTGACCAGGAGAACGCCATGCGTGTACGATGAGTGCACCTCGTCGACCTCAATGGCCGCAGGCAGTATCAGGGTGCGTTGAAAAGGGCCAAGCTCCATTTCCAATTGGTGGATACAAGCAATGCTGGGATGATCGGTCAGTTGGCGCACACCGCTGATGCGGATGCTCCGCCCCTCCACCAGTACCTGCAGGCTGTCGCTGCGGGCACCGGCAAGCTCGGCATAGAGGAGGAAGGTGTTTTCGGTTTCATAAATATCCACTGCAGGTTGCCAGCCGCGACTATCAGCTGGAATCATGCGGGCAATGGACATACTGCGCAGAATTCTGCCGCTGTGCTGCTGCATCTGTTGAAGCTCCTGCAACAATTTTTTGCTGAATTGATCCATGGGGTATTCTCCCGTTATGCAAACGTGGTGCGTTCGTGGCCAGATTGTCCTGTTCGGCCCTGGAGTCGAAGTGGGACACTGACACTAAGCATATACTTTTAAGCATCATCTGGCTCCTGGCAATTTGAACACGTGGGAAAAAGAAGAGAAAAATCCCGACACCATAACGGGATAGCAGAAGCGTTGTTTTTGTTTTTTGTTGCTTTTCAGGGTGGCAGCATTAGTGTATGCGACGAATTGACACGATACCGTACGTATCTTGTGCGCGTTTGTGTACGTATTGTTTGGGTTTGTGGCACGGTCATTGGCCGGGCCCATAAAATGGAGGAAAAATATGAGCGGTTCATGTGGAAGCACCTGTGGCAGCGGCAGCTCGCAGCAGGGAACCTGTGGTACTGGGGATGCGCGGCTGGCGCAGCAGGATTTGGCCATCAACAGGTCGTTGGGAAAGATCAAGAACAAGATCCTGGTGATGAGTGGCAAGGGCGGGGTGGGAAAGTCCACGGTGGCTGTGAATTTGGCCTTAAGTCTGGCCAAACGTGGCCACAAGGTTGGACTCATGGATGTGGATTTGCACGGCCCGGATGTTTGCCGTATGCTCAATCTGACCGGCATGCTGGTTGCGCCTGAAGATCCCAATGGCCTGGTACCACCTTTGATCTATAACGACACCCTTAAGGTGGTGTCTTTGGAATACATGATGAAGGACCGGGACGAAGCCATTATTTGGCGTGGCCCCTTGAAAATACAGGCCATCCGTCAGTTTGTCTCTGACATGGACTGGGGTGAACTGGATTACCTGGTCGTGGACGCACCTCCAGGCACCGGTGATGAGCCGCTGTCTGTGGCCCAAACCATCCCGGGCGTACAGGCCCTGGTGGTGACCACGCCCCAGGAGGTAGCTCTGGCCGATGTGCGTAAATCCATCAACTTCTGCAAAACTGTGGACATGCCCATTGTTGGTCTGGTGGAGAACATGTCGGGCTTTGTTTGTCCGCACTGCAGCCAGGAGGTGGATATTTTCAGTAAAGGCGGGGGTGAACGCACTGCCCAGGAGTTTGATCTACCCTTTCTTGGCAGTATTCCCATGGATCCCCAAGTGGTGAGTGGTGGAGACACAGGCAGCCCCTATCTCTCCTCGGGCACGGACAGTCCGGCTGCCAAGGCCTTTGAGGCGGTGGTCAGTGCTGTGGAGCAGCGTTTGCCCCCGGGCCCGGTGTTGGTCGATCCCTTTGCCAGCGGTTGTGGATGCAATCCGGGTGCCTGTGGCCTGGGTTGATGAGGCTTGCAGGCGTAGTGAGGGGCTGTCATTATTGAACTTGGTCTACCGCGGAATCACCACCACAATCATCACCTTGTGGTCAGTCGGTAGGAGAGGAGGGAGTGGCGTATGCGTGTGGAACAACTCGTGGTTGGGATGATGGGCGTTTGTTGCTACATTGTATCCTGCGACAAGAGCAAGGAAGCCGCGGTCATTGATCCGGGCGGCGATGAAGAACGTATCTTGAAATACCTACGGGATCAGGGCCTGAATACCAAGTATATTATCAATACCCATGGGCATCTGGATCATGTCTGCGGTAACGCAGCAGTGCAGCAGGGTACTGGTGCGCAGATCGTCATGCACGAGGCGGATGTGGCCTATTTCAGCGATCCGGCCATCCGGCGTTATTTTTCCGGCCTGGGTTTGACCGAGTCACCGCCAGTGGATGTGGCGGTGCGCGATGGTGAGATGATCGCCATTGGTCAGGAACAGCTGCAGGTGCTGCATACCCCGGGACATACCCCGGGTGGGATGTGTCTGTACAATGCGCCGCACTGTTTTACGGGAGACACACTCTTTGTGGGTGCAGTGGGACGTACGGATTTTCCCAAGGGTTCCATGCAACAGCTGATCGACAGCATCCGCAGCAAACTTCTGGTCCTGCCGGCCGATACCCTGGTCTGGCCTGGCCACGGTTACGGTGGCTTACAATCCACCATCGGTCAGGAAGCACGAAGTAATCCCTATCTGTAGGTTTTTTTCGGGCAATAGCTTGGCTTGAAAACCGGAACCGGAAATATTTTCCCTTCCGGTTTTCTTTTTTGTGGCGTTGTAGCCGTTGTTTTTCAGAATTATGCACAGGGGGAGAAGCTGCCATGCGCGCAATACTTCTTGGTACGGCCGGCCATGTGGATCATGGGAAGACCAGTTTCATTCGCGCGTTGACCGGTATGGATTGCGACCGTCTCAAGGAGGAAAAGGAGCGCGGCATTACCATTGAGCTTGGCTTTGCCTATCTTGATCTGCCGGACGGCCAGCGGCTGGGCATTGTCGATGTGCCTGGTCATGAAAAATTTGTGCGCAACATGGTGGCTGGAGCTGCGGGCATGGATCTGGTGGCCTTTATTGTGGCTGCGGATGAAGGCATCATGCCCCAGACAGTGGAGCATTTCGATATCTGCCGGCTCTTGGGGGTGCGCGACGGCATCATCGTGCTCACCAAAAAAGATTTGGTGGAGCCCGAATGGCTGGAGATGGTGGAAGAGGAACTGCACGAGTTTTTTGCAGACAGCTTTCTTGCAGATGCACCGATACTGGCAGTGGACTCAATCAGTGGCAAAGGAGTGGAGGCGGTACGGGAGGCCCTTGCTGCCAAGGTAATGGCTTTGCCGCATTCCGACGAATTCGGTCCCTTCCGCATCCCGGTGGACCGGGTCTTTTCCATGAAGGGGTTTGGCACGGTTATCACTGGTACCTCCCTGAATGGCCGCATTGAAAGCGGGGCGGATCTGACCTTGTATCCCGGCGGGCTGAACGCAAAAATCAGGGGCATACAGGTGCATGGCCGGGAAGAAAAAGTGGTCGAGGCCGGGCACCGTACCGCCATCAACCTACAGGGGGTGGAGAAGGAGCAGATCAACCGGGGCGATATGGCAGCCAGCCCGGGTTCGATGGTGGCTGCAAGTATCTTTGACGTTGAGGTGCAGGTGTTGTCTGCTGCAGCCAAGCCTCTGAAGCACCGCAGTCAGGTGCGGGTGCATATGGGCACCCGCGAGATTACCGGCCGGGTGTCTCTCTTGCGGGCCGATGCGCTTGCCCCGGGCGAGCAGGGTTATGCCCAGCTTATTCTCCAGCACAGGGCCGCGGCTTGGCCGGATGACCGCTTTGTGCTGCGCAGCTATTCACCGGCCGCAACCATTGCCGGTGGTCGGATTCTCAGTGTGGGACCAAGAAAGCGCCGGCGTTTACAGGAGGCAGACCGTGCTCAGGCAGCACAGGCCCTTGCTGTCTATGCCAGTGGAGAGCAGGAGGATATCCTCCTTGAGCTTGTGGAGGAAAGCGGCCTGCAGGGGCTTACCATGAACCAGCTTGCGGCCCGTAGCGGTATCTTTGGCAAGCGTTTGCAAAAAGCACTGCAACATCCGGTTTCAACCGGTGCCCTGGTCATTGTGGAAAGCGATACCCAGCGCATGCTGGCGGCACCGGTGGCCCGGCTGTTGCAGGAGCGTATTGTCGGTATCCTTGCGGAATTTCATCGCGCCAACCCGTTGAAGCAGGGCATGGGCCGGGAAGAGTTGCGCAGTCAGATACGTCCTGCGGTGGATGCCCGCCTACTCATGCAACAGCTCGCCGTGCTGGCCAAAAAAGGAGATGTGGTGCAGGAGGAAGGCATCTTGCGTCTGAGCGGGCATGCGGTACGCCTGCAGGTGGATGAACAGGCCATGGAGGAGCGGCTTGTGGCACTTTACCACGAGGCAGGCCTCACTCCGCCCAACCTGAAGGACGTTCTGACGCTTTTTCCAGATGTCCCGGAAAAACAGAGCCTACAGATGATCGAGCTGCTCAGCTCGCGGGGAATGTTGGTGCGGGTCAGCGATGCATTGCTCTTTCATGCAAGTGCATTGACAGCCCTGGAGGAGCGGCTTGTGGCCGCATTGAGAGAACAGGGGGAAATCGATGCCCCACGGTTCAAGGAGCTGACTGGTCTGACCCGCAAGTTTTCCATTCCTTTGCTGGAATACTTTGACCGGATCAAGCTCACCCTGCGCGTTGGTGATAAACGGATTCTGCGCAAAGGGCAGTAAGAAGGGGTAAGGACGAAGATCAGGCCGTGAGCCGCATCAGCGTGTGACGATGCAGATGGCTGCATCCCGGGCAGTACTCAGCGCAATTGTTCCACCTTGAAATGCGAAGGAAGCTCCAAAAAGAAGGTGGCAACCGGCAGGGGATCAAAGGAAAGAAGTCCCTGGCGTTCCAACAGCAGTTTCCCTTTGACAATGCTGCCACTCACCTCGGTGGTTTTCGGCCAATAATATCCTGTTTCTTCGTCCAGGTCGTAGTTGAGGTAGCTGACATCAAGGAGGATAGTATCTTTCTTGTCCACCAGCAGGTGTCTGGCCACCAGGTTACGTTCCCTGTCCAAGAGCAGATGATGGCTGAATTTTCGGCTATCTTGCCAGACAAACCAGTACCCGGTTTGCTCTGGGTTCTGCGCTGCCTCGATCTGACCACTTAAAGTTGACGTCAGGCCATGCACCCGGCCACCCAACAGTGGCACAATATCTGCCAGGATCAATGGCTCCGGTACCACGGATCGCCAGGAAGCCCCGTCAACCCGACCCCGGCGTACCGTTGCCGCCCGGTTATTCACCATGGTAAAGTTGGTGCCATCAGATACGGCCAGATACAGGGTGCGACCCAGAGGATCGTGGGCACTGAAGCGCAGTTGATCGGGCTCATCCATCAGCAAGACAGCATCCACCCGGCCGCTACTCCCCAGAATGTTCCAGGAAATGAGATAATCTGTCTCCACGGATGGTGGGAGCGGCTCCTGGGCCAGGGTCGTGAGGCGCTCAATAGCCTCCCGCTGCTCCAGGGCAGGGAGGGCGCTGGTCTTAGGCAGGCTGATTCCACCACAGGCGCTCAGCAGAACAAGGATCAGGACGCAGAGCCCACTGTGGACAAGTACTCGGACAAGAAGGTGGTTCATGGACTTGGCTGATGTTCGATGGAGTAGATTTGTTCCAGGGTTTTGTGGCGCGCTGTCTCGTTTTGGCTGTCGATGTAGTGCTTGAGCAGCTGTTTATAGAGGGTGAGTGCGGCCTCGCGTTTGCCAGCGGCCAGGTAGACTTCAGCCAGGTGCTCGAGGATGGCTGGGTCGTCCTGGGCCAGGCGGCTTGCCTCTTCCAGTTCGTGTGTAGCCTCTTCTACTCTGCCCAGTTTATACAATACCCAGCCAAGGCTGTCGCGAATATAGCCATTGTCTGGCTTGAGTGTGACTGCCTGGAGCAGGTAGTCCAGGGCCTTGTCCAAGTTTATGCTTTTTTCGGCCCAGCTGTAGCCGACAAAATTCAGGGCTGCAGCATTCTTCGGGTTGATGGCCACAATGTTTTCCATAACTTCCAGGGCAGCGGTATGTTCGCCCTGACCCTCCAGCAGAAGACCATAGCTATAAAGCAGGTCTTCATCTCCTGGAAAATGTGCGATTCCCTGCTCCAGTACCCTGCGGCCCATGGTGTTGCGGCCCTGGCTGTCGTGCAGGGAAGCCAAAAGCCGGTACATGACAGGATGCCTGGTAATGGGATTGGCAATATTGCGCTCCAAAAGGAGCACCGCATCATCTGCCCGGTTCAGTTCCTTGTACAGGTTCACCATGAGCCCGAGGGCATCGAGAAACTCCGGTGCTTTGTGGTCTATCAGCCGTACCTGCCGCAGAGCTGCCTCGTATTTTTTTTCCTGCTGCAAGAGGATGGCGAGCAGATAACGGGCCTCAGTGATGTTCTCCCGGTTAAGCATCTGCTCCAGTACAGATCTGGCTGCCTTGTATTTTTTCTGTTTGATGTAGAGTCTGGCGATGGATAAATCCACCCACAACGGTTTGTCTGCCACTTGTCGCAGATTCTGCAATTCCTGTAGAGCTAGATCATCCCTGCCCTGCAGAAGGAAAAGCCGTATCAGGCCAAGGTAGGCGTTTTCATTTTGCTCCTCCCGGTCAATGATATCCCGGTACATGGCCTCTGCCTGCACATAGTTCTTTTGCTGCACCAGCAGTTCCGCCTCTTCGCTCTGTACTTCGGCAGACCAGTTAAGGCCCAGCGCCTGGCTGTAGTGGGCCTTGGCCTCCTCGGGCCTGTCTTCACCGCGCAGGAGCCGGGCCATGAGGATATGGGCCTGATAGGATTGGGGGTCGAGTTGCAGGATCTTACTCAGTATGGTGCGAGCATTGTCTGTATGGCCGCTGACGAGATACACTTCTGCCAATGGCAGCATGACCGTAGGATCATCAGGATGGTTTTCAACAATGCGCTGGTACTGTTCCATGGCAGCGGCCGTGTCCTGCTGGCCCAGCAGGACACGGGCATAGAGCATACGCATGGTCGCATTGCCCGGATTTTTCTGTAGATACCGTTCAAGCCAGCTGGCTGCCTCGCTACTGCGCTCAAGCCGGAGCAGGAGTATGGGGATCTTGTCTTCGGCATAGTTTGCCTCGGGATCACAGATAACCGCCTTTTCATAGGCCTCCAGTGCCTCGGCAAACTGCAGACGCAGTTCGGCATTGCGTCCCCACAAAAAATAGAAGTAGGCACAGGCAAAATCCGTATCTGGAGCAGGAAGCTTGACTGTTGCTGCGTGTGGTGGTTGCGTGGCCTTTGCTGGCAGGGCCGAAGCCTTGTCTGCCGCAGGCTGGCAGGCATTAAGGGCAAGACAAAAAGGCGCAGCGAGAAGCAGAGAACATAGATGGCGAAAGATCGTTACTGGCATGCAAATCCCCTGGCACAACACAGTTCCCGCACCAGCTGCTGAATACAGGTCTGAACCTTGTCGCGATTGGCGCTGTTGTCAATGCGTTTGATATAGCTCTGGGGAAAGGAGGCAAAGAGTCTGTCCACCTTGATCAACTGCTCTTCCTGCTCAAAATCGTTGGGATGTTCACGGCGCTGCTCGCGAATACGACGCAGCCCTTCCTGTGGCGACACCCTGAGCAGCAAAACCATATCCGGCTCCGGGGCAAAGGCATTTTTGGCAAAAATGTCGACCGGGTCCATGCCCGCTGCCCCCTGATAGGCAACGGAGGAAAAATAGTAGCGGTCAGTGAGGACGATTTGCCCAGCGGCCAGGGCCGGGTTGATGCACTGGGCTACATGTTCCTTGCGGTCCAGTAGAAAAAGCTCCAGTTCCTCCTCTGGACTCAGTTTTTTTCTGTTGGTAAAGAGGTTACGGATATACTGACCATAGGTGCCATTCGTGGGTTCTCTGGTTTCCACCACGCCAAGTCCCTGCCCGCGCAGGTAGGCGGCAAGCCACCGTAAATGACTTGACTTGCCAGCACCATCAATACCCTCAAAGGCGATCAAAAGACCGCGTTGCACTGTGTCAGCATCCATGACGCATCCGGTTTGCAGCCATATTCTGAGCCAACACGAGGGCAGCGGCCAGGCTGTCTGCCTTGGCCAGTCCCTTGCCGGCAATGTCGTAGGCAGTGCCATGATCCACCGAGGTGCGGATAATGGGCAGGCCCAGGGTGACGTTGACGCCATCTGCAAAGTGGAGCAGTTTAAAGGGAATGAGTCCCTGATCGTGGTACATGGCAATCACCGCGTCAAATTTACCTTGGGCAGCCTGGTAAAAAACCGTATCCGGTGGCCAGGGACCGCTCAATTCGGCCTGCGGCAGAGCACGTCTGGCTGCCTCCAAGGCCGGCTGGATAACGCGCGTCTCTTCGTCGCCAAAAAGGCCCTGTTCGCCACCATGCGGGTTGAGCCCGGCCACTGCAATACGCGGGGTGGCGCAGCCAAAATCCCGTTGGAGGGTGGTATGTGTTTGGCCTATGCAGGCGCTGATTTTTTCGGCGCAAAGTAAGGTGGGCACCCGCTGCAGGGCTTCGTGGATGGTGACCAGCACCACCTTGAGGCGCGGACCAGCCATCATCATATGCACTTCGCGCGTGTTGGTGAGGGCCGCCAGCATCTCTGTATGCCCAGGATAGGGATAGCCGGCTGCCTGTAGGCTGAATTTGCTGATCGG
The DNA here is from genome assembly GCA_040776885.1 of Desulfobulbus sp. Classification (GTDB taxonomy): domain Bacteria; phylum Desulfobacterota; class Desulfobulbia; order Desulfobulbales; family Desulfobulbaceae; genus Desulfobulbus. The sequence goes on along the minus strand of JAXGZR010000001.1, from coordinate 1,027,644 downwards.
GCAGGTGATGAGTGCACTTCCCTGGCCGCTGCCAAGCAGGGCTACAGTCTGTTCAATATAGCGGGCCATGGCCCGACCGCTGGCCGCTGTGGGCTGGCCCCATTTGAGATCATGCAGATCGGGGCTGTCCACCTGCAGCACCGGTATCTCCCCTGTGGTAATGTTGTGTCCCGGCTGCCAGGGTGTGGGTCGTACCTGCCTCTTAGTCACTTGGGCGGCCTGCTGCAGGATACCCAGATCTCCCACCACCACTGTCGGCCAGGCAGGATCGGGACGCCATTGGGTTTCTCCAGCAAAAAGGCGCACAAGGATCTCCGGCCCGATACCAGCAGGGCAACCCATGGTGATGTACAGCGTTTGTGCACTATTGACGGTGGTGCGCATAGTTACGTCAAATAGTCAAAGGCATTTTCAAAAAGTTCAATACGCTCAACAACACCGTTGTGGTCAAGCAGGACACTAACCACATCAAAGCGGGCGGAACAGTTGCCCAAACCCTCTTGCATCATATAGTGCAGCGCAATTTTTGACAAGCGGCGCTGCTTGTCTGCATGCACTGCCTCGGCAGGAACCCCGAATCGCAGGGAGGTGCGGGCTTTCACCTCAATGAACACCAAGGTCTCACCCTGGCGGGCAATGATGTCCACTTCGGCAAAGGCCTTGCGGAAATTGCGCACCAGGATCTGGTACCCCTGCTTTTGCAGGTAGCACACCGCAGCCTCTTCTCCGATGCGGCCTGCTGTACGAGATGGCCGCGGCTTGGCTTTCCTTATCCCAAGGGCAACTCCTGTATGACCATGGTTTTGCCCACATGTTCCCGCACACCTCTGAAGCTCATACGATGTTGGGGGCAAGGGCCATGGAGGGCAATGGCCTGTCGATGCGCCCGGGTCGGATAACCCTTGTTCTTTTGCCAGTTATAGCAGGGGTATTGCTCGTGCAGGTTGAGCATCAGATGGTCTCTGTGGACCTTGGCTAGGATGGAGGCAGCGGCAATGGAGGCACTTTGCCTCTCGCCACGGACCAGGGTGTGCTGGCGGATGGGGAGTGGCACGCTAAAGGTGCCGTCCACCAGCAAACAGGCGGGCATGGGATTGTCCTTTTCTGCGCAGGCCACCACCGCTCGCTTCATGGCAAGCAGTGAGGCCTGCAGAATATTGAGCGTATCAATTTCCTTGGCCTCAGCCAAACCCAGGCCAATGCAGGCGCCATTTTCATGGAGCAAGTTAAAAAGAGATTCCCGCGTTTTTGCACTGAGCGTCTTGGAATCTCGGAATATAGAGTATTCGCACGGTTCAGGCAAAACAACACAGGCAGCCACCACTGGTCCGGCCAGCGGGCCCCGGCCCGCTTCATCCACTCCGGCAACAGGAGTTACCCCCTGGGCGTGCAGGCTGCGCTCAATGGCAAAGGTGTCGGGATAGTCTGCCAGACTTGCGCCTGTACTGGACAAGGACAAAGCCATGTTCCGGCTGCGCCCCTGCTTCATGGTCCCCTCATGGTGTGATGGTAGCCTTATGGCGTGTTACCGTTGTCTATGCGCACTGCTGTAGAACAAAACGCACAATACACATCTTCGGGGATGTGTATTGTGCCAGCTGAAACTGTGTGGCCGCTGAACAGACTTGCGTCTTATTTGTTGAGGCCGCGTTCGCGAATACGGGCTGCCTTACCACGAAGATTGCGCAGGTAGTACAGACGGGAACGGCGTACCCGACCGTGGGTAACAATTTCCACCTTTTCGATTCTGGGGGAATGAAGCGCAAAGGTTTTTTCCACTCCGACACCGTGGGAAATCTTGCGCACGGTAAAGCTGGCATCCATGTTGCCGCGCTTGCGGCGGATTACCACGCCTTGGTACACCTGCACACGCTCCTTGTTGCCTTCAACGATGCGGATGTGCACCTTGACCGTATCGCCGGGGCGAAAGTCGGGCATATCAAAACGCATCTGTTCCAGATCAATTTGTTCAAGTACATTCATGATGCTATCCCTTCAGAGGTCTGTGGCGTGAATACGCCGCTTGTTGTATACAAATATTCAACAGAGTTACTGTTTTGTTCCGGCATAACCGTTGTCCGAGCAACCGGCTGTGCTTCCCATGAGGCGATCCAGCAGAATGGCTGTGGCCGAACGCACCGAAAGGTGGTTGTAGCTGCCAACTCCCACAATGGGCGGCAGTACCGCATCTGCCCCATCCAAAATTTCCGGGGCAAGGCCCCAGCCTGTACCCAAAAGGAGGAGAAAGGGTTCTCCCTGCCATAGACGCGAGCGCATATCACAAAAGGGCAATGTTTCCCGCCCGCAACGCGCGCAGGTGGCGACCACTGTCGCTTTTTCTCCGTTCAGGGAGGCATTCATACCTGCTATTGCCTCGGCCAGACTACTGCAAATCCGCACCAGCGACAGGGCTTCGCCTCGATCGGGATTGGCCTGTGCGCCATAGCCCTCTTGCCAGTGGCCGATAATTTCCTCGGCCATGTGCTGCTGTTCGGCAAAGGGTGTAACCACCCAGTAGCTGCACACTCCGAATGTACGGGCCGCCCGGGCAATGTCGTGTAGGTCCAGGTTGGTGAGGGCAGAACCAATGGCTTCACCCCGCCGATTGAGAACAGGATAATGAACCAAGGCCAGACCAAGGCGCGGGCGGATCATGCGTTGATTTCCCGGGCTTGTTTCTGCTCTTGTCGCGCCTGCTCAACTCGGTCCAAGAGCCCTTCTTGGGCAAGGAGCACGCGTTCAGCCTTGCTCAACTCCAACCCGTTGAGCAGATCCGCTCGTCTGTCCAGGGTCAGGCGCACGGATTCCAAAAAACGGTGGCGGGCAATGGCCAGATGATCGCCAGATAGCAAAACCGCTGGTACTTCCAACCCTTCGAACACCGGTGGCCTGGTATATTGATCGTGTTTGAGCAGACTGCGGCTGAAGCTGTCGCGTTCTGCCGAATCAGCGCAACCAAGCGCACCTGGCAAAAGGCGACAAACAGCATCGATCACCACCAAAGCTGCAAGTTCTCCACCGCTGAGCACATAATCGCCAATCGAGCACTCTTCGTCCACATGGTGGCTGCTGAAACGCTCATCCACCCCTTCGTAACGGCCACAGACAAGAATGAGCTGATCAAAATCTGCATACAAGCGTGCCTGTTGCTGTGAAAACGGTACCCCCCGCGGGCTCAGCAAGATCACCCGGCTGCGACCCCGGCGTGGTACGGCCTTGAGGCAGGCTGCCAGCGGCTCCGGCTTCATGACCATCCCTTCACCACCGCCGTAGGGTCGGTCATCAGTCATCTGATGGCGGTCGCCTGCGTGGTCGCGAATGTTGTGGATGGCTATGTCAATGATCTGCGCCTGCCGCGCCCGCCGGATGATACCTTCACCCAGGGGCGAGGCAAAGAAATCCGGAAAAATGCTGAGGAGATCAATACGCATCATGTTTTTTCATTTGCGTTTATCTCCAGCAGTCCCTGGGGCAGGGTAAACACAACCGATTCGGCATGCACGGCCGTGATGAATGTGCTCACTGCCGGGATCAAGTATTCGTTACCGCCACCGTGCACCACCAGGAGCGCATGCGCGTCCGTATCCAGCAGCTCCACTATCCGGCCAAGAACGACACCATCGTGCGTGTGAGCCTCCTTGCCCATCAGGGTGTGCAGATAAAATTCTCCCACCGGCAGGGGCGGCAGGTCCCGACTGTCCAGCCAAATTTCTTGTCCCTGCAGCGACTCTGCCTCATTCCTGTTGTCGCAGCCGTCCAGCTTGAGCACCATTGCTGTCCCGCTCAACTTGGCCTGATTTACCCTGTGTTCGCGTTTTTTCGTATCGTCCGGGGCTGCCAAAAAAATTTTTGTATAGACAAAAAAGTTTTCTTTCTTGGCAGTGAAGGGCTCGATCCTGATTTCGCCCCGCAGTCCATGCGGTCGCAGTACCCGACCGATGCGCACATACACCTGCTCGGCAAGTGGACGATGCCCTACACCTTTTGGCATGACCCAGATTCATCCCCGTTCGGGCCCCTGTTCTTCCACGATTTCCAACCGTGCACGCCGATCGTCGCCTTGGGAGGCAGCCATTACCGCTCGGATAGCCTTGGCAGTACGACCCTGTTTGCCGATAACTTTACCAAGGTCTTCCTGGGCTACACGGAGTTCATAGGTGAGGGCGTCCTCCTCCTGTCGGATATCCACCCGCACCTGATCCGGATGATCCACCAGGTTCTGCGCGATATAACGGACCAATTCGCTCATCTTGTTCGGATTTACACCGCTGGAGGCGTGCTGTCCACGTGCTTTTTGATGAGGCTGCGTACGGTGACCGAGGGAATAGCTCCCTTACTGACCCAGTGCGCAAGTTTTTCGCTGTCGATCTTGACCGCAGCCGGATCGCACATGGGGTCATAGGTGCCGACTATATCGAGAAACTTGCCGTCGCGCGGGGCCTGGCTGTCGGCCACGACAATCCGGTAAAAAGGTTGTTTTTTCCGTCCTCTGCGGGTCAAACGGATATGTACTGCCATGCTGTTGCTCCTTGTTGTGGCGGGCCAGGGGCCCAGGTAGAAAATATATGTTCCGTGATCAATGTGTGGTGGTCTTAGCGGCGCAGCCCCTTGGGAAGCTTCCGTTTTCTTGTTCCGGTCAGGATGCCCTTGCCCTTCATCTGCTTCATCATTTTCAGCATCATGCCGTAGCTTTTCAGCACCCGATTGACTTCAGTGACCGAGGTGCCGGCTCCTTTGGCAATGCGAACCCTGCGACTGGCGTCAATAATGCGATGGTTGCGCCGTTCCTTCAGGGTCATCGAGCGGATGATCGCCTCGGTGCGGGCCAGTTCCTTTTCATTGGGTTTGGGGGCATCCTGGGTCTGTTTGAGCTTGTTGATCCCTGGAATCATATCCATGATCTGTTCCAGGCTACCCATTTTCTTGATCTGTTGGATCTGGTCAAGAAAATCTTCCAGAGTGAAGGCATTTTTCTGGATTTTTTGAGCCAGTTTTTCCGCTTGCTTTTGATCAACAACTGCCTCGGCCCGCTCGATCAGCGAGAGAACGTCGCCCATGCCAAGGATGCGGGAGGCGGTGCGGTCGGGGTGGAATACTTCCAGCGCATCCACTGATTCGCCCATGCCCACAAACTTGATAGGTTTGCCTGTCACCTTTTTTACCGACAGGGCAGCGCCACCGCGGGCGTCGCCTTCCATCTTGGTGAGCACCACCCCGGTGATGGCCAACTGGGCGTTGAAGGTGTTGGCCACGACAACCGCATCCTGGCCAGTCATGGCATCGGCGACGAAAAGCACCTCGGCAAGTGGCACTGCCTGGCTAATGGCCTGCAATTCTGCCATGAGCACTTCATCCACATGGAGGCGGCCGGCGGTGTCGATGATAACAGTGTCCTGACCGTGCTCCCGAGCGGCGGCCATGGCCTGACGGGCAATATCCACCGGGCTGTGCGTTGCTTCGGATGGGTAGACTGGCACGCCAATTTGCACACCCAGCACGTGCAGCTGTTCAATGGCCGCCGGCCGGTATACATCTGCAGGAACAAGCAGAGGCTGGCGGCCTTTGCCCTTCAGTTGCTTGGCTAGTTTTGCTGCAGTGGTGGTCTTGCCAGAACCCTGCAGGCCGGCAAGCAGGATGGCGGCGGGCTGTGTACCACTCAGGTTCAAGGGCTGCGCCTCTGTCCCCAGCAGGTCCACCAGCTCGTTGTGCACCACCTTGATGACCTGTTGGCCCGGAGAAAGGCTGCTCAGCACCTCCTGGCCCACGGCCTTTTGTGTTACCGCTGTAATAAAATCCTTGACCACACCCAGGTTGACATCAGCCTCAAGCAGGGCGGTGCGCACCTCACGCATGGCTTCCTGGATGTTTTCTTCTGTCAGGACGCCATGGCCGCGGAGTTTCTTGAAAACTGATTCAAGCCGGTCGGTCAGATTTTCAAACATACCCTTCTCAATATAAAAAAAGCCTGCGATTGCATGCAGGCGAACTTTGTGAGTTCATAAAATACACAATATACAAGAATAAATTATGTATCGTGTCTGGACTGAAAAGTCAAGGCTTTCAAGAACCTTCCCGCCATGTCTGCTTGTGGTGTTCGCACCTTTGCCAGTGTCTTTTTTTTACACGTATGCTAAGGTGGCGCACCAAAAATCACTATTCGGTGTAGATAAAAGAGGGTTGCGCTATGAAGAAAGAGCCAATGGGGCTGTGCCCGGTATGTGGTGAGGAAGTAGTGCTGGATCAGCTACAAGAGGGAGGCGCCTGCCCGCTCTGTTCGACTCTGATAACCACAATCAGCCAGCGGCCAGAATTGGTACAGCAGCTGTGGGCCACCCAGTATGCCTCTGCTCCGTTGCCACCTCCTGTCAAAACGCGCATCAACAGCGAAGCGGAGTTGCCGGATGTGCTTGATGCCAAGCGGTACCGCACCGTTGATCGTGATAACAACAAGTGGTACCTGTCGGTGAGTGAGGTGAACGGCAAACCAGTGGAAGTGTTTGCCTCTACCGCCTTTGACCGCGATCACGAGTTGCAGTCGCGCATCTCCAACCTCACCACCATTACGCGGCTCATCTCCTTGTTGCTCAGGCATCTTTCACTGGGCGAACCGCTTACCTATGAGAAATGCCTCAAGCAGATTCAACGCAGCTCGCGGCAAAGGAATGATTTGCCCGACATGCTGTACGGTGTACTCAGGCGATACGCCTCGCAGCCATTGGCCGGGAAACAGGCAGAAGAAAAACCAGGGCAGGAGCGGGCAGCTTGAGTCTATTTGTTGAATCTATTTGTTTTGGCTGCGCACTTTTTCCATAAAGTCTGCTGTATTGATGATGAAGCGCTCATGCCGACCTCGGCCGATAATCCCCTGCTCATCATGTGCGATCACCTCGAAAACGAGGCGACGTCGGTCGATTTTCACCAGTTTCGCTTCACACCACGCCCGCATCCCCACAGGGGTGGCACGTTCGTGGCTGACGTGGATGGCGGTGCCCACTGTACCGTGTCCTTCGGGTAAAAAGGGCAGCACAGTAAGCAGACAGGTCTTTTCCATAAGGGCGACCATGGCTGGGGTGGCAAAGACCTCAACCAGACCGCTGCCGTAATGGGCAGCGGTCAACTCTGGTGTCACCACCAGTTCTTCCTTGCCGCTGAGGCCTGCGGGGATGTTGGTTGTCATAATAAGCTCCTGTGAACAAGCGTTGTGCACCTGGACAATATTGAGTATTCAGACAATTTATGCTACAATGTATCTGTCTACTTACGCAAGAAGTAAGGCGACTTGAGTAAATTACACGTGGTGTTTCCCTTCACCTTGTTGTTGACTTTTTTATCAAAACTCCTTTGATTCCACCCATGCTCCAGGCCAATTCAGCCATCCATACCAGCCCTGGCACAGATACCCAGCAGGAAACGGCCAAGCTTGCGGATGTTTATACCCTCCTGGCCCAACTCATGCGCTATCCCGAAGATACCGCCAACGTTGCCTTGTTGGTGCAGGCCCAGCTTGAGCTGGTCCTGGCACTTGACTGGCACGAAGAGGCTGGAATGCTCCAGTATTGGCGTGCACAGTGCCAGGATCTGCCCAGCGACCTGCGCATCGAATACACCAGACTTTTTATTACTGCGGCAACGCGCTGCAGCACGGTGCCGCCCTATGCCTCGGTCCATGCTGATAGCGAAGCCCTGCTCCAGGGCCGGACCACCGAACGCATCCATGATTTTTATCGCAGCTGCGGCTATGAACTGGCCTCGGTTGCTGAACCGGCAGATCACATCTGGTTGCAGCTGGATTTTCTTGCCGCACTGGTCCGTGAAGGACGTCATGCGGAAGAGGAACAGTTTTTGGCCAGTTTGTTTCGGCCCTGGTTCGTTACGTTTAAGGAAAAATGTTTTCAGGCGACCGCGCATCCTGTATACCGGGTAACGCTTACACTCATTGATTTCTTCACCAAGGAGGAACAGTAAATGGCAATGAACCTCACCAGGCGGAATTTTTTGAAGACCGCCTCAATTGCCGCGGCATCCGTCCCCCTGTCCAGGGTCGCGGCAAGAGCGGAGTCAGGGGTTGTGAAAACTCCACAGGTCGCGCCGGGCAGTTTTAAAAACACCAAGACCGTGGTGGGCGGAGTCTGTGAAATGTGTTTCTGGCGCTGTCAGTTGGTTGGCAAGGTACGCGACGGCCGCCTGTTAAAACTGGAGGGTAACCCCAAATCCATAGATAACGGTGTTTCCCTTTGCGCAAGGGGCAATGGTGGGGTAGCCATGCTGTATGATCCCGATCGTCTCAAATACCCGCTCAAAAATGTGGGTAAGCGGGGAGAACCCAAGTGGGAGCGCATCTCCTGGGACGAGGCGTTGGATATTTGCGGCAAGAAGCTGAAGGAGATCGTGGATAAACACGGTGCCAAATCGTTGGCCATTTTTCCGCATGGTTCCACTGCCAGGTATCCGATGGATTTTTTTGAGCGCACCGTGGGCACACCCAATGTATCGGAACCCTCTTTTTTTCAGTGCCGTGGTGTGCGCGACATGGCCTACATTACTACTCTGGAGATTGCTCCGGATGAAGAAGTGGATATGGCCAATACCAAGGTGATATTTCTCGTTGGCTGTCATCTTGGCGAAAATATCCATGTATCCCATATGAAAAAATATCTCAAAGGGCTGGAGCGGGGTGCCAAGCTGGTGGTGCTGGATCCGCGTTTCTCCGCTGCAGCATCCAAGGCACATGTTTGGGTGCCCATTCGGCCGGGCACAGATACCGCCATGCTGTTGGCGATCATGAATTATCTGATCGAAAATGAAAAATATGCGGTTGATTTTGTAGAGGAACATGGCGAAGGCTTTGAAGAGTTCGCCGAAGGTATCAAGGAGTGGACCCTGGAGCGGGCAGCGGCCGAGTGTGATGTGCCTGTTGCCCAGATTAAGCAGGTGGCGGATCTGCTGGCCGAGAACATGCCCAATGTGGCCATTCATCCGGGCCGGCATGTCACCTGGTATGGTAACGACTTTCAACGTGAGCGCGCCTTGGCCTGTCTGACCGGCCTCTTGGGGGCAGTTGGCGTACAGGGCGGCCTGGTGAAGCCCAAAGGCCCGAAAGGGATTAAGCGCATAAACTGGCCTAAAGCCGAAACAGCGGGTGAAGGCGATCTGCGCAGAATGCAGGATGTGCATCATTTTCATCCGCCGGGTTGCCCCACCGAGTTGATCCGCGAGGCTGCCATCAGCGGTGATCCGTACCCCATCAAAGGTTGTGTTATCTGGGGCCAGAACATGATTCAAACCATCCCCGGCCAGGACAGAACCATCAAGATGCTCGAACAGATGGATTTTGTTCTCTGTACAGATATTATGCCCACGGATATCACCATGTATGCTGACATCCTTCTGCCCGACTGTTCGTACCTGGAAAAATACGACTTTATCAAGACCGGTACCCAATGGGATTTTTCCGAAGAGCACCAGCAGTACATTGCCCCGCGTATGGCCTTGGTTGAGCCTGGCTTTGAGCGTAAAGACTCTGTCTGGATCGTGAATGAGATCGCCAAACGCATGGGCTATGGCGACAAGATTCCAGTGGCCTCTCAGGAGGAAATGATGGCCCAATCCTTAGACGGGCTTGGCCTGACCCTGGACAAGATTCGAGAAGAGGGCGGTATCCACATTCAGCCTGGTGAAGACCCCTACGGTAACAATGACGATCTGCTGGTACATTTTTTCAGCGAAGAAATGGATGACTACGACTATCCGGCCATTCCCACCTATATTCCAGTGGAATCGCCACCAGCAGGCTTCATGCGACTTCTGTACGGTAGAACACCGTTGCATACCTTTAACCGCTCCATCAACAACCCCTGGCTCATCCATGAGGCACCGATCAACCCGGTATGGGTCAATGATAAGGTTGCTGTTCGGCTCGGCCTGAAACATGGCGACACGGTACGTTTGGTGAACCAGGATGGTGTGGAGTCGCGTACCACCACCACAGTCAAGGTAACCCCCGGCATCCGTGAAGATGCGGTGTACCTCTATCATGGCTATGGCACGCGCAACAAGGAGATGACCTTCAGCGTGGACAAGGGCGTGGACGACACTAGCCTGATCACCAAAATAACCATTGATCCGGAATCAGGCGCGCATGGTATGCGTAACAACTTCGTCAAACTGGTCAAAGTGGGTTGATGCCCCTAACCGCCAACAGGAGGACTGAACTATGCGCTATGGCATGGTGATCGATATAGACCGCTGCGTGGGCTGTCATGCCTGCGTTATCTCGTGTAAGGCAGAATGGGAGGTCCCCACCCAGTACGACCGCAACTGGGTACACCGGCTTGGTCCGGCGCAAACTTCCCATGGTCTGTCCTACACCTACTATCCGGGCCTGTGCAACCACTGCGAAACCCCGCCTTGTGTGCCGGTGTGTCCGGTGGAAAAGGTGAGGATGACCATGCAGGATGCCAAGACCGGTGAAACCAAAACTTTGGAAGTGGCCGCCACCTGGAAGGATCCGTTCAATGGCACGGTGCAGATCGACTATGAGCGCTGCATTGGTTGCGGGGCCTGCCGTGATGCCTGCCCCTACCATGCTCGCTATATCAATACGGAACTGGCTGATGAAAACTGCCTGGGCAAGGCCGATAAGTGCACCTACTGTATGCCCAGGGTAGCGGAGGGGCTGGAGCCGGCCTGTGTGCAGACCTGTCTGGCCAGGGCGCGTATTTTTGGTGATTTGGATGATCCGCAGAGCGAGGCGTCGCAGTATGTAGAAAAGGGTGCTGTTGGTTTGACCTCGCCTGCGGTACAGATCGGCCCCAATGGTTTGTATTACGGTTCTAAAAAGGCGGATATGGAGCTCTTAATGAAGAGCTCGGCTCCCAAGGAGATGCCCCAAGTCAGCACCCGTCGTGCAGCACTTGAAGCCATGCGTCTTGCTGCCAAAAAGCAGGTGAACGCGGTGGGAGTGTTTGGCCTGGCAGGGGCGCTGATCGCCAAATCCCTTTCTTCCGGATGTGAAGAAGGGAAATAGTTTTTCCTTGATTCTGCGTGTGTTTGGAAGCGCCGTCCCCATGGGGCGGCGCTTTTTCTTCTTTTCTGCTTCGCTGCCAGGGCAAATCAGGTAGGATGTGGTCAACATGTATCGCATTCCCTTGATCACTGTCCTCTGAAGTTCATCCTGCGAGTTTTCCATGAGCACCTCTTTTGTCCATCTCCATCTCCATACCCAGTATTCCTTTCTTGATGGAGCCATCCGCATCCCCGAATTGATCCACTATGTGCAGGAGTTGAACATGGATGCCGTGGCCATCACTGACCATGGCGCCATGTACGGTGCGCTGGAACTCTATGAAAAAGCCAAGGCTGCCGGAGTCAAACCGATTGTGGGCTGTGAATTTTACATGGCTGAAAACGGGATGGAGCAGCGGGGGGTGGCCGCGGGGCACAACTTTCATCTGGTGGCTCTGGCCATGAATAAAACCGGCTACAGCAACCTGATGAAGCTGGCGTCGCTGGCGCAAACCCATGGTTTTTATCGCAGACCACGTATTGATTGGCCCACACTTTTTAACCACAATGAAGGTTTGATTATCCTCAGTGCCTGTTTACAGGGCGAACTGGCCTGGCGCTGCACCCATAACGATATGGGGGGAGCGCGGCAACGGGCCAGGGAAGTGCAGCGCGTGTTTGGTGATCGTTTTTATCTGGAGATTCAAGAAAACGGTATAGCAGAACAAACAGTGGCCAACGAAGGCTTGCTGAGCCTGGCAGATGAGCTGGGCCTTGCGCTGGTGGCCACCAATGACTGCCACTACCTGCGGGCCGAAGATGCCCATGCCCATGCGGTACTGTTGGCCATCCAATCGGGCAAGACCGTGGATGACCCCACCTGCTTTCGTTTTCCCACTGACAAGCTCTATGTCAAGTCAGGCGAAGAGATGGCGCGTGAATTCAGCTACTGCCCTCAAGCCATAGCCAATACCTGTGTTATTGCCGAGCGTTGCAACCTTGAGCTCTCCTTTGACCAGCATTATTTCCCAGCCTATCCTGTGCAGGAAGGGCATACCCTGGAAGGGGATTTTGCCGCTGCCTGCTGGCAGGGATGGGAGCGGCGTTTGCACGCCCTTGCCGAATTGCAGGAAGTGGGGCCTGAGTTGGAAAAAACCTATCGGGATCGCCTGAGCACCGAGATCGATGTGATTCAGCAGATGGGTTTTTCCGGTTATTTTCTCATCGTGGCGGATTTTATCAACTGGGCCAAGGGCAAAGGCATTCCGGTCGGCCCGGGGCGCGGCTCAGGAGCCGGCAGCCTGGCTGCCTACTGCATGGGCATCACTGATATCGATCCCATTCCCTATGGCCTTATTTTTGAACGTTTTTTGAACATTGAACGTAAATCCATGCCAGATTTTGATGTGGATTTCTGCCGGGACAGGCGCGATGAGGTGATGGATTATGTGCGTAAGCGCTATGGTGGCGACGAGTACGTGGCCCAGATCGTAACCTATGGCTCCATGAAGGCCAGGGCTGTGGTGCGCGATGTGGGTCGCGCACTGGATATTCCGCTGGCCGAAGTGGACCGGATTGCCAAACTCGTGCCCGACAAGCTGGGCACCACCCTGCAGGAGGCCCTGGAACTGGAGCCCCGCCTGCGTAGCGCCATGCAGGATACACGTATTCATGAATTGATCAATATTTCCATGCGACTGGAGGGATTGTCGCGCCACAAGTCCATTCATGCGGCGGGCGTGGTGATTTCCCCCCGACCCATGGTGGAATTTCTGCCGGTGTGCGTGAAATCCGATAGGGAGGGTTCGGGTAAGGAAATTCTGACCCAGTATGCCATGAACTATGTGGAGAAGGTTGGGCTGATCAAGTTCGACTTTCTTGGTCTCAAAACCCTGACCATGATCGACAAGACTTTGCAGGGTATCAAGGCGGATCTGGGCCGGACAATCGATCTGAACAGGCTGCCCATGGATGATGCCAAGACCTATGCCCTGCTCTCCAGGGGCGATTGCCTGGGTATTTTTCAACTGGAAAGCGATGGCATGCGTAATTTGGTCAAGCGTCTGCAGCCCGAGCAATTTTCCGACCTTATCGCCCTGGTGGCCCTGTATCGGCCAGGGCCTCTGGATTCCGGCATGGTGGATGCCTTTGTCGAGACCAAACATGGTCGTAGACAGCCGGACTACCCTTTACCTGAAATCAAGGAGGTACTTGAAGAGACCTACGGGGTAATTGTCTACCAGGAACAGGTCATGAAGATTTCCAATATCCTTGCCGGCTACAGCCTGGGTGATGCCGATATCCTGCGCCGGGCCATGGGCAAGAAGAAGCCGGAAATCATGGCCCAGGAACGTGGCAGATTCATGGCTGGAGCGGAAAGTTGCGGCATCAATGCAGAACGGGCTGGATATGTTTTCGATCTGATGGAAAAATTTGCCGGCTATGGTTTCAATAAATCCCATTCGGCAGGGTATGCCCTGGTGGCCTACCAAACAGCCTATCTCAAGGCACATTATCCGGCACAATTCATGGCCGCCCTGTTGTCCTGTGATGTGGACAATACCGACAAGGTGGTGAAATACATACAGGAATGTCGCCAGATGCACATTGAAGTGTTGCCACCGGATATCAATGCCTCTTACCGTGATTTTACCGTGAGTGAAAATAATATCCGTTTTGGTCTGGCCGCGGTGAAAAACGTGGGCATGGCCGCCTTGGACAACATCATTGCCGAGCGGGAGGAAAAGGGCAGGTATAAATCCCTCACAGATTTTTGTGTGCGCATTGATGCTGCCAAGGTCAACCGCAAGGTGATTGAAAGCCTGATTAAAGTTGGTGCTTTTGATGCGTTGGGTAACCATCGGGCCCAGCTCATGACCATGCTCGACATGAGTATAGAGCGGGCCAAGGCCCTGTTGCGTCACCGCCTCAGCGGACAGATGAGCCTATTTACCCTGGGCCCGGCCTCCATGCAGCAAAGCGAAACAGCTGAACCAGAGGCACCGGAGGTGGACAAGTGGCCGGAGTTGCAGCGGCTGGCCTTTGAAAAGGAGAGTGTGGGCTTTTATCTGACCGGTCATCCGTTGGAATCAGTGATCACTGAGCTGCGGTTGGTAACCAGTGGCGATATTGCTTCACTTGGTGACATGCCTGCGGAACAGGTGGTGCGTATCGGTGGTCTGGTCACCAGCTATCGAGAACATAAAACCAAACGAGGCGAACGCATGGCCTTTGCTGTTTTGGAAGATATGGAAAACAATGTAGAATTGATTGTTTTTCCATCGGTTTTTGCTCAATATCACTCTCTGCTGACCAGTGACCAGCCATTGGTGGTGGTGGCCACGGTGGAACAGGGCGAGCGGGGGCCAAAACTCACTGCCGAGGAGATCAGAACCCTGCCAGACACCCTGGAAAATTGCTGTGAGCAGGTGCAGGTGAAGGTGACAGCGGAATCTCTTTCGCGACAACGGCTCGCTGACTTAAAGGAATTATTTTTTCAGCACCATGGGGCTGTGCCTGTGCAACTTACCCTGGCTTTTCCGCAGCGCGGCGAGGTGGATATAGTGGCACACAGCGATATGGGCGTGCGGCCCAATCGTGGTTTGTTCCGGACCATCAGGGATCAGTTTGGGGATGGTGCAGTTTGGGTGCGTATGCGTGAACCGGAAAGCAGCCCCAGGAGAAATGGCCGGGGCAATGGCTCTTCCTGGAGAAAAAACTAGGATGTTCTGTTCGGAGCGCGAAGACAAAAACCCCGCCAAGGCGGTTGAAGCAAAGGCGGGGCAGGGCGCAACAGGTTGTGGCAGCGTCAGGGTTTAAACGTTTTCGAAAATTTCGTACTCGGTTTCTGCTCCCAGCAGGGTGTCGATTTTCTCCTGCAGGAGTTTGCGTTCAGGGGTTAAACACCAGTTACGCCAGTCGTCAAGGGTTTGCCAAGTACTGATGACCAGGCTGATTCCTTCCTGGTCCAAGCGGGTGAAGGTTTCTCCAGAGATGTATCCCTTTTGGTCGAGTGTATGCGCCCGCAGTTGCCGCAGCAGGGAATCCAGTTCCTTGTTTAGTTCCGTGTTAACTTTTCGTTTGATAAGAACTTTGACCGCCATACGTACCTCCCTCTGTGATAGTTGGATAAGTTTGCACCAGAGAGCCAGGGCTTAAGAACCTGGGTTCGGCCACGTATACACAAATCTGACCTGCAACAGGTCAATTTACTTGGAGTTTTCCTCCAGTGCCCATGCCCTTGGGGCCGGTGGCTTCTTGCGCCCGGTAATTCTTGACTGCTACCACTAGGTTGTTGAAGGCATCGGTCATTGCTGCGACCACGACTTTTCCTTGGGGTGTTTTTTTATAGGCCCCCAAGCCGCCGCCGGCACTGCCTCCCAAAAGCCCCATGATTCCACCAACATCCATGGAGCTACCACTGCCCTCCGCCACGGCGACCTGTACGCCGGAACGGTTATCAACCAGGGCCAGCATGCTCTGTGCCGATTTGGTTTGAATTTTGCTGCCAACCATGGCTCCCACAGAACCAAACAACCCGCCAACCGCTCCACCGATCCCGCCAGTGTCATCGGCTTGAAAAATCAGGGTGGGTGTGACTGTGTAGTCTGCTGAAACCATCTTGCCCTTGCCAAAATCGCTGTTTTTTCTCAACTCACCCATTTGTTCCAGCTCGCGCTCACGCATGACGCTACCCATACCTGCGCCACGCTCCACCACCACAAAACAGTTGCTCTGCTGTGCCAGTAGCCGAAGCACCGGTACGGTCGATTGTATGCCGTGCCGGCTAAGGTAGGTATACCAGTTGGCAGTATGGTCTTCATTGACAGCCAGGGTGCCAATAGGTGAGGTACAGCGTTCCAGATCGGCATTGGCATTGGTAACGTTTGCACCACCGGCACTGCCTGTGGCAGTGGATTTGGCGCTGGATGAGCCCATGTTGACTTGACTGCAGCCTACAGAGACGATCAGTAGAGTCACGAGACACAAAATAGAGCGGCGTTTCATAACCTGTTGCCTCACTTGAATGGTGTTGTTTTGAGATGCAGGCAGAGGGGGATCACCCGGCATGCATTGTATATTTTGTACGGTATTACCATGAGTTATGATTTTTTTCGATATGCCCTCCACTGTCAATAAGGAAGCATGGGCTATCATGCGGTGTTTCGTTGTAGTTCCGCACCTGTTTAGTCATCAATATATCTCCAATTGCTATGGTAGACAAGTGGCTGATGTTGATATTGTCGTGCTAGGGATGGAAGCTGGTGCGGATGTTGCTAAAGTGGTCCACAGAGAGGATTTGTCCGGCGAGTGTGTTTACCGATACTGGGGCAGTGTGGCGTTGGTTTCTTCAAGTTTGACTAATTCATGCAGGGCCAGGGGCGGTCCACGCTGTTCAAGAGGACAACCACCGGCCAGCCGACTTGCGGCTGGGGCCAGGATGTCCCTGCCGTGAAAGGTGGGGCTCAGTACAGTCGCCTTGGCAGATAGTTCGAGACAGTGGGCCTGGGCGATATGGTTATCTACCAGTAAATACGTAAGGATACCGTTGTCTGGAACAACAAAGTAATGTGCCTGACCGGTAGCTGCCAAAAGTCGGTGTTCACTACCAACACCCGGGTCGACCACTGTCCAAATGGATCGTGCCAAGGGAAAAAGCTGTAGTTGTTATAGAGGCAACGGGCAGCAGCGGCAATATCCCAGGGCGGAGTGGCGTGGGTGAGATCAACCGGGAGGATATGCGCACAGCTTTGGAGGAGTGTACCCTTGAGCTGGCCCACGTAGACGTCGTGCCATTCAAAATCGGTGATCAGGGTGACATGTGCAGGCCAGGTGCATCCATGTGAAGCAGTCAAAACAAGAGAGGGCGATCTGTGCCGAGGGCCGGCAAGGAGCCCTTTGCAGCACACTTGGTGGACACCCTGTTAAGGACAGTAAGGGCAGATGAAAACACCCCACAAGCCTGGCGCTTGATGCTGGCTTTTTTGTGGGGTGATCTGCTCTGTATTCTCCCGTCAATTTGGCGGGTTTTGCTCGTTTACCAGATTGATTGTAGGAAGTGGCCAGGCTCGTGCTCAGCTCTGCTGTAAACGGGAGATAAAAAGATCGGCTTCTCGTATGGAATCCTCCATTTCCCGAATAAGCTGATCCACATTCCGTTCCAGGCTGAGCCTTTCGTCCTGGAGCGAGGCAATGGCTTGGGCATTTAAGTTGTGTTTGAGATAGAGTACTTGGTCGTGGAAAACGGTCAGAACCGGCTGGATTTTGCTTTCAGCCCGTTTCATGGCAGTAATCAGCTGCTCATACTGCCGCCGGGTGCTTTCCAGTTTGTGTTCACTGTCCTGGCGTAGGGAGGTGCTGGAATATTGCTGCAACTCTGCCTTCCATTCTTTGAACAGCGCCTCGGAAACCGATTCAACCGCATCTATCCGTTGGTGGACCTGGTCTGCCCTGTCTTTACTCCGGGTGTACTCGGTATTGAGCTTTTTGTACTGCTGTTCAAGATTGCCTCCCCGTACCTGCACTATTTCGGTGAACTGTTCCAGGGCTGATTTAAATTGCTCCTTGGCCTCTGTTTGGGCATCCCGCGCCTCTTTGACCCGGTTCACCATAATGTCGCGCTTGTGCACGCCAAATTTTTCCATAGTGCTGTAGTATGCCCTGGAGCACCCGGATAAAAAGAGGAGGGATACGGCGGCGCATACGATCAGTGCAAAGGGTGCAATTTGGATGCACCGGTGAGTGGAAACATCAGTTGGTTGACACATGACTGTCTCCCATACGGTTTGCAAATAGATATACTAAATAGATATATTGATGGGCAGCCTTGCCAGAGCATCTTCTGGATGGGGCTGCTCTTTTTCCCCGGGCTCAGGATGAAGCAGGGCAATGCGCACAACTGCCTGTGCCGCCTTGACAGGGCGGGGTCGATGCAGCCGGTGCTGTGGAATCTGCCGAAGAAGAGGTGTTGCCTGCACTCGTTTCCCGGGAATATCCATCGGCATACCAGCCGCCGCCCTTGAGCAGAAAAGAACTGGCTGAAATGAGTTTGCGAACCGGTTGGCCACAGGTGGGGCAGCTGTTCAGGGGTGCTTCAGTAATGGACTGGCTGACTTCAAAGACTTTGCATTGGTCACATTCATACTCATAGATGGGCATGGCTTATCTCCGTTTACAAGAACAACGACACAAAAAATAAACATTAAAAACATTTAAAATATAAAGATACAAACGTTTCTGTCAACAGTCGGACTGAAAAAACGGCTTGGATGGATCGCCTGCATTGGCGGAAGTAAACATGTCCCCCAGTGAGGAAGAGGGAGCGCTATGCACCGGCCGTGTCGTCGGCTACCCAGGAAAGGGCGGCAGCCACCCGCGGAAAACCGATCACTGATACCAGAAGCAACAGGCTGTGCTCGATTTCCTGGATCGTGGCACCTGCTTCCCGTGCTCTTCTGGCGTGGGAGTGTACCGATCCCTCCGATTGCATGGCTGCAGCGGCAGCCAGCTGAATGAGGTGGCCGTCTTTTCGGCTAATCGGTCCAGCTTCGGCCAGGGATTTTCCCAATATTTCAAGATGTTCGACAACTTGCGGATAGCTGGCCCGAATTTTCTGGTACATTGCTGGTCTAGAGTTGTTTTGCTGTTTTTCCGATGTCATGTGGTGACTCATAAAAGTGGTGTTTGCTCCATGAAAAACCGGGCAACATCGTACAGTTGTACGATTTGCCCGGAGAATATTTGCCTTACTGATGAAACGAAACGTTAGTATATATCGAATTTTTTGAGCAGATACACTGCAACCCAATACGATGCAGCGAGAACTCCTACCCAAACTAACATGAGAATGATGCTCATGATGCTCATTATGCTGTACTCCTCGTGTCTGTTGTGTCTCTTGTTGATGGCCCTTTGTTGCGTTTTTTAGCCACACAGGGACGACCGTTTGCTTTGGTATGGTTTTTTGGCATGACTCAGTAAGATGTTGGGTCGCCTGTATCTTCCATGCGGATCTTCCCCCTGTCCATGGACCACCAGACATAGGCAATGTATGCCAGCACAAAGGGAATGGTCAGCGCAACATACGTCATGACCATTAGGGTGTAGGGGCTGGACGAGGCAGTGTAGATGGTGAGACTGGATTGCAAGTCAACCCTGGACGGATAAAAAGCGGTATGGTTATAGGCTGGTAACAGAAAAACAGTCAACCCGACCAGTACCGTGCCCAGGCCACCAAACCAGATACCTTTGTTCTGCCTCTTCCAGGAGGTATGCCACACACCATAGAGCAGGAGGGCAAGTCCGGCCACAAGGAAGAGCAGTAGCCAGGGGTTGGCAAATAAATTTTTTAGATATTTGAAGCTGACCATCGCAATGGTGCCCTGCTCATCGATAATGCCGTATCCTGGCATGAGGAGTAGGAACAGGAGAACAATCACCAAAAAAGGCAGTGAATAGAGGCAGTTGTTCTCACAGGCCGCACGCAGCCGTTGTTCCACTGCCGGCGCCTCTTCAGGAGCGATATTGTTGATTAGATACATGGAGGCAAGTGTACGGGCGTTCAGTACCAGGAAAATACCCAGGGAAATGTTGAACAGACTGTAGATGGATAGGCTCAAGGCTGCTTCCAGTCCCCGGAATGGATGGGTCCAGGTGACGAAATTGTTGGCATCCAGGGTGAAGTTGGCACCAGTATAAAAAGTGCCCACAGCTGCACCGATGAGCAGGATGCCCACCGAACCGTTGATGAGCAGAAAGAGTTCGTACACCTTGCTGCCAAAGATATTGTTGGGTTTCTTGCGGAATTCGTAGCTGACTGCCTGTAGAACAAAGGTAAACAGAATGAGCATCCACACCCAGTAGGCGCCGCCAAAAGAGGTGGAATAGAACTTGGGAAAAGAGGCGAAAAGGGCACCCCCAAACAGAACCAGGGTGGTAAAGGTCAGTTCCCACTTGCGACCCAGTGAATTGATGACCAATCCTTTTTCCTCTTCTGTTTTGGCCACCTGCCAGAGAAGTGTTTGTCCGCCCTGGACAAAATTCATGAAGAGAAAAAGTGAGCCGACAACGGAACAGAGCAGCCACCAGAGGTGCTGCAGGGTTGTATATTCGAGATTGGCAATCATGTCAGTTTTCCTCCGGCCCTATGCTGATCTGCTTGAGCATGATGCTGATTTCGGCAATCAACAGTGCTGTAAACAGAAAGAGAAAGATGTAGAAGGTGGTTTGCACGGTTGCAGCGGTGAGATTGGTGCGGGCAATCGTGACCGGCAACAGCCCCTGGATAGTCCAGGGTTGTCGGCCGACTTCAGCCACAACCCATCCTGCCTGGCCTGCAATCAGGCCAAGAAAGTAGGTGATGGTACCAAAGCCTAAGAGCCATTTTTTTTGCTCCAGCGTTCCCTTCTTAGTGAAGTACAGGTAAAGCAGGAAAATAAATGGGAAAAGGGTACCAAGGGTTACCATGATGTGGAAGGCATAAAAGGAAAGGGCCACGGGCGGTACAGCTTCTTCCGGTGCATTCAAATAACCATAGCCCAGGTATTCCTTGGTTTCGTTGAAGGCGGCGAGATGTGTGGCTGCATCCGTCTCATCGCCGTTTTTCTTTGCCTGTCTATAGGCATCCAGGCTGGCGATGGCTTGCTTGCCACGCACCATTTTTTGGGCTGAGCCTAAAATGTCGTGTTCTAGATTGCCATACACTAGGTCCTTCATGCCGGGAACAAAACTGTTGAAAGAACGGTTGGCCATCAGGGTGAGCAGGTATGGGAAGTGGATTTCAAAGTAAAAAGGGTCCTGATCATCAAAAACCTGCTTGTTCCGGTTCACAATACCAAAGGCTGCGAGTCCGGCATTGGTTTTGCCCTCATACAGGCCTTCAAAGGCAGCCAGTTTCATCGGCTGTACCTGGGCGATTTCATAGGCACTTTCGTCGCCGTTGAAAACAGTAAAGACTGACGCGAAGATGCCCATAACAGCAGCTACCACGATGGAGCGCTTGGCCATGAGCAAGTGGCGTCCCCTCAGGAGATACCAGGATGAGATGGAGATGATAAAAAAGGCTGCGGTCAACATGGAAGAGCTGGTGGCGTGGACGAACTTGTTGACAGCATACGGAGAAAAAGCCACATCAGCAAAACTGTGCATTTCAAAACGGGCCGTGTCTGGGTTGAATACCTGACCCACCGGATATTGCATCCAGGCATTGGCCACCAAGATCCACACCGCCGACAGAGTGCTGCCAGCGGCCACCATCCAGGTGGAGAAGAGATGGAATCCCTTGGAAACCCGGTTCCAGCCAAAAAACATGACGGCAAAGAAGGTGGCTTCCAGGAAAAAGGCGATAATGCCCTCAATCGCCAAAGGGGCGCCAAAGATGTCACCCACCATCCAGGAATAGTTGGACCAGTTGGTACCAAACTCGAATTCCAGGATAATGCCGGTGGCTACACCAATGGCAAAGTTGATGCCAAAGAGCTTCATCCAGAATTTTGTCAGCCGTTTCCACTCTTCATTGCCAGTTTTGACGTAGATGGTGTGAAAAAAGGCGAGCATCCAGGTGATGCCCAGGGTCAGTGGCACAAACAACCAGTGATACATGGCGGTGAGGGCAAATTGTGCCCGCGCCCAGTTCACCATGGTCAAGTCCATGTTTTCAAGCATACTCTCTCTCCTTTGTTCAGTGCATCATGCCTGGTGCTGGCTGGGTCAGTTGGTCAGCCACGTACTCAGCCCGTTCTTGATCGGTATTAAATTCGGTATGCAAAAAGTTGGGAAAAAAGAAAACCTTCAGGATGGCAAACATGATAAAAAGCTTGATAAAGATGATTTTCCACAGGGTACGTCCGATGGTCATCTGTCTGAAGCCGTTTACATAAAAGAGCACAATACGCCGAAAAAGACTCGGCCTGTGTCCAGGCAGCTCTGCCATGTCACTCTCCATTAGGTCCTGGACACCAGTACAATTTTTGCAAGTCTGGATTGGCAGTGTTGTTCGCTTGTGTTGCAGCAGGTGGCAGGTCTGATACAAGTGTTGGCTGTGGCGCGCAGATGGTGTCTTGTCGTAGGTCTTCCAGACTCACTGCAGCCAAGGTAGCACGGAGCTGGTCACGTGCAGTCAACCATACCCGGTGCACGGCACAGTCGGTTTGGGCGCCGCAGTTATCCGGCCTGATGATACAGTCATTGAGGAAAATTTCGCCAATCATGGTTTCAACCACCTGCAGTAAGGAGATATCGGCAGGCTTCTGCGAAAGGATAAAGCCACCCCGTGCACCTTGGCGGATTTCGATAAAACCTGCCTTTGCCAGCTGTTGTGCAATCTTGGCAAGAAAGTGGGTGGGGATGTTGGCATTGTTGGCTACTTCCTGTCGACTGACTAGGTTTCCTTGTCCTTTGTCGCAAAGGTAGAGCATGCAGCGGACAGCGTATTCTCCAGCACGTGTGAGTCGCATGTGAGAAGGAGGGGTTGGTATTTTTTGTGAAAGATAAAAAAGGTCTTATTTCTTTAGCAAGATTCCTTTTTGACCGCAAGATAATAATTCAATGTGAGATGCCATAAAAAAACTCATGGCCAAGGACAACATACACGCATCGTGCAACTGTAGCAAAAGCGTTTGCTCTTGTCGAGCAGTGTAGTGGTGTTTATCGTACTGACTTGGTGAATGACAATCAATGTTTCAGCAAGGGGCGCCAAGCTTCAAGGATGGAGAAAATAATGGAAACACAGACAGGAGCCAGGGAGCAGCTCAAATTGGAATTGGCCGTCAAGTTGGCCCAGTTGCAAGAGATACGGATGAAGGCGCGGGTAGCTGCCGCTGAAGCCGAAGCGCAGTTCGCCGCGGATATAGGCAGGCTCGAGCAGCAGGTGCAGGAGTTGCAAGATCAGCTGAAAGGCACTCAAAATGTCCATTCTGGCCCAAATCAGGAGGCATGGACTGAACTGCGAGAAGGCGCACTCAAATCTGCCCGGGCCCTTCGAGACCTGGTGCGCAACGCCTTGGACAGAATGTAATTACTTCGCTTGTTGCTGGACAAGGGAAAAGGAATCACGTATATACATAACGTATTGGTGCGTCCTCATGTGTGCAGGCACCGCGGGGTTTTTTCCGCTCTTTTCAACGCGCAACAACCTGATGAAACAACATCTTTTTGCTGTATATCTGGCAGCTCTCGCCACGGTTTTTTTCATGTACTGTTCTCCTGCCTGGGCAGCGAGGAACAAGGGACCTGAAATTCAGCATATCGTGGTCACCAGCGCCGATGGTCTGTTGCTTCTGTCCGCCTCGGTAAGTAATACTTTTTCCACGGAACTGCTCAATGAGTTGCGCAGCGGCGCAGTGCTCGACTTTGTTTTTTCCGTTGAACTGGTGCGCAAGGGGACTGGATGGTTTAAGGATTCCCTGCGCAGGACTTCGGTCGTCCACCGCCTGCGCTACGACCAGAAACAGGACGAATACCTGTTCACCACCCCGGCAACAGAGGGAGACCCGCGCCGCACAGCCTCTTTGGTTGAGGCGGAACAGTGGATGAGCACCTTTAGCCATGTCCAGGTGGTCGAACTTTCTTCTCTGTCTGCCGATGCCCCCTATGCCATCCATATGCAGGCCGTGCTGAAACAGGGTATGTTACCCTTCAACCTTGGTCGCTTTGTCCCCTTTTGGCAGGTCAGCGGCATCCAAACCGACAGGCGCACCATCGAATTTAGGTACTGAGTACCGCATTCCACATGCTTACCGCGGAGCAGCGTAAAGAAAAGCGGCGTCTTATCCACAGAGTTATCTTTTTTTGTCTGTTGCTCATTCCTGTTCTGGGATATGCGCAATTCAGGCTGCTCAGTGGCCAGATCCTGCTGCTGCCCAAGATTGACCTTGCTATAATTTTTGGGCTGATCAATCTCAATGCGTTGATTTTGCTGCTCACGCTGTACCTGGTGCTGCGTAATCTCGCAGAACTCTTTTTTGAGCGCCGGCACCAGCTTTTTGGTTTCAAACTGCGCAGTAAGCTGGTGGTATCCTTCATCGCCCTTTCTTTTTTGCCCACCACTCTGCTGTTTCTCTTTGCCTTTGGCTCCATCTCCACCTCAATGGATTATTGGTTCAACTCCAAGGTGGAAGAGTCGTTGCAGTCTTCATCCGACCTGGTGCAATCCCTGTTTCTCGACACACGCAAACAGGCTGAATTCGTTAGCGCCCAGTTGGCTTTCATGTTGGAAAGCAAGTTGATCGATCCTCTGGACACCAGCAATTTGGAGAAAGTTTTTGGCAGACTGGTCGATGGCAACGTCTCTGGCGCGCCCGACAGTATATTCATCCTTAATGCCCAGCATCAGGAGGTCATTGCCTTAAGAAGCCCAAGGCTGTTGCCTGTCATTTTGCCGCCGGTCGCGTCTGGTGCCCTGCGACAGGCGGCTGCAACCAAAAAAGTGGAGGTGCTGACCCTGCACTCTTCGGCAGGTGAACTGGTGCAGGCCATCGCGCCCGTGCATTTGGAATCGATGAGATCCCAAACCTGGTTTGCGGTTGCCACCCTGCTTATTCCCTCCACGCGCCTGACCGAGATGCGTGCGATCATGGCTGGTTTAAATGATTATCAGCACCTGATCATTATCAAGGCACCCATGAAATTGAGCCTGAACATTCTGTTGATCGTGGTGACCATGCTCATCGTCTTTGGCTCGATTTGGTTGGGGTTGTACATTTCCAGAACCTTGACTACGCCCATCAATGAATTGGCCCTTGCCACCCGACGGGTGGCAGAAGGAGATCTTGATTTTCAGCTGGAACGTCCGGTGGATGATGAGATGGGGGTGCTGGTGGCATCGTTTAATGCCATGACCACAGACCTCAAAAAGTCCAACCAGGAGTTGAGCCAGGCCCATGCCGCCCTAACCAGCAGCAACGAGGTGTCGGAACAGCGTCGCAACTACCTGGAAACAATTCTGGAGTATGTGCCTGCCGGGGTCATAGCCTTGGATGAGGGGGGAAATATCACCACCATAAACCGCTTTGCCGAGCAAATTTTGTCCATAGATCCCAACCTTTTTGTCGGCCATAATTTTCGCCATGCCCTGCCCAGGCATCATGCGCTCATTGTGGAGAGTTTCCTGGCAGAGCTGATGCACAGCGGCAAGAGTGTGGTGGAGCGTCATTTACGTATGACCATCCGCCGGGGAGAAGTGTTGTCCCTGCAGGTGAATGTGGCCCGTATGGCAGATGAAAAAGCACAGCCCATGGGGTTTGTCATTGTTTTTGACAACCTCACCAATCTGGAACAGGCGCAGCGATTGGCTGCCTGGCAGGAAGTGGCCAGGCGCATAGCCCATGAAATCAAAAATCCCCTGACGCCTATTCAACTTTCTGCGCAGCGCCTCCGGAAACGCTGCATGCCGGTTTTGGCCAGTGACCAGGATGTTTTTGACCAATGCACCGAGACCATCATCAAGCAGGTTGATGAAATCCGCAAGATGGTGGAGGAATTTTCTGAATTCGCTCGCATGCCCAAGCTGAAAAAAACACCTAGTGATCTGGCTGCTTTGGTTAAAGAGGTGGTGAGCCTCTACCAGCAGGCGCATCAGCAGTTCAGCTTTAACAGCCGTATAGATGATGATCTGCCTGTTTTTTCCTTTGATGCCATTCAGGTCAAACGGGTACTGATCAATTTGCTTGACAACGCTATCGCGGCCCTGGACAATACCGGAGAGATTGCCATCAGTCTGGAGCATGACAAAAGTAAAGCCAGTGTACTGCTACAGGTGGCCGACAATGGCGTGGGCATTGCGGAAGAAGTGAAGCTGCGCATCTTCGAACCCTACTATTCCACCCGCAAATCAGGAACAGGTCTGGGGCTTGCCATTTGTCAGACCATTGTTAGTGAACATGGCGGTTCTATCCGGGTCACGGATAATGAGCCCGCAGGCACGGTTTTTACCGTGGAATTACCCTTGGTTTAAAAAGCTTTATTCTCTGTTGCCGCAGCGTAGTGCAGGCGGTGCGCCAGCCTGCATGGGAGGTAAAACCTATGTTGCCATCAATGCCGCCAGCACTGGTCTGGTTTCTGCTTGGAATTGTCTTTTTTGTACTGGAGCTGGTGTTACCAGGGCTTTTGCTGTTTTTTTTCGGTCTGGGTGCCTGGTGTGTGGCCTTGGCTGTTTTGCTGTTGCCATTGTCCCTAAGCATGCAGATTCTGATTTTTCTGCTTTTGAGCGTTATCGCCCTGCTACTGCTTCGTTCAACGTTTCGGAAGATGTTCAAGGGCAAGGTGTTTGAAGTCGACGAGTTGGATGACTTTGTTCCCCAGGACGCAATTGCTGAGGTGGTGGAAGACATTGTGCCACCAGCTAGCGGCAGAATAAAATATGGTGGCACCTTTTGGCAGGCGGTAGCCGAGCAGCCGCTTGTCCGTGGTACCAAGGTGCGGGTACTGGCCAAAAACAACCTGATTATAACGGTTGAACCGACAACACAGGGAGAGTTGTAATGGATGGCATGCTGGTTGGTATTGTAGTCCTTACTGTTTTTGTTGTTTTTGTCCTTTTGAAAACTGCTGTGGTTGTGCCCCAGCGGAGTGAGTATGTAATTGAACGGCTGGGTAAATACCGTACAACCCTGGAGGCGGGTTTCCATATCTTGCTGCCTTTTTTCGACAAGGTGGCTTACCAGCGGAACTTGAAAGAAGAACCGGTGGATATCACCGCGCAGTCGTGCATTACTGCCGACAACGTCACCCTACAGGTGGATGGTGTACTGTACATGCAGGTGGTCAATTCCCGCCTGTCTGCCTATGGCATTGCTGATTATCGTTTTGCCACAATACAGCTGGCACAGACTAGTTTGCGCTCTGCCATCGGTAAAATCACTTTGGACAACACCTTTGAGGCCAGGGAAAATCTGAACATGCAGGTGGTGGATGCCCTTGACGAGGCGGCGCAGAATTGGGGCGTCAAGGTGCTGCGCTACGAGATCAGGGATATTCAGCCACCGGGTAGTGTGCTGGATGCCATGGAAAAACAGATGAAGGCAGAACGGGAAAAGCGCGCGGAGATTGCACGCTCCGAAGGCGAACGCCAGGCCGTGATCAACCGGGCGGACGGGGAAAGGGCAGAGGCGATCGCGCTTTCTGAAGGCGAGAAGATGCGCCGGATCAATGAAGCCGAAGGACGCGCCCAGGAAATATTGAAGGTGGCGGAAGCCACGGCTGAAGGCATCAGAAAGGTGGCCCAAGCCTTGAACGAAGCTGGTGGCCGCGACGCCGCCAATCTGGAAGTGGCCAAGAACTATGTGGAGCAGTTTGGTAAATTGGCCAAAGAAGGCAACACCCTGATTGTGCCGGCCACTCTCACTGATATTCCGGCCATGGTGGCCACGGTCATGTCGACTCTGAATGCCACCAAGGACAGTGGTGACGGCGAAAGAAAGCGTACACTGGGATGACATGGGATTCTTTGGGCGGGCGTTTTTAGATTTCGTTTTTGTGCTTAACGGTCTTTGCAAGGCACGGGTGTGGAAAAACAAGGGCCAGAGTTTTTTGCGTAACGATCTGTTATATTTATTTTTTTAGATGCATTGCAGGTGAGAGCTAAATAATTCTTGTCATGTGGATCAAGTCGTCTACACTTCGAGTATAAATGCCTATGCTTGCAGGGAGAGGTGAACCGGAGCAGATGGCTGTTATTACGATTTAGAAAAGGAGGCTTCGATGCGTAACAGGAAAGGGAGAGCAGTGTACTGGATAGCCGGTCTCGGTGCTCTGGTGCTGGCTGGTTCTATTGGTGGGCTGGGTAGTTTTGCCCAGGCCAAAGATGGGGTGATGGCAAAAGAGCCCACCCAGGAAACATTGCAGGCTGTGCCAGGTACTCCTGATGGTGTGCTGCTCATGCAGGCCCGCGCCCTGATCGGTACCCTGCCTGACACCATGCCTGGTTCTGAAAACGATACACCAGCCATGGTAGAGCTGGGGAAGAAACTGTATTTTGAAGAGGCTATTTCCATCAACAAAACACAGTCTTGCAACAGCTGTCATCCCATTGACAACAACGGGCCTGGTGCAGACAATCATAAGACCGGCGTGGGCGCAGAGGGTGAATCTGGCACCCACAACGATCCTTCCACTCTCAACGCGGGTTTTCAGATTGCCCAGTTCTGGGATGGCCGCGCCGCCACCCTGGAAGAACAGGCCCAGGGGCCGCCTCTGAACCCCATTGAAATGGGGATGCCGGATGCAGCATCCGTGGAGCAGCGGCTCAAGGAAACCGGTGACTATCCAACCCTGTTCAAGGCGGTTTTTCCCGAGTCGGAGGAGGCAATTACCTTTGATAACTTTGCCCGGGCTGTTGCCGCATTTGAGCGAACCCTCATCTCCCGCGCCCGTATCGATCGTTTTATAGCCGGAGAAAGAGATGCACTTTCTGCCCAGGAACGCGAGGGTATGCGTACCTTCATGGAAGTGGGCTGTATTCAGTGCCACAATGGCCCAACCCTTGGTGGTATGACCTTCCAGAAAATAGGTATTTTCCACGAGTACGCCAACACTAAGGATTTGGGTCGTTATGAAGTGACCAAAAATGAAGCGGACAAGTACGTTTACAAGGTGCCCATGCTGCGTAACGTCACCCTGACTGGACCATATTATCATGATGGCGAGGTCGCCAACCTGGGAGATGCCATCGATCAGATGGGATATCTTCAATTGGACCGCGAACTGAGTGATGCCCAGATCCGATCGCTACTCCGTTTTCTCCATGCCCTGGCCGATGAGAAGCTGACAACACCAGCGGATGCGACCCAACCAGGGAATGTTGATGGCGCCTGGCAGCCGCCCGTGCTCGCCGATGTGCCACAGGGTGAGGAAGGCGATTTGATTCGTTTTGGCCATGCCCTGCTCACCGGCACCTATTCACAGCTCGGACCAGGGGCAAGGGAAGAAGCTATGCGCTTTAGCGGCAATGGCCTTGCCTGCACGAACTGTCACCAAGATGAGGGAACCAAGCGTTTTGGTCTGCCCTGGATGGGAGTCTCCCAGGCATACCCGCAGTACCGTGGTCGTGAAGACGAGGAGCAGGGTCTGGAAAAGCGCATCAATGGCTGTTTTGAACGCAGTCTCAATGGAAGGATGCTTGCCGAAGACAGTAAGGAAATGAAGGCCATGATTGCCTACATGGACTGGTTGTCCAAGGGCATGGGCAAGGATACCAAAGGGCTGGGAACACCACCTTTTACCCCGCCGGAGCGAAGGGCCAATGTGGAACATGGCGAGCGACTGTATCAACGGCTGTGTCTCTCCTGCCATGGTGCTGACGGAAACGGATACCAGTCGGTGTCTGCCGGACGCCGGGGAGATCATGTCATCCCTGCCCTGTGGGGTAACAACAGTTACAATAATGGCGCAGGCATGAACCGTATTTTGACCAGCGCACCCTTTATCCGTGCTAATATGCCCTTGGGAACACCGTGGAACGCGCCCGTGGTGAGCGTGGCGGAGGCCTATGACATAGCGGGCTACCTCTCGTCCAAGGAGAGGCCGCAGATGAGTGGCTTGGAAAAAGACTATCCCAAGTTGGAGAAAAAACCAGTGGACTGTCCTTATCCTCCGTATGCGGATTCCTTTTCACAGGAACAGCATCAGTACGGCCCTTTTCAGCCCATAATGGAGGCAAGAAAGCAAAGTCAGGCCAAAGACGATAAGGAGGCAGCAGCCAAATCTGCCAACTGAAAATTTGGGGGCTGGCAATAAAAACCCCCTTTACCTTGTTGTAAGCGATATCAGGCTGGCCGGTTGGCTGGCCTGATATTTTTTTGTTTTTAACAATGTCTGTGGTAAGCGGCTGTTTTTGTGCGCAGGCCGTATGTGGGCACAGTATGTTTCCCGATGTTTTCGGATAAAATGATGGACAGTTTCCTCTTTTCAGAGGTAAAACTGCAGTGAAAAATAAACAATGAAGCGAGCCCCAGCTGTTGCCTTGGCACTGGTGGCAAGGGTCGATTAACTTTAGGGAAGGATACTGCAGCATGTTGAAGCAAGAACTGGACATCACTGTGAATAAGTGCACAGCAGAGCAATGCAAACCAAAGCCAGACGAGGAACATCTCGGTTTTGGCCAGTACTTTACCGATCATATGTTTACCATGCGTTGGAATAAGGACAAAGGTTGGCATAGTGCCCGGATTGAACCGTATGGGCCGTTCACCCTCACACCGGCGACTCTGGTTTTTCATTATGGTCAGGCTATTTTTGAAGGGATGAAGGCCTACCGTGGCGCGGACGACAGGATCTATCTCTATCGGCCCCTGGATAATTTTGAACGCATGAACCGTTCTGCCTTGCGTATCTGCATGCCACCCTTTCCCACTGAATCGGTTGTCAATGCGCTGAAATCTTTGGTTTATCTCGATAGGGACTGGGTACCCCGCAGTGCAGGTGCCACTCTCTATATTCGCCCAGTCATGATCGCGGTGGAACCCAATGTGGGCTTGCGGGCCGCTCTGGACTACCTGTTTTTCATTATCACCTGTCCGGTGGGTGCGTACTATCCCGAAGGTTTCAAGCCGACCAAGATTTATGTTGAGGATAAATATGTCCGTGCCGTGCCTGGCGGGGTCGGAGAGGCGAAAACCGCAGCCAATTATGCCGCCAGTGTGCTTGCGCAAAAGGAGGCCAAGGACAAGGGATTTTCCGAGGTGTTGTGGTTGGATGGGGTTGAACGCCGGTTTGTGGAAGAGGTGGGTACCTCCAACATCTTCTTTGTCATTGACGATGAACTGATTACACCGCCACTGCAGGGTTCCATTTTGCCTGGCATCACTCGTGATTCAGTGCTGCAATTGGCGAAAAGCTGGGGTGGCAAGGTGAGCGAGCGTTCCGTCAGCATCGAAGAGGTCATGGCTGCAGCCGAGAGTGGTCGTCTGCAGGAAAGCTTTGGCACGGGCACTGCTGCGGTTATTTCACCCATTGGTGAGTTAACCTACCAGGGTCACACTGTGCAGATCAATCACGGCGAGGCCGGTCCAATGGCCCAGCGTCTCTACGACGAGTTGCAGGCCATCCAGTTTGGTCGTCAAAATGATCCCTTTGGCTGGCGGGTACCCATCGCCTAAACGGCAATAAACCGCGTACAAACGCTGCTCAACAGCGTCCTTTTCTGTGCTTTTTCATACTCCAGTCAGGCTGCACGCCTGTTCTGGAGTATGTTTTTTTATGCTCCAGCCCTTGATTTTTTACTAAGCAAGCCTATAGTTAGCCCTGTCTGAACAGTAGTGGGTAAAAGTCTGTAGTGCGAACCACGGATTGCGCAGATTTTTACCTTGTTGAGGAACTTTTTCGAGTTTGTATCAAACATGTTGAAGGAGAAATTCATGAAGATTCGTCCATTGAATGACCGCGTTTTGGTCAAGCGGTTGGAAAGCGAGGAAAAGACGGCGGGCGGTATTATTATCCCCGATTCTGCCAAAGAAAAACCGGCCGAAGGAGAAGTCGTGGCGGTTGGTCCTGGTAAGTTGAACGAGGCAGGACAGCGGGTTGCCTTGAATGTTGCAGTAGGTGACCGGGTGCTTTTTTCCAAGTACGGCGGAACCGATGTCAAACTGGACGGCGAGGATTTCCTCATCATGCGCGAGGATGATATTCTGGGCGTTGTGCAGGCGTAAACAAGAGCAGAAGACCACCTGAGTAAAGGAGAAATATATTATGGCTTCAAAAGAACTGAAGTATAGCGGCAAGGCCCGGGAGAAAATGCTGACCGGGGTAAATACCCTTGCCAATGCGGTAAAGGTTACCCTAGGCCCCAAGGGTCGTAATGTTTTGATTGAAAAATCTTTTGGCGCACCGGTCATTACCAAGGACGGAGTGACCGTGGCCAAGGAAATCGAACTTAAGGACAAGTTCGAGAATATGGGTGCACAAATGGTGCGGGAAGTTGCTGCCAAGACCTCTGATGTTGCGGGTGATGGCACCACCACTGCCACGGTTTTGGCCCAGGCGATTTACCGGGAAGGCAGCAAGTTGGTCGCTGCCGGATCCAACCCTATGGAAATCAAGCGGGGTATCGATGCCAGTGTGGCCGCTGTGGTCGCGCAGTTGAGCAAGATCGCCAGCCCCACCAAGGAACAGAAGGAAATCGCACAAGTCGGTACCATTTCCGCCAACAACGACGAAACCATCGGCAATATCATTGCCGAGGCCATGGACAAGGTTGGTAAGGAAGGGGTGATCACGGTTGAAGAGGCCAAATCCATGGAGACCTCCTTGGATGTGGTCGAGGGTATGCAATTTGACCGCGGCTACCTGTCTCCCTACTTTGTTACCGATCCAGAGCGTATGGAAGTGAGCATGGAGAATCCGCTCATTCTCATCAATGAGAAGAAGATTTCCAGCATGAAGGATCTGCTTCCCATTCTCGAATCTGTGGCCAAGATGGGGAAACCACTTCTGATTATTGCTGAAGATGTGGACGGCGAGGCCTTGGCCACCCTGGTTGTCAACAAGCTGCGCGGCACCCTGCAGATTGCTGCAGTCAAAGCCCCTGGCTTTGGTGATCGCCGCAAGGCCATGCTGGAAGATATCGCCATCTTGACCGGTGGTCAGGTGATTACCGAAGACTTGGGGATCAAGCTGGAGAACATCACGGTCAATGATCTTGGCACTGCCAAGCGCATTGTAGTGGACAAAGACAACACCACCATTATTGACGGTGCTGGCGACAAGGATAAACTGTCTGCCCGGGTCAAGCAGATCCGTGCCCAGGTTGAAGATACCACCTCTGATTATGATCGTGAAAAGCTGCAGGAACGGCTGGCCAAGCTCATCGGCGGCGTGGCGGTCATCAATGTTGGTGCTGCCACTGAAGTGGAGATGAAGGAGAAAAAGGCCCGGGTTGAGGATGCCCTCAACGCTACCCGCGCTGCAGTGGAGGAGGGCGTGGTTCCTGGTGGTGGTGTAGCCTACCTGCGTTGCCTCAAGGTGTTGGAAGATCTTCGTCTTGAGGGCGAGCAGGAGTTGGGTAAGAACATTATCCGTCGTGCCCTGGAAGAGCCGATCCGCCAGATCGCTGCCAATGCTGGCTGCGAGGGTTCGGTTGTGGTGGAGCATGTAAAGGGTTTGGAAGGACCCACTGGTTTTAACGCCGTAACAGAAACCTACGAAGATCTGATTGAGGCTGGTGTTATCGATCCTGCCAAGGTGGCCCGTTCCGCCTTGCAGAATGCTGCCTCAGTGTCCGGTCTGCTGCTCACGACAGAGTGCATGATTGCCGAGATTCCTGAAGAGGATAAGGGTGCCGGTATGGCCGGCATGCCTCCGGGTGGCATGGGCGGTATGGGTGGTATGGGCGGCATGATGTAAAGCCGCGGCATACAACCGGCCCAGTAGTACAAAGCCCCTTTTCCTCCTTGAGGTGAAGGGGCTTTTTTTTATGACCGTAGTTCCATCGGAACTCGTACTGCGGTGGTTCGCTGAGATACTGATCCATCATTGTGTTCTTGGCAGGGCTGCAAAAATATGGAAACCAATTGCTCTTGATTTCATTGCTTTTCTGCATGTTCGTTCAGATTCGTAGTTGATATTATTTTGCAATAATGTATTCTTGTATCTGTTGTACACATTGTACATTGAGTACGAATCAATGCCTGTCCAAGTATCCTGGCAGCGCGTTACAGAAGCAAATCCTATACGGACTTATATCCTATCAATATCTACTGGAGGGACCATATGAGAAAATGGGAATGCACCATCTGCGGCTATATCCATGAAGGCGAGGAGCCACCCGAGGAATGTCCGCTCTGCGGTGCTGATGCGAGCCAGTTTGTGGAAGTGAAGGAAGGTGCTGAAGCTACCGCATCTTCGGCGCAAGAGAGGGCAGCAGCGCAGCCTGCAGCCAGCCAGCCAGTCAGCGCTGCCCCTGCTGGAACACCACCCTTCCCCCAGAGCACTATCCAGGCCCTGATCGCCAAACATCATCTGCATCCGATTGCCGTGCACACCCCCAACGGGATCATACCCATGGCGGTCCTTTTTGTGCTGCTGCTTTCCCTCTTTGGCTCTTCGTCTTTGGGAAGAGCGGCACTCTACAGCTATACCTTTGTTCTGCTTTCCATGCCCTTTGTGCTGTTCACCGGCTATAGCATGTGGAAGACACGCTACCAGGGAGCATTCACTTCCCTGTTTAAAATCAAGATTATTGCCTCGGCCATTGCCACTGTCCTTTTGGCTACCTTGGTCCTGTGGGGATATGGTCAACCATCTATTTTGCAGGCCAACTCTTCAGGACGGGGAATGTTTTTATTTTTTTCCCTGATCATGTTAGCTGCAGTAGGAATTGCCGGCCATTTGGGTGGTAAGTTGGTGTTTGCTAGTAGAAAGTAGCAATTGTATCAAATTGCTGCGGAGTTATACGGAAAGATTTCTTTGGTAAAGATTACCACATGATTTTTTTTAGCAACTACCCTTGCCAAATAAAGGAAGTGGCTTAATGTATTGAAGACATTTGCTGTTGAATGATTATGCCGTTTCTGCTGTGGATATGGCAGGCGGGCAGATACTCACACCTAATTGAAAGGAGCAATTATGACCACTACTGTAGACAATTTGAAAGAAGCCTTTGCCGGAGAAAGCCAGGCCAATATGAAGTACCGTGCCTTTGCCAAAAAGGCGGAAAAAGATGGCTTCAAGAATATTGCCAAACTGTTCCGCACTACGGCCGAGGCCGAGCGGATTCATGCCGAGGGCCATCTGAGGGCGCTTGAGATGATTGCCTCTACTGCCGACAACTTGCAGGATGCCATCAATGGTGAGACCTATGAGTTTAAGGAAATGTATCCGCCCATGCTTGATTTGGCCACTGCCGACGGCCACAGAGCCAAAACCATGTTCAAGTTTGCAGTAGACGCCGAGGAGGTGCATGCGCAGATCTACACCAAGGCACTCGAGGCCGTGAAAAAAGGCGTAGACATGGATGTGAGCGAGTTTTACCTCTGTCCGGTTTGCGGTTATATTGAATTGGGGCATGCGCCGGAGAAATGTCCGGTGTGTGGTGCCAAAAAAGCTGTTTTTGAAACAGTAGCCTGATTGTTTCAGAAAGGTTGTTTGTGCAAACCCGGCCACCAGACAGATGGTGGCCGGGTTTTTTGTTTGCACAGGTTCTCAAGCATCCGGAGCACCAAGGTGGTATCAGGCTCTGGTCAGCTGGCGGTAGCGGATGCGATGCGGCTGATCGGCGGCCGCTCCCTTACGGCGCTTGTAGTCCTGCTCATAATCCGAATAATTGCCTTCATACCACACCACCTCGGAGTTGCCCTCAAAGGCCATGATATGGGTGGCAATACGATCGAGAAACCAGCGGTCATGGCTGATGACCACCGCACAGCCGGCAAAGTTTTCCAGCGCCTCCTCCAGAGCCCGCATGGTGTTGACATCCAGATCATTGGTCGGCTCGTCTAGAAGCAGCACATTACCGCCCTCTTTGAGCATGCGAGCCAGGTGTACCCGATTGCGTTGGCCGCCAGACAGGGTGCCCACTTTCTGCTGTTGATCACTGCCAGTAAAGTTGAAGCGGGCCACATAGGCGCGTGAGTTGACTTCGCGAGTGCCCAGCCAAATGGTGTCTTGTCCTTCGGAAATGGCCTGCCAGATACTCTCCTCGGGCTTGAGCACCTCCCGCGACTGATCCACATAGGCAAGTTTTACGGTTTCGCCAATGCGGATGCTGCCACTATCCGCCTGTTCCTGCCCGGTAATCAGGCGAAAAAGGGTGCTTTTGCCGGCACCGTTGGGACCGATAATGCCAACAATGCCGCCCGGTGGCAAGGAAAAGCTGAGCTTGTCCATCAAGATCCGATTGTCGTAGGCCTTACTGAGCTCTTCTGCCTCAATCACCAACTTTCCCAGCCGTGGGCCAGGTGGGATATATATCTCCAAGTCGCTTGCCGCCTTTTCCCCCTGCTGATTTAAAAGGTTCTCATAGGCGCTGATGCGGGCTTTGGACTTGGTGCGTCGGCCCTTGGGGCTCATGCGAATCCATTCCAGCTCGCGCTGGAGGGTACGCTGCCGCTCGCTCTCCTTTTTCTCTTCCTGGGCCAGGCGTTTATGCTTTTGCTCCAACCAGGAGGAGTAGTTGCCCTTCCAGGGGATGCCTTGGCCACGGTCCAACTCCAGGATCCAGCCGGCCACATTGTCGAGAAAGTAGCGGTCGTGGGTGACGGCAATCACCGTGCCGGCATACTGTTGCAAGTGCTGCTCCAGCCAGGAAACCGACTCGGCATCCAGATGGTTGGTGGGCTCATCCAAAAGGAGAATGTCTGGATTTTTCAGAAGGATGCGGCACAGTGCAACCCGGCGTTTTTCTCCACCGGACAGGTGGGCGCAGTTGCTGTCAGCCGGTGGGCAGCGCAGGGCGTCCATGGCCATTTCCAGGCGGGAATCGAGGTTCCAGGCGTCTGCGGCATCAAGCTGGTCTTGCACCTTGGCCTGGCGTTCGAGCAGGGCATCCATGGCCTGGTCGTCCATGGGTTGGGCAAACTGTTCGTTGATGGCATTGAATTCCGCCAGCAGATCAAGCGTAGCCTGTGCCCCTTCCTCCACCACTTGACGCACGGTTTTATCGCCGTCAAGTTCCGGCTCCTGTGGCAGGTAGTCGATGGTGTAGCCTTCGGAAAGCATGGTCTTGCCTTCGTGTTCGCGATCAATGCCGGCAAGGATACGCAGAAGCGTACTCTTACCCGAGCCGTTCAAGCCCAGCACCCCGATTTTGGCACCGTAGAAATAGGAGAGGGAAATATCCTTCAGTACATACTTCTGGTTATATTTTTTACTGACTTTCATCATCGAATAGATGACTTTGTTGGGATCAATGGCCATGTGATTCAATCCTGGTTTCGCATTTATCTTATCATGTGGAGACAAGCACTCTGCCGCCCCTGTTTTCCAATACTACTGTAAACACCCCATACTACCCGTATCCATGGAGCAGGGCAAT
Organism: Desulfobulbus sp.; assembly: GCA_040776885.1. Classification (GTDB taxonomy): domain Bacteria; phylum Desulfobacterota; class Desulfobulbia; order Desulfobulbales; family Desulfobulbaceae; genus Desulfobulbus. Next base: position 990,680 of record JAXGZR010000001.1, on the reverse strand, counting down.
TCCTCTTCTCCAGGGTCGAGAAAATTTGACACCAGCAATGGCAACATGCTATAGACTGCTATGTTGTATAATTTGTCTTTGCTTTCGGGGTTTTTGGGGGAGGATACATGCAAACTACCCGTTCTGCTCAACTTTTTGCCCAGGCACGCCAGCTGATTCCAGGGGGAGTCAACTCACCGGTACGGGCCTGCCGCTCTGTGGGTTGCGATCCCTTGTTTGTGCACAAGGCGCAGGGCTGCCTGATTACCGATGTGGATGGGAACACCTTTATCGATCTGGTCAGTTCTTGGGGACCAATGATCCTTGGGCATGCCCATCCGGAGGTGGTGGAGGCCATCAGGCAAACCGCAGCCTTGGGCACGAGTTTTGGTGCACCTTCACCCCTGGAGGTGGAACTGGCGGAAAAGGTGTGCGCAGCCTTTCCCTCGTTGGACAAGGTACGTTTTGTCAACTCTGGTACCGAAGCCACCATGAGTGCCATTCGCCTTGCCCGTGCCCACACCGGGAGGGATGTGGTGGTGAAATTTGACGGCTGCTACCATGGGCATGCCGACTCCTTTCTGATCAAGGCCGGCTCCGGCCTGCTTACCTTGGGTATTCCCGGCAGCCCGGGTGTGCCGGAAGACATCGTCAAAAACACCATCTCCATTCCCTACAACGATATAGTCCTTTTCAAAAAGACGCTGCAGGAGCGCGGCAAAGACATTGCCTGCGTGATTGTGGAGCCGGTGGCGGGCAATATGGGGGTTGTGCCACCTGAACCCGGTTTTTTGGAGACCTTGCGCGAAGAGACCAGTGCCCAAGGTATTGTGCTTATTTTTGACGAAGTGATCACCGGTTTTCGCCTGGCGCTTGGCGGGGCGCAGGAGCGTTTCGGCATCCAGCCGGATCTCACCTGCCTGGGCAAGATCATCGGCGGTGGGCTGCCGGTGGGAGCCTATGGCGGCAAAGAGGCCTTGATGGGCAAGGTGGCCCCTGACGGACCAGTGTACCAGGCAGGCACCCTGTCCGGCAATCCTTTGGCCATGGCCGCAGGGATCGCCATGCTTGATGTTCTCAAAAGGCCAGGCTTTTACACGGAGCTTGAGGAAAAGAGCGACTGGTTTGCCGCAGAGCTGCGCAGCATTGCCCAAAAAGCCGCTGTACCGGTTAGCCTCAACAGGATCGGTTCGATGATGACCTGTTTCTTCACGCAGGAAAAGGTGCACGATTATACTTCAGCCATGACCGCAGATACCCAGCGCTACGCCAGTCACTACCGCAATATGCTGGCCCAGGGCGTCTGGCTGGCGCCTTCGCAGTTCGAGGCCTTCTTCCTCTCTGCTGCGCACGAGCGTTCCCATCTTGACAAGATTTTGGCAGCGACCGAGGCTTCATTTAAAAAATTGATGGGTTAATTCAGAAAAATATTGCACTTGATCTGAGCTCATGCTACTCCTTCGTAGATGAAACAGGGCTGGGCTACGAGTTTTTATGTCTGAGGATCGTAAACAAATAGTACGGCAGTTGGCGGTCTACAGCAATGCAGGGCTGACCTTTGTCCTCTCGGTGATCATCGGTTTTGCCATGGGCTGGTTCTTGGACAACAAATTGCTGGCCGGCAGGACTGCGCCGTGGTTTACGTTTATTTTTTTTGCCTTGGGCATTGTTGCAGGTTTCAGAAGTCTTTGGGCCCTCACCAAAATGGTGCGGGATGAATGAGAATAAACAGCTGGTTCGGCGGATATTGGCTTTGGCCCTGTTCTTGGCCTTGCTGATAGCGCTTGGTGGCTGGATATTTTCCGGCATGCATTTTGCCCTGTCCGTACTTGTTGGTGCGGTGCTGGCCTGTGGCAGTTTTTTTCTGCTCCAGCGGGATGTTCGCCAACTGATGGACCGGCTGGCATCAGACAATGCTGCGGGAGGCGCAATCAGTGGCATGGAAAAAGCCCGGTTTATGGTCAAGTCACTGGGCCGCTTCACTGTGCTGGCGTTGCTTCTCTTTGCCATTGCCACAAGAATAACGATTCAACCCCTTGGTCTTGTTTTAGGGCTGGCTACAATCATGTTGAGTGTGGTACTAATTGGAGTAGTCGGAAAAAGAAAAAAGCTGTCAGGTATACCCTGACAGGGGAGAGATCATGGAACACCCAATACTGTTCATTTCTTTGATTCTGCAAGGGCTTGGCCTGCCGGTTCCCCATACCCCCACCGGCCATACCTTTATTGAGCAACTCTGCACCCCCTACATGACCTACACGTGGTTGGTTATGGCTTTTTTGGTGTTGGTGCCCCGTTTGACCTTGGGTAAAATGGAACTGGTGCCCGGCAACGGTCAGAATTTTTGGGAAGTGGTCATTGGTGGCCTGATGGACATGTGTGTGGAAAATTTGGGAGAAAAGGGTGCAAAAACGCTCTTCCCGATGATGGCCACCTTTTTTCTCTACATCCTTGTCTCCAATATGATCGGCCTCATTCCCGGCTTTACCTCACCCACGGCAAACCTCAACATCACCCTGGGTATGACCATCATTGTTTGGCTCACCCACCATTTCCTGGGCTTCAAGTTTCACGGTTTGCAATATTACAAACATTTCATGGGACCCAGCAAATGGCTGGCACCCTTTATGTTCCTCCTGGAACTCATTAGTAACTTCGCTCGCCTTATTTCACTTTCCATGCGTCTTTTTGGCAACATTTTTGCCAAGGAAGTCCTGCTCATCGTGCTGTTTATGCTGGCCGGGGCATATTTTGCTCCCCTGCCCATCCTCATGCTCGGCGTGCTGGTTTCTGTGATTCAGGCAGTGGTTTTTGTCTTGTTGTCTGTGTTGTACTGTGCAGGCGCCATGGAGCATCCTGCCCACTGATAAAAAGCTCATCAGGTTGAACGTCCGTTCAGCGGAGAAGAAGGCCACTTTATATCTATTCATTCAATGGAGGAACTGAGAAAATGAACACCTTGAGTCTTGCCCTGATCTGTATTGGCGCCGCTTTGAGCGTCGGTTTGGCCGGTTTTGGCGCTGGTATTGGTATGGGAAATGGTCTGCGCGGCGCCTGCGAAGGCGTTGCCCGCAACCCTGAAGCCAAGGGCACCATCACCACCACCATGATCATCGGTATGGCGCTGTGTGAATCTATCGCCATTTATGGTCTGGTTATTGCCTTTATTCTGCTTTATGCAAACCCCTTTAATGCGGCTCTTGGCCTGTAAATAGACTCGTAGCCGGGTTGTATCAAGGGTTGTGGCGAACAAAGCTGCAACCCTTTTTTCTTGTGTATTTTATGGATTCGCTCGTTCGTCCTGTGCAGCACAGGTCAAAACAAAAGCCTGTAGCTTCCTGTGGATTATTGGCAGTCAACCCCTCTGATGTACACTGTTTTGGTGGCTTGTCGGACAGACATGGCCTGAAGAAGCGGTTTCTTTTTAATGCACACCTGTATAATGGGCCGAAATTTTTTGTGGCTGGTCCGGCTGTGGGTGCACCCATGGCAGCACTATGCTTGGAATCACTTGTTACCTTGGGAGCAAGTCGCATTATTGTCTACAGTTGGTGCGGTTCTTTACAGCCACAATTGGTGCTCGGTAACCTCTTTATGCCGTTGGCTGCGGTCAGCGAAGAGGGCACCAGTCGCCACTACCCCTACCAGGAGAAGGGGCGGGACAGTTCTTTGGAAGAAGCGTTACACTCGTGGCTTGTCTGTCAGGATCTTGCCCCGCGACAAGGGCCCCTGTGGAGTACAGATGCGCCATTTAGGGAAACCAGGAAAAAGATTACCCGTTATGCGGACCAGGGGGTATGGGCCGTTGATATGGAATACGCTGCGCTCAGGGCGGTAGCAGCCTTTCGCCATGTGCAACTGGCTGCCCTCTTTACGGTGTCGGATGAACTTTTTCACTCCACATGGCGGCCTGGCTTTACGGCGCAGACCTTTCGCCGTGCCTCCCAGGAGCGTTTACAGCATCTTTGTTCCTTTTTTGGAGACTTGCGCTCATGAGCAAGACCCTGCACTTGGTAAGCCTGGGCTGTCCGAAGAATTTAGTGGATTCTGAAGTGATGCTGGCGGCCCTGGCAGCAGATGGCTATCAGGTCGTGGCAGACCCGGCAGAGGCAGAGGTGCTGCTGGTGAATACCTGTGGCTTCATCCAGAGTGCCGCTGAAGAGGCTGTTGATACTATTTTGGAACTGGCGACCCATAAGCAGGAAGATCCTGGCAAAAAACTGGTGGTTACCGGTTGTCTGGTGCAGCGTTATGGCCGGGACTTGGCTGCTGCTCTGCCTGAGGTAGATCTTTTTATCGGCCTGGATGAGTTCCCAGCTATTGCAGGGCTGCTGGCAGAGAAAGAATCTGGCCAGCGCTGTGTCATCAGCCCCGGAGAGGCACTCTATCTGATGGACAGTAGTGTTCCCCGTTATCTTGCCACGCCTTTTTTCCGCGCTTATTTGAAGGTTACCGAAGGATGCGATAACCGTTGTAGCTACTGCATGATTCCTTCCATCCGCGGGCGTCTGCGCAGCCGCACCCTGGCCGATCTGGTGCAGGAGGCACAACGGCTGGACGGCAGTGGTGTTCGGGAGCTTTCCTTGATCGCCCAAGACCTGAGCGCTTATGGTCAGGATTTGGGTATGGATGACGGGCTTGTCGCTTTGCTCAGGGCCCTTGCCGAACATACTTCTATAGCGTGGATTCGCCTTCTGTACCTGTACCCTAGCGGTATCAGCGAGGCCCTGCTTGCCTACATGCAGGAGCAGGACCGCATCCTGCCCTACCTGGATGTTCCCATGCAGCATGTCAGCGATACTGTGCTGCGTGCCATGAATCGCCGCTATCAGCGTAGGCAACTGGAAGAACTTGTTGTACGTGTGCGGACGATATTACCCCATTGCGCCCTGCGCACCACCTTTATGGTTGGCTTTCCTGGCGAGAGTGCAGCAGATGTACAGGAGCTTGTTGGTGCAATTGATAGTTGGCGCCTAGATCACGTTGGAGTGTTTGCTTACCAAGACGAGGAAGGATGCATTGCCGCCAGGTTGTCCGGCAAGATCAGTGAAGAAGAAAAAGAGGAGCGGCGTACGACGGTCATGGCAGCCCAGGCAAAGGTGAGCGCCGCTTTATTGCAGGAAAGAGTCGGTTCAATAGAACCGGTGCTGGTGGAGGGGTATAGTCGGGAGAGCGAGTTGCTATTGGAAGGGAGAACCCGCTTCCAGGCCCCGGAGATTGACGGTTGTGTCTATATCACTGCTGGCCAGGCCGATGTGGGCGACATTGTTGCGGTACGCGTTACCGAGGCGCATGTCTATGACCTGGTGGGCGAGGTCGAAGAACGACAGGATTCTGTAGATCGTTAGGCCTTTTTTCCTTTGTTGACCTGCTCGCGCAAATCTTTGCCAACCTTGAAAAAAGGCAGTTTTTTGGGCTGCACAGTAATCTGTTCGCCTGTTTTTGGGTTTCTTCCGGTATAGGCATCGTAGCTTTTGACGACAAAGCTGCCAAAACCACGAATTTCTATGGAGTCACCCCGTGCGAGCGCCTCGGTCATGGTGTCGATGATGGTGTTGACAATGGAGGCGGCTTCCCGTACGGAGAGCTGCATGGATTCAGCGAGCTGTTCTGTGAGTTCCGACTTGTTCATTTCTCCTCCCTCCCCGTGGTGGACAAATGCAAGTAGCATGTATGTGCACCCGGCGCTCACAACGTGATGTATCTTTTAACGTAGCGCCATGTTTACAAAAAAAGAAGTATTATAGTAATATTAAGCAATTGTTTTCTTGAAAGTAAAGAAATTTTTATGAAAAGATCTGCTCACGATCCGCAGGGCTGAGCATCTTGTAGTGGCCAAGGGGCAGGTTGTTGAGGCGCAAATTGCCATAGGCGATACGGCGCAAATGGAGAACGCGGTGGCCCACGGCCTGGAACATGCGCCGCACTTGCCGCTTTTTACCTTCATGAATGATGATTTCCACCAGACTGCTCTTTGCCTCTCGACGCAGCAAGCGCAGTTTGGCCGGTGCAGTGACAAAATCATCGAGCTCTATGCCGGTACTGAGTTGCCGCAAGGTATTGCGGCTGGGTAGTCCGTTGACAAGGGCTTCGTAGGTTCGCTTAATTTCGTGACTGGGATGGAGAATGGTGTGGGCAAAGGCACCGTCATTGGTCATGATCAGGGCACCCTCGGTGTCCAGGTCAAGCCGGCCAACCGGGAAAAGGCGTGCAGGAATATTCCGGACAAGTTCCGCTACGGTTTTTCTGCCCTGCGGATCGGACAGGGTGGTAACATAACCCGCCGGTTTGTTCAGCAAAAGGTAGACTTTCTGTTCTGCGCTTATCTTCTTGCCATCCACCCGGATAGACACCTGATCTGGATCTGCCTTATAGCCTAGCTGGGTGATGGTGCGGCCATCCACCTGCACTCGGCCGGCAAGAATCAGTTGTTCGGCAGCGCGGCGGGAGGCAATGCCGGCCCGGGCCAGTATCTTTTGTAGCCGTTCTTCCATTAAACGTGACAGACGCAGTTCTTTTGCAGGCCAAACTTAAGTTATTTGTGCGGAAATTTGGTCATGAGCACATCCACCCGCTCTTTGGTGGGAGCATCCACAGCCAGCACCTCGGTGTACCAGGGTTTCATACGGCAATCAAAGACAATGGGCATCTCCAGGCCAACATGAAACCGATGGACAGTCTGCCTGCGGCCGTAGATGTCGGCAGCCGGCTCAAAACGAGTGAACATGGTCCACAGGAATTCCTGCAGGGAGAGGGTGGCGGCATCTGTATCATCCACCAAAAAAATAACTGGCCAACCAGCCAAACCCTCCCATGTTGCCATTTTTTGGGCAAGCTCGGGTTGGGCCTGAAAGCTTTCCCCCTGTACCACCAAGGTACCAGGGAGATATACTTTGGCCTGACTACAGGCCGGCGGCAGGCTGCCATGGAATTCTAAGGGTAAATCCCGTTGCTTCTCGCGACCCAGGCCGAGCATCATCGCCTTTGATCCCTTGTTCACCGAGGGGCCGGTGTAGTCCAGGGTGTCCTGGGATACATTGGCGAAAATGAACAGGTCTTGCTCCCAGTGGATGCGTTCGAGAATGTGCTGCCACAGTTTTGGAAAATCAGCTACATCCAGGCTGCCATCCGTAAGCAGCAGAAACTTGGTCAACGAGAGCTGCCCTTCTCCAAGAATGCGCAAGCCAGCGGCAAAGGCTTCCCGCGGGTAGCGATCATTTACTCTGGCGGCGGCCAAGCAATGGAAACCAGCCTCGCCAAAGGTTTTGAGCTGAATTACCCCCTTCATCACCAAGGGGAAAAGGGGCGAGAGCAGGTCTTGGAGGAAGTCTCCGATAAAATAATCTTCCTGTTTGGGACGACCCACCACAGTGGCGGGGTAGATGGCATTTTTACGGTGATAGAGATGGCTGGTGTAAAAAACCGGATAGTCGTGTGCCAAAGAGTTGTAGCCGTAGTGATCGCCAAAAGGGCCCTCTGGACGGCGCTCGTGCGGAGGCACTGTGCCTTTGATGGCAAATTCCGCTTCTGCAATCAATGGGTGACCGCCTTTGGGATCTGCCACCAAATGCAATTTGCTGTTTTGTAAGAGGGAGGCCAAGAGCAACTCGGGAATATTTTCCGGCAACGGAGCTATGGCCGCCAGCATCAGGGCAGGAGGGCCGCCAATGAACAGGGTCAGGGGCAGGGCTTTATTCTGTTGTTCTGCAGCAAAATAGTGATAGCCGCCGCCTTTATGGATTTGCCAGTGGATGCCGGCGGTGGTCTCATTATAGCGCTGGATGCGGTACATCCCCAGGTTGTGGCCAAGGCCGTCCGGATGCTCCGTGTAGACTAGGGGCAGGGTGACAAAAGGTCCGCCATCCGTGTGCCAGGAGGTGAGCATGGGCAAGGTGCCGAGGCGACAGGGCTCTTGGCTGCATTCCAGGATGGGCCCTGTTTTGACCTGTTTTAGACCTACGCGTAAACCTTGGGCAATGAGGGGGCGCGCCTGCCACAAGGTGGCTAGGGTCGGTGGCATGGCGTGCTCTACCAGGTCCACCAATTGTTGCACAAAGAGACGCGGTCTGGCGCCAAAGGCGAGCTCCAGGCGGTTTTGTGTGCCGAACAGGTTGGTTACTACCGGAAAGGATGAACCTTTGACCTTGGTGAAGAGTAGGGCAGGACCCTGGCGGGCAATAATGCGTCGGTGAATTTCCGCGATTTCAAGATACGGATCCACCTCGACATCAATGACCTGCAACTCGTTTTTGGCGCGCAACAGTTCAAGAAAATCGCGCAGAGTACGCAGTTTGTGCATAGCAAAATCAGGAGATAGGAAGTCAATCGTCCTTTTCCTGGAGGAAAAGACGATGGTATTCTTCATTGCTGAGATGGCGGCGCATGACGATCATCAGGGTGTCCACCACAGTATGTATCTCGTCGTCAGTCAGCCGTGGGGCAAGCACTGTGCTGAGGCGTTCATCGCCATACAGCTTGAGAAAGCGGATCAAGGATTGTTCGTCCAGTTGTCGATTGAGTCCGAAATACATATCCTGTACCGGTTAAATCAGACCGGACGGTCAGCCGTCGGCCAAAAGCAGCCAACGCAGTGTGCGCCTGCGTGGGCCGTCAAATTCACAGAAAAAGATGCGTTGCCAGGTGCCGAGTTGTATGTGACCTTGGTGGATGATGAGCGAAACACTGGAGCCAACCAGACTGGCCATCACATGTGCGGGTGAATTGCCCTCAAGATGGCGGTACTGTGCTGTATCAGGGACAAGGCGGCTAAACACATCCAAAATATCCTTTTGTACATCTGCATCCGCGCCTTCGTTGATGGTCAATCCGGCGGTGGTATGCGGGTTGTACAGCACCAAAAGGCCGTCTTGAATGCCGCTTGTCTGTACTATTTTTTGAATGCGGCCGGAGAGATCAATATATTCCCTCCGGCCGGTGCTGTTTACTTCAAAATACCCTTGCGGCATAAGCCTGTATGACGCTGGGGGTTAGCGCTGGATTTCCCACTGACCATTGGCATTGCGGCAAGCCGTGGCAAGCACGGTTTCCTTGCGCCCATCGATCCAGGAGTCAATTTCAGCCTTGCGGCACCAGCGATTGCTTCCAGGCTGCTGATAGGCCGGTTGTGGTGTGACTGCATACTGATAACCGGTGTCCGGGTTCACCCAGGAGGAGGTTTGGTTGGAAACACCGCGTTCATACATATGATCCAGTTGCTGCCGGTCATACTTGTCCATTTCATTACCAATCAGATAGCCAAGCACACTGCCAACACCGGCGCCAATGAGAGTGCCTCCAGTATTGTGGCCAATAGCCTGGCCGGCAATGGCACCCACTGCGCCGCCAATGGCTGCGCCGCTCTGTCCCCTGGTGGCACAGGCCGAAAGGGCAAGCAAGGCTATAAGGGCCAGAATGTTAAGATACTTCATGGTGATTACACTCCTTGTGTCAAGATATGATGGAGCGGAGCAAATTGCCTGACCGCTCTCTTCGTGGGTCAGACCACTGGTACAGTGGTTCTGGAAAGATACCTATAGATTTTTTTAGCGGCGTGTTCTTTGGCGAACTTGGTCTTGGTCTGATTTATCCATTTCGTTGCCAATCATATACCCTGCTGCAGTACCGACTGCTGTCCCGATGAGGGTGCTTTCGGTGTCTTTACCAATGAGTTGGCCGGCCACAGCTCCTGCCGCACCTCCGGCGGCGGCTCCGCTTTGGGCGCGGGTAGCACAGGATGAGAGTGCAATGACAGAAGCAAGTGCTAAGATACAGAGATATTTCATGTGCATGTCCTCCTTGTTACGAACACTGATTGTTGACAGAAGGGGGCAACTCTTTATTGGGTTGCACACCTAAATCCTTGAACCCTTCTGCTTTGGCAATCAGGTTGCCATGACCGCTGGTTAAGCGGTTTTTTGCTGTGTGCCATGCCTGTTGGGTCTGGTTGAGACGCAGGCCAATAGCGTTAAACGACTCTACAAAACCAACAAGCTTATCATATATACTGGCTGCCTGTTTAGCAATGGCCAAACTGTTTTTATGTTGTTCATCCACGCGCCAGAGGTGGTGGATGGTGCGGAGAATAGCCAGCAGGGTGGAAGGGCTGCTTAAGATGATTTTCTTTTGCATGGCCTGGACCAGCAGATCGGGATCCTGCTCCACTACCATCTGAAAAGCCCCTTCCACTGGAATAAAGAGCAGCACGAAATCCAGGGCACCGAGACCGCCGAGCTTATGGTACTGCTTGGTGGCCAGCAGGTTGATCTGCCGTTTGACCGAGACCAGGTGTCGCTGGATACTGGCTTGTTGCTCCTCCGGAGAAGCGGCGTTGATAGCATCGGTAAAATCTTTGAGGGAAACCTTGGCGTCAATGAGGATGTCGCGCTTGTCTGGTAGCCGCACCACAGCATCGGGTTGATAGGCGCTCCCACCTTCGGCTTTCAGATGCACCTGCAGCTCAAACTCCCTACCCTGGCGCAGGCCAGAAGCTTCCAGCACACGGGCCAAAATGAGTTCTCCCCACTGGCCCTGAAACTTGTTTTTGCCGCGTAGGGCTTCAGCCAGGTTGATAGCATCGCTGCTCAGTTGTTGGTTGAGTCGGCGGAGCTGCTCCAGTTCCTGTTGCAGGAGAATGCGGTCTTTGCTTTCCTGGGCATGCACTTTGTCTAGCCGCTGCCGGAATTCACCGAGCTGGTCGTGCAGGGGTCGCAGCAAGAGATTCAGGGTAGACTCGTGCCGGCGGGTGAGGGCGTCGTTTTGTTGATGGAGTATCCGGTCTGCAGCGGCCTGGAAATGTTGTTCGATATGGCGCCGGTTCTCCGCAAGAATAAGGTCCCGTTCTTCGAGCTGCTGGCGCATGGTGGAACAGGCGCTCTGGAGGGCGGCATTGTCCACATCCAGATCGCGGCATTCGCGGATGAGCGCCCGGTATTCTCCCTGCAAGCGCTGCAACTCTTCGGCCTGGGATTGGCATTCCTCCTGGAGCCGCTCCAGGCGCAGGTTGAGCACAAGCACTTTGCGCTCCCTATTTTGCCGGGCAAGGAAGAAGAGCAGCGTACAGAGGGTGAGGCCGCCTGTAAAACCAAGCAAGACCGAGACAGGCTCCAGCTGAACGGTAAATTGGCTCAGTGCTTCGAAAAAAGACAAGGGCGACGTGCCAGGGAAGAAGTGGCCTCAACTCCGGGCAAGCAGGGAGCGCAGGGAATCCAGTTCATCGAGCAGTTCCAGTACTAGGGCGCAACCCGGCAAATTGATGTGCAGGTCCTGGTGGAGTCGTACCACGGTTTGCACCCGATGGAGGGAAACCAGGGTAAAACGCCATTCCGCGGGTGTCCTCCCTTCGGGGCTGATAATGCCCTCGGCAACCATTTCATGGATCTGCTCTGCACTGGCGCCGCAGAGGCGGCACAATTCACCAAAGGAACAGTATGTTTCTTCATCCAGAACAATGCCCTGGAGATAGGCGTTGGAGTTGTGGCTCATGTCAAACCCCCAAATCAGTGCGTGGATTGAAGGCCATTTTTTCCGCCATGCTGCGATACAGGGCGCGCTGTTCTTCAGTGTGCGCCTCGGGCAGGACTACCTGCAGGGTGACAATCTGGTCGCCTTGTGTCTTCTCAGTGGAAAGACCTTTGCCCCTTAAGCGCAGCTTGCTGCCACTCTGGGAATTGGGCGGTATTTTGAGCTGCACCTTGCCATCCAGGGTGGGCACTGTGAGACTTGCACCCAGGGCCGCTTCCCATGGGGTTATGGGTAGCTGCAGGTGGATGGTCCGCTTCTCTGCCTTGAAAAGAGGATGCGGAATAAAATGGATTTCCAGGTAGAGATCACCCGGGGCTGCACCGCCATGCCCGGGCAGGCCCTGGCCTTCCAGACGGATACGCTGTCCAGCCATGATTCCCTTGGGAATGACCAGGTTGAGCTGTTGTGGCCGCATGCTCACATGCCCCTGTTCGTCCATCTCGGGCCGGTTCAGGGTCAGGGTCTGCCTGGTACCACGGTAGGCGTCTTCCAGGGAAATACTGATGGCAGCCTGCTGATCTTCTCCCTGCATGCGAAACTCTTGCCTGGTACTCTGGGCCCTAGCCTGACCAAAAAGCGCTTCAAAAAAATCGCTGAAACCTTGAGCTCCGGCTGTACTGCCATGAAATTCGTAGCTGCCTGCATCCCAGTCTGGTGGCGGTCTAAATTGTTCGCCAGCTTGCCAGTTGGCACCAAAGCGGTCGTATGCAGAGCGTTTTTCCGGATCCTTGAGTACCTCGTAGGCCTCGCCAATATCCTTGAAACGGGCCTCTGCATCCTTTTCTTTATTGACATCAGGATGGAATTTTCGGGCCACTTTGCGGTAAGCCTGCTTAATTGCATCTGGGCTGGCATCGCGCGCAACACCGAGTATTTGATAATAGTCTTTATATTCCATGGGCTAGGCTGAATGGTCATTATATTAGTCTTGACACTGTAAGAACAAGTCCTAAAAATGGAAAGGGGAAAAGGGTGTACTCTGGTTTTCCGCTTGCGTCACCTGCCACTTTATGTGCTACAGTGCATGTGTCGTATTGTAGAATAGGGTTTCTTTTCACCTTATTACATATATTTCACACCTGCAACGGTGTGCACCGTTGTGTGGTTTTCCCGCTTTTTGGAGCGGCTTGCTATGACAGAGACAGCAGAACAGTTGCCAAAGTCCATTTGGATGGTCACCCGTGAATATGAAGGGATCGCCGGAGCAGGCGGAGTCAAGGATGTCTGCCGCCAGTTGGCAGAGGCCCTGGTCAACCATGGTCAGTGCACGGTCAGTGTCATCCTTCCTCGATATGGCTTCATAGATGCGCCTGCCTTGGGTTTTCAGCTCACTGAGATAGGCACCATGGACGGCCGTATCGGTGCGCGTCGTTATGCACACATCTTTGAAGTGGACATGCATTATAGCGGTGAAGAGCGACGTGAGCCGGTCGCCATTTGGCAGGGCGAACTGGGCGGGGTGCAGCTTTATCTCATCGAGGCCGACCGCTACGCCACCAAGCGAGGGGTGTACACGTATACCGAAGAGGATGAGCAGGAGGTGCTCTGGCAACACCGGGGCCGTGGGCATTTTGATTATTTTGCCATGAATGTCCTTCTGCAGAAAACCGCGCTGGATTTGATCATGTTTTTGGGTGAGTGGCCGGATGTTGTTCATTGCCACGATGGCCATGCCGCCCTCTTGCCTGCCATGATGAAGGAAAATAGTGGCTACCGTCCCTACTTCAACCGCACCGGCGCAGTGGTCACTATCCATAACGCTGGCCTGGGGTACCACCAGGAGGTGGAAGATCTGGACTTTGCTCAGGCTATTACTGCGTTACCTCGTCGGGTCATCAACGACAGTATTCTTGGTAATGGTTTTGATCCTTTCCTGGCCGCATCCGGCTACGCACTGCTCAATACGGTCAGTGAAAACTATGCACTAGAACTGCAGCATTCTCCGGAAGACAGCCGCACCGGCTGGCTGGGTCATACCCTGTTGGCTCGGGGTATATCCTTGGCAGGCATTACCAACGGCATCGATCCACAGGCCTTTGAACCGAGTAGGCCGCAGACATTGGGACTGTCCCATGGCTTCAATATTCGCACCCGCGAGTTGGAGGGTAAGCGTGCCTGCAAGCAAGCCATGCTAACGCAGCTGGGTAGTGTGAAAATTTTGGAATCAATACGCCAATATGGAGTGCTGTCGGGTCCGGCAGAACTGCCGCTCTTCACCTTTATTGGTCGTTTGACTGCCCAGAAGGGGGTCGACATTGTACTGGAGTCTTTGCTGCGCCTGCTGCAGCAGGGAGAAGCTCTGCACATGCTTCTGTTTGGTTCCGGAGCCGCTGAGCTGGAACGGCAACTGGAACTCTTGGCCGAATCAGAGCAGGGCTGGGGCAAGATCTGTTTTTTAAAAGGTTTTCATCCTGCCATGGCCAATCAGGTGTATGCAGCCGGTGATTTTTTTCTCATCCCTTCCCGCTATGAACCCTGTGGCCTGACCGATTATATTGCCCAACTCATGGGTAATCTACCCATAGTGCATAGGGTCGGAGGACTGGTTAAAGTGGTGGATGGAGAAACCGGTTTTTCGTATAGTGGCAACTCACCGGGTGCTTTGGCCAAGACCATGCAGCGGGCGATGACTGTGTACCGTAGTGGCGGCAGTGCAATCGAACGCATGCAGGTGGCTGCGGTGGATCGAATTGACCGTCAACACACCTGGCAGGTGGTGATGGAGAGCTATATGAAACTGTATCACCAGAGCATGCAGCGCTGGCAAAATACCTGAAAAACGACTATTTTTAAAGAGTTCGTACATCTGTCGCTTACACAACCCATAGTATTTTTACACAAAGGAGGAAGGCGTTATGCCTATTAAAATTGGTATCAATGGTTTTGGCCGTATTGGCAGAAATATCTTCCGGGCGCTTGGCTGTGACCCGACATTTGCCGATATCGAAGTGGTCGGCATCAATGATTTGACCGATGTCAAAACCCTGGCGCAACTGCTGAAATATGATTCCATCATGGGTCGGGCCACAGAGGACATCAGTACCGCTGAGAATAGCCTGGTGGTGGATGGACGCAGCATTCCCATCAGCAGCCACCGTAATCCGGCGGAGATTCCCTGGTCAAGTTGGGGTGCTGAATATATTCTTGAATGCACAGGCCTTTTTAGAGATATGGAGAAAGGGAAGACACACATTGACGCCGGTGCGAGCAAGGTGATTATTTCCGCCCCGGCCAAGGGTGATGTCAAGACCATTGTCATGGGGGTGAATGAGGATGAGTACAATTCCACAGAACACCACGTGGTGTCCAATGCCTCCTGCACCACCAACTGTCTTGCCCCGGTAGCCCAGGTCATTTTGAATAATTTTGGCATCAAGCGGGGTCTGATGACTACCATTCATTCCTACACGGGCGATCAACGCCTAATCGATGCGCCCCATTCGGATCTGCGTCGCGCGCGCGCGGCCGCGCTTTCCATGATCCCCACCAAAACCGGAGCAGCAGCAGCAGTGTCCTTGGTTATTCCAGAGCTGAGAAATAAATTTGATGGCTTGGCAGTACGCGTACCCACCCCGAATGTTTCCCTGGTGGATGTGGTGATGGAAGTGGAAAGGGAAACCAGCGTGGATGAGGTGAACAAGGCCTTGGCTGGCGCAACGAACCGGTATTTGGGCTATACGGATGAGCCGCTTGTTTCCATTGATTTCCAGGGAGATGCCCACTCCTCTGTTGTTGACGGTTCCTGTACGCGTGTGCTGGGGAAGATGGTAAAGCTTATGAGCTGGTATGATAATGAATGGGGTTATTCAAATCGCATGCTCGATTTGGTCTTGCATATGGAGGCAAATAAACCCCTGTAAACTATAAGTCCCTGCAAATTGCAGGTTTGAGTGTATTACAACAAAAGAATAAAAACGGCTTCTTTCTTGCTCTCTTTTTAGGACAAGAAGAAGCCGTTTTTATTGTGTATGCGTTTGTCAGACCGAGCTTTGCCGTTGACCTGTTCATGGCAAGGCCAGCGAGCGTGTGCAGTAATTGTGAAGTACTCAGGCCCAACCAAGTGGAGAAAGAGCGACTGCTTTATTCCTCAACCTTGCCCGTACCTTTGCAGGTGGGACATTTATTGTCCGGAGTACAGACTCTGTCATCATCACCTTGCTTGTTGGCGGCACCAGACCATTCAGGACTGGTCTCGCATACGCCCTCGATAACTCCTTTCCCCATGCAGGTCGGACAGGTGCTGCTTTTCTTTTGTGACATCGGAAACCTCCTGTTGCAATTTTTTGAGCTGAAGGGAAGCAATATAACTTCATCATCATAAAAGGTCCCTCAGGAAAAAGCAACGTATTCGGCAGGATTGGTTGTTGTTGAGAAAGGCGGTGTCACGTGTTTTTCTTGTCTGCCAAGGCCCTGTTTCACCGGCATACAACGTAAAAAAAGGGAGTATACAGGTCGGATGTTAGCTTCTGTCTGCTTTGCGCGGTGCCTGCGGCACGCCGCCGGCATGACATTCCATGCAGTTTTGTTGCGCATTGATTCCCGTATCGGTTACCGGCCGCCATTCGCCATACTCATCGTAGTCTTCGTCGTGCCATTCGTTGAGCAATTCCACCAAGCGGTAGGCCACGCTGGCTGCGGTGCGGGCGCAACGATCCTTCCGCTCGGGACTGCCCACCGGTTTTTCAGACACAGCCATCCATTTGCCCACCGAAATATGACACAATGGTGATTCACTGATGGTATGCGGTATATCGGCAACGGGAACCCTGGGCGCTTTGGGTATGAAAACAGGCATGGCCGTATTGCTGTACCAGTCAAAAATATCGGAGGCCATGCGTTGTCCATTTCCATATTCATCTTGACTGCGGGGTCCGGTAATCAGGTTGGCGACAATGGCCGCCCCTGCATTGGAACCACAAATGGTGCCCCAATTGACCATACCACCTTCCAGGAAGACAAAGCCGTCAATCGGGAACGAGAGATACGGCTCTCCTATCTTTTCCCGGAGTTGCGAAAAAACCGAACTGATCACCGCCCCGCCACAGTACAGCCGATACCATTCCTCGTAAGCTATTTCCGCCGTGGTTGTAGGGTCGAGCTTGGCATAGGGCCAAGGCCACTGAGACATCAAACCAGGCTGTTCTGCCCGGGCTGCAGGCAGTACGCCACCCAAATGCGCGGCAGTTAAGGCCAAGGCCACAGTTCCCGTACCTTGCAGCCATTGCCGCCGTGATATTCCTTCCCGTTTCTTTGCTTCCATTGTAGTTGCCTCCAGTCAAACACCCGGTACCACACAGGTCTTGGTTATTGTTGTTGCACATGGCAGGCGCCGCAGCGTGCCGCCTGTGTTGCATTTGTTAAATGACATTCCATGCAAAAGTAGTGGCCCACCCGTTTAAAAGTTCCTAGTCTCCAGGGGATAGTTTCTTCTGCTGTGCTGTTGTGGCAGCCTTCGCACGACAGCACCTTGTTCCCGGCAACAAGCGGCACAAGTGTACCTGCTTTGCTAACATCGTGGTGGCATGTCACACATTCCAGCCATTGGTGCGTTTGGTGCGGAAAATGGGCCGGACGGGCAGGTGTTTCTGCATCAAGCACCGAGCGCAAAACAACTGTGCCCGGCCCTTGCCCATCATCGGTCTTTTCTTCGGCATACAGCAGCCCCTGCCCCACAAGGCACAGGCAACACATGAGTACGCCTACCCTTTTTTGTATTTTTTGCATTATGCTCTCCTCAAGTCCCAGTGCAGATATCCCGTATCGCTTTCTAAGCCCGGTTGTTTTTACCTCTTGTCGCGACTCGTTATACTTATAAAAATATAAAGAGAAAAACAAGCAAAAACACGCCGTATCGGGCAACAGCTTGCCCGATACACAGCAAAGCAAACGTGCACACACTTTGCTGCTTTTAAGGGGCGGCCTGGTTATACAATCATTATGCAAAGGAGATGTAAGCCTAACCAGTTATCCGTTACTGGCAGGCAGTGGCCAGCAAGCCAGGTACAGCACAAAAGATGAGAGGCGTATTTATTTTTCCAGGTATACGTGGTCCAAGAAAAGGGCAATGGCTTTTTTTTGCGCCACCACGAACAGGCCGAATCCCTGTATGTTCGCCATATCCATGCCCCTGCCCCTTGGCGCGGCAGCCACCTCCTGCAGGGAAATGGCCAGATCATTCCAGCCTGGTTGCAGCTGAAACTGGGTGTTGAAGCGGTCCTCATAACGGCTGTTGTGTTGCCTGTGCGTGCTGTCGTGGATGCGAGCGTTGAGTTCGAGTGGGATTGGTAGCGGATTGTACACACTGAAGCGCAGCCAGTGGTAGCCTCGCCAATCTTTGGGGAAGTGGAAAAGGGCGATGCCGGAATATTTGGCAGTCGAGAGCTGTACCCTGGCGGCTTTGCGGCCATGGCGTACGATCTGTGTTTCTTCCTGCAACTGTCCAGGATACATCCAGCGACTCAGTTCATGGGGCGACTCGAAATCGGCCAGCAGCGGGAATTGGCGTCGGGCCTGATGTTCATCCCACAGAGCGCTGAAAAGGGGTTGCAGCGCAATGAGCAGGAGCAGAAGGACTGTACCTTGCAGCAGGGTGAGAACCAGGGGATGAAGGCCTGCATATTGAGACCTGCGCTGGAAGAGGAGTGCGATGAGCACACCCAACTGGTTGTGGCCCATATCTGCGCTACTGGGGAATCGACCATTGGCAAGAAATTGCAGACATTCTATGCCAAAGCCAACCAGGAAGGGGAGAATAAAGAGCATGGCCACGCGGCGCAAAGCGGTCATCTTTGGCCTGCGAAGCAGTGGCAGGTTGCGTAGCCACAGGGTGAATAGAGCAAAATACAGGATATGCCCCAGATTCCACAGACTGACAAAGGAGCGGGCAGAGTGGTAGCCAGGGCCACCCAGAAAAAAGAAGGGTAGACCGATGAGGAGGCAAATGGGCCAAAAAGAAACGAGCCGGCGTAGAGACATGCGAAGGCCTTGTGTCAATTTTCCCTCCCAAAAGAGAGGGAAGGGAGAGGGCCGTTCAGGATACACTGGCTCAGGCGGCCCATGAACTCAAAACTTTGCACAACTCGGTGTGTCGACCTTGTTTGGCCACTCCAACTTCAAGGTGAACCGGCTGCCCTGGGAGTTTGCCAGCTGCGTTCTTTGTCTTTTATATGCGTTGTAGGCACAGCCAGCTGAACCAGGCGTAGGCGCAGAGCCACAGGGCAAGAAACACAAGGAAAAGGTGTTTCACTCTGCCCTGTTGCGGCAAGGTACAGAGCGCAAGCAGTGGTGCAAAGGGTATGAGGACGCCGGCTACAAAGGCCGGCAGGAAGCGGAGTAACTCTTGTAGGCCAAGAAAAAACCAGGGGCCGGCAATAAAAAGCAGACCAAAGCGGCTGGGCTCGATGGGAGCATGCAGTACTGTGCCCAAGATCAGGGTGATGAGCACCAGGGGCAGATGATTGTGCGCGGCTGCCCTGTACCGGCGTAGATGCGGCCAAACAGTAATGCCACCCAGGACCACCAGACCAATGACATGGTGGGCATACACCTTGCGTACTCCACTGGCGCTGAGATCAAAGAGCAGGTCATTGAGTATGCTGCCCAGCAGGGGGATCGACAGACAGATATGCTCGGCGATCATACCGGCAGCCTCGCCTGTGGCGTCTCCACGCAAAACATAGCCGGTGAACAAAAGCAGAAGGCCGCAAGGCACACTCAGGCAGAGGCGTACCCAGGAACTGCGGTTCATATCAGCACTTTGTTTCCATAAAACCGCAGCGAGGTGGGCAAGCATGGCCAGGAAGAAGAACTGGCTGGAAAAGTAGTGGAGTGAACGCCAAAAGGCACCGTAGGGTACGATCAGTTCAATGGTGGTCAGCGAATAAAAGGCTTCGGTATGATCGTAGTGCAGGGCAAGAACAATGCCGGAGACAATGGAGATGTACAGGCTGATCAGTGTTGTTCCGCCCCAGCGGTGGTCCCGAACCAGGGCAAGGAAGCGGTAGCAGATGCGCATCGCAGGGTGCACCTTACATCTCCACAATATATGCGCTCACCAAGTTGTCTGCACCTGTGACGATACGAACAGGGAAGGTTGGCAAATCCTCCTCTGCCGGGCCGGCAATACAGCGGCCCTCCCTGGTGAAACGGCTTTGGTGGCAAGGACATTCGATCCATTCCTTGTCTTCCAGATAGTTGATCCGGCAGCCAAGATGGGTACAGGTGCGGGAAACTGCCCAGGCCTGGTCGTCTTTCACAAAGAGGATGAAGTCTTGGCCACTGTGGGCTCCGCTGAGCGGCAGGGGGGCAGGTACCTCCATAAATTGAGGCTTGCGTGGCATCTTGAAGGAGGCAAAACGGACGAGAGGATAGAGAAAAAAAGCAGAACCGATGGCAACAGCCCATTGTGCCCACCGGCGCAAGAAATTTCTTCGCTGCGTATTTACGGGTTGCGATGGGCTTGTTGGGGAAGGCCGCGGTGGGGATACCTGTTGAACCATCAGCTGAACTTGCGTTTCAAGGCTTCTTCGACATGGGAAGGAACCAGGCCGGAAACGTTTCCTTTGAGACGAGCTGCATTTTTAATGCCGCTTGAGCTGATGTAGATCCATTCGAAGCCGGTCATGAGAAAGACGGTTTCCACGGAGGGGACAAGTTTGCGGTTCATCAACGCCAGCTGGAATTCGTAGTCAAAATCGGAGATGGCGCGCAATCCACGGATAATGGCGGAAATATTATGCTCGACCGCATAGTCTACGATCAAGCCACTGGTATAATCCACCTCCACCCTGTCATTAAAATCCCGAAAGCATTCCTGGATGAGGCTGCAACGTTCTTCCAGGGTGAAAAGAGGAGTTTTGGTGACGTTGACCGCCACGATCACCATGATTTTTTCAAAAACATAGAGTCCCCTGCGGATAATGTCCAGATGACCATTAGTGATGGGATCAAAGGTGCCGGGATATAGGGCGATTCGTGCTGCTCTCGACGGGAAGTTGGGGGAGGGCTGCTGGTTGAGTTTGTCCATGAAATTCACATTCCAGTTGGCTGGGCGTTCAGGGTAAAAAGCCAGAGGGCACTTTCTCCGTATCGCCTCCTGTCCATGGACTGCAAAGCGCCAATGCGGGCAGGCAGCACGGTACAGTGGTGCTCTTCGGTGACAACGAGTGCGCCTGGGGCTAGGATGTGGGCCTCTTCTACCACTTTCAACAGCTGTTCCGCCAGGTTTTTTTGGTACGGAGGGTCGAGGAAGACCAGATCAAAGCAGTGGGGGGGAGGAATTTTGTCCCCAAGAGAGCTCAGTTGGCTGGCAGCGTGCAAGTGCAGCCGCATAAAGCCGGCCTGGGCCTGTGGCAGGCAGTTGCGCAGGTTGGCGGCGATAAGGCGACCTGCTGCAGGGGATTTATCGACAAACAGGGCAGCGGCTGCGCCACGGCTCAGGGCCTCGATGCCCCAAACTCCGGTGCCAGCGAACAGATCCAGCACCATGGCTCCACAAATCCGCTCATTGCCAATGATGTTGAACAGCGCCTCTCGGACCCGTCCACAGGTGGGGCGAAGCATCTGCTGGCTGGCCTTGGGGCCGAGCAGCCGTCGTCCTTTGGCCTGACCACCGGTAATGCGCACAGCTGTCTGTCAGTTTGACTCGTCCTGTTCAGCAGGTCGAGACTTGCGCAATTTCCATAGTTTTTTACCCCTGCTGGTGGCGCGAATTCGCCTGTAGCTCCCCATAACCGGACCGGAAAGCACATAGAGCAGCATGGCCACACACAAGGTGATGTGCGGTTCGCTGGCCAGCAATGCCAGCAGTAAAATCATGCCGGCCAGAGCATGGAAGCGTTTTTCTTTGGGAATGTCCAGGTGCTTGAAACTCAGGTAGCGATGGGTGGAGATCATCAGGTAGGAGAGCAGGTAGACCAAAAGCAAAAGAGAGA
Organism: Desulfobulbus sp.; assembly: GCA_040776885.1. Classification (GTDB taxonomy): domain Bacteria; phylum Desulfobacterota; class Desulfobulbia; order Desulfobulbales; family Desulfobulbaceae; genus Desulfobulbus. The sequence continues at coordinate 969,249 of JAXGZR010000001.1, read as the reverse complement.
TGTGGCGGACCGTATCGGTCCTGTTGAGGACCACGGTGCTGAAGAGCACGGCCGTGGCAACCATGCCTGCTGCAGCCGGACAGGGCAGACCGGTGAAGTTGCCGTCGGAATCCTCGCCCGTTTGTACGTTGAAGCGGGCCAGCCGCAGGGCGGTTGCTGCCACGTAGAGAAAACCGGCCAGCCAGCCGTAACGACCATAGGGCGTCAGGGCCCATAAATAGGCGAGCAAGCCAGGAGCCACTCCAAAGGAGACAATATCGCAGAGGGAATCGAGTTCCATGCCAAAAGAGGAGGTGGAACCGGTCAGGCGGGCTACCCGGCCGTCGAGTGCATCAAAGACAGCTGCCACCAGGATGGCGATGGCTGCTGCCTGAAAATGACCGTTGATGGAGGCGACCATCGAATAGAAGCCGCTGAACAGACCGCAGATGGTCAGCATGCAGGGCACAAGGTATAAACGGGTGGTTGGCTGGCTGGGAGTTTCCATCAGCGTTGTTCCATACGGAGACGGATAGGCGGAGAATCAGCTTGACATTTCCTGCAGATAGCCGAGGATGCTTTCCCCGGATCTGACTTTCTCGCCCACCCGCACGGTAACATTGGCTTGCAGGGGCAGATACAGGTCCACTCGGGACCCAAAACGGATTAGACCGTAGCGTTCTCCAACGCGTAAAACATCACCAGCCTCGGCCCGGCAGACAATACGGCGGGCAATCAGGCCGGCAACCTGGACCAGGGCGTAGCGCTGGCCTTCGGGAGCAGTTATGGTGAGGGCACAGTATTCATTGTGCAACTCAGCTTTTTCTTTGTCAGCTGCATAGAAACGGCCTGGCTGCAGATGGACGCGTTCCACTGTGCCACTGATGGGAATACGGTTGACATGCACGTTGAAGACATTCATGAAAATGGAAATTTTCTGTGCCCGCTCTCCGAGAAAGCGCGCATCTTCAACCTCCTGCACTACAATCACCTTGCCATCTGCAGGGGCAATGATCGCCCCTGGCTCCGCAGGCAATACCCTGACCGGATCACGAAAGAAATAGAGGACAAAGCCGGTGAGCACAAGAAAAATAAGCGCCGGCCAGATAAGGCCCAGCAGGGCAAAAATCAAGGCGCACAGGGCGGCAAATGCAATAAAGGGTGCGCCTTCCTGCGCCACGGGAGATGTGATTTGCTGCATAGTGCTTGTCACTGAGTTGAGAAAAAAGAGGGAGCAGAGCCTTATTTTTTGGGTGCCCGTTTCATGGCGATCTTGCCGGTGCGCACAATCTCCTTGATGCCAATGGGGCGGAGGATGTCCAGTACGGCATCGATCTTTGATTCTGGGCCGGTAATTTCCAGGGCATAGGAGTTGGGGCTCACATCCACCACCTTGCCACGGAAAATATCAATGATCCGTAAAACCTCGGCCCGGCTCTGGCCATCTGCCTTCACCCGAATCAGCACCATCTCCCGCTCCACATATTCACCCTCACTGATATCACTCAAGGTGACCACATCAATGAGTTTGTGCAGCTGTTTGGTAATTTGTTCGATGATCGCGGCATCTCCCTTGGTCACCAGGGTCAGGCAGGAGAGTTCCGGATCCAGGGTTTCCGCCACGCACAGGCTTTCAATGTTGAAGTTGCGGCCGCTGAACAGCCCGGTAACCCGGGAAAGGGCGCCTGGCTTGTTGCGCAACAGGATGGTGAGGGTGTGCTTCATTGTTTGTATCCTTGGCTGGTCTGTGCAGGCGGCAAGGCCGTCCTGGAAGGGTTTATGTCAGTTTTTTGTCTATTCATACAAGCCGAATCCGGCACCTGCCTGATTGACATACTACACCAACAGCATTTCAGTGGTGGCTTTGCCCGCCGGGACCATGGGGAAAACCCCCTCTTCACGGCTGATGACAAAATCCATGATCACCACATTGTCCGTGGCCAGGGCTTCTTTGATAACTGGCACCACCTCGGCCTTGGTTTTGGCTCGCAAGCCCACAGCCTGATAGGCGGATGCCAGGGTGACGAAATCAGGGGAGAAGTCCATGGTGGTGGCAGCATAGTGGCGCTTGTAGAATAGCTCCTGCCACTGCCGCACCATACCCAAAAAACTGTTGTTAAGGATGGCCACCTTTACCGGTGCACCGCTTTCCTTGGCGGTGGCCAGCTCCTGGATGTTCATCTGAATGGAACCATCCCCGGCAATATCGATTACGGTTGCTTCGGGGAAGGCCAGCTGCGCGCCAATGGCTGCGGGCAGGCCGTAGCCCATGGTGCCCAAACCGCCGGAGGTCAGCAGACGTCTGGGATGATCGAAGCGGTAGAATTGGGCGGCCCACATTTGGTTCTGACCCACCTCGGTGGTGATGATGGCCTGGCCATTCGTCAATTCCTGCAATTTTTCGATAACGTACTGCGGTTTGATAACTTCCTCGTCATCAATGTAGCCCAACGGGTAGGCCTGCTGCCATTCGCGCACCTGGGCCAGCCAGGGCCCGAGTTGTTCGTGCATGGCGCTTTCGCTAAAATCCTGCAGGTTGTTAAACCAGTTGTTGATGGCTGCCAGTGCCAGCTTACAGTCGGCAACAATGGGAATGTCAACGCTGACGTTTTTACTGATGGACGAAGGATCAATGTCGATATGGATGATCTTGGCTTCCGGGGCAAAGGCATCCAGCCGGCCGGTGACCCGGTCGTCAAAGCGGGAACCTACGGCGATGAGCAGATCGCTTTTGGCCACTGCCATGTTGGCAGCATAGGTGCCGTGCATGCCCAGCATGCCCAGGGAAAGGGGGTCGGTGCCGGGAAAGCCGCCCAAACCCATGAGCGTCATGGTGACCGGAATGCTAAGACGGCGTGCGAGCCAGGTCACCTCTTCGTTACTATTCGAGAGGATAACCCCGCCCCCCACATAGAGCACAGGCCTTTTTGCCTGGAGTATGGCGCGGCAGGCCCTTTCCACCTGGCGTGGGTGGGGTGTGGTGTTGGGTTGATAAGTCGGCATCTTGACCGGTTTTTTCTCGGGATAGTCGATGGTGGCAGCAATAATGTCCTTGGGCAAATCGACCAGTACAGGCCCGGGACGACCGGCAGCAGCCAGGTAAAAGGCTTCGCGCAGGGTGGGCACCAGATCCTTGGGATCGTTCACCAGGTAATTATGCTTGGTGCAGGGTCGGGTGATGCCCACGATATCCACCTCTTGGAAGGCGTCATTACCGATCAGTGCCCTGGGCACCTGGCCAGTCAGCACCACCACGGGAATAGAGTCACTATAGGCCGTGGCAATAGCGGTGACCCCATTGGTGGCACCGGGGCCGGAGGTGAGCAGGGCCACTCCCACCTTGCCGCTGGCGCGGGCGTAGCCATCGGCGGCATGTACCGCTCCCTGCTCGTGCCGCACCAGGATATGGCGAATGGGGCTTTTCAACAGTTCATCGTAAAGCTCAATCACTGCGCCGCCGGGATAGCCAAAAATGAGGTCAACACCTTCTTCCTGCAAACATTTGATAATGGCCTCTGCTCCTGTGATCTTGCTCATGACGTGTCCTGGTTTTCTGGGGAGGTGGGTCAAGAAAAAGGAGCTGCACATGGACAACTCCTGTGAATCTGTATAAAAAAGTAGAAACTATTATATGTATGCGTCTGAGAGCTGCCTGTCAAGCAGAAGTCGCGCAGTATAGGGGCTGCTCTGCAGCATATCGTAAAATCAGAAGGGTAGGGCTGGGCTTGTGTCTGTTGCGATACGTTCGTGCCAGTCTTTTTGGAATTCTGAATGCTGTCAACCGCAGGGATGCAGGGGCCTGTGTGTGCGGAGGGTGGGGAGAAATTTATGGTTTTAAGCCTGCCAGGTTTTACGCTGCCAGGAGGGGATAGCGGACCAGGCAACAAAGCGCTTAACCATCTTTTTCCGCAAAAAGGGCCAGGGCATCCGGGTAGATGTTTTGTTGCAGCCGTGCTGGAAAATGTTTGTCCAGTTCGGCTGCAACCAACTCCTGTTTTTTCTTGTTGTGCAGGCCCCAAATAAAAAAACCCGTGCATGCCTTGTTCAAAGTGGCCGGCACGGGTTTTTTCCGCTGAAGCGCACATTTTTTACTACATTACCTTGTGTCGCTAGCCTGGAAAGATGGCACAGGCGTTTTCACCCTCGCCAAGCTTGGTGTAAATGGCATTCATGGCCTGGACTTCGGTGGCAAAGATGTTCTGCTCCCCGCCGATATAGCCAAACAGACCCGTGGCCCGCATCACATCCAAGACCTGTTTCTTCAAGCCAGAGAAAACTACCTCCACCCCTGACTGCTGTAACTGGCTGACTATGTTGTGGACCATTTCCTCACCCGAGGAATCGATGAAGCTGATCGCATCGCCCACCACCAAGAGATATTTGATTTCAGGGTGATCTGCCACAGCCTCCAGTACCGCGTCCTGAAAATGGGCAACATTGGCAAAATAGAGCGCACCATCAAAACGAATGGCCACCACCTTAGTGGAAATAACCAGATACGGGTTGTTTTTAATATCCCGAAAACTGCCGTCTTCATGGCGGCCAAGAATGGCCACCCTGGGCGCCATGGTGCGGTAGAGGATGTGGCCGATGGCCAAGAGGGCACCAATGATGATCCCTTTATCGAGATGGGGAGCTGCCAGCATGGTGATGACAAAAGTGGCCACGGCAATAAAGCCATCAGCCCGGCTGGCCTTCCAGACCTGCACAAATGCCTTGGGTGTTATCAGGCTGACCACGGCAAAGGCAATGATCACCGCCAGCACCGCCTTGGGCAGATGATAGATAAGTGGGGTAAGGAAGAGCAGGGTTATGGCGATAAAGAAACCGTTAAACACCATGGCTAGGCCGGTTTTCGCTCCGGACTGCAGGTTGATGGCCGAACCGGTGAAGGAGCCGGCAGCCGGATAGGCTTGAAAAAAAGAGCCGCCTATGTTGGCCAGGCCTTGCCCGATCAGTTCCTGGTTCGGGTCAATGCGCTGCTTGGTAGTAGCGGCCATGGCCTTGGCCATGGATATGGACTCCATGAAGGCCACCAGGGCTAGAACCAGGGCGGCACTCATCAACTGCAGGATGCCGCCTATGGTGATCGCGGGTATTTGGAATGAAGGCAGGCCTGCAGGCACAGCGCCCACCACTTCGCCACCGCCACTTAGATGCACTTGTCCCTGGCTGACTTTGCTGATATGCCACAGGCGGCCGTCGGTCTCGATACCCGCGGGCAGAGCATCCCACTGGTAGTATTGACCTTCTCCCTGCCCAGAAGATGCGCGTACAAAATAAATTTTGCGGAGGGTGTGCATACTGGCACGACTGTCTTTTTCGGCTGCCTCACTTTCGATATTTAGTAAATTGATGCGAAACTGCAACTCTGCGATGGCACGGGAATCTTTTTCTTTTTCTGCCTGGCGCAGCTTTGCTCCAAGACTGGTAATCCTGCTGTCCAGCGCTTCCATGCGGCGGGAGGAGGCAGCATGCTTTTCGATGATCTCCCGGGCAACCGGTGTGGCCACATCGTTGATCTGGCTTGTGGTCTTATTCTCAAAGCCAATGAGCATGCTGGTCAGGGTAGTTACTGCTACTACGACCAGCACACCAGACTTGGAAAGAAAACGAATCTTTCGTACTCCAAGCAGCAAGACCACGGTAAACACCGACATGGCCAGCGTGGGCAGATGGGCCAGGGGCAGGTAGCCCAGCATCTCCCAGACATCCTTCAGAAAAAAATCGCTGCGGCCCTTGGGAATGCCGAGGAGCATGTCCAGCTGGGACAGCCCGATGATCAGGGCAGCTGCATTCATGAAACCAAGAATGACCGGATGGGAGACAAAGTTGACTGCGTTCCCCAGTTTGACCAGGCCAAGGCCTAGTTGAATGCAGCCTGCCATGAGGGTGAGCAGCAGGACCAGGCCGATATAATCCCCAGAACCAGGCGCTGCCAGCGGGGTGATAGCCGCAGCAGTCATCAGGGAGAGAATGGCCACCGGGCCGGTGGCCAACTGCCGTGACGAACCCCACAGGGCGCCAACAATTGCCGGAACCAACGCAGTGTACAGGCCGAATTGCAGGGGCAGGCCAGCCAACTGTGCATAGGCCATGGCTTTGGGCACCAGCACTAGGGCACCGGTAATGCCGGCAACAAGGTCTGCACGCAGAATCAGCGGTGAGATGGGAAGCCAGGCCAGGAATGGAAACAGACGCAGAATGAATTTATTGGTCATGACGCGGAATTGGTAGAAGCGGAAGATGGGTCATCGCTGTCTGGCTGCGCGGTAACCACTAAAACCGCGCAATGTGCCTGGCCAATAATATTTTCGGTGATGTGGCCAAGCAGTAACTTGCTCAGGCTGGTCTTGCCGGGACCGCCCAAGATAATCATATCAGCCTGCTGCTCCTGCGCTACTGCCACAATGGCCTGCGCCGATTCACCCGTAACAACCAGGGGCTCGCAGGCAGTGATCTGGCCTTCTAGGCGTGCCTGCTCACAAAACGCCTGTACCAGTTCCTCAGCGTCTTGCCGCTCCTCTTCCCGCTGGAGCACAGTCATTATGGTCATCTTCTGGAAGGTCTTGCTCTGGCGGCTCAAACGGATGGCGGCTCGTACTGCTTGTCTGCTGTTTGCAGTATCGTTTACCCCTACCAGCACATGGGCGCCAGTTAAGGAAGCCTCTTTGGGAACGACCAGAACCTGTGGAAACCCTTGGGTAATCACCTTGGAAGTGATCTTTCCCACCAGGCGCGACAAATGGCCAGCTTTGCCGTGCCGCCCCATGAGGATCATATCTGCTCCCCTCAGGCGAGCCTGCTCGACCACGGCCTTTTCTGGACTGCTGGAACCGACCACCACTATTTCAAGGTCTGCGTTGCTTGCCTGGGCCATGGCCCTGATGTGCTCAAAGTAGGGGGCCAATGCCTCCTGGCCTTGGCGAAGGGCAAAATTCGCTGAACGCAGGGATTCGCTTTCGGTTGGTACTATATGCAGGACGATCAGCTTGGCCAGGCAGGTTTGGCTGAAGAAAAAAGCCTCCTGCATGGCACTTTTGCTGAATTGGGAGCCATCGGTGGCGAGCAACAAGGTTTTGACCTCGCCGAGTAAGGTATCGGAAACACATTCCATGGCCACTCCTTGTAAAAGTTGACAATTTCCAGCTGACATTTGCAATCATACCACTGAAAAAACGACAAAACAAGCACCCAGCGTGGGATATCCCAAAGCGGGGAGGAATCTGTTCTATCGTAGCGAGGTTGCTGGAGGAAGGAAGACCACAAGTAAAAAAGCCCGTACAGGCAAGACCTGTGCGAGCTTTTCCATAGGGTATAGTAGCTGTCTGTTTTGTTTTTTCCCTGTCAGCAGAAAGCAGCGTATCTATTTTGTAGAATCAACTGAAAATCTGCTCGCTCTCCTGGCGGTGCAGATCTGCCAATGCCTTGTCCATGCGCGCAAGCACATCCAGAAAGTCGGTGGTATCCCCCTGCATCTGTGGCACCAGGGCCTTGCCAAAGGCAAGTTCGGCCCGGGTCAGTTGCGTGCTGCAGAGTAGGTAGGAGGTTTTATCCCGATAGCCGTTTCTGACCAGGGTTGCATGGTCTGTTCCCTTTGCGGACAAAAGAGCGAGGTAGTGTTCGCTGAGGAGTTGCATCCATTCCTGGTACAGTGGTTTTGTTTCCTCTGGAATGTTGTTGTCCACTGCTGCCAAAAGGGGGGTGATGTCCACCTGCTTGCCGCTCTCTTCAGCAATTGCAGCCGCCTCCAGTGCCCGGCGACGGGAGATGAGGTAATGGCGTGAGAAATCCTTCAGGCCATTGGCATATTGCTTGAGTTTCCAGGCGTAAAAAACAAAAAAGATCGGGATAAGGACCATCCAGATCGGTGGGGTTGGTTTGTCCAGCACTACCAGGGCCAGGCGCTTGGCCAATGCCTCTTCGTGGGCCAGAATTTGCTCATATTTTTTTGCTGCGGTTTGTGAATCCATGAAAACTCCTCTTTCTTGCCTGCGGTTGTCCAAGTTGGTTGATCAGCGGTACTGGTCGGCCTGCACATCGAGCCGGGAGAGAATTTTTTGCAGGGCTACACGAGACAGGCCAGAAATGCGTGCAGCCTCAGAGATGTTGCCATGGGTTTCACTGAGCAGCTTTTTGACATAGCTCCTGGTGAAGGTGTCGATGACCTGGGCCTTGGCCTTTTTGTAGTCAAGTGAGAACTGCCCGATACCTTCGCTGCCCAGGGGGTGGGAGCTGACTGCCTCGGGATGTTCGGTGATAACCATGGCTACGAGATCCATGTCGATTCGGTTTTCGTTGCAGAAGACCGACAGGCGCCGCATAATGTTCTGCAGTTCTCGCACGTTGCCCGGCCAGGGGCGCTGGCTCAACCACTGCAAAACTTCCGGACTTATTTCCTTTTCCGCCTCCTCCCCGCTTTCACGGCAGGCGCAGCGCAGCATGTGCGTGGCCAGCAGGGGAACATCTTCAAGGCGTTCCCTAAGGGGCGGCATGGTCAGGGAAAGAACGTTCAAACGGTAGAACAGGTCTTCGCGAAAGGAGCGTTCCTGCAGGGCCGCAACCAGGTCTCGATTGGTTGAGGCGATGACGCGGACATCAACCTGTATCGATTTGTTGGCGCCAATGGGACGCACCTCACCACTTTGCAGGCAGCGCAGAAGCTTGGCCTGAACCGGCAGGCCGATGTCGCCGATCTCGTCCAGGTGCAGGGTGCCGCCGTCGGCTGCGGCAAAGAGGCCCTTGTGGTCCCGGTCTGCGCCGGTAAAGGCTCCCCGTACATACCCGAACAGCTCGCTCTCCAGGAGATTTTCCGGAATAGAGGGGCAGTCAACGGTGACAAAGGGTTTTGTAGCGCGCGGTCCGGAGCGATGAATCAACTTGGCGGCCAGTTCCTTACCTGTACCGGATTCGCCGTTGATCAGCACCGTGTACTCCGATTGTGCGATGGCTGCGATGGTTTTGCGCACCCGTTGGATTTCCCTGCCAGTGCCCACCAACTCGTCTTGAGTACCCTGGCGGATAACGATCTGCCTAAGCCGGTTGTTTTCTTCGAGCAGCCGGGCCCGTTCCAGGCCTTTGCGGATAACCCGAAAAAGCAGGCTGGGTTCAACTGGCTTGGTCAAAAAGTCGTAGGCTCCGGCCTGGAGGGCCTGCACAGCCAGCTCAATGGTACCAAAACCGCTGAGGACAACGATACTGAGGCCGGGCTGTGCCTGCAGGGCTTCACTGATCAGTTGCATGCCGCTCATCTCCGGCATGCGCAGGTCGGTGATCAAGAGCTGGGGCTGACTTTTGGCCAGTATGGCCAGGGCTTTGCGGCCACTGTCTACGGTAACTGTTTGTAATTCAGGAAAATTACCCTGGATGAGCCGAGACAGGCCGCGGGAGAAATCCTGCTCATCATCGACAATGAGCAGGATCGGCTCTTCTGGAGCATGGTTGCTGATGGTTTGTTGATCGAGCATCAGGAGCAGTCCTGTTGAACGCGGGGCAGAATAATGGTGAAGCAGGCGCCGCCCAGCTCTTTGGATCGCCCGATTTCAATGCTTCCTCCCACATCGTTGACAATACCATAGCTGATGGTCAGGCCAAGGCCAGTTCCGGCCCCGATATCCTTGGTGGTGAAAAAGGGATCAAAGAGCTGGGGTGCATCAGCGCCGGGAATGCCGGGGCCATTGTCGGCAACCTCGATGGCAATCATTGTATTTTCGTTGGCTGCAACCGTGATGATGATCTCGCCTGTCTCCTCGCTGACCGCGTCAAGGGCGTTGATGATCAGGTTGCTCAGAACCTGCTCCAGCTCGCCGATGCCAAGGCGCACCAGCAGGTCTGGCTGCCGGCGCAGCACAGTCATGCGCACTCCCTTTTGTGCTGCCTGCACAGAAAACACCTCACTGAGCGATTGCGCGACCTGGCCCGCGTCGGCAACACCAGAGCCGGCTGCCTTTGGCCGGGCAAAGTTGAGCAAATCGCGCAGGACCCGCTGGGCCTGATGGGTGTGGCGTTCGATAACGTGGAGATCATCGAGCTGCTGCGGATCGCTGATGGCCTGTCGCAGCAGGTCGGTATAGCAGCGGATGACTCCGAGAGGATTGTTGATCTCGTGAGCCAGGCCAGCGGTGAACCTGCCAACGCTGGCCAATTTTTCCGTGCGTAGCATTTGTGATTGCAGGTGCCGTTCCATGGTGGTTTCCCGCAGGAACACCACCACATGGGCCACTGTTCCGGATTGATCCCGTACAGGGTACAGGGAGATGGAAAATGAGCGCCTGTTGAGCAGGCTAAGTTCGCGGAAATCGGCAATGCCGCTGGCCCGTACGTAGCGAAGGGGGCACAGGCCGGAGCTGAGATTGAAAAATGGAGCCAGAATGTTGCCGTCGCTGCGCGTACCATTGCTCAGTTCGCTGGTGAGCTTTTTTGCCGCCACATTGACGGTAAGGGCAGAACAGGCGCTGTCCATAAGGACGAGTGGGTCGGAGATGCCCTCGACAATGGTTTCTAAAATATTCATCTGTCTGGCCAGGCTATCCAGGGCTGAGATGTTTTCAGCAACAATGCCCAGCTGCCGTCCCAGGGCCTGCAAGAGTTTGAGATCATGTTCCACAGCTTTTTCTTCGTCTGGCCAGTCGAGGAACAGCAGTCCCTCCGCATAACTGGCACTGGAGCCCACCGGAATGAAGACCGTGGCACCCTGGCGACGAGCAACACCACTGGTGAGGATGTCGACGAAGTCTTTGTTTTTTGGGGGCAGTTCGCTGCCTTCTGGCCAAACATAGGCATCTGTGGAGGCCATGGTGCAGAGATAGGCGATACGCCGGGCGCCAAAACGCTGGCATACCTGGGGCAAGGTCCGGCGCCAGAGTTCCGAGCGGGACCGGCTTTTTGCCATATCCTGCAGCAGGGAAACAAAGAGCTGCACATCGGCCCGGCGGGCCTGGGTCTCCCGGAAAAGCGCGGCTGTTCGTTCTTCCACCATGCGACGCAGGTTGTCGGCATAATCCTGCAACTGTCGGCGCGCTTCAAAAAGATGCTCGCCCATGGTTTCGATACCGCCGACCAGTTTGCTGATTTCGTCCTGTTCTTCGAATTGCTGCAGGGCAGCGCGTTCTTCTCCGCTGGCGTGCCTATGAAAGACCTCGCTCAAGTGACTGAGATTCTTGACCACCAGAACGCGGAACAAAACATGGGTGGCAAAGAAAATGAGCAGGACACTGGAGGCGAAAAAGGCGAAATAGGTGAGCATGGACTGCCGCATCCCACCGACAGCCTGTTCCATCGAAGTGGCAACAAAATCCAGACCAGCGATGCTGTCGAGCTGTTTACCAAAGCCCCGCATGCCGTAGATCTTGAGTAGATCCGGCGGCGCATCCTCTGCTTTGCCATGGCAGTAGAGGCATGGTTGTTCAAAACGCACAGGCCGCGCCATGATGTAGTGACGGTCACCCTGGATGGACTGGTAGCCCTGCCAAATTTGCTGCGAGGGGTTTTCCTGGAAGTAGCTGATCAACTGCTGCTCCAGTTCGTTCGCTTCATAATCCGGATTGCGGGCGTCGAGGGCTACACGACGGAACAGGCTGCCATGGTTCGGAGCCGAGAAGGGAGACATGATCTCCCGGGAGATATAGGATGAGGACATGGCCTCGATGATGAACGTGGTGGGGAAACGTTCGTACATGGCAGGGCGCAGTGTTTTGCGCACATACTGCTGGATACCTTCCAGGTGGGTAAAGAAGAGGCGGGCCTTGTCTTCCACCTCATGTTTCAGGGCATTGCGCAGATGAAAATAGGAGACGACCGAAAAGATCGCGCCGAGCACAAAGGCGGCCAAACACAGACCAATGAAGAACCTGGTCTGCAGACTGTGTGGTTTGGGGATGTGCATGGCGCGTCAGGGGCGTAGGCGCAGCGCGGCGGTAGCACTTTGCCGGTGATTGTAAGCGTCTGTCGTTGTTTGCGATATTGTTGATTTTTTTAGGCAGTTTGTTGCAATGCAGAAACGGCTGGCATGCCTCTGCTTACCGGGAATCCAAGGCTGTTCGCAGGTAGTTCTCCGACTCGGCCACCTGAGAGACATCGGTATAGTAGTACCGGCTGGGATCGATACCCTGGTCTTCTAGAAGTACAGACATGCGGTGCAGAATATCGACCGAGTTGGTCAGCCAGGGCAGTGCTCCGTAGATCAGGGCAAAGGTAACCAGAAGAGCAAGAACAAGGGAACCCAGGCGGCGGGTCAAATCGAAGGATATATTCATGGCGTTTCAATGGAACCGGGGGCGGGCAACCCTCCCCCGGCGACAAAGTTGTTGCACGTGTTTCTACTTAGATCGATGCGGTGATTTCCGGAAACACTATGTAGAACATGAGGTAGGCCATGGACAGGGTCAGGATGAGGTTCAAACTCTGACCACACACGTACAGGATAACCGGTTTGCCTCCCTTGAAGTAGACTGCCAGTTCACGGAAGTTGGTGGATAGACCGATGGCAGCAAAGGAGATGGCAAAAAACCAGTCGCGCAGCAGGCGGGTGCCGCCGCGTACAGCCCCTTGATCGACCATGGCAGAACTCATTTCCTTACTCAAGCTGGCATCCAGGATGGAGAAAAGGATCGAGGCAGCAAGAAAGCCGAGAACGAACTTCGGAAAACGGTGCCAGATCTCTGATGCCTTGACCTCGGTGTCGGCAGCAGTCCGCTCAACCCGCATAGTCCAGTACAGGGCAACACAGAAGGCCGTGACCCCGATCATGACGTTCTGGATCATTTTGATGGTGGCTGCCACATACATGGCCTTTTGGCCGAGGAAAGCGCCAGCCGCAGCTACTGCTCCGGTGGAGTCGATGGTGCCGCCAATCCAGGCGCCGCCGAGAACTTCCGGCATGCCCACTGCCTTGATGAAGGCTGGCATGGCAATCATCATAATGGCGGTGAACACCAGAGACATGCCGATGGAAAGGGTTAACTCCTCTTTCTTGGCCCGGCATGCAGCGGCTGTGGCAATGGCCGCCGAGGTGCCGCAGACTGACATATCGGCTGAAATGACGATGTTCAGGGTCTTGGAAGGCATTTTCAGAACGGTTTGGCCAAAGATATAAGTACAGATCAGTACAGTTGGGGTGACCACCCAGGCCACAAAGACACCGGGAATGCCAATGGCCAAGATTTTACCGAAAAGCACTTCTGCACCGAGCAGGACCAGACCGGTTTTGATAAAAAATTCAACCTGGCAGGCAGGAAGCACCCATCTCGGTGTACCAATAGTGTTGGCGATCAGCATACCCAAGAGGATGCCCCAGGCCTCGGCGCCAAAGCCGTATTGCTTGGAAATTGCGTGGTTGCCAAAAAGATAGGCCAGCACGGTTACCAAAAAGACAATGGTAAATCCTTTGGCAAAGGTGGTGAAGCTCTTGCCCATCAGTTTGATACCCGCGCCAAAGGCGAGGATACAGAAGATACAGGTGCCGATCAGGGTCGGGAAGAGATTGAATGGCTTGTTGGAAGCCTTGCTGCGTGCTGACGCCTCTTTTTTCTTTGCAGCCTGCCATTCGGCAATTTTTACCGAGGCCTCGGTATTGAGCACACTGTTTTGAAACTGGGCCCCTGCAGCAGCGGCTTCTGCCTGCTGCGCGGCAGTCAATGCCGCTGCGGTGGCCAGTTTGGCTTCGTCATAGGCTGGCTGAGCCTTTTCATTCATCTCTGCTGCCTGGGCCTTGGTGCGGACAAAAGCATCCATGGGGTTATTCTTCCAGCTGCCGGGCCGGCTGGTCCAGCGGGCTGCAAAAACGCCAAAGGGAGAGCGGCTGGCCCGCAGACCTGTTTTATCGCTTTCCGCGTCGTGCCAGGCAATGGTTTTGAATGGGGCCCTGGCTTCTTCGGCCTGCTGTATCTGATTGGCAGCGTCTACTTTGGCGGCGAATTCGTTTTTTGGGCCAAAACCAAAATAGGCGATGAGGCAGACAGCAATAATGCTGAAAGCGAGCCAGATCGCCAGATAATCCTCCTTGGTCCATAAATCCGACCATTTGCTTTGAGCTTTGTCGACAACAATGTCGGGGTTTGCTTGCGCCATGGGCACTCCTCCTGAGGAATTTTAGAAAAATATTTCTGTTTATCCATTCATGCTGGGAAGCATGCATTATACAAAAAGCCCTTCAAAATGTGTGCCAGATACTGACACGCAGGACGAATTGAAAATATATAGTAAAAACAAAACAATAGAAGAATGTTGCAAATATATGTACACAGAAAAAAATTAATATGCAAACTTTTGTTTACACATGCGCAAACTTTAGTTTGCACTGCGCCCTTTATACTCTATTCTGAGCGCCAGCCAGGATAACAGGAGGAATAAGTCGAGCCGCTAGAGGGGTGTATTTTGGACTGCCAAGGCAATTGCGAACACGAAAAGGTACTTTTTAGGGAGCAGCAGGGCTTGTGCAGGTTCTGTGATAAAGGTGTTGGACTCTGGCCTGAATTGTTGCCCAGATGACATCTTTGCCACTCCATACGCACCTTAAAAAGAAAACGTCTTGCAACCATCTGAGATTACAAGACGTTTTTTTGTATGGCGGAGAAGGTGAGATTCGAACTCACGGTACTTGCGTACACACGCGTTCCAGGCGTGCACCTTAAACCACTCGGTCACCTCTCCATAGGGTATTCAATGTGAATTAATATAATTAAACGCCCTGCCTCGTTTTGACAAGGAAAAAATGGGCAGTCCCAGCTTCTGGACCTGTGTTGCATCTAATTGCCGATGCCATGCAGTTTGACCGTATAGGTGATGGTCTTGCCAGCAAGGGGATGGTTGTAGTCTACACTCACTGTATGTTGATCCGCCGCCAGTACTGTGGCCGGTACTTGCCGCTGTTCCCCTTCTTGTTCCACTGCAAGGGCAAGCAGCATGCCTGGCTTGGGTTCCATCCTGCCGGCAAATACCTTGTGGGGAATATCCTGGCGCAGACTAGGGTCATAGGCGCCAAAGGCATCCTCTGGCAGGATGTGCATAGTTCTGCTCTCCCCCACACTCATCCCCATCATGGCAGCTTCCACTGCCCTGAGGATCCGGCCTGAACCAATGGTCAGGGTGATGGGGTCGTTTTCTGGTACCTCCTCGATCACTTCGCCGTTGGCTATTGTTGCGGTGTAGCTCACCGAGACTGTATCAAAGAGTTGAACTTGACGCATATTTCCATCCCTTGTTTATGTTTGGTTGTTTGTTGTTTCATAGGGCAACACCCGTGGCCTCTTTTTTTAGCCAGCGATATTGCCTGCCTAGATATCGAATATCATTCGACGCAAGGCCTTTTCTAATTCGATAATGAAAAAAAGGCAAATACCACCGCAGATCAGGAGCAGCCATTCACGCAGGCCGATAGGGGCTGAGCCAAAGGCATGCTGCATGAAGGGAGCATAGGTGAACAGAAGCTGTGCCAGGATCATGCCAACCACAGCAACGAGTAGCAGGGGATTGCTGAACACTCCCACCCTCCAGAAGGGGTGAACTAATGAGCGGCAGTTGAAGAGGTAAAATAATTCCCAGACGGCAAAGACATTGACGACCATGGTTCTTGCCATTTCGATGCTGCTGCCCCGCATGAGTTCCCACTGAAAAATAACAAAGGCACCGATGAGCAGCAAGACACCCACAAGGCAAATGCGGACGATCAAGGCCGGCCCGAGGAGGGGAGCGTTCGTATCCCGCGGCTGTCGCTCCATGAGCCCGGGTTCCTTGGGCTCAAAAGCCAGCATCAGGCCCAGCAGGATGGCGGTGGTCAGGTTGATCCACAGTATCTGCACCGGCAGGATGGGTAGTTTCATGCCCAGGAAGATGGCAGTTACAATGATCAGCCCTTCACCCACGTTGGTGGGCAGTGTCCAGATGATAAATTTAAGCAGGTTATCGTACACCCCCCGGCCTTCTTCCACCGCAGCCTCAATCGAAGAAAAATTGTCATCGGTCAGCAGCATGTCGGCGGCCTCCTTGGCCACCTCTGTACCGGTGATACCCATGGCAACCCCAATGTCCGCCTGTTTTAGTGCCGGTGCGTCGTTGACTCCATCACCAGTCATGGCGACCACATGCCCCTTGCTCTGGAGGGCCTCCACCAAGCGCAGTTTCTGCTCTGGAGCTACCCGGGCGAAAACAGCGGTGGAGGCAGCGGCCTCTGCCAGCTCCTCATTGTCAAGTTCGCTCAACTCGGCCCCGGTCAGGGCCTTGAGCCGCTGTTTTTCGCTTCCTCTACTATTTTCGTTCTGCAAGCCGATCTCTTGGGCAATGGCCGCGGCAGTAACGGCGTGGTCGCCGGTAATCATCTTCACCTGAATACCGGCCTGCTGGCAGGTGCGTACGGATTCCACAACTTCTTCGCGGGGAGGGTCGATCATGCCCTGCAAGCCCAGAAAGATCAGGCCCGAGGCAACCTGGTCGTGCGTGAGTTCCATGTTTGCCTGGATATTCTTTCGGGCAAAGGCCAGCACCCGCAAGCCCTGTTCTGCCATGTTTTCGGCCTCGCCAAGGCAGGCTTCGACGTCTAGGGGTACCTCTTCTCCTGCAGGATTGAGGAGTTGTTTGCAGCGCTCCAGGACTTTTTCTATCGATCCTTTCAGGTAGACCACAGCCTCGCCTTCCCCTTTATGCAGGGTCGCCATATACTGATGTTCAGACTCAAAGGGCAGCGTATCGATCCGGGGTAGCGCTTTTTTCAGTTCGTCGAGTTCCAACTCTGTTTTCGAAGCAGAGACGAGCAGGGCGGCCTCGGTGGGGTCACCCTCAACCCGCCAGCCGTTTTCCTCGTCTGCCACCAGTTTGGCGTCGTTGCACAGGTAGCCGGCAATCAGGCACTGCTGCAGTGCCTGATTATCAAGCGCTGCCTCCTTGCCCGAGTTGTTCTCGATGCTTCCTTCGGGTTCATAGCCGATTCCAGACACAGAATAGGCTGTCTTGCCGGCGTATATTCTCTGCACGGTCATTTGGTTTTGTGTCAGGGTTCCGGTTTTGTCGGAACAGATAACCGTGGTACTGCCCAACGTTTCCACCGCAGGCAGTTTACGGATAATGGCGTTTCTTTTTGCCATTTTGGCCACCCCGATGGCCAGGGTAATGGTGACCGCTGCAGGCAGTCCTTCGGGGATGGCGCCAACCGCCAGTGCCACCACAGCCATAAACATATCCAGCCAATGCCCGCCACGGAGCATACCGACCACAAAGGTTAGCGCGGAGAGGGCCAGGATGACGTAGAGGAGTAAATGGCTGAACTGGACAAGCCTGCGGGTAAGCGGCGTTGCCAGCACATCGGCGGCGGTGATCATTTCGTTGATGCGTCCGATCTCGGTTTTGTCGCCGGTGGCAACAACTATACCGGTTCCCACTCCATAGGTGGCCAGGGTAGAGGCGTAGGCCATATTGTTTCTGTCTGCCAGCACGGTTTTTTGGTCAAGGGTGTCCACATTTTTTTGCACAGGAACCGATTCGCCGGTGAGGGCAGATTCGTCAATCTGCAGTTCCCGTATTTTTATCAGGCGCAGATCGGCTGGCACCTTATCGCCGGACTGCAGGAAAACAATGTCGCCAGGAACCAGGCCTGCTGCATCCACCTGGCGCCGTTCTCCATTGCGCAGAACCGTGGCCGTACTGCTCATGCCTTTGGAAAGGGCGGCAATGGCCCGCAGTGCCTTGGACTCCTGCAGGAAGCCGACTATGGCGTTGGCCAGCACCACTGCCATAATGACGCTTGCATCAATCCACTCTTTCAGAAAAAGGGTGATAATGCCGGCAGCAAGCAGGATGTAGATGAGCGGTTGGTGAAATTGCAGAAAAAAAAGCGCAAGGGGACTTTGCGCGGCCTGCGGGGTGATTTGGTTGGGGCCGAATTCTTCAATTTTGTGTGCAACCTCATCATCCGACAGGCCCTGCTTGATATCGGTTGCAAAATGTGCGGCCAGTTTGTCTGTGGCAAGGCTGTGTGCCGAGAGGGTTTTGTTGTTCATGGCGTAATTTCCTTGCAGGATTTTGTCTTTCGTCATGAAGGTGGAGGAAGTTGTATCCTGAGCTGTTAGAGCGTTCCGTCCTGTTCCACAACTGCTGCCCGGGCAAGCATCTGCGAGGATGCGGGCAGGCTGGCCATCAAGAACAAGGTGATCAGCAGCGCCCGGACCGACCAGCCCCAATGCTGCATGAGGCAGGCGCTGCCTGTGCAAATCAGGGTAAGGGCCAAGGTTGCGGCTTTGGTGGCGGCGTGCTGCCGCGACAGGGCGTCTGGCAAGATCCACACCCCCAAAGCGGCGAGAAATAGTGCGCAAGCACCTGCCAGGGTTATGGCTGTACCCAGGATGAGCATCATGGTCTTTTTCTTTTTTTGTGTAAAAAAGTGGAAAATGATTGTTCAATGAGCCGCGCCCAACCGATGGTGGCAACAAAGTTGGCAATTGCCAGGCCGATGGCCACATCTAAAAAGAGGGCGCGTCGGTTTATCAGGCCAATGGCCACGCACAGGGCAATGGCGCAGGCCAGGAAAATATCCAGAGCAACCACCCTGTCTGCCTGCATGGGACCACGGATCAGCCGGATGGCTGCAAGGGCGGCTGCCGCAAGGGAAACTGCGCCAAGAAAAAAAGCGGAGGAGGTAATAAACTGCATACTCATGCCTGTTCTGTACCGAAGAGAAAGATCACGTTGGCAAAAAAACGTTTTTGTATCCCATTCAGGGTTTTTTTCTGATTGCGCATATCCAGTATGTGCAGTCTGAAGATTTTTTGTGCCTGATCTACGTGGATAACCGTCGTTCCTGGAGTGAGGGAGATCATCCAGGCCAGAAGCGTAACCCCTTCCAGGCGCACCGGTGGAAAGGCAATCTCAACAAAACCTGCGGGCGGTGCGGGCTTGCCCAGGGCATGTGCCAGGATAAAAACCAGGGTCTGTACGCCACTAATCAGTACTGCCCATAAAAAACGCAGCAGTAAAATTGTCCAGACAAGGGTGCTCTTCATGGACCACCTCCCAGGGAACGCACAGCCAGGACAGATACTGCCAAAAGCTGCTGGGGTGAAATCCCCAGCAGCAGGGTGATCCCTGATAAGACAGTTATTGTCAGCCAGGCAGGGGCCAGTGAACGGGATGTCTTTTGGGGTTTTGCGCTTGGATGCGCCTTCCAGAAAGCCTCCTGCCAGATTTTTAGCATTGAATACAGGGTCAAAAAACTGACACTTAGGGCTATGGCAGCCCAGAGCATACGTCCCTGGGCAAGTGCTTCCTGGAGCACGAGCAGTTTCGCCCAAAATCCGGAAAGGGGTGGGACCCCCACAAGCGACAGGGCAGGCACGGCAAAGAGCAGGGCAAGGAGCGGATGGCTAGCAACAAGACCGCCCACCCGGCGCAGGTCGAAACTACCGGTACAGGCAAAAACCAGTCCGGCCAGTAAAAACAGATTGGCCTTCACAATGATGTGGTGCACCGTGTAAAAAAGTGCTGCTCCATAGGCATTGTGTGCGGAAGTGCTGTCCGGTGCAAGCCCGCCCAGAGCAATGGCCAGCAAGATATATCCGATCTGGCTGATGATATGAAAGGAGAGGATGCGACGAATATCCCAATGGTACGCTGCCCCCAGCACCCCGGCAACCATGGTGATCGCAGCTATCCAACCAAGGCCTTCCATCAGTATCCCAGGGGTTGGGCTGAAAACATCGCCAGCCATGCGCAGTATCGCATAGGTTCCTACCTTGGTGAGCAAGCCTGCAAAAAGAGCCATCACCGCAACCGGTAGAGCCGGATATGATGCCGGTAGCCATGCATACAGGGGAAAGGCGGCGGATTTGATGAGCAGGGCAAGGAGCAAGGTGGCCACCAGCACGGTTACGAGCGCCTCGGGCAGGGCTGGGGCGGCCTGGTGAAGTGCATCAAACTGGAGATAGCCGGTTGCGGCGTAAATCAAGCCCACGGCAATGAGCAGCAGCAAGGTAGCCAGCAGGTTTGGGGCAAAATATTTGTAGACCGCATCCAACTGCAGCATTCGTCCTCCCAGATTGCCCAAGGCAAGCAAGCCCAGGGCGCACACCAGTATCACTTCAAACCAGACGTAGAGATTGAATAAATCTGCTGTGCACAAGGCACCGCAGATCCCGGCGAGCGCTCCGTGGAGGAGGGGATGGGTCAAAGGATGTGGAGGAAGGGGGTCGACTTCACTTGCCATGTACACCAGTGCGGCACAGGCCATGAGCGCGGTCAGTACCAGCATCACCGCACTCAAGGCATCAACCCGGAAGAGGATTGCATAGGGTGCAGGCCATCCTCCCAGGGCTGTCAGTGCAGGGCCCTTGGCCAGTACCTGCTGGAGTAAGATAAGGGTAACACAGGCAAGCGTGCCGCTGCCCACCAGGCTGATCCACTGCTGCCAGTGCTGGCGCCGTACCGTAAAGATGGTACACAGCATGGTTGCCAGGGTAGTGAGCACGGGTAAAAGGATCAGGGTTGTCATGGGGTTTCTTTTTCCTTTTCCAGAAAGGACGGGACAACAGGGGCCGTGTCCTCTGGTTCGGTGTGACGAAGGAGCAACAGATCATCCTTGCCGGAACGTTCGGCAATGGCCATGACAACAACCAGGGAAAAACAGAGCAGGGCAAAGCCGATGACAATGGCAGTCAAGACCAGCGCTTGGGGCAGGGGATTGGCCGCAAGGCTCAAGGCGCTCTCTCCCGGAGGAACGACAGCTGGTTGAGTGTACTGGAGCCGGCCAGAGGCCAGGAGCAGGAGATTGACCGCATTGCCCATCAGGCCGAGTCCGATCACACAACGCAGGGTGTCGCGGGACAGCACCAGGTACAAACTGGCTGCCAGGGAGATCCAGAAGGCGCAGACAAGTGCGGGCATCATGTTGCACTCCTCTCCACTACCAGGTTCTCGGCCGGTTCACCGCCAGCAAGCAGATGCAGGGTATAACCGCCCACCGCACCCCATACGCACAGATAGACACCCAAATCGAACAAGAACGTCGTAGACAGGGGCAGGGTCGTCCATCCGAGGAGCAGATCAAACCATAGATGGGTGAGATATTCTTTACCAGCGCACCACCCAGGTACACCGGAAAACGCGGCCAGGCCAAGGCCAGTGGCCGACAGGGCCAGAGGCGTTTGCAGGGGCATACGTTGCCAGGATGCTGGCACGTCCTTGGCAATTGCCCACAATACACTGGCGGTTGCAGCCAGCAGGCCGCCAATGAATCCTCCTCCAGGTTCATTGTGACCCCTGAAGAGTATGAAGAGGGACACTGCAATCATAAGGGGATAGAGGTAGCGCGCTGCAACTTCCACCACTATGGAGGCCGTGGGCGAGGTGTTATTCTGTTGGTGCAAATGCGGGAAAGACAGCTTCAATCCTCTTGATTTGCCCAACACAGCCAACGCAGCCACAAGGGAAAGGAGCACCACGGTAATTTCACCCAAGGTGTCAAAGGCCCTGAAATCAACGAGAATGACGTTGACCACATTGCGGCCATGGGCAGCGGGAACGCTCTGGGCAGAAAACCAGTCGGAAATTTCGCTGGAAAAGGGCTGCGAGAGCGTGGCCATCAGGAGCAGGGTGATGAGCGTGGCAAAAGCAAGGGCAAGCACGAATGTCCCAGGTCGCCAGCCCGGCTCGGGAACGGCTGCAGGAGATATTTTTGTCAGCGTCAGGAGCACAGCGGCAACCACAACGACAAAGACGGTATCCACAACGAACTGGGTTAGGGCTACGTCCGGTGCGCCGGCAAACAAAAAGAGCAGGGCACTGCCATAGCCCACCAGCGTGGCTGCAAGCACCATGGTCAGCCGTGATTTGACCGTGGCCGCAGTTATTGCTCCTGTTGCAATCAAGGTGGCTGCACCCCAGGCAAGCCATGCGCTTCCATTGAGCGAGAGGGGAGGCTGCTGGATATATAAACGGGCCTGCCAAAGCAAATAGCCCAGAATCAACGTGCAAAAAATGAGGATTGTTGCCAGGTAGCCGGGCAGCCGGCCGTGCTGGATACGGCGGGTGAAGCCTGCGGCCAGACCGGGCAATGCCGCAAGAGCGCGTGCATAGAAGGTTGCAGCCCCAACGTGTTTGAGTAATGGATTGACTACAGCATCTACGATGCGATGCAGCAAGTCCCAGAGAAAGAAAAATATTGCCCCAAGGATCAGCACCATCAGGAGCAGCGGAAAATCAAAGTCCGTGACTGCCTGTAAAGGCAAAGAATCCAAGGCGCCTTGCTGTAGCGTTGCTTGTACAGCCTGGTCCATCAACGACTTCAGGCTCTGGGGAAAGATGCCACACATTATGCCGCATCCCGCCAGAACAAGGGGAGGAGTCACCATGGAAAACGAGCCCTCCTGAACTGTGCCGAGCTCATTGGTTTTCACGGGATGCCACCAGAATAGGCGTACCGCAGCCACGGTCGCCACCCCCACTGCAATGGCATTGAAGATTAGATTGGTCATGGGCACAATGGACAGCACAGTTGTCGTCTCCTTGGCCAAGCCAATCAGCCCCTTGGTGACATGCCCCAGGGAAAAGGGCAGGCCAGCCATGGATATGCCAGCCAGCAGGGCTGCGCTGGCTGTCCAGGGCATGGCGCGTCCCAGGCCACTGAGGTGATCGATGATGCGTGTTCCTACTCCCTTGTCGATATTACCGGCCACAAAGAAAAGCGGGGCTTTGTACAATGCATGGGCAAGGAGCAAGGCAGCTACGGCAAAAGCGGCGTGTTGGCCGGGCAATCCCACAAAGGCGACAAGCGTGCCCAGGGTGGCCACGGTTGACCAGGCAAGGATGCGTTTCAGGTCCCGTTCCTTCAAGACCAGGACCATACCCCAGGCAGCAGTGATGGAACCAGTGGTTTGCAAGCACAACTGCCACCCGTACGAGCTATCGAGGCCTGCGTCAAAACGGGCCAGGAGGTAGATCCCGAGTTTGACCATGGTGGCCGAATGCAGATAGGCAGACACCGGGGTCGGCGCGGCCATGGCATTGGGCAGCCAAAAATGGAAAGGGAACTGGGCACTTTTGGTGAAGGCCCCAATGAGTATCAAGCCCATGGCTGCATACAATTGGGGCGTGCGCGGCAAGTCGGGCAAGCTTTGTATCAGCGAGGAAAGGGAGAAGCTTTCTCCCTGTTGGGCGAGCAAAAGAAAACCGATCAAAAGGAAAAGACCACCTCCGCCGGTGATCAAAAGGGCCTGTTGGGCGGATTTTCTTGCCGTCTTTTTTTCGTATTGAAAGCCAACCAGCAAAAAAGACAGGATGCTGGTGGCCTCCCAGCCCAAAAACAGCACGATCAGGTCGTCTGCGCAGACACAAAACACCATGGCGGCCATGAACAAGGCCAGCAGGACAAGCATGCGCATGCGTTGCGGATTGCCGCGCATATAGCCGTTGGCGTACACGAAAACTGCCGAACCGACCCCGGTGATCATGAAGAGCATGAGCACGGATAGGCCGTCAATGCGCCAGGCGAGCTGCACACCCAGGGCAGGGACCCATTGAGAAACAAAAATCAGGGGTAGCTGCGGGCCATTACCGACAAAGAGCGCCAACAGGGCAGCAAGGGTCAAAAAAGGGACAGCGCTGAGGCTAAAGCGCATTGTTTTTGTGAACACCGGTTCGTGCATGCCCGTGCAACTCCTGGTGAAGGTTTGGACAGGCTTAGGTCAACACCCGCGTGAGACTCACAGACAACAGAATTGCTCCTGTTGCTTTGATTGTTAGTTACTGAGACTGAGAAAGCAGTAATTGTAGGGTGCAGAACAGTGTACCAGTTGAGCTGTGAAGGGAAAAGAAGAAGCCGACACAGATGTGAAAATAGTGGAAAAGGTGTAACTGTGGCTGAAAGAAAGACATGTGAACATGCTGCAGGCCGGTACAGGTGCCGAAGAATCATCTTTTTGCTGCAGACGAGGTGCTCGGCTGTGTCTGGTACGCAAAAAGTATACCGTGAAGAGCAGGTGCAACAAATTTCTAAGGCAAGGCCAGTTGTTCTGGTACTTTTGTGCCCATGTTTCTACCTGTCGTTGGCCGGGTAAGATAACGGAAGGTAAGGACGATATGTTTCGCCACTGTGGTCAGTGCGGAAACCGTTATCAGCACCGGTCGACGGTGAAACCGGTGCGGAAGAACATCTCTTGATGCATAGCAGCAGGCAGAAGACGGACAAGCTGAACTACAATGCCGGCGAAGTGCTCCATGGTGCTGTTTTCGGGAACAGGCTGTATTTCTGCTCTTTGATTACTACTCTTTGGTTTGTTCCGTGTTTACTGTTGGTCGAATTCCGCATGGCCACCCATGCCGGGCAGCAGCTCGGAATGAATACCGGAGATTGTTGCATAAACCTTTACCATCCGACTGGCTGGATCGACCCGTGCGCCCACGGAGCTCACTTCGGCCTGGTAGGAGGTGCCGGTTTCTTCGATCTGGGCCTGGAAAATGGTTCCCGGCTTGAGCCAACTCAGCCAGGCAGGAGGTATCTGCACCAGGGCCCCCAGGTCACGGGGATCTTGAATGAGCATGATGGGCGAGCCAGGCAGCAGGGTTTCGTATGTTCTGGCCTTCAAATCCACCACCTGGCCGTCAAAGGGTGCGGTAATTTTACAGTTGGCCATTTTGGCGTTGATCGCCTTGATCCTGGCATTGGCCTCTGCCACCTTGGCTTGGGAGAGATTTTTCTCCAGAGAACCAATCACCTTTTCAGCGTAGAGTTCGGAGTTGGCCTGGTCTGTGCTGCTGTGCAGCCTGAGTTCGGCCTGGGCTACGGCATGTTCAGCGGCAAGCTCTCTGCAGTCGAAGCTGATGAGTGGCTGTCCTGCTTTAAAGTTCTCGCCTTCCTTAACGTATATTTTACTGATGGTGCCATAAAAACGACTGGCCAGGGCGGCCTCCTTGTTGGCGATTATCTGTACACCTGTTTTATGTTCAGTAGCTTGACCCTGGTTAAAGCCGGACTGTGTCCGCGGTTGGGCAGGCTCTGTTGTTGAGGTGCTGCTGAAGGCCTCGACTAGGGCGTTGCGTGGTTTTTGGGTGTCTGCAGCGGGTGGGCCTGCTTCGCGCGCTGGTGCAGACATGGGGTTGACGGGGTTGCAGAAAAAAAGAGCCAGTGCGAGGGTTAAAAAACATTTTTGGAATCGGTGTCGAATAATGTGCATACAAGCCACCGTTGGCTGAATTGGAATAATTGTCAATTGAGTATATGAGCTGGAGTATATTGTTGCCGGGACAGGAGACGGCATCAACTTTCCCTTGCCGGTCTGTAGCACTATAGGGCGGTTGCTACGCTTTTGCTACCCTGTCTGCAAGAAGAGAGCCAAAAATTACCAGGCTTGACTTCAGCTCTTTTTTCCATATGAATGGATATTTCGTATCATCTGCAGCCAGTATATGCAAAGTGCCATGACCCATCCCGCACCCCAACAAGTACCGCCGCGTATATATAGATTGCACAGATTGCGCAAACGCGCTGTAGGTTGGCTTTTCACTGTAGTGGCCGCGATGTTTGTCTTGTTGGCAGTGGCTGTTTTCTATCGCAGTGCCCTTGTCAACCTGCTGGCTCCAGCCCTCCTTGCCCGGGCCGGCCTGCAGGAGCTTTCTTTTCACGTGCGGGATATTACACCCAACCGCGTGCAGATCGACCACGTCACCGCCCTGTTGCCATTGGGCCAGGATACCATCTGGTTGCAACTTGAAGGTGTGGAATATGATTTCAACTTCCGCCAACTACTGGCAGGCAAGGCCGAGCGCTTCAAGGTGGTCAAAGCCGAATTGAGCCTGCCAGTCTGGCAGGCTGCGGGCCCAGGAGAACAGGCCGGCACACGGGAAAAAGCAGGTATCTCTTTGCAGCGACTGTTCAGTTTTGTGGAAAGCCTGCAAATACCGCCAGTGGAAGCGCTGCGCGTCGAAAACCTGCTACTGCATGCGAATTTTTTGGGGCAGGAAGTGCGCACCCCACCACTGCTGCTTGAGTACAGTTCTAGGGAAGAGGGTGGAGAATTGCTGCTGCGACAGGTGGGAGTGGCGGAACAGGCTGCACCGCTTGCCCTGGAATTTATTTTAGCAGACAAGGTTCTGCAGGCAAGCATCCAGGCCGATGCCGCGCAATTGGCTGCTTGGTTGCCCCTGGCCCTGCCGGTGCAGCAGGGTATGGTGCAACTGCATGCTCTGATCGAGGCACATGGAGAAAAGAGCCGTTCTGTACAGTTTGCCGCCCAGGGAACGGATGTGCAAGGAACAGGCAACGGCAGTTCTGCCTGGCGGGCTGAACACCTTGAACTCGTGCTGGAGGCCACCAGCCCCCAAGACAGCGAAGAGCTGATTTTTGGCGGCGAGTCTCGACTTGGCGTGCAAGGTCTGGTAAGTGCGCCCATGCAGCTTGAGCTTGGCCAGGGACACATCGATCTGCAGGGCACGGTACAGTTTATGCCTGCACAATGGCATGTGCACTGGCAACCGCAGCAGGGGCTGGTCTTAGGTAATGTGCAGGTGGCAGGGATGCGCATCGCCTCTATTACTGGAAGCAGGCTTTCGGCGCAGGCGGTGTTTCCCCATGCAACATTACAGAAAACGCAGCCTGCCGCTGACGAAAGGGGCCGCATTAGTTTGGGAGCAGACTCGCGTATTGAGTTGCGACAATTGAACAACCCAGCTTTTAAACTGGACAGGCTGCAGGGTGCCGTACCTGTGCATCTGCTCTTGTTTGCAGACAGGCAGCAAATTCAGTGGCAGCCCACAGCGCCAGTGCTGCTTGAAGGACTCAAGGCAAGCGGCAAAGCTTTCATGCCTCTGCGTCTACGTGACGTGCGTGCGCAGTTTGTGCATACAGCGCTTGCCAGCCGTCTTGATGCGGATTTCCGTCTGCCCGAGGCAGGGGGCAAGTTCCATCTTGAGTGGCTCAACAGCAGCAGTGGCAAGCAGGGACTTGTTGACCAACAACTGACCGTGCAGACGCCCAAGCCCTTGCAGTTTGCCCAGATTGTGCCGGCCCAGCTTCTGGCTCAGCCACCGGCTGCCGTGGCTGATCTGCAGGTGGATAAAGGACAGTTGGCCGCAAAACTGCGCCTGAGCTGGGGTAAAGCACCGCTTACAGCTCGCCTTGATGTGGATCTGCGTGATGGGGAAGTCCAACATGCTGGTATGCAATACACCGGCATCAGCGCACAGCAGCACTTGCAAGTGCTGCCGCAACTGCGGTCACTGCGGCCTGGATCAGTAGCCATCAAGGCCATCAAGGGGCCAATTGTAATGGACGATATCAAGGCCACGATGCAGGTGCAGCCGCCGGCTAAGGGGAAGGTACCGGCACTGCTTGTTCAGGATGGCAGCCTCGGCATTTTCGATGGCACGATCCAGGTAAAAAACTGCCGTTACGATCCCAGTCGCAGCACAAACAGATGCACTTTGTTCCTCAACAACCTGGATGCTGCTGCTATCCTTGCTCTGCACCAGGTGGAAGGGCTTACAGTGTCAGGCCGTATGAACGGTTCCATACCTGTGGGCTTGGACAAATCTGGTTTCAGTGTGGCAAATGGCAGCCTGCACAGTGCCGGAGCAGGTGGTGTCATCCACTATCTGCCGAGCAGCGAAGCCCTGAAAAATTCACCCTACAGCGAGTATGTGCTCAAGGCGCTGGAAGATTACCGTTATCACAGTCTTGTCGCTTCCCTGACCTATGCGCCAGATGGCACTATGCTTGCCGGCATGCAACTGCAGGGCAGAAGTCCCGGGTTGGAAACGAGCCGCCCGGTGCATATCAATCTGCAGGTCGAGCAGAATCTCCTTTCCCTGCTCAGAAGTCTTCAGTATAGTCAGGGCCTGACTTCCGAGCTGAACCGTAGGGTGCAGCAGCATTATCAACCAGAAAAGCATTCCGCACCATAAGCTTGTAGAGCGGCTGGCAAACGCGGGAGGATATCTTATGCGGACAGGCATACTGATCGTCTTGGCGGCTATGTATGTGCTTGGGTCAGGCTGTACGCCCAAGGTGCAGGTGGAACCGCCGGATAAACCGATCACCATCAATTTGAATGTCAAAATTGAGCACGAAATTCGGATAAAGGTAGAAAAAGAACTTGAAGATGTGCTCAGTAAGGAGACAGGCTTGTTCTAGCCGTGGAGAAAAATATGTTGCGATATATAACCGCTGTACTTTTTGGCTGTATGCTGGCAATAACATCCGCCTGGGCGCTGGATCTGCAAACGGCAAAGCAAAGGGGCCTGGTGGGTGAAACTCCGGGCGGTTACCTGGCTGTAGTGCAGGCGAGCCCGGAGGCCAGTGGGCTGGTGAAATCCATCAATGCCCAGCGTAAACAGGAATATGC
Source organism: Desulfobulbus sp. (assembly GCA_040776885.1). GTDB lineage: Bacteria > Desulfobacterota > Desulfobulbia > Desulfobulbales > Desulfobulbaceae > Desulfobulbus. The sequence continues at coordinate 940,957 of JAXGZR010000001.1, read as the reverse complement.
GAATATCGCCAAGCGCAATGGTATTGATTTGAGGGCCGTGGAGCAGCTGGCTGGCAAAAAGGCCATGGAAAAGACCCCGGCAGGCCAGTATGTGCAGGTGAACGGAGCCTGGGTGAAGAAGTAGGCTACATTTTGCTGTGGCGGATAATGGAGATGAGCAGGGCAAAGCCCATGCAGGCTGCCAGAACAAAGCCAAACAGGCCGATCACTGGCACGTTGTGCCAACGGGGCGGAATGCCGGAAAGTACGATGAGCGAACTGCCCACGATCAGGGCTGCCAGGACAATGGCATAGGCGATACGGTTGGAGATACGCTCCAAGGTGAGTTGCAGCGGCTCGATACCGCGATGCTCAAAACCAATCCGGAGATGACCACTGAGTAGTTGCCGAAAAAAGTTTTGCACCTCATCGGGCAGTACCCGCAGAAGCTGGAGATAGTTGTTACCGAAATCCGCTGCGTCTTCCAACAGGCGTTTGGGCCGCATGCGTTCCTGCTGCAGCTGGCGCATGAACGGTTTGGCCAGGGAAAACAGCTTCAGCTTGGGATCCAGCATCATGCCCACGCCTTCCAGGGTGCTCAAGGCCTTCATCATCAGGTAGAGGCTTGGCTTGAAAGAGAGCCGATGGCGGGTCACCAGGGAAAGCAGATCCTGAAAAATTTTGGCTGCTTCCAGCTTATCCAGGGGCTGGTACAGATAGCGGTCGGTGAAAAGCACCAAATCGCGTTCGAGCCGTTCCCTGTTCACCTCTTGCAGCTGGATGGTGGTGCGCAACACACCGCTGACCATCTCCTGTTCGTTTTTTTTCACCAGGCTCTGCACCAGTGCGGTGAAATCTTCCTTGTCCTGGCGGGACAAGCGTCCCATCTGTCCGAAATCAATGAAGCAAATTATATTGTTTGGCAAAATAAACAGGTTGCCCGGGTGGGGATCGGCATGGAAAAAACCGTGCTGGAAGATCTGCTCCATCACCAAATTGGCGCCGCGTTCTGCAATCAGCGTCAGGTCATAGTCATTGGCCCGCAGGAGCTGCAAATCCGAGGCCTTGATACCGTTGATCTGCTCCATCACCAGGATACGGCTGCTGCATAGCTCCGGATAGACTGCTGGCACATGGATGTTGCGATTGTCCTTGAACTGCAGGGCAAAACGCTGGATATTGGTGAGTTCAATGGAAAAATCGAGTTCGCGGCTTAAACTGGCGGCGAACTCATCCACCACGGCAGTTGGCGAATGGTCGCGCAGTTCCTCCAGGTACTGTTCCATAAGGGAGGCGATGTGGCTGAAAATTTCCAGATCCACAGTGACGAGTTGGGCAATGCCGGGCCGCCGCACCTTGATCACCACCTCCTGTCCGCTTTCCAGGCGGGCGCGGTGCACCTGGCCAATGGAGGCAGCAGCCATGGCCTCGTGTTCAAAATATGGAAAAATCGTTTCAGCCGGAGCCCCGAACTCCCGCTGGAAGACCGCATCAATCTCCTCCCAGGGCACCGGTGGAACCCGATCTTGCAGGTGGGCAAGTTCTTCCAGGTAGGCAGGCGGCATCAGATCGGGCCTTGAGGAGAGTAACTGGCCCAGCTTGATGAAGGTTGGTCCCAGCTCCTCAAAGGCAAGGCGCAGTCGCTCTGGCCTGGAGAGCCGCTCTGGCCCCTGCTCTTCCGACCGGTTACCCTTGAGCCGCTGCCAACCCGACTCAAAATATTGGTCGATATGCAGCCGGTTGATGAGGTCGTTGAAACCGTACTTGAGCAACACCTGCAGGATACGGTTGTAGCGGTGCAGATGTCGGTAAGTGCGGCCAAACCTGCCCAGCTTGCGCAGACTGAACATGGAGTGCGTATCAGCCTGCTACTGACCGCTTGGGCCACTGCTGTCCCTGTTGAGCAGGGCATGCAACTCGTCGATCTTCCTTTGCAAGTCGGCAATTTCATCACGGGTGGCCAAGTTGAGTTGGCGTACCCGCTCCTCCACTCGACTGCTCACCCACAGATCCAGCTGTTCCCTGGCTCTTTCAGATTTCAGGCGCAGTTCATCGACAAACTGCTTGCCTTCCTCCTGGGACATCTTGCCTTTTTCTGTGAGTTCCTCTTGCAGTTCCTCGAACTTTTCTTTGGTAAGAAAGGCGGCGCCAAGACCGGCATACATAATGTTTTTCAGCAATTCTTTCATAGGGGCCTCCAAAATGGGATGAACAGCGGATTGACAGGGTTTAAGTGAAATTGGTGGTTGTTCATTTGTGTCGCGCAACATGTCGCGGTGCTGGCAAGTAACCTCATACCCCTTTTGGCCGAGCCAGGTGGCGAGGTGTTCACTGATTGCCACGGAACGGTGCCTGCCACCGGTGCAGCCCAGGGCAATGCGCAGTTCCTTTCGCCCGGTTTTTGCGCAGGCCGTGCAAACAAAAATAAGCAGTGCTTGTACGAAAGCAAGAAACTCGGTGGTGTCGGCATGATCCAGCACATAACTGGCCACGCGTGCATCTGTGCCGGGAAAAGGGCGGAGCTTTTCATCCCAATATGGGTTGGGTAAAAAACGCAGATCCAGCACATAGTCTGCCTCGGCAAAACCATATTTAAAACCAAAAGAGAGTAGAGCGATGTGCATGGGTTTTTGCCGTGTGGTTCTGTGTTAACTGGTCGAGTAGGTCGTACGGATGGAATCGGTTCGTCCGTGAATACCCCTTTTGATCATCTCGTGGTTGTATGCATTGATGACATCCTGGCGTTTGAGCATGCCCAGCACCCAGGGCTCTTCCATGCTCTCCACCACTGGTATCGCGTCAATGCCCTTGACGTCAAAAAGTTGGATGGCTTCATGCAGGCTGTCATCCGGGGTGAGCATGATGACCTTGCGGGAGCAGATCGCCCCAACCAGCTGACATTCCCGGGCCTCTTCATCAAGGAGTACGGTTTTCACGTCCTGTACAGAGACCACCCCCACCATCAGCCCCCGGTGGTTGATCACCGGAAAATAGAAATGGTTGCTGGTATCGCGGAACAGTTCCAGGAGTTGGTTAACATTGGCTGTTTCACTGATGAAGTTGACATCTTCGCTGATGGCCTTGCCCACCTTGATTGATCTCATGATTGCGGTTTCCCGGCCTTCATCAAGATCAATGCCTTCACGGGTAAAATCCACAGTGTCGATGGAGTCTGGATAGAGCCATTTTGCGGTCATGGTTCCGAGCACTGCCGTGAGCATCACCGGGATGATGATCATGTAGTTGCCAGTCATCTCGAAGAGGAGGAAAATGGCCGTGAGTGGCGCATGGGTGGAGGCCGCGAGAAAGGCGCCGATGCCCACGGTGGCGTAGGCACCGGGCATGGCTGTATAGCTAGGCAGGAGGTTGTGCACGATCGTACCATAGGAGCCGCCCAGCACTGCGCCGATGAAGAGCGAGGGCGCAAAAATGCCGCCTGCCCCACCAGAGCCCAGGGTAATGGCCGTGGCTATCGATTTGACAAAGATCAGGGCCAGCATGGGCCAGAACAGGCTCTCGCCGGTTAGTACCTCGGCAATGTAGCCATACCCATCACCCATAATCTGCGGGAAGAAGATGGCACAACTGCCGACAACAAGTGCACCCAGGATGGGCTTGATGTGATCGTGGATGCGCAAGCTGTGGATACGGTCGCGTAGCAGGTAAAAAAGGCGGATGTGGAGTACCGCTGCAATGCCGACCAGAACGGCCATGAGTGTGTACAGAGGAAGTTCGACAAAATGGTTGACCATGGTGTAGGGCGGGATGGAAAAGGCGGGAACTTCACCATAATAGGCCCGGGAAACCACGGTGGAAAGGGCTGAGGAAATAACCAGGGCAGAGAAGGAGGATATCTCGTAGGTGCCCAGAAGCACGATTTCAGAGGCAAAGAACATACCAGCCAGGGGGGCGTTAAAGATGCCGGCAATGCCCCCGGCACAGCCCGCGGCAATGTAGATTTTCATGCGGTTGCCCGAAACGCGGAAACGCTGGCCAACCTGGGAACCAATGGCTCCGCCGATCTGGGCAATGGGGCCCTCGGTGCCGGCAGAGTTACCAGAACCGATGGTCAGGGCAGAGGAGATTAGTTTGATAAAAATGCTGCGTGCCTTGAGCACACCGTTTTCCAGATTGACCCGGCGAAGGAATTTGGGAAAACCATAGCCATTGACCTCACCGGGAAAGAGCAGGGCAAGGGGAATGAGCAGGGCCACGCCGGTCATGGGCAGAAGCGGCAGCAAAAAACGTCGCCAGCCACCTTCTTCAATGCCGAGCAGGATGGCGCCATGGTGCAGAGCAAGGGTTTCTACCAATTGGACGCTTTCGCGGAAAAGGATGATGGCAAGGCCGCTCATGATGCCGATGAAGGCGGCGATGACCATCATTTTTGTCCGTTCACCGGGCAGGTAGCTGTGCAATTTGGTCGGCATGTGCTCTAGTTGTGCTCTGGTAGAGGAGCGGTAAACACAGGGTACAGGTGGGCGCAACGGCGCATCCGCAGGACGGTTTATACAAAATTGCAGCCAGCATAGTGCATTCGCCGCAGGAAAAACAGGATAAAGTGGAAGGTCGGACTGTCAGGGATTGCTGATGGTGAAAAAATATCGGCCCCGGCAAGTGCAGGCTGATAAGTGTTTTTTGCGGCAATGCAGAAGAGGGGATGAAATATAACCGTCTCTTTCTTCACTTTTGATGAAGAAAGAGACGGTTTGGGCTGCTGTAGACGGTACAAGCTGCCCGATGTTGATGGAAAAGTTGTTTGTGGTATCAGTATGTTGGTAAGATCATACGTTGCTTTCGCTGGCACCGATGAAACGGTATGCCACAGCACCCAGCACCGCACCGATGATTGGCGCCACCCAAAACAGCCATAGCTGCGCTATGTAGGGTCCACCGGCATACAAGGCCACCCCAAGGCTACGGGCAGGATTGACTGAGGTGTTGGTGACCGGGATGCTGATCAGGTGGATGAGGGTCAGACACAGGCCAATGGCGATGGGAGCCATGCCCTGGGGTGCCCTGGCATCGGTTGCACCAAGGATAACCACCAAGAACATCATGGTCATGACGATTTCACAGACAAGGGCTGCCAGCATGGAGTATTTTCCCGGGGAAAGTTCACCGTAGCCGTTGGAGGCAAAACCTGCGCTGGCCTCGAATCCGGCCTGCCCGCTAGCAATGACAAAGAGTACACCACCGGCAACAATGGCCCCGGCCACCTGGACCAGGATATAAGGCAAGAGTTTGCTGGCAGGGAAACGGCCACCCGCCCACAGGCCAATGGAAACTGCCGGGTTGAAATGACCGCCTGAAATATGACCAACTGCGTAGGCCATGGTCAGCACAGTCAGACCAAAGGCCAGGGAAACACCAAGCAGACCAATGCCCACATTGGGAAAAGCAGCTGCCAGTACTGCACTGCCACACCCACCCAGTACCAGCCAGAATGTCCCAAAAAATTCAGCGCCCAACTGCTTCATGATTTTTCTCCTCATAACAGCCCGTTGAATAATCCGCAGTTTTGAATACCGTAAACAACGGCTGGTTGTCAGATTTGCCAGCCGATGCAGACAATTATGGGATAATCCGGCTGTTCGGTGGCATTTGGCACCCAAATGACCAATATGAGCAGGCCCAACTCGCCGATGCGGGCAAAAATCAGCCATGCCGGTGCATCGGCCAGGCCTTTGGGCGTGCCCAAACCGAATAATGCGCGCAGCAGTACCCCCAAATTGAACCCGGCGACATGGATGATGTAGCGCTTCTCTATATTCTCGATCCCCCGCAAAAAACTGCGGCGCATACCGCCCCGGTCAAGGCAAAGGGCAAAACTGCGCTCCACTTTCTCGCCCCGCGCACGCAAAAGCGCCTTGCCCTTGCAGGATTTCAGCCGGGTACGGTTCCCGTACACCGCTGCCCGCGCTTTTATATCGCCATACCAGCGCAAATGTCCCTTTGCTTTCGGCTCACTGATCCGGCTGCGGCAACAATCCGGCAAACTTTTCAAGACCTCCCGGCTATGATAGCCCTTATCCGCCACCAGATCAAAGGGCTCGTCAATACCGGGCGCTTCTTCCTCCTCCCTGATCGCACACAGCTTGGCCTGAGCATCTGTAAGCGTGTCCGCAACAGTCTTGGTATCGCCCTGATCCGCAGGATGTATCACCGCAGCAACTATCGCTCCAGATTCCAGATCAACCACATGCTCGGGCTTGTACGCCATGTGCGTGCGGCCATCCTTGAGTCTGGCTATGCAAGACTCCTCATCCGTGCTCGATTGCCACTCCTTGTTAGAGGCTTTCTTCCCCTTGCGCTTGCGGTCAAAGGCCACAAGCTCGGCCTGAGTTGGCGTTTTGATGCCGCTTTCTTCAGCCAATCGCTCAAGCATCTCCTGATAGGTCTCGCCCGTGTCCCTGCGTACAATGCTCTTCATGGCTGCATTGGCCTCCATGGTCGAGGCGTCGATTCCCAGGTATTTTCCACCCAGCAGGTTGGCCTGCTCCAAAAGCTTGAGCACAAAGACAAACATTTCGTGATGGACTTCAAGCGGCAGGCGCTGGCGGATACGGCACAAAGAGGAGTGATCGGGCACGGTTTCGGTGGGTGCAAGGCCGAGGAATTCGCGCAAAGACAGGGAATCGCTGCAGCGCCAGCAGATGCCGCGCTCCGAGTCGATGCCCTCAAAATAGCCGATCAAAAGCATGCGGAAATAGCGGCCCGGCGGGATAGATTTGCGGCCGAGCTTTTCGGCGTAGAACGGAGCACACAGGTTTTCGACGTGGCTGTCAAAGCCGCCCTGGCGCAGGATTTTCTGCAGCCGCTCATAAAAGACATGCCCCTTGCTTTGGGGAAACTGATCATACGAAAGCCACATGCTGCGCTGCTGTTCCTTGCGCCGGCCAAGACTCATGACAATCTCCGTAAAAATATCAACCTGCTATTCAGCTTTCCTATTATGCCCTGACTGGTGAGTTTTTCAACAGGCTGATAAAATGGAAAAGCAGGAATAAATGACAGCGGGACTATAGCGCGGCTGCACTTGAGTGCAAAGTAAAGAAATGGTAAATTTTTCTACTGCGCTGCTTGGGCAAGGCCATTGTTTTTTTCCTGGAGTCTGCCTGGCACAGCATAGATGGTGTGCGACGGTTGGGCTTGTTTATTGATATTACTGAGAAAAGATACAATTAATCCGCATTGCCTGCAGATCTGTCTTGGTTTGTTGTGCCTTTTAAGAAAACACCGCAAACCTGGACTGGGCAGGCATGGAAAAGAAAGGGTGGTATGCAGTCGTCCTTTTTACAGCCTCCTTTGTTGCATAAATTTGGACAAAACGGTAAATTATCATTGATAATGTTTGCTGGCAACTCATTGCCGGGCAGAAACTTGCAGTCCAGCCCGTGGTCAAACAGAATCGAGGCTGGTGCGCATACCAAGCAAATTGAACAAAACAGGTGACCAGAATGGGGAATAAATCGACGCGCAACTCATTACTATACGCTGGGGCAGTCCTGCTGTTTTTTCTGTTGTTGACCCATTTGACTCTGTCCCGGCCCGATGGGGGTGTTTTTAGCTCGATTGGTCTTCTCATTGTGGGTATTTTTCAGCTGCTGTTTTTTGTCATTGGTTTGGCCATTGGCATTGCCGTGTGCCTGGCGGCGTTTTTCCTTATTTTCATCGCAGCAGCGTATCTCACCAACATGCAACTTGGTAAAGAGACAGCAAAAAAAATCTGGATAGCTGTTCGTGCACAGACGCTGGCAGGGTTGGCGGCAATTGCCCCGCAAAGATTCGGCGAACTTGCCCATGCAGCGGCATATAGTTCTCCATCGCCATCGGTTGCGCCGGTACCTGCAGAGGTTGTTGTCACTGCTACAGCACCAGAAGAGGGGCCTGGTCAGTACACGCAGGCTGTTCAAGAAACTGCTCCGGCTACAGCTTCTGATCAGGTGTTGACAACGCTAACACAGCTTGAGCAGAGACTTGCTGACATTGAAACAACCATGCAATCCATTGAGGCGGATAGCGCACGTTTTGCCAACACAGAGCAGGTGGATGAACTGCGTGCAAGCATGCAGGAGCTTGACAATCGTTCAGGTGCGGCCCTGGAAGCGCAGATAACTCCCGTGCAGGAGCGTTTGGAACAAATTGCCCAGCAGGGAGAAGACTTGAACGTGGTAAGCAAAAAACTGGGTGATATCATACAGCGTATTGCTACCCTTGAGCAAAAAGCAGGCGAGCTTGGCGAGTTACCACAACAAATCGAGCAACTGCGCGACGAGGTACCACAGCAGCTTGCGGCGTTGCAGGGGAAAGTGGAGAAGCAAATTGCAAGCCTGCAACCAAAAAAGTCAACCCCGGCAAGAAGTCGTTCCAGGAAAAAAACTACGGCTCAGTGACTCTGCACAAATTGCCATATTGGCAAAAGAGCGTATCAGTATTACTGATACGCTCTTTTTTTATGAGAAGGGAAGGCGAGTGCGTGCCTACGATGGATGCCTCGGCCGTACCTTGGCTGGATTAGATTTGGGTCAGAGGTTTTTAGGGGGCAGAAGCCTTGGGAGTCAGGGGGTGTTCTGCTGGGGCTGAAAAAAGTCTAAAATCCTGTTGACTTCTATAAAAATATCGTCCTTATCCGCCATGGGCACCAGAAGATGGGCATCTGGAGTGAAACGGCACAGGCCACTTTGGCGACTCTTTTTTTTGCTGACATTTTCCTGCTGTACAAAGGCGAGAATTTGCTCAGGGGCAAGCGGGGTGGCCTCGTCGAAATCAAAGAGTAATGACTGTTGCCCCTGCTCTAGTCGTTTGATGTGCAAGGCCCGCAGTCGCTGCTTGATGGCAATGGTGGCAAACAGTGCCTGGGCTGCCTTGGGCAAGGGGCCGTACCGGTCGGTCAGTTCGTCTGCAAGCGTGACCAAGTCATCGGCAGTGGCATTCCCCGCATAGGATAACTTGCGGTAGGCCTGGTAGCGCAATCCAGTGTCGTTGATATAGTCCTCGGGGAAAAAGGCGGCAACCTGCAGCTTGATTTCTGGCTCAAAGCTCGCCTCGTCCTGGCCCACCTCCTCCCCAGCACCTTGCATCTGCAAATCGGCCACGGTTTCCTGCAGCAGCTGCAGGTACAGATCATAGCCAACCGCGGCAATATGCCCTGACTGCGATACGCCCAAGAGGTTGCCACCACCGCGAATCTGCAGGTCGTTCATGGCCACCTGAAAACCATCGCCCAGGTCGGAATGATCGAGCAGGGCCTGCAGGCGGCGTTCTGCATCGCTTGTCATGTGGTCCAGCGAAGGCACCAGCAGGTAGGCATAGGCCTGGCGGGCACCCCGGCCAACCCGACCTCGTAATTGGTACAAATCAGCCAGACCGAGCCGGTCGGCACGGTCGATGAGGATGGTGTTGGCATTGGTAATATCCAGACCAGATTCAATAATGGTGGTGCAAACCAACATATCCAGTTCATGACGGATAAAACGCACCATTACCTCTTCCAGCTCTGCTGCGGGCATCTGTCCGTGGGCCACACCGATACGGGCTTGGGGTACAAGATCTGCCAATCTGGCAGCCACCTGCATGATGGATTGCACTCGATTGTGCACATAAAATATTTGTCCACCGCGCTCCAGTTCACGCTGGCAGGCCTCCTTGATGATCAGGGCGTTACGCTTGGCAAGTAGGGTTTTGACTGCGCGGCGTTGCCGAGGCGGGGTGGAGATGATGGAAAGGTCGCGGATACCCAGCAGCGACATCTGCAAGGTGCGCGGAATGGGGGTTGCAGTGAGGGTGAGCACATCCACGCTGGCCTTTATTTTTTTGATCTTCTCCTTGTGGGCTACGCCAAAACGATGTTCTTCGTCAACGACCAGAAGCCCTAGTTTGTTATAGGTGATATCCTTGGAGAGGAGCCGGTGGGTGCCCACAATGATGTCTATCTTGCCAGCGGCCAGGTCAACAATAATTTGTTTTTGCTCACTGCGGGAGCGAAAGCGGTTCAAGCAGGCGATACGGACAGGAAAAGTGGCGAAGCGTTCCTGAAAGGTGGCGGCATGCTGTTCGGCCAGTACCGTGGTTGGCACAAGAATCGCCACCTGAAAGCCGTCTTCAATGGCTTTGAAGGCGGCGCGTGCTGCCACCTCGGTTTTACCATAACCCACGTCGCCGCAGACCAGGCGGTCCATGGGTTGCTCCTTGCATAAATCAGCCAGCACATCATCAATCGCCTTGAGCTGCCCGCTTGTTTCGTCGTAGGGGAAAGATTCTTCTAGCTCACGGTAGAATTCACCTGGCTGGGAAAAGCGGTGCCCCTGGCGCAGGGCGCGTTTGGCATAGATATCGAGCAATTCCTGGGCAATTTTCCAGACTGCATCACTGACCTTTTGTTTGGTATAGAGCCAGCGCTGCGAACCCAGTATATCCAGCCTGGGCTCCTGTTCGCTCAAGCCCTGGTACTTGCTGACCTTGTGCAGCTTGTCCACCGGCACATAGAGCTTGTCGTCGTTACGGAAGACAAGCTGCAGGAAGTCGCCCTGATAGCCGGAAAATTCCAGATGAACCAATTCCTGGAATAGCGCAATGCCATGGTCGCAGTGCACCACCACATCTCCGCTGTGGAGCTCATCCAAACGGACAGGTGCGCTGTCGTCCTCTACCTTTCTTGGGCGGCGGCGCAGCGAGAGTCGTTTGTCGCCAAACAATTCGGATGCCGAAAGAATGTGCAGGCGCTCCCCCGGCAGATCAAAGCCCTGCGAAAGCGGCTGGGGAAAGCAGATGAGTGCCCCCTGCATCTCCTTGGGCAAGGGCTGTGTTTGTGCGTATGGGGCCTCGGGAGAGAGGACTTCCATCTGGTGATGGGCGAACATTGTCTGCAGGTGGTTGACCTGGCGGGAAGAACGACAGGCCAAGACGGTCGTGTCGCCCTGCTGCTGCCACTTGCTGATACGGACAGACAGAGGGGCGAGTATGCCCTGTTTTTGCCGAGACAGAGCCATTTCCTGGGCCAGCAGGGTGTGATCCTTTGTTGGAATGGGATACGGGGTAATCTGTATTTCAGGGTCAGGCAAACGGGAGAGCCTGGCCAGCAGGTTGCTGTTCAGTGCCTTGTGTAGTTCTTCTTCGCCAAGAAAAACTTCGTGCGGAGGCGAGACAACGCGTCCTTCGGCCTGGGCTTCCTTGTGGTTGGCATTGCAGCGCTCAAAAAACAGGCGCAGATGGCGTTTGCAGGCCGGCGCCTCAATGAGTACGAATGTGCAGCGCGGGGGCAGGTAGTTAAAAAATGTGCGCATTTGTCCTGCACCGCCTGATAAGACAGGGGCCAGGGCATCCAGACCTGCAAAGCGTTGCCGCAGACGGAGTTGTTCCCGGATGGTTTTTGCGTGTTCTGCTGGCCAAGCAGAATGAGCACTGGCTGTATCAAAGTGGGTCAACATGGCGGCCTGCGCCCCGTCCTCCCTGGGGAAAAGCAGTTCCGAGGCAGGCAGTAGAACCAGTTCGTCTATTTCGCTGTGGGAGCGTTGAGTTATGGGGTCAAAGGGTCTGATGGATTCAACCGTGTCGCCAAAGAAATCCAAACGGAGCGGCCCAAGGGATTCTCCTTTCCAGGCTGGCGGAAAGATGTCGATGATACCGCCGCGCAGGGCAATATCACCTTCTTGGTGTACCAGGTTGCAGAGGCGATAGCCGCTGTCCATGGCATGGGCGATCAGGGCATCCCGGTCGGTCTCTTCTCCGGCCATGAGCAACTCGCTCTGGGCGTGTATGCGCTGGGCTGGGGGCAGACGCCGACATACAGAGGCGACCGTGCAGAGCACCAATGCAGGCTCCTCAAGTTGCTGCAGCTGATACAGAGTGGCGATACGCGCGCTCACTGCTGCTGGTTCCGGCTTGAGCACCGTGTAAGGTGGAATGTCCAGGTCTGGAAAACAGAGTAGCGGAGCTGGGGAAAAGAAGGAAAAATCCTGCGCCAGTATCTGCAACTCTTCTTCGGAAGGAAGGAGGCAGCAGACACTGCGTTTCTCCGCCTCAATGTAGCGCGCCAGAAGCAGCGCTGCAGAGGCGGAGGAGCAGCCAGTAATGTCGGGAGGAGTTTTGCCTTCCTGCAGCCTGGCAAGAATGGTCTGCATGAATGGCTATGGGGTAAATCCTGTGTTGTTGTAAGTTGCTGGAGGCAACGGCAGAAAATTAGAAGGTGCCGCCGATGCTGAAATCCCAGGTTGAGCTGTCTTCGTCGTCCTTTTTGTCTAGGTTGAAGCCAAGCGCCATGCGCAGAGGACCAAGTGGGGAGGCCCAGTTGATACCAAATCCTGCAGCCTTTTTATATTCGCTGAAATCCCAGTCGTCGTCCACGTCGTAGACATTACCGAAGTCAGTAAAAATTTCGCCATCAAGCCCCATATCTTTAACCAGGGGAAAAAGAATCCCCAGATTGACGTACCACATCTTGTCACCACCGATTCGCTCGCCAGTGATCGGATCGCGGGGGCTGATCTTGGCTGATTCAAAGCCGCGGATGGTGTTCATGCCACCCAGGTAAAAATGTTCGTATACTGGAAGCTTGTCGTTTTTATTTTCAAAGGCCTGACCTGCCGCTCCCTTTACATGGAAGACGGTTTGCCAAACCATGGGAAAGTACCAGGACGAAGACCCTTCAACCTTGGTGTATTCACCGTCACCACCCAAGGGACCGCCAGCATAGGCAACCGTGATGCTGTTACGGGAGCCACTGGTGGGTGAAAAGAATTTGTCACGGGTATCTCGGACCAGGGAAATTTCCGCCTCACTAATGACATGAATGTCCTTTGAACGGAGAATGACCGCAGAAGCATCGGGTTTGATATCGGTCAGGTCTGTATCCGAGAGGGAGTAGCCGTAGTAAATCCGCCAGTTTTCAAAAAGGGGATGGCCAATATTGATGCCTCCTCCCAGTGTTTCGCGGGTGTAGTCACTGTATTCCCGCTTCCAGTCGTATCCCTGGATTGAGCCGGATACCTGGGAATCATAGATGCGGGGATTGGTGAAGCGCAGGTTGTAGCGGGTGCTCTTGCCACTGGTGTTGGCCTGGAGCGACAGCCTGTTGCCGGTACCGAACAGGTTCCTTTCTGAAATTTCCCCCATGAACAGCAGGTCGTCTGATGAGGAGTAGCCTGCACCAACGGCAAATTGGCCGGTCGGCTTTTCCTTCACATCCACCACCACGTCGAGCAGGTCTTCCCGCATAGTTGGTTTGGGCGTGACATTGACACTCTCAAAAAAATCCAGCCGGTTGAGTTTTTGGTTGGAGGTGCGCAGGGCCTTGGAATCAAACTTGCTGCCCTCTTCCAGGGCGATGTCGCGACGGATAACATTGTCCCTTGTGCGGGTGTTGCCCTGGATTTCGATCCGGTTGACGTAAACCACCGGGCCTTGATTGATATCGAGTATCAAATCAATGCGATGGCCAGTGGCTGTCCTGTTGATCCGGGGATTGATCTCTGCATAGGCATAACCTTGCTCGGCATAGATATCAGTCAGGCGGACAATATCCTCACGCAGGATCTGACGGTTCAGGTATTCTTCGTCGCGCATTTTCAGGGAACGAAGTAACTCGTTCTTGTCCTTGATGATATCCCCCTGGATATCCACTGTGCCTAGGCGGTAACGCGGCCCTTCTTCCACGGGAAAGGTGATGTGCAGACCGTTATCTTTATGTGCCACCGTGGGTTCACCGACCTTGGCGTCGAGAAAACCGTGATTTTGGTAAAAAGCGGTAACGCGTTCCATATCCTGATGCAAGACATCCATGCGCAGGATGCCGGAGCCGGTAAGCCAGGATATCCACCAGGAGCGCTTGGATGTCTGGATGGCATCGCGCAGCTCGCCATCGGAAAAATGGTTGTTGCCGTCGAAGGCTACCTCGCGGACTACCACCTTGTCTTTTTCGTCGATATCAAAGCGTACTGTAGTGGCGCCATCATCGGTACTGTCAATGCTGCTGTGCACTTCGGTGGTATAGTAGCCCTTGGATTTGTACAGTTCGCGAATTTTTTCAGCAGCTTCATTCACTCTGGTGGGGTTGATGATCGTGTTGGCACTGATCCCGGCTGCTTCGCGCACATCTTCTTCCTTGACTGCTGCGGCACCGGTAATAATCACTTCATTGATGAGCGGTTTCTCCACCACATGAAAAACAACGGCTTTGCCGTTGTGTTCGTCTTCCACTTCCACCTCGACGTTATCAAAATATCCCATCGAGAAAACTGATTTGATATCTTCACGCAGGACCACTGGGTCGTAGAGGTCACCTGGCTTGGTGGCTATTTTTTGTAGAATTGCGCCGGTATCGATACGTGTATTTCCCGTGGCAGTGATGGAGGCAACGGTAAAGGTCTTGTTGGAATAGGTCAAAAGATCACCCATGACTTCGGCAGTCAACTGGGGAAGTTCTTGGGAGCTAGCCCCTACACGGTAGGCAGTGTGGGGAGGCTTGACCGTTACTGCATCGAAAATGGAGGCATCAACACTGATTCGCCTGCCCAGTTGAGTGATGCTGCCCACGCCCACAAAATCCGTACCAGTAGCCTGTGCCACAGCTTCCAGGGTGGCCCGGGGAGGCGGCCAGGCACCTTCATAGTTGACAAGACGCTGGGCCTCGCTGCGGGGCATCATGTTCATCCCCTTGGCCTGCGCCTCCAGCTCAAGAGCCTGGTCGGCTGCGGCTGTCAGTTGGGCCTGGGCTTGATCGCTCGCATTGATTTTGAAGGGCAGAAAAACGGTATTGCGCTCCAGTGCCTGTATACTTGTCGCCTGGCTGAGTAGACAGCACGACAGGACAAAGAAAAAAAGCGGAAGTTGGACGCAAAAAAGCCGGATTGCTGAGCGATGAGGTAGCATGGTGGGTTCCTTTCGGGTGCCTGTACTAGTAAAGGTTCAAGGTGCGCTTTCTTGAGCTTAAGAAGTGGCTAGGCGTGTGAAACTCAAACTTCAGGAGAATCAAGACAGTATTTCAGTCAGGCATTATGACATGTTCCTTTTATTTTGCAAGAAATTATACCGTCTATACTGCTGGGATAGGCCTCCAGACAAAGGGGTGAAGACAATGAAATTGACATCATATAATTTGTTTGTTAAAAAATTGCGACCAGCATGATTGCCATGCTCAAACCCCACCGCGTGCTTGATTTCCCTTGAACAGTCCTTTTCCAAGGAGGAAACCATGAACAAAATTGCAGGTTGGATAGCTATTTTTTGCCTTTTGTTTGCGCCAGCCCTGTTTGCGGCTGATCCAGTGAAGATCGGCCTGATGGGCCCCATGACCGGTTCTTGGGCCAGTGAAGGGCAGGAGATGAAACAGGTACTGGAGCTTCTTGCCGACGAATACAATCAGCAGGGTGGTGTCTTGGGCAGGAAAATCCAGATATTGACGCAGGATGATGGCGGGGATCCCCGCACAGCCTCCCTGGCGGCAAATCGTCTGGTTTCCCAAAAGATTATAGCCGTGGTCGGTACCTATGGCTCTTCCATTACCGAGGCCACCCAGAATATTTACGATGAGGCCGGGGTTGTGCAAATCGCCAACGGCTCCACTGCCATTCGTTTGTCGGAAAAGGGGCTGAAGAATTTTTTCAGAACTTGCCCGCGTGATGATGAGCAGGGCAAGGTTGCCACCGCTACCATCCAGAAACTGGGTGGCAAAAAGGTGGCCATTCTGCATGACAATACCTCCTATGCCAAGGGACTGGCCGAAGAAAGTCGGGCCAACCTGAAGACAGCGAATGTTGAGGTGGTCTTTTTTGACGCCCTCACTCCTGGTGAGCGGGACTACAATGCCATCCTCACCAAATTGAAGGGCGCAGATCCTGATTTTGTTTTCTTCACCGGCTACTATCCGGAGGCAGGCCTTTTGCTGCGCCAGAAAAAAGAAATGGGCTGGGACGTACCCTTCATGGGTGGAGATGCGGTCAACAACCCCACCCTGGTTGAAACCGCAGGTGCAGCCGCAGCCCAAGGCTTTTATTTTCTGAGTCCTCCTCTGCCCAAGGATTTGGATACGCCTGAGGCCAAGTCTTTTGTCGAGGCTTTTACCAAAAAGCACGGGCATGCCCCCAAATCAATTTATCCTGTGCTTGCAGGCGATGGTTTTCGCGTACTAGTGGAGGCGATCAAGGCAACCGACTCTGTTGAAGCAGAAAAAATTTCCGCTTATTTGAAGTCATCCCTGAAAGATTTCCCCGGCCTGACCGGTACCCTTGCCTTTGATGACAAGGGCGACCGGGTCGGAGAAGTCTACCGGGTCTATAAGGTGGACGGGGAAGGGCAGTTTGTCCTGGAACCGTAGTCCGCTGTGATCTGATCAAGGGGCTGCCATTGGGTTTGGCAGCCCCTTTGTTTCTCGTGGAGTCTGCATGGAGCAATTTTTTCAACAGTTGACCAACGGTCTTGCGGTTGGCGGTATCTATGCTTTGATCGCACTGGGTTACACCATGGTGTATGGGGTTTTGAAGTTGATCAACTTCGCCCATGGCGACCTTTTCACCATTGGGGCTTACCTCGGTCTTACCCTCTTGACCTCCCTTGCCCTGACCGATCATGTTGGCGGTTTTCTTGGTGTGACCATTCTGGCTGTCATGGTTATGGGGCTGGTAGGGATCATCGGCATCCTCCTGGAACGGATCGCCTACAGGCCTCTGCGCCAATCTCCCCGCCTGTCCGCAGTGGTTTCGGCCCTGGGTGCCTCTATTTTTTTTCAGAATGCAATCATGCTGACCTATGGGGCCAAGTTTTATGTCTATCCCCAGGATCTACTGCCCGTAATGCCGGTCAATATTTTTGGTCTGTCCATTCCTTTGATGCGCATCATCATTCTGGCGGCCTCTGTGTTGATGATGATCGCTCTCTACCTCTTTGTGCAAAAAACTAGAATCGGCACAGCCATTCGGGCCGCTGCCATTGATCAGGGTGCTGCCCGCCTGATGGGTATTGATGTCAACTTTGTGATCATGATCGTCTTTTTTATCGGTCCGGCCCTGGGTGGTGCAGCTGGATTGATGGTGGGGGTGTACTACGGTCAGATCAATTTCACCATGGGCTGGATCTATGGACTCAAAGCCTTTACCGCTGCCATTCTCGGGGGGATTGGCAATATTCCTGGGGCCATGCTTGGCGGGCTTCTGCTGGGCGTGGTTGAGGCCTTGGGTGCAGCCTACATTTCCATTGCCTGGAAAGACGCCATTGCCTTTTTCGTGTTGATTCTCATTCTGATAATACGGCCCACCGGACTTCTGGGCGAACGGGTGGCTGAAAAAATATGAAGAACCGGACTTGGCTGGCTTATGTGGTATTTTTTGCGGTGCTGGCCGCGGCCCCTTTGCTGTTGGGCCGGTACTGGGTGGATGTGCTGAACAATGTTGGTTTATACCTCATTCTTGCCTTGAGCCTCAATGTCATCCTTGGCTATGCCGGCATGTTCCACATGGGACATGCCGCTTTTTATGCCGTAGGTGCCTATACCACTGCCATCATCAATACCCACTACGGTGTGCCTGTTCTGTGGGTGCTGCCTGTCAGTGGTTTGGCTGCCGCTCTTTTTGCCCTGGTGGTGGCCAGGCCCATTATCCATTTGCGGGGTGACTATCTCTTGATCGTCACTATCGGCATGGTGGAAATTGTGCGCATCGCCCTGATTAATAATGTGTTTGGTCTAACCGGCGGTGCCAACGGCATTTTCGGCATATCCAGGCCAGAGATCTTCGGCTTCAGGCTGACCCAGCCAGTGCACTTTTTCTATTTGATCTGGTCTTTTGCTGCCTTGACTGTTCTTCTTTTTTCACTCTTGGAAAACTCCCGTTTTGGTCGGGCGCTCAAGTACTTGAAAGAGGATGAAATCGCTGCTGAAGGCAGTGGCATCCACACTGCACGCTACAAATTGGCTGCCTTTGTCTTGGGTGCGGGCTGGGCTGGTATGTGTGGCACCATCTTTGCCGCTCAAATGACTATCATTTCACCGGAGTCATTTAATTTTTTGGAGTCGGTGCGTCTTTTTATGATCGTTATCCTCGGCGGCGCCGGGAATATTCCCGGGGTTATTCTTGGCTCTTTTCTGGTCATGGGACTTCCGGAACTCTTCCGGGATTTTGCCGATGCCCGTCTGTTGATTTTTGGTCTGGCCTTGATGGTGATGATGATTGTCCGTCCGCAGGGCCTGCTGCCGCCCAGGCCGCGCAAGCATAATTTGGATTCCATACGGGAATTGTCGTGAATATCCTGCGCCTGGATCATGTGAATAAACGTTTTGGTGGATTGGTTGCAGTCGACCGGGTGAGTTTCGCCGTGGAAGAGGGCAGCGTGGTCGGGCTGATCGGACCCAACGGTGCAGGCAAGACCACGGTTTTCAACCTGATTACCGGCAACTACAAACCCGATGGTGGCGATATCTTTTTCCAGGAACGCTCCATTCGCGGTAAGCCCACGCACCAGATCGTTGCCTTGGGTATTGCACGCACCTTTCAGACCATTCGCCTGTTTCAGAATATGACCGCGCTGGAAAATGTGCTTGCCGGCTGTCATTGTCGCATGCGCAGTGGTCTTTTTAGCTCGCTTTTGCACACACCAGCACAAAGGCGGGAAGAGCGCCAAGCCCTGCGTCAGTCACTGGATGCGCTCAGCTTTGTTGGCCTGGAGGAAAGCGCTGCACAACTGGCCAAAAACCTGTCTTACGGTAACCAGCGTTTGCTCGAAATAGCGCGTGCCCTGGCCACCCAACCCCGACTGCTTATCTTGGATGAGCCTGCGGGCGGCATGAATGAGCAGGAAACGCAGGAGCTCATTCAACTGATTAAAAGGATACGCGAACAGGGCTTGACCATTCTTTTGATCGAGCATGACATGAAGCTGGTGATGAAGGCCTGCGATTACCTGGTGGTCATCGAGTATGGTGGCAAAATCGCCGAAGGCACACCGGCGGAGATCCAGAAAAACCCCAAAGTCATCGAAGCCTATCTTGGCGCAGACACCGACGAAAACGATTACTGATGCTGCTTGAAATTAAAGATCTGCACGTCAAGTACGGCAATGTGGAGGTCCTCCACGGTATCAACCTGTATGTGGAGGAGGGAGAGATTGTCACCATCCTGGGGGCCAATGGTGCGGGGAAGTCAACCACCCTGCTTTCCATTAGTGGGCTGGTCAACCCGTCGCAGGGAGAAATTCTGTTTGAGGGCAGGGCCCTGCACAAAATGCCAGCCCACCAGGTGGTCCAGGCCCGCATCAGCCAGTCACCGGAAGGTCGCCGGGTTTTCAGTACCCTGACCGTACAGGAGAATATCAACCTGGGTGCTTTTACCATAAAGGATAAAGGCAAGATAGCTCGTACCCGCGCATGGATTTATGAGCTTTTCCCCCGCTTGGAAGAGCGCAAGCACCAGCTGGCCGGTACCCTGAGCGGTGGCGAGCAGCAAATGCTGGCCATTGGCCGGGCCTTGATGAGCGACCCCAAGGTGCTGCTTTTGGATGAGCCGAGTTTGGGTTTGGCTCCGCTTCTGGTTAAGGCCATCTTTCAAACCATCCAGCAGATCAACTCCACAGGCGTGACCGTGGTGCTGGTGGAACAAAATGCCAAAGCTGCACTGCGTTTGGCTCATCGCGGCTATGTGTTGGAGGTGGGCAATATCATTCTCTCGGGGAAATCCAGCGAACTGTTGAGCAATCCTGAGGTGCTCGACGCCTACCTGGGCGGCTCCTGAACAGGTATCCTTAATTCCTGTTTGCTCTATTTTTTGCACTGCAAGGCCCTCTCCTGCTGGATACGCGGTATGGCTCTCTGCCCGATCTGGACATAGAAGGGCTCGTGGGGTCTGGCGTTGTTCAGCCGGTTTCCTTTTTCAAGGTGGTTTTCAGGTGTTGACCGTGTGCAAAGTTGCACTCAAGAGATGCACTTACTACTGATTCTAATACTATTTTTTGTGCCATGGACAATAGCATCCTGACCCTCCAGTCTCCCCTGGACATGCACCTGCATCTGCGCGAGCAGGAAATGTTGCAACTGGTCGCGCCACTGAGCGCCCGTTCTTTCGCCGCTGCGGTCATTATGCCCAATCTACTCCAGCCCGTGGATTCCCTGGCTGCAGTGACCAGTTACCACAAGGCCATTGTCAACGCCTGTGGGGCAGAATTGTTCACCCCCTACATGACTTTGTTTTTCCGGGACTATAGCAAAGATGAACTTATGTCTGCCCGAGAAGCAGTCCTTGGAGTCAAGCTGTATCCGGCGGGTATCACTACCCAAAGCGAGGCCGGTGTGCGCGATTTCGATGCCATTGGCACTACAGTGGCTCTGTTGGAGGAGTTGGATATTCCTCTGCTGGTGCACGGCGAAAGTAATGGCTTTGTCATGGACAGGGAAACGGAGTTTTTGCAGGTTTACGAGTGGCTGGCCAACAATTTTCCCAAGCTGCGCCTCGTCATGGAACATATCAGCACTGCCGCTGCCCTGCGCTTTCTTGAGCGACATCCCCAGGTGGCGGCTACGGTTACCCTGCATCATCTCATGCTGAATTTAGATGACGTTGCTGGAGGACTGTTGCAACCACATCTGTTCTGCAAGCCCATTGCCAAGACTCCGCAGGACCGGGACGCCCTGCGTCAGGCTGTTTTTCAGGGTCACCCGCAGTTGATGTTCGGTTCGGATTCTGCGCCGCATCCACGCCATGCCAAGGAGTGTTGTGGCTGTGCCGCAGGCATTTTTTCGGCTCCAGTGGCTTTGCCGATGCTGGCCCAGCTCTTTGAAGAGGCTGACTGCCTGGACACCTTACCAATTTTTGTTACAGAGAATGCCGTCCGCTTCTACAAGATCGAGCCACCAGCCAAAAACGTTTATTTGGGTCGACAAAAATGGTGTGTGCCGGAACTTTACGGTATGGTTCGTCCGTTTTTGGCAGGAAACGAACTGCGTTGGAATTTGCTGGACGTGGAAACCACAGACTGACCAATGCTGGCCAGTAGCGGGCTTTAGATCGTAGCTTTTTTTTTAATTGTGTACTGCAGGGAGGGATAAGGAGCACTGTACTGCTTGCCGCGCCATTGGTCACTAAATGGTTTTGCCATTCCCTTGACAGTGGCAGAAACATCTCTTTACCTGTGGTGCATGTCCATCCCTGCCAACCTGTTTTACGTTGTTTGTCCTGTCTTGCTGTATGGCCTGACAAGTTGACGACTTGGCTGGCAACGCTGCTTTCTCTTTCGTTCTCGTTGGCTGGTTTCCTGGTACAACTTACTGTTGTTCCAATACAATGATTGTTTTTTTCAGGAGTTGCACCCGTGTTCTGCGCCACAGCGTATTTTATGCCGGGATGATGTATTTTTGTGCATTGACAGCAATTTTCATCTCCTGTTATACTTACGCAAAATTTCGGGTTTTTCCTATTAATACGTGTGCCTTTACCCACGCACACTTTCGCAGAGCACAGACATAAGGAGGTGGATGAGATCATTTCGGCTGACGTAGGGTACAATCTGCAAGCAGTTCAACTCAAACTTATGTAAGGGGGAGTGTACATGGCTCAAACGGAAACGACCTATCCTCGCTGGATTCCATTGCTTGGCGGACTCTTAGGCAGCACCACTTGCGGTTTACTACTGTACGCGTTTAGTGTTTTCATCAGACCTCTTCAGGCTCAATTTGGTTGGACAGTTCCCGAGGTCGCAATGGCCTATGCCCTCATCTGTCTCATTTTTGGCCTTGTAACCTTTCCTGCTGGACGCATGAGCGACAAGTATGGCCCAAAGATCATTGTCCTGATCGGCAGCCTGCTCATGGCCTTTGGTTTTTTCATGGTCTCGACCATTAAACCACCGACACCGGAAGCGTTGGCAGCAGGTGAAAAGGCCACCTCCCAGCTGTATTTGCTCTACCTGTACTATGGAGTTATTTGTGGTTTAGGTGGTGGTATGGTGTATCTGCCGCCCATTTCCACTGCGCCGAAATGGTGGCCAGATCGCAGGGCTTTGGCTACCGGTTTTACGGTTGTTGGCTTGGGGCTTGGTTCCTTTATCATGGCGCCGATGGCCACAAAGATGATCGCTTACTATGGCTCTGCTCTGCCGGTATTCAAATATGTTGGTATTGCCATGGGTATTATGGGGGTTGCTGCAGCTCTGTGCCTGAAGCTGCCGCCCGCAGGGTACAAGCCTGCAGGCTGGAATCCTCCGGTTCCGGCTGGTGGCGCCACTGTCAAGGCATACCGCGACTACACCTATGAGGAAACCAAGAAGTCGCCCCAGTTCTGGCTGCTTTGGCTTGCCTATTTCTGCGGTTCTTTTGCTGGTCTCATGGTTATCGGTCTCATTGCCAAGCACGGCATTGATGCAATGAGTTTGGATTATATCAGGGCAAACAACCTTGCATCCCTTGCGGATATCCCTGAAGACGTGAATAAAAGTATAGCCATGGCTGCAGCTGGTGCACCGGCTACTTTGGCTATTTTCAATGCGCTGGTTCGTATTCTGATCGGTCCCTTGGCAGACAAGATCGGCACCAAGCAGATTTTTGTCGTACTCTTTGCTTTGCAGGTTGGAGCCATGCTGGTTCTCTTCCCGGCAGGAAAATCCGCAGCTCTGCTGGCGGCAGCCGCTGGTTTGATTGGTTGGAACTACGGTGCCATGTTCACCCTGTTCCCTGCCACTTTGCTTAGCTACTACGGTGCAAGCGCCCAGGCCTCCAACTATGGTCTGCTTTTCACCGCATGGGGTGTGGCCGGTTTTTGCGGTCCGTATTTGGGCGGTAAACTGCAAGCTGCAACGCAGTCTTTCTTCGTACCTTTTATCGTTTCCGCCGTGCTGTTGGCGCTTGCGGTCTTTATTATCGCAACCCTGAAAGCTCCGGAACAGAAATCAGCCTAATTTCCCGTTTCATCCGCTCCGTTGGGATACCCTGCACAGGGTATCCCTTTTTTTTTGCAGCTTGCGTGTCTGCAAGTGCACTGCCCTGCACTGAAGCTAATGCGATCGGCTGGCAATACTGCCACGGAAAAGGCTTGCAGTGCAGCACCCGACGCGGTATGCGTGCTTGCTGCAACCCACCCCTATCATTCAAACTAACATTCTGAGTACATGAGCACATTTGAAATTTTTCAGGCCATCATACTTGGCTTGGTGGAGGGGCTGACAGAGTTCTTGCCGATATCCAGCACCGGCCACCTGATTATTGCCGGCGATATGCTTGGTTATACCGGTGAGCAGGCCAAGACCTTTTCTATAGTCATCCAGTTGGGAGCCATTCTCGCGGTCTGTTGGCATTACCGTGTGCGTTTGTTGGAGTTGGCAAACGGCCTTTTGCATGATCGGCCTAGCCAACGCTTTGTCTTCAATCTGATACTGGCCATCTGTCCTTCAGCTCTGCTCGGACTTGCCCTGCATCGGTATATCAAATATTACCTGTTCAATCCCACGAGCGTGGCCGTGGCTCTGGTGGTAGGCGGTTTGGTAATTCTTTTGGTGGAAAAAAAGGAGCGTCATGTCCGCATTGCAGATATGGATGAATTGAGTTGGAAGGATGCTCTGAAGGTCGGCTTTGCCCAGGCCGTATCATTGATTCCCGGTGTCTCGCGCTCCGGGGCCACGATCATCGGTGGTTTGCTCTTTGGCCTGTCCAGGCGGGCGGCTACGGAATTTTCTTTTTTTCTCGCCATTCCGACCATGTTTTTGGCAACAGGTTATGATCTGTTCAGCTCCTGGCAATCTTTGTCTGCCGGGGATTTTCCCTTTTTTCTTATAGGCTTTGTTGTTGCCTTTATGAGTGCACTCCTGGCAATACGGGGATTATTGTGGTATGTAGCTCACCATGATTTTCGTCTTTTTGCCTACTACAGAATTGCTTTTGGCATTCTGGTTCTCAGTTATTTTATTTTCCTTGCGCAGCCATGATTACAGAGTACATCAGCGAAATAGCCATATACATTCTTGATAAAACCACCTATTTCGGCGCTTTTTTTTTAATGATGCTGGAAAGCATGATTGCCCCGGTACCCAGCGAGGCAGTGATGCCGTTTGTCGGTTTTTTGGTGGTTGATGGCCGCTGGCACCTTGGTCTGGCTATTTTTGCCACCAGCCTCGGTTCTTTGTGTGGATCGCTTCTTTCCTACTGGATGGGCTATTACGGAGGTAAACCCTTTGTTTTTAAGGTCGGCAGGTATCTTTTTCTTAATCCACGGGATCTTGAGCGTACCGAGCGTTATTTCAACCGGAAACAGGGCCTGATTACCGTGTTCATTGCTCGTTTTATTCCAGTGGTGCGCCATCTCATCTCCATCCCTGCCGGTATCGGTAAAATGCCGCTGGTGCCGTTTTTACTGGTATCCACCATTGGGGCTACCATGTGGAATGGGTTTTTGTTGTATTGCGGCATGCAGTTGCGAGCCAACTGGATCATGGTGCAGCACTATTCCCATCAGCTCGATATCCTGATTGTGTTGCTTTGTGTCGCGGTCGTACTGTGGTTTTTTGGCATGCGCTGGAAGCGAAGGAGATTGCAGCCAGGGAGGTAGAAAGCATCTTTTTTGCCGTGGCTGCTGGCTCTCTCTTTTTGCCTCCTTTCCGTGTGTCCTTCTTTGTTCTTTGGAAAGAAATGTTGAAAGACCGTTTGTGCATGGTTACTTTTCCACTTGAAATCCTTTAGATGCGAGCAGTGAATCTGGCAAGAAATTTTTATGAGATGTATGCGGAGGAAGAACAGGGGTGGCCAAAAAATCGTTTGAAGGTGCCTTGGCAAGGCTGGAACAGATAACTGAAGAACTGGAAACAGGTGCCTTGCCTTTGGAAAAGAGTCTGGTCAAATTCAGTGAAGGGATCGAGCTGGCCAATTACTGCAACAGCATGTTGGAAGAAGCACGCGGCCGGGTTGAACTGCTCCTCGATAAAAACGGTTCACTCAGCCTCAGCCCCTTTGCCGGAGAGGATGATGGAGATCAAGACCTATCTGCTTGAACGGCAGAATCTGGTTGAGCAGGAACTGGCAGTCCTGATGCTCTCTGCCAGCGGCCCTTTTGTCCAACACATTGAAGCCATGCGGTACAGCCTCTTCTCAGGGGGGAAGCGTTTGCGCCCTATCCTGTGCCTGGCTGCAGCCGAGGCTGTCGCTACAGACAGTAAGACCCGTTGCAAGGCCCTGCCTGTGGCCTGCGCCCTGGAATGTATTCATACCTATTCGCTGATCCATGACGATTTGCCGGCCATGGATAATGATGCCCTGCGTCGGGGCAAACCAACCAATCATACGGTATATGGTGAGGCTGCGGCCATCCTGGCTGGGGATGGTCTCTTGACCTATGCCTTTGACCTTTTGAGTGGCTCATCTACAGCCAACCTGCCTGACAGGGCCCGCATGCGCATTATCCAGGTGATTGCCCGGGCAGCAGGCCCGCAGGGCATGGTGGGCGGGCAATCACTGGACATGATTTATGAAGGGAAACAGGCTGGTTATGAGGTGCTGCGTACCATCCATCAAAGCAAGACCGGGGCACTGATCACCGCTGCCATTGAGGCCGGGGCCATTGCCGCTGGCGCCAATGACGAGCAGGTGAGCAGCCTATGCACTTATGGTCAGCAAGTAGGTCTGGCCTTCCAGATTGTTGATGATTTACTTGATCTGGAATCCAGCACTGAGGAGTTGGGTAAGGCAGTGGGCAAGGATGTCGAGGTGCATAAACTCACCTATCCAGTACTTTTTGGCGTAGAAGGTTCCCGCAAAATGGCACGTGAGGCAGTGGATGCCGCTCAGCAGGTTTTGAATGGTTTTGATACCAAGGCAGATCCTCTGCGCGCCCTTGCCCGATATATTGTGGAGCGGAGAAAGTAATCATGCTGCTTGTTGACAAGGAACCGCTGGTGCGGAAAAAATTGCTGCAGGGCATCCGTTCTCCCCATGATCTGCGTAGGATGGAGTTTGCCGATCTTGAAGATTTGGCTAATGAACTGCGGCAGACCATTATTGCCACGGTTGCCGACACTGGCGGCCATCTGGCCCCAAGCCTGGGTGTGGTCGAGCTGACCCTTGCCCTGCACTATGTCTTTGACACTCCGAACGACAAGCTCATTTGGGATGTGGGGCATCAGGCCTATGCGCATAAATTGCTCACTGGGCGCCAGGATCGTTTTCATACCCTCAGGCAGCACGGCGGTTTAAGCGGCTTTCCCAAACGTTCAGAAAGCGCATTTGACACTATTGAAACCGGACACAGCTCCACCTCGATTTCCTTTGGCGTGGGCGTGGCTGCAGCCAGGCACATCCAGAACCGGCCGGGCAAGGTGGTGGCGGTGATTGGAGACGGCTCCATGACCGCGGGCATGGCCTTTGAAGGGCTGAACCATGCCGGCGATCTGGATGAGGATCTTGTGGTTGTGCTCAATGACAATGAAATGTCCATTTCCGAAAATGTAGGTGCATTGTCCAGCTTCATGAGTAGAAAGCTGACCGGAAGAGCCATCCGTCGCCTGCGCGACCATATTGAGGAGCGATTGCTGGCACTGTCAACGGTTGGGGAAAACGTTCTCAATCTGTTGCGCAAAAGCGAAGAGAGCATGAAGGCCTTTTTTACGCCGGGCATGCTTTTCGAGGCCTTCAAGTTCAAGTATGTGGGGCCAATTCCTGGCCATCAGCTGGAAGATCTCATCGCTACCCTGGAAAATGTACGGGATCATAACCACGGGCCAGTACTGGTGCACGTGATTACCACTAAAGGCAAGGGGTACCTGCATGCGGAACAGAACCCTGGCATGTACCACGGTATTGGCCCCTTTGATATTGCCAGCGGCAAACCCAAACCGGCACAGCCAGCCCCGCCTTCCTACACCAAGATTTTTGGCAAAACCCTTTGCCGCATCGCCCGCGAAGATGCGCGCGTTGTCGGTATTACCGCGGCCATGCCAGATGGCACTGGCTTGGCTCCCTTCTGCACGGCCTTTCCCGATCGTTTTTTTGACGTGGGTATTGCCGAGCAGCATGGCCTCACCTTTGCCGCTGGCCTTGCCCTGGAGGGTATGCGGCCCTGTTTTGCAGTATACTCTTCTTTCATGCAACGAGCGCTGGATCAGCTCATCCACGATGTCTGCCTGCCCAACCTGCCGGTGACCATTGCCCTGGATCGGAGCGGGGTGGTCGGTGCAGACGGCCCCACCCACCACGGTGTCTTCGACCTTGCCTATCTGCGCTTCATCCCCAATATCACCGTAATGATGCCCAAGGATGAAAATGAATTGCAGCACATGCTCTACACGGCCCTGAATATGGAGGGTCCGGCAGTGTTGCGCTATCCGCGTGGCAAAGGCGAAGGAACTGGATTGGACAGCAGCTTGCAGGCGCTGGAGAGGGGTAAGGGAGAACTGTTGCGCGAAGGAAGCGATCTACTGCTTTTACCTGCTGGTAACCGGGTGTATCCGGCTCTGCATGCAGCAGAACTCCTGGCCGAGCAGGGCATCAGTGCTGCGGTGGTGAATCCGCGTTTTCTCAAGCCCCTGGATACCACTTTGATCTGTTCCTGGGCCAGTCGCACCGGTGCTGTGCTTACGGTTGAAGATGGCGCCGTTCTGGGCGGCTTTGGCAGCGCTGTGGCTCAGCTTCTGCAAGAACAGGAAGTGTACGTACCTGTGAAAATGCTCGGTTTTGGTGACACATTTGTCGATCAGGGGCCCCAAGCTCTGCTGTGGCATCAGGCAGGCTTGGATGCTGCTGGCATTGCCAGTACTGCTGTGGCTTTCCTTGAAAAATGCAGGCTGCGGTAGCGTAAGCTGTCTGTGTTTTCTTGATTTGTTAAAAAATTTTGACTGTTTGTTGAAAAATTGTATTTTTCTCTGGACAGCAATAGCAGGAGCAGGGCATAGTTTATTCGTACTCACCAAGAGTTACTTATTACTCCTGCGAATCTACTTGAAACTATCCTATGCTGTCTGTATCCCTGCCTCCAAATTGTCCTGCCAAGCCCCTTCGAATACGAAGGGCCCTCTTTCAACTTGTGGCATTCATTGCCCTTGCCATGGTGTTTCTCGGCGGTTGTGCCAAACGTGATCAGGGTGCTGTTAGCCAAAGTGGTCATTTGAATCAAGGATCCCTGACTTCGCTCTATCCCCGTCTGCCCGATGGCCGCACCAGGGGCACCACCAGCCAGCAGACAGGATTGGGGATGACCACACCCCAAAGCGAGTTGTCCCAATCAGTATGCCAAAGTCAAGCGCCACGCTTGCAAAGGGAATTTCAGCGTTCAGCGTTGGCTTTTGGTGCACCAATTTTTATTCGTATTTTCAAGGAGAGCCACGAACTGGAGCTGTGGGTGCAGCGCGGTGAGCGTTACTATCTGTTCAAAAAATATCCCATTGCCTATTTTTCCGGTGGGTTGGGTCCCAAACTGCACGAAGGAGATTTGCAGGCGCCAGAAGGTTTTTATGAAGTTTTCCCATCCCACATGAACCCGTGGAGCAACTTTCACCTTGCCTTCAACATTGG
The DNA here is from genome assembly GCA_040776885.1 of Desulfobulbus sp. Classification (GTDB taxonomy): domain Bacteria; phylum Desulfobacterota; class Desulfobulbia; order Desulfobulbales; family Desulfobulbaceae; genus Desulfobulbus. Next base: position 912,516 of record JAXGZR010000001.1, on the reverse strand, counting down.
CTACCCCAACCTGTACGATCAGGCACAGCAGGCATCCGGGGGGCTGATCATGGTGCATGGCAAGCGTCTTTCTGTTGGTTGTTTTGCCATGACTGATCCGGTCATTGAAGAAATTTACGCCATCGCGGACCGAGCCCTGAATGCTGGTCAACCTTCTTTTCATGTACATATCTTTCCGTTTCGCATGACGCCTGCCAATCTGATGCGGCATGAACAATCGCCACATAGCGGGTTTTGGCGCAATCTGTTGCACGGCTATACGCTGTTTGAGCTGACACGTATACCACCACAGGTGCATGTGCAAAACAACCGGTATGCCTTTTCCACCGGACGACCCAGACAGGCACCACTGCCAGGCAATGCGCCAAGAACGAATGTGGTTAGTATCCAGCGCGAATTGCAGGTACTTCCCTGAACAGGATACGCACTGTGGGCGTTTTTCCAGGTGAAATTTCCAGTGATGTGCCTTTCAAGAAACGCTTGACAAATTTTATCGGGAAAGGCATTATGACAGCTTAGTGCCGAAGTGGCGGAATTGGTAGACGCGCTAGGTTCAGGGTCTAGTTGGGGTTCCCCAGTGGAAGTTCGAGTCTTCTCTTCGGCACCACATTGACGTCCAAAGAAGTACCAGGAAGTACATTAGCCCCGTGAAACATTAGGTTTCTCGGGGCTTTCCTTTGTTCTTTTATTTGAAGAGTTCCAGAAGTCTATTGACGTACAGGCCTTTTTGTGGATACGACGAAAGAGGACTCACAATACCCACAGGAATATACCCACAAAAAACGGTACATTGATGGTGGCGGTTTATTTATCAACCTTCACTAAACCAACGGCGTCGGACCGCAATCAATGCAAAGGTCTGCACGCGTATTCATGGTACTGGTTAGGGTCAGAAAAGGGAAGGAGCAGTTTTTGTACTGTTTTTCTGTCTGGGTGCTGTGATCTTTTTGTGTTTTATTGTCTTGGCAACAGGTGTGTCCCTGCTAGAAGAAATTCCTGTTGACTGAAGGGCGCACATACTGTAAATTTTATTCTTATTCATTCCTCGGTAGCTCAGCCGGTAGAGCAGGTGGCTGTTAACCACCCTGTCGGGGGTTCGAGTCCCTCCCGAGGAGCCACAAAACAATCCGCTTGTGTAAGCGTTTTTGAAAGCAAACCCCGTGGGTGCAATCCCACGGGGTTTTGGCTTTTAGCCCGGCCGCCATGTCCAATCCAGCCCCTGGTCTTCAGGTTCGTGATTGGAATGCAACTGGAAAAGGCACCTAAAAAGATAGTGTGCAAAGGGGAGTGTCTGATAGGGAATTTTTTATGAAAAACAGGCTTGCTTCCACGGCCAAGAAAAGCGGCCATAGAAAGGATTGCACCTTGGAGTCAGTAGGTAATCCACTGATCTTTTATATTTTGGAATACGGGTGTCCTGGTGGCCAACAATAAAGAAGTACTGCAAACCAATGCGTTACTTTTGCTCATTGCCCTTATCTGGGGTTTTGGGTTTGTTGCCCAGCGACTGGGCATGGATCATGTCGGACCCTTCACCTTCAACGGCATCCGCTTTATAATGGGCGGTCTGTGCCTGTTACCCCTGGCCATGCGCAGTCAGCGCGCCACACTCCTGCCCGGTCACAAGGCGATCAATCCGCTGATAGCCGGTGGATGCGCCGGTGCGCTGCTCTTTATAGCTGCTACCCTGCAGCAGGTTGGCTTACTCTATACTACGGCTGGAAAGGCTGGTTTCATTACAGGAATTTATGTGGTCTTTATACCGCTGTTTGGTTTGCTCTTGGGCAAGCGTGCCAACATCGGTACCTGGCTTGGCGTGGGCCTGGCAGTGGCGGGGTTATATTTGCTCAGTGTTAACGAAACCCTGCAACTCAATTTTGGCGATATACTGGAACTTGCTGGCGCCCTGTTTTGGGCCCTGCATGTGATTGCCCTGGCGTATCTCTCGCCGCGCACTTCGCCGGTGCGTTTGGCCATGATCCAGTTCTACATCTGTGGTGCGTGCAGTTTGGTGGTTGCCGCACTGTTTGAATCCATGAGTCTGGAAAGCATCCGGGCCGCCTACCTGGCCCTGTTGTACAGTAGTTTTATTTCTGTGGGCGCTGGCTACACGCTGCAGGTCGTGGCTCTGCAAAAAGCCAATCCAACCCATGCGGCCATCCTCATGAGTATGGAGGCACCTTTTGCGGCCCTGGGTGGTTGGCTCTTTTTGCAGGAAATACTGACACTAAGGGCAATGGTGGGCAGTGGCTTAATGTTGGCCGCCATCCTCATCGCCCAGCTTTGGCCGGAAAGAGCAACCTCCTCGCTTCCCCAGTCCCAAACGCCTTAGGGGACTGTTTGCCTGGGTAAAAAACAGGGGCAGGAGATTGGCCACCCACCGGTCAGACGTGTTTTTATTTGCTCGAATTTGCGCACAACTCCTGCACAGTAGTACCTGGTTTGCTGAGGCAGGTGGTGAGTTGTCCTTTTTCTTCCCTGTTGATTTTGGCCCCGTCCTTGATCATATCATTGATGACCCAATTCCAGGCCATCCGACCCTTATTTTTTCGTATTCCCGGGCAGATGTAGTCAACAAAGTGGCAGCTGGCACATTTGTTTTCAATGAGCGGGCGGCAGTCTGTTTGGGCTTCAGCGCCCATGGCCGAGGTGGGCAGCAGGAAGGGTACAGCGAGCCCTGCTACAAGAAGTAAAATACCTGCTTGTTTCTTCATGGTTTTTCCTCTTGCTGTAGCCTGTTGCCGGAGTTTGTCTCTCTGACAACAGGCCATGTTAGCTGTCATACCTTCCCGCGGCAACGGCTCCCCCAGTCAATGGGAAAACAGGGGCAGATGCTTTGCCGACATTTTATACAGGAAAATGCCCAACGAAATAATACCCAAAGAGACCAGAAACTCCATCCAGCTTGGCGAATACGACAGGCCATGCGAGGCAAAATATTCTTCCATGCTGAAAAGACCTACGTTGAGTCGGTTGAGCAGAACGCCAGTGATGACCAAAAGGTTGATGGAGAAAATCCAGCTGGTATTTCTTCTGATACTTTTCATGGTCAGGAGCGCGACCGGAATGATAACCCCGATCAGCATCTCCAGCAGGTACATGTTGGCTTGCATGGAACCGTTGAAAGCAAGGCCCACTCCGGAAACCATGAAGAGTTGGTAGAGCTTGAGGAGCAGATAAAACAAAAGGACAATCAGTGTGCCCCGGGCAAGGCCGTAGAATATCTCTTTATCTACTTTGTGGTGGAGAAATTTGCGGCTGAGCATGGTTTCCACGCTGACCATGGCTAAGCCCATGGCTACAGCAGAGACAAGGAATTGGAAGGGGAGCTTGGTATCCCACCACAGGGGTGACATCTTGCTCTGGGCGATGAGATACACTGCGCCCAGGGAAGACTGGTGCAGGGTGGAGAGCATGACTCCAAAAATGACCGCTGCCACCATGACTTTGCCCACAGCCCTTCGTGCCTTTTCCCAGCCAAGACGTTCAAAGAGCATGGGGCTAAATTCCAGGCCCAGGGTGGCAGTGTAAAAAATGACATGCATGGCCACCACCCACATAACCGAGTGGTACTGCCACATGAACATGGGATGCCAGATGCGAAAAGGATGACCGATATCCAGGCAGATGGCCACCACTGCCATCAGATAGCCGAGGAAGGCGGTGAGGATGGCGGGGCGTACGATGGGTCTGTATTTTTTCCAGTTGAAGAGGTAGACCGCACAGGCAATGATAAATCCGCCCGCAGCCATGGCCACGCCGCCAAGGACATCCAATCCCAGCCAAAAACCCCAAGGATAGGCATCGCTTAGATTGGTGGTTGCTCCCAGGCCGAATACCAGTCGGTAGAGCATGGCCATGCTGCCAATGACGATAAACAGCAGCAGGACAGCAGTGACCGGTGTCCATGTTTTTATAGTTGGATTAGATTCCATTATATTTCACCTCATAGCCAAATTGACGGAGTTGATCGGCAACTGCGTGGACAACGTGTTCCATGGCTGTTTGTACCTCGGCGGAAAGCTCTAGGCCAACTTTCAGGCACTTGGGTTCAATACCGAATAGGATGAGCTTTTCAGGTAGCGATTCCGTGAGTTGAGCCGCGGCCAACACATCGCAAATGCCCAGCTGATGCGGTGTTGTTCGGGTAAGAAAGGCTTTGGGTACATGTTCGTCTTCCACTTTGATGATCGTACCAGGGGCACGATCATCTTGCAGAGCATCAATGAGAATAACCTGGTCGCGGCCATCCAACAGGGAGAGCAGCTCAAAACCTGCGGTGCCGCCGTCAATACACTCCACTGCAGGCGGCAGGGTATAGCGGCGGGACAGCTCTGCCACGGCTCGGCATCCGACCCCCTCATCACCGATGAGGAGATTGCCTATTCCCAAAACCAAGGCGCTCACAGCCATCTCCCTACAGAACTTTCACTTTGGAAAGCGGGGTCTTTTTGCCATCCACTAGATGGATGGCGCAGGCTATACAGGGGTCAAAAGAGTGTACGGTACGAAGGACCTCCAAAGGCAGCTCCTCATCGGCAACCGGATTGCCCACCAGGGAGGCCTCGTAAGGGCCAAGGGCATCATTACTGTCTCGGGGTGCGGCATTCCAGGTAGAGGGCACGACGCACTGGTAATTTTTGATTTTGCCGTTATCGATGATTACCCAGTGCGATAAGGCGCCTCGGGATGCCTCGTGGAAACCAACGCCCCGCAGTTCTCCGGTAGGAAAAACTGGAGAGTTGAAGGTGTCGTAGTCTCCTTTGCCGATGTTATCCATCAATGCCTGCCACTGTTTGTCCATGGTGTCGTGCAGAACCGCAGCGCGGATGACGCGCGCGGCAATACGACCAATGGTGGAGTGGAGAGCTTCAATGCCCACGGTTGTACCGGCCAGTGTGGATATGGTTTGCAGGGTATTGTCCACATAGCGTTTGGTGGGTTCGTGCCCAGCTAGATACAGGGTAAGGATATGAGCCAGGGGGCCCACCTGCGCTGGCTTACCCATGAAAGTGGGCGATTTGATCCAGGAGTAGCGGTCTTCGTAGCTGAAACCGGTGTAATTGGGCACGGTCTCGCCTTCATAGGGGGAACGGTCCCAGTCGCCCTGATACCAGGAGTGCTTGATGGATTCCTTGATGTTCTCGGTCAACAGCTTCTCCTTTTGCGAACCAATGGCTGTTGGCTTGCCATCGGGTTCACCTGCAGGCAGATAACCGCCGCTGAGTTCGTATTGCGTTCCTTTGGTATCCATCGGTAATTCAGGCACACAGAGGTAATCCATCACCCCTGCACCATAGGTGGTCCAGTCTGCATAGGCTGCACCGATGGCAGCCACGTCGGTCAGCATGGCCTGGTTGATGAACTCGCCCACCTCATTGATCAGGGTCTTGATGTGAAAGAGTTTTTCCACCGTCAAATTGGCTGGACTATTGGGATCAATGGCGTTGGAAACGCCGCCTACAACCAGGTTCTGGATGTGCGGGGTCTTGCTGCCGAGGATGGCTACCACCTGGTTTATCTTTCGTTCGTATTCCAGAGCTTGCAAATAGTGGGTTGCTGCCAGCAGGTTCACCTCCGGGGTCAGCTTCATGGCCGGATGGCCCCAATACCCGCTGGCAAAGATGCCAAGCTGGCCGCTGGCAATGAATTTTTTTAGTCGATCCTGCACAGCTTGCAATTCCTGCGGACTGTTACCGCGCCAGTCCGAAAGCTTTTGGCCCAAAGCGGCAGCAGCCCGGGCATCGGCGGTGGTGGCGGAAACAATATCCACCCAATCCAGGGCACTGAGTTGGTAAAAGTGGGCCATGTGGTCAAAAATATTGTGGGCTGCAATGATAAGGTTTCGGATATATTGCGCATTCAGCGGGATTTCCATTTGCAGGGCATCTTCCACTGCACGCACCGAGGCAACAGCATGCACTGTGGTGCAGACGCCGCAGATGCGCTGAGTGTAAGCCCAGGCGTCGCGCGGATCACGTCCCCGCAGGATGATTTCGATTCCCCGCCACATCTGGCCAGATGACCAGGCATTGGTGACCTTGCCATTCTCCACTTCGCAGTCAATGCGCAGATGTCCTTCGATTCTGGTAACCGGGTCAATGGTTATCTTTTTGGCCATGTTTCATTCTCCTTGAATGTGTGCTCATGCACGGCAACTTGCGTTTGAAGGCTCTATTCTCTACAAATTTCGCGGCTTATGAGGCGTCGGCCTCGTCGGTGGACTTCTGGCTTGCGTCCTTGTTTTTTTCAATCCTTTGGGTCACCAGTCGGGTGACGGTTCCGGCCACCAGCAAGGTACCGATCAGTGCCGGCACATGGGAGATATAGCTCCATGTCAGTCTGGGGTATATTTCGTTTGAGATGCGCGGATTGAAGCCCAGCTTGTTGAACTCCACCCCTGCCAGAAACAGATATTGAGTACCGCCAGCCTCGTCCATACCGTAGATATGGTCCACATAACGGCTCACCACTTTTTCGGTGCGCTGCCGTCCATCCACATGCTGCACTTGGTAGTTGTAGGTGTCGCCCGGCTTGAGCGCCAGACGACGCTTGGCCTCTTCACGCAGCTCTTCCACCGGGCCGAAGATGGAGGCCCCAGTAGGGCAGAACTCGCAGCAGGCAGAAAATTTGCCTTGGGCCAGGCGGTGGTTGCACAACTGGCATTTTACTATCGAGGGTGAGGCCTTCTCCCATTCGAATTGCGGAATTCCGAAGGGACAGGCAACTTGGCAATACCGGCAACCAAAACAGCGATGTTTGTTATAGGTAACAATGCCGGTGTCTGACTGTTTCTGTAGCGCCCTAACTGGGCAAACAGAAACGCAGGGTGGATCAATGCAGTGCAAACAGTGTTGTTTGATGAATGAGGAGTGGGGTGCGTCCGGTTCCACTGCATCGCCCTCGGCCCGGTAGGCCTTGATGATGCACAGAGTTTTGCCAGAGAGTCGCAGCGGTGCATCGTAAATGGCATCGCCAGATTCAGGATATTCGTACGGCACTTGGCCCTCTGCCTCGCGATGGTAGAGGGCACCGCCTGGTTCGGCATTGGTCCTTTTACAGTTGACCATACAGGCCATGCAGCCAATGCACAGGGTGGCGTCATAGAGAATGCCGACCGCGTCCTTGGGCAGCTGAGGCGGTTTTTCCGTGGCAGCAACGGCACTATCCACGCCAGCCCCGGCCAGAAGCCCAGCTCCTGCGGAAAATTTCAGGAAATCACGTCTGTTAATAGGCATAAGAGCGTACTCCTGTATGGGTTGATCAGCTTTTCTCGTCTTCTTTATTGCCATCACGTTTGGCCAGGGCCACGACAGCAGCACCTACCGCTGCCCCGGCGACACCGTAGGCGAATGATACCGAACCACTGCCTCGTTGTGGAACTGCTTCGGTGAATTGGTTAGGCGGTGTGGGATAGGCCACCCGGGATTTGGAAAAAAGTGGAATATGGAAGCCGACTCGCTCTTCCGAGCAACCAAAACAGGGGGCGCCTGTACCGACGGGCCAACAGCCAATGGTGTCATTGTAGTGGACCAGGGAACAGTTGTTGAATGTTTCCGGTCCCTTGCAACCAAGCTTGTAGAGGCAGTAGCCCTTGCGGTGGCCTTCATCGCCAAACTCATCGGCAAAGCGACCCGCATCAAAATGGGGACGGCGTTCACAGTTTTCGTGAATGAGCCTGCTGTAGGCAAAGGTCGGGCGGCCTTTGTCGTCCAGTTCGGGCAGTTTGCCAAAAGTGAGGTAGTGGATGACAGTGGAGAGGAAATTGTAAGGATTGGGTGGACAACCAGGAATGTTGACCACGCCGATACCCTTGGGCGCCAGTATTTCATGTACTGGTTTGGCTCCGGTTGGATTGGGTTCGGCAGCAGCCACCCCGCCCCAGGAGGCGCAGGAACCAATGGCGATAACTGCAGCGGCCTGCGGCGCCATTTCATTAAGGATATCCAGTACTGGTCTGCCTGCGATCTGACAGTAGATGCCACCCTCATTCACGGGGATGGAGCCATCCACCACCAGGATGAATGTGCCCTTGTAGCGCTCGATGGACTGCTGCAGGGCAGCTTCGGCCTGATGCCCGGAACCGGCATTCAGGGTTTCCGAATATTCCAGCGAGATGAGGTTAAAGATGAGGCTGTCGATAGAGGGGTGATCGGTGCGCAGCAGCATTTCCACGCAACCAGTACACTGCTGGCCAGAGAGCCAGATAACCGGTGGTCGCTCGGGCGAGGTCACGGCCTTAGCGATCTGTACCCCTGCCGTCATGGGCAAACCCAGGGTGGCAGCCACAGCGGTGCAGAATTTCATAAAATCTCTGCGGTTGATGCTGTTGAGCAAAGTATCCTGGGGACAAGGACCCTTTAGTTCCATTCGCTACCTCCTTGTTGTTTGTTCTCTCTGTTTGAGTATTGCTGCTTTGTGCAGACCAAACAGCAATGGGTAAAAGTCTATATAGAGCAAAAAGAGCAAAATTTTTGTACGGCAGCGTTGTTGGCATTCGCTGTCCTCTATTGTCGACCCATCAATGGTTGGAAGGCTGGGGTATTTTTTAGGAATGTCGTATTGTTTGCCACCTCCTGAGTAGGACTGTGTGGACTGCAGTGAGTGTTGACACTTTTTTTACATTTGTGTAAGATATATCAAGGATACTTCCCCATAATGCATTACACTAGAAAAGGCAAGTGGATTTTTTGCTAGAAAAAAGAACTGGTATCTCAGAGAGATAGTAATTTTTATATCGTATTGTTTTTTTAGGAAAGAAGGCGCGACATAAGACAGACAATACAGGAGCGCAGGAGCGACTGGGTACGAGCAGAAGCTGGAATATGGTAGATGAGATGAAGTTCAAGTTATCCAAAAACAAAATCCCCTGGCAAATTCGGCCAGGGGGTTTTTCAGTTGTATGCGGCAGCCATAACGTATTCTGCTGAAAGCTGGTTGCTATTTCCTTTTCTTGCAGTTGGCATAGCAGGTGGAAGTTGCCGACCAGTCCGAAAAAATACCTCTCACCCCAACCTGCTAGGCAACACATAAATAAGGTGGGGTCTTCCCCGTGGCGTTCATCCAGAAAAACCACCTGTTTGGAAAACTCCGGGTCATGCTTGATTCAGTAAAGAATATCCTCCAGCTTAAACGACAGGGAGTAGACCGAACGTAGGGGCACACCGGATTTTTTGTACTCATCTCTCAGTTGCAGGGTATACTGCTCTTGGGTGTATTCGCCCTCAAAAGGCATGGCTACGCTCGGAAATTTCAGTTTAGGGGTCATCTTGACCCGTAATCAATCAGGCGAAGAAGTTGCCCTTTGATACAGGAAAAAAGATACAACAGGCAACTACAGGGAAAAGCGCCAGCGCGGCGCTGGTGTCGGCTGGCAGCATCAAGGTGTCTGGCGGAGCTGAATCTGGTGGCCCATGGAGGATAAGGCCGCAGCCACCGCCTCAACGAGCTTGTCCAATGCTCCGGACACTTCGGCAGACAAACCAATGCCTACGGCAAGATCTTTTGGTTCCATTCCAAAGAGCAAGAGCCGCTGCGGTACCTTGCCGGTAAGCTGGGCTGTGGCCAGCACTTCGCAGATGCCGATTTGGTGCGGCGAAGTGCGGGTCAGCATGAGGCGTGGCACGGCCTCGTCTTCCACCAGCACCAGGGTGCCGGGTGGGCGTCCATCTTTGAGGGCGTCAATGATGATCAGCGCCTGGGCGTCTTCAACCAGGGGCAGCAGTTCAAAACCGGCAGTGCCGCCATCCACGCAGGTCACTGCCGGCGGCAAGATATAGCGACGCTCCAGTTCCTCAACACAGCGGCAACCCACTCCCTCGTCGCTGAGGAGCAGGTTGCCGATACCAAGTACAAGTGTTTCCATGAATATTTTTACAGAACCCGGACCTTGCCAAGCGGGATTTGCTTGCCATCTACCAGGTGAACCGCACAGGCCATACAGGGGTCAAAAGAGTGGATGGTGCGCAGCACCTCAAGCGGCTTTTCCGGATCGGCAATGGGGTTGCCGACCAGGCAGCGTTCGTAGTAGCCGGGTTCGTCATTGGTGCCCTTGGGACAGGCCAGCCAGGTGCTGGGCACCACGCATTGATAGTTGCGGATTTTGCCGTTTTCGATCACCACCCAGTGGGACAGCATGCCTCGAGGCGCTTCGTGGAAGCCGACCCCGCGCAACTCGCCTTCAGGAAAGCTGGGGGTGTTGCAGGTGGTAAAATCGCCAGAATTGATGTTTCTGATCAGGGCCTCCCAGTGCTCGGCCATGGTGTCTTTCATGATGTCCACCCGAATGGCGCGGGCAATGTGTCGGCCCATGGTGGAGGTCAGGATATCAACGGTCTGGTTTTCCTTGCTGATGGCGGAGATCCTGCCCAGCATGCGCTCGATGGCCTGGAGTGCGGGCGGATACTTGGCCGCATACATGGCCAAGACATGCGCCAGCGGGCCCACCTGGGCAGGCTCGTTGAGGAAGGAGGGCGACTTGACCCAGGAGTACTTGTCCTGTGCACCGTCGGGCATGTAGGCGGGCTCTGTTTCTTCCACATAGGGGGCGCGCGTCCAGTCGCCGGCGTAGAAGGAGTGCTTGACGCTTTCCTTGACGTTGTCTTCAAAATAGGGGTCGTGTGCGGTGCTGATCTTGCGGAAGCTCGCAAAGTCGCCGCCCTTGATGTAGCCGCCCGGTAGGGTGTAGTTCATGTTCTTGCTGTCCTGCGGCATTTCGGGCACAGACAGGTAGTTGCCGTCTTCGGCCTTGCCGTAGCTGCACCACTCCGGATAGAAGGCGGCAATGGTGGCCACGTCCACGGTGTAGACCTGGCTGACAAAATCGCGTACCTCATCGATCTGGGTCTTGATGTAGTAGAGCTTCTCCAGGGTGAGGGTGGCTGGGCTGTCGAGGTTGATGGGGTTGGCCACACCGCCCACGGCTAGGTTCTGGATGTGCGGGGTCTTTGACCCGAGAATGGTGACGATCTTGTTGACCTTGCGCTGGTATTCCAGGGCCTGAAAATAGTGCACCGCCGCAATCAGGTTGACGTTAGGCTCAAGCTGCATGCCCGGATGGCCCCAGTAGCCGCTGGCAAAGGGGCCGAGCTGGCCGGAATCGATCAGCTTTTTCAAGCGGGCCTGCACCTCGGCAAATTCCTGGGCACTGTTGCGCTTCCAGGGCGAGAGCTGCTGGGCCAGGGCAGAGGCTTGCTTCGGGTCGGCATGCAGGGCGGCCGAGGCAATGTCCACCCAGTCCATGGCCGAGAGTACGTAGAAGTGGATCATGTTATCGGCCAGGCAATGCGCACCCACAATGAGGTTGCGGATATACTGTGCATTGACCGGCACCTCCAGATCAAGGGCGTTTTCCACTGCCCGCACCGAGGCCAGACCGTGCACCGTGGTACACACGCCGCAGATGCGCTGGGCAATGATCCAGGCCTCGCGCGGGTCCCTGCCTTTTAAGATATTTTCCAGGCCGCGCCACATGGTGCCGATGGAACGGGCACTCTGTATCTGGCCGCCATCCACTTCGCATTCAATGCGCAGGTGGCCTTCAATACGGGTTATTGGATCAACTACGATTTGTTCCGCCATGGCTTACTCCTTAACTGGTATAGGCGCGGCAGATTTGTGGCCGGCGCTGAAGACAGGGAAAAATTTGACAAAGAGCATATACCCGGCAATTTCAAGGGCGATGAGGCCATAGGTGATCATCTGTTCGCCTATTGAAGGGAAATACTTCCAGCCTGTGCCGGGGTTGTAACCGATGATATAGGTGTTGAAGCGGAAGAGCGCGCCCCCGCACAGCACCAGTACTGCAGCGATGAACAGCAAGCGCGGGCTGTGGCGGTAGCCGGGATAGGCAAGGATGAACATGCCGCCTAAAAGCAGTGCGTTTTCCAGCAGGAACATGTAGCCCAGGAAGCTGCCGGAAAAAGCCTCGGGCATGGCCCCACGTACAAAGATGTTCTGCAGCCGCAAAATGAGATAGACGCCGATCAGATAGGCGATGATTTTACCGATTTTCGCCAGCAGATGGGTTTCGTCCTCCAGCCTGTACACGCGGCCGGACAGGGTGCCCTCGAAGATCACCATGGCAAAACCCATGAAGAGCGCGGTGAAGAGGAAGAGCAGGGGCAGGGTGCTGGTGTGCCACAAGGGCGAGAGTTTGTAGCCCGCCATCAGCATCATGGTGCCCAGGGAGGACTGATGCATGGTGGGCAGGAGCACGCCCAGGGCGATGAGCACGAAAACCACCTTGTCGAGAACCGCGCCGAACTTCGTCAGCTTCCATTTTTCGACAAAAGCAGGGGCAAATTCTAACCACATGACAAAGACATAGGTGGTGATGCACAGGGCTACTTCCAGCATGACCGAGTGCAGGTTGATCTGCCAGGGCAGGTAGAGGTTGTAGACGTTGAAGTAGCGGCCAATATCCACCAGTACCGAAACACCGGCCAGGCTGTAGCCGAACATGGAGGCCAAAAGCGCAGGCCGCACCAGGGGATGGAAACGGCCGCCGTTAAAGACGTAAACCATCAACGCCATCACGTAGCCGCCGCAGGCAAAGGCGCTGCCGACCACCACGTCGTAGGAAATCCACAATCCCCAGGGGAAGCCGTCGTTCAGGTTGGCGACCGCGCCGATTCCCAGAAGAAAACGCTTGTAGGTATAGTAGCCCGCCACGCCGATAACCAGCAGGCAGACGAGAAAGGTCGGCGTCAGGATTCTGCCGCCAAGCGGTTTGGCGTCACTCATTATCCTCACCTCGCTGTGTAAGAAGGGCCTGATCCTGCCTTGGGGCAGGGAGGTTTGCATCCGGCGTTTCGCCATGCTTGTTCTTTTTCACCATGAACATCAGGGCCGCCAGCACCACCAGGGGATAGACCATACCCTTGTAGATGGCATACTGGATACCGCTGGACATGGAGACAAAGGACTCCTTAGGAAAGGCGTCCAGGCCAAAATTTTCAAAGGGCACCGCAGAAAGATACATCACCTGGGTGCCGCCGAGTTCCTCCTGGCCGTAGATGTGGCGGATGTATTTCGGTGCCGTAAAGCTATGGGTCTTGCCGGAATCCATAGACGAAACCGGGAAGGCATAGGTCTTGCCTGGGGTCATCTGCAGACGCCGTCTGGCCTCTTCGATCAGGTCCTCAACCCGGCCAAAGAGGGACGCGCCCGTGGGGCAGACCGAACAGCAGGCGGAAATACCGCCCTGCTCGATCAAATGCGAGCAGAGCTGGCACTTGACGATTTCTGGGTAGGCCACATCCCACTCGAATTTGGGGATATGGTAGGGGCAGGCAATCTGGCAGTAGCGGCAGCCAATGCAGACATCCTTGTCGTAGCTGACAATGCCGTTTTCCTTGTCCTTGGTCAGGGCGGAAACCGGGCAGGCGGTCACGCAGGAGGGGTCGACACAGTGCAGGCACTGCCGTTTGATAAAGGCATAGCCGTCTGTTGCCACGTCTTTAGTGGCAGCGGTGCCGTTTTCGTATTTTTTGATGATGTTGAGGGTCTTGGCCGAGAGATCAACGGGGTTGTCCCAGATCTGCTCAGCAGAGCCGGATTCCACCGGCATGTGATTGGCCTCCTTGCAGGCGGCCATGCAGGCATTACAGCCCACGCACAGGGTGGAATCGTAGAGGATGCCTAAGGCCTCGGGCGGCAGAGCCTGAATGGTGCGGGCCTCGCTTGTGCCCGGCGCATCCAGAACAGCCAGGGCCAGCCCACCCACCATTCCTTTTAAGAGATCACGCCTTTTCATCTTCATGTCGTTCTTCCTTGTTGCCTAACTTGGCGGCAAAAACAACACCCGCGCCGATTGCGGCGCCGCCCACGCCCGCCATGAGCGCGGCCGCGCCCGGGGTCACACCTTCGCCGCGTTCAACCGTTATCGGCGCATGACCGGCATTGGGGGTGGCATGCAGCACCGGGCTGGTGCTGAACTGGGGCATGTTGAAGCCCACGCCCTGCTCGGTGCAGCCGAAACAGGGGTGACCGGTGCCCACCGGCCAGCAGCCGGAGCCTGCATCTCCGAATTGGGCCGTGGAGCAGTTGGCATAGGTCACCGGCCCCTTGCAGCCCAGGTAGTAGAGGCAGTAGCCGAGGCGGTGGCCTTCATCGCCGAATTCGCGGGCAAAACGGCCGTTGTCGAAGTGGGGCCTGCGTTCACAGTGCTCGTGGATCAGGCGGCCATAGGCGAATTTGGGCCGGTTCTTGGCATCCAGGGCAGGCAGTTTGCCAAAGGTGAGGTAGTGGATGATGGTGGAGAGCAGGTTGTAGGGGTTGGGCGGGCAGCCTGGTACATTGACCACCTGTCTGCCCGGCAAAACTTCCTGCACACCGACGCAGCCGGTCGGGTTGGGTGACATGGCCGCCACGCCGCCCCAACTGGCGCAGGAGCCTACCGCTATGACCGCGCCTGCGGCAGCGGCTGTTTCCTTGACGCTGTCGACAAAATTCTTGCCGCCAACCCGGCAGTAAATGCCGGAATCCTGCAGGGGCACCGCACCCTCGATGATGAGGATGAATTTGCCGTAGTTGCTCTCAATGGTGCGGGCAAGCGAGGCCTCGGCCTGGTGGCCGGCGCCTGCTTCCAGGGTTTCATGAAAATCCAGGGAGATCAGATCAAAGATGAGTTTCTCCACAGTCGGGTGCTCCGCCCGCAAAAGTGACATGGTGCAGCCAGTGCATTCCGCGCCGTGCAGCCAGATAACCGGCGGCCTTTGCGGGTCGGTGATGGCGTGGGCAATGCGCGGAGCCATGCTCGCCGGCAGGGCCATACTGGCAGCAAGGGCTGTACAGAATTTCATGAAATCGCGGCGGTTGACACCAACCAGCCGGGCATGCGGCTGGCCTGAATCTTCGGTCATTACATACTCCTTGGGTTGTAGGGATGGTGGGATATTACATATACGGCAAGTGCACAAGGCAACTCATGGGGCAGTGCAGAGAGTGCGGATACCAGATTTTTCGGCCCGGCTTAGACAGGTGGCCAGCGCTGTACGTTCCTGCGGGGATATATCAGCTTGCAGTTTGATCATTGCATCAATGGTCTGCAGCCATTGTTTTTCACTGGCACCGATTTTTTTGCAGGTGGAAGTGAGGTTGTGACAGCCCAGGCACTTATTCTGAACAAGCTGGTGGCAATCTGTGCCAGAAGAGCAAGCATTCAGCAGGCCTGTGGCTAGGATGACGGTGAGGTAAAAGGAACGCAAATTCATATCAGTACAATCGATGAACAACATAAAAATTGATTGGGTCGGTGTGTTTGTACCA
Organism: Desulfobulbus sp.; assembly: GCA_040776885.1. Taxonomy (GTDB): domain Bacteria; phylum Desulfobacterota; class Desulfobulbia; order Desulfobulbales; family Desulfobulbaceae; genus Desulfobulbus. The sequence goes on along the minus strand of JAXGZR010000001.1, from coordinate 897,246 downwards.
GATATTATTCAAAAAAAACAGGGTAATTATCAAAATTTTTTTATTGATGGGTGCGCTACTGCTGAATGGCGATAAAAACCACTTGTTGCCAGCCACATTGTTTCTCTTGTGCAAAGCGGGTAAGCGAGCTGTTGCGACAGGACAGTTACGCCCTGAAACGACCGCAGTTTACGGAGATCAGCCCAGGGCAAGCCAATTCAAAATACCTTGAGATAGTCCAGGATACCTGCGGCTGCCCGCCGACCCTGCCAGATGGCAGTGACCACCAAGTCGGAGCCCCGCACCAGGTCTCCTCCGGCAAAGACTTTGGGATTACTGGTTTGCAGGGGATAGGCGGCTTCTTCTGTGGCTCGCACCCGTTGTTGCGCATCGACCTGTACCTGCAGCTCTTGCAGCCAGGCAGGAGGGCTTGGACGGAAGCCAAAGGCAATGAGGATGATGTCTGCTGCCACGGTGATCTTACTATCCGGGATGGCCACTGGTCGCCTGCGGCCACTGGCATCTGCATCGCCGAGTTCGGTGGTCACCAGCTCCAGCCCTTCCACCTGTTTTTCGCCGCTCACCCGTACTGGCAGGCGATTGAAGAGAAAACTTACCCCTTCTTCGCGGGCATTGTCCACCTCGCGGCGGGACCCGGGCATGTTGGCCTCGTCGCGGCGGTAGGCGCAGGTGACACTGGCTGCTCCCTGGCGCAGGGCAGTGCGGCAGCAATCCATGGCTGTATCGCCGCCACCGAGTACCAGTACCCGTTTGCCCGCTGTATCGATTAAAGGAGCAAGATTTGCATGGCCCAGGCGTCCAGCCACATTACCGATTAGAAAGGGCAGAGCCTCGTACACGCCCGGCAAATCTACGCCCGGAAAGTCCGCGGGCATAAACTGGTAGGCGCCCATGGCTAGAAAAAGGGCATCGTATTCATGCAGCAGATCGAGCGCCTGCACATCTCGGCCCACCTCGCAGGCAAGGCAAAAAGAGACACCCATGTCGGCAAAAATTTGGCGGCGACGGGTGAGCACGCTTTTTTCCAGCTTGAATTCGGGAATGCCAAAGGTAAGCAGGCCACCTATTTCAGGATAACGGTCAAACACCACTGGCTGCACACCGTTGCGTACCAGCACATCGGCGCAGGCCAGGCCGGCTGGGCCCGCACCAACAATGGCCACCCTTTTACCGCTGGGCTGCACTTGCGACATGTCTGGCCGCCAACCCTGGGACAAGGCCGTGTCAGTGATGTATTTTTCCACCGCGCCAATGGTGACTGCACCAAAACCGCTGTGCAACGTGCAGGCACCCTCGCAGAGGCGATCCTGCGGGCAGACCCGACCGCAAACTTCAGGCAGGCTGTTGGTTTGATGGCAGAGTTCGGCCGCGGCAAAAAGCCGGCCTTCGGCAAGCAGTTTGAGCCACAGGGGAATGGCATTGTGCACAGGGCAGCGCCATTCGCAGTAGGGGTTGCCGCATGCCAGGCAGCGCTCTGCCTGCTGACTGCTTAAAGATTGACTGGCTGGCTCGTAAATTTCCCTGAATGAGGTCTTGCGGTACGGCAGGGAAATTTTGCCCGGCAGGGTGCGGGGAATATCGAGAAACTGAAAGGGGTTATCCATGGTGTCACCCTGACAAAAAATTACTCGCCCCGCTGGCGCAGGCGGTTGAGCAGGTTGGCCAGATCAGCGGCCTTGGGTTTGATCAGCCAGAATTTGCCGATATAGTCGAAATAGTCGTCCAGCAGCTGCCAGCCCCAGTCGCTGTTGGTTTCGCGGCAGAATTCTTCGATCACCTGGTGCAGGTGATTGCGGTACTCTTCCATGTAGCCTGAGTGCACTCGCTGGATCTCCACCAGTTCGTGATTGTACTTGTCGACAAAGTTATTTTCCAGATCGAGCACATAGGCAAAGCCGCCGGTCATTCCTGCGCCGAAATTGCTGCCCACTGTGCCCAGCACGGCTACCAGACCGCCGGTCATGTATTCGCAACAGTGGTCACCAGCGCCCTCCACCACCGCATGGGCACCGGAGTTGCGCACTGCAAAGCGTTCGCCTGCCCGGCCAGAGGCAAAGAGCTTGCCGCCTGTGGCTCCGTAGAGGCAGGTGTTGCCCATGATGCTGGTCTTGTGGCTGACAAAGACAGAGCGGTGTGGTGGTCGCAGCACAATTTTGCCTCCGGCCATACCCTTGCCCACATAGTCGTTGCTGTCGCCACTTAAGTACAGTTCCAGGCCACCTGCGTTCCAGGCGCCAAAACTCTGGCCAGCAACCCCGGTCAATTTCAGCTTGAGCGGTTGCCGTGTCATGCCCAGGTTGCCGTGGCGTTTGGCTATTTCGCCGCTGATGCGTGCTCCAATGGAGCGGTCTGCATTGGTGAGGGTATAGTTGTAGGTGCCGCCCTTTTTCGCTTTGATGGCCGGCAATAACTCCGTCACCATGCGCTCGGCCAAAACGCCTTGGTCAAAGGGGCGGTTTCGCTCCACCATGCAGTGACGTGGCTGGTGGGCAAGCAGCTGATCACTGTGGATCAGGCCACTTAAGTCCAGCCGCCTTTGCTTTGCAGTGCTGCCAGCCGCTGTTTGCAAAAGATCCACCCGGCCAATGGCTTCATCCATACTGCGCAAGCCCAGGCTGGCCAGCCATCCACGGGTTTCTTCGGCCAGAAAACAAAAAAAGTTGACCACCTTATCCACTGTGCCCTGGAAATGCTCACGTCGCAGTTCGTCGCGCTGGGTGGCCACGCCAGTGGCGCAATTATTTAAATGGCAGATGCGTAGATACTTGCAGCCCAGAGCAATCATGGGGGCTGTGCCAAAACCAAAGCTCTCTGCACCCAAAAGGGCTGCCTTAACCACATCCAGCCCGGTTTTCAGGCCGCCATCGGTTTGTAGGCGTACTTTGCCGCGCAGGCCATTGGCTTGCAGGGTTTGGTGTACCTCGGCCAGGCCCAGCTCCCAGGGGGAACCTGCATGGCGGATGGAGGAAATGGGGCTGGCAGCAGTACCACCGTCGTAGCCCGAGACAGTGATCAGATCGGCATATGCCTTGACCACGCCGGCGGCAATGGTTCCCACTCCGGGTCGCGCCACCAGTTTCACCGACACCAGTGCCTCTGGGTTAACCTGTTTCAGGTCAAAGATGAGCTGGGCCAGATCTTCGATGGAGTAAATATCGTGGTGCGGTGGCGGCGAAATAAGGGTTACCCCAGGCACAGAGTGGCGCAAACGGGCGATGAGTGCGTTCACCTTGCTGCCCGGCAACTGGCCACCCTCACCGGGTTTGGCCCCCTGGGCGATCTTGATTTGCAGGACCTCGGCATTGACCAGATAGGCTGGGGTGACCCCGAAGCGGCCCGAAGCGATCTGCTTGATTTTGGACATCTTACCAGTGCCATGGCGGGCCGGATCTTCGCCACCCTCGCCACTGTTGGAGCGGCCACCCAGGCGGTTCATGGCCTCGGCCAGGGCCTCGTGCGCTTCTGGCGACAGCGCGCCCAGCGACATGGCTGCGGTATCAAAACGGCGGATAATGGCACTGGCTGGTTCCACCTGCTCAAGCGGTATGGGTTTTTGTTCCTTTAGGTACAAAAGATCGCGCAGAAAAGCAGGTTCACGGCCATTAACCAGCTGGGCGTAGTGCTGCCACTGTTTGTACTCGCCACTGGTCACCGCTTTTTGCAGGCTCAACACCACCTCCGGGTTGTAGGCGTGGTACTCCTGGCCATACATGTATTTGAGCAAGCCGCCCCGGTGAATGGGCAGCGTTGGTGCGGCTGCCTCCCGGGCCAGTATTTTCTGGTCTTCTTCAAGCTCTTTAAAACCAGCACCCTGGATGCGGCTGGGTGTGCCGGCAAAACACAGTTCCACCACCTCCTGGTGGAGTCCGACAATTTCAAAGAGTTGCGCCCCCCGGTACGAGGCCACGGTGGCGATTCCCATTTTAGACATAATCTTGAGCAGGCCCTTGCGCAGGCCCTGGCGGTAGCGTTTCTGGGCCTGTTCAAAGGGCAGGGCAAGCGCGCCTTTACCGCAGCGCTCTTGTATAATGGCATAGGCCAGATAGGGATAGACGGCAGTAGCGCCATAGGCAATGAGGCAGGCCATTTGGTGGGCATCGCGGGCACTACCGGTGGCCACCAGCAGGTTGGCGTTGCAGCGCAGGCCGGCGCGGGAGAGATGCTGGTGCACGGCACCCGTGGCCAACAGGGCATGGATGGGCAGATGTTTTTCGTCCAGCTCTTCATCGCTGAGCAAAACCAGTACAGTGCCACTTTGCACAGCCTCGGCACAACGCTGGCACAGTTCTGCCAGCGCCCCTTGCAGGGAGTTTTCCTCTGGCGCGTAGGAAAGGGAAAAGCGGCTGAGCTTGTAACCCCAGCGGTTCAGATGGAGGAGCGCGCGGAGTTTTTCTCCTGATAAGATGGGCGAGCTGAGCACCACCCGGGCGGCATGCTGCTCGGTTTCTTCAAAAATAGACTGCTGTTCCGGGCCGATGGTGGTTTCCAGCGACATGACCACCGCCTCCCGCAGGGGATCAATGGGCGGGTTGGTTACCTGGGCGAATTGCTGGCGGAAGTAGTCGTAGAGTGGCCGCACCTGCCGGGAGAGCACGGCCATGGGCGTGTCGTCCCCCATGGAGCCGATGGCTTCCTGGCCGCTTTCCGCAAGTGGCTTGAGCAGTTGTTCGCACTCTTCAAAACTCACTTGCTGGCGCTTCATGGCGGCAAGCAGCTGGCTGCCCTCCATAAAGGGGAGTCTGTTCTGCTCTTCGACCAGGTTACCCTGGATGCGCAGGGTGTTGTCCTTGAGCCACTGTTTGTAGGGGTGGCGCTCTTTGAGGCGCGCATCGATTGCTGCAGTATGAAAGAGCTGGCCGCTGGCAGTATCCACCGAGATGATCTGTCCGGGACCAAGTTGTCCCTTGGCCACCACCTCGCCGGGATCATAGCTGTGCACCCCTATCTCCGAAGCCACGGTGAGGAGATCGTCGCGGGTGCGCACCCAGCGCGAGGGTCGCAGACCGTTTCTGTCCAGGGCGCAGACCGCGTAGCGACCATCGCTGATCACCAGCCCGGCCGGACCGTCCCAGGCCTCGCTGTGCATGGAGTTGAACTCGTAGAAGGCGCGCAGGTCTGGATCCAGATGCTGTGCATTCTGCCAGGCCGGAGGGATGAGCATGCGCAGGGCACGGTGTAGATCCATGCCGCCGATTATCAGCATCTCCAGCATGTTGTCGAGGCTGGAGGAGTCTGAGCCGCTCAAATTCACCAAGGGGAGAATCGCGGCAATGTCGGGCAACAGGCAGGTGTTGAATTTACAAGACCGAGCCGCTGCCCAGTTGCGGTTACCAGAGATAGTGTTGATTTCGCCATTGTGGGCCAAAAGGCGAAAAGGTTGCGCCAGCGGCCATCTGGGCATGGTGTTGGTAGAAAAACGCTGATGGAACACACAGATGGCACTGTGCAGTTCTGGGTCGGCCAAGTCGGGGAAAAATCTGGGCAGATCCACCGGCATCATCAGGCCCTTGTAAACAAGGGTGCCTGCATGCAAACAGATGACTGCATAATCCGGGTCTGCACCTATGCGCAGCCCGGCCCGTCTTCTGGCAATGAGCAGGCGGGCATTGAACTCCTGCTCGCTGTATGCTTCGCCCTGGACGAACAGATGGACAAAGCGCGGCATAGTGGCCAGGGCAATGGGGCCCAAACAGTCTGCATTGGTAGGGACATCCCGCCAGGCAAAGGAGTGCAGTCCCTGGCGAACAAGTTCTTCGGCCAGGATGTTTTGCGCCTTTTCTGCACGCTCGGCCTGCGGCGAAAGCATGAGTGCACCGGTGGCGTAGAGCGCACCCAGCTGCATGCCGCATTCATCTTGGGCAATCCTGCGCAGGAAGGTGTCTGGTTTTTGTAGCAGCAGGCCGCAGCCGTCACCGGTGCGACCATCTGCGGCAATACCACCCCGGTGGGTCATGCGGGTGAGGGCCTCGATGGCCATGTTCACCAGTTGGTGACTGGTATGACCCCTGATATGGGCAATGAGACCAAAACCGCAGTTGTCTTTATATTCGGAGAGATCGTAGAGTTGTGCCATACTCGTCTACCTAGAGGGATAAAAAATGCGGCCCAGTTAAACACCATGCCGGTCGAAGCGCAAGAGGCAAGATTAATTGAATTTTTCTTTCAGATATTTTGCAATTCCAGCAAGGCGTGGTCATCAGGTCGAACTTTTTTGGAGAAGAGAGACAAATATAGATGTGTGCAGATTGGCCTTGCATTACAAAGGGCTGTTTTGAATAGTTTAACTTTACCAGGGTAGCCCTTGGCAGGTCTGCTCGGGCTGTGTACGAAAATTTTCAGGAGACATGCTGGTGTCACTTGCTGGCACACTGCATTTTTGGTCATGCAAATTGCAGTAACCCACAAAGACGCGGATTTCGACGCCCTTTCTTCCATTGTCGCCGCCACTCTGGTTTATCCTGGTATGGTGGCACTCTGCCCCAATTCCCTCCAGTCCAATGTACAGCAGTTTTTGGCCCTGCATAAAACAGCGTTTAATCTGGTGCGTGATCTGCAATATGAGCCGAATGCCGTGCGCAGGCTGGCAATTTGTGACTGCAACCAGTGGCGACAGCTGGAGAACAGTGCATTTTTACAGGAGTGCACCCAAGCTGAAATCGATTTGTGGGATCATCACCTGCACGAGGGGGATATCATACCCACCTGGTCTTGTGTAGATCGAGTTGGCGCCACCATCACCTTGTTTTTGCGAATTATTCAAGAGCGACAGATAGCTGTCAGTCCGCAAGAGGCCACTCTCTTTTTGCTGGGCCTTTATGAAGATACCGGCCAGCTCACCTATGATGGCACCACGCCTGAAGATGTGCGCAGCGCTGCCTTTCTTTTGGAGCAGGGAGGCGATTTGAGACTGGTGGTTGATTTTTTGCATGTTGCCTACAACGAAACACAGAAAAAGGTATTGTACCGACTCATGCGCGATATGCAGCAGTATCAGATCAATGACAAACGTGTGGGAGTGGGGATCGTACAAATTGACCAGTATGTATCACTGGCGACCGTGGTGCAGCTGTACGCGCGCATCATCGATGTAGATGCGGTTTTTGTCGTATTTGCAAATGAAGCAGGCAGTTTTTTTGTTATTGGTAGGAGTAAATCACCAGATATCGATGTGCGTGTTATCCTGCAGGACTTTGGTGGTGGTGGGCATGCCGGTGCCGGTTCCGCCAGGATTTCTGGAGAGGTGTACACTGCAGCCGCAATTCGCGAACAGATCCTGACCACCCTGTACCGGGAATCATCGGCTGGCCCCCTGGTGAACGAGATGATGTCTGCCCCAGTGACCACTATATCTCCTGATACCCGGCTGCACGAGGCCGGTGCCCTGATGGAAAAAAAAGGCATCCGCGGCCTAGTGGTGGTCGAGGATGGCAGGCCTGTCGGTATTGTCACCTTGTGGGATTTGAAAAAGTTGACCCTGCACAAACAGCAGAACCATCCGGTCAAGGCCTTTATGCAGCGCAATGTGCGCACTATTGCCCCTGACGCGACAGTTCGGGAAGCTGCCCACGTGATGGTGAGCAAGGATATCGGCCATCTGCCCGTGGTAGCAGATTCCACAGTGGTTGGTATTATCACTAGAACCGATATTGTTAATTATTTGTACGGAATGATCTGATCCCAAATTTTACATATATATTTTTCTTCGCAGTCCTGGTATGTTAGTGTGCATTTCTCTGAAAATGTGCATTCAAGGCACCTGCTTGTTTCTAAAATTTTTAAACAGTACAGGATGAAATCAAAGCGCTACATACTGCTCGCCCTTGCTGCGATCGTGCAGGCTGTCCTGCCCGGAGCGTCGCCGGCAGGCCAAGGCAATGAGTATTTGGATATGGACATCACCCAGCTGATGTCCATCACTGTTACTTCTGTTGCCAAAAAAAAACAGTCACTCTTGGATGCGGCTGCCGCGGTATTTGTCATCACCCAGGAAGATATTCGCCGTTCCGGAGCAACTACCTTGCCCGATGCCCTGGCCATGGCACCTGGCGTGCATGTGGCCAAGATCAACAGTGGTAAATGGTCGGTTTCAACCAGAGGGTTTGGCGGACTCAAATCCAACAAGCTGTTGGTGCTTATTGACGGCCGTTCCATCTATTCACCGGCGTACAGTGGTGTTTTTTGGGACATGCAGAACACAATGCTGGAAGATGTGGAACGCATCGAGGTGATCCGCGGCCCAGGCGGTACCCTGTGGGGAGCAAATGCGGTCAATGGGGTGATCAATATCATCACCAAACAGGCCCGGGACACAACGGGTAGTTTGCTGCGCATCAGCGGTGGCAACCAACTGTTTGGTGCAGCCGGGCGTTATGGTGCGAAACTGGGGGAAAATACCCATGGTCGGGCCTATGTCAGCTACGATAATTATGGTAGCAATTCCCTGTATGAAACAAAACAAAGTACCCAAGATAAATGGCGGCCCTTGCAAACAGGCTTTCGCTTTGATGGAGAACTTGATGAGGAACTGGCTTGGACCCTGCAAGGCGATGCGTACCGTAACGAAGCAGAACAGTTTGTTTCTTTTTTGTGGTTGCCGGATCCTCCCTATCTTTCCGACGGCTTCCAGGACAGTTCCCTGCATAGGGGAGCTAACCTTGTTGGTCGAATCCACAAGCATATGGGGGCAGGGAAGAGTTTAACTTTCAAGGCATATTACGATTATGCCAGGCGAAGCGAACACTACTACCAGTTGGATTTCGACACGCTGGATCTGGACCTGCAATATGAAGCACCCTGGGGCCAGTGCCACAACCTGACCTTTGGTGCGGGCTATCGTTCAGTTTGGGGAAAATTTTCCAGGAATTTTCAGGTGGCCCTGTCCGACCGACAGGACAATCTCTACAATGCCTTTATTCAGGATGAGATTGCACTTGTACCTGAAAAACTCCTCCTCACCTTGGGTACCAAGTACGAACACAACGACTATACAGGCAGTGTGTGGCAGCCCAGTGGCCGCATTGTGTGGAAACCCCAGACACGCCATGCCTTTTGGCTGTCTGCCGCCAGTGCGGTGCGCACTCCAGCCATGGTGGAACGCCAGGGTAAAGTGTTGCTTGGCGCTTATCCCATGCCCGACCGGAGAATGGAGCCATTGTATGTGTTCGGCAATGCCAAATATGGCAACGAAAAATTGTACGCCTATGAAGCAGGTTACCGTTGGCAAGCTACAAATCGCCTCTTCTTTGATGCGACCACGTTTTATTACGATTATCATAACGTGCAAACTCTGACGCCAGAAATAACTTCCAGTGGTTTGCACGCTAACTTTACCAACAACTCCGATGGTGATTCGTATGGATTCGAATTGACAGCAGACTGGAAGGCTACAGAGCAACTAAATTTTGCCCTGGCCTATTCCTATTTCAAGTTGGATCTGCAAGGCAACCTCCCAGCTGTTGTGAGTCAAATCGATTCCAGAACGGAATCTACCCCCAGGCATCAGATTACTTTACGGGGCTCGTATTCTCCGTTGCACAATCTACAATTCAATCTGTGGGGTCGTTATAGAGACAGGACCGTTAACTACGCCATCACCGAGAACAGTGACAGGGATATCAAAATTAATGCCACCTTGACTGTGGATGCCAATATTGTCTGGACGCTGCGTTCGGGTCTGGAGTTGATGTTGGCTGCACAAAACCTGTTGGACTCCCAACAACTCAATTTTGTGTCCGAATATGGTACTCCGCCTACCGAAATAGAGCGCAGCATCTATGGTAAAATCACCTGGAGATTTTAGGGTGGAGTTCCTTTGGAGAAAGGCAATACATTCTAAGTGGCTCTGCATGGTCGTGGTGCTGCTCCTGCTTGCCACAGGAACAGTTGGGCTGTGTCCAGTTGCCCGGGCACACCAGATCGAGACGCTTGAACTCGAATACAAACTGAAGGCGGCCTTTCTGTACAATTTTGCTCGCTTTATCGAATGGCCGAAGGTGAATGACCCGTCTTTTCCTTTTATTATTTGCGTGTTGGGCAAAGATCCTTTTGGTGCAGCCTTGAGCGGGCTGCAAGGGCGGAGTATCGATGACCAGGCAATCAAACTCCACTACGCAGCCAGCATTTCCACCGGCCTGGATCAGTGCCAAATGCTTTTTGTGAGTAAATCAGAAAAACAGAATATGCATCAGGTCATTCGATTCACCAAGAACAAACCCATTGTCACAGTCAGTGATATCGAAGGTTTTGCCGCAACAGGCGGCATGTTCGAATTCATTACCACAGAAGGCAAACTCTCTTTTATCATCAACAATAGCAAGGCGCAAGCCTGTGGTCTTCGGGTCAATTCTTCGCTTTTGAACCTCGCACTCAACGTGCAGTGAGTAAGCCATGAACAAGTGGTTCCTTAACCTCTCCATACGCTACAAGCTCTACGCCGTTGTTGTGTTCGCGTGCCTGGTTGCCCTGTTCTTTGCCCTGTTGTTTTCCTTTCTTAGTCAGCGTCATCTCTATCAACGTCAGATCTCCGACGAGGTGCGTACTCTGGCGCAGATCATTGCAGAAAACAGCCAGGCCGGCATTAGCTTTGAAGATACGGCCGCATTGAACACCATCTTGTATTCTCTGGCCGCAAAACCAGAGGTGATCAGCGCCCGTATCAGTAATCTGCAGGGCACTGTTTTGGGCGTATACACGACGGATCGCTCGTATGCCAATGCATATCTTGCAGCAATCCCAGACCAGCCGGTGGAGCTTGATCGGTGCCGCTTTAACAGCAACTCCATGGAAATGCTGCAACTCGTCACCCTGGGTAAAGAGACGATTGGCAGCGTGTATCTGCTGGTCAGTTTGACGGAAATGCAAGACCAGCTGCTGCGACTGGCCGGCATCATGGCAGCCTTGATGGTGGTGGGCTTGGGCTTGGCGGTGCTCCTTTCCAATCGCTTGCTTGCTCTGATCTTTGAGCCCATCCGTAACCTTTCAGAGATTATGCAGACGGTTTCCAGGGAAAAACGATATGATCTGCGAGTGTCGCACACCCAGGACGATGAACTTGGCCTCTTGTCTTCAGTATTTAATGAAATGATCACCCAGGTCCAGGGCCGTGACCAGTATTTGGAAGAGCAGGTTAAAAGGCGTACCCATGATTTGCTGGCAGCAAAAGAAGCGGCTGAGGCAGCCAATCAGGCCAAAAGTGCCTTTCTTGCCAATATGAGCCATGAAATCCGCACGCCCATGAACGCCATCATCGGCATGACCCGCTTGGCCCTTGACCTGGAGCCCACTGGCAGGTTGCTGCATTTTTTACGCGCCGTACAGAGCTCGGCCAACAGCCTGTTGGATATCTTGCAGGATATTCTTGATTTTTCAAAAATCGAGGCGGGTCAGCTCATTTTACATAGTCAGCCCTTTGATCTGTCCCGCTTGCTGGAAAACGTTGTTTCTACCCTGAACATCTCGGCTGTGGAGAAGGGGCTGACGCTGCGCTATAGGATGGCGGAAAATGTACCGCGTCTGTATCGGGGTGACGACCTTCGCCTACGGCAAGTTTTGATCAATTTGGTGGGCAATGCCATTAAATTTACCGAAACGGACAAGGTGAGCATTGGCGTATCCTGGGAAGGCACGAAAGATTTTAGTGCGTCTTTGCACTTTTGGGTGCGCGATACCGGCATTGGCATTGCACCCGAACAACAGCAGCGAATATTTAACACCTTTGAGCAGGCGGATGGTTCGTATGTGCGCAGGTATAGCGGCACAGGGTTGGGGCTTGCCATCAGCAGGCAGCTGGTGGAGTTGATGGGTGGAGCAATATGGGTGGAAAGTGCTTTGGGGCAGGGCAGCACCTTTCATTTCACCATACAACTGCTGGAAGCCAGTCCCGACGAAGTGGAAGAACGCTTTGCTCCTGCACAGAAAAAGGGCAGGGCAATTACCGGGTTGCACATTTTAGTGGTGGATGACAACGAGGCCAATCGGGAATTGGTGCAACTGATGCTGGAAAAAAACCATCGGGTCAGTACTGCAGGAGATGGCATGCAGGCCTTGCACCTTCTTGCCGGAGCAGAACGTTTTGATTGCATTTTGATGGATGTGCAGATGCCGGTTTTGGATGGGCTTGCCGTCACCCGGATTATTCGTGCCTTGGAGCATGGCGATCCTTTGTCACAGACCTTGGATGCTGATCTGATGAAACGGCTCAGCCGGCAGTTGGGCGGTAGCGAGAGGTTGCCCATCATTGCCATGACCGCCCATGCCATGAGCGATGACCAGAGGATGTGCCTGGCTGCAGGTATGGATGACTATCTCACCAAGCCCTTTCAGCCTGAACAACTCAATATGCTACTGACTGGGCGGCTATGGGCTGGATCCAAGCTCTCTGGCACTGCAGAAACTGTACAAGGTTCAGCAGGGGATACAGTGCAGAGCCAAAGCCCCATGAACGCAGTTCTTGCCCCTGCCAACCAAGTAGAGGTTAGAAATTTTTTACAGAATGCGAGCGGTCTGACCCCTGAGCAGACAGAGCGGGCTCTTGTGCTCTTGCAGCAGAACCTGGCACGTTTGCTGGATGAATGCAGGCAAGCCCTGGGCCATCGGGATTACAGGCAGGTTGCTGAATCAGGTCACACCATCAAGGGTACCCTGCTGCAGGCCGGGCTTGAGCGTTGGGCACTGGTGGCACAACAAGTGGTGGATCGGGCCAAGGAGGCACAACAGGGGAGAGGGGTGGGTGATCTTGCGGAACTGCAGCAGGCCTTACAGCTGGGGGTGTCTCTGTTCTTAGATATGCCCGCGCAAAAAGATACTGGTGAAGTCACGGATGCAGCCATAGAGCAGGAGGCAATCGACACTGCCGATGTCCATTATCCACAAAAGCCTGCCCAGGATTCGCTCCAGGCAGGCAACATCTTGATTCTGGATGACGACCCCTTTGTTTGCAACATGGCCTCTTCCATTTTAGAGCACCTTGGTTATCAGGCCACGGTGGTTTCCAGTGGGGAGAATGCTCTGCAAGTGTACGAGGAAGCGCTTGCACAGGGGAAACCCTTTGCCCTGGTGATTGTGGATGCGCATATTCCTGCGGGTATGGGGGTGCGGAGGTGGCGCAGGAGTTGTTGCGCCTAGACCCTCGGGCCCGTTTGCTGGCTTGCAGTGGCGACCACAGTGACCTTATTATGGTCGACCACCAAAGTCATGGTTTTGTTGGTGCACTGGCCAAGCCGTATACGATCGATGCCATGGCCCAGGCAGTGCGTCTGGCCCTGCAGACTGGGGGTTGAACACCCCTGGGCTCTGTTTTCAGCCCGGAGGCCAGGCCAACGGTCTGCCCCCAATGATGTGCATGTGCAAATGAAAGACCGTCTGGCCAGCACCAGCGCCATTGTTCAGCACCAGACGGTAGTTGGCCATCCCTTCCTTTTGTGCGATATCATTGGCAATACGCATGAGCTTGCCGATAACTCGTTCGCTTGCCTCTGTAACCGCCTCTGGTCCGCGGAGGTGTTCTTTGGGAACGATGAGATAGTGTATCGGTGCCTGGGGGGCGATATCCTTGAAGGCAAACACTTCGTCATCTTCATAGAGTTTGTCGCAGGGAAGTTCTCTTGCAATGATTTTACAAAAAAGACAGTTTTCAGACATGGATTCTCCTGGTGTATGGGCTCGATTCAGTGGGATGCTGTCGGCCTGACCTGCGGTTGCAGATAGAAGATCAGGGCGTTGTCCTGGCCAATGATATTGGTCGGCTGCATGGTAAAGGAGATGACCCGTGTTCCCACTTCAAAATCCAGCTGCTTCAAGGCATCCAGCTCAAGGGGATATTCCCGGCCGGCCAAACTTCCCAAAAGGCTGGCCAGTCCGGCATCCTGGCCGTTACCTCGTTCGGTAAAGCGGGGGGTGATGTAGAGGTTTCTCGTTTGCCGGTCAAAACGGGTAAGTAGATCACAAGAAACCGGCAGGCGCAGTTCGCCCAGTTGCACTCGGAAAGGTTTGTCCGCAACCATGGCGTTTACGGTCATGTTTTTTCCACCCAAAACACCGCGCACAGAAATAACATTGTTGCGAATGCTCAGTTGATCAATGGATTCAACAATGAGTTGCCCCTGCATGGCGGATCCTTGGGTGGGGATGGTCAGAGGCAGGATTTTTTTTATGGCGGCATGTACGGTTTCCGCAGGCAGGGTCAGAACTACATCCCGGTTGGCCGCTTGGATATCTGAAAAGGAGATGGAAAAAAGAAAAACGAGAAAACAAAAGGCTATCTTTTTCATGCAGAGAAAATGAGGTAAAGTATGAGTGATGCTGGAATGTACCTTGTTCCTTTTGTAAGAGGCAACAGAAAAGTGACCTAGGACATCCGCATCTTGACGACCGCCCCTTCTTTCTGGACCTGTTTTCACCTCCTGACATGCAACTAGTTGTCCGTTCCGAATGCTGTTTGATAGATGCGCCGCCGCAGGTGGTCAAGCGCCTGCAGTCCGAGCTCAGCATGGATAACCCCCGTTATGAAGATGCCAAGCGCTATGGCCGCTGGATCGGTAAAAAATTACAGCCACGGTTGTATTTTTACCGGCAGAAAGGGGAACGTTTGTATTTCCCGCGGGGTTTTGGCAACGAGGCGGTGCGGTTGTGTCGGCAACTGACTGGTGAGGCTCCGGCCCTTGTGGACCAACGCCGTTTGCTGCCACCGATTGAGCTGCATTTTGCCGGCAAGCTGCGCGCCTACCAGCAGCGGGCAGTGGAGGATACGGCCGCTGGTTCCTTTGGTGTGCTGGAAGCCGGAACCGGTTCGGGGAAAACGGTGATGGCGCTCGCGCTCATGGCCCGCCGCGCTCAGCCTACCCTGGTACTGGTACACACCAAGGAGCTGCTCAACCAGTGGCTGGAGCGAATCGAACAGTTTTTGGGGATCGAGGCGGGACAGGCAGGGGATGGCCGCCTGGATATCCGCCCGCTGACCGTGGCCATTGTTAACACCGCCCGCAAACACCTGGATGATCTGGTTCCCTGCTTTGGCCATCTTGTGGTAGATGAGTGCCATCGGGTACCGGCCAGCCTGTTCACGGAAAGTGTGGCCGCCTTTGACAGTCACTACATGTTGGGTCTCTCTGCCACTGCCTTCCGCCGGGACGACGGCATGACCCGTCTTATCTATATGTATATGGGCGAGCTGGTGCACCAGGTGGATAGCAACATGCTGGCCGCCAGTGGTGCGGTGCTGCAGCCGGAACTCATCCAGAAACCAACTTCTTTCACATACGGCTTCCAGGGAGATTACGCCAAGTTGCTCAAGGCGCTCACCGAAGATCCGGGCCGCAACGGCCTGATCCTGGAGGATACGCTCAGGTTGGCTCGACAGCCCGAGCGGGGCACGGTCTTGTTGGTTTCGGACCGGCGCGCTCACTGCGAGTTCTTTGCCGAAGGTCTTGCCGCCCAGGGGGTGGCGGTAGCGCTTTTGACCGGGCAAACAGCCAGGGAGGAGCGGGAACAGATCGTGGCGGATGTGCAGGCCGGCAAGCTTGAGGTTCTAGTGGCCACGGTGCAACTCATTGGCGAGGGTTTTGATTGCCCGGGGCTGAGCACTTTGGTTTTGTCCACACCCATTAAATTTGAAGGTCGCCTGCTTCAGGTGGCGGGCAGGATTGTCCGTCCGGCTGCAGGTAAAACAGCGGTGATTGTAGACTATGTGGACACTGCCGTGCCGCTTTTGCGCCGCTCAGCCGCAGCCAGGCGGGCCGTCTTGGCAGGATGGTAGGGTTGGAAGTTGTGTATCTTGTTTGGCATGCGGCATCCTGTACATCGTGCGGTCGGTGCGACGAGAGTTGTCCGCTGGGCCTGGCCCCGTCCCGTGGTGAGGCCGATAGCCCCTATTGCTGGAATTGCGGACTCTGTAGCGATCACTGTCCCCATGATGTACTCGGCTTTACCTGGCGGAACCCCACTTGATTTTTTCCAGATTTTCTGTTTAACTAACCGGTTTTCACTATATCCCTAGTCGCCGTAGGCGTTGTTGTCCACGCTGAATCAGGCGCTTTTTGTTTGCCCAGCGTTGATTGCGCATCTCCCTATGAATCAAGATAAAATTCGTAATGTTGCCATCATTGCCCATGTAGATCACGGTAAAACTACCCTGGTTGATCAGCTGTTCCGGCATAGCGGCATGTTTCGCTCCAACCAGCAGGTGGCGGAACGTCTGATGGATTCCATGGAGCTCGAACGCGAGCGCGGCATCACCATTGCCGCTAAAAACGGTTCGTACCGCTATGGCGAGTACTTTATCAATATTATCGATACCCCAGGGCATGCGGATTTCGGCGGCCAGGTGGAGCGGGTTCTGCGCATGGCCGATGGGGCGGTGTTGCTGGTGGATGCCCAGGAAGGGCCCATGCCGCAGACTTTTTTCGTGGTCAAAAAGGCCCTGGCCGAAGGGCTGCCCATCCTGCTGGTGGTCAACAAGATCGACAAACCCGCAGCCCGGCCAAATTGGGTGGTGGACCAGGTGTTTGACTTGCTCGATCGCTTGGGTGCACCGGATGAGGTGCTTGATTTTCCGGTGGTTTATGCATCGGCCAAGGCGGGGTACGCTCTGAATGAGCCGGATGCTAATCCCGACGGCGCAGGCATGGAGGCTATCTCTGAGATGATCGTGCGCCATGTGCCGCCACCACCGGGCGATCCCAATGCGCCTGTGCAACTGCAAATCAATACTATTGATTATTCTCCCTATCTGGGCAGGCTGGGAACTGGTAAGGTGACCAGCGGGCACTTTGATTTACGCACATCACTGGCCATTGTGCGGCGCGACGGCAGCATCGGCCCAGCGCGCATCAATAAAATTTTTGCCTTTGACGGCGACCAAAAGGTGCCGGTGGAATCGGCTAGTTGTGGTGCCATTGTTTCTGTGGCCGGTATGGAAGATGTGACCGTGGGCGTGACCTTTACCGATCCGGAGCATCCCCAACCCCTGCCGGTGATTGAGATTGATCCACCCACCATTGCCATGCAGTTTATTCCCAATGACTCGCCCTTTGCCGGTCAAGACGGTAAGTTTGTCACCTCCAGGCACCTGGAAGAGCGGTTGAACCGGGAAACGCTGGCTGATGTGGCCCTGCAGGTACAACCTTTGGGCCGAGGAGTTGGTTTTCAGGTGGCGGGCCGGGGTGAGTTGCACCTTTCCATCCTGATCGAAAAGATGCGACGGGAAGGGTATGAGTTTCAGGTAACCAGACCACAGGTGCTGACGCGTGAAGAAAACGGCCAATTGCTCGAACCCTATGAGGATGTGTCTGTGGATGTGGACGAGCAGTACCAAGGGGTGGTGATTGAAAAACTAGGCAAGCTCAAAGGGGTACTCACCGATATGGAAGTCGGTGCTGAACTGACCCGCATGAAATTCAGGATTCCTACTCGTGGTCTGTTGGGCTACCGTTCCGTTTTTATGACCGATACCCGCGGCATGGGGGTAATGAACTATGTTTTTGCCGAATGGGGGCCCTATGCCGGCGACATTCAAAGCCGGAGCAATGGAGTGATGATTGTCAAGGAAATGGCCACCACCGTGGCCTATGCGCTCTTCAATCTGCAAGAACGGGGCCGCCTTTTTGTAGGACCAGGTATTGATACCTATCCGGGGCAAATCATTGGTGAACATTGCCGGTCAGCAGATCTGGTGGTTAACCCTGCCAAGGGTAAGAAGTTGACCAATATCCGTGCTGCTGGCTCAGACGAGGCAGTCATCCTCACCCCACCCCTTGACATGAGTTTGGAGGAATGCATAGCCTATATT
Source organism: Desulfobulbus sp. (assembly GCA_040776885.1). Lineage (GTDB taxonomy): Bacteria > Desulfobacterota > Desulfobulbia > Desulfobulbales > Desulfobulbaceae > Desulfobulbus. The sequence goes on along the minus strand of JAXGZR010000001.1, from coordinate 879,464 downwards.
AAAGATGACGAATTGGTGGAAATTACTCCCAAGGCTATCCGATTGCGTAAGAAAAAGGATGCAAAAATACGTGCCTAGTAGCTTAAGGGAGACACAGAAAGAGGCTTTGCCATGAATGAATTATTCTACATTGTTTTTGCCGTACTGGCGGCAATAGCAGCTTTTGTTCTCATCTACCAGCACACCGGTGGCGACTGCATACCCTGAATGTTGTTATACGGTTCTGCGGGCGCAGGGCTCATAACCTATTTTTTGTTGAAAGCATTGTTTTAAAGGCTGGCAAGAGTGGAATGTGGAGTGGGGGCATCTCTCTGATAACGCCTGATTATAAGTGGTCTGAATATAGTGGTTTTGCGATTTGCGCACTGTTTTCAGCCTTGGTCGGCCTTGGTTTTGGCTGTGGTATTGTAATTGGGATGACCGTTTCCTTTCTGCAGAATGTCTTTAATGGGTATTTGGTGCAATAATCATGCAAACACCACCATCAACACCCCCACCAGTGCCATCGCAGACCCCTTCTCATTTAACCACACACAACGCTGCGGTGGTTATCCGGGAGCGCATCAAGGAAAAACGGCTTTTTGAGGCACAATTCCTTTTTGGTCTTTTGGATGAAGACGATCTTCCTCCGCAGGAGCGACAGGCCCTGGAACGGGAACTGGAAGGCTCGTTAGCAGTGGTGCGCGATTTACAATTGCAGGCCAACAAATATCTTGCCGAAGAAGCGTATGTGCTGGCCGGGAAGATGTACCGGGAGATGGAACGGGTTGCGATTGATGTTCCGGGTTTGGAAAACGGTAAACGATATGTGGAAGAGCAAAGCCAGGTAGCTCGGGAAACGGTTTTGGCAGCCAAACACGATCTGCCCGTTCAAAAAGGCGGGGACGGTGCGGCAGAGACGCTGTCAGCATCCGACAGTGGTCAAGGGGGCAGTGCTCCTGTCTTGCGGCTGCAATCCTGGCAATCTGCCGCAAAAAAAGGCTTGGGACGAATCTCCACAGGAAAATTACTTATTATTATTACAGTGGTTGTTCTGGCATTATTTGCAGTGGTTGCCTTGTTTTTTTCCCTGATGCAGCGCGAATATTCCAATGCCTCCCTGAAGGCCCGGGTAACAGACGATATCACCATCAAACCCCTTTCCGTGCGTCAAGGAGGATCCCCGTCTGCATCGCCTAACCAACCACAACAGCCGGCAGAAGATGCTGCCGCATCAGCTCCTGTCACCATTACCATCGGCACTTTGTCGGTTGAGTCGGGTTCCATGCCGTGATGTCTTTGGCTGGTCATCTTGATTTGTCCAGAACTGGCATCTTTTGAGCAAAAGGGCAGGATTGTACACTAGAAGTATAAGAAGTATAAAGAAAAAACCCGCAAACCATTACTGGCTGCGGGTTTTGTACGGAAACCCCAGTAAAACCCGGAGTATATTTTTGGTGGAGCTAAGCGGGATCGAACCGCTGACCTCTTGAATGCCATTCAAGCGCTCTCCCAGCTGAGCTATAGCCCCATTTCGTGACGGCATGTGGGCAACTTGATACCATGGGACCTTGCTCGTGTCAAGTTTTTCTATTTCTTTTTGATTCAGGGTATAGAGGTTGCCATTTTATTGGGATATTGGTAGAATTCCTCGCTTGTAAAAAAGAAAGTTCCTTGGATTCTATATTCGCTTGCTCTGTCTATAGCCGCTCGTACCTTCCGGTGACGAGCGTATCCATATAACAAGGTGGAACCAGATGCTGCCGTTTCTCACCCCGCTTTTTGGTTGGTTGTCCAAAGATTTGGCCATAGATCTCGGCACGGCCAACACGGTGCTCTATGTGAAGGGCAAGGGGATTGTCCTCCGTGAGCCTTCTGTGGTGGCCGTACGCAAGGATATGCGCGGCAGCAAGGTGCTGGCCGTGGGCGGGGAGGCCAAGGAGATGCTGGGTAGGACCCCGGGGAATATCGTGGCCATCCGGCCCATGAAAGACGGTGTGATTGCCGATTTCGAGGTGACCGAGGCCATGTTGCGCTATTTTATCAACAAGGTGCACAATCGTCGCCGGTTGGTGCACCCGCGTATTATTATCTCTGTACCTTCAGGCATTACCCAGGTGGAAAAACGGGCTGTGCGGGATACTGCCGAATCTGCCGGGGCCAGTGAAGTGTATTTGATTGAAGAGCCAATGGCAGCCGCCATTGGCGCGGGTCTGCCCATTACCGAGCCCATGGCCAGTATGGTGGTGGATATTGGCGGTGGTACCACCGAGGTGGCGATCATTTCTCTGGCAGGGATTGTTTATTCCAAATCTGTGCGAGTGGCTGGCGATAAGATGGATGAGGCCATCCTGCAGTATATCAAGCGCAAGCACAACTTGGCCATTGGCGAGCGCACTGCCGAGGAAATCAAGACCACCATTGGCAATGTCTTGCCCGAAGAGCCATATGAAACTATGGATATCAAGGGCAGAGACCTGGTGGCCGGTATACCGAAAACCATTACTATTTCATCCAAGGAAATTCAGTCTGCCATTGCCGAACAGGTGGATGTGATTGTGGATGCGGTGCGGGTGGCGCTGGAATCCACACCACCAGAGCTGTCTGCTGATATCGTTGACCAGGGTATTGTATTGACTGGCGGTGGTGCGTTACTCAAAAATATTGACCAGCGGCTGCTCAATGAAACCGGCATGCCCATTATCGTGGCTGATGATCCGCTTTCTTCAGTGGTGCTTGGTTCGGGCAGAGCGCTTGATCAGCTGGATATCCTGCGGGAAATCGCCATTGACTGAGCACTGACTGGCTCGTTGCCTGATGTGCCTGCCCATGCAGGCGAAGCCCAGTTTACCACTACTTTTATGCGTCAACAACTTCGCAAGAAACGCAATAGCAAAACACAGTACCTGCGTGTACTGGTGGTGGCGGTGGTGCTGCTTATCCTGGGGGTTTTGTTTTTGGTCAGTACCTTTGGCTCCCGGCAGTTCGGCCCCATGCACAAGATTGCTATGGAATTCGTTGGCCCGGTGCAGAAAACCGTTACAGCCACTGGTTCACTCTTGAGTTCCTTTAAGAGCGACTATATAGACAGTATTCAGAATTTTTTCAAACTCAACGAGGAGAAGAAACGGCTGAGTAAACAGTTGCAGGAGACCGAGGCTTTGCTTAACAGGAGCCGTGAAGCCATGGCGACCAACGCCAGCCTGCGCAAGCTGTTGGATTTCAAAAATGCCGCTGAACAGCGTTCCATTGCCGCCACTATTGTTGGCAAGGATCCTTCGCCCTTTTTTCGCTCCGTGATCATTGATCAAGGCGCCAACAGCGGCATTGTCAAGGGAAGCCCGGTGGTGTGCAGTGAGGGAGTGGTTGGCCAGATATTTACGACCTCTCCCAATTATTCCAAGGTGCTTTTGGCCATTGCCCCTTCCAGTGCCATTGATGTGCTTTTGCAGAAATCGCGGGTGCGGGGTATTTTGAAGGGGACAGGTGAACTCACTTACCGTTTGGAATATATTTTGAAGAATGTGGATGTCGAGGTAGGAGATTATGTGGTTACCGCTGGTTACGGTGGTGTTTTTCCCACCGGGCTGCCAGTCGGAATTGTTTCCAAGGTCTTCCGCCAGCCCCAGGGCATGTTCCATGAAATCGAAGTACATCCAGCAGTAGATTATCAAACCATTGAGCACCTTTTGGTCATAGAAAAACCTAACCTCAACGAAATTTTCGAGCAGCCGGTTCAACCGTAGGCGTGCGCCGTTGTGCGGGCCGTCACGCCTGCCTGGGCACGGCTGCACAAGACGGTTTTTTGCAGGACGGTCATGACATTTCTTTGTTTTCTGGTTGTTGGCACCCTTCTGGTCGTGTTGCAGACCACCCTGTTGATGCCCACTCCGGTTTGGGCCTTTTCTCCGGATTTTTATTTTATCTTCGTCGCCTATCTGGCAAGCCGTTTTACTCCTGTTCTTGGTTTGCTACTCGTCTATCTCCTTGGCCTGATGCTGGATGTTCTGGTCGGCACTATGCTGGGCATGTTCTCCACCCTGTGTTTTGCTGGTTTTGCCTGCATCCGGCTCTTTAGCTCCAGGATGGTACGCTGGGATTTTCTGTATTCAATTCCTTTGATTTCCCTAACTTTTTTTCTTTTGTCCGCATTGGTGTACCTGGTGTTTGACTTTTTGTATGTCGGTCAGCTCGTTACCTGGGTTTGGTGGGAGATGCTGATTCGTGCTGCCCTTGTGGCTGCGTTCACCTATCCTCTATTTCGTCTGCTGGACAAACTCTATACCTATAGCAAGAATATGGTGTACCCTTGGAAGCGGCTACGCGTGCGCTCTGACAGACCGAAAAGACGCCAAACCTGACAGACCAGAATTTTTTGAGGAGTACCCAATCCATGCAAACCTTGCGCAAAGCCAACCGCCGTCGGCCAGAAACCATGCTCAATGGTGAACGCAAGAAAGATCAGGGCGTTGTGCCCCTGATCTCGCAGGATGCCGATGAGCTGAAAATCCAGGCGAAAAAAGGCTTGTACGCCATGGGTATCATCGTGGCTACATTTATCGTCATCCTGGCGCGTCTGTATTATTTGCAGATTGACCAGGGCGATTACTATAACAAGCTGGCCGATTCCAACCGGGTACGGTATCTGGAAATCATTGCACCCAGAGGCAATATCCTGGACCGCAAGGGCAGGGAGATGGTGACCAACCGCCCTTCATTCAACGTTATCTGGCTGCGGGAGAGCAACCAGCTCAATGATGAATGGTTAAAGACCCTGACCCGGGTTTTGGGCGAAGACACTTCAGTTCTGCTGGAAAAAATCCGGAAAATGGTGGGACAGCCCGGGCACATTCCAGTGCGTCTGGCCGAAGATATTTCCTGGGACAAGGTCGCGCAGATCGAAGTGAACCGCATGTATCTGCCCGAGGTCAGCATCGAGGTGGTGCCCCTGCGAGTGTACCACTACGGTGATCTGGCTTCGCATCTTATCGGTTATCTGGGTGAGATCAACAGGGAAGAACTCGACCGCATGGGCAGGGCCCGCTACCGTGGCGGTGACCTTATCGGTAAGGCCGGATTGGAGCGGCTGCGCGAGACAGATTTGAGCGGCACCAAGGGTCGGGACTATATGGAGGTGAATGCCCTGGGCTTTGAGCAGAAGAGTCTAAAAGGTGAGCGACCGGTACCGGGCCATGACTTGCAGCTGACCCTTGATATTGATATGCAGAAGATCGCCGAAGAGGAACTGACCAGCAAAAATTATGCTGGCGCAGTGGTGGCCATGGAGGTCAACACCGGTCGTCTGCTGACAATGGCGAGCTCGCCGCCGTTACATCTGCAGGATTTCGTGGGCGGCATCTCCCATGCGAACTGGCAGGCCATGCTGGACAACCCTCTCCATCCGCTGGTGAATAAGCTGGTGCAGGGACAGTATCCGCCCGGTTCCACCTATAAACCCGTTACCGCCTTGGCTGGCCTGGCCGAAGGGCTGGTGACCCCGGAAACTACTTTTTTTTGTCCTGGTTACCACCGCTTTGGCAATCGGGTATACCGTTGCTGGAAGCGTGGTGGCCATGGCACGGTCAACCTGAAACGGGCTGTGGCCGAATCCTGTGATGTCTATTTTTATCAGGTTGGGCAACGTTTGGGAGTTGATCGATTGGCCAAATATGCCCGCTTGTTTGGCCTGGGGAACATAACCGGCGTGGAAATGGAGCACGAAAAGGCCGGCATTGTGCCCTCCACTGAATGGAAAAGGAAGGTGCACAACGAAAAGTGGCATGAAGGCGAAACCCTTTCCGTTGCCATTGGCCAGGGCTATAATCTGGTGACCCCCCTGCAACTGACAGTGATGACCGCTGCCATTGCCAATGGGGGTACCCTGTACAAACCTGCAATTGTGGAAAAGGAAATGCTCCCTGATGGCACGGTGGCGCAGAATTTCCATCCAGAAGTGCTGCATCGCTTTACCGGCCAGGGCAGGAACCTGAAGCTGATTCGTGACGGCATGGTTGAAGCGGTGAACGGCAAGCGGGGTACGGGCCGGAGGGCGCAGGTCGATGCAGAAGGTATTGTAGTCGGCGGAAAAACCGGCACTGCCCAGGTGGTGCGCCTCAAGCAGTATCAGCATCTTAAGGAACAGGATATTCCCTACAAATACAGGGATCACGCCTGGTTTACTTGCTTTGCACCGGCCACCAACCCAGAAATTGCGGTCACAGTATTGGTGGAGCACGGCCTGCATGGCAGCTCTGCAGCTGCACCCATAGCCGCCAAAATTCTAAACCGCTATTTTAATGAAAAACTGGGACTGCTGCCGGACGATGGCACCAGCGGTTTGCTTTTTTCTCCGCAGATGCTGGAGGATACCGATGTCCCTGGCACACAGGACGACGGACAGGCGCAGGATGCCGAACAAACCTATGATCCTGATATTCCCACACAACTCTAAGCGTCAGGCCACCATGACACCGATAGATCGTCAATTTTTCAAGCAGTTCGACTGGGTTATGTTGTTGTTACTGCTCCTGGTCTCCCTTATGGCCTTGACAAATTTGTACAGCTCCAGCCATGTCAGTGACGTGGGGGTCTCATCGCTTTTTCAAAAGCAGCTGTTCTTTTTTGCGGTTGGGCTTGGCCTTATTTTTCTACTGCAACTGTTCGACTATCAGAGCATTGCCAAGGCGGGTTGGGTTCTGTATGTGGGTGTTTTGCTGCTCCTCGTGTACACAAGACTGTTTGTTGAAAGCATCAGTGGTGCACAGCGCTGGATTGATCTTGGCTTTTTTAATCTGCAGCCCTCGGAACCGGCCAAGCTCGTGCTTATTCTGGTGCTGAGCTGCTGCTACGCCAGCGGGGCCGGGGTCAGCGGAGGATATCGGTTGCTGGATTTGCTCAAGCCAATTGTGCTGACCATAGTCCCATTTGGCCTTATTCTCGTCCAGCCAGACCTGGGCACCGCTTTGATCGTTGCAGCTGTTTTTGTCTCCATGACCCTGTTCATCCGTCTGCGCTGGTCCACCCTGGCCACCTTGAGTGGTGTGGCTGTGACCTGCCTGTTTATTGGCTGGAAATTTCTGCTCAAGCCGTATCAGCGTAAGCGCATTGAGACCTTTTTGAACCCCGAGGCTGATCCTGCCAACCACGGTTACCAGATTCTGCAATCCAAGATAGCGGTCGGCAGTGGCAAATTATTTGGCAAGGGATTCATGGAAGGCACCCAGGGGCATCTCCACTTTTTACCCGAGCGACATACAGATTTTGCCTTTGCCGTATGGAGCGAAGAGTGGGGTTTTGCGGGAGCTCTTTTTTTCCTCAGCTGCTATTTTTTCCTGCTGGCCTGGGGCGTGCATGTGGCCATGACTGCCCGGGACCGTTTTGGGGCCATTCTGGCCTTTGGCTGCGTGGCGCTCATTTTTTGGCAGGCAGCGATCAATCTGCTCATGATCATGGGCTTTTTACCAGTGGTTGGCGTACCCTTGCCTCTGTTTAGCTATGGCGGCTCTTCTTTGCTTACCAACATGGTGGCCATTGGCCTGCTGATGAACGTACGTTTGCACAGCCTAACCACCAGTCGCTGACCAGGGGATCATTCCATAGCGGCCAAGACCAGCGCGGCAAGCCCTTGGATGAACTGTGGATCATGGTTGAGCGCCTTGGTGCTTGCGCAGCGCATGCCGAGTTTTTGGGCGAGCTTTTTGTAGTCCATGTCGATTTCCACCAGGGTCTCCACATGGTCGGAGACAAAGGAAAGGGGCAGGATGAGCAGGTTACGCGCACCTTCTGCGGCACAACGTTCAATGGTTTCCGGGGTTGAGGGGCCCAACCAGGCCACGGGTCCGCTGCGGCTCTGGTAACAGAGGGTGCCTGTTTTACCGGTTTGCTGTTCCAGGGCTGCTATGGTTTTTTCCAACTCTTCCACATAGGGATCTCCGTTGTCTATGAAGTGTTGGGGTAAACTGTGGGCACTGTAGAGCAGGCACACCTCTTCACCGGGGAAAAGTGCCAAGCCCTCCCGCACCCGTTCGGCTAGAGCGGCTATATAATCGGGTTGCTCCGGCCAGGAACGGATGATGGTGCAGGGCAGGGGAGGGCGTGTTTTATCGAGGCAGCGCTGCAGATCCGCAAGGGAGGAACCGCTGGTGGCAATGGAATAGTGCGGATAGAGCGGTAAGGCGACGCATTGCTCCACCCCGCTTGCAAGCAATTCCGTGACAATCTCGTGGGCAAAGGGGTGCCAGTAACGCATGCAGGGGCGAACCAAGAAATTACCATGACGTGCCAGTTTTTTTTCCAGGGCCAGTGCCTGTTCCCTGGTCCTTTGCAGGATGGGTGAGCCGCCTCCGATGCGTGCATAGTTTGCTGCGCTTTTCAGGGCACGACGGTGGGCAATAATGCGGGCAATGAGCGGCTGTAACAGTGCTGGGCCCAGGCGGATAAGCTGCCGGTCGGAAAAGAGATTGATGAGAAAGGGTTTAATGTCATCTGCCCGCTGTGGTCCTCCCAGGTTGAGCAGAAGAACGCCTATTTTTTTGGGTGTGGGCATTTACCGTCTCCGTATTGGTGGACCAAGCGGCGGGAAAAATGCAGGCTCTGCTTGATTTTCCAGCTGGTGATTCTATAATTGAATCATGCTTAACTGGTATCTTCCTAATATATTTCGATTCTTTTTTCTTCTTTTTTTGCTGAAAATCCGCAGTACCACTAGGTGGACTGCCGGGAAGAACGGTTGAGCCTTCAGGTGGCGGCATAGGGCCGTTAACCGCCGTTTCACCACGGAGGTCGTATATGGAATTAAAAGTTGAGGCCAAGAATCTGGAGTTACGGAAGGGCTGGCAGGAAAAAATCGAGGAGGAACGAGCCAAGCTTATCCGTCACTATGCAAGTTTTGTCCTGCACTTGCGCGTGAGCATTGAAGCCACCCCAGGCTACAAGGAGGGCGGGTACGAGGTGGCACTGGTCGCCGGTGTGCCAGGCGACACCGTGGTGGTCAAACGGTGGGGAGAGAATGTTCGTTCGCTTTTGGTGGAGGCCTTTGATGTGCTTGGGGCTCAGCTGAAGAATATCGTCCAGAAAAAGCAGAACCACAAGGCAGGAAAAAGCCTGGTCGAGGCGGTTGCTTCTGGGCAGGGTAGCGGAGTGATACGCAAGATCTTCGCCAAAGAGGCGTATGGTTTTATTGCGGCTGAAACGCACGACGATGTATTCTTTCAGGCCCATGTGCTCAAGGACATGGAGTTTGATCAACTGGCCGAGGGCGATGCGGTTATCTTTGCCGCAGAGCATGGCGAAAAGGGGCTGCAGGCCACTTGGGTGCGTCGGGCCGACTCGTAGCGTCTTGTTCACTTTTCAGCACAGAAGCCCTGTCAAACCCTGCCCTGCGGCAGGGTTTTTGTTTTGCTTTCCTGCAAGAGCAGGTACTCTGTGCACTGATTCTTGCCCATCTCCACCAGGAAATACACCAATACGCCATGCCCACTTTATACCTCATTGATGGCAGTGCCTATATCTACCGCGCCTACCATGCCATTAAACGGCTTTCCAACAGCAGCGGTCTGCCCACCAATGCGGTGTACGGTTTCACAACCATTCTGCGCCGCCTGGTCAAGGAACAAGAACCCGGCTATGTGGCTGTGGCTTTTGATAGTAAGGGACCGGTGTTCAGGCATTTGCTCTACAAGGAGTACAAGGCCAACCGGCCGCCCATGCCAGAAGATTTGGTGGAACAGCTTGCCTTCATTCACAGAACAGTGCAGGCCTTTGGTATGCTGACCCTTGAACAGGCAGACCAGGAGGCGGATGACCTGATTGCTGCTGCTGCCCACCGGATGGTGGAACAGGGACATAAGGTGGTGATCGTTTCGGGCGACAAGGACCTCCTACAACTGGTATCACCCCAGGTGAGCCTATGGGATCCCATGAAAGATACGCTCATGGATGAAGCTGCAGTCATCCAGAAGTATGGAATGGAGCCTGGCCGGCTACTCGATTTTTTTGCCCTGACCGGTGACAGTTCCGACAATATTCCTGGTGTGCCGGGCATTGGCCCTAAATCTGCCGGGAAATTTATGGCCGAGTACGACAATCTTGAGCAGTTGTACCAGGCTGCGCCAATGTTCAAAAAGAGCAAGGCCGTGGAATCACTGCTCGTGCACCGGGACCAGGCCTTCCTCTCCCGTGATCTGGTACGGCTCAACAGTGCAGCACCAGTGCCGGCACACCTTGAAGACTACCGCTGGCCAGGCCCAGACGAGGCGGCTCTGCGCGAACTGTGGACCGAGCTGGAATTCCATTCCCTCTTGAAAGATCTGCCCGAAGAGCGGCTGCAGTTGGACAGGAGCGCCTTTACCCTGGTTGACAATACCAAGGCTTTACAAGCCCTGGTGGAGCGACTGGGCAAGGAGCCGCTGGTGGCCTTGGACACGGAAACCGATGGGCTTGATCCACTTCATGCGCGCCTGGTGGGCATTTCCTTGGCCGTGAGTGAGCGTGCAGCCTGGTATTTGCCCTGTGGCCACAGGGATGATCAGGGTGAGTTGCTGGCAGGCCAGTTGCAGTTAGAAGAGCTGATCGAGGCTTTGCGGCCTTTGTTGTGCGCAGCTTCCTGCATCAAGGTTGGCCACAACCTGAAATTTGATCTGGCCATCCTTGCTGCGCCGCAAAATGGTGGGCTGCATTTGGCTGGTCCGCTACACGACACCATGGTGGCTGCCTGGCTGCTGAATCCGGAACGGCGCAGCCTGAAGCTTGATGAACTTGTTGGCGAGCTGGGTTTTGCCATGACCAGCTTCAGCGAAGTGACTGATGGCGACCGGGCTGCAGATGCCTTTTGTCGGGTTGCTTTGCCCGCAGCTCGGGATTACAGCTGCGAAGATGTGGTGGCAGCCCTGCACCTGTACCAGCACCAACAGCCACAACTGGCGGCCATGGAACTCGATGAACTGATGGCCACGGTGGAATGTCCGTTTATTTCTGTGCTGGCGGCCATGGAGGCCGCAGGTGTAGCTGTGGATGCGCAGCTCCTCGTTGATTTGGGCGAGGAGTTCAGTTCCCGCTTGCAGACGATAGAGGAGCAAATCCATACCCAGGCCGGTGTGAGCTTCAATATCAGTTCTCCCAAGCAACTGGGTGAAATTCTCTTTGACCGGCTTGGTTTGCCCAAGGGACGCAAAACCAAAACCGGCTGGTCAACGGATGTGAAGGTGTTGGAGAGTCTAGCCCGGGAGCATGCCCTGCCTGCCCTGGTGCTCGAGTACCGTAACCTGGCCAAGCTGAAAAATACCTATGTGGATAAGCTGGCCGAGTTGCGCGACCCGGTCACTGGCCGGGTGCACAGTTCCTTCAACCAGTGCGGCACAACCACTGGCCGGCTCAGTTCCAGCAACCCCAACCTACAGAACATTCCCATCCGCACCGAGGAGGGCCGTCGTATCCGCGCAGCTTTTGTATCTCCTCCTGGCTCGTTTTTGTTGTCAGCTGATTATTCCCAGATTGATCTGCGCGTACTGGCGCACTACAGCGAAGATGCTGAACTCATTGCCGCCTTCCAGGCCGGGGCCGATATCCACCGCCGGACCGCGGCTGAGGTGTTTTTTGTGGCACCAGAGCTGGTAACCGCCGAGATGCGGCGGGTGGCCAAGACCATTAATTTTGGCATTGTGTACGGCATGTCCAGCTTTGGCCTGGCCAACCAGTTGGAATTGAGTCGCAGGGAGGCACAGCTGTTTATCGACCGCTACTTTGCCCATTTTTCCGGAATCAAACGCTTCATGGAACATGTGGTCGAGCAGGCCAGAAGCAATGGCTATGTGAGTACTCTGGCGGGACGACGGCGCTTTTTGCCCGATTTGGCAAACAAAAACAGAATGCAGCGTGAATTTGCCGAGCGCGCGGCCATCAACACGCCCATCCAAGGCACTGCGGCAGACATCATCAAACTGGCCATGTTGCGCCTGCATCAGACCTTGATTGCACAACAGATGGCCAGTCGCATGATTCTGCAGGTACATGATGAGCTGGTTTTCGAGGTACCGCATGCCGAGTTGGAGGAACTGTCTGCCCTGGTGCAGACAACCATGGAGACGGCCATGCCGCTGCGGGTGCCGCTGGTGGTCAATCTGCACCATGGCACAAGTCTTGATAAGGACGAATAAGCAAAAAATTTAGACAAATTAGGCGATTATAACTGGCGGGTGGAGACTGCTGCGCCGTTTTTTTCCCCAGGAGCGTGAAACCTATGCGTACCCTACTGTGTTCCCTGGCCGTTGTTTGTTGCGCCGCTGCCCCTGCCTGGGGTGCGGAGAGCGTTATCCAAAAACAAGAAGACGGGCCTGGCCAAGAGATTGTTTCCACTGCCGCCGAACGGGAGGCACTCAGCCTCACCATCTACAACAATAACCTTGCCCTGATCAAAGACAAAAGACGATTACACCTGCCCGTTGGCATCAGCACCTTGGCCCTGCGCGAGGTGAGTGCGAAAATTCGTCCAGAAAGCGCCTTGCTGACCGGTGGCGAGCTGGATCTTCTGGAACAGAATTTTGAGTACGATTTGCTCACACCGTTTTCACTGCTCAGCAAGTATGTGGGTCGGGAAGTCACTATCCTGCGCCAGCACCCCACCACCGGAGAAGAACGGGCAGAGCAGGCCCTGGTGCTCAGTGCGGGCAATAACGGGGTGGTGCTCAAGGTGGGAGACCATATTGAAACCGGGGTGCATGGTCGCCTGGTTTTTCCGGATGTCCCGGCCAATCTGCGTGACCGTCCCACACTGACCCTGCTTGTGGAAAGTGCGCTTACCGGCGAACGGGAGGCTGAGCTGAGTTATTTGAGCAGTGGTTTGAGTTGGCAAGCTGATTACGTGGCAGAGTTGAATCCCAATGACGACCGGCTCAACCTGGGCGGCTGGGTAACGCTTACCAACGAAAGTGGGGCAAGCTATCCCCAGGCGCGTCTACAGTTGGTGGCAGGGGATGTGCATGTGGTGCAGGACGCGAGGCAGGAGAACCTGGAGATGATGGCGGCACCGACCATGGCCAGGGCCGCCCGCAAGGCCATGGTGGAGGAGCCGATGTTCGAATACCATCTCTATACCCTGGAACGTCCCACCACCATTGCCGATAACCAGCAGAAACAGGTCAGTCTGCTCCAGGCGGATGATGTAGCCTGCCGCAAGGAGTTTATTCTGCGCGGCCAAGACTATTACTACCGCAACCAGGCCGGTGATTTGGGCACCAAGCTGGACGTGGGCATTGAGGTAGAGATACAAAACGAAAAGGAGGTTGGCCTGGGCCTGCCTTTACCTGCCGGAGTGGTGCGGGTGTATAAAAAGGACAGCAGTGGTCTCTTGCAGTTTGTGGGCGAAGACCGTATAGAGCACACGCCTGACCGGGAGATCCTGCGCCTGCGTTTGGGTACGGCCTTTGATGTGACTGCCGAAAAAAAGCAGACCAGTTTCAAAAAAATAGCCGGAACCGGTCCTTTCAACTACAGCTTTGAGAGCAGCTACGAACTCAAGGTGAAAAATGCCAAGGATGAGACAGTGGAGGTCAAGGTGCTGGAGCCGCTCCCTGGGGACTGGAAAATCATGAGCGAATCTGCGCCGCACAGCAAGGAAACGGCCCGCACCGCCTCCTGGCTGCTGAAGGTACCGGCCAAGGGTACAACCACCTTGAGCTATACGGCTCTGGTTCGTTTGTAACAGGCTGAACAGAGCGTTTGGCAAGCGCATTGGATAAAAAACCCGCCAAGACACACGAAGTCTTGGCGGGTTATGCTGCACTCTTTTATACGCAGAGATATGTGCAGATGGCAGAGAGGTGCAGGGCTGCAGGAATACAGATGCACAACAAGGGGCATCAGGCTGTGTTGTTGTTAGGCCTTGTTATCCGTATTGTTGTCATCAATGGATTTGGGTTTGTCGTCGTTTTTGGTCGCTTCTTTAAAGTTCTTGATACCCTTGCCAATGCCGCTACCGATTTCGGGTAACTTGCCAGCACCAAAGATAATAACGATGATAACCAGAATGATTACCAGTTCGGGCATGCCTAAACCAAACATAATATCACCTCATTACGTGGGAACAAGCGCAGAAAGCGTTACAATAGCACTATTCTAAAGTGGCTGTCAATCGACAAGAATAAAGGGTTGTTTGCCAAAAAAACTGTCCGTTGTATGTTGTTGAGGCGAAGGACTGGTGTTCTATACCCACAACTTACCTCTTGTTGCCTACAGGCGCTGCTTGCCGCTGCGCAATAACTTGGGCGATTTCACGCGCCTGGCAGAGGATGGCGGTTTCATCCAGGGTGCAGAGTTTTCGGTCTTGCATGAGGATGCGGCCATTGACCATGGAGTGCAGAACATCACTGCCCTTGGCTGCATAAACCAGGTGGGAAACCGGGTGATACAGCGGGGTCAGGTGGGGCTGGTTGAGGTCGAGCACAATGCAGTCCGCCTTTTTCCCCACAGCCAGGCTGCCAATGACTTGCTCTGCGCCAAGTACCCTGGCCCCACCCAGGGTGGCACAGTGCAAGGCCTCCTGTGCAGTGACTGGTAAGGGGTCGCGACGCTTGGCCTTGTGGATTCTGGCCATGCTGCCCATTTCGGCAAACATATCCACACTGTTATTGGAGGCACTGCCATCTGTGCCTACTCCTACGCACACCCCTGCGGCCAGCATGGTGTCCACCGGTGCAATACCTGAACCGAGTTTCATGTTGGAGTGCGGGCAATGGGCTACCTTAACACCACGACGGGCGAGCAGGGCGATTTCTGCATCATCTGGCATCACACAGTGGGCAGCGATGAGATTCGGGCCAAGCAGGCCCAGTTGCTCCAGGTGGTACACCGGGCTTAGGCCATAGCGCTCCCGACAGCTTTTTTCTTCTTCTTCGTTTTCCGCCAGGTGGATGGCCAGGGGAAGGTTTGCCTGTCGAGCCATGTTGGCCACCCTGGTGAGCAGGGCTGGTGAGCAGGTGTAGACCGCATGGGCCACCAAGGTCATGTTGATGAGCGGATGCTCGCGGTAGCGGGCAATGAGCTCTTCAGTCAGGGCAAGGCCGTTTTCCAGCTCTCCATAACTGGGGGATGGAAAATCGTAGATGGCCTCGCCCAGCCAGGCGCGCATGCCCGATTCTTCCACTGCCTCGGCCACTGCTCCGGCAAAGAGGTACATGTCGCAAAAAGAGGTAGTGCCGGAGCGGATCATTTCGCAGAGTGACAGCAGCGTGCCAACCTGTACCATCTCGGCACTGAGGGTGGCTTCCACCGGGAAAATATAGTCATTGAGCCAGCGCATGAGGGGTAGGTCATCGGCCAGGCCGCGGAACAGACTCATGGCCGCATGGGTATGCACATTCACCAGGCCTGGCATGATCAGGCCGTGGGGTGTGTGCAGTCGCAGCGCCTGGGGATAACGTTGGAGCAGCTCTGCTGTCTTGCCTACTGCAGCGATGTTTTCACCGGCAATGAGCAGTGCCCCCTCTTCAATGGGCGGGCATCCTTCCTCCATGGTGAGGAGATAACGACCACTGAGCAGGAGCTGTCTGTCTGTTGCCATGGGCATTATAGTGCTAAGGATTCGATAAAATGGAGGATGAGCTGCCGCAGGCGCGGTTGGGCGTCCCGAGCTGCTGTCACGATCTCTTCGATGCGGATAGGCGCGAAGTTGTCTGGATTGTTGACATTGGCCACCACAGAAAGCGCAGCAACGCGCATGCCGGCATGCAGGGCGGTGAGTACTTCGGGCACCGAAGACATACCCACCGCATCTGCGCCAATCAGGCGCAAGAAGCGCGTTTCCGCCGGTGTTTCCAGGCTGGGCCCAGGAACGCACACATAGGTGCCACTGGTTACTTCTGCAAGCTCCAGGTTAGCTGCGCTTTGCAGAAGCAGGCTACGCAGCTGCGCATCATAGGGCTGGGAGCAATCGGGAAAACGCTTGCCCCATGCATCCACATTGGGGCCACGTAAGGGGTTGTCCGGTAACAGGTTGATATGATCAGCCACCACCATGATGGTTCCAGGCTGGTAAGTAAGATTGAGGCCGCCGCTGGTATTGGTGATCAGCGCAATATGCGCTCCCAACTGTGACAAAACCCGGATGGGAAAGCCAACGCTTTGCGCACTGTAGCCCTCATACCAGTGGAAGCGTCCCTGCAAAATGGCTGTTTGCTTGCCTGCCAAGCGGCCAATGATCAGGTTGCCGCTGTGGCTGGTGACTGTGGCGTGGGGAAAATGCGGCAGCTGATCGTAGGGATAGAGTACAGCGTTTTCCATGGCTTCGGCCAAATCGCCCAGGCCGGTGCCCAACTGGATGAGCAGATCAAGTGGCTTGTCCAGCCTGTCTGCCAACCAGGCGGTACATTGTTCTACGTGTAGCTGGTAGCTCTCCATGCTGTTGTCGTTTGGGGGGCTTGCAGGCATGCGCAGGCCAGTGTTGGTTTGTGATTATGCGGCCAAGGCATGGGCTGCAACAAAGCGCCGTACTGCTGCCACGTTGGCATCCAGGATTTCGCAGCGACTCTCCCGTTTGTCCAGGTCTGCCAAGGCAGGCGGCAGGGGTGGTTCGCTGCCAATGGCCTTGCACACAGCCGCACCAAATTTGGCCGGATGGGCTGTAGCCAGGCAAACAACCGGCCGCGAGGCATCTCGGCACACCTGGGCCGCTTTGACTCCAATCGCACTGTGCGGATCGAGCAGGTAGCCGTGTGCCTGGTGGAAGCTGGCAATGGTGGCAATGGTGTCTTCTTCGGATACGGAATGGGATAAAAAATCCTCGGCAGTGCGCGTCCGGAAGCGGGACAGATCCAGCCTGCCGCTTTGGGTGAACTGCTCCATATCTGCCTGCACCTTATCCCCACGTTCATCATGTAAATAAAAAAGATAGCGTTCAAAGTTGGAGGCTATCTGAATATCCATGGACGGGCTGCTGGTGGCAATGACTTGACCCTTGGAATAGTCGCCCTTGTGAACAAAACGAGTGAGGAGATCATTGGCATTGGTGGCCAAAATCAGGGTGTGTAAACAGCCTGCCGGTAAAAGATTTTTGGCCACAAAGCCTGCGAAAATGTCGCCGAAATTGCCGGTGGGCACGGAGAAATCCACACTGGCATGGCCGTTTTTCCGCAGTTTCAGGTAGGCATACACATAGTACACCACCTGCGCCAACACCCGGGCCCAGTTGATCGAATTGACCGCGCCCAACTGGTGTTGGTCCCGGAAGTCCAGCTCGTTGAAGAGGGACTTGACAATGGCCTGGGCGTCGTCAAAGGTGCCGCGCACTGCAATGTTGTGCACATTGGCATCCAGAACCGTGGTCATCTGCAGGGCCTGGAGGGGACTGGTGCGGCCATGGGGATGCAGGATGAAAATATTGATTCCCTTTTTGCCGCGCACTCCGGCAATGGCGGCACTGCCGGTATCTCCGGAGGTGGCACCTAAAATATTCATGAAGCCGCCACGCTGCGCCAGGATATAGGAAAAGAGGTTGCCCAGGAACTGGAGGGCCACATCCTTGAAGGCCAGGGTGGGACCATGGAAGAGCTCCAAGATGTAGAGGTCACCCTCGCGGCGCAGGGGCGTCACCTGGGGATGGGCAAAGCTGGCATAGGCTTGGTCGATGAGATCTTCCAGATCGCGCTGCGGAATATCGTCGATGAACAGGGAAACAATGGCACAGGCGAGCTGCTGGTAGCTCATCTGTTGCCAAAGGTTCAGGGTGGAGTGGTCCACAGCGGGCAGGTACTGCGGCAAAAGCAAACCACCGTCCCTGGCCAGACCCATCATGACCGCGTCGGTAAAGGAAAGGGGGGCAATCCCGCCCCGGGTGCTGATGTATTGCATGGCGTACTACCCTGCCTGTCAATGAACCAGAGGCAGAAAAAGTTGAGAAAAACGTTTTTTAGAATCTGGTTCGCGGTGGTGGTTTAGTCGTTTCATCGGGGATGGCGATATTCAGTTCCAGCACCTCACAGTCCTCTTTTCTGTCCAGAGACAGATTGATCTGATCTTCACTGACCGGAATATATTTACGTACCACTTCCAGAATATCTTTTTGCAACTGGGGCAGAAATTCCGGCGACGAGGGACGACGGCCCCCGTGCGCAACAATAATCTGCAACCGTTCCTTGGCTATCGAGGCAGAAGTGGGTTCTTTTCTTCGAAAAAAGGAAAACAGGCTCATATTACTCCTTTCCAAAAATTCTGGAGAGAATTCCTTTTTTGGGGGCGACCAGAAAGCGGTGGGGCAACTTGTGACCGAGGAACCTGTCGACAATGTCAAAATAGGCGTTGCCAGCATCGTTTTCTTCACACAGGGTGATGGGAATGCCAGCGTTTGAGGCGATCAGGACTGATTTGGATTCCGGCACAACACCGAGGAAAGGGATGGCCAGCACCTCCTGAATATCCTCGGCACTGAGCATGTCGCCCCTGTGCACCCGCGAGGGGTCGTAGCGGGTGATGACCAGATGTACCTCCACCGGATCGAGTTCTTCTTCAGCGCGGCGGGTCTTGCTGGCCAGCATACCGATGATGCGGTCGGAGTCACGCACTGAAGAAATTTCCGGGTTGGTCACCACCAGGGCCTCGTCGGCAAAATACATGGCAGCCATGGCCCCTTTTTCGATGCCAGCCGGTGAGTCGCAGACAATGAAATCAAAGCGTTCCTGCAACTCGGCGATGACATCGCGCACCCCCTCAAAGGTTAGGGCTTCCTTGTCTCTGGTTTGCGAGGCAGGCAAAATAAAGAGGTTGTCCTGGCGTTTGTCCTTGATCAGTGCCTGATTGAGCGAGCCTTCGCCATGGATGACATTGAGCAGATCGTATACGACCCGGCGCTCACAACCCATGATCAAATCGAGATTGCGCAGGCCGACATCAAAATCGACCACCACGGTTTTGTAACCCCGTTGGGCAAGGCCAGCCGCAAAGGCGGCGCTGGTGGTGGTTTTACCAACCCCTCCCTTGCCAGACGTGACCACTACCACAGTGGCCAGATTTTGCCCTTCATTTGGGGATTTGTTTTCTTTGTTCATGGTCTGTGTGTGTTCTCTGGATGCTGATGTTGATCAAGAAATCAAAAATAAAAGGAACCAAGGACCTGAAATCTCAAACCTGACTCTGTCCAATAGACGGCAAAACTCTGATTGATCACTCCCCGGGGTAACTCCTCATTGACCACATAGTCTCCGGCTATGGCCACCAGTTCAGGGTTGCCCTGCAGAGCGAAAACCCGCGCCTCGGTATCGCCGTTGACACCAGCCAGGGCACGGCCACGCAGGGCACCATACACATGGATATTGCCGGCGGCAAACAGTTCGGAACCTGCGTTGACCGATGCCAGTACAATGAGATCACCATGGGGTGCGCTGACCTGCTGGCCAGAGCGCACTGGCCGCGTTATCACGACCGGGGCTATGGCCGCAGCAGGTGTTGCTGCGGTGTTGGCTTGCCGGCGTTGAGCTGTCTCGTCCCGGGGTGGGGGAGGCTCGGCAGGTGCAACTGGTTCTTGTCGAGGCGCTGCCTGGGGTGCAGGCTGCTTTTTGGCTCGGCTCGGCACGGGCTGCACTGCAGGGTTGGTTTCCTGGTGTCCCCCTTTTTTTACCGTGGCCACAGCGAGCAAGCCAGCTTGGCTGATCCGGTCTTTCTGACTGTCAGTCGCACCTTGTACGCCAACCGGCATCAATTCCGCACCGCGCAGGTACCTGAGCAGGTAGGAAAAATCCAGCATATCTTGCGCATTGCTATCCAGGGCTGTCACGTCTATGAGCACTGGGGCACTGGCCAGAAAGGAGCCAGCCTCGTCGATAAGGTCTTCCAATTGTGGGTACAGTATGCGAGGGTCGCTGTTTTTCAGATGCAACACCACCACAGTGAGTGCACTGCCCTTGAGTTCGATGGCGTCTTGTGGTGATGGGGAATGTGCCTGGTGCATGAAGTGGGGTTTTGGTTGGTCCATATCGTGCATGTCTATCTTTTTTGCACGGGAAAGAGAATAAATGTATGCTTGACTGTTTGGGCGCGTCTACTATCACCTGTATTCTATTTTTTCGCAAGTTCTGATCGACGTTCTCTGCCCAGTCAGACCGGAATGTTGTTGCCCAAATGGACGATGCAAGCACATTCTGCGCAGATGGAATGTGGATTTGCCTCTGTTCAAGCCGTATTTTTTGCATGCAAGGATTCCGTTTTTACCACTTTGATCTCCTCTGGTATTTTTGGAGGAACTTGGTACAATCATGCACTTTGCAGACCATGAACCAACCAGAAAATACTGGGGTTTGGGTGCCATAATTCCACCGAGTATGCCAGGAAAAAAGTGTTGGAGCGGCTAGCCTGATTGTTGCCGCAATATCTTCAATACATGGTTTAATTTTATTTACGAGCGTGTAGGTATTCATTTAGAGGTTTGACTGGGCATATGAAACTATCTGATTTTGGTATGCGTCTGTGCCAAGGGGCAGGCATTGTGCATCTTATGGATGATCTGGGCCAGGCATTGGCCGCTGGCGACAAGATCATGATGGGAGGTGGCAATCCAGGCCATGTGCCAGAGGTGCAGGAGCTGATGCGGCGGCGTTTGCAGGAACTGATCGATGACGAGCAGAGCCTGCGCCGACTGATTGGCATTTACGATCCGCCCAGGGGAAATCCTCAGATGTTGCGCGCTCTGGCCGCCTTGTTGCGTCGGGAATACGGCTGGGATTTGGATGAGGAAAACATCTGCCTCACCTGTGGCAGCCAGGGAGCTTTTTTTCTGCTCTTCAACATGCTGGCAGGCGCAAGCGGTGCCCAGCGTCGCAAGATCCTGCTGCCCCTTGCACCGGAATATATAGGGTATGCAGATCTTGGCCTGTGCGATGGATTTTTTCGTTCGTACCAACCAGTGATCGAGGAACGTGGCGAGGATCTTTTCAAGTATCGGGTCGATTTCACCCAGTTGCAGGTGGAGGACGATGTGGCTGCCATCTGTGTGTCCCGTCCCACCAACCCCACCGGTAATGTTCTGACCGATGAAGAGGTGCAGGGCCTGGTCGACCTGGCTACAGAACATAACATCCCGCTGATTCTCGACAATGCCTATGGTCTCCCGTTTCCCGGCATGATCTATACTGAAGCAACTCCTATCTGGAATGAGCATATTATTTTGTGCTTGTCGCTTTCCAAGTTTGGCCTGCCTGCCGTACGCACCGGCATTGTCATTGCCAATAAGGAGCTGATCCGTTTACTTTCAGGCCTGAATGCGGTGGTCAACCTGGCTCCCGGCAGTTTCGGTGCCCTGCTGGTGAGCGGGATGATGCAAAGCGGTGAGATTATCCGTATCAGCAAGGAAATTATTCGGCCCTTCTACAAGGGTAAGATGGAACGGGCGCTGGCTGCTTTGCGCCATCATTTCCGTGGTCTGCGCTACAAGGTGCATGTACCGGAAGGTTCCATGTTTTTTTGGCTCTGGTTGCCGGATTTGCCCATCAGCAGCCAGGAGCTGTATGTTAGGTTGAAGGAAAAAGGTGTGGTGGTGGTACCGGGCGAACATTTTTTTCCTGGCTTACCGCCGGGCTGGCGACATACTCGGGAGTGTCTGCGCTTGACCTACTCGCAGGATGATGCGGACGTGCAGCGGGGGCTAGAGCTTATTGCCAGGGAAGTTCGGGCCTTGGCATGATGGGTGGAGATAGGGCATGATCATTTTTCGGTATTTTGGCGCATGCCTGTTGGTGCTCTGCCTGCAGGCCAACGGCTGGGCCAACTGCGTCAAGGGAAACTGTACCGATGGTGCTGGCATGTTGACCAGCAAGGATGGCCAAGTGTATGAAGGGGCTTTTCAAGATGGCCAGCCCTGGGGCGAAGGCCGGCTGTCTATGCCGGATCGCTCCACATATACCGGCCAGTTTGTGGCCGGACTCTACCATGGGCAGGGCACGTTGCAACACAAGGACGGCAGCGTCTACCGTGGCGGTTTTGAGCAGGGCCAATCCCATGGGAAAGGAATACTGCGTCGGCCTGACGGTACAGAGTACCGCGGCGATTTTGTGAACGGCAAGCTCCATGGTTACGGTGCTCTTTTCTACAGTGATGGTCGTGAATATATTGGCGAATTTCGCGATAACATCATTGATGGTCAGGGCAAGATGTTGTATGCAGACGGCTCTTCCTACGAGGGGGAATTTGCCAATGGCCAGCCCGCAGGCCAGGGCTTGCGCCGTTATCTCGACGGTTCGAGCTATGAGGGTAGCTTTGCCGATGGCAAGCGTCAGGGTAAGGGTATACTCACAGGTCTTGACGGCTTGCGCTATGAAGGCGACTTCAAGGAAGATCTTTTTGCCGGCCAGGGCTCCTTGCAGGCTGCGGATGGCTCGGTGCAGACCGGCCGTTTTACAGCTGGCTCTCTTGAAGGCAAGGGTTCGCAGGTTTGGCCGGATGGTCGTCAGTACACTGGCCAATTTGCCAAAGGTGCACCGCATGGCAAGGGAGAGATGCGCTATGCAGACGGCTCCCGCTACCAGGGCGATTGGCAGGCAGGCAAGCGCCAGGGCAAGGGCAGGATGGACTATGCCGATGGCAGCCGTTACCGCGGTCAGTTTGTCGATGACCAACCTGTGGAGAGCAAGGGAAAAACCCGACAGCAAAAAGGAGGCGCCAGAAAAGAGACCTCCAGCAAAGGGCAGGAATCTCCGAAATTTGGTGACCTAGGGGCCCAGGAACAAGCCAGGCCACTTCCCTATATGACTGTCCGCTCCCGGGATCAGGACGCTGCGGCGCAACAAGGGGTACAGGGCAAGGATAATGGTATAGATGGCAAGGACACTACCACAGCACCTGAAAAGGCGCAGGTGAGAAACGGTGGCAGGCTCTTTACCTTACATGGCATTCTCTATCGGAATCGGCAGGCCACCGAGCCCTTCACCGGTGAAGCCTTTAACACCTTCGACGATGGCAGCACCTATCGCGGCATGTTCAAAAATGGGCTCATGGATGGCAAGGGGCTGTGGACATCGGCCAAGGGCGACCAGTACCAGGGAACCTTTCGTAAAGGGAAAAGGGAAGGGCAAGGCAATCTGTCCCATGCCGATGGTCGCGAGTATACTGGTAGTTTTGCCGCAAACCGCAAAGAAGGAAGCGGCACCTTGAGCTATCCAGATGGTTCCCGTTACAAGGGTAGCTTCAAGGCTGATCTCTTCCAGGGGAAAGGCACCTACTTTTTTCCGGATGGCAGCGTGTACAACGGCGAATTTGACAAGGGTGTTTTTTCAGGTAAGGGTTTGCTCTTCTATGCAAACGGGAAAAAATACGAGGGCAACTTTGCCCATGACCTTCCCCAGGGCAGCGGGGTACTCACCGAAGCGGACGGCACCGTGTACCGAGGCGAGTTCCATAGGGGCAAACGGCATGGCAAGGGCCGTATGGAGTATCCGGATGGCCGCACTGTAACCGTTCGTTTTCAGGATGATAACGAGTTGCCCGCTCGCTAGAATCGCACGATGTTGTGCAGGTTGACCAACTCCCGGCTAAAGAGGCTGGAGCTGGATTTATCGTAGACTGTCCGACGACACGGCATGCAGACCAAGGTGGCCCAGATCTATGCAAGGCGGGCCGGACTGTTCTGCGGGAGAGTGTTTATACGGAATAAAGGAGAGGTGAGATGGTTTGGGAGTACAAAACAATCCTGTTTGAATTTTCCAAGGACGGCCTGCTCAGTGACAGGTATGTGGATGATGAAGAAATGGAGAACAACCTCAATCAGTTGGGGCAACAGGGCTGGGATTTGGTCAATGTGTCCCTGTTGCAGGATGGCCTGCTTGCCTTTCTGAAACGGCCGGCAGACAGTGCGCCGTCTTTGCTTGACTCCTCACCGAAGGAGCATCTTGCTCCAGAGCCGTTGGTGCGCGTGGCCGCATTATCAGCATCACCGGCAACTGGGCCAGGCATGGCTTCCTCTCCGAAGCCGCCTGTGCCCCCCCCCCTCCGCAGTGATCGTTCGTCGCGCTCTCCCAACAGTATCGAACATCTGCGTGAACGGCTTGGGCACAGGGAGGAGCCTGCCCAGGAACGCCTGCGGCCAGAGACACCGGTGCAGGAGGATGATGACCGCATCGGTGGTATCCGTATTTCCTGATCAGCTGCTCTTCTGGTAGCCCTGCACACCAGCAGCTGTTCACTTGATGCGCCTCCATGCTCCAATATATTGCCAAACGTCTGCTGCTCATGATCCCGACAGTGTTCGGTATCATGCTCATCACCTTCATGGTCACCCAATTTGTACCTGGTGGGCCGGTGGAGCGAATGATGGCCCAGCTAAGCGGCTATGGTGCAGGTGGAGAGGTCGGCACTGGCGGTGGGCTGTATCAGGGGAAAAAGGGGATTGATGCCGAGCGCCTGGCGCAGCTGACCAAGCTCTATGGTTTTGATCAGCCGCCCTTGCAGCGTTTTTTCAGCATGATGCGCTCGTATTTGGTCTTTGATTTTGGCCAGTCCTATTACCACCACATGAGTGTGGCCCAGCTGGTGATCTCTAAGATGCCGGTTTCCATGTCTTTGGGATTGTGGAGTTTTCTCATCGTGTATTCGGTGTGCATTCCCCTGGGTATTGCCAAGGCAGTGCGGGAAGGCTCTGCCTTTGATGTATTTACCAGTACGGTACTGCTCGTTGGCTATGCCATTCCCGGCTTTGTTCTGGGCATTGCCCTGCTTGTACTCTTTGGCGGGGGCAGTTTTTGGAATATCTTTCCACTACGCGGTCTGGTCTCCGACAATTGGCAGGATCTGGGCCTGATACAAAAAATTCTTGACTACCTCTGGCACATGGTGCTGCCAGTCGTTTCCTCCACCCTGGGCAGTCTTGCGGTCATGACCCTGCTCACCAAAAATTCCTTTTTGGAAGACATCCGCAAACAGTATGTGATCACTGCCAAAGCCAAGGGACTCAGTGACAACCAGGTACTCTACGGGCATGTCTTCCGCAATGCTATCATCCCCATTATCACCGGTTTTCCCGGCAGTTTCATCACTGCTTTTTTCACCGGCAGTCTGCTGATCGAAACCATTTTTTCCCTGGATGGCATGGGGCTTCTGGCCTATGAATCGGTGATGAACCGCGACTATCCGGTGGTGCTGGGTACGCTCTACTTCTTCACCCTGCTGGGGCTGGTGTCCAGACTCCTCTCTGACCTCTCCTACGTGCTGGTGGATCCACGTATCAGTTTTGAAGGCAGAGACTGACATGGCAGCCCAGGATTATCTGATCTCATCTTCCCAGGCCCGCCGTCGCTGGCGGCGTTTTGCCGCCAACCGTCGCGGCTATTATTCCCTGTGGTTTTTTTTGTTTTTTTTTGTGATCAGCCTGTTTGCCGAGGTGCTCAGCAACGACAAACCGCTGGTAGTGCGCTATGAAAATGGCTGGTATTTTCCGCTGCTGCACAACTATGCGGAAACGGTTTTTGGTGGCGACTTTGCCACCACCACCGATTACCGCGATCCGTACATCCTTGCACGCCTGCAGGCACAGGGTAACTTTGTCATTTTTCCCATTAACCCACATAGTTACAATTCAATTAACCTGCATATCAACCAGCCGGTGCCCTCGCCACCCACCAGGCAGAACTATCTGGGCACTGATGACCGTGGCCGGGATGTACTGGCCCGCCTGATCTATGGTTTTCGCCTAAGCGTACTTTTTGGCCTGGCCTTGACCATGATCGGCACGTTGCTGGGCATTGTCGCCGGTGCGGTGCAGGGCTATTTTGGGGGCAAAATCGATCTGGTTTTTCAGCGGATCATAGAGATTTGGAGCGCCATGCCCGAACTCTACCTGCTGATTATCTTTGCCTCGATCTTCAAGCCCAGCATGCTGTTGCTGTTGGTTTTGCTCTCGCTTTTTGGCTGGATGGGCTTGTCGGATTATGTGCGCGCCGAGTTCCTGCGGGGCCGCAATCAGGATTATGTGCGGGCGGCCAAGGCACTCGGGGTGGGTAATTTCACCATCATGTACCGCCATCTCCTGCCCAACAGCATGACTCCGGTGATCACCTTTCTACCTTTCCGTATGTCCGGGGCGATTCTTGCCCTGACCAGCCTCGATTTTCTCGGCCTGGGGGTACCACCATCCACACCAAGTTTGGGTGAACTGCTGGCCCAGGGCAAGGCCAATATCGATGCCTGGTGGCTTTCGCTTTCTACCTTTTTTGTTTTGGTTGGCACCCTGATTCTGCTTATTTTCATTGGCGATGCCCTGCGCCAGGCCTTTGATCCACGACGTTGATCATTTTCGGTGTTTACCTGGTGCAGTAAGGCATGAGGATGGGATACAGCGGTAGACACAACAAAAAGGGTCGGATTTTCTCCGGTCCCTTTTGTTGTGTGCAAGGCAATGCTGCTGCCTAGTCGAGTGTGAGGGTCTGTGTCTAGACACGCTTATTTGTTCCGGATCTCCTGGCGGAGCTGGCTCAACTCATCCTCCACGCGTGTCCTGAATGCGACAAGCTCTTGGTGGATACTACGGGCGCTATAGTGTCCTTTGCTGGAAGCGGTCTCTTCTGGTACGAGCAGCGATTCTAAGAGCAGTGTACGCACCCATTCGGTGTAGGCAGCCACTGTTGCCAGAGGCAGCTGTTCCTGTGGTTTTTGCAGGACTTGGAAGAGACTGTTCACCACTGCTTCGTTTTCAGGGCCAGTATGCCAGGGCAGAGCTGTGATAATGGTCTCCAGCATATTGGTTGCTGTCTGCTGGGCTGGAGTGCATTGCACCTGGCTGCGCAGGGATTGCAGAAGCTCTTTGCAGTTGGCCAGATGCTCGGGCGTATAGTGGCGTATCAGCTTTGCCAGCACCGCACCCAAGGCAGCCAAAGACGCAGATAAGGTTTCAGCTGTTTGCTGATTGGCATGGTTGCTGTGGCCTGTCTGGTTGTGGCTTGGTCCATCTGTAGGCACTTGCCCAATTACCGCCTGGGAAGACTTCTCCCCAAAAAACAGTTCTTCTTCAGCAATATCCGCACTATCGTGGCCACTGGGCAGAAAATCCTGCAGATCAGTGTCTATATCCAGCTGGCCGGCCAACGGCTGTTCGGTGGGTACAAGGTGATCAAGGCTTGGCAAGTTGTCTGTCTCTTCATCAAATTGACCTGGCTGCAGCGCCTTGTCGTCTAAGAAGGAGTCCAACAGGTTCACAATTTCAGGATCAATCTCTGCTTCGTCTGCAGGTGTCTTGTCAAGAGTGGTGATCCTGGATGCAGATGATTGTTTTATATTTTCCGTGTCTTGCGGTGGGGCTTGTATCAGCTCCGCGTCAGCCATGCCGCTTGGCCCTACGTCGTCAATAGCGGCCAGAGCAGAAAATTCCGACCCGGGTACTGTTACTGAAGCATTGGTATCTGATGATGCGATCAGTTTTTTCAGATGGTTCATCCGGTTGATCCTGTCCATCAGGATGCGTTTTTCCGTTTCCACATCCGGTGCGAACGGGCTTTCATCCAGCAGCTGTGCCAAACCATCATGAAAGGCGTGCAGCAGGTTAAAGGCTTCCGGATGGGCCCTGTCCCGCTCGTCTGCTATGTATTGGCCAAGCGCCTGCAGGCCCTTGATCAAAATAAGCGCTGCGTTGTCGTGTATTTTTGCCTTGTTAAAGGCTTGTAGAGATGCGGCAAACTCGGCCAGGCTCTCGTCGCAGAGTTCCCAGTCCAGCGCGAGTATGGCTGCCTTGCAACTGTGCAGCGCATCTTCAACCACCTTTTTGCGCCAGGCAACACTCAAGTCCGTGGCAGCTGATTCTTCTTGCTCCTGGGTAGTACCAAGTTCCTCCGCCAGTTTAATCTGGTGCTGCAAAACTTTGAATTTGCGCAGATCATTGTTGAGCAGGGTGGCGATACGATCGTCTGTGCTGTCAGGTGAGGAGGCGATGGTTTCAACACGATGAAAAAAAGTGAGGAGCAATTTGATCGCATTGGGATGGGCATGCGCTCCCCGGAGGCAGAGATATTTGCCTATTTTGCTTAAACCCTGCAGGTAGACATCCGCAACCTTGTTATCTTGCCAGATGAGGGCAAGGTCGGCCAATTCATCGTTGAGTTCCTGCAGGTGGCCATCGGTGATATTTTGGTCCAGGGAAAGGATGATGGATTTAAGACGAGTGAGCTGTAAGGATTCGTCACTGCTGAAGAGGGATACATCAACCCCATTGGTATCAAAATTTTCATTGGCAAAACGGGTCAGATCATCAAAATTATCGATGTTATATTTTGTCTTGGTCGTTTGCTTCGCCATATCCTTGGGTTGCGTTCAATGTTCTTGAGGTGTGTCTTCACTGCTCTGGAGAATACTATATCTTGTGATGGCGTCTGCTTCAACGGCAGGCACCCAGGAAAGGGTGAAAAGACGGGTTCATTTTCAAAAACAGTTTTTCGGCAATCCCAAAGCCTTTTGTGTTTGTGCCTTCCATGCCGATTGCCGAGCTCGCACCAAAAAATACTAAATATACTCCATGCAAAAATAACCGAGTTATGAGGTAAGAATGACTATGCACGCCTTGGGGAAGATATGTGTTTTTTTGTTGCTGTTGTGCGGAATGTACCATATCGCGCCGTATCAGGTATGGGCCTGGACAGCCGAGGTCCTCAGTGTCAGCGACGGTGATTCGTTCAAGATACGGCAGGGCAAGCGCATCATCAAGGTGCGTTTGTATGGCATTGATAGCCCGGAGTACGGACAGCCCTATTGGCGTGCAGCCCGCACAGAGGCGCGCGGTTGGCTGAAAGGGATAGTGGAGATCGAACCGATGTACAAGGATCGTTATGGCCGTACAGTGGCCCTGGTCTGGTCAGAAGGCAGGTTGGTCAATGCTGCATTGGTGCAGAGTGGTATGGCCTGGGTGTATCCACGTTTTTGTCGTTCCCGCGAGTTGTGTCAGCACATGGAAACCCTGCAGCAGGCAGCCAGGCAGGCCCGGCTGGGCTTGTGGCAGGATGAAAAACCTGAACCTCCCTGGCAATGGAAACGCAGGCAGGGCCAGGGGAGGCGGTCTTAGCCCACGGGGTTGGCCGGACACTTTTCTTGACAAGCTGCTGTCAGCATCTATGATATTAATGTATTGATCTTCTTTTGTTCCTTTGTTGCGGACTATCCCCATGTCTCCTCTACATGACTCCTACACATCAAGGCCTGTGCTTGTCTTTGGCGAGGTGCTGGCCGACATCTTTCCAGATCGTTTTGTATTAGGTGGCGCCCCCTTCAATGTGGCCTGCCATTTGGCGGGGTTTGGCCTGAATCCACTCTTCATCACCTGCGCAGGCCAGGATTCGTTGCAGGAAGAACTCATGCAACGCATGGTCCGCTTCGGCATGGAGACAGAAGGTGTGCAGATCGATCCTGCCCACGCCACCGGGCAGGCCGAAGTGAGTTTGAATGGCGCAGGTGGCCACAGTTTCACCATCAAAGCTGACCAGGCTTATGACTATATTGATGCTGACCAGGCACTGGACGTGGCCTTGCGACACGAGCCTCAGTTGTTTTACTTTGGCACCTTGGCGCAGCGAAGTCCAGTGTCGCGCGCGGCCTGGCGCGCCCTGCAGGCGCAGCTTACCTGTCCTGGGTTGAGCGATATCAATCTGCGTCATCCTTGGACCACCCTGGAGATCGCCAAGGAAGTGCTGGCAGCAGCAGATGTGGTCAAGATGAATTTGGAAGAGTTGCAGTATTTTGCCCATGAACTGCATTTACCCGGTTCTTCCCCAGAAGCATGGGCCGAGGCCTTGGGCGAACGCTTTACAATACAACAAATACTGGTTACCTGCGGGGCAGACGGTGCCTGGCAATGGCGTGCGGATGGCGAGATTTTGACGGCTCCTGCAGCCAAGGACGAAGCACCCATGCTCGATACCATTGGTGCGGGTGATGCCTTTACAGCGGTGCTCATCCTTGGCCTGGTGCATCGTTGGCCGCACCAGCTCAGCCTGGTGCGGGCCAATGCCTTTGCCCGGGCTATCTGTAGCATCCGCGGGGCCATACCGGAACATACGGCGTTTTATGCGTCGTTCTTGGAGAAATGGCATGGCAAACATGACAAGACAGACTGAGACGAAGCAAAAACAACTTTCCATCCTGATGATCAGCGTGCATGGTCTGGTGCGCGGAAGCAATCTGGAATTGGGTCGCGACGCGGACACCGGTGGCCAGGTCACTTATGTGGTTGAGTTGGCCAGGCAGCTTGCGCTCAATCCCGGTGTTGCCCGGGTTGATCTGCTGACCCGGCTCATTGAGGATGAGCGCGTTGATCAGAGCTACAGCCAAAAAGAAGAGTCTCTGGGTGAGGGTGCGCGCATCGTGCGTTTGCCCTGCGGCCCCAAGCGCTATCTCCGCAAGGAGTTGCTCTGGCCGTATCTGGATTTTTTGGTGGATAATTACCTCCACTTTATCCGCCAGCAGGGTCAACTGCCGGATCTCATCCACAGCCATTATGCCGATGCCGGCTACGTAGGCATGCAACTGGCCGGTATATTGGGTATTCCACTTGTCCATACCGGGCATTCCCTGGGGCGACCCAAACGCGAACGGCTCTTGGCCAGCGGCCGCAAGGCAAGCGCCATTGAGCGCCAGTTCAACCTTGCCCACCGCATTGAGATGGAAGAAAAGCTGCTCAGTTACGCCTCGTTGATTATTGCCAGCACCCAGCAGGAGGTGGCAGAGCAATACGGTATGTACGAAAACTTTGCACATGGCCGCTTTGTGGTCATTCCTCCTGGCACGGATACCGCACGTTTTGTTCCGCCGCGGCGTGGTAGAGGTGACAAGCCTTCCCTTGCCCTCATCGATCGTTTTCTGCGCGAACCCGACAAGCCCATGGTACTGGCCCTGTGCCGCCCTGATCCGCGTAAAAATATAGGTGGCCTGATCACCGCTTTTGGCGAGGATAAGGACCTGCAAGAGCAGGCCAATCTGGTCTTGATCACAGGTAACCGGGAGGTGATCGATACGATGGACGAGTCGTCCCGCAGGGTGCTTACCGGCATGCTGCTGGCGCTTGATCGTTATGATCTTTGGGGAAAAGTAGCGATTCCCAAACACCATCGACCAGAAGATGTGCCCAACATATACCGCTTGGCTGCCCTACGCCGGGGTGTTTTTGTCAACCCGGCACTGACAGAGCCCTTTGGCCTGACTTTGATCGAGGCCGCAGCCAGTGGCTTGCCTTTTGTGGCTACCGAGGATGGCGGCCCGCAGGATATTGTCGCCAACTGCAAAAGTGGTATACTAACCGATCCGCTTGATTCGAAAGCTTTAGCACAGGCGCTCAAACAGGTGCTGGCAGATCGCAGGCGCTGGCTGCAGCTTTCTCGTAACGGTGTGGCTGGTGTGCGTAACCACTACAGCTGGAGCGCCCACACCGGCCAGTATGTGAAAAATATGCGCACCCTGCTGCGCCGCAGTCGTAAACGCCTGCGCCGGCAGCTGGCCTTTACTGTGCACAACGGCAAGTCGCCGGTCCCACTCGCCAAAAACGCCCTGATCAGCGATATAGACAATACCCTGGTTGGCCATCGGGCCAGTTTGCGGCAGCTGATCAGGTGGCTGGAGGAGCAGGCCGGCAAGTGTGCCTTTGGCGTGGCCACTGGCCGCAGCCTGGAAAGCACGCTTGCAGTGCTCGAGCAGTGGCAGATTCCGCTGCCCAACGTGCTGATTACCTCGGTGGGCAGCGAAATTAACCATGGCCCAGACCTCCTGCGGGATAATGGCTACCGTAGCCATATCAGCTATAACTGGCGGCGCAGTGCTATCCTGGAGGCCCTGCACGATTTCCCGGGGCTGTGCCTGCAGGCAGCTGAAAATCAGCGTGAATTTAAAATCAGTTTTGATGTTGAGGCACACGATGTTTTTTCGGTGATCGAGGTGAACAAGCTTTTGCGCAAGCACAAATTGCAAGCCAATCTGATTTACTCCCACAATGCCTATCTCGATGTGCTACCGGTGCGCGCCTCCAAGGGACACGCCGTGCGCTACCTGGCCTATCGTTGGGGTTTGCCTTTGAATGCCTTCCTGGTTGCAGGTGATTCTGGTAACGATATCGAAATGATGGTGGGAGATACCATGGGTGTGGTGGTGGGCAATCACAGTCCGGAGTTGGATGGCTTGCAGGGGCGTGACAAAATTTATTTTGCTCAGGGCACCTACGCCCAGGGCATTTTGGAGGGCTTACGGCATTACGGTCTGCCTGTGCCGGGCTGACAGTCCTATTCCCATCCTCTCTCTTTTCCATCCCCAAAGCCCAAGGCTGCCGCCAGCGGCTGATCGCTCTACTCTCTTGCGCCTTTTTGGCTGCCGCGGCCGTACCATTTGATTGACTCTTTTCAGTGCTAAAAAAGGAGCTTTGATGCTAACTCTCTTGCATAATGCCATTGTTGAAAACCGCAACGCTGTCTACACTTTGTTGCGGCGCTATTTTTCCCACGACAGCTTTATCTTGCTGCAATCCGATCTGTTCGATGCCTTCCAGCTCCTGTCCAAGGAGGATGGTTTCGAGCAACTCTGTACTTCAACAGATTCTGCCCTGCTGGACTTTGCCCAACGTGCCCAAGAGGGCCTGTTTCGCTCGCCGTGGGCCTATTTTGCCGTTCGGCCTGGAGTGGCGGAGATGCAGTATATACGCATCCATGGCGAAGCCTTGATTCCAGAGGCCATATCTGCTTCCGAATTCCTCCAGTTCAAGGAAATACTGGCCGACAATCGCAGCGAGGCACCGTTTTCTACCCTGGAGGTGGATTTTGCCCCCTTTGGCCACGACATTCCCCATCTCGTCGATCCACGGGCCATTGGCCAGGGCATGATTTTTCTCAACAGGCAATTATCCAGCACCATGTTCAGCGACCGTCGCGCATGGGCCAGTAAAATGCTGCATCTTCTCACTCTGCACGCCATTGATGGCAAACAGCTCATGATTCATGATGCAAGTTTTCAAGACATGGCTGGTTTTGGTAGTGCCTTGCAGCAGGCCATTACCCTGGTGGAAGGGCTGGACGGTGATACCCCCTGGGAGACCTTCGCTCCTTCGTTGACCAGGCTGGGTTTTGAACCGGGTTGGGGTGATGATGCCGCCCAGGTGGCTGAAACCATGAATCTGCTTGCCGATGTGCTCACCGCACCATCGCCGAGTGCCCTGGAGAATTTTTTGGCTCGCATTCCTATGGTTTCACGCTTGTTGATCCTTTCTCCCCATGGCTATTTTGGCCAGGATAATGTGCTGGGCCTGCCAGATACCGGCGGCCAGGTGGTGTACATTCTCGATCAGGTACGTGCCCTGGAACGCGAGATGCGTGCCCGTTTGGAGCGCCAGGGTGTTCATGTTGATCCGAAGATTATTATCGTGACCCGGCTTATTCCGGATGCAGGCAATACTACCTGCGATCAACGCCTGGAAAAGGTGAGCAGTTGTAAAAACGTGTGGATCTTGCGCGTTCCTTTTTATCGAAAAAACGGGGAAATTGTTCGGCACTGGATTTCGCGTTTCCAGATTTGGCCTTATCTGGAGCGTTTTGCCGATGCCGTGGAGCGTGAAGCCCTGGCCGAACTGGGTGGCCGGCCGGATTTGATTATCGGCAACTACTCCGACGGTAATTTGGTGGCCTCGCTGCTCAGCCGTAAGCTCGGAGTTACCCAGTGTACCATTGCCCATGCCCTGGAAAAAACCAAGTACCTGCATTCGGATCTCTACTGGCGGGAAAACGAAGAGCAGTACCATTTTGCCTGCCAGTATACGGCAGATCTCATCGCCATGAACATGGCGGATTTCATCATTACCAGTACCTATCAGGAGATTGCCGGCACGGATAAAACCGTGGGCCAGTACGGGAGTTATCGGTCCTTCACCTTGCCCGGCTTGTACCGGGTGGTGAATGGTATTGATCTGTACGATCCCAAATTCAACATTGTTTCTCCAGGAGCAGATGCCTCGGTGTACTATCCGTATACCGAAGCCGAACGAAGGCTCACCGGTTTACAGTCGGAAATTGAAGCCCTGCTTTTTGCCCCTGATTTGGACAATGCCCGTGGTCATTTCGCAGAGCCCGACAAACCACTGATCTTCACCATGGCCCGGCTTGACCGGGTAAAAAATTTGACTGGGCTGGTTTCCTGGTTCGGCGCCTCTGAGCGGCTGCGCAAACAGGCCAACTTACTGGTGGTTGGCGGCTATCTCGATCCATCCCTGTCCACTGACCATGAAGAGCAGGAGCAGATTCGGCACATGCATAACCTGATGGACAGCTTTGGCCTTGATCAGGAAATGCGCTGGCTGGGCATGCGCCTGGAGAAAAATCTTGCCGGTGAGCTTTATCGGGTGGTTGCAGACCGGCGCGGGATTTTTGTCCAACCCGCGCTTTTCGAAGCCTTTGGTCTCACCATCATCGAGGCCATGGCCTCTGGTTTGCCTGTTTTTGCCACCAGGCATGGTGGGCCTTTGGAAATTGTCCAGCACAATCGTTCGGGCTTTCATATTGATCCCAACCATGGGAAAGTGGCCGCTGAACTGATGGCTGACTTCCTGGAAAAATGCCAACAAAAGGAGAGCGAGTGGCAGCGCATTTCCCAGGGCGCGCTCCAGCGTGTTGCCGAACGCTACACCTGGGACCTGTACGCCCAGCGCATGATGACCCTTTCCCGCATCTATGGTTTCTGGAAATTTGTGCACGGGGTGGAACGGGAAGACATGGGCCGTTATCTGGAGATGTTCTACCACCTCCAACTGCGTCCCCTCATGGGGGTAGAGGAATAGGTGTGGATTTGCATGGCCGGCAGATATCTTGTTTCGGAACATGTTTGCCAACAAGGAGTACAATAAGGTGGTCAAGGTGGAATTGGCATGGTGTATGGTCTAATCATTCCCAAGGGATAACCAAGGGACATATTGCCAGGGGCGTATAACCGATACCGGCAGCAAGATGCACATAAATATGCAAACAAATCTTGGTTTGGACTGATACCTTGAAGCTGCACATGTAGAGAGGCAGTCGGTGTGTACCACATGGTCAAAATAATATGGATTGTTCCTTGGTATACTCTGTTTTTTCAGGATCTTATTTTTTTGCGAGGCAAATGTGCGAGCATGGCAGTTTTTTTGTCATCTTTGTCTGGATTCACATACGATATTGCAGTACGATCAGGAAGTGGTGCTCTGAACACAACTTCGAAAAGACCAACACGTATGGTGCTGCAAACACTCAAGATAATCCTTTGTGCCGCGTTGATATTTTTTTGTGGTGCTGTGCCCTGTTCTTCGGCAAGGAAGACGTCACCGGTGTTGCTTGTCAAGGTCTCGTTTCTCCTAAATTTCATGAAGTTTACCGAATGGCCGGCAAGCGTTTTTCCTCCTGCTGATCAACCCCTTCTCCTGGCTGTTCTCGGCGAGAGTCCTGTTGCCACGCAAATAAAACAAAGTCTTGAAGGTCAACTCGTCAGTGACCGGACCATTCAAGTAGCCACCTATGCCAATCTGCCGGCATGGCGGCAAGCACGCACCATGCCCCACGCACTTTTTGTCAGCGAGTCCATATCAAGACAATGGACAGAAGTTTTGGCTTTATTGGTTTCCCATCCGGTGTTGACCATGGCTGATTTTCCGAATTTTTGTGCCCAGGGTGGTATGTTGAATCTTGTGCCGCATGGCGATACGATTCACTTTGAGGCAAATCCGGGAGCCGCCAAAAAGGCATCCCTCTCACTCAATGCCCAGATGCTGCAACTTGCTGAAATTATTCCGACAAAAAAGGAGATGGCGCCATGATGCAACGTGCAACAAGCACACCAGGTCACGTGTATCTTCTTGGTTTGGCCGCTGTCTTCCTCAGTATAGGAACTTTCCCTGTTCATGCCAAAACAACCTCCACCGGCATAAATTATCTGGAAATGAACCTTGAGCAGTTGATGGCCATTCCCGTGTATGCTGCCTCCAAGCACCAGCAAAGCACCAAGGAGGCGCCTTCGTTGGTTACCATTGTCACTGCAGATGAAATCCAGCGCTATGGTTACCGGAACCTGGGGGATTTGCTTCGCTCTGTGCCGGGCTTTTATGTTTCCGGCTCCTCAGCAGAATCTGTGGGTAACCTTGGGTGCAGGTAGGTCACCAAGTGCATGATACAAGGCTATTTTTAGCCCATCATAGGTGCGAAACCCATAGGATCGTTTGGTGACCACCTTGGCCTTGTTGTTGAAACCTTCCACGCAGCCCAGGGCGATCGCCCCTTTTGCCCGAAACCAATTGAGCAGGAGGGCGCGGTGAGCCCGCAACATTTTCGCGACCTTCTTCATCGGTTTGATCTTGGAGCGCATGGTTCGTGTGCACCAGGCATCGAGGAACTTGCCGGCCCAGGCCGGCGAACTGTAGCTCCAGAATCGTTGAAAATCCTCCTTGAGCAGGTAGGCGCGGACGGTTCTGAGGTTGCATGCGAGCAGGTCCGTCAGCCGATCCACCTGCTTTTCGGTCAGGTTTTCAGGTCGCTTCAACAGGCACCAGCGGCTTTTCGTCAAGAGAGGTTCTTTTCCCTTGTTTTTCAATTCCTTGACCTCGCCCGCCCTGACCTCGTCGATGGCCTTGCTCAGGTGACTCATGATATGAAACCGATCGAGGACGTTGACTGCACCCGCGGCCTTTTTGGCAATAACGGCCAGATACGGTTTCCACATGTCGCTGCAGATAAACCGCAGCTGTCCGCACCGTTCCGGGCCGAGCCAGTCGAAAAAGCCCTGGAAGGTCTTGGCGGTCCGGTCGGGGCCGATCCACAGCAGGCGCCTTTTTCCCTGGTCCAGCTGATAGACCAGGGTGACGAACTTGTCCTTGCCTTTCCGCCAGCAGATCTCGTCGGTGCCTATGGCGGTAATACCACTGAGATCACGATGTTCGAGTCCCCAGGCGACCGCCATTTTCACCGCGCGGAAGACCGTGTCCCAACTGGTTGTAAAGGCTTGGGCCACTTCCTTCCAACTCAACCGTTTACACCAGGCGGCCAGGAACCAGGCGTAGGTGATTGTGAGATGACTTTTCCCCACGGCCCACGGCAGTCTTTCGACTTTCACCTTGCAGGTTGGGCACTGCACCCGCCGTGGCGCGTAGAGGAAAAAAACCGGCAGGCCCCACAGGGGGACAAAGGCAAATTTTCTGGCCCGCAGGGTGTCGTACCCGGGGCGCCGCTGGCCGCACTTGGAACAGATGGGCTTGCTGCCGGCTTGGGGCCGCAACGTGATCACCAGCGCCGGAGGTCCGGATTCTCGCCATCGGCACGAGTCGTAGATAAAACCCGGTTGTTTTTCGAGACGGTTCAAGATAGTCTTAACGTGCATCCTGTCTGGCCTAAGCTGAGGAGTTTTTTGGAAGAAACTTTCCCCGGCAAGGTAAGGCAGGATGCTTTTTTTTGCAAACCTCGCAACAGCGACAATGGCGCTAGCATGGAGCCCCGACTCTGTCAAGGCCGAGCCCTGCGGGTGTGCGCTGCGCGCACAGCCTTGACAGAGTCGCGCCTCCATGCTTGACCGGAGACCGGCAAGGGTGACGGGGCGGCAGGTGCCACCCCTTCACCTCCGGTGGGGCTCAGGTTCTGGGGCTATTTTTCAAAGAGCTACCCACAGATTCTGCGGACGAGGCCCCTTTCGACAGCGTCTGCGTTGACAATCACATCTGACCCTGGCAATCTTACGGGATATCTAAGTGGTCCGGGGACATTGTATTGGGACTTTAATGAGAATACGACTAAACCCTCCAACTTAACCTTAGGTGGCAGTTATCAATTGTTAACAGGGGATCTGTATAAAGATATAACTGGCTCAGGTTCCTTGTCCAAGGTGTCTGCTGCCCCTCTAAATGATGAAACCAGGTATTTTTCAGTTCCTGAATCTTTCCCAGAAAATCCTAATATCACAGATCAAACTGCAACTGCGACCTTCAGCTTTACTTCTTATTTTGATTACTTGGGGTTGTACTGGGGGTCTATCGACGATTATAATACGATCGATTTTTACAATGGTCCTATTAAGGTTGCGACTCTTGGAGGCAAAGATGTTTACACTCCAGCAGATGGTAACCAAACATCAGCACTTACTAATCGCTACGTGCATATCACGGGCGTAGTTTTCGATGAATTCAGACTAACCACTACTAGATACGCCTTTGAAATAGACAATCTTGCTCTTCGTCCCGTTCCCGAACCAGCCACCATGCTGCTCTTCGGTACCGGTCTGGCCGGTCTGGCCGCCTTGGCCCGGCGGCGCAAAACCCAAGGCTGATCACCCGACTGACGCGAACGTCCCACCCGGCCCGGCAGCCTCTGCTGTCGGGCCGTTGCTGTTTTCCCGCCACCCCCGTCCCTGCTCGACACCACCCTGCGGTCCCCTTTGCCCCACAGGGGTGGTCGCGGACAATTGGGCAAGCCGTTAGGTGGAACATCTCCTCCCCGTAACGCCCTCAGCTTGTTCTGCTTGTCGATTCTTCGTGATGCAGGGCCATGTCAATCCGGTGCAGGCCGTCCTTTGCGATATAGTGTTTCTTGACGTTCAGATTCTCCATCCATGCCCGCACTTCAAGGGTCTTCCACGGACCCGAATTATGCCCTTTCCCTCTGTCGTTCTCCCATAACCAATCGGGCGTAGGCCATAAACAGTATGTCGGGTTCACGGTTCGATAGAATTCCTCGCTCACGCCTGTTTGGCCGTGATGGGCCATCTGGACGTAATCCGCCCTGAGCATTTCTCTGTATTTGCCGGCGAGCAACTTTTCACCCCCTTCCACACCGAGGTCACCTAGAAACAACACCGATTGCCCGTTGCCATCCACGCGCCAGACTATGGATTGATTATTGACTGCGTTGGTGGTCAGTTCCGGGTTCAGACCGGAGAGTACCGTGAACATAGTCTTTTTGAACTTGATCTTCTGGCCGGGTTCAAGTTCCAGAAGCTTGTGGTTCGACTTTTTGAGTGCTGCTTTGAGTTCCTGCTGGGTTTTGAAGGCATGGGCGTTTTGATGCTTCTTCAGCCAGGCATCGCCGGGGAGTGATCCGTATATCCTGTCTATTTTCATGTCACCCTGGCCGTTGAGAATTGCCGTCAGGGCATCGACATGATCATAATGCGGATGGGAAATGAACCACGCGGCAACGTGATTGCCTTGGTCCTTGATGAATTGACGAAGATAGGCCGCGTCTCCTTTTGTCCCGCCGTCTATGACAATGATCTCGTCACCGACGGTCCGAATCAAATAGCTGTTTATCTGAGATCTTGTCTGCCCGGGTAATTGCCAGAGGGTGAAGGCTCTTTCCTTCGTTTGCGCGAACCCCACCTGGCTGAACAGCAAGTATCCGGCAACTGCACCGCTTCTTTTCAAGAATTCACGTCTATTCACCGTCCACTCTCCTGCTGAGGCTTTTCTGCAGAACAAGCAAATATCTCAACTGGCCACCACCTGCCCCGTCCGACCGTTCCCGCACCACCCAGGGGCGCGCCCCGCCCACCGTGCCACCTACCCAAAAAAGGAAAAGGGAGCCACGAGTACCTCCCTGCCCCCCGGCACCCCTCAACAGCTCAACACCTAAACAGCTCAACACCTAAAAAACGGTTCCTCAGCAGAATCTGTGGGTAACCTTGGGTGCAGGTAGGTCACCAAGTGCATGATACAAGGCTATTTTTAGCCCATCATAGGTGCGAAACCCATAGGATCGCTTGGTGACCACCTTGGCCTTGTTGTTGAAACCTTCCACGCAGCCCAGGGCGATCGCCCCTTTTGCCCGGAACCAGTTGAGCAGGAGGGCGCGGTGAGCCCGCAACATCTTTGCGACCTTCTTCATCGGTTTGATCTTGGAGCGCATGGTTCGTGTGCACCAGGCATCGAGGAATTTGCCGGCCCAGGCTGGCGAACTGTAGGTCCAGAATCGTTGAAAATCCTCCTTGAGCAGGTAGGCCCGGACGGTTCTGAGGTTGCATGCGAGCAGGTCCGTCAACCGGTCCACCTGCTTTTCGGTCAGGTTTTCGGGTCGTTTCAACAGGCACCAGCGACTCTTCGTCAAGAGAGGTTCTTTTCCCTTGTTTTTCAACTCCTTGACCTCGTTTGCCCGGACCTCGTCGATGGCCTTGCCCAGGTGACTCATGATATGAAACCGATCGAGGACATTGACGGCGCCCGCGGCCTTTTTGGCAATAACGGCCAGATACGGTTTCCACATGTCGCTGCAGATAAACCGCAGTTGCCCGCACCGTTCCGGCCCGAGCCAATCGAAAAACCCCTGGAAGGTTTTGGCGGTCCGGTCGGGACCGATCCACAGCAGGCGCCTTTTCCCCTGGTCCAGCTGATAGACCAGGGTGACGAACTTGTCCTTGCCTTTCCGCCAGCAGATCTCGTCGGTGCCTATGGCGGTAATACCACTGAGATCACGATGTTCGAGTCCCCAGGCGACCGCCATTTTCACCGCGCGGAAGACCGTGTCCCAACTGGTTGTAAAGGCTTGGGCCACTTCCTTCCAACTCAACCGTTTACACCAGGCGGCCAGGAACCAGGCGTAGGTGATTGTGAGATGACTTTTCCCCACGGCCCACGGCAGTCTTTCGACTTTCACCTTGCAGGTTGGGCACTGCACCCGCCGTGGCGCGTAGAGGAAAAAAACCGGCAGGCCCCACAGGGGGACAAAGGCAAATTTTCTGGCCCGCAGGGTGTCGTACCCGGGGCGCCGCTGGCCGCACTTGGAACAGATGGGCTTGCTGCCGGCTTGGGGCCGCAACGTGATCACCAGCGCC
This sequence comes from Desulfobulbus sp., assembly GCA_040776885.1. Classification (GTDB taxonomy): domain Bacteria; phylum Desulfobacterota; class Desulfobulbia; order Desulfobulbales; family Desulfobulbaceae; genus Desulfobulbus. The sequence goes on along the minus strand of JAXGZR010000001.1, from coordinate 838,745 downwards.
GGAGGGCCGGATTCTCGCCATCGGCACGAGTCGTAGATAAAACCCGGTTGTTTTTCGAGACGATTCAAGATAGTTTTCAGGTGCATCCTGTCTGGCCTAAGCTGAGGAGTTTTTTGGAAGAAACTTTCCCCGGCAAGGTAAGGCAGGATGCTTTTTTTTGCAAACCTCGCAACAGCGACAATGGCGCTAGCATGGAGCCCCGACTCTGTCACGGCCGAGCCCTGCGGGTGTGCGCTGCGCGCACAGCCTTGACAGAGTCGCGCCTCCATGCTTGACCGGAGACCGGCAAGGGTGACGGGGCGGCAGGCGCCACCCCTTCACCTCCGGCGGGGCTCAGGCTCTGGGGCTATTTTTCAAAGAGCTACCCACAAATTCTGCGGACGAGGCTAAAAAACAAACGGCTCCTTGCCCCGCTTGCGGCGGATCCAGTTGAGGGCGCGCTGCACCTTGGGGCCGCGCACCAGCCGCTGCAGCAGGCGGAGAATACCACTCCCTCTACGATCTGAATGCACATTTATCCTACGAAATAGAGGGCCATCACCTGGACGATCGCTATAAAACAGACGTGCGCTTTGCCAGTTTCGGCCTTTTTTTGCAGGATGAATTCCGTCTGCGCGATAATCTCCTCATCAACATGGGAATCCGTCTGGATGATTACGACAGCTTCGGCGAAACCATCAATCCACGTCTGGGCGTCATCTATTCGCCTTGGGAGAGAACAACCTTTAAACTCCTGTACGGCCAAGCTTTCCGGGCACCTGTCTTAAGCGAAATGTTTTACCAGAGTGCAGATGATCCACGGAATATCAATCCGTTTTTGGATCCGGAAAAGATCACGACCTACGAAGGTATCTGGGAACAGCGGCTCGCACCTTGGCTCCAGACAACCGTTTCTGTTTATCGTAATGAAATCAGTGATATCATAGAATTTTCTCCGTATGCCGATACCATCGGCTCCTACATCTATACCAATATGGGAGAAACAACCGTTAAGGGCATAGAAGCAATAGTTGCAGTGGGCAAAGAGCAGGGCATTAGAGGGCGTTTCAGCTATGCTTATGCAGACGTCAATGTGCAGCACACCGGTGTTACAGACAATTCGCCCAGGCACCTCATCAAGGCGAATGTGCTTGTACCACTTGGCTCTGACCGCTACACGGCCGCCATAGAGGCGCAGTATGTCAGTTCGCGCCTGGATATGGTAGGCGAGCAGGTAGATGCATACTGGATAAGCAATATCAACTTGTTTGCCCGGCCATTCAACGATCAGTTCGATCTTTCCTTTGGTGTGTACAATGTGTTTGATGAAAAATATTTTGATCCGGCAAGTTCCTTGCCCTTTCAAACAGAACAAGACGGTAGAACAGTCCGTTTGAAGGTAACGTACCGTTTTTAGTCGCCCTGGGAAACATTCAACATGTTGAAATATTTGAATAAAGTAGATTAAATAGAGTGCCAAAAATTGCAGGGTGTCACACTTTTTTTCTTCAATTCCTGCTGTTTTCCAAACAGTCCCAAAAGCCGAATACTACCCCAGATGGATATATTTGATCCCTGTTTGGGGAACCTTCCCAGTAAGTGCGGCACTGGCTGGACAATCCGTATCATTGATATTTCTGCAGTAAAGGGTGTTCCCGCCATGAACAACCCATGATCCGTTTTCATTTTGTCGCTGGCGCAAGCCAGTCTGGCTGCCTGACCTTGCTACGGATTGATCGGTATGTTCATGCCTGCCAAGTAAAAAGAGCGCGTGGAATCAACCACGTGATCATATTTCCTTTTTATCAGGGTTCTCTTGCTCCTGCCGAAAGGCAGATATTGGTTGCGTAAAGCTTGTCAACTGAAATAAATGTTTTTCAGAACGACTGTGATGGACTTTTTCTGGACTCTGTGCATTAAGGCCAACTGGCATTCTCTGTCTTTGAGGTGTGGATAGTATAGAATTTAATTCAACAGCTGACTAATGGGGGAAAAATGAATTCCAAGATTAAGGCAGTTCTCCTTTTTTGTCTCGTACTGGCATTTGGAATTTTGATTTTCGGAGGGTATGTTATCAACAGAGAAAAGCCTCCAATCCCAGAAAAAGTTGTAAATCATTCTGGTGCCGTGCTTTTTACGAGTTCAGACCTTATTGACGGACAAAACTATTTTTACAGCAGAGGAGGACAGCACATCGGCACCATCTGGGGGCATGGGGCGTACCTGGCTCCTGATTGGTCTGCAGACTTCCTGCATCGCATGGGACTATATCTGGCTGCCCGGCACAACGGACTGGATGCTGCGCAGGCGCGTCTGTTCACCCACGATGACTTCAAGGAATTAAATCTCGCTGATCAGGCCAGGCTGCAGGCCCTGGTGATGCAAGAGATGAAGGAAAATCGTTACGACCCCCTCAACGGTGTACTGGTCCTGACAGAGTTCCAGACCGAAGCATTTACGGCTTTGACTGATTACTATACAGAGCTTTTCCGAAGTGGAAACGATCGCATGGGTCTGCAGCCTGGCATAGTGAAGACAGATGAAGAAGGCCGCCTTGTGACAGTTTTTTTTACATGGCTTTCCTGGGCGGCTGGAACGCAGCGGCTTGATGCGGAACACACCTATACGACCAATTGGCCCTACGATCCCCTTGTGGGCAACAAGCCTCCTCCGGACTTTCTCATCTGGTCCATCGTTAGTGTCATTTTACTTATTTTCGCTATTGCCGGGGCATTGTTCTTCTATCAAAGATATATTGGCCAAGACGAGTACGAGAATAAACTGAAGCTTGATTTTCCCGAGCCACAGCCAACCCCGAGTCAGCAAGCGACGCTCGTTTATTTTCTGGTCGCCATTGTGCTTTTTATCCTGCAAATTGGCCTTGGTGCGGTGACAGCCCACTACACTGTGGAGGGCAACTCGTTTTTCGGCATCCCGATTGCCACGTTTCTGCCCTATGCTGCGGTGAGAACGTGGCATATTCAGCTGTCTATTTTCTTTATCGCCACCTGCTTCCTGGCTGCCGGCCTTTTTGTTGGTCCCTTTGTTGGCAAGGAACCGCGCAGACAGACTTTTTGGGTCCTCGCCCTTTTTGGGACACTGGTTGTTGTTGTACTGGGGACCTTGGTCGGGACCTGGCTTTCTGTGTCAGGATTTTTCGGTGCTGATGGTTTTTTACTTGGCCACCAAGGGTATGAATACATTGAACTTGGCCGTGTCTGGCAGTTGCTGCTCATTGCCGGCATGATTGTCTGGCTCGTACTTGTCTGGCGGGCCATTCGTCCAGCCCTGCAGAAGGAAGCGGACAGCAGCGGACTTACCCATATGCTTCTGTACAGTTCAATATCCATCCCGCTTTTTTACATGGCCGGGTTACTATATGGCAAGGGGAGCCACCTTTCAGATGCCGAGTATTGGAGATGGTGGGTTGTACATCTTTGGGTTGAGGGCTTTTTCGAAGTCTTCGCCACAGTAGTCATGGCATTCCTGCTCTCGCACATTGGTGCGGTCAGCAAACGATTTGCTCTTATCAGTGTGTACTTCATCGTCTTTCTGTATCTGGGCAGTGGAGTGATCGGCACCTTCCACCATCTTTATTGGAGCGGAACCCCGACAGTGATCATTGCTCTTGGCGCGGTTTTTTCCGCACTGGAGGTTGTTCCTCTGTCGCTCTTGGGCTTTGAGGCAGCGCACAATCTGAGAGTTATTGATAAGGGCGGAGAGGGGTATGCGTACAAGTGGCCCATTTATTTTTTTGTGGCCGTTGCATTCTGGAATCTCGTCGGAGCCGGTGTGTTTGGCTTTTTGATCAACCCACCTATTGTTCTCTATTACGCCCAGGGTATCAATACCACACCAATCCATTCGCATGGGGCGTTGTTTGGTGTGTATGGCATGCTTGCAATCTCCCTGATGCTTTTTTCAGTGCGGCATATCGTTACAAAGGCATCCTGGTCGGATCGTTTACTCAAATGGAGCTTTTGGGGCCTTAACGGTGGCTTGGCAAGCATGATGGTTTTCAGCCTCATTCCTTCGGGCTTCTATCAGTTTTATTATGCTATCAAAGAAGGGCTATGGTTTGCACGCAGTCCTGAAATAGCTTCCGGTGAATTTGTACGCACCGTGACGTGGATGCGCCTTGGACCGGATGTAGTTTTTGCCGTGGGTGCCTTGTCCTTGCTGCTTTTTCTGCTGCGTGCGATCTGGCTGAGTTATCTCAGTAAATCATACGAATAACCAGAGGTGCATCTACTTTTTTAAGAGTTTGGCACCTGTGTTTTAGGTGGATCAAGATGGGGTGCATGCGGCTCACACAGGTGTCGAATCGGAGCAGCAGCAAAGAGCCAAGCCAGGCATGCACCGTTATTGTTGGTGGGTGGTGCAAAAGAGTTGCCTGTCACAGATCCTTGAGGGGGCAGGTGTCGCAGCGGGGGTTGGTTTTTTTGCAGAATTGCTTGCCGGTTTGCACCAACAGGGCGTGAAATTCACCGTACATGTCCGTATCCGGAGGAAAGCAGTCCATGAACAGTTCTTGGAGGGTGTGGTAATCGCACTCCTCGTCTATGAGATCGTGGCGTAACAAAATACGGTGAGTGTAGGTATCCACCACGAAAATGGGCTTGCCTGCGGCGTATAAGATGATGGAGTCTGCAGTTTCCGGGCCAATACCCTTTACCGTGAGTAATTGCTGGCGCAGTTCAGGCAGCGGCAGAGAAAAAAGGGCATCCAGGCTACCCTTGTACTGCCCGTTGATGAGGGCAAGCAGGTTATGCAGGCGACCCGCCTTGATATTGTAGTAACCGGCCGGGCGGATGTACTCGGCAAGCAGTGCCTGGGGCAGATCCAGCAGGGCAGGCAGATGGAGCAGTCCCGCGTCTTTCAGGTTGGCAATGGCCTTCTCAACATTGTTCCAATTGGTGTTCTGGGTGAGGATGGCTCCAACCACCACTTCAAAGGCACTCTCACCCGGCCACCAGCCCTGCGGGCCAAAATATGCCAACAGTTTCTCATAGAGCGTGTTCAGCTGATCAGCTTGGGCAGACATGGAGTGTGGTGCTGTGGTTTATGACGTGATGGCGTGGCCGTCGCCCAGGCAGATGCCGATGTCGCGTGCAGTGAGCACCTTGTCGCTTTCCAGGTCTACCTTTTTGCGCCTGCGGATGGCCTCGGCAATGGGTACGGCAGTCATGTTTGGCGGTACCCAGGCCACCATGTGGTCATAAACTTTAGCTTGGGCCATGCGTACAGCAGCCGCACCAAAGCGCAGAGCGAGCAAACGATCGAAGTTGGTTGGTGAGCCGCCCCGTTGCAAATGGCCCAGCACCAGGGAGCGGGTGTCTTTGCCTAGTCGCTGTCGGATCTGATTGGCAACCCATTCTCCTATGCCGCCCAGCAGCAGTTCTGTTCGCCCGATTTCTCCGGTTCCCTTGCTGATTACTTCACCGCCCTGGGCCCGGGCACCTTCGGCAACCACCACGATGGAGTAGTGTTTTTCGTGCAGTTCGTTTTCTGCAATCTTGCTGCAAACCGCTTCCATATCAAAGGGAATCTCAGGGATGAGGATAACATCCGCACCACCGGCAATCCCCGAATAGAGGGCAATCCAGCCGGAATCCCGGCCCATGACCTCAACCACCATTACCCGGTCGTGTGATTTGGCCGTGGAATGGAGCTTGTCAATGGCGTCGGTGGCCGTGGAAACCGCAGTGTCAAAACCAAAGGTGCGGTCCGTTGCCTCCAGGTCATTGTCGATGGTTTTGGGTACTCCAATCACTGGCATACCTTTCTGGGCGAAACGATGGGCGATCTCCAGACTGCCATCGCCACCCACTGCAATGTGGCAGGAAAAACCCATGCGCAAGAAACCGCGCATGATCTTGTCTGAGATGTCCACAATCTGGATTTCGCCTGCCAGGTTTTCCACAGGCTTGGCAAAGGGGTTGCCCTTGTTGGTGGTGCCCAGGATGGTCCCACCCTGGGTGAGGATGCCTTCGACACAGTCTGGGGTGAGGCGTACCAGCTCATCCTTGTCCAGAAAGCCACCATAACCGTACCTGCTGCCATATACTTCCCAGCCTTTGCGCGTGGCAGCATTGACCACCGCAAAAATGACTGCATTCAGCCCGGGTGCGTCACCGCCACCTGTGGATATAACCAGCCTGTCGCTCATAATAATTTCACAAAAAAGTAGGTGTTTTCCAAAGAAGTAGTGTAGCAAAAACCAGCCGGCTTAGGCTAGGCCCTTTGTTGTTCTGCTTGCTATTGGACGAATTAAAGTTCAGATGTGCAATGTGGACAGCGGGTAGCCTGGATGGGAATACTGCTGAAACATCTTGGACAGTCTTTGGTGGAGGCTTCCGGTGCCGGTTCCTGCTTTTTCAATCGATTAATTTGTTTAATAATCATGAAAATAGCAAAGGCAACAATGAGGAAGTCAAGCACAGTGTTAACGAACATGCCATAGTTGAGCGTGACAGCTTCAGCTTCGGCGCTTTTTTCCTTCAAGGTCAGGGCCAGGTTGGAAAAATCCACATTGCCCAGTAAGAGGCCAATGGGGGGCATCATCACATCGTTGACCAACGAGGTAACAATTTTACCGAAAGCGGCACCGATGATGATACCAACCGCCATGTCAACCACATTGCCGCGCATGGCAAATTCCTTGAATTCCTTCAGCATACCCATAATGCTACGCTCCCTGTTTTAAAGTTTTGTGAAGAAAGTGTTCAAAAGGCCTCCAGTTCCCTGCTGTGGCTCTGGAAGCGGATGGCGGATTGTAGAGAGAAGATGGTACTTTGACAATGGCTTTTTTAAGGCTGGAATTTCATTTCTGTGTTGATCTGTACGTTGGCTGGTTTTGGATTGGCGTGCGCGATGCGTGAAAAAGGGCCGGGTCTGTATTCACATCCGGTTGACGTGCCCTGCATCTGTTCTTATGATAGCATAATCCGAACATTGAACGGCAGCTGATGGTCAGCCGAGCCGGTATATTTTTGAAAATACGGAGGAAAACAATGTTTGAAGTAACGGATACAGCGGTCAACAACCTGACCCAATATCTGAGCCAGAATAAAATCGAGTCGCCAGTACGGGTGGCTCTGATGCAAGGTGGGTGAAGCGGCCCCTCTTTGGGTTTGGCTCTGGATGAGCCAAAGGATAACGACAAAGTTTTCGAGGAAGGAACTCTCAAGTTTGTAGTGGAAGATCAGCTTCTTGCACGTTGCGGTTCCATCAAGGTGGACTTTATCGAAGCAGGCTATCGCTCTGGGTTTTCCATTACTGCCGCCAATCCTCTAGGTGGAGGAAGTTGCAGCGTAAGCGGGTCCTGCGGTGGTTCCTGCGGATAAAATAAGCAGATTGAATTGTTTGCCGCTCCTCAAAAACCTTGCCTGTCCTGTATGTGGGAAGTAGCAGTACTGTGAGGAATTTTTTAAATAGTGGAAAATACATCAAAACACGTAGGTGAACAACATGCAAGGAGCGCAAATGTTTGAAATAACAGAGACAGCGGCAAACAATTTAAAGGCGTATTTTGAGCAGAACAAAGTGGATTCCCCGGTGCGGGTGGCTCTGATGCAAGGGGGATGCAGTGGTGCAGCCTTGGGACTGGCCTTGGATGAGCCAGGAGAGAACGACAAGGTTTTCGAGGAAGGAACCCTCAAGTTTGTGGTGGAAGATCAACTGCTTGAGCTTTGTGGCTCCATCAAGGTGGATTTTATCGAAGCAGGCTACCGCTCTGGTTTTTCCATTAGCTCGGCCAATCCCGTGGGTGGTGGAGGTTGCGGTACCTGCAGCGGTTCCTGCGAATAATTCCAGACAGGAATCTGTTGACACCACTTCTGCTCTCCTTTATTGTTAGAAGAATTGCGAGAAGGATAGACCTGCTCGGGGTCTGAATTCGCAGACTGATAACTTCAAAAAGGAGGAGCATGTTATGAAAAAAATTATGGCCGTACTGATGGCAGCTGCCTTTGTATTTTCCGCTGGCACCGCTTTTGCGAGGTCTGGCTGCACAGTAGAAGCAGTGGAAGACGGTAAGGTTACTTTGAACTGCGAAAAGACAGATAACGTAAAAGTTGGTGATAAGGTGACCCTTCGTGTTGCCAAGAAGTTGGAAGGCTGCTAAGTACTGACCAGATTTACTTGGTATAGAGCGGGTCCGTCATGGCGGCCCGCTCTTTTTTTATGGAGTCATCCTGTTTTTCACCAGAGGTGGAGATGGATCCGCAAACCCTGCCCCCAGATGCACGGGTCGTGTATGAGAAGATTAAGACGCAATACCAGGTGCATTTTGAACCGTTGACCGTGCAAGACCATCGGCTCAATATCTTACGAATGAGCGATCTTGAGCAGATTTTAGATGGCAAGAACCCGCTCAAGGATGTTGCGGCTTTTCCCTTCTGGGTGAAAATATGGGAGGCGTCCCTGGTGCTGGCCGATCTGTTGGCAGGCTTGCCACACAAGGAACAGACAACGCTTTTGGAGTTGGGCGCCGGGCTTGGAGTGCCTGGTCTGGCTGCTGCCAAGGCTGGCGCCACGGTGACTTTGAGTGATTACGAGGAGCATATTCTCGACTTCCAACGGGTCAATGCCGCAGCAAGTGCTGTAGATGATGTTTCTTTCATCTTGCTGGACTGGAAAAATCCTCCTGAAGATCTGCCCCAATTCGATGTGCTTGCCGGTGCGGAGATTTTGTTCCGGGAAGAATTTTTTCAGCCGCTTTTGCAGGTGATGCGCAGGGCGCTCAAACCCGGTGGTGTTGTCTATCTGGCCCACGATGTTCGGCGTCAGAGCCTGCATCCGTTTTTACAGATGGCTGAGAAGGACTATGTTATCTCTGTTATAAAAAAACGTTTGAAAAGTCTTGAGGAAGATAAAACCATCATCCTCACTCGACTGCGGCCACGCAGCTGATGCGGCTGCATCTCGCAGCAGTATTGATTTTTATCTGTCACTTTTTGTTCGTACCATGTTGCCATGTATCCCGTGAATCTTGCGCTGCAAAAGAAGTTGTGCGTGATTGTCGGTGGTGGACCGGTGGCGGAACGCAAGGTGTTGGGGCTGCTTGATGCCGGCGCTTTGGTGCGCGTGATCAGTCCGGAGTTGACACCTGCTTTGCAAAGCCTTGCCCAGGAGGGACGCATCTCCTGGTTGCAGAAAACATTTGCAGCAAGGGAAGAGGATGCCCCAAACGACTTGGCCGACCTGGCCGGAGCCTTGCTGGTTTTTGCCGCTACGTCTGTGCCTGCGGTACAGAGCGCAGTGCTGGCGGCAGCGCAGCAGACAGGTTGCCTGGTAAATGTGGCGGATGCCCCGGCACAGTGCGACTTTCATGTGCCAGCAGTCGTGCGTCGTGGCAATCTGCTGCTCACGGTTTCCACCTCAGGAGAAAGCCCAACCTTGGCTGCTGCGCTCAAGACCCGACTGGAGCGAGAAATAGGAATGGAATACGCCCGGCTGGTCACGCTGCTTGGCGTGCTGCGTAGCGAGGTGCTGGCCTTGGCCCTGTCCGGTGCAGAAAAAAAGATGCTGTTTCAAAAACTGCTGGACAGCGATATAATTCAATGGATCCGGGAGGAGCGTAAAGACCTGCTCGCTGCCCATGTGCAGGAGGTGTTCGGCCATCTGGTGCCAGTTGAACACGCGCTCCATAGGCTATGGACTAACGAAACACCATGAGTTTTTTACTCTTTCAAGCAAGCCTCACCCTCTATCTGCTGGCCACAGCAGCATATCTGGTCTTTTTTTTCAAGGAGAGGGCAGCCATACGCAAAAATGCCCGCCTGCTCTTTATCCTGGCCTTTGCCCTGCACAGCATCACCATTGTTGTCCGCTACTTCGAGGCTGGTTATACTCCCATTACCACCCGCCACGAAACGATGTCCTTTTTTGCCTGGTCCTTGGGCTGCTGCTACCTGAGTTTGTGCTGGCGCTACGGAGTAAAGAACCTGGGTGCCTTTGTCAGCCTGCTGGTCTTGATGCTTATGGGCCTGGCAGCCTTTGCCTCGCGGGCCACGGTTTCCCTTTCGCCCCAGTTGCAGTCCGGTTGGCTGCCGGTGCATGCTTCGTTGTCTCTTTTGGCCTACGGCTTTTTTGCCTTGGCCGGTATTGGCGGCCTGATGTACCTGCTGCAGGAGCGGACCATCAAGCGCAAACGTTTTGGCCTGTTTTATAGTCGTCTACCCTCATTGGAAACCCTGGATACCCTCAATCACCATTGCTTGAGTGTGGGCTTTCCCCTCTTGACCCTGGGCATGATCACTGGTTCCCTTTGGGCGAAACAGGCGCTGGGAAGCTATTGGCGTTGGGATCCCATGGAAACCTGGACGCTCATTACCTGGCTGCTCTATGCCGGGCTCATCCACCAGCGTTTTACCGTGGGTTGGCGCGGTCGCCAAGCTGCACTGCTCAGCATTGCCGCCCTAGTGGTCGCCCTGTTCACCTTTTGGGGCGTTTCTGTCTTTTTTGCTGGCTACCATGGCAGTTTTTTCTGACACCATTGCCTTAATCGGCGTCAATCACAAGACAGCGTCGCTTGACCTACGGGAGCGACTCGCCTGTACGGCCGGATATGAAGGGCCCCTGGCTGCTCTGTCTCGCCTGGAGAGCCTCAAGGAGTATTATCTGCTTTCAACCTGTAACCGGGTGGAAATAGCCTTTGTGGGAGATGATGTCCATCGCGGTCGTACAGAGATACTGGCTGCACTGTTTGCCCCCAGGGTGAAGGCAGCAGAGCTGGAGCCACATGTCTATCAGTATGAGCAGAGCAGGGCGGTTGAGCATCTCTTTCAGGTGGCAGCCAGTTTGGATTCCATGGTGGTGGGCGAGGCGCAGATTCTTGGTCAGATGAAGGAGGCCTACCGCATCGCGGCCAAAACCGGCGGTACTGGGCTTGTTTTGAACAAGCTACTGCACAAATCTTTTTCCGTGGCCAAACGGGTACGTACTGAAACGCGCATCGGTGCAAGTGCGGTTTCCATCAGCTATGCAGCGGTGGAACTGGGCCGTAAAATTTTTGGCGATTTGACTAACAAGCGGGTTTTGCTCATTGGTGCCGGTGAAATGGCAGAGTTGGCAGCGGAGCACCTGCTCAACCAGGGAGTGGCCTCGGTTGTGGTTGCCAACCGTACCCTGGAGCGCGCAGTCAGCCTGGCCAGACGCTTTCGTGGCAGCGCCATTGCCTTGGCTGAATTACAGGGACAGCTGCAGCATGTGGATGTGATCATCAGCTCCACCGGTGCGTCGGAATTGATCCTGCGCAAGGAGGATGTGCGACGGGTGATGCGCGGTCGCCGCAACCGGCCGCTTTTTTTTATTGATATTGCGGTGCCCCGCGATTTGGATCCAGCCATCAACGAGCTGGATAATGTCTACCTGTACGATATCGATGATCTGCAAGGGGTGATCGAGCTGAATCGGGCCGATCGCGAACGGGAGGCGGTCAAGGCAGGTCGTATCATCGCAGAAGAAGTGCTCAAGTTCGAACGCTGGCTGGAAAACATGGCCTCGACCCCCACCATTATCCAGCTGCGGGACCTGATGGAAGATATTGTCCGCAGCGAGGTGGACAAAACTGCTGGCCGCATTGGGGCAACCAGCATGCTCCAGCAGGAGGCCTTGGAAAAGATGGCCCTGGCCATTGCCAGCAAGATGCTCTACCATCCGCTCAAGTACCTGAAAGCAGAGGATCACTGCCTCAGTTTGGAGGAGCGTATTCATACCGTGCGCGCCGTCTTTGATCTGGACGAGGTAGCTGAACAGGCGCAACCTGGAGGGCCATCCCATGCATGACGAGCGTTTGCTTATTTTGGAAGAAGAAGTGCTGTTGGTGCGCCATTCCGGCGAGATTCCCGAGGTGGCTCTGCATGCAAGCCTTTATTATCTGCAGGAGGATGAAGAGGGCCCGCAACTGCTGTTAAGCGCCGAAGAGGAGCAATTGCTGGAGCAGGCTGCGGCTGAGCGCTACGAAGAGATTATTCGGCGCGACCTCGACCTGGCCAACCGGGATTTGCGCCTTTTCCGCGGCATTCGCCGCGCCGAGGAGAACTGGCGGCGCTATGTCCGTTTTTGCGAAAAGAGCCGCATCGATGCAGACCCTCTCAGGCAGGAGGCAGGCCGGGCCCTGCGCGCCTATCTCGAGCAGGAATACAGTGAGGTGGCAAGGGGACAGCGCAGCCCCTCGGTAAACTGCCCACAGGAAACAGTGCGGGCCCTGGCCGCTGCTTTGCAGCTGCGGCCAGAGGCATTGCCCGCAGGCTGGGAATGCCTCTGCACAGAAAAGTAGACTTCAATACCAACGAAGGTTGCAACTGTTCGCCAGCAAGTTGGCATAGTATCGGCAGCGTAAAAGCCGGGTAGCCTAAAAGGAGGTTGCCGCCTCGCCTACTATCCCCCCTTCAGCTTCGTTTTCTGCCCTGACGGAGCAGCGCGAGTGCAGATGCGCGCAACCAGGATGACTGGTTACTCGCCCACAAGGTGTGGGCGAGTGGTTGTGCACCTTTTTGTATATCTTTCAGTATATCTTCCAGCGAACATCAATGCCGGAAGGAGCGCCTGCCGGTGAACATCATGGCCACCGGTGGGTCGGCCTGGTTGCAGGCCTCAATGGATTCAAAATCGCGGATGGAGCCGCCTGCCTGCAAAATAGCGGTGGCACCTGCGCGGATGCCCACATCTGCGGCATCACGGAAGGGGAAAAAGGCGTCTGAGATCATTACCGAACCTGCCAGGCCAGCCTTGTCGTGTTGCACTTGGGCGTCGATCTGTTCCTGGTCGCCACGGTCGCGTTGCCCCTGCTGTACCTCTGTTGCCATCTCCATATAGGGCAAACCAAAAGTGTCGAAACACAGGGCATCGGCATAGTTGCGTTGCGCCTTGAGCACCGCGATTTCCGCTACTCCCACCCGGTCCTGCTCGCCTGCACCAATACCCACAGTACAACCGTTTTTGACAAAGAGCACCGAGTTGGAGGTCACGCCATGCTCCACTGCCCAGCCAAAGAGCATGTCGTCAATTTCTTGGCTGCTGGGCTGACGCAGGCAGGCATAATCCTGCCCCTTGTAGTGTGTTGTGGCGGGCAACAGGTCACTGGCTGTACGGATGCGGTTGAGTGCTGATTGCTGCACAATGATGCCACCATCGATCAATGACTTGAAATCCAGAAAACGTGTATGTTCATAGGCAGCCAGGCGTTCGATGGCAGCAATGCGCAGGATGCGCAGGTTTTTGCGACGGGCGAGGATGTCCAACACGCCCTCTTCATAATCTGGGGCACAGACCACCTCCAGGTAGTTGGCGGCCATGAGTTCGGCAGTGGCGCGATCCAGCGGCCGATTGACCACCACGGCACCGCCAAAGGCTGCGATGCGGTCGGCCCGATTGGCACGGCTGTAGGCATCAGACAGGTTCATGCCCAGGGCAGCACCACTGGGGTTGTTGTGTTTGAGAATGACCGCTGCTGGCGTATCCATCAGGTATTTGAGGATATTGAGGCCATTGTCCACATCGGTGAGATTGATTTTGCCCGGATGTTTGCCCACCTGCGGCATGTCGGCCTCGCGCAACGCACTGACCAGCCCTCGGCCAGGTGCGATGAACTGGCAATCGCCCAGGATGAGGTTGCCATTCACCAGTTCGTAGAGGGCTGCTTCCTGGTCCGGATTTTCACCGTAGCGCAGACCGCGCTCTTCCAGCTTGCCCTGTTCATTCGGGATCGCCCATGTTTTCTTGCGATAGACCAGGGTCTCTTCACCTAGAGTGATGCGCATCTCCAGGGGAAAGGAGTCGCCCAGCAGGGTGGAATACATCTTTTTCAAATCGCTCATTGCAAGGCCTCAAAAAGGACGTTTGTAAGGGTTCAGCGCAACAGAGTGGCAGGATCATGTAGCAGGCTGTGGGCGTACATACCGTGTGGATCGCTCTTTTCCAGTAAAAAAGCGTAGCGACTGTACACGTTGCTCTGCAGCACCTGGGTAACAGGGTGGGATTGGCCCAGCCAGGCTCCCAGTCGTGTTTGCAGGCTGGTGCCAACCAAGGAGAATTGTTCCAGGAAGGAGGTACTCTGACGCAGGTAGATGGTGTTTTCCTGTGGCACTTTGGCTAGTTTGGCAGCCACGGTCACGGCTTCTTCCAGGCCGCCCAAGCTGTCGACCAGACCGAGCTGCAGGGCGGTGGCACCGTCCCATACCCGGCCTTCGGCAATGCGCTCCACCTCGGGCACGGTTTTTTTACGACCTTCGGCAACCACTTCCAAAAAGCGGCGGTAACCATGGTCCACATTCATCTGGAAGGCAGCCTCGTCTTCTGGGCTCATACCGGTGGTGAGATTGGCGGGCAGTGCCACACTGCCCGCGCTGAGGCCATCACCATACACACCAATGCGCGCAAGAGAATGTTCAAAGGTGGGGACAGCCCCGAAAATACCGATGGAGCCGGTCAGGGTGGCAGGAGAAGCCACGATGTGATCGGCATTGGCTGCCAGCCAGTAGCCGCCGGATGCAGCCAAGGCCCCCATGGAAACCACCACGGTTTTGCCTGCCTGTCGGGTTTGCACCAAGGCTTGGCGAATGAGTTCCGAGGCAAAGGCGCTGCCACCGCCGGTGTTGAGCCGCAAGACCACGGCCTTTATTGTTTTGTCTTTGCGTGCCTTCTCAATCAGGGCCAGGAGCGGTTCCGAGCCGATCTGACCGACAGCACCCTTACCCTGCACAATGTTGCCCGAGGCATTGATAATGGCGATCTGTGCTGTGGCGCCCTGGCTACCGCTGTAGGACGGGGTGAGGGTTTGCAGGTACTGGCCAAAAGATACAGCCTTAAACTCCTGCTGGTCGCTGCCTGGACCCACCATCTGCCGCAAGTCTCGCAGCATTTCGGGCCTGGTTTTGAGTGCATCGACCAACCCCATGTCAAGGGCGGTCTGGGCGCGGTTGCCGCCGGCTGCCCTGAGACTGGTGTTTCTGTTGAGGATACGGCCCTGCAGGACAGGTGTATCAAGTGTGCGTTCCCGGGCAACATCTTCGCTGTACAGGTTCCAGAGATTTGTTAGCCAGGCCTGGCTGGCCTCCCGGTCGGCCGGCGACATATCGTTGCGGATCAATGGTTCAACGGCGCTCTTGTAGGTGCCAACCCGGAAGATATGCATGTTGACTGCCAGTTTGTCCAGTAGCTCCTTGATGTAGAACTTGAAGAGGGCCAAGCCGCGCACATCCACCGCGCCCATGGGATTGAGCCAGATCTGGTCTGCCCGGGAAGCCAGGTAGTACTGCGCTTGATCGAAACTGTCGCCCAGGGCGATGATCTGCTTACCTTGGCTTTTGGCCAAGCTCAGGGCTGCGCCCACCATCTGCAACTGATCCAGACTGGCTGCCCCCAGTTTGTCTAGATCAAGCACCAGGATTTTGATACGCGCATCAGTGGCAGCGGCCTTGATACCGTCCAGGAGATCCTGCAGAAAGACCTCCTCTTCCAGGGGAATACCAAGCAGCCTGTTGACTGGTTGCGCCAGGGGACGCATGAGCGAGCGTTCCTCGACAATATTGCCCTTTGGGCTGATCACCAGGGCACTACCTTCGGGGATGTTGATGGATGGCGTGTAGAAGAGGCCAAAGAGCATGATGACCAGTATGCTCAGAAAAAGGAGATTGGCCAGTACCGTGGTACCAACCCGGACAAAGCTCCATATCAGGCGGAAGGGTAGAAAAAGCAGGGCAAGGAGACGTTTCATAAAGACGTGCCAGAAAAGAGGATATGGGAATCGGTGTATTGGTGCATCTGTATAACGCCATGCCCTTTGTGCTGGCATGGAGCGGCACGGCCTTTTTTCGTGATTGTTGTGGAGTTTGAGTGGTGCAGCCACTCTGGCCAGGATGAAAAAGCTTCAACTGGCAGGCACCATACCACGCTTGTTACAGCAGGAAAACCCCGGAAGTAAAATTGCTTTTCTGTTTGACGGTACTACAGCTGAAATTGTCTTGACCAGTTCCCGACTGCTTGGGTAGTCTTATCCTGTTTGTTCTGGTGGGTGCAGCATGGGTGCGGAGGGTTTTTCCCAGCTTGCTGCTCGCCTGTGTAAACGGTACATATACGTTGCTTGAGAGCTTATAAGAGCCCTTAAGAGACCAGCCAAGCGTTGCTGTTCACTGTGTTGTCAGGAGGAACTTTATGTCACACCTATCTATGTCCCACATGATTTTTGGGGCTGCTGTCCTGGCCCTGCTCAGTTTGAGCACTGGCTGTTCGCAGCGAATGTATGGCGCGGTACAGTTTGAATCATTACCTGCCGGGGCAGAGGTAGTGAACCTGAGGGATGATGCCACCTTGGGCCTCACGCCCATCCTTGTCACCTGGGAGAGCAGCAGTGGTGAGCCCGAATATGTGACAGTGCAAATGCGCAAGGCTGGCTACCTTGAGGAGATCACCTCGTTTTGGCTCAATACCCGCCACAAATCCCGGGAAGCGGCCCAGGCCGAGCCGCAGCCGATCAATGTCATTCTGAAAGCAAGGAAATAACCATGCAACAATACGTCTTCCATAGTGCAAGCGGCAAACGCTATCTGCCTTTTCTTGTCATGCTTGTGATCATGACCCTGCTCAGCGCCTGCGGCAGCAGGGCGGTGCCGGTTCGTTTCAAGGTGAACTCGGCACCAGAAGGAGCCTACGTGCTCTATCAGATTCAGGCGACTGGAGCTGATTGTGCCGGTAAATGGGTGTATCTTGGCAACACCCCGTTGCAGGGAATGTACCAGTTTAACATTGATCAACTCCGGAAAAATGACAAGATTGCCCTGCGGGTCATGCAGCAGGGTTATATGGATCAAACCAAGGAATGGACCGGCTCTTCCTTTTACGAGGAGGCCAAGGGCAAGGGAGTTATTTTCTGGACGCCTGCAATGATTCCAGCCGGGGTGAAATAATCGGGAGGACTTTGCCATGCTGGTTGATGGCCGGCCGTATCGCTCGATCTGGTCTGCTGCAGACAGGGAGGGAGTGGAGATCATCGATCAGACCCTGTTGCCCTTTGTCTTCCGGGTGGTGCGTTTGGCCACCCTGGCCGATGCAGTCCATGCCATCCGGGATATGCAGGTGCGGGGCGCACCCCTGATCGGTGCCACTGCCGCCTATGGTATCTGGCTTGGCCTGCGGGATGGGCTCACTGAGGCGCATCTGACTGCCATGGCCGCAGAGCTGGTTGCCTGCCGGCCCACGGCAGTGAATCTGCGTTGGGCAGTGGAGCGGATGCTGGCCCACCTTGTACCCCTTCCCGAAGGGGAACGACGTGCCGCCGCCTTGGCCGAGGCAGAACTCATTTGTACGGAGGATGTGCGCACCAATGAGGCCATTGGTCAGCATGGCTTGAAGCTCATTGAAGAGATCTGGCACAAAAAGGGAAAACAGGGCACAGTCAACCTGCTCACCCACTGTAATGCCGGCTGGTTGGCTACAGTGGATTGGGGCACAGCCCTGGCCCCGGTGTATGCTGCGGCGGCAAAGGGCATCCCCATGCACGTGTGGGTGGATGAAACCAGGCCCCGCAACCAGGGCGCCTCATTGACCGCATGGGAACTTGGTAAGGCGGGCATTGCCCACCAGCTTATCGTTGATAATGCAGGCGGTCATCTCATGCAGCATGGCATGGTCGATCTGTGCATTGTCGGCTCCGACCGCACCACCGCCTCTGGTGATGTCTGCAACAAAATCGGCACGTATCTCAAGGCCTTGGCCGCACAGGCAAACAAGGTACCCTTTTATGTGGCTCTGCCTGGCTCCACCGTGGATTGGCAGCTGCACAACGGGGTGGCAGACATTCCCATAGAGGAGCGCAGTGAAAACGAAGTTCTCTTTATGCAGGGCAGGGATGAACAGGGTACTGTGCGGCGGGTAGCCATAGCGCCTACGCAAACCCGGGCTTTAAATCCTGCCTTTGATGTCACTCCAGCGCATTTGGTGAGCGGCTTGATCACCGAGCGCGGGCTGTGCGCGGCCAGCCAGGAAGGGTTGCGGCAACTGTATCCGGAACAGGTGCATGACTGAACTGGGCGAACAAGAGCAGCGCCAGGCCCTTTTGGCAACAGCCCTGGCCATGAACAACCTGGGGCTCAACCAGGGTTCATCCGGCAATCTCAGCCTGCGGATGCAAATCGGTATGCTCATCACCCCGTCGGCCTTGCCCTATCACCGCTGTTCGGCAGAGGACATGGTGTTGGTCGCTTGGGATGGCGTGGTGCAGGGCAGTAATCGGCAGCCTTCTTCGGAATGGCGTATGCACTACGATATCTATCGTGTTCACAGGGAGGCGCAGTGCATTTTACATGCGCATGCGCCCTGGTGCAGCACCCTGGCCTGCCTGGAACGTGGTATCCCCGCCCAACACTACATGGTTGCCCTGGCCGGAGGAGAAGATATCCGGTGCACACCCTATGCACCTTTTGGCACGCAGGAACTCTCCGATGCTGCGCTTGCCGGTTTGCAGGACCGCACTGCCACGCTTCTGGGGCATCATGGCCTTGTCTGTTATGCGGAGACTTTGGATCAGGTCTTGGCTTTGGCCTGCGAGGTGGAATTTTTGGCCAGGGTGTATGGACAAAGCCTACAGATCAGCCACACGCTACCCCTTTTGCCAAAAGAGGCCATCCAGCCGCTGGTGGCTCGCTTTAGCGCGTATAAAAATCTGAGTAAAAAATAAAGAGCTGCCTGTCCTTGCCCACCTTTGCTATGGATCGTTACATCCTCCATGGAGTAGAGATGTATGGCAAGCACAAGATTTCCGCATTTGCTTCCATCCGTAAACAACTTGAATTGACCCTCATCATGCGCATTATTGTGTTCCTGCTTGCCATCTTGCTCTGTGCCACAACAGCCCAGGCCAAGATCCCGGCTACACCGATTATGACCCTCTACCGTTTCAATGGCCCGACCAGTATCCCCTACTATGAAATTGCCTCGTTCCGCCAAAAAGGGCCTGTTGCTCCTGCCGGTAGCCTGGCCCAGGGAACTTCTGTGGCGCCCTGTCTGGTGGTGGCGGGGGGAAAACCGCTCACCGATGCGCGTGGTGTACCCTATGTGGGTTTTCAGGTGATTGTTGATGCCCGCACTGCCACGCCGGCCTCAGCTGCGCGCTTTGTGGCTGCCCGGCAAGAACGGCAGGGGATGTTGGTCAACAACCACCACTGTTCGGCTGATGTGCGCCATGTGCTCGATGTGCGCAACCTGTACGATATGAGCAAGCCACCGCTTTTTGATCCGCCTTCTGTTGCAGCGCCCCAGGCAAAACGACCGGCACCGACCAGCAGTGCAGATCACATTGTGCGCGCCTTCCATAACTCCTCCTACTGCAGCGGGGTCAACCGCCGGCTCACCAACCGCCGCGCTGCCCTGCACGCTGCCTGGGAAGGCTTCATGCGTGAGGGCCGCAAACATTGGCCCCAGGAGCTTTTGGAGCGCGCCCGCCACCTGGACTATACGATGCGTACCGCCCTTTTCGAGGGCCATCTGGAACGTGGCTGTAATGCTTATGGCGCCTGCGAGCGCAACATTGTTGCCCTATCCATCCGTAACCGTGGTCGTGAATCGTGCCTGCAGCGCCAGGGATGTACAGCGCCAGGGGATTTTGTCGGCGTGGCCAGCGCTGTGTCGCAATACAATATCTGGGATGAGTATCTAACGCAGATTTCCGGGCTGACCAGCTGTTTTTTGCGCGATGACCTTGCTGGACCAGGCAGAACCAGTGGGCGTGACTCTGCCCGGTTACAGCAGCTGTACAGGCAGAACGTGGCTGATGTGGAGCGTATCCTCTATGGCGATGATCGCGATCTGCAGCAGATCTTTCCCAACAATAGCCTGGCAGATCTCAAGGGCTTGAAGCATTACTACCATGCTCCTGCCATGGGCAAGTGTTTTCCCCAATATCAACGCATCGAGTACATGTCTGGCGCCGTGGCCCAGCGGGGCAGGGATTTTGCTCTGATCGCCGACACCCGTATCCAGGTGGGGAGCAAGATCGGGGACACGTACCGTTTCCGCAGCTTTCAGGTATACAGTGGCCCGCAACAAGATGAGGTACGGGTGGTTGACAACTATCCGGGTTTTGTGGTGGATGCGCGCCGGGTCACCCTGCAGGCGACCAGCCGTTGCACGCCCTATGGTATTCCGGCTGGCTGCAACTTTTCCACCATTGGCCGCTACCGGCGAACTCCCTCCTGGGTGAACAGCGGCCGGCCGCTTGCAGTGCAGTGCCGGGTGGTTAGCCGGGGCGAGCAATGCCAGGGCACAGCCACACCACAGACAGCCCGGGTCGGTGGGGCCTGCGATACTGAAATGCGGCCCTTTACCGGTATCAACTAGTACAGGGAAAATGTAGGTGGAATCAGGTACAGCCGCTTAAAAACAATCGCCAACCTTGGCGCGCATATAGTCGTTTTTCAGCATCACATACCGTTTCCAGGAGGCACGGAATTCTTCTACCTGCGCATCGCTGATCTCGCGTACCACCTTGGCCGGTGCACCCATAATGAGCGAGCGCGGAGGAAAGACTTTGCCGCCGGTGACCACCGAACCCGCAGCCACGATGGACTCCCGGCCAACAACCGCGCCATCCAGCAGGATGGCCCCCATGCCGATGAGGCACAGGTCTCCCACGGTGCAGCCGTGCAGAATTACCCGGTGACCGACCGTGACCTCAGAGCCGATGATGGTGGGATAACCATCGCTGTCGCTGCGTTCCTCGCCCTCGTGCTGGGTGATGTGCAGAATGCAGTGATCCTGGATATTGGTACGATCGCCGATGCTGATTCGGTGTACATCGCCACGCACTATCACCCCGAACCACAGGGACACATCTTCACCGAGCACTGCATCACCAATCAGGGTGGCATTGGGTGCAACCCAGCTGCCTTTGCCCACCTGGGGCTGGTACTGTTTGTAGGGCAGTATCATGATTCTACTCCTTGGTTGTATGTTTTTTGAGATTCCCCCTCTGACAGTGCAAGGCCAGCCATCATCTGGGGGATGCGGGCAATGCTCTCGTGGTCATGCCTGGCCATTATGGCCACGAGCTGCCCCCGGAACATGACACCGATGCGGTCCGACAGGGCCAGGGCTTCGGCGAGATCACCGGTAACCAGCAGAATGCCCGCCTGTTCCCGAGCCTGGAGCAGTAAACGCCACACCTCTTCTGCTGCGGCTATATCCAGTCCCTGGGTGGGTTGCTCTGCTACGATCAGGCGTGGTTTGCGGTAAAATTCCCGGGCAAGCACCAGTTTTTGCAGGTTGCCGCCGGAAAGCTGCCAGGCATGGGTGCTGCTGTCCTGTGGGCGGATGGCAAAGTCTTGCAGGAGCTTATCCAGCTTGTCTTTGGCCATGTTTTTGTCCAGCCAGGGCCCCTTGCTGAAAGTGTGGCGGGTGGTGAGCAGAAAGTTGTCCAAGAGATCGAGCCCTGGGCAGGTGGCCAAGCCCTGCCGGTCTTCGGGTATATAGCTGAGGCTGGTTTCCGTTTGTCTGGCCGCGTAAAAGTCGGCCCAGTCCTGTCCTAAAATTCGCACTGCTCCCTCTTTTGGGGGAAGTAGGCCACAGATGTTTTCCACCAGGGCCTTTTGCCCGTTACCAGCCACGCCCACCAAACTGAGCAGCTCGCCCTGGCGCAGTTCCAGGTCCACCTGCTCAAGTCCGTTGCCGCCCAGTCCCTGCACCTTGAGCACAGTTTGCCGGGGCTCCAGTTCTTCGCGCTCTACCTGCAGCAGCACCGGCCGTCCCACCATGCGCCGCGCCAGCTCTGCAGGGACGAGATCAGCAGCAGGGCTGAGCTGGTCAATGATTTCCCCCTGCTTGAGGATGGCGATGTGGTCGGCAATACAGAGCACCTCCTCCAGTTTGTGACTGATAAAAACAATGGCTTTGCCCTGGGCCGCCATCTCCCGCATGGTGGTAAAGAGATTTGTCGCCTCGGCCGGAGTGAGCACAGAGGTGGGTTCGTCGAAAATAAGCAGATCGCTTTTGCGGAAGAGCAGCTTGAGAATCTCCACCTGTTGCTTTTCCCCCATGGACAGGGTACTAACGTGCGCGTTTAATGCAAGTGGAATGCCGTATGCCCGGGCAAGTTCGGCAATCTGTCGTTTTAGTGCGCTGCGCTTGAGCCAAAACCCCTGGCTTTGGCCCAGAACGATATTTTCCAGCACGTTCATCGCTTCCACCAGCTTGAAATGCTGGTAGACCATGCCAATGCCGCATTGAATGGCCTTTTCCGTGCTGGAGAGCACCACCTGCCTGCCGTTCAGCAGGATGCGGCCGCTATCCGGCTGCAGCTGCCCGGCCAAAAGAGACATCAGGGTGGATTTGCCCGCGCCGTTTTCCCCCAGAAGTGCCAGGATCTTGCCGGCGTGGATGTCCAGGCTGATGTTGTGGTTGGCCCGCACTCTGCCAAAGGATTTGCAGAGTGTGTCCAGTTGGATAAAGGGTACTGCGCCCTGCATCAGGTTTTCCGTTTACTGGTGGCCCGCGGAGAGCGGCTGGACAAAGCGGGATTCGCTGTCCCATGGGAAAAGAATCCAGGTGTCCTGGCTCACTTCGGTGATAAAGGTATCCACCAAGGGCCGGCCGGCAGGTTTGGCGTAGATTGTGGCAAAATGCGCCTTGGGTACGAGCTGCTTCACCAGTTTGGCGGTGCGGCCAGTATCCACCAGGTCATCCACCAGAAGCCAGCCCTGACCATCGCCCTCAAAGGACTTGAGCACCTCGGCCTCGCCTTTTTTGTCTTTCCAGTCGTAGCTGGAAATGCAGATGGTGTCCACCAGATGGATGTCCAGTTCGCGGGCAATAATGGCCGCCGGCACCAAGCCGCCGCGGGTGATGGCGATAATACCTTTGAAATATTCCAGGTTGAGCAGCCGCCAGGCCAGGGCCTTGGCGTCCCGGTGTAGCTGTTCCCAGGAGATGGGGTAGGTTTTTTTATAGTGCTCTGACATGGGCTGTTCTCCAGAGATTCTTCAGTTGCGGTAGCAATCAGGATGAGGGTTCGATATTGGTGCCCAGGGCAGCTGGGGCCTGGGTGCCTCGCTGCCAGGAGGAAAAGAGCAGTACCGCCACGGTGAGCGCATAGGGCAGCATGAGCAACAGCGAAGAGGGTAGAGTGGTGCCTCCGGCCTGCAGGCGTAGCTGCAGGGCCATGATGCCGCCGAAAAGATAGGCGCCAAATACGGCCCGACCCGGCCGCCAGAAGGCAAAGATTACCAGGGCCACTGCAATCCAGCCTCGTCCTGCTGTGAGGTTGTTGGTCCAGAGGTGGGTATAGGCCAGAGACAGGTAGGCTCCGCCCAGTCCCATAAAGAAGCCACCAATCAGAATGCCGCCCCAGCGATAGGCCGTGGCGTTCAAACCTGCGGCCAGCACTGCTGCCGGGGAGTGGCCCACAGCCCGCAGGCCCAGGCCAAAACGGCTGTGGCGGAACATCAGCCACAAACAGACGGGCAACAGGTAGGAGAGGTAAACGAGTGGATCATGGTTGAAAAACACCGGGCCCAGGAAGGGCAAATCAGCCAGACCAGGGATGGGCTGGGGAGAAAAGCCCGGGGCAGCCAGGCCAATGTAGGGTGTGCCCAGGTAGTTGGCTAAACCGGTGCCGAAAATAGTCAGGGCCAGGCCAGAGACCACCTGGTTACCCTGGAAAATCAGGCAGACCAGACCGTGGAGGGAGGCGGTGCAGAGGCCTGCCAGGCCGGCTGCCAAAAAAGCCAGCCAAGGTTGCCCGGTGAGCTGTGCAGTGATAAAGGCGCAGAAGCAACCCATCATCATCACCCCCTCCACCCCCAGGTTGAGCACGCCGGCTTTCTCGGTGATGATTTCTCCCAAGGTGGCGTAGAGGATGGGGGTACCCGAAACCACGGCCGCAGCCAAAAGGGGAATGAGCAGCTCGCTGTTCATGTTTGTCTCCGTACAACAATGCGATAGGAGAGGAAAAAACCACCGGCCAGTACGGTCATTAACATGAGGCCCTCCAGAATGGCACCAAAAGCCGCTGGTATCTGCAAATCGAGCTGCAGATTCTCCACTCCTGCGCGCAGTCCGGCTAATAAAAAGGAAGTGAGGGCAATGCCTGCCGGGTTGAGTCGGGCCAGCCAGGCCACCACGATGGCGGTGAAACCGTAGCCTACCATGATGGAGGGCTGCAGCCGGTGCACAGAGGCCGATACCTCGAGGAAGCCGGCCCAGCCGGCCAGGGCGCCGCTGAGCAACATGACCAGCACCACAAGAAAATTGTAGGGCATGCCCGCATAGCGGGCGGCCTGTACGTTGTCGCCGCTGGCCTTGATCTCGTAGCCCAGGCGGGTGGAACGGAAAAAGAGCCAGCAGAGTAGGCCAAGCAGTGCGCAGTGGACCAGGCCCCAGTGTATGCCACTGGTACCAATTGTGCCGAGGATGGCATTTTTGGAAAAAGCCGGCGTCATGGGAAAACCCGAGCTGTCGCGCCAGATGCCGTACACCAGAAAATCCAGTAGGAGGATGGCGATGTAGTTGAACATCAGGGTGACGATGATCTCGTTTGCGCCCAGCCACTGTCTGAAGATCGCGGGGATCATGGCCCAGAGTCCTCCGGCACTGCAGGCGGCAAGGATCATCATCGGCAAGAGGATAAACTTGGGTTGGGCACCAAAGGTGAGTGCTGCCCAAGTGGCACCAATGGCGCCCAGAGCGAACTGACCTTCGGCACCGATGTTCCATATCTGGAGGCGAAAGGCAATGGCCACACCAAGTGAGCAGAGGAAAAGCGGGATGGCCTTGAGCAGGCAGTCCTGCAGGGCCCAGGCAGAGCCAAAGGCTCCCATGACCAGTACACGGCAGCCCTCCAGTGGAGAGATACCCCTCAAGGCGAGGAGGAGGATGCTGAAGGCCAGGGCCACCAGCACTGCCCCGCACAGCACCAGGGCAGAGCGCCACAGCGGAGAGGGCTCCTGTCGTTTGGCTATACGCAGTAAAAAACCGTGCATGGCCGGAACCAAGGCTCAGGATATGCTTATTCGGTGGTGCCGACCACTCCCTGCACCAGCCAGTTCATGCTCAGCAGGTCACTATCCGGTGCAACCACGCCTTCGGCAATGCGCACTGTCCCGTTTTGATCCTTGATTGGGCCAACAAAAATTTTCTCGCTGCCAGCAATGATTGCAGCCTTTTTCGCCAGCACGTTTTTCTGCACCTCCTGGGGCACCATGGGGCCAAAAGGAGCGATATCCACTACACCCTCGGCCATACCCGGCCAGTCGGCCCGGGGCGTCCAACTGCCTGCACGCACCTCGGCAATGATTTTTTCGTAGTAGGGTAGCCAGTTCCAAACAGGTGCGGTCAAGTGGGCCCTGGGGGCAAATTTGGCCATATCAGTGTTGTAGCCAATGGAAAATACGCCCTTTTCCTGGGCAGCTTCTTGGGGCCCAGGGGAATCTTGGTGTTGAGTGATGACATCTGCACCCACATCCAGCAGCGATTTGGCCGCCTCCTTCTCTTTGACCGGATCGTACCAGGTTTTGGTCCAAACCACGCGCACACTGGCATCCGGCTGCACCGCCTGCACTCCCAGGGTAAAGGCGTTGATACCGCGGATTACCTCTGGGATGGGAAAGGCCGCCACATAACCGATCACCTTTGATGTACTCATGGATGCAGCCACCATTCCGGTAAGATAGCGGGCCTGGTAGATGCGGCCGAAGTAGTTGCCCATGTTCTTGGCGGTTTTGAAGCCAGAACAGTGCATGAAGATGGTGTTGGGGAACTGGTTGGCCACTTTGAGCATGGGATCCATGTAGCCAAAGCTGGTGGCAAAAATGAGGTCGTATTTTTTGCGGGCCATCTGCAGCATGACCCGTTCAGAATCCGGACCCTCGGGTACAGCTTCCACATACGAGGTGCTGATTCCAGGCATCTTATCCATGGCCTGGCGGGCGATGTCGTGGGCATAGGACCAACCACCATCGCCAATGGGCGACACATAGACAAAGCCGATTTTCAAATCCTTGTCAGTGGCAAGGCTGGGCTGGGAGAAAACGAACACAGCGAGCAAGGCGCAGAAGATGATATGGCTTGAGCGGAGGTGCAGGCGCATGGTGAACTCCTATGGTGGTATTGGGCGGCTTTGGGGAAACCGGACAACAGAGCCGCAGCTGGTAGACGATGCGCAATCATCGGCTTGTCTTTCTATACAAAAAGGCCAGTGGCTGTCAAACGAAAAGGCTTGGCTTCTTGGCTGGCGCTGAACTGTAGATGCTGGTAGAAAAAAGAACGGCATTCATCCTGACGGTGACTGATGTAGAGGATGGTGCAGAGGCGTTCAGCGGCGGCCTGTTCTAAAAAGTCGAGCAGGGCCTTGCGGTTGGCGCCATCAAGCCCCTGGGTGGGTTCATCCAGAAGGAGCAGGCGTGGGCCTTTGATCAGCGCCCGGGCCAAGAGCAACAGGCGCTGTTCGCCGTAGCTCAGGCGCCTAAAGGGTTTGCCCGCCTTGGCGGCAAGGCCCAACCAGCGCAGCCAGCGTTCGCCCAGCAGGCGCTGCTCGTTGCTGGGCCTGGTGTAGAGGCCTATGGAATCAAATAGGCCGGAGAGCACAATGGCCAAGGCTGTACCATTTACCCGGTGGTTGCGGTGCAGGTCGTTACTGACAATGCCCATGTGGCGTTTCAGCTCCCAAATGGATTCGCCGCTGCCACGCTTATGCCCGAAGATGTGCAGATCGTTGCTGTAGCTGAGTGGATGGTCGCCAGTAATCAGCTGCACCAGGGTGGATTTACCGCAGCCATTGGGCCCAGTGACCAGGGTGTGTTCACCCGGTCGGATCACAAGATCCAGTCCCTGGAACACCTCCACCTCACCATAACGGGCAAAGCCATTGCGCAGTTGCACCAGGGGCTGGGAATCAGCCGCGACCGCACTGCCTGCCTGGCTGTTCCGGGGGGCTTCCCGGTGCAGATCTTCCACCTGTACCTGGAACAGGGCTTGGCTGCGCGTTTTTGCCGGTTCCAGCAGGGGAGCAATTTCTTTGGCCGGGCCGCAGTGGCGCAGAACACCGTCTCGCACCAGGGCCAGGTGGCTGCACCAGCTGGGCAGATCTGCTGTGTCGCTGCAGAGAAAAAGGAGCGTCAGGCCGCGTGTATGCAGACGGGCGAGCTGCTGATCGAGCTCCCAACAGCTGGCCTGGTCCAGTCCATCAAAGGGGTGCTCCAGTACCAGGACGCGTACTCCCCTGGTCAACTCCTGCAGGATGGCAATTTTCCGCGCTTCCCCTGAGCTGAGGTTGCGGTAGCCTCGATCCAGCACCTGCTCCAGATTGAAGAGCCGGATCAGCTCTGCATGCACCTCCACATTGGTCAGAAAATTGCGGGCAGGTGTGCCTGGATCCAGGTGGTCGAGGAAGTCGGTATCGTCCTGGCGCAGTTCCTGTTCAAAGAGTTCTTGTTGCCGCACAAAGCTGACCAGCCCCAGATCCGGCGGCAGCAGGCACTCACCGGAGCGAACCACTGCCAGATTACCGCCCAGTACTGCGGTCAGCACATCCATGCCTGAGCCGGTGTCACCCAGAATGCCCCAGACCTCCTGTTCATGAACAAGAAAGTTGTCGATGAACAGGCCAGCAGCTTGCAGTTTGTGCAGGCGCAACAGCACCTTTTTTTGCCTGTCTGGGTGCATTTATTTCTGCCAGAGCCACTCTAAGGTGTAAGGAGAATCTGGGCCGCAAAATCCGTCACCCTCAACAAAACGCCAGCCTCGCTCCAGGGAGGCGATACGCTCCATGTCTTCCTGGTCGAGGCAAAGTTCTTGGGCCATGAAGTTTTCCTGCAAACGCTTTGGATTGACCGACT
The DNA here is from genome assembly GCA_040776885.1 of Desulfobulbus sp. Taxonomy (GTDB): domain Bacteria; phylum Desulfobacterota; class Desulfobulbia; order Desulfobulbales; family Desulfobulbaceae; genus Desulfobulbus. Next base: position 810,942 of record JAXGZR010000001.1, on the reverse strand, counting down.
TGGGTATCACCACAGTATCCCGCGCAAGGGCCCAGGCAATGAGTACCTGCCCCGGACTGGCTTGATGTTTTTTGGCTACCTCAGCAATTACGGCATTGTTCAGCAGTACCGGTTCATCCGCCTTTTTCATCATCTTGGGACGGTCGCCGGAACCCAGTGGAGAGTAGGCGGTAACCAATATGTTTTGTTCACGGCAGAAGGTGAGCAGCTCCTGTTGCTGCAAATAGGGATGCAGTTCCACTTGGTTCATGGCCGGGGCTATACTCGCCTGCGCCAGCAGGTGTTCGATTTTGTGGCTGGTGAAGTTACTGGTTCCGATATGGCGGGTCAGCCCGGCGCGGACACACTCTTCCAGTGCCTGCCAGGTTTCCTGGACAGGAATGGCATCAGGCGAGAGCATTTCCTCTGGGCCACGGGCAAAGGCAATGCCCTTTTTGAAGTGAATGGGCCAGTGGATAAGATACAGGTCGAGATAATCCTGGCGCAGATCCAGCAGGGTTTTTTCCAGGGCAGGCCGTACCGCCTCCGGGCCATGGGAGTCGTTCCACAGCTTGGAGGTTAGCCACAGTTCCTGCCGGGGACCGTTGTAATTGACCAGGGCCTGACCTACCTCCTGTTCGTTGCCATAGATGGGTGCACAGTCAATGTGGCGATAGCCGATGCGCAGGGCCTCCTGCACGGCCGCGGTCACCTGGCCTTTTGCAGATTTCCAGGTGCCAAGCCCAAAGGCGGGAATGCGGTCTCCATTGACAAGGGTGAAGGTTTTCATGGCAGACTCCTTGTGTATGTTGATGAATGGGGCGGTACCTGGCCGGCCTGGTTAAAGAAAAAATCAGAGGTATAGCCCAATCAATATGCTGAAAATATACTGAATACTGAACCCATTGTAGGACATGGGAACATAGATCGTCAAACACTATGCTAACCATCGTACAGGTGCAGGAGCGGTGCAGGCCTATCCCTGGAACAGTTGGTGCAGCAGCTGGTACAGGAGTGGCAGAAAAATAGCGGGCAACATGTTGCCCATCCGGATTTTGATCACACCCAAGAGATTCATGCCAATGGCCACGATGAGTAAGCCACCGACCGCGCTCATGTTGGCCACGGTTGCGGCGGTCAAAAGGGGTTTGAGCAGGGTTGCGGCCATGGTGATGCTCCCTTGATAGAGCAGCACCGGCAGGGCGGAAAGGAGCACACCCGCACCCAGGCTGGAGGCAAAGACCACGGCAATAAGACCGTCGAGTGAGGCCTTGGCAAAGAGGGTCTGGTGGTTGCCGCTCAGGCCGCTTTCCAAGGAGCCAACAATGGCCATGGAGCCCACGCAGAACAGCAGGCTGGCACTGACAAAGGCATGGCCAAAGGTTGATGTTGCTGTGGCTGTGGAGAAGGAGGCAGATTCACTGCTATCCTTTTTTCTGCTTGCCATGCGTGCCTGCAGCCATTGACCAAGGCCATGCATACGGCCCTCGATATCCAGCCACTCGCCCAGCACCGTGCCGATGACCAGGGAGAAGATCAGTACCAGGATATCGCCTCCAACAAGGGCACCCCTGGCACCCACCAGGGCCACGGCCAGGCCCAGGGCTATGCGAATGCCTTCCTCATAGCGCGGGCCAATGCCTGAGCGGAAAAAGAGGCCAATCAGGCCGCCTGCGACAATGGCCAGGGCATTGACAATGGTTCCCAACATTGATGATTTCCAAGGTGGTGGCGGTCCTGCGACCAAGTTGGCCCATCTGCTTGCAGACTGTGGCTTTGGGGTCTGACCGCCGTTGGTGCCGTTTACCACGGCGTTGTGCAACAGTCCTATGCTGTGGTGATCGTTCGCAGGAGCAACAGGGTATAACCCAGATAAACACTCACAAGAAGCACACCCTCAAGGCGGTTGATCCTGCCTGGGCCTTCTCCATGCCGGGGGGCCCAGCCCAGGAGCAGGAGGGAGGCGGTCAGGGTAGCCATGAGCAGAATATCCCGGCCAAGCACGCCTGCGTCAACCGACATGGGCTGGATAGCGGCGGCTATGCCCACCACTGCCAGGGTGTTGAAGAGGTTGGAGCCAAGGATGTTGCCCAGGGCGATGTCGTGTTCGCCCTTTCGGGCAGCCACCAATGAAGAGGCCAGTTCCGGCAGGGAGGTGCCAATGGCCACAATGGTTAAGCCAATGACCAGCTCACTGATGGCGAAATTGCGGGCGATTGCGACAGCAGCCCACACCAGCAGTCTGGAGCTGAGGATCAGAAAAACCAGTCCAGTAAAGAGTTGCACTAGGGCACGGCCGATCTTTTCGGCAGGGAACGGGGAAGCCTGAGCCTCCATTTCGCGCAACAGGTCCTGCTCCAGCGCCTGGTACTTACCGTGCAAAGCCTTGCCAATGTTGACCAGCATCAGGCCAGTGAACACCAGCAGCAAGACCAACGCCTCGATGCGAGTGAGCTTGCCGTTCCAAGCCTGCCATGCAGCCAGCACAGTCACGGCGAGTAAGATGGGCAACTCCCTGCGCAGCACCGATTTGGGTACATTCACCGGGCGGATCAGGGCGGTCAGACCCAGGATAAGAGCGATGTTGGCGATGTTGGAGCCATAGGCATTGCCCAAGGCAATGCCGGGATTGCCTTGGTGGGCTGCCAGCACCGAAACCACTATTTCCGGTGCCGAGGTACCAAAACCAACCACCACCATACCGATCAGGAGCGGTGGCATGCCAAAATAGCGAGCACTTGCAGCTGCACCGGCAACAAAATAATGTGCACTGACAAGCAGGACGATCAAGCCGACAATAAGGGCAAGAAGCGCGGGCAGCATGCCGTTTTTTACGGGTGTTTTATTAGGGTGGTATTGGTTGTCCGGATCAGGGTAGAGGCGCTGTCTGGGGTGAAATGGCCGGATAAAGGGGGCACAAGGGACGATCCACTGTGCCCCAGATGGCTTTCTTTCGGTACAGTGTCGGCATGGTCAGCACAAAAATGCGGTTTTCCCTGGAGAAAACAAGGGTGCACATTCCACGCAACAGCCCGATTTCAACCGCGCTGAAGGCTTAGCTCACGATCTGCGCAGGCCACAACTGGCTGCGCCTTCATCTGTGGCACGCAGGTCTTCGTATTCCTGGTTACGGCGCATGAAGCTGTCCACATAGCTGCATTGGGGCCGCACCTTTTTGCCCTGCTTGCGTGCATCATCCAGGGCAAAGCGGGTGAGCTCGGCGGCAATATTGCGGCCGCGCAGTTCAGGGGGCACAAAGGTATGGGTAAAGACGAGCACATCCTCACCCCTGTTTTCATATTCCAAAATAGCGAGCGCGCCTTCCATGGCCAGCTCGTAACGCTTTTTCGTACTGTTGCGGATCACCTGGTTCTGCATTGTTTCCTCCGGCTGAGATTTGCAGGTAGCATCACTGTGCCTGCCCAGGGGGCTGCACCTCGGCTTCTTCCATCGGCATACCCAAGGCCAGGCGCAGTTTGCGGTCGATTTCCTCCATAAGCTCGGGATGTTCCTTCAGGTACTTCTTGGCATTTTCCCGGCCCTGGCCAATACGTTCATCGTTGTACGCGTACCAGGCACCGCTCTTGTCCACCAGACCGTGGGTGACCCCCAAGTCGAGCAAGTCGCCGGTACGCGAGATGCCCTCGCCGTAGACAATGTCAAACTCCGCCTGTTTGAAGGGCGGGGCCACCTTGTTCTTTACTACCTTGACCTTGGTCTGTGTGCCGATCACCTCCTGGCCTTCCTTTATTTGGGTGCTTTTCCGGATGTCGATGCGGACCGAACTGTAGAATTTAAGTGCATTGCCGCCGGTGGTGGTTTCTGGGTTGCCAAACATTACTCCAATTTTCATGCGGATTTGGTTGATGAAGATCAGCACCGTATTGGTGCGGTTGAGCACCCCGGTGAACTTGCGCATGGCGTGCGACATCAGGCGCGCCTGCAGGCCCACGTGCTGGTCACCCACGTTGCCATCGATTTCGGCACGGGGCACCAGTGCTGCCACCGAGTCGACCACGATCACGTCCACCCCACCGCTGCGCATGAGGATTTCCGCTATCTCCAGGGCCTGTTCGCCAAAATCCGGCTGGGAGATGAGCAGGTCGTCCACATTCACGCCCAGGCGTTCGGCATAACTGGTATCAAGCGCGTGCTCGGCATCGATAAAGGCGGCATTACCGCCCCGGCGCTGCGCCTCGGCAATGACGTGCAGGGCCAGGGTGGTTTTGCCCGAAGCCTCTGGGCCGTAAATTTCCGTAACCCGACCGCGCGGCAGACCACCCACGCCCAGGGCCAGGTCCACAGAAAGAATACCAGTGGGAATAACCGGAATATTCTCCCGTTCGTTTGAGCCCAGGCGCATGATAGCGCCCTTGCCAAATTGCCGCTGAATCTGAGAGATGGCGTTCTCCACGCTTTTTAACCGATTTTCCTGTAGTTCGCTGCGTTCAGCCATGCCTGCTCCTTATCTTAGTCGTGCTCAATATGCATAGTAGTCAGTAGAGAGCGGCGCACCATATCCAGGGCCCGCTGTACGGTTTGAATCTGTATTTCCCGGCGGGAGCCGTGCAGGTGTGCGCACTGTGCGCTGACCCCGTTTTTGTCTGCCAGGGCAAGATACACGGTACCCACGGGTTTGTCGGCACTACCGCCATCTGGCCCGGCAATACCGGTGACTGCAATGGCCACATCGCCCTGCAGTCGGTCAAGGGCCTGCCCGGCCATGGCCCTAGCACAGGCCTCGCTCACAGCGCCTTGGCTGGCCAGTAACGCTGGCTCTATGCCCAGAAGATTTTCCTTGAGACGGTTGGAATACACCACCACACCACCCTCAAACCAGGTCGAACTGCCCGGAATCTCCGTGATACAGGCAGCCAAGAGGCCGCCGGTACAGGATTCGGCCACAACCAGTCGCTTGCCACTCTGCGCAAGCAGGTGTCCTACTGCAAGGGGCAAGCCCTGCTCTCCCTCGCCAAAGAGGTTGTCGCCCAACTGTGTGCGAATAAAGGCATCGGCCTTTTGGTACAGAGTATGGGCCTGCTGCGGGCTGTTATGCCGCGCCGTGAGGCTGACATCCACTTCCCAGCCAGCCGGATAGTAGCCGATTTCTATGCCTGCCTGCTCCTCCAGGGGTTTGAGCATGGCATTGATGGCCAGCTCCCTGAGGCCGCAGCTCCGGTAGATTTGCTGGTGCACCGGTGGGGGTGGCGCTAGGCGGAGTAGTTCGGGAATAACCTTGTTTTCGAACAGGGTCGCCATCTGGGAGGGAACACCCGGCAGGAACCAGATGGGTTTTTTCTGATAAAAGAGGAGATAGCCGGCCATACGGTATTCGTCGTCGAGCAGGATCGCATTTTCCGGCAGGGTGGCGAAACGGATGATGTTGGCCATGTTGAACTCGGCCTGCCTTCCCTCGGCAGCCAGGCGTGCCTGCAGCCTGGCCAACACCTGTGGATGTTCGGCTGTGCTCAAGCCAAGGGCACTGGCTGCTGCGGCTGTGGTGAGGTCGTCATCGGTGGAACCAAGCCCCCCGGTGACCAGTACAAAATCTGCCCGGGTCAAAGCGGTTACCAATGTTTGCCCGATCAGGCCGGTATCATCGCCGATACTTTGCATGATCCGCACCTCATAGCCAAGCAGAAACAGGCGCCGGGCCGCAAGACGGCTGGTGCTGTTCATGATTCGGCCCGAGATGAGTTCATCACCGATGGCTATTATTTCTCCCCGCATGTCTGCTCCTTGGTATGCTTTGCCACTGTACCTGTTTCCGTTATCTCGCTCAAGCATCCCGTTGCCTGTGGTGTATTTCCGGGTTGCCTTGCCATATCGGTGTTGTCCGCAACTTCAGCTATGCGTTGGCCCCGGGGCTGGCCGTCAACAAGGCTGTCCAGTCGCACTGTAACCAAACTGCGCACCAGTGATGGCGGCCCGGCAAAGGTGATGGGAATATAGTTTTCACTGAAACCCTGCAGCCAGCCCGGCTGATTGCGGAGGCGGCGCTCCACCAGCACCTGAAAGCTTTGTCCCAGGTGGGTCTTGTAAAAACGCTGGCGCAGCTCGGCATCAAGCTGGCGCAACAACTGCACACGCTGGGCCTTGCTTGCTGCCGGTACCTGGCCTTCCATGCTGGCCGCGGGTGTGCCCGGCCGCTTTGAGTACGGGAAAACATGGAGGTAGCTTATGGGTAAGCTGGCCAGCAGGTTGTAGGTATTGGCTGCCTCTTCCTCGCCTTCACCGGGGAAGGCGCAGAGTACATCACAGCCAATGGCTGCCTGGGGCAGTTTTTGATGCAGACGCAGGATCACCGCGGCAAAATCCTCGGCACTGTATCTGCGCCGCATGCGCTTTAGGATGCGGTTGTCGCCGCTTTGCAGGGGTATGTGGAAGTGGGGCATCAGGTTGGTGCTTTGCGTGGCCAGTTGAAGGAACTCTTCACTGATTTCCGTGGGCTCGATCGAGCTAAGGCGGAAGCGAAGCTGAGGAAAATGGGCACACAGCTGGCTAAGCAGGCTGGTGATGTTTTCTTTTTTGGGCAGATCTTGTCCGTACTTACCGGTATTGATGCCAGTGATCACCAACTCTGTATATCCTGCATCTGCGAAGATTTCGGCCTGGGCAAAGACCTGGTCCCTGGGCAGACTGCGGCTGCGGCCACGGGTATGGGGCACGATGCAGTAGGAGCAGAAGTTGTTGCAGCCATCCTGAATACGGAGATAGGCGCGGGTACGGCCGGAGAAATGGCGCACCGGCAGGTCGAAAATATCCTTTTTCTCCTCCATGGGGCTATGCAGCAGTGGCAGTTGACTGCTCTTTGCAGCCAGGGCCACCTGCACGATGTGTTCCTTATGGGCATTGCCAACCAGGACAATGCGTGCATCAAGTGCACGCACTGCCGTGGCCTCGGCCTGGGCATAGCAGCCGGTGACCAACACCCTGGCCGCCTGGTTTAGCTGCAGGGCGCGCCGGATGAGCTGGCGCGACTGTTGGCCGGCCCGGCCTGTAACCGCGCAGCTGTTAATGACAACGATATCTGCCCCAGCATGCAAGGGCACTAGTGTGCAGCCGGCTGTGGTAAAGGCCGTGCCAAGGGCAGCAGATTCGAACTGATTGACCTTGCAACCCAAAGTGGCAATGGCTACGCAGGGCATGATGTTTTTTGCGGTCTTCTGCATGGCACTATTCCGGCATAGGTGCAGGGATTTGGCCGATCACTGCGCTACCCAGTACCTGATCGCCTTGGTAGAAAACGGCAAACTGGCCCGGGGTAATGGCCCGTTGTGGGCTGGAAAAATGGAGCATACCCGTATGCGGATCATTCATATGCAATTCGCCCTCTGCACCCCGATGCTGGGAGCGCAGTTGGATAATGCCTTGCCAGGGCAGCGGCGGTGGGCCTGCTACCCAGTGGAGGTGGTGTACGGGGCAGCTCTGTTGGAACAACTCGTTTTCCTTGCCAACAATGAGCTGGTTGGCCTTGGCGTCGATGGCCACCACATACCAGGGGCTGCTGTCTGGCAGGCCCAGGCCGCGGCGCTGGCCAATGGTGTAGCGCCAAATACCGTGGTGAATACCCAGTTGTTTGCCAGCTGTGCTGACAATATCGCCTATTGAGTCGGTAAAACCTTGCGCAGCTAAAAAGGAGGCCAAACCCTGATCCAGAAAACAGACATCCTGGCTTTCATGCGGGGGCAGGGGCAGGCCAAGCTCTTGCGCGCGTTGGCGCACCTCGTTTTTTCGCCAGGTTCCCAAGGGGAAGATGCTCTTGCCCAGCTGTGCCTGGCTGAGCCGAGCCAGAAAGTAGGACTGATCCTTGCTGGCATCTGCCCCGCGTGCCAGCATGGGCCCGCTGCTAGCCTGGACAAGGCGAACATAATGGCCAGTGGCCACCCTGTCTACACCACTTTGCTGCACGGCCTGGGCCAAAAGACCAAATTTAATCTGCTGATTGCAGAGCATGCAGGGGTTAGGGGTGAGGCCCAGGCGATAGCTGTGGGTGAAGTACGCGATAATCTGTGTGTTGAACTCCTGGCGAAGATCAATACGCGTAAACGAGATGGCCAGCGCCTTGGCCATTGTTTCGGCCTGTGCTGCCTTTTCTGCTGCACCTGGCAGGGGAAGTTCCATGAAAAAGGCTTTGAGCACATAACCTGCTTCAAGGAGCAAAGAGGCGGCAACAGCGGAATCCACACCGCCACTCAAGGCTATGGCAAGCGTTGTTTTTGACATGAATGGAAAAAACGAAGCAGAAGGACTGGGGGGATAAACGGGTTACAACAGCGAAGTTAAAACCGGGCATTGCCGGCAGTTATCCATTTTTTCTTTTCCTGTTTTACCCGAGGAACAGCTGCAGAGTGTGCCGCTCAAAAACCAGCACAGGTGGCCTGATTGAAATTCCCAGGCTGGGCACTGGTGTTTGATGTTGCATTTTTTGAACTGCCAACAACAGTGACGTTTTTTCAAATCCTTGGAGCGCTGGTTGATAAGCAGAAAAAACAACTGTCGTTCAATGTGCAGGGGCACAGCCCGCCAACCCTGTTCATAGCTTTGCACTGCCTTGAGAGAGACGCCCAAGAGTTGTGCCAATTCTTTTTGAGTTTTTCCCAGGCTTGCCCGAGCCTTGGCAAACAGGTCTTTATCCATGTCCTTACGCAAATGATACGGTAAATAATTCTTTATTACCGCTCAAGCGCAGAAATGCAATGGATTTACCAGCTAGATTTCAAAAAGACAGCAATGTTTGTGCTTTTCAATGCGCTGTCTCGTACAGCCAGGCGACCAGTCTGTCCATACCTTCTGTGGTGCTCACCAAGGGGCGGTAGTTTAACAGGCGCTCGGCCTTGGCGTGGGAAAACCAGTGTGATTTGGCCAGCTGCAGGGCTAAAAATCTGGTCATACGTGGCTCTTGCCCGAGCCGCAGCAGGCTGTGGCCCAACTCCAGGATGGCACCAGCACCATAGGCCACGGGCAGTGGCATCCGACGGGTAACAGCTTTGATGTCCAGGCGGGCAAACAGTGCATTGATCCATGCCCATAGCTTGACCGGCGTCTCCTGGCCAATGAAAAAGGCCTCGCCCGCTGCGCTGGCGCTGGTGAGTAGGTTTTCTGCGGCCAGAAGATGTGCGTGCACTGCATTGTCGATGTAGGTGATGTCCACCATGTTCGTTCCCTCACCCACCATGGCCAGCTGCCCGGCCCGGCCACGTGCCACCAGCCGAGGAATGAGATTGGTGTCGCCCGGGCCCCACACCAAATGTGGCCGGATGGCCACAGTTTTTAAGTGGGGGCTGTTGGCTGCCAGCACCGCCTCTTCTGCCAGAATTTTACTGGCTGCATAGGCACAGAGCGGGCGGGTGGCATAGGGACAGCTCTCATCTGCCCCACGAAGATCGTGCCGATCAAAGACCACCGAAGGTGTGGAGGTGTAGACCAGCACCGGTACCTGTTCGCCTTGGCAGGCGGCCAGTACCTGCTTGCTGCCCTGATGGTTGATGGCCATATATTCTGCGCGTTCCCCCCAAATGCCCGCCTTGGCCGCCACATGGAACACGCAGCTTTTACCGGCCATTGCCCGGCGCAATGCGGCCAGATCGCGGATATCGCCACGGTGGCAGGGAATGCCCAGCCTTGCCAGTTCTGGGTAGTGGTTGCGGCCCAGAGCTTCTACATCAGCACCCAATGTGCGCAGCGCCAGCACCAGCGCTTTACCAATAAAGCCACCCCCGCCGGTCACCAGAATTTTTTGGCTGGCTAAATTACTGAAGGTGTTGTTCATGACTGTGCAGTTCCTCTTTGTATGCCAGAAACTGGTTTAAGCGGTCGGCATTTGGCGGCCAGCCCACAGGGCCAGCTGTTCGCGGAATATCTTCGCGTTATGACGGATATCCACTGGAAAAGAGGGATGTACCAAAAAGTGGCGGATATTTTTGGTCAGCTCGCTTGCCTGGGCCAGTTGCAGGAGTTCTGCCTGCAAGGCAGCGGGTATTTTGTGTGTTTTGCCTTGACGGACAAGCTCCACCACCAGCACCGGTGTTTGGGCAGGTGCCAGGCCAATGCCCACCAGGGCAGAACGACGCACCAGTGGATGCTCGTTGAAGATGGCCTCACAGCACACCGAATACATTGGCCCGGCCGTGGTCAATACCCGGTGCCCCTTGCGCCCGCAGAACCAGAGCCTGCCTTTCTCGTCCAGATAGCCCATATCCCCCATGCGGTGCCACAGCCCCTCTGCACTGGCAATTTTTGCCCGCCTGGTTTCTGGTTCATTATGATCATAGCCAGGGGTGACCACTGGCCCACGCACCACAATCTCGCCAATACTGCCACTGGGCAGTTCCTCCACCTGGCTCCAGTGGGCAAGTTCTTCCTCCTGTACGACAATAATCCGCACATCCATGCCGGGCAGCGGTCGGCCCACGCAATAGCCTCTACCCTGCCGGGTTTGTTCCCAAGTGCCGTCTACACCCACCACTTCCCGCGCCTCGATGGAGGCCACGGGCAGACTTTCGGTGGCCCCATAGGGGGTAAAAATGCGGGCTGTGGACGGCAGAATCGCCTGCATATCTGCCAGGAGTTCGCCGGATACCGGTGCCCCGGCCATGAGTACCGTGTCCAACGGCAATTGCTGCTGAAGGCGCAGACAGTGCCGGCTCACCACCTGCCAAATGGCAGGGGAACCAAAGGAATAGCTCACCTGCTCGGCCATAATGCTGGCCACGAATTTGTGCGGATCCACCTGGGCCGGCCGGGTTGGATCCATATCCGGCAACACGGCCTTGGCTCCCAGGGCCGTGGAAAAGAGGCCAAAAAGAGTAAAGCCGGGCTGGTCGGTATGGCCGGGGCCAATGCCATAGTAGTCACGAATCAGGCGTAGCTGGGCGTGGAAGATGCCATGGGTGTAGTGTACACCTTTGGGCGGCCCAGTGGAGCCGGTGGTGAAAATAACCGCTGCCAAATCGTCCTGGCCAGCAGTAAAGGCGGGCGGTGGAGCGGCTTTGGGCAGGCGGTCAAGCGCAACACTGCCCGGTAGCCAGCCGCCAACATGAATGCGTTTTTTCAGGGTGGCAAAAACAGTGGGGAAAAGACGACTGAAGATGATGGCGCGGCCAACACCAATGAGCGCCTCGGGTTCTACCGCACGGATACAGCGCTTCAGGTTGCGGTAGCCCATGCCGGGATCGATGAGAATGAGCACTGCGCCCACATGGAGCAGAGCAAAGGTGAGAGCGACAAAATCAAGCGAGGGCCGCACCATGAGCATCACCCGCTCACCACGACGCAGACCCCCGGCGTGCAGGGCGCCGGCCAGTTGTAGGCTCCGTGTGGCCAGGGTGTGGAAGCTGTAGTGTTGCCACTGCCCGTTCTCCCTGCTCACCAGGGCAATGGCCTCAGGTTGGGCCAGGGCGACCTTGGTCAGCACCTGAGCAATATTGCAGTTGTGTTCCTTCATGGTGATGGCATGTTCCGCGTAAGGAAATCTTCGATTACCGGGGCGATTTCATCCAGGGCGTCTTCAAAGAGATAGTGTCCGGCCTGGGCAAAAAAATGCGCCTCAGCCTGGGGAAAGCGGCGTTGCCATTCAGCGTAGAAATGCCGGTCAAAACAGAAATCTGCCCCACCCCAGCAGAGGAGTATGGGCGTATGGGTAAACTGCGGCAGGGCAGCTGCAAGGGCGCACAGGGTTTGCCAGGAGGGATGCTGTGCACCCATTGGGATGTCCTGCACAAAACGGAGCAGGGCAATGCGATTTGCCCAGGAATCGTAGGGAGCAAGAAAGCCGCGCGCCACCTCTGGCCGCATTTTTTTGGTCACTGCCATGAAGGTGGCGGCCCGGGCAAAGGCATTGGCCCCGCGCAATGCCAGGGGACCAAAGAGCGGCCAGCGGCACATGGCAATGCGTCGCGGCATGCGCGTGCTCGGAAAGGCTGCGGTGTTGCAGGCAACGATGCTGCTCACCTGCTGCACGTTCCGTGCGGCCCAGCCCATGCCAATGGCCCCGCCCCAGTCGTGCACCAGCAGGCCAAGGCGGCCGGGGGCCAGCTCTTGCAACAGGGCCTCCAGGTTGTTGATATGCATGGCCAGGCGGTAGCTGGCCTGCTGTGGTTTGTCGGAAAAACCACAGCCCAGGTGATCCGGGACGATGCAGCGGTAGTGCGCGCGCAAACGGAGCACCAAATTGCGGTACAGATACGACCAGGAGGGATTACCATGCAGCATCACCAATGCTGGTCCCTGGCCTTCATCAAGATAGGCGAGCCGGTGCCCGCCAATCTCCATGAAACGGGGCTGAAAGGGATATTCGGCAAGCCGGGTTTTCATGCTTACCACTCGATCCCCAGCATGAGCGCATTGATGCCCGAGCCAATCCCCAAGAGAGCGGCACGCTGCCCAGGCACCAACTGCCCCTGCTCTATCCCCAAGGCCATGGTGAGGGGAGCAGAGACCGAGCCGACATTGCCGAACTGGGGCAGGGTCTCGAAATTTTTTGCCGGGTCCAACCCCAAGGTGCCAAAAAGGCGTTCCGCATGGGCGCGGCCCACCTGATGGCAGAAAAAGCGGTGGATGGAATCCGCCTGCCAGCCCAATTCCCGGGAAAAATGCTGCCAGCAGGCAGCTGCGGTTTCAATGCCGCGGATGAGCAGCTCCTCAGAATCGGTCGACATGAGTGTGCCCTGTTCCGCGTTCTGGCCACCCTGGCAGAGGTGATTGTAGTCGCTATTGGCCTGGTAGGCGCCGCCGCAGAGTCGGTGACCACTGTCTTTGAACGAGCGGGCGCTCATTACCAGGGCCACGGCGCCCGAGCCGATGGTCAGTGAAGCGAAAAGCGGCTTGATACTTTTGCGGGTGAGGCTGCTTTCATTGAGCATGTGCTGCACAGTGGAGTGCAGCAAATCTTCTGCGGTTTCCCCAGCCACAATGAGCCCGGCTTTGATTTGGCCAAGTTCCAGCATGTTGGCCAGCATGAGCATACCGTTGAGAAAGCCCAGGCAGGCATTGGAGAGATCAAAGAGCTGACAGGAGGCAGCCAGACCCAGGCGACGGTGGACAAAGGCGGCAGTGGCTGGCTCCATCATGTCGCGGCTCACCGAAGTGAAGAGTAGGCAGCCGATATCTGCCGGATCAATACCCGAGGCCTTTAGGGCCCGAGCGCCTGCGGTTGCGGCTGCCTCACTGGGCTGGGTTCCCTCGGGCCAAAGGCGCCTGGTTTTGATGCCGGTCATCAGTTCCAGCCGGCCAGCCGGCAGTTTTAGGCGCTCGTATAGTGGATGCAGTTTGGTTTCCAGTTCAGAAGAGCTGACCGTTCGGGGTGGCAGGGCCACCCCAAAGGTGTGCAGGCAAACATTGGTATACAGCATGCTGGAGAAAATCCTTGCTATCCCGAGGCGTTCAGGCGTGGTGGGTTTTGCCCTGGGTTTGCCCTTCCGGAGGTGTTTCACCATCAGGCAGATCAAAGCTGTTTGCCCAGGTAATGAGCAGGGCCGCAAGTGCCAAATCATCCATCAGGCCCAGCACCGGCAGCCAGTCAGGGATGAAATCCAGGGGAGAAATGCAGTATGCAAGGCCCAGTGCCAGAATAATTTTGACATAACGGGGGGTTGTGGATGCCAAAAAAATTTTTTTGGTATGCCGCACCATGCCCCAAAAACGGAGAAAGAAATTCGCCGGTTTCATTGTTATCCTCTTTGCTGTCTTGGAATGTCTTGAAAATAATTTTGCCGCTAGCTGTTGACCTTGGCGACGATTGTACCATCAAAATAATTCATCCCCATGCCGGCATCAACCACCAAACATTGCCCGGTGATACCTGAGGAGCGCGGCGAGAGGAGAAAGGCCGCAGTGTTGGCGGCCTCCATGGTGGTCAGCGCCCGCTTGCGCAGGGTGGCCTGTTCGGCAAAGAGGTAACTGTCGATATAGCCGGGAATACCGGCCGAGGCCGAGGTCTTCAACAGGCCAGGGCAGACTGCGTTGAAACGGATTTCGGAAAAGGCGGAGAAACTCTTGGCCAGAAAGCACAGCGACGACTCCAAAGCCGCCTTGACCGGTGCCATGTAGCCGTAGTTTTCTGCCGCCATTCGGGTGGTGGAGATGGAAATGGTGACCACAGAGGCGGTGTTGGCAAGCAAGTTTTTGAAGTGATTGGCAATGGCGATAAAGGAGAAACAGGAAATATCCATGGCCTGGAGGAAGTCTGCCTTGGCCGTGGCATGGAATGGCTGCATGCCGTCTGCATAGTTGGCAAAGGCAATGGAGTGCACCAGGCCGTCGATGCGCTGGCCGTTCAGATCGTTGGCTATGGCGTCGCGCACCTGGATGATATTGGCCTCATCCTCCACGTCGCAGCAGAAGACGCGACTGCGCGGGAAGAGTTTGCATGCGGTTGCGGCCCGCGCCTCGCTGCGCACCACTTGAATCAGCTCTGCGCCGGCCTCGCTCAGCACCTGGGCAATGGCACAGGCTACGGATTTTTTATTGGCCAGCCCAAAAACCACTATTTTTTTGTCTGCAAGACCAAGAAAATCCACCGGTTGCATCCTCATGCCTCCTTGGCTGCACAGGCAAATTCCACCTGCACCGCCAATTTACCGTGTACCCGCACCGAGCCCTTGAGCAGCCAGGCCGGACCCAGGCGTTCCACCAGTTCCGCCCGGATATCGATTACCTCACCGGGACGCACCTCCCGCTTGAACTTGGCGCCATGGATACGGGTGAGCACCGGTATTGCGTTGACTGTGCTTGTTGGGGGCGCGGCATCAGCGCCTGCCTGCCGAAGCTGTTCGGCAATGAGCAGGGCACCGGCCTGGAAGATTGCCTCGCAGAGGAGCACGCCCGGTACAATGGGATAGTGTGGATAATGTCCCTTGAAAACAGGCCAATCTGCGGGGATCTGTTTTTCTGCACTGATGCCCTGTGCATCTAGGGAACGTACCCGGTCGAGCAAGAGAAAGGGGGCCCGATGGGGGATGCGTTCTTCAATAAATGCCTGTTCCATCAGCATCATAGCCCACCGGTAATTTCCAGAACCGCACCATTGATATAGGCGGCGTGTTCACCGGCCAGAAAGAGCACGGCATCTGCCACCTCGGCGGCAGTGCCAAAGCGGCCCGCAGGGACCATCTTTTTGTACTGCTTGAGCTGCTCATCGCTGAGGCCGGTCAGAAAATCCGTGTCAATGAAGCCCGGGGAAACACAGTTGACCGTGATGCGACGCTTGGCCACCTCCTTGGACAGCGATTTCATTAGACCAATCTGACCGGCCTTGGAGGCAGCGTAATTGGCCTGGCCGGGAAAACCAAGGTGTCCCATGGGCGAGGTGATGAAGATGATTCGGCCGTACTTCTGTTTGAGCATGAGTGGCAGGGCCGCCTTGCTGGTGTTGAAACAGCCGCTCAAGTTCACATCCAACACCCGGTGCCAGTCTTCCTCCTTGAGCATGGCCACAAGTGCATCCCGGCGGATACCCGCGCTGTTTACCAGAATGTCCAAGGTGTCCCACTCTGTTTCAAGGGTGGTGAAGAAGGCGTTTACTGCCTGGTGGTCGCTCACATCGAGCTGCTGCAGGCGCAAACGACTGCCATGACCAAGCGCGTCGGCTTCGGCTGCCAGAGCACTTGCCGCTGCTTGGTTGCCGCCGTACAGACCTACTATTTGCGCGCCTTCAGCCAAAAGGGCCAAGGCCACGGCCCGGCCAATACCCCGGGTTGCACCGGTGACCAGGGCCTGTTTGCCGGTAAATTGCGGGTTGGATGGAAGATGCTGATTCAAAACAGTCTCACTACCATGTAAAGGTTCGAAGGGGTTGTGTTCAGGTTTGTGTGTATCTGCTCTTTTCGTCAAGCTATTCAAGCGTTCTGAAACAGAGAACAGGTAGTTTTTACGCAGGGCTATGGTGGTATAAAAAAGCGCCGCAACCTGAAAGATAGGTTCAAAGATATATATTATACTTTATTCTTCAATGAAATTGCTGCATTTCTCTGCACTCTTTCCATTTCTTGGGCCAGGCCAGGCTCTGTCAGCGTATATTCCTGCGTGTTTGCGACTAGGGGTGGGAGCGCCCTACGGGCGGCAAGATTTCGGCATCTTTTGGGCAAGGTTTTGACAGCAGCTTTGCCTTCCGGTATAGTATTATTTTTCATTTGAGCTGAGGGGAATAATGACCCAAACGGAACTCAGTGCCAGCCAAGAAGACTATCTTGAAGCCATCTATTTGATAGTACAAGAAAAACATGCGGCCCGCGCCAAGGATATCGCCCAGGCCCTCAATGTGCGGGCTTCGTCTGTAACCAGTGCCCTGCGCACCCTCTCTTCCCTGGGGCTGGTCAACTACGCTCCGTATGATCTCATCACCTTGACCCGCAAGGGAGAACGACTGGCTAGCGATATTGTTGCCAGACACCAGGCACTCAATAAGTTTCTCGTTACTGTGCTGGGAGTTGAGCCGGAAGAGGCGGATGAGGCGGCCTGTCGCATGGAGCATGCGGTGTCCAAGTCTATTTTGGAGCGCTTTATCAAGTATGCCGAATATGTGGAGCAATGTCCGCGCGGTGGCATTACCTGGGAATCTGGTTTTGGCTATTACTGCAGCAACAACTGCACGGATCAGGATTGCTCCCGTTGCCCGCAGCCTGGCTCGATCAAGGAAAAGTAAGAACCGTTCTGTGGTAATTTTTTTCTCCTGGCACGAACACTGCTTGGTGTCTTCCCAGGGATTCCCCGGGTTTTTTCTCTGATACCCACAGATTGTACCGTTCTGCCACCATCCACAGTTACACACCGGGTTGCCAGCGGCCAGCCACCAGCAGCTCGTGCGGTCTGAAGGCCTTTTTGTAGTCCATTTCAGAAATACCGTCTATCCAGTAGCCCAGGTACAACCAGGGTATCTTGCGTTCGCGACAGAAGGCAGCCAGATTGAGGATATTGAAGGTGCCTGGGCTACGCCAACCCTGGTCAGGATCGAAATAAAAATAGATTGCATTGAGCCAGTCCGGGGCGGCATCAACAATGGCTATCCCCACCAGATCACTTCCGGCCCAGTAGCGCAGCTCAAAACAGGTACTGATGGTGGTGATGAAAAAATGACTGTAGTAGCTTTGGGCTTGGCTGCGTTCGTTACCAAAACGGATTTGCAGAAATTTGTCGAGCAGGTTCAGACTTTTTTCCGACATGGCCAAGGGGGCCTGTTGCACCACGATATCCTTGTTTTTTTGTAATACCCGGCGTTGGTTCCGGTTGAGCTGTAAACGGTGTGGATCCAGACGAATGGAAACGCACAGGGCACAGTGGGGGCACTGCATGGTGTACATGTAGTTGCCGTTGCGTCGATAACCATTGGCCAGTAAATCCCCCATGGTGTTGTGGCCCATGCGGGTGAAGGCTGCCTGATGATACATGGCAGGTTGTTCCAGGCCATAGGGACAGTCACTCAACATGCAGCTGAACTGCTGCTGCAACTCGGCACTCAAAGTGGGGGCCAAGGTGGATGCAGATGGGCCCTGCTGCTTTTGCGACACCTGGTTGGTGTGAGCGGAATGCATGTTATTCTCTAGCCGGTCTCTTCGTGCAGGACTGTGGCAGCCTTAGCTGCTGTTTTGCCTTCTGCTTCATCCAGGTAGTGCATAAGCTGCTGGGGCGTATTGATGTTGCGCCAGGCAAGATGGAGTTCCGGTGGTGGCAGGGGTGTACGCACCCCTTGCACATGACGCAGCCGATTCATGCGCCAGTTGCCGCTTGCAGCCAGTTCTTCCAGGTATGGTAGGCACTGGCCGCTGTAAAAGGCCAAAAGCGGTTCCACCCTCTGTAAGCCCTCGCCCTTGTCTAGACAGGGCAGAATGGCCAGCCCACCTTGTTGTGCCTCACGCAGGAGCCATTGCAGGGCTTCGGGTTGCAGTGCCGGCAGATCGCAGGCCAGCACCAACCAGGAAACATCCGGTCGCCAGCGCAGTGCAGCCAAAATGCCGGCCAGCGGGCCCTTTGGCCCGACTGCATCGGACAGGCGGGTGAGATGGTCAAGGGAGGGCGGAATGGTCCCTGCGCCAACCAAAACCACCTCATCCACCAGTGCAGCGGTTATGGTAACCGTTCTTTCGAGCCAAAAACAACCCGCCTGCCTGAGTAGGTGCTTGGGTCGGCCCATGCGACTGCTTTTGCCGCCAATGAGTACACAGGCAAAAACTGATTGGATGGTTTTTGATTCTGTGGAGTTCACTGCTCTGTAGTGCACTTTTTTTGCGTCGACTTACGTACCCTGTGCGGAAAAAATACCGGCTGCCTCGCCGCGCCGCATGAGCTCGTCAATGGCCATTTTGCCTTCTGTGCCAATATCTTTTGAGAAATCGTTAACATAGAGCTTGATGTGGCTGTGCATCACCTCTGCTTCCATTTCTTGGGCATGGCGACGGATATATTTTAATCCCTCTTGGGGATGTGCGTCTGCCCAAAGGATACTGTGGGTAATGGCAGCGGCCACAGCCTGGTGCAGGTCTTTGCCAAGACTTTTGCGCATAACGATGCAACCCAGTGGAATGGGCAGACCGGTTTCCTCCTCCCACCACTTGCCCAGGTCCTGAATACAATGCAGACCAAGTTTTTGGTAGGTGAAGCGACTTTCGTGAATAATCACCCCGGCGTCCACTTCGCCGACAAGCAAGGCATCCATGATGCGATCAAAACGCATGATAACCGGTATGCCACCTGGCCGGTACAGCTGCAAGAGCAGGGCGGCAGTAGTGTAACGGCCTGGGATGGCGATGCGCCAATGGGTGGGATCAGCGGGTTTGGGCTGTGTGCCGGTGATGAACAACGGCCCGCAACCCCGGCCAAGCGCTGCGCCCGAGGGCAGCAGCTGGTAGTGCTGGCGCAGCAGTCCATAGGCATGGAAGGAAACCTTGCTGATATCAAGTTGTTCGGCCAGGGCCCATTTGTTAAGGGTTTCGACGTCTTCGAGCCGGGGCGGAGCCAAGCGGGCATTGGCCAGAGCCACCTGGCCGTTGACCAGGGCATTGAAGATATAGGTATCGTTGGGACAGGGCGAAAAACCCAGGCTTAAAAGCGGCTCTTTAGTCATGGTTACTGCTCTCCTGGAAAAGAAGTGCGGCAATTCGGCCACAGCGGGTGCAGGCCTCCTGCAAACGCCAGTCCTGGTTGGCCGGATCATCAACCAGGTTGGAAATGCAGCGCATTTCTGCAAAGGGCAAAGCAAAATAAGCGCAAACCCGTGCCAGAGCAGCACCTTCCATGTTTTCGCAGAGCGCATCCGGATAGCGGTCAAGGAGCAGTTCCCCCCGGGCCCTGTCACCACTGACACAGCCAACCGTAATAAAGCGACCGCTCATGTGGGCAATGCCTGCATTATCCAGCCGCCTTTGCATGCGTAAAAGCAGGGGGGCGTCCAGGGCAAAGGAATCTGGAATCTTGCACTGGGGCACCTGCAGGGGAGTGATACGTTTTGTTTGACAGGTCCCCAAATCACCTAGTTCCTCATACTCTGCCAGGCAGATATCAAGGAGCGCGGCTGCTTGGCCCTGTCTGTGATAGGCGCCAGCAATGCCAATATTGAGCACTGCCGTGGGCAGGGGATGCGCTTGGCTTAGAAAAACGCTCAACTGCAGAGCAGCTTCCACTGGACCAATGCCGCAGACGAGCTGTTGTACCGACAGGCTTGGCCCAGCCTGTACTGCTTTGGTAAAGGCTTTCAGTTCAAAGGCAGTGGCGGCAACAACAAGGATCATGGCAATGGCATTAAGGCAAAAATATCTGTGGTGAAGCAAGGCGCACTGCTTGCCTTTATGCGGATGAGGCTGTAGCGTAGGCGCGCAAAATACCCCGAAGCATCCACTTCGGCAACCGTCAACACCAAGTACCTTGCAACTGTTGCATGGTAACGCGATGATTTTTATATGCAACCCGAGTCCTATGAGTACAGGCTGGATGCCTACGATTACTTCCTGCCTGCAGAGCTGATTGCCCAACAGCCTGCCAGAGCGCGCGATGCGTCCCGCCTGCTGGTGCTGGTTACAGCACAGGCAGGCTTGGAGCATTTTTTTTTCAGCGATATACGCCGATTGTTCCGGGCTGGCGATGTGCTGGTGTACAATAATTCTAAGGTATTCCCAGCCCGCCTGCTGGGCCATAAACAAAGCGGCGGCAAGGTGGAACTTTTTCTGCTTGCTTTTCCAGAGCCTGTTGCGCAGCAAGTGGCAGGCCAGCAAGGTGCGGACACCTGGCAGCAGGCGCTTGCACCTGCGCTGTTAAGGAGCTCGAAGCGGGCCAAGCCAGGGGCTGAGCTGCTTTTTGGCGAGGGCCTGCGCGCCCAGGTGGAGACCATTGATGAGCAGGGCCAGGCTCAGGTGCTGCTGCACTATCGCCTGGGACCAGGGCAAGATTTGGAGGATGTGTTGCGCAGCCATGGTCGCATGCCCCTACCTCCATATATTGCCCGCAGCAACCAGGAACATACACTCCAGGATGCGGTGCGCTACCAAACCTGCTATGCTTGCCACACCGGTTCTGTAGCTGCGCCAACCGCAGGGCTCCACTTTACTCCGGCGCTCTTGCACGAGCTTGCGGCTATGGGGGTGGAGCTTGTCGAACTAACCCTGCATGTGGGTTATGGTACCTTTGCGCCGGTGCGCAGCAATGATATCCGTGCCCATCACATTCATCAGGAATGGGTCCACCTGCCACCGGAGGCTGCGGCGCGCATCAATGCAGCCAAGAAGAGCGGCCGCCGCATCTGGGCAGTGGGTACCACCAGTACCCGGAGCCTGGAGTTTGCCGCAGATAGAGCGGCAGACAAAGCTGGCCTGGTACGCCCTGTTTCCGGCCCCTGTGGCCTTTATATCTATCCGGGTTTTCGTTTTCAGGTGGTGGATAATCTCATCACCAACTTCCATCTGCCCCAATCGTCGCTCTTGTTTCTGGTTGCAGCCTTGGCCGGGCGTAAGGCCATCCTGCATGCCTATGACGAGGCGGTACGCCTGCGTTACCGTTTTTTTTCCTACGGCGATGCCATGGCTATCATCACCCGGCCTTAACTGTTTGGCGATACCTGACAATATCCTCAATGGCGCATACTGGCATGTTATGCTGTTCGGCAAAGGCTGCCACCTGCGGTAACCGTGCCATACTCCCATCGGCATTGGTCAGTTCGCACAAAACCCCGGCTGGTCGTAAACCGGCAAGCAGCATGAGATCAACCGTGCCCTCGGTGTGGCCCCGGCGAGTAAATACACCACCAGGTTGAGCGCGCAACGGAAACACATGACCAGGTCGGGCCAAATCTTCCGGGCGGGCATGGGGTGCAATTGCTGTCCGGATGGTGGTGACTCGATCTTGGGCAGAAACCCCGGTGCTGACGCCATTTTTTGCTTCAATACTGACAGTGAAGGCAGTGCCGTTTTTGCTGGTATTGTTGGCCACCATGGGCGGCAAGCCGAGTTGACAGAGCCTGTCATCCGTCAGGCAGAGGCAGACGATACCACTGCACTCGCGGATGAGCATGGCCATTTGGGGAACACTGATGTGTTCTGCTGCAAATATGAGGTCGCCCTCGTTTTCGCGATCATCATCATCAACCAGAAGCACTCCTCGCTGTTCGCGGAGGGCTTGCAGGGCTTGTTCGACCCGGTGGTTGGATGTGCCAAAGCGGGATAGTACAGATACGGTGGTAGTCTGATTCATGGTGTCTCCTGAAGAAAAATAACCAGAATCAGGGCGATGGAGAATATCCGACCCTCTGTCGGACAACAGGGTTGTGGGTATGGTTGGTGCCTGCAAAGGTAAGCGTATCAAGTCTTGCCCTGAACACTGGCCGAGGTGGGCGTATCCTTGCAACGCATCCGCGTGCGTCGATCCGTGCGTCGATCTTGTCGACCCGCAACCGCATTCTCTTTCATCCGGACTGTTACCGTCGGCTCCGGCCTCACACCGGATCTGCTTGACCCTGCTCCAAAGTTATGCAAACTGCTAAGGTAGCAGGCGCTCGCGGGCTTGTCCCTGTTGGAACATACCGCCGGTAGGGAATTGCACCCTGCCCTGAGAATAATATCACGATACTGCGCAGAGAGGCACGAGGCAACAAGTATTGCCGGGCAGCAGATGCCAGGACAGGCAAAGGGGAAAAGACAAAGGGAACTTTACCGTTTGTTCCTCGGTGAAACTCCCTTTGCCTGCATGTAGCTGTAAATATGTTACTTGTACGTGAAGGTCATTGCATCCTTCTTGCGATCAACCACGACAAGGCCACCCTTACTGAGTGTACCAAAGAGGATTTCTTCGCTGAGCACGTCGCCAATCTCCTTCATGATAAGACGGCGCAGCGGACGTGCGCCAAAGGTCGGTTCGTAGCCTTCCTGGGCCAGCCAGCGTCGGGCTGCCTTGCTCAACTCGATGCGCACCTTCTTTTCGGCCAACTGCCCTTGCAGTTCGCGGACCATCTTGTCCACCACCTTTTCCACCACTTCCATCTCAAGTGCAGCAAAGCTGACGATTGCATCGAGTCGGTTGCGGAATTCCGGGGAAAATAGATTTTTGATCGCCCGCTGCTCTTTGCCACTGGAATCGCCAATAAAACCGATGTTGCGCTCGCTCATCTCGCGGGCGCCGGCATTGGTGGTCATGATGATAATGACATTGCGAAAGTCTGCGCGGCGACCGCTGTTGTCGGTTAAGGTGGAATGATCCATCACCTGCAGGAGGATAGAGAAAATATCCGGATGTGCTTTTTCGATTTCATCCAAAAGCAGCACGCAGTAGGGGTGCTTGCGGATGGCATCGGTGAGCAGGCCGCCCTGGTCGAAACCAATGTAGCCCGGGGGCGCGCCAATGAGGCGGGCCACGGCGTGCTTCTCCATGTATTCGCTCATATCGAAGCGCTCAAAGTGTACTGAAAGAGCTGCACCCAGCTGACGGGCCACCTCGGTTTTGCCCACACCAGTGGGTCCGGCAAAGAGGAAGGAACCGGTGGGTGACTGCGGATTGCCAAGGCCGGCACGGGCGCGCTTGACTGCCTGCACCAGAGTACTGATGGCTTCGTCCTGACCGTAGATAAAGGCGCGCAGCTTGTCTTCCAAAAGGCGCAGCTCTTCGGTGCTGCTGCTGGATTTGCTGGTTACCGGCACGCGGGCCATGCTGGCAACCACATGTTCAATGTCGCGCACCATAACGGTCTTGCCGGTTTTGCCTGCCAGGCGAAAGGAGGCGCCCACCTCGTCCATCACATCGATGGCCTTGTCTGGCAGAAAGCGATCATTGATGTAGCGCTGCGCAAGCTCGGCTGTGGCCGTGATGGCAGTTTTGGCATAGCGAATTTGATGGTGTTCCTCGTAGCGGGGCTGCAGGCCGCGCAGGATAGCACAGGTGTCTTCCACTGAGGGTTCTTCAATGTCGATTTTTTGAAAACGGCGAGACAGGGCCCGATCCTTTTCGATCTGGTTTTTGTACTCCTCGTAGGTGGTGGAGCCGATACAGCGCAGTGTACCCGACTGCAGAGCCGGCTTGAGCAGGTTGGAGGCGTCCATGGAGCCGCCGCTGGTGGCACCGGCGCCAATGATGGTATGCATCTCGTCGATGAACAGGATCGCCTTGTCCTTGGCTTCGATGGCAGCCACCACTTCTTTAAGGCGCTTTTCAAAATCGCCGCGATACTTGGTGCCAGCCACCAGGGTGCCCAGATCAAGCATGTAGATTTCCGCTCCGGAAAGCAGGTCAGGCACCAGATCCTTATGGTTGGGTTTTTCTGTTTTTCTGGCCAGGCCATTCTGATGGATGCGCAGGGCCAAGCCTTCGGCCATGGCGGTCTTACCCACGCCCGGCTCGCCCACCAGCAGCGGGTTGTTTTTCTTGCGGCGGCACAGCACCTGCATCATCCGTTGCAGTTCGCGCTCGCGGCCTATGAGCGGATCGATCAACCCGTCAGCCGCCCGCTTGGCAAAATTCACGGTAAAGTCTTCCAGAGGATTGCCGGAACTTTTTTCTTCGGTCTTTTTGGGCCGTCCAACACCGGGAGCAGGCTGCTTGTGCGGCGTGGTGCGCATGTGCTCGGGCAAACTGTGGGAGATGTATTCCACCACCTCCATGCGACCCACACCTTCGGTGCCCAAAAAATACACAGCATGGGAATCCTGCTCGTTGAAAATAGCCACCAGAACATCACCGGTATCCACCTGTTTTTTGCCGCAGCTCTGCACGTGGCTCACGGCCCGCTGCAGCACCCGGTTAAAGGCCACGGTCTGGGCGGGTTCGCTCATACCCTCCTTCAGAACCGGCATACCACCGTTGAAGAAGCGTTCCAGCCGTTCTTTGAGGTTGTCATTGTTGCCGCCACAGCTGGTAATGATGTGGCTGGCAAGATCATCGTGCAATAGACCGTAGAGCATGTGCTCAACGGTCACATATTCGTGTCGGTGGATTTTGGCTTCCTTGATCGCCTTAATCAGGGCGAGTTCTAAATCTCTACTTAACATGCGAGTGTCCTCAGCGGCGGCGCGGCGGTCATTCTGCCTGTTCAGTGCCTGTACGCGCCAAAGGGGCAATCAGGTATCTCTCTCAAAAGAACACCGCAAGGGAAACTGGCTCTTTCTGGCCAGGCGGTGCACGACAGCGACCTTGGTCTCGGCAATTTCTCTGCTATACAGGCCGGCAAGGCCTACACCTTCGTAGTGTACGTTAAGCATGATACGGGTGGCTTCGTCGTTGCTTTTTTCAAAGACGCGCTCCAGAATCATGATAACGAACTCCATGGTGGTGTAGTCGTCGTTGTGCAGCAAAACCCGATACAAGGGTGGTTCCTGCACCTTTTCCTTGCTAATGGTCCCTGTTTCGCCCAAAGGGCTTGCGGCTTTTGCTGCCATTTTACTTTATTGTGCTCCAGTGCATGGCAAAAAATGACCATGCTCCTTTCGTGTCGATGGTTCAAAGTGTTACAAAGTGTTGCCGTGGCAGTGTCATGGCACGACCACTACGGAATTATTGTAATGCGGGCGGGAGATTTTGCAAGAGGAGCCAAAGGGATGGCGGAGCGGTATGGGACAGGGGCGAGCATGGAGCAGAGCAGCCGGTGCAGTACCAGCTCTGCATGTGCAGGTGAGCCCTTGAGGCGGAACTCCGCAGCCAGCAGTAGTTCCATCCAGGTGCTGTACTGCGCCAGGCTGCCCTGGGCTGCATCCTTGAACTGGTTGTAGAGAGCATAGGGATGGGCAGAGAATTCCTTTTTCCAGGTTTCTCCTGCCTGTAACTGGGGCAGATACTGTTGCTGGAAAGAGTTGAAGGACATGGTTGGGTGAAAGGGCGTGCAGCATCCGTCCATCAGAGCGCGGAACAGCAGGGCATTACGCACAAAGTTGCGCAGGCTGGCCATGATGGCCAGGGGATGGATGCCGTTGTCCAAAAGCCTCTGCAACTGTACCAGGGCCTCGGCCAAATTTCCCTCGGCAATGCTGCCGTTGAGTTCGTAGAGGGCATCCTGACGGGTGCGGCCCAACAGCTCGTCCAGATCATCCCGGCTGATGGCGGTATTCTCGCCGGCAGCCAGCATGAGTTTGCGTAGCTCGTTCACCAGGGCGACAGGATGAAAGCCGACTCGGTCAAGCAGGATGGGCATGAGTTCTGGCGCCAGGGTTTTACTCTGTTCCTTTAGGGTTGCAGCTGCAAGCGAGCGCAGCACCGCCTCCTGTTCGCCCCTGGCCTTGGCACCGGAGCCTGTGGCCACGCTGCAATCGATAATGACTTCGTGTTCTTTTAAATACCTGAAGAGCTTCTTGCGCTTGTCCACTTCGCTGGCCAAAAGGAGGAGCATATTGGCCGGGGGCAGACCCTTGATCAGCAGTTCTATAAGAATATCGCCCGGATCGGCAGCGGTGGGCACAGCTCCCTTGCCCCTGTCGGTGTCCCGTAGGTAGGTTGCGGTCCAGGCGAGTCCTTCGTCGGGCAGGGCAAAAGCGAAACACTTTTGCCATTGGGTCGCAGACATGGATTTAAGCACATCTTTGTGTACAGACAGCCCGGCAGAGCGCACAAAGACGGTGAGTGCCCGCTCGATTTGCTTGTCCTGCCCGTTGGCGCGCGCCTTCATCACTCGTTCCCACAGGGCTTTCCCCGTATGCTTGGAGTAGAGAAGCCTGGTGTTGCTCACTCTATAGATCTGTCGACCGCCCAGCAGGCTAAAGCTGCAGATGCGGGCAAAGGTATCGTGCACATTTTCTTCATCCCCATCAATGGGGTGCACTATCCCACCGTCGGCCAGCAGGACCTCTTCGATTTGGCCCGCGGCATTGCGGCACAGATATGGCTCGCCAAAAAACAGCACTGCCCCGACTTGTGAGCGGGGCAGTGTTTCCAGCAGGGTAGGGAGCTGTTGCAGACCGAGCAGCGCCATGGCAGGTATTTGCTCAGTTGCCGTAATACACCGGCCGAGAGTCCTGTTCTCTCCTGGTGTTTTCGGCAGCTTCCTGGCGGGTTGCAGCCGTGCGGCTGGTAGCCTGCGGCTGGGATTCATCCAGAATTTTGTGGAGGATGGCGGTGAGTGAGCCTGGTTGGAGATAATCTTGTCCCTGTTCTCCTGAAAAGATGTAGGCGGTCTGCTGGGCAACCTGTTTCCAGGAGATGGAACTGGGATTCTTGGCAATGATTTCGCAAAAGCTCTTGTTGTACGGGTCGTTGATCAGGGCAAGCCCGGTACCAATGGAGGCCAGTAAATCAACCGAGCCCTCAAAGAGCCTGGTGAGGGAAGAGTACACTTTGACCCCGCCGCAGGAGCCCAAGCTCAGGAAACGCTGCTTGTTGCGCAGGTCTGTCGCAGTAATTTTACCCTCGTCGATCAGCTCGGTAAGGGGCTCAATGATCTGTTCGGAACGCCAGTAGCTGTGACCGCGCTGGGCCAGCATCTCGTCGCCGGAGAGAATGAAGCGCCGGAGCAGCTCCTTCTGATGCTCCTTACCCGAGTACACGAATTGGGTGTTGACGATCTGGATGCCATTGACGGTTTTAACGAAGCTCACCGCAAAATGGCGGTTACGCATGGCCTGGAACAACTCCACCAGCGAGCCCCGTGCCCAGGAGCGGATGGACTGTTCTAATGCCGGCGTCATCTGGCTGATGGTGTAGTATTTGGATGGCACCAGCTGGTAGCCATTTTTCAGCAGGAGGTTGGCATTGGACACAAAAGATTGCCGACCATCGTCATCCGGATGGTACATGGATAGCGAGGCCATCTTGCCGTCCTGCTTCCACTCCGCAAAGGGAGTGGTCTGGTAGCTGTTCAGGTTGACCGCACCCTGCTGCACCAAGAGGCGGCTGATGAGCAGCCGGTCGTTGCTCCCCAGCAGCTCGGGGTAGGTTTGTACGTAATACTGGAGAATAACGCGCACCAGCTTGCCGGAAATCTGATCGTTGCTTGCTGTCTGTCGCGCCATGAGTCCAATCAGGTGGCTGCGCGCCTCGGGGGTGAGCATCTTGAGCAGATGCGAAAAGGTGGCAGAGAAGAGCAGGACAGAGTCTGTGTCCTTAAAGGCGGAGTGACCCACCAGGTTGAGAATTTCCTTTTGTCGGGCAAAATCCTGCGGAAAAAAATCCGTGAGTTTGCCCTTTTGGGCGTTGCTTGAGATAAAATCGGAAACAAAACGGCTTTCCGGATCAATACCACGGAGAAAGTTCAAGAGATCGCCACCACTGCGTTTGGCGATCCGGTCTTTCATTACTGGCACAAGTATGTTGCGGAAGGAGGAGTCGTAGAGGTCGGCGCCCTGGGCCATGACCACATACATGTTGGCAGTGGTCAAATCTTTGGCTGCCTGTACCCGGGCTGCTGCAGTGGCTCGGTTTAAAATGCCCACAGCCTGGCCCTGGCCCGCAGCGGCAAACTCGTTGCCAAAGCGGGCGCGGGTGGTGGGATCGAGCCGGTTGAACAGACCTTGCAACTGTGCTTTAGACATGCGGTTTAAGGCAGCGGCCGAATATTCGTAGCCGTTTTCATTGGTCACTGCATGCAGGTTGTTGATCTTCCAGAGGGCTTCCTCCCCACCATCGTAAAGACCCTTGAGCAGGACCGACTTTTGCCGACTGCCCAGCCGGTCGTAGATGGCCTCCTGCTGCGAAGTGGAGAGGGTAAAATAGTTTTTCAGCCAATACAGGGAATCTTGCCCGGAAATTTCCTTATTTTTGAACAGGGAACGGGCATTCCAGACATTGACATCATCCATTTTTCGGATGATATCCATGCCCTGCACCAAGGTCTGCTGATCCATACCAGGGGTCTCGGCATAGGCGGTGAACGCCTGTACCTGCTTATTGCGCATCTGCGCAATGATGGGTAGTCCCTGCATGGCGGTGTCCACCCGCATGCCGTGAACGGCAAACAGAGCCCTGGCTGCCTGGTTGACCTGCGGTGATGCCTCGTTCAGGCGCGGAATGATCTCCAGAGCCTGGTCAGCGGTGGCTCCATACAGGGTGGTGAAGTTACGGAAGGTACGGCCCGAGGCAAAGGTGAGATTGCCGATGGCATCCAGGCCTGGCAGAATGTAGTGGGCATTGAAATTCTGCATAGAGGCCAGGGCTTCGTAGGAGCGCGCCTGTTCGAAGCTCAAGCGGCTTTGCAGCAGCCGCTCTCCAGCCTGGCTGAGCACCGGATAGGTGACGCCCGGGGTGGAGCACACCTTGCGAAAGATTCGCTGGGCGTTATAGTTCATCCGCTCGACCATGGCCCTGCTCGCTGCGATTTGGCTGGCGTCGAGGCCTGGGGTTTGTTCGCAGATGGCCATGGTCTGTCGGGCGCTAACCATATCCGAACTGCTGTTCTCTGCTGCCCAAAGTGTCAGGGGCGTCAGGGAAAAGAGGAGACAGCCTACAGTGCATAGGCATGTGAGGCGCAGAAAAAAATGATACAGGCCGACCTTGGGTCGGTTGTTGATCGTGCTCATGGGATTGTACATGTTGTGAAGGATACGTGGAAAAATATTCTCCCCGTTATGGCCCTGCTTATGGCGATGGTGCTGTGGGGAAGTTCCTTTGTGGCCATGAAATACAGCTTTCGCGAGCTGCATCCCATCACCGTCCTCTTTGGCCGCATGGCAGCGGCCACGCTCTGTTTTCTGCCGTTTGCCGCTTCGTTTTGGCGCATGCCCATTGCCAGGGCGCACATACCGTTTCTGGTGTTGATGTGCCTGTGCGAACCCTGTCTTTATTTTGTTTTTGAGGCGGCAGCCCTTTTGTACACCAGTGCATCCCAGGCTTCAATGATTTCCACCATGCTGCCCCTTTTGGTGGCTCTGGGCGCAGGCTTTTTCTTGCGGGAGCAGGTCACCCCCAAACTGCTTGCGGGTTTTGGCCTGGCCGCGATCGGGGCCCTGTGGCTTGGTTGGGCCGCCAACAGTACAGAAGAGGCACCCAACCCGATTTTAGGCAATTTTTTGGAATTCATAGCCATGGTCTGCGCGGCAGGATACACTATTTCCTTGAAATATTTAACCAGACAACTGTCTTCCTTCCATTTGACCGGTTTGCAAGCCTTTGCCGGGCTCCTCTTTTTTGGTCCCATGTTGGCCCTGCCCCAGGTACGGCAGACGCCGCTTCCCAACCTGGAGGGGTTGCTGGTGGTACTGTATTTGGGGATCGTGGTCAGTTTTGGTGCGTACGCACTTTACAATTACGGGGTCAGCCGCATTCCTGTCAGCCGTGCCTCGGCCTTTATCAACCTGATCCCGGTTTTTTCCATTTTGCTGGGTTTTATGTTCTTGGGCGAACGTCTGAATGCACAGCAAGTTGTGGCCTGTGCACTTGTTTTCGCCGGGGTGCTGCTCACCCAGAGCATACGAACAGGCACAACAAAGGAGGTGACTGCATGAACCGTCTGCTTGTTGTAGCAGGAATTGTGCTGATCCTCGTCGGGTTGTTCTGGCCCTGGCTGCGACAGATTCCCCTGGGCCGTTTGCCGGGAGACATCCACATCAACAGGGAGTCGTTCCAGTTCTACTTTCCACTGGGTACTTCGATTGTGATCAGTGTGCTGCTCTCCCTGGTTTTTTGGTTGTTTAAAAAATAAAAGAACGATCCCATCAGCCAGAATGACAGTAAAATGGTAGAGTGCGTGCAGGCCAATAGACCCAATGGTGGTTTTTGTAGCCGTTGCCGCGTGTGGCATGTGCTACCCTGGCAGGAAGCTTGGCAGGGTTGTTTGGAGTTGATGGAGGTACTGCGCAGCTCAGCACTGTATGCTGGTATGTGCGTTGAAGGCGGCGGCAAAATGCTGGGACTTGCGCTCTGCCGGGATGCCAGCGGTAGAGTGCAGCGTCTTTTGGCCTTTTCCGGTATGTATAATGGTCGTTGGCTGGTGAATGGCTGGGTTGGTCCGATTTTCGATTTACAGGCCTTTACTGCCCTGCACGGACCGGTGGAAAGGGAAATCAAAATTTTGGATCGCAAGCTGGCGCTTCTGCCGGTCTCCTCTCCGGAGCGACAGGAGCTGCGTATGCACAGGCGGGAGCTGTCCCGGCGGAACATGGCTGCAATCCACGATTTGTATCAACTTAAAAATTTCCGGGGCGAGCAGCGTTCTCTGCGGGAATTTTTTCCCTGTTCAGGGCCACCATCCGGTGCGGGCGATTGCTGCGCACCCAAACTGTTGCACCATGCCCAGTTTCTGGGTCTGCGTCCATATAGCATGGCGGAATTTTTCTGGGGTGCTGGTAAGGTGGGCGCTGGCAGAGCCGGCAGGAAACATGGCCACCGCTACCTGCCCTGTCACGCCAAGTGCCAACCTATCCTCGGTTTTCAACTCTGTGGCTTGTGATGCGTTCTGCGCGACAGCTACAAGGTAATAAAGGTGACAATGAATTTCTGACCCTGCTCCACCTCGACCGTCACTGCGCGGTGGTGGAAAAACCAGGCGGGCTTTTGGCTGTGCCCGGCCGTGGTGCAGACAAACAGGATTGCGTAGTTGCCCGGCTCCGTTGCCTCTGCCCCTGGAGCATTGCCCAGCCGGCAGTGCATCGGCTCGACATGGACACCTCTGGTCTGATGGTGCTTGGCCTCACGCGGGACGCGCACCGTAATCTCTCCAACCAGTTTGCCCGGCAACAGGTGACTAAGGTATATCTTGCCCTGGTGGAGGGAGAACTTGGCAAGGCTGCCGGGGTGATCCGCCTGGCCTTTCGCTTGGATCCGGACAGACGCCCCTTGCAGGTGTATGATCCAAAGCAGGGGAAATTAGGAGTAACCGCCTGGAAACAGTTGTGGCAGGCTGAAAACAGAACCCTGCTGGCCTTGTATCCACAAACCGGGCGCACCCATCAATTGCGGCTGCACACCAGCCATCCCTTGGGTCTGGGTTGCCCCATTGTGGGTGACCGCCTCTATGGCCAGGGCCAGGCAGGCGAGCCCATGTGCCTGCATGCCGCCCAGCTGAGCTTTGTGCATCCTGCTGGTGGCTGGCGCATGCGCTTCTGCTCCAGACCGCCTTTTTTGAAAAACCAGCCTGATCTGGCTGGTACGCCGTTTCCTGGCCACTTTTGCCCTGAAGACTGAAAAAAGTAATGTACCAATTCATTAGCACGCAGTCCAAGCGGCCCCAGTAGGGCTGTTCGTTTCACTGGCCTGCACTGGCCCGCGTTTTTTTATAGGGGCGGGTTTTTTTCAGGAGAATTTTTATGGATATGCAGATTGTCTACTATACCATCGCCGTATTGCTGGTTCTACTGGGCCTGGTTGGCACGGTGCTGCCTGCCATTCCGGGCTTGCCCCTCATGTTTGCCGGCATGCTGCTGGGTGCCTGGGCCGGTCAGTTTGCCCATATCGGCGTTTTTACCCTGGTTGTGCTCGGGCTGCTCACGGTGTTGTCATTAATCATGGATTTCTGGGTGACTGCCATGGGGGCCAAGCGGGTGGGAGCAAGCAAAAGAGCCATTATCGGTGCCAGCATCGGCACCTTTGCTGGTCTGTTTTTCGGTATTTGGGGCCTTTTTCTGGGGCCCTTTGTCGGTGCGGCCATAGGTGAGCTGCAGCACCAATGGCATGTGCGCCAGGCAGCCAAGGTTGGCCTGGGCACCTGGCTTGGTCTGCTTTTTGGCGTGGTGCTCAAATTGGCTTTGGCCTTTACCATGCTCGCCACTTTTGCCATTGCCTGGTTTTTGTAGTTGCCTGTTTGAAACGGTTTAAAACTGCGGCGGAGTAGATAAGGAAAGTGAGTTTGGGCCAGGGATGAGATGTAGGCAATTTTTTTCCTGCTTGCCCTTTGCGGCTGGATACAGCTAATATCCCTAGTTATGATAAAGACTATTTTTTCCCGTTACGTGCCTGCTGGCATCGTATGCCATCCCTTGCTTTCTTCTGCTCGCCACCATGGCTGCCAGGACCATTTTAATTGTTGATGACGAAGCCGCCATCCGTGCTTCCCTCTCTGGTATTCTCGAGGATGAGGGTTTTGTGCCCATGGCTGCGGCCAGTGCCGAAGAGGGACTACAACTCCTTGAGGAAAAGGCGGTCAGCCTGGTGCTGCTCGATATCTGGATGCCAGGCATGGATGGGCTGGAGGCCCTGAAATTGATTCGCCGCCGCTTTGATTTGCCGGTGATCATGATCTCCGGACATGGCACCATCGAGACTGCGGTGGAGGCCACCCGTAACGGTGCCTATGACTTCATTGAAAAGCCCTTGTCGTACGACAAGGTGATCCATGCCATCAACAAGGGCCTCCAGTTTGATCGCCTGACCAGGGAAAACAGGATACTGCGGGAAAAGGGTCTGGGCATCAACCGTATCACCGGCGATAGCCCGAGCATTGCCAATCTGCGCGAGCAAATTCACCGGGTTGCACCCACCGATGCCTCGGTGCTGATTTTGGGTGCCCATGGTACTGGTAAGGAACTGGTTGCCCAAACCATCCACCGCCTTTCACCCCGGGGCAACCATCCCATGGTGGAGGTCAACTGCGCGGCTATCCCCGAAGAGCTGATCGAATCGGAACTTTTTGGTCATGTCAAGGGCGCCTTTACCGGCGCGGGCGAGGCGAAAAAAGGTAAGTTCGACCAGGCCGATGGCTCTTCTCTGCTCCTGGACGAAATAGGTGACATGAGTTTGAAGAGCCAGGCCAAGGTACTGCGCATTTTGCAGGAACACCGTTTTGAACGGGTGGGTGGCTCCAGGACCATTGAGGTGGATGTGCGCATTCTGGCGGCCACCAACAAGCATCTGGAGGAGGAAATCGAGCGGGGCAGTTTCCGCGCCGACCTTTTCTACCGGCTTAATGTGGTCCCCATTGTCGTGCCCACCCTGGCAGAGCGACGCGAGGACATTCCCCTGTTGGTCGCTGACTTTACGGAGCAGTTTCATCAAAAGGGTGTGGGCCGCAAGGACTTCACCCCAGAGGCCCTGGCACTGATGCAGCAGCACAGCTGGCCGGGCAATGTGCGCGAACTGCGCAATCTGGTTGAGCGTCTGATGATTATGACCGCTGGCGACGAGGTTGGCGAGGAAGATGTGGCTCTTTTTCTTGGCGGCCAGCCGGTCAGGGTGGAGCCA
Organism: Desulfobulbus sp.; assembly: GCA_040776885.1. GTDB lineage: Bacteria > Desulfobacterota > Desulfobulbia > Desulfobulbales > Desulfobulbaceae > Desulfobulbus. The sequence goes on along the minus strand of JAXGZR010000001.1, from coordinate 777,465 downwards.
GTTCTGGTGGATGTTACTCGCCTGCGGGACTATGCCAGCTTCCCCTTTAAGGAGGCGCGGCAGCATTTTGAAAGTGACTATCTTGTGGCCAAGCTGCGGGAAAATGAGGGTAATGTCACCAAAACCGCCGAGCAAATCGGCATGGAACGCAGCCACCTGCACCGCAAGTTGAAGATGCTAGGGATCAGTGTGAAGTAGGAGGAGCTTGCGTGTGCCTTTGATGGCCGATGCGTCCGATATCGACAAAGATCCCTTTTGCAACCCTTATGGTTCCAAAAGGGATCTTTTTATTGGAGGACAGCAGATGCCAACCGCCCTGACCCTGAAAAATATACCCGAAGAACTCTATGCCCGTTTGAAGGCAATGGCTGAATTGAACAAGCGCAGTATCAACAGCGAGGCCCTTGTTTGGAAACCGTCTTGGCTCCAGGTCGTTTTACGGTGAATGAACGGAAGGCCGCGAGGGCACGGGCGCTGCGCGAGGAGATAACAACGGAATGCAAGGCGGATGAACTTGATACCTTTAAGCAGGAAGGGCAGGTATGATTGTTGTTGATACCTGGAAAATATTTTTCCCCTCATCGTGGCGGTTTTGTCGCCAGCTAAAAGGATAACTATGAAAAAGCACCTGCTTGACATGCTGATCTGTCCCCGTTGCTTACCCCAGGAGTATCCCTTTGTGCTCGAAAACAGCACGATAACGGCTGATGACATCGAAAGCGGGGTGCTTGTCTGTGCTCAGTGTGGTCATCGATTTCCCATCATAGATGGTATTGCCCTCCTCGACCCGTTTGCCACAAACAACCAGCAAAGGGCCAACAAATACGAGACTGATGAGCTGGTTTCTTCGTACCTGTGGAGCCATTTCAGCGATCTGATGCACGAGGAACAAGCCTCTCAAGCGTATGCCACCTGGGCAGGACTGATCCGTGACCAAGCAGGTGTCGCCCTGGATGCTGGCGGTGCGGTTGGCCGTTTTACCTTTGAAATGAGCACCCGCTGCGACTTTGTTGTTGGCGTTGACACATCCCAGACCTTCATCCGAACGGCACGCCAGCTGATGCGACAAGGCACCATAACAGTGTCCATTAAAGACGAGGGCATGCTGGCCCGGGAATTCACCATCATCTTGCCCACGGAATGGCGCAGAGATCGGGTGGAGTTCGTGGTAGCCAATGCCCTGGCTCTGCCATTTGCTGCGCAATCAATAGCAGTGTTCACTTCGCTCAACCTTGTGGATAAGGTACCGTCGCCTCTTGGCCACCTGCGGGAGATGAACCGGGTGACCCGTCACCAGCAAGCTCAATTCCTGCTTTCAGATCCCTTTTCCTGGTCATCCGAGGCGGCTCCGCCTGCCGAATGGCTGGGCGGGACAGATCAAGGCCGGTTTGCTGGCAAAGGCCTGGCAAATGTCATACAGCTACTGGGTGACCAGCAGGGGGAGTTGGCCCCAGCCTGGAGCGTGGATAAATCCGGCAGTGTCTGGTGGAAGATTCGCAACCACAGCAACCATTACGAATTGATTCGCAGTTGTTTTGTTCATGCCAGCCGTTAAGAGAACATGCCGTGATGTGATTAATACTGTCTGCCGTTAGTGCTCCTTCTTATTGTCTGATTGAAGCCAAGGTTGAGCAAAGCCGCTTGCTGTTGCCAGGCTTGGGAGATAAAGACTCAATACCCATCTGCCGCATCAGGCGGTGGATCCGGTCGCAACCTACAGGTTTTTCGGCTGTTATCAGGTGATCTGCTCCCACGCTCCAGCGTAGGAGGGTGAATTTTATCCAGACCGCCGCCTTTCCTCGTGCTTGGATCAGAAATGCTTGAAAATCTGTGGCCGGTGCAGTGATGAAGGGGTATCTTGTTTGATTATTCGTTAACCAAAACGAGGTTTAAAACCTCTTTCTTTCTTCTCTCTTTATCTTTTGAGGTTGTCATGGTTTTTCCTGAATATCGGCCGCGCAGGATGCGGCAAAACGCCGCCTTCCGCGCCATGATCCGTGAAACCAGGCTGGATGCAGCCCAGTTGGTGTTGCCGGTTTTTGTGATGCCCGGCAAAGGTAAGCGCGAGGCTATCCCTTCCATGCCCGGTGTGCTGCGTTTTTCCGTGGATGAACTGGTAAAAGAGGCCAAGGAATGCCTGGCCCTGGGTGTGCGTGCCATGATCCTTTTTGGTTTGCCTGAGAAAAAGGACGGTCTTGGCTCCGGCGCCTATGCGAAAAACGGCATTGTGCAACGGGCCATCCGCGAGCTGAAGGACAAGATACCGGCCATGATGGTGATAACCGATGTGTGCCTGTGTGAATACACAGATCACGGCCACTGCGGCTGCCTGGATGGCGACGAGGTGGAAAATGACGCCACCCTGGAACTGCTGGCCAAGACCGCGCTTTCCCATGCCGAGGCCGGGGCCGACATGGTGGCCCCCAGCGACATGATGGATGGCCGGGTGATCGAAATCCGCTCCACCTTGGACGAGGCTGGGCTGTACAAGGTGCCGATTATGTCTTATGCGGTGAAATATGCCTCTGCCTTTTACGGACCCTTCCGCGATGCGGCCGAGTGCGCACCCCAATTTGGCGATCGCCGCGCCTATCAGATGGACCCGGCCAACAGCCGCGAGGCCCTGCGCGAGGCCACGCTTGATGTGGAAGAGGGCGCGGATATCCTTATGGTGAAGCCGGCGCTTTCCTGCCTGGATATTATCAGCCATCTGCACGACGAGTTTGATTTGCCGGTGGCCGCCTACCAGGTGAGCGGCGAATACGCCATGATCAAGGCCGCAGGGGAACGCGGCTGGATTGATGAGGAAAAGGTGATGGAGGAATCGCTTATTTCCATCCGCCGGGCCGGCGCAGATATCATCCTCACCTATTTTGCCAAGGATATGGCCCGGTTGCTGCAACAGAAAAGGGATTGATGGTGTCGATGGTGTCGACTGTGCCGATGAACGAGCATGAACGCTTTATGGGCGCGGCTCTGGCCGAAGCTGCCGTAGCCCTAAAAGCGGGTGAATTTCCAGTTGGGGTGGTGCTGGTGGCGGACGGCGACATACTCGTTCGCGCCAGCCGCCGCAACAGCCAGGCCCAGAGCCGCAACGAAATCGACCACGCCGAGATCAACGCCCTGCGCATTCTGCTCAGCGACTATCCGCAGGTGGAGCCCAGCCTGGTGAGCGTGTATTCCACCATGGAGCCCTGTTTGATGTGCTACAGCACCTTGCTCCTTTCCGGCATCCGTCGCTTTGTTTGGGCCTATGAGGATGTGATGGGGGGGGGCACCAATCTGGCCCTGCAGCAGCTCAACCCGCTCTACCAGGCCATGCAGGTGGAATTGGTGGCCCGTGTGCGCAGGCAGGAGAGTCTGGCCCTTTTTCAGCAGTTTTTTAGGGAACACGACTACTGGCAGGATAGCCTGCTTTCTCAATATACCCTGAGTCAGCACTTGGGCCAGCAGTTAAATCGGCCGTTCAGCGGAGAATCATCATGATGCAGGATGTGCAGGCCCGCACCGTGGGTTTTCGCCCTGGCGAGCGCAATGTTTTTTTTCATATCCTCACTGCCTGCAACCTGCGCTGCAGGCACTGCTACATCAATACTGCCGAGCACGGCACCTGTACCTTGCCGCTTGCAACCGTGACCAAGTGGCTGGCCCTTTTTGTCCGGCCCGACCAGGAGAGTAACCTGATTCTTCTGGGCGGTGAACCAACCCTGCATCCGGACCTGCCTGCCATCATCCGCGCGGCCAAGGCCATGCGCTACGCGGTGACCGTGGATTCGAACGGTTACCTCTTCCATGATCTCTTGGATAAAATCACCCCACAGGAGCTGGATTATCTCAGTTTCAGCTTGGATGGGCCGGATGCGATGGTGAATGACCCCATCCGCGGTGCGGGCAGCTTTGATGTGTGCACGGGCAATATCCGCCGGGCCGTGGCCGCCGGCTTTAACACCAGCCTGATCTACACGGTATCTGCTTTAAATATCGAGCATCTCCATCGCATGCCCGCCTTGGTGGAGGAACTTGGGGTGAAGCGCTTTTTTATTCAGGTGATCGGCCTGCGCGGCAAACCTGCCCAAGAGATAGCTGCTGTGGCTGCGGCTGCAGCCCCCGGTCAGAACTGGCAGGTCAATCCTGATAAGTGGTTTGCCACCGTACCGGCTGTGGCGGCGGATGCGGCCAAAAGGGGCATCCACGTTATCTATCCCAAGGTGTATCTCAAAGCCGCAGATCGCTTTGAGTGCGCGGGCCTGGTGGCGGAGAATTATTTTATCTTTCCCAATGGCCGGGTGTATCAGTGCCCGCTCTGCGAAGACTACCCCATCCACAGCTACAGCATAGAAAACGATCAACTTGTGCACCGCCAGGGGCTCAATGAAGACCGCTTCTTTCCCCTGCACATCCCCGAAGGCTGCGTGATGAACCGCCTCTTGCAGCCGGACAATATCAGCTATCGCACAGACGGCTCGCCCCTGCACCGTATTTCCTGTTGTCTTTTAAAAGAAGAAGTGCTGCCCAGGACAGGCTGAGCTGTCTATGCAATCCAGAAAATTAAAAAGATTTTTTGTTGCACTTTGCACTTCATTGCGCTTAGCATCAACTTAGGATATTGCTGAATTTATTTAAATATATTTAGATACAGTCTTCACTGTTAATTCTAAGGCAGGTATAGGCTGTTTGAACGTGATACCTACATCGGTGTTGTAAATTGTCACAGTAAACATCCCCCATTAGGGAGTAACCAAGTATAATGCAATTATGTCATTTTCAGAAAAAGATAAACAAATATTGCTGAGTGTTAAAGGAGTTGGACTGACCGTTATTGCTCGCCTTGAACAAATGGGCTTTTCTTCTCTAAAACAGCTTGCACAAGCTGATGCCCAAGAAATTGTAGCAACAGCATCAAATTTAACTGGATCGACATGTTGGCAGAATAGCCCACAGGCTAAGAAAGCTATTGAGGATGTAATCGCAATGGCACAATTTCATTCCAGCACCTAACGAATCGTTCTGGGCAAACTTTGCTCTGTGGTTTTGCTTCATGGGGCGGTTTTTCCCTGGCACAAGCGTTGTGGCCCATTGGTCTGCCAACCCTTGCTTTGCTAGTCGGCCACTTCAATGGTGTGGATGTGTGGTTGGCAGCTGCGGTTTACGCAGGGCAAGCGCCACATTGGCGCCAAAAATGAGCAGGGCGCCCAGCCAGCCTGTCCATGAAAGGGGTGGATCAGCCACCAGAACCGGGCCGAGCAGGGCGGCAATGAGGATGCGAGAGGAAGAGAAGACCGAACCTTCCACTGCAGTGACAAAAAGAAAACCATAGGTGAGCAGGTACTGCCCCAGTACGCCGGCCAGGGAACAGGTGGTCAGGAAAAAAATTTCAGTGAGATTGGGGATAAAGAGGGATTTGGCCATGAGCGGCAACATCAACAGGCTGCCCAGGATGAAGACGTAAAATAAAATGGTGGTGGAATCGTGCTGCCTGCGGCACATGGTCAGGTAGATCATAGAGAAGGCTGCAAAAATTCCGGAAAGCAGGCCCCAGATATCATTGCCACCGGCTGTGGCCGGATCTGGTTTGAGGATGAGCCAGATTCCCAGGGTTGAAATGGCGACAATGCCTATGGCCAGAATATCCCGCTGCTTGCGCAGGGTGAACCAGGAAAGAATAGCCACGAAGATGGGGTAGGTCATGTTGAGGATGTTGGCGCTGGCCACGGTGGAGACCTCAACTGCCTTATAAAAACAGAGCACTGCCACGGCATTGGTGAGGGCTCGGCCGACAATGGCGTGCACATTATGGCAGCGCGGCAGTCGCCTTTCCGCAATCAACGTGGCGCTGACCAGAACCAGGCCAAACAAAAAGCGGGCCAAGACATAAAAAGACGAATCGGCACGTACATATGGCTTGCCCCAGCTGATGATGACTGTGGCTAGATAAAAGCAGAGGGCCGAACCCAAGAGGCTCAGCCAACCGATGAGACGTTCTTTTTGGATCACGGCTGTTGCTTGCCTAAAAATCGGCAGACAAGGATACCGGTTTCGTACAGGCCCCAAAGTGGCAAGGTCAAAAGGACAGTGGCGGTCAGCTCGCCGGCGCTAAGCAGAAAGGCGAGCAGGGTGATAGCCGCATAGAAGTAGAGTCTTTTGTCACGAAAATGGCTGCGGCCAATGAGCTGGGTGCGCACGGCCATGACCATGAGGAAGGGGATTTCAAAGGCCAGGGCAAAGGCCAGCACCATGCGGGCAATAAAGGTGAGGTATTTGCCCAGTTTGAGCATGGGGATCAGGTTTGGACCGGCATAGCTCATGAAGTAGTAGAGCAGGCGCGGCAGGACAATAAAAAAGGCAAACAGGGCGCCACCGATAAAGAGCAGGGTGGCCCACAGCAGCACCTGCCTGACCAGGCGTTTTTCCTTGTCCACCAGGGCCGGAGCAACAAACATCCACGCCTGAAGGAGCAGGTAGGGAAAACTGAGCATCAGGCCGGCCAAAAGGGCCAGCTTGAGATAACTGAGAAAGGCCTCGGGCAGGCTGGTGTAGACCAGCTTGCCCGCCTGGGGATAGGCGATTTGCAGTGGACGCATGCACCAGGCAACCAGGTGGTCTTTGAACAGGTAGGCAAAAGCACTGCACAGAGCAATGGCGATAACCACCCGTACAAGCCGTGTGCGCAGCTCGGTATAATGCGGGCGAAAGGCAGCCAGAGACGGCGTCATGGAAGGGTTTCCGCCTTGTTCTTCTCTACCGGATCTGCCAGGATTTGTTGTTCAGCCAAGGCGTCTGCAGGCGGTGTGTCTGGCGCAATTTCCTCGGTTTCCTTGGGCTGGTTTTTGTGTGGATCTTCTTGAGGTAAAGAAGGGGGAGAGGGTGTCTGCCCTTGTTGCTGGGTTATTTCCTGGTAATCGGCCTCGGCTTCAGGCTCGGGTTGCGAAGGTGCCGGCAACCTCCGGGTGTCAGGTTCGTCTGTCAGCATCACCTTTTTACGCAAGTCTTCCGCGGTTTTGCGGAGATCGTCGCGCACAGAGTGCAGGGCTTCTTCCTCTTCGGTAAAATTGCCGCGCACCTCGTTGAGGGTCCGCTTCAACTCCAGAACGCCCTTGGCCAACGAGCGGGCCAATTCAGGTAGTTTGTCGGGGCCGACCACGATCAGCGCGACGACAAAGATAACGATCATTTCCGGCAGACCGATGCCAAACATAGCGTTTACCAGCTGCGGTGCGGGTCAAAAGGGAGATATGGTTGAACGTATTCCAATGGAAGAAAAACCTTACGAGATTTGCATAAAGCTGTCAAGGCAGGGCAGGGGTTTGCTGCTGTTCCTTGCTCCGGCCAAGACTTATGATGTTCTTCGTAAAAAAATCAACCTGCCATTCAGCTTACTATTATGCCCGGATTGGTGAGCTTTTCAACAAGCTGATATGCCTATTCCTCAATAAACGCAACTATTTCACCGAATCTAGCATATTGTCATGCTTGGGATTTTGAATTATTCTTGCAACATGAAAAATCAGCTGCGGACAATGGACAGGGCAGTGAAGACAAAGAAACAAGAGCCGGTGTGAATTCAAGTTTGGGATTTTTGCCTGATGAACGGGTGAAAAACTATTGTATTCACAAGGGTTGTCTTATCCGTCCTGGCTGTTTTGACTGTTGATGGCGTTGACAGAGCATAACGCAACACTTCCAATAATTGATGCGTTTATTTTTTGAGTAAATTCTTATTGAAATAGAGGTAATTATGTCAAAAATTATTTATGGTATTTTCTTCTTTTTCATGTCCGCTACCCTCATATTTGCAGACGCTTCCATTCCTGTAAAGGATGTAGATGGCAGTAAAGATCATCCTCTTTTGAAACGCTATGAAGGCTCAATCATCATTGCCCATGAACACAAAAACTACGATGAATTCATATTATCCATATCCAAGCTGGAACGTATTGAAGATAGAAGAGATGATCATAACAATCTTTATTTTGAACCCAAAGAAAAAAAAGAGCTTGAAGGTGCTTACACCCGTCTGGTTTATCTCATTCCTGAAAGCCATTCCCCTTTGGAAGTTTTCGTAATTACGAAACGGAAATAAAAAATAAAAATGGGAAAATTTTGTTTGAATGTAAGTCTGAAGAATGTGGTGGCGATCCGAAAAGGAGTTCCAGCGGCGGCGGAGGTAGTATGAGCCTTTCGATGTATCTCTATCCCGAAAAACGGGTTACTGTCCCTCCTTTTTCAAATGCCCATTGCGCCATGACCTCACGAATTGTCAACCAACGGTACATGGCATCAGAAATTCCTGAAAACAATATGCACATCTCTATACTCGCCTATTTGCTTAAAAACGACAATTATTGCTCGGCATTTGACGGAAGGACGATTGCCATCATCGATATAATCGAGTCGAAAGACATGGAACATAAAATGGTCACCATCAAGGCGGACGAGATGTCAAAACAGATTTCAAGTCATGGAAAAATCGCCCTCTACGGAATTTATTTTGATTTCAATAAAGCCGATATAAAATCAGAATCTGATCAGGCCCTTGAGGAAATTGCAAAACTTCTGAATAGCAACTCTGACTTGAAATTGGTTGTTGCAGGGCACACAGACAATGCCGGCAGCTTTATGTTTAACAAAGATTTATCGCAGCGGCGTGCAGAAGCCGTTGTGACCGCATTGATCTCACGATACGGCATTGAAGAAAAGCGTCTCATGCCTGTGGGGTTATCATTTGCATCCCCTGTCGCACCGAACACAACAGAAGAAGGGCGGGCAAAAAACCGACGCGTGGAACTTGTGGCCCATTGATTTATGTTGGCGCCGTCATCCTATTGAAAAACTCTCCAACCAGGACATAGTGGCAAGCTGAATAGCCATAATGGCTGACAGCTGAAAGTAAAGGAGCTACCCCTTGCAAACATGGGTTATTCTGGGGATCGAAAGCATCCAGCAGAACAGGGTCACAACCAAAAAGGCAGGTCATGAAACAGTCTATTCGCTTTTGTCCTGTTTGGTTAGTGACGCCTTTTAATTTTGAGACTTTCTCAAGGATCACTGTTGCGCTTTTTGTCCAGGCGAATGGTTTGGCCGACTTTTTATTGTGCTGCCTGATAAAGCGATGAATCTCATCTCTGAGATCCTTGACACTTGTGAATACACCCCTGTGGATGGATCTGCGCTTCAGCTGCCCAAACCAGGTCTCAACCGCATTCAGCCACGAGGCGCTGGTTGGCGTAAAGTGGAACCTGAAACGAGGGCGAGCTTTGAGCCATTCCATCACAGCTGCCGTTTTATGGGTGCTGCTGTTGTCTAAAATGACATGCAGGGCAAGATCAGCTGGAACCGCACGGTTGATCTGGCGCAGAAAATCAATAAATTCCCTGGCTCCATGTCTTTTGGTTCGCCCAGACACTTGCCCGGTCAAAATGTTGAAGGCTGCGTATAAATTGGCCATCCCGTTTCGTTTGTACTCATGTGTTCGGCGTGCAATCTGACCTGGTCGCATGGGCAGCATGGGCTGGGTGCGATCCAGAGCCTGAATCTGCGTTTTCTCATCAACGAACAAAACAAACGCATTTTCAGGAGGATTCATATACAGGCTAACAATGTCGACTACTTTTCGGCAAAATGCGGATCATTGCTGATTTTGAAATGTTTGAACCTATGTGGTTTTAAATCAGCTGCTTTCCAGATCTGTCGCACCTGCCAGGTGGTGACACCGGCAGCTCTGGCCATGAGGTGAACATTCCAATGGCTTGCCTCCTGAGGAATGCATTCAACCGTCATCCGCAAAACCTCTTTGACTGTTTTATCACTGAGTTTCCTGGGCTGGCCGCTTCGGGGACGGTCGGCAAGGCCCTGAATACCATGCTCTTTAAACCGCTTCCTCCATCGATAGATGGTGCGCAAAGTTGTTCCCTACTCGGCCGCCAGTTCCTCGGCGGTTTTTCCGGAGGCGGTGAGCAGGATAATCTTTGCCCGTGCAGCAAGATCCCGGGCTGTTTTCGGTGAGCACAGCAGAGCTTCCAGGCTTTTGCGTTCTTCGTCAGTAATGGTGAATTTCTCGTGTGTGCGTGCCATGCGGTACTATACCACAAACAACTTAAAAAGAATTAATTAACCGCACAGAACATTAGTCGTCCCCGGAAAACTATCAACCATTTGAAATGGCTAGACAAAATAACTAAAATATAGCACTATGAATTGCAGGATATTGCACTGTACCCCTTCAATTCCTGGTGATTTTCATGCAGCCAAAAAAGCCGATTGCAACACCCCAGTTGGGTATGTGAAGTGGTTGCGTTTATTGAGACATGGGCATAAAAGCAATGAGCTGATCCATTTAAAAGGAGAGGTTCTGTGAATCGCCGCAACCGTTACAGCGCTGCATTTAAAGCCAAGGCCGCCCTGTCAGGCTCCAGGACACTGGCAGAACTGGCCAGTGAATACAAAGTTCATCCCAGCCAGATCTGCAGCTGGAAGCAGGCCCTGCTGGAAAATGCCCCAAACCTTTTCGGCAAGGGGAAGAAAAAAGAGGTTGACCACGAAGCCGAAGTGGCCGGGCTGCACCGCATTATCGGCAAGCTCAAGGCGGAAAACGATTTTTTATCCAATCTGCCCGCTCTAAACTTGACCGGGCGCAGAAACAAAAAGTGATCGCCGCAGGCCACCCCAAGGTTTCTGTTGCGGCCAGATGCAAACTGTTCAGGATAGCGCGAGCCAGTTATTACCGTGGGCCAGCTATTCGGGCTTCACTCAGGCGACCTTGAGCTCATGCGGCAGATCAACGAACTTTATCTGCAACACCCCTGGATGGAAAGCCGCTCTTTAACCGATCACCTAGCAACAGCGGAAAAACCAGTGGGTCGCGACCAGATCCGTCGCCTGATGCAGCGGATGGATATTGAGTCTTTATCGCCCAAACCTGGCATGAGCAAGCGCTATGTGGGGCATCCGGTGTACCCGTACCTGCTTCGGGGGCTGAGTATAGACCGGCCCAACCAGGTATGGGCAACGGATACCACCTACATTCCGCTGGTCAGAGGGTTCATGTACCTGGTTGCCATCAATGGACTGGGCCAGCAGAAAAGTACTTGGCTGGCGCTTGTCCAACACACTTGACAGCCGATTTTGTGTGAATGCCCTCAAGGAAGCGCTGTGCCGATACGGTGCTCCCGAAATATTCAATAGCGACCAGGTCGGTTAATTCACCAGCGAGGCGTTCACCGGAGTGCTGAAGCAGTGGCAGGTGAGGATCAGCATGGACGGCAAAGGTCGTTTCAGGGACAATATCTTCATTGAACGGCTCTGGCGTACCCTGAAGTACGAACGGATCTACCTGAGAGCCTATGAAACCGGGGCCGAACTTTTCAAGGATTGAACCGACTGGTTCAACTGGTATAACGCAGGCAGAAAACATACCTCGCTTGACAAACAAACACCTGATACAGTGTATTACCATACTCCTGAGCCATTGGAGCTGGCAGCCTGAAGCCGGAAAAACAACAAATAAATCGAATCATTGCTTATTCTACCTCTCAGGCTGTCTCACAAAACAGGGCCAGTTCACACAGTTTACGGCAGTGCTATTGTGTCAATCGCTTTGTTTGACATTGTCGCCTACACTTGGTTAATTATTTGGGTTGTGTACCGTAGCGGCAGACCAATCGATGGGTGGAAATTTTGTAGATGAACTATGAATGAAAAAAAGCAAGTCGACAAAACACATTATAATTTTACGCGGTATATGAATAAATTTCGTTGGGCCAGTATCTGGCACCAATTGGATGAGGTTATTCGTCTCAAGCCAGAGAATATCTTGGAAATCGGCCCCGGGCCTGGGGTTTTTAAACAATTGGCTACGTTGAATGGACTCAATGTGGAAACCCTTGACCTCGACCCAGAGCTCAAACCCGACCACGTTGGCTCGGCTACTGCCCTACCTTTTGCGGATTCCAGCTATGACGTAGTCTGCGCTTTTCAGATGCTGGAGCACCTACCCTATGAGTCCGCGTTGAGTGCCTTTGCTGAGATGGTTCGAGTTTGTCGACGAAATGTGATCATCAGTCTGCCCGACGCTAAACGTTTGTGGTGGTGCCAATTTTATGTACCTAAAATTGGTGTTCGCCACATTGTCTTGCCACTACCTATCATCAAACAGCGTACGCACGTCTTTAATGGCGAGCATTATTGGGAAAAGTGGTTCTTAATGAAACTCAGTAATTTTCACTGGCCCATGAGCCAGGCAGGCATTGAGCAGGCGCAAGGGAAGCTCTGGTTCCCAAAACCTGCGGTTAAAACGGTAGCAAAACTCATCAAGATATTCCTGGAGATAGTGCGAAGAAACACCGTGAAAAGTTCCGTTGATGAATTTCTTCATGTTGCCAATCATGATATGCACCAAAGGCAACCAGGTTTTGGCCTCTTCCGGCGGTGTCGCTTTTTTGAGGTGCTCATGCTCTTTGTCAACAGCGTTCAGCGCAGGCAAGGCGTCGGTCTTCACTGTCTGGGCAGTTAGTAAATGCCGGGCAAGGAAGGCTTCAACGCTTTTGTGACACACGCTGTCTACCGCCTGCATGGCAAGAAAGCCGGCTCCCTTTGCCCTGGTTTCAACTGCGACCAGCACAGGCCGTTTGCCGCCTGCTCCCCGGCCCCGTTTACCGCAACGCTTGTCACCGACAAAGGCATCATCAGGTTCAATCAGATTGGAAAGCTTGTACATACTGTCTTGATGAGCCATGGCTTGCCGGATTTTCCGCAACATGCTGCGGGCAGTGGGCCAGGAAACACCCAGGTGTTTGGATGCCCGCAGGGCAGAGATGCCGCCTTTATCCGAAGCCATGAGGTAAATGGCCCAGAACCATTTGACCAGGGATATCTTGGTGGCATGAAACAGAGTTCCGGCAGTTATGGAGACTTGATGTCGGCAGCGTGCACATTGGTAGAGCCTGCGCGAGGCAATGAGGTATGCTTTTGTGTTGCCGCACGCAGGACATTGAAAACCGTTTGGCCATCGCACTGTGACCAGAGCCTTGGCGCAGGCCTGTTCCGTGCCGAATCGTTTCTGCCACTGTATCAAACTGAGTGCCGGCATTCGCATAGCAAGACCTCGTATTTGAAATATCAATCTGATCTTGCGTACAAATATAAGTATTAGGCTGAAGATTGTTAAGAACCACTTTGGGAAATCAATAAAAAAGGCTACAACCTCAACCGCGTATCCAAGGATCTAGCCGCCTTGTGTCCGCTGATCAAAACGTATCGAGTGGTTGAAAATACTTATCATCGTTTTTTTTATTCGAACGAGCTGACATATAGCATAGTCGTCCCTGAAAAACTATCAACCATTTGAAATAGCTAAACAAAATCACTAAAATATAGCGCTATGAATTGTAGGATATTGCATTGTACCCCTTCAATTCCTGGTAATTTTCATGCAGCCAAAAAAGCCGATTGCAACACCCCAGTTGGATATGTTCCGCAACCGTCTGGAAAATATTCTTGGGCCGGAGCCATGAATTGTACCGGCTGGCAGCCCTGATCGACTGGCCACTGCTTGAGCAAGAGTTCGGCGCACTCTATTCCGAAAACGGCCGGCCTGGCCTGGCATCCCCATCCGCCTGATGGCAGGGCTTTGCTACCCCAGTCACTCTTTTAAAACCTCGGATGAAGAAACCGTGCGACGTTGGCTGGAAAACCCGTATCACCAGTATTTCTGTGGGGAAGAGTACTCTTGTCAGACTGCCCTAATTGGCTCCAGGCAGATGATGGCTTGACGCAAGCCGGAAATTAGAAAAGGCCTTTTTCAAGGACGACTAATCAAGATTGTGTACAAAGATATAGATGCCGAGGAAACTTAGGCTCTAAAGCGACTGCAGCTTGCTCTTGGCCCGCTGGTTGAACTCTGCAAGCACCTTGATTCTGGCATAATACTTGTCGTTACCTTCCACCAGAATCCACGGGGCGTTGGCCGTACTGGTGCGGTCGATCATCTCGTTGGCAGCCAGAATATAGGCATCCCATTTATTGCGGTTCCTCCAGTCTTCATCGGTCAACTTGTAGGGTTTGTCTGCCTGCCGGTCCAAAAAACGTTTGTACTGTTCATCCTTGTCGATATAGAGGAAAAATTTCAAAATGATTGCACCGTAATCGGCCAGCTCCTGTTCCATGGCCTTGATCTCCCCGTAGGCCCGCTCCCACTCTGCCGGGTTGGCCAGGTTTTCGACCCGCTCCACCAGAACACGACCGTACCAGGAACGATCAAAGATACTCATCAGACCTTTTTTGGGAAAGTTGTTGTAAAAACGCCAGAGATAGTGATGGGCCTTGTCCATGTCCGAGGGGGCTGAGGTGGGGTTGACGGTGTAACCGCGCGGGTCCATGCTTTTAGTCAGGCGTTTGATCGCACCGCCCTTGCCCGCTGCATCCATGCCTTCAAAAACAACAATGGTGGGCACCTTGTTGGTATAGAGCGCGTAGGCCAGCTCCTGTGCTTGTTTTTGCAAAGCTTTGCTCTGTTCTTCGTAGGTGGTTTCCTCCAGGCGCAGTTCCGTATCCAGGTCGTGTAGGTGGCTGGTTTGCCGGTTATATGCGCGCACAAAGGTGGTGGCTGTCTTTTGTTTGCCCAGGTGGCGGTCGACACCTTCCTGCAGCAGGCGAATGGAGGTGCCCAGAATGTATTTTGAGGCATCCTTTCTGTTTTCAGCTGAGAGCAGATGCCAGGGGGCGAAATCAAAGTGTGACAGGTTCAGAATTCGGGAAAAATGTTCTTGGTATTTTTGATAGTGTTTGTTTTGGGATGTGTCGTTTTTGGTGACTAAAAATTTACGGTTATCATCGCTGACCAGGTCACTGATTCGTTCCTTTTGCGTTTTTTGAGTGATGTTGAGAAAAAACTTGAGGATGATAGTGCCGTCGTCGTACAGCATTTTCTCTGCATCGTGGATATAGGCGATTTGCTGCTCGAGCTCGCTTTTGCCCAAGCTGAGATCATTCATCATGTGGTAGTAGCTGCTGCGATCAAAGATGGCGAAATCACCCTTGGCAGGAATGCGGGTCCAAAAACGCCAGGTGAAGGAGCGCTGCTCCTCTTCTTCGCCGGCACGTTCAAACACGTGCACCTGAAAGGCCCTGGTGTCCAGCTCGCGTGCCAGATCGTTGATAACATATCCCTTGCCCGAGGATTCCCAGCCTTCCACGGCGATCAGCACTGGAATATTGAAGTGGATGCATTGCCGCTGCAGCATGGCAAGATGGGTGGCCAGTTCGCTGCGTTTCATGGCGGTGTATGGATTGTCTTTTTCCAGCTGGGAAAAATCCATGTTTTTAAGCATGGTGTGTCCTCTGCTCGTTGCGGATTGGTTGGGATAACTTGTTGCTCTTTATTTGATCCTGATTTGATCCTGCTTGCTGGCCTGCGTCGACTTGCTGGTAGTACGTATTTTTTTATGTACAGTAATGCCAAGCAAAGTGCACCGACCAAGAGCCGATATCGAGCAGGTTTCGGGGATGCGCCAGGGCTCAGGTTTTTCTACGGGGTCGGCGCCAGCCATCCACCAGGTGCATGAGGCTCAGCCAGGGATGGGTCCAGATAAGGCGGGGACCAGCATAGCGCATCACCTCTTTGATTTGTTGGCGCTTGTTAGGACTGTAGCAGTGGATGGGACAGTTGGCGCAGGTGCTCTTCTTTTCCTGGAAAGGGCAGTGCTCCAGTCGGGCCAGAGCGTAGCGCAGTAGCTCGCTGCAGCCGGAGCAGAGTCCTTCTTGTTGGTGATGATGGCTCCGGCAGTATTTGTGGATCATCAGGGTAACGGTGCGTGCTTCTCGCTGCATCCGTGCGGAGCGGATTGATGAGCACCCTGGTTTATGCCTGTTCATAATGAGCTATGTTGCCTTCTTGTTGTACTGGGGTTGTTTTTCTTGTGTATCAGAAAGAGTGATAAAAAGGGTAAAAATATGTTGATGCAATGAAAATAATTGAATAGCATGCGGCTAGAGAGGGCAGGTGTTTATGTATGCGGCCGAAAAGCTGCTTGCATCTGCACCGGGCAGACAAGTATTCAGCCGGCCATGAGCAAGGGTTGCCTATGAAAAAGAAAAGTACCATGACCTATGTTGCCATTTTTTCGGTGGTGGCCGCACTTCTCGTGTTTGTCAACCTGGTGCGAGAGTCGAAAATGCTCTCCTATCTGTCACACGATGCAGAAGCCTGCATTACCTGCCATCCAATGAATACCCTCTACGCCACCTGGCAGCACAGTTCCCACGGCACCCGTACAGTCTGTATTGACTGCCATCTGCCCCATGACTCCTTTGTGAATAAGATGATGGCCAAGGCCAGGGATGGCTTGCGTCACTCCTGGGCCATGACCTTCAAAACGTATGGCTACAATCTGCGTATTACCAATGATGCGGCCAACCGTATTCAGGACAACTGCATCCGCTGCCATGGTGTCGTGGTTTCGCAGATGTTGGACAACAGCGCAATCTATAGCAACCTTGAAGATCGCACGGTTCAGATGGGCCGGCGTTGTTGGGAGTGCCACCGAACGGTACCACATGGCCGTATGCGCAACCTGACTGCCACGCAAAACAATTTCCTTGAGCACGATATTAAGTAATCACAGGAGAAACGGTATGAAGAAATCATTTGTTATCACGACCCTTGCTACGTTTGCCATTGTGCTGATGATGCTGTTGACCGTTTCCATTCGGGGAAATAAGGCGGATCAGATCAGAATCAACGCGACTCCGGAGATGAAGGCCTGGGAATCCCGTTCGTCCGAGTATGCCAGGTACTACCCCCGCCAGTACGACTCCTACATGCAGACCCGCAAGAGCGATAAAATCGATGATGTGCTCAAAGATAGTCCTGCCCTGGTGATTTTGTGGGCGGGATATGCCTTTTCCAAGGATTACAATGCGCCACGCGGCCATTTTTACATGCTGGAAGACAACCATAACACCCTGCGCACCGGTGCGCCAGTGGATGACAAAACAGGACCCCAGCCAACCGCCTGCTGGACCTGTAAATCTCCGGACGTTCCCAGAATAATTGCGCGGGATGGTGAAATGGAATATTTCACTGGCTCTTGGTCCAAATACGGCAATGAGATGGTCAATCCGGTTGGCTGCGCCGACTGCCACGATCCGAAAACCATGCAGCTCTCCGTGGGCCGCGACTTCCTCAAGCGCGCTCTGGATGCGGAAGGTACGCTCAAGTATGCCAATGCTACCCATCAGGACATGCGTTCATTGGTCTGTGCCCAGTGTCATGTGGAGTATTATTTCAAGCCCACCGAATGGGATGACAAGGGTGAAAAAAAAGAGGCTAAGGTTGTCACCCTGCCCTGGGAAAAGGGTTTTTCACCTGAACAGATTGAAGCATACTACGATGAATATGGCTTTACCGACTTCACCAACAAGCTGAGCCGTGCCCCCATCCTTAAGGCGCAACATCCGGAATACGAAACCTTCCGTACCGGTATTCATTTTCGCAAAGGTTTGTCCTGTGCAGATTGTCATATGCCCTATGTACGTGAAGGAGGCGTTAAATACTCCAACCATCATGTGGGCAGCCCGCTGGATAACATTGCCAACACCTGTTTGAATTGTCATCAGGATACCGAAGAAAGCTTTAAGCAACTCGTGCAGCAAAAACTGGAGCGGAAGAATGAACTGGCGAAAGCTGCCACCGATGCCCTGGCCAAGGCGCATTTAGAGGCAGCCAAGGCTTGGGAATTGGGTGCAACTGAAGCGGAAATGCAACCCGTTCTGCAGGATATTCGCCAGGGCCAGTGGCGCTGGGATTTTGCAGTTGCCAGTCACGGCGCATTTTTCCATGCCCCGGAGGAAACTTTGCGCACCCTGGCAGGCGCTGTGAATTACGGACAGGAGGCGCGCGTGAAACTGCGGGCTATTTTGGCCAAGTATGGTGCAGCAGATTATGAGGTACCGGATTTCTCCACCAAGGAGAAGGCACAGGCCATAGTTGGTATTGATTTACCCAAGGAAGCTGCAGAGAAGACCAGATTCCTCGATGGCCTACGCAACGAGTGGTTTAAGCAGGCGGCTGAAAAGGGCGTTTTTGATCCTGCCACCCGTAAGGACATGGTCCGCAAGACCTCGTACTGAGTCGCTCACTTTCCTGTTCAATAACCGCCACATCGGCCCAGGTGCAAACGCGCCTGGGCCGATGTGGTTTATGGCGCTGTCTCGACGGAAGAGCCAGGCGACACAAAATCAGTCCTTTGATTTTTGTGTAAACTCTGTTATTATTATTCTTTTGAATAAAAAGCCCGGTAGCAACAGCGCGGGCTGTTTTCATGTTCTCAGTAGGAGGAACCATGGCCAGTGTCATTGTTGTCGGAGCGCAATGGGGAGATGAAGGCAAAGGCAAGGTGGTTGATCTCCTCACCCGCTATGCCGATTATGTCGTGCGCTTTCAGGGCGGTAACAATGCCGGCCACACCCTGGTGGTCGATGGCAAACAGTATATCTTCCATATCATTCCTTCTGGTATCCTGTACGAAGATAAAATCTGTGCCATTGGCAATGGAGTGGTGATTGATCCCCAGGTGTTGATCGACGAGTTGGACCACCTGGCTGAAAAGGGGATGGTGGTAAGTCCAGAGCGCTTGCTCATCAGCACCAATGCCCACCTGATCATGCCATACCATCGCCAGCTGGATCTGGCGCGAGAAGGCGTTTTGGAAGCTGACCAGAAAATTGGTACCACAGGCCGCGGTATAGGGCCGTGTTACATGGACAAGGTAGGCCGTACAGGACTGAGGATGGGAGACTTGCTCGATATGTCTCTGTTCCGGGAAAAATTGGCTGCTTCTCTTGAGGAAAAAAATTTCCTCCTCACCCAATTGTACCGGCAAACAACCTTTGACGCTGCTGCCATTGTTGCAGAATTTGAACCCCTTGCCGAGCGGCTGGCACCTTTTATCGGCACTGTGTCCGTGGCCCTGGATGAGGCCAGAAAGGCTGGCAAACACATTCTTTTTGAAGGCGCACAGGGCACGCAACTCGATGTTGATCATGGCACCTATCCCTTTGTGACCTCCTCCAACACCACGGCCGCTAATGCCTGCACAGGCACTGGCTTTAGTCCTGTGCACATTGATGAGGTCATTGGCATTATCAAGGCGTATACCACTAGGGTCGGCAGTGGCCCCTTTCCTACGGAGTTGTCTGAAGAGGATGCAGTTGGGCAGCACCTGCAAACCAAGGGGCACGAGTTCGGCGCAACCACTGGTCGCCGTCGTCGTTGCGGCTGGTTTGATGCGGTGGTGGCCACGGATGCCGTCCGACTCAATGGCCTGACTGGCCTGGCAGTCACCAAACTCGATGTTCTTTCCGGGCTGAACGAAGTGAAAATAGCTACCCACTATCAGGTAGAAGGCAGGCGTTTTGACCGTATGCCCGAAAATATCCGCCAGGCTACACTGGCTCAGCCTGTGTATGAGCGCATGCCCGGCTGGAGCGAGGACATCGCTGGCGTTCGTTCCTATAATGATTTGCCCCAGGCTACCCGTGACTACCTGCATCGGCTCGAAGATTTGAGCGGGGTAGCGCCGGCCATTGTTTCTGTTGGCCCGGAGCGAGAGGCTACCATGCTGTTGCGCAACCCATTTGCGCCTCGGTAAGCAGGCTGCCTGGGCTGCTCCCGCCTTGTTAAGCGGTGAAGAAATGCTTATTCCAAAGTCGTGATGCTGCATGCATTGTCGGCTTTCCGTGAATTTTAACTCGATACATGAAGGATAGTGACAAGATAAATCCTGGAGACGGCTCTCCGGGATTTTTCTTCTGGGAGGAAGTGTATGGCGCGTATTACAGTTGAAGATTGCTTAAAGCAGGTTGCAGATGGTAACCGTTTCGCCCTGATTCACCTGGTTGTGGAGCGTATCCGCCAGCACCGCAAGGGTGAACCGTTTTTGGTTGAGGGCAAGAACAAGGAAGTGGTCATGACCCTGCGTGAGGTGGCGGCAGGGAAAGTGTCTTTGGATAATATCCACGAGTTGGGTGCAAAGAATAAAAAAGAGAAGAAGAGCGAAGAGTCCCGGGAGACAGACAGCCGCCAGGTATCGCCGGCTGCTGAGGTGTGATGAACGCGAGCTATTACGAAATTCTTGAGGTGGAAAAAAACGCCTCGGGCGAAGCTATTAAAAAGGCGTATCGCAAGAAGGCGATGAAGTATCATCCAGACCGCAATCCCGGCGATCTTGAGGCGGAAATGCGTTTTAAGGAGGCTGCAGAGGCCTACGAGGTCTTAAGTGATCCGCAAAAACGCCGCATCTACGATGTGTATGGCAAAGATGGCCTGCGGAGTAGCGGATATCGTGGGCCTGGCAGCAGCGAAGATATTTTTTCGCATATCAACGAGATGTTTGGCGATATCTTCGGCTTTGGCGGCGGCCGTGGCCGTCGTCAAGATCCCAATGCGCCGGTGCAGGGTGCGGATCTGCGCTACGATTTGCAGATCTCCTTCATGGAGGCGGTCCATGGGGTTAATAAGGAGGTGGAGATCAGCAAACGGGAAACCTGCTGGACCTGTGAAGGTTCTGGTTCCCGTCCGGGCCACAAGCCGCAAATCTGTGCAACGTGCCACGGCCGTGGGCAGGTCCTACGATCCCAGGGATTTTTTCAAGTGAGCACACCCTGTCCGCACTGTGCAGGTGCTGGCCAGGTGATCACCGAGCCTTGTCAGGACTGTGGTGGAGAAGGTTTGGTGCGCAGAAGCAAAAAGGTGAGTGTGCGTATTCCCGCTGGCGTGGACAATGGTTCGCGCATGCGCCTTTCCGGCGAAGGTGAAGGCGGTCGTCGGGGTGGCCCCTCCGGAGATCTGTACGTGGTCTTGCACGTGGAGGCACACGAACACTTCCACCGGGAAGGGCAAACCATTTTCCTGCGTCTGCCGCTGCCCATGACCTCTGCAGCCCTGGGTTGTGAGCTGGATGTGCCCACCATCCATGGACAGAGCAAGTTGGAGATCCCGCCCGGGGTGCAGTCCGGCGACCATTTTACCCTGCGCAGCCAAGGGGTGCCCAGTCTGCGCGGTGGTGCACGTGGCGACATGGTTGTCGAGGTGCAGGTGAAAATTCCCACCCGCCTCAGCAAGGAACAGAAAGAGCTGTTGCAGCGTTTTGCCGAATTGAACCAGGAGGAAGAAGAAGGCAGTTTTTTCAGTCGTTTCTTCTCTGGCCATCTGGGCAGGTCGAAGAAAAAGGGTAGAAGCGGCAAAGAGCGGGCAGCCCATGGCTGAGGAAGAACGCTTCACCCATTTTACCCAGAGTGGGGCAGCCCACATGGTGCCAGTGGGTGCCAAGCAGGAAAGCCAGCGTCAAGCCGTGGCAGAAGGTAGCATTAGGTTGTCTTCCCGGGCCTTTTCCCTGGTGCGGGAGGGAAGCATGGGCAAGGGAGATGTGTTGGGTATTGCTCGCATTGCCGGCATCATGGCGGCCAAGCGGGTGGATCAGCTTATTCCTCTGTGTCATCCCCTGGCAATTACCGGTGTAGAACTGGATTTGACCCTGGACGAACAGGAACACCGTATTGCTATCACGGCAACAGTGGCTACCCTGGGCCGTACTGGCGTGGAAATGGAGGCACTGACAGCAGTTGCAGTTGCTGCCTTGACCATTTATGATATGTGTAAGGCTGTAGATAAAGCCATGACCATCGACAACATCCGGCTTGTCCGCAAGAGCGGCGGCAAAAGTGGATTGTTCGTGCACCCTGGCATAGAGGAGGAAGGCCATGACAAATGAAGAATTGCAGATCTTCAAAAAGCAGTTAGAGGGCATGAAGGAGTCTATCAATGCCGATGTGGAGCGTACCCTGGATACACTGACTTCCCAAAGCGGTAATATTCCGGATCCCAACGACCGGGCGAGCATGGAGTCGGATTTGAGCTTTGAGTTGCGTATCCGTGAACGGGAACGCAGGTTGGGCGAAAAGATCGATGAGGCACTCGCACGCATCAGCGACGGTTCCTATGGTGTTTGCACAGATTGTGGCCAGGATATCTCCATGCAACGTCTGCAAGCCCGGCCGGTGACCGAATTGTGTATTGAGTGTAAAACCAAGCAGGAACAGCGTGAGAAAGAGCAGGGCCGCTAAGAAGCCATGCCTGAACTGCGCAAGGATCCAATACTGGGCCGCTGGATAATCATCGCCCAAGAACGGGGTAAACGTCCCACGGATTTTTACGTTGACCTCAGCGTTAAGAGCAAGGGCGGATTTTGTCCGCTTTGCCCGGGCAACGAAAAAACTACTCCACCCGAGGTGCTGGCCTATGGCCGCCATGGCGGCCCGGCCAATAGCCCGGGCTGGACCTTGCGGGTGGTGCCGAACAAGTTTCCGGCTCTCGTTATCGAGGGAAATCTGGATAAGGAGGCAGAAGGGCTCTACGACCGCATGAATGGTATCGGTGCACATGAGGTCATCATCGACACACCACACCATGATGCCCGTTTTTCCTACCTGCCACCCGAAGATTTACAGCTGGCCTTCATGGCCTACCGCGACAGGATCCTTGATCTGTCTAATGATCTTCGCTTCAACTATGTGGTAGTGTTCAAAAATCATGGCAGTGCCGCCGGGGCCTCCCTGGAACACTCCCATTCCCAACTGATCGCCATGCCGGTTCTGCCACGGATGATCATCTCGGAGTTGGAGGGCTGTCTGTCGTATTTTCGGTACAAAGATCGCTGCATCTACTGCGATATCATCCATCAGGAACTGCAACAGGATATCCGGTTGGTCTGTCAGAATGAACACTTTGTTACCCTGGCACCCTTTGCCCCCAGATCTCCGTTTGAATTATGGATTCTTCCCCGACAGCACAGTTCTTCCTATGTTGATATGCCACAGGCCTGGCTGCCGTCGCTCTCGCGCATTTTTTCCGAAACGCTGCGCCGCCTTGATGGATGTATCGCCGACATCCCGTATAACTTTGTTTTACACACCCAGCCGCTGCGCACCGAACACATGGAACACTATCACTGGCACTTTGAAATAGTACCCAAGCTGACATCCATTGCCGGCTTTGAATGGGGTACTGGTTTTTATATCAACCCCATGCCGCCGGAGCAGAGTTGTTCCTATCTGAAGGAAGTGCAACTTTAGGAGGGAGCATGTCTCAGAAAAGAATCTTGATTGTGGATGACGAACCTGCCATTCAACTCCTGTACAACGAAGAATTTACCGATGAGGGCTATGCGGTGGAAAAGGCCTTCAATGGAGAGGATGGCCTGGCCATTTTCAGCCGTAATCCCCCGGATCTGGTGATTCTGGATATCAATATGCCTGGCCTCAATGGTATTGAAGTACTGCGGCGGATGAAGGAGCAGCAGCCAAACTTGCCAGTTATCCTCAATTCCGCCTACCAGGAATTCAAACAAGATCTTGGCGCCTGGGCCTCGGATGCCTATGTGGTCAAATCGTCTGATATGGACGAATTAAAGGGCATGGTGCGCAAGCTTTTGTCCTGATTTTCCCGCTGCAGTTGCCGGGCTGCCACGACTGCCCCGACTGTCTATTTGCCTGTATCATATAGCATGAAAGACATTCAAAATCAGCGCGACAGCCGGCGCATCAATATTCGCAAGGTGGGGGTCAAAGGGGTCAGCTATCCGGTCATTGTGCTGGACAAGGCACACCGTGCGCAGAAAACCGTTGCCTTGGTCAACATGTACGTGAATTTGCCCCATCATTTCAAGGGCACGCACATGAGCCGTTTTGTGGAAATCCTCAACCGCTTCCACGACCGTTTCACCCTGGCTGCCTTTCAGCGCATCCTGGAAGAGATGAAATCCAGGCTCGATGCGGAAGCTGCCCACCTGGAGATGGGCTTTCCCTACTTTTTTACAGCCAACAAAAAAAACCAAACTGTACTGGCCCGCTACAACTGCAGGCTGTATGGTTCGCTGGCCACCAGTCTGGATTTGATTGTCGAGGTGGATGTACCGATAGCGACCAGATTCTCGACAGACGATGCTCCGGACAATGCGCCTGGTCTGTGGGGCCATGCCACGGTCTCGGTGCGCATGCACCGCTTTCTGTGGATTGAGGATTTGATCGCCTTGATCGAAGAGGCACTGGTGAACGCCCACAGCCAGCCACTTACCGTGAAAAATGGCTGCGCCGCCATTGAGACGGCTCTGCAGGCGAGCCAGGCCTTTAGCTGGTATACAGTACTTGTGAAAAATCAGGCCAGTGGCTATGCAAGCTTTGCTGCCTGCGAATGGCCCGATAATGGGCCGTCGTCTGCGCATGGCTTGCGGGCCTCCTCCTTTGCCGGGCCGTTTACGACCCACAACCTCAGCCTTGTACTGCCGCAATGACTGCAAACACCGCACCCAGCGCCATGCGTGAACTTCTTTTTGAAATCGGCGCCGAAGAGATCCCGGCCAGTTACATTGAACCAGCCCTTACCAGCATGGCGGCGCGGGCAGCGCGCAAGCTGAAGGAGCTTGGCCTTGCTTATGGGGACATCAAGACCTATGGCACGCCACGGCGGTTGACCCTGGCCATCCGTGCGCTGCAAGATCGGCAACCGGACAGGCGTCAGGAACACATCGGCCCTTCCAAGGCTGCCGGTATGGATGGGGAGGGCCGCATGACCAAGGCAGCACTTGGTTTTGCCCGCTCCCATGGTTTGCAGGCCGAAGAGTTGCAGATAGTCAAGACGGCCAAGGGGGAATATCTCATGGCCATTGAGGATATTAAGGGGCAGGAGAGTCGCGTTTTGCTGCCAGCCTTGCTGGAATCCCTGGTCAGGGAAACCGTGTTTCCCAAGTCCATGCGTTGGGGCGATTCCACCCTGTCCTTTGCCCGGCCCATCCAGTGGCTGCTGGCCCTCTATGATGGTGAAGTACTGCCACTGCACATCGAAAATATTCCCTGTGGTGCATGCAGCAGGGGACACCGCTTCCTTGCACCGGAACCCTTTGCTGTCAACGGCCTGGACACCTATCTGCAAGAGCTCTCGTCCCGGTTTGTTTTGGTCGACATGGCTACGCGGCGGGAGAAGGTCAAGGCCGAGGTGAACAGGGCGGTGCACGAGCAGGTACCGCTTGCCGACGCGCAGGCCGTGCTGCACGAGGGACTTGTGAACATTGTCACCAACTTGGTTGAATATCCCTATCCCATTTGTGGTCGTTTTGACGAAAAATTTCTGCAACTGCCCAGTGAAGTGCTCATCACTTCCATGCGCGAGCATCAGAAGTATTTCCCGGTGCAGGATGCAGCCGGCAACTTGCTGCCGTATTTTGTGGCAGTGAACAATACCAATGTCGCGGACCGACAGCTGGCTGCCAGCGGGCATGAGCGGGTGTTGCGTGCTCGCCTGGAAGATGCCCTCTTCTTTTTCAATGAAGACCGTGCAAGGCCGCTTGCCAGCCGCTGTCAGGATTTGGATGGCATTGTTTTTCAGCAGAAGCTGGGCACGATGCAGGCAAAGATGGAGCGCATCAGCGCTTTGGCAGCCCGCATGGCACAGCAGTTGGCACCGGAGCAGGAAGAGGCGGCGCGTCGGGCAGCACAGCTGGCCAAGGCGGATCTACTCACCAGCATGGTGGGGGAATTTCCTTCGCTGCAGGGAATCATGGGTCGGGTTTATGCCCGCCATGATGGTGAAGGCGAGGCCGTGGCCCAGGCCATTGCAGAACACTACATGCCGCTCCGGGCCGGAGAGGCGGTACCGTCGTCTCTGCTTGGAGCCCTGGTTGGCCTGGCCGACCGCATGGATACCCTGGTGGGCTGCTTTGCCATAGGCGAAAAACCAACCGGCAACAAGGATGCCTTTGGCCTGCGGCGCCAGGCTTTGGGCCTGATCAATATCATCCGTCGGCAGGGGTTGTCGCTGTCCCTGCGCGAACTGGCCCAGGCGGCCCTGGCCCAGTACAGCGATCTGCCTGGAGACAAATCCACCTGCGTGGATGAGGTCCTCAATTTCATCCGTTTGCGTTTTGAGAACGAAGAGATTGCAGAGGGTCAGCCCCAGGAACTGGTGGAAGCAGCCACTGCCGCCCGTTTTGATGATATCTGCGATTGCCTCCTGCGTATCAAGGCTTTGGCCGACCTGCAAAAAGAAGAGAATTTTCGAGTGCTTGCGGCATCATTTAAGCGTATTCGCAATATCGTCAAGGAAAACAGAGCAACAGACATTAAGCCAGAGCTGTTTACAGAAGAAGCCGAGCATGATCTGTACGCTGCCTTGAACGAACTGCGTCAGAAAAGCCAGCCGCTGTTGGCCGCTGCCGAGTACCGACAGGCCTTGGGCACAATGCTGCTCATCAAAGAGCCGGTGGATCGCTTTTTTGATCAGGTCATGGTCATGGCAGAGGATCAACAACAGCGTCAAAATCGTTTGAACCTGCTCACTGCCCTGAAGGCAATGATTCTGCAGGTGGCGGATATCGCCAAAATGAATGTGGAAGAACACTGAAAGTACCGAGTAAAATCAAGGGTATCCTCCACTTCTTGATCTTTTCCTATCCGTTTTGTTGCGGAGCAGGCCTATGTATCCTTTGCCCGCTCCGCCGGCCAGCCCAGGGATACAAACTACCTATCAGACAAACTGTCTATCGTAGCCTACGGAAGCGTAGTGCTTCTTTGTATTTCGCAAACAATCCCCAAATGCACATTGTTCGGTGCTGCCAGTGCACCCTGATCCCGCACTGTATGGCCCAATTTCCTTGTTGGTTCGGTGGCAGGGCAGCACACGCCCTCTTTAGCCGCTAAGCTGCGGTGTGATAAGATGTTTTGCTGCGAGATACCCATAGTTGTTGGGTAGAAAAGAAAGCAGCAATGTTCAGCTAAGCAGTATGCGCAGCGAGCGGATAATGGATAAGAGCCCACCACAGGCAATTACCACCAGCACTATTTTTCGGAAGAAGAGCACATTAACCCGGCGCAGCAATGGACTTGCACTTATCTGACCCACAAGGGAAATAGGAGCAGCCCACAGCGCTGCCCAGAGTACCTCTGGGGTATATAACCCAGCGCTGGCCTGTGCGGCGCAGGTAATCAGGCAGGAGGCCAGGGCCAACACGTTCATGTTCCCAATCGTGCTTTCCTTGTTCCAGCCAACGTGGAGTGCATACATGGCAATGGGCGGATTGACAAAGGAAGTGGCAGTGTTCATCAATCCTGTAGAGCCTCCAGCCACCAATCCCGCAGGCCAGGTGGGGGCATGGATTTTTTTTTGTTTATAGGAAATTTGCCAGACAACAAAGCCCACCATGGCCAGACCGATGATGAGCTGCAAGGCGATAGGCGGAAGAATGAGCAGAATTAAAAGACCGGCCGCAGTGCCAGGTAAACACCCTACCAGAAGTGGAACTATATCGGAAAAATAAAAATCCCGCCAGTATGCCCAGGCCATGTAGATGGTGAGGACTGTAACGACAAGGCAGGTGCTCGGCACCAGGGCTGTCGGTTCAATGAGCGCAGCCACCAAGGGCAGGGCCACCATGGCTGCACCCATGCCGGCAAGTCCGTTGACAAACCCGGCAAGAAACCAGGCAGCAAGAAAGAAGACCATGCTGACAGTGGACATATGATGACCAGCTCACAGGCTAACGAGCATACACTATGCCGTGTTGATGAATATGGGCGAACAAAAAAGTGCACGTGGATTGCAAGGGCCTGAAACAATATGCACCCGTGCCATTAGCGGTGGGTTACGGCAAGGAAAAAGCCCGCAGCTGTTACTCTAGCATTTGTTCATTGCTGGCTGCGCTGGCCGCAGCGCGGGTCAGCTGGCACCGTAGCTGTGCAGGCCAGAGAGAAAAAAATTCACCCCAAAATAGGTGAAGAGTACTGTTGCAAAACCTACCAGGGAGAGCCAGGCAATGCGGGTGCCGCTCCAGCCACGGGTGAAGCGGGCATGCAGGGTCAGGGCATAGAGGAACCAGGTGATGATTGACCAGGTCTCCTTGGGATCCCAACTCCAGTAGGTACCCCAGGCCTCGTTTGCCCAGATGGCCCCGGTAATGATGCCCGCGCTCAGCCAGAGGAAACCAAAGATCAAGGTTTTGTAGATGAGCTCATCAATGCTGGTCAAACTGGGGAGCAGACCGTTTTCTCGTTGCTCTCCTTGCTGGGTTCCCCGTTTTTTGAGCAGATACATCAAGCCCAGTGCACCGGCAATGGCAAAGGCGCCATAGCCGATAAAGCAGGTGACCACATGGGCGATGAGCCAGTTGGATTGCAGGGCCGGAATAAGAGGCTTGATGCTGTCGTCGATGCGGGGCGAGAAAGAGGCATAGGCCATGATCAGGGCGGCTATCGGCAAGATAAAGGCGCCCAACCCCCGCATTTTGTAGCGGTATTCGAGAAAAAGATAGAGCAGGGCAGTGCACAGGGCAAAAAAGACCAGTGATTCATACATGTTGGTCAGAGGAGCATGCCCAGAGCCGACCTGGTGCGTCTCTTGCCAGCGCAGGAGCGTGGCCAGGCTGTGCATGGCCACGCCGCCAATGGTCAGGCAGGTGCCGGCCAGGTTGAAACGAGGTGCCTTGAAGAGCAGCCCGGCCAAGTACATGGCCGAGGCAAGGATATAGGCAATCATGCTGAAACCGAACAACAGGGAACTGTCCATGGGTTGTCCTTCTGGGAAAAATGTCTGTTAACGTTGTTCTAGTTTGTCGGCCATACGGGTGAAGACATGGCCAAACTGTACTTTGTTTTTATTGGCCGTACCAGCGAAAAGCAGGCGACAGCCTGGGCCCTTTTCTTGCACATGGGCAAAGAGCTTGCGGTGGGAGAGAAAGAAGGCGGCAAAGAGGCCGACCAGCATGAGCAGGCAGCCCAGGTATACCAGCCAGACCCCAGGATCCTTGGCAGCCTGCAGGCCGGTGGCATACATCTGTTTGATATTGAGCAGGTATTGCCCACTAGGCCGCTCGATCACCACTTCTTTGCCCATCTCCACCCAGAGCTGTGAGGCTTCTCCCTCTCCGTCATGCAGCCAGAGCTTCACCCGCCTGGTTATTTCGCCTTGGCGTTCTCGGTTGATGATGCCATAGCTGATGCCGCCCGCTTCCCAGAGGGTTTCCTGGGCCGGAGGGATAATTTGCGTGCTGGTTACACCATCTGGCTGTTTTTTCAGCTGTATCTCATAGTTTTGATAGGGTTGGTAGCTGGATTGATAGAAGGTCACCCCCTTGTACCTGAGCGGCTTGTTAACTTCGATCTCAGTGCGCAACACCTCCTGACCCTGTTCCAACACCGTCACCTGTGACCGATAGGTCTTGGGCATACCGTTGTCGTAAAATTCAATGTGGAACTGATCGCATCGGAGCATGAAACCCAAGTTGATGGGCTGATTTTGCCGGATGGCAATCACATGGTCGGTGAAGGCCCGTTCCGGTAACATGACAAAACCTTTGTAGGCAAAGTCACTGTTTTTGAGAACCTTTCTGGCAAAAGCCGGGGAACCCACTACTGCTCCGACCAGGATGATGAGGATGGAGGCATGCACCAGGTAGACACCAAAGCGGGACCATGGTGTTTTTTGGGCAAAGAGGAGCACTGCACCACTTTCAGTGTGGCGTTCCTGGGCCTTCCAGCCATGCTCTTTGAAGATACTCCGCAGCTGGCCGAGTTGTTTGTCGCAGGGCAGAGGGCTGTCTATGGCTCGCTGCAAACTGAAACGCTCCAATTGCTCCCTGGTGGTGGCCAGATTATCCCGTTTGAGCAGACGGATCAGCCTGGGAAGGCGGTCTGCGCTGCACACAATCAGGTTAATGGCAAAGAGCGTAAGCAGACTCAGAAACCACCAGGAATTGTACATGTCGTCAATATCGAGCAACTGGATAAAGCGGGCAGCTGCTGGGCCGTATTGTTGGCTATACAGGGCGGGTTGGGCATGCTGGGGAATAAGGGTACCGATAATGGCGGTGGTGGACAAAAGAAACAGGAGAAACAGGGCCAGTTGCACCGAAGCAAGGAAATCTATAAGGGAATTTTTTTGTTTGGCAGTCATGGGCGTGGGAAAAGGAAAATCCAGTTTATGGGATGGTAGAGGAACGTACTGCCGGGTTCGGCGATTCCAGAGTTACATCTCTGCCTTGGTGGTAAGGGCCTGTTCAAGGGCAGCCAGGGCCAAGGTCATGGTGTGCACTGCCCGCATGGGCAGGCCGGCCCGGTGGATAATGTCTGTCAGTTGCAAGATACAACCCGGACAACCACTGGCTACGAGCTCAGCGCCACTTGCGGCCAGGCCCGCGATCTTGCGGTCGGCAATGGTTCTGCTCAGGTCGGGCTGACTGGCCGAAAAGGTGCCACCCAGGCCGCAGCACAGGGCTGCACCATCCATTTCCACATAGTCCACCGTGGGCAGGGCACGCAGCAAGGCGCGCGGCTCTCTGGTAATACCATGATTTTTCAAATGGCAGGGGTCGTGATAGCAGACCTTGATACGCTGGGTTGTCGCTGTCGTTGTTGCCAAGAGGTCAGCCAGGGTATGAAGACAACCCTCTTTTTCGAGAAAGACATGGATATCCATGACCTTGTTTGCAAAGCTTGTACAATTCTGCCCGGTTTCGCCGGGTTGGACCTGTTGCGCCTGGTGCACTTGGTGGAGCGCTGCTCCGCATGAGGCGCAGGCAGTAATGATATGGTCAACCGCCAGGTTGGCAAAGGCAGCGATGTTGGCATGGGCAAGCTGTTTGAGCAATTCGCCATTACCCGAGGAAAGAGCGGGCATGCCGCAACATCCCTGTTGGCGTGGCACCAGCACGGTGTAGCCGAGATGTTGGAGTACACGCACCGTGGCCTCAGCAATTTCCGGATAGAGATAGCTGATGGTGCAGCCGGCAAAAAAGGCGAGTGTGGGCTTGTCGGGCTGACCTTGCAGGCGCTCGGGCAGGCGGGCAAAGAGGTTGCGGCTGGGCAGCGGTGGCAGGATACGGTCTTTAAGGCTCTCCGGCGAGAAGCGCAGGCGCAGGCCACTGGTTTCAGGGATTTTTTTAAAAAATAGAGGGGAAAAAAACCCGGCCCCACGCACTAGGCTGCCCAGCAGGCGTGGATGTCCGGTGAGGGCAGCCACGCCCTTGGCCAGGGAGCCCAGTCCTCTTTTTTTGCTGATTTCGCGGCGCAGCACACTGACTATGGCATCGGTGGGTACCTGGTTGGGACAGCTGTGCACACAGGCTCCGCACAGCAGGCACAGGGAGAGATCGCGCATGGCCTCTGCGTCCAACTCGGCCCTGCCTGCCAACAGCTCTGTTGCCAGAACAAGTTTACCCCGGGCTGCAGCCCCTTCCTTGCTGGTTGCCAGGTAGACTGGACACTGCGCCTGGCAGGCACCGCAACGCACACAGGCACTCAGTTCCTGACGGTAATCGCTCAGCTCTTTATGAATGTTCATTAAAGCCTAAACCGTTTCGTCATGTGCCAGGGCAAGGCGGCTTTCAGCCGGAAAGATCTTGCCCGGATTCATGATGCCCAGAGGGTCGAGTGCTGCCTTGACAGCCTGCATAACTGCCAAGGTGGGTTGATCCAATTCCAGGCCAATGTAGGGCTGCTTGGCCAGGCCAATGCCGTGCTCACCGCTCACCGAGCCACCCAGGGAAACCGTGGTGCGGAAGATTTCCGTCAAGGCCGCTTGCACCTTGGCCTCCATACCCGGCTCCTGTAGGTCGACCATGAGATTCACATGGATATTGCCATCGCCGGCATGACCAAAGTTGATAATGGGCAGGGCAAGACGCTGGGAAAGAGCCTCAAGGGCGCGAATCATCTCTGGCACCTTGGCGCGGGGCACGACAATGTCTTCATTGAATTTGTTGGGGCCAAGCTTGCGCAGGCTGGGGCTGACGCTGCGCCGCACCCGCCAGAGGGCCTCGGCTTCGGTTGCATCTTGGGCAATGGTCGTGGCCAGCAGACCCAGGGGCTGCATCAGCTCGATGATTCGCTCCAGCTGTGGTTCGAGTTGCGCTGGCTCGCCATCCACCTCAATAATGAGCAGGGCTTGGCAGTCGGCCGGTAAATCGATGCCAGGTAGATCGCGCACACAGCCGATGGCACCAGCATCCATAAATTCCAGGGTGGTGGGGATAATTTTGCCGCGGATAATGGCGGAGACCGCTTCGGCGGCTCCGTCAATTTGGGTGAAGGTGGCCAGCATGGTGCGTTTGGCCGCGGGCTTAGGCAAGAGGCGCAGGATAATTTCAGTGACTATGCCCAGGGTGCCCTCTGAGCCGACAAAGAGCCTGGTCAGATCATAGCCAACCACATTTTTTATGGTGCGGCCGCCGGTACGGATGATCTCGCCGGTTGGCGTGACCACTGTCAGGCCAAGGACATAGTCGCGGGTTACCCCGTACTTGACGCAGCGCGGTCCACCTGCGCATTCGGCGACATTGCCGCCCAGGGTGCTGAATTCCTTGGAGGCCGGATCCGGCGGATAAAAGAGGCCAAGCCGTTCCACCGCCTCCTGCAGCCTGGCGGTCACCACCCCAGGTTCCACCACGGCAATAAGGTTGTTGGTATCGATTTCAAGGATGCGGTTCATGCGGGTGAGTACCAAAACAATCCCGCCCTGTACCGGCAAGGCGCCACCGGAGAAACCGCTGCCCGCACCCCGGGGCAGCAGGGGCAGGCGGTGCTTGGCAGCCAGTTGCACGATGGCGGCGATTTCTTCCGTACTTTTGGGGTGCACCACCACATCCGGCATGCAATGCTGCTGGGTGGCATCAAAGGAATGGGTGAGTCGGTCGGTGCGACTGCTCGCCACATGCTCGGTGCCCACAATGTCGCGCAGGGCCTGGAGATGGTGTTCGTTCAGTGTGCTCATCTTGGTATTAGCCAGTGTGCACGGTGAGCTGGTTGAAGGGGATTTCCCACTGGTTTTCGGTGCAGCACTCCACACACCAGCGTTGCAGCGAACGGTTCAACCGATAGTACAGACTGGCCATATCTCCTTGAAATTCGAGGACGGCCAGGATATCCAGGCTGGAACTGTTCGCCAGGCTGAATTCACAGGTAATACCCAGACATTTGGAACTGTAGCCTTCCTCGTCAAGCCTGTTTTGCAGGTAGGAGCGCAGTGTTTGAGGAATACGCTCGGTGATTTCGGCTTGCAGATCATAGGAAAGGCCCAGGGTGGCGCTGACCGTGAATTTTTGCGACATATTGCCCGCTGCCAGGTCGAGAAAAGTCGCCGTGGGATATATGATGGACAGACCGGCGCGCATTACCTCCACCTGTTCGTGCGAGAGGCTGATTACCTGGACCACATTGTTACCGTCCAGTTTAATATAATCCCCTTTTTTACAGGGAAACCATGGTTCATCCAGATCGTAAGGTCGTGAAACTTCCTCCAGGATGTTCTCAATGGGCATGCGCCGTATCTGGCCAAGGGTTGGATTGGAGAGGCGGCAATACATCCCAAGGCTGTCCACCCGCCAGGGTACACCATCTAAAAGCAGACGCTCACCTTCCCGCACTGCGCCCATATTCAGCATGAGGATGGATTGCTTCCACTGACGTGGCAAGGTTTGGCGCACTGCCCACAACAGGCCGAGAATGAACAGAATAACCAGGCTGAGCATGAACCAGTCTGCCACGATGTAGAAAACGGCGATCAGGGCGACCAGTGCAAAAATAAGTGACACAAAGTGGGAAAATACAGTAATGAGCCGGGCATACATGGGTGGCCGGCCGTGCTTGTCTGTGGGCAGGTGGCGCAGCAACAAGCGGCTCAGATAACGCAATAGGAGCAAGGTAGCGCTAAAGGCCAAAACAGCAAGGAGCAGGTAGAGACCACGGGTTTTGAGAAAAGAACTCAGGCGTTTGGTGGTTCTTTCCAGTATGGGGCCGTCTTGCGTGGTCAACGACTGCAACTTCATCTGCGCCAGTTCCAGCTTGCCCTTGATGCGCTCCTGTTCGTTCTTCCAGGTGTCCAACAACTCGTTGAGTTGCCTGGTCATGTCCTTATCCGGGCTGACCTGAATCAGTCCCTCCAGGTTGTGCACCGCCTGGGCAGCTGCATCTGCCTGTTTTGTGAGGATGGCGGTACTTTCCTTTAAATCGGCCCGCTGTTTGGTTGTGGCGGTAACAGCCTGCAGTTCCTTGATAATGGGATCCAGCAAGGCAGAGAGTTCTTCCTGCCAGTTAAACTGTTTTTCCTGCGGCGGATCAAAAGTCGAAAGCTCCACCCCGGTGGCAATGCGTTCAAAATCAGTGGTGGTCTCGTTCAGCTGCTGTGCCAGGCTTTTGAGCTGCGCTTCGAGTTCAGAAGTGTCTGTGGTGGCGGAACTGTGTTGTAGGGACCGTTCCACCTGACTCGCATCCTGACGCAGACTTTTTCCCTGTTTGAGCAGGGCGTTGAGCATGGCAAGTTTTTCTTCAGGAGTCTTGTCAACCGGTGTTTTCAACTCGCTGCTCAAGGTGGATCGGAATCCTGAAAATATTCTTTCACCACTGGCAGCAGCCTCTTCTATTTTCCCATTCCGGCCAATCGGTTGCAGCTGGTTGCTGTTCTGACTTGTGGGAGTGGAAACGGCGGCATTGCCTGCCAGCAGCAACTGGCCAGGAATACAGCATAAAAAAAGGCAACAGATCAAAACTCGGAGGGCGTATGTCAACATGAATGCGAATGGAAAAAGAAGAAAAAGACAAGCGGTCAGTAGCCGCCGGGAAAAGCCGGTTTCAAGGGGCCAGGCGTTCAAGTATCCAGCTGCTGCCTTCGTCGCTCTTCAGGCGGCGGTAGCAGAAGCGGTCGTGCAGGCGGCTGGTTTGTCCCTGCCAGAATTCTATGTTTTCCGGCACGACCCGGTATCCTCCCCAGAAATCTGGAAGGGGAATTTCTCCTTGGAAAAACTTTTTTTTTGCTTTGTCAAACTCCTGCAACAGCAACTGACGAGAGGAAATTACTTCGCTTTGTCGGGAAATCCAGGCGCCCAACTGGCTATCCCGGGGGCGGCTGGCAAAATAACGGGCCGACTCAGCTGCACTTATTCGCCCGGCCACACCAGTAATCATTACCTGCCGTGCCAGACTCACCCATGGGAAGAGCAGGGCAACCCACGGATTGGCAGCTATTTCTTTGGCCTTGCGACTGCCAAAGTTGGTGTAAAAGACAAAGCCCTGTGCATCGAAAAGTTTGAGCAGCACTGTGCGCAAACTGGGTTGGCCAAGGGCATCTGTAGTGGCAAGGCTCATGGCGTTGGGCTCGCTGATGCCGGCGTCGCAGGCCTGTTGAAACCAGAGGGCAAATTGTTGAATCGGATCGCTGTGCAACAGATCCCGGGTCAGGGGCGTGTTTTGGTAGTCTTGACGGAAGGCACTAATATCCATGGAAGCAGATCACGTACAGCAAGAAGGAAGAACAGGCACGCAGCAGGGCTCAGGCCGCAAGCAGCACTTCGGCCATGGTCGGCAGAGCGCTGGCGCTGGGGGCCTGATAAAAAAAGCCACGCTCGCTCTGTTGGGCCAACTGGGCAAAGGGGTTCATCTCGATATTGACATCCACAATGACGCCACCCTGGCGGAACACTTGCCCGGCCACCTGGTTGGGCAGGTTGGTGGCACCGGCAGTGCCGACCACAATGAGCAGATCGGTATTTTTTGCGGCATTCAAGGCGCTGTAAAAATAGTAGTGCTCTTCGTTGTAGCTTTCATCGAATAAAAGCACATGCGGCCGTGACCTGGCACCGCAATGCGGACAGCATAGATACTTGCGGTCATTCTCTGTCAGTTGGCCTTCCCTGCTGATGGGCTCCACTTCCTCTGGTATGGGGTAGACTTCGCCCGTGCATTCCAATGAGCAGCGCATGTGGTGCACATTGCCGTGGATCTGCAGGGTGCGTTCAAGAGTGTTGCCGGCGCGTAGGTGTAGCCCGTCGACATTTTGGGTAATAAGGGTGAAGCGGTCGCCCAGATGGTGTTCCATGTCCACCAGGGCATAATGTCCTGGATTGGGTTCAGCTTGGCGGCATACACCCATGCGGTAGAGGAACCATTTCCACACTTCATCGGGCGCGTGGGAGAACATGGCAAAGGAGGACATTTCCTGGGGCTGGTAGACGGTGGAGCCCACAGTCCAATAGCCATCCGGACCCCGGAAGGTGGGAATGCCGCTTTCAGCCGAGATGCCCGCACCCGTCAGTACTGTTATTTTTCCGTGTTTTCTGGCGATTTCTTGCAGAAGGCTGCGTAATTCGTTGTCCATTGCCTCCCTCCAGGATTGTTTTTCTTGCTACAGGTTAGGGTTCCTGCTCCCTTTTGCCCCTTGTTGTAGATGGTCGCGTGGATTTTTGCAACAGCAAGATGGTGTGGCAAGATGGTGTGCAGGGCTGTGCGCCTGGGGGCTCGTGGGCGCACATATTCTTCTTGCGCCTTTGTCCGGCTTTTTTTAGGGTTGAAGCAACG
This sequence comes from Desulfobulbus sp., assembly GCA_040776885.1. GTDB lineage: Bacteria > Desulfobacterota > Desulfobulbia > Desulfobulbales > Desulfobulbaceae > Desulfobulbus. Next base: position 741,084 of record JAXGZR010000001.1, on the reverse strand, counting down.
CAAGGAAAGATGCGCCATTCATTACTATATCAACGGTAACCTTACAAAGAAAAAGCAAAAGAGAAAAGACGCTTTTCGTTTTCTGGGAGCACTGCGCCTATGAAACTCATCTGTTTTGTGCCACAGGAAGACCTGGCAAGTTGTACCGAGGAGTATGCGGGAGAGAATGTGCAACTCTGTACAGGTATTGACGCCATCTCCTTTGACGAACAGCGTGAAAGTGTTTTTATCCTTGCCCACAACGATGCCAAGGCTGCAGCCAGACTGGTGCACATTCTTCGACAGGATCCGCGTACCGGTTTGCAACCATTGTACAGTATGAAGAGCTTTGGCAAGCCGTTGGATCTGCTCACCGATGGTGTCGAACTGTCCCTGGCAGAGGTGCGCGCAGAGGCTGAGCCAATACTGTACCGTCTGGCGGAGTTGGGTGCTTCGGTTTTCCATGTTGATGCCAGCGATTATCTGCGCATCCTTGCCCTGTTGTATTCCCGGCCAGACAAGCAACTTGTTCCGCACCGAGTATGGCTGGACGAATACGCCTATGCCTATACCTTGCTCGAAGCCATGCTGGGCTCGGCACATCTGGTCGCAGCTCGCCTGGCCACCCTCTGTGAATGGAATTATCTGCAACGGCGGGATCTGATCGACCGCACCAGTCACTGTCCGGTGTGCAGCAGCCTGCAGCTCAACCTGGTGGATCATTGTCCACGGTGCAAGGGGACGGATATCGAGGAGGTTCCTTTTGTGCATTGCCTCCTCTGCGGGCATGTTGGCACAGAGGAGAGCTTTGCAAGCGGTGAGAACCTGCAGTGCAGTCAATGCAAAGGTATACTACGGCAAATCAAGACAGATTATGATTGGGTGCAGGGGAGTTTCATCTGCCACAGTTGCGGCAACACCTTTGGCCAGCCCGAGGCACAGGCCCATTGTCTGCGTTGCAACAACCAGACGCAGGTGGAGCGGCTCTTGGTGCGGCAAATTTATAATTACGCACTCACCGAAGCAGGTGTTACAGCCCTTAACAGCCTGTTGAAAAACTCACCAGTCAGGGCATAATAGGAAAGCTGAATAGCAGGTTGATATTTTTACGGAGATTGTCATGAGTCTTGGCCGGCGCAAGGAACAGCAGCGCAGCATGTGGCTTTCGTATGATCAGTTTCCCCAAAGCAAGGGGCATGTCTTTTATGAGCGGCTGCAGAAAATCCTGCGCCAGGGCGGCTTTGACAGCCACGTCGAAAACCTGTGTGCTCCGTTCTACGCCGAAAAGCTCGGCCGCAAATCTATCCCGCCGGGCCGCTATTTCCGCATGCTTTTGATCGGCTATTTTGAGGGCATCGACTCGGAGCGCGGCATCTGCTGGCGCTGCAGCGATTCCCTGTCTTTGCGCGAATTCCTCGGCCTTGCACCCACCGAAACCGTGCCCGATCACTCCTCTTTGTGCCGTATCCGCCAGCGCCTGCCGCTTGAAGTCCATCACGAAATGTTTGTCTTTGTGCTCAAGCTTTTGGAGCAGGCCAACCTGCTGGGTGGAAAATACCTGGGAATCGACGCCTCGACCATGGAGGCCAATGCAGCCATGAAGAGCATTGTACGCAGGGACACGGGCGAGACCTATCAGGAGATGCTTGAGCGATTGGCTGAAGAAAGCGGCATCAAAACGCCAACTCAGGCCGAGCTTGTGGCCTTTGACCGCAAGCGCAAGGGGAAGAAAGCCTCTAACAAGGAGTGGCAATCGAGCACGGATGAGGAGTCTTGCATAGCCAGACTCAAGGATGGCCGCACGCACATGGCGTACAAGCCCGAGCATGTGGTTGATCTGGAATCTGGAGCGATAGTTGCTGCGGTGATACATCCTGCGGATCAGGGCGATACCAAGACTGTTGCGGACACGCTTACAGATGCTCAGGCCAAGCTGTGTGCGATCAGGGAGGAGGAAGAAGCGCCCGGTATTGACGAGCCCTTTGATCTGGTGGCGGATAAGGGCTATCATAGCCGGGAGGTCTTGAAAAGTTTGCCGGATTGTTGCCGCAGCCGGATCAGTGAGCCGAAAGCAAAGGGACATTTGCGCTGGTATGGCGATATAAAAGCGCGGGCAGCGGTGTACGGGAACCGTACCCGGCTGAAATCCTGCAAGGGCAAGGCGCTTTTGCGTGCGCGGGGCGAGAAAGTGGAGCGCAGTTTTGCCCTTTGCCTTGACCGGGGCGGTATGCGCCGCAGTTTTTTGCGGGGGATCGAGAATATAGAGAAGCGCTACATCATCCATGTCGCCGGGTTCAATTTGGGGGTACTGCTGCGCGCATTATTCGGTTTGGGCACGCCCAAAGGCCTGGCCGATGCACCGGCATGGCTGATTTTTGCCCGCATCGGCGAGTTGGGCCTGCTCATATTGGTCATTTGGGTGCCAAATGCCACCGAACAGCCGGATTATCCCATAATTGTCTGCATCGGCTGGCAAATCTGACAACCAGCCGTTGTTTACGGTATTCAAAACTGCGGATTATTCAACGGGCTGTTAAGTCTGACCTGTCACTGCTCCCCTCACTTGGGCTCAACGAGAACAATGTGGTGAACCCGCATTTTTTTATCAATATGGTCAATTGGTTGCTAGATTTCTGCACTCGCAACACCTGCGAAACCTTCACAGCCATCGGTATCAGGCTACATTTTGCCTCCCAGGCGGATGCCGATGTTAACCAGGCCAGGATGGAGCTTCTGGATACCTTTGTCTACCGCGTCAGCGAGCGTATCCGCAAAGTGGATTTACTCTCCCGTTTCCAGCAGGACATGGTGTGGCTGCTTTTGCCCAAAACCGGCAAGCCGCATTTTCAGGTGGTGCTGGATCGTATAGAAGCCCTGCAAAAGGCGCACAGTGGCTTTAACGGGGAACCCCTGCAGTGTGCTACTATCCTTTTCCATGCACCAGAGGAGATCATACCTGGAGAAACCAGCAGCTTGCTCCTCAACCGGCTGGAAAAGCAACTCAGAAGTCAGGCCGAAGCAGAAGGGACATAAGGGAAAATGGTAGAAGGGTGCATCTGTGGCACAGGAAATAGAGCGTAAATACCTGCCCGCCCATGATGGCTGGCGCGGCTTGGCGCCAGGCATCATGTATCGGCAGGGCTATCTCTGCGCCAGTCCTGAACGCACGGTGCGGGTGCGCCTTGCCGGTGACCAGGCTTTTCTCACCATCAAGGGGCAGACCCAGGGCATCAGTCGGGCAGAATTTGAATATGTCATTCCTTTAGCGGATGCTACGGCCTTGCTTGCCCTGTGTTCTGGGCCGCTTGTTGAAAAAAAACGCCACCGCATTGCCACTCATGGGCTCATCTGGGAGGTGGATGAGTTTTACGGCGACAATGCCGGTCTGGTGGTGATTGAGGTGGAGCTAGTCTGTGCGACGCAGAAAGTGGTTAAACCCGATTGGGTGGGGGAAGAGGTGAGCCATGATCCGCGGTACACGAACGCCATGCTCAGCCGTTATCCGTATTGCAGCTGGAAAAAAGGATAATTCCAGAGTAGCGTGCGGTAATCCCCACGCCTTATGTCAGCGGAACGTTTTTGTTCAGCTTGTTTTTTTAGGCGCAAAGGCGCGCATGGCCAAGAAAAAATCCGGTAGATGCCGCACGAGGCGGTAGAGGCTGTGGCGATGCTGCCAGAGGCGGGAGCGCAAACGTCTGCGCCAGCCCGGGTCGGAGTAAAAACGTTGCACATGGGTGTTGTAGAGCTGCTCCAGGGTGTGCCACGAATCAATGTCCTTGGGCAAAAAAACAAAGTTCAGGCAATTCATCAACCGCCAGTCTTCCTTGAACTCGCCCAGGGTCGGAATCTTGCGCCAGATGGGTGCTCCGTGGAATGGGGTGAATTTGGTCATGTTCATGTCATCTAGGCCAAGCGAAAGCGCCAAGTCACTTGTTTTTTGTATCGAAGCCACAGTTTCCCCGGGCAGGCCCATCATAAACAGCCCTTTGACCCGCAAGCCGGCCTGCTGAATGCGGGCCACTGTATCCCGCACCTCGTTTAAGTATACCCCGGGTTTGTGTACATCCAGAAGGGCAGGATCACCGCTTTCAATACCCAGAGAAACCATCAGGCAGCCTGCTGCCCGCAGCAGCCCCAGTAACTCGTCATCGGTATGGCCTACTCGGACAGCGCAGTTGAACTGTATGCCCAGGGGTCTTGTGACGAGCATGGTAGAGAGCGCTTCGATGCGTGAACGGTTTAAGGTGAAGAGGTCGTCGTAGATGTTGATATGGCGCACTGCAAAGCGCTGGCGCAGGTACTTGATGTGTTCGTAGATGTATTCTGGCGAGTTGGCACGGTATCCCCGTTGGAACACGGAGCGGTCGCAGTAGGAGCACTGGTAGGGGCAACCGCGGCTGGTGATCATGGTGGCGCCGGGTGTGCGCACATAACTGAACAGGGGCAGGTGGTACTGGCCGGGGAAACCTGCGAGTTTTTCGTATGCAGGGAAGGGGAGGGCATCAAGTTCGATCAGGTGCTGACGTGGTGGATTGGTGCACACCGTGTCACCATCCCGCCAGACCAGCCCGCAAATGGTGGCAGGGTCCTTTCCTTCGGCCAGTTCACTCAGGGTTTGCTCCCCCTCGCCCAGGCAGAGAAAATCAATATAGGGGAACTGTGCAAGTAGCGTGCCGCCCAGGGCAGAGGCATGCACACCGCCAAAGACAATGCGGCTGTGCGGCTCCCTGGCCTTGAGCTGGGTCGCAATTTCGTAGCCATCAAGAAAGCTAGAGGTGGTGGCGGTAAAGCCAATCAGATCCGGCTGGCCGGCGCAGATGCGCTGAGCAGCCTCTGCCGCGTTTTTAACAGGATGCGGGCCCAGGCAGTCGAGCACTTGAACCCGGTGCCCCCTTTGCTCGAGATAGGCGGCCATGGAGAGCAGGCCAATGGGGGCCATGCGGTTGGCCATGGGACTGATGTCTTTTTTGCCAGGCATCCAGTTGGAGCCAGCCGGGTGGACAAGGGTGATGTTCACGGTTTTCTGGAGGAAAGCAAGGGATTTGAGCAAGGGATTGGATACACGTTGTTCGGGCAATATTTTTTTTGAACACTTTCAAGTCGGCCATGCATCCTAGCAAAAACGGTTTTGCCTGCGCAAGCACCAAGAAGAACATGACTACTTCTTGCAATGACAAAGTAGCAGATTGGTCTTTTTTCGACCGGGTCTACTGTATTTCCCTGGTGAATCGGGAAGACCGCCGGCGGGAAGCCCAGGCACAATTCGCCCGGGTGGGCTTGGGAGAACGAGTTGAGTTTGTATTGGTGGAAAAACAGGAGGATAGCCCGGAGCAGGGAATCTACGCTTCGCACCTGCTCTGCATGGAGAAGGGGCTGGCCTGCGGTGCGCGGCGGATGTTGATTTTTGAAGACGATGTGGTTTTTTTACACTTTTCACCCCAACGCCTGGCGCAGTTGGTGTATTTCCTGCGCACGCATTGCTCTTGGGATATGCTGTTTTTGGGTTGCATGGTGCGGGCCTGCCGCAAACTGCCGGGCATCCCTGTGGCGCGTATCCACTATCGCAGCCTGACCCATGCCTATGCCATTACCCGTGAATTTGCCGCAATCATCAGCCAGCAGCATCTGTGGCATGGGGTCGCCTATGACGATTTTTTGCGCGATTTACGCAGCGACCGTATGTACCTTGCCTATCCGGCTATGGCCTTTCAAAGTGATTCTCCTTCTGACAATGATGTGCATCTGCCGCTGGATCGGGTGCGTCGACTCTGCGGCGGCCTGATCACCTTGCAGCAATTTGACCTGTGGTACCACCGTTACCGTTGGCCCCTGATTGCCCTGCACCTGATGGCTCTTGCCGGAGCAGGTCTTTGGTGGCTGGGCTGGCTTGAGTGGCTGGTGCATTGATGGATAAGGCGGTAAGGGGCAAGGCGCGCGGTTCCTGGATCCTTGCGCTGGCGCAGGGTCTTTTCCTGCGCAGCACCGGGCGTCCCTTTTCCCCTGCCGAAAGGAGCGGCATGCTTGCCCTGGGCACTGCAACCCTGTTTTTGGGCAACGGTACGCCCCTGTTTGCAGCCCTGGCTTTGGTCTTTTTTGTCCTGGCCTGCATGGGCGCTCCTTTTTTCCCAGGTTGGTCTTTTTTTTACCGGGTTTTCAGCCATGGCCGCAGAGATCGCCCGCAGATCAGCCTGAGCTTTGACGATGGTCCGGACCCACTGACTACACCCGCACTTCTTACCCTGTTGCAACGATATGGGTTCTGCGCCACTTTTTTTGTCAACGGCAAAAAGGCTCGGCAATATCCGTTCTTGGTGGAAGCCATCCTTGCCCAGGGGCATGAACTGGGTAATCACAGCTACAGCCACGAGGCCTGCATCATGTTCCGTAGCCCGGCCCGAATCTTGCGGGAAATGATGCTTACTCAGCGGGTTTTGGCCCGACATGGGGTTGCACCTGCTCTTTTCCGACCACCTGTGGGGATACATGTGCCAGCCTATGCCGAGGCCTTGTACCAAAGCGGGCTTCAAGCGGTGAATTTTAGCTGCAGGGGACGGGACCTGGGTAACCGCCGAGTGGCAGGGCTGGCAGTACGAATTCTTAAAAAACTGCGGCCAGGAGATATTGTTTTGTTGCATGATGTTGCACCAAAAAAAGGTGAAAAAGACGAGCGAGAATTCCTCAGGTTGTGGCAGCATGAATTGGAGCACATTTTTGTCGCTATCTGTGCGCGTAACCTCGAGGTGGTACCCCTTGGCCAGCTCTGTTCTTGCCGGGCCATGGAACGGGTACAGAAAGAGGAAATAAGGCGCTGATTTCGTCATTGGCCAGGGATTTTGGAGGACATATTTTTCCCCTGGGTTTTCCAGGAGATGGTTGGTATGGTGCAGATGGGTGTCGGATACAATGTAGTACTTTTGCTGGTACTGCTGCTGTACCCTGGCCTTTGACAGACCATGTGCCCAAGGGGGAATGCTATGCACTACACGCGGCGTCAGTTCATGAAGATCAGTGCAGCGGGACTTGCCGGCTCCAGCGTGGCTGCGCTGGGCTTGGGGCCCACCAGGGAAGCTTTGGCCGAGGTTCGCCAGTACAAGTTGCTGCGGGCAACCGAGGTGCGCAACACCTGCACCTACTGTTCGGTGGGCTGTGGTCTACTTATCTACAGCCAGGGCGATGGCTCGCTCAACACCAAGGCCAGTATCATGCACATTGAGGGTGATCCGGATCATCCGGTGAACCGGGGCACGCTCTGCCCGAAGGGCGCTGGTCTGCTTGACTTTATTCATAGTGAGGGCCGCCAGCGCTATCCCGAGTACCGCAAGCCAGGCAGCCAGGAGTGGGAGCGCATCTCCTGGGACGAGGCCTTTACCCGTATCGCCACTCTGATGAAAGAAGACAGGGATGCCAATTTCATCAGCAAAAATCAGTATGGACAAACGGTCAACCGCTGGGTTTCCACTGGTTTCCTGGCCGCCTCCGCCTCCAGCAACGAAACCGGTTATCTTACCCATAAGATCGCCCGTAGTTTGGGCATGCTTGCCTTTGACAATCAGGCCCGGGTCTGACACGGCCCCACGGTGGCAAGTCTTGCCCCCACGTTCGGCCGCGGTGCGATGACCAACCACTGGGTTGACATCAAAAATGCAAACCTCATCCTCATTATGGGTGGCAATGCCGCCGAAGCCCATCCTTGCGGATTCAAATGGGTCACCGAGGCCAAGGCCCACAACAAGGCCAAACTCATCGTGGTGGACCCGCGCTTCACGCGCTCTGCCGCAGTGGCCGATGTCTATGCTCCGATCCGGGCGGGCAGCGATATCGCCTTTCTGGGCGGAGTGCTCAACTATCTTTTGAGCACTGGTTCCATCAACCACGACTATGTCAACAACTACACCGATTTCACCTTTCTGGTGGATGAGGGTTTTGCCTTTAGCGACGGCCTTTTTAATGGTTATGATGCGGAAAGGCACAGCTACGACAAGAGTACCTGGCAGTATCAGAAGGGACCGGATGGCTATGTGGTCAGCGACCCGAGCATGCAGGATCCGAACTGCGTCTATCAGTTGCTGAAAAAGCACTATAGCCGCTATACTCCGGAGATGGTTGAAACGGTGTGCGGCACGCCCAAGGAGGATTTTTTGGGCATCTGCAAGATGATTGCCGAAACTTCCGCTCCGGATAAAACCCTGAGTGTGCTCTATGCCCTAGGTTGGACCCAGCATTCCAAGGGCTCGCAGATCATCCGCACCACCTGCATGATGCAGCTTCTTTTGGGCAATATCGGCATGGCTGGCGGCGGAGTGAATGCCCTGCGCGGGCACTCCAATATCCAGGGGCTGACCGACCTGGGCCTGCTCAGTAACCTTTTGCCCGGCTATCTGAACCTGGCCAGCGAAACCAGGCCAAAGAATCTGGAAGAGGGCGGTGAAACGCCTGAACAGCCGATGCAGCCCATCCAACCCGATGCGGCCCGGCAGAGTTATGCTGCCTATATTGAGCGCTCCGCGCTCAAACCTGCCCGACCCAATCAGATGAGTTACTGGCAGCATTTCGGCCGTTTTTTTGTCAGCACGATGAAGGCCTGGTACGGTGATGCCGCCACCGAGGAAAACGGCTGGTGCTTTGACTGGCTGCCCAAGCTGGACAAGATGTACGACATCCTCCAGGTCTTTGAGGATATGAACCAGGGTAAGGTAAACGGCTATTTCTGCCAGGGCTTCAACCCGCTGGCTGCCGCACCCTGCAAGATCAAGGTGTCAAACGCGCTGGCCAAACTGAAATACCTGGTGGTGATCGATCCGCTCGCCACAGAGACCTCCGAATTCTGGCAGGATCACGGCGAGTACAACGATGTGGATCCGACCAAGATTCAAACCGAGGTCTTTCGTTTGCCCTCGGGCTGTTTTGCCGAGGAAAACGGTTCCATCGTCAACTCCGCGCGCTGGCTGCAGTGGCACTGGAAGGCGGCAGACCCGCCCGGAGAGGCCAAGGGCGATCAGGCCATTCTGGCCGGTATTTTCCTGAAACTGCGGGAGATGTATGCCCGTGACGGTGGGGCCTTTCCGGATCCTATCCTGAATTTGAACTGGCCCTACCTCAAACCGCATGAACCTACCCCCGAAGAACTGGCCCAGGAGTTTTCCGGCAAGGCCTTAAAGGATGTGACCGACCCGGCCGATCCGAACAAGATCCTGGTTAGGGCCGGGCAGCAGCTTAATGGTTTTGGCGAGCTGCGCGACGATGGTTCCACCTCCTGCGGTTGCTGGCTCTTTGCAGGCGCCTGGCCCGAGGCAGGCAACTTCATGGCCCGGCGGGACAACAGCGATCCCTATGGCATCGGCCAGACCCTGAACTGGGCCTTTTCCTGGCCGGCCAACCGGCGTATTCTCTACAACCGCGCCTCAAGCGACGTGGCAGGCAAGCCCTTTGATCCCGCCCGTCCGCTGGTGTACTGGGATGAAGGCTCCCGGCGCTGGACCGGCTCCGATGTGCCGGACTTCAACGCTGCCTCGCCACCCTCGGATGGCATGGGCCCCTTTATCATGAACCCCGAGGGCGTGGCCCGGTTCTTTGCCCTGGACAAGATGGCTGAAGGTCCATTTCCAGAGCACTACGAACCAGTGGAATCTCCGCTTGAGGCCAACCCCTTCCATCCGGACAACCAGGCGGCCCGCTTCAACCCGGCAGCGCGCCTTTTTGCAAGCGATCTGGATTCCTTTGGCGAAGCCGCGGAATTCCCGCATGTGGCCACCACCTACCGCTTGACCGAGCACTTCCACTACTGGACCAAGCATGTGCGCCTCAATGCCGTGACCCAGCCAGAACAGTTTGTTGAACTCGGCGAGGAACTGGCCAGGGAAAAGGGCATCAAGGCAGGTGACAGTGTGCGCGTTACCTCCAAGCGCGGTTTTATCGTGGCCGTGGCTGTGGTGACCAAACGCATCCGTACCCTGGAGATAAACGGGAAAAAGGTGCACACCGTGGGTATTCCACTGCACTGGGGCTTCATGGGCGTGGCCAAAAACGGTTATCTGGCCAATACCCTTACCCCCTTTGTTGGTGATGCGAACACCTATACTCCTGAATTCAAGGCATTTCTCGTTAAAATCGAGAGGGCGTAGGGAGGTTTTGCCATGGCACTGCAATCGCTTGATTTGAGCGCCCGCTCCGCCACGACCACGCCTGTGCCCAAGGCGCGCAGGACGGCTGAGCTGGCCAAACTGATCGACACCTCGAAATGTATCGGCTGCAAGGCCTGCCAGGTGGCCTGCATGGAGTGGAACGACCTGCGCGACAGTGTGGGTAACTGTGTGGGCGTGTACGACAACCCGGCCGACCTGAGCGCCCAATCCTGGACCGTGATGCGCTATGCCGAGGTGGAGCCCATACCTGGAAAACTGGAATGGCTTATCCGCAAGGATGGCTGCATGCACTGCAACGATCCGGGCTGCCTTAAATCGTGCCCGGCTCCAGGCGCAATCGTGAAGTACAGTAACGGCATCGTCGATTTCCAGCAGGAGCACTGCACCGGTTGCGGCTACTGTATTATTGGCTGTCCCTTCAATATTCCGCGCCTGTCGGAAAAGGACGGCAAGGCCTACAAGTGCAGCCTCTGTTCCGACCGCATTGCGGTTGGCGCGGAACCTGCCTGTGCCAAGGTCTGCCCGACCGGGGCTATTGTCTTTGGCACCAAGGAGGACATGCGCAAGCATGCGCACGGACGCCTTGCCGACCTGAGGGAGCGCGGCTTTGACAAGGCCGGTTTGTATGATCCGCCCGGCGTGGGCGGCACCCATGTCATGTATGTGCTCCACCACGCAGACCAGCCCAGCCTGTACAGCGGTCTGGCCAAAGATCCGGCCCTGAGTCCGCTGGTCGGCTTTTGGAAGGGTGTAGCCAAGACGGTGATGAATACCGCCTTGGCGGCAACGGTTCTGGCCGCCTTTTTCCACTATGTGGGCCAGGGGCCGAATCAGGAGCAGGAAGAGGAGGAGATCGCATGAACAAGACACAGGTCATTCGCCGGTATACGGCCAGTGAACGCGTCAACCACTGGCTGGTGGCTTTTACCTTTATTCTTACCGCGCTTTCAGGTCTGTCCTTTTTCCACCCGGGTCTGTACTGGCTGTCCAGCCTCTTTGGCGGCGGCACCTGGGCGCGCATTCTCCACCCGTACTTTGCGGTGGTGATGGCCCTGGCCTTTCTGGTGTGGTTTTTCCGCATCCGCAGGGACATGCGCATTACCGCCCAAGACCGCAAATGGGCGCTTACAGTGCCGGATATCCTGCACAACCGCATGAACAAGGTACCTGCCACGGGCAAGTACAATTTTGGCCAGAAGATGCTGGCCCGCACCCAGCTGATACTCATCCTGCTGCTCCTGATTACCGGAGTGGTCATCTGGCAGCCCCTTTTTGCCGATAGCTTCAGCGTAGACCTACGGCGTATTGCGGTGCTCATCCACAGCCTGGCCGCCTTTTTTGCGGTGCTCAGCCTGATTGTGCACATCTATGCCGCCATCTGGACCAAAGGCGCCATCAGCGGCATGCTCCTGGGCCGGGTCTCCACGGCCTGGGCGCGCTACCATAACCGGCTCTGGTATGAGGAAAAAGTGTCGCATGGTGATGCTGCGCTCAATGCTGATCTAAACGGCAGGGTAGCGAGCTGAGATGGCGCAATCTCGCATCCTGCAGCCGGGTGAGCTGGAAGAGGCCAGAGGAGGCATCGAGGAATGCCTCCTACCTCGGCTAGACCTCTTTGCCCGGCGCGAACAACGATGCCGCTGGCTTGCCCGGCAGGGCAATGTACTGGCGGCCTATCTCGACTTTGTTGCGCGCATTTCTGCCTTGCAGCAGGAAGAACTGCAGAGCTTTTTACAAGATGGTCGGGATGCGGCAAGCAGTACTGTCTGGCCGCTTGTTTGGGAAAGCAGGGCCCAGGTACAGGCCTGGGCCCTGGTACGCCGTTTGGGTGCAAAGCTGGCCGCAATGGTGGCGCCGGAACAGCAAAAACTGTTCCGCTTGCTGCCGCAGGAGGAGCCGACCTGGTTCAGCGAGCAGGTCAATGCTCTTTTAGCCGGCAGTGCGCCGACCGTATCTTTAGCCACCGCTCCCCTGACTGCCGTGGCCCTGCAGGTGGCATGGAGCGGACGCGTGCTTGGCTTGGCGCAAAAGCCGCCCGCCCGGCACGAGGAGAGCAGGGTCTGCCCCGTATGCGGCGGTCAGCCCGTGGCCGGGCTGATCATGGCCGCAGGTGTTAATAAAGGCCTGCAAGGTCTGCGCTATCTGCACTGTGGTCTGTGCGGGTCGAGCTGGCACATGGTGCGCTCCAAGTGCAGCCATTGCGGCGAGAGTCGTGATATCAGTTATGTGAGCCTGCAGGGAGAGATGGAGCACGTGCGCGCCGAAGCCTGCGGCGATTGCCGCAGCTATCTCAAGGTGATGTATCAGCAGGAAGAGCCGGGCCTGGAGCCTTTGGCCGATGATCTGGCCACCCTGGCCCTTGACCTGCGCATGGCCGAGGAGGGCTACTTGAGAAGCGGCACGAATCCTCTTTTTTTTCCAGGACCGGCATCTTCTTCTGCATAAGCTGAGAGCACATTCGTGGGTGCATGGGGATAGGAGCTTGCTGATAAGAATTGGCATGTTCTTGCTCCCAGCGGGCCAGGCGGTTCATTACGAGAACCGGCACAGAGGGTGCGTTTTGTTGCTGAACATCATTTATTTCATAGGGATTACGATCTGTCCCACTCCCTGTGCATTAAACAGGAGGTATTGATTAAATATTTGTTTTTTGATTATTTCTGAATATTTTTTCCGCAGGTTTCCTGGGATTGTTTCGGCACGGCAACATGGCATTTATTATTTGTGGTCAGTTTTTTCTTACAGCGGAAAGAAAAGCATTGATACCTCAATTAAATGTTTGTTATCTTTTTGTTTGGCCCAATTTATGCGATAAATTACGTGTGCTCTTGTTTTGGTGGTCTGTCACTGTTTGATTTGTTGCATCCATACCGCGTATAAAGCGCAATGGAAATTACAGGGCCTTACGTAGATGTAATTGGCGGGCAGAAACATACAGGTCTTTTCCGACAGAGTGGGTATAAATGGGTATGAAATCCATGTATGCCTATCAGCGCAACACGTGCACTTTTTTTAGTGGGGGATTGATATGCAGGAAGCTGTCATTGTCAGTGCAGTCAGGACACCTCTGGGCAGTTTTAACGGCTCGTTGGGAAGTATTGGAGCTACCAAGCTCGGAGCGCTTGTGATTGAAGAAGCTGTGCAGCGGGCCGGGATCAAGAAGGAACTGGTCGATGAGGTGATCATGGGCATGGTGCTGCCCTGCGGGTATGGGCAGAATCCGGCCAAACAGGCCGCGGTTTTGGCCGACATGCCCGAAGAAGTAGAGGCCCTGACGGTGAACAAGGTGTGCGGCTCCGGGCTTAAGTCGGTGATGCTCGCTGCCCAGGCGATTCAGTGCGGGGATGCCGAGGTGGTTGTTGCCGGCGGCATGGAGAACATGAGCATGGCGCCTTACTTCTTGAAGAAAGCCCGCTTTGGCTTCCGCATGGGGGAAGAAAAAATCCATGATCATATGGTGCATGACGGGCTTTGGGACCAGGTCAATGATTTTCACATGGGGATTTCCAACGAGCTGTGCTCCGAGCGCTACCAGGTGAGCCGGGAAGACCAGGACCGCTATGCCGCCGAATCATACCGCCGTACCTTGGCCGCACAGGCTGCCGGCAAGTTTGACCAGGAAATTGTGCCTGTAATGGTGCCGCAGCGCAGAAAGGATCCGTTGCAGTTTGCCAAAGACGAGTGTCCGCAGGAAACCACCTATGAGCAGCTTGCCAAAATGCGGCCGGCCTTCAAGAAAGACGGCATTACCACTGCTGGCAATGCGTCGATCATCAGTGACGGCGCTGCTGCTGTGGTGGTCATGAGCAGGAAAAAGGCCGAAGAACTCGGTTGCACCATCATGGCGACCATTGGTGCCCAGGCCTCCTACGGCATTGATATGAAGTATGTTCTGGTTGCCCCCATTTGGGCGGTACCCAAATGCCTGAAAAAAGAGGGTATCAGCAAAGACGACATCGATCTGTACGAGATTAACGAGGCCTTTAGCGGCTCGACCGTGGCTGCCCTGAAAACCCTTGAGCTGGATCCTGCCAAGGTCAATGTCAACGGTGGCAGTGTCGCCTTGGGGCATCCGATTGGGGCAAGTGGCTGTCGCTTGCTGGTGACCCTTTTGTATGAGATGGTCCGCCAAGACAAGAAAAAGGGACTTGTCTCCCTGTGTCTTGGGGGTGGAGAAGCCGTGGCAATGATCGTCAAACGTTAAGACGCCGGAGGAGATGCTTGGAGGGGATTTTGCCCCAAGCTCTTCTCCCTTTTTCCCAGGCCTGTGTTATTCAGCCAAGAGGCTGAATACCTGGGGTAAGCCATAATAGACAGGGGGAATATTTATGGGCAACGGCAAAAAAATTACCATGCAAGAGGCGGTTGAGCTTGTCAAGAATGGCTCCAGCCTCACTTTTTCCGGGTTTACCATCTGGCGTAGGCCCATTGCTTTTGTCTTTGAATTGATCCGGCAGAAAAAATCCGGACTCCATCTCATAGAGGTCAATGGCGGCTCACACACCGAGTTGCTGGTGGGCGCGGGTTGTGTGGATGTGTGGGAATCCTGCTGGGTTGGCCATGAACTCTACGGCAAATACGGTGCCAACCTTTCCCGCAAGGTGGGGACTAAAGAAATTATTGTGGAAGACTACAGCCATGCCGAGATGATGTTCCGTTTCAGTGCTGCTGCATCGGGCGCTCCGTATGCAGCCACCCAGGCATCACTGGGTACGGATATCCACAACCCTGAATATGACATGCTGGGTCGGGCGGGCAAGCGCGACGGCAAACGTATTGCCAAGCACAAATACATCTTTACCGAAGATCCCTTCTACGATGCAGGGCAAATCGTTCTTATTCCCGCGGTAAAAATCGATGTGGCGGTGTTGTGTGTGCAGCAGGTTGGTGAAGAGGGAACAGTGCGCATTGCCGGTCAGTATTATTCGGACCCCGAGGCATGCCGGGCCGCGGATATCACGATCGTGGTTGCTGAGGAGATCGTACCCGAGTCGTATTTGCGTCGGCACGCCGACCAAAATACCATCCCCAGTTTTGAGGTCGATTATATTGTCGAATGCCCCTATGGTGCGCATCCCACCGGCATGTTTGGCAGGTACGACGTGGACGGTGCCTTTCTTAAGGATTTCTATTCTAAAACCCGTACCCAGGAAGGTTTTGATGCCTTTGCCAAGGAATGGATTTTTGGCCAGGATCACATCAGCTATCTGGAAAAGTTGGGCTGGTCCAGGATGTTGAAACTGCGGGCGAACACTGCACTCAACTACAGTCCTCGACGGTAAGGGAGGTCGATATGAGTAAGTATGCTACTCCTGAAGAATATAACTTGGCGGATCTGCTCTGTTGCGCTGCATCCCGCGAAGTAAGGGACAATGAAATCGTTTTCGCAGGTACTGGGCTCCCTATGGTGGCGATTATGTTGGGACAGAAAACCCATGCACCGAACCTCAAGCTTATTTTCGAGGCAGGCACATTGGACGGTCGACCACCGGAACTGCCGACCTCGGTTGGTGATGCCCGCTGTGAAACCGGGGCATCCAGATCATCTGGTCTTAACGATGCATTCTCCATTGCCCAGCGGGGCCTGGTTGACTTGGGGTATCTCGGTGGAGCGGAGATCGACCTGTACGGCAATGTCAACACCACCTGCATCGGCAATTATCTTGAACCGGAATTGCGCCTGACCGGCAGTGGCGGCAATCCGGACATCAATTCCTGGTCCAAACGAACCGTTTTTATCATGGTCCATGAAAAAAGACGTTTTGTCGAACAGGTCAGCTATATCACCAGCCCGGGCTGGCGGGTAAAAAAATGGCCTGGCGGTGAATGGGTGCACAGGCGCGAACTGTACGGAGCTGCCTACCAGGGTGGTCCCTCGGCAGTGATCAGTACCGCTGGGGTCTTCCGCTTCGACGAGGAAGAGGGGTACATGTATCTTGATACCTACCATCCAGGTAAGACCGTGGAAGAGGTCAAAGCACTGTGCCAGTTCGACCTTGATGTGTCTCGGGTGCAGGGAGAAACCCTTCCTCCCACCCGCGAGGAACTACACATCATCCATGAGGTGCTTGATCCGGACGAAATTTTTATCCCCAAGAACAAGCCCACGTCTTGAGTGCTGTGGCAGCATATCAGCATGTTCGCGTGTAACTAGGTTTGTGACATTCACAAAGAGGATCGTATGGAATATACAAACGTGATGGTTGAGGTCAGAGGGGCTGTTGGTATTGTTACAGTTAACCGGCCCAAAGCTTTAAATGCGCTCAATGCTGAGACCATTGAGGAACTCCAGCGGGCCTTTACCGCCATGGGAGCTGATGAGGCACTCAAAGTGCTCATTCTGACTGGTGCAGGGGAAAAGGCCTTTGTTGCTGGAGCCGATATTGCGGCCATGCGGGATTTGAACCCCCTTGCCGCGCGGGTCTTTGCCTACAAGGGACAGCAGATGCTTGCCACCATTGAGGCAGTAGCCAAGCCGGTCATTGCCGCAATCGGCGGTTTTGCCTTGGGGGGAGGTTGTGAGTTGGCCATGGCCTGCGATATCCGCATTGCCAGTGAAAACGCCAAATTCGGTCAGCCAGAGGTCAACCTTGGGGTTTTGCCGGGCTTTGCCGGAACGCAGCGGCTGCCGCGGCTGGTTGGTAAGGGGATTGCCAAGGAACTGTTGTTTACCGGTGACATCATTGACGCCCACAGGGCGCATGCCATTGGCCTGGTGAACAAGGTGGTGGAGGCTGGGAAGCATCTGGATAGCGCCGTGGAGATGGCGGAAAAAATTGCTGGTAAAGGCCCGCTTGCAGTTCGTCTCTGCAAGGAGGCGGTGAACAGGGGTCTGGAAATGGACATGGACAGGGGCTGCGCCTATGAGGCGGAACTCTTTGCCATTGCCTTTGCAACCCTTGACCAGGCAGAGGGGATGAGCGCCTTTCTAGAAAAACGAAAACCTGTGTTTCAAAACAAATAATATCGTGGCAGTATGGTGCTGCCTTCATGTCTGAACATGGAGGCAGCCTGCTTCCATCATGAATTCTGAATACACAAGTATTCAATAGGAGCTAAAGGGGGCGTGCAGGCACAGTGTAGGGGTGCCGATCGTTGAACATTGTGGCTGGTTTTTGTCTGGCCGCAAGAGGTGTGTGGCTACTCCTGTAGCATATAAAATACCCCCATATGCAAAGAGCACTGTCATCAGTCTAGGGGCAACGTTGTGAGTATGACTGCCAAGTGATTGATATTCTGGAAGTTGGAGGCGGCAACGCCAATTGATAACTATGCAGAGTGAGGATGAGGTATGAGCTTCGAACTGAGTAAAGAACAGTTGATGATCCAGAAAATGGCTCGGGATTTTGCCCGGAAAGAGTTGGCTCCACTTGCTGCTGAAAGGGATGAAAAGCATCTGTATCCCGCGGATAGCCTGAAAAAGATGGGAGAGCTCGGCCTGTTGGGAATGCTGGTTTCCGAAAAGTACGGCGGGGAAGACATGGGCACAGTGTCTTATGCCCTGGCGCTCAGCGAGATTGCGGCAGCCTGTGCTTCAACCGCTGTTATCATGTCGGTTCACAACTCCATCTGCTGCGGCAGCATCGAGCGTTTTGGTACAGAAGAGCAGAAGCAGGAGTTTCTTGTGCCCATGACCGAAGGTAAAATCATCGGAGCCTTTGCCCTGACAGAACCAGAGGCTGGTTCTGATGCCCAGGCCATCGAATGCAGTGCTGTCAAGGAAGGGGATCACTACCTGATCAATGGCACCA
Organism: Desulfobulbus sp.; assembly: GCA_040776885.1. Taxonomy (GTDB): domain Bacteria; phylum Desulfobacterota; class Desulfobulbia; order Desulfobulbales; family Desulfobulbaceae; genus Desulfobulbus. The sequence goes on along the minus strand of JAXGZR010000001.1, from coordinate 723,212 downwards.
AACGCTTCATTACCTCGGGCAAAAATGGCGGGGTCACTATCCTTTTGGCCCGTACCAAGGAAACGGGATCTGATGCCATTACCGCCTTTCTCATCACCCCTGATATGCCTGGTTTCAAGGTGGACAAGGTGGAAGACAAGATGGGCCAATGTGCTTCAGACACCGTGGATCTGGTCTTCACTGATTGCAAGGTTCCGGCTTCACGGGTTCTTGGCGAAGAGGGCAAAGGCTTTACCGTGGCCATGTCTGGCCTTGATGCAGGACGAATTGGTATTGCCTCCCTGTCCTTAGGTGTTGCCCAGGCGGCCATGGATGAGGCCCTGAAGTATGCTAAGCAGCGCAAGCAGTTTGGGCAGGAAATAGCCAGGTTTCAGGGTTTGCAATGGATGCTTGCCGACATGGCCATGGATATCGAGGCTGCCCGTCTGTTGGTTTTGAATGCCGCGGCCATGAAAGATCGGGGTGAAAATTGCACCATGGCAGCATCCATGGCCAAGTGCTTTGCCTCGGAAATGGCCAATAGGGTAACCGCCCAGGCCGTGCAAATCCACGGCGGCTACGGGTACATCAAAGAGTATCCGGTGGAGCGCTTTTATCGAGATGCTCGCATCCTCACCATCTACGAAGGCACCAACCAGATACAGCGCCATGTTATTGCCCGGGAGCTGCTGAAAAAGGGCAGATAAATCTGTCAGCCTGAAAACCACAAAAAAGCGGATGGCTATGCCAGTCGGTTGCCCACCTGTTTACAACCATCCTGGAGGAGGATAGGTGGGCATATACCGTAGAAACCGCATTTGTTGCAAAGGAGGACATGATGGATATTGTTGGGCCCGCGCAATTCGTTGTTCTGGGCATTAAAACGCAAATTTTTTCCATACTCATTCCTGTTGTTGCCCTTGTTCTGTTTGCCTATATCATCAGCAAACGATTGATTCCCCTGCGCAGGGCAGCCCAGGATGAACGGTTCAACAGGTTCGGTGAGCGGCTGGCCCAGATATGGTCGCTTTGGCTCCTGCAGGTCAAGCAACCCCGCTATATGCTGGCTGGCGTGCTGCACATGGCCATTTTTTTTGGCTTTTTAGTGCTCATGCTCCGCTCCATTGCCTTGGTTTTCATTGGCTTTCAGGGCGACTTCCAGTGGCCCTTTCTCGATGGCTCCCTGGGGGTTGGCTATACGATCGCCAAGGATTATGCGGCGACTGTGGTGTTTGTTGCCTGTGTGGTCGCTGGCATCCGCCGGGGTATTGTCAAGCCTCCCCGCTATGCTGTTCCTGAACAGTATGGTAAGGACCATACCGGCGAAGCCGTTTTCGTGCTGGCACTCATCTCTGTCTTGATGATTTCGGAAAGCCTGTTTGATGCCAGCAAACTGGTCGCAGGCGGAGAGGTTGGGCATTTTGCCGCGCCTTTGAGCCTGGCCTGGTTTTTTACGGGCATGCTCAGGGGAAGTTCTACGGAGCTGTTGCAGGGCACCCACATTGTTTCATACTATGTGCATGACCTGACGTTTTTTTATTTCCTCTGCTTTCTGCCCTTTGGTAAACACTTCCATGTGCTGACCTCTTTCTTCAACGTGCTGTTCCTGCGGCTCGACCGGGGCACGGTCAAGCCTGTGCGCTACGGACTGGCCAAGGAAGAATTGGATGACCTGGAATCCTTTGGGGTCAAGAAGCTTGAGGATTTCACCTGGAAACACATGCTGGATTTTTACAGCTGTGCTGATTGCGGCCGCTGTTCTGACCAGTGCCCTGCCAATGCTGTCAAGCGTCCCCTGTCGCCACGCTTCATCACGATCAAGGCAAGGGATCTGTTGTTCAAGACCTTTCCTGTTTGGGGGCAGCCCCAAGAGGCCCCGGCTTTGATCGGCGGTATCTATACGGAAGACGAAATTTGGTCGTGCACGACCTGTGGTGCCTGTGAAGAAGAATGCCCCCTGGCGATCGAGTACATTGATAAGATAGTTGATCTGCGTCGCGGTTTGATTGATGAGGGCATGGTACCTCAATCCCTGCAGAAGCCGCTCAACGCCTTGGAGAAACGGGGCAACCCCTATGGCAAAACGGCAAAACAGCGTGGTAAATGGATTGAGGAGGAAGAGTTTGCCCAGACTGTGCCAGTGAAACTGCTGCAGGGCGGCGAAACTGCGGATACCCTCTTTTTTGTCGACAGTGTTGGCTCCTACGATGACCGGATCATAGAAATCAACCGGAAAGCCGCACAGCTTCTCCACCACATGGACAAGGATTTCGGTATCCTTGGCGAGCAGGAAAAGGACGCTGGCAACGAGATACGGCGTTTTGGCGAGGAGATGCTTTTTCAGGAAATAAAGGAGCATAACACCGAAGCGATTCTGGAAGTGGCTCCCCAGGAAATTGTCACCACTGATCCGCACACCTTCAACACCCTGCGCAAGGATTACGAAGGCTTGCCGCCTGTCCGCCATATCAGCCAGGTATTGGTGGAAGGGCTGGCACAGGGAAAATTTAGCCTCCGTCCGTTGGAGGAGGACGGTTTGGTGTACACCTACCACGACCCCTGTTATCTGGGCCGCCACAACCTGCTCTACGATGAACCAAGGCAGCTTTTGGATGCCTTGCCAGGTATGAAACGGGTGGAAATGGAAAAACACAGAGACCGTTCCTTCTGCTGTAGCGGCGGTGGATTGGCCCTGTTCTACGAACCCGAAGAGGAAACCCGCATGGGGGTTGTTCGGGTCAAAATGGCCCGGGAGGCAGGTGCCGATGTATTGGTGACAGCCTGTCCCTTCTGCTTGATCAATATGGAGGATGCGGTCAAGATCGCTGGCCTGGAAAACGAGTTGAAAGTTATTGATCTGACCGAGCTTTTTGCAGAGCAGGTGGAATTTATCCCAACTGTGGCCGCAGCGGTGTAAGGGACGCTTTTCTTGCCTGTGCGTGGCTGGATGGCAAAAATTTTTGCTGCGGTAAAAGCAGCGTACCCTGTTTATGGAGAGTAAAGGAGGAAAAACTGGATGAATATTCTTGTTTGCGTCAAACGGGTTCCCGATTCTTCTGAAAATGAAATCCGGCTGAATCGGGAGGGAAACGACATTGACACCGATGATTTGGTCTACGCGGTCAATGAGTGGGACAACTACGCCGTTGAAGAGGCTATCCAACTGGTTGACAAGGTTGGTGGCTCGGTCACGGTGGTGAGCATTGGTACAGAGGAGAACGAGGAGATTCTCCGTCGGGAAATGGCCATGGGTGCAGAAACAGGTGTGCTGCTGAGCGACCCGCTCTTTGAGGAGGCCGACGGCCGCAAGCTGGCAGCCATCCTCAGCGCGTATATCAGCAAGAACAACTTTGATCTTGTTCTGTGTGGGGCCCAGGCAGACGAGGGTGGAGCCCAGGTGGGTGGCATGCTCGCTGCCATGCAGGACAAGCCCTATGCCGCTTTGGTCAACATGATTGAGGTGCTGGACGGCAACAAGCTGAAAATCGGCCGGGAGATTGAAGGAGGCAGCCAGGAAATCAGCGAAATCGAGTTGCCCTGTGTGCTCTCCATCCAAACCGGTATCAACGAGCCCCGTTATGTCAGCATTCGGGGAATCCGCAAGGTGGCCTCGGTGGAAATTCCCACTCTTAGCGCGGCAGATATCGGCTTTACCGATGTGCCCCTGCGTTTGAACAAGCTGGAATACTTTCAGCCCGAGTTGGGGGAAGGTGCGGAAATGCTTGAAGGAAGTGAGGAAGAGCTGGCAGATAAACTGGTTGAATTGCTGCAGGCAAAGGGAGGTATAAAATAATGGCTGCCATATTTGTGTATATTACCCATAAAAATGGAGAAGCTGATGACTCTGCCTTTGAGTTGGCCAGTGCTGCAAAGGCTATTGATGCGGCTGCCGCACCAAGCGCCATTGTGCTTGGCAGCAACGCTGATGTGGAGCAAGTCGCCAGTCAGGTTGCACCGTATTACTCTGAGGTAATCACTGCAAGCCACGATGCGCTCCAGTATCCCAATGCAGAGGTGCAGCGCAAAGTATTGGTCAGCCTGCTACCGGACAAGGCTCTGCTCCTCTTAAACCATGATTCCTTTTCCATGGATTTGGCCCCTGGTCTTTCCATTGTCCTTGATGCGGCCTTTGCCTCTGATGTGGTGGCCTTTGAGGGAGTTCAGGGCGATACCTTGCAGCTGGTACGCCAGGAGCACGGTGGAGCGGTGTCTTCCCGTTCTACCTGCAGCCTGGAAAATGGTGCAATTATCAGTGTGCGTGCTGGCTCTTTCAAGGCGCCAGAAGCTGGGGCGCAGGGCGCAGTGGTGGACAGGTCAGCGGATCTGGGCGATCTGTCCAGCAAACGTCAATTCGTCGAGGTGATTGCCGCTGAAGTTGGTGATGTTGATATCACTAAATCAGAGATTCTTGTTTCTGTTGGTCGCGGTATCGAGGAAGAAGACAATCTGGCCCTGGTGCATGAGCTGGCCACGGCCATGGGAGCTGATGTGGCCTGTTCACGGCCCGTTGTTGACGCCAAATGGCTGGAAAAATCAAGACAGGTGGGCACCTCGGGACAAACGGTCAGCCCCAAGGTCTATCTTGCCCTTGGCATCAGCGGCTCCTTTCAGCATATGGGCGGCATAAAGGGGTCTCCCTTTATCGTGGCAGTGAACAAAAATAAAAATGCCCCTATCTTCCAGACTGCAGACATTGGGATCGTTGCAGATATTCTTGATTTTATTCCGGTCCTGACGGAAAAGATCAACGCGAGCAAGTAGGATAGTTCCGAAATAAAATTGGCAATTCCCCTTACTACAGGCCTGGAGAAGGGCTTGAGCAGGGTGTGCTGGGGCCCGCGCGCCGTAAGCGTGACTATGGCGCGCTCTCCTGCATCCCTGTGGTTCTTCGGCAGGGCTGTCTCAAATGAGCCATGGAGGAAACATGTCTGAGCATCAACACGCTTTCGTAACCCCTGCACCGGCAGGACTTGGTGCCCTGGCCGTCGCTTGTTTTGGTTTCGGTGCTGTTTTTCTGGATAAAGTTGGCTTGGGGGGACTACCGCTCCTGGCAGCATGGCTGATCGGCGGTGGGATCGTGCAGTATACCACGGCGGTGATTGAGTTGAAGGATCACAACATTACCGGTGGTAACGTCTTTCTGTTTTTCTCCGCATTTTTTATGTTTGGTGCAGCACTCAGCGTTCTGGCTAAGTTTTTGATGCTGACTGGGACTTTTGGCGAAGCAATCCAGCCGCTAGTCATGGTGGAGGGATGGTGTTGGATGGCGGGGGCAGCCTTTCTGACCATTGTTACCCCAGCCTATTTCAAGGCACCCATACCCCTGACCTTGATCGTTATCGGGCTGGACATTGTTTTGTGGATCATCGTGCTGCTTGACATGGGTATTGTCGGTCCTGCCTACCGGCCAATCGTTGCCTACTTGCTGATTGGCTGCGGGTGGCTTGGTATTTACACGGTGGGGGCCATTGTCAATAATACGGTTTTCGGTAGGACAATCCTGCCGTTGCCTGGCCCGTTCATCAAATAAATCCAGCTGTTTTTATCTGGATTGATGGCCTGCGAACGGTCATTGTCAGCATCCTGTCTGGCAATGACCGTTTTTTTATCTCTTGCCTCTGCGGCCGCTGCGTTCCCGAAAGTAGAGCTGCACCGGCACCCGATCCAGCCCCAAGCCTTCGCGAAAGCAGTTGGTCAGGTAGCGCTGGTAGGAAAAGTGGATTCCTTTGGGATCGTTGGTCACCACCACAAAGCGGGGCGGAGCTGTGGCCAGTTGGCTGGTATAGTAGAATTTGAGACGACGTCCACGGTGGAAGGGTGGTTCGTGCTGAGCCACGGCTTCGGTAAGCAGACGGTTGAGGGCTGGGGTGGAAAAACGTTGATGAAACTGGCGCTGCACCTTGCCCATTTCAGGGAACAGGCGTTTGATACCGGTGCCTGTGTGGGCCGAGACCTTGAGCACCGGGGCAAAAGGGATGAATTTCAGCGCCATGCGTACCTCATCCAGGAGTTGCAGTTGGCGTTTGCGATCATTTTCGAGCAAATCCCATTTGTTGATCAGCACCATCAGGGCCCGACCCTGTTCCTGGGTGTAGGAGATCACCTTGGTATCCTGATCGGTGATGCCTTCGGCTGCATCCAGGAGCACCAGGGCAATGTCGCAGCGACCAATTGCCCGCAGGGTTTTGAGTACTGAAAATTTTTCCAGTTTATCCTTGGTTTTACCCTTGCGGCGGATACCGGCAGTATCGATGAGCAGGTAAGAGTATTGACCATAGCTGAGACGGGTATCCACAGCATCGCGGGTGGTGCCGGGCACATCCGAAACCAGCATACGGGTTTCGCCGATAATGGCGTTAATCAGCGATGACTTCCCCACATTCGGCCGACCGAGAAAAGCCACGCGTAGGGTGTTTTCCGGCAGAGGATCGTGCTCGGCTTCCTGGTTCAGATGCGGCGGCAGTGCGCTCATCAGCCTGTCGAAACCGTGGCCATGGTCGGCGGAAAGTGGCCACAGTTGCTCGGCACCCAATTCCCAGAAAGGGCTCAAGAGCGTCTCCTCCTGGGCGGCACTGTCGATCTTGTTGACAATATAAAATACAGTTTTCTGCGAACGGCGCAAAATGGTGGCTATCTCCACATCGCCGGGCAGCACTCCTTCGCGGCCATCCATGAGAAAGAAGATGATATCCGCCTCCTCAACGGCCAGCATGGCCTGCTCACGGATATGGCTGCCCATGGCGTCATCATCGTCTTCGATGCCACCGGTGTCCACCAGGGTGAAGGCGTGCCCTTCCCATTCGATCTGGGCATAGTGTCGGTCGCGGGTAACGCCAGGAGTGGGATCGACCAGGGCGTCGCGCCGCCTGGTCAGGCGGTTGAACAAGGTAGATTTGCCTACGTTGGGGCGGCCGATCAGGGCGATTAACGTGTTTGCGGAGCTCATAACAAGGTATCCAGCTGTTGACAACATTGGCGACTGAGTTGACGCAGGCCAGCATAGCGGGCAAACTCGGTCTTGGCAAGCAGGGCCGCAAGCGAGACTGCTGCCGGGCGGAGATAGCGGGTAAAAAAAGGCTTGCCCTTCACCTGACTTAAAAAGGCAAAGGCACCCAGGATCTGCATGTTGCGGTGTACGGCCAACAGTAGGTATTCATGGCAAAATTGTTGTAGATCATAGCTGGTTTCCCGATTCAGGGCCTTGAGATAGACACTCAATAACTGTGCCTGCATGGAGGCGGGCAAGGCAGCGTAGGGATCAATAAGTAGTGAGGCCACGTCGTAGGCCAGCGGCCCCAGGCGCCCCCCCTGGAAATCGATAAAGGCGGGCCGCCCCTGGGGCAGCATGATGTTGCGGCTCTGAAAATCCCGATGCAGAAAGTAGTGCGCTGGAGCCTGGGCCGCCTGCTCGGCTAAAAGACGGCATTCTTCGGCAAGGGTTTGGTCATCAAAAGATATGTTGAGCAGATCGCGGCAACAGGCGCGCAGAAAATAGCCAGATTCACGCTCCTGCATAAAGGCCGCATCAAAGCAGGGATTATCCCAGCACCAGGCTGGATCAAAGCCTTGGGCTGCCCGCACCTGCATGCGGGCCAGGGCTTGCAGGCTTTCTTCGTACAAGCGCATACGCGAGAGCTGCTCGCCAGGGCTAGTGGCGCTGTTGTGCAGCCGTTTGTCACCAAAATCTTCGCACAGCACCAAACCATTGGTCGCATCCCAGGCATATATTGCGGGCGTAGGGGCACCCAGTGCATGGAGATGTCGGCCAATATTGGCCACGCTGGCAGCTTCGGCCATTTCTTTGTCTTTTGCCTGTGGTGGTGGCAAAATGGCCAAAAGAGAGGGGAGGGAGGAGCTGGATTGGCTACCGGATCGAGTGGAGAGGCGATAAAAACGGCGCGAAGAGCCATCTGCACCAAGTATTTCCACCCGGAGTTTGCTCAACCAGGACCTGCTTTCATTACCCAGCAGATTGACAACTTGGGCAAGCAGTGCATCAATTTCCATCAGGGCAGCTCCTTGCTAGTTTTGTTCTGATTTTGCTCCCTATCAAGATCTTTGTTCCCGGTGAGAATGCGAAATTGGTATTTTGCCCCGGCCGGTACCTGTGCTCCATCCCAAACCACACAGTCGTATAACTCTGCGCCCCTGGCCACAACCGCGCCGGCACCGATGCAGCCCCAACCACGCAGTTGTACATCTTTGCCAATTTGGGCGCTGGGCTCGATGAGCCAGCGCTGTTGTTGCGGTAAAAGGGCCTTGTGCAAGAGGAGGTAGTCTGCCGGGGTGCCAATGTCTTGCCAGAAGCAGCCATCCACCCGCATAAGTCCGATGCGGCCCGAGGGCGCCAGTTGTTGATACAGATCAATGATATGGAAAAAACCCTGCGCTGGAATGTGCGCAATGAGCTCCGGGTTGACCACCTGCAGGCCGGTGAAGGCCAGACACTGGCTATTAGTGTTGGCGTTGCTGTGGTTGTCACCGGGAGTGGTGCCAAAGGCCAGGACCCGATCACCCATTGTGTGCACGGTGTTGAAGCGGGGCAAGTCGTGCATGGCCAGGGTAACGTCATTGCCGCTTTGTAGGTGGTGGGCATAGAGTGCCTGCAGGGGGATATCGTGATATACATCGCCATTAACCACCAATACCGGTTGTTTGCGCAGGAAGGGCAGGGCGCGACGTAGGCTGCCGCCAGTACCCAGTATTTCCGGTTCGAACTGCAGGCGGGTCTGTGGCCAGCTTGCCAGGGCCGCTTCTATTTGTTCGGCCAGATGGTGGCTATTGACGGTAATGCTCGTAAAACCGCTGGTTGTAAGGCGTGCAAGCAGCAGATGTAAAAGCGGCTGGTTGAGGACCGGAAAAAGTGGTTTGGGACGCAGGGTGCTGTAAGGTCTGAGCCGAGTGCCGAAACCCGCGGCAAGAAGTATGGCTTGCATAGAAAAAATGGAATAAAATTGACGGTGAGGGATAAGAGGCTTACATGCCTGCATGTATTAGAAGAAAAGGGGCAGGCGTGGCTTGGTTTTTTCCCAGGGAAACGATATGTTTTGCCCATAGTGCCTGCTTGCGCGCAGCTTTGCCATGGAAAAATAACGAAACACAAGGCATGTTTCAATGCGTCCTGCTTGGAATGTACACGCAAATGACGTAAAAAATAATGCGGTATCACTAAAATAAAACTATGCTACGGTGCCTTGCAAAATGAGAGCAGATTTTTTTCCCAGATGCCGGTTGGTATGGGTTTTTGTGCTGGTTGGTGTCCTGCTGGGTACGGATGTCCTGTCAGGACTGGCTAACAAGGCCCATGGGGCCCCTGGAGCCGCTGCCCAGTCTCCCCAGGCTGTCCCTGAGGTCCCTGAACAAGACACTCTTCAGCCAGGGAAATCTGAGGATGAAGACGTTGTCATACTGGAGGAATCCCGCAAGGAAGTGCGGGAGGCCACTGAATGGGCGGCCAGGCGTGTTGATAGTTGGTTCGGCAATATTCCCTTTGAAGAAGGCGGCAAAATTTCCAAGGGCCGCATTCGCCTGCGCACCATATGGCGGGAGCATGATGAAGTGGATGTGAACCTGCGTTTCCGGGTGCGCATGACCTTGCCGAATCTGCAGGATAAGGCCCATGTGTTCATCGGCAGTGAAAACGAAAGAGACCTGGTGCGGGGCAGGCCCGATACGGTTACAGAGCAGCAGCGTCTGCTCAGGGAAAATAAGCAGGATGACGATACCCTTTTTGCGGGTATTGGCCTGAATCTTCTTGATCTTCTCAGTTTCAGCGTAGGGTTGCGAGATTTACACAAACCCTATGTCAAGGTCCGCTACATCTATACCTGGCAGATCGATGCGCGCAATGAACTGGAATTTACTGAAACAGGTTTCTGGGCGCTTGACGACGGTTTTGGAGCCACCACGTCGGTGGATTACGAGCACGCCTTTTCCCCTGTTTTGAGCTTGCGCTGGCTCAATTCCGGCACAGTATCCGAAGAAGACGACGGGCTGGACTGGTTCAGCTCCCTTGGGCTTTACAGGAGGTTTGGTGAGCTCAGTCTGCTTTCCGGAGAACTCATTGCCGATGGTGAAACCGGTAACGAGGTCGATATCGAGGAGTATGGTGTGCTGGTGAAGTGGCGGCAGCCGCTCTATCGGGATTGGTTGTTTGTCGAGTTCAGCACTGGCCACTATTGGGTACGGGAGAAACTTGCCGACGACCGTGAAGGAAAATGGGCTTTGGGCGTGGGCGTGCAGATGAATTTCTAGTGATATTTTTTGATTGTGAGTCAGACGTTGACCGCTACAGGAACCACAAACAAGACACTTTGGACAACTTATTATGATTACCCTGCTTGATTACGGCGCTGGCAATGTGCGTTCGGTTGTCAATGCCCTCGAACGCTTGGGCGAAACTGTCCAGCTGGTACGTAGCGTCCGCGATCTGGAGCAGGCCCAGCGGCTTGTTTTCCCGGGGGTAGGTAGTTTCGGTGCACTTATGGCTGCGCTGCGCGAACAGGGCCTGCGTGAACCGCTCTTGCGCCATTTGCATGCAGGTAAGCCTTTTTTGGGTATTTGCATTGGTTTGCAGGCACTCTTTACAGGCAGTGAAGAGGCACCTGATGAGCCAGGTCTTGGTATTTTCCCAGGACAGGTGCGACGTTTCACCTGCAAATTGGCAGTACCGCATATCGGCTGGAACGGAATCAAGGCGCAGAAGCCTTCTCCGCTCTTTGCCGGGTTAGAGGGTGATGAAAAATTCTACTTTGTCCACTCCTACCATGTTGTGCCGGAACAGCATGGACAAGTCCTGGCCACTACAGATTACGGCACCGAGTTTGTCAGTGCCGTGGAAGACAATGCCGTGGCAGCCACCCAGTTTCATCCAGAGAAGAGCGGTAAAGCTGGGTTACAGGTGTTGGCGAATTTTCTTGCTGGCAGCCGCGAGGCTATTCACTTGACCCGGTGCCCGCAATCAACCGCCTTGGCCAAACGGGTGATTGCGTGTTTGGATGTGCGCACCAACGATCAGGGTGATCTGGTGGTGACCAAAGGTGACCAGTACGAGGTGCGCGAGGCCGGAGAGGTACGTAACCTGGGCAAACCTGTGGCCCTGGCCGCAGAGTATTATCAACAGGGTGCTGATGAAATTGCCTTTCTCAATATCACTGCATTTCGAGATTACCCTCTTGACGATCTGCCCATGCTGCGGGTGCTGGAAGAGGCCGCAAAGCAGGTGTTCGTGCCGTTGACCATTGGCGGTGGTATCCGTGATTTTACGGATAGAAACGGCGTGTTCACCTCGGCGCTCGAGGTGGCGGCCCGCTACTTCCGCGCCGGGGCCGACAAGGTGTCCATTGGTTCGGATGCGGTCTTGATTGTGGAGCAGTATCTTAAAAAAGGCAAGGCCAGCGGTTTGTCTGCCATTGAGCAGATTGCCAGGGTTTATGGTAGTCAGGCGGTGGTGATTTCCGTAGATCCCAGGCGGGTCTATGTAAACGCACCCGATGATGTGCCCCACCAGGTTATCAAAACCGTTGCACCAGGACCCAGTGGCGAGACATACTGTTGGTACCAATGCACCATTCGCGGCGGTCGTGAAGGTCGGGAGCTGGATGCCATCACCCTGGCACAGGTATGCGAGCGGTTAGGCGCAGGTGAAATCCTGCTCAACTGCATCGACCGCGATGGTACCAATGCCGGTTTTGATCTAGAATTGATCAATGCGGTGCGCCAGGCAGTGCACATTCCGGTGATTGCTTCAAGCGGTGCGGGCAGTGCCAACCATTTCCTCGAAGTGTTCACCCAAACCGATGCGGATGCAGCCCTGGCCGCTGGCATCTTCCACCGCCGTGAAGTACCGATCGAGGCGGTGAAAGAGCTCTTGCAGGGCAAGGTGGAAGTGCGACTGGCATAAAAAGCCTGCAGGGTATTCGGCCGTGGGCCTGTAATGTACCACCGTGTAGCTTGGTCCTGGCGAGAAAGTATCCAAGTTTGTACCCTTTGCCCTGAATCACTCAACCATGGTGTGTAAGGAGGCCTTGTGCAGACCGCATTGCATACAGGGGAATCTATCGCTCAGCGCAGCCGTATCGTTATTTTCGGTGCCTCTGGCGATTTGGCCAAACGAAAACTCATCCCCGCCCTCTACCGTCTTTTCAGCCAGGGCATGCTGCCACAGGATTTCTCCATTGTTGGTGTTGGTCGCACTGCATTCACAGATGCAAGCTTTCGCCAGCATCTGCAGGAGAGCCTACCGGATACAGCAGGTTCAGGTGACAGGTCATCGCATTTCTGCAGCCATATCACCTACCTGACAGCAGATCCCACCAGAACCGAGCAACTCACCCCACTTGCGGCAGAACAGCGCCTGGGCGGTGCAAGCCTGTACTATCTTGCCACTCCGCCTGATTTGTATGCACCCATTGTTGCCACTTTGGCTGAACTGGGCCTCAATCAGCAGGACACGGGGACAAGCAGGTTGGTGGTGGAAAAGCCCTTTGGTCATGACCTGGATTCGGCCCGACAACTCGACCGGGAACTGCACGCCCACTTCAACGAGGAGCAGATCTATCGCATTGACCACTACCTGGGCAAGGAGACCGTGCAGAATCTTTTGGTGCTTCGCTTTGCCAATACCATGTTTGAGGTCCTGTGGAACCGCAACATGGTGGATTACATCGAGATTACAGCAGCAGAATCCCTTGGAGTGGAAAAGCGCGGCGCGTATTACGAGCAGGCAGGGGCGGTACGTGACATGCTCCAGAATCATCTCTTGCAAGTACTGGCCATGGTGGCCATGGAGCCGCCGGCGACGATCAGTGCCGATGCCCTGCGTGACGAGGCTGTGAAGGTCATGCGTTTTTTTCGGCCCTTGAGTGCGGCTGATCTGCGCAGCAATCTGGTGCTGGGGCAATACCTTGGCTCACGTGTGCGGCACGAAGATATACTGGGCTACCGTGAAGAGCAGGGCGTTGCCGCTGATTCCCGTACAGAAACCTATGTGGCCCTGAAGATGTGGATTGATTCCTGGCGCTGGGAGGGCGTGCCCTTTTATCTGCGCACCGGCAAACGTCTGCCGACCAGGGTGACCGAGGTGGTGCTCCACTTCAGAAAGTCACCGCATCCGTTTTTTAGAGCAGGCGCGCCGGTAAACAACTTGATTATTCGCATTCAGCCCGATGAAGGTATTCTGGTTTCCTTTGGTTTGAAGCAACCTGGCAGCGGGTTTATTGTGCAGGATGTGGCCATGGATTTCCACTACAGTGAACTGGCCAATGACGCCATACCAGATGCCTATGAACGCCTGTTGCTCGACGCCCTCAAGGGTGATGCCACTCTTTTTGCCCGTAGTGACGAGGTGGAGGCCTGCTGGTCGTTCATCCAGCCAATTCTGGATTACCTGCAGGACCCGACCCATGCCCTCTATGGCTATGCCGCAGGTACCTGGGGACCGCAGGAGGCGGACCAACTGCTTACTGAGGATGGACATGGCTGGCGTTTCCCCTGTAAAAATCTCACCAGTGTGGAGTACTGTACACTGTAAAAACTTGCCACTATGCATACATATCGTTGCTTTACCGGACCGGACGAGGCCGCAGGTGTTTTGGCCGAGGAGTTGCAAGCCCTAAGCCTAGCGCAAGAAGTCAGCCATATAGTCCTTTCTGGCGGCAGTACTCCGCAGCACTGGTTTGCGCTCATGGCGCAGCCGCCCTTTGCCAGGGCAATCCGCTGGTCGGCACTCCATTTTTGGTGGGGGGATGAGCGCTGTGTTGCTCCGGAGGATTCTGCCAGCAATTATGGTCAGGCCGAGCAGCTTCTTTTCCGCCATGTTACCATTCCCGCGACCAATATTCACCGCATCCGTGGCGAAAACGAACCCCGGTCCGAGGCCCTACGCCTGGAAGCTGAACTCCGGGCGCTTGTTCAGCAGCAACAGGGCCGGCCTGTTTTTGACTGGGTTCTTTTGGGCATGGGCGCAGATGGGCATACTGCCTCGCTTTTTCCGCAGCACACTAATTTTAACGAAGAGCGTTTGGCCATCGTGGCCACACATCCGCAGTCAGGCCAATTGCGCATCAGTTTGAGTGCCCTGCAGTTGGCCAGTTGCCGGCGGCTTACCTTTCTGGTTTTGGGCACAGACAAGGCAGAGCGTATTGGCGAAATCTTTACCCGACCTGCCGAAACACTGGACTACCCAGCGGCCCGCATCAGTGCTGCCCATGGTGTAACCGAGTGGTACCTGGATACGGCCTCAGCCGCGCATCTGCAGGGGAGCAAGGTGTGACAGTACAACCTGGCAGCAGTGAGGAAAAGCGTGTGCCATGCGTTACCATGGGGCGGTTCTGCAATGAGGCATGGCAGCTCCTTGACCAGGTGTAGAGGTGCATATCGTCTATTTGTCCATTTGGCCAGGGAGTTTGGCAAGACACGGTGAACACGGGAAAGGGGAAAACATATGCAGGCTGATATCGGGGTTATTGGTTTGGCCGTGATGGGCCAGAATCTCATTCTCAATATGGATGACCATGGCTATGTGGTGGCAGCCTATAACCGTACCCAGGCCAGGGTCACAGAGTTTCTTGCCGGGCCTGCCAAAGGCACCAGGGTGCTGGGGGCGACATCACTGCAAGATTTGGTGGATCGGCTCAGCCAACCTAAAAAGATTATGCTGATGGTGCGTGCAGGAGAGGCGGTGGACAGTTTTATCGAGCAGCTGATTCCTCTCTTGCAAGCAGGTGATGTGTTGATCGATGGCGGTAACTCCAACTATACAGATACCAATCGCCGGGAGATGATGTTGCGCCAACATGGCATCCATTTTATTGGCATGGGTATTTCCGGTGGCGAGGAGGGTGCCCGCTTTGGCCCATCCATTATGCCAGGAGGTGCCAATAGAGGCTGGCCGTTGGTGCAACCAATCTTTGAGGCCATAGCCGCCAAAGCCGCCAGTGGTGAACCCTGTTGCAGCTGGATGGGCCCGGAGGGCTCGGGCCATTTTGTCAAGATGGTGCACAACGGCATTGAGTATGGCGACATGCAGCTTATCAGCGAGGCCTATGCTTTTCTATACAGGGGCCTTGGGCTGGATCACGTGGCCATGCGGCAGATTTTCGTCCACTGGAACAAAACAGAGCTGGAGAGTTATCTCATTGAGATAACAGCTGATATTTTTTCCCATCTAGACAAGGATGGGAGCCCTCTTGTGGAGCGCATACTCGATGTGGCTGGCCAGAAGGGAACTGGTAAGTGGACAGGGATCAATGCCCTCCACCTGGGTGTGCCCTTGACGCTCATCACTGAGGCGGTTTTTGCCCGTTTCCTCTCTTCACTTAAAAAGGAACGGCAGGCTGCGGAACAGCTTTTTCACAAAAACGTTAAAATTGTCAGCAGCGGCAGCGATGAAACCGGCGAGTGGGTGGAGACACTGCGTCAGGCTCTGCTGGCGGCCAAGGTCATTTCCTATGCCCAGGGTTTCATGCTGATCCGCCAGGCCTCAAATGACTTCAACTGGCAAATAGAGAGCGGCAACGTGGCCAAGGTGTGGCGGGCAGGCTGTATTATCCGCAGCACCTTTTTGGATGATATTCATGCTGCCTTTGCCAGGGAGCCCGCACTTGCCTTTTTAGGATTTGATCAATATTTCAATGAATTGATCGTGAGCTGTCTGCCTGCCTGGCGACGGATATGCGCGAGAGCCATGGAGGTGGGCCTAGCCATGCCAGCCATGACTGCAGCCCTCAGTTTTCTCGATGGCTATACCACGGCACGACTGCCTGCCAATATGATCCAGGCCCAGCGGGACTACTTTGGTGCACACACCTACGAACGGGTGGATGCCCCCCGCGGCACTTTTTTTCATACGGATTGGACGGGCAGCGGCGGCGCTGCCGCTGCCACTTCGTATGAGGGGTAAGCGTTTGAGGGCTAAGAGAGGCAGAGGATTGGCCTACCGGGACGAGAGAACAGCCCTCCAGGTTCAGGAGAAACAGGGTAGAGAGGGTCCTTCATCCGGCTGATTCATGATTCATCTTGCCACTGGTGCTCCTGTACCACTTCTGCCACCTTCTTTTCCACCTGGCGCTGCAACTCGCGGGACAGGGGCTCATCCAGCACGTCTTCTTCATTGTAGGCAAAAACCTCAATGGCTTTGGGCGTACCAAAACCATCGTAAATAGCCACATCCGCATACAACTCGGCCTGGGGATACTGCTGTTCCAGCCACTCGGAGGCCACGGTTCCCTTTAGCTCAGCCAGCTGTTCGGCGCGCTTGTCGATGTCCACCGTGGTGGACGGACCCAGTTCTTTTTTGATGGCTCCGGTATACACTACGTCGGCTACGACAATTTTTACAATACTCATAGGGTTCCTGCTGGTGTTAGGTTGGTGTTGGAGGCTATGTTCTGTTGTGCCTTTGGCCTTTTTAAAAAAAGGCGTGGAAATGGTGTACTGGTCCATGGCCATCACCAATGCGGTAGTTGGATCCGGCCCGGATGGCGGCTGTGATGTATTTTTTTCCCTGGGCAACAGATTCTTCCAGGCTCAGGCCCTTGGCCAGCGCAGCGGTAATGGCCGAGGAGAGGGTACAGCCGGTGCCATGGTTGTTGCGGGTGGGGATGCGTTCACCCGGAAATTGGACAAGGCGACGTTCAGTCCCAAGGTAGAGCAGGTCGTCGCTGTTTGGGCCATCTAGATGTCCACCCTTGAGCAGCACATTGGCACAACCCAGAGCGCACAAATCCTGGGCTGCCTCTGCCATGGCCGCAGGGCTGACAAGGGTGCGGCCCAGGAGCACTTCGGCTTCGGGCAGATTGGGGGTCAACACGTGTGCCAGGGGAATGAGTTCTTTCTTAAGGGCACTCACCGCGTCGTCCTTGAGCAGGCGGTCACCGCTTTGGGCGATCATGACCGGATCGAGGACCACTGGGATGTCCTGCGCCCATTTTTTCAACCCGTCAGCCACTGTGTGGATGAGTTCCGGTGAGAAGAGCATACCGATTTTGATGGCATCTGCGCCGATGTCGGTGAGCACCGCTTCCATCTGGTCTGTCACCATCTCCACTGGCAGGGCGAAGACTGAGCGCACCCCAAGGGTATTTTGGGCGGTGATGGCGGTGATGGCGCTCATGCCATAACAGCCATTGGCGCTGAAGGTCTTGAGATCTGCCTGAATACCTGCGCCACCACCACTGTCTGAACCGGCGATACTCAGTGCCCGGGCGTAGCGTTTGTCTTGGGTCATGGTAAAACTCCTTGTAAAAAAATCTACAGAATGTACAGAAAATCAGGTCGCCACAGGAACCTGGAGCAAGGGCGCAAGTAATCTGCAGAGCAGCCTGAAGACAGGCAATATGGTGCCTGCCTACAGCAGTGGTGAGACCAGCAGGCAGAGGTTTTCCTTGAACCGCTGCCACCAGCTGCGTTGGCGAAAGGCCTCCAGATCGAGTTCGGACGCATGCTCCAGGTAGCGTTGCTGTTCGTCGGCCAGCAGGCGGGCAAAATCAGCGCAGTAGATAATGAGCGTTGCCTCGAAATTGAGCCAGAAGCTGCGCATATCCAGATTCACCGAACCAATCAGGGCAACCTGCTGATCCACACAGATGGTTTTAGCATGGAGCAGGCCGCCTGCAAACAAACAAATGCGTACGCCTGCCCGAGCGAGTTCCTCAAAACGGGCGCGGCTGGCGTAGTGCACCAGGCGAGAATCGCATTTGGCCGGCACAATGACACACACTTTTACCCCCCGCAGGGCAGCAGCCTGCAAGGCCTCGGCCACCCCATCATCCGGGATGAAGTAGGGTGTGGTCATGGTCAACTGGCTACGTGCGCTGTAGATGGTGGTGAGCAGCAGGCTGTGGATAGCGTTCGGCACAAGGCCGGGCCCGGAGGGGGCCAACTGCACTGGTGCCTGTTCCACCATGGGTTCTGTGGGTAATGTGTCTGGCCTGTCTTTATCAGGTACCCTGATCTCACCAAAGGGGATCAGTTCACCGGTCTCCTGGAACCAGTCATGGGCGAAAACGGCTTTCAACTCTCCCACCACCGGGCCCTGCAGACGCACCATGATATCAATCCACTCGCCCACACCGGCATCTGTTTTAAAATAGGCAGGATCAGCCATGTTTTGGCTGCCACTATAAGCAATGGAATTGTCAATCAACACCAGTTTGCGGTGGTTGCGGATATCCAGCCGGGTAAAAAACACCCAGATAAGGGAGCCCGGCAGGGATTTTTCCACCCGTACCCCGGCCCGGCGCATGATGCGGATAGTCCGGCTGCGCAAAAAGGAGCGGCTGCCGATGTCATCGAGGAGAACCCTGCAGTCCACACCCCGCTGGGTCGCACGGATGAGTGCCTCGGCCACTGCATCGGCCTGACCGCCCTTGCTCCAGATATAAAATTGCAGGTAGCAGGATAGTTGCGCCTGATCAATGTCGTGGATAAGGGCCTTGAAAAAATCGGCGGGTTTGGTGTGGAGTTGCAGGATGTTGTCGCGCAGGGCAGGCATGCCAAAGGTTTGCTGCGCCAGGCGATGCAGTGAGGTGTAGAGGAGATTGCCGCCGTGCCAATCTTCTTCGACAAAGGGAAGCAGTTTGTCTGGCGTGCGCAGGTACAGATCCCTGGATTGGCGCATCCGCTTAAGCCGCCTTTCCGGCAGCCGGTTTTCGCCAAAGAGCATGTAGAGCACATAGCCGATAAAGGGCAGAAATACGATGATCAGTAGCCAGGCCATGGTGGTGCTGTAACTACGCTTTTGCATGACCACCCGGAGCGACAAACCTATGCGGATACACAGGTCGGCCAGAAGAATAAGGCTGGGTAACAGGGTGGCGAGGAAAAAGGAGTCCTGGGTGTTCATGCGATGGCAAAATCCTGCCCGAGGAGCTGCGGCCAGCGGTGCGCCCCTGGATCTGGACTGGTGATCACACCTTGGGGGAAAATGTTGTCGTGGCCTGGAGGAACTATACCGAGAAAAATCAGGCCGCAGGTTTTGGCAGCCTGCCAGTCGGCCAGGGCATCACCAATGAACAGGCAACAGCCTGGTGTAAGTGTATAATCTTGGAGCACTTCGTTTACAATCTCGCTTTTTTGCCGTGGCGAGCCATAGACACCCTGGAAATAGGGGGCAAGCTGCTTGTGCCGCACAATGTCTTGCATCTCTTTCTCAGGCGTACCTGAAACGACAAAGGCTGGAATACCCACTTGCTGCAAGTCCTTGAGGGTTGTCGCCACACCGGGCAGGAGAGGGGCTGAGACCACTCCCTGAAAAACCAGACGGGCAAAGGCCTGCACCATGTTGGCAAGTTCCTCTTCACTTGCTGTCTGGCCGGCCAGTTCTTCCAGGCAATGGCGCATCTTGCTGTGGCGCGGCATGCCACCATGGGTCATATGGTAATGCACTGCTGCATTCTGCACCTGCTCGCCGTAGGGGGCAAAAAGGGTGGCAAATGCCTGTTTTTTAATCTCAAGGGAGTCGGCGATCACCCCGTCGAAATCGAAAAAAACAGCACTGAGTTGTTGTGGATAGGTCATGGTATTTTGGTGGCTTCTATTTGCCAGCTCAATGGTAAAATACTCTGCCGGGGCAGGTCTTGATTGTTACCTTGCTCTGTCCCGGCGTTTTTCGTTTTGTTTATCAGACTTTGTTCAGGTGGAGTACAAACAGCTCCCCCTGTGGCTCCATGGTTACTGTAAAGCCTTTGGAGTTAGCCATACGTTTGACGTTTTCCATGGCAGTGGTATTGTCCACCAGCACGCGTAGGGACTGGGCGCCAGTATTGATCGCCTTCATGGTCTGGATGACCGGTTCCGGGCAGGAGAGCCCACAGGTGTCGATATGCATCACCGTACCTCCTCTATTTTTTCACGCATTGTCCAGCCGATCAGCAGGCAGATAACAAGACCGATAGCCACCGCCCACATACCCCAGATGGAGGGGCCGCCCACCTTGAGTGCGCCATCCACCAGGGCATCTGGCCCCGAGGCCAGGGCGAAGTTGTGGGCAAAGGCCGCGCCTGTCAGCATGCCCAGCACAAAGATCGCTGCATCGCCATCACCTTCACCAGAGAGGATGAGCTGTCTGCCCGGACAACCACCTGCCAGAACAAAGGCCAGCCCGGCAAGCACCATGCCCAGCAGGTTCC
Organism: Desulfobulbus sp.; assembly: GCA_040776885.1. Classification (GTDB taxonomy): domain Bacteria; phylum Desulfobacterota; class Desulfobulbia; order Desulfobulbales; family Desulfobulbaceae; genus Desulfobulbus. The sequence continues at coordinate 703,104 of JAXGZR010000001.1, read as the reverse complement.
AGAGATGGTTGCTGTGCGCCACTGGCTGGGCACTGAAGCCCACATGCACCTGTCCTAGTATCAGGTTGGTAGCAAAGGCGGCGATGGTCAGGGCAATAATACCGCTCATCAGGTGCAGGTCGCGCACCAGCAGCACATCCCGGATCGAGCCCATGGTGCAGAAGCGGGTGCGTTGAGCGATTATGCCGACAATCAGGCCAACGGCCAGCGACATGATAACGGGTGCATGCATGGAACCCGGGCCCATTTCACTGAAAAAGATGGGGCCATTGGCGCTGAACCGTGGGGCGAAGAAGAGTAACAGCAGAAGCCCCAGGGAAAGGGCAGGCATAACCAGTCCGGCACTGGCATAGGTGGGTCGGCTGCGGCCCAGGGTGTAGCCGTGTTTCAAGAACTGATCGCCAATGGCTACCCCGATGGTCAGCCCGGTGAGACCCAGAATGGCGTTGAGATCGCCGCCAGCCAAGCGCAACAGGGCCCGCCAGGGGCAGCCGAGGAAAACCAGGGCACCAACCATGGCACAAAAACCCAGAACAAAGCGCACCAGAGGCGCGGAACCGGTGCGTGCCCGGAAATCTTTGAAATAGAATGCTGCCATGAGGGAGCCTAAAATAAAGCCCGGTATTTCCGGGCGGATGTACTGGACCACGGCGGCCCGGTGCAAGCCCAGTGCACCGACAATGTCGCGTTCGAAACAGGCAACACAGATGCCCATATTGGCCGGATTACCGAATTTTTGGAGCAGTGGAGCCAAAATGCCGATGATTGCTCCGATCAGAATGATCCCTTGGCGGGATGCCAAAAAACGGGAAACAGGTTGAATAGCCATTTCTTGCCTCCATGAAAAAGAAAAGCCAGCCGTTGCTTCCGCAGCGGCGGCATCCCAGAGGCTAGTCTGGTGAATTGGCCGGTATCGTACGGAAAGCAAAAGCACTGATATGCGCGCCGCACCGGTGCGCTAAGTGATACCGTCATCTTCACCGTCTACGCATACACCCTCCTGTGGCTACTGATCGATCAGAAATAAAGAAAAATACGATGCACCAACATAGCGAAGATATGAAGGTTTGGCTATGTTTTGCTTGCAATCACGTCGGGAAATCAGGATACATCTGTTGGAGTAAGGGTGTTTTTTCAGCCCTCACCTTATCTGCCATCAAATTGGTGAATACCTATGACCGTAATGGAGCAGTACCCACACGATCTTATTCGTTTTTTAAGCGCATCTCCCACCGCATTCCATGCCACGGCCTATGCCGACAGTCTGCTTGCCAACCGGGCTTTTGTCCGCCTGTACGAGCAGGATGATTGGGGAGAACTTGGTCCAGGTTCCTACTATGTTGTCCGCAATGATTCCAGCTTGGTTGCCTTTACCCTGGCCAATGGAGCAGCCAAATGCCGGGCTTTGCGCATGGCCGGTGCCCACACCGACAGTCCCGGCCTGAAGGTGAAACCCAATGCGGTGCACAGCACCAGCGGCCTGGTGCAGCTGGGAGTGGAAATTTATGGTGGTGCACTGCTTGGCTCCTGGTTTGACCGTGATCTTTCTTTGGCCGGCCGGGTGCTGTGGCGCAGATCTGGAGGCCAGGTGCAGGCGCATCTGCTCGATTTTTGCCGTCCGCTCCTGGTTGTGCCAAGCCTGGCTATCCATCTCGATCCCGAGGCGAACAAGCAGCGTAGCATCAACCGGCAGACCGATCTGGTGCCTATTTTAACGCTGGACAATATGGGGCACGGAGAAGCACCCAATTTCGGTGCGCTCTTGCTGGAGCAGTTGGGTAAGCAGTATGGCGAGCATGTCGATGATGCCGAACTCTTGGACTTTGATCTTTTCCTCTACGATCTGCAGCCACCGGCCCTGCTTGGCCTGCACAACGAGTTTATTTGCTCCGCTCGCCTGGATAACCTGCTCTCCTGCCATGCCCTGGTGCAGGTTTTGTGTGAAACGGGACAGACTGGACAAGCAGCGCAGGAAAAAGGCCGCGACATCCTGGTTGTGCTCAATGACCACGAGGAGGTGGGTAGTGCCTCTGCGGCCGGGGCGCAAGGCACTTTTGTAAAGGACGTGCTGACACGCCTCTTTGCACCAGGACAGCGGCAACGGATTGTGTCTCGTTCCCTCTTTGTGTCGGTGGATAATGCCCATGCCCTGCACCCCAATTTCAGCGGCAAGTATGAACCGGAACATGCCCCACGCATGCATGGTGGCCCGGTGATCAAGATGAACGCCAACCAGCGTTATGCCTCAAACGGGGTGAGTGCTGCACAGTTTATGCTTATGTGCAGGCAGGCGCAGGTGCCCTGCCAGAAATTTGTTATGCGCAATGATCTGGCCTGTGGTTCCACCATCGGCCCACTCACTGCCACTGCCCTGGGGATTGCCACTGTGGATGTGGGGGTGCCGCAACTGGCCATGCACTCTGTACGCGAGACCGCAGCTTGGCGGGACGGCTACTATTTGCTCAAGGCGCTGAAAACCTTTTTTGCCGCTGACGATGAACAGCTGGCTTTCCCGTCTGCCAGAGTTTAGATTCCCTGCTGTTTCCACCCTAAAAATACCCAATAGACTGTGTAACCTTTTAATTTTTTTAAAAATGCAATCAGGAAAATTATGAGTACCACCTTGAATGAACAGTTGACCACCAAGGCTGTGGTCTGGAACCTGCGTTTTTTGTATGCCACAGCGGACGATGCTTCCCTAGAGGCAGATATAGCCTGGTGCCGACAACAGGCGCACGCGCTGGCAGATGCGTTTGCGGGCCGGGTGGCAGACCTGGAAGCTAGGGAACTGGCCGCACTACTGCAGAGTCTGGAAGCACTGGATGAAAAGCTGGGCCGCCTGGGGTCCTTTGCCTTTTTGAATTTCATCACCCAAACGGATAATGCTCGGGCCTCGGCCCTGCAGCAGCAGATGGAGGAACTGGGTGCGGCAGTTGGTCGCCATACCGTATTTTTCCGGGTGGAATGGAACCAGCTCGATGCAGACAGTACCACAGCCCTACTCAAAGCCCCGGAACTGGCCGCGTATTGCCACTATCTCGAAACGCTGCGTAGCCTTGCTCCGCACCAATTGAGTCTGAAGGAAGAGGAACTCTTGCAGGAGCTTGCGCCCATGGGCCGCAGTGCCTGGAATGTGCTCTTTGACAAGCTGATGAGCCAGATGCGCTTTGGCGAGCAGGGTCGCAGTGAAGAGGAAGTGCTCGGTGATCTTTACCATCCAGAGCGCTCTGCTCGCAAACAGGCTGCCCAAGAGCTGAGCCACGGTTTGACCCAACATCTGCATATCCTGACCCATATCTTCAACACCCTGGCGCAGGAAAAAATGATCACTGACAGGCTGCGCCGTTATCCGGCCTGGATCAGCGCCATGAACCTGCATAACGAGCTGCGCCCGCAAACCGTGGAAATCCTGGTCAGCACTGTTACTGCCGACTACGGCATTGTGCAGCGCTACTACCAGTTGAAGCGCTCCCTGCTCGGGTTGGGCGAACTTTTTGACTATGACCGTTATGCGCCCCTGCCGCAGGAAGAAGCACAGGAGGAGCTGATCTCGTGGCCGGATTGCCAGGAGATGGTGCTGCAGGCCTTCAGCGGTTTTTCTCCAGAAATGGCCGCTATTGCCCGGCAATTTTTCCAGGAAGAGCGCATCCATGCGCCTATCCAGCCGGGCAAACGGGGCGGAGCCTTTGCCCATCCCACAGTGCCCTCGGCTGCACCCTATATTTTGGTGAACTACAGTGGCCGCAGGCAGGATGTGTTTACCGTGGCGCATGAACTTGGCCATGGAGTGCACCAGGTGCTGGCTGCTCGGCAAGGCCTCTATAATAGCCAGACGCCCTTGGTGCTTGCTGAAACCGCCTCGGTCTTTGCGGAGATGCTGGTTTTCAAGGCACTGCTTGGCCGGGAAAGCTCTCCGACGCTCAGGCGCGCGCTGATCTGCCAGAAGCTGGAGTCTATTTTTGCCACCATCTTTCGCCAGGTGGCCATGAACCGCTTTGAGCAGGCCATGCACGAGGGGCGGCGTACTGTGGGCGAACTTTCGGCTGAGCAGCTCTCTGCCTTCTGGCTGCAAACGCAGACTGCCATGTTTGGTGATTCTGTCACCCTGAGCGATAACTACCGGCTGTGGTGGGCCTATATCCCCCATTTTCTGGCAACACCTGGCTATGTGTATGCCTATGCCTTTGGCGAACTGTTGGTGCTGGCCCTGTATGCCCGTTATGAACGGCAGCAAGACTCCTTTGCCAGCTCGTATCTGGAGCTATTGGCTGCTGGTGGCAGCAGCGATCCCTATACTCTGCTTGCACCTTTTGCCATACAACTGGACGATCCTGCCTTCTGGCAGGAAGGGCTCAGCCTGGTTGAAGCCTTGTTAGAGGAGGCCGAAGCTCCAGTCGAGAGCGCATAATAGGGTTCAAACACGGTAAGGGGCATGATTCTGTTGCAGGTGGCACAGGTTTGTCACTGGCCGATGGTGTCCATACCAAGCTTCGGAAGATTGAAGCTGTGTACAGTAGTTCTGTTTTACAGGGATTGGTCGGCTAAATAGGGTGGACAACCTGTTGTTCCATGGGAAGATCCAAACATGTGGGGTTTTTTTATACGGATTGCACTGCACTGGTCGTGTCACCGCGCTGCAGCACATACATGGCTGGGAGAAAAAAAAGAACAATACCCAATATTGTGGGCCAGGCAGGCAGGGTGCCATGGAGGCACCATTCGAGGAACAGGATGAGGGTGGGATAGGTAAAAGAATAGGCTGCCACCCTGGTTGGACCGAGGTAGAGGGTGGTCCACTGGGTAATATAGAAGGTGATGATGGTGGTGAATACCGCCAAATAGGCAATGCCTGCCAGCACCATGGCTGGCAGGGTGTGCACCTGCAGCAGCTGGTGCATCTTTGGCAGGCTCAGGAGGAGCAACCAGCAGGATCCGGTAACGACTACCCACAGGGTCATCATTAGCATGGGTTCTCCCCTGTGCAGATATTTGACCAGCGGCGTGTATGCTGCCATGAGCAGGCAGGCGAGCAGAAAAATAAGATCACCACCAGAGAAGTGCAGGGCCAGCAAACGACTGGGCTGACCATCGCACAACACCCATTGGGCTCCGGCCATGGCTAGGATAAGAGCGATCAGACGTTGTCCCTTGAGGCGTTCCCGCATGAGCAGCCAGCTGTAGATGCCGGATATGCCCGGCACGATGGTGAAGATCACTGCGGTGTTGAGTGGGGTGGTACTGCGCAGAGCAATAAACATCAGCCAGAAAAAACCAACTAGGGTCGCACTGATCAGGCTGTACCTGAAAAAATCAGTCGGGCCGGGCAGACTGATGGTGCCCTGCAACCGGGCTAGACCCAGGAAAAGGACAGCGGCAAGCACAAAACGGTAGCAGGTAAGCAGAAGTGGGTCAAGACAGGGGGTAATGGCCTTGCCCACGATAAAGGACGTGGAGACCAGCAGGGCAGAGCTGAGTATGGCCCCATGCAACAGCAGAGGGTGTGGCTGGCGCCCCGGTACCGGAACATTCATACCAGAAGCTGACGCAGGGCTCCGTGCACATGACCATTGCTGGCCAGGATCTGGGGAATGAATGGTGAATAGGCTGCACCATCAATTCCTGTTACCCTGCCGCCAGCCTCCTCCACAAGCAGCCAACCCGCAGCGGTGTCCCAGGGGCTCAGTTGTACCTCGTAATAGGCGTCTAGGCGGCCGCAGGCAACATAGGCCAGATCTATGGCTGCAGACCCGGCCCGCCGCACATCCTGCACATGGTGCAGTACCGCCTGCAATTGCTGCATGATGCGGGGTAGTTGCGCCCTTCTTTCGTAGGGGAAGCCGGTAGCTACAAGGGCCTCGATGAGGGTGTCAGCTGTGCTGGTGCGGATGGGCGTGTTGTTCAGTGTGGCTCCGCCTCCGGTCTGGGCACAAAAGAGTTCCTCCAGCATGGGCGCGTAGACCACCCCTACCAAGGGTTTTCCTGCCTGCAACAGGGCAATGGACACCGAGAAAAAGGGAAAGCCATGGGCAAAATTGGTGGTGCCATCCAGGGGGTCCACCACCCACAGGGTCTCTGTTTGATTCAGTGTATGGGAATCGCTTTGCTCTTCGGCCATGATGGTGATCTGCGGTGTTTTATGCTGCAGGAGGGCGACAATGGCCTTTTCCGAGGCCAAATCGGCCTCGGTCACTAGGTCGACCGCTCCTTTTTTAACGATATCATGGGGTTTGCCGTAGTGGTGTACAAGGATCTGACCTGCGCTTTGGGCAGCTTCGATGGCAACCTCCAGCAGTTGGGTTAGGGTCTGTCCACCGGGCAAGTTGTTTTTTACGGCGTTGTTGTGCATGCTCATGGTGTATTGATGGTCTTGCCTGCTTGATTATAAAATAATGTAATAATAAATAATTACTCCTTTTCATGCCAGAGGGCAAGTGCTGCCCGGTATACCTGGCTACGGGCCAGACCAAGGGCATTGGCTGTTTCACTGACCGCCTGCTTCAGGGAATTGCCGCGCTCGTCCCTATGCCAGCGGAGTATATCTTCCAGTTCTTCCGGTCCTTCTTTTCTTTTTTCGCAACCAGCCAGCACGAGCACTAACTCACCTTTTATCCCCTCTTCCACCTGATTGAACACTTGCTCCAGGCTGCCACAGAGATGCTCTTCATGCAGCTTGGTTAATTCACGGAAAAGCTGTACCTGACGTTCGCCAAAAATGTGCAGCATATCCTGCAGGCAGGCGTGGATGCGGTGGGGGGCCTCATAGAAAATAAGCGGGCAGGTATAGTGGGCCAGGCCACGCAACACCCTTTGCCGTGCCGTGGAGGTTGCAGGCAGGAAGGCGCCGAAATAGAAATCGTTTGTTTCCAGTCCTGCCAAGGAAAGCGCTGTGGTCAGGGCGCTTGCCCCTGGAATCGCCCGCACGGTCATGCCTGCCTCCCGCGCCAGGCAAACAAGCACTGCCCCGGGATCGGAAATGGCGGGTGTACCTGCATCGCTGATCAGGGCTATATTTTTACCGGCCTGCAGCATGGCAAGGAGTTGGCCTGCCCGTTGCTGTTCCCTTTCCCGATAGTAGCTGATCAGCTGTGTCTTGATGCCATAGTGCTTGCAAAGGGTACGGCTGTGGCGCGTGTCTTCGCAGGCAATGCAATCCACTGTGCGCAGGACATCCACGGCCCGGAAGGTTAAATCGGCCAGATGGCCGATGGGGGTGGCCACCAGATACAAGGTACCTGTCTGGGATTTTTCAGTTGTCGAGGCTTGTGCCGACATGGCCTTCTTTGTCGGTGGAGTTGTTGGAGGGCTTTCAAGGGAAGGAGGGCAGTGGAAGCCAACCTTTACGTCCCTATCTGTTTCTCTGTGGGTAAATCCGGATTAGGACGGTAGAGCAAGAATACCTTGCCAATCTGCTGCACCAGGGTCGATGTGGTCAGGCGGGCCAATTCCTTTGCCGCCTCATCGCGTTCCACTGGGGCATTTTTCCCTACCTTGACCTTGATGAGTTCATGGACTTTGAGTGCGGCCAGGGTAGACGCAATGAGGCTCTGTGTCAAACCTTCCCTGCCGATCAGGATGACAGGGTTGAGATGATGACCAAGCGAGCGTAAGGTTTTTTTCTGTGCATTGGAGAGGGTAGGGGACGTTTCAGAGTCAGTGGTCATCGTGGCGTGCAGTATTTTGACTGTTATTCATAAAGAGTTGTTGATCTAGCTCAACAGGGTGTTGAAGATGCGGTAGCTGCCCAAAAAGGTGCCCAGAACAGAGCCCAGGGAGCTGAGCAGAAAAACGAGAAAAACACGCAAAAGCCTATTGCGCCACCAGCCGGAAAAGGAGCTGATATCGTTTTGTATCTGTTCGAATTCGCGCACTAGTGGCGGGCAGAAAAGTACCTGCACAAAGGCGCAGACATAGCCCACCCCAATAAGAGGAGTCAGGCTGGTAAAGGGGGCGCCGACAAGGGCTGTGGCAATCGTGGCGGGATGCGCCCTGGCAGCAATGACCCCCAGTGCGGCGGGAATGCCATTTACCAGGGTCCAATAGATTGCATTGGCTTTGAACTGCTCGGCGCCATGGCGAAAACCCGTGGCCATCAAGGCCAGGATGATCCCCAGAGGAATCAGCCAGGCAAGAGCTTTCCAACTGCGGGATACGGGCCGCACTGTGGTGATCTCTGCAAGGGCTGCGCTGTGGTCTGTGCCGATCACCTGACAAATACCTTCAAGATGGCCCGCTCCCACCACCGCGACGATCCGCTGGCCACTGGCCTGTTTGATGTGCTCGGCCATGTAGAGGTCACGTTCGTCAATGAGCACTTTTTTGGTGTGCGGCAGGGATGTACCCAGTTCCTCCATTAGTTCGGCCAGCACATCCTGTTTGCGCATGGCTGCGAGCTTCTCTTCATCCAACTCCGGCTTTTCAAAAAATGAGGCAACAAGGGCTGCCAGCAGATAGCCTTTTTTGAACCAGGGGGTGTTGCGCCAGGCACGCCGAAGGGTAATACGCACATCCCGGTCGCAGAGCAGTACCGGAATACCCAGGGCTTCGGCGGTTTGGGCCGCAGTAAGCAGTTCGGCACCGGGCATGACTCCCATTTGTCCACCCAGTCTTTTCTGGTAGGCAGACAGGATGAGGCTGACCAGCAGGGTGCTGAGTTGTTTTTTGCGGATGAGTTGCTTTAGATCAAGATTTTCCCAGCTCTTTGGTTGAGACAGGGTTTGATAGCGTCGGTGGTCAAGTTCAATGCAGACTGTATCAGGTCGTTCCTGCGAGATAATTCGCTCAACTAGGTCAATAGATTGCCGGGAAAGGTGTGCTGTGCCGACTAGGGCAATGGTTTTGTCCTGCACTTGTACAATGCGGACATCATCACCATACTGCTGCGCAGGAAAAGGAAGGTCAGGGTTGGTCATGGTGCTGGTACGGAAGGGTAAGACTGCCTGCAGGATAGCTAAGGAAGTAGATCAAAATGGCACACTGCCGCCTCCTTGAGGGGTACGGCAGTGTACAAACAACAAACTGGTCGTGAGATTACTGCAGGGCAAAGCTGACGATCGCTGCAAATAGGCAGTGGTCAACCGTCGGAGCTGGCAACCAGATCTTTTCACTTATCCCTTTCTGATCAACAGGCGGTTGCCGGTTCGGATTGTATTGGAAGAGAGGTTGTTCCACTGGCGGATATTGTCCACAGAGATGCTGAACTTTTTGGCAATGGTCCACATGGTGTCGCCATGTTGCACCACGTACCAGGATTGTGATGCAGGGGCCTTCTTGGCATTCTGTTTGGCCACAACCGCAGGTTTTGCCGTGGCAGCTGCAGTAGTTGCTCCAGGGCTTTTGTTTGTCACCTTGGCAGTAAGGGCCACAGCTGCGGCTGTTTCCTTTTGTTTTGCCGGTGCAGGTGTCGAGTGGCGCGCAGTCTGTACTGTTTCTTTGGCTGTGCTGGTCAGGCTGATTGTTGTACTGATGGAAGATGGAACTGCTGCACTAGCACCGGTATGGAGGGTAAGTTTTTGTCCAGCCAGCAGGCTGCGATTGTCTTTAATAGCATTCCATTTTTTGAGCTGTGCAACACTTACCCCGTGCCTGCGGGCGATTCTATCCAGGGTGTCGCCTTTTTGAACGCGATAGGTCTGCTTGCTGCCTTGATTGGTGCTGCGCGCCACCTGTTTCTCCGCTTGCTTAGCGGTCCCGGCGATGAGCGTATTGCTGGCTGCTATGGGTATTTGTAGGCGTTGCCCGGTTTTTAACTGGGCAACTCGCAGGTTGTTGGATTTGAGCAAGTCGGTCATGCTCACCTGATAGCGTTTGCTGATGGCAGTTAAGGTATCCCCTTTTTTGACTACATGGGTTGCATAAGCAATGTTGTTGGTCCGTGCCGGACGACGACGAAGCTGGTCGATATTGGCAGCCACCATCTCCTTGCATCCCAAAGGAACACGCAGGGCATAGTGTTTACCGGTTGGAGGCGTTTGATTTTTAAGTAACTCGTTGTTGAGGGTGCGCAACTGTTTGACCGAGGTGTTTGCTGTGCTAGCCACAGCGGCAAGGTCGACACCTGCGGGAACCTGCACCATCTCATAGCGGTGGGCAGAATGGTAGTCGATATTATCAAAACCATAGGCCTCGGGATTGCGGGCTATGATAATGGCGGCGATGAGTTTGGGTACATAGCGTTTTGTTTCCATGTACATGCCCTCAGAGGCGGCCAATTCCCAAAAATCCTTAGCATTATGTTTTTTAATGGACCTTTCTATCATACCTTCACCGGCATTGTAGGCTGCCACTGCCAGGTGCCAGTCGTTGAATTGTCGGTATAGCCGAGACAAATACTGGATAGCGGCCTTGGTTGCTTTCTCGGGCTGCCGTCGTTCATCCACCCAGGAATTGATGGCCAGATTGTACTGGCGGCCGGTTGCGGGCATGAATTGCCATAACCCACCGGCACCGGCACAGGAGACGGCAGACGGATTGTAGCCGGATTCAATCATGGCCAGAAAGGCCAGATCCCGTGGCAAACCTGCCTCCAATAGCTCTTTTTCTATGGCAGGTACGTATCTTCCCGATCTGGCCAACCAACGGGCAAAGTCTTTACGTTGCTTACCTTGAAAGAGCTCAAGGTAATAGTTGACCTGTTTGTTGATGACAACCGGAAAGTCATATCCAGACAGCTCATAGCCAGTGGCCCTGACTACTGTGCCAGGTGCCGGCGCTGCATCTGTTTCCCAGATCCCGGACTGGTTGAGTGCGGTAAGTTCCTCTTTGGCGCTTTGCTCTGGTTCGGCAAGGGTTGATTCCCCGGGGTCTTCCACGTCACCAGAAGGTAAAACGCAGGGCGCAGCTCCAGCAAGCGTACTGTCTTGGGGTTGTGCAAGTGGAGGGTGTTTACTTGTTTTTTGGTGGGTGGAGCAGGCAGATAAGAAAAGAACAGAGCAGCATATTGCAGTACAGCACAGGTGTCCCAGAGAGGGTCTCATATGGTCAGCCTTATGGTTGTGTAGCTATGTACAATGCGTATTTATTATAAAAATATTGAAAGCAATCATTAACAAATTTTTATTTATCATATTTGTAGAAGTAAAGGCAAGAAAAACTGTGTATTATCGTTGAAAAGAAAGAGAATACTGTTTTTTTGCAGTCATGGTCAAATGTTTCTTGTCAATGAACTTTTTTAACACAACTATATGGGTGCAGAAGCTTTTTTTTATTGGCCAGTGACATCACGCCTTGGTCAGTTCCGCTTACACAAAAAGGAGAACGTTATGGGACTGTTTGACAAAATTTTGGAAAAACTCGGCTTCAACAAGGGCGCTCAGGCGACAGAGGCGCCTGCAGCTACAACAGCCAGCAGCCAAAGCGACCCGGCTGCTCCATCTCCATCTGCCCCCAGCCAGGCCATATCCCAGGTGGATGTGGTTGCACAACTGGAGGCCATGGCCGCTGCCAACCCGCAGAAGCTCAACTGGAAGGTATCCATTGTGGATTTGCTCAAACTGCTGGGTTTGGACAGTAGCCTGGGTGCACGCAAGGAGTTGGCGGTGGAGTTGGGTTGTCCGCCCGAGAAAATGGCTGATTCCGCCCAGATGAATATGTGGCTCCACAAGACTGTTTTGCAGAAGTTGGCGGAAAATGGTGGTAATATTCCGCCGGAACTATTGGGCTAAGTTTGTCGCAGGCTACAAGAAGCGCTTTTGCTTCTGCTCCACACTGTATGGTAGCAGAGGTAAAAGCGTTTTTTGGTGTTTTGTTAGAGGCAAGGCTGACTGGGTCTGAATTTTGTTCCAATTGAGGCTGGCTGGTTTATTTTTTCCTTGCGTTGAGCAGATGTTTTTCCCGGCGTTTTTTACGAATACTCAGGAAAAACCAGCGGGCGAGAAAATACGTGCCAAGACCAATGGGAATGGCCAGAGCTATGCCGCCGCAGAGCATGATTTTAATAGTGTCTGCCCCGACACTGCGGAGCAGCCCCAGGCTGGAAAAAAATCCCTGTGTCTCGATCTGATGCAATATTTCCTGAATACGCTCCCAGGAAAGCTGGCCTGGAAAGAAAAAATTTCCTATTCGCCAAACGAGATAATACTGCGGCACAATGGTCAGAGGGTTACTCACCAGGGTGCCTGTCAGTACGGCTGTAACAGCGTTGACCCGCAACAGAAAGGCCGCAGCAAGCGTAATGAAGGTGTGTAGCGGCATAATGGGGGTGCAGGCAATGGCAGCGCCCAGGGCAGACCCCAAGGCCAGCGAATCCACCGGGCCGCGCAGTCTTTGTGCCCGCCTATAGTACAGGCGTAACGGTCGTAATAGCTTCATGGAAAGGCGCTGTGTTCGGTGCCCATTGTTTGGCTGAGGCGAACAAAGTCTGCCAGAGTAAGTGTCTCGGCGCGGGCTGTTGGCGCAATGCCTGCCTGAATCAGCTGGGCGGCCAGGCGTTCTTTATCGGCTACGAGCGGCCGTAGGGCATTGAGCAAGGTCTTGCGGCGTTGGGCAAAGGCGGTGCGGACAATGCGGCTAAACTGGAGGTGATCAAATGTGCCCATGGACTCCAGTCGGACTGGCTCTGGATAAAAGTTCAGGCGCAGCACCATGGAATCCACTTTGGGGCGCGGATAAAATTCTGCTGGGCCAACTTCCATCAGATACTCCACATCGGCACAGGCGGCCAGAAGTACCGTGGGGGCACCGTATGCCTTGCTTCCAGGCTTTGCACCCAGGCGGAGCGCCAGTTCTTTTTGTAGCATGACCACTGCCGAGTGCAGGTGGCGCCGCTCATCCATCAGTCGGAAGAGAAAGGGAGTGGAGATGGAGTAGGGCAGATTAGCCACAATCTTGAGCCGTTTTTTGTTCTCGCAGAGCTCTGCCAAATTGACCTTGAGGATATCGGCATGCACCAGACGTACGTTTTCCGGCAGATCACCAAGTTCTTCGTGCAGGCGAATGATGCCACTATCAGCCTCGATACCGATCACCTCGGCAGCAGCCGCTGCCAAGGGACGGGTGAGTGCTCCCAGGCCCACACCCACCTCCAACACAGTATCGTCAGGGCTTAACCCTGCCAGAGCAACGATGCGCTGGGCCGTGTGTTCATGCACCAGAAAGTTCTGGCCCAGGTGTTTGTGGGGGGCCAGGCGACGGGATTGTAAAAGCTGCTTGGTTTGACGCAGATTCATGATGTTAGAGCCTGGTTATGGCTTGGTCGAGCTGGTGGGCTTTAGTGGAGCGGTGAGCGGGAATAGGCGTCGGCATCTGGTTGGGCTTCTTGGCCACTTTGATAGGCGTGGTAGCCTGCCAGGGCAATCATGGCGGCATTGTCGGTGCAGAAGGCTGGTGAAGGCAGAAAGAGTTTGAGTCCTTCTTGCCTGCAAAGTGCTTGCATACGCTGGCGCAGGCGTTTGTTGGCTGCCACCCCACCGCCAAGGACCACCTGCCTGTGCTGATTGCTATGGGTCGCCATGATGGTTTTGTGGGCCAAGACTTCCACCACTGCCTCTTCAAAGGAGGCACAAATGTCGCATATGACTGTTTCGTCGGTCTGATCGCTGGCCATCACCGTGTTGTGCACTGCAGTCTTCAGGCCACTGAAGCTGAAGTCAAGGCTGTCCTTGGCCAACCAGGCGCGAGGAAAGGCATGGGCCTGTGCATGGCCCTGCTCGGCAAGCCGGGCAATGATGGGCCCACCCGGATAGCCGAGATGCAGCATTTTGGCCACCTTGTCAAAGGCTTCGCCAGCAGCATCATCGCGGGTGCGACCAAGGCGGATGTAGGTGGTGGGAGAATCCATACGAAACAAAGCGGTGTTGCCGCCGGAAACAATGAGCGCTGTATAGGGGAAGCTGGGCGTGTCTTGCTCCAGCAGGCAGGAGAGCAGATGTCCGGCCAGATGGTCCACTCCCACGCAGGGCAAGCTCCGGGTCAGGGCCAGGGCCTTGGCAAAGGTGAAACCCACCAAGAGCGAGCCCACCAGCCCAGGGCCCTGGGTGGCGGCAATGAGTTTGATGTGGTCCAATGACACTCCTGCCTGGGCAAGCGCCTCTGCCACCACAGGCTGAATCATCTCAATGTGCCTGCGGGAGGCCAATTCCGGCACGATGCCACCAAAAGGGGTGTGCACTTCGTGTTGGCTGCTTATAATACTGGAAAGGACGCGGCGCTGCTCTGCATGCACCACAGCAGCTGCCGTATCGTCACACGATGTTTCAATGGCCAGGGTGAGCATAGGCCTTCCTTGCCTTTCTTGTTAAAGCTGCCGCCAGGCGCAGGATGACAGCATTGTAGATAGTGGTGCAGACCGGTACCAATCCAGTAACAGCCTGTTGAACATGTATATGAGTAAGCCAGCAGCATACTCCATGCACGAACAAATTACCAGCACCGCCCCCGGTACAGCCGAGGGAGACAACTCCCTGTGCGACTCCTTTGCCCGTACTATTTCCTATCTGCGACTCAGCCTCACCGATCGTTGTAACCTGCGGTGTCTGTACTGCGTGACCGAGGAAGAGGCCAATGGCCTGCTGCGCAAGCTGCACCATGCTGATCTGCTCAGTTACGAGGAGATGGTGCGGGTGGTGCGGGTGGCCGTGGGCATGGGCATCACCAAGCTGCGTCTTACTGGCGGAGAACCGCTGACGCGGCGCAATGTGCTACATTTTATCAAAGCTTTGGGTGCAATTCCGGGTCTGAGTGATATTCGTCTGACCACCAACGGCGTATTCTTTGCACAAATGGCCAGACAGCTCTTTGCCGCAGGCGTGGGCAAGGTCAACATCAGCCTGGATTCACTCAAACCAGAACGTGTGGCCCGCATTACCGGAGTGGACTGTTTTGCCCAAGTGTGGCGCGGAGTGGAAACAGCCCTGGCCGTGGGCTTTTCTCCAGTCAAACTCAACGTGGTGGCCATGCGCGGCATCAATGACGATGAACTGGTGGATTTTGCCCGTCTATCCCAGCGCCTACCCTTGCAGGTGCGTTTTATCGAGTTCATGCCCATGGGTAACTCCAGCCGTTGGCGACAGGAGATGTATTTGAGTACCGATGCCATCAAGGCGGCCATCAGCTCCCTGGGCGAACTGCTTCCCCTGGAGCGCAACCGCCTTGATGGCCCGGCCCAGGTTTTTCAGCTGGGGCAGGATGCGATGGGTAGCCTTGGTTTTATCAGCCCGATCAGCCACCACTTCTGCGACAATTGCAACCGCCTGCGCCTGACCTCGTCCGGCGGTCTGCGCTCTTGCCTGCTGCACGATGAAGAAATCGATCTGCGTGCCATTTTGCGCTCCGGGCAGGATGATACCGCCATCAGCAACGCTATCCGTCAGGCCATTTTGAACAAACCCAAGGGACACCAACTGGAAGAACGTCTGCGTGATGCTGGTGGCGACTGCCATGGACGTATGTCCCGCATCGGCGGTTGATTCCAATTCCAGATCAAGGCGCTACCTCTGTCGTCAGCAGAAGATGTCTCTCAGGGTACCCATATGTACGCCTGCGCCGCCTTTTCCTTACCTCCTAGCTTTGGACCGGAACAAGTTCGTACTATTTGTACAGTGGATCGTGCACCTTCATGATCTGCGCTATCAGCGGATGGCAGGCCGTAACCCCAGCCCACCCCAGCCAACAGGATCTGTTCGATATAGGAGGCGTAGGTGGGGGAGGGCAGAATAACCTCATCGCCCTCGTCCACCAGGGTGAGCACTGTGCAGAACAGGGCCTCCATGCCGGCCACGGCGACGCAGATTTCCGTTTCAGGGTCTGCGATAATGTCTTTTTTTATACCAGCTTGACCAGGAGCTGGCGAGTCCAGAGCCGCTGCCGCGGGGATCACCACCGGAACGCTGCGGATATTGGCGAGTTTGAGTAGGGTTTAAATATCTTGAGTATTTTTTGCCCGTACCACCAGCTCGGGCACAATAATCAGATCCGAGGCATCACTTGGGTAAGCTGTGCAGGCTCGGTATCCACGAGCACGGCTCCGGGCTTAGCTCTTTAATAAGGGTGTTTTTGAGGATATCGCTTAGGTGCCGGACAGGCATGGCGGGCAGAGAGGGTGCCGGTATTCAGTTACGACCGAACCCGGGAATGTAGAGAAATTTTTCAATTTTTTTCAATGCCAGCATGGCCAGGCTGACCAAAACCAGATAGTACAGGGCAATCACTGCAAAGACCTCGGTAAAGCGAAAGTATTCGGTGGCAATGGTTTTGCCTTCGCCGGTGAGTTCCATGCAGGTGACAATATAGGCCAGGGAAGAGTATTTGATCAGGTAGATGATTTCATTGCCGCAGCCGTGGATGGCTCGCCGGATGGCCTGGGGCACAATGATGGACTGCAGGGTCTGCCAGGTACTAAAGCCTAGCGCCTGGGCCCCCAGATACTGTCCCTTTTTGGTGGAGAGCAGGGCACCGCGCACGTATTCGCTTTGGTAGGCGCCGCTGCACAGCATAAAGCCGATGACTGCTGCACTATAGGGGCTCAGATAAAGACCCAGGTTGGGCAGGCCATAGTAGAGGACAAAGAGCTGCACCACCAGGGGAGTACCGCGGAAGAGTGCGGCATAGGCATCAACTATGCTGCGTATCCAGGGTCGGCCAAAGGCACGCACAGTGCCTGCCAGAGTGCCGATGAGCACGCCACCGCAGGCAGAGGGCACAATCAGGGCCACGCTCATGAGCAGGCCCCGGTTGAGGGCGTCAAGTAAATCGTGATAAAAAGGTGAAAGGGTCAGCACCTGCACTCCCCGTCGGCAAGCTCGCTCAAACGGTCACAGAACCCTGCACTCTTGCTGCCACAACCTGGAACAAGCAGTTGAGAAGGAGCACCCTGTTCCACAATGACCCCAGCCTCCATGAAAAGAATTTCGTCGGCCAGGGTGGAGATCAGGCTGATCTGATGGGTGGCCATGAGCATGGTCATACCTTTGCCGGCCAGGCTGCGGATAACTGCGATCACCTCGCCAATCAGCTCAGGATCCAGTGCGCTGGTGGGTTCATCCAAAAGCAGGACCTGCGGATCCATGGCCAGGGCGCGGGCAATGGCCACTCGCTGCTTTTGTCCGCCGGAGAGCTGTGCCGGATACAAATCTGTCTTGTCGCCCAGGCCAACCTGTTCCAATTCAAGCCGGGCGCGCTGTTCGGCTGCGGTGCGACTGATTTTTTTCACCTTGCGCAGGGCTATGGTGATGTTGTCCAGTGCGTTGAGATGATCAAAGAGGTTGAAATCCTGAAAGATCATGCCCACCTGCTGCCGCAGTTGGTACAGGCTTTTTTTGTTGCGGAGATCAACCTCCGCCCCGGCCAGGCTGATGCTGCCCTCATCCGGTAGCACCAGGCAGTTGATACACTGCAACAGCGTGCTCTTCCCTCCTCCCGAGGGGCCGATCAACACCTTGATCTCGCCCCGTTTTAAATTCACACTTACCCTGTTGAGGATGCGTTGGCCGGAGAAGGATTTGCTGATCTTATCCGCCTGCAGTACCGGAATTTCGCGGCTGTTCATGTTTGTTCCTCTCCAGAGTAACCAGGAATACGCACTTTGTGTTCCAGTTTGCGCAGGGCGCTGACTCCTGCCCAGGTCAACAGAAAGTAGAGCAGGCCGGCGGCCAGATACAGTGGCAGGTGCTGGTAGGTGCGGGAGGCCACAAACTGGGCCCGGGCCATGATTTCTGGTGCGCCAATGACAAAGGCCAGGGCCGAATCTTTTAAGATAATGGAATACTCGTTTGACCAGGCTGGAATGGAGATACGCAGGGCCTGCGGCAGGATGATGGAGCGGATGGCTGCGGCATCACTCATGCCCAGGGCACTGGCTGCCCGAAATTGACCCCGGGGCAGGGACATGATGGCTCCGCGGAAGATGTTGGCCTGGTACGCGCCCGTTGTACAACCCAACACCACCGCAACTGCAGCCAGGGCATTGATCTGGATGTTCAGATAGGAAAAGAGGCCAAAATAAAAAAGAAAAAGCAGCGCCAGAATGGGAACACCCCTGAAGAACCACAGGTAGGCGGAAAGGAGCAGCTTAAGCCAACCTGGTCCGTACACCAGGCCAACCGCAACCACAACCCCGATGACCAGGCCTATACCCATGGCCGTCAAAACGATAAGCGCCGTATTGACCGCCCCAAAGAGCAGGTAAGGGAAGGCGTCGATAACAGCGTTGAGTTGAGCGTGCATAGGGGTATTCAGGCTGGGGCTGACAAATTTCGTTCAGCCGTGCGGCATGGATGCGCTACGGTGTGTTGTGGTGGATACGAGGCTGCAATGCAGAGGGTGTATTAACAGTCGTGGGGCGTGTACCGTGCGGGTAGATCCAGTTGGATAGCGGCACGGTACACGGCGTATAGGCTACTGGTTCAGCTTGTATTTTTCGATCAGCTCGTTCCAGTAGGGGGTGGCCATCAGTTTTTTCAGACTGACGTTCACCTGTTCCAATAACTCGCTATCATCCTTACGCACTGCATAGCCAAAATCCTCTTCCGGCATGCCAAAGGTACCCAGGATTTTCACCCCTTTTTTGGCCTCGGCGTCATGGGCTGGGGCGTTATCCATGGCTGCGGCATCAATACGGCCGTTGAGCAGGTCTTCCACAGCCAAGGGTGCTGAATTGTAATACTTGAGGGTCACGTTGTAGCCCTGGCTGGCAATGTGTTCCCGCAACCACTTGGCCTCGGTGGTGCCCTGCTGTACGCCCAGGGTCTTTTTCTGGGTGTAGATATCCTCAGTGGTCAAAGGAGAATCGTTTTTCACCACAAAGACCTTTTTGATGACCCAGTAGGGAATAGTGAAATTGACCCGTTCAGCGCGCTCTGGGCTGATGCTCATGCCAGAGGCGATGATGTCAATTTTCTTGGTGACCAGGCTGGTGACGATGCCATCCCATTCAATGGGCACATGGGTGATTTCCAGACCCAGATCTTTGGCGATCCAATCCATGGCATCCACGTCAAAGCCGCTGGGTTTGCCGGTTTTGTCAATGAAGGCAAAGGGCGGAAAATTGGCGTCAATGCCGTTGACGATTTTACCGGCTGCCAGAGCCTGGCCAGTCAGAAAAAACAGGGCGCAGAGGGTGAACACAAAAAGTTTTCGCATAATTGGTAGTCTCCAGATTTGCCTTGGTGCTGATATCAGTCCAACAGGAGCAGACTAACACTGGCACACAGTAGGAATGCGTACTATTTGCCAATAATTTGCCAATATCGAGAATCGTTGATATAGTTGAAAAGTCGACAGGTGTCAATGAATCATCCATGACCGTATCCCTATCATCCCTATCATCGAGCTATTTCCGCTCCTACCATTTCCATCCGTACCACCAGGCTGTCTATTCCGGTTGCCAGACATCCGGGCAAACGGTGTACACACAGGGAGAATTCAAACCATGCGACGAAGAGATATCCTAAAGGCCATAGCTTTGGGCAGTGCAGCTGCTGTCATCCGCCCCTTTGACACCTTTGATGTGCTAGCGCAGACAGGTAGCACCGCTGCCAGTGGCAATGCCGATCTGGTGGCTGCCCTGGGCGGTGAACCTGCCGAGATGCTGCACCAGGCCCTCATCGAATTAGGGGGCATTGAACGCTTTGTCAAGAGCGGCAACCAGGTGGTAATCAAGCCCAATAT
Source organism: Desulfobulbus sp. (assembly GCA_040776885.1). Lineage (GTDB taxonomy): Bacteria > Desulfobacterota > Desulfobulbia > Desulfobulbales > Desulfobulbaceae > Desulfobulbus. The sequence continues at coordinate 683,505 of JAXGZR010000001.1, read as the reverse complement.
CGGCTGGGACAACACCCCTGAAGAGGCCGGCAATGCCAACCCGGAACTGGTTGGCTCCCTGGTGCGCCTCTGCCTTGATGCTGGCGCCACCAAGGTGAATGTTTTGGATCACACCTGTGATCAGTGGAGCGCCTGTTATAAGAACAGCGGGATCGAAGCAGCGGTTAAGGATGCCGGGGGGGAAATGCTGCCAGCCCACGACCAGCGCGCCTATCAGGAGATAGAACTGCCCCGGGGCAAGGTGTTGAAGAAGGCAAAAGTCCATCGGGCCATTCTGGAAAGCGATGCCTGGTTCAATGTGCCGGTGCTCAAGTCGCATGGCGGGGCAGGCATAACCGTGTCAATGAAAAACCTGATGGGCATTGTCTGGGATCGCGGGTATTTTCACTGGCATGATCTGCACCAGTGCATCGCAGATATCTGCACCCTGCCCAAAGCACCAACGCTGAACATTGTCGATGCCTACCGTGTTTTGGTCCATGGCGGACCGCGTGGCGGTCGAGGCAAAGACGTGGTAGTGGCCAAGGGCTTGTTCGCCTCTACTGACATCGTGGCAGTGGATACTGCGGCTGCCCGGTTTTTTGGCCAGTTTCGCAATATGCCCTTGGAAAACATCGGTTATTTGCGCAAGGGTGAAGAACTCCCGGTTGGCACCACAGATCTCGATAGCCTGAAGATCAAACGGCTCAAGGTTTGAACTGTGGCTTCGGGAAAGCTGCTGCGGTTGTGGCGTCTGCTGCGTCTCGGTCGCCGCCTGTGTGGCGCCGCTGTTTTTATCCTGTTGACCCTGCTTTTCGTTGCCACAGGCGATTTTTTGCCGGTATGGGCGCATTTCACGGCCCGTCTGCAACTGGTGCCAGCCCTGCTGGCAGGTTTTTGGCTGACCTTGGCGCTTCTGCTGCTGGCTACAGTGCTCTTTGGCAGGGTCTACTGCTCGTTCATCTGTCCGCTGGGTATCCTGCAGGATCTGCTGGCGCGTCTGTATTCCTGGCGTAAAAAGAGAGAATTTCACTATCGACCGTCCTCCAGGGCCATACGTCTGGGTGTGGTCATTTTTTTTCTTGGTGCGTTGATCTTCGGCAATAGCGTGCTGGTGACTTTGCTTGAGCCCTACAGCCTGTACGGAATAATAGCGATGCACTACTGCAAACAGGGCTGGATTGTCCTCAACAACGGGCTGAGTCAATATGTGCCGTTGGCCTCCTTTTTCGGCCTCTATCCCTTGCCCCACTCAAATCTGGCGCTGTCATCTCTGCTGATTGCCACGTTTCTGGCCGTATTTTTTTCCGTATTTGTTTGGCTGCGCGGCCGCGATTACTGTGGCTGCATCTGTCCGGTGGGCACGGTGCTGGGCTGGCTGGGGCGTTTTGCCTTGCTGCGCATACGTTTTGATGCCGTGCGCTGCGTCCATTGCCGCCGCTGTGAACAGGCCTGCAAGACGTCCTGTGTGGATAGTGGCCGTCAGCTGATCGATTACAGCCGCTGTGTCACCTGTTTCAACTGTCTGCCGGTCTGCGAGCATCAGGCGCTTGCATATCGTCTGCCCCGTTTGATCGAAAAGGCGGGGAACAGCACCCTGATCCTTGCTCTCAAAGGACAGGTGAAGAAGCCTTCTGGGCCACCGTTATTGGATGCCAAGCGGCGTCAGTTTGTCGGCTTGCATCTTGCGGCTGTGGCGGGCATGGGGGGGCTCGTGCTGGCGCAGGCCAAGGCAGGTATCGCAGGCAGTACTGTCGCAACTGGAGGACAAGAGGCTGGGCAGAGAGCCATTACTCCGCCGGGCTCCCGTTCCCGCGCCCATTTCTCGCGTCGCTGTACCGCCTGCCAGCTCTGTGTGGCCAGTTGTCCCACCCGGGTACTCCGGCCTGCCACTGGTGAATATGGTTTTTTACACGTGCTGCAACCACGCATGGACTTTCGCCATGGCTACTGCAACTATGACTGCGTGGTCTGCACCCAGGTCTGTCCCAGCGGGGCCATTTTGCCGCTTACCATCCAGGAAAAGCACGAAACCCAGGCGGGCATAGTCCAGTTTGTGCAGCACCTGTGTGTGGTGGAAAGTAAAAAACAGAGTTGCGGCGCCTGCGCCGAGCACTGCCCCTCCCTGGCGGTGAAGATGGTGTCGTATGGAAAAGTGCCTGGCCTCACTATTCCTGTAATCACACCAGACTTGTGCGTGGGCTGCGGGGCCTGTGAGCATGCCTGCCCGGTGGTGCCGGACAAGGCCATTTATGTGCAGGGTTTGCTGGTGCACCAAAAGGCCCGTATCCTGCCCAGGGGACAGGAACTGCACCAGCAGGTGGAGGGTTTTGGTTTTTAGCTTTTTTTGGGAAGGGCTGTGAGGCGTGGCGGCGTGGTATGGGATGATTTCCAAACCCATATCCTCGCCCCTTTGAGATGGTCCTTGATTTGTAATGAAGATTATCTGTTTTTCCGCTCTTCCAGTTCACCCCAGCGCTGATAGAGTCTGTCCACGGTGGTGCTGAGTTCCTGCTGCCTTTGCCAGCACTCCTCCAGGCTGGCGGCATCGGCAGCCAGTGCGGGATCGGCCATGCGTTCCTGGAGCGCTGCCAGCTCGGCTTCGGCGGTAAGAATTCGCTCTTCCATCTGGTCGTATTCCCGTTGCTCCATGTAGGAGAGCTTGCCAGGTTGTGCTTTGCCTGGCGTGGGTGCAGCCGAGGTGGGCAACTCTTTTTTAATGGCCTGTTCCTGTTGCTGTGTACTCTCTGCAACCCATTCCAACCACTGCTCACAAGTCTGCACAGTAGGCGATGTTCCCCTGACCATCAAAACCAAGAATGTGGGTGCAGAGCCGATCGAGCAGGTAGCGATCATGGGTGACCAGTACCAGTGCTCCTGGAAATTCGCTCAAGCTCTCCTCCAGTACGTCCAAGGAGGGGATATCCAGGTCATTGGTGGGCTCGTCCAAAAGCAGGATGTCTGCCGGCTGCAGCATCAAGCGGGCCAAGAGGATCCGCGCCTGTTCCCCACCAGAGAGGCGCGATACTGGTGTGTCCAGTTGGTCGGGTCTGAAGAGAAAGCGTTTGGCCCAGCTGACCACATGCACACTGCGGTTCTGGTGGAGTACGCTGTCACCGTCTGGAGCCAGGGCCCGGCGCAGGCTTTGGCTGGTGTCAAGTTGTTCCCGACGCTGATCAAAATAGACCAGGCGGAGACCGTCGACCAGCTGTATGTTGCCGCTGTCGGGTAGGATGTCTGGTTGTTCCTCCACGCTGGCCGCCAAAATGCGCATGAGGGTCGACTTGCCGCAGCCGTTGTTCCCCACCAGGCCCAGGCGCAGCCCAGGGCTGAGCACCAGATCAAGCCCGGAAAAAAGGGCTTTATTGCCAAAGGATTTGACCAGTCCATGGGCTTGGAGAAGCTTTTTAGTCTTGCGCTCAGTGCCGTCAAAACGGATGCGCACCTGGCCCAGGCTACGGTTGCGGTCGTGGAGTTCATCCAGCTCATTCTGCAAACGATCAGCCGCATCAATGCGGTACTTGGCCTTGGTGGTGCGCGCCTTGGGGCCCCGGCGCAGCCATTCGCTTTCACGCCGCATCTTGTTGGCCAGCCGTTCTTCTAGCAGTTGACGCTGGAGCAGGTATTCCCGTCGTTTTTCCACAAAATCGGAGTACGTACCCTGCACCTGAAAGGAGCCCTGCGGATAGACCGCAGCCAGCTCCACCACCCGATTGACCGTACTTTCCAGAAAGCGGCGGTCATGGCTCACCAAGATGAAAGCCGCGGGGCTGTCTGGCCAATTCGAGGCAGTGAGCAGCTTTTCCAGCCAGAGAATGCCGGCGATATCCAGATGGTTGGTGGGCTCGTCCAGGACTAGTACGTCCGGCGCAGGCAGCAGTGCCCGGCAAAGTGCAAGGCGCTTGCGCCAGCCACCGGAAAGCTGAGTCACCTTCTGCTCTGGGTCGTCAAATTCGGCCCGGCTCAGCAGGGTATGTACGCGGGTGTACAGCTCTATTTCCTTGAGACCACATGCTATCCCGGCCTGCTCCAGGGTAGTGGTGAGGCTTCTGTCTTCGACAAAGACCTCCTCTTGGGCAAGGTAGCTGATGCGTGCCCCTTTTTGCAGGGAAAAACCACCCTTGTCGGGCTGCTCCAAACCACACAAAATTTTCAACAGGGTGGATTTGCCCGAGCCATTGGGACCGATCAGGCCAAGGCGGTCACCGGCCTGGACACTGAACTGTACATCTGCAAAGAGCTGTTGTGCGCCATAGGCCTTACCCAGACCCTGGACCTGCAAGAGTGCACACATAACTGTGTTTCAGTGGGCTGCCTAACTACTAAGAGCAATGGCGTCCGCCCGCGGATAGGAGCCCAGGTATTCAAAGTAGGCACAGATCTGCCGCAGGATATTGCAGGCTTCGTAAATGGCCGGGTCTTCTATATGACCGATCATGTCGAGGAAGAACATATACTTCCACACTTTGTCCTTGGTGGGGCGGGATTCGAGCTTGGCCAAATCGATATTTTTGGCCGAAAGGATGGTGAGGATTTCGTTGAGTGCACCGGGTCGATTGATCAGGCCAATGAGGACGGAAGTTTTATCACTGCCGCTTTTTGACGGTGATTTTTTGCCAAGTACGAGAAAGCGGGTGGTGTTGCCCTGAAAATCTTCGATACCCTTAACCACCACCTGCAATTGGTAGGTGGTGATGGCCAGGGAGCCGGCAATGGCACCGATGCTTGGGTCTTCTGCAGCCATCTTGGCTGCCCCTGCCGTGGAAAAAACAGGCAGGGTGGGAATATCCGGCAGGTTTTTGCGGAGCCACTGCCGACATTGGGCAAGGGATTGGGCATGGGAGGCCACGGTTTTGATGTCTTCCATGTTGCCCGAGCGGTTCACTAGGTTGTGGCTGATGGGCAGCTCGATTTCGCCGCAGATCTGCACCTTGTAAAGAAGAAAGGAGTCCAGCGAATAGGTGACTGCTCCCTCAATGGAGTTTTCCACTGGGATGATACCGTACTGTACCCGCTCGCGTTCCACCTCCTGAAAGACCTCGGGAATAGATTCCATGGGTAGGTAATCGGCGCTTTGCCCGAAATATTTCACTCCGGCCAGGTGGGTGAAGGTGGCCTCGGGGCCAAGGTAAGCCACTGTGGCCTTGCGCTGCGACAGGCGGCAGGAGGTGATGATCTCGTGGAAGATGGAGTAGAGGGCCTTGGGTGGAAAGACATCCTGATTGTTTTGCCGCAGCCGCTCATAAATTTCCAATTCGCGTTGCGGGTCCCACTTGGCGCGCTTGGTTTCACTCTTCAGCCTGCCGATGGTCTTGGCGCATTCCAAACGTTCTTTGAGCAGGTCGAGCAGGGTATCGTCGATTTCATCGATCCGTTGACGCACCTCGGCGATACTGTTTTTTCTTTCCATAGTTAGACAAAGGGGTGAGGGGGCTTGGCTTGGATGTTGTTGTTCTTTTTGGTAGAGAAACACTATACCAAGGCACAACAGGCAAGGGAAGGGGAAGATGGTGGAACTCTCTTGTACCTTATACACCCTGCTGTGCGCCCTACGTCAGCAAAGAAAGATAAGATAAAAAGACTGCCCATCTTTTATTGAAGATTCAGCACCAGCGCGCACAGTCTGCAAACACCTCCTGCCTCATCCTTGTTGTACCAGCTGCTTTCTTGGCCCGAGCCTTTGCTGTGTGCGGTGCAGAGTGAGCACTTTCTTCCCATAAATACGCTACATTGGCTTTCCAGTCCGGTAAAAAGGAAGTACAGTGGGATGACCATCTGCGTCTAGAAGATAAAACAGGATAGGCGCAGGCAAGGCCCCTGTACCTGCTGCCCAACGTCCGGCAAAGCCGAATTTTTCTTTTTTTGTAGAGGTATGCCATGGGAAAACATATTCTGGAAGAGGCTGGCCGCTGTCTCCAATGCAAGAAACCACGGTGCAGCAAGGGCTGTCCTGTGGGCACTCCAGTGAACACCGCTATCCGTCTGCTGTTGGCCAACAAAATTCAGGATGCCGGGGCCCTGCTCTTTGAAAACAATCCGCTCTCTGTTGTGTGCTCGCTTATTTGCCCGCATGAAAAATTTTGCGAAGGACACTGCATTATGGGCAAAAAGAGCACGCCGGTGCAGTGGAGCGATATCGAACACTATATTTCCAGTTATTTCCTTGATCGGCTCCAGGCAGACACCTTCAAAACTGCAGAACAGAAGGAGCGTATTGCCATTGTTGGTTCTGGCCCTGCCGGACTCACGGTGGCTTTTATTCTGGCCATCCATGGCTACCGGATCACTATTTTCGAATCAAAGGACCAGATTGGCGGGGTGTTGCAGTACGGTATTCCAGACTTTCGTTTGCCCAAAACCATTCTCGACAAACTCTATAAGGCGCTTTTACGACTCAATGTGAAGGTGCGCCCCAACATGCTCATTGGTCCGGTGGTTTCCCTGGAAGATTTGCTGGCCAACGAGTACAAGGCGGTGTTCGTTGGCACCGGTGTCTGGAATCCCAGGCCCCTGCGTCTGCCCGGCGAGACCCTGGGGCATGTACATTATGCCATCAGCTACCTGAAAAATCCGGATGTTTGCAGTCTGGGCTATCGGGTGGCGGTGATCGGTTCTGGCAATGTGGCCATGGATGTGGCCCGCACCGCTCTGCGCAAGGGTTCGGAGGTGACCATTCTTTACCATCGGGGCGAAGCGGATATGTCGGCCACCCGCTACGAGTACGACTATGCCCGCATGGATGGCGTGGATTTCGAATTCTTTGTGTCGCCGGTGGCTATCAGTGATGAGGGCGTGCACTGCCGTACCACCCGCAAGGTTGTTGATGGCGAAGGCAAGGTGCGGCTTGAACAGATTGCAGGTACAGAGCGCTGTTTCCCGGCGGATTCGGTGGTTATCGCCACAGGCCAGGCACCGCTGGGCACCCTCAAAGGTCTGGAGATCGGCAAGACTGGCCTGGTGATTACCGATGAGGTCGGCCGTACCACCCATAAGGCGGTCTTTGCCTCTGGCGATGTGGTCACTGGTGCACGAACTGTGGTTGAGGCGGTGGAGCGTTCCAAGCACAGCGCCCAGGCCATTATGGACTATGTGGAAAGCTTGCCCAAGACAGACTGATAGAGCACATGCTCGTTTTATAAGGACTGTGCCCTGTGTGCCTTGTGCACGGCAAGTGGCCCGTGCCAAGGCATGGTAGCGCTACCTGTTCGGGTGGGGCCGCCATATTGGTGGGGTGTGGTGGGGTGCACCAACAGAGCCGGTATTCCTACTTACTTTTTAGCATATCTCTGGTAAAATGTACCAGATTTCACTCTTTTTTCCTTTTCATAGGGCGTAATCATGCACGTGCAGGGTTTTACCGCAGCAGCAGTGGCAGCAGGAATACGTTATACTAACCGACCTGATCTTGGGTTGATTTTTTCCGAGGTACCAGCTGTTGCTGCCGGAGTCCTCACCACCAACCGGGTCAAGGCTGCTCCAGTGCGACTGAGTAGGGAGCGACTCCGTACTGGCAGAGCCCAGGCTATTTTGGTCAACAGCGGCAATGCTAATGCCTGCACTGGTGTGCCTGGAATGGAGGCGGCCCGGGCCACCAGTGCCATGGCAGCCCAGGCACTGGGCATCGAAGAAGAATTGGTGCAGTTGGCCTCCACCGGTGTTATTGGTCTGCCCCTGCCTGTCGACCCCTTTGCCCAGGCCATGCCAGAGCTTGTTGGTAATTTGTCTGCCAGCAAACTCGATGATGTGGCCCAGGCCATGATGACCACGGATTTGGTCGAAAAAACAGCGGCCCAACGTATTTTCATCAACAATACCCCTGTTTCTCTTTTTGGTATGGCCAAGGGATCGGGCATGATTCGACCAGACATGGCCACCATGCTCTGTTTTGTGGTTACTGACGCGCAAATTGTCTTTCCAGTGCTGGATAAACTTTTGCGCGAGGCTGTGGATGAGAGCTTCAACGCCATAACCGTGGATGGCGACACCTCGACCAACGACATGGTTCTGGTGCTGGCCAACGGCATGGCCAACAATGCCTGGATTGACGAAGACAATACCGAGGGCGTGCGCATTTTCGGTACAGCCCTGCGCGAAATTTGCCAGGAGTTGGCCCTGAAAATCGTTGCCGATGGCGAAGGCGCAACCAAGCTGGTGCGCATTGAGGTAACGGGTGCGCGCACCAGGGCAGAGGCCATCAATGCGGGCCAGACCATTGCCAACTCTGCCTTGGTCAAAACCGCCTTTTTCGGTGAAGATGCCAACTGGGGCCGGATCATGGCCGCCCTTGGCCGTTCGGACTGTCATTTCCAGGAAGATCGAGTAAATATTGCCTTTGACGATGTGCTCTTGGTGGAGCACGGTCTGTGTCTGGGGGCAGATGCCGAGGCCCGCGCCACCGAGGTGCTCAAACAAAAACGCTTCACCGTTGGGATCGAACTCCACGAGGGGCACGCCCACGCAGTAGTGCACACCTGTGACTTTTCTTTTGATTATGTCAAAATTAACGCCAATTACCGCAGCTGAGTCCTTGGTATGAGTCTTGTTGAAGATACCTGGATTATTCCGGAAACCTTGGCACGTAGTGCCTTGGAAGCGCAGTTGGCCCAGCATTTTAATTTGGAGGCCCTACCCGAGTATACAGCGGTGGTCACCTATGTGGATACCTTTGATTGGCGACTGTACCAGGCAGGCCTGATCCTGCATGTACACCAGCGTTCCTGGAGTCTGTACGCCAACGACGGGGAACTTATCCTGCTCAAAGGTGGGCCGCAGTGCAAGAAGGCCTGCAGCATTGATGTCTTTCCCGAAGGTCCCATGCGCAGTACCCTGGCCCCGGTCATCGGTATCCGCGCCCTGCTGCCCTTGGCCGAGGTCGAGTTGCAGGGCCGACAGCTGCATCTGCGCAATGGCGACGGTAAAATCGTGTTGCGCCTGGTGCTTGAAGAGCAGCGTCTGCCCGGCGAGACACACAGCTTCCGTATGGCCCGTGTGTTTCCCTTGCGCGGCTATGATGAGGAATTGGCCGCAGTGCGTACTCTACTACAGGCACAGGGCATTGTCGAACCAGTATCACCACTGGCCGGCTTTGAGGCCGGCTGCCTGGCTACTGGCAGAAAGCCCCTGGATTACAGTTCCAAATTCACCTTGGCACTTGAGCCGCAACTGACTGCCCGCGAAGCATTGCAGAGGGTGTATGGAGAACTGCTGACTGCTATGCGTCGCAATTTTCCTGGCACCATGGCGGATTTGGATAGCGAGTTTCTGCACGATCTGCGGGTGGCGGTGCGCCGTACCCGTTCGGCCCTCAGCCTGACCAAGGGCGTTTTTTCTGCCGAGGCGCTCAAACCATTTAAACAAGGTTTTGCCGAACTGGGCCGTGCCACCGGTCCCACCCGGGATCTGGATGTGTATCTGCTGAGCGAGGAAGCCAGCCTTGCCCGTCTGCACCCGGAGTTGCGCTCTGGACTACAGGCTTATTTTACGGATATTGCCCGGCAGCGGCGCAAGGCCCAGCGTAACATGGTGCGTTTTCTTGGCGCCAGCAGGGTTGAGCGGTTGCTTTCGGATTGGGAGCGTTTTCTGGCGGCAACGCCTCCTCCTGGCGGACCGCTGGCAGACAAACCCATTATCAAGCTTGCCAACCGTATTATTCGCAAGCACAGTCAACGGGTTTTGCGGGATGGGCAGAATCTGGATGCGAACACACCAGATGCAGAGGTACATCAACTACGAATCGATTGTAAGAAGCTGCGTTACAGTATGGAGTTTTTTAGCTCGCTCTATCCAGAGGAGGCCTTTGCTCAGCTTGTGAAGCCCCTGAAGGCTGTGCAAAGTATTTTGGGCGACTTTAACGACTTGTCTGTGCAACAGGAGCTTTTGGCAACAACTATCCGGCATTGGGACATGCACAAAGAGGCCAAGGAGACGAGCAAGGGCGTGCACCGAAACGCACTGCAGGAGGCAGAAGCAGAACAGATCGCAGCCCTGGGTGCGCTCATGCAAAGCCTCTATGAGCAACAACAGCCCCTGCGTCAGCATTTTGCCGAAGTCTTTGCCTCCATGACAAGTGATACCCAACTGGAGCTGTTCAACTCCCTTTTTGGCAAGCAACAGCGGCAGCCATGAGTATTTTGGCGGTGTACAGCATTAAGGGCGGGGTTGGCAAGACTGCTGCTGCCGTTAACTTGGCTTACCTGGCAGCCCAGGAGGGAGTCAAGACCCTGCTGTGCGATCTTGATCCCCAGGGGGCTTCCGGTTTTTATTTCCGCATGCGGCCGCACAGCAAGTACAGCGCCAAGAAGCTGCTCAAGGGTGGTTCGCATCTGGAAAACGGCATCCGGGCAACGGATTACAACGGCCTGGACATGCTGCCTGCGGATTTTTCTTACCGCAATCTTGATATAGTTCTGGATGAGCAGAAAAAGTCCAGCCAGCGCCTGGCCAAGGTACTGCAGCCGCTGCATAAGGAGTATGGACGTATTGTGCTGGATTGTCCGCCCAACCTGACCCTGCTGTCGGAAAACATTTTTTTTGCAGCTGACATCATCCTGGTCCCTATGGTACCTACCACCCTTTCTCTGCTGTCCCTCAAGCAGTTGTATGCCTTTTTGGATGAACTGGGCAGTGGTCGGGAAAAGGTGCGCGTATTTTTTTCCATGGTGGAACGGCGCAAGAAGATGCACCAGCAGATGATGCAGGCCATGGGTGGCAAACAGAGTGTTTTGGCGGCGCTCATCCCGCATTGTGCAGATATCGAGCGTATGGGGCTGTATCGGCAACCTGTGATGGCCGAGTTGCCTTCTTCCATGGCAGCGCAGGCCTACAGGGCATTATGGCAGGAGTTGACAGATGGAGATACTGCTTGAGGACAAGGAACTTCTGATCTGTCGGCATGCCAAGTCAAGCTGGCAGGACAGTACCCTGACAGATTTTGATCGCCCTCTGAACAAACGGGGAGAGCGCGATGCGCCTGTCATGGCGCAGCGACTGTGTGAACGCGCTTTCAAACCAGATCTCATCCTGTCGAGCCCGGCTGTGCGGGCGCGGCGCACTGCAGAGATTTATGCCAGCGTCCTTGGCTACCCGCTTGGGGCCATCTGCTACAATCAACTGCAGTATGCGGCCAGCTGGCCGATGCTCCTGAACCTGCTTCAGCAGGTGGAGGAGCATCACAAGCGTATCTTTCTGGTGGGGCACAACCCGGAGAGTACCAGCTTGGCCAATGCACTGGGCGGGCTTACACTTTCCAACATCCCCACCGCTGGCATGGTGGCCCTTGCCTTTAGCGGTTCCTGGGCTGAGCTGCAGGAGCAGAGCGGTTCCCTGCTGTTTTTCGATTTCCCCAAAAATTCCTTCTAAAAATCAGAATACACTGCCAGGTCCGGCGTTTTTACTACTCTTAGTTTAATCAGTGATGGCAAGAGCGGCAGGCTGATTTTAGCCGTGAATGGCGTAGCCTCCATCCACCAGCAGCACTTGGCCATGGATCATGGCGGCGCGCTTGCTGCATAAGAGCAGCACCACGTCGGCCACATCCTCTGGCGTGGTCATGCGGCCCAGAGGAGTGCGTTCCATGGAGGCGCGGATGAGTTCCTCCCGGTTGGGGAATTTTTTCAAGGCATCAGTGTCCACCACTCCGGCGCTGATGGTGTTCACGGTAATACCACGAGGCCCCAGCTCCACTGCCAGGTGGCGCACCAGGGATTCCAACGCCGCCTTGGAGGCGCCCACCACAGTGTAATTGGGAATGGCACGAACAGCGCCAATGGAGGAAATGGCGATAATGCGCCCACCCGCCTGCATCAGGGGCGCTCCCTGTTGAACGAGAAAGAGCAGGGCGCGGGCATTGATGTCCATGGCCCAATCCCAGTGTTTGACCTTCAGCTCCTCCATGGGCTTGAGTATACCGGAGGCGGCATTGGACACCAGGATGTCCAGGTGCTGGTGGCGTTCCCTGATTTCGGCGAACATGGTGCTTAAGCTGTCGGCGTTGGCGAGATTCGCCCGGATCATGTGGCAGGTGCCGCCAACCGCCTGCACCGCCTCCACAGTTTCACGGGCTCTGTTATGGTGGCGGACATAGTTGATAATCACCTCTGCCCCCTGTCTGGCTAGTTCCAGGGCAATCGCCCGGCCAATACCACGTGAGCCGCCGGTAACCAGCGCCACTTTACCGTGCAGATCGATCATATCGTACTCCAGGAGCCTTGGGCTCGGTATGTTGTTGAAAGGTTGCGGGCTGTTGCAAGAATAGCCCCTTTATCCACCCTGCAAACGCAAAAGGAGGCGTTTGCCATTGTTTTTAAGAAAACGCAAGGGATTGAAGCGAACAGGGGCCAGTTCGCCCGGAATTCTGAATCCGTCGACCCTGAAGGTCTGCAGCAGGCCCTGGTCGAGTTCGAGGTCTGCCAGGTTGGTGCCGACCAAGCCCGCTTTCTGCGCCGCCAGCCAGAGTGGACTCTCCTGGGGAGGCACTCGTAAAATATAGAGGAGAACAGTGTCCACGGCAACGGGATTGGTACCGCAGACTACGCAGCCCAGGGGAAATGGTTTACCGTGGACAGGGCCGGTCTTGTGCATGGCAGTGATACCGTCCACCAGGTGCAAGCTGGGCGGCAGGTGGGCCAAAAGAGCGGTGATAAGGTCGAAAAAGATACCGTCTTGTCTGCCATGGAGCATGTGCCACCATGGCTTTTGCAAACCTGACACACAGCCGAAACAGTTCTTGACCGCCAGAGTGATACGCGCCTGGGCATGTGCCTTGACCTTGGGCAGGTTGACCAAAAGATCACAATCCAACGCTGCCTGGGCCAAACCCACCTGCACTCTGTCAGCAAGTTGCACCATGCTGCTTTTTTTGAATTCTGTCACGGCAACATCCATGGCCAGCAAGGGCTGCAAGGCGCCCATGGAGTGCAGCACCCCTCTTGCCGAGCCAAAGGAAGGCGAATCACCCACCTGTACCTTGGCTCCCTGATCCATGAACCAGCGTGCAGCGGCAACAATAAAACGTGCGTCGGTGCAGGCCAGGCTGCTGTTGCTGGCAGTGAGCAGATTCGGCTTCAACAGTACCGTGGTACCGTGCAGGTTGATAGTCGTGGTGGCAGGTGCAAGCAGGGAGTCCAGGGTGACGGCCAGGGTTGTCTCGTCATAATCTGCCTGGCTGGCAAGGTGGATGCACTGGTCGTTTGGAGGCATGGGGAGCGCAAAAAAAACCGGCCTGACCTCCGAAGAGGTCAAGCCGGAAAGGAGAGAAGAGATGAAGAATTAATGTATATATTGCACAAGGCGTGCCAAAATCCCTTGTTTTTGAAGAAAAACAAATATGTCGTCATTTCAAATGGATACATCTTTACGCTGTGTTCAGGTCAAGCCATGGTCTGGGTAAAGAGTTTAATTAACTGAACAAGCAAAAGGGAGATTGTCGCCTGCGTCCCTAAAACAACCTAAATATGACCGGTTACACGGTTCATATTTTTTTACCCCAAAAAGCACGTCAATGCGTCAGGCGTATAAATAATATTCAATTCGTTTATTGCGGGCGCAACTCCAGGGGAATCACTCGTACCCGCAGCACACCATCCTGGTGGTGGATTTTGTTTTGCACGTGTTCTGGCACCGGGCCGGCACAGTCGATGATGTTGTAGCCCAGGGTACCGTTACTTTTATTGGTATAGTTGATGATGTTGATGTGCTCGCTACCGAGTATGTCGCTGATGCGGGCGATCATGCCGGGTTGGTCGCGGTTGATCACGGTGAGCCGGGTGTCGACTTCCACTGTGGGGATGGTTTCGATGTTGGGAAAATTGACGCTGTGCACGATGTTGCCGTATTCCAGGTAATTCTTGAGTTCACGCACTGCCATGATCGCACAGTTTTCCTCTGATTCGGAAGTGGATGCCCCAAGGTGCGGGGTGAGCAGAATCTGCGGATGCCCCAAAAATTTAACCGAAGGAAAGTCTGAAAGGTGGGCCTTGAGTTTGCCGCTGGCAAGGGCAGCAAGCACTGCATCTTCATCCACCACCGGGCCGCGGGCATAGTTGATGAGAATGGCACCATCCTTGACAAACTCCAAAAAATCCTTCTGAGTAACATATCCCAGCGTGTTTTTGTTGAGTGGAATATGCACACTGATGAAATCGGCCTGACGCAGGGCCTCGTTGCGGGAACGCGCCAGGGTCACCTCGGGCGAGAGCTGATGGATATTGTCCAGCGCAGGGAAAGGATCAAAGCCCACCACCTGCATACGGTGGTGCAGGGCGGCATTGGCCACCCCCACCCCGATCTTGCCCAGTCCGATGACCGCCATGGTCTTGCCGGCCATCTCTTCGCCCTTGAAGATTTTTTTGCGCGCCTCAACTTCACGGTTAATTGCCTCATCGTCCAGTCCCGCCAGTTTTTGGCAGAATTCGATGCTTTTGTCTGCATTGCGCAGCCACATGCCCAGCGAAGTGTAGACCAGCTCCACCACCGCATTGGCATTGGCACCCGGGGTGTTGAATACGCAGATGCCCTTGTCTGAGGCCAGATCCACAGGAATATTGTTGACCCCTGCACCGGCGCGGGCAATGGCTAAAAGTTCGGGATACTGGTTGAGATCCACGTGGGAGCTGCGCACCACAATACCATCCGGATGCGTTTCTTCAGAAGCAACGGTGTAGCGGTCGGAGAACAGGGCAAGCCCTTCTTGGGCAATGGCGTTGATGGTTTTTATGCGAAAGGGAGGCATGGAATATCCTTATTGTTGTGTGGTGATTGTCCTTGGTCGGTGCAGGACGGAGGTCAAAAAAACACCGCAGCGAGATGGTTTTGACCGCGTGCACATGCGCACAGTGCGCATACAATAATACTTTGTTGCAAAAATTTATAAGTATAGAACAGCAGCGCAATTTTGCAAGGAGAACCACCAGTTATACTGCTGCCAAGGCGCTGCATGTTCTTTGTCTTGTCAAAATGCCCTGTGCAAGCAGGTGACAAGCAGTATGAATCACCGTATAGTGCAATTTCACAGAGATTTTTTAGAGGGCCACAAGGTGGCGCCCCCAGCCAATGTCCTGTGTTTTTTGGAGTAGGATCATGCAGCATGCCATGCAGGAAGTCATCAGCCGTAGCCGTCTTGAAGAATGTGTAAGCCGCCTGGGAGAGCAGATAAGCCGGGATTATGCTGCAGGTGACCTGGTTTTGGTGGCAGTATTGGGCGGTGCCTTTGTTTTTGCTGCGGATCTGTGTCGCAGGATCTCCATCGACTGTGCCATTGATTTTGTGCGGGTGGCAAGCTATGGCACAGGCACCTCCACTTCGGGCAACATCTGTCTGGTGCAGAAACCTTCCCTTGATCTACGTGGCAAGGATATCCTGGTGGTGGAAGACATTGTCGATACCGGAATGACCCTGCAGTGGCTCATTGGCTACTTTCACAGCCAGGCAGTGGCTTCTGTCAAACTGTGCGTTCTGATCGATAAAAAAGAGCGGCGCCGGGTGCCGCTTACGGCAGACTACGTGGGTTTTACTCTGGATCACGGATTTTTGGTTGGTTATGGTTTGGATTTTGCTGAAAAATATCGTAACCTGCCAGCTATATATACACTGGAGGAAGCGACAGCCAGTTAGGCAGGCAATGTCGCGACCGACCAGGTTCGTGCTGTTTCAACCCTAGTATTTTCAATATTGCAAGGAGGTCATATGCGGAAGAAAACCTTTGCTGTCATTCTGGCCGGATGCGGTCATCAGGATGGGGCGGAAATTCATGAAGCAACACTTACCTTGTGGGCGATTCATAGACATGGCGCTGATTTTCAGTGCTATGCGCCCGACATCAAGCAACACCACGTGCTGAACCATATCAATGGTCAGGAGATGAATGAGCAGCGCAATGTGCTCATCGAATCTGCCAGAATTGCCCGGGGCAAGATCGCTGCCCTGGCCACGTTCTCCCCGGATTCCGTGGATGCCCTGGTCCTGCCGGGTGGCTTTGGTGCAGCCAAGAACTTGTGCACGTATGCCTTTGATGGCCCCAACTGCAAGGTACAGCCCGATGTGGCCAAGGCGATCAAGGCCATCCACCAGGCGGGCAAACCCATTGGCGCCCTGTGCATTGCCCCGGTCATTGTGGCCAAAGTGTTAGGCAAAGGCACCTTGACCATCGGACAAGACAGCACCACCGCCGAACATCTTGCCGCCATGGGAGCGCAAAATCAACCGGCCAGCCAGGGAGAAATTGCCGTGGACGCGGCCAATAAAATTGTGACAACACCCTGCTATATGCTCGAGTCACGCATAGACCAGGTGGCTGAAGGGGTGGATAAACTCGTTGCTACCATGTTGAAGATGATGTAGGAACATGCACTCTACATACCCTATGACCAAGGCTCCGGGCAACCGGGGCCTTTTTTTATGGTAGAGGCAGGTGCGTTTACTTGACCCTGAATTGGCGCGACTTATTATATGGTCGATATACTGAAGTAGAGTGAGTTGTCAGCTTGAAAAGCAACCTGTTGGAGGAAAGGAACAGATGATGAACACCATGAAAACATTTCTGCTCATGGCAGCGCTTACCGCTCTGTTCATGTTTGTGGGACAGGCGCTGGGTGGCCAGCAGGGCATGATGATGGCCTTTTTCATTGCCCTGGCCATGAACTTTTTTGCCTACTGGAATTCCGATAAATTGGCCCTGGCAATGAATGGTGCCAGGGAAGTGGCGGAGAATGAGGCACCGGAACTGCACGCCCTGGTGGCGCAGCTGGCGCATCAGGCCGGTATCCCCAAGCCCAAGGTGTATGTGGTGCAGAACGCCACTCCCAACGCCTTTGCCACTGGACGCAATCCCGAGCATGCGGCGGTTGCGGTCACCACCGGCATCATGCAGGCCTTGAACCGCGATGAACTCACCGGCGTGCTTGCCCATGAGTTGGCGCATATCAAAAATCGGGATATCCTCATTGCCTCCATTGCCGCGGTAATGGCTGGTGCTATTTCGCACCTGGCCACCATGGCCATGTTTTTTGGCGGCACTCGCAACAGCGAAGGCGGCGGAAATCCTTTGGTGGGCTTGCTGGCCATGCTCATCGCTCCCTTTGCCGCCACCCTTATCCAATTGGCCATTTCCCGTAGCCGCGAGTACATTGCCGATGCCACCGGCGCAGCCATCTGCGGCCAGCCACAGGCCTTGGCCAGTGCCTTGGCCAAATTGAGCCAATACAATGCGCAACGGCCCATGAACGTGAACCCGGCCTCTGCCCAAATGTATATTGTCAACCCGCTCAAGGGCGGCTCCCTGGCAGGGCTTTTTTCCACCCATCCCCCCATGGAAGAGCGTATCCGCCGTTTGCGCAGCATGTAACAAGTTGCTGTACAGAAAAAAGAAAAGCGGCCTGCTCGGCCGCTTTTCTTTTGCAGAAAAAGCTGCTTAGCGCAGGCTCTGGACAAGGCGGGCAAAGTTGCCTGCGTCACGGCAGGCTTCCCCTAGCATGATGCCGCTGATTCCCGGCAGGGCCCAGATGGCGCTGACATTGTCTGCACTGATTCCACCGCCGTACAGTACCGGTCGCCCGCCTCCCTGTGCCGCGATCTTGGTGATGGCCTCACTCATTACGCTAAGATCCCTGGGAAGAGCCAGGCTGATTTCAAGCTTTGGAGTAAAGGCCCAAAAGACCCGCTCCCGCTCCTCAAGGGTAAAGGCAGCGAGCTGTTGAACAAAGTATTCGCCCTCTACACAGACAATGGGGATAATGTCTTCCTCCAGGGCCTCGTGCACCTGGCGGGCCACATCCTGCACAGTTTCGTGGAAATAGCTGCGACGTTCCCGGTGGCCTGCCAGGCTGTAGCGCACCAGGCCCCGCAGCCAGGCCGCTGGAGTGGTGCCGGTATAACTGCCCTGCGGGAAAGAGGAAAGCACCTGTGCAGCCAGGCTGATGCCGGGCCGCTTCTCAATTTTTTGCCAGACCCGTTCCAGGGCCATATGGGGTACAGCCAAAACAATCTCCACCTCCTCCGGCATCTGCTGCAGGGCAGCAAGGAAGTCACCGCACCACTGCTCCACCAGCGCGGGTGAACGGTAGGCCTTCAGATTGGCGAGAACAATTTTTTTCTGCTTGGTCATTGGTATTGCATGCGGTCCAGGTTGAGCCAGTCTGTCTTTACCGTGCAGAGAACTGCACGGGCGGCAGGTTTACCTCTGTTCTTGCACTAGGGGGGCGAGAATGCTGCGGATGGTCGCCTCATTTGCGCCGGTAACGAGCACGGTTTTCTGGCGGCTTTGCTGCCCGCTTTTCAAACTGAGGGCACTCTTGGGCAGGGACAACAAGGCAGCGAGAAAGGCGAGTACTGCCTTGTTGGCCTTGCCATCCACCGGTGGTGCAGACAGCCTGATCTTCAGGGCATCACCCTGCAAACCTGCCACCTGGTTTTGGGATGCCCGCGGCTGTACATGTATCCTCAGCAGAAGAGAGCCATCAGCCTGGGTCAACAGGTACGGCATGGCGTACTACTCATTGCAACTATCCAACAAAACATTGTTACGTGTCGGCAAGGCGAATGTTCTGCAGCGTATCGCAATGTACACCTGAGTTGCCTTGCCCCTTGACATGCTTTCTGATTTGAAATGGGAATTAGTGAAAAATGCCTGCCAACTGCAGCAGGGTTGGCCTAAGGAAGCTCTGCAGAAAAACAATACCTAGGATGAGCAGCACCGGGCTGAGGTCCAACCCACCCATGGCTGGCAATACCCGGCGGATACGGGACAGTAGCGGTTCGGTGATCTGCACCAAAAAACGCACGATCGGGTTGTAGGGATCGGGATTGACCCAGGAGATGACTGCCCGGGCAATAACGACCCAGATGTAGGTGCTCAGGATGATATCAATCAGCTTGGCCAAGGCGAGGATAAAGTTGCCGAGCATGAACATATGGTCTCCAGAAAATTTTGAAGTTATGGACAAAAACAGGCTGCACCACAGGTAGCAAGCCCAGGGTGAAGCATCAGGAAATTTTACTGCCTGGACTCATGGCCGGATCGACAAAGAGCAGGCGTAGACGTTCTGAACCGTCTTCCAGGGGTTCTTTTGCGGCCAGCACCATGCCTTCGGAAACAGTGCCCATGAGTTTGGCAGGCTGTAGATTGGCGACAAGAACCACCTTTTTGCCAATGAGTTCCTCAGGACTGTAATTTTGGGCAATACCGGCCACCACTGTGCGTTCCTCCGGCGCACTCACGCTGAGGCGCAGCAAACGCTCTGATTTTTTCACCCGCTGGGCCGCGGTGATCTGCGCTACCCGCAAATCAAGTGCTTGAAACTGTGCAAAGGAGAGCAAACCAGTAGGCTGCACCTCTGGGTCAGCTTTTTTCGTTTCATGTGCTTGATTGGGCTGGGCTGTTTTTGAGACTGCTTGTTTCTTTTTTTCCATGCGGGGAAAGAGCTGGGGCACCTCACCGAGCCCACGGCTGGCTGGCAGGGGAGCCAACGGAGTTGCTGGCCTGAGTACCGCCGTGGCCAAGGCCTCCTCCATGCCCAGGGCTTGGGCCATTTTAGCCGCGGTTTCGGGCATGATGGGCTTGAGCACCACGGCAATGTGCCATAAACTGCCACCCAAAAGAGCCAGCACAGTCTGCAGGCGCTGGTGCTGCTCTGGATCTTTGGCCAGTTCCCAGGGGGCATTGGTCACAATGTAGCGATTGAGCAGGCCGATTACCTCCCACACCGCCTGCAGGGCCCGGTGAAAGCGGAAGGCGTTCATCTCGGCAGTGTAGGTGGTACCCATGGTCTGCAGTGCTTCCTGCACTTCATGGTCGCTCTCCTGCAACAGTTCCGGATGCAGAGGAGGAATGTGCTGGTCTGCATACTTGCCGATCATGGTGAGTGAACGGGAGAAGAGGTTGCCGAGGTCATTGGCCAAGTCCGCATTTTGCCGGGCAAGAATGGCGTCGTAGGAAAAGGAGGCATCCAGGCCAAAGCTCATCTCCCTGAGCAGGAAATAGCGCACCGTATCCACTCCGTATTTCTCTACCAGTTCGCGGGGGCGGATCACATTGCCCAGCGATTTGGACATCTTGGTGGAATCGACATTCCAATAGCCGTGTACATGCAGGCGTTTGAAGGGTGGCAAACCCATGGATTTGAGCATGGTGGGCCAGTAGATGGCGTGTGGTTTGAGAATATCCTTGGCAATGACATGCTCTGCCACTGGCCAGTAGTCGGTAAAGAGCGGGCCATCCGGATACCCTATGCCAGTCAGGTAGTTGATGAGCGCGTCAAACCACACATAGGTGACAAACCTGTTGTCAAAGGGCAGGGGAATGCCCCAGGTAAGGCGGGAGGTTGGCCGGGAAATGCAGAGATCTTCCAGTGGCTCGTCTAGGAAGGCGAGCACTTCATTGCGGTAACGTTCCGGGGTGATGAACTCTGGGTTCTCCTTGATGTGCTCGATCAACCAGTCCTGATATTTGGACATGCGGAAAAAATAGTTCTGTTCGGTAATTGGTTCTGGTTCCACCAGATGATCAGGACATTTTCCCTCCACTAGTTCCTTGTCAGTGAGGAAACGTTCGCAACCGCGGCAGTAGAGACCGGCGTATTCACTGAAGTAAATGTCGCCTTGTTGGTGCACCTGGTCGAGAATGCGCTGCACGGTTTCTACATGGTCTGCATCCGTAGTGCGGATGACATAGTCTGGTTGCACATTGAGCAGCGGCCAGGTCTGCTGAAAAAGAGCGGCAATGGCATCTACATATTCCCTGGGCTTGCTGTCTGCCTTGGCAGCTGCCTCTGCAATCTTTTCACCGTGCTCGTCTGTGCCGGTCTGGAGGCGGACACTGTCGCCGCTAAGACGCCTGAACCGGCTGTAGGTGTCGGCAATAATGGTGGTATAGGCATGGCCCAGGTGGGGTTGGGCATTGACATAGTAGATGGGAGTGGTGACGTAGGTGGGCATAAGAGCAGCCTGGCTGTGGAAGAAGATAATGGGTGGCTCGGTACGTTTAAGACGGCTTTCTAGCCTTTTTGCGGCGGAACTGTCGTGACCGTGATGGCGGTGAACTTGGAGTGTTTTCGGCCTCAGTCCCATCTCCAGTCCCGCCTTTGCTGCGCTCCCCGGTTTTTTCACCCTCAATCTGGCGCCACTGTGCCTCCTCAAGAAGCTTGTGGCTGCCGTCCGGGCCAAGCACAGTTAGGGAGCCGGCGAGCGAATGCTGTTGCAGCACCTGGTAGCTGACTCCATCAACAATCAGGGAGCGGCCAACCCGGGGCATCTGCCGTTTCATGGTGCGGTACGAGTCATATTCGTAGGTCAGACAGCAGAGCAGGCGGTTGCAGATGCCAGATATCTTGGCAGGATTCAAAGGCAGATCTTGCATCTTGGCCATTTTGATGGACACCGAATCAAACTTGTTGAGGAAGGTGGAGCAGCACAGTTCGCGGCCGCAGGCGCCCAGACCACCCAGCATCTGCGTTTCGTGACGAACGCCGATCTGGCGCATCTCGATGCGGGTGCGGTATTGCTGTACCAGAACCTTGACCAGCTCGCGGAAATCCACCCGGTTTTCCGCAGTGAAATAGAAGATAATCTTTGAATCGTTGAAAAAACGCTCCACCCGCACTAGGTGCATGATCAACTGCAGGCGGTCGACCTGCTGCCGACAAAAGGCAAAGGCTTCCTGCTCCTGCACGAGCACAAGCTGGTACCGTTGCTGTTCTTCCTCTGTGGCTGGTCGTACAATTTCCTGGCAGGCAATACGCTCCCCTGTGGGACTGGCCATGGAAAAGGTGCGATGACAGATGGTGGCCGGCTCCAGACCCTGTTCCCGCTGAACCATGACCAAATCGCCCCGGCGCAGGGCAGAACTGTCTGCGCAGGCAGTACATTCCCGGCCGCTGTCACGGAAACGGATGAGGTAGTGGTGTCTGGTGATGTTGCGCGTTGTGCCAACGGGCCTGCCACCCGCACCAGCTATGGGATTGACTTCGTTCATGTGTCTGGAGATACAAAAGGAAGACAGTCGAAGAGTTGCAGGAGCAGCACTTCAAAAACAAGCGTTGGGTTGCAATTTCTGTGCAGGGCCTGTTCCGCTTTAGTGATACTGGCCAGTTTAGCAGATAATTGCTCTGTATTCCAGCGTTCTCTTGTCGCCTGTATCGTCTGGGCCGTTTGGGAAGTCCTGTCGGTCTGATCATGTGAGCCGGGGGCCTGCCCACAGAGATGCATTGCCAGCGCATTGGTGCACAGGATACGCAGGCGGTGCAGAATGTGGCCGCTCATTTCCCTGTGCTCATTGAGGCGGCCGGCCAAAGACAGGGCAGCCTGCACCTGTTCTGTCTCTTGTCGTCCCTGGTGCAGCAGTGCGGCAAGAAGATCCTGGTACAGAGGCAGGATGTTCTCCTCTTCCATGCGCAGGGCCTGGCCGGGGCAACCGCCGCTCAGTTCGGCAAGCGCTAGGCAGTCTGCTCGACTCAAATCTGGTTTATGCTGGAGGATCACCTCTCTAGCCAGTTCATGGGGCAGGGCCTTGAGGGCAATACGCTGGCAGCGTGAGTAGATGGTGGGCAAAAGTCCGGCTTCATCCGCGCTGGTGAGCAAAAGCAGGTTACCTGGTGGTGGTTCCTCCAGGATTTTGAGCAGGCTATTGGCAGCCTCGCGTCGCATGGTGTGCACTTCTTTGAGCAGCACTACCCGCAGGGCTCCCTCCAGGGGTGGATAGCCAAGGGTTTGTTTCAACAGACGGATACTGTCGATCTTAATGCCCTGGCCATCGGGCTCGATGAGTAGAAAATCAGGATGGCTGCCAGACTGCATTTGCAGACAGGAGGTGCAAAGACCACAACCTGTTGCCTGTTCTGTCTGGACGTCCTGGGATGCATCGGGATGGTGGCAGAGCAAAGACGTGGCCAGGTTGCGGGCCAAGGTAGACTTGCCCACGCCCTCAGGGCCGGTAAAGAGGTAGGCATGGGCCAGGCGCCCACCTGTGCGCGCCCGTGCAAGCAGGCGCAGGGCCTTGCCTTGCCCGAGAATAGGGGCAGCCATGGCCTTATCTGTTGCTTGCGAGGTGGTCATAGATTTGTTCTGATCTTGTCCCTTGTCAGCGTTCCCACAGCAGTTGCTGCTGGCCGGCATTTTTTGCGGCCTGCGCGGTGCCCTCGTCTGTGTTGCCTGTGCTGTTTGTGCTGTTGCGGCCACGTAGATAGAGATAGCGCTGCAGGGGCCGTTGAAAGGTGGTCCATTGCTGTTCGTCCCCATCCATCTGCACCATCATCCCTTCCAGGAAGTTCATTTTGGCATCCATGTCGTCTAGGTGGTGCAGCAGCATGGCCTCCGGGGTCATGGGCAAAACCGGCGAGCCGAATTCCAGCTGACCATGGTGGCTGAGGATAAGATGTGCCAGTTGATCCACGGTTGCCATGGGCAAGTCGGGCACCTTGTCTGCTGCGCGGCGGAGCATGTCCACCCCCAGTACCAGGTGTCCCACCAGGCGACCGCGGTCGGTGTAGTTGAAGGCCGGGCGGCTGTAATCGAACTCTTCGATCTTGGCCAGATCGTGCAAAAACACGCCAGCCAGGAGCAGATCGGCATTGATGAGTGGATAGTGTCTGGCTGCGGCCTCGGCCATGTGTGCCATGGATAGGGTATGCTCGAGCAGACCGCCCAGATAGGCATGATGCATTTTTTTTGCCGCCGGTGCCTGGGCAAAGCGGGCCAGGGTTTCGCCGTGGAAAATTTCCTCCAGCAGTCGTTGCAGGGGCTTGTCTTGTATTCCCTTGATCCGTTTTTTCAGTTCCCGAATCATCTCTTCCCGGGGACGGTGGCTGGCAGGAAAAAAATCGTTGAGCACAAGCTTGTCTTCTTCTGCCGCACTTAGGGTGTGCAATCTGAGCTGGAGCTGACCGTTGAACAGGTCGACCGTGGCCTGCACGGTGATAAAGGCCCCCTCCTGGGCCAGGGGAGCAAAGTGCTCGGCCCTGTCCCAAAGACGGGCCTCGATTTCACCGCTTTTGTCCATTAGGGTGAGGGAAAGATAGGCCTTACCTGCCTTGGTTTCGGCCTGGGCAAAGCGGCTGACCAGAAAAGGCTCGCTATTGATCTGCTGATTTTCCTGCAGATCACGGACAAAAATCTGTTTTGCCTGGGAGGATGAATACGGCACAATGCCTCCTTATTATTGAGTAACCCGGTAAGAGGCCAGATTATACATTGAAACGAAAGAGGATGCAGTCGCCATCGCGCACAACATACTCCTTGCCTTCCGAGCGCATTAGTCCCTTGTCACGGGCTGCCGCCTCGGAACCACAGGCTAGATAATCCTTGTAGGCGATCACCTCGGCGCGGATAAAGCCGCGTTCAAAGTCAGAGTGGATTTTTCCTGCGGCAGCCGGTGCCTTGGCACCCTGGCTGATGGTCCAGGCCCTGGTTTCTTTTTCGCCCACCGTGAAAAAGGTGATCAACCCGAGCAGGCTGTAGCCCGCCTTGATCAGCCGGTGCAGGCCGGGCTCTGTCATGTTCAGCTCCTGCAGGTATTCCTGCTGCTCCTCTGGGGGCAGTTGGCTCAGCTCCTGTTCGATGGCTCCGGCAATACAGACCAGCTGCGCTCCTTCTGTGGCTGCCAACTGCTTGAGTGCAGTTACGTGCGCATTGCCGGTGGTCAGCTCGCTTTCATGTACATTGGCCACATAGAGTACTGGTTTGGCGGAAAGCAGGCAAAGTTCGCGCAGAAAGCGGGTGTCTTGCCCTTTGGGCAGGGTGAAGCTGTGGGCTGGCTGGCCTGCGTCGAGCACCTTGTGCAACTGTTCCAGCACCTGCAACTCGGCCAGGAATTGCTTGTTGCCGGATTTGGCCTGGCTGCGTGTTTTAACCAGGCGTTTTTCTACGGTTTCAAGATCTGCCAGCATCAGTTCCGTGGCAATGACCTCCACGTCGCGCAAGGGGTCGACATGGCCATCCACATGGATGATGTGGTCATCCTCAAAGCAGCGCACCACATGAATAATGGCATCCACCTGCCGGATATGGCCCAAAAACTGGTTACCCAACCCCTCACCCTTGCTGGCGCCCTGCACTAGCCCGGCAATATCGACGAATTCCATTTGGGTGGGGACCTTGACTTTGGTGCGTGCCAGCCCGGCCAGAACATCTAGGCGCTCATCCGGCACCGGTACGATGCCCACGTTGGGCTCGATAGTGCAAAAAGGATAATTCTCCGCTTGGATGGCGGCAGCGGTCAGCGCATTGAAAATGGTGGACTTGCCCACATTGGGCAGACCAACGATGCCACAACGAAAACCCATGCCCGTTACTCGCAAAAGGTATAATTAAAAAAAGTATAGTTAAAAAGTGGTGCGTACCCGCAAAAAAGCCAAACAAAACAGAGCCAAGCAACACACAGGGTCTGTCTTCAGTTTGGTAAAAACCAGTATACTTACACCAAGCAGGCTTCTTCTGGCAAGGGCTGAACATCACTTTCCGCCAGAGAGTCGGCGGATATGCACCATCTTGGCCCACCCGCTATGTTCATCTGCTCTGTTGCAAGACAGAACGCCGTGCTTACATCTTGTCATTATACAGGGATGCCGGAGCAACAGCGGGTGCAAACTGCCTCTACAGGTTTGTTTCTTTGCACTGCTCTGTTTGCACGTTGTTCGGTATTGCAGAAGTTGGGTAGTGTAGACCTTGTTTTGGTAAAAAGATGCAGAAAAAGCAGACAAGACCGAAGACGTAATTGCGTATTTTTACAAATCGGTATACTACTTAGAAAAACACATGAGCAAACACTACATCTTTTTACCCCATGACACTCTGGGAGGAAAATAATGCTGCAATACAAACAAGGTGTGGATCTTTTGTCGGATTTGGGGGGTGTTCATTCCATGGCCGAAGCGCAGGATCTGTTCAAGCAGCGGCTCAGCCCTGAGCATCTGCACAGGTTGAACACCATAACCTGCGAGGAGGCCTTGCTCAAGGTGGCAAATGCCATTGCCTTGTGCGATCCGGATACCGTGATCATCGTTACCGGCAGCGAGGAGGATCGTGCCAAGATCCGCAGGATGAGCCTGGAAAAAGGTGAAGAGAGTGAATTGGCCATGGCAGGCCATACCATTCATTTCGACTTACCTGAAGACCAGGGACGCATGATCAACCAGACCTTTTATATTACCAATGCAGATGAGGACATCTCATCGCTTGCCAAACGGGAGCCGCGCGAAACCTCTCATGCCTACATGCGCCAGTACATGCGCGGCATCATGCGCGGTAAAACCATGTTTGTTGGTTTCTACAGCCGTGGCCCGGTGGGCGCGCATTCTTCCATCCCGGCCATTGAAATATCCAGTTCCACCTATGTGCTCCACTCTGCCGAGATACTCTACCGCAACTGTTTTGCTGACTTTGACAAGGAAGTTATCCGCCGGGGCGAATTTTTTACCAACCTCCATTCCGAGGGTTCGAACCGTTCCGAAGACATCGACAAGGTGCGCATCTACATGGATCGCAGTTGGCAGACCACTTATTCCACCTACTGCACCTATGCTGGCAACACCCTGATGATGAAAAAGGGCAACCACCGTTTTGCCACGGACAGTGCCCTGTATACATTTGCCGGCAAAGAGCTTTCCGAGCACATGTTCATCACCGGGCTCAAGGGTCCGGGCGGCCGCCTGACCTTTTTTGCCGGAGCCGCGCCCTCAGGTTGTGGCAAAACCACCACAGCTATGGTGGGTGATAATTTTGTCGGTGATGACCTGGCCCAGATGTGGATTGCCGAAGATGGTACGCTTAGGGCAGTGAATCCGGAAGTCGGGATTTTCGGTATTCTGAAGGATGTCAACGAGGAGGGCGACCCGCATTTGATGAAATGCCTGCGTAAGCCTGGTACCGAGGTCATCTTTTCCAACGTGCTTGTTGACGAGCACAAAAGACCCCGCTGGGAGGGAGACGGCGAAGAGCCGCCTGCCTGGGGCAATAACTACCAGGGTATGTGGACCAAAGACATGCACGATGTGCCCATGTCACACCCCAATTCACGCTGCACCTTGTTGGCCGAGGCCATTGCCAATCATGACAAGGCCCGCAATGCCGACCCCAATGGCGTATCGGTACGGGTAATTACCTACTCGGGTCGCGACAGCGACACCATGCCGCCCATCTGGGTGGCCAAGGATATGGATAGCGGTGTGGCCATCGGTGCCTCCATCGTTTCCAGGGCCACGGCCACTGAAATGGGGGCAAGTGGTGTCAATCGCCAGCCTTGGGCCAATGCCCCCTTTGTTGCCGCACCTCTGGCGGAATACCTCCAGGCCCAATTCAATTTCTACACCAACCCGGCCTTGAAACAAAAACCGATTATGGCTGGTTTGAATTACTTCCTCACCCACGAAGCTAGGGGCAGCAATGAGAAAGGGCTTTTGGGCGAAAAGCGGGATGTGCATGTTTGGTTGGGTTGGCTGGAGATGTACGCCCACGGCGATGTGGAGGCCATTGCCTCTCCCATTGGTATGTTGCCCAAGTATGCAGACCTGAAAAAACTGTTCAGGGAGAAAATAGACAAGGATTACCCAGAATCACTCTATACCATGCAGTTTTCTCTGTACATCGACAACATCATTGCCCGGATCGACCTCCAGAAAGCAGCCTGGCGCAAGGAGGAAGGTGCCTCAGAACGGCTTTTTGCCGTATATGACGAACAGAAGGCTGCTTTGCTTGCGTTGAAGAAGAGTATCGGTGAGGTGGTCAAACCTCAGGACCTGTAGGTCTACTCTGCGAACACCGGTTTTCTCTATCTAAGCCAGGGACCGACCACAAAGCCCCTTTCCGTTTAGGAAAGGGGCTTTGTGGTTTGTTGCCAGCAGAGCTGTGTTGCCAGAACGTTACAGCCTTAGGGTGTCTGATTTCTTGGCTTTACTTTACACGCCGCGCGCCTTGTCTGGCCAGAGCAGGGTGTGGAGCTGCAGTTGCAAGCGGGCCTGCACCCGGTGCCGCAGCATCAGCTCTGCCAGTTGCTGCGGTGGCAACTGGGGCTGCAGGGGAGAAAAGAGAATAGGCAGCAGCCCCTGGAGTCGGTGACGCTGCACAAAATCCCAGGCCCAGTAAAAGTCGTGCTCGCTGCTGAGCACAAACTTGAGCTCATCACGCGCGCCCTGTTGCGCCCGATTGCGCAGCAGGCTCAGGTTGGCGGCATGCCAGTGGGCATCCATGCCGGAATCCGGGCATTTAACATCCACAACAATACCCACTGCCAGCGGCACCTGGCCAATACCAAAGCTGCCATTGGTTTCCAACAGAACCTGCAGGCCGTTTGCCAACAGGGCCTGCATAAGTGCATACACGCTGTTTTGTCCCAAGGGCTCGCCACCGGTGAGCTCCACCAGGTTGCAGCCCTGTGCCAACACCCAGTTAAGCAGGCTGGCAAGGCTATGGGATGTGCCTGGTTCTGTCCAGGTGTAGGCGGCATCGCAGTACTTGCAGCGCAGGTTGCAACCGCTTAAGCGGATGAACACACAGGGCAGACCAGCGCGGGTGGATTCACCCTGAATGGAATAGAATAGCTCGCTGACCTGAAGCAGCATCTGGCCCTGGATGCCTGACGTATCAGTCACCGTAGTACACCACCCCTGAGCTGTCGGTCTCGCGCACCTCCACGGCGTATAATACATAGCGTTCGCTGGTCAACGGTTCTTTAAGCGCATGAAAAATGAACATGGCAATATGTTCCGAAGACGGATTTTTATCTTGAAAGGCGGGATGCTTGTTCAAGTCACGGTGGTCGAGTTCGTCCAAAATGGTGTTGACCGTTTTTTTCAGATCCTTGAAATCAATGCCCATGCCGAGCTGGTCGAGCTCATGGGCCCGCACCGTTACCTTGACCTTCCAGTTGTGGCCGTGTGGATTTTCGCAGTTGCCCGGGTAGGCGCGCAGGTGATGGCCGCCGGAAAAATGGGTTTTGATAAAAATATCCATGCAATACTCCTGTAATGAAAAGAATGCCCTTGGCGGCTGTTGCTTGGGCAGGCCGCTTCCACGCCACCTCACTTGCCGGTTGCGTGGAGCATCTGTACAATGGTAAACATAACTGATGAACTGTCGAGATTCCTTCCTTATCTTGTCCTGTACAGTTGTGTTGCATGGGCGGCTGCGATGGAGCCGGCTTTGAGTTTACCTTCGTCCGCTGACACAGCTGTTGTGCAGGCTGCCTGTGCAGGGGGGCACAGTGCTGATACGCTTTTTGGTGGCG
Source organism: Desulfobulbus sp. (assembly GCA_040776885.1). Taxonomy (GTDB): domain Bacteria; phylum Desulfobacterota; class Desulfobulbia; order Desulfobulbales; family Desulfobulbaceae; genus Desulfobulbus. The sequence goes on along the minus strand of JAXGZR010000001.1, from coordinate 654,323 downwards.
AATTGTTCTGCCACCAGCCCCTGCGTGGCTACCGTTTTTCCGTTGATGCTGTTTTGCTGGCACATTTTGTCCGCCCCCGCCATGATGGGCGCATTCTTGACCTTGGCTGCGGTTGCGGTGTCGTGGCCCTGATCCTTGCCTACCGCTGTCCAACGTGCACGCTGGTGGGGATTGAATACCAGACTGAACTGGCCTTACTTGCCCGCGCCAATGTTGACCGCAATGGCTTTCAGGAGCGCATGCAGATACTGGCGGCGAATGTGCGCCAGGTGTCTGCAATCCTTGCACCTGAATCCTTTGACTTGGTGGTCTGCAATCCGCCGTATTTTAGCGAGGGCCGGGGGCGAATCAGCCAGGATATCCAGGTGGCCCAGGCGCGCCATGGCCTTTTGGCCAGCCTGGACGACTTTATTTGTGCTGCGGCCTTTGCTGTAAAAAACCGAAGCAGGGTGGTCTTCATCTTTCCAGCCTCTGGCCAGGCCCAGTTGCAGCAGCTTCTGCTTGCCCGTCGCCTGATGCCCAAACGAATACAGATGATTTACAGCTCTCCCACCATAGAAAATGCCAGGTTGGTGTTGGTGGAGGCGATGAAAAATGGTGGCGCTGACTGTCAGGTCTTACCTCCCTTTTATTTATATACGCAACCTGGTGTATATAGTGAGGCCATGCAATGTCTGTATCAGGAGGGGCGATGCTGGCCAAAGTGCTGAGCGCAACCCTGGCCGGGGTGGACGCCCTGATGGTGCAGGTGGAGGTTGATTTGGCCCTGGGTCTGCCTTCCTTTGCCACCGTGGGCCTGGCCGAGGGAGCAGTGCGCGAGGCCAAGGATCGGGTGCGGGCTGCCATCAAAAATTCCGGCTACGAATTTCCCCTGCGTCGCATCACTGTGAACCTGGCGCCAGCAGCACTCAGAAAAGAGGGCACAGGTTATGATTTGCCCATTGCCCTGGGGATACTGGCTGCTGCGGGGCTGGTGCCCGCAGAAGCCCTGACCGACACCATGATCTGCGGTGAGTTGTCTTTGGATGGCGCAGTGAAAACGCTGCCGGGTGTGCTTCCCATGGTGCTGGCCGCTCGGGATTACGGATGCCGCCGGGTGTTGGTACCAGGTGGTAATGTGGAAGAGGCGGCCTTGGTTGGCGGTGTGAGTGTCCATGGGGTGGAGCGGCTCGAACAGGCACTGGATTTCCTTGCAGGTCGGGAGGAAATTACTCCAGAGCATACGGATATTGACGCAGTTTTTGCGGCAAACCAGCTGCTCGGGCCGGATTTTGCCGAGGTACACGGGCAGGAGGCGGTCAAGCGTGCCCTGGAAATAGCAGCGGCGGGCGGACACAATCTCCTTTTGTGTGGGGTGCCCGGCACCGGCAAAACTATGCTGGCCCGCCGCCTGCCTTCCATCCTGCCAGCCCTGACCCTGGACGAAGCCTACGAAACCAGCAGGGTGTATTCCTGTGCTGGGCTTTTGCCGGCAGATTCGCCTCTGGTAACCCGGCGGCCCTTTCGCTCTCCACACCACACGGTTTCCGATGCCGGACTCATTGGCGGTGGGCATGTGCCGCGGCCAGGAGAGGTATCCCTGGCCCATAATGGCGTACTTTTTTTGGACGAACTACCTGAGTTTAAAAAACAGGTGCTCGAAGTGCTGCGTCAGCCCCTGGAAGATGGGGCTGTCACCATTGCCCGCGCCAGCTCTTCTTTGCGTTTTCCAGCCCGCTTCATGCTGGTTGCAGCCATGAATCCTTGTCCCTGCGGCTATCTGGGCGATGTGGTGCGGCCATGCACCTGTAGTCCGCCGCAGGTGCAGCGCTACCGCAGCCGGCTTTCTGGGCCGCTTTTAGATCGCATAGACATGCATATCGAGGTGCCGCCGGTGCCGGTCAAGGAGTTGTTGGAGCGTCCTGCCGGTGAGGCTTCTAGCAGTATTCGCGACCGGGTACAGGCTGCCAGGCAGGTGCAGGCAGAACGATTTACCCGGCACCCGCATCTCTACTGCAATGCTCAGATGGGCACCAGGGAGGTCAGGCGCTATTGTCCGCTGGATACAGCCTGCGCCCGCCTGCTCGATCAGGCCATCAGCCGGCTTGGGCTCTCTGCCCGCGCCTATTACCGCATCGTAAAGATCGCCCGCACCATTGCCGATTTGGAGGGCGTGTCTACTCGCTTCCCTGTTTCTTCCTTAAAACAGCGGCATGTGGCCGAGGCCATCCAGTACCGCCGCATGCAGTATGAAGCGTGAGGTGCAGGGGCAAACAGCGATCTGCAGGACACGATGATGAAGAAGACGATCTACACTGCATTACAGAAGACTGTTGAACCTTTGTATCGGCTCTCACCGGAAAGCCGTCAGCTTGTTTTTCGCCTGACTGCCTTCATTCCTTTTGGCATTGTCTTGCTCTTGTTTGCAGTTCTGATCTGTGAACAGGTGAATCTTACCATGCATCGTCGCCTCCAGGAACCGGTTACCACCGGCCTGGGCTCGGGAATCAACACCTATGCATTGGCTTTTTATCGTAACGCTGCGGTAAAAATTGCTGAACAAGATATGGTGCAGGCAGTGAGTCTGGGGACTATTGATCCTCAAAATCCTGAACTGAACCGGGCCTTAAATAACATTCGTAAGGTATTGTATGCGGAGTTGGTTTTTGTGCAAGATACAAGGGGCAAGGTACTGTGCAGCTCATGGGATCCGGATGGACATAGACAGGTTGGCGCGGACTACTCCAGCCAACCCTACTTTAGCACCGCCATGGCAGGCGGATTGGGACAATACCCTGGGGTGGGTGATGTTTCGCAGATAAAGGGGCTGTATTTCAGTGCGCCGGTCTTCTCTACCACACACACCACACCCAGGGCTGTGGTTGTGGTGAAATGGTCCTATGATGGGCTCCGGCACATGCTCCTCTCCGTACAGAATGAGGTGCAGAGCCTTGTACTGTCGCCCGATGGTCAAGTGTTTGCCGCCACTGAGCAGAAATGGGAGGAACCCGGTGCCTGGCAAAGGGAGTTGGCCAATCTTGAGGTGGTTGGTGTTGGTGCCCAGGTAGGCGAAGTTCCAGGCCTGAGTCTTTCTTCTGTGCTGTTGCGGAGCGTGCTACAGCAGACGCCTGTGCAACAGGCCAGTTTTGATTGGCAGCAGCTGGACATGGATGGCTGGCACTTGGTGACCCTGAAGTCGGTGCATTATCCGTGGGCAGCGGTTCTGTTGAGCACAGCGCTGGTTGCAGCCCTGGGGTTATTGTTGGCTATCATTGCCTGGCACGACTATCAGGGGCAGAAAATGGCCAAAAAGCTCGCCAAACAGGAGGAAGCCGGCCGTACCGCCGAACTGGCCAGATTGGCTGCAGCCCGTGAGATCGAAACCATTTTCCGTACCAGTTTGGTGGGCATCGCCCTGATTCGTGGCAGGAGAATCGCCAATGTGAATGAGCGCCTGTGTGAGATGCTTGGTTATAGCCGCGAAGAATTGCTGGCAATCGAACTCCCCCAGTTGTTCTCCAGCTTTGGTGCCATGCGTCGTTTTGTTCGTAGACATGTGCGTCTCATGCTGGAGAGCGAGATTCTGCAGGTGGAATACAATATGCGCCGGAAAGATGGTTCCATCATCCCCTGCAGCCTGAGTGGTCGGGCCATTGACCCTGAGCATCGGGCCGAAGGGGTGGTGTGGGTCATTGAGGATATCAGCGCCCGCAAGGCAGTGAAACAGGAGCTGGAAAAGGCCAAGGAGGCTGCCGAAGCGGCCAATGTGGCTAAAAACGAATTTTTGGCCAACATAAGTCATGAGATCCGCACCCCCATGAATGGCATTCTTGGCATATCCCAACTGCTGCTGGATGGTGCGACAGCTTCCGAGGAGCAACGGGAGCATTTGGCCTTTATCCAGCGTTCGGCCCGGCGTCTGATGACACTTTTGAACGGCATCCTCGATTTTTCCAAAATGGAGGCCGGCCGTATGGAGCTCAGCGAGCAGCCCTTTTCACTGCGCACTACCTTGCAGGATGTTCTCACGCCTATGGAGGTACGGGCCAGGGAGCAAAACCTGGAATTGACCAGTACTGTGCACCCATCCGTTCCCGACCAGCTTGTGGGTGATGCGGACAAACTCATGCAGGTACTGACCAACTTGCTCGACAACAGTTTGAAATGTACCCGCGCAGGTGGACTAAGCCTTTCGGTAAGGTCTGCCTGGGATGCTAAGGGACAGAGGCTACTGTGCTTTTTTGTGGTTGATAGCGGCATCGGCATTCCGCTCAGCCAACAGAACATGATTTTTGACTCCTTTACCCAGGTCGATACCTCGCATTCTCGTCGTGTTGGCGGCAGCGGGCTGGGGTTGACTATTACCCAAGCCCTGGTGAAGCTGATGGATGGTTCCATCACGGTGGACAGTACTTTGGACATTGGCAGCTGTTTTACCTTTGTTTTGCCCTTGAAACCGGCAAAACATTTACCGGCTGATGCCCAGATGTTACCACCAGGGGCGATTCCAGCACGCAAACATTCTCTGCCTTCGCCTGTGGCTGGCATTCCTGTGCTGGTGGCAGAAGACGAGCAAATCAACCAGGTGCTGATTTGCACTTTACTCAGCAGGGCAGGCTATCAGGTGGACCTGGTTGCAAACGGCAAAGAGGCGTTGCAAGCCTGGCAGCAGGGGAACTTTGCCTGCATCCTCATGGATATGCAAATGCCGGAAATGAATGGTTACGAGGCGGTGCGACGCATCCGCAGGGCAGAGGGAGAAGGGGAGCACATTCCGATCCTGGCCATGACCGCGCACGCCGGACCGGTGGACAGGCGCAAGTGCCTGGAGGCCGGGATGGATGCCTATATTGCCAAGCCCATTGACGGTGCAGCGGTGCTTACCCTGCTCAAGCGGCTGATCGGGCAAAAAACTCTGTACCAGAGCAATGAAACGATATGACTGTACATAAACGGTTTCTTCTTTTTTTTCTGCTTGTTCTTGCCGCTGTGCCAGCGTATTGGCTGAGCCGCAATCTCACCACTGCCCCAGATCCGGATGAATTGCTGCCGGCAGACACCCTGCTCTTTGTCCATTGGAACAATTTTACTCGCTTCTCGCAGGGATTAGCGCAAAGTCCCATGGCAATGCAGATGCAGCAAACAGGCTTTACCCGGGACATGCAACAACTCGGCCTGGACAGCGCGCTCATCAGTTATTTTGACCGAGGTGCGATGCTGCTCCAGTCCCTGAATTCCGTGCCCCTGATTCAGGAGGTTTTACAGCGTCGGGGTATGCTGGCGTTGCTGCCCAACCAGGCTCCTGACCTGGGCTTGGTGGATTCCATCTGCGCCAGCCTCATTTTTATCCTACCGGAGCATGATGCAGCAGCCAACGAGAGCATCCAGGCCCTGGTTGATGCGAGCAGCCCTGTGCAGACGCAGGAATACCAGGGTGCCCTCATCACTGTCAAACGGTTGCGCTCCGGACGCAGTCTGTACTCCAGCACCATCCACAACTTTACCCTCTATGCCTTTGCCCAGGGGCCAATACACCGTTGCCTCGACCAGGTTGTTTCTCGCATGCTCGGCGGTGCGCAAGCTGCACATGGTCAGAAGAACTGGCAACATCAACACCGTATTGTTCCTCAAGAGGAAGGTGAGTTCTTCTTCTATGCAGACGCCCATGCCCTACGCTCCCAACCGCTGTGGGAGCATGCGCTTTTCCCTTTGTGGCAGGGCCTGTTGTCCCAGCAAGTAATTGTGGCCCATGCAATTGATGGTAACCACACCGGGTTGAGCGCGACTCTGCGTTTCAAGACCGATGAATTGAATGCCTGGCTACAGAAACATGGGCTCAAGGCATCGGCGCAACCGCCTTTGAATGTTTCGCCAGATCCAGCCACTTTGCTCCATTTTTGGACAAACTGGTTCACCCCTGAAGTTCTGCACAGATTTGTGGCTGCAGTCAACAACACTGAATTGGGTGCTCCGCTCTTTGCGGTGGCAAAAGATTTTTTTGACCAGGCTTCCTTGAGTGAGGAAGAATTTTATCGTCTGTTCGCCACAGAACTTGGTTTGGTTATTCGGGGGGAAAAAAACCAGAATGGTACACTCAAGCCTTTGTTTTCCTTGTATTTTACAGGCCAGGATATGGCCGTGGTGCACGAGCGGCTGCAGCGTTTGTTCAGCGGTTTTCCCCTGCGCAAGGTCGAGTTGGAGTATGGCACAGAAGCTGTGACCTTCAGCATGGTCGGCGGCCTGATTCAGCCGGCCTTTGCCGTTATCGGCAGGCATCTACTCCTGGCAGACAATCTGCATATGGTCCAGCAAATGGCCACGCGCTTACGCAGGGGTGGGGAAAAGGCCACAGCCCTAGACAATGTCGGCAAGGAAGTCCCTGTTCATGCTTCCTGTTACCTCTTTATTCGCAACAAGCAGGTAGCAGAGGGCACGAGCCAGCTTTTGCAGTATCTTGTTTCAGCCAAGAATGAAAAAGGGGTGGCTATTCTCAGGGACCGACAAAAGCTGTTTGTGCGGCAGCTAGCCCTGCCCATGTTGGCAACCGCGGGCAAGGCGGAAAGTAGTCGTTTTTTTCTGGGCGCGGAAGAGGGCACGGTGTGGGCTGAATGGCAGTTTTTTCTGGAGTGATGCAGAAAACAAGAATCCGGCCTAGCCACGCAGGCTGGACCGGAAGATTGAACTAGGCTTTAGGGAACAAGATTTCGGCAGGCTCAGAAGCTCCAAAGCTTACCCAGTTTGAAGTCAATACGGTAGTCTTCAAAGGCGGTGGGGGAGTCGGCATCGCGGTAGACCGGAAAGTAGGCACCAACACCAAACCACAGTTTATATTTGGGAAGGATATAGTTTATGGCCGGGCCTGCATAAAGTTCTGAGGTGCCGTTATTCATGGCAACGCCGTTCTTTTCGCCTTCGTCGTTATGGGTAAGGGCGAACTCCAGACCGACATCGAAATTATCGTTAATGATGTAATGGTAGCTGCCGTTGAAGGTGATGGAGTACCCTTTTTCCACATCCTGATTGCCTTCTTCAAAAGGCTGGGCAAAGCCCAGGTCTGCATCGATACGATGCTTGGGTTGAAAAACCTTGCTCAAACCAAGCTTGGTGTTCCATCCCCAAGCCCCACCACCCGGTGGGTGGCTGTTCCCGCTCTGGCCGGTGGGCAGGTTCAATCCCAGGGAAAAGGCCATGCTCACCGGGTCGCCAAAGCGTTCGCTTAAAAACATATAGGTGGCCCCTGCGTTGAAATCGGTCCAGCCGGTGACACTGCTTTCACCCAGGTTACGGTAAGGGTTGAGGCTGTTGTTGATATAGCCGGGCACCACGATGAGTTCTAACCTGTCCAGCGGGCTGTAGCGGATTTTCAGCAGGTAGACTTCGTTGACCAGGGTACGGCCGTCGGACTCGCCTCCATCAATGATATTGTATTTGTTTCTATAGGAAGAGTTGAACACGGTCAGCAGCATGCCCTTGGGTACGATGCCGCCACCGCTGATGGCCGTGTTGACCGGGGTGCCGCTCAGGCCTCCCATCTGTTTCACTTTTGGTGCAGGCGCAGCCTGGTTTTGGCTGCCTTCTTCCGCAGCAACGGCAATTCCTGTTGAAAGGCCCAGGGCCAAGGCAGCGGCCAGTACTGTTGCTGAGCGTGTCTTTTTCATAGCTATCCCCTTGTCCGGCTGATTTTTATCCATCTTGCTCCTGTTGGAACGTCTTCCTGTTAAGTTTTTCTTATACCTGTGTTCAGCCAGCTGTACAGCTGGGAAATTTTCGAGTTTTTCGTTTTTTCTTCGCACATATTCATTTCAAAACAACTGATCGATAAAGTCAAAAAACCGGTAAAATTACGAGTTGTGGCAGCTCGTGGACCGCGATATTTTTTCTGCAATCATGAGATGATAGACAGATGAACCGGTTGTCTTGCTAGCCGTTGTCAGTTCCTGGTAGCAAGAAGAATGGCTGGTTGGATAAAAGCGGCAGAAAAAGGCATGCAGGCCGAATCAGAAGATCTTTCAGGCTCTGCTGCCGCAGAAATGCGGAAGATACTGACTGGACTGCGGAGCAAAAAAAAGGCGGATTTTGAAATAGCAACCACTTTAAAAGGGGAACACCATGCAACACGAGCTGAATGACAATACCCCCTGCGGGATCGAGGATTTGAGTGATCGGCAGGGACGATTCAAAAACAACTACTTCGACGGTTTACCTGTTCGGGGCGTTCATGCGGGGCTGTTTTTCATCATCATGGCTGCCTATTTTTTCGAGCAGTTCGACAACTGGAACTTCGGTTTTGTTGCGCCGGCACTGTCCATCTCGTGGAATCTGAAACCCACCGACATCGCCACCATCATGTTCTGGTATTTCATTGGCATGACTTCCGGCGGTTTTCTCGGTGGGGTCATCTCCGATTTCATCGGTCGGCGGAAAACCTTCCTCATCTCCATTGTCATTTTTTCCGTTTCCTCGATTATCACTGGTTTAACCAGTAATTTCGCGGTATTTACCCTGTTTCGTGCTCTTACCGGCTTTGGTGTTTTCTGCATGATGGTGACCTCCCAGGCCTATATTGCGGAAATGGCACCCTGCCAAACCCGTGGTATGTGGCAGGGCCGGGTGGCAGCCGTTGGTTTCTGTGCCGTGCCCTTTGTTGCGCTTGCCTGTCGTGCGGTCATTCCCATGGCGGAAGAGGCCTGGCGCTTTATCTTCTACGCCGGCGGTCTGGGCATCATACCCTTTTTCCTTGGCTTGAAGTATCTTAAAGAATCACCACGTTGGCTGGTCACCCGTGGGCAGGTCAAGGAGGCCGAGGAGGTTGTTGCGTATCTAACCGGCAAGGATATCGATCTTTCCGATGCCGTCAAGAATGTACAGCCCAAGGCTTCGGTAATGGAAGTGCTGACTGGTATGTTTACCCGGAGGTATATCGGCCGCACCATGCTGCTCATCTTCCTCTTTACTACAACTGTTCCAGCCGGCTTCTTGGTGGCCAACTGGACTCCCCAGTTATTGAGTATGCTGGGTTTCTCGGTGAAAGATACCTTGACCGCCATGACCATCATCAGCATTGGTGTACCTCTGGGCTGTTTTCTCAACTCCCTGGTGGCCGACAAGGGTGGACGAAAAATACCATTGGCCTGTCTGTTTGTGGGCGCTGCCGTTACCGCCTTTATCTTCGGTGGCATGAAGACTTTGATCATGCTGACTGCTGCAGGTTTCATGGTCACAGTATTCAACATGGCAGGCAGCTTCCTGCTCTTCTCCTACACAGCCGAGTCTTACCCGACCCGCATGCGCAACACGGCAACCGGCTTCCATAACGGCCTGGCCCGCTTGTCTGTATCTGGCTCGCAGATCTTCATTCCTCTTATCCACACCGCATACGGCTTTACAGGTATCTTCACTGCAGTGGGTATTCTCTTTTTTGCCCCGGTTATTCCCCTGCTGCTTTGGGGTCTGCGCACCGGTGGCAAGAGCTTGGAGGAAATCGAGTAATACGTGCAAACACTCTGTGTTGGAGTGTGTTGTGGAAGGGAAGCCTGGTTGCCGGGCTTCCCTTTTTCTTTGGAGTGCTTGTACAGGCAGGCAGTTTACGCGGGATGGGCGAGGCTTGGGGGCCGATGCTCTCCAATGATTCTCTGCCTGATTATGCTATCAAAGGGAACGTATCTCAGGACATGGCAAAGGTTGCCCAGGGACGGGAGTTCCTGCAACGGAGATTGCAGGGATTACGAACGGGCACCGATATCCATATAGGAGGTGAGGGATGGTCCAATGTAGTTGGCTGTTGGGCGGATCAGGCGATTGTTTTTCCACTGCTCCAGAATATGTGCTGTCCAGCCAACAGCGCGGCTGATGGCAAAGATCGGGGTGAACAGTTCGGTGGGAATACCCATGGCGTTGTACAGGGGAGCAGAGAAGAAATCCACATTGGGAAAGACCTTGGAGTGGGTCAGCATGGCCTTTTCCACTTCCTGCGCTATTTCAAAGTAGTGGGTCTGGCCGGTCAGGGTGGTGATCTGGCGTGCCGATTCCCTGAGTACAGTGGCGCGTGGGTCTTCGCAGCGATATACTCGGTGGCCAAAGCCAGGCACCTTTTTTTTGTCTGCCAGCTGCCGCTTGACCCAACCCTCTGCTTTGTAGGCCTCGCCGATCTCTTCCAGCATTTTCATGACTTCCGCATTGGCTCCTCCGTGCAAAGGACCTTTCAGGGCGGCAATGGCACTGGTCATGGCCGAATAAATGTCGGTCATGGTGGCGGCGGTCACCCGGGCGGTAAAGGTGGAGGCGTTCAACTCATGGTCGGCATGGAGAATCAAGGAGGTATCCATGGCCTTGACCATGATTGGATCCGGCTCTTCGCCTGTGAGGGTGTAGAGAAAATTGAAGGCAATGCCACAGTTGTAGCGCGGCTCAACCGGCTCGTGTCCGTTCCGCAGTCGTTGATGCGAAGAGATGATCAGGGGGATGCGTTCGGTGATGCGTTGGGCCTTGCGTAGCAGGGCATCCAGTCGGGTGTTACCGCTGTCCGGATCCCAGTGGCCCATGGAGGAAACAGCCGTGCGCAGCACTTCCATGGGTGTGGCCGCATGGGGAAACATGCGCAGGATCATGACGGTTTCCACCGGCAGTTGTACGAAGCCGGTAAAACCATCCAGGAAGGCTTCGAATTCGGTCAGGCCAGGCAGGCGGCCATACCAGAGCAGGTAGGCCACTTCTTCAAAGGTGGAGTGTTTGGCCAGGTCGGCCACGTCATACCCGCGGTAGAGGAGTTGCCCAGCCTTGCCGTCCACCAGACAGATGGAGGAATGGCAGGCGACCACATCTGCCAGGCCATTGCTGTGAATGGGAGTTTCGGTTTGTGTATTGTTTGACATACTATGTATCCTTCTTGAATATCTTACTCTTCCTGTTTTAGGCGAGTGAATTGGTCTACGAGCGAATTGGTCTTGTTCAGCGGCGGAGATACTGGTTTTTGCCCCTTCGTCGCTGTAGAATTCGGCCAACAATGAGAATGGCGGCAACGACAAGCAAAAGACCCAGCCCCAGCCCGAGGAAAAATTTTCCCCATCCGCTGGATCCGCCAGAGGATGGGGTTTTGGCTTGTTGAGACTTGACGTCTGTGCCGGCCAGAGGCGCGGGTGCAGCCAGGTCGGCAGGAGCCTCATCCGTGGGCGTGCTGCTCTGTGCCGCCACAGGTAGGGCAGGCAGCTGGCTCAGTCCCTTGTGCAAAAGCTCCAGCGCCTTGGCATCCCGTTCTTTTCTGTCTGCACTGCCCATAACCAAAGCGATGACCCGTTGACCATCTTTCGGGGCAGTGACAGCAATGGAAAAACCTGCCAGGTAGAAGTAACCGGTCTTGAGGCCATCCACACCCGGCGGTTGACCAAGCAACTGGTTGTGGTTGCGCATGGTAAAGGTATCGTTGCGGAAGCCCCGTGTGGTTGTGCTGGTATATTTGAGGATTTCTGAACGTTTGAGCAATTCCCGACAGAGGGTGGCCATATCCCTGGCTGTAGTTACGTCTGCTTGTCGTGTTTGGCCCGGGGGAAGCCCATGCTCACTGTGGAACACGGTCTTATTCATGGCCAATTGTTGGGCAGTGGCGTTCATTAAGCTGATAAAGGCTTCCCTGGAACCCGAAATATGGATGGCCAGGGCCGTGGCCGCGTCATTGGCTGATTGTACCATGAGCGCATAGAGGAGTTCCTCCACGGAAAATTGTTCCCTAGGGTCGAGATAGACCTGCGACCCGCCCATCCTGGCGGCTTCCTGCGTTACCTGCACCATGTCGTGCAAGCCAAGTTTTCCCTCTTCGATCTTACCCAGAACAATGTAGCTCACCATCAGCTTGAGCATGCTGGCCGGATAGACCGGCGCATCTGCATTGTCTTCAAACAACACCTCACCGCCAGCTGCATTGACTACCAGAGCAGAGATATAGGGGCGTTTAGCTATGGTTTCACGCTCTTGTGGCGCTGCGGCAAAGACAGCTGAGCAGGAAAAAACAAGGCAAACAATAAGAAAGACAGCACGCTTCATGACAAACTCCAAGACAAGGCAGAAGTCGGGGCAGGAAAGGGTAGAGCTGGCAGGTAGCTGCGGATAGCGTTCCTGTTGATAAGAAAATGTAAAAATAAAAAAGAAGAGGGTTTCAGGTATCAATAACCCACAAAAATACCGGACAGGGTAGGTGCTGTCAATAAATCTCCAAATATTGCCCAGCAGTTTATGTTTTGATGCAGGCCCTTGCCAAGGGAAAAGTATCGTTCCCTGGCTTGTATTTAACGACGCACCAACATACAGTCGAAACGGATGGCTTTGCCTGTTAGGCTGTAGCTGGGTGAGATGCCGGCAAGCGGTGGACCTTTGCGTGGCCGTTTGATCACCAGCTTGCGCGGACGGGCAGCAAGCGCTGCCTGCACCAGGGCCTCTTCGTTTGGGCAGGGTTGTTCCACCATTTGCAGGAGTTGCAGCTTTTTTTTAACTTTGGCGCTTTTCTGTCTGGGTGGGAACATGGGATCCAGCAGGATGAGGTCTGGCTCTATTTGGAGCTGTTGTAAAAAATCGATGCTGTTGCCCGCATGCAGATGCATGCGGCCGCAGATGGCGGCAAGCTCTGGCTGTTCTTTTGCCCTGCGCAGGCCATCTTCGAGGAGCGCAGCAATTATGGGATTGTGTTCGCAGAGCTGTACCTCAAAACCTACAGCTGCAAGGAGCAGGGCATCTTCACCCAGGCCTGCAGTGGCGTCCACTGCCAGCAGCGGTTGTGTTTTCTGCCTGTGTCGTATCCGTGCCGCCCGTATCAGTAATTCACGGTTGAGCCCTCCAGATTTGAGGCGGGGGAGCATGCGGTCAAAATTGGTCTGTAACATGTACCTGGAAAGTTCAGCCCCGACCAGGCCGAGGGCCAGGCCATTACTATCCATGCGCAGCACCAGGAAATGCCCGGATGGTTTGTTCCACACCATGGGTGCTTGCAGACGATTGGCCAGCTGTTTTGCCTGGACAGGTGGGATATCCTTGTCAACCCACAGTACAAGCGGCAGTCGAACCGAGTGGTGTGGAGCAACCTGACTGTGCTGATCATATTCCTTGGTCATTGCGTTTTTGCATGCATGTCGGTAAATTGATTGGATTGGTCAGCATCCTTGCAACCCTCTTGTATGGTACCTTTGCATGCCCGCATCCATCCATGCCATCATTCCGGCCCGGTATCAGTCCAGTCGTTTCAAAGGCAAACCCCTGGCCCTGATACAAGGGAAGCCTATGATCCAGCACGTGGTGGAACGGGCCCAGGCCTCGCCTGTTCTTGCCCAGGTGGTGGTTGCCACTGATGACGAACGCATTGCCCGCGCTGTGGAGAGCTTTGGCGGCCAATGGATCATGACCCGACCAGATCATGACTGCGGCACTGACCGTTTGGCCGAGGCCGCCGAACTTCTGAATATTGACGATGCAGATGTGATCGTCAATATTCAGGGTGATCAGCCCCTGTTTGCACCCGAGATCGTGGCACAGGTGGCTGGTCCCATGCTGGACGATCCGGATCTACCCATGGCCACCCTTATATACAAAATTACCCGGCCCGAAGAAATAACCAACCCCAATCATGTCAAAACTGTGTTTGATCAGCAGGGACGGGCGCTGTATTTTTCCCGCAGCCCCATTCCATTTTGCCGTCAAGACGGCGAGGCATGCCCTGAATATTATCGGCACCTTGGTTTTTATGCCTACCGCAAGAAGTTTCTCAAAATTTTTGTCACCCTACCCATGGGCCAATGGGAGCGCCTGGAAAAGCTGGAGCAGCTGCGCGCCCTGGAATTTGGCTACACCATTCGCGTGATCCTCACGGAACACGACTCCATTGAAGTAGATACGCCGGGCGATATCGACAAGATCGAGCAGATGCTGCTGGCGCAGGCAGGGCTCTGATGCAGCGAGCCGGACAGCTCATCGCCGCTATCCTGGAGGAACTGCGCAGCGCGCGCTACAGCGCCCTGGATCTGCTGGCGGAAAACAGCGTGGAGGAGCGCTTGGTTTCACTACTGTTGGGGAGTGAAGTCCAGGCTGTTGCGCCGAATTTGCTAGCCCAGTTCAGCCGCTACCGAGAGCAGATGGAACGCACCGACACTTCGGGAGTCAAGGTGGTGGTTTTTGGAGGAGGAACCGGCCTTGCCACCCTGATTGGCGGTGATTCCCGGCGCAGTGACTGGCCGGAGCAGCCCTTTTTGGGATTGAAGCAGTTGTTTGCCGATTTGCACAGCGTGGTGTGCGTCACCGATGACGGTGGTTCCACCGGGGAGTTGCGCAAGATCTTGCCGCTGGTTGGCTTGGGTGATTTGCGCCATGTACTTTTGGCTGCCATCCGGCGGGATGAATTTATCCGCCTGTATGGCTTGAGCGAATCTGGTGCGCAGCAGCTGGCCCTTGGCCTGCACAGCCTGTTCAACTATCGTTTTACCGAGACGCCCAGTTCCAGCCAGGCGCTGTTTGCGGCAAGCAATGTACCTGCGCAGGTGCTGCCTGGCCCGATGCGGGACCTGTATCAGTCCCTGCTGGACGCCCTCTTCACCGACTCTCGCCTGCGACCGGTGCTGGAACATCCCCAATGTCTGGGTAATTTGCTTTTGGCCAGCGCCATCTACAGACATGTGGATGTACACTGCCCGGCAGAGGAACTGCTGCGGCAACCTGCCATGCTGCAGTGTGCCACGGAAAAAGGCCTGGCAGAGATGGCCCGGGTGCTGGGCATGCAGGAGGATGCAGTACTGCCCGCGATCCTTACCCCGGCTGAACTCAGCATGCTCTACAGCAACGGGGTCTTGGTGACCAGCGAGGACAAATCCGGCACGGCGAGGCGACAATACCCGGTGGATCGGGTGATGATCGCCTTTTGCGGCGAGGTGGTACTACATCCACGTTTGCTGAGCCTGATCGCCGAGGCCGATATTCTGCTCTTTGCTCCTGGCAGCCTATACACCTCCATTATTCCTATTTTGCAGATACCGGGCGTGCCAGAGGCGATCCGCACCAATCGTCGGGCCATGAAGCTGCTGGTGGCCAATATCTGGGTACAGAAGGGGGAAACCGACGCCACCCGCGAGGCGCCGGAAAGGAAGTTTTATGTCTCAGACATGATCTGTGCTTACCACCGCAATATACCCGGTGGGACCGAGGACTTGTTTTCCCATGTGATTGCCTTGGACATGGCGGATATTCCCGGTTCGGTACTGCAACGCTATGCCCTGGAGGACAAGGAACCCATTTTCATCGATCGAAGAAGGGTGCAACAGCTTGGCTTTGGCTTGATCGAGGCTGCGGTTTTTTCCCGGGACTTGCTGCGGCGGCAAAACCGCATCCAGCACGACCCCGATGCCCTGGCCAGAACCGTCAAGGCCCTATGGACCCTGCGCTGCCTTGGCCTGCTCCCCTGCCTTACTCCGCAAACGCAGTTGCCAACAACCACGACGTGCCTTGCGTTGCACTGTTCTGGACGTCCTGTCCCTTCCCAACGCTACCAGGCCTTGCAGGAAAGGTTGTATTCCCTGGATATCGGCCGGATCAACACAGCTGCCGAGGCTGAAAAAGAAGTCGCTGCCCCCCTGCCTTCTGCAGAGCGTCGTACCCTGCTGCAGGCGGTCTTGGCCATTCTCTGGCGGCATCCTGATATTTTCCTGGCCCACCTCAGGGCACCGCAACAGCTCTGGCTTGTGGATACCGCCATCTGGAAACGTGCCCAGGAATGGGACAATATCTTTTCCTCCTATGATCCCGGGAAAAAACGTATCCTCATCCGGGAAGATCAATACGCTGATGCGCAGTACTTTGAAACTGCCTTTCTAGTTGCCCTTGGGCAGTCTTTGCTGGGCAACTATGTGGCGGAAAAGAGCATGGAGCCGCTGGTGTCTCGCGGTACTCCAGTGGGGCTGCTCTACCGGCTGCGGATGCGGGATGCCGATCAACTGGACGGTTTTCTTTCGTATGAGGATATCGGCGAGTATCTGCGCCTGACCAGGATGCATCCCAGCCCGAGTGAACCCGGTGTTTTTACCAGGGCAGTGAATCTGGCAGAAGGTTTCACTCCGCCAGGGTTGTTTTTCGGCCTTTTTTATGCCTGGTATCTCGATAGCTCCCTGGCACCGAACATCGAGTACAAGATGTCCATCATGCGACATACACAGGCGGCGATGATTCCCGAACAGAGGCGCACCAGCAGGCGACGCGGCAATACCATAGATTTTTTCCGGGAAAAGGTGTTCAAACAGGAATTTGCACAGAACGGGTGTCTGGGGCAGTAAGTAGTGCGTTGGGACGCGTGCAAGGAGTATGCGCGCACGGTTATAGCACTTGCTTTTCTTTATTATCATGAGCATGTTTATATTGTCTTAGTTGTCCTTTTCGCCTTGGAAGAGAAACTGACCAATGAAAATTCTTGTGATTGATGATGATGCGCAAATCCGCCTGATGCTGCGTGATATGTTCGGCTGGGAGGGCTACGAGGTGCTGGAGGCGGCAAATGGTCGGGAAGGCCTGCTCGTGCAGCGGCAACAGGCAGCGGATTTGGTTATCACTGATCTGATCATGCCGGAACAGGAAGGATTGGAAACCATTACCGTTTTGAAGAGTGAATTCCCCGACCTGAAAATAATAGCGGTTTCCGGTGGTGGCCGGGTCAGCGCGGATCAGTATCTGCCCATGGCGCAGGAGTTCGGCGCGGACATGGTCTTTAGTAAACCTTTTGATATCCGCCAGTTGAGCGCAGCTGTCAAACAGCTGCTTGGGGCCGAATAAGCGTTTTGTCCTCCTGCTGTTGGCAACAACCACTTACTTTTGCTTATTGTTGTAGCACCACGCCTGTATGTATCTAGCCCGGAAGGAAAGCAGCCCAAACCGTTATGAATTTGTTTTGCGGGAATCCTACCGTCGGGGCGAATGTTTTGTTTGCCGCGACGTGATCAGCCTGGGACAAGACCCTGGCGATTATCTGGTGTACAGTGGCGGCAACTCTTTTTACATCGATGAACAGCTGATTCAGCACTTACGCTCCCAGGGAATCACTACTCCCTACGCCGAACTGGAAGATCTTTTTTTCCCCTTTGTGGATGCGGATATCCGCTTTCATCTGGAACCCTTTCGTCAGAGGTACCGCTACCACAGCTGGAAACGCGCGGATGAGTCCCTGCGCAGACGTGGCTTGGAGGAGACCCACCCCTTTGACCGCCGCCGCTTGCACTATCTCAGGCTGGGCCGCAGCTCGACTCAGGCTGTGGAAAAAACCCCGGCCCTGTACACTGTTCTTCTTGAAAAATCGCGCGACGAGATCGAGCAGTTCATCCTCACGCAGGAGCAGGCCCTGGAACCTCGGGAATTTCAATACTATCTTTTCTCTGTTTTTGATCTGCAGCGCCATTTCCAGGAAAGCTATGCTCGTTCCATGCCCCATGCCTTGGAACGCGACCGGATGGATGTTTTTTTTCTGGAGGAATTCTGCGCCCTGGCCAGGGATGCCCGCTTCTGGCAGGGCTATCCCCTTGGTACGGAGCTGCCACAGTACCTGCTTCGCTACCTGTTTATGTATTTTGATCTCATTCCTGATGACCTGCCACACTGGCGGCCATCCTTTTTCAGTCGTGGTGGCAGGCGTTTTCGCCGCAGCCAAGCCGGTGCTGCCACTCCTTCGCGGAGCAGCATGACGCGCCGTGATGCGCTGTTGATCTTTTCCCTGAGCGCCGAAGAACTTGGCAACATGAATAAAAAATCCCTTGCCCGTCTGTACCGTAAAAAGGCGCAAGAAATGCATCCGGACAAGGGTGGCGATGCCGAAGCCTTTATCCTCTTGACCGCAGCCTACGAAGAACTGCTGCCCTCACTGCGATGAAGACTGCTGCCGCTGCATCAGAGGCAGAGACCCAGGTGACAAAAGAGGTGGGACTGGGGGTGCTCTGGGGCATTGTTTCACCCATTTTTCGTACCCATTGGCTGCGGATACTCGTTGGTCTCATCACCCTTATTGCAGTGGATTTTCTACAACTGCTCGTTCCCCGCCTCGTGCAGGAGGCTGTGGATGCTTTGGCAACGGGAAGTGCCACTACAGCGCTGCTTGGCCGCATTGCCGGGATCATTTTCCTCTTTGCCTTGACCATGGCCGGGCTGCGGTTTGTCTGGCGCTATATGATCATCGGTTTTTCCCGCCTTTTGGAGCGCAGCCTGCGCAACCGGCTTTTTGAGCATATCCTGCGGATGGATCAGCCTTTTTTCGAGCGCCGTACCACAGGTGATCTCATGGCGCATGCCAGCAACGATCTCAGTGTGATCCAGATGGCCTTTGGCATAGGCGTGGTGGCAGCGGTGGATGCCCTGGTTATGTCCCTGGCTGCCCTGGCCTTCATGTTGGCCATTGATGTGCGACTCACCCTGATAGTTCTGCTGCCCATGCCGCTACTCATTATTGCCACCAAGAAACTCTCCGGCATGCTGCACCGTCGTTTCAACCTGGTGCAGGAACAGTTTTCCCAGCTCACAGAGTTTGCCCGGGCAACCTTAGTTTCCATGCGTCTGATCAAGGCCTATACCCTGGAGGATTTTCAGGCCCGTCATTTTGGCCGGCTGGGTAATGACTATGTGCAGAGCAATCTGCGGGTCGCCCGGGTGCAGGGCCTGCTTGCCCCAACCTCCACTCTGGTTGGCAGTGTCGGCATGTTGCTTTTGTTGTACTATGGTGGAGTTTTTGTCATAGAAGGTCGCATCAGCATCGGTGGATTTGTTGCCTTTGTCAGCTACCTGACCATGCTTATCTGGCCGATGATGGCTGTGGGCTGGGTGGCGAATATCGCCCAGCGCGGCATCACCAGCCTGCGCCGGATACATCAGGTGCTGGCGGTCGAGCCCTGCGTGGATGGTATGGAAACCAGTTCTAGGGACACTCTACCGTCAGCAGCCAGAGTCACCTACAGTTGTCGCCAGCTACGCTTTACCTATCCGGCTGCCCAGCAGCCAGCCTTACATGACCTTGATCTTGAAATCGGCGAGGGTCTGCTTGGCCTCACCGGCCGCACCGGTTCGGGCAAATCCACCCTGTGCAGGCTGCTCTTGCGTATGTACCCGGTTGAACCAGGCATGCTTTTTTTTCAGGGGGAAGATGTAACCAGACTCGCACAGGCCTTTATCCGCAGCCATATTGCCTACGTGAGTCAGGAAACCTTTTTGTTCGCCGACAGCATTGCCGCCAACATCGCCCTGGGCAGACCAGAGGCCAGTATGGACGAAATTCGGGCGGCTGCATTTCTGGCCGCCATTGACGAAGAAATTTGCTCCTTTGCAGGCGGTTATGAGGCAGCCATTGGCGAGCGCGGGGTCAAGCTCTCGGGCGGACAAAAACAGCGCCTTGCCCTGGCACGCGCCTTGCTTTGCAGGCGGCCCATGCTCATCATCGATGATGGCCTTTCTGCGGTGGATGTGGAAACCGAGCAAGAAATCCTGCACAACTTGCGCAGCCTGCCCTCAGGCAGCAGCACCATCCTCCTTGTTTCCCACCGGGTGAATGTGTTGCGCCACTGTGATAGCATCGTTGTCCTTGATGAGGGCCGCATCAGCGGGGCAGGCAGTCACAACGATCTGCTCGGGCACGACTTTTACCGGATCATGGTGGAGAAGCAGCGCAGCCATGCTTAACTACGGCTATTCAGAAGAGGGCCGGCCGGGTTCGGTGGGCGATTTTGCGCTATGGCGGCGCATCCTTCGCTACAGCGCCCGCTACAAAGGTGCCCTGACCATTGCGGTGATCCTGGCCTTGGCAGTGAGCATTTCCACGCTGATTATGCCGCAGCTCATGCAGCGCGGCATTGATCACTACATCCTGGCCACAGACCTGCCCAATGAATTGCGGACACAGGGATTGGGTCGTATTGTCCTGCAGTACACGCTTTTGGTGGTGCTGGTTTTTGTTTGCACCTTTGCCCAAATGGTCATGTTGGAATGGGTGGGGCAGTCGGTCATGCACCGCATGCGCCAGGACCTGTTTACCCACCTGCTTGGCCTGGATCTCCGCTTTTTCCACAGTCAACCGGCCGGCCGGCTGGTCACCCGCCTCACCAATGATATCCAGAACATGCATGAAATGTTCACCTCGGTGATGGTGGTGCTCTTCAACGAGGCCTTGAAACTGACGGGTATTTTTTTCTTTCTCTTCTGGATGAACGCCCGTTTAGCCATGGCCATGCTGATTTTTGCCCCCATTGCCCTGGGCGCGACCTGGATTTTTTCCCGCCTTGCCCGGGATAAGTTCAGGGATATCCGTATCCAACTGGCCAAGATCAATGCCTTTCTTGCCGAAGCCTTGAGCGGCATGGGCGTGATTCAGGCCTTTGGCGCGCAGCTACGCAGCAGTGCGCTTTTTCAGCGGCTCAACCAGGAGTACTTGCAGCGAACCTTCAGTCAGATCAAGGTGTTTGGCATTTTCATGCCCTTTATCGAGATGCTGGGCACCGTGGCCATTGCGGTGATTGTCTGGTACGGTGGTGGCGAGGCCCTGCGCGGCCAACTGACCATCGGTGAACTGGCAGCCTTCATCGCCTATATGCGGCTTTTTTTTCAGCCACTCAGGGAGTTGTCGCAGAACTATTCCATTGTCCAGTCAGCTATGGCCTCGGCCGAGCGCATCTTTGAAACCCTGGACACCCGCCCGGACATCCTGACGCAGTTGCCCGGCAGCGCCAGGCCTGCAGCACGCACTGGAACTCCAGCAACCGGCCCCTGCGAGATCCAGTTTAAGAATGTGGACTTTGGCTACAGCCCCGGCGAGCTGGTGTTGTGCCAGATCAACCTGAACATTGCTCCAGGAGAAACCGTGGCCCTGGTCGGCGCCACTGGCGCGGGCAAGACCAGTATGATTTCCTTGCTCATCCGTTTTTATGATCCGGTACGCGGTGCGGTGTTGATTTGCGGCCAGGATATTCGCAGCATGCCATTGGATGAACTGCGCCGCCGCATTGGTTTGGTGATGCAAGATATTTTCATCATGCCAGACACGGTGCTGGCCAATATTATTCTGGATCAGCCCCGGGAGGATCAGCGGCTGGAACGCATTCTGGCACAGACCGGACTGCACCGTTTCATCGAACGCTTGCCCCAGGGGCTGCAGACCCGCATCGGCGAAGGGGCGCTCAATCTGTCTCTGGGAGAAAAACAGCTGCTCTCCTTTGTGCGCGCCCTGTACCGTAACCCGGAAATACTCATTCTCGACGAGGCCACTGCTTCCATAGATTCTGAATCCGAAAATTTATTGGAACAGGCCATTGCCGCAGGCTTTGCCAACCGCACCTCCCTGGTGATTGCCCACCGGCTCTCCACCATTCGCCGGGCAGATAGAATTGTGGTAATGGATCAGGGCCGCATTGTCGAAATTGGCCGCCACGAAGAATTGCTTGCGCGGGATTCCCGCTATCGCGACTTGGTGCGCATCGACGAACTACAGACTACCTAGCCGCAAGTCAGCCTTGGGCTGCCTGCTTTCCTCTTTTCCGCTGGCAGGGCAAAAGGTTCCATCACAGCATAGACGTGCCTATGGTGTCGTGGTAGCCTCGCAGGCCTGCAAGGCTTCGGCAGCACGCTGCAGGTGCGCCTTTTCGGCCTGGGCGATGGTTAGAAACACCTCGGCAATCGCTGTTTGGCGGAAACGTTGTGCCAGGCTACGGTAGAGGTCATAGGCAGCGTATTCGATGGCCATGGCCAGCTCAAAGACCGTCTGACAGGGGTTGCCACCACTGCGTGCCAGCTCAGTGTCGATGTTTTCCCGGGAAAATCCACCCTCAATCAGATCATCGGGCAGTTGAGCGTACAGCGCGTCAAAATCGGGGACATTGGCCTGATCCTGCTGCATGGCCCGGTAGAGCAGGCGGGCGTGGGCTATTTCCTCGGTAGCCAGATCGTGCAAGGGCTTGGCCCAGTCTTCGCCGTTAAATCGCGCTTGCATGGTACCATATACTTGGGCGGCCCCCCGTTCCAAACTCATGGCCTGCAGCAGGCTTTCTGCCTGCGTATCAGTGGGAGGAAAAAGGTGCAGGCGGGGGACTTCCGGCAGGAGCACACCCTGCCAGCCCAGGATGCCACCTGTTAGATTCATGATTTTTCCTTGAAACTCCGGCTTGTTGGCAATTGAGACAGCAGCGGCGCGTGAACTTAGGCCGGAGCGACAATAAAAGACGATGTCACGGTCCAGCGGCAGTTCGTCCGTACGATCCGGCAGTTCCTGCAAAGGGATCGGCACTGCACCGGGCAAATGAGCCTGGCGGTATGCCTGGGGCTGGCGTACATCCACCAACAGGTATTCTTTTTCTTTTTTGTGGGCTTGCATTCTCCGCAGTTCATCGGCTGTAATATCATAGAATTGCATGGTTTTACCCTTATTATAGTCTGTGGATCTGTCTTCAGACCTGTATGTTCTGTTTGTCTGGGCAGACGGTTGGACAGGCTGGACAGTGGGTCGTTGTGTTCATGGTAATAAATCAGACAATATTTTTGTGTACGAGCTGTTTTCTGTATCAGAAGGCGATTATTTTTGCGGTTATGGGGAAGATCAAAAAAATCAGCTAGATACTATCCGTGCTGCCCAGAGATCAAGGCATCGCCATGTGCCAGTTAATTAGACGACTGTGGTAGGGGTGGGGCATCTGCGTGGAGTACTGCCGCAAAACAGGAAAAAAAGACCCAGGCTCGCTCACCGCGGTCCAGGTCAAGTTGTTCTGCCACCGGACGGGAAAGTAAGGCACAAAACTCCACCCCGCCGACGCTGCGTACAATATATTCGACCACCAGGGAACCCTTGGTAATTCGTACAATTTCTCCGGGAAAACAGTTGTCTGCACTGCAGGTTGGCTCATTTTTACTGAGGTGCAGCCAAGGTGCCTTGATCTCGGCGGTGACAAACTGTCCCTCATGCACTCCAAGGCGTTTGAGGCTGTCCATGGTGATGATCACCCGCAGACTTTGTTGCGCGGCCGTGTTGACCTCCACCAGCGCTTGCACCGATCCCTGACAGACTGCGCATACCCGACCGTGGAGAGTGTTGCGGGCACTGCTCAACTGCTTGCCTTCCCGTTCAATAAACCAGGCGGTCATGTCTTGCAGGGTGTCTTCGTCAAAGGGACTATATGCTGCGGTCAGACCAGCAGTGGCCTGACCGAGAAATTGCTGTACTGCAGGCAGGGGGATATTGCCCTGCATCAGTTCCACGGCGCGCGCACGGCGAATCATCTCTGGGCTCCCCAGTTGCTTGGCAAAACCACATTCGGCAGCGCGCTCATAAAATTTGCGGCGCACAAAGGCAGGGTCCACCTGCAGGCCGTTTTGCTCGAGATACTCACAGAAGGCAGTATCCTGTAAAAAGAGCTGGAGTTCATGGCTAATCTCCTTTGCCAGGGCAAGATTGCGGCCAGGTTTACCCTCACTGTCCGGAATGCTCAGTGTATGGGTTTTGCTGTCCAGGGCCTCTTTGATATCCAGGCGCAAAACCTCACTCAACTTGATACCAGTGTAGCGAATAAGAAGGAAGATAAGCAGGATACGGTTTCTGGCCAAGCGCAGACCCGGACGTCCCTCTTCAACCCAGGTGCGGAAGGAAGCTTCCAACTTCGTCAGTTGTTTGCTGTTCAGGCAGCCATCGTCCTTTTGTACTCTTTTTTTGCTCATGCCAGTGTCTGCTTCGGTACCATAGTGGTGGTGGGAGCGCTGTTTCCCGGTTCAGAGTGTACTTGTATAATCTGATTATCTTAACGAAATTGCGAAGATAAAGGAAGAGGAAGAAATAAGGTCTGAGGCCGAATTTCCTTTATAAATTTCTTGCCTGCAGCCGCAAGGACGATATGGAGAAATTAAAAACACGAAAATAAAAACTATCGTGTTTTTGTGGCCGTGTGTACATTCTCCGACACCAGATGCAGGAAAACGCAATGTATTATCCTGCTGACCACGGGCCGCTATCGTCTGGAATTCTTTGCCTGAAAACCGTCGAAGTGGCCAACGCGACCTGCATGCCCTTACTTGTTTTTGAGCAGGGAGGTTTCGTGGTAGAAGGGCAGGGTGTTGGTTATAAGGGTGGTAAGTTCGCCGCTTTCTTCCTTTTCTTGCAGGTAGGCGTTGAGCAACAGGCGCAGATTTCGGTCCTTGGGGCGTAGTACCCAGACAATGTTCTCCCTGGTTAAGGGCGTAAGGCCAGGGATCAGGCCCTGCTCAATGTGTATTGAAGCGTGGTGGAAGCAGGTGGGCATGTCGTGGATGAGCACATCAATACGTTTGGCCAAAAGCGCATTGACCCCTGCCTGGGTCGTGGCAAAAACCTGGTGCGTGCCTTTGGCACTGAGCGAACGGACAAAGGCAGGGCCTGCACTATCCAGAACCGTGCCGATGCGCACATCGGCTGCCTTGAGCCCGGCTGTTGTAGCCAGTTGTTTGTGCTCACCCAAAACCATCAGCGGTACCAGGCCTGAGTCGAGGTAGCTTCTGGTGGCGGCCAAGCCACGCTGTTTCGCCTCAGAGGCCGTGAACCCGGCCATGATCACATCCACTTCGTTTTTGTTCAGCGCCTCAAGAAGGTCCCTGCGTGGCAGGGGCAAGTAGATGATTTCTCTGTTGGTGTAGCTGCTGAGCCCTGCGGCGAGTCGGGCATCCAGGCCATCTACCGAGGTTGTATCCTGGTATGCCAGGGGGGAAGCGTCAGTGGCCAGTCCAACCCTGATGGTGGTTGGTAATTTGTTTGAGTCGATTGTACTGCTGAAAGGCAGAGAGCTGCAGCCCGGCAGCAGGAGTGCAAAAAGGGCGACAAGAGCGAGCATATGAAATGCTGTGTGGTAAGAGGGGGAATTGCGCATATTGTCCAGAGAAAATCGGTGAGAGGATAAGGTGCCTGGGACGTGCTCACCGGCGGCACCCTAGGTTGTTTATGGTGCAGCCTCCGCAGCAGGCGAGAATGTCTGGCTGGAGAGGGTAGTGGCAATATCCCTGCTAAGGTCACTCAAAACCTCCGAGGCGGCAGCCACATAGGCCTCGTAGCCAGTTCCTTTGATCGCAAGCGTCTGGGCAAAGACCTTCCTGGAAAGTATCCGGCGCTGGTTTGGATCGCTGATGGTGGTGACCGCCCGTAGGGTAAAATGCTGGGCATTGCCAATGAAGCGGATGATTTCCGTTTCCACCTGATACAGAGCTTTGCTGTAGCGCGGTCCAGGATACAAGGTCACATTGGGACTTGCCAAAAGCATTTGCAGGTTGGCGGCCAAGTTGGCGCTGATTTGCTCATCCAGCGGTCCGGCCCACAGGTGGCCCACCAATACTTGCGGCCCTGTACCGGCTTTTTCCACCACAATGCTTTTCTGTTGCAATTGCGGCGGCAGGCGAACCGGCATGACCATAATCATGCCTGGCAGGTCGGCGGGTTTGCCACCCACTGGGCTGGATGAGCGCAGCGGTTCCAACACATATACCGTGGTGGGGGCTGGTTTACTGATGCAGCCGGTCAGCACCAGCATGGATAACAGGCCGGCAATACAGGCGGATGGAAGTTTTGTGGGCCTTGTCATTATTTTTCCTTGCTCTTGCCAAAGAGCAGTGCGTTGGGATTTTGACGCAGGTAGTCGGTCAACTCGCGGATGGAGCTGGCTGTCCGCTCCATTTCATGCATGGTGCCCCGCAACTGATAACTGACATCGGAGTCGCTTGCGGTTAGACGTTCCAGGTTGCCCAGGGCATTGTTCAGTTTGTCGCTGCTGGCCTGTAAATTGGCCAAGAGTTGGTGCAGGCCTCTACTCACTGGTTGTAACTCCTTGTGCGCTCCTTCAATAAAGCTCTTGGCTTCCCCCATGGTGGCGGAAAAATCCGTTAGCCCCTGATTGATTTCGTCCAGCAGTGCTGGCAGGTTTTTGTTCACCCCGCTCAGGATGGATTCCAGCTGCTGCACCGAGGTGCTCAGGGATTTCACGGTCTCGCCTGTGCGCTCAGAGCTGATGACTCCATTGAGGGCGTCCAGGGAAACCGCCACCTTGTTGAGAATTTCCTCTAGGGGCAGGCTTTCCAATTTTTCGGTGATTTTGTCCAATCCAGAGGATAGAGTCGGTATTTCAAGAACATATTCCGGTGTTCCATACAAGATCGGTTCAGAGCCCGGGTTCAAGGACAGTTCCACATACTGCTTGCCGGTGAGCAGGCTACTTGAACGCAGCTGCGCCCTGAGCCCGCGGTTGATGAGTTCTTTCAGAGTCTCCCGCATCTGTGTGGCATCGTGGCCCCGACCGTTATCCGGATGGATTTGCTGCTGCAAGTCCATGTACACCGGGATGATGAGGGTGCCCTGTGTTTCGTCGTAATTCAGCTGAATGCTGCTGACCCGGCCGATGGCAACGCCTCTGAAGGCCACTGGTGCACCCACATCCAGGCCGTGCATGGAGCCGGAAAAGAAGGCGACGCAGCGCACTGTGTGGTCCTTGATCGTAAATCTTCCCAGCACCATGATGGCGGCCACTACCACAGCCAAGGCGATGAGGACAAAGGCACCGATAAGGGTGGGATTGGCTTTTTTGCTCAAATGTTTCGTATCTCCCTGTTGCCGGTTCCTCTGGTGAGGAAACGGATGAGTGTGTTGTTCTCGCTTTCCTTGAGTAGATCTTTGGGGTCGCCGCTGGCGAGCATGGTTTTGCTTTCGCTGTCCAGAAAGACGGAGTTGTTGGCAATGGCGTAGATTGACGCCAGTTCGTGGGTGACAATCACCACGGTTGCGCCGAGGCTTTCCTTGAGTTCCAGAATGAGGTCATCTAGGTTGCGGGCGCTGATGGGGTCAAGCCCGGCGGATGGCTCGTCAAAAAAGAGAAACTCCGGGTCCAGGGCAATGGCCCGGGCAAGCGCGGCCCGCTTGCGCATGCCGCCGGAGAGCTGTGAGGGGTAAAAATCCTCGAAGCCAGCCAGGCCAACCAGGGACAGTTTGAAGGAAACCAGGTCCTGCACGGTGTTTTTGTCAAGCGCCGTATACGTGGTGATGGGGATGGCAATATTTTCGGCCAAGGTCATCGAGCTCCAGAGAGCCCCGGCCTGGTAGAGGATGCCGCTGCGGCGGATGATGCGGTCGCGGCCTTCGCTATCCAATTGCCAGAAATCCTCGTTGCCGTACAGCACCTGACCTGCGGCCGGTTCCTTGAGTCCGGTCAGATGCCGCAGCAGGGTGGATTTTCCGCAACCACTGCCGCCCATGATAACAAAGATATCCCCTTTCTCCACCGTGAAATTCAGATCCCGCTGCAGCACAAAGGAGCCGTAGGCCATGGTCAGATTGCTGACGGTGATCGCTGCCGTATCATCCATGGGCTTAGAGCACGTTGAAGATAATGGTAAGGATGGAGTCGGAGATGACGATGAACACAATGGAGGTGACCACAGCCGAGGTGGTGGCCTCACCCACGGCCATGGCACTGCGGCCGCACTCCATGCCGCGCAGGCAGCCGGCAAAACCGATTAAAATGCCGAAAACCGCACTTTTGGCCACACCTTGGAAACAGTGGTACAAGGTGACGGATTTGATCGCCTGGTTCAGAAATTCGTTCAGGGACAGATCCAGCACGGTGTAACCGATAAAGGCCCCGCCAAGAATACCCATGACATCGGCATACACACACAAAAGCGGCATCATGAGTGCCAGGGCAAAAAGACGGGGCAGGACCAGAAAGCCAATGGGCGAGATGCCCATGGTGCGCAGGGCGTCAATCTCCTCGTTGGTCTGCATGGTCCCGAGTTGGGCGGCATAGGCTGCACCGATGCGGCCGGCAATGATGATCCCGCTCATCAAGGCACCCATTTCCAGCACCATCCCCAGGCCCACCAGGTTGGCGATATAGATTTCCGCGCCAAACATCTGTAACTGGACAGCACCCACAAAGGAAAGAATCACGCCCACCAGAACTGCAATCAGGGTGACGATAGGCAGGGATTCCACCCCACAGGTCTGAACAAAATACAGAAAATCGCGCATCCGAAAAGGGGATTTACCGGTAAACAGGCGTAGTCCTTCCAGCACAAGTTCGCCGGTGAAGGTGGCCATACTGGTGGCGCTGTCCTGCACAGCCATGGCCTTGACGCCGACGCGGTAGAGTAGGGAGCCTTTTTCTGTCTGGCTTCTCCGCTGCGTGGTTTCTGTTTGGCTGGCAAGCCGCACAAGGCGGAGTGCCCCTGTGGGCAGGGATTCTTCTTCAAAGGGAAGATCCTGCTCCCTGGCCGTTTGTGCAAGCTGCTGCAAAAAGATCAGCAGCCTGCTATCCCAGGCGCCAAGCCCTGCACCATTGACCGTAATCCGGGCAGTGTCCGAGCCGAGCGCCTGCTGGAATTCGTCCAGGGTGGGAACCGGGCTCTTGAGCGTCCAGTCGCCATCCAGATTGATCTGGAGAGTGCCGGGTTGCGGGGTGCTCAGGGTGTAGGCCGGAGAAGATGCGGGCATGACAGATCGTACAAGTGGTTGTAAACTAGGGGGTAAGGCGTGAATGGTACAACAAAGACAAAAATATGAGGTGTAGGGTAAATGCGCTGTTGGTTCTTTTTCTGCCGCTGTTCAGCTAGAGGCTGAACAGCGGCAGAAGTCGCGCCAGGGTGATTTTAATCCTTTAGTTCTTTTAATCCACAGGGTAAAAATATTCTTTTTCCGCCCCACATTTCGGGCAAACCCAATCGTCCGGCAGGTCGGCAAAGGTGGTGCCTGGCTCAATCTTGGTCTCGTAATCGCCTTCGGCCGGGTCGTAGATGTAACCACAGGGGCATTCCATTTTTTGCACGGCATGTCTCCTTGAATCAAGGTAAAAGGGTGCGCCATGCTTCAGGCAGGCGCTTAGTTGTGACTGATGACCCCTGGTTTTTTTTGCCAGGAATGAGACATTGTAGCCATACTTGCGTCTGCAGACAAGGAAAAGCGAAAAGGGTGGTGTCATGCAGCAAAGCTATACAGGTACGGAAACGACCTGTTTGCCGGATTCGCTCTTTACAGATAATTAGCTGTTGACAAAGATCGAGAAAATAGTGTCTAATCGTATATTGCGCATTTGATATTTTGTGGGTGTTTTGTGCAAGAGGAGGCACACATGTACGCAATAATCCGCACCGGCGGGAAACAATACCAGGTGGAAGCCGGCGACCGGCTTCGGGTGGAGAAGTTGGAAGGCGAAGTCGGCAGTACCGTTGAGCTCGACGAAGTGCTGCTCGTAGTCGACGGTGAAACCGTTCAAATCGGCCGTCCACTGGTGGAAGGCGCCAAGGTGCTGGCCACCATCCTGGAGCAGGGACGGCAGAAGAAGGTGATCGTCTTTAAAAAGAAGCGCCGCAAGGGCTACCAGGTAAAAAAAGGCCATAGGCAATTGTACACCGCGCTCAACATCGAAAGCATTTCTGCATAGGCGCTGGTTGAAAAGATAGAGGAGGTACGAAGATGGCACATAAAAAAGCGGGCGGTAGTTCACGTAACGGCCGCGACAGTATTGGCCAACGGCGGGGAGTCAAGCGCTTTGGCGGCCAGAATGTCAGCGCAGGCAGTATTCTAGTACGGCAACTGGGTACCAAAATCCATCCAGGCAACAATGTCGGTTGCGGACGCGACTACACGCTTTTTGCAAAAATTGATGGTGTCGTGCAGTATGAGGTCTTTGGGCGAGGCAGGAAGCGGGTTTCTGTATACCCTGCCGAGTAGCAGACCTCCCTTGACCTGGCCGGTTATCTGTATAGCCACCGGCTCTAGCATACCTTCAAAACCCGGTATCGACAGCTTGTGTCGTGCCGGGTTTTCTGTTCAACATCTGCAGGATTGATCATGGGCTTTGTTGACGAGGCCAAGTTTTTTGTCGGCGCTGGTAAGGGCGGCAATGGCTGTGTCAGCTTCCGGCGGGAAAAATTTGTTCCCAAAGGCGGTCCCAACGGAGGCGACGGTGGCAAGGGGGGCGATGTGTATTTGGTCGCTGATCCGAATATGCATTCACTCCTGGATTTCCGTTTTCGCTCACATTTCAAGGCAGAGGCCGGGCAGGGCGGGCAGGGCAGTGATCGGCACGGCCGCAATGGTCGGGATTGCATCGTTGCTGTTCCGTTGGGTACAGTTGTTCGCGATGGTGAAAGCGGTGAAGTGTTGGCCGACCTGACCCAGCCGCAGCAGCGTTTTTTGGCAGCCCGCGGTGGCCGCGGTGGCCGGGGCAATCGCTACTTTGCCTCTGCCACAAACCGTGCACCCCGCCAGGCCACTCCAGGCAAGGCTGGCGAAGAGCGTTGGCTGCAGGTGGAGTTGAAAATATTGGCCGACGTGGGCCTGATCGGCTTGCCCAATGCGGGTAAGTCAACCCTGCTCTCCAGGCTTTCCGCGGCCACGCCCAAGATTGCCGCCTATCCGTTTACCACCCTGGAACCCCAACTGGGGGTGCTGCATTTTCCCCATACCAGGGCATGTGTGCTTGCCGACATTCCCGGCTTGATTGAGGGCGCGCACCAGGGAGTGGGGCTTGGTCACCAATTTTTGCGGCATATTGAACGAACAACTATACTGCTGGCACTGGTCGACGCCAGTGGCGATGACGATAAGCCTGTGCGTGACTATCAAACCTTGATGGCTGAATTGGCTGCGTACAGTACGAGTTTGTCTGAGCGTACCCAGGTGATCCTGCTCAACAAGATCGATTGTATTACACCTGAACGGCAAGCAGAACTGCAACGCCTTTTTGCGCCATTCGCTTTGCCGGTATTGACCATATCAGCCCAACACGGCATTGGTCTGGATGCGCTCAAGGAGTGCATTGGCGCATTGCTTGCACAGGAAGATCAGGAACAGGAGCGCGCGGAGGACGCGGGATGACTCTGCAACTTTCCCTGGAAGAGGGGCTTTTTCAGCGGCAGACGCTGTACGATCAGGCCAGGCGAGTGGTGGTCAAGGTTGGTAGCGCAGTGCTCACCAATGATCAGGGCCTGGATAAAGTCGTTGTCGCTCAGTTGGCGCGGCAACTCACGTTTCTCAAAAACAGTGGCCGAGAAGTGATTTTAATTACCTCGGGCGCGGTGGCAGCAGGACGACGGCGCCTGGGCAAGCCCAAATCAGCCCATGAGGCACTTAAAATCAAACAGGCCCTGGCTGCCACTGGTCAGGGTTTGCTCATGCAGGCATATGAACAGGCCTTTGCCCGGCACAATCAGGAGGTAGCACAACTTCTCCTCACCCACGCCGATCTTTCCAACCGGCGCCGCTATCTCAATATACGCAACACGCTCATCACCCTGTTTGAGTTTGGGGTTATTCCCATCATCAACGAGAACGACTCGGTTTCCGCCGAAGAACTACGTTTTTCCGACAACGACACCTTGGCTGCGCTCATGACCAACATGATCGGCGCAGACATGCTCCTCATCCTCACCGATGTGGATTGCCTTTATACCGGTAATCCCACAGAACCCGGTTCTCAACCGGTGTATACCGTGGCCCGTATTGACCGATCCATTGAGGCCATGGCCGGACACACCACCAGCGCACTCGGCACCGGCGGCATGGGCGCCAAAATCCGTGCAGCCAAAATGGTAGCGGCCTGCGGTGGCAGTTCCTTTATCGGGCCGGGTAAGCGCCCAGATATTCTGCAGGCTTTGTTCAGTGGTGAACTGGTCGGCACCTTTTTTCTGCCAGATGTCAGCCGGGCGATCAATCAGCGCAAGCACTGGATCGCCTATGTTTTGCGACCAGAGGGAGAACTGGTGGTGGATACAGGCGCTGTGCACGCCCTGGTGGAAAAGGGCACCAGTCTTTTGCCCTCAGGCGTGATCGAGGTGCGAGGCCAGTTCGGCATGGGAGCGCCGGTACACTGTGTGGACAGCGAAGGCGGTTTGATTGCCGCTGGCTTGAGCAACTATGCGGCAGCGGATATCGTCCGTATCAAGGGAAGGCAGACAACAGAAATAGCTGCGGTTTTGGGACATAAAGATCATGATGAGGTTATCCATCGAGACAACCTCGTTCTTTTCGGTGGCAGTAGCCTGGGCAGCCTGTAATTCCAATTTCAGATCAAAGATGGTATCAAGGAGGCGAGAGCTGTTCGACGACGCCGACACTCAAGAGCGCTTTGATACGGAATTGGCATACCTTGTTCATTTTCAGGAAATCGCGGTATGGAAAAGTTAGAGACAGATGCACTAGTCGTTGCCATGGCGCAGAAGGCGAAAAAGGCCTCCCGCCTTTTGCGTAGCATGGGAACAGACATAAAAAACAGTATTCTTTTGGACACGGCCGAGGCCCTACTGGACAAACAGGCCCTCATTCAAGAGGAAAACAGCAAGGATATGGATGCTGCCCGGGCCAAAGGCATGGGCATAGCCATGCTCAACCGTCTGCACTTGAGTGATGCGGTCATCCAGGAGATGGCCACAGGTCTCCGGGAAGTGGCGGCCTTGGCAGATCCTGTGGGTGAGGTGGAGGAGTTGCGCCGCCGGCCCAGTGGCATTCAGGTGGGCCGCATGCGCATTCCCCTGGGTGTCATCCTGATGATTTACGAATCCAGACCCAATGTGACCATTGATGCAGCCGCGTTATGCCTCAAATCCGGTAACGCGGTCATTTTGCGGGGCGGCTCCGAGGCCTTGCATTCCAACCTGGCTTTGGCCGCCATCTTCCATGAGGTGTTGCGCCGGCATCAGAGCGATGTGGATGTCATCCAGGTGGTGCCCACGGTCGAGCGCAGCGCCATTGAGGTGCTGCTCAATCAAGAGGACTGTATCGACCTGGTCATTCCCAGGGGCGGGGAAGGTTTGATCAGGGCAGTGACTGCCAAGTCGCGTATCCCAGTGCTGAAACACTATAAAGGGGTATGCCACGCCTATGTGGATGAGGCTGCCGATATGGAGATGGCCCAGCGCATCATTGTCAATGCCAAGATACAGCGACCCAGTGCCTGCAACGCCCTGGAGGGTTTGCTGGTGCACCAGGCCATTGCCGGGGAATTTTTGCCCAAGGTGGCCATGGCCCTGCACCAGGAAGGGGTACGTTTGCTTGGCTGCATCCGCAGCCAGGAGGTGAGCACCCTGATCGAAGAGGCCACAGAGGATGACTGGGGTCAGGAATTCCTTGATCTGGCGATGGTTGTACGGGTGGTGAACAGCCTGGATGAGGCCCTGGATTATATCGACTGCTACGGTTCCCGGCATACCGAAACCATCATTACCCGTTCCTATGGCAATTCCCAGCGTTTTACCCAGGAAGTGGATGCCTCGGCGGTCATGGTCAATGCCTCCACTCGTTTCAACGATGGTGGTCAGTTCGGACTGGGCATGGAGATTGGTATTTCCACCTCCAAGCTGCATGCCTACGGCCCCATGGGACTCAAGGAGCTGACCACTCGTAAATTTGTGGTGCTTGGTGCGGGCGAAATCCGTGCATGATCCGTACAGCCGTGTCCTTTACCCACAGGAGGAAGGCGGATCAGGTACCACTCTGCTTATGAGGGCAGCGTATCAACATGCAGTCCATCGGTATCTTCGGCGGCACCTTTGATCCGGTGCACAGCGGTCATTTGGCCCTGGCTTGCCAGGTACGGGATCGTTTCGCCCTGGATCAGCTGCTGATCGTGCCAGCGCTGGAACCTCCTCATAAACGGCAGCCAGTCGCCTCCTTTACCCACCGAGTCGCCATGCTGGATGCGGCCCTACAGGATTGCTCTGATTGCGAGCGTATTTGCTGCTCCCGTATCGAACAGTCCCTGTCCAGGCCATCCTATACTATCCACACGGTGGAGGCGGTACTGCGCAGCTGCGCTGTGTGCCATACTACCTTGATAATCGGTATGGATTCCCTGGCTGATTTGCCCAATTGGTACCGAGTAGAAGATTTGCTGGCCCGTGTTGATCTGGTGGCTGTGAACCGGGGGCAAACATCACTGGCTGCGATCAGAGAGCTCGTTGTGCGCCTGCAACCCCGCTACCAACCCACGCCGGCACATAACAATGCGTGGATCAATCATGCCGGGAGAACCCTGACCCTGTTGCCTGATTTTCATCAGCCCTTTTCATCCACCGCCATCCGTCAGGCCTTAGGTCGTGGCGAGGAGGCAGCCGGGCTGCCAGAAGCTGTGCGAACCTATATTCATACCCACCGGCTCTACAGCCACCCATCCTCCTGAATCATGCGCTACATCGCCGACCTCCACACCCATTCCCTGTACTCGCGGGCGACCAGTAAGGCCAGCCACTTACGCGGTTTGGCTGTTTGGGCGGCGGTCAAGGGTATTGATGTGGTGGCCACCGGTGATTTCACTCATCCGGCCTGGTTCGCCCATATACACAACGAACTGGTTGCAGCGGAGGAGGGACTGTTTCGCCTCAAGCCGGATCCGCTCTTTGATTATGCTGCCCTTCTGCCCGCAGGCCTGTGGCCCGGGAAACATCCTGAGGATGTTCGGTTTATCCTCAGCGCGGAGATCAGCTGCATCTACAAGCGCGGCGGCCGCGTGCGCAAGGTGCACAACCTGCTCTATGCTCCGGATCTCGAGGCAGTGGGGCGCATCAACACCGCCCTGGCCAACTTGGGCAATATCAATGCTGATGGTCGTCCCATCCTTGGACTGGATTCCAGGGATCTGCTGGAACTGGTGCTGGAAAAGGCGCCGGAAGCCTTTCTTGTGCCTGCCCACATCTGGACGCCATGGTTTTCCCTGTTTGGTTCAAAATCTGGCTTTGACCGCATCGAGGATTGTTTTGCCGATCTAAGCGAACATATTTTTGCCCTGGAAACCGGCCTCTCTTCAGATCCGGCCATGAACCGCACGGTCTCGGCCCTGGATAGATATACCCTCATCTCCAATTCCGATTGCCATTCACCGGCAAAACTGGGTAGGGAGGCAAATATCCTGGACACTGGGCTCGATTATTTTTCCCTGCGCGAGGCCCTGCGTCACCCCTGTGATGGCGAGGGCCGACAGCGTTTTTTGGCCACAGTTGAATTTTTCCCAGAAGAGGGCAAGTACCATTCTGATGGACATCGCAAGTGCGGAGTGTGTCTGGAGCCACGCAAAACCCGGGAACTGGCGGGGCTCTGCCCGGTTTGTGGCAAGGAGTTGACCGTGGGCGTGCTGCACCGGGTGCTGGAACTGGCCGATCGCAGCGAACCCCTGTTTCCTCCCTGTTCCCCTGAGGTGCACAGCCTGATGCCCTTGGCCGAGATTGTTGCCGAACTGGTGGGCGTTGGCGCGGCCAGTAAAAAGGTGGGGGCTGCCTATGCACGCCTGATCAGGCTCTTTTCCTCTGAATTTCAGCTGTTATTGGAAACACCGCTTGAGGATATACACAGCCAGGGACTACCACTTTTGGCCGAAGCCATTGCCAGGGTACGCAACAACGAGGTGATCCGTCAGCCGGGTTATGATGGTGTCTTTGGGATTATTCGGGTTTTCAGCGAGGGAGAGCGGACACGTCTGGCTGGGCAGCAGAACCTGTTTGCCAAGCAGGAGACGAGCAAAAAAATACGGACTACAACACCTGCTGACCACAGCTTGGCCGGCAAAAAGCGCACCAAGGCTTGGGCAGGGGGGGCCGGTACCGGTGACACTGGCGCAGAGTCCACTACAAAGCACATACCCGAAAGTGCCCTCAATAATGCCCAACTCGCCGCAGTGATGAGTTCTGCGCCCAGGATTGTTGTCCAGGCAGGGCCGGGTACTGGCAAGACCCATACCCTGGTCAGTCGGGTGGAACGCCTGCTGCAGGAGGGCCGGCACAGTTGCACGGTCATTACCTTTACCAACAAGGCTGCCGACGAACTCCGCCAGCGCCTGCACCTGCAGGATAGGCAAGGACACAACTGCCGTATTGCCACCTTCCATGGTTTCTGTCTGGAACTCCTCAGGTGCCGGCAGCCGAATTTGCTCGTTGTTGGTCCGGATGAGCGCGCCTGCACCGTGGCCGAGCTGTATCCGGACTTGTCCCGACAAAAACAGCGACACTGCTTACAGGAGATAGCCAACTATCTGCAAACAGAGCCCGGCTTGGTGCCCAGTCCAGAGGTGCAGGGATACCTGGAGCATCTTGCGCAGAGAACACTCATTGATCTGGATGGTATTTGCTGGCAGATACTTGTCTTGCTCCGCCAGGATGCATACTGGGCTACCCGCTTTGGGCAGATGTGCGGCCAGCTTTTTGTTGACGAATTCCAGGATGTCAATGCCGTGCAGTATGCCCTGGTGGCGGAATTGGCGGTAAACAACCCGGTTTTTGTGATTGGCGATCCGAATCAGGCCATCTATGGTTTTCGTGGCGCAAGCCCTCGGTGGTTCTATCGCTTTCTGGAAGAATTCGGCGCAGAGTACCACAGCCTTACCCAAAACTACCGCAGCGGTGCAGCGCTGGTGACCGCTGCGACAGCAGTTATCCGCCACAATCCGCAACCGCTGCAGGCCCCGGCCATGGAAGCCATGGCCACGATGCAGGCGCGGCTACACCTGCAGGAGTGCGCCAGTCCGGAGGCCGAGGCCCGTTTCATTGCCGATCACATCGAGGCGCAACTGGGCGGTTTGTCGCACCGGGGGCTGGAGCGACTGGCTCCGACAGCGCAACCTGGTGTTTCCTTTGGCGATATTGCCGTGCTCTACCGAACCCGGCGCCAGGCTGCGGCCCTGCACAAGGTTTTTGCCGAGCGGGGCATTCCCTGTCAACAGGTGGATCTGGAAGCCTACTACATGCACGGTCCCTGTCGTCTGCTTTATGCTTGGCTCATGTTGTTGAGCGGTCGGGCCACTTTAGAAGAGCTTCTCTTTCTCCTTGGCCAGGAGCCGGGCATTGGCGCGGTACGGCTAGGACGTTTACACGGTTTGCTTAAGGAAAAACAGCCTGGTCAGATCCAGGCAGAGCCTCTGTGGTTTTTGCCCCTGTTAAGGGAGGTGGGTGCCGTTGCAGACTCTGTGCCGGCTGCTTTTGTACGCCTCCTGGAGCAGATGGCCAAACGCGCCAATGAGGTGACCCTGCACGCCTTACTCGATATGCTGTTGGAGGCCCTGGCCAGGCACTATGATGGTTTTGATGCGGATGAGAAAGGGCTTGTCCGTTTGCGGCAAAGTGCCTTGCCCTTTGCTGAGCTGGCCGCCTTTGCCGTCCACCTGGAACGCTACAGTGATTCGGTGCAGTACGATGCCCAGGCAGCGGCCATCACCTTGTCTACCTTGCATGCAGCCAAGGGACTGGAGTTTGCAGTGGTTTTTCTCTGTGGTTGCGAGCAGGATGTTTTGCCCCTTGCGCCCAGGGAAGCGCTGTCGGAGGCTGCCTTGGCAGCCCATGTTGAAGAAGAACGCCGTCTTTTTTATGTGGGGATGACCAGGGCGCGCAGCACCTTGTATTGCACCTGGTGCCGAACACGGCAAGGTTTTGCCATACCTGGACAACAGGATGCCAGCCCTGGACGGCATCCTTCTCCATTTTTGGCCGAATTTAGTCCTGACCTGCTCAGTCCAGTTCCCATTATACAAGGGGCGGGCAGGAAAACACGGCCAATCGGCTGCCAGCTTTCTCTTTTCTTCGACAAACGATGAAAAGGCACGAGTCGTATTACGCGGAAGTCATTGCTGATCTGCACAAGCAAATCAATGAGTTGAAGCGGGAAAACAGCCGACTGGAACAGTTGGCCCAGCAGGCTGATTCTGCCAACAAGGCAAAGACCGATTTTCTGGCCATGATCAGCCATGAAATCCGCACACCCATGAACGGTGTGGTGGGCATGTGTCGGCTTCTGCTCAACACCGAGTTGCAGGACAAGCAACTGCAGTATGTGCAGCTGATCAACACTTCGGCCAACAGCCTGATGATTCTGGTGAACAACCTGCTCGATTTCAGCAGGATAGAAAGTAACCGGATGATCTTGTACCAGGAGCCTTTTCACCTGGATGATGAAATCGAACAGTTGATCACCCTTCATTCCCTGGCCGGAGCCAACAGCAAGGTACATGTCCGCAGTGAAATCGATGCAGCTATCAGCGGCAACCAGTACCTGGGGGATGTGCACCGCCTGCGCCAAATTCTGGTCAACCTCCTTGGCAATGCCCTGAAGTTCACCGAAGAGGGCGAAGTGGTGCTGCGGGTGTCTTTAGAGGTCGGTAGCGGCGACAGGCTACATTTTGAGGTACAGGACACAGGTGTCGGCATTGCCGAAAAGGACATCCCCTCTCTGTTCCAGCCGTTTACCCAGGTGGACAGTTCCTCCACCCGTCGCTACGGTGGTTCTGGACTTGGTCTGTCCATCTGCGCCCGCCTGGTGCAGCTCATGGGTGGAGAGATCGGTGTACAATCGCTGGCAGGCAAAGGCACGACCTTCTGGTTCAATATTCCCCTCAAACAACTGCCCAAGCCCTTTTCCCAGACCGTAGACCTGCCCGCACCAGAGCCAGTGAAGATGCCTGCAGCCGAACAGCTAGCCAAACGGGCGGAACACAAGAAGCCGCACTTTGCCATGCCTGCCGCAGTACTGGTGGTGGATGACGAGCCGACCAACCGTATCCTGATGCAGGAGGTGTTGCAGGAAGTCGGCATTAAGACCGTGGCTGTCGGCAGTGGGGCAGAGGCACTTGCTGCCTGGCGACAGCAGGATTTTGCCCTGGTGTTCATGGATTGTCGAATGCCGGAGATGGATGGCTACAGTACCACCAGGGCCATGCTGGCAGAGGCCAAGGCAGAGGGGAGGAAGAAGCCGGTGGTTGTCGCCCTGAGCGCGGATGGCACAGATGCGGCCAAGATGGAGAGCCAGGAAGCGGGCATGGTGGACTACCTGCTCAAACCCCTTGATTTTGCCCACCTGCAGCAAGTGTTGGCTACCTGGATGCCAGGAACTGCAGCACAGTCCCATCTGCACAACCCCCCTTTAGACAGCCCGCACAACCATAGCCCGCGCCAGATGAATAAGGCCGTGGCAAAGCAGGTGCTTGATGCACAGACCCTGGGCCGTTTGCGCCGCAATCTCGGCAATATCGAGGCCGTGATCCGGGTTTTTTTGGAGTCTTTGCCCAAACGTCTGGCCGAATTACACGAAGCCTGTCGCAATCAGGATGCCCCGACTGTCGTCCGTATCGCCCATACCCTTAAAGGCAGTAGCGTCCAACTTGGTGCCGAGGAACTCGGCAGCCTCAGTCAACAACTGGAACGCCTTGCCCGCATGGGACATGTCGATCAATTCGGCGAGGTGCTGCAGAAAATAGATGCAGCCGCAGACAAGGTGGAGCAAGCTTTCATGAAGAGTTTGTAGGAATAGGCCTTCTCCGTACAGTGCGTAGTACCAGTGTAGTATTGCGTTGATGGAAAGCCGCAACAGGACTCGTGCATGCCATGTATGGCCTTCCCCTTGCTCCACTGAGCTGAACCATGCCCATGACTCGTTTGCAAGCTGAAACTTTTCTGCCAGTAATACTCATCGTCGATGATGATGAAATTGTCCGCATCCTGTTGCGTCAGTTTCTGGAGGGGGAGGGTTTTCAGGTGCGTGAGGCAGGAGATGGAGCCAGTGCCCTAGAATTGCTCCAACATGTGCCTGTGGATCTGGTCATCCTGGATATTGTCATGCCGGGCATGGATGGGAGCATGGTCTGTGCCCGCATTCAGGATATGATTCCCGAACCTCCACCGGTTCTAATCATGACCGCCATGGACTACGATCAAGAGGTCGATCAAGTGTATAATGCGGGTGCTGTGGACTATATTCAAAAGCCCTTGCAGTGGCCGGTGTTGCGCAACCGGATCCGCTACATCCTCAAGGCGCACCGGGCCAGCCGGGAGTTGGCTCAGCTCAGCAAAAAGTATGAGACCATTTTGGACTTCGCTGAAAACGGCATTGCCGGACTCGACTATGCAGGCAAGCTCAGCTACATCAACCTGGCAGCTCAACGCATGCTGGGCTACAGTGCCCAGGAGGCCCAGGGCAAAAATTACCGGGATATTTTCCGCATCTCCCGGGCGGGCAGTGTCACGTTCAATGAAGATTGTTTCCCATTTTTGGTCCAGGAGAAAAAGGAAGGTTCCGTACATTTTGACGAGGCCAGGCTGGAACGGAAGGATGGTACGTCCTTTAGTGCGGATCTGCGTGCTTCACCTATTATTGAGGACGGTCGGCTCAGCGGCGGTGTTATCGTTTTCCAGGATACCACCGAACGTCAGAGAGCTTCGCAGATCATCCGGCATATGGCCAATCACGACGCCCTGACCAACTTGCCGAACCGCAACTACCTGCTGCAACGACTCCCCCAGGCCGTCTCCCTGGCCAAACGGCAGGGGCGTAAGCTGTTTCTACTCTTCATTGATCTGGATCGTTTCAAACCTATCAACGATCAACACGGTCATGCAGTGGGCGACATGGTGCTGGTACAGGTGGGTAAACGCTTGACCCAGGCGATGCGGGCCTCGGATTCCGTCTGTCGCCTGGGCGGAGATGAGTTTGTTATTTTACTGGAAAGTGCGGTGACGCTCCATGGCGCCATCATGGTGGCAGAGCGGGTCATCAATTTGCTCAATGAACCTATCCAGGTGAAGGAGTTGACCTGCTTCATCGGCGCCAGCATCGGCATCGCTGTTTATCCCGATGACAGCGATGATGCAGATATCCTGCTGCGCCATGCGGATCAAGCCATGTATTCTGCCAAGAAAAAAGGGCGCAACTGCTGGCATCTGTACAGTGATCAGCTCAAGAATTCCGCACCATCGAGCGAATGATATCGGTTTTTCCAATCACGCCCACCAGTCTGCCTTCTTCTCCATTTTCCACTACCGGCAGGGTGTGCACATGCTGTTCCGCCATGATGGTCGCTACCTCCTCCAGGGTGCTATCGGGCCGCACGGTGATCGGGTTTTTTGAGCAGATATCGTTCACGCGCGCGCCAGATATCTTTTTCATCTCTTGTTTCATCTTTTCCGGGTTGTCCAAAAAAAAGAAGGCATCGAGAATGGCAATGCTCCGCGGCAAATGCAGCTTCTTGTTGGTGAAGATGAGATCGCTTTGGGTGACGATGCCACTGAGCCGGCCCTGCTCATCCACTACAGGTGCGCCGCTGATGTGGTGGTGCAAAAACAGTTCGGCCAGTTCACGCACACTCTGATCTTTGTGCACGGTAATGACATTCGGGTTCATGATATCCTTGGCGCTGAGCATCGTTGCCTCCTCTGGAAGAGATCTATTTGGTGTTGTTTATGTCGTGGTGAATAGGCGGGGCAGGGCAGTGGCCACTTCCGAGGCACTGTAGCCGTAAGGCTGTGTTTGCGCCAGGAGATCGGCGGCTGCGCCATGCAGGTAGACACCCAAACAGGCAGCCTCCCATAGTGCGTGTCCCTGGGCGAGCAGACCAGCCATAATCCCGGCCAGCACATCGCCCATACCGCCGGTGGCCATGCCCGGGTTGCCACTGGTATTGATGGCCCAACGGCCATCGCCAGTGGCCAGCACCGTTCCAGCCCCTTTCAAAACAGCCACTACAGGATGCACGCTCTTTTCGCAGAGCTGGCATAATTTCCGGGTAGCGGTCAGGCGGTCTGCCTGCAGGTGGGAGATGGGTTGATTCAAGAGGCGTGCCATTTCACCGGGATGGGGCGTGAACAGGCGAGGACCACCCGGTCTGACCAGTATGTCTTGGTTGGCGGCCAGGATGTTTAAGGCATCGGCATCTACCACCATGGGCTCCTGCCGCTCTTGGTACAGGCGGAGCATCAGCTCGGCAGTTTGAGTTGCAGTGCCAATGCCCGGCCCAATGACCAGGGCCTGTTTGTTTTGGCAGAGCGTGGCGAGCAGGCCATGGTCTGCATTGGAGAGGCAGTTGCTGGAGGCGACCAGTGGCGTGTACATGGCCTCGACCAGCGAAGTGGCGAAGATGGACAAGAGTTTGGCGGGTACAGCCGCACTTACCAAACCCGCACCACTGCGCATGGCCCCCTGTGCGGCCAGCAGGGCTGCGCCACTTTTGCCAGCGGAGCCGGCGATAATGAGCACATGACCGTTTGTGCCCTTGTGGGCGCCGCTTGCACGCGGTGCCAATGCAGACAGTATGCTCTGGTCAAGCAGCTGACCCTGCAGGCCGGCGCTGGCAACAATTTTTT
The DNA here is from genome assembly GCA_040776885.1 of Desulfobulbus sp. Classification (GTDB taxonomy): domain Bacteria; phylum Desulfobacterota; class Desulfobulbia; order Desulfobulbales; family Desulfobulbaceae; genus Desulfobulbus. The sequence goes on along the minus strand of JAXGZR010000001.1, from coordinate 612,269 downwards.
TGGGGATGCCGATATCCACCACCTGTAGACGACCACAGTGGGAACCGCCATGGTGCAGTTGGCCGGGCTTGGCCAGTCCATAACTTACGGTCAGATTGGCCTGCACCGCCTCGCCCAAAACCTGACCAGTATCGCTATTGAGGCCAGAGGGAATATCTAACGCCACCACCGGGCAGGCATGCTGTTTGGCCAGGCTGCCGAGGGTGCGGAGCGCATTTAAGTACATGCCCTCAACGGGCCTGGTCAGTCCAATGCCAAAGAGGCCATCCACCATGCTGTGCACCAGACGGTTGGACAGCTCTCTGTTGGCTTGTTCCAGGCTGCTGGCTACTGATACAGATTCGTCGAACACCATACAGGGCAGGTCCAGGCGCTTGAGAATGGACCAGTTAAGGGCGGCATCGGTTGGCAGTTGCTGTGGTTGGGCGAACAGCAGGACCAGGGGATACCCGCCACGACCATGGACACAGCGGGCAATGACCAGGCCATCGCCGCCATTGTTGCCAGGGCCAGCAAAGATGCACACGCCTTTACCCTGTACTGGGCCAAATTCCCGCTCCATGGCGTCCACTGTGGCCCGGCCGGCATTTTCCATGAGTACTGCGCCGGGAATACCGATCTCCGTAATGCTGCGTCGGTCCAGCTCCCGCATCTGGCTGGCCGTGGCCAGGCGTGGGCAGAGTTGGGTGAAGCAGGTACGTTTGGGCTGTTGCATATTCATCTCCCCTGGTCTTCAGCAGACTGCCCATGTTCTCCGGCGGAGTGCACGGCCACTGTGTGTGCATAACCAGATGCCGCGGCAAGAAAACCACTTGCCCATTCCGGTGTGCCCGAAGCGAGTACATGGGTATACAGGGCGAGCACGTTGTTGTAGACAAGGCCGTCGCGGCCATCCATGAAGCCGGTGCCACGCTGCATGCGTAGCACCAGATCCCTGCTCTGGCCACTCCACTCCTGCACCTTGGAGTAGCGGAACTCATGCCCCTTGATGTGCAGACCCTGGCGGTAAAAGCTGTTCTCCCCTTCAACGCTCAAAATGGAATAGCCGTGGGCCTGTGGTTTGGTAGACAGGGAAAAGGTGACCGGAAAAATACCAGTCAGGGGATATTCCCGGCCCGCCAGCACAATGGAGCGGCCCAGATAAATGAGACCACCGCATTCAGCATAGACCGGCAGGCCGTCGTCAATGGCAGTGCGCAGCGAGTGGCGGAAGCTGTGGTTGTCGGCCAGGGCCTGGGCGCTGGTCTCGGGAAAACCACCGCCGATGTACAGGCCATGCAGGCCTACCGGCAAGGCCTCGGCACTCAGGGCGTTAATCATCACCAGTTCTGCACCACCCTCCTGCAAGGCCTCCAGATTTTCTTCATAATAGAATTGGAAGGCAGCATCCCGCAGGACACCAATACGTAGCTTGCTCTTGCTATGGGGCGAGTTAATACGGAGCGGCAGACTCGTATGCGCCGGCTGCCTTGCTTCTGGTTGCGCTGGTAGTGTTATGGTTTGCATGCGCGACAGAATGGCGTCCAGATCAAAGTGCTGTGTTGCCAGGTTTCTGAGGGCAGCCACGGCCTGTTCTGCGTCCCTGTACTCCTGGTGTGGGGTTACTCCCAGGTGGCGCATGGGGAAGATGTCTGCAGCCAGGCGGGGAATGATGCCCAGGACCGGAATGTCTCCTGTCTGTGCCAGCGATTCCCTGAGAATATGTTCGTGTCGGGAGGTGGCAACCTGATTGAGGATAACTCCGGCTATGCGCAACCTGGGGTCAAAAAGGCGGCATCCCATGACCAAGGCAGCAACCGTGCGGGTAGTTTTGCTGCAATTAACCACTAGCAGGATCGGCAGATTGAGCAGAATGGCCAACTCTGCCGTGGAGTAGGTACCACTGGCATTGACCCCGTCGAACACCCCTCGGTTACCTTCCACCAGGGCCACAGTCATTTTTTCTTGTAGATGCCGAAAAAAAGTGGCCCGGAGTTGTTCTGGCCCGGTCAGGTATGGGTCCAGATTGTAGCAGGGTGCCCCTGCTGCCTTGGCCATCCAGCCTGCGTCAATGTAGTCTGGTCCTTTTTTGAAAGGTAGTACATTAAGGCCGCGGGCGCGCAGGGCGGCAAGCAGGCCCACTGCAGCCACTGATTTGCCCGAACCACCGCTGAGCCCGGCCAGGACCATGCCTCGCAATCCGCTGGTATCCGTACTATACTCTATCATGGTGTTGGTGGGAGGCTGGGCTCCTGTGGGTACTGGAGGAATGCAGGTCCTGATCATGGGGTGCTTTGCCTAGCTCTTGCCAGGCGCTGTGGTACAAGGTGTTGAGTGTCTCTTCCAGTTTCAGTCGGTAGCCTTCGATTGCTTCATGGGAAAGATTTGGCGGTACATGAAGGGCCTGGCCATGGTGAAGCACAATTTTGGCAAAGGGTAGGGGAATCACGGTTCTATCCCAACTGTTGAAGGCAATATAGTGGCTGGCTGCCCAGGCCATGGGGAAAATAGGTTGGCCCGAGCGACTGGCCATGAGGATGCAGCCGGGCTGCACCCTGCGGGCAGGGCCCTGGGAGCCGTCGGCAACAATACCGGCGTTGTTCCCCTGCTGCAGTTGGGTCAGCATCTCCCGCAGAGCCCGGAACCCCCGTTTGTTGGCAGAGCCGCGTATAGGAATGTGACCAAGTTTGACGGCAAGCCGGGCGATGTATTCGCCATCGCGGCTGGTGCTGACCATGACCGCGGCAGGCTGCCCGCGCAGGTAGTAAAAGTTATAAAGGAAGCTGTAGTGCCAGAAGGTGGCAATACCTCTGCCGTTTTGGGCTATGGTGGACTTTATCTGTTCACTGCCATGGGTTGTTAGGCGGCAACTGGCAAACCACAGCCGCAGTAGGCCTGCAGCCAGCCCCGGCAGAATGCGCAGCGAGAGACGGTACCAAAAATCAGTCAAGGCTCAACTCCAGCATTTTGAGTTCCTTTACACGGTCGCGGTAGCCGGCCGCCTCCTCAAAGGCCAGCCGCTGCGCGGCTTCCTGCATTTTTTCTTCCAATGCCTCGATATCGCGCCGCAACTCCGCCTCGCTGTAATATACCTGCACTGGTTCTGCGCTCTGCAAAGGCCCGGCTGACTGGACTGTATGCTCCTCTGTACCAAGCCAGCCCGCAGCGCGCAGGTGTTGAGCCATGGAATCCTTGATTTCGGAAGTTACGGTACGGGGGATAATACCATGTTTTTTGTTGTGCGCCTCCTGAACAGTGCGTCGCCGGTTGGTTTCGTCGATGGTCTTATGCATGGAGGGCGTGATCTGGTCGGCATAGAGGATGACCGTTCCTTCGGCGTTGCGGGCCGCACGACCACAGGTCTGGATCAGCGAGCGTTCCGAGCGGAGAAAACCCTCCTTGTCTGCATCCAGCACAGCCACCAGTGATACTTCGGGGATGTCCAAGCCCTCGCGCAAAAGATTGATGCCGACGAGCACGTCGTAGTGCCGCTGGCGTAAATCGCGGATCAGCTCCACCCGCTCCAGGGTTTTTATGTCTGAATGCAGATAACGCACCCTGATTCCCAGATCTTCGTAGTACTTGGTCAGATCTTCTGCCATCCGCTTGGTCAGGGTGGTGACCAGGACGGCCTCGTTGCGGCTGCTGCGCAGGCGGATTTCCGCCAGCAAATCATCCACCTGGGAACTGGCAGGCCGTACCTCGATCAGTGGATCGAGCAGGCCGGTGGGGCGGATGAGCTGCTCCACCACATGCCCCTTCGCCTTCTTCAGTTCGTAGGGACCGGGTGTGGCCGATACATAGACAGTCTGATGCAGGCGTTGCTCGAATTCGTCAAAGCGCAGGGGACGGTTGTCCAAGGCCGAGGGCAGGCGGAAACCGTAGTCGACTAGGGTTTGCTTGCGCGAGCGGTCGCCATTGTACATGCCGCCGATTTGGGGCACTGCAATGTGCGATTCATCCACAATGAACAGGTAGTCATCTGGAAAGTAATCCAGCAGGTTGGGCGGTGGTGCGCCCGGCTCCTTGCCGGTGAGGTGGCGGCTGTAGTTTTCTATGCCGTTGCAGTAGCCGAGTTCAGCGATCATTTCCAAATCAAACATGGTGCGCTGCTCCAAACGCTGTTCCTCGACCAGTCGGTTTGCAGCATGGAGTTCGGCCAGGCGCAGCTGCAACTCATCCTGGATGGAGCGCATGGCTCGTTCCAGATTGTCCTGGCCGGTGACAAAGTGGCTGCCCGGGAAAACCGCTGTTTGCTCCATGTCTTCCAACACCACACCCCGCAGAGGATCAATCAGGGTGATACTATCGATGCTGTCGCCAAAAAATTCCACCCGCAGGGCGCGATCCTCCTCGTGCACCGGAAAGATGTCGATGACATCGCCCCGAACCCGAAAGGTTCCACGGTGGAAGGAGTAATCATTGCGCTCATAGAGCATGAAGGCCAGGCGCCGCTGTACTTCCTCCATGGGGTATTCGGCCCCGCGCTCTAAAAAGAGGTGCATGTTCTTGTACTCGTCCGGCGAGCCCAGGCCGTAGATGCAGGAGACCGAGGCAACAATAAGCACATCCCGCCGGGTGAGCAGCGAACGGGTGGCGGAGTGACGCAGTTTGTCGATGGCGTCGTTGATGGCGGAATCTTTTTCAATATAGGTGTCCGAGGCAGGGATATAGGCCTCGGGCTGATAGTAGTCGTAGTAGGAAACAAAGTATTCCACGGCATTGTAGGGAAAGAGCTCGCGAAACTCGCTGAAGAGTTGGGCAGCCAGGGTCTTGTTGGGAGCGAGCACCAAGGTGGGACGTTGAATTTTGGCCACCACCTGGGCCATGGTAAAGGTCTTGCCCGAGCCGGTGACCCCTAACAGCACCTGATCCCGCACTCCGGCCTTGATATTGGCCACCAGCGCATCAATGGCTGCGGGCTGATCACCAGCTGGGGTAAAATTTGAAACTAGGGTGAAAGGTGTAGATTCGTTGTACGTGGGGGCGTTCACTATGGGCAATCGAGGAAAAGTGTTTACTTTTTTGTAAAATTGATTGTATTAGTATGTTCAATGTATTGGATACCATAATCATTTCCTGTACAACAACCAGGGCAATCAGTCATAGGCTTCGCTGTAGATGTGGCTTTGGGGATAACGTGCATCGAGCAGATGGGTCAGATCGTGGATCATGTTCCGCAGCCCGCACAGGTAGAAATCATAGTCGCCCGGCGGGAGCAGGGTATCCACATAGGCGCTGACATAACCGCGGAAGACTTGGCTTTTGTCAGCCATGGACCCAGGAGCAGAGAGGCAGGGAATGTAGCGCTTAGCAGCACGACTGAGCTCCCTGCGATAGACCAAGGCAGAGGGATGGCGCACACCGTGCAGCAGGGTGAAGTCGCGTACGCCACTGGCGCACATGGCAATGAACGGGGCAATGCCGGTGCCCGTGGCAATGAAGCAGGGCTCCCGTTTGCTGGGCTGAAAACAGAAATATCCCTGTGCCGCACTAACGCCCAGTTCTGTCCCCATGGGCATTGTGGCCAACAGAACACTGAGGCGGCCCTGTGGGATCTGTTTGATGAGCAGGCGCAGTTCAGGTTCTTCGGGTGCAGAGATGAGGGTATATTCGCGCTGCATACCCTGGCAGGTAATATGGACAAACTGGCCTGGCCGAAAGGTGAATTCGGGAGGTTTGGAGCAGCGCAATTCAAAAATGTCCCCTGTGTGCCAATACCGGTCAAGGAGGACAATGGTTTGTTTGGCAGTGGAGGGCATGGCGTGGCCTTAGGTGGTCTGTGGGATGGTTCATGGTTACCGGCCCTGCGGCTGAGTGTGCTGCTGTCGCCGTATTTTGAAGAAATTGTGCAGCAATGCGGCGCTTTTTTCAGCCAGCAGGCCGCCGTGTACCACCAAGCTGTGGTTGAGCAGGCCGTCATCACCAATTTGGTAGCATGAATGGAGAGCGCCTGCCTTGGGATCAAGGGTACCAAAAACAATGGTGTTGATGCGGGCCTGCACGCAGACACCTGCGCACATAATGCACGGTTCTAGGGTGACATAGAGCCTGCAGCCGGGCAAGCGGTAATTGTGGAGCAGGGCCGCGGCCTGGCGGATGACCACCATTTCCGCATGGGCAGAAGGATCATGGTCACGAATACAGCGGTTGCCTGCCTGGGCGAGAATGGTGTTGTTGCTGTCCACCAGTACAGCCCCCACCGGCACTTCGCCGGCTGCGGCAGCTTCCTGCGCTGCCACCAGGGCACACTGCATAAAAGTGGTATCAGCAGGGGTGAACAAATCAGTCAAAATAAAAAAACAGATCAAAAAGATTACAATTTAAAATAAGAAATTTACTCTAAAAGAAATTTACAAAAAAAATACCGTGGGTATGATGTCTGCCACAATGTGCCATAAAAAGGCAGGCTGTACCTGATATTATTTACCGATTTTTTTGAGATCATCCAATGAAAAAACAAAAGTTTCATATCCTAGCCTACAATTGGCAGCCTGATAACAAGAAAGAGATCGAAGCAGCCCTTGCCGGCTCTTCCAGCATAACCTATGAAAACGATCCAGGGACCTTTCGCCTCAAACTGGATCAGGAAGGCTTTGATGTCATTTTATTGGGCCTGCAACCGGAAAATGGTTCCACCTTCATGATGCTCAGGACCATCAGGCAGAATATTCCGTCTACGCCGGTTATCGTTGCCAGCCCTTCGGACCAGCCCGACCTGATTGCCGAGGCCATGCAAGAAGGGGCCTGCGATTTTATCACTGACCCGTATCTCCCGGAACGCATCCATTGCTCGGTGATCAAGGCGGTGGCCAGTAGAAGCCAAACAAATGAGCTTGCCTATCTGCGCCATACACAGGACGTGGTCTACAATTTTAACGGCGTGGTGGCCGAGACCCCCTCCTTTCGCCAGTTGGTCAATAATTTACGCAAGTTTGCCGCCTTTGACTCCACCATGCTTTTCACCGGCAAAACAGGGACTGGCAAGAGTTTTTTGGCCGGCACCGTCCACTTCAACTCACCACGCCGGGAAAAACCTTTTATCAAGGTCAACTGCACCAACATGCCGGAACCATTTTTGGAGAGCGAACTCTTCGGTCATGAGGTTGGTGCCTTTGTTGGTGCGGACAAACAGCGTATCGGCCGCCTGGAGCAGGCAGACGGTGGCACGCTTTTTCTCGACGAAATAGGCGATATATCACCCGCCGTGCAGGCCAAGCTCTTGCGCTTTCTCGAGGAGAAATCCTTTGAGCGTCTGGGGGGCAACCGCACCATCTACCTGGATGTTCGCATTATCGCGGCAACCAACAGAAACTTGGCCACCAAGATTGGCGAAGGACAGTTTCGAGAAGATCTATACTACCGTTTGAATGTCTTGCCTGTGCAGTTGCCGGCATTGAAAGACCGGCCGAACTGCATTGCTCCCCTGGCGCAAAAATTGCTCACACGCATAGCAACCAATGTGTGCAAACCCATCACCGGCTTTACCGACGAGGCCTTGAAACTGCTGACCTCATACCACTGGCCGGGCAATATTTTGCAACTGGCTAATGCCATTGAGCGGGCGGTTATTCTGGAAGAGGGTGAGCTGATCAGTGCATTTTCGCTGCAGAGCCCCGGGGAACTGGTACCGGCCGATCCGGTTCGTACCGACAAGATTCCCGAGTTGGAAGACAGCGAACGGGCGCTGGTATTGCGTGCCTTGCGGGAGTGCAACTGGGTGCAGAAAAAAGCGGCGCAAAAACTTGGAATCAGCCCCAGGGTTATGAATTACAAAATTCAAAAGTTTGCCATCAGTCACCCCCGCTGGCGTAAGAACAAGGGTCACCGCTGAAGTTAGGGCAACGCAGACATCACCTGCAATTCAGTGCAGGTGATGTCCGGTGCTCGTCATGGTGAGCTTGCCGTTTTTCACCCCGCGCAAGGCGATCATCTTTTCAGCCAGTTCCTTGATGCGTGAGGCCCTACCCTTGACAATAATCACTTCCAGACAGTTGTGGTGATCCATGTGCACATGGGTGGTGGAGGTGATCAGGGTATAGTAGTCGTGCTGTATTTCAGTTATTTTTTCCTGTAACTGGGACTGGTGGTGATTGTACACTAAAGTCACCACTCCCACCACATCGCCATCCTGCTCCCATTCTTCGTGGATAAATTCCTTGCGGATGAGATCGCGCACCGCCTCTGAGCGGTTGACATAGCCCCGCTCGCGGATATAGGCATCAAATTGCTCCAGGAGTTCTTCTTCAAGGGAGATGGAAAATCGTTTCAACATGGTTTTCAAGTTTCCTTTTTGATGTGTTCCAACTCGACTAAGATCTGTTTGGCCTGTTCCCTGACCTGCTCCGGCACACTTGTATCTCTGTTCGCCCGCCGCAGGTTTTGCACTGCCAAATCTTCCCGTCCCTGGTAGAGGTAGTACTTTCCCAAATAAAAAATACTCATCCCAGTCCTTCCCCGGTTGGCTTCCATCTGACCCAATTCAAAGTACACCTGTGGGTATTCGGGCATGGCCTGCGCCACTTGCTGGAAGAGCGTTTCAGCCCGGACTATGTTGCCACTGATCGCCTCCACCCGTGCCAGTTGAAAGAGACCGTAATACTCTGTGGGATTGCGAAGTACGCTGGCCTCCAGGATATCTTTTGCTTCCCTGATACGACCAGCCTTTTGCAGGATAACCGCCTCATCCACCTTAAGGATGTTTTTATTTGGATATTGTCCCTGGACAATGGCCAACTGCGCCAATGCTTGCTCAAAACGGCGGTTTTCCGTCTCGATTAGCACCAGGCCAAAGCGGGCCATGCGCTGGGTGTCGGCATCCTTGTCCTGCGCCAGGGTAATGGTGCAGTACTGACGCAACCGTTCCAGATCAGTGGTTTGCAACAGCACCCGGTAGCGGAAGCGCAGAAAGGCGAAATTGTCCGTCTCCTTCCATGGCGTGGGCTGTGGTGATTGCCTGTCCAGTTCTATGAGCGATTCCACATAGTCGAGCCTGGCCTCGGGATTGGGGTGGGTGAGCAGGTATTGGGGTATGTTCCCCATGCGGTAACGGGTAATGCGGCGCATGGTCTGCAGCATGCCCCTCATTGCTTCGGGATTGCGGCGCATCTCCTGCATCCAACCAAAGGAGAGTCGGTCTGCCTGTTCCTCGTCTTCCCGGCTGTAGTGCAGGTTGATGGCCTGGCCTGCAGCAAGTGAGCCGGTGAGCAGCCCCTGGGAAAGGCCAGGCACACCCAGGGCCAAGCCCGCCAAACCAAGCAACAGGGAGGCTGCACTTACCTTGGCACCTTTGTCCATGCGTTGGGCCAGGTGTCGACTGGCCACATGGCCGATTTCGTGGGCAAGTACGCTCACCAGTTCATCTTCGTTGTGCATGGCCTCGATCAGCCCGCTGTAGAAAAAAACCAGACCTGCGGGGGCAGCAAAGGCGTTGAACTGCTCGCTTTGCACCACAAAGAAACGGTAGTCGAAATACTGTGGTCCCACCACCTGTAAGACTTCAGCACCCAGGCGATTGATATACTGGCTGATGTCCGGGTCATCGAGAATGCGTAGATCCCGGCGCACGGAATACAGGATTTTTTGGCCGATGAGCCGTTCCTCGCCAATGGTCAGGGCCTGCACCTGGCAAGGCCAGCACAAGGAGATGACCAGCATGATCGAAATGATGACGCGGTGGGAGGTATGGGCGGCAGACATGGAAAGCTCCTGGTAGACAAAAGGATATGGTGCCCGTAGTAAAATACCTTGTCTGGATTGATGGTGCAAGGATTGGTCGAATCAGGCTGAATGGTCCTGATGACGGTTGAGCCGCTGATTCAAGCGTTCCACCAAGATGGAGCAAGGAAAGGTGAGGAGCAGGTACATGGCAGCCACGGTCAGCCAGACTTCAAAGGTGAGGTAGGTGGAGGCCATGAGCTGTGACCCCTGGTAGGTGAGTTCTTGAATGGCGATGACCGAAACAATGGAGGAATCCTTGATCAGGGAAACCAGCTGTCCGGCCAGTGGTGGCAGCATCCTGCGCAGGGATTGGGGCAGGATGATGTAGCGCAGACTCTGCCAGCGCGACAGGCCCAAGGCGTGGCAGGCCTCCCATTGTCCTCTGTAGATGGACAGGATGCCGGCACGTGCAATTTCTGCCACATAGGCGCTTTCAAACACGGCCAGGGTGATCAGTGCCGAGACAAAGGGTGCGAACTGTGCAGGTGGGGCCAGGAAAATGGTGCTCAACCGGGTAAGCCAGAAATGGCTGTCTGCATCGATGCGGCCTGATCCGGTCAGAAGGACGAGCTGATCTGCCAGGAAATAATAGAAGAGAAAAATAATGACCAAGGGAGGCAGATTGCGCATCAGCTCGGTAAAGGTCCTGGCCAGAAGGCGCAGATACAGGCTGTTGCTGATACGGGCCAGGGCCACGGCAAAGCCAAAAATTAGGGCAAACAGGCTTGCCCACAGGCTCAGGCGCAGGGTGGTGAGCAGTCCCTGGGTGAGGTAGTTGGCCACCCAGCGACCAGACTCGGTATCATAGCGGAAGAGGAACTGGGGGATGGCTCCCCAGTTCCACTGGTAGTTGAGTTGTACGCTGACGCGGTAGCCGAGAAAGGCAAGCACCCCTGCCAACACAAGCAGGAGCAGGCCATCGAGCAGGGAGAGGGAGAAGCGTTTTGCGTACACGACATCAGGCGTAAATGGCGAATGCTCTCACTACTGCACCAGGCCCTGCCACTCTGTACTTTCAAACCAGTACTGGTAGTGTTCCTCGAGCCAACCGCTGGCCTGCACCTGGGCAATCCAGTTGTTGAGGAAGTTGAGGGTATCGATATCGCCCTTGCGCAGTCCCATGGCAATGGGTTCCTGCATGAGCTGCTCGGGATAGGCGATCAGGATTTCGGGCGAGCCTGCTGCTTGCTGCACTGGCAAGGGCTGGCCGGCAACCATGCCGTGCACACGGCCGTTACGCACCTCTTGCACAGCTGCGGGTTCGGTGTCGAACAGGCGCAGGGTCGCCTTGGGGAAAACCTTTTTCGCTGTGACCGCCGCAGTGGAGCCCATGCGTGCGGCCAGGGTCACCTCTGGTTTGTTGAAGTCGGTAATGGTCATGTCTGCGGCCATCTTCCTGTTGGCTAAAAGTCCCTGGCCAGTGAAATAGTAGGCATTGGTAAAGTTGATTTTCAGGTTGCGTTCCGCAGTGACAGTCATGCCACCGATGATCACATCAAACTTGCCTGCGATCAGAGCAGGAATGATACCTGACCATTCCGTGGGCACGAGCTCCAGCTTGATGCCCGCGTCTTCAGCCAATTTTTTGGCCACATCCACTTCAAAGCCGATGAGTTCTCCCTTTTTGTCCTTCATGGCCCAGGGTACGAATACATCCAGGCCAACTCGGATGCTGCCCCGTTTGGCGATTTGCTCTATGGCACTTTCATTGGTGAGTTGTTTCTGCAATTCCCCGGCACAGGCCTGGGCGCCAAAGTGCAGCAAGAGGCCCGTACAAAAGGCGAAGATGGCCAGGAACAGCGTGCATAACGATATGGGTCTTTTCATGAGTTTTATCCTCCACAAGTGAATGGGATGCATGGAATCCGGCACAGCGCCTCCCCTGTTTGCAGGTTCTTGACCGCCGGAGGGTTACCTGTACACAAAATCTTTACAAGATCTGGCTGAGAAATTCCCGTGTCCTTGCCTGCCGTGGCTGGGAAAAAAATTTGGCCGAGGCAGCTTCCTCCACCTTGCGGCCTTGTTCCATGAACACCACTCGATCACTCACCTCGCGGGCAAAGCCCATCTCGTGGCTCACCACCAGCATGGTCATCCCCTCTGCAGCCAGATTGCGCATCACATCCAGCACCTCACCAATCATCTCCGGATCAAGCGCACTGGTAGCCTCGTCAAAGAGCATGATTTTTGGATACAGGGCCAAGGCACGGGCAATGGCCACCCGTTGTTGTTGTCCGCCGGAAAGTTCGTCTGGATAGCGCATCGCCTTGTCCAGTACCCCCACCCGGTGCAAAAGATCCCGGGTGATCGTGTTTGCCTGGGCCGGGCTCTTCTTCTGCACCAGCCGTTGTGCCAGATTGATGTTTTCCTGTACGCTGAGATGGGGAAAGAGGTTGAAAGATTGGAAGACCATGCCGATTTTGCGACGAATGGCCAGCTGGTTGGCCTCGTTTTTATCCAGCGGGATGCCATCAATGACGATGCTGCCGGAATCGATGAGTTCCAGCCCGTTCAAACAACGAAGCAGAGTGGATTTGCCTGCGCCGGACGGACCGATGATCACCAGCACCTCACCCCTGCGTACATCCAGGGAAAAATGATCCAGAGCGACCACGCCGCCGGCATAGGTTTTACAAACATTGCGCATCTTGACCATGTTTTCCCTGTCAAAACCTAGGTTGTTGGTTTCGGGCAGAAGAGGCATTTCAGGTCGCTCCGTGGACGCGCCGTTTGAGGGTGTTGGCCAAGATGGAGAGGCTTACGGTGAGCACGAGGTAGATACAGGCGACCACTGCCCATATTTCGAAGCTCAGGTAGGTGTCGGCGATAATGGCCCTGCCCTGCATGGTTAGTTCGTACACGGCAATGGTGCTTACCAGGGAAGAATCCTTGATCAGGGAGATGGCTTGGCTGGTGAGCGGTGGCATGATTCGACGGATGGCCTGCGGCAGAATCACATGACGATAGCCCTGCCAGCGGGTCAGGCCGAGGCTGTGGCAGGCTTCCCATTGCCCGCGGTGGATGGATAAAATGCCGGCCCGGAAAATTTCCGAGGCATAGGCCCCTTCAAACAGGCTCAGGGCCAGTACAGCCGTGGTCATGCGGCCGATATCCAGGATGGGTGCCATAATAAAATAAAAACAGAAAATCTGCACCAAAAGCGGGGTGTTGCGGATGATCTCCAGATAGATACGGGAGAGTCCGCGGCCCACCGGTGAGGCGGACAGCCGCAGTAGCGCGGTCAGCAGACCGATCAGTCCGGCAACCACCATGCTGATCGAAGTGATCGCCAGGGTCATACCCAGACCTTGCAGCAGGGGGCCGGCAATAAAACGACCTTCTTCCAGGGTAAAGAGATATCCTGGAACCCGTTGCCAATGCCAGCTGTAGTCCATTTGCCCGGCCCCGCGCAGCACGAGCCAGAGCATGGCGACCAGACTGAGGAGGAAGAGGATGCTATCCCGCAGGGTCGCAGCCTTGCTTATGGTTCTGGGTGATACAAAGACCATGGAGAGTGCAGTGTTCCCTGCGCCGTGAAGAAGGGAAAAGCGCAGCTGCCGCAACTTGACTGAAACCAAGGCCGTGGCGGAATTGCTGAGCCAGAAAATCATGATGACGCCTCCAATAAACCAGAGCCGTTGCAGCATTTCAAGAATTTGTTCGGGTGGGCAGGCCCTCTTTGTTCGCTGTTTGTCGCCCACAGTCTGTACAGACCATCTTCCTGTTGCTGCCCAGCAAGTGCTGAGGTAGATTGGCGCCATGCCTGCCCATGCACCCATATACGGATCCACAGACGAATCTGCCCGATCACCGCTTTTGGCTATCCGCGATTTTTCCTTGGCATTCATGACCGAGGATGGGCAGGATTCTTTGGCGTTGGACAAGGTGCATCTGCAAATTTTTCCCGGTGAAACCCATGCCCTGGTTGGTGAATCCGGCTCGGGGAAATCGGTACTGGCCTTGTCCATCCTGCGCCTGATCGAAGAAATCAGCCAGATACGTAACCACGGCTCCATTGACTTTGCCGGCCAAGAGTTGACCACCCTGGGCCGGGAGCAGATGCGCGCCATCCGTGGCAACCGCATTGCCATGATTTTTCAGGAACCCATGACCTCGCTCAACCCGGTGTATCCGGTGGGGGCGCAGCTGATGGAACCTCTGCGCCAGCACCGCCGCATGGGTAAGGCCCAGGCCCGCGAACGCGCAATCTCTCTGCTGGAGCGCACCGGCATCGATGACGCGGCTCGCCGCCTCGACAGCTACCCGCATCAGCTCTCCGGTGGGCAGCGGCAGCGGGTGCTCATCGCCATGGCCCTGGCCTGCGAACCTGAGTTGCTGATTGCCGACGAGCCCACCACAGCGTTGGATGTTACCATTCAGGAGCAAATTCTTGCCCTTATCCGCGATGTGCAGCAGGAGTTTGGTATGGCTGTGCTGCTCATCAGCCATGATTTGCCCATGGTGAAAATGATCGCCCATCGGGTGACAATCATGCACCAGGGCAGGGTGGTGGAGGAGGGTGCAGTGGCGGATATTTTCACCCGTCCCCAACAGGATTACACCCGGCATCTGCTGGCCGCGGTACCCAGTGGCGTGCAGAAGCACCGACCAGGCGGGCCGATACTCCTGGAGCTTAAGCAGCTGAGTTGCCATTTTCCGGTGGGCTACAAGTGGACTGGTTTTTTGCAGCGTCAGACCCTGGTGCACACCGCAGTCAAACAGGTGAGCCTGCGCCTGCACAAAGGCACCACCCTGGGGTTGGTGGGTGAATCCGGCTCGGGCAAGTCGACTTTGGCCATGTGTATTCTTGGTCTTTTGCCCTGCGAGGGCGAGGTGCTCTACCATGGTGAGGGGCAAAGCCATGGTTTATCCCGTTTGAGTACCAAGGCTTTTCGTCCGCTTCGGCGCGATCTGCAGTTGATCCTGCAAGACCCCTTTTCCTCGCTCTCCCCCCGTTTGAACGTGGCCCAGATTATTGGCGAGGGTCTGCAAGTTCATCAGCTGGGTAGCAGCCACGAAGAACGCCTGGCCCTGGTGCACGACGCGTTGCGCGATGTCGAGCTGAGTCCGGCTATTGCCCACCGCTATCCCCACGAGTTTTCCGGAGGCCAGCGGCAACGCATTGCCATTGCCCGGGCCATTATCCTGCGGCCAAAACTGCTGATCCTCGACGAACCCACCAGCGCGCTCGACACCACTATTCAAAAACAGGTGCTCGAGCTACTCAGACGTTTGCAGCAGCGCTACCAGCTCACCTATATTTTCATCACCCATGATCTGCGGGTGGTGCGTTCCTTGGCCGATACTGTAGCTGTGATGCAGAAGGGGAGTATCGTTGAACAGGGGGCTGCAGATCAGCTCTTTGCCCAGCCACAAGAACCCTATACCAGGCGGCTGTTCAGTGCTGCCTTCCACTCTTCCTGAAAAAATGGAGTATGTGTTTATTATGGTCTACCGTGCAGTGTTTCATCTCGATGCTCATGATGACAAGATTTTTGCCCTTAGTCTGACCAATGTCAGTAACCTGCTCAAGGCGGTTACCGCTTCGCACTACGACGTGGTCATGCTGTTCAATGGCCCGGCTGTACAACTGCTGCACCAAGGAGGCTGCTCACTGCAGGAAGAGGTGCACACCCTGCAACAGCAGCGGGTTTCTTTTAAGGTCTGTCGCAATGCCCTGGAGAAGTTTGGCATGAGTGATACAGATCTGCTTGCTGGCTGCAGCATTGTGGCGGCCGGTATCGTTGAGCTGATTGTTTTGCAGCAGGATGGTTACGCCTATATCAAGCCATGAGTCAAGGTATATTCCGGAACTTTTGATCTTGGAAATTTAATGTCGCCGCAGGACGAGTCAGTCCAGGAAAACCCGCTTTCCGCCTCTTTCCTGGCCACGGTGAGCAATGATCCTGGCGTGTATCAGATGCTGGGTCAGCGCGAGGTGCTGTATGTGGGCAAGGCGCGGGATTTGCGCAAGCGCCTGGCGCAATACGCCCATTACAGTGGCCCGGCCCACTCCAAAACCGCAGTCATGCTTTCGCATGTGCGCCGGGTGGAATGTATCCTCACCACCACAGAGAAGGAGGCCCTTATCCTTGAGGCCTCGCTGATCAAGCGGCACCGGCCCCGCTACAATGTTATCCTGCGGGACGATAAAAACTATCCCCTTATCAAGGTGAGCACCCAGGATACCTGGCCACGGGTAAGCGTTACACGAAGACGCCTGCGCGACGGCAATCGTTATTTTGGGCCCTATGCCGCACCCGGGGCCATGCGTGCCACCCTGCAGTTGCTCTATGCCCAGTTTCCCCTGCGCCACTGCCGCACCATGCGGCAGCGTGAACGGCCCTGTCTCAACTTTCAGATGGGCCGCTGTTTAGCCCCCTGTGCAGGCAAGGTGGATAAGGCAGGCTATGATCGCATGGTGGCGGCGGTGCTGGCGGTTTTGGAGGGCAAGGTCGACCAGGTGCGCCATGACCTTGAAGAACGGATGCAGGCTGCAGCTGCGGCCTTGGCCTTTGAGCAGGCAGCCCAGTATCGTGACCAACTCAAGGCCTTGGCCGCCACCACCGAACAACAGGTCGTGGCAGCCGGGCACAGCCTAGATCAGGATGTCTTTGGCCTGCATCGGCAGGATGCCTCGGTGGGTATTGCCCTGCTCTTTGTGCGCGGTGGTTTGATTACCGGTGCGCAGCAATTTTTCCTTGCAGATCCCATTGGTGAAGATGGGGCCGTATTGGCCCAGGCACTTTTGCAGTATTACTCCCCATATCGGCAGCCGCCCCGCGAACTGCTTCTTCCCTGCGGCCTGGACGACGAGGCCCTTCTTGCCGAGCGCCTGGCAGAGTTGCGCGAGGGCCCGGTGAGCCTGCACTATCCGCAGCGGGGTAAACGCATGCAGCTTATGCGTATGGCCACAGCCAATGCAGCCCAGCTTTTTTCCGAAGAGGCACGCAAGGAGGCAGCTTGGCAGACCCTGGCACAAGCCATGCGCAGCAAGCTGAAACTTGCCCGTGCGCCCGAACGGATCGAGTGTCTGGATATTTCCAACTTGCAGGGCAAGCAGGCCGTGGGCTCCCTAGTGTGCTTTGTGCACGGAGAAAAGGAACAACGTTGCTTTCGCCACTACCGCATCCGCGGCAAAGACACACCAGACGACTATGCCATGATGCGTGAGGTGTTGGAGCGCCGCCTGGAAAAGGGTAAGGTTGCACAGAATCTGCCGGATATGCTCCTTGTGGATGGCGGCAAGGGACAGTTGCAGGTGGCGGTCGAGGTGTTGGGTCGTTTTGGGCTTGTGCAGGAGATTGACCTGGTGGCCATTGCCGAGGAACGGGCAGGGGAGGGCGAAAAATTGTTTCGTCCCGGTCGTAAGGATGCCATCCTGTTGCCAGCCCATTCACCGGTTTTACTCTATCTCATGCGCATCCGCGACGAGGCGCACCGTTTTGGTATTGGCTTTCACCGCCGCCTGCGTGGCCGGGAACAGTTACACTCCGAGCTCGACCAGATACCTGGCATCGGGCCGCAGCGTAAAAAACAGCTGCTCAAGAGCCTGGGTAGTGTGCGCCGCATCAAGGAGGCCGGGGTGGAAGAACTGGCAACTGTGCCGGGCATTGGCCCGGAGCTGGCTGCGCACATCAGCAGGCAGCTGCAGCAATCTGGGCCGGCGAATGCGCAGAAGGAAAAAGGCAAGAGTAAATGATTATGTAGGAACGCAACAGGCGAAAAAATTCGTCTCTCATCCATATTGTCCTGCGGCCTGCCCTGCTGGCTGGTTCGCGTCCCAACAAATAGAGGATCTAGTGCAAAGGAGACTCACATGGTGAAAAAAAGTATGCTGGCCTTTGTGGCGCTGTGCGCTCTGGTCGCCCTTGCGGCCTTCAGCCTGAACAGCATGGCCAGAAATAGTGCCGTTCCGGTTTCAGCTGTCGAGCCAGGCGGGCCCTTTACCCTGGTGGACGCGGCGGAACGCGATCTGGATGGCTCGCCCGCCCTGGCGCTTACTTTCAGCGAACCACTGGATTCCACCCGCAACTACGATGGTTTTATCCGGGTGTTGCGCCTGCCGCAGGAAACAGCTGCAACAAACCAGGAGGATGCGGAGGAAAACCACGATAAAGAGGCACAAGCCCCTGCAGTGCAGGCAGGGCCGGTGGATACCAGTGGTGCGGTACCGGTTGAGGGTGCCTGGGTTGTGGGTAGCAATCCACGGATGCTCTATTTTCCGCATATCATTCCACAAAGCCGTTATGCCGTGCTGGTGAACGCGCAACTGGCCGATAAATTCGGTCGCGTACTGGCGCAGGAGTACCAGTACACTATCCGCAGCGCAGCGGTTAGCCCGGCCTACTACTTTGCCAGCCGGGGCATGGTTTTGCCAGCGCGCCAGAATGGCGGTCTGCCGGTGGTAACGGTCAATGTGCCCGAGGTGGATGTAGAGTTCCTCAAGGTGCAGGACGACAAACTGCCGGCCTTTCTGGACAGGGTGATCAGCTCGCCACCGGGTAAAGTGGTTTCTGACATCCGCGACCATGCGGAGCAAACTGGCGATAACGGGTCTGGAGATGAGTATGGGCACGGGGAACTGCGCGGGGTAGTGGATTACTGGACCCTCGACAAGATCCATACCCTCACCAAAAGCGTGTATACAGGCCGTTTTGTCACCGAACAGCAGGCCAATCGCCGCAGTGTCACCTTTCTGCCGGTGGAAGACATTAAAGAGCTGGCCCAACCCGGGGTGTATGTGGCAGTGATGAGCCAGCCTGGTCGCTTTGGCTATGAATACCAGGTCACCTACTTTTACGTGAGTGATCTGGGTTTGCATGCCCGCCTTTTTCCGAAGAGTGCTGATGTGTATCTGAGCTCCCTGTTGGATGGTCGGCCGCTTGCCAAGGTGGAGGTGCAATGGCTTGATGCTGCGGGCAAGCAACTGGCCCGGGGAGAAAGCGATGCCGAAGGCCGGGTGCATTTTGCGGTGCGTCCCCAGGGGGCCAAGGTCATTTTGGCTCGGCTGGGTGCACAGGTTTCCATGATTGCCCTCAAAGAGCCGGCCCTGGATCTGTCTGAATTCAGCATCAGCGGCGAGCCGGGCAAGCCGGTGCGGCTCTTTGCCTGGTCGGGCCGCGATCTTTACCGGCCGGGTGAGCGTTTCGATATTTCGGTTCTGGCACGAGATGCCGATGGCCGCAGTCTTGGCCCCCTGCCTGTGCAGGCCATCCTCAAGCGGCCGGACGGAAAAAAACAGTTTACCGCCTCCTGGCAGTCGGATCAGTTTGCCGGGTATTACCGCCAGACTATCGAGCTGCCGCTGGATGCCCCCACCGGCTTCTGGTCGCTGGAGCTGCGCGCCGACCCGGCAGACCGGGTGCCGGCCACGGTGTACCGTTTTGGCGTGGAGGAGTTTCTGCCCGAGCGGATGAAGCTCGATCTGGTCGCGCAGGAGCAGGGTTTACATCCGGAGCAGCCGCTACAGGTGCAGGCCAAGGGTATCTACCTCTATGGCGCGCCAGCAGGAAACAATCGCCTCTTGGGGGTGGCGCAGTTCAGGCGCAACCCCAATCCCCTGGAAACGGTGCTGCCTGGTTTTATTTTTGGCGATGCTAACGAGGAAACGCTCAACATTCGCCAGGAACTGCCCGAGCTGCAGCTCGATGCTGCTGGCAAGGGCACGCTGGAGGTGGATCTCTCGCCTGCGCAAAAGCGGCATTCGCCCATTAGCGTGCGCACCACTGTCAGCCTGCTGGAAAGCGGCGGTCGTCCGGTGGTGCGTAGCCTGGAGCGGGTGCTGTGGCCCTCGCCGGTGCTGGTGGGGATACGGCCGCTGTTTGTGGGTGATTATGCCCGCGAAAACGCACCAGTACATTTCGAGGTGGTGCGGGCCAGCCAGGATGGCAGCCTGCTTGCAGCTGCGGAACTGCCGGTGCGCCTCTTCCGGGAAAACCGCAACTACTACTGGCGCTATGATGACGAGCGTGGTTGGAACTCTGGCTTCACTGAAACAGATGAACTGGTGGCCACCTCTGCGCTTACCTTGGCTGCCCAGGAGCGCGGCGGCCTGAGCCTTCCGGTGGAATATGGCAGATATCGCCTGGAAATCAGTGATCCGGAAAGTGGGCAAACCATGAAGTATCGCTTTTATGCGGGCTGGAGTGCCAAATCGGATGAAAGCCAGGGTATCCGGCCAGACCGGGTGGCCCTGAAACTCGACAAGCCCGCCTACCAGGAAGGTCGCGATACAGCCCAACTTACCATTACCCCGCCCCATGGCGGCCAGGCACTCATCACGGTGGAGGGTGACCGCACCCTGTGGACCAGACGCTTGCCCATACCGCCTGAAGGCACAACCGTGGCCATTCCCATCGATGCCAGCTGGCAGCGGCATGATTTATATTTGAGTGTTGTGGTGCTGCGGCCCGGTAGTGAAGGTGACCGGGTTACCCCGGCGCGGGCACTTGGCATTGTCCCCCTGCCGCTGGAACGCAGTGCGCGCGAGTTGCAGGTTGCGCTGGAAGCACCTGACAAGATGCGGCCGGAGCGGGATATGTTGGTACGGGTTAAAGTGCCAGAGGCCAGTGGTCAAGAGACCCTGCTCACCTTGTCAGCCGTGGATGCGGGTATTCTCAATATTACCAATTTCGCCACTCCCAATCCCTTTGCCTTTTTCTTTGGCCAGCTGCGCTATGGTGCAGATCTGCACGATATCTACGGCCGTTTGATTGAAAAGATGGCGGGCAAGAAGGGAAAACTCCGCTACGGCGGTGATGCTGCCCCGCAAACCACCAGGGGGCTGCCGAAGAAACTGCGTCTGGTGGATATTTTTTCTGGCCCTGTACAGCTTGATGCCAATGGTGAGGCAGAGATCAGCCTGTCGGTGCCGGATTTCAACGGCACCCTGCGTCTGATGGCCGTGGCTGCCACTGCAGACAGCTATGGCTCGGCAGACACGGAAGTGGTGGTGGCCGCCCCCCTGGTGGCGGAACTCTCCACCCCGCGTTTCATCAGCAGCGGTGATGAGGCCACCATTG
Organism: Desulfobulbus sp.; assembly: GCA_040776885.1. Taxonomy (GTDB): domain Bacteria; phylum Desulfobacterota; class Desulfobulbia; order Desulfobulbales; family Desulfobulbaceae; genus Desulfobulbus. The sequence goes on along the minus strand of JAXGZR010000001.1, from coordinate 591,546 downwards.
CCCTGGATCTACATAACCTCTCCGGTGGTCAGGCCACCTTGGGCGTGCGCCTGCCAGAGACTGCAGGCCTGCGCATTCATAATCCGGAGCGACGTCTCAGTTTGCAGAATCAGGAAAAAGCCGTGCTCCGCTTCACCATCGAGGCAGACAAGCAATTTATCGGCCTGGCAGATCTGCGCGTACAGGTGGAGGGCAGCAGTGGTGCAGGTCCTCTCAAGCTGGAGCGCAGCTTTGCCCTGCAGGTGCAGCCCCTTACTCCGGAGCAGCAGCTGCGCAAGCGCTACATGATAGCGCCTGGTGCAGAAAAGGCGCTTGATGGCAGCGATGTGGCTGGGTTTTTGCCCATGTCCGTGCAGGCGCATCTGATGTTGTCCGACAAGCCGCCTCTGGATGTGCGGGGTGCAGTGCAGGGCCTGCTCAGCTATCCCTACGGCTGTGTCGAGCAAAGTGTCAGCAGGGCCTATCCGCACCTCTTTGTGGATGGAAACATGGCCCGTGCGCTTGGGCTCAAGCCCCATACTTTGGCCGAGCGCAGCACCATGGTGGCCAAAACCATTGCCAGGTTGAATGCTGGCCAGGCAGCCAACGGCGGTTTCAGTCTGTGGGGCGGTGCAGGCAACAGTGAATACTGGCTGAGCGCCTATGTGGGCAATTTTTTGCAAGATGCGCGCGAACGCGGTTTTGAAGTACCTGCAGAGATGCAGAAGAAAACCATGAACTTCCTTCTGCAGGGCCTGCAATCTGGTATTGCCGGAATTTCGGGCCAGGCTGTTCGTTTTGATGCAGACCAACTGTGGGGCGACTCGCTCTATGCCGGTGCTGGCCGTTTCGGGGTGTTGAGTTATGGTGGCTACGTGCTGGCGCGCGAGGCCAGGGCACCGCTTTCCACCCTGCGCCAACTTTTTGAACTCAGGGCCTCGGCAGCCTCAGGTCTGCCCTTGGTACAGCTTGGCTTGGCCCTGCGGTTGATGGGCGATGAAGACAAGGCCAACATCGCCATTGCCGAAGGTTTGCAAAAGCCGCGGCTGGAGGGGTATTGGTGGGGTGATTACGGCAGCTCCCTGCGCGACAGTGCCCTGTCCTATGCACTGCTCAAACGCCATGGAGTACAGACCCCTGGTATGGACAACCTGCTTATGCAGGCAGCAGGTATCCTTGAAAATACGCGTTGGCTCAGCACCCAGGAAAAATTTGCCCTTTTCCTGGCAGGCAGCGATGTTCTGGATAACCAGGCTGGGGCAGACGAAACACAGGAGTTGAGCGTGCGTACTGCCTCGCAAACACGGACCCTGCAGCTGCAGGGTATGCAGATTCTGCAAATGAGTGCAGCAGACCTGGCCAGTGGGCCGCGCCTGCACAATAGTTCAACGCGGCCGATTTTTGCCGAAGTGGTGCTTAGTGGCCGCCCGCGCAGCATGCCTGCGGCGCAGACCGATGGCATCAAGCTGTCGCGCCAACTCTACAACTCAAATGGCAAACCTTTTACCGGTGGGCACCTGCAGAGCGGCAGTTCACTCATCGTGCATGTGCGAATAGAGAGCAACAGCCCCATTGCCAATGCCTTGGTGGTGGACCATGTTCCCGCAGGGCTTGAAATTGAAAACCTCAACCTGGTGCAGGGCGAAGGCATGGAGCAGCTGCTCATCGGGGGGATGAACGTGGCGGAGATCATGGCAGACAACGCTATCCGCCACCAGGAGTTCCGCGATGACCGCTATGTGGCTGCAGTTAATCTGCGACAAACGCAGGACCTGTTCTATCGGGTGCGGGTGGTAACTCCGGGTCGTTTTGCCTGGCCGCCCCTGTATGCGGAGGATATGTACCGGCCTGCGATCAATGGTATCTTTACCGGCGGAGGAAGCATCACCATTACTGAGGGTGGTATGCGGTAAATTAAGTGCCAAGTCGGGAAAACGTAAAAACAGAGAGTTATATCGTTCTTCATGTCAATGTATTCACAAGGGGATGCAGTATGAAATGCGCACACAGTATCTGGATTTTCCTGGCCTTGTTGCTGGCTGCCTGTAGCACAGGCACTGGTGGCCATGATGGTGGCCAAAAGGAGCACAGCCCTGGCAGGCCTGGCACAAAAGTCAGAGAACAACACATTCCGCTGACCGACACGTTCGCACTCCCCTCCCAAACCATGATCAGAACATTACAGGAGCAGGGAGAACTCTTTCCAGAAGCTGGGCCTGCCTGGAACCGTGAATCGTACAATGCAGTACGAGAAAATACCTTTATCAATGTCGGCAACGCACCGTTATCAACATTTAGTATTGATGTAGATACAGCAAGTTATACCAATGTGCGCCGTTTTATCAACAACGGCACTCTGCCGCCCGTGGGCGCAGTGCGCATTGAAGAGATGATCAACTACTTCTCCTACGACTATCCCAAACCCAAGGCTGGAGACCCCTTGGCACTGAGCGCCGAGCTCGGCCCCAGCCCCTATCACAAAGACTACCAGCTGGTGCGCATTGGTCTGGCAGCCCGGGAGCTTGATAAAAAGCAGCTGCCGCCCGCCAACCTGGTGTTTCTTATTGATGTTTCCGGCTCCATGCAGGCGGCCAACAAGCTGCCGCTGTTGCAACAGGCCTTCAGGCTTTTGGTGCAGCAGCTCGATGCGCGCGACCGGGTAGCCATAGTGGTGTATGCCGGAGAGGAACGCGTTGTGCTACGGCCAACGCCAGGCAACAAGCAAGAAACCATTTTTGCTGCACTCGACAGCCTGCGCGCCAGTGGTTCAACCCATGCCTCCAGCGGTATTCGCACTGCCTACGAGTTGGCCCGCAGCTCCTTTATCAAAAATGGCAACAACCGGGTGATTTTGGCCTCGGATGGCGATTTTAATGTGGGTGTCACCAGTCGTGACGAACTCAAGCGGCTGATTGAGCAGGAACGGCAGGCAGGGGTGTATCTCACTGTGCTGGGATTTGGCATGGGCAACTATCATGATGATACCATGGAGATTCTTGCCCATACCGGTAACGGCAACTACGCCTATATCGATAACCTGCTGGAGGCCAAAAAGGTGCTGGTCAAGGAGATGAGCGGTACCCTCTTTGCCCTGGCCAATGATGTGAAGATCCAGGTGGAATTCAACCCGGCGCAGGTGGGCGCCTATCGCCTGCTCGGTTATGAGAACCGTTTGCTTGCTGATGAGGATTTCCGCGACGACAGTAAGGATGCCGGTGAAATCGGTGTTGGCCACCGGGTAAGCGCCCTCTATGAGTTGATTCCAGCGGGACACAAAGATGTGCCCAAACTCGAGCCCCGGAAATATCAGCAAATTGCTCGCCCATCTACGGATTCTGCCAGTGAACTGCTGACCGTGCAGCTGCGCTACAAGCCGTTGGGCGAAAACACATCACGCCTGCTGAGTTTGCCGCTCCAGTCTGGGCTGCGTGGTGAGGTGAGTACAGATTTTCGTTTTGCCGCAGCTGTGGCGGGTTTTGCCATGCTTTTGAGCGATTCACAGCATCTGGGTGATTTTACCTGGCAAGATTGCCTGCAATTGGCGCGGGCAGGGCGCGGTGAAGATGCAGAGGGGTATCGTGCGGAATTCTACCGGCTGGTGGAGGCCGCAGAGTTACTTAAAAAATAGGGTTACTGATGAATTATAATTGATCGTTGAGATGCCAGGCAAGGGGCAAAAAAACTCCTTGCCTGGATTGAGCAGAACAAACATGCTTCGCCAGCTCATACACAACAGCGCCAAGTTGCGTAAGTAGGCACAGTAGTAAAGGTGGGGGCGCGCCTGGGTGCCTCTGCTGTTCCTTGAAACGCCCCATATACATCATCTATCTCCTCATTTGTGCCGGCTCTGTACTTCACCCCGCAGGGAAATCACCACGTGTTCCACTGGAAAACTCGGCTTGGCCGCAGCAAGCGCACGCTGGATAATTTGCAGCATGGCGTGGCAGCAGGGCACTTCCATGATCAAGATGGTCAGTGACTTGATGTTGCGCGTACGGAAAATTTCAGTAAAGCGTTCTACATACAGCTCTTGATCGTCAAATTTGGGGCAGCCCATCATCACCACCCTGCCTGTAATAAAGTCCTGGTGCAGGTTGGCATAGGCCAGCGCCGTGCAATCGGCAGCCACTAAAAGATCGGCATGTTCAAGAAAAGGGGCATTGGCTGGAATGAGCCGGATCTGCACTGGCCAATGGCTGAGGGCAGATCCAGCCGAACCTGCCTGGCCAGGCGTGAGCCGGCTGGGTGTGTTGGCGCTCTGGCAGGAGCCTAAACCCGGTTCGGTGGGCCGCAAATCCCGCATGGCCTGAAAGCTTTGCAGATTGCTGGAGGGGCAGCCGCAACCCAATTGCTGCTCCTGCTCTGCGGGCTTGCTCTGGGCCTTAGCCTGCTCCGACTTCAGGAAGGCCTCCACCGCAGCTTCGTCGAATTCGTCGGCCTCCCGCTCGATGATTTTGAGCGCACCAGTGGGACAGGAGCCCAGGCAAGCGCCCAGGCCGTCGCAGAGTTTGTCTGCCACCAGGCGGGCCTTGCCATCAATGATCCGCAGTGAGCCTTCAGCGCAGTCGGGCACACACTGACCGCAGCCGTCGCACAGTTCTTCGTCTATCTCTATGATTTTTCTTCTTATTTTCATACGATTCTCTCTTCAAGCTTTTGGAGCCGTTTCTTTTTCAGCTCCCTGTTGTTGCGGATCATGGCCAGCCAAGACAGCTTTGCGTACTGCATCTATGCCAATGCGCTCCACCAGTCGGGCGGTACGGGTTTTGCCCCTGGCCTCGCGGATGTAGTAATTGAGTGTTTTCCGAATCAGCTCCAGGGCCTCGTCTTCACTGAGGCCGCTGGCCAATTCCTCGCCGATGCGAGGGCGTCCGGCTGCATTGCCGCCAAAAATCACCCGCCAGCCCTTGCGCTCGCCAATAAGGCCAATATCCCGCAGCCAGGATTCGGAGCAGCACATGCGGCAGCCGGAAATACCAATCTTCACCTTATTGGGCAGAGGTGCGTCCAGTTCAAGCTGCTCAATTTGTTTGGCAATGCCGAGCGTTTCAGCCACGCCGTACTTGCACCAGGTTTTGCCGGGGCAGGCCTGCACATAGTGCACCCGCTTGCGGCTGTGGGGTGGGGTGGTATCCAGGTGCAGATCGTTTTGCAAAGCAGCCAGGCGTTCCGGCTCCATGCCCAACAGCGCAATGCGCTGGGCACTGGTGATTTTAATGCCCGGAATGCCGTAGTCCTTGGCCAGTCTGGCCAGGTGTTCCAGTTGTTCCGGGCTGAGCATACCCGCATGCAGGCCAGGTAAGGTCATATAGGTTTTATGATGCTGATCCATGAACGTATTGGGCACAGGCTGATTGCAGAGTAAAGATACTTCGCTGTATCCGGTCGGCATCAGAGTTTCTTCCGATGCCGACGCCGGTAGGGTTATACTATGAGTTTAGCTCAAATCGGTGGGGCAATGGTCACCACAATGCGCATGTCGGTTTTTGCCTTGACGCCGTGGGGCACGCGGATATCCGAGATGAGCATATCGCCAGTTTGTGCAGGGATAGTCACGTCGTTGTCGCCTAAAAAATCGCCCTCGCCCTCAATAACCAGAATGCTGAGCTGACCGTCGAGATCGTGCGAGTGGATGGGGAAGAGCGCGCCAGCCACCAGGTTGAAATTCAGGATCTTGAAGTGCTCGGAATCGTGCAGCAGCACGGTCTTCATGCCCAGCGGGTTGAATTCCCGGGTTTTACTCAGTTCCAGTTTTTTCATGTTTCTCTTCTCCTGGGGTTGAAGTCGTTGAACGGGCTGGGGTGGAGTAGTGCCAATTCCATCTCAAGGTAGTTTCTCTGTCGGCTTTAGCACATGCCCGCAGGACGTACCTCTATGCACTCCTGTTCGCCTATGCATCGCCTTCCAGAGACCATCTTTGATCTGGAGTCGGAACAAGGTCCGCGCCAGCCCGTGATCGGCAGGTTACCAGAGGCAATTAGCCGAGGATGGCTGCCAAATCCTCTTCCGGAGTTTCGATCGGCTTAATATCAAAGGTATCCACCAGGAACTGCAGCACTGCCGGGCTGAGGAAGGCCGGCAGAGAGGGCCCGAGACGGATATCTTTGATGCCAAGTGAAAGCAGGGTGAGTAGGATGACCACGGCCTTCTGCTCGTACCAGGACAAGACCATGGACAGTGGCAGCTCGTTGACGCTGCAGTCAAAGGCCTTGGACAGTGCCACTGCAATCTGGATGGCCGAGTAGGCGTCGTTGCACTGGCCTACATCAAGCAAGCGCGGTATGCCGCCAATATCGCCCATCTGCTTGTCAAAGAAGCGGAACTTACCGCAGGCCAGGGTGAGGACCACGCAATCATCAGGTACCTGCTCGACAAAGCGGGTAAAGTAATCACGACCAGGCTTGGCACCGTCGCAGCCGCCCACCAAAAAGAAGTGGCGGATAGCGCCGGATTTTACGCCCTCGATCACCTTGTCGGCCACGCCCAGAACAGCGTTGTGGCCAAAACCCACCATGACCGAGCCATTGTCCACATCATCGGTGAAGCCGGGCATGGCCAGGGCCATGTCGATGATCTGGGAGTAATCTTTGTTGCGGATGTGCTTTACACCGGGCCAGCCCACCAAACCATTGGTGAACACTCGGTCGATGTATTCTTCACGCGGCTTTTGGATGCAGTTGGTGGTAAAGAGGATCGGTCCGGGGAAGTTTGGAAACTCCTTGGCCTGATTCTGCCAGGCCGTGCCGAAATGGCCGTAAAAATGCGGATACTTCTTCAACTCCGGATAGCCGTGGCAGGGAATCATCTCGCCGTGGGTATAGATGTCGATGCCCTTGCCCTCGCTCTGCTTGAGGAGCTGCTCCAGGTCGTAGAGATCGTGGCCGGAAATGAGGATGCACTTGTTTTTACGGTGGCCCAGCGGCACACTGGTGGGCACTGGATGGCCATAGGTGCCGGTGTTGGCCTTATCCAACAACTCCATGGCACGCAGATTGACCTGGCCGCACTTCATGGCCACAGGCACGCACTGCTCCACAGTCAATCCCTTGGCCATCAGAGCAACCAGGGCATCGTAGCAAAACGCAGCAATCTCCGGATCGGTCTGGCCTAAAATAGCGGCATGGTCGGCATAGGCGCACAAGCCTTTCAGGCCATAGAGCAGGGTCTGTTTGAGGGAGCGGATGTTTTCATCGCTATCCAGGTTTTCAATGAGTTTGAGGGCCGTGCCAGCGGCAGCCAGTTCTTCAGTGGAGCCAGAGGGCTGGTAGCTGGCCTGGGGCTCGCTGAAGTCCACCTTGCCGCCCTTGGCTGCAACCTTGCTCTTCATGGCCTCGCGCACTTCTACTGCCTCGTTGATCAACTCGACAAAGCGTTCTGGGTCAAAATCCACATTGGTGAGGGTGGAAAAAATGGCCTTATAGGTGAACAGATCGGTGGCTTCGTCTACAATGCCATGCTTGCGGCCTTCCTGGGCATAGAGGGCAAGCCCCTCCATCACATAGATGAGCAGATCCTGTAGACCAGCCACATCTTCCTTTTTGCCGCATACGCCGACAACACTGCAACCGGTGCCTTTGGCGGTTTGTTCACATTGATTACAAAACATGCTGACCTCCTTGTTTGTTTGGGGATTTGATGCTGTTTGTGTTCGGTGTACGGATACAGTATAGCAGATGGAGGGGTCTGTCCTTGACATGGATCAATTTTACTCACTTTTTTATTATCAATTTTACTGCCATGCTCAAACCCATACAACTGCTTAACCAGTGCATGCTGTTTAATGGCCTGTCTGAAGACCAGCTTGCGGAACTTGCCGCCTTGGCCAGCAGGCGTCGTTGCGCCAAGGGGAAGTTGATCTTCCGCGAGGCAGAGGCATGCATTGGTTTTTATATTATTGCCGCAGGCCGGGTAAAAATTTTTAAAAGTTCACCTGAAGGCAAGGAGCAAATTTTGCACATTTTTGACCAGGGTGAACCCTTTGGCGAAGTGCCGGTCTTCCATGGTCTGCCCTATCCGGCCAGTGCCGAGGCACTGACCGCTGTTGAGTTGTATTTTTTCCCGCGGACACAGTTTGTTGCCTTGCTGGAAAAAAACAGTTCCCTGGCCCTGAACATGCTGGCCATTTTAGCCATGCGCCTGCGCCGCTTTGCCACCCAGATCGAGCACCTTTCACTTAAAGAAGTACCCGGCCGACTGGCCATGTACCTGCTTTATATGGCGAAAGAGCAAAAAAACATGAACCAGGTGGTACTGGATATTCCCAAGGGTCAATTGGCCAGCCTGTTGGGAACCAGCCCGGAGACCCTTTCCCGTATTTTTCAGAAGATGAGCGAGGAGGGTCTGATTCGGGTGGATGGCAGGCGCATTCAACTGCTTGATACCGATGCTCTGGCCGAGCGCTGATATCCTGCGGGCAGGCTGTTATTTTTGCAGAAAAAAAGTAAGGGCCAGCAGGCAACCGATGGCAATGATCGCGGTCCGCAGCAGTTGCTGGGACAGGCGATACGCCAGGGCAGCACCGGCATATCCACCGACAATGGAGGCCAGAGCCAAAAGAAAGAGGTGCTCAAAGGCAATGGCCTGACCCAGGGTGTAGAGGAGAACCGCAATGGAGGAGAGCAGGGCTGAAACAATGTTTTTCAAACCATTGGCGCTATGTAGGTTGTGTTGGCCCATGAGGCTGAAGGCGGCCAGCAGCATGATGCCCAGCCCGCCATTGAAATAACCGCCATAGATGCATACTGCAAACAGGCCAGCGGCATGCTTGTACTGCCTTTGCCGGCCAGCTGTGCTGTTGTGGATTTTTGTGGGCTGCAGGAACTTTTTGTTGTTCTGTTTATTTTTGTGCAGCGCGATCAGCTGCGGACCAATGCCAAAGGCTGTGGTGGCGAGCAGGATGAGCCAAGGGATGATGCTGCGAAAAAGCCGGTCGCTGGTGGCCAGCAGCAGGATCGCACCGATGGCACCGCCCACAAGCGTCAGCAGAATGATGATTGCCGGGCCCATGCCCTGGGGAAAGCTGATATCACGCCGGAAGCGCCAGGCACTGGCAAGATAGCCTGGCAACAGGGCCGCAGTACCCGTGGCATTGGCTGCCACTGGTGGTACGCCCACAAAGAGCAGTGCCGGCAGGGTGATGAAGCTGCCACCACCGGCCACGGCATTGAGCATGCCGCCTGCAAAACCGGCAGCAGCAATAATCAGCCATTCCATCATGGTCAGAAAATTTTCAATACCTGCGAGGGGTAAGGGTAGGACATCTGGTGGTTGCCGTGACCTGCGCGTTTGTTGTAGATGTTTTGTATACTGTCGTCGTTATCTGTGCTGGAGGGGCGAGGATCACTGACCCTGCCTGTCATGAGTGGACACCTGGCTAAGCATGTTTGAGGGCTTCAAATGCCATGGGGCTGATATAGCCATTTGCATTATGGCGGCGACTACGGTTGTAGTCAATTTCAATATATTCGAACACGGTCTGGCGCATATTTTCACGAGTGGCAAAACTCTTGCCGTGGATGGCTTCCACCTTCAAGCTGTGGAAGAAGCTTTCAGCACAGGCATTGTCGTAGCAGTTGCCTTTACCGCCCATGCTGCAGACCAGCTGGTATTTTGTCATGAGATTCTGGTATGCGCCAGAACAATACTGGCCGCCGCGATCTGAATGCAGGATGACTCCTGTGGGCAGGTTGCGTCGTCAAAGCGCCATCTGCAACGCCTCACACACAAGCTGAGCCGTCATGCGCTCGGTCATGGACCAGCCAACAACCAGCCGTGAAAATGGGTCAATAATCACAGCCAGATACAGCCAGCCTTTATCGGTCCACAGGTACGTTATATCGCTGACCCATTTCTGGTTTGGAGCACCGGTACTAAAATCCTGAGCAAGTAGGTTTGCTGCAACCGGAAGATTGTGCTTCGAGTTGGTTGTCGCTTTATATTTTCTCGCTGCCCTGGCCCGCGGATTTTGCCGCTGCATGCTGGCTGCCTCTGTTTTGCGGTCATAAGAGTAGCCCTGATCACAAAGATCAAGAACCAGTCGAGGTGAACCTGCCCGCATCTTTTGGGCAGCAAAGGCTTCAGCAACCAGTTTATCAAAAACCATACGCTGTTGTTGGCGTTTCGTTGACTGTCCCCCTCGCTGTCGAAAGCAATAGAATCCGCTGCGAGAGACGCCCAGCACACGACTCATGGTCGTGATCTTGAATTCGTCTGCAAGGTTGTGCATAAGGCGTACTTCTTTTCAGGCTCCTGGCAAAGTACGCTGCGGCCTTTTTTACGATGGCCAGTTCCTTGGCCTGCTCAGCCAACTGGCGCTTGATGCGGGCATTCTCCAGCAGTAGCCGTTCTTCCACGGCGCTCTTATCCTGTGAAAGGCGAGCCCTGCTCCTCCAGTTATACAGTTGGCTTTCATGAAGCCCCAATTGCCTGGCTGCTGCCGCAACCCCAACCTTTTCCGCCAGGACCAGTGACTCTGCCTTGTACTGCTGGGAATACCTTTGCCTGCTCTTGCCTGATTTTGTTTTCGTTATCATCGAACGCCTCTGTTAAGAGAATGTACTCGCTTAACAGGATGTCACTCAACAACGGGCAGGATCAGTTGGACAAAGGCCAGTACAAAATCTTGTGACTGGCCCGGTCATAACAGCCACCAAGTACAAGAACCTGCGCTGCATCGGAATGTAGTTGAATGTCATCAGCAGTCCATACCAGGCCAGGACGATTGATCTGCATACCGCGCAGTTAAACGCATCGTCAGAGCTTGGCTGCAAATGAGTCATGGTACGCAACCGTGCCGAAAGGTACTGAACCGTTGAACGAAATGGCCTGGAAGTACTCTGTCGGCACGTCGGGCAGTACCAGCGAAGACTCGGCGTTGAAGCCAAAACGCGAGTAGTAGCTGGGCTCTCCAAGTACAACGCACCCGGCTGCGCCTAGGGCTTGGAGTTCCATCAACGCACGCTCCATGAGTTGAGCACCAATCCCTTGCCCCTGGCGTTCTGGCACAACGGAGATGGGCCCAAGTCCGTACCACTTGGTCGCACCACTGGAAATCGTTACGGGCGACACCGCGACATGGCCAATGACTGAGCCATTATCCTCTGCAACTAGCGAGACGGTGAGTTGACCGGATTCACGCAACGCCCTGACAATGAACTGCTCGGTGTGGCTAGAGTAAGCGGCGCTTTGGAATGCGGCGATAGTCACAGCCTCAATGGCTGAAGCATCTGCCGGGTCTTCTTTTCGGATCTTCATGATGTTTGGTCCGAGGTCTAACGACTGGTACTCAACCGCGCCCGTAGAGATGGCAATGGCATGCTAGACCGAGATGACCGTAACATGCCACAAACTTCCAAAATCGCTCCGGTAGAGGGCGTCGGATTGCAGCGCGGTGTTCGGCTGCAACATAACCTCAGTTTTCATCGCTGGTTTATAGAGTCACTCGATTATCTCTAATGCTTGATGATAGCGTCGGCCGTTTGTTCAATCGTCCAATCAGAGCTATCAAGCCACACGCCAATACGCGGTGTCTCCAGGCGCACAACCTGATCGAAAGCGTCGACTATTGCTCGGTCAGCATAACAAGTTTTACTACGAGCCTGATCGCGTGCAGCTACGACATCAGCACGGGGACATAACACAAATACGCTCACCGGATAGGAACCGAACGAGGCAACAACATCCGATAATGACGAGCCGATCACAATATCTTGATACACAACGGTAAAACCTGCATCGTGATACCGTTTGGCCACCTCTACCGCTACATCGTACCGCAATTGAAGCTGGCGTTCTGCTGCGCTGGATAATTTTGCTGACATTTCGGCTCGGCCATTCACGATCATTCGGCGGAAGATATCTCCGCGAAGATGAACACTCTTTGGCAAACGTTCAGCGACAGCTTGAGCAACACTTGATTTGCCAGCAGCCATAGTGCCGGTAATAAGAATAATTCGCGCTCGTATTGTCATAAAGAAGAGTATAGCAGACGGACAAATGATACAGCAAGGATTGCTACTGTCGAACGCCTGAGTTAAGCAACGTCGGCTTGAACGAATTGTTAGACGTGGGGCCGTAACGCTTTCAGCGCTTCCACGTCTGCGCCAACGATCTTTTCGAGGTGGCGTGTGATGTGTTCTATGGGCCAGTCCCACCAGGCTAGCTCCACCAGTTCCGCTGAAGTTTGTGGACTAAATCGGTGACGGATTAATTTGGCGGGGTTGCCACCAACAATGGTGTACGGCTCTACGTCAGAGGTGACAACCGATCGGGAAGAAATGATGGCACCGTCCCTAATCTTTACGCCTGGCATGATCAAGCTTTCGTAACCGATCCACACGTCGTTGCCAATGACTGTGTCGCCTTTGTATGGAAGATCACTTGGACTGGGCATGACCCGTTCCCAGCCGTTGCCAAAGATCTGAAAGGGATAGGTTGAGATGCCAGAAAGCTTGTGGTTTGCACCATTCATGATGAATTTGGCGCCACGGGCAATTGCGCAAAACTTGCCAATGATTAAGCGGTCACCGATGAAGTCGAAATGGTAAAGAACGTTTCGCTCAAAGTTTTCCGAGTCTTCTGGGTCATCGTAGTAGGTATACTCACCGACCTCGATGTTTGGTGATTTGATGGTATTCCGTATGAAGCATACCTGTGGAAAGCCACTCATCGGGTGAGGGTTTTCAGGTCGAGGGCCGTTCATTGTCTTCTCACATTTAACGCCCGAGTTAGGTGGCTTTGTGAGACGCGTATTGGTCGGAGATGGGTACGTTCCGGGCGATACTACCGTGCTCCTGGCGAACACGCATTGAACCGCAGATATGTGTTACCGCACATCGGTGGTGTTCGTGTACCATTCGTAGAGTGTACTAAAGCGGTCGATGCGCCACAATTGTGCCAAGATGAGGATCACCGCGCCCGTAATGCTCATCCACAGGTGCAATTGGACCAAGCCCCATACTACCACCACCATGCCACACAGGCCGAGGAGAATGAGTCGGCGGTGCATAACTGCATAGTGCTGGGGGATCGCTGTGCGATTCTGGAGCCAGATTTGTTCTCCGTAGATCCCTTTCGATGTCCAGCGCTTCGGGCGCGTGACGGGCGGGAACACTAGCACATTGAGCACCAGCCAGACGACAACGAGACCGATTGGCAGCAGACACCACCAACCAAGCCATACGCGGCTCCAAATGGCGAGCATGCCAGCCGGGATAGCAGCAAAGCGTGTCCAGACACTCCACGGATTGGCATGCCGTTGCCAGCGCTCATCGGTCATGAGTTGCATCGCTTGTGTCCTCCTCGTGTGCCTAGCATGCACCACTCCGGCAACATTGGCGACGTGTTGTATCACGAGCGGCTACATGAGAGCACATCAATTTTTGCATTGTTGCCTAACGCTCCGGTTCAGCAGCGGACCGTTCGCTGCAACCGGTTGTGTACGCCCGGTATGGGCGTGATCTCATGGGGTCTACGTCCCCTGTATGTAAACCCTTTTACTGTCGTGATGACAGGAACATAAATACTAGTCGAAAGCAAGGGCGAACCCGTGAGGGCTGGTCCGAAGGAAGCTGGAACGCAAAGCTATGAGTCGATGAACAGAAACGGCATACAAGGCCGAGTCTCCCGGTAAGTCAGCACAACATGACAAGGCTCCGGGTTTGGGAGATACGGTACATGCCGCGATAGCATAGTGACAGGTCACGTCCTTATCCGGGAAGACCTGCCCGGTATGCAATCCAACCCCCGTTGGAAAGCGCCATTGCTGGTAATACGTCTGGTTCCCGGACAGGAGTCAACAGAGGTCATAGTAGATAGTAGTCCGCCGCCAGTGGACGAAGGCCAAACCCAGAGAAGGGAAAGGACCCGTCAAGCTCGACTGTTGCGATGAACCCGACCAGGGGATCAGTTGGCCGGCGCGTTGGCGGCATACCCAATCCCGATGCATCCCTGTTGGAGCGGGTTCTTTCCCGGGCCAACCTGAGTGACGCCTGGAAACAGGTCAAGGCCAATCGTGGTGCGCCGAGCGTGGACGACATGCCCATTGACGACTTCATGGCCTACGCTTGGGAACATTGGCCGAAAATCCGTTCATCCATCTTTGCAGGAAGCTATAAACCTTTACCAGTCAAAAGAGTAGATATTCCAAAGGCAACAGGGGGCACGCGCCCGTTGGGGATACCTGCTGTGCTTGGCCGCTTGATTCAGCAAGCTGTTGCGCAGGTGCTGGCGCTGATCTTTGATCCTGGTTTTTCGCAAACAAGTTTCGGTTTTCGCAAGGGGTAGCGCGTGGCTGTTGATGCGGACTTGGCGAAGTTTTTCGATACGGTGGAGCATGATGTGCTCATGGCCCGGGTCAGCAAAAAAGTGGGCGACAAGCGCGTCTTGAAGCTGACCCAGGCCATACCTGCGAGCAGGATTGGTGATAGGTGGCCGACTTCATGACACCCGCAGGGATGTTCCCCAGGACGGACCGCTTTCATCATTGCTCAGCAACATCCTCCTGGATGAGCTTGAGGGACGAGGTCACCGTTTCGCCCGCTATGCCGATGACTTCGCCATTCATACAGCCATCTCAGCCGGTTTGAGCCGGAAAGGCCCACGGAGAGTATCCCGCACTCTGGCGACCCATTCGGGCATGACCAATCAATGGCTTAAAGATTAAGGTTTGCTTTCCATCAAAGACCTGTGGGTAAACATCCATTACCCGGCTACGGCTCGGTAGCTCATGAGAACCGCCTGGTGCGGACCCGTATGCCAGGTGGTGTGGGGGCTGGGGGAGTAAATCCCCCCGGCTACCCAATTGGGCCGCCGCCTTGGGTGCCTTCACCTGCTTTGTGCTGGCCGGTGTACCACGCAAGCGCCTGCTCCTCTACCCTTTTGATGAAACTATCCTTGGCCCTGTTGTACTCATTGGTATCCTTGAATTCATGCTTGGACAGCTCTTGCTTTAGCTGGGCATACTCATCTCTCAAGTCGGTATGAGCTCGCAAGAAATCCCGAAATGCCAAATGTCTCCTCCAGTGGGAAGTATCTTTGGCGATAACATGAATATTGGCAGCTGCGATGAATTCTTGTCCGCGAATGAATTCATCATGGACACCTATGATTTCCGGAAGCGCTGTGTCTGTGAGTGCTCTTAATTTTGCAAAGAGCCGTCGGTATGGCATGGCGGGTTCGTATTTCTTGAAGTATGTGTAGCCCGCAGCGATCATTGGAGCGACTGTCTTGTCCAGTTGTATTTCATCGCGCAGGCCCACCAATATGTCGATGGTCGGTTTCGCACACAGCCCTGAAATGGCGGTACTTCCAATGTGCTCAATGGCCGGGCTGAAAGCTATCAGCACTGAGGCGATGATTTCCTCTTCTCTGTGAAAGGCATTGACCCAGCTAGCCTGATATCCTTCGATGATTATCTTCATGGATCCCTGCTGAATTCCAGGCTACCGGAATAGAGTACAAACGACCCAACGCATGAATCAAGCTGCGCCACGAAACGGTGTTGGCTCAAATGAATTGTTAGGCGGCGCTTGCTTGGCTCGCTTTGTTGATCCTGTAGCGTAGCTCAGCCATGCCCTCGTTAATGCGACTCAAAGACAAAAGCTGAAGGGTAGGACTGAGCACTCTACGCGGAAACACAGGCTTGCCGTGACCCAGGGTAACCGAGCCTATCTGAACGATGATCTCATCTAGGAGGCCCGCATCAAAAAATTGCCCTGCAAGATCGCCTCCACCCATGACCCAAATGTTCTTGGTGCCTGCAACTTCTTTCATCTGGGCATGAACAGGCCGGATATCACCTTGAACGAATCGAATGTCTGCGCTCGCAGGGGCGTCAAGGTTACGGCTGGAGAAGACCCATACTGCCTGTGAATAAGGCCAATCGCCCTCATCCGCAGTGCCGAGTTTGACTGCACGCCTCAGCAACCATTCGTAGGTTGACGACCCCATTGCTATGGCGCCAACCTCTGAGATAAAGGCGGGATAACTTGTTTTATCCAGGTCTGCTAGCGGAAATAACCAGTCTAGCGAATCATTTTCAGTGGCAATGAAGCCGTCGATGCTTGATGCAGTGTAGTACTTAGTTGACATTGTCCACCCTTCAGTTTTGCACGAAATCAAGTTGTGTCACCTAACGATAAGCTAACCCGCTGCGGCCACAGCGCTCAATCATAAGCAACGCGCACCTTCCGCGGTCGGCTTGAATAAATTGTGTACGCCCGGCATGGGCGTGATCTCATGAGGTGTAGTCTCCTGTGTGTAAACCCTGTTCCTGTCGTGATGACAGGAACATAGATACTAGCCGAAAGCAAGGGCGAACCCGTGGGGGCTGGTTCGGAGGAAGCTGGAGCGCAAAGCTATGAATCGACGAACAGAAACGGCCGCGCACTCCGATGACACGGCCGGCCCATTCGCCTTCGATGGGCATGCGGCCTTCGAGGGTAAGGCCGAGTTAAATGAAGAACTCAATGGCGGCATCAATGTCTTCCACCACGATGCCGACATTGTCCATACGCTTGACTGTCATGATGTCTCCTGTATCAGGTGTTTGTTTGTCAAGCGAGGTATATTTTCTGCTTGCGTTGTGAAGTGGTTGTGTAGCCTTCCCTTAAAATAGATCCATTGAGAAGTAGAGATTTCTGGTAAAATTGCCTTATGGAGGGCACAATGAGGAAATCTCGATTTTCGGAAAGCCAGATTCTTCGGATTTTGAAAGAAGCCGAAGGCGGCCGCAAAGTAGCCGATGTCTGCCGTGAGTATGGCGTAAGCCAGGCAGCGTATTACAAATGGAAGTCGAAATACGGCGGTATGGAAGCCTCGGATATCCGCAGGCTCAAGGAGCTTGAAGAAGAAAACCGCAAGCTGAAGCGGATGTTCGCCAACCTGAGTCTGGAAAACGAGGCACTGAAGGACGTTATCGCAAAAAAGCTCTGAGGCCGGCGGAGAAGCGCGAGTTGGTTGATTTTATGTGTTGCGATTATGGGCTGAGCATGCGGCAATCCTGTTCTGCGCTGGCGTTAAGCCGCTCGGTGTACAGCTACAAGTCCATGCCACGCGACGACTCGCCACTCATTGAAGCGCTTCTCACGCTGGCCGAGCGGTATCCGCGCTACGGCTTTGGAAAGCTGTTTTCGGTCCTGCGCAGACATGGTCACCGATGGAATCACAAACGGGTTTACCGCGTGTACTGCCTGCTGAAAATGAACCTGCGTCGGAAAGGAAAGAAGCGGCTGCCGTCAAGAAATCCCACGCCGTTAGCTGTTCCATCCGCCGCGAACATATGTTGGTCCATAGATTTTATGCATGACGCGCTAGCGAGCGGCCAGCGGTTTCGCACGTTCAATGTGCTGGACAACTTCAGCCGGGAATGTCTGGCCATTGAAGTGGACACCAACCTTCCCGCAGCCAGGATTGTTCGGGTTCTGGAGCGGATTGTGGCCTGGCGCGGCCTGCCTGAAAAGCTGAGAATGGATAACGGGCCGGAACTTATCTCTGTAACTCTGGCGGACTGGGCGGAAACAAACAGCGTGGAACTGGAATTTATCCAGCCCGGCAAGCCAACCCAGAACTCATACGTAGAACGCTTTAACAAAACGTACCGGAATGAAATTCTGGACTTTTATCTGTTCAGTACGCTGACAGAGGTGAAAGAAATCACCCGGACCTGGATCAAGGAATACAATGAGGAAAGACCTCACGACTCACTCGGAAAAATGACCCCAGCCGAGTTTGTCGTGGCCCACTCAACTCAGAATATCTCTACTTATGGATGGTACTAACTGGGGGAGGGCTACAGAGCTGGAGAAAGAAAACGCCAAGCTCAAGAAAATGTAGGCCGAGGCACAGATGAAAACAGAAGTTCTGCAGGGGGCCCTTGAAAAAAGTGGTGAGGCCGTCTCATCGCCGTGAGATGGCCAAAAAAGCAATTCAAAAAGGACGGTTGAATATCCGGCAAGTGTGTGAGGCCTTTACCATCAGTCGAACCTGCTACCGCTATAAACCCAAATTATCTGAAGAAAACACGCGTATCGCGGGCTGGCTGGTGCGGCTGTGCACTGAGCAACGCAGTTGGGGTTTTGGGTTGTGTTTCCTGTATTTACGCAATATCAAAGGGTTTGGTTGGAACCATAAACGGGTGTATCGGATCTACTGCGAACAAAAGCTGAACCTGCGGATCAAGCCCAAAAGGCGCATGGTACGCGAAAAACCCGAGCCGTTCTGCTAACCTGATACGGCCAACCAGAGCTGGTCCATGGATTTTATGCACGACCAGTTGCAAGATGGGCGCAGCTATCGTCTGTTGAATGTGATTGACGATTTTAACCGTGAAGGGTTGGCTATCGAAGCGGATTTTTCTCTTCCCACAGAGCGGGTTATCCGAACCCTGGAGCAGATCATGGAGTGGCGCGGCAAGCCGCATGCGATCCGGTGCGATAACGGCCCGGAGTACGTGATCCACCGGCTCCAGTCCTGGGCCGGGCAGGAAGGCATTCGTCTTGCTTATATTCAGCCAGGCAAACCGCAGCAAAATGCCTATGTTGAGCGTTACAACCGCACGGTGCGGTATGAATGGCTGGAGCATAATCTGTTTGAGGACATTACTCATGTTCAGGACTTTGCCACGCGATGGCTTTGGGCCTATAACAATGATCGGCCCAATATGGGCATTGGCGGCATCACACCAAAACAAAAACTGAGAATGGCTGCATAGCCTCTACTTTTCACATTGAACAAAAAAGGGAGGAGAACCACACCACCAAAGGAGTTGCCGTACTTTGAACAGACGTATGAGGCATTGATTCCGTTGTTTCTTTTTTTGTTGAGTGCACCAAGCTGCTGCTTTGCGAAGGCTTGGACTTTGTCTGTATCGGCCCTCTTTCCAATGCCCTGCGTACCAGGGCAACATATTGGTTGCCTCGGTCTGCATTGGGCGAATGATAGCGGGCAACAGCTGTCCAGCTATCGCCATGGCGATTCAGTTCCTGCCTGAGTATCCAGGAGCCCAGCAGGATATTGGCAGCCGGATCAAAAACCGCTTCAAGCGGAATGTCATACCGCTTCAGCCACCAGTTGTTGATCTGCATAACCCCGGAATCAAAACTTTTCCCGGCAGCCTGCGCCTCGCTGGCAGCGGCAAGGGCCTCTTCCTTGCTGGCAAAAAAATAGTCCCGGCCTTCCACATTGAGCGCATAGGGTATGCCGCCACTTTCAACCCTGGCAATAGCCCGGGTCAGTTCCGGCGGCACACCTACTTCTCGTGCTGCGGCCTCAAAAAAAGATGCTTGGTTCTCTTCCGCCTCAATCCCGGCAACAAGCTGGGGTTCATCTGTAACCGGTGAGGCCAGGGCAAGAGACGGGCACCAAAAAAGAAAAAACCACATCACAGCTAGCCAGGGCTTATTCATCGCTCCACCCCAGCAGGTTCCCTGGTCTTTTCAGCAAGGATGCTTTTCTTTACTGCGGCAAGCCCGCGCGCCTGGTGCAGATCGTTGAAATCTTTCAGACCCCTTGAGCGCTCATCCTTTGAGAAATCCGCAACCACCACCTTGGCACCGGAAATAGCAGCAGCAGCTTCCTTGACCTTCATCACGCCTATATTGATGCCGTCTGGCCGGGGTGGGTCATTATCCGCGCAGATGGTGATTTGCGCATGGGGCAGCTTTTTTCTGATCGCAAGCGCCGCATCCTTGATATTACCTGCATCAAAGGCCACAGTCACTGGCAGGCTCGTAGCCTGGTGTACGCTGGCACCTGTGGCATAGCCTTCCACCATCAACACCACATTGCCTGTTTCAAGGGCATCCTTGTTGGGCAGCACACAGACCGCTTCTTTCTTCGGGCAGTCTTTCTCAAACCATTTGCCACCATCTTTATTGATGTATTCCACGGTTTGCAGACGGCCTGTGTCCAGATCAAAACCCGGCACCACCAGGTTGCCCTGCCTGTCCTGGCGAAGTTCAAAGGATTCAACCCCCTTGCGTTGCAGGTAGGGATGATCCTGTACCGGTTCAGCATTCATCCATTTGGCATAGGCCCTTTTTTGGGCTTTTTCCTGCACCGCCTGGCGTTCAATTTCTGCTGCGCTCAGGGTGTTGGCAGCTTCCTTGTGCAGCTCACGTTTGGCCTCATCGCTCAGGACATGGCCAGTGGCCAGCCATTTTCCCTGCACCCCGGTTTTATGGTTCTGATACCAGCCATTGGGTTTGCCATCGGCAAAACCGCAATAAGCGCCATCTTTGGCCCCTGGCCTGCCGGTGGCCACCGGCACCCGCTGAATCTTTCCGTCCATGACCGGCTCACCCTTGATGAGCAGCCCTGCATCCCGTAACATCTGGCCGAACTCGGCAGCAGGGTTCACCACCGCAGGCGTTTCCTGCTGTTGTTCCGGTGGGGCCTGCCATTGGCTCAGGCGCTCAAGGTCTGCCGTTTTTGCATTGCTCATTTCATTAGCTTTTGGCTGACTGCTGGCTTGAATCCCTTTTTCCCTGCCCATGACATATTCCCTGATATGTTCCGCATCCCGTGCAGCCCGGATGATTTCTTTAGGGTCTTCCTCCAGAGCCTTGATCCAGCTGGCAATATAGGCGTGGTGTTGGCCGGGATCATGACCAATACCCAGTTCAGCCCCCAGCATGTAGCTGGCCAGTTCTGCCCTCAGCTCTTCCCTGGCATAGCCTTCACTGCCAAAGGGATGTTTCAGATCACGGTCAAGCCTGCTCTCATGCCCTGTCCAGTGGCCAAGCTCATGCAGGGCGGTTGCGTAGTACCGGTCAGGCGTGGCAAACTGTCCCCGTTCCAGCAGATGGATTTCAGCACTTGAGGGTCGGTAAAAGGCCCTGCTCACCTGGTCATTAAAAATTCTGGCCTCTGACTCTTTCAGGAGTTTTTCAGCCATTTCATGCCACTGCCATTCCGGGGTTTCAACCCGTGCAGGCAAGGGCGGCAGGCCCTCGATCTGCGAGGCATGAAAAACGGTTGAATAAAACACCCTGGGCCGCTCAAGCTCTGTTACTGAATAACGTTTCTGGCCATTCTCATCGAGAAGCGGTTTCCCTTGTTCATCCTTGAGCAGGGTTTCTTCCCGAAACTTCCAGTACTGTACTGTGGTGCCCCGGCTGCCCTTTTTCACCTGGGCACCAAGCTGTTGCGCCTGTCTGTAGGTACACCAGCGCGAATCAATGTTGTTCCCCTGCTGCATACCCAGCCAGACACGATTTATGCCCCGGTAGGGCTGGCCAGTGACGGCATTGACCGGGCCTTCCGGTATCTGGCCAGGTTCCCAGGGAACAACCCATGGAGCTGTGCCGTCCCTGAGCGCTGCGATAACCTGTTCAGCTATCTGCTCAGGGTACGGTTTTTTGTTTTCAGCCATGGCTTACACCTCTTCTTGTTCCCCTTTTGCCCCTTCCAGCGCATCGGCCTCGTTCATGGCCTCATCAGAAAAGGCCCCTATGTGGGCAGCCACATCAGGATCAACCGGGATACTCATTCCGGGGTTCTCCTCAAGCCGCCGGTATACTGCTTCTGCTGCTGCATTCAGATACGCCTTGTCCTGTTCCATGCTGTCCTCTTTTTTTGAATGTCAATACAGGTCGCGTCTGGCGCAAGCTGTGCAGGCTGACCAGACCAAAATAACGGCCATCAAAGCTGCCCTGGTGATGCAGGGAAAGTGTTAATGCCTGACCAGCCGGGATAATTCCGGCTGTGAGTTCAGGCTTTGGCATGGGCCGTCCCTTGCTGTCCACGTCCCGGGCTGCACTGCCAGGAATTATCTGATGGTTGATGCTGATTAAACCGTCTGCACCGATGCTGGCCAGATCACCAGGCAGACCGTAGACTTCCTTGCCCAGGGCGCGAAGAGCGCCAGGACAAGTGCCTGTCCCTGCATATTCCCGCGCCCGGGCCAGCTTGATAAAATGCTCTGACTCCAGGCAGAAAAAAACAATGCTGCCGCGTTGTGGTCTTTCATCTGTCAAGCGGTATAACCCCAGGGGCAGGCTGGAGGTGACATTGACCCGGTAACCGCAAGCCCAGGCTGTTGTAAAAAAACAAACTGTCAAAAAAACTAGCTTTATACATCTGAACAGTATTTTCATATTTATTTTATACTGCCAAAGGTATATAATAACCTATATCAAACAACAGGAGCCCACCTTGAACAGTAAAGATATTATAAAAATCATTGAAGCGGATGGTTGGCAGCTTGTCCGAGTGACCGGCAGCCATCATCACTTCAAACACCCTGTCAAAAAAGGTCTGGTCACTGTCCCGCACCCAAAAAGGACGCTCCCGGTTGGCACCATCAAAAACATATTGAAACAGGCTGGTTTGTCATGAAATATCCCATTGCTGTGCATAAAGACCCGGATTCCTGCTATGGAGTGACTGTTCCGGATATCCCCGGCTGTTTTTCCGCAGGCGAGAGCATCGAGGAAGCAATCAATAACGCCCAGGAAGCTATTGCCGGGCATCTTGAAATTCTTGCTGAAGAAGGTGAGTTTGCGCCTGCCCCTTCCACCATTGACGCATATTTTGCCTTGCCTGAGTATGCAGGTGCGGTGTGGGCCTTTGTGGAGGTTGACATTACGCCGTTCCTTGGCGGCACAGAAAAGGCAACCGTTACCCTGCCCAGGCTGCTCGTCAAAAAAATTGATGCTGCCGTGGCTGAGGGCAAAGCAAAAAGCCGCTCTGCCTTCCTGGCCGATTCTGCCGCAAAAGCTCTTCGTCTGTAATTCATGCCTGGCCTTCCAGGTGTGCAGGCAGATCATCGAGGTACCGTAAATAGGCTGCGCCTGCTGATTCTTCAAATACTGGCTCTGGTGCTGCTGTGGTTTTTTCTTTTTTGGTGTCACCTGTTTTTCCGGCTGGCGGCATGGAGGCCCGCGCCAGAAAGATTGGGTCAACAAAATGCAGAATATGCCTGCCATAGATGGGCGCATGTCCGGCAGTAAAAATCAGCGTATCACCGGGTGCAATATGGCTTTTCTTCTGCCACCAGCCGCTTTGCTCCTTGTGGATGCCGGGCAGACGCAGGCATTCATCCGAGGTTAAAAGCGGCCTGGCGGTTTCCTGAATGCTGATTGAGGTGCCCCGGCCGCTTTT
Organism: Desulfobulbus sp.; assembly: GCA_040776885.1. Taxonomy (GTDB): domain Bacteria; phylum Desulfobacterota; class Desulfobulbia; order Desulfobulbales; family Desulfobulbaceae; genus Desulfobulbus. Next base: position 568,467 of record JAXGZR010000001.1, on the reverse strand, counting down.
GCCTGTGGAAATGCTTTTTTTGCGCTGCACCACAGTGGTGGTACCGGTCAGTTTTGAGAGGTATTCGGCAGTTTCTGGCAGGTTAGGCGCATAGGCAATGCGCACCTGGCAGTTGGCCATAAGGGCATTGTCCTGGCCGTAGGCAGCATTGAGCTGCTTGGTGTCCTGCACGATGAAATAGCCCTTGATGCCATAGCCTGCCATAAAGGCAATGGCCCGCTCGATAATTGCCAGCTTGCCGAGACTTGTGAACTCATCAAGCATCAAAAGCAGCCGGTGTTTGTAGGCAATCCTGGTGCCGCCTTGGCCAAACTCCATTTTTTCAGTGAGACGGCCAAGCAGTTGATTGGTGAAAATGCGAAAGAGCGGGCGTAGCCGGTCAATATCAGCAGGGGAAATAACCAGGTAGAGATTGATTGCCTTGTCCTGGTTCATGAGATCGCTAATGCGAAAATCGCTGGTACCAATATTCCAGGTCACCACCGGATCACGGTATAGGGCAAGGTTGGCGGTGGCCGTGGAGACCACGCCAGTCATTTGATGGTGTTGATCTGTTCCTCAGTGGCAGGCTGGGTGTTCTTGTTGGAATGGACAATCACCCGCTCAAGAAAGTCGGACATCCCGCTGAACTGATGCCGGGACAGGTCAAGATCATCAAGTCTGCGCAGCCTGCCAACTGCGCAAACCGCAGACTCCGCCGCTGCAAGCGGCATTTCTTCTAGCATGGCCCAGTATGCGGCCTGTGTCCGCAGCAGTTTCAGGCTCCGCTGGTTACGCACAGTATCCGCCTCCCTGGGGGGGGTGTTGGACAGATTTGTTCCAGCGCCTGCGTCAACCCGCCTATCCAGATCTTCTCCTGGAGCAACGCTGCCTCCATACGATTGAAAGCAGCTATGTAGGCTTCTTTCCAGATAGCTGCCTTTGCGCCAGTAAATCCCATACAAAGAAAGCTGAACCCGTCGCGAGTCATCTCGTAATATGGAAACTCCTGTCCTCTGTAGGTAAATTTAAGCTACTAAAAATTGAGCAGCTTAAATTCTGATGGACAGTCAAGCTCCTCAATAGCTCGAACTACATTGCGATGGTGTTTTTTAAAAGTTTTGGCAATATCTCTGGATGAAGCAGTGACTTTTCCGTCTTGGACGGTAAGGGCCAGATCGGTAGCACCTGGTTTATGACTACTCATGACATACTCCTGACAAAACCGTCTGATCTCCTCATTTCAATCTCAGGCGGCTACAATTCGGTGAAAAATCAGCTGGTTCAACAGACTAAATCGCCTTCATTCACCGCCTGCTACGTCAATAATCCCGGCCATATCAATTTCCTGGCGCATCTCGTTCCAGAAGGTCTTCAGCCGCTGCCTGGTCATGACAGGCAGGGATGAATCCACTGCTGTCTTGACAAAGGTCTGGTGGCGCGAAAACAGTTCCTCCAGGTCCTTGCCAAAGGTTTGTGCAGATTTCAGAGGGATATGGATGAGGGCAAGGATTCTGTCCTGATTCTCGCGGTATACCTTGAACTCCTCGAACTGCTTTCCAGCTGTGGCGATTTCGCCAAAATAGCGGTTCAGTCACACCACCAGCGGCACAATGGGAAAATGACGGGCCAGAGACACCAGGCCATCAGCAGTGTCCTTCATTGCCTGGCCACCGGTGAATACTGTATGGATCAGCACTCGCATTCCGGCTTCCTCAAGAAAATCAATTGTCTGATTTTCCTTCAGATACGAGCTCAGGGGAACGAAGGTGGCAGCACCGTTGTCCACCACCACATCGCCCTGAGAAACCATGATCTCCTCGATTAACTGTTCGAACTTGCGCCGGTCAATGTCATCACCCTGCATCAGCCTCAGCGGGTGCAACCGCTGAAGCCTTTCTGTTTTCTACAGCCTATTATTTCAGTCCATGGTCTCTACCTGGCCTGAATGCATCGTTTGCTGGCTTAACCACCTGCACCAGCGCCATAAACAGAAAAGCCTCCCCGGAACTTTAGACGTTCCAAGGAGGCTTTTTGCTTACGCCGGTGGCAGGACAACGCATTCAAGCGGCCTGAAGAAGGCGAAACAGGAAAGCCCCCTTGGAAAAAAATTCCAGGGGGGCTTGTATGGTGAAATCCAGCTAACTAGCTGATTTTATGGTGACCCCAAGGGGACTCGAACCCCTGTTACCGGCGTGAGAGGCCGGTGTCCTGGACCGAGAGCCTAAACGTAGACTTTCACCAAATAAGCAATGTATGATTTGTAGCACAATATTTCCCGTGATACAAGCGGAAATAAATACCAATTTCATTTTTTATAGGAGTGCTACGATGAAAACACAATTGACCATCAAAGAAGGCTGGGATTTATACAGAATGACGATTTTGGCCTCGTCAAAAAAAACAGCCAGGTTACAGAAATTGGTAGATGGAACAAATACATAGCTCCATTTATAAAAAATAAATCATTAGAAGAGCTATCCACTCTTGATTTGCTGCTTTTACGTAGAAAACTAGAAGAAACAAAACTGAGTGCACAAAGCATTTATCATTGCCTATCGTTATTGAGAAGAGTGATTTATAAAACTGCTGAATGGAACCAGAGTAACGCCTATGTTCCCAGTTTTAAAAAAATCATGCCAAAGTTTGACAATAGACGTCAAAGATTTTTGAATGATACAGAGATGTCAATTTTGCTTAACCATTTACTTTTGCTAGATCCATCAAAAAATTGGTACGAAATATCTTTATTTGCTGTAAATACAGGATTACGGCGTGGAGAAATTTTCAATTTATCAGCAATCGATATAGATTTGCCCTCAAGAACAGCATATATTTTGGATACAAAATCAGGTAAAAACAGGAATATTCATTTAAATAATATAGCATTCAATATCATATTACGAAGGATATGCAATATAAATGGAAATGAAAAAATTTTTTATCCAAAAAATCCGAGAACTTTCAGAAAGGCTGTCAAAGAATCAGGTTTAAATAAAGGAATTACTGATCTAAGGCAAAAAATCGTATTTCATTCCTTTCGTCACACGTTCGCAAGCTGGTTGATACAATCAGGGTTTCCTCTCGCCCTGGTAAGTAAAATGCTAGGTCACAGCAGCATTCATGTCACCATGAGATATGCACATCTGGCTCCTTCACAAGAAAATCAAGCAGTCGATCTGATTGGCTATCGCCTTGAAAATAACATAGGCATTGAATTGGAAAACTATGCTCATTACGCGGAATAAAAGACCAGTTCCCCAGAATTCGTTGCATATTCCACGGATCTTAATGCTTGCTCCACATATTTTTATACTTATTGGAGTAAATCAATGCATATTCAATAGAAATCCATGCAAAATACCGTAAAACAATGTTAAATTAGCACTAGATTACGGTAGTTTGAATTGGCAGGATATATGAAGTACCACTACTCGCACAGCTCGGTGGCCTTCAGTATCCTGCCCTGGGGGGGGGGTGCTTATTCGCCTTGGCTACGCTTAACGCTCAACCCGGCTCAACGCTGTAATTCTGCCGAAAACCAGCAACGAAGACACCCCAAATTCAGGAAATCCCATTTTTCCTTTGTGCCCCTGCTGTGGCGGGCAAATGGATGGTACACGATAGCCTCCAGGTGCTGTCCTTTCGCGATGAGTTTCCCCTTCAGGCAATACACTACTTTGCCGGTAAAAGACTAGGTACGTCAAAGCAGTCGTATTGAATTGCCAAGCATTTTGCATTCAATTATAATAATTGCATGCAAACATTATGATAGAGGTGACTTTATGGCAATGTTGACCGTGCGAAATATACCAGAAGAAGTACATCGTGCCTTACGTGCGCGAGCTGCCCGACATGGACGTAGCACTGAAGCCGAGGTACGTGAAATCTTGCAGGCCGCAGTGAAGCCTGAAGGACGGATGAAACTCGGCTCCTTACTGGCTGAGGTGGGTAACCAGGTAGGCTTGACTGAGGAAGAAAAGACAGTTTTCGATTCTGTCAGAGACAATAGCCCCGCACAAGTGGTGGACTTTGATGATCCTGCTTGACACGAACGTTATATCAGAGCCGCTGCGCCCGAAGCCTGAACAGCGAGTCATTGAGTGGCTTGATACACAACCTGCTGAAATTCTCTATCTTTCCTCAATTACTGTTGCTGAATTGCGGGCCGGTGTGGCCCTGCTGCCGGATGGCAGGCGGAGGCACCTTTTGCATGAAAATCTGGAAGATTTAATTTTGCCGATATTTACCGGCCGTATTCTTCCCTTCGATTTTTCATGTACTCAAGCTTTTGCTGAAATAATAGCCAGGGCGCGGAAAACTGGCCTGGCAATATCAACTGCAGATTGCTATATCGCAGCCATCGCCGCAACAAACAAGTTTGCGGTGGCTACCAGGGATACGAGTCCGTTTGTAGCGGCACAAGTGTCGGTCATCAATCCTTGGGTGCTATAAATGCCTAGCCCTGACAAAAAAGTTCTTCATGCCTATCTGACGCCCGAGGAATACGAGCAAGTCAAAGCCATGGCCGGCCAAGCAGGGTTATCCGTCTCCACCTTTGTCAAACGAGTCTGCCTTGGGCAGGAGCTACGTTCCAATGCCGACCAGGAGGCAGTTCGAGCTTTGCTCAAGGCAAACGCCGACCTGGGTCGATTAGGCGGCCTCTTCAAAATGGCGATTACTGAGGGAAAGGCAGGAAGAATGGCCTTTGAATTCCGCCAAACATTACGCCAGATAGAAAAAAGCCAGGCTCTGGTGGTAGCTCATTGCCGGGCTGTGGCAGACTCGTTCAGACGTGGTAGGCGTTCATGATTGCCAAGCGCATTGATGCCGGAAAAGACTCCCGGGGGAATAAACGGCACCACCACTTCGGTAAACTCGGCAACTACATCCGCGATGCAAGTCACGACGGCGAGAAATGTCTGATATTCTGGCACGAGGGCTGCCTGGCTCCCGATTACGACTTGGCCCTGGTTGAGATTGAAGCAACCCAGGCAATGAATAGCCGTTGCAAAAATGACAAAACCTACCACCTGATGGTGAGTTTCCGGCCGGAAGACGAGGCCAGGCTGGCGTCTGCAGTATTACAGCAGATAGAGCACGCTATGGCCGAAGCGTTGGATTTGTCGGAGCATCAACGTTTATGTGGTGTGCACAGAAACACCAACAATCTGCATCTACATGTGGCCTACAACCTGATTCATCCGGAAAAACTCACGATGGCCACGACCCTGCACTATGATTTTCATAAACTCTCCAAGGCCTGCCGCGCCATGGAAAAGGAATTTGGGCTGGAGATTGATAACGGTATCGAGGTGAATGATCCGCAGGAGCCGAAAATCAGCCAGCAAGCAGCGGCCATGGAGGCGCATTCTGGCGAGCAATCCTTTCAGTCTTTTGTTCTGGCGCAAAGGAATCACATTCTGGCGCAGGTACAGGCCGCCAAGAACTGGCCTGAGGTGCACCAGGTGTTGGCTGGCTACAGTATAGCTGTTCAGCCGAAAGCCAATGGTTTTGTCCTCACTAACACACAGGGCAAGGGGTCTATCAAGGCCAGTGCGGTTGGCAAGGATCTGTCCAGAATGAGGATGGAAGCTCGTTTTGGCATGCTTGTCTGGCCAGGGGCCACCGGTAACAGACAAGCTGAGAATGACAAGCTTGACCAAAGCAAATCGGCCAAGGGGCAATCCTATAAGAAGCGACCTTGCCAACCCAGAAACCCTGAACGAGATCAACTGTACAAGGAGTACCAGGCAGCTCTAGCTGAAAAGGTTGCCCGGATTGAAGAGGAAAAGGCGAGGTGCGCGGCCTCCCATGACTGGCTGAAAGACAAATGGCAAAGGATGAAGGCAGACTTGTGCGCCACCACCAGTAGCCGTCGGACACGCGCGGTGCGCATGCGCATGATGCTGAACTTGCACAGGCAGGATGTTTCGCTGGAAAAGGCCAATCACAAGAAAGCCATGGAGGCAATCAGGCGTGATTACCCCTGGTACAACTGGAACGGGTATTTGCAGCACCTGGCGCTGCAAGGCAATACAGTTGCCCTGGGCGTTTTGCGCTCACAGGAAGAGCGGAAGGCTGCGCAGGCTGCCATCAAGAATCCTGCCCTAGAGAAAACCCTTTTAAACGTTGCCTTTGAAGACAAAGCAGCGGTGAAAGAGGCTGGGGCCAAGTGGGACAGACAGGAGAAGCGCTGGTATGCTCTCAAGGGCTCTGATCTGGACAAGTTCATTACCTGGTTACCTGCCCAGCCCGGCGCTGGTCTTACTGGAGGTGAAGGCAGAAAATCTGATAAAAGAAAAAATACCACACAAACCCTGGACGCGCCAAAAGATAAGAAGACACCCGGTCGACGGCTGGCATATCTGGTCTGGCAGGAACAGGAACGCCTCAAAGACGGGAGTATTCAGAAATCATTTTTCTCTGGCTACAGCCATCGAATCGACAACCGGGGTATGGTGATTATCACCCTGGCATCCGGCGGCACGATCCGTGATACTGGAAGGAAGCTGTATTTCTCACTAGACGAAGATAGCCGCCAGGCTGCACGGTTGTATGCCATGGCTAAGTTCGGCAAGCATTTTACCGAAAAAGAAAATTGTATGGAGATGAAAGGCAATGGAAAGTGGCGAGCCATTGAGCCCCACCTTGGCTTCCTTAGAGAGTGCGCCAGAAACGGTCTGCGCGCGCTGTCCCAACTCCCTGTGGTTCCTGGCCGGAAACAACCCGAGGTGTTTTTGCAGGGTAATGCACGTAACGACATGGAACGATGAAGAGCAGCTCAAAATCACAGCCTGTGATGGGGAGTTTGTGGAGTAAAGGAGGGCCTCGCCGCTGATAAACTGAAATCAAGCCGAAACCATCCATCTCATGGCAGCCTGGTAGTGACCCCTTAACAACCTGTAGAAGAATTCCGGTTTTTCGATTGGAGCGTAAAGTGGCTAAATGTGCAAACGTGTGTCATCTGCTCCATCTGATACAGACAATCATGGGTAAACCCGGCTTGTTGTCTGCATTCGGATCAGTTAATCAAGGCATAAGGGGCATTTTCGCTGGCATGGCGATACGAAGGCAGCAGGAATCGACACACTGCGCTTCGCCCGTCCGACCGATGACTGGAATCTGATCCATGGGGAATTGGTAACCTTCATCGACCAGCAACGCGACCTGCCGCCTATCGGCCGGCTGATGCCGAAAGCAGCACCTAGCTTGATTCAGGTGTCTGTACCGAGCGTGCAAGAAAATAATCAGCTCATGAAATCGATAAATATCGTTTGGTATAGCACCCGGTGCCTTTGTACACTAATGAAGCTTATTAGCTAGGGAGAGGTACGTCCAGGCTTTCCCGTTTTGCCTCTAGCGGACGTAGCAAATCACCAAAACGTCCGTGGAGCAAGAGAATGAACGAAATGGAAGGTTGTTAGTTATCATTATCCGAGATTTGCAAATATCTCGGGGTCAATTATGACATCGTTTACAAGTGGATTGACAACTACGGCATACCCGCCGACCGTATGGGTCGTCTTTGGAAATTTTAGAAGAACGAGGTCGACGAGTGAGTCAAGGCCAGTGACACGAGGACTTCTCCGCATAGCGATGGAAACAAATGAGCACTTTGAAATGGAGATTGGCATAGATGGCGATCAAGAAGTCTGAGCTTTATTCATCGCTTTGGGCGAGTTGCGACGAACTGCGCGGCGGCATGGATGCCAGCCAGTACAAGGATTATGTCCTTTTTATGCTGTTCATCAAATACATTTCCGACAAGTACGCCGATACCGATGACTTTGCGCCGCCGGTGACCATACCACCAGGAGCCAGCTTTAACGATATGGTTAAGCTCAAGGGCAAGAGCGATATTGGTGACAAGATCAATACCCAGATCATTCAGCCCTTAATCGACAATAACTCTCGCCTGGCCCGCAGTGACTTTCCTGATTTTAATGATCCAAACAAACTCGGCGAAGGTAAGGCAATGGTGGACAGACTCACCAATCTGGTGAGCATCTTCCAAAAGCCGGAGCTGGATTTCTCCAAAAATCGCGCTGATCACGACGATATTTTAGGCGACGCCTACGAATACCTGATGCGGCATTTTGCTTCTGAAAGCGGCAAGAGCAAAGGACAATTCTACACTCCGTCCGAAGTCAGCCGGGTCATTGCCAAGGTCATCGGCATTTCGCCGGAGAACACTGTCGCCTCTACCACGGCTTATGACCCGACCTGCGGTTCGGGATCGCTGCTTTTGAAAGTGGCCGCCGAAGCGGGCAAACACATCACCCTGGAAGGTCAGGAAAAAGACGTTACCACCGCCGGTCTGGCCCGCATGAACATGATTCTGCATGACTTCCCAACGGCCAATATTTTGAACGGCAATACGCTGGCCGCGCCCAAATTCAAAGATGGCGAGAACTTGCGTACCTACGACTTTGTCATCGCCAATCCTCCATTTTCCGATAAAACCTGGAGCACCGGGCTCACGCCAGCTAATGATCCATATCAGCGTTTTGCATGGGGAGAACCACCCGCCAAACAGGGCGATTATGCCTACCTGCTGCACATTATTCGCTCTATGAAAAGCACCGGAAAAGCTGCCTGCATTTTGCCGCATGGCGTGCTTTTTCGGGGCAATGCCGAAAGCGTCATCCGCGAACAGCTGGTGCGCTCCGGGTACCTGAAGGGCATTATCGGACTGCCTGCCAACCTGTTTTACGGCACCGGCATTCCGGCCTGCATTCTTGTGCTCGACAAAGAAAACGCCCCAGGTCGCAAGGGCATATTCATGATCGACGCCTCCAAAGGCTTTATCAAGGATGGCAACAAAAACCGGCTACGCGAGCAGGACATCCACAAGATTGTGGACACCTTTAAGCGGCAGATCAATACACCGCGCTACTCGCGCATGGTGCCCTTTGACGAGATTTCAAGCCCCAAAAACGAATACAACCTTAATCTGCCGCGCTACATTGACAGTACCGAGCCGGAAGACATTCAGGACATTGACGGCCATCTGCGCGGCGGGGTTCCGGAGAGGGACATCAATGCTTTGGATGCCTTTTGGCAGGTAATTCCCGGCGTTCGGCAAGAACTCTTCGAAAACGCTGGCCGTCCCGGTTATTCCAGGCTGAAGCTGCCCATTGCCCACGTGAAATCAGCCATTTTGCATCACCACGAATTTACGGACTTCACAGCGGCCGTAAACAAAATTTTTGATGAGTGGTGCACCGCCAACATGCCAGTCTTGAAGGGCTTTGGCAGAGAAAGACACCCCAAAACGCTCATTGAAACCATTGCCGAAGACTTGCTGACCAGCTTCCGCTCCGCCCCGCTCCTCAACGCCTATGACATCTATCAGCACCTCATGGACTACTGGATGGAGACCATGCAGGACGACTGCTATCTGATTGCCGCCGACGGCTGGGTGGCCAATGCCTCTCGCATCATGGAGGAGGTCAAGAGTGGCCGGAAAAAGGGTGAGATGAAAGACAAAGGCTGGGCCTGCGACCTGATTCCCAAGCCCTATATTGTTGCGCGCTATTTCGCCCAAGAGCAGGCCGAGCTGGATGCCCTGCAAAATGAACTGGATGCGGTCAGCGCCAGCCTCACCGAGCTGGTCGAGGAACACGAGGGCGAAGAAGGGGCATTCAGCGAGCTGGACAAAATCAATAAAGGCGAAGTCAACAAGCGCCTGAAAGAAATCAGAAGCAACCCCGACTACGCCGAAGAAGCGCAGGTCTTAAAGCAGTGGACCAAGCTGGACCAGCGGCAAAGCACGCTCAGAAGCAAGATCAAAGACGCGGATGCCGCGCTGGATAAACTGGCCTATGCTAAATACCCGCAACTCAGTGTGGACGAGATCAAAACCCTGGTTGTGAATGACAAATGGCTGGCAGCCTTGACCCATGCCGTGCAAGACGAACTGGAACACGTTTCCCAGACGCTGACCAGCCGCATTCGTGAGCTGGCCGAAAGATACGCCACGCCATTGCCACAGCTTGTGGATGAAGTAGCCACACTGTCTGCCCGCGTTGATGAGCACCTCAAGCGAATGGGGTTTGAAGTGAATGGAGAATTGAAAATGGAGAGTGGAGAATGAAGGAAGAAAATCATCCTCCATTGATCCCGCCGGGATATAAGCAAACTGAAGTGGGGGTGATTCCAGAGGATTGGGAGGTAAAGACGCTTGGCTCTCTCACCATCCTCCTCACAAATGGTTTTGTTGGGACTGCAACCACTGCGTATGTCGAAAACGATGACGGTGTTCTTTATATCCAGGGGTACAATGTTCTGGAAAACAGTTTTAATTTCCATGGAATAAAGCGTGTCTCAAAGGATTTCCACGCACGAAATAAGAAGTCATGCTTGCAAACAGGAGATTTGCTCACAATTCAGACAGGAGATGTTGGCGTAACAACGGTCGTCCCTCCCGAACTTGCTGGAGCGAATTGTCATGCCTTGATTATTTCGCGACTCAAGAAACAGAATTCTGAACCAGGGTATTACTGTCAGTATTTCAACTCCGAGCGAGGTCGAGCCGCTTTCAAAGTCATTGAGACGGGCACGACGATGAAACATCTCAACGGTGGCGACATGAAGCAACTTTTTTTGCCATCTCCGCCTGTTGAAGAACAACGCGCCATTGCCACCGCCTTGAGCGATGTGGATGCCCTGCTGGACGGCCTGGACCGGCTGATTACCAAAAAGCGCAATCTGAAGCAGGCCGCCATGCAGCAATTGTTGACTGGCAAAACTCGGTTGCCGGGGTTTAGTGGAGAGTGGGAAGATACCTCCCTTGGCCAGCTTGCAACTTTACGAAATGGATATGCATTCAAAAGTTCGACCTATACTAATAATGGAATGTTTCGTGTAATAACGATTGCCAATGTCCAAGATGGGCGAATGGATTTAGCTGAATGTAACACTGTCACTGATTTGCCGAATGATCTTCAACCTCATCATCAATTAAGCATTGGGGATTTACTCATATCAATGACTGGAAATGTTGGACGTGTTTGCCGTGTCACACATTCGTTATGTTTACTCAATCAACGTGTTGGACTTATATACCCTACCGCTGTTTTCAGTGAGTTTCTTTTTCATTTGTTAAAGCAGCGTTCTTTTCTCACTTCGATGATTGGAAAAGCCAAAGGTGGCGCTCAGGGCAATCTGAGCAAAAACGATATCTTAGACTACACATTGCTCGTTCCTACTGATCCGAAAGAACAAACCGCCATTGCCACTGTCCTCTCCGACATGGATGCCGAAATAGCCGCCCTGGAAGCGCGCCGCGATAAAACCCGCAATATCAAACAGGGCATGATGCAGGAACTGCTGACTGGTAAGACGAGGCTGGTATGACCGCAGTAGCCTCGACTCTTGAAAAAGAAATTATCTCTGTCCGCGAGCTCCTGGCCGACTCCAACCTTGCCATCCCTCAGTATCAGCGCCCCTACAAATGGACCAGCCGTCACGTGGGCCAGCTCTTCTCGGATATTGCCGCTTTCAGGAGCAAGACTCTCTACCGTCTCGGCACCATCGTCTTTCATCGCGATGGCTGCCAGAAGAATATTGTGGATGGCCAACAGCGCACCATCACCCTGATGCTGGCGGTCCATGCTCTGATCCGATTGCGCCGCGACAGACTAGAACGAAACGACCTGAAAAAGCAGCTGGGTGAGCTTGAACGCAAAATGGTCATCCCCAGCTTTGAGAGCGACATCTCCAAGGCGAACATTCACGCCAACTACCAGGAGATCGCCCGTATTATCGACCGTGCGGATTTTGATGAAGAGCAGATCAACTTTTTGCTCAACCGCTGTGAGGTCGTCACCTTCACCCTGACCGATATTTCCGAGGCCTTCCAATTCTTCGACTCCCAGAACGCCCGGGGCAAGGACCTGGAACCCCACGATTTGCTCAAAGCGTTCCACCTGCGTGAGTTCAGCAGCCACGAGGACCATTTGAAAAAGGGCACGGTGGCCAAGTGGGAGAACAGCGAGACCGCTGAGTTGTCAACACTCTTCGCTCAATACCTGTACCGAATCCGCAACTGGACCAAGGGGGAGTCTGCCAGATATTTTGGCAAGGAGGATGCGAACCTTTTCAAGGGCGTCAACATAGAGACCATCTCAAACTACCCTTATATCGAACATCTCCGGCTGGCCCATCATTTTATTGACCACTACAATGTTGGGTACGAGCGGAAGATTGATGGCCACAAGATGCCTTTCCCTTTTTACCTGGACCAGATCATCATCAACGGCCGCCGCTTTTTTGAGATGACGGAGCACTATCTGGGCGAGGTCGGCTGGGCCATTGATGCCAAAGCCGTGCAGAAGCGTATTGCCCAGGAGAGCCTTAGCAAGTTTGCCCAGAAGATCTTTGAGATAATTGATGCTTACGAGGGCAAAAGCCGCACCGGTGACCGGTATGTCCGGGTGATGTTCGACTGCTTGCTTATCTATTACATTGACAAATTTGGGTTTGCCGAAATTTCCCGGGCGATCGAAAAGATTTTCATCTGGGCTTACAGTCTGCGTCTGCGGATGCAGGTTCTCCAACTCGCCAGCATGGACAACTATGTACTGAAGAACAATCTGTTCAAACGGCTCAAGGATGCTACTCACCCAAGTAACTTTTTAGGATGCAGTCTGCCGGTTATCGCCCAAAATCGTTCTAGCAAAACCAAAGAGATTGAGAGGCTGTTCACGGAGATGAGGTACTATGGATAAACACATTGATCAGCTTTCCGTGCAAAAGCTTTTTGCAGGCAGTGTGCGCTACCGTATTCCCATGTATCAGCGGAATTATGCGTGGGAGGAAGGAGAAATCACCCAACTTATTCAGGATGTTATCGACTACAGCGATAGAGAACAACATTACTATATAGGAACGTTGGTGGTCTTTAAACGCCCAGACGCCAATGGCGCTACCGTCTATGAAACCATCGACGGCCAGCAACGGCTCACAACCATATCTCTTTTGGTTTCGTACTTGAAAAACAAGGGGGAAAGTGGCGTCTCCTGGTATAATCAGGTGCTGGACTTTGAGTGCCGGGAACACTCTCAGCAAACCTGCCGGGCGATATTTGATAATCGCATTAACGAGTTATCGGCGGATGCCACCAACTCCGCCATTCTCAACGGATATCGCATCATTCAAAAAGTGCTGCCCCAGAAGCTCATGGAACATGGCGTTTCGGAGGCGGACTTTTCCAGCTACCTTTTCAAAAAGGTCCAGATCATGCGGGTCACTGTCCCCCACGATACAGAGCTGAACCACTACTTTGAGATTATGAACAACCGGGGGGAACAACTGGAAAAGCATGAAGTTCTCAAGCCACGTCTGCTGGAGGTGATGAATAGAATCCCAAACGAGACGGAACGAGAGAAAAGCAAGAACTGTTTCCATTGCATTTGGAAAGCCTGCGCCAATATGGAGAAGTATGTCCAGGCGGGATTTACTTCGGAACAGCAGCATAAATTGTTCGGGTGTCAGGATTGGGGCCAGTTCTTACCGCAGAGTTTTGATGATGTTCAGGAGATTGTCTCCAAGAGCTTCCGGGGAGAGGGAAAAGATGTGGTCGCCATGACGCTCACGGACATTCTTTCTCATGCCGGCCAAGCGGACAGAGAATCATCTGGCGGCGATGAGGAAGTTCCCGAACGGTTCAATTCTGTTATCAATTTCCCGAATTTTCTTTTGCATGTGCTGCGGGTCTCCACCAGGGAGGACATTCCTCTCGATGACAAGCGCCTTATCGCCATATTTGAAGAAAAATTGCTCAAAAAGGGCGATCCTGGTGCAGTGAAGAACTTTGGGTTTGCTCTACTGAAATGTAAATATCTGTACGACCACTATATTTTAAAGCGAGAGTTCATCAGGGGAACGGATGGCTGGAGCCTGAAACGCTACAAGTGGTCCGATGGAGGGCAGAAGAAGCGCTCTGAAAAAGGATACTACGTTAATACCTTTGATGAAGAAAACGGCCAGGATGATATCAACCGCCAGATTCTTATGCTTCTGGCCGCATTTCACGTATCCACTCCGACGCTTGTTTACAAGCACTGGCTCAACGCCGCATTGAACTATCTGTATAGGGAAGGCGAGAGAAATCAAAACCTGTACGGAGAGAAAGAGTTGTGCCCTTATAAATATAAGGGCTACTTACAAGAAGTGGCGAGGGCCTTTGTTTTTGATCGATTCCTTGGGGGATATAGCGAATCGGAGTATTATCAGATTATTTATGAAAGAGATGGAAAATGTAACTCGCAACCAAAAATTTTTTCCGATGCCAACCTAGACAACCCATTGTCGTTTGGAAACATAGAAAATAATCTTGTATTTAATTATCTTGATTATTTGCTTTGGTTAAATCACAAAAAGACTGACACAGTAATCAGAGATTACGAATTTACATTCCGTAGCTCTGTGGAACATTACTATCCTCAACATCCACTTCCTGGGCATGATACGTTGGAAGTTAATATTCTCAATTCATTCGGCAACCTCTGCCTGATAAGCCACAGCAAGAACTCCCGTTTGAGCAATTTCATGCCGCAAGCAAAAAAGGAATACTACCAGAACAACGCTATCGACAGCATTAAGCAATACTTGATGATGCAAGAAGATTCTTGGGATGAGCAGGCTATCACCAAGCATGCCCAAGCGATGCGAGATGTTTTTCGCAAGGATCTAGAAAGGAGCTAGTAGACATGCCTGAAAAGCCTCGCCCTGAGCGGCTGACGCAAAACCGCGTAGTCGCGCTTTTTACTGACACTTCCCGGCCAGACTGCCTTGGTTACCGCTATCTGGGAGATTGGAGTAAACGGGACAATAATCGGCCCATAGAAACAGAATATCTGAAGGCAAATCTCAAAAAGCGCGGCTATTCGGACGCCCATATTTCTGCCGCCCTGCACAAGCTGGAAACCGCTGCCGATACCACGGGCGTGACGCTGTATCAGGCCAATCTGCGCACCTATCAATTGCTGCGCTACCCGGTGAAGGTGCAGCTCGGACCTGGGCAGCCGCATGAAGACGTGCAACTGATCGACTGGGAACATCCGGAGAAAAACGATTTTGCTCTGGCCGAGGAAGTCACTCTAAAGGGCGGCTGTGAACGACGCCCTGATCTGGTTTTGTACATCAACGGCATTGCCACCTGCGTGATTGAACTCAAACGCAGTTCCGTAGAAGTGGCCGATGGTGTTCGTCAGCTCATCACCAATCAGGAAGAAATTTTCAATAAAGGCTTTTTCAGCACGGTGCAGCTGGTTTTTGCGGGCAGCGATTCCCAGGGATTGCGTTACGGCACCACCGGCACTCCCGAGCAGTTCTTTGTTCAATGGAAGGATGAAAAAGGCGGCAGCGCAATGGAGCCCGGCACTCTGCTCGACAAGCCCTTGGCTCAGATGTGCGGCAAAAAGCGGTTGCTGGACCTGGTCCGCAACTTCATTATTTACGACGCAGGCCAAAAGAAAGTGCCCAGGCCGCACCAGTATTTTGGAGTAAAGGCCGCTCAGGAACGGATCCGGCAGCGCGAAGGGGGCGTCATCTGGCACACCCAGGGCAGCGGCAAAAGCATCCTCATGGTGCTGCTCGCCAAATGGCTGATGGAACATGACCCAGACGCGCGCATTCTGGTTATTACCGACCGGGACGAGCTGGACAAGCAGATTGTGGGCGTAATGCAAAGCGCCGGAGTGATCGGCGAGGACGCGCCGTCGCCGCGCATTACCTCACGGGCGCAGTTTGTGGAGCGGCTCGGCGCGACAACTCCGCGTCTGCTCTGCGCGCTGATCCACAAGTTCGATCTGGACCTCAAGAGTGATCCGCCGCCTATTCATGGACGTTTTTACATCTTTGTGGATGAATGCCACCGGACCCAGGGTGGCGATATGCACAAGCAGATGAAGCGGTGGATGCAAGACGCCATCTTCATCGGTTTTACCGGCACTCCGCTGCTGCGCAAAGACAAACAAACCACCCGGGAGGTGTTTGGTACCTACATCCACACCTACAAATTTCATCAGGGCGTAGCCGATAAGGTGGTGCTTGATCTCAAGTATGAAGCCCGCGATGTGCCGCAGCGTCTGACTTCGCAAGAAAAAATAGATGCCTGGTTTGATCAGAAAACCAGAAGCCTGAATAATTTCCAGAAAGCGGTGCTGCGTAAGCGCTGGGCAACCTTGGAAGCATTGATGAGTTCAGGCGAACGCAAGCAGCGTATCATTGCCAACATCATTGAGGATTTCAGTCTCAAACCGCGCCTGAACAATAATCGTGGCACGGCCATTCTGGTAGTGGCTTCCATTTATGACGCTTGCCACTATTTCCGGATGTTTCAGAACACTTCTTTTGGCCAGTACTGCGGCATCATCACCTCGTATGAGCCGAACCACAACGCGATTTCAAGAGAACCCGCTCACAGCGATGAGCGCTACAAATTCGACACCTACACCCGGCATGTGCTCAAAAGCGGCCAGACGACCAAGCAGTATATAGATGAAACCAAGCGGCGTTTTATTGAAGAGCCTGCCAACTGCAAATTATTGATTGTGGTCGATATGCTCCTGACCGGTTTTGACGCGCCCTCATGTACCTATATCTACCTCGATCACGAACTGCATGACCACAATCTCTTTCAGGCCATTTGCCGCACCAACCGCCTTGATGGAGACGATAAGGATTATGGGTATATCGTCGATTTTAAGGAGCTTTTTAAAAATGTGCAGCAGGTCATTGCGGTTTACAGCTCGGACGAGCTGGACATTGATAAAGGAAGCGGTGGAGATAACAATATCCAGCTCAAGGATTGGCTGAAAGAGGGAAAAGCCAGGCTCGACACTGCCCGCAAAGCCTTGAAATATCTCTGTGAGCCGGTTCCCGCGCCGCGTGAGGTAGAGCAATATCTGCATTATTTCTGTGGCCCCGCCAGCGACCCAAACGCACTGAACGACACTGAAGTCCTGCGTATTTCGTTCTATAAAGCTGTGGTCACATTTGTTCGGGCATACGCCGCCATTTCTCAAGACCTTGAGGAAGCAGGATACTCCACTGCCGAGATCACCGCGCTGGGTAATGAAGCTGAATTCTTCAGTGAGATTCGCGCTGCTATCAAGAAGCACTCTGGTGAGGAGCTCGACATCAAACCTTATGAGGCGGACATGCGCCACCTCATCAATACCTATATTCAGGCCGACCCTACCGATCCTTTAGGGGCGGTGGACAACTATTCGCTGGTTGAACTGATCATCGAAACCGGCATCCATGACGCCATCGCAAAAAAGCTCAACGAGAAAGGCAAGCTCTCAAAGAACGCTATTGCCGAGGGCATCATCAATAACGTGCGTAAGACGATTATTCGTGATCAGTTGACCGATCCCAGATTCTACAGCGAAATATCGAAGCTGCTTGATGACCTCATCAGGCAAAAACGCGATGACACAAAGTCCTATGAAGAGTTTCTGCGCAAAGCCGAGGAACTGGTTCAACAGATGGCCAAAAGACAAACGGATGAGGGGATTCCCGCTGAACTGATGGACAAACGTGAAGCGATGGTCATTTATAACAACCTGCCTTCGATTCTTGGCGGTGCGTCCGACACAAACCATGTGAAAGAGCCAGCGGTAGATTATGGAGATTCAAGGCTTGCCCTGACCCTTAAAATTGACCGGGCCATGCGCGAAAAGGCACCAGCTGGCTGGCGGGGCGACGACACCCGGGAGAAGCAGGTGCTCAATGCGTTATTTCCCATTTTGGATAAAGACCGGGATGTCACAACGGCCGTGTTTGAACTCATCAAGAACATGCCAGGGTACTGATGACTGAGTTTATTCAGATCGATGATATTTCAATTGCAGTAACGCGAAAGAATATTAAAAACGTCCATCTTTCAGTTCATCCGCCAGAAGGCCGGGTTACCTTGTCGGCCCCTGCAGGAACGCGTCTTGATGTGGTTCGGGCCTATGCCATCACCAAGCTCGACTGGATACGTAAGCAACAGCACAAGCTGCGCAATCAGACGCGGGAAACACCGCGAGAATTTATTGAGCGCGAAAGCCACTATCTCTGGGGCCGCAGGCATCTCTTGACCGTGATCGAACGAGACATCAAACCCTTTGTAACAGTCGACCATAAGCGGATCATATTGAATGTACGGCCAGGCAGTGACTATGCTAAACGGGCCGCGGTTATCCATGAGTGGCATAAGTCTCTCCTGCATGAGCTTATTCCTACCCTGATCAACAAATGGGAACCGAAGCTTGGGGTGCGGGTAACGGCTTATTTTCTGCGGAAAATGAAAACCAAATGGGGAAGCTGTAACCCCAGGGCTGGGCGTATCCGATTAAACACCGAGTTGGTGAAGAAGCCCAAAGATCTGATTGAATACGTTGTTGTCCATGAGATGCTCCACCTCATAGAGCCAACGCACAACGACCGTTTTATTTCGTTACTTACGGATCATTTCCCAACATGGCGGGAAGCCCGGGCTGAACTTAACGATCTGCCTTTGGCCTCAGAAAAATGGAGAGGATAGCCATGACTTTTCGAGATGCGGCCATTCAGATTTTGCTGTCCGCTGGAAAGTCATTTCATGCCAAAGAGATCGTTAAAAGGATCATCGATGGCGGTCTTTGGAAACCCGCAGGCAAGACGCCAGCGGCCACCGTCAGTGCCCAGTTCTACTCCGACATCAAAAACAATGGAGATAAGATGTAGTATTCAGATTATCGCTTCGCCCATCACCTTCTAAAACAGAATCAGGCTACCATAACTTTTCAAACCGGGCCGGATTGGTTGCCGTATACAGTACGGTATGCTGGATATTTCGGTGTCCCAGATAGTCTTGGATCAGCCTGGTATCGGCTCCCTGATCTGCCAAAGCAAAACCGCAGGCATGGCGCAGCATGTGTGGGTGTACATCCACTCCAAGCCCCGCCAACTTTCCATAAAAACGTACCAGTGACCAAACTGTTCGACGGTTAAGTGGTTGGCGGCGTTCGCTCAAAAACAAGGCATTGCTATCAGCTACCATTGCTTCACGACGCTTCAGCCAGGATCTTATGGCACGCAATTCCTCCGACCGGAGGGGATGAGTAGTTGAGAGCCCGTTCTTTAATCTGCCCACATGCAGAATGCGATTTTCCAGATTTACGTGGCTTAAAGTCATGCCGCAGGCCTCGGAGACCCGCAGGCCGTGCCGGAACATGAGCAAGAGCAGGCAGCGGTCACGGGCTTCGTTGCGGCTGCCTTTTACCGCAGCAATCAATCTTCCTACTTCAGAAGCGGTCAGGTGTTTCCGTCCATTCATCTTTTTGTCCAATGTTCATCCCAACTGGAAAGGCTAACTCGCTAATTTTTCATGTCGGAAGTTTTAGCAGAACGTCAACATTGGACAGAATGGTATATTTTGTCCAATGTCTGGTGAGGGTTAGCGTTTCTGCTCAATATATACTGCATAATCGCTTTGGTGTGTGCAAGCACACCTGGCCATTGTCCCCCCATAGCGTCAATGAATACCTAATTTAGCTATTCATTTCCTTCACCTGCTTTACCATTTTTTTCAGGTTAAATATTGTCATCTTGACATTTCGCTTAATGTACTATTACATTTAACGAAACTTGAGAATGTAAGGTGACAAAATGCACGACCCAGACGATTTGACACCGCGCCAGCAGGAGTTCCTGCACTATCTCCACAACCGGGTGCAGCAAGGCAAGGACATGCCAAGCCTGCGTGAGGCTGGCAAGGAACAGGGCATAAGCCATACCGCCGTTGCCAGCCTGTTCCGGGCCCTGGAGGACAAAGGCGTTCTCCGACGAGAAGGTCGCTACAGCCGTAGCATCGTGCTCCGCAATAAAAACAGTGCAGAGCCTTTTTTACCGAGCCGCGAGGTGCCAATCATTGGTCGGGTCGCTGCAGGCCTGCCGCTCTATGCCCAACAGGAATGGGCAGGGACTGTGCTCGTTGATGGTGCGATCTTTCGTGGCGCACAACTTTTTGCCCTGCGGGTACAAGGCGACTCCATGAAGAAGGTCGGCATCCTCGACGGTGATCTGGCCATCTGCGAGGCCCGTCAGTTTGCCACAGACGGCGAAATAGTGGTTGCTCTGATCAATAACGAAGAGGCAACCGTCAAACGCTTCTTTTACCGGGGTGATCATATCGAACTCAAACCCGAGAACCAGGACTATACGGCTATACGCTATGGTTTGGACGAGGTTTTGATCCAGGGCAAGGTCGTCGGCATTCAACGCGGCCCGGACCAGATGGCCTCCCTGTGAGCGCATTGCCATGGCTGCGAACTCACCTGTCTATACCGGCACCAGCGGCTTCTCCTACCCCGAATGGATTGAGGCAGGCATCTATCCGCCAGGCACAAAATCTGCCCAAATGCTAGGTCTGTACTGCCATCTCTTCCCGGTAGTGGAACTCAACTACACCTGGTACCAGATGGTGCGGCAAGAGAGTGTGGCACGGATGCTCGCTGCAAGCGGCCAACTGCTCTACTGCGCCAAACTCACCCGCAGCATGACCCATGAGATCGATGAAGATTGGCAGGCACAGACCGCGCTTTACTGCCAGGGCATTCAGCCCTTGCTGCAAAGCGGCCGCCTCCTGAGCGTGCTGGTGCAGTTTCCTCCATCCTTTCACCGTACCAGGGAAAACCGTCTCTACCTGGCCCGCCTCTTCGATGCGCTCAAGGCCTTGCCCCTGTCCGTGGAGTTCCGGCACAGATCCTGGGCCCAGGACTCTGTGTTCAAGGGGCTGGAAGAACGCCAAATCACCCTGGTGAGTGTTGATGCGCCCCCGTTGCCGGATCTATTCCCGCCGCTTGTGGTAATCACCAGCTCCAACCTCTTCTACTTGCGTCTGCACGGTCGCAATGCACAGGGTTGGGGTTCGGGCTCCAAGCAGCAACAGTTCAATTACAACTATTCAAAGGAAGAACTGCAGCAGTGGAGCCGGGAGCGTATCCCGCAGATGCGTTCTGCCTGCAAGGCTGGAGTCATTCTTTTCAATAACCATGTGGCTGGTCAGGCTGTGCGAAACGCCCAGGCCATGGCCAAGCTGATTCCCTGACAGTCTGTTGTGGCCGCTCATGGAACGTCGGATTATCCACCTCAACATTGCCGACTTCAGTGTGGCGGTGGAGCGCCTCCTCGATACCAGCCTCAAAGGCAAGGCCCTGATCATTGCCCATCCCTCGCCCCGGGCTGTGGTTGCAGACATGAGCGACGAGGCCTATGCCGAGGGTGTTCATAAAGGCATGCTCCTCAGCACAGCCCGGCTCCGCTGTCGGAAAGCCCTAGTGCTGCCGCCCCGGCCCGAGCAATACCACAAGGCCTTGCAACGCTGCCTGGAACATGCTGCCCACTATACCCCGCTTGTGGAACGTTCGAGCGGCTCGGGCCATCTCTATCTCGATGTCACTGGCACGCACCGCCTGTTCGGGCCTGCGCCAGACATTGGCTGGCGGCTGCGCAACACTCTGCGTCAAGACCTGGGTCTCGATCCCATCTGGTCAGTAGGCTCGAATAAACTGATAGCCAAGGTTGCCAGCCGCCTGGTTAAACCAAGGGGCGAGTATATCGTTGGCGGCGGTGAAGAGATCCCTTTCCTTGCCCCCTTACCTCTCAAGCTGCTGCCCGGCATCTTTCCCCACGATTTGCTTCGGCTCCGGCATGTCAACATCGAGCGGGTACATCAACTGGCTGCACTGTCTGTGCAGGAGTTGGCCATACTCTGCGACCACCGCGCCCAGCATCTGTACCAGACTGCACGCGGGATCGATACCAGCCCTGTCCGGCCCTCTGGCCGGGCTGAGGCAAAATACACACACTTGCACATCTTCACTCCAGATACCAACGAGGAAGCTATGGTGCGGGCTGCTGTTGCCACCCTGGTGCAACAGCTTGGCTATGGGTTACGACAGGAACGGCTGGCCTGCCGTCGTATCACCATCAGCCTGCACTACTCCGATGGCGTCATGGTGAACCGCCAGGCAACGAGCAAGATACCCCTGGATGATGAAACCGCGCTCACCCATCTTGCCAATACCGCACTGTACTTGGCCTGGCGTCGGCGCATTCGGCTGCGGCAAATCAGCCTTGCCTGCTCCATGCTCCAGTATCCGGTCCAGCAACTTTCCCTTCTGGCTGCAGCCGATCCAAGACAGCAGAAAAACAGACGGCTCAGCGAGGCTCTGGATACCATCCGCAGCCGCTGCGGCGCGAGTAAGGTTGTACGGGGCTCCCAACACCTGGCCCATGCCGGGAGCGCTGCCCTGTGATTGCCTTGGGGCTCCATTCCCATTTTTCGCTCATGCAGGCCAGTAATGTCCGGTTAAGAAATTGCATGGAGACAATGGATAAAAAAGTATCGTAACACATTAAAATAGCTTGACAAATCCATAAAGGGCCGATGCGGCCGTTTTCATAAGCATCCTTCTATTTCAAGGAGTTATGAAAATGAAACCGCAGCCTTTCAAACCAGGAAAACTCAATGCTCGCAGCTATAAACGCCTCTGTGCGCCATTATGCTGGGCCCTAAAGAAAATCACAAAACTAAAATCAAGAGGAAACAGACCGCTCCAAATGGAATTTGAAGACCAGCTCCATGCACTCATCTTCTTTCATCTACAGGAGCATACCTCCGGCAGGCATCTGCTCCAATCGCTGAAAGAAGACGCCTTTGCCAGGGAACATATTGCCCCGAAAAAAGGTATTGCCAAAAGCTCCTTTTTCGAGGCCATGAACGAGCGCGGTCTCGAACAATTCATGCTGGTCTTTGAAGCCTTGCAACAGCAGGTGCGGGAGCAGCTCCCAAACAGGCACCCGGAATTAGGCCCGCTGGTCGCCATTGATGGCTCACTCATTGACGCTGTCCTCTCCATGGAATGGGCCGACTACCGCAAAGGCGTCAAAAAGGCCAAAACCCACCTCGGCTTTGATCTGAATCGCGGTGTTCCCCGCAAGATATTTCTTACCAGCGGCAAAGAGAGCGAACGTCCCTTTGTTGAGCAGATCCTTGCGCCAGGGGAAACCGCAGTGGGCGACAGGGGCTACCAAAGCCATCACGGTTTTGACCAGCTCCAGGCGGCAGGCAAACATTTTGTTATCCGCATCAAGGAGAACACCATTACAACCTGTCTGGAATCCTACCCTGTGGCCTCTGGGAGCATGGTTTTTTCTGATGCCAAGGTTTTGTTGGGGCGTGAAGGAGTGAATCAAACCCGCATCCCGCTGCGGCTGGTCGGTTACACGGTTGAGGGTAAATCCTACTGGATTGCCACCAGTCGCTTCGACCTCACTGCCGAACAGATCGCCCAGATATACAAGCTGCGCTGGCAGATAGAGAGCTTCTTTGCCTGGTGGAAGCGGCACCTCAAGGTGTATCACCTTATTTCCAGAAGCCGCCATGGGCTCATGATCCAGATGCTTGCCGGCTTGATTACCTATATCCTTTTGGCGATATACTGCCATGAAGAACACGGCGAGCCGGTTTCCATCCATCGGGTTCGTCAGTTGCGCAACCAGATTCTCAATGAATCACGAATGCAACCCTGTCAGCCTGACACGCAGAGTCAACAAAACCAGGAAATTGTTCATGCAAAAACCTAACCGGACAATGCTGATCATAACTTGAAGGAAAGAACGACAGATCCTACAGCACCGTACTACCTAAAAAGCCAAGGCGGCCCGCATTGCTGTCAACAAAGCTCTATACACCAAATCGCCGCAAAGATCAGCAGCGCTGCGCAATGGATTGCAGCCTACGGAAATAGAATCAGAAATGAGTGAAGAGCAAGGAAAAACTGTGTGGAGTGACCGAGCCTAGATTAATACCCAACCTGATTACAGGCGATTAGAGGTTGTCCAGCGGACTGCGCACCGCCAGCCCGCCTCTATTCAGCACATGGGTGTAGATCATGGTGGTGCTCACATCGGCATGGCCAAGCAGTTCCTGCACCGTGCGAATATCTGCCCCACTGGCCAGCAGATGGGTGGCAAAACTGTGGCGCAGGGTGTGAGGCGTTACCCGCACAGGTAGATTCGCGGCACGGGCCGCCTTGCGAATGGCGTTTTGAAAACTGGCATCCTGAAGATGATGCCGCCGGAGAACTCCACTGCGGGGGTCTAACGACAGCTGCCGCGAAGGAAAATACCATTGCCAAATCCATTGTGTGCCTGCTGTCGGAATTTTGTTCTCAACCGCTGGCGGAAGCCATACCCCGGCCAGGCCTTCCTGCTGGTCTTGTTCGTATAGCGTATGCAATCTTTCCCGCTGTTCCAGCAACGCAGCACGCAGGCTTTCTGGCAGCATGCTCACCCGGTCTTTCCCGCCCTTCCCTTGCCGTATAACAATAATTCCCTGCTCAAAATGCACATCCTGCACCCTGAGGCGCAGCAACTCCATCAGCCGCAAACCTGCGCCATACATTAACTGCGCCATAAGCAGGTAGGTGCCAGAAAGCTCTTGAAAAAGCGCCTGGCATTGCTGCTGACTCAATACCACAGGAATCCTTTTGCCTGCACGCGCTCGTGTATAGCCCGATAAATCACCCAGATCCAGCTGCAGTACTTCCCGGTATAAAAATACCAGGGCATTTAAAGCCTGCCGCTGGGTGCTGGCGGCAACCCTGCCTTCAACCGCCAAATATTCCAGAAACTTGCGCACATCATCGCCGCTGGCATTTTCTACTGATTTACCATGCAACCAACGCTCAAAGCGTCTGGCCCAGCCCATGTAGCTTTGCTCGGTGCGCAATTGCATGTGCCGGATACGCAAAACTGCTACCATGCGCTGATCCCAAGGCCTTGTACCATCATCCACGCTTTCGTTGCGTGTGCCAGGCGCGCTTGTCACCGGTGCGGTTGAATCAGATAAAGGTTGCGCTTCATTGCCCGCTGCCTGTTGCGTGGCTAAGCGAAAAAACCAGCGCAGAGCGGCACGCGCCTGGTTCACCTGCGTTTCAATTTCTGGTAATGATTGCAGAAAATCAAAAGCACTGGCTACCGTGGCGAGACGGCGGCAGGCCTTCAAGTATTTCAAGTAGGAAAATATGTGCCGTTCATGCGATTGCACTTCCTGGGCACTGAGGCGTTTGTCGTTGTGCAACACCTCCCGCCAACGCGGAAAAAACACAGGCACATCGGATGGTGGCATCACTTTGTCTTTAGTCTTTGTCATATCACCATGCAATATACTTTGGACTAAGGCCACATTCAAGAAAGCAAGCCATTTGCCCTTTATACAAAAATATCGTTAACTGATTGTAAACACATAAAAATTATAAAATGAAAGTTTTTTTCAAAATTTGCAAAATCAAAAAAAATAAAGTATATTTTTTCGAAATATTTACAGAATGCCACGTTATTTTTCGGCAAACTTAGGCATATTATTACTGTTGGCAATCCGGAGACTAATATGGAAGCTGAAATATTGGAGTTGCTAAAAGAGATTAAAAGTAATCTAGCTATAAGCTGGAAAGATTGGATGCCACTAATAAGTACAGTTGTCGGTGGTATTATAGCACTTGCAGGTTCCTTTGGTGTTCAGTTTATCCAAACTCATTTATCGAAAAAGAAAGAAAAACATAACTTCCTCAGGGATAAGCTTGAAACTATAGGCATTCTTTCAAATGAGTTTGAAAAAGCTTTGCAGGTTGATATTGCCCAACTGTATGGAGTGGCATCCCCGACCGACACATACATAGCGCCCGTACATGAAAAGATTCAAACTTTGCTACTAAATGTTAAGCTTTATCACGATAATCTTTCAGTTCAAGCGGATGAGTTGGGAGCGTGCTGCTCGAATTATTTTAACGAAAAAAGAGAAATTAAGATTAAACAAATGAAAAAAGATATTGTTCAATTGACTGATGCTCATACAAAAAATATAAATGCCGCATTTGAACAATGTTTGGAAGCAAAAAAAAGACTTTTTGAGAGAATCGTTAAAGAAGCTGAACAATATAAGAATTAATTAAATGCCAACAAAGCGTTTCTGCGGACCCGCAAACAGCGCGTCCGCAGAACTTCACGTTTTCCTTTTCCAGCTCCTTCATACGCGCCATGAGCGAGGCATCCATGCCGCCGTATTTGGCCCGCCACTTGTAGAAGGTAGCGCTACTCATGCCATGCTCGCGGCACAAAGCAGATACAGGCACACCACCTGCGGCCTGCTTCAAAATGCTCAAGATCTGACTGTCGGAATACCTGGATGTCTTCATGTAAAACCTCCTCGCTTGAGGTTACGAGAAAATTCTACTTTCCAAAAGGACTAATTTTAGGGGGGATTACCAATATACAAAAGCAAATCAAAAAATGCATGCTGATATGTCTATTGATTACACAGGAGATCCTGATAAAGATTTTATCAGAGGCATGATTCCTCATCATCAAGGAGCTATTGATATGGCTAAAGTGGTTTTAAAATATGGGAAAGATCCTAAAGTAAAAGAATTGGCAAAAAATATAATTTTAGCACAAAAAGAAGAAATAAAGCAAATGGAAGAATGGATTAAAAAAATGAAACAATAATCCATTATTTTATGACCAATAATATGGTTTATTACCATTCATTCGTTTAATTCCACTACGGTGGATATATGTTTTTTTCTGATTTATCATACTCTATATATAAACACCTGAATCCGTGAGGATAATGAAGTAAAAGTGTAACAAACATATTGATTTTACTGCATATTTCGAACGATAAAAAACTCACCTGCCAGGTGAATTTTTATGATAAAAGAAAAACAATGCAGAATCAATATGTTGACGTGCTTTTTATTGCATCAACATCACGGATTCAGGTAAACAATAAGAACAGGATAATACATATGAAACCACGAATAATACGTGAAGGTATACAGTGGATAGGATTTGTAGATTGGAACCGGAGATTGTTTGATTCATTGATCCCTTTGCCTGATGGCACCAGCTACAATGCCTATCTCATTCAAGGGTCAGATAAAACAGCCCTCATCGATGCTGTTGACCCTGCGATGGCAGAAACTTTGAGGCAGCAACTCGAAGGAGTTGCAAAAATTGACTATATTGTCGCACAACATGCCGAGCAGGACCACTCGGGTTCTATTCCTCTGGTACTGGACATGTACAAAGAGGCTATTGTCCTTTGTACGCCAAAGGCAAAAAATCTGCTTATTGATCATCTTGAAATTCCTGCTGAACGCATTCAGACGGTCAGCGATGGCGAGACCATTTCCCTTGGTAACAAAACCCTTCGCTTCATCTATATGCCATGGGTTCATTGGCCGGAAACCATGGTCACGCATCTGGCAGAAGACCGCATTGTATTCACCTGCGATTTTCTGGGATCACACCTTGCCATGTCTGGCCTGTATGCTGGAGATGATCCCTATGTCATGGTGGCAGCAAAGCGGTATTATGCTGAAATCATGATGCCGTTTCGCAAGGCGATTCAGGGTAATTTGAAAAAGCTGCGGGAAATCGATTTTAATCTGATCGCACCCAGCCATGGCCCGCTTTGGGATCATCCCGAAATAATCGTGTCTGCCTACGAAGATTGGGTTTCGGATAAGGTCGATGATCTGGTTGTTATCCCGTATATTTCCATGCACGGTAGCACGGAAATGATGGTGGACCACCTTGTCGCGGCCCTGGCGGAACGGGGTATAACAGTGAAGAAATTCGAGCTGACCACCACCGACATAGGCAAACTGGCAATGGCCCTTGTTGACGCCGCAACCATTGTGATTGGTACCCCAACCGTGCACATGGGGCCGCACCCAAGCGTGTTCTCGGCCACCCATCTTGCCAACGCTTTACGGCCCAAACTCAAGCATGCCGCCATTATTGGCTCTTATGGCTGGGGCACCAAGGTTGTGGAACAGATTTCCAGCCTTATTCCCAATCTGAAGGTTGAAATCCTTGGCACCGTGCTGTGTAAAGGCCTGCCACGTGAAGAAACCTTTGCCGAGTTGGATGCCCTTGCCGATGCCATCCAGGAAAAACATTCTACATTATGAGGTAAACTGGACTGGGTACGGGCGGGTACGTGTTCCGCCCTACCCCGTATCCACCATGCGGCATGCCGTAGAACATGGCGGATGAGAACCAGATTTACTTTTTAACGGGTGCGTCCCAAAGAATTATGCTCAAATTTGCCGCGGTTAGGCATGAAGCAGGGCATGACAGCATTTCCCGCAAAAAACAGGCTAGATTTTTATTATTGGCCTCTTTGAAGCCAGCCAAATGAAACACAGGAGGAAAGCAAGATGCCGTACTGAGCCCTGCCCTGCTCTGCTGGCCAAAACATCGACTTATGTGCCCATCGCGGGCTTGATATTAACCCTTGACATTGCTACCGGCCAATTTCTTCAATTTTCCATCCTCTTTGTTATTTTAGTGGGCATGGCTACCGCCTGGTATTGTCAAGCGCCTATAGCCTATGGCAAAAGCAATCTGCGCGACCCGAAAACAACCTAGGCCAGAAAATGAGGAAAATGGGTAACCACGATCCTTTCCGCCAATTCTTCAAACAACCTGTCTCCTTGAGCAGTCAAAACCTGCCAGACAGGGGCTCACAACTCCCTTCTGTTTCTATTTTTTCCCAGTAATGTCCGGTTAAGAAATTGCATGGAGACAATGGATAAAAAAGTATCGTAACACATTAAAATAGCTTGACAAATCCATAAAGGGCCGATGCGGCCGTTTTCATAAGCATCCTTCTATTTCAAGGAGTTATGAAAATGAAACCGCAGCCTTTCAAACCAGGAAAACTCAATGCTCGCAGCTATAAACGCCTCTGTGCGCCATTATGCTGGGCCCTAAAGAAAATCACAAAACTAAAATCAAGAGGAAACAGACCGCTCCAAATGGAATTTGAAGACCAGCTCCATGCACTCATCTTCTTTCATCTACAGGAGCATACCTCCGGCAGGCATCTGCTCCAATCGCTGAAAGAAGACGCCTTTGCCAGGGAACATATTGCCCCGAAAAAAGGTATTGCCAAAAGCTCCTTTTTCGAGGCCATGAACGAGCGCGGTCTCGAACAATTCATGCTGGTCTTTGAAGCCTTGCAACAGCAGGTGCGGGAGCAGCTCCCAAACAGGCACCCGGAATTAGGCCCGCTGGTCGCCATTGATGGCTCACTCATTGACGCTGTCCTCTCCATGGAATGGGCCGACTACCGCAAAGGCGTCAAAAAGGCCAAAACCCACCTCGGCTTTGATCTGAATCGCGGTGTTCCCCGCAAGATATTTCTTACCAGCGGCAAAGAGAGCGAACGTCCCTTTGTTGAGCAGATCCTTGCGCCAGGGGAAACCGCAGTGGGCGACAGGGGCTACCAAAGCCATCACGGTTTTGACCAGCTCCAGGCGGCAGGCAAACATTTTGTTATCCGCATCAAGGAGAACACCATTACAACCTGTCTGGAATCCTACCCTGTGGCCTCTGGGAGCATGGTTTTTTCTGATGCCAAGGTTTTGTTGGGGCGTGAAGGAGTGAATCAAACCCGCATCCCGCTGCGGCTGGTCGGTTACACGGTTGAGGGTAAATCCTACTGGATTGCCACCAGTCGCTTCGACCTCACTGCCGAACAGATCGCCCAGATATACAAGCTGCGCTGGCAGATAGAGAGCTTCTTTGCCTGGTGGAAGCGGCACCTCAAGGTGTATCACCTTATTTCCAGAAGCCGCCATGGGCTCATGATCCAGATGCTTGCCGGCTTGATTACCTATATCCTTTTGGCGATATACTGCCATGAAGAACACGGCGAGCCGGTTTCCATCCATCGGGTTCGTCAGTTGCGCAACCAGATTCTCAATGAATCACGAATGCAACCCTGTCAGCCTGACACGCAGAGTCAACAAAACCAGGAAATTGTTCATGCAAAAACCTAACCGGACAATGCTGCATGCAGGCGACTGCCAGCCCCAGGGCCTTGTGCAGGGATGCAGCCATGAAAGGCTATGCTACCCTGGCCCTGACCGATATCAACAATCTCTATGGCCTGTGGTCTTTTCTCGCTGCCTGCAAGGAAACAGGGGTTAGGCCGATCATTGGCGCAGAGATCAGTACTGGCAGCCAGCGGCTCTTTGCCCTGGTGAAGGATCTGACAGGATACCGCAGTCTCTGTCAGCTGTTAAGCGCCCTGCACTGTGATCCCTGTTTTGATCTGTATACCGCTCTGCAGACCAAACGTCAGGGCCTGGTCATTCTCGCGGCGGAACAGGAGACTCTCAAGTTTTGTAAAGCTCTTGGTGCTGACGTCTATGCTGCCCTGACAAGGCAGCCCAGCCAGCAGAACAGTGCCCTGCGCAATTTGGCCGCCAAGCTGGGTCTATCTGCTGTAGCCGTGCAGGACAGTTCCTTTCTCTCCGTCCATGACGCCCCTTTACACCAACTCATCCGTGCCATTGCCTCCAACACCTCGATCTCCCGCCTGCCCGGCAAGGAGGCAATGCTCGACGCCATGTTGCCCAGCAAGGTCGAGTGGCAAAGGCGCTTTGATCTCTGGCCTGAGAGCCTGTATACTGCTGCAGAAATTGTGGAGAAGTGCAGCCTGGCCAGCCCCTATACAGGCCAGATCATGCCGCCCTGCGAAGTAAAAGATCCGGACGAGCGGCTTCGCTCCCTGGCTTTTGCCGGGGCAGCCGTCCGTTATGGACCGCCGCTTACCCAAGAGGTTGTAGCTCGGCTCGAACATGAGCTTGCGCTTATCGCTACCATGCGTTTTTCCTCCTACTTCCTGGTGGTGCATAAAATCGTTGGCCCAGTGGCTCGCACCTGCGGGCGTGGTTCTGGTGCTGCCTCGTTGGTGGCCTATTGCCTGGCCATCACCAATGTCTGCCCAATTCGGCACAACCTCTACTTCGAACGCTTTCTCAATCCTGGCCGCCTTGACCCGCCGGATATCGACATTGATTTTGCCTGGGATGAACGGGACCGCATCCTTGCCTCGGTACTCGATCGTTTTGGCGGTCATAGCGCCATGGTCGCCAATCATGTGGCGCTGCAACCCCGCATGGCCATGCGCGAAATTGCCAAGGTTTTTGGCATCCCTGCTGCCGAGATCAGCCGCATTACCAAAAAGCTGCCCTGGATCTGGCGAGCAGTTGTAGAGGACGAGGGTGGTCTTAAAGAGGACTACCTGGGTCAGTTACAGAGCCTGCCCCAGTTGCGCGGGGCGGATCTGTCTGGCCCATGGCCGGAGATCCTGCATTGGGCGACACGGATAAGCGGCATGCCCCGCCATCTCTCGCTGCATCCTGGCGGGGTCATCATCACCCCGGAGCCGGTGAGCAACTATGTGCCGGTGGAACGAGCCGCCAAGGGAGTGCCGGTCATCCAGTGGGAAAAGGATGGAGCTGAAGAAGCTGGCCTGGTCAAGATCGATCTGCTTGGCAACCGCAGTCTGGGGGTGATTCGGGATGCACTCCAAGGGCTCAAGGAAAACGGGCATTTCCTGGATGAGAATAAATGGCTGCCCGAGGATGACCCCATCACCCAGGTCATGCTTGCCCAGGGCAAGACTATGGGTTGTTTCTACATCGAAAGCCCAGCCACCCGTCTTTTGCAGCAGCGTTCTCAGCAGGGCGACTTCAAACACCTGGTGATTCATTCCTCCATCATCAGGCCTGCGGCTAACGAATTCATCCGTGAATATCTGCGCCGTTTGCATGGTGGCTCCTGGCAGGCGCTCCACCCTCTGGTGGCTGGGGTGCTCGATGAGACCTATGGCATCATGGTTTATCAGGAGGATGTCTCACGGGTTGCTGTCCAGTTCGGCTTTTCCCATGCCGACGCCGACCGTTTGCGCAAGATCATGTCCAAGAAGGACAAGGAACTGCAGTTGAAGGACTACCAGCACAAATTTTTTCAGGCTGCTGCCAAGCAGGGAGTGGATGGCCCCACAACCGAGCGTATCTGGGCCATGATGATGAGTTTCAGCGGCTACTCCTTTTGTAAACCGCACTCGGCCAGCTATGCCCGGGTCTCTTTCCAGGCAGCCTATCTCAAGGCCCATTTCCCGGCAGAATTCATGGCCGCCGTGCTCTCCAACCAGGGCGGCTTTTATTCGAGTTTTGCCTATGTCTCTGAAGCGCGTCGCCTAGGGCTGACCATAGTCCGGCCCGATGTCATGAGTGCTACTATCCACTGGCTGGGAAAGGAGAAACAGCTTCAGGTTGGGCTGATGGCGATTACCGGGCTCAGCAGCGCCACCTGCAAGCGTATTGCCCAAGAGGTAAAGGAACGACCGTTTACCTCAGTATTCGATTTTCTGGGCCGGATACAGCCCTCAACTGATGAGGCAGAAGCCCTGATCCATGCAGGTGCGCTTGATAGCCTGCATAAGGCTGCGACTAATAACCGGGGGATCCTTATCTGGCTGTTAGCAGCCTGGAAGAAGAGCAGCAGGCAGAAAGGCTCGCTGTTCCCGGTTGACCCGGCTCCTCCGCTGCTTCCTGCAGAAGATCCCAGGCAACGCTTGCGCAACGAATACCGGGTGCTTGGTTTCCTTTGTGGCCAGCATCCCATCACCCTGTTTGCCGAAGTCCGGCGCAAGGCAGGTGCATTAACAGCACGTGATCTGCTTAATCTGCCGGATCAGACTATCCTTAAGCGGCGCAAGCTACGCTTCCTGGGCTGGCTCATCACCGGCAAGATAGTGAGCACCAAAACGGGCGAACCCATGGAATTTTTGAGTTTCGAGGATGAAACCAATATAATGGAATGCACCTTGTTTGCCAGAGAATACCAGAAATATTGCCACCTCCTGCACCGGAAAGGGCCGCTTATGCTGGAAGGCTATCTGGAAATGGACTATGGCGTGAGAACCTTTACAGTCAGTCGGGTGAGTACCCTTTAACTAGCTGCCACAACTCACGCCGCCTTTGTTTACTTTATAGCGCAACTCAACCATGCCAGCACCCATCTGACAAACAGATACCAAGCGTAGAATTGGACTTAGCACTCGACGAGGGAATAGTGGCTTACCCTTGCCAAGGGTAGCTGAGCCAACTTGGATGATAAGCTCGTCCAGCAATCCAGCATCGTAAAACTGCCCTGCGAGATCTCCGCCACCAACTATCCAGATGTTTTTGGTACCTGCTGCGCTTCGCATTTCAGCATGGGCTTGGCGCACATCTCCGCTGACGAATTTGATGTCCTTGCCTTTAATAATTGGAAGCTTGCGATTAGAGAATATCCAAGCTGGCTGACTGTATGGCCATGCTGAGCCAGTCTGAGAAGCCACCTTTTTTTCGTTGTGCACTATCCATTCGTAGGTGGAAGATCCCATTGTTAACGCTCCCACTCTTGAAATGAATTCTGGATAACTTGAATTGTTCAGATCTCCAAGGGGAAACAGCCATTCTAGTGAGTCCTTTTCAGTGGCAATGAAGCCATCAAGACTTGTCGCTGCGTAATACTGGGTTTTCATTTTTTTATTCATCTCCCAGGCATGATTTAACGCTCAAGAACAGACAGAGGGTTCAATACACAGAAATTTCAGAGTGTATGATCGAGGAGACGGACGAGCCTAACGTCTAACTGAAGCCTTGTCCGGATATGTCTGCCATGGCTCTTTCAGGCATGGTTTCCATTTATCCTCAGCAGACGAGTCATGCTTTGCCAGTTGTATGCAGCCAAAAGTCTTGATTGGCCGTCCGTTCCACTCGTGTACAGCTATTTTTTGTTCTGGCTTACGTTCCCTGCCTGCCCTCAAAATCAGGGGTGTTGTCTGCTTTGGGGTTGAATGTAGCTTTGCAACCCTGGCGAAAGCCAGTGCAGCCAAAAAAATCATACGGTTTGCCTGTCTTGCTGGTGCCGGTTCGACGAACCAGGTCTTTGCCGCATTTCTGGCAGGAAAACCCGCTGGCCGCAGGTTTTGACCTGGTGTCCTGGCGGTCTCCGGGAACACCATCTGCGTCGGCAAATGTGGCCGGGCAGGCTGGATAGTTTGAGCAGCCCCAGAAATTGTACCCTTTTTTTGCTTTGGTGTCTCGCCGGAACAGATGCCGCAGCGGCAAGCCGCATTCCGGGCATTTTGGGCTGGTTGCTGTAATATACGTGTCAATCTCCGCCCTGATCTGATTGTATGCCCTGGAAACCAAAGGCTGGTACTGGCTCCTGCCTTCGGCTATGGCATCCAGACCCACTTCCATTTCTTTGGTAAAGCTGTAGTCACAGAAGGTGAAAGCGCCGCTCATGGCCTCTATAACTTTTTCGCCCTTTTCTGTGGGCACCAAGCTGCGCTTTTCAAGCTGGATGTAGTTGTGGGTGCTGGTGATATTTTCCAGAATAGCGGCAAAGGTTGAGGGCCTGCCAATACCTCGTTCCTCCAGTTCACGCACCAGGGCTGCTTCTGTATACCGTGCTGGTGGCCGGGTTTTCTTGTTGATGACCTGGCTTTCCTGAACGCGCAGGCCCTGCCCGACAGGCAGTTTTGGAACCTGATTTTCTGCCTCGTTGTCTTCACCTGGTTCTTCTGTCTGGTCACTGGCCACCAGCGCCTTCCAGCCAGGCTGCACCAAGGTGCGGCCCCTGGCCTCAAACACAGCCTTCTTTCCCTGGCTCTCACCTTCCAGCCGCAGGGTGCGTACTGAAAAAATGGCCTCTTCAAGCTGGCTGGCAAGGGCTCGCAGCCGGATCATCTGGTACAGGGCTTGTGCATCGGCACTTTCACCAGCGGCCTCAACCTCAAAATGTGTGGGCCGGATAGCCTCATGCGCCTCCTGGGCACCTTCCTTGTGCTTCCATGTGCGCGGTACAGCAGGCAGGGGATAGTCATGCTTTGCCGCCCAGCTGCGAATTTCGGCAATAGCCTCTTCTGACAGGTTAGGGCTGTCTGTGCGCATATAGGTAATATGCCCTTCTTCATATAAGGCCTGGGCAAGTTCCATGCTCTTTTTCGGGCTGAATTGCAGGGCAGCACTGGCTGCCTGCTGCAAGGTTGAAGTGATAAATGGAGCTGGCGGCGCTGATTTGGCCTCTGTTTCCTGGTAGTCTGTGACCAGCACTTGCCCTGTAGCCGCAACCTGCACAGCCAATGCCTTGTCCTGCAAGTATTCTTCACCTTCTGCCAGCCAGCCTTCCCCTGGAAGCCAGCTTGCCTTCCAGCCGTCTGTGATGTGTTCCATGGCCTCAAAAAGCAAATCCACGCCATAGTGCGCAGTCACCTTGAATTCCCGGATAGCCCGTTCACGTTCCACCACCAGGCGTACCGCCGGAGACTGCACCCGTCCGGCTGACAGTTTGACCCCGCTTTGACTTGACAGCGCAGGCGATACCATGTAGCCCACTAACCGATCAAGCACCCGGCGGCACTCCTGAGCGGACACCAGGGAACGGTCAATATCCCGGCTTTTATTCAATGCCTCCTTGATTGCCCTGTCTGTAATCTCGGTATATGTGATCCGTTTTGCGGACTTCAGGCACAGGGCCTCTTCCAGATGCCAGGCTATAGCTTCTCCCTCCCTGTCAGGATCAGTCGCCAGATATATTTCTTCTGCCTGCTGTGCCGCTGCACTCAATTTGGCCAGCACTTCCTTGCCCCGGCGGGTTGCCTCGTATTTTGGTATAAAGTCTGGCGGTTCAACCCCTGTTTCCTTATCGGGCAGATCACGCACATGACCGACACTGGCCATTACCCGGTACGATGGCCCTAAAAAACCCTGGATTTTCTTCACCTTGCCTGGTGATTCAACAATAAACAGTTTCATATCTGTTCTCTTTTATGGCTGTCGGCGTACAAAAACCCTGTTTTGGGCCACCAACTCTTCCTGGTAATGACCAGGCTGCCCGGGTCGGGTACGGCTGAACGCCGGTTTTGTTGTTTTCGGGATGCCGCGATACACGACCAAAGGGCCTGTTGTCTCCATTTTTCGTTTTGGTTTTTTTGTTTTGGCAGCACCTTTTTCCAAAGCCCGGCGCACCAGGGCAACATACTGGTTGCCTCGGTCTGCATTGGGCGAATGATAGCGGGCAACAGCTGTCCAGGTGTCGCCGTGTCGATCAAGTTCCTGCCTGAGTATCCAGGAGCCCAGCAGGATATTGGCAGCCGGATCAAAAACCGCTTCAAGGGGAATGTCATACCGCTTAAGCCACCAGTTGTTGATCTGCATAACCCCGGAATCAAAACTTTTCCCGGCAGCCTGGGCTTCGCTGGCAGCGGCAAGGGCCTCTTCCTTGCTGTCAAAAAAATAGCCCCTGCCTTCTACATTGAGCGCATAGGGTGTGCCTCCACTTTCAACCCTGGCAATAGCCCGGGTCAGTTCCGGCGGCACGTCTACCTCCTGGGCAGCGGCCTCAAAAAAAGATGCCTGGTTCTCTTCCGCCTCAATCCCGGCAACAAGCTGGGGTTCATCTGTTACCGGTGAGGTCAGGGCAAGGGAAGGACACCAAAAAAGAAAAAACCAGACCACAGCCAACCAGGGCTTCCTCATCGCTCCACCCCGGCAGCTTCCCTGGTCTTTTCGGCAAGAATACTTTTCTTCACTGCATCAAGCCCGCGCGCCTGGTGCAGATCGTTGAAATCTTTCAGGCCCCTTGAGCGCTCATCCTTTGAAAAATCGGCAACCACCACCTTGGCACCGGAAATAGCAGCTGCTGCCTCCTTGGCCTTCATCACGCCTATATTGGTGCCATCTGGCCGGGGAGGGTCATTATCCGCGCAGATGGTGATTTGCGCATTGGGCAGCTTCTTTCTAATCGCCAGGGCCGCATCCTTGATATTGCCTGCATCAAAGGCTACAGCCACTGGCAGACCAGTGGCCTGGTGTACGCTGGCACCGGTGGCATACCCTTCAACCATCAGCACCACATTGCCTGTTTCAAGGGCATCCTTGTCGGGCAGCACGCAGACCGCTCCTTTCTTCGGGCAGTCTTTCTCAAACCATTTGCCGCCATATTTATTGATATATTCCACGGTTTGCAGACGGCCTGTGTCCAGATCAAAACCAGGCACCACCAGGTTGCCCTGCCTGTCCTGGCGAAGTTCAAAGGATTCAACCCCCTTGCGGTTCAGGTAAGGATGATCCTGTACCGGTTCTGCGTTCATCCATTTGGCATAGGCCCTTTTTTGGGCTTTTTCCTGCACAGCCTGGCGTTCAATTTCTGCTGCGCTCAGGGTATTGGCAGCTTCCCTGTGCAGCTCGCGTTTGGCCTCCTCGCTCAGGACATGGCCAGTGGCCAGCCATTTCCCCTGGGCTCCGGTTTTATGGTTCTGATACCAGCCATTGGGCTTGCCATCGGCAAAACCGCAATAGGCACCATCTTTGGCCCCTGACCTGCCGGTGGCCACCGGCACCCGCTGAATCTTCCCATCCATGACCGGCTCACCCTTGATGAGGAGCCCTGCATCCCGCAACACCTGGCCGAACTCGGCAGCAGGGTTCACCACCGCCGGGGTGACTTGCTGTTGTTCCGGTACGGCCCGCCATTGGCTCAGGCGCTCAAGGTCTGCGCCTGCTGGCGCGTACCATCTCTTTTCCTGCCTGTCCCACCTGGCCCCGGCTGCCTTGGCAATGTTTTTTTCTTTGTACGGCACATCCAGCCAGGTCTTTTCTGTGGCAAGGTCTGCCGTTTTTGCATTGCTCATTTCATTAGCTTTTGGCTGATTGCTGGCTTGAATCCCTTTTTCCCTGCCCATGACATATTCCCTGATATGTTCTGCATCCCGTGCAGCCCGGATAATCTCCTTGGGGTCTTCCTCCAGAGCCTTGATCCAGCTGGCAATATAGGCGTGGTGTTGGCCGGGATCATGGCCAATGCCCAGTTCAGCCCCCAGCATGTAGCTGGCCAGTTCTGCCCTCAGCTCTTCCCTGGCATAGCCTTCACTGCCAAAGGGATGTTTCAGATCACGGTCAAGTCTGCTCTCGTGCCCTGTCCAGTGGCCAAGCTCATGCAGGGCGGTTGCGTAGTACCGGTCAGGCGTGGCAAACTGGCCCCGTTCCGGCAGATGGATTTCATCACTTGAGGGCCGGTAAAAAGCCCTGCTCACCTGGTCATTAAAAATTCTGGCCCCTGACTCTTTCAGGAGTTTTTCAGCCATTTCATGCCGCTGCCATTCCGGGGTTTCAACCCGTGCAGGCAAGGGCGGCAGGCCCTCGATCTGCGAGGCATGAAAAACGGTGGAGTAAAACACCCTGGGCCGATCAAGCTCTGTTACTGAATAACGTTTCTGGCCATTCTCATCGAGAAGCGGTTTCCCTTGTTCATCCTTGAGCAGGGTTTCTTCTCGAAACTTCCAGTACTGTACTGTGGTGCCCCGGCTGCCCTTTTTCACCTGGGCGCCAAGCTGCTGCGCCTGTCTGTAGGTACACCAGCG
The DNA here is from genome assembly GCA_040776885.1 of Desulfobulbus sp. Lineage (GTDB taxonomy): Bacteria > Desulfobacterota > Desulfobulbia > Desulfobulbales > Desulfobulbaceae > Desulfobulbus. Next base: position 530,159 of record JAXGZR010000001.1, on the reverse strand, counting down.
CGGATCAATGTTGTTCCCCTGCTGCATACCCAGCCAGACACGATTTATGCCCCGGTAGGGCTGGCCAGTGACGGCATTGACCGGGCCTTCCGGTATCTGACCAGGTTCCCAGGGAACAACCCATGGAGCAGTACCGTCCCTGAGCGCTGCGATAACCTGTTCAGCTATCTGCTCAGGGTACGGTTTTTTGTTTTCAGCCATGGCTTACACCTCTTCTTGTTCCCCTCTTGCCCCTTCCAGGGCATCGGCCTCGCTCATGGCCTCATCAGAAAAGGCACCCATGTGTTCTGCAACATCCGGATCAACCGGGATACTCATTCCGGGATTCTCCTCAAGCTGCCGGTATACTGCTTCTGCTGCTGCATTCAGATACGCCTTGTCCTGTTCCATGCTGTCCTCTTTTTTTGAATGTCAATACAGGTCGCGCCTGGCGCAAGCTGTGCAGGCTGACCAGACCAAAATAACGGCCATCAAAGCTGCCCTGGTGATGCAGGGAAAGTGTTAATGCCTGACCAGCCGGGATAATTCCGGCTGTGAGTTCAGGCTTTGGCATGGGCCGTCCCTTGCTGTCCACGTCCCGGGCTGCACTGCCAGGAATTGTCTGATGGTTGATGCTGATTAAACCGTCTGCACCGATGCTGACCAGATCACCAGGCAGACCGTAGACTTCCTTGCCCAGGGCGCGAAGAGCGCCAGGACAAGTGCCTGTCCCTGCATATTCCCGCGCCCTGGCCAGCTTGATAAAATGCTCTGACTCCAGGCAGAAAAAAACAATGCTGCCGCGTTGTGGTCTTTCATCTGTCAAGCGGTACAGGCCCAGGGGCAGGCTGGAGGTGACATTGACCCGGTAACCGTAAGCCCAGGCTGTTGTAAAAAAACAAACTGTCAAAAAAACTAGCTTTATACATCTGAACAGTATTTTCATATTTATTTTATACTGCCAAAGGTATATAATAACCTATATCAAACAACAGGAGCCCACCTTGAACAGTAAAGATATTATAAAAATCATTGAAGCGGATGGTTGGCAGCTTGTCCGAGTGACCGGCAGCCATCATCACTTCAAACACCCTGTCAAAAAAGGTCTGGTCACTGTCCCGCACCCAAAAAGGACGCTCCCGGTTGGCACCATCAAAAACATATTGAAACAGGCTGGTTTGTCATGAAATATCCCATTGCTGTGCATAAAGACCCGGATTCCTGCTATGGAGTGACTGTTCCGGATATCCCCGGCTGTTTTTCCGCAGGCGAGAGCATCGAGGAAGCAATCAATAACGCCCAGGAAGCTATTGCCGGGCATCTTGAAATTCTTGCTGAAGAAGGTGAGTTTGCGCCTGCCCCTTCCACCATTGACGCATATTTTGCCTTGCCTGAGTATGCAGGTGCGGTGTGGGCCTTTGTGGAGGTTGACATTACGCCGTTCCTTGGCGGCACAGAAAAGGCAACCGTTACCCTGCCCAGGCTGCTCGTCAAAAAAATTGATGCTGCCGTGGCTGAGGGCAAAGCAAAAAGCCGCTCTGCCTTCCTGGCCGATTCTGCCGCAAAAGCTCTTCGTCTGTAATTCATGCCTGGCCTTCCAGGTGTGCAGGCAGATCATCGAGGTACCGTAAATAGGCTGCGCCTGCTGATTCTTCAGATACTGGCTCTGGTGCTGCTGTGGTTTTTTCTTTTTTGGCGTTCTCTGCTTTTCCGGCTGGCGGCATGGAGGCTCGTGCCAGAAAGATTGGGTCAACAAAATGCAGAATCTGCCTGCCATAGATGGGCGCATGTCCGGCAGTAAAAATCAGCATATCACCGGGTGCAATATGGCTTTTCTTCTGCCACCAGCCGCTTTGTTCCTTGTGGATGCCGGGCAGACGCAGGCATTCATCCGGGGTTAAGAGCGGCCTGGCGGTCTCCTGAATGCTGATTGAGGTGCCCCTGCCGCCCTTGCCTGTGGAAATGCTTTTCTTGCGCTGCACCACAGTGGTGGTACCGGTCAGTTTTGAGAGGTATTCGGCAGTTTCTGGCAGGTTAGGCGCATAGGCAATGCGCACCTGGCAGTTGGCCATAAGGGCATTGTCCTGGCCGTAGGCAGCATTGAGCTGCTTGGTGTCCTGCACAATGAAATAACCCTTGATGCCGTAGCCTGCCATAAAGGCAATGGCCCGCTCAATGATTGCCAGTTTACCCAGGCTGGTGAACTCATCGAGCATCAAAAGCAGCCGGTGTTTGTAGGCAATCCTGGTGCCGCCTTGGCCAAACTCCATTTTTTCAGTGAGACGGCCAAGCAGTTGATTGGTGAAAATACGAAAGAGCGGCCGCAGCCGGTCAATATCAGCAGGGGAAATAACCAGGTAAAGATTGATTGCCTTGTCCTGGTTCATGAGATCGCTAATGCGAAAATCGCTGGCACCAATGTTCGAGGCCACAACCGGGTCACGGTACAGGGCAAGGTTGGCGGTGGCCGTGGAGACCACGCCAGCCATTTCCTTGTCTGCCTTGGCAAGCATGCCGCTGGCAGCAGAGGCACAGAAAATGTGCATGGCTTCAGCCAGTTCATGGCTCATGCCTGGAAACAGGGTTTGCAGATGCCGGGCATGATCTGTGTCAATAATTTCCTGAAACAGTTCCTTTGGCCCGCCTTCGCGCTTCGGGTCTTCCAGCATGACTGACAGGTCATACATGGTGGCCCTGCGTCCTTCCACAAGCTGCGTCATAATCAGGCAATGCAGGAGCACCCCGCCTAAAAAGCCAAAGGCTGCCTTGTTCCAGTAATCCCCCAGGCCCTTGCCGTCCGGATCGAGCACCATGGAGACAATCTGCTGCACATCAGCAATGCCGCGCTCAGACTCAAGCCGGATTTCTTCCAGCGGGTTGAAACGGGCTGAGGTTCTGGACGGATCAGCCGGATCAAAGCGCAGCACCCGGTTGCCCTGGCTTTGCAGCCAGCCAGAGGTCAGGGCATGGTTTTCAGCCTTGATGTCGAGCACCACTGAGGAATCCGGCCAGGACAAGAGCGTGGGCAGGATCAGGCCCACACCCTTACCGCTTCTGGTGGGCGCAAAGCAGAGGATATGTTCCGGCCCGTCATGCCGCAGGTACAACTGTCGTTTGCGACCTGCGTCCCACCAGCCGCCCACATACACGCCCTGGCCATCCAGATAGCCCATATCCTGGATCTCTTTTTTGCCGGCCCAGTATGCCGAGCCGTGCAAATCCCTGACCATGCCCTGCCGGTGGCCATAGGCCAAGACCACAAGAACGAGTACTATGGGCGGCCCGGCAAAAATCAGCATTCCGCGTTGCAGAATGAGTTCCACCGCAGGGGTAACCCAGATAATCTTTGGCCAGTTCCACACTGTAAGCGGACTGTAGCCAACAAGGCTGCCGAAGTGCAGCGGATTACCCAGGGCAGGAGCATAGCCATATACCGCGCCGATTCTGGCTGTTGTCCAGAAAAAGACGCTGAATGCCCACAAGAGCCCGGCGCACAAAACAAGCCATGGCCACCAGCTGGCATTGCCTGTTTTCTTATGGCCGTACTGGGCCTGCATGATATGCCTCGTAATCGTGCGGGGTGTACGGTTCAGAAAACACCACATCCTTGGTGGTAATCACGTTGAACTGATAGCCGGGCCTGATCTCAAGGGTTGGCTTGATATTCAGGTTGCGCTGCAAAAGCTGCATGGCTGCACTGCCCATCTGCTGCGCCAGCGCGGTTATCATCTCATCCTGGAAGCTGGGGTTGTCTGAATTGCGGCCATTACTGTCTATTTCATCGAGCGTATAGGCTGTGGTGCCGAGAATGGCACTCATAAAAAAGGCGCTGCCAAAAATGCGCAGATAGTGATTGTTCACCTTGTCATGGAATCCGGCATAGCCGCTCATGTCCGCGCCTGGCATGGCCCCCAGGGTAACCGAGCTGCCATCCGGAAAGATGATCCGGTTCCAGGCAATCAACACCCGCTCCTGGCCATAGACCACGCGCGAGTCATAGACCCCGTACAGCTTTGCGCCCTGTGGTATGAGTAAATGCCTGCCGTTTGAGGTGTTCCAGACGTTCTGGCTCACCTGGGCAATCATCACGCCTGGCAGATCAGAGTTGATGCCGCTGACCATGACCGCCGGAATCACGGTGCCGGTTTTGATTTCAAGAAGCCTGCCCTCTTCCCTGGTGTAGCGCCAGAGCCAGCCGCGTTCTCCGGCTCTCGTATCCGCCCTGGTGAAAAAGCCCTCCTTGTCAATATCTGCTGCCGGATCATAATTTACTGACTGTTGGCCGGGCAGTGTTGCCTGTCCAGGCCCCTTTGTTGCGCGGGCCTCCTGCCCGGCTTCTGCACCAGGCCCTTCTGTTCTGTTTTGTTTGGCGATCATGGGTGATGCCAGGGCAGCCAGATATTGCTGTTCCTTGCGCTTGCGCATGGCTTCTGCATCCTTGTCTGGTTCGCTGTCCTTCATCACCACCACCAGGGGCTTTTTAGGCTCCTCCTGAACTGGCGTGCCCTCCACCAGTGCCCCGGTGGTGGGCGGTGGCAGGATAATGCCGGTACCATAGCCCTGGGCCAGGGCGCGTTGATCCACCTGCGGCTTGTTCTCCTCAGCTGCCCTGCGGGCATTGCGCTTGTCTGCCTGCTCGATTGCGTAAAATAGCGAGACAATCAGGGCCAGAGTCACGCCCAGTACAATGTACATGGGCCGCTTGCTCATACCTCTTTTAGGCGGTTTTGGCGGTTGCAGGCTGTTTGGCGAGTCTTCCATTGTCTTCCCCCTCCCTTATTCTGCCTGGCCCTCGGCAAATCCACCCTGGGCCCGGCCCTGGGCATCATAGACCCGGCCAAATGTCCGCAGCCCTGTTTCATCCTGCACCTTGAGCCGCAGATACCAGTTGACCACCGGGTCTGTGTCACCAAGGCCGTCCACTGTCCAGCTGACCCGTGGCTCAGAACCGGAAACTGGCTGAATCGTAAAGCCCCTGGCCCGCAAACTCCGTTCCAGCACTGGCCCGAACAGATCAACAACCTTCTGCCCTTTTGCCGTGGGGTATTGCAGGTACAGGCTGGTATGGCCTGGCGGGTACAAGGTGGCCAGCCGGTTGGCTGCATCAAAGGCAATCCCGGTCAGGGCCGCTTCAGGCACCTCGCCAGTAAACGACCGGCCAGTATGCTGGCCACAACCGGCGGCCAAAAAGGACACCAGAAGAAGAAAAACCAGTAAACGAGTCATCGGTTAAACCTCCAGGGCAGGTCTTTTTCATCATCTGTGGCAGTGCTGCTGAAATGGCCAGGCATGGTGCCACCTTTGCAGATTTCAACCAGTTCCTGGGCATTGCCCACACCCACGACCAGGGCCAGATGCGGAAAGAGCCCGTCAACTTCCATGGTAAGGCCCTTCACCCGGTAATTGACCAGCACATCCTTTTGACCCTTTTTCACCAGAAGGGCTGGCATCTCACCGCTTCCTGTTGAGGACGGCAGCTGAATATACATCTTGCGGCCATCATCATAGACCCGCTCAGGCTTCCATGCGGCAGACCCGGACACATCGTATTCAAAGTTGAGCTTTGATAAATCTGTGACTGCCCCGCTTTGATCTGCGGTGCTCTTCCACTTCTGCTGCCGCTGCTGCTGCGCCTGGTTGGCTGCCACCTGCCGTCTGAGATCATCCGCATAAACAAATCCGATATAGGGCGTGAAATCGTTTTTCCTCGATACCAGCCGCAGGTGATAGACCCGTCTGTCTGTGGTCACCACTGCACTGCTTTCAAGACCCACATCCACCGGCTTGATAAAGAGGTGGGTGCTGGCACCTGCTGTACCGCTTTCGACCTGCCATCTGGCTGAATCGCCCACCACAATTTCATTGACCATTTCACCTGGTTCCAACTCCACATCCACCACCTGCAAAGGGGCAGCAATCACCACTGGAATACCGCCATCAGCACCATGCACGTACACCAGCTGGCCGCCCTGCATAAAGGAAGACCTGGCACCGTCTTTTCCTGCACCTGACCATTGCCGAACCAGATCAAGCACCCGTTTTTCCTTTGCGGTCAAAGGCACGGTGTCTGGTGACAAATACTCTGCTCCATGCGCAGGCATGGCCATCATTCCAGCCACGGCCAGCGCACAACACAACAATCCTGCTCGTTTCATCTGATCACCTTTGCTGTGGATAGGTTGGTGATGTACACACCGGCAGGGTTGGCCAGAAGCACTTCTTCTGACTGTGGCGGCAGGATCTCCACCGTGGCTATCGCTTCATAATTTTCCCGCGCAAGCTCCACGCCTTGCAGGTTGCGCACAATCTCGTTCCATTCAACCCGGTAACTGCCCTTGCTCACTGGCAGCGGGATGCCCTTGACTTCAATGTTGACCAGGCGTCCGGCTTTGGCTACCTTATAAGGGCTGTTCTTCTCATACCACTGCTTCAACATGCCCTTGCTGGCACCTGCCGTGTGCATGGTCAGCCTGCCAATCATCCGCCGTTGCAGTTCGGTATCAACCGTGACTGTGCGCCAGTCAACAATGGCCTGGGCAACCGCTGCCTGGATGACCTTCTCAGGTGTGCTGCCGCCCTGGCCCTGGATTTTTTCTGCAACTGTCTTGCCCAGCTCATCCACTGCCACAAAGTAGCGCACCACCTTGACCTGGGTGAGCTGGATGATGTTGCCTGCAAGTGAGAGCACCGCGATAATCAGTGCCAGCACGGCTATCTTGCGCCACTGCGCTGCCCGGCTGATATAGCTGCCGTAGCGTTCCATCCATTCTTCCCGTGCGTTCAGGTATGGATTGTTGTCGCTGTCTCTGTCCCGCAATACGGTTTGTTTTATTGCGCTCATATCCCTTTGTTTTGTGTTGGCTTTTTTTAACCGCAACATTAGGCTGGCTCATTCGTTTTGGTCTTTGACAACTCTTTATCTTCCTTCTTTGGAGTTCTCTTTCTGCTGGCGCAGGGCTTCCCTTGAGGTGGCAGTGCTTCCGGCTGCCTGGGCAGCCTGATCAGCCCCCGGTGTTCTGAATGGTGCAGCACCGTGCTGACCTTCTGACCTGGCGTCTGCTGCGGCCTGGGCCTGGCCAGCAATGGAACCAAAAGGCGCGGCTGCCTGCGCGGCTGGATTGGGCCTCTGGCTGGACGGGGAGGCTTGAGCCGCAGCACCGGCTGCCGGGGTGTAGGGATTGCCGCTGAACTGGTTACGGCTGTAAGGATTGCCCGTGTAGCTGGAATCACTTGCTGACCGGGCAGCGCTGTACATATCGCCCAGGCTGGAACCCATGCGCCGCAGTTCACCAACAGCGCTTGGCCCCACACCTGCCCGGCGTTCATCCTGCCGGGCTTCCTGGTAACTCCTCCATATTTGGTTGGCTGTACCGCCAACCCCGCCTTCCCCTTGCAGGCTGGCAATCTTGGCTGCCCGGCTGACACCGGAGACCACGCCGCCAGCACCGCCCACACCCTTGCTGGCAACAGCATAGGTGGCGGCCATCGCGCCCAGAGCAGCACCGGTTGCTGCCCGAAGGCCCACACCGCCGCCTGTATGTGAACCATTGATAATGCCTGCAACGGTCTCCGGGATGGTCTGGATAATGACCAGGAGCACCAGAGACGCGGCCAGAAGGACAAAAAGCACTTCGTATGAGATTTTATCAAAATTACCCAAATCCTTGATAAAGCTGATCCCAATGCCAAGGATTAGGTTCATGACCAGCACCTTGAAGGCCAGGCTGACCACATAGCGCATGACGTTCACGGCATATTCTTTCATAAATGAGGCCGCGCCAAAGCCAAGCAGCAGAATAGCAACGTTCATGGCAATGTAGGCCTCGCAGATCACCACCAGTATTCTGGCGCTCATGAGCGCCAGGCAACACAGGATTACAGCACCAATAAGCAGATAGGCAATACCATCAACAACAGCAGAAAAACCCCAGGATAAGCTATTGATCTTTTCTATAATTGTATTTAATATTGTAAATCCTAAATCTATTGGTGATAGTTCAAGTTCAGCACCACCAACGTTTGAAGAAATGATATCTGTTTTTTCCAGTATATATTTTGTCCAGTCATGATAATACTGGATAGCTACATAACAAAATGCAGCAAAAAGAAGCATGATAATAAATTCTTTGATAACATCAGCGATTTCTGCCCTGCCAAGGGCAGCCTGGACACCAAAGACCACCACTCCAACCAGGAGAAAGAGTTTGAAAATGCCCAGGGCATAGCCTTTCAGCTTGGTGCCGTATTCTGTTGCCTTTGTCTCAAATTGAGTTTGAATTTGTTTGGCAACGCTTTGCTTTATTTCAGCTGCATTTGTTATGGATGCCGTACACGTAATTCCAATGAAAGAAAAAACCAAAAATACAAGGGAGGTTGTTACAATGAATCGTGCCATTCCTGTTGCCTGTTTCCTTTTCCTGGCGATTACCATTTCTTCCTGCGATCAGTCCACGTCAAACAAATCCACACAAACAAACCAGCAATCAAGTAGTACATCATCTACCGTCAATAATTCAAAATCAGATGAAAACCTGGTGCCCCTGGTTACAGAAGAAGAAAAACGGAGAGCAGAGGAACAACACAAGGAGGCCACCAAAAACGAAATATTGAATAAAGGAGACGATAATTCGGGAAAAATACGTTTATACTAATACAAACGTATAGTTCCTGAGTTATCATCCCCGGAATTAAGGATTTCTGTTTTTGTTGCTTCCTGATGCTGGGCATTGGCCATTTCTTCCTGCTTTTCTGCCTTCATCTGCTGGGTAATTTCAGATTGTGCCTGGGTAGCCGCCAGTTCCCGGAACTGGCGCATCTCCTGAATCTGGAGCGCTGCCAGCTGGTTGCCTGCCTGAATTGCTTCCATGTGCCCTTCAGGATCGTTAAGCAGATTTTCCAGGTAATCTCGCAGTTCACCGCTTTCTTCCATATCCTTCAACTGTCGGCCTGAGAGCTGAAAGGTGGCCATGGTGGCCTCATCAATGGCCTTTGACCATTCCTCGTAGTGTTTCTGGTACTTCTCATTGGCAGCCTTGATCTCATCCCGTGTTGCCCCTGCCAGGTCGGCAAATTCACTCTGTTCAGGGAAGAGCTCGTTAAATATCTGGGCCAGAAGGTTTTCATCTGCCCGGTAGGTGTTGAGCTGGGCGGTTTTGTGCGCCAGGTCAAGCAGGGTATCCAAAGGGTTGTTGCGCAGGTCTTCACCCAGTTGTTTCAGATTCTTGATCTGCATTTCAGTCTGCTTGATGGCTTCCTTGGTCTGACTGACCAGTTCTGCCAGTTCTGCCAGCTGGGTTGCGTATTCCAGGGCTTGTTGCAGGTTGGTACTACAGTTAGCGCAGACAAAGGCATAGGCGCTGGCAGTGCCAGGCTGCTGACAAATCAGGAATGCGGACAAGGCAGCTATGGAAAACAGTTTTTTTATCTTCATGACAGTCCCCCGTTGAGTTTTTCTTTTTGGCGTATCCTTCAGCCAGGCACTTATGCCCGGCTAGTATTCAAATAGTTCAGATTGCCCCGCGTTCCCGCAGCCATAGTTCCTGCCAGCCTTCAGGGTGCTCTGTCATGAGCGCCCGAATCCTGGCTATGCTGTCCCGATCAGATGCACCGGTAAAGGCCAGGGTTTTTGGGCCCAGCGCCAATTGCACTCGTCTGCGGCCAGAGGGCTGCACAATGTAGTAGTCCTGCTTGGGCGTCATGGTCTTGGCAATGATTGAAATCTGCCGTTCATTCAATCCGGCCATGCGGTAAAGCTGGGCAGGCTGCTCTTCTTCAGCTGCATGGTTGGCCAGGAATATCTTGGTTGGGCAGGATTCCACAATAACGTCCATGATGCCTGAGTTGCTGGCATCGGAAATGCTCTGGGTAGAGAGCACCACTGCGCAGTTTTTACGGCGGTAGGTCTTCAGCCATTCCCGGATCTTGTTTCTGAAGATGGGATGCCCCAGCATGACCCAGGCCTCATCCAGGATCAAAAGCCCTGGCTGGCCCTTCAGGGCTTTTTCAATGCGGTGGAACAAATATTCCAGTACCGGAATCAGGTTGGATTCACCCATTTCCATAAGTGATTCAATCTCGAACACCACAAAGCTGGACAGCTCCAGATTATCAGTCTGCGCATCGAGCAGGTGCCCCAGGGCTCCGCTCTTGGTGTAGTGCTTGAGCGCCTGTTTCAACTCCTGATCCTGGATCACATGCCAGAAGTCTGTCAGGCTGCGCATGTTTTCCGGGTTGTAGCGCAGGGTATCCAGGGCCTGATGGATCGCGTTTTTATGCACCGGCAAAACAGTCATCTTTTGCAGTTCAGCCAGGCTGGCTATCCAGTTTGCTGCCCAGGAAAATTCCTCTTCAGATTCGTCAATGCGCTGAAGCGGAGCAAAGGAGAGCGCACCCCGGCCTATGTCGTGATGGTCGCCGCCTGCGCCACTGGCCAATGCAAACATGGACAGGCCCTTGTCAAAGACAAAGATGGATGCTTGGGGATATGTTCTGAACTGCGCCACAATCAGGGCCAACAGCGTACTTTTGCCGCTGCCAGTGGGGCCAAGAATCACTGTATGGCCCAAATCGCCCTCGTGCAGGTTTAGTCGGTAGGGGGTGCTGCCATCTGTGGTCAGCACTGCCAGGCTGCGGGAATGCTCCGGGTAGAAGGGGCAGGGATTATACGCATGGCCTGTCCAGGCGCTGGAGAGTGGCAGAAAATCTGCCAGGTTCATGGTATTGACCAGGGGTCTGCGCACATCTGCCCAGCCATTGCCCGGGTGCGTACCCAGCCAGGCTTCAAGAGTGTTTATGGTCTCGATCCGGCCTGCAAAGCCCAGGGACATGAACAGACGCCGCACTTCCCTGGACATTTCCGCAAGTAACCTCTGATCTCCATCCATGAGCACCACGCAGGCCGTAAGAAAACCAGCGCCCACCGCACCTGATCTGACCTCAGCTTCAGCCTGTTCCGCATCTTCGTGCATATTGGCTGCATCCCGGTTGATGCGCGGGTTCTTCTTGCTGGTGAGCTGGTCAATCACCCTGGTCATGGACTGCTGCCAGCCCTTGCGGTACTTGTTGATCTCCTTGACCGCATCCCACTGATCGAGAAAAAGATAACGGATGCAGAAACGGTACGGCAGGGACAGGCTGTCCAGCCGGGAAAGCATGGCTGGCCAGGACTCCAGGGGAAAACCGCCCAGGCCAACTACGCTGATATAGTTGTCACCCAAAACCGGGGAGGTGCCGTCCAGGGTCAGATCACCTGCGCCCAGTACCGCATCCAGGTACATCGGTACCGGTGGTACCCTGATCAGCTGATTCTCTCCGGTCAGGCAGAGTTGCAGGTGACTGAGCAGGTCTGATACTGTAATGCGCTCATCACCATTCATGGATGGGCGCTCTTGCAGGCGCTCCATCTTCAGCACCGAAGCCAGGGTGTCTTCAACCTGGTGCAGCATGAGCTGAAAGTATTCCAGGGTCTCGTCAAAAATGTTGGTTTCCTGGTTGTTCTGCGCCTGCCGGGCCAGCTTTGCTGCCTGGAAATTCGGTTTGTAGCTCAGGCAAAGCACGGTGGTGGTGGAATAGCACCAGTCTGCGCCAAAAAAAGCCCGGCGCTCATCATCAATCATCTGGGTGATTGCATCAGGGAAACGGCTGGACTCTTCCGGCGGATAGGCCCGGCTGTATTCCCTGTTTGCATTCATGTGCAGCATCCAGCCCGTACCCAGTTGGCGCAGGGCATCATTGGCCTTGCCGCTGATCCAGGCCATTTCATCAAAGGTGGAACTGGCCGTGTCCTGGCCGCGCACTGTCCAGGCAGCAAGCAGACTGCCGTCCTTGTTCAGCACCACGCCGGGCGCGACCAGGGCTGCCCAGGGGAGCAGATCTGGCAGACCCTGCGCCTTTGGCCTGTAGTCCGCAAGTCGAATCACTTTCTGTATCCTTCCCTTGCCCAAAAGGGGCTGCGTGCCCGGTAAAAATTTTTATAGCCCATGTGCCTGCGCCATACCCTGGTCATGTCCGGGTCTGCCTTGGCCATCCTGCGGAACACAAAGACCACGCCAAAGTAGAAAGCCAGGGCTATGAAAACCGTAACAAAGGCTGCCTGTACTGCACCGACAATGCCGGTAATAATCGCCATGAGCGCCGCGCACATGACCGGTTCACGTTCACCGCCCATGACCAGCTCTGGCCGGTGCAGGCTCTGCCGGATCGGGATTGACCTGGGTTCATCCATCAGATCACCGCGCCGCTAAAGCTGAACATGGCTGTTACGATGGTGGAGGCAAAGGCGATAAAGCAGATGCCGAATACCACCTGGAGTAACATCTTGAAGCCCTCGCCCATGTCCTGGCGGTTAAAGATGAAGACCACGCCACAGACCGCCATACCTGCCACGGAAATAAGCTGGCCCCATTTGCCGGTAATGGTGTTCACCACCTTTTCAAATGGCCCGGCAAACTCATCCAGGCCACCTGATGCCAATGCCTGCTCCGGCACCAGGACTGCTGCTGCCAGCATCACAATTGCCAGGCTCAGCCACACAAAATGTTGTTCTGTTTTCTTCATGCTGCCAATTCCTCCACACTGTAGATGGGTTGGGTGAGATAACACTGTTCTGCAAAATTGCAGCCGCCCACGCGCAAGACCTCGGCTATGCGACGGCCCACGCCAGGCGCTCGTTCTATATGCACCACCAGATCAACTGCATGCCCGATGAGCCGCTGCTTGGGGGCCTGGGTTGCTTCAGCTATCAGTTCTTCCAGCCGGTACAACCCTTCCTCTGCGCTGTTGGCATGGACGGTGGCGATACCGCCGGGATGCCCCGTGTTCCAGGCTTTCAACAGTGCCAGGGCTGCACCATCGCGCACTTCACCAATCAAAATACGATCCGGCCGCATACGCATGGTCATGCGCAGGAGCCTGGTCATATCCACGCTGTCTGAAGTTCTGAAAAACTGGCTGTTTTCTGAAAGGGATTGCAATTCCATGGTGTCTTCCAGGATCACCAGCCGGTCATTGGGACACAGTTCAGACAGGGCACGAATCAGGGCATTGACAAAGGTGGTCTTGCCGCTGCCTGTGCCGCCCACCACCAGGAAATTCTTTTTGGTCAGCAGGCCATCATGAAACGCATCAATCAGAAAGGAGGGCATGATTCCGGCTTCGGCATAGCTTGCCAGCTCAAAAACCTTGCTGGCCTTCTTGCGGATAGCAAAGCTGGGTGCGGTACAGATCGGCGGCAGGGTGCCTTCAAAGCGCGATCCATCAAGCGGCAGTTCGCCTTCAACAATGGGGTTTTGGGCTGTCACCACGGTTTCAAGGGCGCTGGCCACCAGCGAAATAACCAGGCGGCCCTGGGCAGCAGACATTGCACCAACTATTTCCATGTCATGGCCCAGCCGCTCCATCCACAGGCTGCCATCTGAATTGAGGATGATTTCAATTACATCCGGATCATGCAGCCCGGCCATTACCACCGGGCCAAGATTGTACTCCAGGTTGGCGAGCAGCCGGGAATCAGCTTGCATCATTTCACCTTTGGTACATGGTAGAGAGTGCTGCCGTTCCAGCGGTGCAGCGCCCCGCAGGCACAAGGGAGAGTGGATTTTTTCTCAACCAGCAGTTTACGGCTGCACCAGGGACAAATGACAGAGACACGCGGTTTACGCTGGCGACAGGGCCTGGTGATAATCTCAAGAGCCATGCTTCAACCCCTCAAAAGAAACAGCGCCACAAACACGCCAACATTCACCAGGGCACTGATGGTGGTGATTGCTGCCAGCCAGAACATGCTTGTTGTATGCTTTTGCAGGGCAAATTCATGCTGCCGCATGGCCTCTTGCTGGCCTGAAAAAGCAGTGTGCAGGGATTGCACAGCCTCAGAAGCCAGGGTGTTGCCCAGGGCATCAAGCGTCTGTTGCACTGACTGGACAAAATTGTCTGTTTTGTCAGACATGACCTGGGCAAGTGCCCCTTTGTGGCGCTCCTGCAAGGCGTGCTGTTGGCTCAAAAAGACATTGCACAGGGGCACCATCATCATGATTGGATCGTCTACCCTGACAATGGTCTCACTTTTCTTGCTCAACTCCTCTGCAATTTCCTCATAGCCAAGGCCAATTCCATCGGGCAGCGCTGGCATGGCAGGAGGGGTCTGAGCTGTTTTGCCTTCGTCTTCAGCGCTCATGACTGTTCCTCACCGTCATCCACCTCGGGTGGTGGTTCTTCTGATTTGCAATGTTTGCCGTCTGCCTTTTGCGCACGACGCTTGATCTCGTTAATGGTCAGGGTTTGCACCAGGTGCTGATGCAGCATGTTGTAGGCAATGCCTGCGATTCGTTTCGCCTCGCCGCTGGAAGCAGCCACAATGGTTTCAATGCTGACCCCGTACTCTTCCTGCAAGAGGTCATAGATGTCCCTGTCCCGCGAATACCTGAACTGGGCGCAGGCTTCCACCAGGCATTTGATGGTGTTGATCTGTTCCTCAGTGGCAGGCTGCGTGTCCTTGTTGGAATGGACAATCACCCGCTCAAGAAAGTCGGACATCTCGCTGAACTGATGTCGGGACAGGTCAAGATCATCAAGTCTGCGCAGCCTGCCAACGGCGCAGACCGCAGACTCCGCCGCTGCAAGCGGCATCTCTTCAAGCATGGCCCAGTATGCAGCCTGTGCCCGCAGCAGGTTCAGGCCCCGCTGGTTACGCACAGTATCCGCCTCCCTGGGAGGTGTTGGACAGATTTGTTCCAGCGCCTGCGTCAGCCCGCCGATCCAGATTTTTTGTTGAAGCAGCTCCGCTTCCATAGCATTGAAGGCCGCTATGTAGGCTTCTTTCCAGATGGCTGCCTTTGCGCCGGTAAATCCCATGCAAAGGAAGCTGAACCCGTCGCGGGTCATTTCGTAGTAGGGAAACTCTTGTCCTCTGTAGGTAAATTTAAGTTGCGCAAAATTGCGCACCTTAAATTCCTGGGAACAGTCAAGCAGATCAATTGCACGAATAACATCCCTATGCTGTTTGCCGAACTTCTTGGCAATGTCTCTGGATGAAGCTGTCACTTTCCCGTCTTGTACGGTGAGGGCCAGATCGGAAGTAGTTGGCTTTTGATTACTCATGGTATGCTCCTGCAAGGCCGTCACAGGTTATGAACCGGTACCCCGCGCCAAAAATGGCGAGGGGCTGTATTTCGATCTCCTCATTTTTGAGGTGAGTGAGCTCTTCTGGTACTTCAATCGCCTCGATAATTTTCAAAATTCACATCCCAAAAAAAGAAAAATCAGCAGGTTCACTCATTGGGCAGCGTGTCAATAATCCCTGTCTTATCAATAGCCTGGCACACTTCGCTCCAGAAAATTTTCAGCCGTTGCCTGGTCATAACCGGCAGGGATGCATCCACTGCGGCCTGGGCAAAGGTCTGGTGGCGAGAAAACAGCTCCTCAAGATCCCTGCCGAATGTTTGCGGTGATTTCATTGGAATGTAGATGAGTCCTGCAATCTGGTCCTGATTCTCGCGGTATACCTTGAACTCCTCGAACTGCTTCCCAGCTGTGGCGATTTCGCCAAAATAGCGGTTCAGCCACACCACCAGCGGCACAGTGGGAAAATGACGGGCCAGAGACACCAGGCCGTCAGCTGTTTCCTTCATTGCCTGGCCACCGGTAAATACCGTATGCATCAGCACTCGCATCCCGGCTTCCTCAAGAAAATCAACTGTCTGATTTTCCTTCAGATACGAGCTCAGGGGAACGAAGGTGGCAGCACCGTTGTCCACCACCACATCGTCTGATGCACTCAGAACAGCCTCAATGAGCTGATCGAATCTGCGCCGATCAATGTCGTCGCCCTTCATCAGCTTCAACTCTTGCACCGGCAAGTCTTTGTACCCAGTCAGGGTTTGGTTGACAGGATCTGTATCAAAGGCAAGTATTTCACGGCCTTGCTCTATCAAGTACTGGCATAAAAGAGAGGCTACAAGTGACTTCCCGACCCCGCCCTTTCCCTGCAATATCAAATGGACAGTTCGCATATTGTTATCCTGTTAAAAGACTTCGTCTTCTGGTTTCCTGATAATGCCGAATTCATCTTTTTGATCTGTCGATAATTTCAATTCATTTATATTTTTATCCATAGAAATAAGCTCATATTGTTCAGAAGGATGCTCAACAGTAATCCCTATTTTTTTAATGACTCTTGGCCTGATCTTCATCTTCTTCAATAAATCATGAAAATGACTATATTTTATTGTAATTTTACCATTAGATAATAACTTTCTATGCACATAAGCAATTGTGTACCCATCGTTTAATATATTGACGATTTCATCTCGACAAGCGAGTACCTCCCTGATTCCATATCCTCTTTTCATTATTTTTTTTTATTCTGTCTTGGCCTGGCAATTGCTGAAAATGTCCTTTGAGCCATGGTTATCTTTCCTTCATTAAATAGTTTTAAATATATGTGACGAATACTGTATCCATCGTTAACCATTTGCTGTATTTCATCGAGATTAGCAATGAATTGAACTCTTGCCTCACCAGGAGACAGCCTCACCGGGTTCTTTTCCCCTTTCTTTGCAATCAATTTTCCACCATGGTCTATTGTTAAGCCATTTACTCAATCCGGGTATCCAGCGTCCTGCATCCCGGTTCCAATCATCTGACTGCCTTTTTGCCTCAATCATCTGCAAAAGTTCAGATATTTCAGGCAATTCTCCTTTACTCGCCAGCCGTTTGAAGGTTCGCCAGGCAAACCATTCACCGCTTGTTTTGCGCGGATAGGCGTTCAGCAAGGCTGCGAACTGCTCTTGCAGCGGCATGCTTCGTAATGCTTGCGCCTGGCGTTCTGCATGTCGGGCTGTTTCAACCCGCAGTTCCTGATTCTTTTCCTTTTGGAGTGCCTTTTCTTGTTCTCCGAATGAAAAATAAAACTCCGTAATTCCAACTCGTTGCAACGCACTTCTGATGTCGCTGCCAAAGTGTTCCTGAACCCAGGCCATGCTGTACCTGTCCGGGCAATCCAGCCGAAGCCCTGTTGTAGTCTGCTCTGTGCTGATCGACCTGATCCATAGAACAACATCCTGTTCCGGCAGCTTTTGTAGCAGGATGGCTAACGCTGCTTGCCATTCAGTATTGGTTGGTGGACACGTTTCCTCAATTCGCTCAAGGGCGGCAGTTTGCTGAAGCGTTGAGGATTCACGTCGTAGCCCGCCAGTACTGACGCTGCTTGAAGCTCTTCTACTGATCGGCATCCCAGCGCACTGACCAGGCACACCGTTGCTTCGGCAGTCTTCTGGGCAATGCTTTTCTTGCGGCTCAACATGCGTTGCAATTTTTTGCTCATGTTCTCTCTCCTTAGACGCGTTAGCGATTGTGTTTTGTTGGGGGGTAGGGGGGGATGTATTCATGCTCCCACCGTTCCTTATAGTTAGTTGGGGTGACAACTTGTCGCCAACTTGTCCCTGTTGCCCGGCTGTGTTGGCTTGCAAAACAGCTGCCTGGATCGACTGTTCTGCATCCTTTTCGCTATTCCCATAGAGCCTGACCACAACTCCCCTGATTGTTTTCAGCAGGTCAACGATCCACTTGTGGGCGTTGAGATAATGACCCTGCCTCCAACAGCCGGAGACGAACTTGCGGCCACTGCTGATAAAACCGTTTTCGCGAAGCATTTTCAGCCATCGTCGTACTGTCCGGGCATCTACACCGTGTTCATTTGCTATCCGCTCTATTGATGCGTAGCTGAAGTTTGTTTTTCTGCAGGTCAGGAGCAGGTAGATGTATGCCTTTACCGGCCCGTCACCAAATACCTTGCGGCCAGAAGGCCGCCTGTGCGACCAGAACATGAATTTGATCTGCCGCACGATGTTCATAATGGACGTCCCCTCACAACACACTGATATTGTTTGCATTTAACGTTTTCTCCCGGGCCGGAAAAAACAAAAAACTTCCCTGTCTTCTTGACACCCCATTTTTTTTCGGGTAATCTGTACCCGCATTTAACGGTTACAGAAGTCTCAAGACTTCACGGAGGGCTTCAAGCGCGCCAACGCTTGAAGCCTTTCTGTTTTCTACAGCCTGTTATTTCAGCCCATGGTCTCCACCTGGCCTGAATGCATCGTTTGCTGGCCTAAACACCTGCACCAGCGCCATAAACAAAAAAGCCTCCCCGGAACTTTTGCTGTTCCAGAGAGGCTTTTGCATACGCCGGTGGCAGGGCAACGCATTCAAGCGGCCTGAAGGAGGCGAAACAGGAAAGCCCCCTGGAAAAAAAATTCCAAGGGGCTTATCTGGTGAAAGTCAGCTAACCAGCTGAAATTATTGTGGTGACCCCAAGGGGACTCGAACCCCTGTTACCGGCGTGAGAGGCCGGTGTCCTAGGCCACTAGACGATGGGGCCATCTATTCATCTGAACGAGATTTTTCAGGTGCAGATCGTATCAATGGTAACGGCTATCTAAAATATCCGCTGACTTTTGTCAAGGGCCATTCCTGCCAACGACATGTAAACCAATGCATAATCAGCACAGGTCACGGTGTTCTTGCTGCCAGCGCAGGGACGAGCCCTTGTAACATCTTGATAAAACCTGAATACGCAGTGTACAAGCATTGCCACCAAGCTCTGGTCTGCATCAAAACTATACGTGTGGATTGTGTGGTTTGCATGTTGGTTACTTTTTTACGCAGTCAATTCTCAATTCGTTATGCTCTGCGACTCTTTTCTACTCCACCTGCCGGCAGACATTTTCCACCTCAGCCCATTTCTGTGCCAACCGCTTCTCCGAAACCGGCTGGCGGGTGCCCAGTTCCGGCGCAAACACAGAAATTCTGAACTCTTCCACCATGGCGGCATATTCATGCAGACAGCTGCGACACTGGCTGGAATGCCCGGGTTGACGCATAAAGCGCGCCGCCTCCTGCAGGCGATTTTCCGGGTTGCGTAGACGAGCAGCTTTTTGTGCATCTTTCTGAGGGTCATGCTCAGCCCGCTTGATGCGCAGGGCCAGGGCCTGCAGGTAGCGGGGCCGCTCACGCAGTTCTGATGCCGAAAGCTGTTGCAAAAAATCTGCCGGTACCAGTCGCTCCAGCAAGTTCTGGTATTCTTCGTGGCGAGAGGTATCGTAGCACCGTGCCTGACGTGCGCGGCTCGCCCATTGGCCCACCAGGGAGTTCAGCTCCCGTCGTTGCCGCACCAGTTGCACCACCCGCTCCAGCACAGGCCGTGCCCGGCGTAACAGCCCTTCCCGCTGTACAACTGCAACTGCGGCATCGTATTGTGCCTGTGTGGGAATCGTCTCCATATCCAGGGAAAAAACCGCGTCCAGAACAAAGGCAAAGAGCTGGCGCTGCAGTTCCGCTGCTGCAAAACCGCTGCCCAGGCTGAGCCAGGAGGCAGACTGGGAAACAACAATATCCTTGCACTGCTTGCGCAGGGCTGCACTTTCCCTGGCAAAGCCCTGGCTCAAAAGCAGGCGCAGGCCCGTGCGGTTCTGACGGCGGCTCTCTTCTCTGTCTGGCAAATAGTGCAGCTCAAGGTTGTGCTCTTCCTTGTCGAGCTTCAGGGTCGCGTAGGCCAGCAGTTCAGGCTTGCCAGGTGCTGCACTCAGGCTCAGGGTGGTCTCTATATTGTCCAGATTATCTGCCTGCACCAACTGCGCCGCAGGCAGGACAAGATGTTTGGCCTCCTGGGATGCAGGTATGCCTGCTCTCTGTTGCAACAGGTCGGTGAGCGAGCGGCTCTGCATCAGCACCTGGCCAGAATCATCCAGCAAGACAAAACGCATTTTCAGATGGGGTGGCAGGGTGTCGACCTGCCAGTCGTTCCGTTGCACCTGCACCTGGTGCTGGCGCAGGATAACCCGTTCCAGTTCCTGGTAGAGCGAACCTTGGTATAACACCAACCCATCCAACATCCTGTCCACTGCCTCGGGCAGGGGGACCAAAACACGGCGCAATCGCTTGGGCAGCCGCTTGCACAGCTGCAAAACCTTTTCCGGCAGCAGGCCAGGCACCAGCCACTCAAAGACTTGTGGATTCAGTTCCGGTAAATGACGGGCAGTAACCAGTGCACTGACGCCATCATCTTCAGCACCAGGGCTAAAGTGATACTCCAGCGGGATATCTAAACCCGCACTGCGGATGGTGGGCGGATAGCGGTACAGCTCTGCCCCATCTGGCACTGTCTGGCAGATATCGGCCTCGCGCATGCGCAAAAAATCGTCTGTGCCTGCATCGTGCAGCAGCCGTTTGAGGCTGGAGCGGTCGTGGGCAGTCTTTAGACGACTGGCATAAAAGGCGTACAAAACTTCTTCGTCAACCACTATACCCCGCCGCCGCACCCGGTCTTCCAGTTCTTCAAACTGCTGACGCAGGGCCAGGTTGTGCTCCAGAAAGGGAAAGCGGCCCCCAAGCTCGCCTTGGATGAGCGCTGTGCGGATGAAGATTTCCTGCGCCTCTTTGCGGGTTTGGGCATTGATGCGACCATAGTTGACCCGGCGGCCGGCAACAATGGTTAGGCCAAAGAGCATGACCCGCTCAAGGGCCATCACCCGGCCGCTCCTTTTTTCCCAGTGCGGGGCAGACCAGCTGCGTTTGCACAGCTTGCCGCCCAGTTCCTCCAGCCAGTCCACCTCGATAGCTGCCACACTGCGGGCAAAGAGTTGCGAGGTTTCCACAAACTCTGCTGCCACAACCCATTGCGGCCCTTTATTGTACAAGGCAGAGCCGGGAAAAAGCACCACCTCCCTGCCACCAGCCGCAAGGTAGGTGTTCTTTTCTTTTTTGTGGCAGATGTTGCGTAGAAACCCACTGGTCAGCGCCTTATGGATGGCCTCGTATTCTGCTGGTTCCTGGTTGGGACGAAACTGTCGTTGCAGCTTGAGCAGGCGCACGATTTGTTCGTACACATCCATCCACTCGCGCATGCGCAGCCAAGAGAGGAAATGTGTTTTGCAAAAACGGGAGAGCTTGGCAGAGCCCACAGTTTTGCCCTCCTGGTGCAGTTGCTGCCAGATGGCCAATAAACTGAGAAAGTCAGAGCGCTTGTCTTTAAAAACACGATGGGCGGCATCTGCCTTGCCTTCCTGCTCTGGTGGTCGGATGCGTGGATCCTGGATGGAAAGTGCTGCGGCAAGGATCACACATTCCTGCAGGGCCTGTTGCTGGCCAGCCTCTAAAACAATGCGGGCAATACGTGGATCCAGCGGCAATTTGGCCATGAGGCGGCCGTTTTTGCTCAGGCGACCAGGCGCACTAAAGGCACCCAGCTCCTCCAATAAACGATAACCATCGCGCAGCGCATTTGCCGGGGGTGGATCGATGAAGGGAAAGACAGCTGGATCGCCAAGCTGCAGGTCCTGCATCTGCAAGATAACCTCGGCCAGGTTGGAACGTTGAATTTCCGGCGGGGTAAAAGCTTCGCGTCGGTTGAAATCCTCCTCACTGTACAGGCGGATGCAGGTGCCTGGGCCGATGCGGCCGCAACGACCGCGGCGTTGCTCGCAACTGGCTTGGGAAATACGTTCCACCCGCAAGCTGGTGGTGCCGCTGCGTGGATTGTAGCGGGCAATGCGGGCTAGACCGGTATCTACCACAAAGCGGATACCAGGCACGGTAATGGAAGTTTCTGCCACATTGGTGGCCACGATAATTTTTCGCTTCCTGGCCGGCTTGAAGATGGCCCGCTGCGCCGGGGCGGGCAGACGACCAAAAAGGGGCAGGAGCGCATGGCTTTCCTCCAGATGTTTCAATCCCTCCAGGGTGTCGTTGATATCGCGCTCTGTGGGCATAAAGACAAGGATATCGCCGCCCAATGGTTGGCTGGTCAAACGTTCCACCGCAGCAACGGCCTGCTCCACGTAGGATACTTCTGAGGATGCCTCTACCTCTCCTTCACTTTGAGCCTCGTTCTCCCAATATTCGGTGTTGATGGGAAAGGTGCGGCCCGAGACCGCGATCACTGGCGCCTGATCAAAATGCTTGCTGAAACGGCTGGCATCAATGGTGGCCGAGGAAATAATCAACTTCAGCTCGGGCCGCTGGGCCAGGAGTTGCTTCAGATAGCCAAGGAGAAAATCTATGTTCAGGCTGCGCTCATGCGCCTCGTCGATAATCAGGGTGTCGTAGCGGGCCAGGAGACGGTCGGTGCGACTCTCTGCCAGCAGTACCCCGTCGGTCATGAATTTGATGCGCGTTTGTTCGCTGGTTTGGTCGTGAAAACGTATTTTGCAGCCGATGAGGGCTGGTGCTGCACATTCTTCAGCCAGGCGCTCGGCTACCGACAGGGCAGCAATGCGCCGCGGCTGGGTGCAGCCAATCATGCCCGCCATACCCCGGCCTGCCTCCACGCACATTTTCGGCAGTTGGGTTGTCTTACCCGACCCGGTATCTCCGATCAAAATCAAGCACTGGTGGGCACGGATGGTCTGGATGATTTCTTCCCGTCGCTCGCTTATGGGCAGGGAAGCTGGATACTCAAGGCGCATGGAAACAGTTCGAAAGATAAGCTAACGTCGGAAAAAATTGCGTAGGAATCGCGCAGGACAGATGGCAGTCAATAGATTGCGGCCACGGTTTATTCGGGCAGGCCCAGGCTACGGAGGAATTTTTCGTCCTCTGTCCAGTTCTTCTGCACTTTCACCCACAGCTCCAGGCGGACCGGGCGCCCGAGCACCCGGCTGATTTCTGCAGTGGCCCGTTTGCGAATCTGCGCCAGCATGGCACCGCCCTTACCAATGAGGATGCCCTTTTGTGAATTGCGCTCCACCAGGATGCTGGCCACAATTCGCAGCGGCTCCACTGATTCGTCAAAAAGGTCGATCAGCACGGCCGTAGCATAGGGTACTTCGTCCCGGGTGCGGAGGAAAACCGATTCGCGCACGATTTCTGCCGCAATAAAGCGCTCGCTCACATCAGTGGGCGTGTCATCGGGATAGTACTTGGGTCCTGCGGGCAAACGGGCGGCCAATTCCTGCACAAGCGGCTCCACGCCATCCCCGTGCAGGGCCGTAAGCGGTACAATGGCGGCAAAGGGATACTGCGTGCGGTACCAGTCAATCAGTGGTAGAAGTTGTGTCTTAGGTGCCAGATCCACTTTGTTGAGTGCCAGTACCACCGGGGCTTGGGCTGCCTCCAGAAAGGCGAGTTGTTGCTGCAGCCGGTCCGGTCTTTCCGGCGTGGCCTCGCTGCTGTCGGTCAGAAAAAGGATGACATCTGCCTCGGCAATGCTGTCCCGGGCTGCCCGTACCATCCGCCGGTTGATCTCCTCCTTGGCCTCGTGCAGCCCGGGGGTGTCGAGGAGAATCATCTGGTAATCGTCACCGTGCACCACCCCCATGATGCGGTTGCGGGTGGTTTGCGGCTTGGGGCTGACAATAGCTATTTTTTGTTGAAGTAGCCGATTGAGCAAGGTGGACTTGCCCACATTGGGCGGGCCAAGAATAGCCACCACTCCAGAACGGTATGGTTGGGTCATATGCTCCTTTCTTCTTGAACGTGGACCTGTTTGTATGCGGAAAAGGATGACAAAGGGGGACAATCCTGCTATCCATTGCAGCTTACCATGAAACAGGCCCTTCCCACAAGACAGGCGGCATGATCCCTCCCGGCAGCATTATCGAGTATATTGACAACGGCAATTTCCACTGCGCCCTGGTAACGGAAAGTAGCGAACGGCGCTTACGTTTGCTTGGCCAGGGCGGTCGGGAAACAACCCTGGCCCTGGCCCGTGCCCTGAGTGTATCCAACGAGCGTTTTCCCTGGGACAACCGGGCCACTGTTTTGGGCCTACTCAAAGAGCGTGCCGAGCGGCGCAGTTCCCTGGCCTTGGAGATTACTCTGGATGAACTCTGGGAAATAGTCTGCGCTGCGGATGAGGATACTTTTCCCCCTGATTTTCTGGCAGAATTGTATTTTGCCGAGCCTCCGGATGATGATGAGCGCGCTGCCTTTCTCCGCGCCATCTTTGCCGATCCCCTGTATTTCAAATACAGAAATGGTCAAATCAACGTGCATAACCCTGAGCAGGTCGAGCAACTGCGTCACCAGCGAGAACAGGAGGAGGCCAGGGCTCGTCAGCTCGAAGAGGCATCCCAGTGGCTCTTGCGGATTATGCAGGGAGAGGTGGTGTCTGCGGCAGACTGGCCGGACTATCCCCGAGTTCTTGCCCTGTTGCAGGATTATGTCTTGGAGCACAGCGAGGACGATGCCGCGGAACATGTGCGCAACATCCTCAAGAAGGCCGGACTGACTGCACCCAATGCCGCCTTCCATGTGCTGGTTGCGGCTGGCGTGTGGGAGCAAGACGAAAACCTGAGCCTGCTCCGCTCTGACCATCCCCACAGCTTTTCCGAGGAGAGCCTGGCCTTGGTTGCAACCCTGCGGGAGCGCAGCGTTGAGGAACTTTTAGCCGATCCCGGGCGGCAGGATTTGCGCCACCTCAAGACCATCACCATCGACAGTGCGGGTACCCGGGATTATGATGACGCCCTGCATGTGGCCATGGTGGATGGGCAGTTGCAGGTGGGCATCCATATCACCGATGTGAGCTGGCATGTCTCGCCCAAGGGTCCACTTTTTCTTGAGGCCCAGGAACGGGCGACCTCACTCTACTTTCCCGAAAGCCATGTTCCCATGCTGCCGGAGAAAATCTCCCTTGATCTGTGCAGCCTCATCCGTGGCCACATCCGTCCGGCCTTCAGCTTTCTTTTAACCATCAACGAAGCGGCTGAAATTTTGCAAACCCGCATCGTGCCGTCGGTGATCAGTGTGCAGCGGCAGTTGAGTTACCAGGAGGCAGAGGCACTCATGGACCGTGACCCCGAACTCAAGCTGCTCAACCGCCTGCGCCTGCGCCTGCGGCAAAACAGGGTGGATAGGGGTGCCTTACTGCTTTCCCTGCCAGATGTGCATTTCAATCTCCGCGACCGCAAAAATATTGGGGTGGAACTGCTCCCCGTAGACACGCCGGCCCGCAACCTGGTGGCAGAACTCATGATCCAGGCCAATGCCATGGCAGCCGATTATTTTGCCATGCGGGAGCTGCCCGGTCTGTTCCGTTCGCAGCCGCCACCACGCCGCCGCATCATCGAAGGAGCGCACAACAGCTATGCCGATATTGCCCGGCAACGCCAGTTTCTTTCCAGGGGCGAGATGACGGTGCACCCCAAGCCCCACAGTGGCCTTGGCCTCAACAGCTATACGACCATTACCTCGCCCATTCGTCGCTTTCTCGATCTGGTTATGCAACATCAACTGGCTCATGCCCTTGCCGGCAAGGGCATACTCTTCACGGCAGACCAGTGCAAAACCATGGCCGGCATTCTCCAGCAAAAGCTGGCACGGGCCGCGGCCATCAACCAACAGAGGCATCGCTACTGGATCCTCCGCTACCTGGAGCCACAGGAAGGGGAACTGGTTAAGGCCATGGTGGTTAGCAGCAATCCCAAGCGGGTCAGTCTGCTGTTGAGCGATTGCCTCTATGATGTGGACTTGCCACCGAATCCGGCCTTTCCCGTGGAGTCGGGGGATATGGTACGCATTCGATTGGCTCGGGTCAGACCGCTGGAAAACACGCTGAGCGTGGAGTGGTAGGCTTGCTCCTGTTTTCAATGCATGCGTTTATGCGTTTTTGTGCCGCAGCGTTTTTGCAAAAAATTGCCCCTCATCATTACTCATCCCGGCAAAAAGAATAAAAAAACCCTGCCCATCATCTAAGCGGGCAGGGTTTGTGCTGTTCAGCGCTTGGCTGTTGCGCTTGCTTTACATATCCTGCGGATGGAGTTCTACGCGGCGGTTTTGCCGTCTGCCAGCATCGGTGTCGTTACTGGCCACGGGGTTGTCCTGGCCATAGCCACGGGCAGTGATCCGGTCGCGCGCTACACCTTTTTCCACCAGATAGGCAGCCACAGATTCTGCCCGGCGCTGACTCAGCAGCCGGTTGGCCTCGGCATTGCCCCTGGAATCCGTATATCCGGCCACTTCCACCTTCAGCTCTTCCTGTTGCGCCAAGGCGGATGCAACGCGATCAAGCTGCTGACGTGCATCAGCTGTCAACTCAGCAGAAGCCGTGGCAAAGGTAACGCCCTTCAACACGATCCCGGTGCTGGGGGGACAACCCAAGGTGTTGACAGCTGTGCCAGCCGGGGTGTCGGGGCAAAGATCAGACGCGTCGGGCACTCCGTCACCGTCGCTATCCGGCTGAGTAACCGTTGTTGCCGCAGCTGGTGCAGACTCTACTGCCTGTTCTTCAGCTGCCAGTGCCTGTGCCCTGCACTGATCCAGGGCTTCCTGCGTTTTTACCTTTTCCGCTTCAAGATCTCTTTGCAGGATCTGTACCTGTTCCTGCAAGGCATTCACATTGCCCTGTCCTTCTTCCAGGCTCTTTTGCAGCGTATCCTTTTCTGCCTGCAGGGCACTGAGCTGCTCTTCTATCTGCTGGATATCCTGGCTCTTACTTTCTTCCAGGGTTTTTTCCAGCACGTTGACCTGGCCACGCAACTCGGTCAGCTGCGCCTGGCTGGCATCAAGGGATTGCTGCAGTGTTGCCCGTTCATTCTGCAGCGTATTGAGCTCATCCTGGGCCTGTTTGGCCTCGACAGTGGTTTTCTCCAGCAGTGCATTCAGCTCGTCCTGGGTGGCCATGGCTTCCTTTTGTGAAGCAAGCTGCTGAGTCAGTTCGTTGACCTGCTGTTCCAGTTCCTGCTGACGTTGCGCGCGACTGTTCAACTGCTCCTCCAATGCAGCAGCATCGGGAACTGCGCTCAAACGGGTAGTGAGTTCTTCTTTTTCCTTTTCCAGGGCAGCGATATGCTGTACCTGGCCGGCATCCTTGCGGGCTTGCTCCTGTACTTTGGCCTGCAGAACAGAGAGTTCCTTATTCAGTTTGCCAATGGTTTCTGCCTGGTTAGCCCGTTTAGCCAGGGCGGCATCCTTGGCAGCAACGGCATCGGTAAGTTCCTTATTTTTGGCCTGTAAGTCGTTCACCTGCTCTTGCAGGGGATTGAGTTGTTCAATTTTCTGTTGAGCTTCGCTTAAGGCTGCTGTCTTTTCGTCCAAGGCTGCCTTAACGGTGGAATATTCTTTATTTTGTGCCTGCAGAGCCTGTATCTGACTGGTAAGTCCGATCCGTTCATCGGCAAAACCTGATAAGCTCTGTTGCTGTTGGTTGACACGAATTTGCAGGGAATCCAGCGCGCTGCTCTTGTTGTCGAGCAGTTGCTGCAACTCTGTGTTTTTGGCTTGCAGGGCTGAAAGTTGTTCCTGTAGTGCAGTGGTTCTTTGCTGGTATGGCTCAAGTTCGGCGGCCCGTTGTTGCGCCGTGTCCAGTTGCTGGCGCGTTTGCTCCAGGCTGCTGTTCACTTCACCAATACTGTTCTGCAGCTCGTTGACTTTGTTTTCCGCTTGCGCCAGCAGCGTGTTGCGTTCATTAAGTTGTTTTTGCAGGGCAGCAATGGCTTCGGGATGTACAGCTATTTCTTTTTCCAGAGCTTGCACCTTGGCCATGGCTTCTTGCTGGGCCGTATTCTTGGCATCCAATTCCTGCTGTAATGTCTGCAGCTGCTTTTCCTGGTTGGCAATCTTCTGTTTGTTTTCCTGTTGCAACTGTACCAGGGCATCCTTTTCGGCTGTTGCCTGGTCAAGCTCCTGTTGACGAGCGGTCAGTTGCGAGTTGGCTTGGGCATGTTCTCCCTGTACTTGCTCCAACAGGGTTGCCAATTGAGCACGCTCTTCCTGTTGCTGGGCAAGCTGTTGTTCCTTCTCTGCCAGGCTTTGTTGTACTGTTTGCAGTTGCTGGCCCACAGCATCCTGCTGTTCTTTGCTGGCGCTCACCTGTTTATTCGCCTCGACAAGCTGTCCTTCCATTTCCTGTAAACGAGTTGTCAGGTGACGAATTTGCACTTGCTGTTGTTCGTTGAGCTCTTCCTTTTCTGCCTGGGTTTGTTGCAGGAGTTGCACCTGTTGGGCAGAGGCTTGACCCTGTTCCTGGCTGGCAGCCAACTTGTCCGTGATTTCGCTCAGCTGTGTTTCCAGTTCCTGAATCCGTGTTTGCAGCTGTTGGGTGGCTTCCTGCTGCTGGGCAGCAGCTTCTTTTTTCTCTTCCTGGGCCTGTTGCAGGGCCTGCAGCTGCTGCACTGATGCAGCTTTCTGTTCCTGGCTGACAGCCAACTTATCTGTGGTTTCGCTCAGCTGTGTTTCCAGTTCCTGAATCCGTGTTTGCAGCTGTTGGGTGGCTTCCTGCTGCTGGGCAGCAGCTTCTTTTTTCTCTTCCTGGGCCTGTTGCAGGGCCTGCAGCTGCTGCACTGATGCAGTTTTCTGTTCCTGGCTGACAGCTAACTTGTCTGTGGTTTCGCTCAGCTGCGTTTCCAGTTCCTGAATCCGTGTTTGCAGCTGTTGGGTGGCTTCCTGCTGCTGGGCAGCTTCTTCTTTTTTCTCTTCCTGGGCCTGTTGCAGGGCCTGCAGCTGCTGCACAGATGCAGCTTCCTGTTCCTGGCTGGCAGCCAACTTATCTGTGGTTTCGCTCAGCTGTGTTTCCAGTTCCTGAATCCGTGTTTGCAGCTGTTGGGTGGCTTCCTGCTGCTGAGCAAAGAGCTGCTCATTTTCTGTTTTGGTGTCTTGCAAAGCCTGTAGCTTTTGCTGTAAAGTTTCACTTTGCTCCTTGCTGGCTGCCAGGGCTGCACCCAGTTCGGTCAGGTGAGCTTCAAGTGCCTGTACGTGGCTATCCCTTTCTGCAATCTGCTGTTGCAATTGCGCTTGGAGTGCCAAGGCTTCCTCGCTCTTGTCCACATGCTGTTTGCTCTCATCTTCCAGGCGAGCGACCTGTGCGCTCAAGTCCTGTTTTTCACCCTGCAGGCCTGCCAACTCCTGCTGCAAGGAGCTTATGCTGTTGCGCAACTCTTCCACCTGCTTGTTGCGGCTGGCAATGTCTTCCTGCGCTTCATCCAGCAAGCTGGTTTTACCAGCTAATTCCTCGGAAAGTCTGGCAATTTCCTTGTCTTTATCCACCAGGACCGGGGCAGTCTCCAACTGGACTGACATGGCTTTTTGGGCATCGAGCAGCTGGGTAATTTGTTGCTCTTTTTGAGCTAACTGTTGCTCCAGTTCTTGCATTGCCGCCACAGATGCTCCAGGCAAGGCTGCCTGGACCGTGGCAGAAGCCACTGTTCCAGGCTGTGCCGTTGTCGGTGCCAAGCTGCGCAGCTCAGTGGTACAGGGTGGAGCCTGGGGCGCAGAGGCATCGATTTTTTTCAGCATATTGCTATTGAAAACAGCGAGCTGGATATAGATGACAATACCGAGCAGGGTGAAAAGGATGAGTCGTATGTTCATCGTGGGGGCCTCATGATGTGGGAGCTATGATAAATGGCTTCAAGAGCTGTGGAAAGGACGCAGAATAAGGGTGGCCAGGGGCGGCAGAACTAGAGAGAGCGAACAGGGCAGGCTGTGCCACTCCTGTTCGATGACCTGGATGGATTCTGGATTGTGTACACCACTGCCACCATACACCGTAAGATCTGTGTTGATCAATTCAGTGTAGCCCGTGGCTCGCGGTACCCCGATATGGTAGTCGTAGCGCACCACTGGAGTAAAGTTGCACACCACAACCAGGAAATCTTCCGGATCTTTGGCATAGCGGATAAAAGAAAAGACCGAGTTGTCGGCATCATTGGCTTCAATCCAGGCAAACCCTTTCCAAGAGAAATCAACCTCATGCAGGGAGGCCTGGTCGCGGTACACTGCATTGAGATCGCGCACCAGCCGTTGTACGCCCTGGTGGCGTTCCCCTTCCAGGGCTGCCCAGTCCAGTCCGGCGTCATGGCTCCACTCCTTCCACTGGGCAAACTCACTACCCATGAAAAGGAGTTTTTTGCCCGCATAGGCCCACATATAGCCATACATAGCCCGCAAGTTGGCGAATTTTTGCCATTCATCCCCGGGCATTTTATTGAGCAGTGAGCCCTTGCCGTGCACGACCTCGTCGTGACTCAGGGGCAAAACAAAATTTTCGTGAAAGGCATAGAGCATGCCAAAAGTCATTTGATTGTGGCTGTAACGCCGGTAGAGGGGATCAGTCCGCATATAGCCCAAGGTATCGTGCATCCAGCCCATATTCCACTTGCAGCTGAAACCCAGGCCACCAAAGGTCGTGGGCCTGGAAACCATTGGCCAAGAGGTGGATTCTTCGGCAATAGTGAGGATACCCGGAAATACGCCGTGCACAGCCTCGTTCATCTTCTGCAGAAAACTAATGGCAGCCAGATCCTCGCGGCCTCCGTAGTAATTGGGTATCCACTGACCCTCCTGGCGAGAGTAGTCTAGGTACAGCATAGAGGCCACTGCATCGACGCGCAGGCCGTCGATATGGTATTTGTCCAGCCAGAACAGCGCGTTGGACAGCAGAAAGGCACGCACTTCGTTGCGACTGTAGTTGAAGATCAAGGTGCCCCAGTCCTGGTGTTCGCCCTGCATGGGGTTGGCATGGGCGTAGAGCTGGGTGCCGTCGAAGTTGTTTAGACCAGCCCCATCCTTGGGAAAATGGGCAGGCACCCAGTCGAGGATGACCCCCACGCCCGCAGCGTGGCACTGGTCGACAAAGTACATGAAATCCTGGGGCGGGCCGAAACGCGAAGTTGGTGCAAAAAAGCCCAGCACCTGGTAACCCCATGAGCCTTCAAAGGGATGTTCGGTAATGGGCAGCAGCTCAATATGGGTATAGCCCATCTCCACCACGTAGGGGATGAGCTGATCTGCCAGTTCCCGGTAGGACAGGTAGCGCAGGCCCCAGTTTTCGTCGGCGATTTTCCGCCAGGAACCAAGGTGCACCTCATAGATAGAGATCGGCGCATCCAGTCCCTGTCGTTGCGCCCGTTCCTGCATCCAGACCTTGTCACGCCATTGGTAGCGGCTCAGGTCCGCCACCACCGAGCCGGTACGCGGTCGTTCCTCCATGGCAAAGCCAAAGGGATCTGCCTTGTGCAGATTCTGGCCGGACTGGGTGATGATGCTGTACTTGTATACTGCAAATTCCTGCAGGCCGGGAATGAAAAGCGTCCAGATGCCGCTGTCTGAGGGATGCATGGGATGGCGTTGGTCATCCCACTGGTTGAAATCACCAATTACAGACACCTGCCGGGCATTGGGTGCCCATACGGCAAAGGCCACGCCATCCTGCCCGTGGAGATGTACCAGGTGCGCGCCCATTTTTTCATAGGCCCGCTCGTGTGTTCCCTCGCCAATCAGGTAGGCGTCAAAGGTACTGAGCCATTCAGCAGGAACCGGCAGAGGCGAAAATTGTTCAGGTTCCATATCGTCTCATCCATGTCATTGAAATACGTGTATAGCGTTTCAATCTACCGTATCACGTGCTGAATGTCATGGGAAAATCCAGATATTTACCGGATCAATCCTGAAAGAATCTGCAGTTCTGTAAAGGGTACCTAAATTTTCCATGTGCCTGCAGGCAGACGTGTAATACAGCATCCAGCTTATTGTATGCACGCAGGTCTCTGCGCAAAGATACAGGCTGAGCTAGGAACGAAAAGGGATGAACTGCCAAATGGCATCTTTCCATCTATTTTTCACCGCGTGCAACCTGTTCAGTCATAGCGTTCAATAATAGTACCAGATCGAACCATAGTCCCGCATCCGTTCACCATCTGCCTTCAGCCGCCGTAGATAGCTGTAAATCGACACATCCGTATACACATAGGTGTCCATCAGGGCGAGCTGCTTTTCCCAGGGGTGGAATTCATATACCCGCCGCCCATCCGGCAGGATGGAGATCACGTCCCGGTTCTGGCCGGCGCGCAGGTAATTCTTGCCCAGCCGGGGCACGTTGAAGACAATTTCGTCGGTGCGCACTGTGCCCGGAAAGAGGCGCGCCTCCTCCTGTTGTTCTTGCAGGAGCCTGGCAATGGGCACCCGATAGAGATCGGTTTCTTCCTTGCCCTTGGTGTTGAAGGTGTAGTAGGGGGTGACGCCGATCAGGCACAGCTGCTGACGCAGGGCCGCGGTTTCAAAACGGCGCGAGTTGTAATAGGTGAACACCAGCTGATTGTAGACTGCCACCCCAAAGAGGCGGAAGCGCTGCACTGCCTGCATGGCCTCTGGTGTGATTTCCGCAGGGTGTTCGAAGTGGGTAATAATCACAATTTCCCTGCGCCCTGGCTGGTGGAAGCGGGTAATGGACCGCACCAGAGACTCGGTGATACGCTGGGGCAGGGTAACCAGGGTGCGCGTGCCGATGCGGATACGCAGTACATGCTCCATCTGGGCCAAGCGGGCCAGGATCATTTCCAGCCGCTCATCGGTAAGCAGCAGGGGATCGCCGCCGGTAATCAGCACCTCGGTGATCTCTTCGGTTTTGGCAATCCAGTCAAGCGCCTGTTCGAGCTTGCGCTCGCCCAGCGCTGCGCTTGGGGAAAAGACATCCTGAATCTGCCAGTTGCGCTGGCAATAGACGCAGATCTGCGGGCAGGTGAGGGTTGGCTTGAGGATAACAATTTGCGGATAACGCCGGGTGATACCATCAATGGGTGAGGTATCGCTTTCGGCCATGAAGTCCTGGGAACAGTCGGGATCATCACGCAGGGCCGCCATCCGCTCCACGTACTGGCCGGGCGGCAAGACCTGAGCCCGGATTGCCCGATCCCAGGTACCGGTATTGTCCGCATCCATGAGGGACACGTAGTAGGGAGTTATGCCAAAGGGGACCCGCTTTGCCTGGGCTGCTTCAATGGCCGCAAACTCTTCGTCCGACAGGGTAACCAGTTCGGCCAGCCGCGAGGCGCTGCGGATGATGTGGGCCGTATGCCAGCGCCAGTCGCTCCATTCCAGGTCGGTAATGCCAAAGACCTGGAGTAGGCGCTGTTTGTTGCGGCTGTGCTGGCGTACCAGTTCTGCATCCATACCGCATGGGTAGCGTCGGGTTCTGGCCAGGGCGTTGCGGGCCATGCGGGAGAGGTCGGTCGAGCGCAGCCGTGCAGCGGTACGACCCGTGTGCTGGAGAAAGGCCGGTGCCTTTTCAGTGTAGATCTTGGCCTCGCCCCGGATACCCCGAAACAGGTGGGTCAACTCGGCAAGGAAATCGGCCTTGGGTGGCGGGTCTTTTGATTCCGGTGCATGCAGCAGGTTGTTGATATAGGCCAGCATAGAAAAACCGGCTAACTCCTCGTTGCGTGGATTGAGGATGTTGCGGAACACCCACATGGCATCCCGGCAGGTAATCCATTCCAAAGAGGCCAAATCCCGGTCACGGTCATGCTCGGGCAAAAGCAGGCCGGCCAGATAGTTGCGCAACAGCAGCCTTTTTTCCTCAAGTGGTTGTTCCGACAGCAGGATCTGTTCGATCTGGGCATCAAGGGCAATAATTTTTCGCAGTTGGTTGAGCATTTTTTTATTTTTCATGGGTCTCACTGGTTGTGCTGATTGCAGGAAGTGGGAGCTCAAGTCAGTCATAGCTGGCTTGCGCCGGTTGCCGCCATGGCCACAGCCGGCAGTCCCGGCTGGAACCGTGTTCCACGTGTTCCAGGCAGGTGACGGTATTGGATGCATACCACGAAAGATTCGTGGCAAGGCTCGTGCTGCACAAGCAGAAGGTTGGATATTGCCAGGTGATGCAGCCAGCCAAGCAGTGGAGGATTCCGGCTGGCGCAAGGAGATACAATACCCAAAAAAATGGGGAAAACAGGTTAAAAGGCGCTGTGCGGCACAGCCCTGAGCAGACCAACAACAAGTAGGTTACACATAGAATAATAAGCTAGCTTGGGTACCTGGTGCAAGAATTCTACCGGATTAAGCCGATTTTTTTTAATCCAAAGACAATGTCAGCCGCGTTGGCAGCGTTGAATTTTGTGGCCCTATTGTGTTGCTTTTGCGTGCTATCAACACAGTCAGGATATAATCTGACCGGGGGAACAAGAGGGTTTTCCTTGCCCAGAACCATGTCTTAGTCGGGTGTGTCACCAATCGAATCCTGCTCTGCCGACAAAAACGAGGCGATCGCTGTAAGGACCCGTGTATCCTTGATCATCCAATCGTGCAGCAGCACCGGCACCTGCAGTTCTGCTCCCACGCCCAGCACCGAGCTTTTGGCCGGGATGATCATCAGGTCAAAGGGTGTCCACAGGCTCAGTACATCAATGGCTGTCAGGCTGGCAATATCGCGGTTGAGGTCCTGCAAGAACAGGCTACCGGGCCGCATTTGTCTGCAACCCCGGTTGGGGACAAACCAAGCCAACAGGCTGCCGTGTTGCGGTACGGAAATGGCTACAAAACGCCGCACCCGCTGCATGCCACCCAGGCGTTGCAGATAGTAGCGACAGATGAGTCCGCCCATGCTGAAGCCGATGAGGTCGAGCTGCTGGTCAGCGGGAATGTGGGTATCGATATACTGTTGCAGCTGCCGTGCCAATACCTCCAGGCCTTCGGCGCCTGAACTGGGGCGTAGGCTGGGGGCTGTGGAGTGCAGGCCACGTTTTTCGAAAAAATGTGCCATCCTGCTGAAAATGGTGCCGGTATCGAATATACCATGCACCAGTACGAGCGCCTGGTTCACGTTTTTCTCCAAAAATATTGTGGCTTGTTGCTGTGTACGGGCTGTTGTCGTGCGGTCTGTTGTTCCCCTGCCATGCTAGCCCAGCCATGCCTGATGTTATGTTCTTCATCCTAGTGTATCATGCTCGGTTGGTGGCTTCAATTTGGTGCAACAAAATACAATCCCGGCATGCCCAGGGTTTGCTGCACTTTCTGGTCGCCTGCCTGAAAGATGTTTGGCAAATCGTGTATTTTTGGTCCTGTGCTTTGTGCAAAAAATACAGATTGACTTGTACAGGTCGGACACCTGGGGTACAGAAAGATCAGAGCTGCAAAGCAGCGCTGTTTACCCAGTCTGTACCAGGAAAACGGAAAGACGCGGAGGCAGAGTATGGTCAGATCCTTTCTTGTCATGGTGTGTGTGCTCATTGCTTTGTTCTGGGCGCATCCTGTTCCATGCTCGGAAAACTCTCCGGAGATAAGATCCCGGACGGTCTGGACCCTGCGCCAGGCGGTTCAACATGCCCTGGTGCACAATCCCGATGCCGAAGCAGCCAGGGAACGCATCCGCCAAGCCCAAGCCACCCTTGACCAGGCCAGGGCCTCCCTGTATCCGCACCTGTCTGCAAGTGGCGGTTATAGCCGTACCGACAATCCCATGCTGTCCTTTGGCAATATTTTGAATCAGGGGCAGTTTTCCGATGCCATTGACTTCAACCAACCCGGCACCACAGATTCCCTGTTTGCCCAGATCATGCTACGCTACCAGCTCTATAATGGTGGGCGGGATAGCGCTGCCCGGCGTGCTGCAGAAAAACAGAGCGAGGCTGCGGTGCAGCAGGCCAGGGCGACCATGGAGCAGCTGGGCTTTGAGGTGATCCGCGCCTACCATACTATTGTGCAGGCCGAGGCCAACATGGCTGCCCGCAGCGCAGCGCTTGCCTCCCTGCAGGCAGCTCTGCGTACAGCCCAGGCACGCTACGGCGAGGGAACCCTGCTCAAGGAGGAGGTGCTTGCCCTGGAGGTGGAACAGGCCAGCGCCGAAGAAACGCTTTTACAGGCCCGGCACAGCGAACGCTTGGCCAGGCGAGGCCTGGCTCTGCTTCTGGGTGCACAATCAGGAGCAGAGGCCATACAGTTGGCAGCCCCATCAGGGGCAGCTGATAGTCAGGAGGAGCAGGAGATGCCCGGGGATATTGCACCTGTGCAGCGCCCAGAGCTGACAACCATGCAGTTGTTGGTGGCCAACCAGAAAGAGGTGCTCAAACAGGTGCAGGCGGATCGCTATCCCAGTGCCGAACTTTTTGGTTCTTACCAGGTGGAGCAGGGTACCACCATGGATGAAGGCTCCGGCGATTCCTGGAGCGCAGGCCTGCGCTTGAACCAGACCCTGTTTAACGGCAAAAGTACTCGGGCGGCCATTGCCCGCGAAGAGGCGCGTCTTGCCGAATTGGTCGCGCAGCAGCGCAAACTCGAACTTGCCCTGGCCATGGAAGCGGAACAGGCTCGTCTTGGTCTGGAACAGGAGAGCGAGAAGCTGGTGGTCAACGAGCGGCGCTTGCACAGCGCCCAGGAAAGCACCCGCTTGACCCGCCTGCGTTTTCAGGAGGGATTGTGCACCAGTGCTGAACTCATTGATGCGGAAAAACGCCTTGCCGAAGCAGAGGCCGGTTTTGCCTTGGCCAGGCATGCCCGCCTGATTGCCGTGGCGCAATTGAAGCGCAGTTACGGCTTGCCCCAGTTCGACGACAAATAACGCCAGGAGGATTTCCATGTTTTCATTCCTTTCCCGGATGTGCCAGGGCATGGTTACACTGGGTATTTGTTGTGCCGTGTTGCTCGGTGGCCCTTTTCCGAATGCCCAGGCTCAGGAAGCGAAACCTGCTGCTACCCCCCTGTCTGTGCGCGTAGTACCAGTGCGCACTGTGGAAAGCGCTGCCTCTGTGCGCGTTCCTGGCACGGTTGAAGCGGTGGAGCGCAGCACCATTGCCGCCCGCATCAATGCGACCATTACAGCAGTGCCGGTCAAGTTGGGGAGCCGGGTAGAACCAGGAGAGGTGCTGGTGCAGCTGCGGGCAGATGAGTTGAACGCACGGGCAGCCCAGGCGCGGGCACAGCTGGAGCAGGTGCGCCGCAACCTGGCGCGGGAAAACAGACTGCTGGCCCAGCAGGCAACCACTGCCGAGTCTGTGCGTAACCTGCGCGATAGCGAGCGCATTGCCGCTGCCGCTCTGCGGGAGGCCGAGGCCATGCTGGCTTATACGCAGATCACTGCGCCCTATGCCGGACTTGTCAGCAGGAAGATGGTGAACAGTGGTGATCTGGCGGCACCGGGCATGCCTCTTTTGGAGTTGGAAAATGCCAGTGCCCTGCAGGTGCGCGCCCAGGCGCCAGAGGAAGTGGTTGCGATTTTGCAACAGGATGACCTGCTGACTGTGCTGTTTCCAGCTACAGGCGAACAGATGCAGGCGCAGTTACAGGAAATATCGCCTGCGGCTAATCCTGCGGTGCGCAGTGCCACCATTATTTTGGCCCTGGCCAATGGGCCTGAAATGTCCCCAAACCTGCGTAGTGGTCAGTATGTGCGGGTTCTGCTGCCAGGTAGCACCAGTCACCAGGTCATGCTTGTACCTGCCGCTGCAGTCAGTTCCTGGGGACAGATGGAGCGTGTTTTTGTGTTGGAAAACAACCGAGCCCGTTTGCGCCTGGTGCGTACCGGAGCCCGTATGGGCGAAGAGATCGAGATCAACTCCGGGCTCAATGCAGGAGAACAGGTGATCCTCGGACCTGCTGGCCAGCTTGTCCATGATCGTCCGGTACAGGTGCAGCCATGAAGGAAGAAACTCCGCGGCGTCCCGGCATGGCCGGTTGGCTGGCCGCGTCCTTTGCCACTTCCAAGCTGGCCCTGCTTGGCCTGGTGGGTTCGCTCCTGTTGGGAGCGTTGGCCTTGGTGTTGCTGCCCAGGGAGGAGGAGCCGCAGATCAAGGTGCCGATGATCGATGTCTTTGTCTCCATGCCGGGTGCAAGCCCGGAGGAAATCGCCAACCGGGTGGCCATTCCCATGGAGAAGCTGCTCTACGAACTGCCGGATGTGGAATATATCTACTCCACCTCCACACCTGGACAGTGCATGCTCATTGCCCGCTTCTATGTGGGGGTGGAACAGGAGACCGCCATTGTCAACCTCAACCAGAAGCTGCAAACCAACTTTGATCGCATTCCGCCCGGAGTTTCCCGACCATTGATCAAGCCGCACAGCATCGATGATGTGCCGGTGTTGGCCCTGACCTTTCATTCCAGGCAGTACGACCATTTCATGTTGCGACGGCTTGCCGCCCAGGTGGATGATGCCATCAAGAGCATATTTGAAGTGGCGGAAACCAAACTGATTGGCGGTGCCAGGCGCGAGTTGCGGGTGGAGTTCGATCCCACTGCCCTGGCGGCACGAAATTTGAGTGCAGCCGAGCTGGCCGCGCGTATCCGCGTGGCCAACAAACAGGATACCAGTGGCCTGGTCCGCTCGGGCAATCAGGCTATCCTGCTGCAAACCGGCGCTTTCTTTGCAACAGCTGCCGAGGCAGGCGAACTGGTTGTGGGCGCGCATGAAGGAAAACCAATATATCTGCGCGAAGTGGCACACATTGTCGATGGCCCTGAGGAGCCCTCCAACTATGTGCTCTTTGGCGCAACTGGTGCGGCTGCAGGCGAGCCAGAGGCTGCAGTGACCCTGTCGGTGGCCAAGCGACCCGGAGCCAATGCCGTGGATGTGGTGGCAGCTGTACAGGCCAAGGTGGAGGCCTTGCACGGTGTGCTCATTCCACCCGAGGTCGAGGTGAGTGTCACGCGGGACTATGGCGATACTGCAGCGGAAAAATCCAATGAGCTGCTTGTGCACATGGCTGTTGCGGTTTTTGGTGTGGCCCTGCTCATCCTCTTTTTTCTGGGCCGACGTGAGGCATTTATCGTCTTTTTGGCCATCCCCACTACCCTGTCGCTCACCCTTTTGGTCTTTTACCTCTATGGCTACACCCTCAATCGCATCACCCTGTTTGCGCTGATTTTTTCCATCGGTATCCTGGTGGATGACGCCATTGTGGTGGTGGAAAATATCGTTCGGCACCGGCATCTGCCCGGCAACGAGCACAAACCCCTGAGAAAACTCGCGGTGGAGGCGACAGTGGAGGTGGGTAATCCCACCATCTTGGCCACCTGGGCAGTTATTGCCGCCATTTTGCCCATGGCCTTTGTCGGCGGGCTCATGGGCCCGTACATGCGGCCCATTCCCGTTGGTTCCTCGGCAGCCATGGTTTTCTCTTTAGTCATCGCCTTTACCATCATTCCCTGGGCAGCGGTGCATTTTCTGAAAAAAAACAGGTCTGTGCAGGCCAGTGGTAGAGGGGCCCAGTCGCCAGACATGGCACCGGATGATATCTTCACCCGTTTTTACCATCGCATTATGGATCCATTACTGGCGCATGCGGCCTGGCAGCTGATTTTTTTTGCTGTCATAACCCTGCTGCTTGCGGGTTCTGCGGGCATGCTCCTGTTTGGCCTGGTCCAGGTGAAGATGCTGCCCTTTGACAACAAGTCGGAATTTCAAATTATCCTCAACATGCCCGAAAGCTCGCCCCTGGAGCACACCGCGCGCGCAGCCATGGAAATGGCCGAGGTACTGCGCCAGGAACCCGAGGTGATCAACTACCAGATCTATGTAGGCACAGCCTCGCCCCACAACTTCAACGGCCTGGTTCGCCATTATTTTCTGCGCTCGGAAGAACACATGGCCGATATCCAGGTGAACCTGCGTCCTAAGGGTGAGCGCAAGGCACAGAGCCACGATATTGCCACGCGGGTGCGGCCGGCCATGGCGAACATTGCCGAAAAATACGGGGCTGCGGTGGCTGTGGCCGAGGTTCCGCCTGGGCCGCCGGTGCTACAAACCCTGGTGGCCGAGGTCTACGGCCCGGATGCTGCCAGCCGCCTGGCCCTGGCCAAAGAGGTGAAGACCATTTTCGCGGCAACAGAGGGAGTGGTGGATATCGACTGGTATCGCGAAGAGGAACGGATGAAGGAGGTGGTGCTGGTCGACAGGGAAAAGGCAGCCCTGCACGGCATTTCCGAGGAGGATGTCGGCCAGGTGCTGTCCATGGCGCTTTCTGGGCAGACCATCGATCTTTTTCACCAGCCCCGCGACAAGGAGGAAATTCCCCTGTTACTCAGGCTGCCCAGGACGGAGCGGGGGAGTGTCAACAGCCTGCTCAACCTGGAGCTGCGCTCTGGTAACGATCCGCACTCCCTGGTGCCGGTGCGCGAACTGGTGCGGGTGGAGCAGAGACCGGTGGAGCAGCCCATTTACCGCAAAAACCTGAAACCTGTGCTCTACGTGACCGCTGATGTGGCCGGGGCTGCGGAAAGCCCGGTGTACCCCATCTTGCACATGAACAAGGAGTTGGCCAAGCTCGATGCCACAGATTATGGTGGCCAGCCAGGGCCGGTGCACGTGTACAATCTCAAACAGCCCTTTTTGGACAGCGAACCCGCAGTCAAGTGGGATGGAGAGTGGCATATCACCCTGGAGGTCTTCCGTGATTTAGGGCTTGCCTTTTGCGTGGTTATGGTGCTGATTTATGGGCTGATGGTGGGCTGGTTCAACAGCTATCTCACGCCACTGGTAGTGATGGCGGCCATACCCTTTTCCCTTATAGGTATTCTGCCCGCCCACTGGGCCATGGGGGCATTTTTTACGGCCACCTCCATGATTGGTTTCATGGCAGGCGCAGGTATTGTAGTGCGCAACTCCATTATCCTGGTGGATTTCATCGAACTACGGCTCAGCCATGGCTTGCCCTTGGCCGAGGCTGTGGTGGAGGCAGGTGCAGTGCGTTTTCGCCCCATGCTGCTGACCGCCCTGGCCCTGGTGGTGGGGGCAGCGGTTATTTTGGCAGATCCCATCTTTCAGGGCCTGGCCATTTCGCTTATGTTTGGTGAAATTGCCTCATTGCTGGTGAGCCGTATGGCTGTGCCAGTACTCTACTTTATGCTGAAAAAACGTGAAGCAGCATGACGTGTTCTCTGGGCAGCAGCTTTTTTGGGGCAGCCCAGGGCTGGTCACGAACATACAGACTCACACGGTGAGCAAGGATACTCTATGGATTACAGTATTTTTATTGGCGGTGCAGCCGGACAGGGACTGGATACCCTAAGCCATGCTCTGAGTAAGATACTACAACGCAGCGGTTTTTATGTGTATACTACTTCTGATTATCTTTCCCGCGTGCGCGGTGGACAAAATTTTTTCCAAATACGTTTTGCCGATCACCCCATCCACAGCGCCACCAGCAGGCTCGACTGCATCTATGCCCTGAACCACGAAGTGCTGCAGCAGCATATCGATCGCCTGCAGGAAAATGGCCTTGCCCTGGCCGATGAAGAGGTGTCTGCAGTCGACCGACTCACCCGTCTGCCCCTGAGGGCTATTGCCGAAGAACTGGGCAACGTCCGTGTTTTTAACTCAGTGGGCTTGGGCTATATTCTCAAGGTCTTCGGCCTAGATTTCGACAGAGCGCAGGAGATGTTGCAGCAGATCTTTGTCGATGAAACCATGTTCGAGCTGAATATGCAGGCCCTGCACAAAGGCGCGGCCCTGACCGAAAGCTCTGTGCCGGTGGAATCGGGCACACAACGCAAGCATATCCTCATCAACGGAAACCACGCCGCTGCCCTGGGGGCCATTGCTGCTGGCTGCCGCTACTACTGCGGCTATCCCATGACACCATCATCGAGCATTTTGGTTTTTATGGATGCGGTTTCCCAGGAGATGGAGATTGTCGTGGATCAGGTGGAAGATGAAGTGGCTGCGCTCAATATGGCCCTGGGCGCTTCTTATGCCGGGGTGCGGGCCATGACCGGTTCGTCCGGCGGTGGTTTTGCCCTGATGCAGGAGGCCATGAGCCTGGCTGGCATCATTGAAACACCGGTGGTAGTGATCAATGTGCAGCGGCCTGGTCCGGCCACAGGTTTGCCAACCTATACCGAACAGGGGGATCTGCGCTTTGTCCTGCATGCCGGCCATGGCGAATTTCCCAAAATGGTCATTGCCCTGCGCGACGGCGAGGATGCCTTTTACCAGACTGCCCGTGCCTTCAACATTGCCGACAAGTACCAAATTCCGGTGGTGTTGCTCAGCGACCAGTACCTGGCAGATACCGAGGTGACCCTGCCGCCCTTTGATTTTTCCAAAATCAGTATCGAACGTCATCTGGCCGATGCGCAGGCCTATGGGCCGGGCACATACTGCCGCTACCAGGTAACAGAGTCTGGTGTTTCCCCCAGGTTACTTCCCGGTGCCAAGGGCAACAGCGTGATCGTTGACTCCGATGAACACGATGAAAAGGGCCGTATTGACGAGAGTGCCGATAACCGCCGCACCCAGGTGGACAAACGCCTGCGCAAGGGCCAGGGTTTGGCCCAGGAGGTGCAACCCCCCTGGGAGTTTGGCGCAGATGCACCGGAACTGCTCCTGGTGTGTTGGGGATCATTGGCTGGGCCGATGCGGGAGGCCTGCGAACAGCTCAATGCCCAGGGTCTGGCGGTGCGGGCACTGGTGTATGGCGATATCTGGCCTTTTCATACCGAGCGGTTACAGACGCTGCATGCACAGGTAAAGAAACTCGTGGTGGTGGAACAGAATGCCACTGGCCAGTTCGAAGGTTTGATGCGCCAGGAGGCGCTTATCAGGGCGGATGAAAAGTTGTTGAAATACGACGGCCGGCAATGGAAAAGCGATGAGATTGTGGCCGCGCTCAAGGAGGTATTGTCATGACTGCCTATCAGTTGACCGAAGAGACTGCCTGGTGTCCGGGTTGCGGTAACCCGATGATCCGCAGGGCAGTGCAGCAGGCCTTACATGAACTCGGCCTTCCCCCGGAACAGGTGGTGATGGTTGCTGGTATCGGCCAGGCAGCAAAAATGCCCCAGTACATTGAGATGAACTCCTTCACCGGCCTGCACGGCCGTAGTCTGCCCGCGGCTATCGGCATCAAACTGGCCAACACAGAGCTTACGGTCATTGCACAAAGTGGTGATGGCGACAACTATGGCGAGGGGGGCAACCACTTTATCAGCGCTATCCGCAGGAACATCAATATCGCCCACTTTGTACACGATAACCAGGTGTATGGCCTCACCAAGGGACAGGCCTCACCCACCACCGCACAGGGACAGGTAACCTCTGTTCAGTCTGGCGGGGTCAAGGCCATGCCCTTTCATCCCTTGGCCATGGCTTTGGTTACAGGTGCGGGTTTTGTAGCCCGGGGATTTTCCGGCGACCATGAACAGCTTGTGACCATCATGAAGGCGGCCATACAGTACAAGGGATATGCCTTGGTGGATATCCTTCAGCCCTGCGTGGTCTGGAACAAGGTTAACACCTTCCAGTGGTACAAAAAACGCGTGCAACCATTGGATGACAACCACGACACCAGCAACTGGGATTTTGCCTTTGCTGCTGCCCGTCAATGGGGAGACGTGATTCCCACCGGCATCTTGTATCAGGTGGAAAAACCGACCTATGATGAGCAGTATGGTTTTATCACTGGGTCAGTGCCCCTGGTTGCGCGAGAACTTGCGCCCCAACAGGCAGAGCCTCTGCTGCAGCGTTTTTACTGAAAACAGGTTGTAAAGGATGGTTTGGGTGTTTGACTTGCACGATCCGCGCGTGTTGTTTGCCGCACGCAGAACGTGCTCTGCTTGCCTGGAACAGAACCAGTATTGCTATCATGGCCTGTGGATTTGTGGTTGAATGCTTAGAACTTTTTTCCAGACCATGAACAAGATGGAGGTGTTTCAACGCCACCTGTTTTTTTGTCGGCAAATCCTTTGTGCTTTTGGCTGGTTGTATGGCCCTGCACGCTGTTGAGCCTTCAAGGTAGTGATAGCTTTTTTCAGTCTGTTGCTGAGTATTTATCTCGTAAAAGGCTTGATGTGATGCGGAGCAGATGATGCCTGTTGGCACACCCCTGTTCTGGTTGCACCGATTCGCGACTCTATTAGCAACTTTCTTTAGTGCTAGAACTACCCCGGTAGCCATCCCCTCCGACGTGGTCATTGGATTGTTCAAAGAGGAAAGCTCTGCACAGCTGCAAGACCCAATGGGTGCCGGAGGAGCCATGAGCGTTGTGGTTACAGATGTACAGCTTCCTGTTCCAGGTGGCAGCGTTTTTGCCCGTCAATGGCACCCGAACCATGATGCCCGCGAGCCAATTCTTCTGTTGCATGATTCATTGGGTTCTGTTGCCCTGTGGCGAGATTTTCCGAACGCCCTTGCCCAGGCCACCGGCAGGATGGTTGTTGCCTACGACCGCCTTGGTTTTGGCAGATCAACTCCAAGAACAGCCGCACCTACATGCAACTTCATCCATGAAGAAGCCGAGTTGTATTTTCCTGCTCTAGTGCAGGCGCTGGACATACCTGCCTGCCTACTTTACGGACACAGTGTTGGTGGAGCCATGGCGCTCACCATGGCAGCCTTGCATCCAGATCACTGCAAGGTGGTCATCACCGAAGCGGCCCAGGCATTTGTCGAGCCCCGTACCCTGGCAGGTATCCAGGAGGCACAAGCAGCCTTTGCCGAGCCGCAACAGTTCGCAAGGCTCACCAAGTATCATGGGAGCAAAGCAGGCTGGGTTTTAGATGCCTGGACAAAAACCTGGCTTGCACCGGAGTTTGCTGCCTGGTCGCTTGATCCGTATCTTGCCAAGGTACACTGCCCTGTTTTGGCCGTACACGGAGATGCAGACGAGTATGGCTCCAGCGAGTTCCCTCGCCGCATTACAGAGGGAATTTCTGGCCCGGCACACATGACAATCCTTACAGCCTGTGGCCATGTACCCCACCGGGAGAAGACACGGGAAGTGCTGAACCTGGCAGCTGCCTTCATAGCCAAATACGCTTGAATACGGTTGAATACGCTTGAATGCGCTTAACAACCAGGTGTAGCGCATAGATACGATGCGGTTGGGCTGTTGTGGCCTTGTACCGAGCCACTGAAAATGGTCACTCTCCAGCAGCTGCATTGCCTGCCAGTAGGGTAGTATCTGCTACATGGATATTGAATTGCCGCTCTGCATGCACTCAATAAACGTTGCCTGGATTTCAAGGCTGTATGCTATATCGGTTACACCCGAAAGAAACAGTGTGGACCGTGTTGTGACCAACAGGAAGAAATAAAGTTGTACAACAGATGTTGCGCATACCGGCCTGTTGCAAAAGCGTCGGATGCAGCAGAACCATGTGGGATGACTAAGTTTTTAATGGTCGGGGCGAGAGGATTCGAACCTCCGACCTCCTGCTCCCAAGGCAGGCGCGCTAACC
Source organism: Desulfobulbus sp. (assembly GCA_040776885.1). Lineage (GTDB taxonomy): Bacteria > Desulfobacterota > Desulfobulbia > Desulfobulbales > Desulfobulbaceae > Desulfobulbus. The sequence goes on along the minus strand of JAXGZR010000001.1, from coordinate 485,303 downwards.
AGGCTGCGCTACGCCCCGATACAACGGGAAAGAACTCAACGAAAACGACCGCACCCGGCAGGTTGCGGCAGCAGCTGCAAACACTATACCATAACAGCGCTGTACAATCACGGTGTGTAGTGTATATTGTGCACTGTTTTGTGCAGCATTGCAGCTGATTCGTATAAACCGTTCTTTTTGTTTCGTCAACATATTCCCGCGCTTTGTCCTTGCCAGCATACGAAATACCGTGGCCAGCAGGGTGGGGTCTGCAGCAAAATCGGGGAGTTCATGCGGCGTTTTTATCTGCCCGCGCCATGTGTGCCAACAAATAGCCAGAACCTGATTGAATTGGAGGGTCAGCAGGCCCGCCACATGGCCCTGGTGCTGCGGCTCAAGGCAGGCGAGAAGGTTGAGTTTTTTGACGGCTGCGGCCAGGTGTTCAGCACACGCCTATTGGCTGTGGAGCAGGGTCGCGTGAGTGCACTGGTGGAAGAGCGTTGCCAGGAGACAACCCCAAGGCACCCGCAGTTGGTGCTTGCCCAGGCCCTGCTCAGGGGCAAAAAGATGGATCTGGTGGTGCAGAAGGCTAACGAGCTTGGGGTGCACGCCTTTGTACCGCTGCTCACAAGATTTTGTGAAAACCGCAGTGGTGGTCAGGCAGCGGCCGAGCGCTGGCAACGTATTGCCATCGAATCCTGCAAGCAATGCCGCCGCGCCATTCCCATGCACATCGAACACCAGGCACCGCAACCCCTCACCAGCATGGATTTTTCCTGGGCAGGCCTGCGGCTGGTGGCCTGGGAAGGCGAGCAGCGGGCTGGACTACCCCCTGCTCTTGAAGGCCTGCGGGTACACAGTGGCCCAATTTGCCTGCTTATAGGGCCAGAAGGTGGCCTGCACCAGGATGAGCTGGCCTGGCTCAAGGCGCAGGGTTTTCATTCCTTTTCCCTTGGTGTTCATATCCTGCGGGCAGAGACCGCTGCCATTGCCGGCATTGCCATTGTCCAGCACCTTTCTGGTGCGCTGCAGCCGCAAATGTGATACTTCTATGATGTTTTGACAGTGCTTTTATGCGCAAAGGGTAAGGCTTGGCTTGCGGCCGGCACAGCACAGGCCATCTTTATCAACGTGTTCTTGGGTGTTCTGATACAAAGCCATGCGAGCAGTGATACAGCGGGTCAGCCAGGCACAGGTACTGGTGGATGCCATCTCCACCGGAAAGATCGACTCTGGCCTGGTGGTGCTTTTGGGTGTGCATGCACAGGACAGCGAGGCAGATGCCCGGTGGATGGTGGAAAAAATCCTCCATCTGCGTATTTTTGCCGATGAACAGGGGCTGATGAACCGTTCGCTGCTGGATACCGGAGGTTCACTGTTGGTGGTGTCGCAATTCACCCTGCTGGGCGATTGTCGCAAGGGCCGTCGTCCCTCTTGGCACGATGCTGCCCCGCCGGAGAAGGCAAAGGCTTTGTATGAAACGTTTTTAGGGCTGTGCCGCCAGCGGCGCGTGCCCCTGGCAAGTGGTGTTTTTCAGGCCATGATGCAGCTGAGTCTGTGCAATGACGGGCCAGTGACCATTCTGCTCGATTCCCATAAAATCTTCTGAAAGTACGTTCTCTTCATGCCAATACACGATTTACCCATTGGAACGCTCTGCTGTGGTTTCCGTTTGGATGAGCGCAGCTATCTTGCTGAAATCCAGTCCACGGTTTATCTCTTTACCCACAGCGTGCTGGGTTGCCAGGCCCTGGCCATAAAAAATCAGGATGTCAACAAGACCTTCTGCCTCTCGTTTCGCACCATCCCTGTGGACTCTACGGGTGTTGCACACATCTTGGAACATGCCGTGCTCATGGGCTCGAAAAAATATCCGGTGCGGGATGTGTTCGGTGAGATCCACAAGGGCGGACTGCTCACCTTTTTGAACGCCATGACCGGCGCGGACAGCACCTACTATCCCTTTGCCACCCGCAATATGCGCGAATATTTCAACATCATGGATGTGTACTGTGATGTGGCCTTTCATCCGTTGCTTTTGCCCAGCACCTTTGCCCAGGAGGGCTGGCATGTGCACCTGGAGGAGGAGAGTGCCCAACCACAGTTCATGGGTGTGGTGTTCAACGAAATGAAAGGGGCCTATGCCGACCCTCTGCGCACCCTGGTGCACGATGTGTACAAAGAACTCCTGCCCGGCTCCACCTATGCCCATGAATCCGGAGGGAATCCCCGCAATATACCGGATCTCGGCTATGAGCAGTTCCGTGCCTTCCACGCCAAACACTACCATCCCTCCAACTGCACCCTGTTTTTTTACGGAGATGCGCCGCTGGAGAAGGAACTGGCCTATGTGCAAGAACATTTTCTCGCCCACTACAGTGAGGCTGCAACTCCGGCACAGAGCCAGGAGAGCAGTATGCCACAATCGCCCATCACAGTGCATGACCAGTATCCGGTGCAGGCAGGCAGCGAGACCAACGGTAAAACCTTTATCGCCATTGCCTCGGACGTGGGGGCAGTGCAGGAGCGGCTCAACAACCTGGCCTTTGAAATTATTGCCAATATCCTGTTCAATTCCGATGCCTCTCCCCTGAAAACAGCCATTGTCGGGGCTGGCCTGGGCAAGGATTTTGGTGGCTTGTGCATGGCTGGCACCAGTTCCAGGGTTTTGATGCTCACCTATCTCATCGGCACTGACCCGGCCAAGGCAGAGGCCTTTTTTTCCCTGTACCGAAGCACCTTGGCCGATATTGCTGCCCAGGGATTGGAGCATGAGCTGGTGCTTTCTGAGCTCAACACGTTTGAGTTTAGGCTGCGCGAGGAACTGAACAAGCCGCAGCGTGGTTTACAACTGATCCTGCGGGCGCAGGCGGCCATGAAACACGGTATTTCACCCTTTGCAGCTTTGTGCGTGGATGAACTGCTGGCACAGGTACGGCAAAAGGCCCTTGAGGAGCGCTGGTTTGAAACCTTGATCAGCACGCATCTGTTGGACAATCCGACAAGTGTGCGGGTAATCCTTGAACCAGATCCCCAGGGAATGGAGGCCAATCAGCAGGAAGAAGACCAGCGACTGGCCAGTATGACTGCTGCGCTTAGCAGAGCAGAGCGTCAGCGTCTGGTGGAACAGACCCGCGAACTCATGCAACTGCAGGCCAGGCCGCCCAGCGATGAAGAACTGGCCCATCTGCCACGTTTGTCCCGCAGCGAGGTGGAGGCAAGACCACCTGTACACAGTGTGCGCTTGGCAGAACTTGCAGACAGGCCGCTTTTGGTCAGTGAACTGGCCACCAATGGGGTGGTGTATTTTGATATAGGATTCGATTGTTCCGCTCTTTCGGTCGAAGATCTGCTCTATCTGGATCTTTTTGGCACCATTGTTACGGAAATCGGTACCAGCAAAAAGAATTACATGCAGTTTGCCAAGGAGGTAAACCTGTATACCGGCGGGTTCAATCATTCCTTCCAGGCGTATGTCAAGGCTGAAGTACGCGACACTGTACAACCGCTCTTGTGGCTGCATGTGAAGGCTTTGGCTGCTTCTTTGCCCCAGTCCATGGATTTGCTGGCCGAGGTCTTGGCTGAGGTGGATTTTTCCGACCGCCGCCGCATCGAGGAAATTGTCCGCCGGGAATTTGCCTGGGCAGAGCACAATGTCCAAAGCGAAGGCTATGGCCTGGCCACGTTGCGTGCCTTTGCGCAGCTGAGCCTGCCCGGCCGTTTGCGCGATGGTGTGCAGGGCATGTCAGCGTATTTGCAGCTCAAGCAGCTGGCAGAGAATTATGCTGCGCTGGAGGAGGGTTTTCTCGCAGCCCTGACCCGCATCCGTTCAGCCCTGTTCCGGCGCTCTGGGCTAGTGTGCGCCATCACGGCGGATACCGCGCAGATAGGGGATTTTTCCCGATTGGCTGTAGGCATGTTGCAGACGCTGAACCCTGAGCCTGCCTTGGCTCAAGAACAGCATTTTACAAGCTTTCCGACCACCCAGGCCTTCACCACGGCCGCAGAAATTGTCTATAATGTCCAGGCCTGCCAGCTCTTTGCCGATCCAGCACAGTATTGCGGTGATTTCGAGGTGCTGAAAGCCTGGCTTTCCCGGGATTATCTGTGGAATACGGTGCGGCAGATGGGTGGTGCCTACGGCTGTTTTGTGCGGTTCAGCCATGTTACCGGCAATTTTGCCCTGGTAAGCTACCGGGATCCCCAGGTGGCCAAGACCTACAGCGCCTATGCAGATTTGCCCCGGGTGATTGGCGCTTTAAATCTATCGGCTGCATCACTTGAGCAGTTGATTATCGGCGCCTACAGCAGTGTCAATCCGCACCAGGGGCCGGCAGCCAGGGGAGCATTGGGGCGAGATCAGTATCTCTCTGGTATTACCGAAGATTTTCTGCAAGAACGAGTCGAGTCTATTCTCTCGGCCAGCACAGCAGGGCTCAAGCGCTATGCCAGTTTCTTTAGTCCCCTGAAGGAGCAACCGATACGGGTGAGCATAGGCAATGCAGAGAAGATCGGCAGGGATGCCTCCCTGTTTGCCAGCATAGATATGCTATAAAAGATGTTGATTGGTGAACGTGCTCTGGTACGCTATTTTGCCGTGGTGCTCAGCCGCTCCACCACCCGGGCATAGTAGGGACCATCTTCGTCCAGGCAGATGGCACGGCCATGGCATTGTTCCATTTTGGTGCGCAGGAGGCTGATGCGGCGCAGGTGGCGCAGTTTTTCCTGTTCATCGGCAGCATGGGAGAGTAGATCCTGGGTACGCAGAATTTCTTTGCGCAGGGCCAGTTCTTCGGGAATGTATCCTGCATTTTTCAACACTTTGTAGGCCATGCGCAGATCAGGTGGCACTTTGGCCAAACTGTCGTCTTGGGGCAGGGGTTTGTTTTTCCAGTGACTCAGGTCTGGCAGTGCACCCTCTTCCATGGCCTGCTGGATCTTCCGTTCAGCTATGGTTTGAATAATGCCAAGCACAGCGCCTCCTTGTAGAAAAAGAAGAAAAATGGTGCGGCTTGTGTTATGACCGTATTATGCATATAATACACGGTGTTGTCCAGTCCTGCCGGCCGATCCCCCTTGTGTGGAGCAATGCCATGCACAGTGGATTTTTTATACCGCTTCTCATTTTTTCCCTAGCCTTCAGCGCCACAGCCCATGCTGACGAGTCCCTGCCCTGGGAGCGTCTGACCCCTTTTCGTGAAGGCACCATCCATTATAGAATAACTGGTGCCCAACAGGGTACGGAAATCCTCTATATCAAGGATTATGGGCGGAAACGCGTTAAAGAGAGCCAGTCTACCATGCATGTGTTCGGCAGGACCATGACCACCAAAACCCGGGAATTGACTAGCCCCGAATGGGTGCTGCGCTACAATCTCAGTGACAATTGGGGTGAAAAAAACACCAATCCCGCGCGCCTGTACCGGCAGGAGTACGAACAGCTCGGCGAGGGTGAAAAAAAGATTTTTGCTGCCAATGCCGCCCAACTCGGCCCCTCACTGTTTGAAAACGCAGGCTCCATTGTACAGAGTCGCAGCGGTAGTATCCTGGGCTTTCAGTGTGATCGAATTTCCTTTGGCGGCTTTTCTTCCTCCTGTCTGCTACATGATACCGACATTCCGCTTCAGTCCGAAGTGAGGGTTGTGGGCACGATCAACCGGTTGCAAGCGGTGCGCATCGATCTGTTTAGCCCGGTTCCGGATGCCCTGTTCGAACCTCCTGCAAACATACAGGTGGCTGTGAATGAGGAGGTGGAGGCCATGCTGCGCCAGGCCATCCATCAGGCGGTACAGACCCTGAAGCAACCGGGCGGAATAGAGGCCCTGCAGGAGCAGGCCCGCCAGTTTTTACCCGGACAGGATGCAGACGATGCTGAATCTGCTGAATCTACTGAATCCCAGCTGCCAACCTCGCAAAATCCATCGCGAAAAATGCAAAGGAGAACGATTCGTTAACTCCTTACCCTGCCTGTCCGGCTACCTTGCCGTCACACCTCCTTCATCGCCTGCCTGGCCGCAATGACCATCGGATCCCACAGGCCGGAAAAGGGCGGGGCATAGCTTAAATCTGCATGGATGAACTCATCCAGCCGCAAACCGGCATGCAGGGCCATGGCAGCGGTGTCGATGCGCTTGGCCGATCCTGGCCCGCCCACAATCTGCACGCCCAAAAGTTTGCCGCTGCCCTTTTCCGCCAAAACTTTGACGTGCATGGAGGTTGAGCCCGGATAGTAGCGCGGCAGGGTTTTGGTGGAAATCTGCGCTGTTACATACTGCCAGCCCAGTTGTTTGAGCTCGCGCTCGTTTAAGCCGGTACGGGCGCATTCGCATTCCATGAATTTGGCGATGCTGGTGCCCAACACTCCTGGGAAGGTGGCGTAACCGCCGCCCAAGTTGATGCCCGCAATCCGGCCCTGGCGGTTGGCAATGGTGCCCAGGGCTATATAAGCAGGTTTGCGGCTGACCAGGTGGAAGGACTGGGCGCAGTCGCCCGCAGCCCAGATATGCGCATGGTCGGTTTGCTGCAACTCGTTGACCCGGATGCTGTCTTTGGGCCCAAGGGAGAGCCCCGCCTCCTTGGCCAGGCGGCTTGTCGGCCGCACCCCAATCCCCAAGATCACCATATCTGCAGGAATGCTGCCCTGCGAAGTGAGCAAGGCGCTGACTTTGCCGTTTTCGTGGGTGAATCCCTCAAGTGCTGTGTGCAGGTACAGATCTATGCCGCTCTGCCGCAGGGCCTCGCTGACATAGTGGCCCATATCCGGGTCAAAGGTGGCCATTACCTCTGGGCCGCGGTGGATCATCGTCACCTCCAGACCGCGTAACTGAAAGGCCTCGGCCATTTCCAGGCCAATATAGCCGCCGCCCACAATCACTATCTGGCGGACCGCACCGTCGCCGCCGTTGCTTAAGGCCTGGTCGATGTCCTGGGCATGCGCCAGCGTGCTGACCAGGTGCACGTTTGCGCTCTCTTCTCCATCAAAACCGGTTCGCACCGGGTCTGCGCCGGTGGCGATAAGGAGTTCGTCGTAGGGCTCCTGCCGCTCCTCGTTTTTTTCCAGATCACGCACCAGAATGCGCTGCTCTTTCGGAAAAATAGCCAACACTTCATGGCGTATCATGGCCTGGATGCGATATTTTTCCCTGAACTGTTTCGGCGTGCGGGCAATGAGTCTGCCGACATCCTCCACCAGGCCAGCCACATAAAAGGGAATGCCGCAGGCAGCATACGACGTGTAGCTGCCGCGTTCAAAAACAATAATTTCGCGCTCGGGCTGCATCCTGCGCACCTGAGAGGCGGCACTCATGCCTGCCGCGTCACCACCGATAACAACCAGTCTAGCCATAATTCTTCTCCGGATTGTGCACCGCCCGTTCTTGTTGGTTTATGGCGGTGTCGATTTTTGACGGTTCCTTACCGTTATTTTAGCCAATACTGTTTATATGGCAAGAATTGAGCAGATTTGAAGTCATAGAGCCACAGGGCAGCACCCCAGCTGGGTTGGTCGAGGCCAAGGGGGTTCTCTATTTCAGCTGTTTCAAAAATTTGCGCTTGGTTGCTGATAATATTGAAGGCATTGGGGTAGTTGTCGCGCAGCCGTTTGGAGACGGTGGTGCCGGTTTGGATGGCCCACATTGGCCGCTGGCTGGGCACATCCTCGGCAAGGGGAATGGGCACGATAAAGGGCTGATGAATATGGCCACTGACAATGCCGTCTGCGCCTGCAGCCCGCCACAGAAAAATGGCCTTATCTGCACTGCGAACCAGGTCTACTTCGTCTTCCTGATCGGTCACATGGAGCGGCTGGTGGCAGACCACCAGCTTCAGGGCCTTGCTCGGCGCTTTCTTAAGCAGGCGGCCCACCCGGTCAATCTGACGGCTGGAGAGTTCGCCATGGATATGGCGGTATCTTCTGGTTGAGCGCACAGCAATAAGACAGGCCTCACCGCATTGTGTACTGATAACGCCGTACCTGTCAAAGTCAGTGGGGAAGTATTTTTGATAGCGCCGGTAGGGGGTGAAGAAACGTTCCCAGGGGCACCACAGGGAAATATCGTGGTTGCCGGGAATGGCGAGCAGCGGCAGGTCGCCCAGCGAGTCGATAAAGGCGCGGCAATTGCGGAATTGATAGAGCCGGGCGCGTTGAGTCAAATCGCCGGAGAGGATGATGGCGTCAACCAACATCGCGTGCACCTGCAACCTAAGCGCTGTCAGCACTGCCGGGATCTCGGTGCCGAAGTGGGTGTCGGAGATGTGGAGTAGGGTGGTCATGGCAGGGCCGGTGTTGCAGGATGCGTTGAAGGCACTGATGGTGCAAGTGGCGGCATCATCACGCTGATTGCGCCGGCAACCGCTTCGAAATACAGGGGCGTGCGCATGCGTTTGACTTCACCGTCGAGCGCCACCTTGACGAAGCGGAACTGCCAGCGCGGCCGGGGCTGCACTGTGAGGTGTTTGAAGGTGCTCAGCGAAAGCAACTCATCTTCACCCAAAGTGCCCAGCGCACCCTTGAGTGCCAGGCGGTAGAGCTGCATGCTGCTTGCATGCCTGAGCAGCACGGCCATAAGACTACCACGTAAGGCAGGAGCCGGGCCGCTGCTCTGCCTGTGCCCAAGCCCGAGCTGCTCCAATTGTAGGGGATTGTTGCAGACAAAGAGGAGCGGACTGTTGATGCTGAGTTCTCCACTGTCGCCACTCAGACACAGGTTGAGGTCATGGGGCCGCTGCGCCAGGGTAAAGAGCCCGGCCAGCATGGCCACCAGCCGGTGACGGCCCAGTTTTGCCTTGAAGGCCTCGCGATCAAGAAGCATCTGCGGATGCAGGCCAAGGCTTGCATTGACCAGAAAAAGCTGTCCGTTCACCATGCCCGCCTGGATGGGCTTGGGGTGGCTATGGAGGAGCTGTTGCACCGCCGCCTCTGTTTCTTCTTGCATGCCCAGGCTGCGGGCAAAGTAGTTGAAGGTGCCCTGGGGCAGTACACCCAGGGGGCAGGGGCGATTCACCAGTTGCTGCGCAACCCCGCAGATGGTGCCATCGCCGCCTGCAGCCACCACAATGGCCCCGGCAGTGCAGGCTTCGTCCACTACAGCCCTGATACGTTTTTTTGTGTTGCCCGTTTTCAGGGTGATCAGGCGGAAGTCCCGCTCCGAGCCGGCCATGCCCTTTTTGATGGCCGCAATGGTGGCCTCTGCGTGCTGGGAGCCGGCGGCAACATTGAGGACAAAGAATAAGGGAGCCTGGCTGGTATCCATGGACCGGGTTGGTGTTTCCGCCTCCATATTAAAGCGCTCTTCAGTGCCTGGCTTCGGAAAATCCTCCCCAGAGCACCCAAATGTACGCCTGCGTCGCCTTTTCCCCGCCTCCTTGACTGCATCTTTGCTTGGAACTGGGAAATAAGTAACAGGGCTAGGCTGCTCCGCCCGGATCCTGAGCAGGCGGTTGCAGTTGCGCTTAAAAAGCTTCCAGGGGAAGAAACGGGGCGTTACCCGGGAATACGCACGGTAGCGTTCCCCATGGGTGATGGTAAGTTTTCTCTCTTCAAGCCAGGTACCGACAACTATGTATATGCTGAGGATGGAGCGGATGATCAGGTTCAGGTCGGTGAGGGGAAAGGCCCAGAGCAGGGCAAGCGCAGCTGCATACCAGGGGTGACGGATATGGCGGAGGATGCCGCCGGTGCGCAGGAGGCTTGGGCTTGCAGCAGCTTCTCCGCGTCGGTAGCGTTGCCACTGGCTCCAGCCGGAAAAATCGACCAGGCTGTACTGTCTGGCTCCTGCGGTAAAGAGAAAGAGAGCGTAGGCGAGCAGGAGCACCTGCAGAAAGATAGTCCAGAGCGGCAGGGCGATTGGCTTTTGGGGATAGCTGTGGCTTACCCAGGCAAGGGGCAGCAGGGTGAGCAGAGAAAAAGTGGTATAGGCGAGCCTGTATGCGCCTGGCCAAGGGGCGGGCAATCCTTCAATGCGGCTGCTTACTGTTCGTGTAATCAGTGCGCTGTGGAGCAGGCACCACAGAAGCCATAGAATGATGATACCTGCCATGCTCTGGCTCTCCTGCTATGTTCCATTATGCACAGCTTAAAAGCAGCAGTTGGCCAGGGAGTCCTTGGTAAAGGAGATATCCGGCTGGATGGGATATTCGCCGTTGAAACAGGCCAGACAAAACTGTTCCTTAGGCAGACCAGTGGCCTCGACTAGACCATCCAGGCTCAGATAATGTAGCGAATCCAGGCCAAGGTATTCGCGAATACCTTCAATGGTGTTGTTGGCGGCAATCAACTGTGAAGTGGTCGGAAAATCAATACCATAGTAGCAGGCATGGCAGGTGGGCGGGCAACTGACCAGCATGTGCACCTCGGCCGCCCCTGCCTGGCGCAGCGACTGCACCCGGCTGCGGCCGGTGGTGCCGCGGATGATCGAATCCTCAACAATGATTACCCGTTTGTTCTTGAGCAGGTCGCGTACTGGGTTCAACTTCACCCGCACCGAAAAATCCCGCATGGACTGGCTGGGCTGGATAAAGGTGCGGCCCACGTAGTGGTTGCGGATCATGCCGATTTCCAGGGGAATGCCGGATGCCTGGGCATAGCCCAGGGCAGCATAGTTGCCCGAATCCGGAAACGGCATGACGAAATCCGCCTTGATATCGGTTTCCCTGGCCATGATCGCGCCCATGCGCTTGCGGGCGGCATAGACATTGAAACCAAAGACATCGCTGTCGGGCCGGGCAAAATAGACGTGTTCGAAAATACAAAAACTCTTGCGCACCGAAGGCCAGGGGTGCAGGGATTGCAGGCCATCTCTGTTGATGAGCAGCACCTCGCCCGGCTCAATATCACGCAGGTATTGGGCCTCAATTAAATCAAGGGCACAGGTTTCGGAGGCCACCACATAGGCCCCGTTTTCCAGCACGCCCAGACAAAGCGGCCTGAAACCGTTGGGGTCGCGCACCGCAATCAGGCTGTCTTTGGTCATGAGTAAAAGCGAATAGGCGCCCTTGATGCAGCAAAAGGTTCTGGCAATGGCCTCTGCCATGTTGTGCTTTCCCAGATGCCTGACCAGCTGGTGCAGCACGATCTCGCTGTCCATGGTGGTCTGGAAGATAGCGCCTTCCTCTTCAAGCACGGTGTGCAGGGCTATGGAGTTGACCAGGTTGCCGTTGTGGGCAATGGTCATGGACAGGCCCCGGTGCCGGATCATGAAGGGCTGCACATTGACTGAACTTGAGGCCCCGGTGGTGGAGTAGCGCACATGGCCGCTTGCCACATGGCCGGTGAGCTTGGCTAAGGTGTTTTCGCTGAACACATCCGGCACCAGGCCCATATCTTTGTGCAGGGCGATGCGTTCGCCATCGCCGACCGCGATACCAGCACTTTCCTGGCCGCGGTGCTGCAGGGCATACAGACCGAAATACACGAGCTTGGCGGCATCCTCGTGCCCATATACGCCGCAAATACCGCATTCGTGGCGTGGTTTCCACTGTTCTTCGTTAGACATATTCGCACGCATATCAGAAGTCAGCATGGGCTGGAGTTTGCCCCAGCCCTGCAAACAGGAAAGGCACAAAGAACCGCTTTCCTTGTGCCTTGTGGTTCATACCAATATTTTTTGGTTCACGTTGCAGCGTGACTCAAAAAGCATTATGAAACAGATCACGTCTTTTTTTTCAAGCCTTTCTTCCGGTAAAGCGCATGAGCCACACAAAGATCCAGCTGACCCGCACTGTCAAGGCAGCAGGCTGAGCTGCCAAGCTCGGCCCAGGGGACCTGGACCGCTTACTCTGCGGGCTCGAATTGCCCGATGATCCACGCCTGCTGGTTGGCAGCTCAACCAGCGATGACGCGGGCGTGTACCTGCTCAACAAGACGACCGCGCTGATTCAGACCGTGGATTTTTTTACCCCCATGGTGGATGATCCCTTTGCCTTTGGCCAGATTGCGGCGGCCAATGCCCTCTCAGATGTCTATGCCATGGGCGGGCAGCCGCTTCTATGCATGAACCTTCTCTGCTGCCCGGCAGAACAGATGGATGCCTCGGTGTTTCGCCGGGTGCTCGAGGGCGGGCTCGACAAGATCAAGGAGGCGGGCGCGCTTTTGGTGGGCGGCCATTCGGTGGAAGATCAGGAGTTGAAGTACGGCCTGTCTGTGACCGGCACGGTCGCGCCCGAACATCTGCTCACCAATGCGGGCGCGCAAGCTGGAGATGTCCTGCTTTTGACTAAGCCCTTGGGTTGTGGCATCCTGGCCACGGCCCTTAAGGGTGGTTTGCTGCCGCAAAGTGCTGAAGAGGCCATGGTCACTGCCATGGCTATCCTGAACCAGGCCCCGCTTATGGTGCTTACGCAGGAAGGCTTTGCAGCCCTGCGGCCGCAAGTCCATGCCTGCACCGATATCACTGGCTTTGGCCTCTTTGGTCATGCCCACGAAATGGCTGCTGCTTCTGGGGTCAGTCTGCATATCTCGGCAAAGAGCCTGCCGCTTCTGCCCGAGGCCCTTGATATGGCGGCCATGGGCATGATTCCGGCCGGGGCCTACCGCAACCAGGAGCACTATCGTAGTTTTGTCCACTCCTCTCTGCCCAAGGACGCGCTGGAGGAAATGCTGGGCTTTGATCCGCAGACCTCGGGTGGTCTGCTCTTTTCTCTTTCGCAGACTGCCGCGGATGCCATGCAGGCTGGTCTGCGCGGGCTTGGTTATTCCCTGCCGGTGCAGATTATCGGTCTGGTGGAAGAAGGCCCGGCCGGCATGATCTATCTCTCTTGATTCCAGTTCCAAATCACAGGTGCCGGCCTTGTGACTGCCTTTTGCAACAGACCAAAGCTTCCTGCACCGTTTTCCTGGTTTGTTTCCGAAAAATTAGCCCCCTGCCTGCGACAGCAAGAGATGCAGGGCCAGGCCCACGAAGATGGCGGCTGCTGCCCAGTTGAGCCAGCGCTGCATGCGCTCTGACTGTTGCAACTTGGTGCCCAAGTTGCCTGCCAGGATGGCGATGCCGCCGAAGATGAGGATGGTGGCCAGGATAAAGAGCAGGCCCAGCCAGAAAATCTGGCCGATGAGCGGGCCATGGCCTGGCCGGGTGAATTGCGGTAGAAAGGCAAGGAAAAAGATGGAGACCTTGGGGTTGGTGATATTCATGATAATGCCGCGCCGGTACAACTGGGTCAGGCTTAGGGAGGGACCATGGGAAGTGCCAAGGCTGGGTGAGGCATTCTCGGCCGCCACGGTTTGCGCAGCTTTACCTGCGCGCAGGGCCCCCCAGGCCAGATAGAGCAGGTACAGGGCACCAATGGTTTTTAAGGCGGTGAAGAGCAGGGGAGAGGCAAGGATAAGGGCGGCCACCCCGCAGGTAACCAGCGTGGTGTGCACTAACAGGCCGGTGCAGAGGCCGATGGTGACGCTTAAACCCTGCTTCCAGCCGTAGAGCGCGGATTGGGTGAGCACGAAAATATTGTCTGGCCCTGGGGCCAGGGCCAGAACAATGGAGGCAAGAAAAAAAGCCAGACTGACCTCAAGGGGCAGCATGGATGCGCCAGGGCCTAGCCGTCTGTTTAATACCGGTAGTGCTCGGGTTTGTAGGGGCCTTCGACCGGCACGCCAATGTAGTCGGCCTGTTCCTGGCTTAAGGTGGTGAGCTTGACCCCGATTTTATCCAGATGCAGGCGGGCCACCTTCTCATCCAGCAATTTGGGCAGTACATAGACCTTGTTGTCGTACTGAGCAGAGTTGCGCCACAGCTCAATCTGGGCCAGTACCTGGTTGGTGAAGGAGTTGCTCATCACAAAGCTGGCATGCCCGGTGGCGCAGCCCAGGTTGACCAGGCGGCCCTCGGCCAGCACGATTATGCGCTTGCCGTCCGGAAAAATCACATGATCCACCTGGGGTTTGATGTTGTCCCAGGTTAGATCACGGATGCCGGCGATATCGATTTCCGAGTCAAAGTGACCGATATTGCACACAATGGCCTCATTGGGCATGGCCTCCATATGGGCGCGGGTAATCACCTTCAGGTTGCCGGTGCAGGTGACGAAGATGTTGCCCACAGGCGCGGCCTCCTCCATGGTCACCACCCGGTAGCCTTCCATGGCCGCCTGCAGGGCGCAGATGGGGTCAATCTCGGTGACCAATACTGTTGCCCCCATGCCGCGCAGGGCCTGGGCGCAGCCTTTGCCCACATCACCATACCCGATCACCACGGCGATCTTGCCGGCAATCATCACGTCGGTGGCCCGCTTGATGCCGTCAATAAGCGATTCGCGGCAACCGTAGAGGTTGTCGAATTTGGATTTGGTAACCGAATCGTTCACATTAAAGGCCGGGCAGAGGAGCGCCTCCTTGCGGCTCATCTCGTAGAGACGGTGCACACCGGTGGTGGTTTCTTCAGACACCCCGCGCACTCCGCGCATCAGCTCCGGATACTTCTGGTGCATTACCAAGGTGAGGTCGCCGCCGTCATCAAGGAGCATGTTCGGCCGCCAGTTGTCCGGCCCGAAGATGGTCTGCTCAATGCACCACCAAAATTCCTCCTCGGTCTCTCCCTTCCAGGCAAAGGTGGGGATACCTGCGGCCACCATGGCGGCTGCGGCGTGATCCTGGGTGGAAAAGATGTTGCAGGAAGACCAGCGCAAATCAGCCCCCAGATGCACCAGGGTTTCCATAAGCACCGCAGTCTGGATGGTCATGTGCAAACATCCGGCAATGCGTGCACCCTTGAGCGGCTTGTCCCGGCCGAACTCTTCCCGCAGGGCCATCAGCCCGGGCATCTCTGTTTCGGCAATGGCTATTTCCTTGCGGCCCCAATCAGCCAGGTTGAGGTCTGCTACCTTGTAGTCTGTCATATTTGTTTCCTTATAAGATTTGTGCTTCTTCTAATTTTAGAGCAAAGCCGGCACAGAAAGGGTTTTGATATGGAATTGGAATTACAGGCCAGCGGCGTTGCGTAGCGCCTCGGCCTTGTCCGTGCGCTCCCAGGAGAACTCCGGCAGCTCGCGGCCAAAATGACCGTAGACTGCGGTTTTGCGGTAAATGGGCCTGAGTAGGTCGAGCTGTTGGATAATGGCTTTGGGGCGGAGATCAAACACTTCATCCACGATCTGCACCAGGCGCTCTTCAGCGATCTTGCCGGTGCCAAAAGTCTTCACATTGATGGAGACCGGTTTGGAAATGCCAATGGCATAGGCCACCTGCACCTCCACCTCGCTGGCCAGGCCTGCGGCCACGATATTTTTGGCCACATAGCGGCCCATATAGGAGGAGGAGCGATCCACCTTGGAGGGATCCTTGCCGGAAAAGGCACCACCACCGTGGGAGCCGCGGCCGCCGTAGGAATCGACAATGATCTTGCGACCAGTAACACCGCAGTCGCCCACCGGGCCACCAATGACAAAGCGGCCAGTCGGGTTGATGAAAAACTTGGTGTGGTTATCGAGCATGGCAGCGGGCAGCACCGGCTTGATGATCTCCTCCATCACCCCTTCCTGCAAGGTTTCATAGCTTACCTCAGCCGAGTGCTGGGTGGAGAGCACCACCGCCTCGATGCGTTTGGGGGCGTTGTCTTCATATTCAATGGTTACCTGACTCTTGGCATCTGGCCGCAGCCACGACAAGACACCGGCTTTGCGCATCATGGCTTGCCGTTGCATCAGGGCATGGGCATAGGTGATGGGCATGGGCATGAGCACCGGGGTTTCGTTGCAGGCATAGCCGAACATCAAACCCTGATCACCTGCGCCCTGGTCCAGATCCAGGCCACTACCCTCGTTCACGCCCTGGGCTATGTCACTGGACTGCTTGTCGATGGTGGTCATCACTGCGCAGGATTGCCAGTCAAAGCCCATTTCCGAGGAATTATAACCAATATCGCGGATGGTTTCGCGTACGATGCGTGGCATATCCACCCAGGCACTGGTGGTGATTTCGCCGGCAATCAAGGCCAAACCGGTGGTGACCAGGCTTTCACAGGCCACGCGAGCATATTTGTCCTTGGCAAGGATGGCATCTAAAATGGCATCGGAGATCTGATCGGCAACCTTGTCAGGATGCCCTTCTGAAACCGACTCCGAGGTGAACAAATGGTGTGACATGGGAAGCTCCCGAATTATTTGAACTATTTTGTAAGTAAGAGGAAAATGCACCAAGCAAAATCAAAAATAAATAACACGGACATAAAAAAAAGACAAGTACGGCTGATCAGGGTTACCCATGCCTGGCCCTGCACGCGCACCGACATACTGCCGTCTAGTTGTGTCGGCTCAGGCGGATCCAATACGGCCTATCAGGCCTATTCTATTGCCTGCTGCATGTTGCGTACACAGCAACCTTGGGAAGCAGGATACTGCTCTTTGGGGGAATAATTAAGAGGGTGTAAAGGCAGCCATGCAGCCGAGGAGAGTGGTTGTCTCTTCGGCTGCATGGTTCTGGTTGGAAAAGGATGGAGAGCAGATTTTTTAGAGGAAGAAGACCGCGTAGGTTGCCAGGATAATCGCACCTACGACTTCCAGTATGAAGCCCACCTTGATCATGTCGCGTTGGCGGACATGACCGGTGCCAAAAACCAGGGCATTGGGCGGGGTGGCCACAGGCATCATGAAGGCGAGTGAAGCACCAATACCGATGATCAGTACCAGCAGTTCTTTCGGCATATTCATCTGTTCGGCTATGGCAGCGAAAACCGGCACCAGTAGGGCAGCCGAAGCAGTGTTACTGGTGAATTCGGTGAGAAAGACGATGAAGAGGGCAACGATCAGGCAGACAAAAAATGGAGTGAGCCCGCCCATGACTCCGGCAACCGCGTTGCCGAGCACTGCCGAAGCACCCGAGGAACGCAGGATGGCGCTCAGGGTAAGGCCGCCGCCAAAGAGGTAGAGCACCCCCCAGTCGGTGTTGGCCGACACTTCTTTCCAACTGGCCAGGCCAAGCGAGACCACCAGAATAGCAGCAGACAGGGCAATGACCGTATCCATGCTGCTGATTTTTGTAACTGCAGCAATTTTGCTGCTGAAGATCCAGCACAGAGCTGTAGCGGCAAAGAGAATGATGGCCGTGATGCGTGAAGTCGTCCACGGGATGGAAACCGTAATACCGGAAACCCGCTTGCCAAAATCGGGCCGGAACATCAAGTACAGGATTGCATAGACCACCGGTAACATGACGAACATCATGGGCAGGCCTATTTTCATCCATTCGGCAAAGTTTATATCCAGGGCGCGGGCTGCAATGATATTGGGCGGCGAGCCCACCAGGGTGCCAAGCCCGCCGACACTGGCCGAATAGGCAATGCCCAGCATGATAAAGGTTTTGGTGCCACGCTTGTCCGTGCTCATCTGGGAGATGAGCCCCAGGGCAAGTGGCAGCATCATGGCCGCGGTGGCAGTGTTACTGATCCACATGGAGAGCCCGGCAGTGGCCAGGAAGATGTACAAAGTGGCAATACCCATCCGGCCTCGCGCCGCTGAAACCAGGCTCAGGGCAATTTTTTGATCGAGTTTCTGGGCGTGCAGGGCAGTGGCCAGAGCAAAACCACCAAAGAAGAGGAAAATGACCGGATCGGCAAAGGTGCTGAGCGCCTTGGCAGTGGTCAAACCCTCAAAACCGATGATTACCGCCAGAGCAGGGATGAGGAGCGCGGTGATGGTGATGTGCAGGGCCTCGGTGAGCCAGAGGATGGCAATAAATGTCAACAGTGCCAGCCCTTTACGCGGCTCGACCTCATAGGGTAAAAAGGTATAGACAAGATACGCCAGGGCTGCGGCCAGGGCAATGATGGCTAGCCTAGCAGTCCGTTGAACAACTCACCAGTCAGTATTTTTGAGCACAATAAACAACGGCTGGTTGTCATGAGTCTTGGCAACAGGCGCAAGAACATTAGCGATCCTTCGGCTGTTCGATGATCATTAGGTGGCCAAATGACCAATATGAGCAGATTCATAGCGCCAATCCTGCGCCAGGGCAGCCATGCGCGGCCATCGGCGAAAACCTGTTGGGCGTGCCCAAACCGAATAATGCGCGCAGCAAACCCCCAAATTGAACCCGGCGACATGGATGATGTAGCGCTTCTCTATATTTCGATCCCCGCAAAAAACTGCGGCGCATACTGCCCCGGTCAAGGCAAAGGGCAAAACTGCGCTGCCGACTTTCTCGCCCCGCGCACCGAAACCGCCTTGCCCAGATTTCAGCTCTTTGTGCGGTATCCGCCAGCGCCTGCCGCTTTTATATCGCCATCCAGCGCAAATGTTTGTCTTTGCTTTTTGGAGCAGGATCCGGCTGCGGGAAAATACCGGCAATTTTCGAGCCTCGGCTATGGAGGCCAATCCGCCACCAGATCAAAGGGCTACGTCAACACGGGCGAGACCTATCAGGATCGACACTTGAGCGATTGGCTGAATCTGTAAGCGTGTCAAAACGCCAACTCAGTCCGAGTTGTCGCCTTGATCCGCAGGATGTATCACCGCAGCAACTATCGCTCCAGATTCCAGATCAACCACATGCTCGGGCTTGCATACGCCATGTGCTGCGGCCATCCTTGAGTCTGGCTATGCAAGACTCCTCATCCGTGCTTGATTGCCATTGTTAGAGGATAGTTCTGCGGTTGCGCTTGCGGTCAAAGGCCACAAGCTCAAGCCTGTTGGCGTTTTGATGCTCTTTCTTCAGGCCAATCGTGTGCGATCTCCTGATAGGAAGCGCCCGTGTCCCTGACGAGCCCAATTTTCTGGTGGCATTGGGCTATCATGGTCGAGGCTTGATTCCCAGGTATTTTCCACCCAGCAGGTTGGCCGGATCAAAAGCTTGAGCACAAAGCAAACATTTGCGCTGATGGCGATATAAAGCGCGGCAGGCGCTGGCGGATACGGCTGAAAGAGGAGTGCATCGGGCACGGTTTCGGTGCGGCGCAAGGCGAGGAATTCGCGCAAAGACAGGCCCTTTGCTTGAGCGCCAGCAGATGCCGCAGCTTTTTGCGAGTCGATGCCTCAAAATAGCCGATCAAAAGCGCTAAATCATTCATCTTGCCGATTTCGGCCGACCTTTCGGCGTAGAACGGAGCACACAGCGCATTTTCGACGGGCACGTCAAAGCCCCCTGGCGCAGGATTGATTTTTGCCGCATAAAAGACATGCCCCTTGCTTTGGGTCATTTGATCATACGAAATGCCACCGAACAGCGCTGATGTTCCTTTGTCTGCATCTCATGACAATCTCCGTAAAAATATCAACCTGCCGTTGTTTACGGTATTCAAAACTGCGGATTATTCAACGGGCTGCTAGGGAGGATGGATGCTTTTTCTGGCGCTTCGGCTGGATGCTTCTGGGCGATAATATCGTCCGGAAGTTGAGCTGGTGGTACCATGATTTTCTCCTTACGTATTAAACGATTTGAGATAACGAAACATCCCGATGTTGTGGCAATCGAACTTGGGGATGCGTCAAACTCACCACAAATCCCGCCAGGGTGTGGACCTATGGGCTAGGCTGAACCCTGATTTCAACAACCGTCATAGCACCAAAAAAAATGGTTCTGGACAAGGTATTTTTTTGTGTTGAGCTCTTTTTTTACGAAACACAAGGTTGAAACGCAAAAAACGCAGAGATGGATCTTACATTATGGTGCGGAGTTATAGCGAGCAAAGCAGCCGGAAGTGTGCACCAGAGGCCTTACAGCGGGTATGGAACAATGAAGCTGACCAGGCAAGCCAGGTGGATCATAACTCTTGGCATCCTGCACAGGATGTTGGGTGACAATGTGGAGCCTGGTGCTGCAGAAGTGGTACTTCTGAGAACCAGTGACTGCTGTTGTATTTTTTTGAGACACATGGCAAATCACAACAGCAAGGCAGAATGCATGAAGAAAATGCATGAGCAAGGTGCCGGAAAACACAACATTGTATATTAGCCTTGGCAAATCTGTCGAGGCCGTCGTACTGGTGGAATTGTTGCCGATTTTCTTGTGGTTTATCTCGGCAGCCGGTGGTAAAAGACTACTTGGATCAGTTTTGAGAGCGGTGCATGTCTGTTCTTCGGTTCACGCTGGAGTGGAGGCAGACGAGAGAGTTTTTTGTGAAAAGGCCGGGGAATCATTTCGATTGCAAGTAAACGAACACAGCAAGGAGCCGCACTATGCCACTATTAGCCAAAGATCTCATGTCCCAGCAGTATGATATCATCCATCAGGATGCACTGGTGAGTCAGGCTGTTGAACAACTTTTATTGGGTGGTACCCGCGAAACTGGTCATAAGAATGTCAGTCTTGTTGTTGTGGACGACAACAATGCCTTGGTGGGTACCATTAGTATGTATTCCATTCTTTACCACCTAAGGCCTTCATATCAGCTTTTTGGTATCGATATTTCTGATATGGCTGTGAACGCTGAATTGGAAGTGTTTATCAAAACAATACAGAGAAAAAGAGTTCGTGATATCATGAACGATGAAGTTGTTGTTGTTTCTCCAGAAGAACCAATGATGCATGTGCTTGATCGACTGATGCGCAACCGTGTGCGTCGTATTTCTGTTGTGGACAAAGGGGTAATGGTTGGTATCATCTATATGACCGACATTTTTTATCATCTTTTTGATAATCCACAAGCTACAGAGTTTTAGTATTCTTGTTATATATAGAAAAATATTCTACAGTTATCTGTACATATTATCTGTATAATAAATACTTTGAACAGAAGCACTGCATCATAAAATTATGATGCAGTGATATTCAAATTTGTTGCCGTAGCCAGGATATCAAGGTGTCTCGCTTGGTGCCGGTGAAAATAGGTAATTCCAACTCTATATTAAAGTATCAAGGCACTGTCTGTGCCTAATTCTGAAATGCTGGCAGGACGTATGTTGAGGACGTATGTTGATATACGCCTGCGTGGCATTTCTGTCTGCCTTCCTAAATCTATATCTTTGCTCTGAAGCTGGAAAAACAAGGTGCCAGCATAGAGGTACAAGGTCAGGAGCTGCAAGAGAGCATGGAACAACCTGGCCGATTCCTCGCCCATTCTGGTCGTTTGGCCGCAAAGTGCTCCCGTTCTGGTTGTTCATCATAGGGTCTGCGCAGCAGATCCAGCAGTTCATGAATACGTTGATACTCTCCAGCCTCTGCCTGGTCTATGGCCTGCTGGGCAAGATAATTGCGGAACACATACTTGGGATTGACCTGGTTCATATGCCTTTGCCGCGCGCCTTTTTCCAAAGAATCTGCATGGAGTCGCTGTTGGTAACGGACTAGCCAAGCCGCAAGCCGCTCGTGGTAGGCTGGATCGAGTTCTTCTGGTCGATACCAGGCAGGATGCAGGAGTTGCCGACATGCTTCCACTGCTTCCTGTTCCTGCGTCAACATCTCGGCTACCTGGCCCAAAGCGCGAAAAAAGATGGTCATGTCGGTTTCCACCTCCATCAGCAGAAGGAAAAGCTCTTCAACCATGGCTTGGTCACTGGCCGGGTCAAAGCGCTGTAGGCCGAGTTTGGCGGCCACCATTTCCTGCCAGTGCTGATCAAAGATGCGGGTATAGTCCTGCAGGATTTCTTCAAAGGGGGTGGTCTCTTCCACCAGTGGATAGAGGGCATTCGCCAGTTTGGCCAGGTTCCAATGGGCGATTTGTGCCTGGCGGCCAAAACAGTAACGCCTGCCCGCGGCATCGGTGGTGTTGGGTGTCCAGGTCGGATCATAGCCCTCGAGCCAGCCATAGGGCCCATAGTCAATGGTCAGGCCGAGGATGGACATGTTGTCGGTGTTCATCACTCCATGCACAAAACCAACCCGTAGCCAGTCCACTATGAGTTTCGCCGTACTGTGGCATACCTCGCGAAATAGACCGATATAGCTGTCTTTGCCCGGGTTGCCCAGTTGGGGGAAAAAGGTGCGGATGGTATAGTCGGTGAGCTGTTGCAGGGTGGCAAGATCGTTGCGCGCCGCAAAAATCTCGAAATTGCCGAAGCGGATAAAATTCGGGGCAATACGGCAGATCACTGCACCGGGCTCTTCCCTGGGATGGCCGTCATAGAACATGTCTCGCTCCACCGGGTCTCCGGTCAGGATCAGGCTCAGCGCCCTGGTGGTGGGACTACCCAGGTGGTGCATGGCCTCGCTGCAGAGAAATTCGCGCAGGGAAGAGCGCAATACCGCAAGGCCGTCGGCATTGCGAGAGTAAGGGGTTGGCCCTGCGCCTTTAAGCTGGAGCATATAGCGCTCGCCTGAGCGATTGAGCACCTCCCCCAGGTTGATGGCCCGGCCGTCGCCCAGCTGCCCAACCCAATTGCCGAACTGATGGCCGCCATAGCAGGTTGCGTGGGGATCCATTCCCGGCAACAGTGCATTGCCGGAAAAAATTTGGGTAAAGAGATTGCGCCTGCACTCCTCGGGAGGCAGGCCCAGCAGGGCAGCGGCTTCAGGAGAAAAAGCCAGTAGTTGCGGTTTGGTCACCTGGAGCGGCCGCACCCGTGAATAACAGGCATGGTGTACTTGTCGCCGCTTGTTGACCGCTTCATTGTCTGCTGGCAATTCTCGGATAAAACTGTTGTCAAAACGGAGCGTTTCGAGGGTGAGATTTCCCTGATTTGCTTGCATGGGTCTATTCCTAATCTGCTGTTGGCACGCCATGGAGAGAGAGGCCTTGTGTAGACGGTCTGTACCTTGGCGGGAGTTCACTCTGTTGGCGCCTGTGGCACATGTGCTCCTCTTTTGCCGTTGTCGTTGAAGCTGTGTTTTGTTCTAGTTGCCTTTCGCTCTTCGTTCCATTGAAGATAGGGTCGTACAGGTCCTTGATCAAGGTGGGCATCAACATGAGTGGTTATGCCCTTGCGTGATACTGCGAGATGTTTTTAGGGAGAAGGCCGTGAAAAAGGCAATTAAAGGCCGGAAACCAGCCGATGTTGCTGAGTGCTTCGTTTGCTTGCCAGTTTATTTTCGTGGGAATGCAGACAGACAAGAGGTGTGCAAAGGGGAGGGGGAGGAAAACAAAACCGGGAGAAGGCAGGTGCTTCTCCCGGCGGCGGTCTGGCTATTTTTTTAAAAGGCGCTTTTATGCAGCACTGAACTTGTCTGTCCAGGCAGCAAAGGCCTGCATAAAGGAGGCGAGAAACTCCTTGGTGTCTGCCTTGGCCAGCTGACCGTTTTCGTCAAAAAGGGCAGGTGCGTTGCCAAGGTAGGCTTCGGGTTGCTGCATGACCGGCACATTGAGGCAGGTGAGCGACTGGCGCAGGTGGTGATTGGCACCAAAACCACCCAGGGCCCCCAGCGAAAGCGAGAGGACCGCAGCGGGTTTGTTGTTCCACACATTTTGACCGTAAGGTCGCGAGCCGACATCCAGGGCGTTTTTCAGTACCGCGGGCACTGAACGATTGTACTCCGGGGTGAGGAAAAGCAGGCCGTCACAGGCTGCAATTTTTTCCCTGAATGTAAGCCATGGGGCAGGGGCTTGTTCAGTTTCCAGGTCTTCGTTGTAGAAGGGTAGGTCGCTGCTCTCAACAATGTCCAGCGCCAAGGAAGCCGGGGCCAATTCCGCCAGGATCTTGGCCATTTTCCGGTTAAATGATTCCTTGCGCAGACTGCCGATCAGTACTGCAATCTTTTTCGTGCTCATCATAGACTCCTTCAAATGATATGGAACAGATCGCTTAGTTGTTGTTCAAAACGGATGTATTATAAGCATCCTTTTGCAGCGCGCCATTAATGCAGATTTTTTATCGTAAGAATGGTGAGCTGCGGGCAAAAACAATGGTAACCATGGAGTGGTGGCAGGTGCGGTGTGTTGCGAGCTATGGCTGGCGCAGGGCTGTGCAAGACCGTGTACAAAGCTCAAGTGAAAAACGGTTTCAATCCCCCACTTCCACCTCAATGTAGTCGGCCTCGTTGTTGCGCAGGGTGAGGGTGCCACCGAGCACCCGTAGGGCCACCGGATCATTGAGTGGTGCCCGCTGCTTAACTGTAATTTCTGTACCCGGAACCAGACCCATTTCCCGGATGCGACGGCCCAGCTCTCCGCCCACCTTGACCGCGGCAATGGTGCCACTTTGATTGATGGCCATATGACGTAAATTGATCAGCGCCATGTTTTTACTCATCGCTGTGGATTGATCTTTTCCCAGCTGTCGCGCAGGGAGACAATACGATTGAATACCAGTTTGCCTTTTTCATCGGTTGTGCTGTCGCTGTCCAAACAGAAGTAGCCCTGTCGTTCAAACTGAAAGCGGTCCTCTGCTTGGGCCTGGGCCAGGCTTGGTTCCAGCCTGCAGTCGTTAAGCACCTTAAGTGAGTCTGGGTTGAGAAAGTCCATAAAATGGCGTTCTTTGTCGCTATCCGGTTCTTCCACAGTAAACAGGCGGTCGTAGAGGCGCAGCTCCGCAGGGACTGCATGCGCAGCCGCCACCCAATGAATGGTACCCCGTACCTTGCGCCCATCCGGAGCAGTACCGCCACGACTGGCTGGATCGTAAGTGCAGCGCAATTCCACCACCCGGCCGCTGGCATCCTTCACCGCCTCCTGACAGGTAATCAGGTACGCGTAGCGTAGGCGCACTTCGCGGCCAATGCTCAGGCGGAAGAATTTTTTGGGTGCATCCTCCATAAAATCGGCCTGTTCGATGAACAGTTCGCGGCCAAAGGGCAAACGCCGCTCGCCCATGGCCGGATTTTGCGGATGGTTTTGGGCAACCACCTCCTCTTCCACGCCCTCCGGATAGTTGGTGATCACCACCTTAAGTGGTTCCAGTACGCCAAACACACGGCGGGCGTGCTGGTTGAGGTCGTCGCGGATGGCGTTTTCCAGGACACCCATATCAATGAGGGAATCACGTTTGCCCACACCTATGTCAGCGCAAAAATTGCGGATGGCCGCCGGCGTGTAGCCCCGGCGGCGCAGGCCCGAGATGGTGAGCATGCGCGGATCGTCCCAACCAGATACCTTACCCTCTTCGACCAGTTGCAAGAGCTTACGTTTGCTGGTGATGGTGTAGTTGATGTTGAGGCGGGCAAATTCGATCTGGCGTGGGTGGGTTGGGGTGTGCAAGGTATCCAGCACCCAATCATACAGGGCGCGGTTGTTTTCAAACTCGAGCGTACAGAGCGAGTGGGTGATCTCCTCCAGCATATCTGAGAGGCAGTGGGTGAAGTCGTACATCGGGTAAATACACCATTTGTCGCCGCTGCGGTGATGGTGGCTGTGCAGAATGCGGTACAAGACCGGATCGCGCATGACCATGTTGGGTGAGGCCATGTCGATTTTGGCCCGCAGCACACAGGCGCCCTCGGGCAGAATACCGCTTTTCATGTCGGCAAAAAGGGCCAGATTTTCCTCTACACTGCGGTTGCGGTACGGACTTTCCCGGCCAGGCTCGGTGAGGGTGCCGCGGTATTCACGGATCTGTTCGCTATTTAAGTGGCAGACATAGGCCTTATCCATCTTGATGAGAGCCAGGGCGAACTCGTAGAGCTGTTGGAAGTAATCCGAGGCATAGTGGAGGTGCTCTCCCCAGTCGAACCCGAGCCAGTGTACATCCCGGATAATGGCCTCCACATATTCCCTAGACTCTTTGTCTGGGTTGGTGTCGTCGAAACGCAGGTGGCAACGACCACCATATTCCTGGGCCACGCCGAAGTTGAGGCAGATCGACTTGGCATGGCCAATGTGGAGGTAGCCGTTGGGTTCTGGCGGGAAGCGGGTGACAATGCGACGGTGCTTGCCGCTTTGTAAATCGTCGCTGATGATTTGGCGGATAAAATCAAGGGGCTTGTCGCTACTGGCGGCGGGTTGTGTCATGTCGTAAATGAAGAGTTCAGGAGGCATAAAGGTGCTCCACCTTGGAGAGGCGGCGTACCACTGTATCTTGCCCCAGGGTGGCGAGGATGTCAAACATGGAGGCGCCGGCCAGTTGACCGGTGAGCACGGTACGCATGGCGTTGATAAGAATGCCGGGCTTGATGTCCAGTTCTGCGGCCATTTCGCGACAAAGCGCTTCTGTTGTTTCGCTGTTGAAATCCGCCAATTTGGCGAAACGCGCAGCCAGCTCTGGTAGCCACTCTGTCAGCTGCGGATGTTTGAGGATGTTTCTAGCCAGTGGTTTGGGGTCAATGGGATAGTTGTCAGAAAAGTAGGCCCGGCCAGCAGTGGCAAAATCGTTTAAGGTGTGGAAGCGGTCACGGATGAGCAGCAGGGTATCTAGATACCAGTTGCGGCGTTCAGCCGCATAGGCAGGCTGCCACAGTCCAGCCTGCTCCAGCACCGGCTGTACCAGGGTGCCGAGTTCTTCTCGTCCTAGGTTGCGCAGGTAGTGCTCGTTGATGGCAATGAGCTTGGGGTCGGTAAAAAATTTTTCATCGCCTGGCTTGAAGTTAAATACCGAGTTGGCCCGGTTGATGCGTGCGAGGGAGAAAGTTTTGGTCAGCTCTTCCCGCGAGAAAAATTCCTGCTCGGTACCGGGGTTCCAGCCCAAAAGGGCCAGGAAGTTACACAGCGCCCAGGGAAGAAAGCCGCGCTCGCGGTAGAATTGCACTGCCACCACTTCGCCGTGGCTGCGTTTGGATATTTTACGCTTTTGGATGTCTAGGGTAAGAGGAATATGGGCAAAAACCGGCAGGGGCGCTTCCAGTGCCTCGTAGAGCAAGACCTGTCTGGTGGTGTTGGTCATGTGGTCTTGCCCGCGGATAATATGGGTGATGCGGTCGCGGATATCGTCCACCACATTAGAAAGTAAGTACAGCGGCTTACCATTAGAGCGCACAATGACAAAATCTTCAATTTCACTGTAGGCCCGTTCGATTCGCCCCAGGACCTCATCATCATAAAAAAGCGTACCACTGCGCCTGGGTACTTTGAAGCGGATGACTGCAGGTTGTCCCTGGGCTTCGCGGGTGGCAATATCGGCTGCGCTCAAATCTCGGCAGCTGCCGTCGTAACCGGGGTCGCGTTTTTCTGCCAGGGCCTGTTCACGCTTCTGTTCCAGTTCTTCCCGAGTACAAAAACATTTATAGGCGCGGCCAGCAACCAGCAGGCGCTCTGCTGCGGCCACATGGTCGGCGGCATGCTCGGTTTGAAAGTAGGGGCCCTCGTCCCAATCAAGGCCGAGCCAGTTGAGGCCATCAATAATGCCATCAATGGAGGCCTGGGTGGAACGTTCTTCGTCGGTATCTTCAATGCGCAGCACCAGGGTGCCCTGATGCTGTCGGGCAAAAAGCCAGTTGTACAGGGCGGTTCTTGCCCCGCCGATATGCAGATAGCCGGTGGGGCTGGGAGGAAAACGGACACGAACTTCGGACATGGGCGGCGCTCCTTGGGTTGCACACAGGCAACGATACAAAAAAGACACAAATAATAGAAACCAATCCAATTATTATACTTTTTTAGGAACCGATATTCAAGGAGAAGCAGGAAGCTGCCACTACCTGCGGGCAAACTGATCTTGGCAAGAACATGTCAACGCGGACTCTGGGCCTATGTCTAGCGGACAGGGTAGTGAAGGGGCGGAATTTAAAAGAGTGAAATTCCCTTGTTGCTGTACCGTGGAATCAGTATACAATAGGGCAGACAGGGTAACTGATCATCCGGCCTTGAAAAACGCAGTGGGAGATTGGCCGCTACAGCTAGATTTTACCTCCCCAACCTTCTCAAGGCACCAACCATAAGCGTTTCAGGATACAAATATGACTGACTCTCCAATCCAGCCCAGCCAGCCCAACACACAAACGAACGGATGTTGCGAATGCCCCGAAGGCCAGGTAAGAGACGCCTTTGGCAAGTGCGTCATGCCCACGGTCACTTTTTCCTCCCTGCTTTTGTCTTTGAATACCTCTGCTCTGTTCCACATGGGCGAGCTGCCACATCCTGAAACCGGACAGACAGCTGTAGAGCTGGAATTGGCGAAGCATGCCATTGACACTATCGCCCTACTGGAAAGCAAGACCAGGGGGAATCTGACCTCTGAAGAGAGCGAGCTGCTCACCCGCGTCCTCTACGAGTTGAAGATACGCTATGTGCGCTTGACTTAAGAGCAGTTATGGCAGCAATGATTGCAGCCATGACTGCCGGCAAGGGCCTGCTGGTCAGGGCACCGGCTAAGATCAACCTTTCTCTACGCATCACTGGTCGTCGTCCGGATGGTTACCATACCCTTGTCAGCCACATGCAAAAGGTGGGTCTGTACGATGAGCTGTATCTGGAGCTGGGAGGAGAGAACATTGAGTTGCGCTGTCCGGACGGCAAATCTCCTATTGGTCGCGATAACTTGGTTGTTCGGGCCGCAGAGCTTTTTTGGGAACATGTTGGCACAACAGGTCAGTCCGGCCGACCTTTTGGCCTGCGCATGGAGCTGAAAAAAGGTATACCAGTGGCTGCCGGCCTTGGTGGCGGCAGCAGCGACGCGGCTGCCACCCTTTTGGGTTTGAATATGCTGGCGCAAACACAGTTGAGCAAGCAGATCTTGGCAGGTTTGGGTCTGCGCCTGGGTGCAGATGTGCCTTTTTTTGTCCATGAGGCGCCGGCTGCCCTGGCGCAGGGTATTGGCGAAGAACTGCTTCCAGCCGAGCCACTTGCCGGATATGCGATTGTTTTGGTCAACCCGGGCATTGCAGTCTCTACTCAATGGGTGTATCAGAATTTTGACTTGACAAGCATAGACTCAAAAGATAATCTTCTTAGTTTTCAAGACGGGTTTGCTGGTGGGGATGAAAGCTTGGCTTGTTTCAATGATTTGGAACAGGTTACAATCAGGCGATATCCTCTTGTAGGGGAGCTGAAGGAAGAAATGCTGCACCATGGTGCAGCGGCCACCCTGATGTCCGGTTCCGGGCCCACCGTGTTTGGTCTGTTTGCCCATGAGGCACAGGCTGTGCAGGCTGTGCAGTTTTTTCAGGGCAGGTTTGAGGACAGCTATTTGGTGGAACCGTTACAAGGCTGATCCCTGACCTGCTGGTACTGTTCGAATTGTTGATGCAAATATACTGGGGCGTCGTCAAGCGGTAAGACACAAGGTTTTGATCCTTGCATTCGGGGGTTCGAATCCTCCCGCCCCAGCCAGTTTTTAGACACGGAGCCATGCCAAACAAACTCAAGGTTTTCTCGGGCAATGCCAATCCGGAAATTGCCGCGGAAATTTGTGCCCATTTAAAGATTGATCTGGGCAAGGCAGAGGTAAAGCAGTTTTCCGATGGAGAAATTTCCGTCGAGATTGGGGAAAATGTACGTGGTGCGGATGTTTTTGTTATTCAACCCACCTGTACCCCGGTCAATGATCACCTGGTGGAGCTGTTGATCATGGTTGATGCGCTGCGCCGCGCATCCGCCCGACGAATTACTGCGGTCATGCCCTATTACGGCTATGCCCGCCAGGATCGCAAGGCTCGGCCGCGGGTGCCGATTACTGCCAAGGCCGTGGCTGATATGCTCATGGTGGTGGGTACCCGGCGGGTGCTGTGCATGGATCTGCATGCCGGACAGATTCAAGGTTTTTTCAATATCCCGGTGGATCATCTCTATGCAGCTCCCGTGATCCTGCAACATATCCGCAGGCATTTTACTGATGTAGTGATGGTTTCTCCAGATGCTGGAGGGGTGGAAAGAACCAGGGCTTTTGCCAAGCGGCTCAATTCGGATTTGGCCATTGTGGACAAGCGTAGGGAACGGGCCAACGAATGTGAGGCCGTGCAGGTTATCGGCAATGTGGCTGGCAAGACAGCAATTTTGCTCGATGATATGGTTGATACTGCTGGCACGCTCTGCGGCGGAGCAGAGATCCTGATGCAGGCCGGGGCGAAAGAGGTGCATGCCTGCTGCTCGCACGGGGTACTTTCCGGGCCGGCCATAGAGCGAATCGAACGATCCTGCCTGAAATCGCTGGTGGTGACCAACTCCATTCCACTGCGTGACAAGGCGTTAAAATCTGGGAAGATAACCGTGTTATCCGTGGGGCAGCTCCTCGGTGAGGCCATTAGACGGATTCATAACGAGGATTCGGTAAGTTATCTTTTTGTTTAATTTTCATGCTATCATTCCCACGGGAAAAAGGGGGTCATATGCTACAGGTGGAAATGAGTTCAGAGGTGCGCACGGTGTTCGGCAAGGGCCCGATGCGGCAGTTGCGCATGCAGGAGATAACCCCTGGGGTTGTGTATGCCAGTGGTTTGGAGCCTGTACCTCTGCAGTTTGCCACGGCGCAGTTGTTCAAGGATCTACTTTTCATCGGTGGCCGCAATGCGGTGATTACTCTAGATATTGCCGGAGACAGCAAGGGCAAACGGCATGTTCTAGTACAGGAAATTCAAAAAGATCCTGTTTCCGAGGATCTGCTCCATGTTGATTTTGTGGAAGTTGATCTGGAAAAACAAGCCAAGTTTACCGTGCCCCTGAAGTTTAAGGGTACCCCGAAAGGGGTGGATTTGGGTGGTGATTTACAGATTCACCGGACAGATGTGCAATTACTCGGCCGTCCCCTGGATATTCCCGACGTGATCGAGGCAGATATCACTGCACTGGAGCGGGGGGGCAAGGGGTTTACCTACGGCGATCTCGCCGTTCCCGCTGGTGTTGAAATGCTCAACAAGGCCGCGGCAATCTGTGCGCAGGTTGTGTAGCCATTCGACACCAGGCTGGGTGAGGGTGGCGCGTTGCCGAAATCGGCACATCGTGCAGGGTTGGATATACTGGCTGGATATATTTATAGGTTGTAGCTTTGAGCAAATACCTTGTGGTGGGGCTGGGTAATCCTGGTCCCAACTATGAAATGACCCGGCATAATGCCGGGTTTTATTTTCTTGATGCCTTTGCCGCCCAGCAGGGCTGGTCTTTGGCCAGTCGGAAGATGCAGGCCCTCTATGGTCAGGGGCGGCTGGGCAGGGCCCAACTGCTCTGTATCAAACCCCAAACCTTCATGAACCGCTCAGGACAATGCGTGCGCGCTTTTGCCGACTATTTTGATGTTCCTCTCTACAATATCCTTGTCCTCCATGATGACCTCGACTTGGCAGAAGGTAGAATCAAGGTGGCCCGGGGCGGCGGTGCTGGAGGCCACAACGGGGTGCGCTCCCTGATCGAGCATCTGGGCAGCCGTGATTTTGCCCGGATTCGGATCGGTATTGGTCGACCAGTT
Organism: Desulfobulbus sp.; assembly: GCA_040776885.1. Classification (GTDB taxonomy): domain Bacteria; phylum Desulfobacterota; class Desulfobulbia; order Desulfobulbales; family Desulfobulbaceae; genus Desulfobulbus. The sequence continues at coordinate 454,265 of JAXGZR010000001.1, read as the reverse complement.
GGGATGGCTGCAGCAGGCGAGCGCAAAATAGAGCAGTATGTGCTTGCCCCAGTGGGTGCGGCAGGTCAGGCGCTTTGGGATGAGAGGCTGGATCTGGTGGCTGAAGCAATCGAAATTTTTGTAGGCCAAGGCGTGGATGCCTGCATGAACAGCATCAACGGTCGTGCCATTTGAGCCGCGCCAAGGGCTTGCGTACCCCCAGGTCTCAGGCAGTCTTTGCGGAAAAAGACACAATATGGTAGAATATTGTTTGTGCCCCTTTTCCTACCATATTTTTTTCTATAGCGAGGACGACGTGTTTGTACAAGGTGATATGGCTGTATATCCAGCCCATGGCGTTGGACTCATTGAAGCCATTGAGACAAAATCCATCGGCGGAGTGGATCAGAGTTTCTACGTCATGCGCATTCTAAACAACGACATGACCATCATGATCCCCACGGCAACCAGCCAGAATGTGGGATTGAGAAACATTATTTCAATGGAAGAGGTCCATCAGGTACTGGAGATTCTCCAGGAGCGGGATGTAGAATTGACCACCCAAACCTGGAACAGGCGCTACCGTGAGTATATGGACAAGATCAAGACCGGATCTGCCTTTGAAGTGGCTGAAGTGCTGCGTGATTTGTACCTCCTGCGCAGTGACAAGGATCTTTCCTATGGTGAGCGCAAGATGCTGGATACGGCCATGAATCTTTTGGTCAAGGAAATATCTTTGGCGCAAAAAAAGGATGAGGCTGCAGTGGTGGAGCAGATTGAACAGCTGTTCTGCTGACTATGGATTGAGGAACCTCTCCTCTCGTTTCCCATTGATGCATTGATGTAGTCGGGGCGCCATGCCGCATACTTTCCCTGCAGAAGCAAAGCGGCTGCAGTGTCAAGTTGAAGCCCAGGAAGCGGATTGGCGTTTGGATCAATTTCTTGCGGTACGCTTTCCCAGTTTTTCCCGCTCCTTTTTTTTGAAGCTTATCCAGCAGCAGCGTATACAGGTCAATGGTCTGTCTGCAACCAAAGCAGGGTTGCGTCTGCGCACCGGGGATGAGATCGAATGTGTGCTACCGCCGCCGGAATCATCTGAACTCGTTCCTGAACCAGTGGCCTTTGAGGTTCTTTTTGAGGATGATCACCTGCTGCTTATCAACAAGCCGCCAAGCTTGGTCGTACACCCAGGCAGTGGCCATACAAAAGGTACCTTGGCGCACGGTCTCGTGCATCTCTACAATGACCTGCCCGGTGTGGCAGAGGGTAGAGCAGGTTTGGTGCACAGGCTGGACAAGGACACCTCTGGCATCCTGCTTGTTGCCAAAGATGAGCAGACTTTGCAGACCATGATGGTTGCCTTCAAGGAGCGCCTGGTAAAAAAAATCTACCATGCGCTGTTACTGCGCAGCCCACAAGAGTCACGTGGCCGTATTGTCGCGCCCCTGGGGCGACATCCGGTTGTTCGGCAGAAAATGGCCATTGTGCAGCAGGGCGGGAAGTATGCGGCGACCAGTTGGCGCATCCAGGAACGCTATCCCAATGGCTGGTGCTTGGCAGAAATAGACCTGGAAACAGGCAGAACCCATCAGATCCGAGTGCATATGACCTCGCAACACACTCCCATTGCAGGAGACGTGCTGTATGGGGGGGCAGTGCCACCGACAAGTCCTATCAGGGTGGAGAGGCAGATGCTGCACGCCAGCACCTTGAGCTTTACCCATCCGTTCAGCGGGGAGTATCTCAGCTGGACGGCTCCACTCTGGCCTGATATGCATGCTGTGCTCCGGCAATTACGAGAGCAGGGCTGAAGCATGGTTAAAATATTGGGGATAACCGGTGGGATCGGGTCGGGCAAGAGCAGTGTGAGTCGCTTGCTCTCCTGCTATTGCCTGGCACCTCTGATTGATTTGGATCAGTGCTGTCGAGGCCTGCTTGATCCTGGCGAGGCTGGCTGGCAGGCCCTGCATGCCGCCTATGGAACGCTGTATCAGCATCCTGATGGCACAGTGCACCGTCGTAAGCTGCGTGAAGCCATTTTTAACGATGCTAATCTCCGCCAGGAAGTGGATGCGCTCTTGCATCCCCTGGCCTTGGCGTGTATGCATAGTGCAATTCAGAATCACACCACTCGGCCAGAAGTAAGCTTGGTGCTGATCGAGATTCCTCTGCTTTTTGAGGCAGGTTGGCAGATGCAGGTGGATGAGATCTTGGTGGTGTATGCCCGTCGGGCGGTGCAATACTGCCGCCTGATGCGACGCGACCAGGTGAGCCGGAAAGAAGCCAGGCAGGCCTTGGCTGCGCAGATGGATTTGGCCGAAAAGGCACGACGTGCCGACTATGTCATTGAGAACAGTGGCAGTTGGGCCCGCACCCGTGGAGATGTCGTAGCCCTTGGAGATAGACTTTGCGACATGCCGTAGCGTCAATTTTAAAACAAACAGGAGAAAGTGCTTGACAGCCGCTTCTGAACCAAATATCACTTGCACTGCGTCGCAGATTCCTTTGCAGTTCCATCAATATTTCTGAATCCACAAGCAACACTTGCCTCTTCCGGTTCCTGCATGGCTCTGCCCCGGGAAAGAGAAAGCCTTTGTTAACCATTGTTGTCTTTTGAATGCGTTTAATTCCCGCATAATACCTGCCTTGTTCACGAAGCTGTCATCAGCTGCTTCGCCCTTGCTCTGCGCATGCAGGCGCGTACGCTACAGGCTCATACTGCTACTGTCTGACATGGAATGCGCAGTCAGTTCTCAATAGTTCCGAGTTGTTACAGAACATTTTCCACCAGGTCCCAAAGAAACGCACTCGCTCATGAACCTTGGAAACGCACTCGCTCATGAACCTTGCCGATTTAAAAAACAAAAAGATCAAGGAATTGGTCAATATGGCCGCGTCCCTCAATCTCGAGGGGTACAGCAATATGACCAAGCAGGAACTCATTTTTGCCATCTTGAAGGAGCAGGCAGACGAAGACGGCAGGCTCAGGGGGAGCGGGGTGCTGGAAATTCTCCAGGACGGTTTTGGTTTCCTGCGCGCACCTGACTATAATTACCTGCCCGGGCCGGATGATATCTATGTTTCTCCTTCGCAGATCCGCAGGCTCAATCTGCGTACCGGTGACACGGTGGAAGGAGAGGTGCGTTCCCCCAAGGACAATGAACGGTATTTTGCCCTGCTCAAGGTGGATAGCATCAACTACGACCCTCCTGAGGAGGCCAAGAACAAGACCACCTTCACCAACCTGACTCCGCTGCATCCGGATGAACTGATCAATTTGGAAACCACGCCCGACAATCTCTCCATGCGGGTGCTCAATATCACCGCACCCCTGGGCAAGGGCCAGCGCGGCCTGATTGTTGCCCCACCGCGTACCGGCAAAACAGTGCTCATGCAAAAAATTGCCAATTCGATTGTCACCAACCACCAGGAAGTCATCCTGATTGTCCTGTTAATTGATGAACGGCCCGAAGAGGTGACTGACATGCAGCGCAGTGTGCGCGCCGAGGTGGTTAGCTCTACCTTTGACGAGCCGCCGCAGCGCCATATCCAAGTGGCGGAAATGGTGATTCAGAAGGCGCAACGTTTAGTGGAACATAAGAAGGATGTGGTCATCCTGCTGGATTCCATTACCCGTCTGGCCAGGGCCTACAATACGGTGACCCCTGCCTCGGGCAAGATTCTCTCCGGTGGTGTCGAAGCCAATGCCCTGCACCGGCCCAAGCGCTTTTTCGGCGCAGCACGCAATGTAGAAGAAGGGGGCAGCCTCACCATCCTGGCCACAGCCCTGATTGATACCGGCAGCCGCATGGATGAGGTGATTTTTGAAGAGTTCAAAGGCACCGGCAACATGGAAATCGTGTTGGATCGCAAGATGGCCAACCGTCGGGTCTATCCGGCCATTGATATTCTCAAATCCGGCACCCGTAAGGAAGACTTGCTCTTGCCACCGGATGAACTCAACCGCATCTGGATCCTGCGCAAGCTGCTCTCCTCGATGAATCCAGTGGATGCCATGGAATTCTTGCTCGACAAGATGGGGCAAACTAAGACCAATCAGGAATTCTTCGCGGCCATGAATCGTTAGGATCAGTATTTTTCTTTGCAAAGTAGACCTTTTTGTTTATATTTAATCCTTTTGGTTTTTAGAGATTCTTTCAGCAGGAGAGTGCCATATGAAATCGGATATTCATCCCGAATACCACAAGATCAAGGCTGTTTGCGCCTGTGGCAATGAAATTGAACTGGGCTCGGTGAACAAGGAGATGCATGTGGAAATATGTTCTGCCTGCCATCCTTTTTTCACGGGTAAGCAAAAATTGGTGGATACTGCTGGCCGCATTGAGAAGTTCAAAAAGAAATACGCCAACCATCTGGCAGCTAAAAAGAAATAATTAGAAATAGTTATTTTCGGTTTGGGATGTAGCCTTGCGCGCAGGTTTTTTCGTGCCCTTGCCTCTTCTTTGTATCCATGTTTGAACAATTGGTAGATATTGGCGACAAGCTCGCTGTTTTGGAAAGGCAGCTTGCCGATCCGCAGATGGTCGCCCGTCAGGAGCGGTACCGTGAACTTGTGCGCGAGCATGCTCAGGTGGCCCGCCTGGCTGAGTTGCATGGACAGTACAAGAGGCTGTGCACACAGATACGGGACAACCGCGAGCTGATTTACAACGATGCCGAAGATCCGGAACTTGTGGCCATGGCCAGGGCTGAGTTGGAGGAGCTGGAAACAAAAAAGGGCGAACTGGAACAGGCCATTCGTTTACAGCTCTTGCCCAAGGATCCGAATGACGAGAAGAATATTTTTCTCGAGATCCGGGCCGGAACCGGCGGCGATGAGGCTGCCTTATTTGCTGCTGATCTGTTTCGCATGTACAGTCGTTTTGCCGAAGCCCAGGGCTGGAAGGTGGAGGTAATGAGTTCCAACGGTACCGGCATCGGTGGTTTCAAGGAAATTATTGCTCTGATCAGCGGTAGCCAGGTGTATTCCCGGCTGAAGTACGAATCAGGCGTGCATCGGGTGCAGCGGGTGCCAGATACCGAAACCCAGGGGCGCATCCATACCTCGGCCGTTACCGTGGCCATTATTCCCGAGGCTGAAGAGGTGGATTTGCACATCGAAGCGCATGAGCTGAAATTCGATGTATACCGCTCCTCCGGGCCCGGTGGCCAGTCGGTGAACACCACTGATTCGGCTGTGCGGGTCACTCATCTGCCCACTGGCATGGTGGTGACCTGCCAGGATGAAAAATCCCAACACAAGAACAAGGCTAAGGCAGTGCAGGTGCTACGTGCCCGTTTGCTGGATCATCTGGAGCAGGAGCGCCATGACCGTATTTCCGAAGACCGCAAGGGTCAGGTGGGCAGCGGTGATCGCAGCGAGCGTATCCGCACCTACAACTTTCCCCAGGGCCGCATTACCGACCACCGCATCAATCTGACCATTTATCGCCTGGACCAGGTGATGGAAGGAATGCTGGACGATGTGATCCTGCCCCTCATCACCCATTTTCAGAGCCAGGCCCTGAGCAAGGCTCACTAGAGAGGCTGCTTGGGTGGCAGACCTTTCCATTGCCGATCTGCTCCGCGGAGCGGCGGAATCCTTCAGCCAGGCGGGTATCGACAGTCCTGAACTGGAGGCCCGCCTTCTCTTGCAGTTTGTCCTGGGGCTTGACCGGGCCGCGCTCATCCTGCGCTGGCAGCAACATCCGCCCATCTCAGCACAAGAGCACTTTGCAAGCTTGGTTACCAGACGGCTTGGCCGGGAACCGCTGGCCTATATCACCGGGGAGCGCGAATTTTGGTCACTTCCCTTTGCCGTGTCGTCCGCAGTGCTCATTCCCCGGCCAGAGACCGAGTTTTTGTTGGAACAGGTCCTGTATCAGGTGCAGGCAAAGGATGTTCGCCACGCGCTTGACCTGGGCAGCGGCAGTGGGGTGATTGCGGTGGTGTTGGCGCGAGAATTGGGTTGCCGGGTCACCGCAGTGGATGCTTCCGCCGCTGCCCTACAGGTGGCGGCGGGCAATGCCAGACGCCACGGGGTGGCCGAGCGTATCAACTGGCTCTGTGGCGATTTTTTTTCAACCCTTCCACCGGCTGCCCGTTTTGATCTTCTGGTGAGTAATCCACCGTATGTGGCTGTTCCGGCAATGAAACAACTGGCACCTGAGGTGCGTCTGTACGAACCGCACCTGGCCCTGTGTGGCGGGATGAACGGTTTAGACTGCATTGCACATATCAGCCGCCGGGCAGGAGATTTTCTCTATCCCGGCAGCTGGGTTTTTGTCGAAATCGGTGCCGACCAGAAAGAGGCGGTGCATCAACTCTTCACAAGTTCGCCCCATCGTTATGAGGACGTGCAGGTGAAGGAAGATTTGGCCGGGCGGCCACGGGTATTGACCGCCCGTTTTGCCGGGTAGGTTTTTTTTTAACTTTCATGTGCCTGGCCGTGATCGTCTGTGGTTCAGGTGCTTTGCATAAACGATTGTACACATGGATAAACTGGTTATAAAGGGTGGTACACCCCTGCACGGCGAGGTGCGGATCAGCGGCGCCAAAAATGCAGCCCTGCCACTTTTGGCTGCGACCCTGTTGACCCCAGGCACGCACATTCTGCATAATGTGCCGGATTTACGCGATACCCGCACCATGCTCCGCGTGATCGAAACGCTGGGTGCTCGTTGGGAGCGGCAAAGGGCGACAGTATGCATCAACACCGATACGCTTAGCGGCGCCGAAGCCCCGTACGATCTGGTTAAAACCATGCGGGCCTCTGTGCTGGTCCTGGGCCCACTTTTGGCCCGAGCGGGCTTTGCCCGGGTCTCCTTACCAGGTGGTTGCGCCATTGGTGCCAGACCTATTGATTACCATCTCAAGGGATTTGAACGCCTGGGTGTGGAGGCGCATCTGGCACAGGGCTATGTCGAGGCCAGGGTGCCTGGCCGGCTACAGGGGGGCAGCATGTATTTTGATGCCCCTTCGGTGACCGGTACTGAAAACCTGCTCATGGCTGCGGTCTGCGCCCAGGGACAAACCCTGATTCAGAATGCAGCCAGGGAGCCGGAGGTGGGCAACCTCATCGACATGCTCACGAACATGGGGGCGCAGATCAAGGGCAAGGATACAGACACCCTTGTCATCCAGGGTGTGGAGCGGCTCAGTGCCGCGGAGACCTCGGTTATTCCCGACCGAATTGAAACCGGTACCTACATGATTGCAGTGGCTGCCTGTGGTGGCAATGTGCTTTTGCGTGACTGTGTGCCGCAGCATCTGATCGCCCTGTCGGAAAAGCTGCGGATCTGCGGCCTGGTGATCGAAGAGGAGCAGGATTGCATGCAAGTGTCCTGCCCCGAGATGGGTGATCGTAGCCTCTGCGCGTTGCAGAGTGTGGATATCACTACCCAGCCCTATCCGGGTTTTCCCACTGATTTGCAGGCGCAGTTCATGGCCTTGATGACCATGGGCGAAGACACGGCCATTATTCATGAAACCATTTTTGAAAATCGTTTCATGCACGTGGCCGAATTGAACCGCATGGGTGCAGACATCACCATTGAAGGCTCACGGGCCATTGTGCGCGGCGGTGGCCGCGACAGCCTCTCTGGTGCGCCGGTCATGGCCACTGACCTGCGCGCTTCAGCCTCTCTGGTTATTGCCGGACTTGCTGCCCAGGGCCGTACCGAAATTTCGCGTATTTACCACCTGGAACGTGGCTACGAAAATATGGCGGCCAAGCTGCAGGGGCTGGGCGCGAGGATTCACCGAATCAGCGAGTAGGCTGTGCAGGCTGGGGCAGTACCAGGCGGATAACACAGTTGAATACAGCCTCGTTGTGCACGGAAACCGTGCCGCCATGTTGCTGCACGAGCTGGTGGACTATGGCTAACCCCAGGCCAGACCCATCGGCCCTGTGTGAGAAAAATGGAATAAAAATCTGCTCGCGCAGCTCTGGCGGAATGCCGGATCCTTGGTCGCACACTTCAATAGCCAGAGCCTCTTTGCCCTGTATGCGTACCATTTGCGTACGAAGCACCACCTTTTGCGCTGTTTCCTGCACAGCCACGCAGGCATTTTCCACCAACTGGCGCAGCATGTCGCCAACCTGTTGCCGGTCAGCCCAAAAGAGTAGCCCTTCCGGGATATCCCATTCAATAGCTGTATAGGCAAACCGCTTGTTTTCGCTGAGAAAGCTGGAAATGAGCTCGGCCACCAGAGGTGCCAGTTCAAACCATTGCTGCCGGGTTGGTCTGGGCCGGGCAAAGAGCAGAAAGTCGGCAATGGTTTTCTCCATACGATCTGCTTCCCTGAGAATAATACCAAGTAGGGCCTTGGCTGGATCAGCGCCGTCGCCTCCAGATAGACAACACTGCCCTGTGGCGAGCATCTGTGCAGAGCCGGATATTGCCGCCAATGGATTTCTGAAGTCATGGGCGATTTGGGCGCTCATTTCGCCGATGGCAGCCAGTTTCTCCGCCTCCCGTGTCCGCCGTTCCATCCGTTCCACCTGGCTGATATCTTGCAGGGTAATGACCTTGGCCTTGCTGGTGCTGCTGCCGCTGTTTTTTTCAGCGGGCAGATTCAGCCGGCTAAAGGAGTAGCCGATGCGGATCGATTCTCCGTCTTGCCGGGTAAAATCACACACATTTCGTCCGGGATTTGTCGGCTCGATATGCGCCAGAGCTGGAAAGTAGCGCTCAAGTGCCTCGCCCAAGACCTGTTCCCGGCTATACCCGATGATGCATTCTGCCGCCTGGTTATACGAGTTGATCCGGTTTTTTTCGTCTGTGGTGATGATGCCGGTACTGATATCGTCAAAAATTTGTTGATAGAGTTGGGCGAGCTGGTCATAGGCGTGGGTAGTTTTGCGGAGTTCTTGCTGGGCGCGGTGTAGACGGCTCCCCATTTGTCCGCTGATGAGAGCGGTAAGGAAAAAAAACAAGCCGTAAAAGGCAAAAAGATCGAGGGTGGCTGTGAGGTGAATGGGCGGCTCATAACTGGTTTGGCCAAAATACGTAGGGATCAGCCCGGACAATTCGAGGAGCAGCACGGTCGCGTAGAAAAAAGTGCTGGTTGCAGCCAGAAAAAGACTACCTGTTTTGTAGAGAATGAGCCCAGCAGCAGTAATGGGCAGGATAAAAAGCGGGGTAAAAATGGAAAAGCTGCAGCCAGTGGTATAGACAAAAATTCCCACAAACAGGGCGTCGGCCCAAAGCTGACCAAGACCAAAGTTTCGTAATTTCCAGCCCGTGGGCGAGCTTTTCTGCAGGATAACAGCAGAGACAATGGAAAAAAGATAGAGGGCTAGTAAAGAAAAGCTGGTTTGCGGCAGGGGGGGCACGATGGCATTGTTGGATGTGGATGTGTCACGCAGGATTGCCGCAGAGGTGCACAGGATGGTTGACAGGAGCATGCGCAACAAGATCCACCAAAGCAGATGGTGCTGGGTGGCGGTTTCGCTGTCAGGTACAGGCCGGAAGAGCCGGAAAAAAAAGGTTTTCAGGTTTTGGTGCACAGACATGGCCCTATCTTTCCGATACATGCATGGAAACACGCTGTGTGTCGCTTTTCAGTCGATCCCCAGCTTTTTTGTTCTGTAGCGCAGACTGCGAAAGCCCAATTTCAGTAATTCGGCTGCCCTGGTTTTGGAATTGTCGGCCTTAGCCAGGGCGTGTAGAATAAGATTACGCTCCACATCCTCGAGCACAGCCTCAAGGCCTCGTTCAAACAGCTCTTCCTCGTCCCTGGCAGCCATAAACATGGCAGTCTTGTGTTCTGTTTCGATTTTCTGTTCTTCAGCAGCCAACGTCACTGCCGTACCCCTTTTTTTTCTGCGGTGTGTCGAGAGAATGAGATTGTCTGGCAGGATGATATTGGACGATTCCATGGCCACGCCCCGCTCGATGATGTTCTCCAACTCGCGTACATTGCCTGGGAAGTCATACTGCATCAAGACTTCCATGCCATAGGAAGAAATGGTCTGCATATTTTTCCCCAGGAGTTTTGCATATTTTCTAAGAAAATAATCGACGAGCAGGGGGATGTCGCTGCTGCGCTCCCGTAGGGGAGGCACCCGAATGGGCACTACTGCCAGACGGTAATAAAGATCCTCACGGAAGTTGCCGTCAATGACTTCCTGTTCCAGAATGCGATTGGTGGCGGTGATGATGCGTGCATTGAGCTGCAGGGTTTTGGTGGAGCCCACGGGCATGTATTCGCGTTCCTGCAGCACACGCAAAAGTTTGGTTTGGATGGTGGGGGTGAGCTCGCCAATTTCGTCAAGAAAGGCAGTGCCGCCGCTGGCCAGATGGAACAACCCGGGTTTGTCGGTAACCGCTCCAGTAAATGCACCCTTGGCATGGCCAAACAGTTCGCTTTCCAAAAGGGTTTCGGGAATGGCGCTGCAAATGATGGGCACAAAGGGCTTGTCTGCCACCTGGGAACGGTTGTGAATGGCTTGGGCCACTAGCTCCTTGCCTGTGCCGGATTCACCGTAGATGAGCACATTGGCCGGTGTGGGGGCAATGCGCTGGATCAGATCGAAAATTTTCAACATTTCCGGACTCTGACCGATTATTTCCGGAAAGGTGCCTTCCAACTGCCCGGCCTGCGCTTTCTTTTTATGCAGCGCGCACTCGACAATACGCTTTACCTCATCCAGGTTGAAGGGCTTGGTGATATAGTCAAAGGCCCCGTTTTTCATGGCAAGCACTGCGTCATCTGGTGAAGCAAAGGCAGTGATGAGGATGCAGGTCAGTTCAGGCTGCAGGGCTTTGATCCGGGCAAGCAATTCAAGCCCGCTCATACCTGGCATGCGGATATCGGAGATGATCAGGTCAAAATGCTCCTCCTGCACCATGTGTAACGCTTTTTCGCCGTTGGCGGTGGTACGCACTGTATACCCATGCTTTTCTAAAAATATGGAGAGAAACTCACGCATGCTGAGTTCATCGTCCACCACAAGAATGGAAGCCATACATGCCTCTGGAAAGTGATCGTTATCAGGCGGTTATTGCACAACAAGGTATAGCCAAGCCCTTTGCAGGAAGTCAAATAAATATCCACACCAACCTGCGCAGTCGTTTACAAGTGGCTCTGGATACGGTACAAAGACCACAGTCTCTTTAACTATTTCAGGATCATGGCGAAAACAGAACAGTTCGAACAACAACCGCTGAGCGCGCATCTGGCTGAACTGCGTTCCTGCTTGATTATATCACTGGTTACCGTGGCATTGTCCTTTGTCCTGACCTATGCAGTGGTGGAGGATCTGGCCGACTGGTTTCTTAAACCATTGATCAGTGTGTTGCCAGAGGACAGAGTCCTTATTTTTACCTCGTACCAGGCAGGGTTTTTTTTTATCTGAAACTTGCCCTGGTTGCTGCGATTGTACTGGCCAGCCCTGTTATTTTCCTACAAATATGGCGTTTTGTTGCCCCGGGCCTGTACTATCATGAAAAACGGGTGTTGCTGCCCTTTGTGCTGGTTTCCAGCGTATGCTTTATTGGTGGTGCGCTCTTTGGCTATTTTTTTGTCTTTCCCCCGGCTTTTCGCTTTCTTATAGGCTACTCCAACGAATTTTTAGAAGCCATGCCAGCGGTGGAAGAGTATTTTCCCCTGGCACTGCGGCTTTTTCTCGCCTTTGGTATCATCTTTGAGCTACCGGTTCTTATGGTCTTTCTTGGCAAGATTGGTGTGGTGGATAGGAGCTTTCTTGCCAAGAATCGAAAATATGCCATTCTCATCGCCTTTGTGGTTGCAGCCATACTGACACCGACTCCGGATGTGGTCAATCAGTTGCTCATGGCCGGGCCGATTATTCTTTTGTATGAATGTAGCATTTTGGCGGTAGCCTTTTTTGCCAGGCATCCGTTCAAGGGTTTTCCCCTGGAAAAAGGCAGCAATTCGACACATGAGTAAACAAGATAACCGCGGTGTACTGCGGTGTTGAAATAAAGCGTAATAAAACGTGCAGATATACCTGCACCTATCTATCGCCTGCACATGGACAGGAAGGGAGAATTTATGCAGCATATCCTTATTACCGGCGCAGCCGGCTTTATCGGGCATGCCCTGGGCAAACGGCTTCTGGCCGAAGGGCGCACGGTGGTGGGCCTTGACAATCTCAATGACTACTACGACGTGCAGCTCAAGCGCGCCCGTCTGGCTGAGCTTGAGACAAGCCCACACTTTACTTTTGTGCATCAGGACATGGCCGAACGTGCAGCCATGGCCGATCTGTTCCATAGCCATCAATTCGATGCAGTGGTCAACTTGGCTGCCCAGGCAGGAGTCCGCTATTCGCTGATCAACCCAGGCGCCTACGTGGACACCAATCTGGTGGGTTTTGTCAACATTCTGGAGGGTTGCCGGCATAGCGGGGTCAAGCATCTGGTGTATGCTTCGTCCAGTTCCATTTATGGTGCCAATACCAAGATGCCCTTTTCCGAGCACGATACTGTTGACCATCCGGTATCTTTGTATGCAGCCTCCAAAAAGGCCAATGAACTGATGGCCCACACCTACAGCCATCTCTTTGGTTTACATTGCACGGGTCTACGTTTTTTCACGGTGTACGGGCCTTGGGGGCGGCCGGACATGGCGCTTTTCCTCTTTACCAAGGCCATTTTGGAAGACAAAGCCATCAATGTTTTCAATAATGGCAATATGGAACGTGATTTTACTTACATCGATGATATTGTCGAAGGGGTAGTGCGGGTGGTGGACAGGTTGCCACAACCTGATCCGAACTGGGATGGCAACGACCCTGATCCGGCCACCAGCTACTGTCCTTGGCGGGTGTACAATATCGGTAACAACAACAAGGAACAGTTGATGCGCTATATTGAGGTGCTGGAGCAGTGTCTGGGACGGACAGCCAAAAAAAACTTCATGCCCATGCAGGCCGGCGACGTGCCCGCCACCTATGCTGATGTCAGTGCATTGGTGCGGGATGTGGGCTTCCGGCCGGATACTCCCATTGAGGTGGGGGTGCGCCGCTTTGTCGACTGGTATCTGCAATACTACAAACCAGAGATTCAAAGGCTCTGATTCTCTTCTTTGGCAGGGTACAGTTAGTTTTTGACACAGGGCCTGGTTTCGTTTCCGGTGCGATGTCTGTCGCCAGAGCACCAGCGATGAACTATTTGCCACTTTACAGGAAGTAGGGTAGAAGGTGCGGACAATTGCAGGGTTTTTCCGCTTTTTCCGCATTATGTTGACCGATATTGTATGAAAATTTACACCAGCCTGGAACAGGTGGCAGCACCCCGCGCCCCGGCACATGTCACCATTGGTAACTTCGATGGCGTGCATTTGGGCCACCAGCAACTTTTTTCCAGAGTTGTGCGCCGGGCCCGGCGTGCGGGCGGAGTGAGCATGGCCATCACCTTTGACCCTCATCCGCTCAAGGTGCTCAGCCCCAAGGGGATTCGTCTGATTTCCACTACCGAACAAAAGATTGAACTGATCGAGCGGGCAGGGGTCGATGAACTGCTGATCATTCCCTTTACTAAGGAAATGGCTGCCACCAATGCTGAAGATTTTGTAGACGATATCCTGCTGCGGCAAGTGGGCATGGTGAGCCTGGTGGTTGGCTATGATTATGCCATGGGTAAAGGGCGAGCCGGTGGTACGGAGTTTTTAAAGCAGCAGGGAGCGGCCAAGGGGTTTTCGGTTGAGGTGGTACCCGCGTTTTACGTGGGGGGCAAACTGGTGTCCAGCTCCACTATCCGGGAGTTGGTGGCTGCCGGCAAGATGCGTGATGTGCGTACTCTGCTGGGCCGTTACTACCAGATACGCGGCGAAGTGCAGTACGGCCGGCAGCGGGGTTCGCAATTGCTGGGCTATCCCACTGCCAATCTCCGTATTCTTGCGGAAGACCTCTGTCCCAAGCAGGGAGTCTATGTTACCCAGGTTATTTATGATGGCACCTGTTACGGCGGTGTCTCTAATATCGGTTACAATCCGACCTTTGGTGAAAAAACCCTGGTGGCAGAAACACATATTTTTGGTTTCAAAGACGATATCTACGGTCGGCCCCTGCGCATCAATTTATTGCGCCACCTGCGTGAAGAACGAAAGTTCAACTCCTTGGATGAACTGATCCGACAGATTGAAAAGGATATTGCCGTGGCGCATCGGGTACTGGCCAGGGAAAAATAGGGCGACTGGGCATGCGAGAATTCCACATCTTCCGAGGCTGGCTTGGCAAATGTGGGTGTTGTGCCTATAGTACTAAGGATCTAATAGAGATCCATTCCATTGATGCAACTCCATTGTAGACCCTAGAGCGTGAATAAGGATAACGACTATGACAACAACAGCGAAACAGGCTGATTTGAATGAAGTGATTGCCGACCTGGAAAAATTGGTGGCGGAAAAGCCAGACAATGTCATGGCCCGACACCATCTTGGCCTGGTGTACCGGCGCGCTGGCCGCAGCGACGATGCAGTGACACAGTTGGAAAAGGCTATTGAATTGGACAATCAGTCCATGGAGAGTATGATTAATCTGGGCGCTATTTATTTTGAACGGGGCGATTACGACCGGGCCTTGGATTTGAACCGCCGCGCCTTACAGGTTTCGCCCAAGATGGCCGAAGCGTATGTCAATATCGGCCTCATACTCCAACAGCGTGGCGAAGTGGTGCAGGCTGTTGAGAGTTATATCAGAGCCACCCAACTGGATGCCAAGCTCATTACCGCTTGGCTGAATCTGGCCTCGGCCTATACTGCCATTGAGGAAGACGCCAAGGCTGTGGAGGCTGCTCGTCAAGCGGTCACCCTGGAGCCGGATTCCCCCATGGCTCACAACAATCTGGCCGTGGCCCTTTATTTCAGCGGCGAATACGTCGATGCCCAGCAGCACCTTGAACGGGCCAGCGAACTGGGCTACAGTGTTGATCCCCGTTTTGTGGAGACCTTACGGGCCAAAGTAGCGGTTGAAAATGAGTAGTAAGACAGAGTATCAGCTCAAGCCCTGGTGCCCCTTTTGCGGCATGGATGTCGGGCGCCCCACCTTTGGGCAGGAGCGCAAGATGCGTGAGTTTCCCATGGGGCGTTGTGAATGCGGGGCAAACTATGTGGCCGAGGCCACCGGCCATAACGTAGGGGCCGCCATGGTGGAATGCCTGGTGAATGCCTGCGGTGGCAATTGGGATCTGGCCTGGGATCTGCTGCCAGAGGACGATTATCTCGTTGGCCAGATCGACGATTACGACGAGGTGACCCACCAGGTGGTGCAGAAGCGCAATCTGGACGGCCGCGCTGTGCGCGGGGTGCTGTACTTTGTACGTTTACACCGGGATATGGCTGAATTAGCTACCCGCTACGAAAAAAAACACGGGCTAAGCACTGCTGACTCTGTCGATGGGGTGGATGCAGATAGTGCTCCATTTGCGGGTACGGTTCGTCGGCTCGATCCGAAACGGAAGCGACAAAGGGCAAATAAAAAAATCGTCCAACAGCTCGTTGATGAGGGCAACGTTGAGGCCCTGATTGATCTATATTTGGATGATCGCAGGACCCTACGCTTTGTGCAGCGTCTGCTCTATACTCCAGACCTAACAGAGCGTTATCGAACGGCTTGGATCCTCGGCCGAGTGTGCGCGGAGGGTGCTCGCCTTGAACCAGGGCCAGTGGCAGATCTCTTGCACAGGCTTTTTGAGGCTTGCGCCGATTCCGCCTCTTCCTCCTGGGGCATGGTGGAGGGGATTGGGGCCATCATTGCCAACCGGCCAGATATCTATGGCGCCTTCACCCGGCATCTTTTTGCATACATGGGCGATCCAGGCACGCGTGAGGCGGTTTTGTGGGGAATGGGAGAAATTGCCGTATCTCGGCCGGATCTAATCCGTGCCCAACCGTTTTATTCCCTTTTCCCGATACTGACCCACGAAAAACCGGTGTTGCGGGCGCTTACTGTGCGCCTTCTGGGGCGGATACAGGCCAAGGAGGCGGCCCTGCAGATCATGGGCTTGGGCCATGACCATACTGAAGTCGCCATATTCGAGCAGGGCGGGCTGCGCCACACTACAGTGGCAGAACTTGCCAATGAGGCCCTCCAACACATTCATCAGGAAGAAGAGCATGTCCACAGATAATCTCCAACCATTGAGCAGCTTAGGGCCCTTGCAGCAGCAGGGCGGCGATGCGGCAGTCGAAGATAATCCGGCTCGGCGCGAATACAAAGAAGCGCGCAGACTTTTCGACAAGGGTGAATATGTGCAGGCCGCCATGGGCTTCCATAATGCCCTCCGCGCCTTTGAGGAACAGGGTGACCGTATTGGTGTGGCCAATGCCGCCGATCGGCTGGGCGATGCCTGTTTTGCACGCGAAGAGTATGCCATGGCCATGGCCAACTTCGAACGGTCACATGCCATCTGTGTTCTGGAAGAAGATAGTTTTTCCCAACTCTCCCTCAACAAGAAGATGGTGCAGTGTTGTAGAAAGCTCGGCCAGTATAGCAAGGCTCTGTACCTGTTGGACGATATGCTGGAACACTATCAGCTCACCCGTAACCCCAAAGGGGCGGTGGAGACACTCGAAACCCTGGCCGAGTTGTACGTGGAGCAGGGTGAAAAGGAGAAGGCTGCAGACGCCTACCGCTCGGCCGCAAGTATCCATGCCCATTTTAAACATGCCCGCCGCGCCGAAGAATTGGAACAGTTGGCGGCACAGTTGGAACAGGATTAGTTGATGTTTACCGGTATTGTCCAAGGGGTTGGCACGGTGCTGGCGCGCCAAACCACCGGCGGCGGAGCTGTGTTGACTCTGGCGCCAAACTTTACCTTGGATGAGCCGCAGGAGGGCGAATCCATTGCCGTTGATGGGGTGTGTCTGACAGCACGTGCTATCAGCCCGGACCGTTTTTCCGCGGATGTATCCCCAGAAACCCTGCAGCGCAGCAGTTTGGGGCAACTGCGCACCGGTTCCCGGGTAAACCTGGAACGAGCCCTGCGCCTGGCCGACCGTCTGGGCGGGCATTTGGTCAGTGGCCATGTGGATTGCATGGGCAGGGTGCTCAAGCGGCAGAAGCTGGGCGATTTTACCCTGTTCACCTTCTCCATGGATGCGCGCCTGGACCGCTATGTGGTGGAAAAAGGTTCAGTGGCCATCAGCGGTGTTAGCCTAACTGTGAACAGTTGCGCAGAGGCCTCATTTTCGGTGTCGATCATCCCCCATACCCTGCGGGAGACCACCCTGGACCTTTTGGCCGTGGGCGATGCGGTGAATATTGAGGTGGATATCATTGGTAAATATGTGGAGAAACTGCTGGGTGGCCGTTTGCCACAGCCTGCCGGACAGACGCTTGATTCGGCTTTTCTTGCCCGGCATGGATTTATGTAAACTACGTGATAGGGACTTTTGTGCCCGTATGGCACGTACTTTCTCTTGAGGCGACACTATGGCGGTGAGCACTATAGAAGCAGTGGTGGAGGATATCAAAAATGGCAAGATGGTGATCCTGGTGGATGACGAAGACCGGGAGAATGAAGGTGATCTGTGCATGGCGGCCGAGATGGTCACGCCGGAGGCGATCAACTTCATGGCAAAATACGGTCGTGGCCTCATATGTTTGGCCTTAAGTCCGGACATTGTCCAACAGCTGGATCTACCCATGATGGTAACCAATAACCAATCACCCTATGGTACCGGGTTCACGATCAGTATCGAGGCCCGCACCGGGGTGAGCACAGGTATTTCTGCGGCGGACCGCGCCCGCACCATTGCCGCAGCAGTGCATCCTACGGCCAGTCCGCGTGATATCATTAGCCCAGGCCATATCTTTCCCCTGCGGGCCAAGGCAGGTGGTGTCTTGGTGCGTACCGGCCAAACCGAGGGTTCGGTGGATTTGGCCCGCATTGCAGGTTTACGCACTGCTGGTATTATCTGTGAGATCATGAAGGACGACGGCACCATGGCGCGTATGCCGGATCTGGAGTTGTTTGCCCAGGAGCATGACCTCAAAATTGCGACCATTGCCGACCTGGTGGCCTACCGTTTGTGCAAGGATGTGCTGGTGCACCGAGCGGCAGAGGCCCGTCTGCCCACCGACCTGGCCGGAGAATTTCGAGTCATCGCGTACCAGAACGATATTGACCAGTGCGAGCATGTGGCCCTGATCAAGGGTGAAATCAAGCCGGAGGAGCCGGTTATGGTGCGGGTGCATTCGGAGTGCCTGACCGGGGATGTCTTTGGTTCAGCCCGCTGCGATTGTGGCTCACAGCTGCATGCAGCCATGCAGATGGTGGCCCAGGAGGGGTGCGGCGTCATTGTGTATATGCGCCAGGAGGGCAGAGGTATCGGTCTGATTAACAAACTGAAGGCCTATGTCCTGCAGGATGATGGCCTGGACACGGTTGAGGCCAATACCCGGCTTGGTTTTAAGCCTGATCTGCGCGACTACGGCATTGGTGCGCAAATCCTGCGCGATTTGGGGGTGCGCAAGATGCGACTCTTGACCAACAACCCCAAAAAAATTATCGGGCTTGAAGGCTATGGCCTTGAAGTGGTCAGCCGTTTGCCCATTGAAATCCCGGCTGACCAGGAGAGCAGACGCTATCTCTCCACCAAGCGGGATAAAATGGGGCATCTGCTCAAGTTTTGTGATGAACTGCCTTCGGGCTGTGCCATCAGCAAGTCTTGACAAAAAACCTGAACAAGGATCGCCCTGTGCAGAATCAGGACGCAGGCAATATGTTTATATTTCATGACTGATGGAGAACAGGATGGCGCACTATATTGAAGGCTCCTTACGGGGCGATGGCCGCACAATCGGGATTGTGGTGGCCCGGTTCAACTCTTTTATTGCAGAAAAACTACTGGAAGGGGCGATCGATTCCCTGGTCCGTTCCGGAGTTCGGTCTGATGACATCACGGTCGCCCGTGTTCCCGGTGCCTTTGAAATTCCTCTGGTGGCGCAAAGGATGGCCAGAGCCGCCCAATATGATGCGGTGCTCTGTTTGGGCGCGGTGATCCGGGGAGCCACCCCGCATTTTGACTACGTGGCCGGTGAGGTAGCCAAGGGAACAGCGCAGGTTATGCTGGACACCGGCGTGCCCATCCTCTTTGGAGTGCTCACCACCGACACCATTGAGCAAGCCATTGAGCGCGCCGGCACCAAGGCGGGAAACAAGGGGGCAGACGTGGCAGTGGCTGCCCTGGAAATGATCAACTTGCTGGACGAACTGGGGCAAATCCCAACAGGTAGCTGAATGGCCAGGCATTTTTTTCAGCTAACAGCTGTACGGTGAGATAGCATGGGGCTTCGGCGAAAATCCCGCGAGTTGGCTCTGCAGTTTCTCTTCAGCTTTGACATGCAGGGCAGGATGGAAGCGTCCCCTGCTGAGCAGGAAGCTGCCTTTGCCGAGTTTTGCCAGAATTTCACGGCTAGCAATCCTGCTTTGCCCTATGCCCGTGCCCTGGTGGAGGGTGTCTGCCAAAGCTGCCGCGAATTGGACCAGAACATTGCAAGTCATTCCCATAATTGGCGAGTGGAACGCATGTCCGTGGTAGACAGAAATATCCTGCGCATTGCGGCCTACGAATTGAAATGGGCCAAGGACGCACCAGCGCAGGTGGTGATCAACGAGGCCTTGGAGATTGCCAAACGCTACTCCATCGATGATTCTGTACCCTTTATCAATGGTATCCTCGATGGCATGCACGGAGCGCAGCACCGCTGACGTATCTCATTTTCCCGCAAGACAAACACACTTTACTATTCAGGCAACTGGTGTTGCACGCAGTATGGATGCCGTTTCCATGAGCAGGCCGCGACAATTCGGACGCAGGTACGAGGTGGCAGCCCTTCTTATGCTCTTTTTGACCCTGCTTTTTTTGCTCAGCTTGGTCAGTTACCTGGTGCCCTTTTTCGGCGCAGAACCCAGGCTGCAGCAGCCAGATGAAAATTGGTGTGGAGCCCTGGGGTTTTATACCGCCCATTACCTCTTCTCTTTTTTGGGGTTGGTGGCTTTTTTCCCTTTGCTTTTACTGTCGCTGACTACCTTTCGGGTTATCCGCGGTCATGGGGGCGAGCGCCGTCTGCCGCATCTGGTTGCCGGCATAAGTGGCATTGCTCTGGCCTCGTCTGCTCTGTTCGGGGCTCTTCCTCAGCTATTTTTACCAGTTGCCTATATTAAACCCGGTGGCTATCTGGGTGGACTTGTCTGGCCCTTTTTAAACACACTCATTGGTACGGCGGGTAGTGTGTTGGCCCTGTTCCTGCTGTTGCTTTTTTCCTTGATGGCAAGCATGCGTTTGTCCCTTGCCAGCTTGCGTGTCAAGACAAACCGAAAACAGCGGACATCTTCCCGCAGAGAACACCCTGCCAGATCGGAACTCTCTGCGGAGACAGTCCATCTTGCCGGTGAGTACCAAGAACATGAAGACAGGGAGGAAGGCTTTGCCTTTGACGAAACCCTGGATGAGAACGACCTGGATGCAGATGCACCGGGCGAGGAGGCATTTCTTTCACCCCGGGCCACTGTAGCTGAACGAGCGCGGCAAGAACAGGCAGTGCCGCCCCGTCGCAAGGGGCGGTTCAAGTTGCCCCAGCTCGAGCTTTTGGATGAAAATAACCAGACTGAAAGCGCACTTGATCGCGAGCACTACTATAACGTGAGTGCCATTTTGGTGGAAAAGCTGCAGGACTTCGGTGTGCAGGGTGAAGTGGCTGGTATCTCGCCCGGACCGGTGGTGACCACCTATGAATTTTCACCAGCGCCAGGGGTAAAGATCAGTCGGGTGGTTGCCTTGGCTGATGATCTAGCCATGGTGCTCAAGGTGGACAGGGTGCGCATTGTTGGCTCCATACCCGGCAAGGTGGCCATAGGGATCGAAATTCCGAATCCAGTGCGTAGCACCGTGTTCCTACGCGATATCCTCCTTTCCGAAGAGTACCAATCAGCCCGTTCCCGGCTCAGCCTGGCCATGGGTTTTGATGTGATCGGTGCGCCGGTGGTGGCCAACTTGGCCCGCATGCCGCATCTGCTCATTGCCGGTGCAACCGGTGCGGGCAAATCAGTGGCCATCAATGCCTTCATTGCCTCCATCCTGTTCAAGGCCACGCCGGATGAGGTACGGTTGTTGATGATCGATCCCAAACGCATTGAGCTGTCGGTGTATGACGACATCCCGCATCTCCTGCATCCTGTGGTGGTGGAAGCCAAGATGGCCAGCCGTGCGCTTTTGTGGGCAGTGCGTGAGATGGAACGCCGCTACCGGCTTTTGGAAGAGCAGCGGGTGAAATCCTTTCTCTCCTACAACGAAGTGGCAGAGGAACCTCTGCCGTATATCGTCATCATTATCGATGAATTGGCTGATTTGATGATGGTGGCCTCGAAAGATGTGGAAACCTCCATCGCCCGCCTGGCGCAAATGGCCCGCGCCGCTGGTATGCACATCGTCCTGGCCACTCAGCGCCCCTCGGTGGATGTGCTTACTGGCCTGATCAAGGCGAATTTTCCCACTCGTATCTCCTTTAAGGTGTCTTCCAAGGTCGATTCGCGTACCATTTTGGACGGTTCCGGTGCCGAACATCTGCTGGGCATGGGTGACATGCTCTTCCTCCCGCCTGGTGCAGCCAAGCTACGGCGTATCCATGGTGCGTATATCTCCGAACAGGAAACCGAACGCCTGGTCGAGTACTTAAAGAGTCAGGGCAGGGCAGAATACGATGCCAATGTCTTGCAGGAGATGGAAGAAGAACCGGAAATGGTCGGTGCCGGAGATGAAGAATACGACGAGAAGTATGATGAGGCCGTGGCCGTGGTCACGGAAACAGGGGTGGCATCGATTTCCATGGTACAGCGGCGTTTGCGGGTTGGCTACAACCGCGCTGCCCGGATGATCGAGTTGATGGAGCGCGAAGGCATTGTTGGCCCGGCAGATGGTTCCAGGCCCAGGGAGGTGTTGGTGCGCTCCTCTTACGGAGTGGATGAGTAGATTTCTAGCCGCTGCTTCTGGTTTTAATTTGGAGCGGTTCGGAGTTGCTGTGCAAGTATTGATTCTTTTGATTTTTCTTTTAAGTTTTCTTGTTCAGCCTTGTTTTGACGATTTTTCTTGACATATTTTGGCGGACAAATTAAACCTTCTGGCTACAGGTGATGAGTGAGTATTCATTCTTTTGCCTGTGGCCAACAGCCAAAAAATGGAAATAAGAAGGCATAATTTTAGGCGGCCGGGCCGCATAGTGGTTCAGAAAAACACTAGCGCCCGAAAAGGTAATGACGACCAGTTCGGAAGTCACCAACTGAAAAACCAAGTGAGGAGGTAGTTGAATGCCAAGTTACGTAGATCCTTCAAAATGTGACGGTTGCAAGGGTGGTGACAAGACCGCCTGCATGTACATCTGTCCCAATGACCTGATGGTTCTGAATGTGAAGGAAATGTTGGCTTACAATCAGGAGCCGGATGCTTGCTGGGAATGCTACTCCTGTGTCAAGATCTGTCCGCAGGGTGCGATCTTTGTTCGCGCCTATGATGACTTTGTTCCCATGGGTGGGCAAGTTCATCCCATGCGTTCTTCTGATTCCATTATGTGGACAGTAAAATTCAGAAACGGCAACATCAAGCGCTTCAAGTTCCCCATCCGCAATACTGCAGAAGGCGCTGCCAACGAGTATCCCGGAGAGCGGGGCGCCAGCCTGGACGATGAATGCCTCCTGCTTGAGAGCAACCTGCCCACTCCGAGCAAACTGGCAAAGTAAGTTTTGTTCGAACGGTTGAATCTGTCAGGATTTTTCATCTACTGAATGTAAAAAGGAGAAAATATTATGGCATTACCAAATAAGCCGAAAGGCGAACTCGAAGCAGTAGTCGATCCGGAAATCGTAGAGCACAGTTGTGATGTGCTGATCGTAGGTGGCGGTATGGCTGCCTGTGGTACTGCTTTCGAAATCAAGAAGTGGGCACCTGAAGACATGAAGATCATTCTGGTCGACAAGGCTGCCATGGAGCGTTCCGGTGCCGTTGCCCAGGGTCTTTCCGCCATCAACACCTATATCGGTGAAAACGCCATTGATGACTACGTCAAGATGGTCCGCAACGACCTGATGGGCGTTGTTCGTGAAGACTTGATCTATGACCTTGGTCGTCATGTTGACGAGTCGGTCAAGCTGTTTGAAGAGTGGGGCCTGCCCATCTGGAAGCGCGCCGAAGACGGGAGCAACCTGCTCGGTGACAAGCCTGCGCCTACCCTGCGCGAAGGTGGTACGCCGGTTCGTACCGGTAAGTGGCAGATCATGATCAACGGTGAATCCTACAAGCCGATTGTTGCCGAGCCCGCCAAGAAGGCCCTGGGCGAGGAAAACATTCACGAGCGTGTATTCATCGTTAAGATGCTGCTTGACAAGAACAAGGAAAACACCATTGCCGGTGCAGTAGGTTTCTCCACCAGGGAAAACAAGGTGCACGTATATACCTGTAAGGCAGCCATGGTGGCCTGCGGTGGTGCGGTAAACATCTTCCGTCCGCGCTCCACCGGTGAAGGTAAGGGTCGTGCCTGGTATCCGGTATGGAACGCTGGTTCCACCTACACCATGTGTGCCCAGGTTGGCGCAACTCTGACCATGATGGAAAACCGGTTCACCCCGTCCCGTTTCAAGGATGGTTATGGCCCGGTTGGCGCTTGGTTCTTGCTGTTCAAGGCCAAGTTGCAGAATGGTTTGGGTGAGTTCTATGCCAACAGCCCCGAGGTCAAGGATGAATTGGCCAAGTTCATGCCCTATGGTCAGTCTGCAGTAACCCCGACCTGTCTGCGTAACCACCTGATGCTCAACGAGCTGAAGGCTGGTCGTGGCCCCATCTACATGGCCACTGACGTTGCTCTGAACGCCTTTTTGGAAGAGCAGCGCGCATCTGGAAAGGATGAAAAGGAAGTTAAGAAATTCTGGAAGCATCTTGAGTCCGAGGCGTGGGAAGACTTCCTGGATATGTCCGTTGGTCAGGCTGGACTCTGGGCCGGTATGAACATCGAGCCCGAAAAGGTTGGTTCCGAGATTATGCCGACCGAACCGTACATGCTGGGCTCTCACTCCGGCTGCTGCGGTATCTGGACCTCCGGCCCTGAAGAGGACTGGGTGCCGACAGTTGATGGCCCACGTTCCCATCAGTACAAGTGGGGCTACAACCGTATGACCACGGTTAACGGCCTGTTCACCGCCGGTGACGGTGTTGGTGCATCTGGTCACAAGTTCTCCTCTGGCTCCCATGCCGAAGGCCGTATCTGTGCCAAGCAGATGGTCAAGTACTGTCGCGACAACGCAGATTTCAAACCGGAATTGGCACAATCTGCCAAGGAACTGGCCGATGAGATCTACGCACCGGTACGCCTGTATCATGAGCATAAGGGTGCCTCTACTGCAGCAGACGTGAATCCCAACTACGTCAAGCCTTCTGGCCTGATGATGCGTCTGATGAAAGCCACCGACGAGTACGGTGGTGGCGTGGCTACCTATTACATGACTTCTGGTAAGCTGCTCAATATCTGTTTGGATTTGCTTCGTCTCCTGCGTGAAGACGCCGAGAAGATGGCTGCCGGCGATCTGCATGAGCTGCTGCGCGTCTGGGAAAACTACCACCGCATCTGGTGTGTGGAGACGCACATTCGTCACATCGAGTTCCGGAAAGAGTCCCGCTATCCGGGCTTCTACTATCGCTCTGACTATCCGACTTGCGATGATGAAAACTGGAGAGTTTTCGTCAACTCCACCTTCGATCCGAAGACCCAGGAGTGGAAGTGCGAGAAGGTCGAGTGTATCAACATCATTGAGACAGATCCTTGGATTTAAGTAATTCTCTGTCTTGACCGGTGCAACGAAAACTCCAGACTCCGCCCGGAGTCTGGAGTTTTTTTGTGTTGGCAGTGTTTTTGTTTGAGTTGCAACGCAGGATGCAGTATTTTTCTATAGTTTAGACACAATTTCCGGCAATCACCTTTCATCAATACCAGCAGTAATGGAGGTCTGGCATGAGTGACACTGCAGGCAATGGTGCGGTCTTGGTTGTGGGCGGCGGTATCAGTGGACTTACCGCAGCTCTGGAAGCAGCCGAAGTCGGCAGCGATGTTTATCTTGTCGAAAAGAACGCCTATCTAGGCGGTCGAGTCGCACAGCTCAATCATTATTTTCCTAAACTCTGTCCCCCAACCTGTGGGCTGGAGATCAATTTCAAACGCATCAAGGATAACCGCAGGATCAGAACCTACACGCTCACCACCGTCACCTCTATTTCCGGCAGTCCCGGCAACTACGAAGTAAAGCTGGAAACAGCGCCTCGCTTCATCAATGCCAACTGTACGGCCTGTGGCGATTGCGTGGCCGCCTGTACGGAAGAGATCGATGATCCTTTCAACTTGGGCATGCGTAAGATCAAGGCTGTTTATTTGCCCCATGAAATGGCGTTTCCACGTCGGTTTGTCTTGGCCAAGGAAGCCTGTTCTGCCGAAACGCTCGACGCAGTGAAAGCTGCCTGCAAGTACAATGCGGTTGAGCTGGATATGCAACCCAAAACCTTTACCCTGCAGGTCAGCGCAATTATCTGGTCGACCGGCTGGAATCCGTATGATGCCACCAAGATAACCCAACTCAATTTCAACTCCTCGCCTGCCATTATCACCAACATGATGATGGAACGGCTGGCTGCGGAGAATGGTCCCACCCAAGGTAAAATTATCCGTCCGGGCGACAACAAGGAGCCCGAATCCTTTGCCTTTGTGCAGTGTGCTGGTTCTAGGGATGAAAATCACCTTGAGCACTGCTCCTATATCTGCTGCATGGCTACGTTCAAGCAGATTTCCTACATCCGTGCACAGTATCCCGAGGCCAAGATCTACGTCTTTTACATTGACCTGCGCACACCGGGTAAGTACGAGCATTTTCGTGAAAAATTCATGCACGACCCCAACACCACCTTTATCAAGGGCAAGGTGGCTGACATTGTTGCCGAGCGCGATGGCGGGGTCACGGTAACGGCTGAGGATGCGCTCACCGCCCATAAGGTCAGCCAAAAGGTGGATATGTGTATCTTGGCTACTGGTATGCAGCCGGCACTTGGCGACGCAGGCAAGGCGCTGGGCCTGAAAATGGATGGGAGTGGCTATGTGGTTTCAGAACCCGAAAAGGGGATGATCGCCGCTGGATGCGCCAAATCGGCTGTTGACGTCTATACCAGCGGACAGTCGTCCACCGCTGCAGCCCTTAAAGCAATTCAGATCGCACGCTAGGAGGACTAGGCAATGGATAAGGTATATGGAGCGTATCTCTGCACTGGTTGCGGCATCGGTGAGGTTCTTGATGTGGAGGGCCTGAAGGCGGCCGCATCGGAAACCGGCATGGAGATGCAGGAGCATGCCTGCCTCTGTGGCGCCGATGGTCGGGCCTTTATCGAAAAGGACATCAAGGAAAAAGGTGTTAACACGGTCGTTGTCTGCGCGTGCTCACCCAGGGTCATGCAACAGGAGTTCAATTTCGGCGAGGGCACAATTACTGTGCGTGGCAATCTGCGTGAGCAGGTGGCCTGGACCGCTGGAGAGGCATCGGAAGACGGCGAGGTGGACGAGTTTTTACAGGAAATGGGCGCAGACTATGTACGCATGGCTGTCACCAGGGCCAAGAAAACAGCCTTGCCCGAGCCCTATATGCTGGAGAGCATCTCCAGGAAGATTCTGGTTATGGGTGGTGGCCTCGCCGGTCTGACTGCAGCCAAAGAGGCTGCGGCTGCCGGTTACGAAGTGACCCTGGTGGAAAAAGACGCGGTTCTGGGCGGTAAAGCCTTGGGCTGGAGAAAAATGTTTCCCACGGCCTATCCCTATACCACGCTGGAAGAGCCAACCATTGACCAACTGGTTGCCGAGGTGTCGCAGAATGCAAAAATCACGGTGAAGACTGACACTGAAGTTGCCCGTGTTGCCGGTGCTCCAGGCCAGTTTAATGTAACCTTCAAAAAGACCGGTGAAAAGACAGAGTGGGATGCTCCAGCTCGGGTAACGATTGAAGAACAGGAGCAGATCGCCAGCGGCGAACTGGAAGATCCGAACAAGGGCATGAAGAAGTACACTCTGCTCAATCCGGATGGTGAACTGTTTGGTGCCGTAGTCATCGCCACTGGTTGGACGCCGGCCAGCGTGAACGAATTCGAACATCTGGGATATGGTACGATCAAGGCTGTGGTCACCAATGCCGAGTTCGAGAAGTTGGCCAAGGACGGCAAAGTACCTGCTCGGGTGGCTTTTGTGCAGAGCCCTGGTGGCAAGGATACAGATCAAGACTTCCCCTACTGCAACTCGGTCACCTCCATGGTTGCGCTCAAGCAGGCCAACTATGTTGTGGAAGACAACCCCGAGGACGGACAGGCCTACATACTGTACCAACACATGCGCACCCCCGGTAATACTGAATTTTTCTACAAGGCCATGCAGTCCAAAGACGGTATCTTCATGACCAAAGGTTCGGTGACCAAGGTGGAGCAAAATGCCTCCGGCGCAACCGTTGTGGTGGAGAACACCCTTTTGGGTGAAGATTTGCGTCTTGAAGTGGATATGGTGGTTTTGGCTGCTGGTATGGTGCCGACCACGCTTAACAGAGCAGTGGCCAACCTGGCCTACCGACAGGGACCGGGCTTCAGTGATCTGGATCTGTTTGACGGCTATGCTGACTCCAACTTTGTCTGCTTTCCCTATGAGACCCGGCGCACCGGTGTGTACGCCTGTGGTGGCGTACGCAAGGCCGAAACCATGGAGGAAACCATTGACGATGCCACTGGTGCGGCCCTGAAAGCGATTCAGTGCATTGAATCTGCTAATCGTGGGGTAGCGGTGCACCCGCGCTCTGGCGATATGACCTATCCGGATTTCTTCTTCCAGCGCTGCACCCAGTGCAAACGCTGTACAGAGGAGTGTCCCTTTGGCGCGCTTGATGATGATGAGAAAGGTACACCACTGACTAATCCGACCCGCTGCCGTCGCTGCGGAACCTGTATGGGGGCCTGTCCTGAGCGTATCATCAATTTTGCCGACTACAGCATCGACATGATCGGTTCCATGGTGAAGGCAATCGAGGTGCCGGACGATGATGAGGACAAGTTGCGTATCGCTGTATTTGTCTGTGAAAATGATGCCTATCCAGCCCTTGACATGTCGGGCATGCACCGTAACAAGATGAATAGACTGGTTCGCTTCATTCCGGTGCGCTGTCTTGGTTCCGTCAACATGGTATGGATCAAGGATGCCATGTCTGCCGGCATGGATGGAGCGCTCTTGCTGGGCTGTCACTATGGTGACGATTATCAGTGTCACTTTGTCAAGGGCTCGGAAATCGCTTCCCGTCGCATGGAAAACATCGGTGAAACTCTGGGTTCACTCGGCCTTGAGCCGGAACGCTGCGGCGTACGCCAGATCGCTATCTCCGATTACGACAAGATTCCGGCGATCATTGATGAATTTGTTGAAGAGATCATTGCCATGGGGCCCAACCCCTTCAAGGGCTTCTGATAGGAATGCGGAATCGTGTATGCTGTCAGTCATTTGTTCCCCAAGGCTGACAGCATACATCCTACGCCGACAAACAATCTTTCAGACATAGAGATATAGAGATCATTACCGCTCGTCAGAGGAGGAACCAATGTCAATAAATGTGCAGCCAGATCGTGAATTTATTCAAGCCATGAAGGAGGCGGGCGGAGATACGCTGAAGCAGTGCTACCAGTGTGCAACTTGTTCGGTGGCCTGCCCGCTTTCCACCGATGGAAGCCCTTTCCCACGCCGCGAAATGATTTATGCGCAGTGGGGGCTTAAAGATAAACTGGTGAACGACCCCAATGTATTTTTGTGTCATCATTGTGGCGACTGCACCACCATGTGCCCGCGTGGTGCCCGGCCGGGCGATGTGCTTGGCGCTATTCGCTCCTACGTATATACTAGCTTGGGCTGGCCACAGTCCCTGGCCAATTTGTGCACTTCCTGGAAAAACATGCCCATGCTGGTCGGTATTCCCGCTCTGGTCGTGTTCATCATGTGGCTCATTTCCGGCGGTATGCAACTTCCCACGGGCGAGCATTTCGCTAAGGTCGGGTATCAGCAGTTTTTTGGGCACTGGGATTTTCATTTACTCGCCAAGAACGTGCTATTCATCGACATCATTATGCTGACGGCCGTAGGTATTGCCGTATATTCGCTCTATCGAGGTGTTACCTTGATGTGGAAGGGGATGGCCTCTTCACTCCACAAGGGCGAACTAGGGTATAGGCCAGGCATTATTCAGTTTGTGCAGGAATTCCTCTGGCCTTCGCTGGTGGAGATTGTACAGCATAAGCGTTTTGAAGAGTGCGGGGAAAACAACAGCCGGACACGCGGTCACAAACCCCTGATGCTCGCCTTTATTGCTCTCTTTTTTGTTACCATTTATTCAATGGTCAAAAATGATGTGTTCGGTATTTTTTTCCCATCGCTGCATGGACCGATCTCTCTGTGGAACCCGGTAAAATGGCTGGCTAACGTAGCGGCTGTGGCCATGATTTTTGGTATTGTTGTTCTGTGGCGGAACCGCAAGAAGATGGAGGCTGAGGGCAAGGCCAAAAGTACTTTCTATGATTGGTTCTACATTTGGGTTATTGCCGCAGTTGGTGTTACAGGGCTGGGTGCCGAATTGCTGCGTATTGTAAGTATCCCGTCGCTGGGGTATTTAGTGTATTATCTGCACTTGGTTTCTGTGGTCATGCTTTTTCTGTATCTTCCCTACAGCAAGTTTGCCCACATCGTTTACCGTACTACTGCCTACGCCTTTGAGCGCTATAGTCAGTCAGCCTTTGTAAAAAATCCACTGAATGAATAAGCGCCGTACCATGTGTTTGGCGGGATAGATAACCGGGAGTTCCAGGACTCCCGGTTTTTTTGTCAGATATGACTTGCATTTTCCTCGAAATTGCGGTAAAAAAATAAATTTCCAAATGTGCTGGCGTAGCTCAACTGGCAGAGCACCTGATTTGTAATCAGGGGGTTGCGGGTTCAAGTCCCATCGCCAGCTCCATATTTTTGTTGCATTAAAATTGTAAAAGAGGCAAAGTACCCCTTTGTATGTTTTGGACTGCGAGTTGAGTGGAGGGGTTCCCGAGTGGCCAAAGGGAACAGACTGTAAATCTGTCGGCGGAGCCTTCGGAGGTTCGAATCCTCCCCCCTCCACCACGGCCGACTGGCGCTTGGTCGGCGCAATGTTGTGGTAAGCAGGGATTGGGCGGGAATAGCTCAATGGTAGAGCATCAGCCTTCCAAGCTGAGGGTTGCGGGTTCGAGTCTCGTTTCCCGCTCCATTTTTCCCGACACTTGCAGCATTCTTACAGTGCCCACGTAACTCAGTGGTAGAGTACCTCCTTGGTAAGGAGGAAGCCATCGGTTCAAGTCCGATCGTGGGCTCCAGTCAAATTGGTCAATCGCGCAAGGTCGATTGAAACTTGAACAATGTCCAGGGAGACATGAAATGGCGAAGGAGAAATTTGAGCGGAAGAAGCCGCATGTCAATGTGGGGACGATCGGTCACATTGATCATGGTAAGACGACCTTGACCGCGGCAATCACGCAGGTATTGGCGAAGAAGGGTTTGGCGAAGTTCATCGACTACAGTGCGATAGACAAGGCGCCCGAGGAGAAGGAGCGGGGCATCACCATAGCCACTTCGCATGTGGAATATGAGACCGCTAATCGGCACTATGCGCATGTGGACTGCCCTGGTCATGCGGACTACATCAAGAACATGATCACCGGTGCAGCCCAGATGGACGGCGCGATTTTGGTGGTGGCTGCGACAGATGGCCCTATGCCGCAAACGCGTGAGCACATTCTCTTGGCGCGGCAGGTGGGTGTTCCCGCCATTGTTGTCTTTTTGAACAAGTGCGACATGGTGGATGATCCGGAGCTGATTGAGCTGGTGGAGATGGAGCTGCGTGAGCTTCTGGACAAGTATGATTTTCCTGGTGACGACATTCCTATTATCCAGGGTTCTGCGCTGAATGCCTTGAATGCTCCTGATGATCCCGAGATGGCCAAGGGTGTATTGGAGTTGATGGAGGCAGTGGACAGCTACATTCCTCAGCCGGAACGTGCGGTAGACAAGCCCTTTTTGATGCCAGTGGAGGATGTATTTTCCATATCCGGTCGTGGTACGGTGGCGACTGGCCGTGTTGAGCGTGGGATTTTGAAGGTGGGTGACGAGGTGGAGATAGTTGGTGTTCGTCCGACCACGAAAACGACCTGCACGGGTGTTGAGATGTTCCGGAAGCTTTTGGATGAGGGTCAGGCAGGAGACAACATTGGCGCCTTGCTTCGGGGAGTGAAGCGTGAGGATATTGTGCGAGGTCAGGTATTGGCCAAGCCAGGTTCGATTAAGCCGTATAAGAAGTTTAAGGCTGAGGCGTATATTTTGACCAAGGAAGAGGGTGGTCGTCACACGCCATTTTTCAATGGATATCGTCCACAGTTTTACTTTCGGACCACGGATGTGACTGGTGTATGTACCCTTGATGAGGGTGTTGAGATGGTTATGCCGGGTGACAACATCCACATCACGGCTGAGCTGATTACGCCCATTGCGATGGAGGCAGGTCTTCGTTTTGCCATTCGCGAAGGCGGCCGCACCGTGGGTGCAGGCGTCGTTAGTGAAATTGTTGAGTAATAGCGCAACCTCCTTGCGGGACAAGGGCGGTTTTTTAAACATGCAGCCGGGCTTGTCCCGGCTGCTGTCACTCTGGCGGGTTTAAAGATGAGAGATACGATTATTCTCGCTTGTCAGGCATGCAAGCAGCGTAACTATACGACTTCCAAGAATAAAAAAACCGTGCCC
The DNA here is from genome assembly GCA_040776885.1 of Desulfobulbus sp. GTDB lineage: Bacteria > Desulfobacterota > Desulfobulbia > Desulfobulbales > Desulfobulbaceae > Desulfobulbus. The sequence continues at coordinate 422,458 of JAXGZR010000001.1, read as the reverse complement.
CACAAGCTTGAATTAAAAAAATATTGCCCTTTTTGTAAGAGCCATACGGCCCATAAGGAAACCAAGTAGCAAAACCGATACGCAGGCCAGTAGCTCTAACGGTAGAGCACCGGACTCCAAATCCGGGGGATGGGGGTTCGAATCCCTCCTGGCCTGCCATACGTCGACAGCATGCGTGTAAGGCTATCTAAGAGTACCTCAATATTCCATGGCGAACAAGAAACTGAGTAAAGGTAAAGGTGCCGGGTCGAGTCCTGGCAAGAGTAGCGCCGAGCAAGGGGATGGCGTGTCCTTTAGTCCCTCCAGTATACGCCGTTTTTCAAGGGAGGTCTTGGCGGAATTTAAGAAGATAGTCTGGCCGGCAAAAAAGGTTACTGCAGGTTTGACCGGCTTTGTTTTGGTGCTTGTCCTGATTATGGCCCTGTATCTGGGGTCTGTGGACCTGCTCCTTGGTAGACTGGTTGCTTTTATTTTGTATTGAGGGTGTTTACAGGAAGTTGCATGGCAAAAAAATGGTATATCGTCCATACGCACACCGGCTTTGAAGGCAAGGTCAAGGTTGCCTTGGAGGAACGGATCAGGATGATGCAGCAGGAGAAGTTTTTTGGCGATATCCTGATTCCCAGCGAAAAAGTGGTGGAGATGGTCAAAGGAGAGCGCAAGACCTCGGAGCGCAAGTTTTTCCCTGGCTATATCCTGGTGCATATGGAGATGAACCAACATACCTGGCACACTGTGCAGGAAACGCCGCGGGTGACCGGTTTTGTTGGCATTAATATGAGCAGAGCCGGCGGTGACAGTGATATATACAACAAGATCCCATCGCTCACCGACCAAGAGGCCGAAAAAATCATCGGTCGTATTGAAGAGGGAGCCAGCAAGCCTAAGCCCAAGGTGGTCTTCAGCGAAGGTGACCAGGTGCGAGTGACAGACGGGCCTTTTGCCAATTTTCAGGGTGTTATTGAAGAGGTTTTTCCAGACAAAGGTCGTGTGCGGGTTATGGTGTCAATCTTCGGCCGTTCCACGCCGGTTGAGCTTGAATACATTCAGGTGAGTAAAAATTAGGATTTGGCAGGCATCTTAAGGAGAGAGTTATGGCAAAGAAAATTCAAGCATATATCAAGTTGCAGATACCTGCCGGTAAGGCAAACCCATCACCTCCGGTTGGTCCAGCCCTAGGGCAACATGGTCTGAACATCATGGATTTTTGTAAAGCGTTCAATGCGCAAACGCAATCCATGGGCGATACCATCGTGCCGGTGATTATCACGGTCTATTCCGACCGTTCCTATACCTTTATTACCAAGTCGCCGCCTGCATCCGTGCTCTTGCTCAAGGCAGCCGGTCTGGGCAAAGGGTCAGGCAATCCGAAAAAGGAGCGCGTTGCCGAGTTGAGCCGCGACAAGGTGCGGGAAATAGCTGAAATAAAAATGCCGGATCTCAATGCCTATGATGTGGAGCATGCCATGCGCATTGTGGAGGGTACGGCTAGGAGCTGCGGTATCACCATTGTCAAGTAAACGCTTGGCACTATTCGACTGTACCTGCACAGGCCTGAATGGCGTATGTGCCAGGGAGAATAAGGAGAAATCATTATGCCTAAACGTGGAAAACTGTACAAAAATGCAGCGGCAACCATTGAGCGTAGCCGCGTGTATGATCTGGACGAGGCCCTTGCCTTGGTGCTGCAGGCAAAGTATGCGCGCTTTGATGAGTCGGTCGATATAGCGGTGCGTCTCGGGGTTGATCCGCGCCATGCCGACCAGATGGTTCGCTCTAGTGTTATTCTGCCCAATGGAACGGGTAAGACCGCCAAGGTGCTTGTTTTTGCCAAGGGCGAGAAAGAAAAGGAGGCCCTTGAGGCTGGGGCAGACTACGCAGGTTCCAATGAGCTGATCGATAAAATCAAGGAAGGTTGGCTTGAGTTTGACAAGACCATTGCCACCCCTGACATGATGGGCGAAGTTGGTAAGATTGGTCGTATTCTTGGTCCACGCAATCTGATGCCTAATGCCAAGTTGGGAACAGTGACCTTTGATATCGCCCGGGTTGTAGGCGAAATCAAAAAAGGGAAAGTGGATTTTCGGGTGGATAAAGCTGGTGTAGTGCACGCGGTCGTGGGCAAGGTGTCTTTTGGTGTGGAGAAGTTACAGGAGAATGTACTTGCCTTTGTTGATCGGCTTATTCAATTGAAGCCATCCACCAGTAAAGGTGTGTATCTACGCGCTATATCAGTGTCGAGCACCATGGGACCAGGGGTGAAGGTCGATCCCCTGCAGGTGCGGGGACAGATCAAGGCCGCCTAAACAAATTTTAAATCCTCTGATTTTCCCGTTCAGCGGGAAGTTTGCAAGAAGTATCGTACAAAATGTTTTTCAGGAAGTAGTTTTCGTGTATTGGGAAGGTCAAAGACAGCAGGTACTCAAGTTTAATGGCCGGCAGCAGCCGTGCCTCCTGCCGAGACCGCACCGGCGCGACATTGTGCCGGTATTGTCTGCACTCCTATCTGCTCTTTTTGACGGCTCCCGGTTCAAACAGGAGGCCCACGTTGGATCGTGACAAAAAAAATGAAGTAGTGGACGCGTTAAGCGACTCGTTTGCCAGGGCAAAGATTGCCGTGGTGGCCGAATATCGCGGCCTGAAGGTTTCCGAGCTGGAAAAGTTGCGCAGAAGTTTGCGTGAACAGGACGCACAGATTCGGGTGGCGAAAAACACTCTACTCCGTATCGCGGTTAAAGATACGCCGTATGACAATCTGAGTGACACCTTTTCCGGTAGCACGGCAGTGGCTGTTGGCTTTACGGAGCCGGTTGGGCCAGCCAAGGTCTTAACGGCCTTTGCCAAGGAATACGGTGCATCGTTTACCATCCGCGGTGCTGGGTTGGAAGGAAGTCGTATCAGTGCAGAAGATTTACTTGCACTGTCCAAGCTGCCAGGGCGTGAAGAGTTGCTCGGCAAATTGCTTGGCGCTATGACGGCAGTTCCGACCAGTTTCGTCAGGGTACTCAACGCTGTGCCGCAGAAGTTCATGTATGCCTTGACAGCGATCAAAGAGCAGAAAGAAAACCAGTGAAATGCGCCTATTGCATGTGGCCGTTTCGTAACCGTTTTTTCCAGGAGGAGAGACAATGGCAGTAACGAAGGAAGAGGTCATTGAGTTTATCGCCAACATGAGCGTTCTTGAGCTTTCCGAAATGATCAAGGAGCTCGAGGAAAAATTTGGCGTATCTGCCGCCGCTCCGGTGGCTATGGCTGTAGCAGCAGGCCCTGCTGAAGGCGCCGCAGCAGCAGAAGAAGAGAAGACTGAGTTTGATGTTATCCTGACCAGTGCCGGCGACCAGAAAATCAAGGTCATCAAGGAAGTTCGGGCTGTGACGTCGCTTGGTCTGAAAGAAGCCAAGGATCTGGTCGAGGGCGCGCCGGCGCCTGTGAAAGAGGGTGTCAGCAAGGACGAAGCCGAGGCCATCAAAAAACAGATCGAAGAAGCTGGCGGTTCTGTCGAAATCAAGTAGTTTTGTCTCTCGCCGGTATCTTCTTCCCGGCGAACTCGAGCACATTGGGTAACGCTATCGGGCTTTTCAGCCCTATAGCGTTCCTGTGTTTGCGCCTTTTTTCTGTTACCAATGGACCTGTTCCAACAGTATCCTTTTGTTTTTTCAAGTTTATTTCCTTCCTGCCCCAGGGCAGGGGAATCGCGTTGAGGGGAGTATGGAGAGAATACGTAAGAGTTTTGCCAAAACCGGCCAGATTATGGAACCGCCGCATCTTATCGCCATGCAGCGGGAATCTTACGAGCATTTTCTGCAAAAGGAGACTGCGCCAAGGGACAGAAAAAGCCAGGGACTCCAGGCTATCTTTCAAAGTATTTTTCCTATTTCAGACTTTAACGGGCTGTGTTCTTTGGAGTTTGTCCAGTACGATTTTGGTGAACCCAAATATACGGTCCCAGAATGTCTTGAACGGGGCATGACCTACGAGGTGCCGCTCAAGATTACTGTGCGTCTCATCACCTTTGATGTGGATGAGGAGACCAAGGCACAGTCTGTGCGTGATATCAAGGAGCAGGAAGTTTTTCTTGGTGCCTTGCCCCTGATGACCCAAGATGGGGTGTTTGTCATCAATGGGACAGAGCGGGTGATCGTGCACCAATTGCAGCGCTCGCCGGGTCTTTTTTATACCCACGATAATGGTCGTTCCCATGCTTCTGGTAAGCGCCTCTATTCGGCGCGGATCATCCCGGTGCGGGGCTCGTGGCTTGATTTTGAGTTTGACATCAAGGATGTGTTGTATGTGCGTATCGATCGGCGTAGAAAGCTGCCGGTAACGGTTTTGCTCAAGGCCTTGGGGTATAATGAGGAAGAACTGCTCAACGAATTCTACCGGGTTGATACCATCCATGTGGATGAAGAAGGCGCTTACTCCATAGCCTTTGACGCCAATGCCTTTATAGGGCAGCGCTTGTCGCAGGATATTATAGATCCAGCCAATGGCGAGATCGTGGCCAAACGTGGCAAAAAGATCAACAGGGCGCTGGCCAAGAAGATTGAAGAATCCCAGATTACGGTGCTTCCTGTATCGGAAGAAAATCTGGTCGGCAGGTACTTTGCCCATGATGTTGTCAATTCCCAAACAGGTGAAGTGCTTGCCGCTTGCAATGCCGAAGTGACTCCGGAATTTTTGCAAGCCGCAGCAGATGTCCAGATAAAGGACTTCCAGCTATTCTATATTGATGGGGTGAATTACAGTGAATCATTCCGTAGTACCTTGCAAGTGGACAAGGTAAAGGATACGGATGAGGCCCTTATTGAGATCTACCGTCGTTTGCGTCCGTCCAGCCCGCCCACGCCCGAAGTTGCCAAGTCCTTTTTCGACAACCTTTTTTTCTCGGATTCTACCTATGATCTTTCCGAGGTGGGCCGCTACAAGATTAACGCCAAGTTGGGCCTGAAAACGCCCATTGAGGTGCGTACCCTCACCAAGGAGGATCTCCTGGAGAGCGTGAAGCACCTGGTACGTATCAAGGATGGCCTGAAAGACGGAGATGACATTGACCACCTGGGTAATCGCCGGGTACGGACCGTTGGCGAGTTGTGCGAAAATCAGTACCGTATTGGTCTGGTGCGCATGGAACGGGCCATCAAGGAGCGCATGGCCATGCAGGAGCTGGAAACCCTGATGCCGCACGATCTGGTCAACCCTAAACCGGTGACTTCGGCTATCAAGGAGTTTTTTGGGACGAGCCAGCTGTCGCAGTTCATGGATCAAACCAATCCACTTTCAGAGGTTACCCACAAACGCCGTCTCTCTGCCCTGGGGCCGGGAGGATTGTCGCGCGAACGGGCGGGTTTTGAGGTGCGGGATGTACACCCCACCCACTATGGCCGTATCTGTCCGGTGGAAACTCCGGAAGGGCCGAACATTGGTTTGATTGTCTCGCTGGCCACCTATGCCACGGTCAACCCGTATGGCTTTATCGAAACACCGTACCGTTTTGTCCAGGAGCGACAGGTCGCCGGGGAGTATAAGTACCTTTCTGCCCTGCAGGAGGAGAATCAGGTTATTGCCCCGGCCAACGTTCGTCTTGAGGAGAACCGCCTGGCCGATGATTACCTCATTGTCCGCCATGAGAGCGAGGTGACCCGGGTTGCCTCCGAAGATGTGACCATGATGGATGTGGCGCCCAACCAGATGGTGTCCATTGCTGCTTCACTTATTCCCTTTCTGGAAAACGATGACGCCAACCGGGCCCTGATGGGTTCCAACATGCAGCGCCAGGCGGTGCCCCTCTTACAAAGCAGTGCGCCGCTGGTAGGCACTGGCATAGAAAAATACGTGGCCCGCGACTCAGGGGCCTGTTTGCTTGCAGCAGGTAATGGCGTGGTCGAGGAGGCTGATGCCAACCGGGTGGTCATTCGGTATGACCAGCCCGGTACAGACGGCTTTGAAACTGGCATCGGTGTGTACCGACTGCTTAAGTACAAGAAGTCCAACCAGAATACCTGCTTCAACCAGAAGGCTGTGGTTTTCCCCGGCGAACGGGTGGTGAAGGGGCAGGTGCTAGCTGATGGGCCATCCACCGAGGGAGGCGAACTGGCCCTGGGCAAAAATGTTACCATCGCCTTTATGCCGTGGAGGGGCTACAACTTCGAGGACTCCATCCTGGTCAACGAACGATTGCTCAAGGAAGACACCTTCACTTCGGTACACATTGAGATCTTTGAAACCATGGCCCGCGACACCAAGTTGGGCAAGGAGGAGATCACCCGCGATATTCCTAATATCGGTGAGGAAGGGCTGCGTAACCTCGATGACTCGGGCATTATCCGTATTGGTGCGGAGGTCAGGTCTGGCGACATGCTGGTGGGCAAGGTCACGCCCAAGGGCGAGACCATGCTTTCCCCCGAAGAAAAGCTTTTGCGTGCCATCTTTGGTGAAAAGGCAGGCGATGTGAAGGACTCTTCCCTGCGGGTACCACCCGGAATAGAAGGTGTGGTTATTGATGCTAAGGTTTTTTCCCGTAGGGGTGTGGACAAGGATGAACGGGCGCTGATGATCGAGGAGATGGAGGTCGAGCGCATCAACAGGGATATGGAGGCTGAGCTCGATAGCTTGAAAAAGGGTGTGCGCAAGGCCTTGGCTGCACTGTTGGAGGGCCGTACCGCTAAAAGTGATGTCAAGGACGCCAAGGGGAAAGTCATTTTGAAGCTGGGCAAACAGCTCAGCACCAAGGTGATCAACCAGGTGCCCTTTGCCGAGCTACATGCCCTGGATTTTGCCGAAAAGGCGAAATACGAGGATGAGATCAGTGCCATCTTCACCCGCCACGCCAATCAGGCCAACTTGGTGCGCAACCGTTACCAGGGTATTGCCGAGCGCATGGAAAAGGGAGACGATCTGCCACCTGGCGTGGTCAAGATGGTCAAGATTTACGTGGCCACCAAGCGCAAACTTGCCGTTGGTGACAAGATGGCCGGACGCCACGGCAACAAGGGTGTAGTATCCAGACTCCTGCCCGAGGAGGACATGCCTTTCTTTGCCAATGGTACCACTGTTGATCTGGTGCTCAATCCCCTGGGTGTTCCCTCGCGCATGAACGTGGGACAGGTATTGGAGTGCCACTTGGGTTATGCCGCGAAAAAATTGGGCGAACAGTTGGAGGACTTGGCCAAGGCCAACGAACTGCAACAGGCCAAAGCCAAACTGCAGTCCCTGTACAGTGAGGAAGAGTATGCGCGCCTGACAGAAGGGCTTGATGACGATGCCTTGCTTGATCTATTGCGCAAATATGGGCGTGGTGTCTACATGGCTTCTCCGGTATTCGATGGCGCATCTGAAGCGGAGATCCGCAAATTGTTGGTCGAGGCCGGGCTTGATGAAGTCGGTCAGTCGGTTCTGTACGATGGTTTGACTGGTGAACCCTTTGCCAACAAGATCACCGTGGGCACCATGTACATGCTCAAGCTGCACCACCTGGTGGCCAACAAGATCCATGCGCGCTCCACTGGACCCTACTCGCTGGTCACCCAGCAGCCCTTGGGAGGTAAGGCCCAATTCGGCGGTCAGAGGTTGGGTGAGATGGAAGTCTGGGCCATGGAGGCCTATGGAGCGGCCTATACCCTCAAGGAATTCCTCACGGTCAAGTCTGATGACGTCGAAGGACGCACCACCATGTATGAAAAAATCATCAATGGTACCAACTTTCTTGAAACCGGTCTGCCCGAATCCTTCCACGTGCTGGTGAAGGAGCTGAAAGGGCTATGCCTGGATGTTGAGCTGCTGGAATAGGCAAAGCCTGTTGTCCTGCAGAATCAGCCATTGGTGTGTAAAACGATATAGGTGATAAACGTGGAAGAACTTTTTAGTTTTTTTGCCAAACCGAGAGACCCGGTTAGTTTTAATAAGGTCAAGATATCCCTTGCCTCTCCGGAGAAGATTTTGGAGTGGTCGCATGGCGAGGTGAAAAAACCCGAAACCATCAACTACCGCACCTTCAAGCCGGAACGCGATGGCTTGTTCTGTGCCAAGATTTTTGGCCCAGTCAAGGATTACGAGTGCAACTGCGGCAAGTACAAGCGCATGAAGCATCGGGGCGTGGTGTGCGAGAAGTGCGGGGTCGAGGTTATCCAGTCCAAGGTTCGACGCGAGCGCCTGGGACATATTGCCCTGGCCGCGCCAGTGGCCCATATCTGGTTTTTGAAGAGCCTGCCTTCCAAGATCGGATCGATTCTCGATCTTACTTTGAAGGAGCTGGAACGTATCCTCTATTTCGAATCGTATGCAGTGGTGGCCTCCAACGAGGAGCAACTCCCTGTTGGCACCATTCTCACCGAAGAGCAGTATCGCCAGGCCCTGGAGGATTTTCCTGATAAGTTTGAGGTGGGGATTGGTGCAGAAGCCATCCGGGAGATGCTGGCTTCGCTCGATTTGCAGTCCCTTTCCGAGACGCTTCGACAGGAAATGCGGGAGACCGGCTCTGCCACTAAGCGCACCAAGCTGGGCAAGCGACTCAACGTGGTCGAGGCTTTTCGGGATTCCGGCAACCGACCAGAGTGGATGATCCTTGAGGTGATTCCGGTGTTGCCCCCTGATTTGCGGCCCTTGGTTCCGCTGGAAGGTGGGCGTTTCGCTACTTCGGATCTCAATGATCTCTACCGTAGGGTCATTAACCGCAACAACCGTTTAAAACGGCTCCTTGAGCTGGATGCGCCTGACATCATTGTCCGCAACGAGAAGCGGATGTTGCAGGAAGCTGTGGACGTGCTTTTCGACAACGGCCGCCGCGGCCGCACCATCACCGGCCCGAACAAGCGGCCGCTCAAGTCGCTCTCCGACATGCTCAAGGGCAAGCAGGGGCGCTTCCGCCAGAACCTGCTCGGCAAGCGGGTCGATTACTCCGGCCGTTCGGTCATCGTCGTCGGCCCGCACCTCCGCCTGCACCAGTGCGGTCTGCCCAAGAAGATGGCGCTTGAGCTGTTCAAGCCCTTTATCTACAGCCGTCTGGAACAGAAGGGGCATGTGAGTACCATCAAAAGTGCTCGCAAGATGGTGGAAAAAGGAGCCAAGGAGGTGTGGGATGCCCTGGACGATATCGTGCAGGAATACCCGGTTATCCTCAACCGCGCCCCAACCTTGCACCGGTTGGGCATGCAGGCCTTTGAGGTGCTGTTGATCGAAGGCAAGGCGGTACAACTGCATCCGCTGGTTTGCGCTGCTTTTAACGCCGACTTTGACGGCGACCAGATGGCGGTGCATGTGCCTCTGTCGGTGGAGTCACAGGTGGAGGCCAGGGTTTTGATGATGTCCACCAACAACATCCTCTCCCCGGCTAATGGCGGTCCTATCATCATTCCCAGCCAGGATATCGTACTTGGCCTCTACTACATGACCCGCGAACGTTTAGGCGTTACCGGCGAAGGCATGGTTTTCGCCTCCCCAGCCCATGCCCGCATCGCTTACGATCAGGGGTTGGTGCACATGCAGGCTCGCGTACAGGTACGCATAAAGGGTCTTATGGTGGATACTACTATCGGTCGCCTGTTGGTGGGTGAGCTGCTTCCGGACTCCGTGCCCTATGACCTGGTGAACAAGGAGCTTTCCAAGAAGGAGTTGGCTTCGCTCATTGACCACACCTATCGGCATGCAGGGACCAAGGAGACTGTGATTTTGGCGGATCGGCTCAAGGACTTGGGCTATGAGCATGCTACCCGTGCCGGTATTTCCATTGCCATCCACGATATGAAAATTCCGGTGGAAAAGGAGGATTTTGTCGAGGCTTCAGAGCGAGAAGCAGCCGAAGTAGAACAGCAGTACGCAGGTGGTCAGATTACCAGTGGAGAAAAGTACAACAAAATCGTCGACATCTGGACCAAGGCCACAGACAAGATCACCAAGGAGATGATGAACGAGATGTCGGTGGATTTTTTCACCGATTCCGGCGGCAAGTTGCAGGAAATCAAGAGTTTCAACTCTGTGTACATCATGGCTGATTCCGGCGCGCGTGGTTCCAAGGATCAGATCCGACAGTTGGCGGGCATGCGCGGACTGATGGCCAAACCCAGCGGTGAAATTATCGAAACTCCGATCAAGGCGAATTTTCGCGAAGGTCTTAGTGTTCTTGAGTATTTCATCTCCACCCATGGTGCCCGCAAGGGGTTGGCGGATACGGCCCTGAAAACGGCCAACTCGGGTTACCTGACCCGGCGCCTGGTGGATGTGGCCCAGGACTCGACCATTGTCATGAAGGACTGCGGCACCATGCAGGGCACCATGGCAGAGCCTTTGATGGAAGGTGGCGAGATCATTTCCCGCATTGGGGAGCGTATTCTTGGTCGTGTGGCCCTTGAGGATGTCATTGATCCGCATACAAGTGAAGTGTTGGTGGCCGCAGATGAGGAGATCACCGAAGAAAAGGTGGAGGCCATCGAGTCTGCAGGTATCGACCGAGTGATGATCCGTTCGGTTTTGACCTGTGAGGCCAAGCGCGGTATCTGCGCCATGTGCTATGGTCGTGATTTGGGCCGTGGACATATGGTCAATATCGGGGAGGCGGTGGGTATCATTGCTGCCCAATCCATTGGCGAACCAGGCACTCAGCTGACCATGCGCACCTTCCATATCGGGGGTGCGGCGCGCGGTTCCGTTGAGCAGGCGGAGATACGCACCCAACGTGGCGGCGAGGTGTGCTACAAAAACCTGCATGCTGTGCAAAACATTCAAGGCCACGACATAGTCATGAGCCGTAACGGCGAAATTTTTATTCGTGACAGCCAAGGAGCGGACAGGGAGCGCTTTCCCGTACCCTACGGTGCCACCATTCTGGAAACACAGGGCAAGATGGTGGAGCCTGGCACTGTCATTGCCCATTGGGACCCCTTTTCCTCGCCGATTGTGGCGGAGGTGGCGGGTACTATCAAGTATGGTGATGTGGTTGAGGGCGAAACCCTGTCTGAAGAGATTGACCCGATCACCGGTAAAGTCAGCAAAAAGATCACGGCAATGGGCTCTTCCGCCAAACAGGTCAATCCCCGTATCAGCATCAAGGACAAGCGAGGCAAAACCTTGAAGTTGCCCGATGGCCAACTGGTTGCTCGCTATCCTTTGCCCGTGGGTTCCTTCATCACCGTGGAGGAGGGGGAAGAGGTCGGGGCAGGCCACGTTATTGCTAGGATCCCCCGCGAAACCACCAAGACCAAGGATATCACCGGTGGTCTGCCCCGGGTGGCGGAACTCTTCGAGGTGCGCAAGCCCAAGGAGCAGGCCATTATTAGCGAGATCAACGGCCGGGTCACCTTTGGCAAAGATCTCAAAGGCAAACGCCGGGTCATTGTAGTGCCGGAGGTGGGTGAGCCCAAGGAGTACCTCATCCCCAAAGCCAAGCACATCACTGTGCATGAAAATGACCATGTGGAGGCCGGTGATCCACTCATGGAGGGCGTGCGTCTGCCCAACGACATCCTGCGGGTCAAGGGCAGGGAGGAACTGGCCCGTTTTCTCGTCAACGAGATTCAGGAGGTCTACCGGCTGCAAGGTGTTAAGATCAATGACAAGCACATTGAGACCATTGTTCGACAGATGCTTAAACGGGTACGTATCACCAGGGTGGGTGATTCCCAGTTCATGCTGGATCAGCATGTGGAGCAATGGAAGTTCAGGGAGGAAAACAACCGCCTGTTGCAGGAGGGCCTGCAGCCTGCAGCAGCAGAACCGCTGCTCCTGGGGGTTACCAAGGCATCGTTGTCCACGGATTCTTTTATCGCCGCTGCTTCCTTCCAGGAGACCACCAAGGTGTTGACCAATGCTGCCATGGCTGGCCGGATAGACGACCTGTCGGGTCTCAAGGAAAATGTCATCATGGGACGGCTTATTTCGGCGGGAACTGGTTTGCGCCAGTATCGCGTAAGGAAAGGGGAATAGAAAAACACTTGCTTTGTTCAGGAATTTTGTTTATAAATTAACGCTTACGCTTTTGCCATCGTACTATGTATTTGAAGAGCGGGTATGGCTCTTTACTTATGAAGGAGTTGTTGCATGCCAACGATTAATCAGCTTGTCCGGAATCGGAGAAAGAAAATAAGCAAACGCTCGGCCACGCCAGCTTTGCAAAATTGTCCGCAGAAGCGGGGGGTCTGTGTGCGTGTCTATACCACCACGCCTAAAAAACCCAACTCTGCTCTGCGCAAGGTCGCGCGTGTCCGTTTGACCAACGGTATAGAGGTGACCTCGTATATTCCCGGTATCGGCCACAACCTGCAAGAGCACTCTGTGGTGCTGATTCGCGGCGGTCGTGTCAAGGACTTGCCCGGTGTACGTTATCATATTGTTCGTGGCACTCTGGATACTTTGGGCGTTAACAACCGTCAGCAGGGCCGCTCCAAGTATGGGGCGAAGAGGCCGAAATAGTTCTTTTGCGTTGGGGATGGGATAATGCCAAGGAAAAAGATATTGGATAGACGGTCGGTTGCGCCGGATCCTCGCTTCAATTCCGTGTTGGTGGCCAAGTTCACGAATGGGTTGATGTGTGAGGGCAAAAAAACCGTTGCTCGCCGCCTTTTTTATGGGGCCATGGATATTATTCAGGAAAAGGTGAGTGATCAGGACCCGTTGGTCGTTTTTGAAGAGGCTATGGAAAATGTGCGGCCCAAGGTTGAGGTGAAGAGTCGTCGGGTGGGTGGCGCCACCTATCAGGTGCCGGTTGAGGTGCGCCCAGAGCGCCGCAACGCTTTGGCGATTCGCTGGATCATCAACTATTCCAAGGGTCGTTCAGGGCAGACCATGTCGGACAAGTTGGCGGCAGAGCTGTTGGATGCCTACAACAACCGCGGTGCAGCGGTCAAGAAGAAGGACGATACCCATAAGATGGCCGAGGCCAATAAGGCCTTTGCCCACTATCGCTGGTAAATATCCCTGGAGTTGGCGTATCTGCTGTTGACAGTTGCTCACAGCTTGTGTATAGAAAGCGTCATTTTTTCAGAGTAGACCGGGCGAGTATGAACAGGAACGCAGGCAAACAACGTGGCATCGATGGAACCGCTAGCGAAAATTCGCAATATCGGCATAATGGCGCATATCGATGCGGGCAAGACCACCACGACTGAGCGTATCCTCTATTACACCGGCCGTTCGCATAAGTTGGGAGAGGTTCATGATGGCACCGCAATCATGGACTGGATGGAGCAGGAGCAGGAGCGGGGCATAACGATAAGTTCGGCTGCGACAACGTGTTTCTGGGCGGGTCATCAAATCAACATTATTGACACGCCCGGCCATGTTGATTTCACCGTTGAAGTGGAGCGGAGCCTGCGAGTGCTTGATGGGGTTGTCGCTGTATTCTGTGCCGTTGGTGGGGTCGAGCCGCAATCAGAGACGGTGTGGCGTCAGGCAGACCGATACAGGATCCCCCGCATAGCTTTTGTCAATAAGATGGATCGGGTTGGGGCATCTTTTGCAAGGTGTCTTGCCGAGATGGAGAACCGGTTGGGGGCGTCGCCGGTTGCCCTGACACTCCCGGCAGGGAGTGAAGACGCCTTTGTTGGAGTCATAGACCTTGTCGGGCAGCGTTTGCTGCGCTTTAAGGAGGACTCCTTGGGTCAGGAGATGTTGGAAGAGCCTGTACCCGCTGCCTTCATGGAAGAATCATCGGCCGCCAGAATGCTGCTTCTCGAGAAGTTGGCCGACTTCGATGAGAAGCTCATGGAAAAGTATCTCAATGATCAGGAGATTACTCCTGACGAGATCCACACCGCCTTGCGAAAGGCGACCTTGGCTTTACAAGTTGTGCCGGTGTTGTGTGGTTCGGCCTTTAGGAATAAGGGTATTCAACCACTTCTGGACGCCATTGTCCGTTATCTTCCTTCGCCGCTGGATATACCGCCGGTTGAAGGAGAAGGCAAGGATGGGCAATTGCTTCGTCGCCGTGCAGACAGCAAGGAGCAGCTTGCTGCTCTGGTGTTCAAGCTGCAAAGCGATGCGTATGTGGGTAGTTTAGCCTTTGTCCGAGTATATTCCGGAGTGCTTGCCCTGGGACAGAAGCTGTACAATCCGCGCCAGAAGAAGACGGAGAAGCTGGCCAAGTTGTTGAAGCTGCATGCCAACAAGCGTGAAGAGGTGCACCAGATTGCCGCGGGTGATATCGGTGCCTTGGTTGGCCTGAAGTTTACCCAGACCGGGGACACCCTTTGTGCCAGTGGTGACAGCATTGTCTTGGAAAATATCAGCTTTCCCGAACCGGTAATTGGCATTGCCATAGAGCCGAAAACCAAGGCAGACGAAGGCCGTTTGCGGGAAAGTCTGGAAAGAGTTGTTAAGGAAGACCCCAGTTTCCGGGTGTCGGTGAGTGAAGATACTGGCCAGACCATTATTTCCGGAATGGGTGAATTGCACCTTGAAGTGATTGTCGACCGGCTGATTCGAGAGTTCAAGGTGGCCGCCAATGTTGGCACGCCGCAGGTCTCCTATCGGGAGGCGATCAAAACAGTGGCCAGGGCCGAGGCCCGTTTTGAAACGCCGGGGACCGGCAAAGAGCAGTATGGCCATGTGGAGCTCGAGCTTGCACCTGGTGAGGTCGGTAAGGGCAACAGTTTCGAGAGTCAGGTGCGCGACAATGAGGTTCCGCCGGAGTTTATCGAGGCCATCAAGAAGGGTGTGCTGGGCAGCTTAGACTCTGGACCACTGGTGGGCTATCCGCTGCTCAATGTGCGGGTCCGCTTGGTTGGCGGCTCATATGATGAGGAGAAGTCCACGGAAATGGCCTTTGGCGTGGCTGCGACCATGGCTTGTAGAAAGGCAGCGGCAGAGGCTGATCCAGTGTTGCTGGAGCCGTTGATGGATTTGGAGATCATCACTCCTGACGAATATTTGGGTGATGTGCTCAATGATCTGAACAAGAAAGGTGCCCAGGTTAACAAGGTCGAGGCGGAAAAAGCAGTGCAGGTTGTAAGTGCCAAGGCACCGCTTGCGGAAATGTTTGGCTACTCCACGGACTTGCGTTCCAGCACCCAGGGAAGGGCGACCTTTACCATGCAGTTCAGCGAATTTGCCGAAGTCCCCGCACGGCGCGCTGAAACGATCATTCAGAAGATTCGGGGTTTTTAACGAACAGCAGTACAATCGGATTTATCGGATAGAGGTATAACGATGGCGAAGGAGAAATTTGAGCGGAAGAAGCCGCATGTCAATGTGGGGACGATCGGTCACATTGATCATGGTAAGACGACCTTGACCGCGGCAATCACGCAGGTATTGGCGAAGAAGGGTTTGGCGAAGTTCATCGACTACAGTGCGATAGACAAGGCGCCCGAGGAGAAGGAGCGGGGCATCACCATAGCCACTTCGCATGTGGAATATGAGACCGCTAATCGGCACTATGCGCATGTGGACTGCCCTGGTCATGCGGACTACATCAAGAACATGATCACCGGTGCAGCCCAGATGGACGGCGCGATTTTGGTGGTGGCTGCGACAGATGGCCCTATGCCGCAAACGCGTGAGCACATTCTCTTGGCGCGGCAGGTGGGTGTTCCCGCCATTGTTGTCTTTTTGAACAAGTGCGACATGGTGGATGATCCGGAGCTGATTGAGCTGGTGGAGATGGAGCTGCGTGAGCTTCTGGACAAGTATGATTTTCCTGGTGACGACATTCCTATTATCCAGGGTTCTGCGCTGAATGCCTTGAATGCTCCTGATGATCCCGAGATGGCCAAGGGTGTATTGGAGTTGATGGAGGCAGTGGACAGCTACATTCCTCAGCCGGAACGTGCGGTAGACAAGCCCTTTTTGATGCCAGTGGAGGATGTATTTTCCATATCCGGTCGTGGTACGGTGGCGACTGGCCGTGTTGAGCGTGGGATTTTGAAGGTGGGTGACGAGGTGGAGATAGTTGGTGTTCGTCCGACCACGAAAACGACCTGCACGGGTGTTGAGATGTTCCGGAAGCTTTTGGATGAGGGTCAGGCAGGAGACAACATTGGCGCCTTGCTTCGGGGAGTGAAGCGTGAGGATATTGTGCGAGGTCAGGTATTGGCCAAGCCAGGTTCGATTAAGCCGTATAAGAAGTTTAAGGCTGAGGCGTATATTTTGACCAAGGAAGAGGGTGGTCGTCACACGCCATTTTTCAATGGATATCGTCCACAGTTTTACTTTCGGACCACGGATGTGACTGGTGTATGTACCCTTGATGAGGGTGTTGAGATGGTTATGCCGGGTGACAACATCCACATCACGGCTGAGCTGATTACGCCCATTGCGATGGAGGCAGGTCTTCGTTTTGCCATTCGCGAAGGCGGCCGCACCGTGGGTGCAGGCGTCGTTAGTGAAATTGTTGAGTGAGGACAACCATGATTCCTGCAGATAAAATCAGAATCAGGCTAAAGGGATACGATCATAAATTACTGGACGTATCCACTCGGGAAATTGTGGATACAGCCAGGAGAACCGGTGCAACCGTGGTTGGACCTATCCCGCTGCCCACCAGTATCAACAAGTATACGGTGCTGCGCTCTCCCCATGTGGATAAAAAGTCCAGGGAGCAGTTTGAAATGCGCACCCATCGCCGCTTGTTGGATATCCTGGATCCCACCCAGCAAACCATTGACTCCCTTATGAAACTGGAGTTGTCCGCAGGGGTGGATGTGGAGATTAAACTACCCTAACCATGGCGCGAGCCATGGGGGTGGTGCGTTACAACGAACGTTAGACTCAGGTAAAATGCAATGCCGAAGACAAAAGGTATTCTGGGAAGAAAGCTGGGAATGACCCGTGTGTACGATGAAAATGGGCATTCCATTCCCGTAACCGTTATAGAGGCGGGTCCCTGCACGGTACTGCAGAGAAAGACAGCGGAGAAGGAAGGCTACGATGCTGTGCAGCTTGGCTTTTTGAAGCGGAAGCCCTCGCGGGTGAATAGGCCGGAAGCTGGCCACTGCAAGCGGGCAGGCTGTGAGGGTGGATTTTACCATATCCGCGAGTTCCGTGTTCAGCCTGACGAGGCTTATGAGATTGGCCAGGAGATAACCCTTGCCAGCTTGTTTGCTGTTGGCGACAAGGTGGCCATCACAGGTGTGAGTAAGGGACGAGGGTTTCAGGGCGTGGTTAAGCGGCACGGTTTTGGTGGTGGACGCAAGAGCCATGGTTCCAACTTTCACCGCGCACCTGGCTCCATTGGTTGCAGTGCCTCGCCTTCCCGCGTTTTTAAAGGAAAAAAGTTGCCGGGGCGGATGGGAAACGAGCGAGTGACGCATAAGAATTTGAAAATCATTGATATTCGTGATGACCATGTTCTCTTGGTGCGTGGATCGGTTCCTGGGGCCAAAGATGGTCTGTTGAATATCCATATCATGGCCGCTTAGTTTTGCTGTGTTGAGGAGAGAGTGATGGCTGTTTGCGATGTCTTAAATACACGTGCTGAAAAGGTGGGGGAAGTCGATCTCGACGACGCGCTGTTTAATGTCGAGGTGAATCCCGGAATCCTGCACGAGGTGGTGTGTCAGCAGCGCGCCGCTCGGCGCAGCGGCAATGCGAGCACCAAAACCCGTGGCGAAGTGCGCGGTGGCGGGGCTAAGCCTTGGCGGCAAAAGGGAACAGGTCGGGCCAGGGCGGGAAGTCGTACCTCGCCGCTTTGGCGAGGAGGCGGCACAGTTTTTGGGCCCAAGCCGCGGAGTTATAGTTACACCATGCCTAAAAAGGTGAAAAGACTTGCCTTGAAAATGGCGTTGAGCGCTCGCCATCAAGAAGGCAATTTGGTGGTACTCGATAAATTTGATCTGCCTGCCATCAAAACTAAAGATTTTGTTGCAGTACTGGATGCCTTGGCCATGAAGGACTGCCTCATTGTGGTCGATGAAATGGAGAGCACGCTGGACCTGTCTTCAAGGAATGTGGTTGGCATCAAAGTGCTTCCGGTCGCAGGGCTGAATGTCTATGATATTTTGAAATACCCCAAGCTTATGCTGGTACAGGCCAGCCTTGCTGGTATTGAACAGAGGCTGACAATATGAACACTGTCTACGATATCATAAAAAAACCGCGTCTGACGGAAAAGAGCAACCTCTTGCAGGAAACACAAAATACCGTTGTATTTTCCGTTGCCAGCACAGCCAATAAGATTCAGATCAAGGAAGCGGTGGAACAACTCTTCAAGGTTAAGGTTGCAAAAGTTGCAACCACACGAGTTATCGGCAAGAAAAAACGTGTCGGCATCCGTTCCGTTGGAAAAAGCAAGGATTGGAAAAAGGCCTACGTGACACTTGCAGAGGGAAGCATCAATTTTCTTGACGAGCTGTAAGTCGGTCGTTTTTTTCAAGATACTTAGCGAATAATGCAGGAAGAACAATGGCGATAAAAATCCATAAACCCACCTCACCCGGTAAGCGGAACTACGTTTCCCTGGAGCGGGGGCATCTTACCCGTAAGGATCCTGAAAAGAGCTTGCTTGCACCTCTGAAACAAAGTGGTGGTCGCAACAAGAACGGACGGATCACCGCACGGCATCGCGGAGGTGGCCACAAGCGTAAGTACCGTATTGTAGACTGGAAACGCGACAAGAATGGTATTCCGGCCAAGGTAGTGGCCATTGAGTATGATCCGAATCGGTCTGCCAATTTGGCGCTGCTCAGCTACGTAGATGGCGAGAAAACGTATATCCTTGCCCCCAATGGCCTTGTCGTAGGTGACACGGTCGTCTCTGGTCCGGATGCAGATATCAAGCTGGGCAATTGCCTGCCAATGGTCAACATTCCCCTGGGTACGGTTATCCACAACATTGAAATGAAAATCGGCAAAGGGGCGCAGATGGTTCGCTCTGCCGGCGCTGCTGCCCAACTCATGGCCAAGGATGGCAACCAGGTTTTGGTCAAATTGCCCTCCGGCGAGTTGCGCCGCTTCAGCAAGGACTGCCGGGCCTGCATCGGCCAGGTGGGCAACACCGAACATGGAAGTCAGAACATGGGGAAGGCAGGTCGTGCCCGTTGGCGCGGTATCCGTCCTTCGGTACGTGGTGTAGCCATGAATCCGGTTGATCACCCCATGGGTGGTGGTGAAGGAAAGAGTTCAGGTGGTCGCCATCCATGTTCGCCCTGGGGTATCCCCACCAAGGGATACAAGACCAAGAGGCGTAAGGCATCTGACCGTGATATTGTCAAGAAACGAAGTTAGCAGCGGAGAGGATACGACATGGGACGTTCCATAAAAAAAGGACCATTTGTGGATGACCACCTGATGCGTAAGGTGGAAGCTGCTCAGGAGAGTGGATCGCGGAAGGTTATTAAAACCTGGTCGCGCCGCTCCGACATTGTGCCGGAAATGGTCGGACTGACCTTTGCGGTACACAATGGCAACAAATTCATCCCGGTCTATGTCACGGAAAACATGGTTGGTCACAAGCTGGGTGAGTTTTCTCCCACTCGGACCTACTATGGTCATGCCTCCGATAAAAAAGGACGCTGAGCCTCGCAGAAACAGCGGGTTGCAGAGGGGTAGAGGGATATGGAAGTGAGAGCTGTTGCAAAATATATACGCATTTCACCACAAAAGGCGCGCCTGGTTGCCGATGTTATACGCGGCATGGATGCAGGGCAGGCTGTGACCACCCTGCGCTTCATGCCGAAGAAGGGCGCTGGTATCATCCGCAAGGTGCTTGAATCAGCGGTCGCCAATGCCGACCAAATGGGCACGGTTGATGTGGATACGCTCTATGTCAAGGAAATCCTTGTGGACGGTGGCCCGATGCTGAAACGTTTCAGGCCGCGGGCCCAGGGTAGGGCTACGCGTATTTTGAAGCGTTCCAGCCATATTACTGTGGTTGTCGATGAAAAATAACAAAATGGACGCAGGGTTCCATACAATTATCTGAAGTGCACGGAGGACATCTTGGGGCAGAAAGTTAATCCCACAGGCTTACGGCTGAACATTACCCGATCCTGGGAGTCGATCTGGTATGCGGACAAGGACTATGCCGCGAATCTGCATGAAGACCAGCAGGTACGCGCCTACCTGAAGAAGAGGCTGTACCACGCCGGTATTTCCCAGATTATGGTCGAGCGCACCGGCGACAAGGTGAAGATCAAGCTGTTTGCGGCCCGCCCCGGGATTATCATCGGTAAAAAAGGGGCAGAAATCGAAGGGTTGAAAAAAGATCTGGATCGTAAGTTCAATCGGCCCTTTTTGATTGATATCCAGGAAGTTCGCCGCCCTGAGGCGGATGCGCAACTTGTGGCTGAAAATATAGCACAGCAACTGGAACGCCGGATAGCTTTTCGCCGTGCCATGAAAAAGGCCATTAATTCAGCGCTGCGCTTTGGAGCCCAGGGAATCAAGGTGTCCTGCTCCGGGCGTTTAGGGGGTGCAGAAATGTCACGGACCGAATGGTTCAAGGAAGGGCGGGTGCCCTTGCACACCCTGCGGGCAGACATTGATTATGGCCTTGCTGAGGCCAAAACCACCTACGGCATTATTGGTGTCAAAGTGTGGATATTTAGGGGTGAGGTGTTGGCAGACGTGCAGGAACCTGTCCAGGCTGAGCCTCAGACTACAGCAGCCTGAACGTGATTTTGCTGCTGGGAAGGTTTTTTTAAGAGAGGAGTGCACACATGTTAAGCCCGCGCAAGGTTAAATATAGAAAACAATTCAAGGGGCGGATGCGTGGTACAGCGCAGCGCGGTTCAGATATCAGTTTCGGCGACTATGCTCTGAAAGCGGTAGGCTGCGGTAAAATGACCTCACAGCAGATCGAGGCGGCCCGTATCGCCATTAACAGAAAAGTTCGCCGTGGCGGCAAGCTGTGGATCAGGGTTTTTCCGGATAAGCCCATCACGAAAAAAGCAGCAGAAACCCGTATGGGTAAAGGCAAGGGTTCGCCAGACCACTGGGTGGCAGTGATTAAGCCGGGAAGAATCATCTATGAACTCAAGGGTGTTCCCGAGGAACTTGCTGTGGAAGCCCTGCGTTTGGCCAGCTATAAGTTGCCTTTTCC
This sequence comes from Desulfobulbus sp., assembly GCA_040776885.1. Lineage (GTDB taxonomy): Bacteria > Desulfobacterota > Desulfobulbia > Desulfobulbales > Desulfobulbaceae > Desulfobulbus. The sequence continues at coordinate 401,496 of JAXGZR010000001.1, read as the reverse complement.
CACAACCATTGTCAGCGCAGGAGAGAGCATATGAGCCAGAATTTTAAGGATCTCTCCGTTGAAGAATTACGGATGAAGGATCGGGAGTTGCGGGAGTCTTTGTTCAGATTGCGCTTTCAGCACGGCATCCGCCGCCTGGACAATCCAGCGCAACTTTCCCGTGTGAAGCGCGATATCGCCCGTGTGCAGACCTATCTGACCGCCAAGGGCAAACAGCAGTAAAACGCACTGCCAGTCAATGTATTGAAGAAGGGTTGAAATGAGCACGCAAAATGTAAAGAAGACCCGCCGTGGTCTGGTGGTGAGCAACAGCATGGACAAGACTGTTGTTGTCGAGGTTGAGCGCAAAATACCGCACAAGCTCTATCGTAAATATGTGCGGCGCAAAGTGAAATATATGGCGCACGATGCTTCCAATCAATGCCAGGTTGGCGACCAGGTACTTATTGAAGAATGCCGGCCGTTATCACGAAGAAAACGTTGGCTCGTGCGTTCGGTACTTGAGCGAGCAGCGTAGGTTTTCCGTGTTCAGTGCAGAGCAAAAGTAGAGGAAGAGGATTGGTGGAACCATGATCCAGACGGAAACTGTTTTGAATGTGGCGGATAATTCCGGGGCCCGCAAGGTTTTGTGCGTGCGCGTCCTTGGCGGCACCAGGAAGCGCTATGCTGGTATTGGCGATATTATTGTGGTTGCAGTCAAAGAGGCAATCCCCCATGCCAAGGTGAAAAAGGGGGATCTCCTCAATGCGGTGGTGGTTCGCACGGCGAGCCCCTTTGCCCGCCCGGAAGACACGATGGTCAAATTTGATGAAAATGCTGCGGTCCTGCTCACCGGTACCGGTGATCCCATTGGAACGCGTATTTTCGGACCGGTCGCTCGTGAACTCCGCAGCCTTGGTTTTATGAAGATTATTTCGCTTGCTCCGGAAGTACTGTAAGCGAGACAGATACGTTAGCTAGTGCAGAGGGACACAATATGGGCCAGGGACGGGTACAATTGAAAGTCAACGACAAGGTCGAGGTCATTGCCGGCAAGGATAAGGGCCGCGTTGGCAAGGTGCTTAAAATCGAGAAGGCTGCTCGGCGCGTGGTGGTGGAACGCATCAATATGATCAAAAAACACCAAAAGTCGCGCGACCCCAATCAACCGGGCCAGATTATAGAGCGCGAGGCAAGTATCGACATTTCCAATGTCATGCTGGTTTGTCCCGAGTGTGCGGAAACAGTGCGGGTTGGCAGCAAGACGCTTGAGGATGGCAGCAAGGCCAGAACCTGCAAGAAATGTCAGGCAACAATTGAAACCCCCAAGAAATAACGGGTTGAGGTTGGAACACATGGGAACCTTGAAAGACTTGTACGATAACGAATTGAAGGCCGAGCTGCAGAAGAAACTTGGCATAGAAAATGTCATGGAAATCCCAAAGCTTGAGAAGATAGTTCTCAATATGGGTTTGGGCGAGGCTGTACAGAATCCAAAAGTGGTTGATCAGGCTGCAGAAGAACTAACCCTGCTGACCGGGCAGAAGGCAGTTGTCACCCGGGCCAAAAAGTCCATTGCCACGTTTAAGCTTCGCCAGGGAATGCCCATTGGTGCGCGGGTTACGTTGCGGCATAACCGCATGTACGATTTTCTTTCGAAGCTGATCAACGTTGCTTTGCCGCGCGTACGTGACTTTCGCGGTGTTTCTGCAAAGGGATTCGATGGTCGGGGAAATTATTCCATGGGGATAAGCGAACACATCATCTTCCCTGAAATAGATTACGACAAAATTGAGAAGATACGTGGGTTGAATGTGACCATTGTGACCAGTGCGAAAACTGATGAGCATGCCCGCGCCCTACTGGACGCCTTTGGTATGCCGTTTCGCAAAAAATAAGCGCTGACTGCACGGATATACTGCCCCTGCTACGGAGGATATATTGTGGCAAAAAAATCACTGATTTCCAAGGCAGCCCGCAAGCCAAAATTTGCAGTGCGAGCCTATAATCGCTGTCCGCTCTGCGGACGTGCGCGCGGCTACTACAGAAAATTTGGCATGTGCCGCCTGTGTTTTCGCAAACTGGCATCCCAGGGAGAAATTACCGGGGTGACCAAGTCGAGCTGGTAAGTTCTTTGTTTTGGTGTGAATGCAACGAGTTAATCGTGATGTTATTTGAGGAAAAACTCCATGTCGATGAATGATCCTTTGGCGGACATGCTGACCAGAATCAGGAATGCCAGCAGAGCCCGCTTTCAGTCTGTCGAGATGCCCCTTTCCGCCCTAAAGGCTGATGTGGCCAAGGTTTTGAAGGAAGAGGGCTTTATCGAGGATTACCAGGTTATCAAAGAGGGGCCCCAGGGCGTATTGAAGGTGCAGTTGAAATACGGACCGCACAATGAGCAGGTTATTACTGGGATCCGTCGGGTGAGCAAACCGGGTCGCAGACAGTATACCCGCAGCGACGCCATCCCCACGGTCATGAGCGGGCTGGGCATTGCAGTGCTGACTACCTCCCGGGGCGTGATGACCGACCGAGCTGCGCGCAGGGAAAAAGTCGGCGGAGAGTTGCTCTGTGAAGTGTGGTGATATTCAGGAAGATCAGCAAGTAAGGTGATGAGATGTCCAGAATTGGTAAGCAACCTATTCCCCTGCCCGATGGGGTGAAAGTGGAAGTGAATGGTACCCGCATAAAGGTGAGCGGCAAAAAGGGGACCTTGGAGCGTGATGTACGCCCGGAAGTACGCGTGAAGGTCGAGGACAATCAGATCATCTGCGAGCCCTTGGGTACCAGCAAACAGGTAATGGCTTTTTGGGGGCTGACCCGCACTCTGATCTACAACATGGTTTGTGGGGTGAGCGAAGGATTCACCCGGGTCCTCAATGTGGAGGGCGTAGGTTACAGGGCAAGCGTCAGTGGTTCGACCCTGACCCTGAATGTTGGTTACTCCAATCCGGTGCTCTTTTCACTTCCTGCTGGCATCAGCGGTGAGGTGGGCAAGGATAACGCCATTACCCTGCAGGGTATTGACAAGGAATTGATTGGCCTAACCGCGGCGCGCATCCGTGCGGTGCGCAAACCTGAGCCGTACAAGGGTAAGGGAATCAGGTATGCGGGTGAGTATGTCGCCAGGAAGGTCGGCAAGGCCGGTGGTGTCAAGAAATAATTTTATGTAATTTGGTGGAAATCATGGCCAAGACAAATCCCACGGTGACAGCAAGAAAGAAGAGGGCACTGCGCGTGCGTACCAAAGTGCGGGGAACGGCTGAACGGCCACGCATGAGTGTCTACCGCAGCAATCGTCACATCTATGTGCAGATTATTGACGATACCAGGGGCGTAACCCTGCTGTCCTGTTCCTCGGAGAGCAAGGCTTTTAGTGCTGCCGCCATCAAGGGCAAGTGTGAGCAGGCAAAAGAAGTGGGCCGTATGGTGGCAGAAAAAGCCAAGGCCGCGGGTATTGAGCAAGTGGTTTTCGATCGCGGCGGTAATCTCTATCATGGTCGTATCCGTTCCTTGTCGGAAGGTGCCCGTGAGGCCGGTTTGGTATTTTAACTGTTTTTGGTGTGTTTGAGAGAAGAAATCAAGTTTTTTTGATGTTTCGTTGAATGGGGGTGCCTCTTGGCCGAGTCTAAACGAGCAAAAGATAGTGTGCAGGAAGATCTGATTGAAAAGATCGTCTATATCAACCGGGTGGCCAAAGTGGTCAAAGGTGGGCGACGCTTCAGCTTCAGTGCGATTGTGGTGGTTGGTGATGGCAAGGGTCGCGTGGGATATGGCTTGGGAAAAGCCAACCAGGTGCCAGAAGCCATTCGGAAAGGGGTGGAGCAGGCCAGAAAAGATATGCGTGCTGTTGCGCTGACCGATGTGTCCATTCCCCACAACACCATTGGTAAATTCAAATCCGGCAGTGTTGTCTTGCGGCCTGCTTCCGACGGTACCGGCGTGATTGCAGGCGGTGCTGTGCGTGCCGTTCTGGAGGCTGCTGGTGTGCAAAACATACTGACCAAATGTTTAGGATCCAACAATCCGCACAACTTGGTCAAGGCGACCCTTGCCGGCTTACGACAGTTGCGCAGCGCGGAACAGGTTGCCAGGCTGAGGAATTTGAGTGTGGAAGACATGCTTTCCTGACGGGAAGACGGATTTCTCCTAAATGGAAATAATGCCATGAATGACACAATTACATATACACAAGTGAAGAGTAGTATCGGGAGCACCAAGGATGTGCGCGCCACTCTCAAAGGATTGGGCCTGTTGCGTATGCATATGACGGTAACCCGTAAAGACACGCCAGAATTGCGCGGCATGCTGAATAAGGTGCAGCATCTGGTGCGCACAGAGGAGAAGGAATCATGCTGAAGCTCAATACATTGTCTCCTTCGGCCGGAGCACGCAAGGCAAAAAAACGTGTGGGACGTGGGCCAGGCAGTGGCTCTGGCAAAACAGCTGCGCGCGGGCATAAGGGGGCGCGCTCACGTTCCGGATACGCTATGCAGCCAGGCTTTGAAGGCGGGCAGATGCCCTTGTACCGTCGGCTACCCAAGCGCGGTTTCACCAATATCTTTAAGGTACAACCAGTGCTGATCAGCTTGAGCATGCTTAACGAGTTTGAGGCAGGTGCCACGATTGATCAGCAGGCTCTGGTGGATGCCGGCCTGATCAAAGGATTGAACGTGCCGGTCAAGGTGCTGGCTAACGGCGAGTTGCATAAGGCTCTGACAGTGAAGCTTGCTAAAGTCAGTAAGGGAGCGAAAGATCAGATCATTGCTGCCGGTGGGACTGCCGAGGAAGTGTAAATGAGTGGGATTGCGAGGATAGCCGCCATTCCTGAGCTGCGGCGCAGAATCATCTTCACCTTGTTGATGCTCTGTGTGTACCGGATGGGTGTACAGATCCCCACTCCAGGTATCAATGGCGAGGCCTTGGCCGCTTTTTTCAAGCAATATTCCGCCACTCTCTTTGGCATGTTCAATATGTTTTCCGGTGGTGGTCTGGAGAATTTCTCCATCTTCGCCCTGGGAATCATGCCGTACATTTCGGCATCAATTATCATTCAGCTCCTGACCGTGGTGGTCCCACATCTGGAAGCGCTTTCCAAGGAGGGAGAAGCAGGCCGACGCAAAATTACGCAGTATACCCGGTACGGTACGGTACTGCTGTCGGTCATTCAAGGGTTTTTCATTGCCGCAGGCCTGGAGGGCCATACCGGCCCCAATGGTATGCCCATTGTCATAGATCCTGGCATCCAGTTCAGATTGCTCACAGTGCTCACCCTCACCTCAGGCACTGCCTTTATCATGTGGCTCGGTGAGCAGATGACAGAACGCGGTATTGGTAACGGTATTTCCCTGATCATTTTTTCCGGTATCGTTGCCAGTCTGCCTGCTGCCTTTGGCAACTCCATTGAGTTGATCAAGGCCGGTGAATTGTCCCTGATGTTTGCTCCGATTCTTTTGGCAGCCATGGTTGCTGTTGTTGCCTTCATCATTTTTATGGAAACTTCGCAGCGGCGGATTCCAATACAATATGCCAAGCGGGTGGTGGGCCGGCATGTGTACGGTGGACAATCGTCCCATTTACCATTGAAGATCAATGTGTCAGGTGTCATCCCACCTATTTTTGCATCCTCCATCATGATGTTTCCTGCCACAATCGGCACGTTCATCAACATTGATTGGGTGCAACGGGCATCAGCGGCCATGTCACCGGGTACACCGTGGTACTATGTACTGTTTGTGGGTTTGATCGTGTTTTTTTGCTTTTTTTATGCAGCTGTCACCTTCAAACCCGATGATGTGGCCGAAAATTTGAAGAAAAATGGCGGGTTTATTCCTGGCATCCGTCCGGGGAAAAAGACCGCGGATTTTCTTGATAAAACATTGATGCGTCTAACAGTGATCGGTGCCCTGTATTTGAGTGCCGTCTGTGTGATGCCCACCTTGTTGATAAGCGCCTGGAATGTGCCCTTTTATTTCGGCGGTACCGCGCTCTTGATTGTGGTCGGTGTCTCCATTGATACCATTGCCCAAATCGAGTCGCATATGATCATGCGCAATTATGACGGGTTCATGAAGGCTGGGCGTATTCAAGGACGGCGTTAAGAAAGGTGCCGGCGATAGTAGTGGATAAGGTGAGTTCCATACGTTTAAAAACAGGGGATGAAATTGCGCGGATGCGCGCGGCCAACCAAATTGTGGCCCAAGTCTTGGAGGTTCTGGAAAACGCCGTTGCCCCTGGAGTAAGCACTTTTGAGTTGGACCAGCTTGCAGAGCGACATTGCCGCGAGTGTGGCGGTGCGCCAGCGTTCAAAGGCTATTATGGTTTCCCCGCCAGTTTATGCGCTTCAATTAATGAAGAGGTGGTGCACGGTATTCCTTCGCGCAGGCGCGTTCTGCGAGAGGGGGATATCATTTCCCTTGATTTTGGCGTGCTGTATCAGGGGGTTTACGGTGATGCCGCCATTACCTTGCCGGTGGGCCGGGTGAGCGAGCGGAAACAGCAGTTGATCCAGGTGACCGAGGAGGCTTTGCATAAGGGAATCGAGCAGGCCCGCATCGGTAATCGCGTGGCTGATATTTCCCGGGCTGTGCAGGAACATGTCGAGGCTGCTGGCTTTTCCATTGTGCGCCAATATGTTGGTCATGGAGTGGGGACACAACTGCATGAAGCACCGGAGGTGCCGAATTACTGCACTGCAGGCAAGTCCACGCCACGGCTGCTGGAAGGCATGGTTTTGGCCATTGAACCCATGGTCAACATGGGAGGATATGCAGTCAAAACCCTTGACGACCATTGGACCGTGGTGACAGAAGACCGTCAACCATCTGCGCATTTTGAGCATTCCGTGGCCATTACCGCCACTGGCCCACGTATCCTCAGCCGGAGGGATTCTCCAGAGCCAGAGTAGTTTTGTAGCAAATTGTATTGAAAAAAAAACTCTTTTCGAATATAAAGTGAAGTTTGCTTTGCAGACTTGAGGTTAAGGTTGTTATGGCGAAAGAAGATGCCATTGAAGTAGAAGGTACGATAGTTGAGCCTTTGCCCAATGCCATGTTTCAGGTGGAACTGGATAATGGGCACAAGGTTTTGGCGCATATCTCCGGGAAGATGCGCATGCATTATATAAAAATTCTCCCGGGAGACCGCGTAACGGTCGAGTTGTCTCCCTACGACCTCACTCGGGGGAGAGTTACCTTTCGCAGTAAATCTGGAAGGGGTAAGAGATAATTTGTTACCGGAGATTGAGCATGAAGGTACGATCATCCATAAAAAAGATTTGCAGTGAATGTAGGATCCTCAAACGAAAGGGGGTCGTCAGAGTCAACTGCACCACCAAAAAGCACAAGCAGCGCCAAGGATAAGGGCACTTTTGCAGCGCAACTTTAGATAGTGGAGTGATACTTTGGCACGTTTAGTAGGTGTGGATTTGCCACGCAACAAGCACATGGACCGGGCCCTGACCTATATCTATGGCATTGGCCTTACTTCTGCCCGCCAGATTCTGGACAAGGCGGACCTGCCCTATCAGATGAACAGCGATGATTTGAGCAGCGACGATATCAACCGCTTGCGTATTATCATTGAAACTGAATATGTGGTCGAGGGTGACAGGCGCCGTAATGTGTCCATGGATATCAAGCGCTTGATGGATTTGGGGTGCTACCGTGGACGCCGTCATCGTCGTGCTCTTCCCGTGCGAGGGCAGAGAACTAAAACCAATGCCCGTACCCGCAAGGGGCCCCGTCGTGGTGCCGCAGCTGTACGGAAGAAATGATTATGCCCTGTACACGCGTTGTCAGCTGACCAAGAGGAATAAACATGGCCAAGCCAGCAAGGGCCGCCGCGAAGGTGCGCCGCAGAGATAAGAAAAACGTCTCCGAAGGGATTATTTTTATCTATTCAACCTTCAACAATACAGTCGTTACAGTTGCCGACCGCCAGGGCAATACCCTGTCCTGGTCCAGTTCAGGTGTACTTGGTTTCAAGGGTTCGAGAAAATCGACCCCCTTTGCCGCGCAAAACGCACTTAGTGATGCGGTGGCCAAGGCCAAGGAGCAAGGATTGCGCAAAGTAGAGGTGCGACTCAAGGGCCCGGGTCCTGGTCGGGATGCTGCCCTGCGCGCTTTGACTTCGCTTGAATTGGATGTGACTCGCATTGTTGACACAACCCCTTTGCCGCATAATGGGTGCAAGCCGCCGAAGCGGCGTCGGGTTTGATAGGATTGATTTTTGAAATGATTTGTAGGAGTGCTTGTTAGGCAAGCACGGGGAATATGCTGGAGGTACAACTTGGCTAGATATACTGGGGCATCCTGCAGGCTCTGCAGACGTGAAAGTTTGAAATTGTTCTTGAAGGGCGATCGTTGCTATTCGGACAAATGTGCCTTTGAGAGACGATCATTTGCACCGGGACAGCATGGCCAGAGCCGGTTCCGCAAACCCTCCGACTATGCTTTGCAGCTGCGAGAGAAGCAGAAGGTTAAGCACATGTACGGTATGCTCGAGGCGCAGTTTCGGCGTTTTTTTAACGAGGCTGAACGCATTCGTGGCGTAACGGGTGAAACCTTGCTCATCATGCTTGAACGGCGCTTGGACAATGTGCTCTACCGACTTGGCTTTGCCAGCTCCCGCACCCAGGGGCGGCAGATGGTGCGGCACAGCTTGGTGACGGTCAATGGTCGCAAGGTGAATATCCCTTCTTATCAGGTAAAACCCGGCGATGTGATAGCCCTGAAGGAGAAGCAACAGAAGAACGAGTTGATTGCAGACAATCTGCAAGGTGCAGCCCGCCGTGGTGTTCCTTCCTGGCTTGAACTTGATGCAGCAGCGTTTAAGGGCCTTGTCAAGGCAATGCCCAACCGTGAAGAAATCACCATGCCCATTCAGGAACAGTTAATCGTTGAGTTGTATTCGAAGTAACACTTACAGCAGGATTTCATGGCACAGGAAATACGGGATACCAATCCCTTCTATAAAAATTGGCATAATCTGATAGCGCCGGATTCACTTGAGGTGAATGAGGAAACGCTGACAGACAGCTATGGTAAATTTGTATGCCAGCCGCTGGAGCGAGGATTTGCCACAACCATTGGTAACTCCCTACGGCGGATTATGCTCTCCTCCATTCGAGGCGCGGCCATTACCTCTGTACGCTTGAATGATGCACTCCATGAGTTCACCTCCATTGATGGCGTGCATGAAGATGTGGCTGATATTGTTCTTAATTTGAAGCAAGTCCGGGTGAAAATGCATACACCCGAGCTGCGCACCGTGCTCATCGAAAAAGCTGGTCCATGTACAGTGACTGCCGCTGATATCAACGGTGGTGCGATGGTTGAGGTGATGAACCCAGAACAACCCATCTGCACAATCACCAGTGACGTGAATTTTCGGGCCGAGCTGACCGTGGAGTGGGGCAAGGGGTACGCTACTGCCGAGCAGAACAAAAAGGACGGCCAGCCCATTGGTGTCATTCCGATGGACGCGGTCTTTTCTCCCATTATGCGGGTGCAGTATATGGTCAGCCAGGCCCGTGTCGGTCAGCAAACCGACTATGACCGTCTGACCATGGAAATCGAGACAGACGGCAGTGTGGCTCCGCGCAATGCACTTGCCTATGCGGCGAAGATTCTCAAGGAGCAGATGACGATTTTTATCAACTTCAATGAGGAAGCTGCCAAGGCACCTGCCCGTCCGGATGGAGAGGATGAGAGTGAAAAATATCCTCCTTTTCTTGACAAGAATGTTGAAGATTTGGAGTTGTCTGTTCGTTCAGCCAACTGTTTAAAGAATGCACAAATTCAGTATATTGGACAGTTGGTCAACAAGACCGACGCTGAAATGTTGAAGACCAAGAACTTTGGCCGCAAGTCGCTCAATGAAATCAAGACGCTGCTTGCCGAGCACGACCTCACCTTGGGAATGGACTATGCTGACTGGGTCCCGCCGGATGAGCGCGACGAAGAGCATGAGGAATAGATTCGTACAAGCATGGATACACCATAGCTGACAGAGGAATTTGTCATGAGACATAGAAAAGCTGGCCGCAAGTTAAGCCGGGTAAGATCCCACCGCGATGCCATGTTGCGAAACATGGTGACTTCACTTTTGGAGCATGAGCGTATTGTTACCACGGTACCCAAGGCCAAGGAAGCCCGCCGGCTGGCCGAACAGATGATCACCTTGGGAAAACGCGGTGACTTGCATGCCAGAAGGCAGGCTCTAGCCTATATCCGCTCCAAGAGCGTGGTTGCCAAACTCTTTGATGAACTCAGCAGTCAGTATGCCGAGCGGCAAGGTGGCTATACCCGTATTGTTCGCACCGGCTCCCGGACTGGCGATGCTGCACCCATGGCCATCCTTGAATTGGTCGAGTACAGAGATGAACCCCTCACAACAGAGCAGGTATCGGAACAGGACCAATAGATCCTTCTGTGTCACAGTGGGCAAAGGCTGGTATGGACCATACCAGCCTTTTTTGTGCCAAGCTATAAGGGGTCTCTAGGGCAAGCGCATGAACGAACCAGGAACGTGCTCGCCGGAACCGCTGCAAACCAAAGACAGTTTCCACTTCCGCTGTCATCCAGGAGTGCCGTGTTTTCTGGTGTGCTGCAGCAATGTGCGCATGCTGCTGTATCCCTATGATGTGCTGCGCCTCAAACAGTGCCTGCGCATGCATTCCGCCGACTTTCTTGCGCGCCATGTCGAGTTGTGCGAAGGAAGCCATCCGTATTTTCCAGGTCTGAAGCTGCGCCTCAGCGAACAGGAAGGCAATCCTTGTCCATTCCTTACTGAGGATGGGTGCGGCGTCTACCAGGATCGTCCTTCCGCCTGCCGTACTTATCCCCTTGAACGTGGCGTACGCAAAGAAACTCTGCAGGCAGGTTTGACCTCTCTTTATTTTCTGACTCGGCACCCTTGGTGCAAAGGTCATGAAGAATCGCACCAATACACCTTGCGTCAATGGGAGCGAGAGCAGGAACTGTACGACTGGAATCTTTACAACGACTACTGGGCTGAACTGGACGCCTTTTTTTCCCGTAACCCCTGGGCGGGTGAAGGTAAGGCCGGGCCCTTACAGCAGTTGGCATTCATGGTCTGCTACAATATCGATGCTTTTCGCGCCTATACCGAGGAGCATCGTCTCGTGGACCAGTACCGTCTGCAGAAAGGCGAGCGCCGTATGCTGCAGAACAGCGATGCAGCCCTGCTTGTCTTTGGCTTCAAATGGTTGGAGGGTGTTCTGGGAGGAAGGAAACAGCTCCTTGCCCGTTGAGGTGTCTTGCCATAGTCAGGGTGCGATGCACGTTGCCGATTTTTAAGTTATTGCTTCGGCGTCAAAACATCTAAACTTTTTTGAGAGCTGTTCTGCTTGTTTTTATGAAGTTTTAAGTAGTTAGCGCCGACCCCCTGCCTAAAAGTTTGAGTCTTTAAACACCAGAGTAATAAAAGGGTGCTGGTTCGGGAAATTATTGAAAGCACATCAATATCCTGCTACTATATATTACTTTCAACAGGCCCGGAGTTTGGGTATGACTCGGGCCAAATACACACACCCGTACAAGCCTTTGGTGCCCTTGTGAAGGGTTGGCTACCAGGGTGGAGGAAAAACCATAAAGGAGAGAATCATGGCAAATGTTACCATGCGGCAAATGCTTGAGGCCGGTCTGCACTTCGGTCATCAAACCAGGCGTTGGAATCCCAAGATGAAACCCTATATTTATGGTCCGAGAAATGGCATCTACATTGTTAATCTCGATTTGACCATGAAACTGTTCCGCAAGGCCTACCAGTTCATGACAGATGTCGTGGCCGATGGTGGCTATATTCTTTTCGTCGGCACCAAGAAACAGGCCCAGGCCATCATCAAGGAAGAGGCCGAGCGCTGCGGTATGTACTATATTAACCACCGTTGGTTGGGCGGTATGCTCACCAATTTCCAGGCGATTCGCAACTCCATTGACCGCTTGAAGAAAATTGAATCCATGCAGGAAGATGGCTCCATCAACCGTTTTCCCAAAAAGGAAATTCTGCAAATGGAGAAGGAACGGATCAAACTGACCCGTAATGTCGGTGGCATCAAGAATATGCGCAGTTTGCCGGATGTTTTGTTCATCATTGACCCGAGGAAGGAAGATATTGCGGTGGAAGAGGCTCTGAAATTGGGTATTCCCATCGTTGCCTTGACCGATACTAACTGCGATCCTGATGGCATAGACTACGTCATTCCTGGCAATGATGACGCCATCCGTGCCATCAAGCTGATCAGCTCCCTGATGGCCGAGGCCGTACAGGAGGGTAAGGCACGCCGAGGCGAGGAAACACCGGCCAGCCTTGACGAAATGGAAAGCGCTATGACTGAACAGCAGGAAGAAGAAACTCCTGCTGCCGAATAAATCCGGATCAGCCGCAACAACTTGAACAGATGCTGCCTGCGGGCAGAGCTTGCACGAGAGAGGAGAGATATCCGTGACAATTACAAGCCAGATGGTGAAAGAGCTGCGCGACAAGACCAATGCCGGCATGATGGACTGTAAAAAGGCATTGACCGAAACGGGCGGCGATATGGAAAAAGCCGTGGATTTATTGCGGCAAAAGGGCTTGGCTGTGGCAGCCAAGCGTTCTGGACGTGAGGCCAAGGAAGGAATAGTGGAGACGTACATCCACGCCGGTGGCAAGCTGGGTGTGCTGGTCGAAGTAGTGTGCGAAACTGATTTTGTGGCCAAAACCGATGATTTCAAAGCCTTTGCCAGGGATATCGCCATGCACATTGCTGCCATCAACCCGGTGGCCATCAGCCGGGAAGAGGTGCCAGCGGATCTGTTGCAACGCGAAAAAGACATCTACATCAACCAGGCCATTGAATCCGGTAAGCCGCAGCAGATCGCGGAAAAGATGGTCAGTGGCAAAATGGAGAAATACCTGTCTGAAATCTGTCTGCTTGAACAGAAATTCGTAAAAAACCAGGAATTGACCGTGCAGGATCTGCTTAACGAACTCATCTTGAAGATGGGTGAAAATATCTCCATCCGCAGGTTCACCCGTTACCAGATTGGCTGACAGACGGCTGGTCAGGGCCGCACGGTTTTTCAGGACAGGAAAGATGCAACCTGGGTGGCGCTTTGTTGTGCCACCCTTTTTTACGCCATGGAGCTGAACAAATGCGCTACCAACGTGTTCTGCTGAAGATTAGCGGCGAAGCGCTCATGGGCACTGCGCCGTACGGTATCAGTATTGACATGGTGCGTTTTGTCGCCGAAGAGATCAGGGCAATTCATCAGACCGGAGTACAGCTGGCCTTGGTCATCGGGGCAGGCAATATTTTCAGAGGTGTTGCCGGTGCAGCCGGTGGTATGGACAGAGGAGCGGCCGACAACATGGGCATGCTTGGCACGGTCATGAATTCGCTCGCTGTGCAGGATGGCCTGCAAAAAGTGGGGGTACCTGCACAGGTGATGTCTGCCATTGCCATGACGAATGTGTGCGAACCGTATGAGCGGGTCAAGGCGGTGGAGCATCTGGAAAGAAAGCGGGTAGTCCTGTTTGCCGCTGGAACCGGTAATCCCTATTTTACCACAGACACTGCAGCGGTACTGCGCGCTCTGGAGGTGCGGGCCGATGTGGTCATGAAGGCAACCCGGGTGGATGGCGTCTACGATGCTGATCCGGAGAAAAATCCCAAAGCGCGGCGTTACAGCGCCTTGAGCTACACCACCGTGCTGCGAGACAACCTCAAGGTTATGGATGCCGCAGGTATTTCCCTGGCTCGGGAAAACAAACTGCCTATTTTTGTATTCAACATGCTTGAGCGGGGTAACATTGTCAAGGCGGTGCAGGGCGCGGACATTGGCACGCTCATAACGGAATAAACACGGTGTGTACACACCGTGCGATGCAGGGAGGATTGCGCAGATGATCGACATCAAGGATGTGAACGAGAAGATGGAGGCCAGTGTTGAGGCCCTGAAAAGAGAACTGATGAAAATTCGTACTGGCCGTGCGTCATTGGCCCTGCTGGACGGTATCAAGGTTAATGCCTATGGTTCCCAGATGCCGATTGAGCAGGTGGGCACCATGACCATTCCCGAGAACAATATGATTGCCATCAAGCCTTGGGACCCGCAGGTGCTCTCCATGATCGAGAAGGCTATCCTTGCCTCTGATTTGGGACTCACCCCGGCCAACGACGGCAACGTCATCCGTTTGACCATCCCGCCCCTTACCGGTGAGCGCCGTGCCGAGTTGGTCAGGCAGGTCAAAAAAATAGGGGAAGAGTATAAGGTAGCGGTACGTAATGTGCGTCGCGACAGCAATGATGCCCTGAAAAAATTGAAAAAAGACAAGGAAATCTCCGAAGACGATATGTTTCGTCTGCAGGATGAAACCCAGAAGGTAACCGATTCCTTCATCACCATGATTGACAGTATCGTTGAAGGAAAGGAAAAGGAAGTTATGGAGGTGTAAGGAGGCTGGTTGCCGGAATTGGGCGTCATGACCTGTGACAGCGCAGACTTGCCGGTTCCTGCCCACATTGCCATTATCATGGATGGCAATGGTCGCTGGGCCGAGGAACGCGGTCAAAACCGTCTCTTTGGCCACAAGGCCGGGGCAGATTCGGTGCGCGAGGTGGTGGAAACAGCCCGTAGCCTGGGGGTGCGGCATCTAACTCTCTACACCTTTTCCACCGAGAACTGGGGCCGACCGCAGGGCGAAGTCAGCGGCCTGATGAGCCTTCTGCAGAACTACCTCAGGTCGGAATTGAAAGCGATGCTGAAAAACGACATTCGGCTCTGTTGTCTGGGTGAGGTACAGCAGTTGCCTGCCGAGGTGCGGGCGGTGTTGGAAAAGAGCATGGCCGAAACTGCACGCTGCGGCGCGATGGTTTTGAATTTGGCCTTGAGTTACGGTGGCCGCAACGAGTTGGTCAGGGCGGCCCAGGCCCTTGCGCGGGAATGTGAGCAGGGACACCTGCACTGGGCAGATATTGGTGAAAAGATGCTGGCCGGGTACTTGTATAGCGCAGGGCAGCCCGATCCGGACTTACTTATCCGCACCGGCGGTGAACGCCGCCTTTCTAATTTTCTCCTTTGGCAGCTTTCCTACGCGGAGCTGTATTTCACGGAAACCAAATGGCCTGACTTCCGTCGCCAGCATCTACTGGAGGCCATTGCCGCTTACAATCAGAGGCAGCGCCGTTTTGGCAAAACCGGAGGTCAAATGCGGCAACATACTACGGGGCAGTCATGAGCAGGGTTCTGCCTGGATTGGCCATGGCAGTCGCCTGGCTGCTCTTGCTGGCCTTGGCTCCTGCCTGGTTGTTCGGGCTGGTGCTTGTGTCTGGGGCGAGCATGGCCTTGAGTGAATACTTCCGCATGGGCCTTCCCACCCTGCAAGGCGGAGTGCGGCTCTTGGTTGTCCTCTGCTGCCTTGCACCGGTACTGACAGCTTTAAGCGGCCGGGCGGAGCTGGTGCTTTTTGGCCTTTTTCTTAGTCTGGCCGCTTGGATTGCCTTGGGGCTTATTCGCTATACCAGGTGGGAAAACGTGCTCCACTTCCTGAGCACCGCAGGCTTTGGCGGCCTCTATATCGGCCTTTGCAGCGCCTATCTCATGCTCCTGCGCCTCTTGCCCCACGGTAGTTTCTGGCTGATCCTCCTGACTGCCATCATTGCCGGTTCCGACACCGGCGCCTACTACAGCGGCCGCCGCTTTGGCCGCCGCAAGATATTTCCTAATATCAGCCCCAAAAAAACCCTGGAGGGTGTGCTTGGTGGCATCTTCTGCGGTGTGGCCTTTGCCATCGTCGTGCAACTCTTCATGGATGGCCCAATCAGCCAGGCTCTGCTTGTTCCGGTGGCCGTTTTTTTGGTGCTGGTGGGCATTGCCGGCGATTTGACCGAGTCCATGATCAAGCGGGCCAGCGGAGTCAAGGATTCCGGCACCATCCTGGCCGGGCATGGCGGTTTGCTGGATCGCATTGACAGCCTTCTGCTCAGTGCGCCCGTGCTCTACTATCTGCTGTACTTTCTGGGAATCTCGTGAAAACCCTGGCACTTTTGGGCTCAACCGGCTCCATTGGACAAAATGTCTGTGCAGTGGCGCGCCAGTTTCCGGAGCGTTTTCGCCTGTGCGCCCTGGCTGCAGGTCGCAACATTGAGCTTTTAGCTCAACAGGTGAGGGAGTTTGCCCCGGATTGGGTGAGTGTGGCGGACGAGCCTCTGGCGAGACGGCTTGCCGAACTCTTGCCCTCTGCCTATCGTAAAAGGATACTGTGGGGAGAGCAGGGACTCTGCCAAATAGCGGCCCTGCCCGAGGCCGACATGGTGGTGAGTGCCGTGGTGGGCGCGGTTGGACTGCAGCCCACCTTGGCTGCCATTCGCGCAGGCAAGGATATTGGCCTTGCCAACAAGGAAACCTTGGTCATGGCCGGACGCCTGGTGATGGAAGAGGTGCGCAGGGCCGAGGTACGTCTCTTGCCCATAGACTCGGAGCACAGTGCCATTTTTCAGGCCCTTGCCGCTGGTCGTCGCCAGGATGTGAGCCGCCTGCTTTTAACCGCCTCTGGTGGCCCTTTTCGTAGGCACAGTGCAGCAGCCCTGAAACAGGTGAGCGCTGAGGCAGCCTTGGCCCACCCCAATTGGGCCATGGGCAAGAAAATTTCCATTGATTCGGCCACCCTGATGAACAAAGGCCTGGAAGTGATCGAGGCCCGCTGGCTGTTCAATGTAGCACCGGAACAGATTGAGGTGGTGGTACATCCCCAATCCATTGTCCATTCTTTGGTGGAGTACCAGGATGGCTCCATGGTGGCACAACTGGGTATTCCTGATATGCGTATCCCCATTGCCTATGCCCTCGCATATCCGGAACGCATGCCCTTGGCCATGCCTCGCCTGGATTTGGCCAGCTGTGGTTCCCTTGAATTCGAGGCACCGGATCACGATCGTTTTCCTGCCTTGCAATTGGCCTATCACGCGTTGAGGGCAGGAGGCACTCAGCCTGCGGTGCTCAATGCGGCCAACGAGGTGGCGGTGGCTGCCTTTCTTGACGGTAGTATAAGTTTTCCCCAGGTTACCCAGGTGGTTGCCCAGACCCTTGCCCGCTGCGAGCAGGGAGATGAACTCGACCTGGAGGCGATTGTGGCAGCAGATGCCGAAGCGCGCAGGCTGGCTTGCCAGCTCGTACCCGCTCTTGCCGGATAAATTGACTGCTGTACTCCTGTTGATTTTTTAACTTTTTGCATATTGTAGTATGACTACGCTTCTTTCCTTTATCGTTGTTCTGGGCGTTCTCATTTTTGTCCATGAGCTGGGGCATTTTCTCTTTGCCAAGGCCTTTGGTGTGCGGGTGGAGAAATTTTCCCTGGGCTTTGGCAATAAGGTGGTGGGCAGACAGTGGGGAGAAACAGAGTATCTCATCAGTGCCTTTCCCCTGGGCGGGTATGTGAAGATGTATGGTGAGCAGCCCGGAGAAGAGGTGCTGCCGGAAGAGCGCGTCCGTTCCTTTTCCCACAAACCATCTTGGCAGCGCTTTCTCATTGTCTTTGCCGGCCCCCTGTTCAACCTCGTTTTTGCGGTGTTGCTTTTCTTTGCCATGTTTTTCTTTGCTGGCGGATTGCCCGAGCCAGTGGATTCCAGCACCATTGGTACGGTGAGTGCAGACTCTGTGGCGGAGAAGGCGGGCCTGGTACAGGGCGACACCATCCGTGCCATCAATGGCGAACGCACCGACTCCTGGCTGCAGGTTTCCAGCCTGATCAGGGACAGTCAGGGTAAGGTCATTACCATGGAGATCCAGCGCGGTGAACAACGTCTGCGCAT
Source organism: Desulfobulbus sp. (assembly GCA_040776885.1). Classification (GTDB taxonomy): domain Bacteria; phylum Desulfobacterota; class Desulfobulbia; order Desulfobulbales; family Desulfobulbaceae; genus Desulfobulbus. The sequence goes on along the minus strand of JAXGZR010000001.1, from coordinate 383,696 downwards.
TGAGGCAGTGCCGGAGATGCTGCCCATACGCAACATTTTCGGTGAGGAGGTGGGGCACAAGTACATGATCGGCATAGGTCCAAGCAATGAGCTGCGCTATGCCAAGGCTTCGGTTGGAGAGTATGCACAGGCTGCCTTGGTCCAAACCTGGAACCTGAGCTACCTGACTGTGGTGGGTATTGTCAAGCTGGTGCAACGGGTTGTTCCTGCCAGTGAACTGGGTGGCCCCATCCGTATCGCCGAGATTGCCGGGCAGCAGCTGGAGGCCGGCTGGATGAATTTCGTCTACTTCATGGGGCTGCTCAGTATCAACTTGGGCATCCTCAACCTTTTACCGATACCGGTACTGGATGGCGGCCATCTGGTGTTTCTTTCCCTGGAAATGCTGCGGCGCAAACCCCTGAGCGAACGCAGTATGGAAATGAGCCAGAGGATCGGCATTGCCCTGTTGGGCACCCTGATGATTTTTGTTTTTTATAATGACATTGTCCGTCTTGTGCAGCGATGGATAGCTTCTTGATCTTGGCCATTGAAACGGCATGCGGTTGCGGCAGCGTTGCCCTCACGGTGGGGGACCGCGTCCAGGGCAGACTGCTGGCTGAACAGAGTCACTATCCCCGCCGTTCGCATTCAAGGCGTTTGCTGGGGATGGTGGCAGACATGCTCAAGGGCTGTGCTGTGACATGGGATGACATTGATGCAGTGGCAGTGAGCCGAGGGCCGGGCTCGTTCACAGGGTTGCGTATCGGTATGGCCGCAGCCAAGGGCATTGCCTTTGCAAGCGGCAAGCCTTTGGTGACAGTACCTACTTTGGACATTCTGGCTGCCCAGCTGCCTGCGCTGCACGAACCGGTTTTGGCCTTGCTTGACGCCAGAAAAAACCAGGTCTATGCTGCGTTTTACAACACCGGTCTCCAGGATGAGACAGGCATGCCCATGCGTCTTGGCCCCTATCAGGTATGTTCTGTTGCATCCCTGTTGGACCAGATTACAGAGCCCACCATCTGTGTTGGGCCAAGTATGGCAGACTTGCTGGCTGCCAGTGGCCAGATCCTGCCACAGCAAGTACTGGTGCGCATGGCACCTGCCATCCTTGCCTTGCCCCGGGCGGCGGTACTTGGTTTTTGTGCGCATGATCTGCTGAGCCATGGAGCAGGGCAGACTGACAGTACTCCCCTGTATGTGCGCGCCTCCGAGGCTGAACTGAATTTGACGGCCCAGCAAACAGCGGCAAACAGACCTGGCCCGGGGAGAGTCCATGATTGAGCGCCGCAAAACACGCCAAATTCGCATTGGTACCGTGCCGGTGGGTGGTGATGCCCCCATCTCTGTCCAGTCCATGTGCAACACCCAAACCAGTGATGTGGAGGCCACCACCCTCCAGATCGAGCAGCTTGCCCAGGCTGGCTGCGAGCTGATTCGGGTGGCAGTCCCAGACATGGCTGCGGCCCGTGCCATTACTGCCATCCGTGCACACATCAACCTGCCGTTGATTGCCGATATTCACTTCGATGCCCGCCTGGCCGTGGCTGCCTTGGAGCACGGCGCCCAGGGCATTCGCATCAATCCGGGCAATTTGGGTGGAGCAGACAAGCTGCAACGGGTCGTGCATGCCGCCCGTGCCCATGGTGCACCCATCCGGGTGGGGGTCAATTCCGGCTCCATTGATAAGGAACTTCTGGCCCGCCATGGGTATCCCAGCCCACAGCAGCCAGATGCCCTCATTGAGAGCGCGCTTGACAAGGTGCGCCAATTGGAAAGGCTTGGCTTTAGTGAGCTCAAAATTTCCATCAAATCACCGGATGTACTGACCACCATTGCCAGTTACCGGCTTTTGGCCAAACGCTGCGACTATCCCCTGCACCTCGGGGTGACCGAAGCAGGCGGACTTGTTGCTGGTACAGTCAAATCCAGCCTTGCCCTGGGTATTTTACTCCTGGAGGGTATTGGCGACACCTTTCGTATTTCGCTCACCCGGGATCCGGTGGAAGAACTGCGAGTGGCCTATGAGTTGCTGCGCTCACTCAGGATCCGCGAACGAGGACCCGAGCTGATTTCCTGTCCGACCTGCGGCCGTACCCGTATTGATCTCTTCAGCTTGGCTGAACAGGTGGAGGCACGCCTACAAACCATGCAGGCCCCGCTCAAAGTTGCGGTTATGGGCTGCGTGGTCAATGGGCCCGGGGAAGCCAGAGAGGCGGATATCGGCATTGCCGGCGGGCATGGTGTTGGTATCATCTTCAAGAAAGGTGAGTTGTACAAAAAAGTGACTGAAGCGGATTTGTTGCCGGTATTTCTCCAGGAACTGGAACATATGGAAACAGAATATCAACGGAAACAGCAGGGCCGAACTGGCCAGGCTTAAGACCTACGCGGGAGAACGAGATGCGCTATTCACAGATGTTGTTGCCCACCACCAGGGAAACCCCAGCCGAAGCCGAGGTGATTAGCCACCAGTTGCTGCTGCGCGGCGGTTTTATCCGCAAACTCAGTGCTGGCGTTTACACCTTTCTACCCCTGGGGCTGCTGACCTTGCAAAAGGTGAGTGCTATTGTGCGGGAGGAGATGAACCGAGCCGGGGCCCAGGAAATACTCATGCCCATGGTGCAGCCCGGAGATCTGTGGATGGAATCGGGCCGCTGGCAACACTATGGCCCGGAGCTGCTTCGCTTTCGCGACCGCAACGAGCGGGATTGCTGTCTTGGTCCTACCCACGAGGAGGTGGTCACGGATATCGCCCGCCGCGAATTGCAATCCTATCGGCAGCTGCCGATGAACCTGTACCAGATTCAAACCAAGTATCGTGACGAAATTCGTCCACGTTTCGGGCTGATGCGTGGTCGCGAGTTTGTTATGAAAGACGCCTACTCCTTTGACGCCGACGACGAAGGTGCCGCCCAGAGCTACGAGCGCATGCGCGCTGCCTATGACCGTATCTTTACTCGTTGTGGTCTGGATTTCCGTATGGTGGAGGCAGACAGCGGTAGCATTGGTGGCTCCTACTCGCACGAGTTCATGGTCTTGGCCGAAACTGGCGAAGATACGCTGGTACTCTGTCATGACTGCAGTTACGCTGCCAACGTGGAAAAGGCAGTGGTCAAGGCGCCGGCCCAAAGCCCTGTTGCCACGCAGAGTTTGGAAGAGCTGCGCAAGGTGGAAACTCCTGGTCAAAAACGGGTGAAGAGCGTGGCAGAATTTTTACAGGTCAGCCCGCAACAGGTCATCAAGACCATGATCTACCTGGCGGATGAAGAGATTGTGGCTGCACTGGTACGGGGCGACCGCGAGGTACAGACGGTCAAACTCAAGAATCTGCTTGGCGCGACAGAAGTGCAGATCCTCACCGAAGACCAGATTTGGGCGGCCCTGCGCTTGCCAATGGGCTATATTGGCCCGGTAAACCTGCCGCTTCGGGTTGTGGCAGACCATGAGGTGCTGGCCATGCGCAATGCTGTGGCCGGTGCCAATGAAAAGGGCAGCCACTACCAGGGGGTCAATCCGGAACGTGATTTCAGTGTGCAGATCAGCGGAGATTTGCGGGAAATTGCCGAGGATGACAGCTGCCCGGCCTGTGGTGGTTCCCTCTACTTCAAAGAAGGCATTGAAGTTGGCCATATTTTCAAGCTGGGCACCAAGTATTCCGAGGCCATGGAAGCCACCTTCCAGGACAGTGATGGACAGGAACAACCCTTGATCATGGGCTGCTACGGTATTGGTGTTAGCCGGATCGTGGCTGCGGCCATTGAGCAGAACTACGATGAAAACGGCATCATCTTCCCGCTGCCAATTGCTCCATTCCAGGTGATTCTGCTCAATCTCGGGCCCAATGACGAGGAACTCACCAGGGCAGCCGACAGTCTCTACCAGGAATTGCAGACAGCAGGGGTGGAGGTGCTCTATGATGACCGCGACGAGCGGCCTGGTTCCAAATTCAACGATGCCGACCTGCTGGGCATTCCATACCGCCTTACCTTGGGAAGAACGTTCAAGCAAAAGGGTGAGGTCGAACTGCGGGAGCGCCGTAGTGGTGCGACGTCTTCCCTGCTGCTGGCAGAGACTGCGGCGGCGGTGCAGGCGCGCATCGCCAGCGCGTTTGCTGCCCTGTAAGACGATGCCTTATACCATGCGCTGAAACCGGGAGTATTCACCCATGCACGATAGCACGATCACCCTAGAGCATCTCTACACTCTGGCCAGGGGGCATTTACCACACAGTGATCTTGCTCAGCTGGAAAAGGCAGGCGCTTTTGCAGTCGAACGCCACAACGGCAAATCCTATAATTACGGTGGTCCGTTCATCAACCACGCTCTGAACGTGGCTGCCTCGCTCGTGTCCATGAAAATGGATTTGGGTACCATTGTTGCCGGTCTTCTGCATGGGGTACTCAATGAGGGCGTGGCTACTCTTGAGGAATTGCAGAAACTCTTTGGCGATGATGTGGCCAACATCGTCAATGGTGTCACCCGCATTACCAATGTGCGCTACAGCTCCCGCCTGGCCAATCAGGTCGAAAATATTCGCAAGTACATGCTGGCCATGGGAGCGGATATTCGGGTGCTTTTGGTCAAGCTGGCGGATCGCTTGCAAGATATGCAGAGTCTGGGCAATGCTGCGGTGGAGGAACGTCGCTACAAGGCCAGGGAAACCATGGATCTGTATGCGCCCCTGGCTGGCCGGGTGGGCATCGAATGGCTCAAGCGGGAGTTGGAAGACCTGTCCTTTTCCCATCTTTTCCCAGTGGAATACGAAAACCTGTCGCGCCAGATGGACAGTACCCTGGGTGAGCGGCAGGCGTATGTGGACGAGGTAATTGGCATCCTCTATACCAAGTTGAGGGCCAACAAGGTGGTGCCGGTGCGCATTGTTGGTCGCCCCAAGCACCTCTATTCCATTTACAAAAAACTCGTTGTCCAGAAAATCACCGTAGACCAGGTCTACGACAAGGTAGCCTTTCGGATTATCGTGCGCACGGTACGGGAATGCTATCAGGCCCTGGGTACTGTGCATGCCGATTGGCCGCCGGTGCCTGGACGCATCAAGGACTACATCAGTGTGCCCAAGGCGAATAACTACCAGTCTTTGCACACCACGGTGGCTGGGCCACACGGCCATTTTATTGAGATTCAGATTCGCACCGAGGAGATGGACCGGGTGGCGCAGGAGGGGGTTGCCGCCCACTGGGCCTACAAGGAAGGGCAGAAGGTTTCCCAAAACGACGCTCGTCTTTTCAGGGATATCAAACAGATGGTGCAGACCCTGCAGGAGGTGGAAGACCCCACCGAGTTCATGGAGTCGTTGAAGAGCGAACTCTTTGAACCCGATGTGTTCGTTCTGACCCCTAGGGGCGAGGTGCGGGAGTTGCCCCAGGGCAGTACCCCGATTGATTTTGCCTATGCCATCCATTCGGATGTGGGTGATACCTGTGTGGGGGCAAAGGTCAATGGCCAGATCGTACAGCTGAAACATACACTGCAAAACGGCGATATCGTTGAAATCCTCACCCAAAAGAATCAGCATCCCAAGCGGGCCTGGCTGCAGATCGTCAAAACCGGACGGGCTCGCACCAGAATTCGCCAGTATCTGCGCAAAGAGGAAAACGAGCGTTCCCTCAAACTGGGCCGGGAGATATGCGAGCGGGAACTGAAGAAAAATGGCTTCAGTCTGCAATCCCTGGTCAAAGGTGGTCATTTCCGCCTTTTGCTGAAGGAGTTACGCTGCACCTCCCTTGATGACATGTTGATCAAGGTCGGTTCCGGGGCGTTGACCATGCCCACTCTGCTGCGCACACTCCAGCCCGAAGGCTATGCTGTCCTGGAGGAACAGCGCCGGATAGAGGAGCTCCAGCAGCGCGCGCAACGGCAGGTAGAAAGTAAGCCGGGCACAGCATTGCACGGGAGCATCGATCTGGACGGCATGACGGGCATGCCCGTGAAGGTAAGCCGCTGCTGCCGCCCGATCCCTGGTGACGCTATTATCGGTTTTATCAGTACAGGTTCCGGCATTTCCATTCACAAGGCAGACTGCCGCAATTTGTTGGCCACCAACTCGGCCCGTTGGGTTGATGTGCAGTGGCCGGCAGCTCTACAACAAAACTACCAGAGCGGGCTGTTTATTCGCGCAGAAAACAAGAAGAGTCTTTTGGCTGCCATTAGCAGCAGTATCAGCGCCGATGATGCCGATATTGTTGAACTCAATGCCCGAACCACGGCAGAGAACATGGCAGAGCTGGAATTGATACTTGAGGTGCGTGATCTCAAGCATCTGCAGCTCATTTTGCAGCATTTGCAGCAAATACCCGAGGTGGTGGAACTGAAGCGGCGTTGAGCTGTTCAGGTAACACGTCAGGAACCGGGCTTGAACGATATGCTGATCTGTGAGGTGTGCGGCAACAGTTTTGCGTCTGTTTTGGTCAGTTCCGCAACTTGTCCCTATTGCCATTCCAGGCAGAGCAGACCAGGGAAAATTTCTACTGATTCACAGGAGTTGCACCGTTTGGTCAACCTGGAAAAGGGCATGCCTTTGGTTGAGCAGGCGCTCAAACGCCTGGAGACGGAGATCAAAACCAGCCGGCAACAGGGTTTGCGGGTGTTGACCCTGATCCATGGCTATGGTTCAAGCGGCAGCGGTGGCGCAATCCGCCAGGCAGTGCGCACCCGACTTGCCTTTCTTGAGCAACAGCAAGAGCAGGTTGAGGCGGTCATTGCAGGTGAAGATTTTGAAGGCCGCTCCAGCCGCGGCAAACAACTCCTGCGCCGTTATCCCTTTCTGCGACGGCATCAGGATTTGAACCGCGCCAATCCCGGGATCACCGTGGTGCTCCTTGCTGCTATACCCGCAGTGCAGCAGGAATACAACCCAGCCAGTTACTAAAGAACCAAAGATATTCAGGGAGTAGGAGACAGGTATGCGCCAAGATAATCGCGCCACCGATGCCTTGCGGCCGTTACAGGTGGATTTTGGTTTTCAGCCCCATGCCGAAGGATCGGTGCTCATCAGCATGGGGGACACCCGGGTGCTTTGTGCCGTTACGGTGGAAGACCGGGTGCCACCCTTTTTGCTTGGCAGGGAACAGGGCTGGATCACCGCAGAATATGGCATGTTGCCCAGGGCTACCCATAGCCGTGGTCGCAGGGAGGCAATGAGTGGCATAACAGGCAGAACCCACGAAATTCAGCGTCTGATTGGCCGCTCCTTGCGTATGATGGTGGACTTGAAGCAGTTGGGCCCACATACCCTGCGGGTGGATTGCGATGTGCTCAATGCAGACGGCGGTACCCGCTGCGCTTCCATCACCGGCGCGGCCCTGGCTGTACGCGAGGCCATCGGACATATGGTGGCCAACAAGCGGTTAGCTAGCATGCCCGAGTTGTTGCCTGTGGCAGCGGTCAGCACTGGCATCGTACAGGGCAAGGCACTTTTGGATTTGGACTACAGCGAGGATTCCAATGCCGAGGTGGATGCCAACTTTGTCATCTGTGCAGATGGCCGTTGGATCGAGGTGCAGAGCACAGCAGAGGGCACACCCTTTGCTCCGGCGCAGTTCAATGCCTTGGCCGAGTTGGCGACTGCAGGTGTCGAACAGCTCTTTGCTAAGCTGTGGTAGTGTCTGCAGAGTCAAATAGATGGACAGGGGTGCAAAGAAGGGATAAGGCTCTAGGCCCGCTCCAGCACAAAAATACTGGCTCATGCCAAAAGATACGTTGCGGGCTTAGGTTTAGATCCCTGCAGCAGTCATTTCAAGCAGCCAGTCAGGCTAAGAAATATATCAGTCGCCCTGCAGACCACAGCGGCTATCCTCACAGTAGGGGCAGGAGGCGGCATCGTGCAGACTTTTCAAGATGCCGCAGCCGCTGGATGCGCTGCCCGAACATTTTTTGAGCAGCCCTTCCAGGTGTCCCTTGAGGTGGGTGAGCGAGGCGATCTGCTCATTGACGCCTGCAATATGGCCTTCGATCATGGTGTTGATCCAGCTACAATCCGCTCTGGGATTGTCCTTGAAGGCAAGAAGTTCGCGGATTTCCGAGAGCTTCATGCCGTGGTGGCGGCAGTGGCGAATGAAGTGCAGCCGTTCGACATCCTCCTCACCATACACACGGTAGTTACTCTCCGTGCGTTCGGGTTCAGCCAGTAATCCCTCCTTTTCATAGTACCTGATCGTCACCACCTGACATCCGGTTTTTTTCGCAAGTTCGCCAATTTTCATCTCATCCGTACTCCGATCTGATCCGTATAGAGTCTCTGGCAGTTCTATTTTACCGGCTGCATCGGGTTATTGTGCAAGAAAGATGCTTGACCCTATAGCAGCTATAGACAGTATCTTTGAACAGTAAGAACGAAGCGGCAATATTGCCATGTGTTGTGTCGTATACGGGTACACGGAGAAAGCAATGGGCACTTCCACCTTGACTTCTGAGCTATGCGCCTGCGGCGTGGATCATCCCGAGGGTTTTGTCTGCACCCAGGCGAAAAGCTTGCTGCAGGCTGCCAAATCGCTCTCATCCTGCAGTTGTGGGTGCGGGCATCCAGTAACAGACCCAGTCACACCGGCTGAATCGTTTGCACTGGCCGATGACAAGCAGGACTCGGCTGACTGCGCCATATACCACATTGCCGAGATGGACTGCCCGGTGGAAGAGGCCTTGATCCGCAAAAAGCTCGCAGGCATGCCCGGTGTGCTTGTTTTGGAATTCAACCTCATGCAGCGCATCCTGAAAGTGCAATACGAGCCTGCTGCGTTATCTGCCATCAGCAAGGCTCTTGATTCCCTGAACATGGGCGCGCGCCTTATGAAGACAGGAACTGAAAAAGACGGAGGTCTGCCGGCGGCGCAGATCCCTTGGCAAAAGTTGCTTGCTGCCGGTATCTTTGCAGTCCTTTCCGAAGCCTTTGAACTGCTGCACACCTGGCAGCTGCATCCCTTTGGCCTGGATCCCCAGAGCTGGCAGATAAACGGTTTTGCTCCGGTGGTTTTTGCTCCCCTTGTCTTTGCACTGGTGGCGATTTGGCTAGGTGGTTTGAGTACCTACAAAAAGGGCTGGCTTGCCATCCGTAACCGCAATCTGAACATCAATGCACTCATGTCTGTGGCAGTGACCGGTGCGGTATTCATTCGGCAATATCCCGAGGCAGCCATGGTCATGGTACTGTTCAACCTGTCGGAAGCCATTGAGGCCAAGGCCATGGACAGGGCACGCAAGGCCATCAAGAATCTGCTGGCTTGGGCACCAAAACGGGCAACTGTGTTGCAGCCCAATGGCGCCTGGATGGAAGTGGATATCCGCCAGGTGCCCGTGGGTAGCCGGGTACGGGTGCGGCCCGGCGAAAAAGTGGCGCTTGATGGCGTGATTGTGCAGGGTCAATCTGCGCTCAACCAGGCCGCTATTACCGGTGAAAGCATGCCCGTGGAAAAGGGCGTGGGCGATGTGGTCTATGCCGGTACCCTCAATGAATCTGGTTCCTTTGAGTTTACAGTGAGCGCCCTGGCTGCCGAGTCTACCTTGGCTCGTATCATCCATGCCGTGGAGGAGGCCCAGGCGAGTCGGGCGCCCATGCAGCGCTTTATTGACCGCTTTGCCAGTTACTATACCCCGCTGGTTTTCCTGGTCTCCCTGCTGAGCGCGCTCCTTCCACTGCTTGGTTTCGGCGTTTTGTGGAGCGAGTCTATCTACACTGCCTTGGTCATCCTGGTGATCGGTTGTCCCTGCGCCCTGGTTATTTCCACGCCGGTAACCATTGTCAGTGCTATGGCCGCGGCCACGCGCTATGGCATTCTGATCAAGGGAGGTCTGTTCCTTGAACAGGGGCGGCGTCTAACGCAGCTCGCACTGGATAAGACCGGCACCCTCACCCACGGTAGACCGCAGCAGACCGATGTGGTGCTCTGTACGAGCGGATCTACTCCACACAGAGTAACAGCCCTTGCTGCCAGTATTGCGGCCCGTTCCGATCATCCGGTATCCAAGGCCATTGCCACAGCTGCCCTGGAAAAAGGGGTGCAACTGCATGATGTTGCAGAATTTACTGCCATTCCTGGCCGGGGGGTGAGCGGGATAATTGATGATGAAAAGTGGTTTCTTGGCAATTACCGCGTAGTGGAAGAGTTGAACACGAGTTCGCATGTTTTTAAGCAGCAGGCTGTGGCCCTTGAGAAAATGGGCAAGACCGTGGTTGCCCTGGTGGGGGAACAGGGCGTACAGGCGCTGTTTGCTGTGGCCGACACCCTGAAAAGGAGCAGTATCGAGGCCATTGGAGAGCTGAAAAGGCTTGGCGTGCACACCATGATGCTCACCGGCGACAACGAACATGCAGCCCAGGCCATTGCCAAACAGGTGGGCGTAGATGGCTTACAGGCCAATCTCCTGCCAGCAGACAAGCTTAAGATGATCGAGCAACTGGGAAAAGAGGGTGTGGTCGGTATGGTGGGCGACGGCATCAACGATGCTCCGGCCCTGGCGCGGGCAGACATTGGTTTTGCCATGGCCGGTGGCGGCACGGATACGGCCATCGAGACCGCGGATGTGGCCCTGATGGATGACGATCTGCTTAAAATTCCGCGTTTTATTCGGTTGTCCCGTTCCACCCATACTATCCTGGTGCAGAACATCAGCTTTGCCCTGGGAATAAAGGCGCTTTTCTTTGCTCTTGCCTTCAGCGGTCACGCCACCATGTGGATGGCTGTGCTTGCAGATGTGGGTGCTGCCCTGTTGGTGATCGCCAATGGTCTACGGGCACGGCACAAATAGCAGGTAGAAGTGGGATAGATGTTGGTCGCCTTGGAAGCAAACCAGTGCCGAGCCCGCTACCGAGGTCCCGGCACTGATTTGGAGGGTAGGGGGTGCAAAAGCTGCATACGCAGCGAGTTTTTGTCGTGGCCTCAAAAGCGCGGGTGCAGCCAAGTTTCACGGAGTTTGTTGCAGCTCCTGCAGTTTTTCAATGGTCTTGTTGCTTGCCTCAAAAAGTGCCTTGGCCTGTGCAAGGCTTGGCTCATGATCGGTGCGAATACCCTGGGCAAGCAGCTGGAAGGCGTCTCTGCGCAGGGTCACGGATTCAAGGATCAAAACCTGGTGGGCGTGGAACTGCGAGTCTTCAGCAAGCGGCGGGCTTGCCACCAAGCGGTCATGAATGGCCTGCCAGGGCTTGACCAGCTCCTGCTCCAGCTGTGCAGAAAGTTCGGCACGCGAATACCCCTCTGACCTTGCTGCCAGCCGCCACTCTTCGGCTCGTTGCACCAGTCTTTTTTCTTCTTCGCCAAACCACTTGATGTCGCTCAGGAACTGTTGTTGCAGGCGGTACTCCTCGCCAGTGTTTTGTACAGGCAAGGTGAAAAGAACCAGGACAAGCGGTGCCACAACCAGGGCAAGTGCCAGACGACGCAGGCCCGCTTCCTGGCGGAGCCGGGCATCCAGCGGTCGAGCCAGCAGCCAGCCCATGGCCAGGCCTCCAACCAGACCACCGAGATGCGCGGCATTGTCGATGCCCTCCTGCCTCATACCGTAGCTTAGCGAATAGACGATAAAAATAATGGCACTTAAGCCCTGTTCCTTCATGATGTTTGTCGGCACCTGGTTGCGCCGGTTGAACATGAAGGCAAGCAGGCCGCCGTACACGCCGAAGATTGCCCCTGAGGCCCCAACACTGTTGATCATCGGGTTCCAGAGCAGGCTGGCAATGCTGCCCATCAATCCTGCAACCATGTAGAGCAAAAGAAAATGCAAGCTGCCATAGAGCCGCTCCACGATCCGACCACAGTACAGGAGCACCCACATGTTCAATCCCAGGTGAATAATACCAGCGTGCAGAAACATGGCGGTAAACAGGCGCCACCACTGGCCGTTTGTGGTCAATGGCCCGAAATTGGAGCCCCAAGCAATGAGCCTTCTGCCATCGGGCTGCATCATGTCGATGCCAGAGACTGCCATGGCGACAAAGATAAGCACATTGAGCGCAACGATAGCCGGGGTGACAATGGCGTGCGGGCTGACCTGTGCCAGACGTTCGCTGAACCTGCCGAGATGGTGCTGCTCCTGGCCTGTCATCTCTACTCTGTGCACTGCAGCAGGTTGGGCCAGTCCAGCTGCTGGAAACTGTGGTGCAGGAGGTGGTCGTCTTCAACCAGGTGCACGTTGAGCCGGGAAAAGCTCTGTCGGGCCCGCGGCAACACCATCTCTGGCGGGCAGACCGTGTCCTGTTTGCCGATAAGCAAGGTTACGGGCATGTTCAGCGCTGTGGTCGGTACCTGGTAACCGTGGAAGTTCAATGCCGGTGCAAGCAAGACAAGCGCAGCGCACTGGGCCGGATATTGTGCAGCATGGCAGGCAGCCATAAGACCTCCAAAGCTGGAGCCAACCAAGATCAGACGGTGTATGCTCTGAGTCTCGCTTTTCAGTTGCGCCAGTCTGTCTGCCAGCTCGCCCCGGTAATTGTGGATGCGCATTTGTGGAAAACGCGCATTAAACCAGCGCGCCTTATAGCCTTGGTTTGAGGAATCAAGTCCGTGCAAGAAAAAAACTGTGGCTGACGATTGATCGCTGTTCATGGATTCTGTGCTCCTTGTCATTGCTGGGTTAACAGCGTGTGCGCCCGCATCAGCTGTTCACTTAGCTGTTCCTTGCCCAGGCCTGCCTGGGCCGCTGCCTTTTCCAGATCAAGGCTCGCTGCCTGGGCCGTATTGTTGCCTGGCACCCAGCGGATATCCTGACCCAGTCGGGCATAGCGGTTTTTGGCATAGAGATGCATATCCCAACCAGTGGCCAGATGATGGAGCCAAAAAATATAGGGCAGGTTCATGTAGCCGGGCGTCTGGCTGTAGGCTGGGAAGCGCTGCCAATGCTCGTCGGGCAGTTGCTGACCGGTGCTGGCAAACATGGTCTTTTGCCAGCGCTGGAAGATGCTGCTTACCAATTCCGGTTGAGTGATATGGGCCAGGGCCTCCACATGGGTATGGAAATCTTCTGGCTTGGCCGCACCCACACTGATGGTATGAATTTCTGGCTGGCGCAGGCAGAATAGATCGTTGAACTGCATAGGCGCAAGCGGTGCGCTCAGCTGTTCCAAAAGGGCAGGGGGCTGATAGAGCATGCCGCCCTTGTCGTTTGGGCTGATGATGAATATCCCCATATCCCGCTGTTGGGCCGCCTTGAGCACTACGGTGTTTTGTTGGAAGATGGTGTACCAGTGCAGGTTGATGTAGTCGAAACCACCATCCCCTTCGTGCTGTACTGCAGCCAGGAGAATATCACTGCTGCCGTGGCCAGACAGACCAATCCATCTGGCCTTGCCCTGGCGCTGCAACCTTCTGGCTGCGGCCAGGCAGCCGCCCGGCCGGCAGCTCTGCCAGAGTTCACGGTAGCTGTTGATACCGTGGCAGGCGAGTAAATCCACAAAGTCCACCCCCAAACGTGCAAGCGAATCGAGCGCATTGGCCGTGAAGGTGTCTGGGTCGTCTTCCGGAGCGATCTTGGTTTGCAAAAAGAAGTTGTCCCGCTGCAGTTTGGGTAAAATCTTACCGAGCTGCCGCTCGGAAGATCCGTAACCCCGCGCGGTTTCAATGTGGTTGATTCCAAGCTGCAGGGCTTCCTGCAGCACGGCTTCCAGGTTGTGCTGCTGGTTTTTGTCAAAATGATCTGCCGATATATCCTCCCAGGACTGCATGGAGCGCATGCAGCCTGCCGAGAGGACCGACAGGGGCAGTTCGGTTCTGCCAAATCTGCGGTAGAGCATGGCCATGGGGCTGTTGGGTGAATGGGTTGGAAGATTGACGAATGCTTTTTTTCTTTTAATGTACTACAGGGATGGTGGCAAGTGCAGGCTATCTGGTCGATCTGGACAAAATGAATGCTTTGAACAGAACAGGTTGTTTGCCTGCAGTCAATGGCCGCTTGGGTTTGAATACCAGTCAGGAGGAACTGCGGCAGTCCTTACTGTTCTTACTGTGCCATGAACAAGGTGTCAGGCAGCGCTTTCTATAAAGAAGGTAGGTTATGCATAAAGAAAAGCAGTGTCAGCCGGAAATACAGTATCCCTGCCCCTGGCAGTACCGGCTCATCGGTGAAAATGAAACAGCCATGCGGGCGGCGTTGGCCGCCAGTTTGGATCTTGAGCGCTGTATCCTCAGTGTAGGTAACCGCAGTTCGGGCGGCCGCTACCTGAGTTTGCAGGTGGAGTTGATTGTGGCCAGTGAAGAGGAGCGTCTGGGGTTATATAGTAAATTGGCCGCGCATCCTGATATCAAGATGGTGCTCTGATGCCTGTGGCACAAACAGGACAGGTACAAGACAACCGAATGTTGCCGCTGATGCGTGAGGCCGTGCTCATGGTGCGCATGGTTCTACACCGTCGACTGCTCAGTGGGTTGGCAGGGAGGCGGCCCGGCCTGTCTGCACCGGATGCAGCCCAACTCTGCGGTGCAGTGATCAACAATTTATTCGGTACCCGGCCCGAGGATGCCGGCATTGCCCGCTATGCCCGTGCGCATCAGGAGTTGGTGGAGGAAGAGTTGCGCAGTCTTGCCCGCCATGTGGGCGAGCTTAAGCCCATACTCACCGATGCCCTGCGCATGCAGGTTATCTGTGATGAACAGGAGGGGATCAATTCCACGGGCTCGCTCCTTATGGCCAAGGCGCTGGGACTCTTGGATACAGAACAGCCCTTGCCGTTGCCTTCCACCTTCATGCAGGCGGTGCGCAAACTGGCTGTGGCCGAAGGGCTGGTCCAGGTTATGCCTCCTTTACAGGCGGCCGCAGATTGACCAGGGTTGCTCCCCATTCACCCCCATCCGGACCGGCAAGGCGAAAACCTGCCACAATCTCCATGCGCTGCAGATGCGCGTGCACTGTTCTGCGCAACACGCCCTTTCCCTTGCCATGGATGATGCGTACCTGCAGGATGCCGCGCTCCTGGCACAGTGACAGGTAGTCGAGCAGCAGATTTGGTATGTCTTTTGGTCTGAACTGGTGCAGATCCAGCACACCATCAATGGGCAGTTCAACTGTTTCTGGAAAAAAATCATCGTCCATCATGTTCACCAAGTATCTCGAGTGCCAGGGCAGCGGTGCGTTTGGCTGCGCCCGTTTCTCCCAAAAGCAGGCGTAGCTCGCTAAAGCCTTCTTGCATGGCGTTGCGGGCAGGACCTTCCACAAGCAACTGCTCGAGTTTGAGCAGGAGTTGCTGCGGAGTCACGTTGTGCTGCAGGAGTTCAGGCACGATTTCACGGCTGGCTATCAGGTTGGGCAGGGAGAAAAAGGGCAGACTGCGGATGATCAGCTTGCCCAGCCAGTAGGTATGGGCTGCCACTCGATAGGCAACTACGCTGGGTACCCGTAACAGGGCCAGTTCCAGGGTGACCGTACCCGAGGCAGCCAGGCAGGCATCGCAGGCAGCCATCATGCTGTAGCGGTCTTCACTGATTACCCGACAATCAATGCGTCCCTGGTATGCCGTCAGGCCGTTTTCCTCCAGCAGTGAGCGGCTGATGGTCGAAGCCTGGGGAATGAGAAAGGTGCGCTGCCGCTGCGGATTTTGGGCGCACAGGGTGGCAGCTGTTGCCAAAAAGATGGGCAGAAGTGTCTGTATTTCTTTTTTTCTGCTCCCGGGCAAGAGACCGATCAACTGGTTATCGGCTGCGAGCTGATGTTTTTGCATAAACTGGCTGCGGCTCAGGGTAGGGTGCACTCTGTCCAGCAGGGGGTGGCCGACAAAAACAGCACGGTAGCCGTGGTCGCGGTAGAGTTGTTCTTCAAAGGGCAGGATGACGGCCACGCAGTCAGCCAGCCGTCCAATGGTGTGCACCCTTTTTTTGCGCCAGGCCCAGATCTGCGGGCTGATGTAATACAGAATGGGAATGCCCAGTTTTTTGGCCTGGGTAGCCAAAAGCAAGTTGAAATCCGGATAGTCTATCAGGATGAGCAGTTTCGGTACTTGCGCACGCATGCGCCGAAGCAGTGCTCTGCGTGCCTGGAGAATGTCGCCCAAATGGCTCAAGACTTCCACCGCACCCACCACCGCGAGTTTGGCTGCATCATAGAGCAGTTCCACTCCAGCTGCCTGGAGTTCCCTGCCGCCCATGCCACAAAAATGCAGTTCCGGTCGCAACTGGCGCATAGCCTGGACCAGGGCTGCACCGTGCATGTCACCCGAGGCCTCGCCAGCCACGATCATCACTGTACC
The DNA here is from genome assembly GCA_040776885.1 of Desulfobulbus sp. Classification (GTDB taxonomy): domain Bacteria; phylum Desulfobacterota; class Desulfobulbia; order Desulfobulbales; family Desulfobulbaceae; genus Desulfobulbus. Next base: position 367,531 of record JAXGZR010000001.1, on the reverse strand, counting down.
AGTTGTTGGTGGCACTGATAGCAGATCCGTGTCAGTTGGGTTCGCTTTCGCAGTACAGACCAAGGCGCTGGCGCAAAACAGTGCCACCTGCCTCAGCCGCGCACAGGGTGTGTATAAGTTGCTGGGTATTTTTTTTGACCGCAGCAATTATGGCCAGAGCCACGGCCAGGGAGTCGCGTCCCTGGGAACCGGTGACCACTGGCGCGCGGCGGGTGCGCACACAGCTGATGAATTCGAGCAGTTCTTGTTCCAGGGCATCGGTCAACTCCACCTTCAAATCACTGATTGTTGGTGTTACGGTGTCTGCAAAATCATTGACAGGCAGTTGCATGGTGCTGCATTTTTTGCCGTGGAAGTCGATGATCAGGCACTCGCCGGGCTGAAAGAGGCGCATACGCCGCTCCACCACCTGGGAAACACGGCTGGCAGTGATATTGGCGGTACAGCCGTTGGCAAAGATGAGATGCGCGTTGGCGATGTCGGTGTGGGGGGTTAGTACTGGTGCGCCTGCGGCGCTGATACTGGTAATGGGTGACTTGATCAGGGAAAGAATGATGTCCAGGTCGTGGATCATGAGATCAATGATTACATCCACATCCGTGGCGCGCCGGGTAAAGCCACTTACCCGTTTGGCCTCAATGAACAGAGGCAAGGTCAGGTGCTCCTGGGCGGCCCGCATGGCAGGGTTGAACCGCTCCACCAGGCCGACCTGTAGAATTCGCCCTCGCTCTTCTGCCAGGGCAACCAGGGCATCGGCCTGCTCCAGGGTAGAGGTGATGGGCTTTTCCATCATCACGTCCACGCCCTGCTCCAGGCAGTAGGTGCCCACTTCAAAATGGCTGGTGGTGGGCGTGGCAATGGAGACGGCGTCCACTGCATCCACCAGTCGACGAAAATCGGTAAAAGGGGTGGTGTTGGTTTCCGTGGCAACTGCCTGTACACGCTGTTCGTCGATGTCGGCAACCCCAACCAGGTGCACATGCTCCATGGCTGCATATTTTTGGGCGTGATAACGGCCGAGGTGGCCCACCCCAATAACTCCGACGCGTATGACCTTTGTCATGATTCAAATACCCAGGTAGGCACGCTGAATGTCTGTGTTGGCAAGGAGCAGTTCTGCTTTGTTCTGCATGGTGATTCGTCCGTTTTCCAGCACATAACCACGGTCGGCCACCTGCAGGGCCAGGTTGGCATTTTGCTCGACCAAAAAGATGGTCGTGTGCTGTTCCTTGTTTATTTTTTTAATGATTTCAAAAATTTGCCTGGTTACCAGTGGTGCGAGCCCCATGGACGGTTCATCCAGCAAAAGTAGTTGTGGCCGGGCCATGAGCGCGCGGGAGATGGCCAGCATCTGCTGTTCACCTCCGGAGAGGTTGCCGCCGGGCTGGTTGCGGCGCTGTTTCAAGATGGGAAACAGTTCGTAGATATAGGCGCGGTCTTCTTCGATACCTTTCTTGTCGCGCCGTAAGAAAGCGCCCATGTCCAGGTTTTCGGCAACGCTCAGTGCCGGGAAGATGTGCCGTCCCTCTGGTACCTGGGAAATACCCAGCTGCACAATGGTGTTGGGTGCCATTCCCAGAATGTTCTGGCCCTTGAACAAAATTTCTCCCCGGCGGGGCACGATGATACCGGAGATGGACATCAATGTGGTGCTTTTACCCGCGCCATTGGCGCCAATGAGGGTGATGATTTCACCGGTCTTGATTTCAAGGGAGATGTCGTACAGGGCCTGAATATTACCATAGTAGGTGTCCACATGACGTAATTCAAGCATAGTCGACCTCCTCGCCCAGGTAGGCCTTGATCACCACCGGATTGATCCGCACCTCTTCGGGCACGCCTTCGGCAATCTTGCGGCCATAGTCGACCACAAAGATGTAGTCTGACAGGCTCATCACCAGTTTCATGTCGTGTTCAATGAGCAGGATGGATAGGCCATCGGCGCGGATGCTGCGGATAAGGCTGATGAGTTCTTGTGTCTCCTGCGGGTTCATGCCTGCTGCCGGCTCATCCAACAGCAGCAGCAGCGGCTCCGTGGCCAGGGCCCTGGCAATTTCCAGACGACGCTGTGCACCATAGGGCAGGTTTTTGGCGACTTCGTCAGCCATATGGGCAAGCCCCACCTTTTTGAGCAGAGCCATGCCGATATCCACGCTTTCTCTTTCTTCGCGGCGGGTGCGGGGATCGCGCAGAATGGCTCCCAGGATTTTTGCCTTGGTGCGGCAGTGGCGGCCGATCAGCACGTTTTCCAGTACAGTCATACTGGGAAAGAGACGGATATTCTGAAAGGTACGGGCCAGGCCCGCCTCGGTCACCCGATTGGGCTTGAGCCCGTTGAGCCTGCGGCTGGCCTGGCCGGGCGGCGCCAGCAGCAGCTCGCCTGCCGTGGGGGTGTAGATACCAGTTAAGCAGTTGAAAAAGGTAGTCTTGCCTGCACCGTTGGGGCCAATGAGGGCAGCGATTTCTCCTGCACGGATGCGCAAGTCCAGCTTATCCAGGGCGCGGATGCCGCCAAAATCCATACACAGGCCGCGCACACTGAGAATCGGCTCCATGTTCATGGGACACCATCCTTGCTGCTGCGGTAGCTCTGGCGAATGTTGGCCACAATACCCTGGGGCCGGAAAATCATCATGGACACCAGGATAGCACCAAAGGCCAGCATACGGTAGTCGGAAAAGGCGCGCAGGTATTCGGGCAGGAGGATGAGGATTAGTGCACCGATGATCACTCCGAGAATGGAGCCCATGCCACCCAGCACGACGATGCACAGGATCATGGCTGATTCGAGAAAGGTAAAGCTATCTGGGTTGATGTAGGCGTTTTTCGCAGCAAAGAGCACCCCGGCAAGCCCGGCCCAGGTGGCGCCCAGGGCAAAGGCCGTGAGTTTGATGGTGGTTTTGTCAATGCCCATGGCCTGGCAGGCTATTTCATCTTCGCGCAAGGCAAACAGGGCCCGACCAATGCGGGAATTTTGCAGACGGTTGATGACAAAGATGGTGAGCAGCACCATGGCTATGGTCAGGTAGTACTGGTAGTTGAGCGTGGCCTCCATACTCAATTGAATGTTAAAGAGACCTGGCCGGCTGATATTGGATATACCGCCGGGTCCCTGGGAGAATTCGCTCCAGTTCTTCAGTACCAGCAGAATGATTTCGCCAAAACCCAAGGTAACTATGGCCAGGTAGTCGCCGCGCAGGCGCAACACTGGAAAGCCCAGAAGAATACCAAACAGGGCGGCCATGATGCCACCCAGGGGCAGGGCCACCCAGAAACCCACGCCATAATGCATGTTGAGCAGGGCATAGGTGTAGGCACCCACTGCATAGAAGGCCACGTAGCCCAAATTGAGTAGGCCAGCCACTCCGACCACGATGTTCAGGCCCAGGCCAAGCACCACATACATCAGCGCAGTGGTCATGATGTTGACCTGATAGGTGGAAAAGAGCAGGGGAAAGACGAGAAAAAAGAGGGCACCCAGGGCACATATCGGGCGGGTGATGGCAGGTGTGTTGAAAAAGCGTTCATTCCAACTGACTCGGCCTGTTCCCTCCTTCTGCTGTTGCTGACCCCGTTTGCGGTCGCGGTATTGACGGTACAGGGCAGTCAAAAGTGATGCGGTAAAGGCGGTCACACCCACGTAGAGCAGGTTGTGCCAACGCCAGATAATCAGGTTCTCAGTGGTATTCACCTTGATCACCATGATGGGAAAGGTGAGAAACATGAACCAGAGGGCGGTGACCAGGGCGTTGCGAAAAATTTTTACGGTGATGACGTTCATGAACTGCGGAAACTCCGGAACGTTCAGACTTTTTCGATGCTTGCCTTGCCGAGCAGCCCGGCAGGCCGGAAAATGAGGATCAGGACCAACAACGAGAAGGCAAAGACATCCTCATAGGCGCTGGATACATAGCCAGTGGCAAAGGATTCTGTCAGGCCAAGAACAAAGCTGCCCAAAACCGCACCGGGAATGGAGCCGATGCCACCGAGCACCGCAGCGGTAAAGGCCTTGATGCCGGCAATGAAGCCAATGTAGAAATTGATCTGGCCGATATGCGAGGCAATGAGCACCCCGCCAATGGCTGCCAAGGACGAGCCGATGATAAAAGTTATGGAGATAACGGTGTCCACATTGACACCCACCAAAAAGGCCATGGTTCGGTCTTGGGAGGTGGCACGCATGGCCTTGCCTGTGCGGGTGAACTTGATCAACAGGGTAAGCAGGACCATGACCACTGTAGTGACCAGCAAAATGGCCAGGTCCGTGGCGCCCACCATGGAGGCGATGGGCTCTAGAAAAGCTGGCTCGGGAATTAGGGTGGGAAAGGGCAGAAAGTTGGGCGTTTGCGCCAGCATGACATAGTTCTGCAAAAATATGGACATACCAATGGCTGAGATCAGGGGAGACAGCCGAGGCGCACCACGCAGGGGACGGTACGCTACCCGCTCCACGGTAAAACCATAGGCCGCAGACCAGATGACCGCTGCAATGGATGCCAGAATCAGTACTGCTGGCAGGGGCAGACCATACATGTTGAGCACCGTGGCAATGATCAGCGCGGTGAAAGCGCCAATCATGTAAATTTCGCCATGGGCAAAATTGATCAGCCCAATGATACCGTAGACCATGGTGTAACCCAGGGCGATGAGCGCGTAGATAGAGCCACGGGTTAGGCCGCTAAAAACCAGTTCCAGGAAATATTCCATACAACAGTGGGGTGGAAGGTAAAGCCAGTGAAAGCGCCGTGCTTGGACAACAGATCCATGCAGCAGCCGACATCGGAACAAGGGGCCGGGCTTCCTGTACGCATTAACGTTACCAGGGAGCCCGGCAGGAAAACAATGGGCAGACCTGTTTAACTACCTACTCTGCGGTTACGTACTGACCGTCTTTTACCACGAACATGTTGAAACCAATGCCCACCGGGTCGCCGTATTCATCAAAACTGATTTCACCAAAAGGTGTATCGACCTTTTCCGAACGCAAGGCTGCGGCGATATCATCGGCGGTAAAGGATTTGGCCTTGTCCAGGGCATTAATGATGGCCAGGGTGGCAGCTACACCATTATCAAAAAAGGAGCCGGGATCGGCACCTTCTGCCTTTTTGAATTTTTCACGGTACTCGATGGTGAGGGGATTTTTAGAAGTGTCGGTGGGGCCGGTGGCGTACACGCCCTCGGCATCCTTGCCCGTCACCTTGATGAAGGCCTCATCCTTGGCCCCGTCATCAGATACAAAAATGGCGTTCACCCGCTTCTTGCGCATCTGGCTCACCAGTTTCGACGCTTCGGGATGGTAGCCACCAAAAATGACTACTTCAGCACCGGAGCGTTTGATTTTTTGAATGACTGCAGAAAAATCTACCTGACCCACGGTAATACCCTCAAAAAGTACCACCTCGGCCTTTTCAGATTCGGTGATAAACTGCCTGGCATAGGTGGCTAGACCCAGGCCGTAGTCGCCCTTGTCATGCAGGATGGCGATTTTTTTGGGGGTAAGCTTTTCCAACACAAAGTCTGTCATGGTGCGGGCCTGCCGATCATCAGAAGCAATGGTCCGGAAAAAATACTTGTATTCACCAGACTGGGTGAGTTCCGGGGTAGTGGAAGATGGAGAAACAGCCACAATTCCAGCATCCCGATAAATGGGCAATGCAGCCTTAGTGGGACCAGAACAGGTATGACCAATCACTGCCTTTACATCGTCGGAAACCAGCTTGGTGGCCACATTGGCCGCAGCCTCGGGCTTGCACTGTTCATCCACCAATACCAGCTCAACAGGCTCTCCTTTGATGCCACCCTTGGCATTGACGTCCTTGACCACCAACTGCGCGCCCTTCAAGGTGGGCAGGCCATAGGAGGCTAAGTCGCCGCTGTGGGCACCGGCAACGCCGATTTTTATGGGAGCGGCTGCAAAAGATGGGCTTACACTTGCGGCTAATAGTGCGGCGGTCGCAAGAACAGAAAATATTTTTCCAGATTTTGCCATGAACAAACCTCCTGTGTTGATTGCCAGGTTGATGGGATATCATGCAGTTTGGAACTATTCTTCATACTCTATAGAAATTTTTTTGCACTAAAAATGACCGTGCACCAGGATGATGGAATATTTTTAGTGGTTGCGTGCAGGTATATCGCAGGATGAAAAAGGGGCAGGGGCAGATAGAAATGGCGAAGTTACCGGTAGTGCCCGGATTCAGGCAACTCAGGGCAGTCAGAGCAGGCGGTAGGTGGGGGTGCAGAAGGGGAACGGGTAGCTTACCCCTTTGCCACCATTTGTTTGACCTCCGAGAGGGTTGTGGTGAATACGCTCCTGTTGGCAGGGTGGGTTTGCCATCTTTGCCGGGATCAGAGGAGGTTTCGCCACGTTTTTATTGTTGATAACCTCACGATCATCAATGATCTTGACCGGTGGCAGACATTTATGATGCTAATCTGAGCGGTAAGGATATCAGGGTGCTGCTGTACCGCGAAAGTGTTCTGCAAAGGGCTCTGGCTTGGAAAAATCAGGGCAGTAACAATCGGCACTGTCCAATTGTTGCACAAAGCCTTCGCTAAAACCGAGTTCTTCCATTTCCCTGACCACCGTCGCATATTCATGGGGGCTGAGCCGTCGTCCCAGGTCCGGCTGGGTGGCCACCGCGGCAATGGGCCGGTATTGCGCCATGAGCGAGATGGTCAGCTTGGGTGAGAACTCGTGGGCAAGAAAACGGAGTACAGCCAGGCTGTTGGTGATTTGTCCAGGCAGCACCAGGTGGCGCACGATCATGCCCCGCAGTGCCAGGCCATGCTCATCGAGATGGAGCACTGCTCCCATCTGTCGGTACATTTCCTTGAGGGCAGCTGCTGCTACCTGCGGATAGTCCTGCGCGCCAGACCAGGTTTTAGCCAAAGCTGCATCCATGTACTTGCAGTCCGGCAGGTACACATCCACCAGGCCTTCCAGTTGGCGCAGGGTGCTCACCTGTTCGTAGGCGTTCGTATTGTAGACGATCAACGGCTGCCATCCCTGTTGCCACAAGGCCTCCACTATGGCCACCATCTGTGGAACCATATGTGAGGGTGATACAAAACCCACCCGCTCGATGCCGCGCTCAAGCAGGCCAATGATGTGTGTAACCGCATGTTGCAGAGTCCATCGTTTACCTATTGTGCTGTTATTGTTGTGGGATATTTGATGGTTCTGACAGTAGAGACACTGCAGGTTGCAGTGGGAAAAAAAGACATTGCATATACCGTATTGACCGTTGAGCACCGGCTCCTCGCCCAGGTGCGGGGTGATGGAGGCAATATACATCTCTGTATCGTTGCGACAATAACCCAGTTGTCCCTGCATCCGGTTGACACCGCAGTTGCGCGGACAGAGCTGGCATTTTTGCATGGTTGTGGCAAATCGCTGTGTAAAGCCTGTATTCATGTGGGTAAGAAGCGATTGTTGTTCAAAAAGAAAAACCCAGGTTCGCGCCTCTCTGGTGGACAATGGGGCCAAGCTTCCATATAGTACCAAAAAATCTGTTAAAGCAGCAAAAACATCCATATTACTGTAAGGATAACGGAGGCAGACATGTCATTATACTCCTTTCACGCCAGAGAACTTTTCAATGCCATCGTGCAACAAGAAGACTTCTTCTTGCTCGATGTGCGTAACGACAAGGATTTTGCTCGCTTTCCCGTTGAAGGACCCCATCCTTTTGCCATGCTCAACGTATCCTATTACGACTTCATGGAACTGGAAGAGGAATCAGTGGCCAAAGTACCAAAGGACAAACCCATTCGCATTGTCTGTGCCCAGGAAGGGTCTGCAAAGTATGTTGGCGAAATTTTGGTAAAACATGGCTTCGCTCATGTTGGTTATCTGGAGGGTGGCATCAAAAGCTGGGGCAACCTGCTGGTGCCCATGCTCCTGGAGAAGACCAGCGATTTTGCCCTCTACCAGTTCATTCGACCAGCCAAGGCATCCTGTAGTTATGGGCTTGTCCATGGCAAGGAGATGATGGTTTTTGATCCTACCAGGAATATTGATTTTTATCTGGATTTTGCCGCCCAGCAGGGTTGCATGATCACCAAGACTATTGAAACCCATTTACAGGCCGATTATATCGCCGGCAGTAAGGACCTTGCCCACAAAACCGGCGCGGTTTTTCTCGCCAATGACCAAGATTTCAAGGACTCAAAAAACGAGTACCAGCCCTTGCAAGATGGAGAAAGTATCCGTTTTTCCACTGGCGGACCAAGCGTGCGTGTGTTTTTCAGCCCCGGTCACACCCCGGGTTCCACCTGCTTTATTCTTGCCGAGCGCTATCTTGTTTCTGGAGACACCATTTTCATCAACTCAGTGGGCCGCCCTGATTTGGGCGGAAAGGCCGAAGAATGGGCTGGCCAGCTTTTTGATACCATCCAGAAGATACAAACGTTTGATTCGGCGCTTGTTGTCCTGCCTGGACATTTTGCCGACTGGAGCGAGGCCAATGCAGAATTGCTCTTTGCCCTACCCCTGGGTGAGGTGCTCAACCGTAACCAGAATATCTACACCCTAACCAGCAAGGCGGAGTTTGTCTCCTTTATCAAGGCCAACATGCGGTCGCAGCCCGAGGAGTATGCCATTATCCGGCAAGTGAATGCCAACCTGATACAGAAAGACGACGACAAGCAGGAGGTGCTTGATCTGGGTAAAAACGAATGCGCAGCTACGGCCTATGCGGCAGAGCAGCAGGCAAAACGTGTATAGAACAGCATGTGAACCGTATTGTCTTGGCAGACAATTTGGTATGATTTGCTTGCATGCCTATGGATGCACCCTGTACAATTTAGACAGTAGATAGTAACAGAGCGCGATGGTATCTTTGTTGCTTGGCAGAACTGAGCAACAAAGTGAGCAGGCAAACATACTATGACCATGTAGGAACAGGATACTCACCATGAAAAAAATTATACAAAAACTCCGTGTTCATCACATTGTTATCTTGTTGGGCGCAACTCTTGTCCTGGGCGCCTGCACCTCTGCCTCGTACCATCGCGCCCAGGTACAGGACGACTCCACCGACCGTATGACTGTAGGCAAGGTGCAGCGTGAAATACGTGTGGGGATGAGTGGGGCTGAAGTGGCCCAGGTACTGGGTTCGCCCAACATCGTTTCCACTGATGAAGAACGCCGTGAAGTCTGGATTTACGATAAGATCGCCACCGATCACGTCTATTCCACCAGCAGGGGCGGTATCAATGCCCTGATTCTCGGCTTTGGTGGCGATGTTGCCGGTGGTGGTGGCCTTGGCGGCAGCAGCAGTTCCGGAGCAGCCTCCACCAGTCAGCGCACCCTGACGGTTATCATCAAGTTCGATAACAGTGGTAAGGTGCGTGATTTTGCTTATCATAGCTCCAGGTTCTAGCAATGCCTGGCAGGCCGCATTTTTTTATACTGCTTGTTGGTCTTCCACTCCTCGTACTCAGCGCCTGCGCCACAGTACCTCCCAATCTTTTTGTGGTTTCGGATACCCAGTTGGAGCGGCGGCTAATCGAAACCCGCCGTTATGGCGGTATCGATGAAACCGATTTACTGGCAGCCAGTGCCAATGTCTTGCAAGACCTCGGTTTTAACCTGGAAAACTCCGAAACCAAACTGGGAGTGATTACAGCCAACAAGCAGCGCAGTGCACGCAATAGTGGTGAAATCGCTTTTTCTCTACTGTTTGGAACCTTTGGTGGAGTGCATATGCCGGTCAGTGAAGAGCAGAATATCCGGGTTGCTCTTGTTGTTCGGCCGGTGCTGGACAGCAAGGGAATGGCCTTGGAAAAAGATCATTATGTCAGGGTCAGCTTCCAACGTGTGGTGCGACGTTCCGACAATAGCACGACTGCCCAAACCCTGGCTGATCCGCCGCTGTACCAGGATTTTCACGACCGCTTATCCAAATCCGTTTTCATTGAGGCACAGAAAATATGAAGTCCCTGTCAATCCTTGCCCCTTTGTTTGCCGGTTTGATATTGCTGGCAGGCTGTGCCTTGCCCTCAACAGACCAGCGCATACTGGATACCGGTTCGGAGAGCCAGTTGCAAAAACGCAGCTACCAGTCACGCATGTTCGAAACTGGTGATAAGGAAAAGGTCATGCGGGCGGTCATTTCCACCCTGCAGGATCTGGGTTTTATCATTGATCGGGCCGACCTTGTGTTGGGTACGGTCAGTGGCACCAAGCTGGACTACAATCAAATAAAAATTACTGTTTCGGTGCGGCCCAGGGGAGAAGGGCAGATGCTGGTGCGCGCCAACGCCCAGTTCAACCTGCATCCCATTGAAGACCCACAGCAGTACCAGGATTTCTTCTCATCCCTCGAAAAATCGCTCTTTCTCACTGCCCATGCAGGTGAATAGCCTGCAACAGCCTCCACTTAGGTAAAGCGACTGGGGGAAGCTTCTGCTCCCAGTGTACACGCAGTCTGCGTTCCTTTGCCGCGTCCATCCAGGGAGTAAATGCTGGAGGAGCAGCCTAAAAAGCGATAATTTCGACGTTTTTGAATAATTCCTTTGCCTTTTCTCGCCAGTCCTGCCCACCAATTCTCTCTGCCAGATACTCGGCCAGGTGCAGAGGTACAGGTCCCTTGCCAGCATGTCGGCCCAAGCCGGTCAGACAGGAGGGGCAGTTGGTGACCACCCTATCCTGGGGGGTGCATACCTGGCACTGGGCAATAGCCGTTTTTTTACGCTTGAGCATGGCGTTCGTAATATCCGGTCGCGACAGGGATAGGGTACCTGCCTCAGAACAGCAATGGGGCAGCGGGACAACGGTGTGCTCCAGGCGTTTGAGCAGGGGGACGCCTTCATTTTGTAGGGAGTCGTGGCAGGGCGCATGATACGAGAGTCGTCCATCACGACGTGCTACTGACAGCGGAGTATGTTCCAATACGAACAGGGAGGCATCCTCCAGTCCACAAGAAAAGATGTCTTCCACTCCGAGTTCGTGCAGCGCCTCCCGGCAGGTGCCACAGCTAACCACAACCGCATCGAAAACCAGGTAACCGAGCATATCCCGGATCTGGCTTAAGATGATAGTGTCGCGCAGGGTGATATCACTGTGCATCTCCATCTTTGCATTGGCCTTGGCCGGGAAACCACAGCAGAGATTGGCCGGTGGCAAGACCACCCGCACACCTGCTTGGATGAGGGTGTACAAGACTGCCCTGGCCACGTCACTGTACAGGCGCTCTGAGCCGCAGCCCGGGAAGTAAAATACGGCCTTGCCCGTTGCCTTGTCGGGATTGGCCGGGTTGAAAAGGAGCGCTTCGTTGAGCGATGTTTGGGGCAGATAGTCGCGTAGTACCCTGGTTGCAGGTTGGGACATGGGCGCGGCGAGCATAGCCAGTGGCCGCCATTTTTTTCCCCGCAGTGCAGCGGGCAGTTGGGGTAAAAGCGCTGCGGCCAGGCGTTGCACTTGTGCCCCCCCCTGGACCACGGTGGTGTGGAAGAGGCGGTTCAGGGGCCGGTTTCTGGTTTTCAGGTACCAGAGTGATAGGCGGGTGGGCAGGGGAGAACGCTTGTAGCCACGCTCGGTTAAAATACGGCGCTCCAGCACGGAGATGGAGGCAGTATCGATGTTGACCGGGCATGGCGGCAGACATTTACCGCACAGGGTGCAGTGGTCAGCCACCTCCTCCAGGTATTTTAGCTGGTTGAAACGGGGAAAATGCGAGCGCTGCATGTCGTACAACAGGGCTTCGATGAGTGAACCAATGGCCAGATTTTTGTTGCGCGGGTGAAAAAACAGGGTGTTGGCCGGTGAAAAAACACAGCAGTCTGGCTTGCACTTGCCGCAGCGGATACACTGGGCAATGCTTGCGGCCAGGGTTTCCAGTGAGTTGTGCTGTAGGATGCGCGCCTCCAGTTCCAGCAAATTGAAGGATGGAGTAAAAACCCGCTCCATGATGTCGGTGGTGTCCAACTTGCCGGGGTTCATCAAGCCCCTGGGATCCACCTGCTTACGGTATTTGCGCAGGGCCTCCAGCCGTTCATGGTCGAGGAACTTGATTTTGGTGATTCCAATGCCGTGCTCGCCGCTGACCACGCCGTCCAGTTCCATGGCTTTGCACATCACTGCTTCGGCGGTCTGTTCTGCCCGCTGCATCATCACCCGGTCGTTGGAAAAGACCGGAATATTGACATGGACATTGCCATCACCGGCATGCATGTGGGTGGCGATGATGATGCGGCGTTTACGGGTTTCATCGTAGATGCGGCGCAGGGTTGCCAAGATGCGGGGATAGCCGCGGAAGAGTTCACTCAGTGCGGCCAGCAGGTTTTTAATGGGCAACTCCTGTTGGAGTACTGTGCGCTCCTTGTCTGCCAGGCACTGCAATGCAGTGGCACAGAGCTCCTCGGCCTTGGGCATCTTGGCCTCCAGCCAGTCCGGATCTTCAATGGGTTCGGCAATGGTGAGATAATCCATGATTTCATGGATAACGCATTTTTGGCTGAACTGATCTTCATCCAGATTGTAGGCATCCACATAACGGGCAAAGTCAGCCAGGGCATGCAGAGGCAGAACAATATCTTCGTTGAGCTTGAAGGCATTGGTGCGGGCGGCGATGGCACCCAGGCGCTTGCGGTCGCGCCAGAAGCGGGTGGCCTCGTCACTGTCGGCGGCCACAAAGATTTCAGTGTTGGGGTACTGATTCAGCAGACCCAGCAGGTTGGCCTTGCCACGCAGTATCTGCTCGGTGTTATGCGCCACCATGTCAATGAGCAGCACGGCCTTGGGTGGCACGCTACGCGCTGCCTTGAACTTGTAGTCAATGGCGCGGATATACTCCTCGTCAAAGTGCTCCAGCGCCATGAGCGCCTCTTCCCCGCGGTTGACAAAAAAATCAGAGAGGGCGACAATCACACGGCTGGCCTCATCCATACTGTCGCCGAAGAATTCGAGGCAGAAGGTGAGTTTTTTCGGATAGTTTTTGTAGAGTATGAATTCCGCTGAGGTAATGATCCCGTCGGTACCCTCCTTTTGCACGCCGGGCAGGCCGCCCAGCGCCTTGTTGGTGATATCTTTCCATAACCCCTTTTTGCGGATTTCGTCGCCCTGCAGGCTGATAGTGCGCAAGAGGTCGTTCTCCTGGTTGCGCACTTCAAAGACAACGGTATCTTCCGGCAGGATTTTTCGCTGCGGATGCTTGATCCGTTGAACCTTTATTAATCCGGCACCGGGCATGGCCATGGTGTAGGCGCTAATATTGTCGATCGCTGTACCCCATAGCACCGCAGTTTTGCCGCCAGCATTTTCCGCGATATTGCCGCCGATGGTCGAGGCCCAAGCACTGGTGGGGTCGGTGGCAAACACGTAACCGTGCTCTTCTGCGTACTGCATGGCCTGCTGGGTAATTACCCCAGCCTCTAGCCGGAGTACAGTGCAGGCAGGCAGTGTCTCGTCCTGCGTCGGTAGTTCGCCGATACCCTGGATGCGGTTGAGTTTTTCCGTGTTGATGATCACGCAATCAGCTGCTATGGGTACGCTGCCACCGGTCAATCCGGTGCCCCCCCCTCTGGGGATGGCGTGTAGTCCCAGGGCGGCAATGGTTTCGAGCAGTAGCGGCACCTGTTCTTCCGCATCTGGGCGCACCACAGCCACTGGTAGAAAAAGACGCCAGTCCGTGGCATCAGTGGCATGGCTGATTAGGGTAAAGGGATCCATGCAGACATTATCTGCTCCCACCACTGCTCCCAACTGCCGGCGCATGGCTGCCTGCCTGGTTTTGGCATGGTCGAGATTGATACGTAGCTTGCCCGCTTCCTGTCGACACAGATCCACCAGATGTAGTACCTTGGCCATGCGCTCTGTATCCTGGCTATGCTTTTGTGCTGTTTTCTCGATTATGCGCAGATCCTTGAGCATGGCCTCAATGAGATAGCGGCGTCGCCTGGGTGAATCGATCAGTTCCTGACGCAGGAAGGGGTTGCGGTGTAAGATAAACAGATCACCCATGAAGCGCATCAACAGGCGAGCAGAGCGACCGGTGACCCGTTGGCTGCGCAGTTCTTCCACATCATCCCAAACAGATTCGCCAAACAGATGGCGGATGATGAGGCGATCGTCGGCAGAGGTAAAGTTGTAGGGAATTTCTCGGTAGGTGCTCGTTCTCATGGGACTTGTTTCATGCAGAAAGGCTGTTAACGCAGACAGGTACAGCTGCGCTTTGCAGGATAGGGGAGGCTGAACCGTGGCATTTTCAGCTTGAAGGTGGCTGTTTCTTTTGCAAAAAAGATGCAGCTTACACCAAAAGAAAGAGCTTCAGTACAAATTTCTTCATTGGTTCGCTCTGCGTATCTCTTTTGGGCGTGCCAGAGGAAATATCGAAGCAGAGACAGGAACTACCCAGCGGGCAACAAAGGGAGGGAGAGTGGCCACAGCAGCCAATAGGGCTCCACAGGGGACAGGGGATGGAAGGTCATAAAAAAAAACCACGGACCCGCAATGGTTCCGTGGTTTGTAGCAGTGAGAACAGGAAAATCAGTCAGGTTCGCAACAGTTCCAATCAAGCCAGGGGCTGCATGGTGTTGACCCGTTTGGTGAGGCGGGAGATCTTGCGGGCAGCGGTTTTCTTGTGGATGGTACCCTTGGCTGCTGTTTTCCCAATAATGGGGATGGCACGCTGCAGGGCGGCCTTGGCCTCTTGTTCAGAGCCGGCAACCAGAGCCTCCTCAACCTGACGAACAGCGCTTTTCATGGCTGATTTGTTCATACGATTGCGCAAACGGCGCACTTTGGATTGACGATCTCTTTTTTCAGCAGATTTATGTTTAGCCATGGAGAACTCCTCTCGACTTGTAATAATAACGCAAGTGAATCGTTTTATATATCAGGGATTATTCATGCTGTCAATGCAAAACACCCTGTTTGTGCTGACTAGGATTGCTTTAATTTTCCGTTGCCGGCTGAGTCGGCATATAACCGCTGGCACCGCTCAGGTCGGCAGAATCGAGTAGGGCGCCGTCAAGGCGGGCATCGGTCAGATCGGCGCCGCGCAGATTGGCGCGGTACAAATCTGCCTTGCGCAGATCAGCGCCCTGCAACAGGGCACCGCTCAAGTTGGCACCCTTGAGGTTGGCGCTGCGTAAGTCTGCCTTGGTCAAGTTGCTGCCCTGGAAGTTGGCTCGCTCCAGATCAAATTTTCTGAAGCCACGACCGGCAAAATCCAAGAGGGAGAGATCGCAGTCAATGCACTGTTTTTGTTTGAACAGCTGTTTGATAAGCTGGTCGCGATGCCCATCGACGGTGCTTTCCTCCTCCTGTTGCTCTGCTGTGTCGGATGGCGCAAGCATAGCTGTCGTTTCATCCGCACCGTCAGTGCTGGCAGCGGGTTCTGTTGTTGGTGGGGCTGGCCCTTCCTCGATCGGTGCAGGTTGCGCTTCTGATGGGACAACGGCTGTCACCTCACTTTGTCTAGGAGGAATCGCCAATTCGGTCTCAGGGGACTCTTGTGGAGAAGCAGAGGCCAGTGAGGGTAAGTCCTGTTCGTTTGCACTTGGTGTAGCAGGTGTCCCTGGTGATATGGGAAGTGGCTTGGCCGAAGTATCACTGGCTCTTGTAGAGGGTACTGCAGTGCTTCCCTCTGCCGAAGGAGCAGATCTTTCTTCAGACTGGGCTGGCGTGGGTTCCAGTGCAGAAGGTGCTGCTTCTGTCTGGCGAGCAACAAGGGTTTCTTCTATAGGGATGGTTGCTGGGGCAACGGGCAGGGATTTGCTTGCCACTGGGCTGGCGTCTTGTCCTTCCTCTGGCTTTGTAACCGGTGCGGGTTGCGTGGCAGGGACTGCAGGAGCCTCATGGTAGTCTGTGGCATCCCTGTTTGGTGCCATTACACTATCCAGGCTATCCGGGCTTGCAGTGGCCGGTTCGGCAGGCAGGTTGGTAACGGGTATTTGTATGCGTTCTTCCGGAACATACCCCGTTGCCGACTGGATCTGTTCTGGGCTGATAAAAGCGCCTTCCAGTACTGCGCCGTCAAGTTTTGCGCCGCTTAAGTCCGCTCTGGCCAGGTCAGCCCCACCAAGATTCGCTCCGCTGAGGTTTGCATTGCGTAGGTTGGCCCCAGCCAAATCTGTCAAAAGTAGACGCGCTCCAGTCAGGTTGGCCCCTTCCAGATTGACCCCGGCAAGCTTCATGCGGATGAGTTCTGCTCCGGCAAAATTGCAGGAGGGACAGGCTCTGGTTACCAGCAGGGTATCCAGGTTCTTTTGGATTTCTTCTGCAGATACTTTGGGTGCTGTGGCAGCCCCCAGCGCAATGCCACTGGTGCCAAATAAGACAAGGCAGCAGCTTGCGGCAAGCTGAAATACTGTTTTCATGGTGGATAGAAGTACAAGCGTTCAGGTAGGTAAGACATTGCAAAATATGGCTCTGCAACGGCGTTTATTACTCCGACAGGCACAATGTATACCCGATAAGCCTGTGGGCTTCAATCAACTTTCATGAAAACTTGTATGGATAAAAGGGGAGTTGCCGGCAAGGACGGCGCGCAGTAGACGACAGGTTCAAGTCCGTCTCTACTGCGCGTGGTTGTGCGGTTTTATTTGTTGACACTGTTAACGCGTGCGCCGCTGTCGTTTGTGTCCCGCAACTTTTTACCCCTGATCGGCGCAAGTTGCTTGGGGACAAGATTGTTGGAGAAAATGGCAGTGCACAATTTACGACGATCCTTCGAACAGTTGGCAATATTCCAGCATGGAGTATATGTCAGAAGTTTTTTTAGTGCCTTGATAGACATGCCATGCACATGGATCATTTCGCGGATGCATTCAATCCATTTGATATCATCGGTTGAGTAATAACGCCATTTTCCCCGTCGTGCCGGTTTGATCAAGCCCTCTTGCTCGTAGCTCCGCAAGGTGCGTGGATGCAAACCGAGAATTTCGGCGGCCATACCAATAGTGAAAAGCGCTTTGCTGTCATCAACCATTTTTCCTCGCTTCAGCAAGAACTGCTTGCTGGAGAGATTGTCTGTATCCAGGGTCTGAACTGTTCAAGTCTTGTCCGTCTGCATGGATGGGTTTAGTGAGCATCTGTTTCCATGAAGCGCGCACCAAAGTAGCGCTCGCCCTGAACAAAAAGCAGCCCGGTCAGTCCGAAGGCGGCTGCAATAATCAGCCATTCCCAAATGGAAGGTGAGTAGGGCGCATACACAGCAGCTTGTTCCAACCCAAAGGTAGGATACACAATTTGGCCTGCAACCACCTGGTTCAGGCGTGCGAAAAACATGCCGGTAAGAGCCAACAATGAAGAGAGGGTTAAAATAAGAGGGCTTTTGAGGCGCGAGAGGAGGAGCAGGACTATGGGTGCCGCCAGTCCAGCACCGACCTCAAATACCCAAAATTGATTTGACAAAGGACCGGAAATCAGGGCGTCAGCCGCTGTTTTGCCGGCCATGGTGCCACCCACGTAGTACGATGTTATTTTCCAGAAAAGAGAAACGCTGATCAGCACCAGCATGAGCAACAGCACCTTGCCCGCAGCCTGCATGCTGCTGGCAACCTCGCTGGGAATGCTTCTGGCGCGCAGGGCATAGGCAAAGTGGGTAAAGCAGATGGTTGCTGCTGCGCCCGAGAGGAAGGCGCAACCAAGGAAGTAAATTGGCAACTGAGCCCCATACCAATATGGGCGTGCGGCCAGAGTGGAAAATACGCCGCCCAGACAGGTGTTGGCCGCCACTTCGGCCAGGGCACCGATTATGCCCAGGGCAAGGGCCACGCTGTAGTGCTTGTTGAGAATGAGCCAGAACTCCAGGAGGATAAAAGCCAGGGCCAGGCCATACAATGTACCCATCCACCAGATGTTGGAGGCCAAATTCGGGGAGATGACATTGTAGATTACCATCCGCCAAGGACTTTCCAACTCCATGCCAATGGCGAAAAAGGCGCTGAGAATGGTGACAATGGAGAGCCAGACCATGCGGTTGGCTAATGGTGCGATTTTATTGCCACCAAAGAGATGGCTGATTGCCGCCAGCAGGCAGAGGCCGGTGGAGGTGATAGCAAAAAAGGCATAGGTGGAAATCGGTACCCCCCAGGGAATTTCACGGGAGGTGTTGAAGAGATGGCCATGGCCTATCACAAAGCCTGTTAGGCCCACCAGCAGACCTACAAGCAACCAAAAACCAAAGAATACAGAAAAACGTTTAACCCTCGACCAACTGACAACATCTGTGTGGACAGCAGTTGTTGCGGTTCCTGAAGAAAGCATGGGGTGACTCCTTGTGATGGGTGTGGTGAAAGTGGAAATGGAATGGATTTACAGGCTCAGCGGCTCCTGTATACCCTCTTGCTGCGCCTTGCGAGCAAGGTGCGCCAGGGCGAGCAAAACAACAGGTGTGCAAAATGGGCCGGAAAGAAGAAAGAGAAGGCACGCACAACTTCCCCACCAGATCTCGCTCATAGTGTGGCGATGCAACTGTATCCAGGCGTGTAACGATGGGGTATCGCTCTTGTACTTGCCTTGACAAATCTTTGGTTGTTCCATGGTGTTCCTCGTGGTGTAGCTGAAAAAGGAAAGTTGGGAAAAGGGGCGCCTCCCTTTGTTTAAAGATGATGCAAAAGAGATGCCAGGTCTTGTCCTTGTTCAAACCCTGGAGACAGGTGCAGAGGCAATATGTTGATATTCTGAATTAAATCTTATCTGTCTGTGCGAGCGCACAAGAAATGTGCCTCTATATTGAGTAAGGATATGCCTAGAGAGGGCTTATTTTGATGCATGGTTGCAAGGTTGTGCGGCAAAATAAGCCCTGATCGGGCAGGATTGGTGTTTTTTGTTGAGTTGTCACGAGGAGGAGGTTCTCGCCTCGTTGTTCCATAAATTCAATGGGATGGGAGAAGTACGGTAGAAGGATATCCCCGGAATATGGGGTATTTTTTGAGCGAATTTCTGTGTGCAGTCGGAAAGGGTGTGGAACGCCAGGGTTGGCGGACAAAGAGGATTGCTGTTGTGATGGTATGTGTTTGTGCAGATATTGTTCAAGGGAATATTTTTTTGAGATCTCTTTATTAATGTATTGGTTTTATTTGCTTTATTTATTTTTTTACATAAATTGCCTGTGGATTGCGTGAGATAATATGTATGTTTAATATGTAAACTCCTCTTGACAGTGTACGGAGTAAACAGGTAATAAAAAACGGCAAAGCTGTAGCCGAACAGGGATCATGAGATCCTGATTGGTACGGAGCGCCTGACATGCAGGGCCGCATAAGGACACAACTGGTCGCGCAGTGCGCTCAGTTCATATCGCCTTTTTAGTCGGATAGGGAGCATGTGCATGGATATCGCAGCATTTGTCGTTATTTGGATGTTTTGTGTCGCGACGCACACGTTGTTTGATTTGAAAATCAAACCAGTGCTTAATGCTCTTCTTGAAGAGAGTGATTTGCGCTGACCGGTACAACAGGGTGTGCGCCTGTGTTTTGTAAATGCAGCTCACTACTTGGAGGAGGTTGGGTATGGCTGTACAGGCAGATGTTCTCTCCCACAGCGGAGAATTGACAGGTACCCCCTCAGCGGCCTATAAGCGGGCGCTTTGGGCTCTTGGTATCTTTACCTTCCTGGGTATTCTTTTTGGCCTGCATTCCATGATTGCCGGCCATGAACACACCTTTGGTGTGTCAAGGGAAGTACCATGGGGCATGGTTTTGGCTGCGTATGTTTTTTTTGTGGTCACCTCCACTGGTTTGTGTTTGGTTTCGTCCATCGGGCATGTCTTTGGTTATGAGGCTTTCAAGCCGATTGCCAAACGCTCTGTCTATCTGGCCATTGCCACCATTGTTGCAGGTTTTCTGGTTATTTTTTTCGAAATCGAGAATCCGTGGCGCATGGCAATATACAACGTTATCTCGCCCAATCTCACCTCCAACATCTGGTGGATGGGTACCCTGTATGGCGCGTATCTGTTTTTTATGCTGATAGAGTTTGCCCTGTTGCAGCTGGGCAGGCATCGGGCAGCCGGACTGAGCGGTCTGCTTGGGGTTATCTCGGGCGTAGCGGCACACTCCAACCTGGGTGCGGTTTTCGGTCTGCTCAATGGCCGTGAATACTGGCATGGGCCGTATTTGCCCATTTATTTTATTGTATCAGCCATGATGTCGGGCTGTGCCACCATCATTTTCTTCCACTGGCTGGCCTATCGTATCAACGGCTGGAAGATGAGTGAAAAGCTGCAGCAATCCCTGCGGGCGGTGGCCAAGCTGGGCGCTTTGCTCTACATTACCATTATTTTCTTCACCTCATGGAAACTGATTTCCGGACTTGCCGGCAAGGTGCCTGGGAAATACGAGGCCATCATGGCAGTGCTGACTGGACCCTATGCCTCCCATTTCTGGTTCGGTGAGATCTTTTTGGGTTTGGCTGCACCCTTGGTCATCATTTTGGCGGTGCGGGCGCGACACATCGGCGCAATGGCCTTTGGCTCCCTGTTGAGCATTATCGGTATCTTTATCATGCGCTATGATTTGCTGCTGGTCGGTCAGATCATTCCGGGCTTCCACACCATGCATCTGCTGGGTGTGCCCGAAATTCTGCCATACACTCCCTCGCTGCACGAATGGATGATCACCTTCTCGGGTTTCACCTTCTGCGGTGTCCTGTTTATGTTGGGAGAGCGCTTTTTCAAGGGTCATCTGTCTGAAGACCACTGAACTTGCATCAAGGGGAGGAGGGCCTGACTCCTCCCCTCCCTGTTCCAGCAGTACGGCTGTTCTCCTGTCTGCAGGAGTTTTTTCCTCCTATTTTTTTTGCGCCTTGTTTTTTGACTCCACTCCCCTTGGCGTTTGTTTGTCTTGTTTTTTGTCCTTTTTCCCGTGGTCGTGCAAACCGTACGCCGCAATCTTTCTGCGCAGGGTATCACGGGAAATACCGAGCTCCTGGCTGGTGATGTTCCGCTGCCCATGATTGCGGGCAAGGCTCAATAAAATGGCCTGCTTTTCGATTTCGGCTAGTGTCTGGCCCTGGCTGACCGGAGCCGCCCCTGTATGATGCGCTGGAGCCTGGTCGGAGAATGGTTCTGGCAGGTGTTGTGGCTGGATATAGCCGCCTGGGCACAGGATGAAGGCAAATTCGATGATGTTTTCTAGTTCCCGGATATTGCCTGGATAGTTGTAGCGCATGAGCAGGTTAAGGGTTGTGCTGGCTAGGCCAACAATGTCTTTTCCCTGTTCTGCATTGAATTTATTTATAAAATGTTCGGCAAGTAGGGTAATGTCTTCCTTGCGTTTCCGCAGGGGTGGTAGGGTGATGTTAACCACATTGAGTCGGTAGAATAAGTCATCACGGAAAGAGCCTCCCTGCACCAGTGTGTGTAAATTGCGGTTGGTGGCGGAGATGATGCGGACATCGGCATAAATGGAATTGTTGGAGCCCAGTGGTTCATATATTTTTTCTTGTAAAACGCGCAGCAGTTTAGCCTGGACGCTACCGGACAACTCACCAATCTCATCTAGGAAAATGGTCCCCCCTTCGGCTGCGGCAAAGCGGCCGATTCTGTCTTTTTTAGCATCCGTGAAGGCGCCGGCCTTGTAACCAAATAATTCCGATTCCAGCAGAGTTTCGGGCAGGGCGGCGCAGTTGACCACGATAAAGGGTTTGTCGCTGCGCTCGCTGCTGGTGTGGAGTGCCCGCGCCACCAATTCCTTGCCCGTACCACTTTCACCGGAGATGAGCACTGTGCTGGTACTGCGGGCAATGTCTGGCAAAATGGCAAAAAGCCGTTGCATAGCTGCAGATTTGGATACGATGGCGTCAAAGGTGTAGCGCTGGTGCAGTTGGGTGCGGAGGGCTGTGATGGTGCTCAGATCGCGGAAGGTTTCCACGCCACCGATAATGGCGCCGTCATTATCGATCAGGGGCGACGCGCTGATACTGATGGGTACCTTTTTGCCTACGTGGTTTTTTATGGTAATGGCTCGGTTGGCCACGGGTTCGCCGGTGTAGAGGGCCTCTGCAATGGCGCAGCTGCTGCCACAGATGGAGGAGTGGAAGATATCGGCACACGACTTGCCTATGGCCTCTTCCTGTCGCCAGCCGGTGATTTGCTCGGCTGCCTGGTTAAATGAGGTGATGGTCCAGTTTTTGTCTACAGTGAACACGCCATCGGCAATGGAATCCAGGATAAGCCGTGCCCGCAACGAGGTTGTCCGGTCTCGCAGAACGGCTATGTTGCCGATGATGTTGCCTAGATCGTCATACAAAGGTTCTGAGCTGGCAGATACCGGTATGGAGGTCTTGTTTTTGTGTTTGATGAAGTGCGTCTGGGTAACTACCTCGCCATCGAGACGGGAGGACCGCTGTGCCAGGCACTGGGTGTCGCAGAGGCTGGAACGCATGACATCCCGGCATTTCCGACCAAGCACCTCTTCTGCCTTCCAGCCGGTCAGTTTTTCCGCGGCCCGGTTGAACGAGGTGATGACGCTGTCTGTATTAATAGAAAAAACAGCATCTGTCACAGATGACATCACCTGTCTAATGTACAATGAATCTGTACAATCGTGAAAACAGAAGACTGTGCCCAGCACCTGCCCTGTCCTGTTTTGCAGGGATGAAGAGCGCACAGACAAGGTGGCATGTCCGCCCTTTTTTTTGGGGAGCAGTACAATTTTGGTGGGTTGACACAGGCCGTACATTCCCTGCAGATCAGGTTGAGCCGCTCCGTTCTGCAGTAAAGCCGGAAAGAGTGTTTCGATGCTTTTTCCAACCGCTTCAGGTCCGCTCCAACCGGTCAGACGCTCGGCAGTCCAGTTCATGGCCACGATTCTCAAGGCCGCATCACCGATGAGCACCCCCTCAAACAGGGTGTCGGCGATTTGCCTGCCAAAGTGGCTGGGCATATCGGGCCAGATGATCAGGAGGTACTGATACGCCCCGGTCGATGCTGTTCCATTCCCTTCCTGTGTATAATTTGGAGGCGCAGGTATGACACAGACAGAGCAGGGCAGGTTGTTTTGTAGGTGAAGATGAAGGGGTGTCTCCAGGTGTGAACAGGCAGTCGGATCGGTAGACAGCTTGTGCAGGCGCTGGAGCAGGGCGTTGTCGTTTGTATCGTGGAGCAGGTCTGCAAGTGGCATGCCCTGTACATTTTTGGCGGGCATGCCGAGTAGTTCTTCCGCTTCTGCGCTGAGCGCCGTGATACGCAAAGCTGTATCAAGAAAAAGTAGGGCAGGGGACGGTGAGATTTTTTCTGCTGTGAAGTGGTTGTTCATAATAAAAATTGAATGATTGAAATAAATGGGATCTGCTCGTATAGACCTTATACCAGCCCGGCCGCTGATTGGAAACCCGTTTGCCTTTCATACGCAGGGTTGGCAGTGTGGCAATACAGAAAGCACTCAAAAACAGACAGAAGCAAAAAAATATATGGGGAAGAACAGGCTGGCTGTATCCTGACATCAGGGAAAAGGCGGCAGCACTCTCACTCGTTTACCTGCAGCGCCTGGTACAGTTTTTCCTTGAAGAATTTTATCAATGTGATTTATTGGCCTGATGGTGCTGGGTCAGTTTAAGTCGAGCAGAAATCTATTGAAAGAGGCATCAGGACACTATCTATGAGCGAGATAAAACATACAATTTGCGGGATGTGCGCTGTCCGTTGCCCCGTTACAGTGCGTGTGCAAGATGGCAAGCCCGTATGGATTGAAGGAAACGCCAATGATGCGGCCATGGGTAAAAGCCTGTGTGCCAAGGGCGGGGCCACCTTTGCCCAGCGTGACGACAAGCAGCGTCCTCTGGGTCCACTTCTGCGGATGGGCAAGCGCGGCGAAGGGCAGTGGCGGGAGGTGACGTGGGAAGAGGCCTTCTCCTTTGTGAGCAGCAAGTTGCAGGGTATTATTGAGGAGCACGGCGGACGTTCGGTGATGTTCTCCGACCGGGGCGGCCCCTTTGCCGACTTGCGCCAGGCCTTTGTCAAGGCCCTTGGTTCACCCAATTACATGAACCATGACTGCACCTGTGGTCGCAATACCCACCATGCCTCTCGTTCTGTATATGGCATGGGGCGTAAGGGTTTTGATTACGATTACGCAAACACGCGTCATCTGGTTTTGTTTGGCCGTAATATCACCGAATCGCTGAAGGTGAAAGAGGTGAAAAACGTGCTCAAGGGTCTGAAAAACGGCGCGCATCTCACCTACATAGATCCACGTTTTTCAGTGACCGCAGGTAAGGCCACCAGGTATTGGCAGATAAAACCAGGTACAGACTATGCCCTGCTTCTGGCTATTGCCCACCATGTGCTCGACCGAGGATACTACGATGCGACTTTTGTCGAGCACTATGTGACGGGCCTTGATGAGTTCAGAACCTTTCTTCAGCCCTATACTCCAGAATGGGCGGAAGAGCAAACCGGCATCAAGGCCAAGGATATCATGGCATTCTGCCATCAACTCAATGAAGATCGGCCCAGTGTGATCTTTCATCCCGGCTGGTTGTATACCCGCTACCAGGATTCGTTCTACGCCTCTCGCATGATGCACATCATGAACGCCCTCATGGGGTCAATTGAGCAGAAGGGCGGGCTTTTTTATGTCAAGGGTGCGAAAGATGCCGGTAAGAAGGGATTGAAAAGCATTGCCGCTGCCGTGCCAGCGGTCAAGGAGGAGCGTGCCGATGGTTGCGGTTCTCGCTATCCCCACTTCGACACCAGTGGTGGTATGCTGCACCTTGCCCTGGAGGCCGCTGATAAGGCAGATCCCTACCCTATCAAGGCCTATTTTATTCACCGGCACAACCCGCTTATCGCCCTGCCTGATCCAGAGGAGCAACGCCGCATCCTGGACAAGCTAGAGCTAATCGTGGCAGTTGATATCAATTACAGCGATTCGGCTTGGTATGCAGATGTTATTCTGCCGGAAAGCACCTATTTGGAACGCAGCGACATCCTGCGCATGGAAAAGGGTTTGAAGCCTGGGTTCGGTCGCCGTCAACAATGTGTGGCTCCGATCAACAATACCAAGGCTGGCTGGGAGATTTACGTAGAACTGGCCCGGCGTCTGGGTAAAGAGGAATACCTGCCCTTTAAGACCATCGAAGATATTTGGAACTACCAGTTACAGGACACCGGCGTATCCATTGAGGACTTCGAGGACAAGGGTTTTATCAAGCTGTGCGACGACCCGATCTGGTACGACCGTGACAAGCTGAGTTTTGGTACTGAATCGGGCAAAATTGAGCTGTTTAATAAAAAGCTCGAAGCACAGGGTATCCCTTCCTTCATTCCGTATGCTGCACCTGATGAAGGCCCTAGCGGCAGCTTCAGGCTGCTGTTTGGCCGTTGCGGTTACCAGGCCCATGGCCAACACCAAAACAATCCGATTTTGTCACAGCTGCTCGATGAGAACCATTTGTGGATTCATCCTACGCCTGCAGCGGAACTGGGCATCAAAGATGGCGATTGGGTCGAGGTCGCCCAGGGAAATGTTTCCGGACGTATCCGCGCCAAGGTGACCGGCAGAATTCATCCGCAGGCGGTTTTCATGCTGCATGGCTTTGGTACGCAGGTGCCGTTGCAGAAGCGGGCCTTGAACAAGGGATTGGCGGATCAGATCTTTCTGCAAGGAAAACTGACCGACTGGGACAAGGCTGGAGGAGGCGTCAATCTGTGCCAGAGTTTCGTCACCATTAAGCCGGCGGCCAGCCAGGAGTTGAAATAATGAGCAAGTATCACGTTCTTCAGGATGTTAAGGACTGTATTGGCTGCCGCGCCTGCGAGGTGCATTGCAAGGAAAAGAACAACAGCGGCCTTGGAGTGTATAATTGCAAAATGGTGGAGGTGGTTGCGCCAGAAGGCGAGAAGATGCGGGTGGATTTTGTCTATCTTTCCTGCTTCCATTGCAAGAAGCCCTGGTGTGTCGACGCCTGCCCCACCGGGGCCATGCGCCAGCGGGATGAAGACGGTATTGTCTACGTGGAAGGGGCGGCCTGTGTGGGGTGCAAAGCCTGCATTACCGCCTGTCCCTGGACCGTGCCACAGTGGAATCCGGAAACGGGTCGAGTGGAAAAATGTGATCTGTGCAAGGACAGAATCGATGCCGGGTTGGAGCCAGCCTGTGTCACCAAATGCACCACAGGCTGCCTTACCTTCACCACTCCGGCAAAGGCTTCGCAGGCAAGTCGGCAGGCCTTTGCCGAGCGGATCATGAAGCACAGACGCTGATGAGGCCCGGTTATGGATTTTATTCCCCGCGAATACTTGGGCATCCTGCTGCTGTTGCTTTTTGCTTCGCTCTTTGGTGTGCTCATCTTGTTCTTTGGCCGATTTTTCCGCCTGAGCAGACCGTATCATGAAAAGTTAATCGCCTATGAGTCTGGCAATGAGCCAACGGAAGAGCCACGTATGCGCTTTTCCATCAAATTTTATCTGATTGCTATTCTCTTTGTGCTTTTTGACGTGGAAGCCATCTATCTTTATCCCTGGGCGGTCACCTATGATTACCTTGGTCTCTTTGCCCTGGTGGAAATGCTGCTCTTCCTCTTTTTACTAATGGTTGGCTATGTATACGCCTGGAAAAAGGGTGCCTTGGAGTGGTCCAAATGAGTTCCGACAAGGTGGTGCACCTGCCTGAAGGTCTACGACTGTTTCCGGGTGCGGGCGCCCTTTTGGGCCCCCTCGACAAATTGGTGAACTGGGGCCGGGCTGGCTCCATTTGGCCGGTAACCTTTGGCTTGGCCTGTTGCGCCATTGAAATGATGGATACCGGCGCCTCCACCAATGATCAGGACCGCTTTGGTATCCTGTTTCGTGCCAGCCCAAGACAGGCGGATTGCATGGTGGTGGCCGGTACACTCACCAAGAAAATGGCTCCTGCCCTGCGCCGGGTATATGATCAGATGCCCGAACCCCGCTATGTGATGGCCATGGGCAGTTGCGCCTGCAGTGGCGGGGTGTTTGACACCTATGCTGTGACCCAGGGGGTAGACCAAATTGTGCCGGTGGATGTGTATGTGCCTGGCTGTCCGCCGCGTCCCGAGGCCCTTTTGGAAGGGTTTCTCAAGTTGAAGGAAAAAATTATGGCAGAAGAGTTCCGATGGAGCAGCGTGCGATAGCCGATACCCTCAAGACGCAGTTTTCCGAAGAGGTGGTGGACATTGTCGAGTACCAGGGTCAGGTTGGGGTGCTCCTTCGCCCCGATCAAATCGTGCCGATTCTGCGTTGGTTGCGCGATAGTGCAGACCTGCGCATGGATCACCTGCGTGCCCTGTGCGGTGTAGACAACAGTAAACGAAAAACATCGTATCCCGAACGTTTTGAGGTGGTGTATCAACTGTATTCCACAGAGTTGCGCCACGAAATTCGTCTGCGCGTGCTGCTGCCCGAAAAAGATCCCCATGTGGACTCCGTGGTTTCCCTGTGGTCGGGTGCCAATTGGCTGGAGCGCGAAGTTTTTGACATGTTCGGCATTCGTTTCAATCAACATCCCAACCTGAAGCGGGTGCTCTTGCCCGATGATTGGGAAGGACATCCCCTACGTAAGGAATATCCCCTCAAGGGTAGAAAGGAGTGGCAGGGGCTGGTAGAACTGAAAGAGCGGATTCAAGAGCTGGATCAGCACGGATTCTATCCTCCCCCGCCTGTTGAGGCGAAAAAGGGTGGAACAGCGAAGAAAGGCGCGAAAAATCCTGTGGAGCCCCAAAAAACCGTAGCACAGGCTGCAGGACCTGCGTCTGCAGGTAAGGAAAAGACAGCCACCGTGGCCGCGGCACTACCTGCCGGTGTCAATACAGGCAAAACACTGCGCGAGAGGGACCAGGCATGAAAGAGCCCAGCAAGCAGACAGTGGAAGTACCGGTCGCCACAGGCGATGAAGACCGCTACCGCCTGCGCATGGGGCCACAGCATCCAGCGACTCACGGTGTTTTGCGGGTGGATTTGGAGTTGGATGGCGAAACCATTGTTGCCTGTGATCCCCAGGTCGGCTACCTGCACCGCGGCATCGAGAAGCTGGCTGAAAACCGCACCTATGCTCAAACCCTGATCCTGACTGATCGGCTGGATTACATTGCAGCCATGTCCAATAACTGCGGCTTTTGTGTGGCTGTGGAAAAACTTTTGGCCATTACTCCGCCCCTACGTGCCCGCTATATCCGTACCATAGTCAACGAGATGTCACGCCTGGCCTCGCACCTGCTGTGGCTGGCTACCCATGCCCTGGACATCGGCGCCATGACAGTTTTTTTGTACTGTTTTCGGGAACGGGAGATCTTGCTGGAACTCTTCGAAGAATTGTGCGGCGCGCGCCTTACCTTTTCCTATCCCCGCATCGGTGGAGTACGTCAAGATGTAAACGCCTACTTTATCGATGGTCTGCAGCGCTTTATCGACATCTTTCCGGAAAAGATTCTGGAATACGAAACCTTGATCGACACCAACCGCATCTGGCTGAAGCGCACCGTGGGCATCGGCAAGGTGTCCAGGGAAAAGGCTCTGTCGCTTGGCCTGACCGGAGCCTGTCTGCGTGCCTCGGGTGTGGATTATGACGTGCGCAAGCACCAGCCCTATGACGCATATGATTTAGTCGACTTTGAGGTGCCAATCGGCCAGGAAGGCGACAGTTATGCCCGTTATCGTTGCCGCATGGAGGAGATGCGTCAGTCGGTGCGCATTCTTCAGCAATGTATCGACCAACTGCCACCTGGGCCTATTGTTGGTGAAGATGCGCCGGATTTGCATATGTCACAACGGATCATCCCATTTCGTGAGGCACGGGTCAGCGCGTATGGCACAGGTCTGATTGCGCTTTCCCACAAGACAAAACCCACCTATCCAGCGGGCGATATTTATGTGGCCACCGAGGTGCCCAAGGGCGAGCTGGGCTTTTACATTATTTCCGACGGCTCACCGCGCGCCTACCGCATGCATATCCGCTCGCCATCCTTTATCCATATCAGTGCGCTGACCGCGCTTTCGGAAGGTGGGCTGGTGGCCGATCTCATAACCAATATCGGCAGCGTTGACGTGGTGCTGGGCGAGTCGGACAGGTAAGACGAAGGGGAACACGATGCATATTCTCATTCTTTTATTATACATACTGCTCCTCTTTACGGTGGTTATGCTGCACGTTGCCTATGCCACCTATTTTGAACGCAAGATTATCGGCCACATGCAGGTGCGTATGGGGCCCATGGAAGTGGGCTGGCATGGTCTGCTGCAACCCATTGCCGACGGGATCAAGTGTTTTTTCAAGGAAGATATCATTCCGGAAAATGTCGATCCCCTGGGTTTTCGCCTGGCACCTGTGGTCAGCCTCACTGCCATGGTTGCCTCGTTGGCAGTGTTGCCCTTTGCCCCGGGCTGGGTGCTGGCGGATATCGACATTGGCCTGCTTTTTGTTTTCGCCATGAGCGGCTTGGCTGGCTATGGTGTGATTTTGGCCGGCTGGGCATCCAACTCGAAGTTCAGTTTCCTGGGCGGACTCCGCTCCATGGCCCAGGTGATCAGCTATGAAATTGCCCTGGGACTTAGCCTGGTTGGAGTGATGCTCCTGTCAGGTTCCTTGAACCTGAGCACCATTGTTGAGGCGCAAGGCGGCACCTTTGGCGGTATGTACATTTTCCCGCAGTTCATCGCCTTTGGTGTCTTTTTCGTGGCCATGTTGGCTGAGACCAATCGGGTGCCCTTTGACCTGCCAGAGGCAGAGGCTGAGCTGGTGTCCGGCTATTCTACCGAATACAGTGGCATGCGCTACGCCATTTTTTTCATGGCGGAATACGTGGGCATGTTGGTGATGTCGTCCTTGGGCACTATCTGTTTCTTTGGCGGCTGGAGCGGTCCCTTTGCAGTGCCGTACTTTCCCGCCTTGTGGTTTGTGCTCAAGGTGTACGCCTTTATGTTTGTTTTTATCTGGATACGGGCGACCATGCCGCGCTATCGCTACGATCAGCTCATGGAATTGGGCTGGAAATGGCTCATTCCGCTTGCCTTGGCCAATATTGTCTTGACCGCAGTGTGCAAGGCGTTGTTCTGAGGTTGAGGCTGGGACAATTTTATGCAGATTCAATACAAAAAAAAGCGCAACCTGCTGCAAAACCTGTTCCTGAGCGAATTGGTTCAGGGAATGTGGTTGACTTTGCGTCGTTTATTCACCAAGCCCATTACGCTGCAGTATCCCCACGAACAACCGAATGTGCGGCGAGGATTCCGGGGGCAACATGCCCTTGTGCGGGATCCCGAGACCCACACCACCCGTTGCGTGGGCTGCATGAAGTGTGTAATGGTTTGCCCATCCCGCTGTATCCGCATCCGCATCCAGAAAAAGCCCGAGCATGGGAACCGTCGTTTTATTAACGAATACCACATTGATGCGCTCCGCTGCGTGTATTGTGGCTATTGTGCAGAAGTCTGCCCAGTGAATGCCATCATCCTTACCGAAGTTTTTGCGTATTCCGCCTTTGACCGCAAGAGTCTCTCCTATGACATGTCCCAGTTGCTTGACAATTGGGATCGTTACCTTGCAGAACAAGGCGAAGATTTGGCACAGTATATTAATCCCACCTGGCGACCGCGTGGTTTGCCGGAAGGCCCCATGCCTGCGGGCAAACGTTTGCCTGTGCCCGATGACTGGAAGGGGAAAGGGCAGGTGGTGGGCAGGTTGTGGCGTCAATCCGTTCAAGGACAGAACAGGTAGAGGCATGTTTATTCCCATATATTTTTGGTATAGCGCCTTTGTGATCGTGCTCTGCGGCATTTTGGCCATCAGCCTGCGCAACCCGGTGCACAGTGTGCTGGCTGTGCTGGTGCTTTTCTTTCACATGGCAGGGTTGTATCTGCTGTTGCAAGCCGAATTTTTGGCAGCCGTGCAGATCATCGTCTATGCCGGGGCCATATTGGTCCTCTATCTCTTTGTGCTTTTTTTGGTGAATTTGAAGGAAGAACTCAAACTCAGTGCCTTTGTTCCTGGTGTGTGGCTTGGACGCAGTATTGCCGCCGGACTTTTTGCCCTGCTCATCTGGATGCTGCCCTCCTTCACCAGTGGTGTCAAGGGGAAC
Organism: Desulfobulbus sp.; assembly: GCA_040776885.1. GTDB lineage: Bacteria > Desulfobacterota > Desulfobulbia > Desulfobulbales > Desulfobulbaceae > Desulfobulbus. The sequence goes on along the minus strand of JAXGZR010000001.1, from coordinate 336,543 downwards.
TGGCCCAGCGCTGCAGTCAGCCAGGCCGGGCATACTAAGGCCCTGGGTGGAGAACTCTTTACCACCTATCTGATCCCCTTTGAGATTGCCGGGCTCATCCTCTTGGTGGCCCTGGTGGGGGGCTTGGTGCTGGCGGCAAGGGTCGAGGGTGAGCAGTCGGGTCGTTCTGGGAAAAGCGGCCAGGATGAACATCCGGCCTTGCCGCCGCATCAGGAGGAGGTGCAGCCATGATTCCCCTGCACTGGTATATTGGGCTTGCCTCTGCACTGTTCTGTATTGGTGTCTGCGGTTTTCTTACCCGGCGTAACCTCATCATGATGCTCCTGTCCGCTGAACTCATGCTCAATGCGGTGAATTTGAACCTGGTTGCCATGAGCTATTACCTGGAATCCCTGCGCGGTCACGCCTTTACCTTTTTCATCATTACCGTGGCAGCAGCAGAGGCGGCCATTGGCCTGGGTATTGCCATTGCCCTGTACCAGCACCGCCGCAGCGTGCATACAGATTCCTTTACCGACCTGAAAGGATAGCCATGCCGATTTCGCTCCTCGCCATTCCTTTTCTGCCCCTGGCAGCCTTTGTGCTGACCCTGCTGTTTGGCAAACAGATGGGGACCAGGGCGCATTGGCTACCCATTGTCACGGTGCTGTTGTCCTTTTGCTGTGCCCTGGCGGCTTTTTTCCGCGTGCAAACAGGCACTGTTGTCAATGCGGATATCTACACCTGGATCAGTTCCGGTGACTTTAAAGTCTCTGTGGGTTTTCTGGTGGATCAGCTCACCGCAGTCATGCTTCTGGTGGTCACCAGTGTCAGTTCTCTGGTGCACATCTATTCTGTGGGCTATATGCGGGGTGAAGAAGGATACTACCGTTTTTTTGCCTACTTGAGCTTGTTTACCTTTTCCATGCTCATGCTGGTGATGGGCAACAACTTCCTGCAGCTCTTTTTTGGCTGGGAAGCGGTGGGGTTGTCTTCCTATCTGCTCATCGGTTTTTACTACGAAAAGCAATCGGCCAGCGATGCGGGTAAAAAGGCCTTTATTGTCAACCGGTTTGGCGATTTTGGCTTTCTTCTTGGTCTGTTGCTCATCTTCACCCAGTTCGGCAGCCTGCATTATACCGAAGTCTTTGGCATGGCACAGAGCATTGACGGTAAGTCTTTCAACTTGCTGGGCATGGAGGTGCTGCTCCCCACGGTGATCGCCCTGTTACTCTTCTGCGGAGCTATCGGTAAATCAGCCCAGATTCCCCTGCATGTCTGGCTGCCGGACGCCATGGAAGGGCCCACCCCAGTGAGTGCACTCATCCATGCGGCCACCATGGTTACTGCTGGTGTGTTTTTGGTGGCCCGGTGCAATCCGATCTTTGCGCTTTCGCCTTTTGCCTTGGATTGCATTACCGTGCTGGGGGCGCTCACCGCACTGTTTGCCGCAACCATTGCCCTAGTGCAGACGGATATCAAGCGGGTGGTGGCCTATTCCACAGTTAGCCAGTTGGCTTATATGTTCATTGCCTGTGGGGTCGGCGCCTATGCGGCTGGGATCTTTCATCTGTTCACCCATGCCTTTTTCAAGGCGCTACTCTTTCTTGGCTGTGGTTCGGTCATCCTGGGTATGCACCACGAACAGGATCTGCGCCATATGGGTGGTCTGAAGAAGTACATGCCCATCACCTACTGGACCTTTCTCCTGGCCTCGCTCTCCATTGCCGGTATGCCTCCCTTTGCAGGTTTTTTCAGCAAAGATGAAATCCTGCTTATGGCCTTTAATACAGGTACACCTGTCGGTCAGTTCGCCTATTGGATCGGGCTTTTTGTCGCCTTTCTCACCGCGTTTTATTCCTTTCGTCTGCTTTTTCTGGTCTTTCACGGGGAATTCCGTGGCACAGATGAGCAGAAAAAACATGTGCGTGAATCACCTTTGGTGGTCACCCTGCCACTCGTATTTTTGGCGTTTGGTGCAGTGGCCTCGGGCTGGGTCGGCATCCCCGCAGCCCTGGGAGGTTCCAATCACTGGGCGCATTTTCTGGAGCCGATACTGGGGCATCCCCATGTACAGCTTTCCCATGGGGCGGAGTTGGGCTTGATTTTGCTCTCGGTCATTGCCGGTGCAGCGGGTATTGTCCTGGCCTTTTTCATGTACAGAAAACGACCAGAGCTCTCCACTGGCCTGGCCAGCCGTTTTGCAGGTATCTACCGGCTGCTACTCAACAAGTACTATGTGGACGAGCTGTATCAGCTGGTTATTGTCCGTCCTGCCTTGTGGTTCAGCCAGCGTGTGCTGCTCAGGACCGTTGATATGCGTGCCATTGAGGGGGTGGTCAATGGCCTTCCCCGCCTGATCGGTGCCTTTGGGCAAAAATTGCGCTTGCTGCAGGATGGAGTGGTTTCACACTATCTGGCCTGGATGGGCGGGGGAGCCCTGGTGCTGATTGCCCTGCTGTTGACCAGAAATTAAGCTATAGTCATTCAAGGTTGAACAGGTACCCATGCCTCTGCTCAGTGTTTTAATCTTTTTCCCGGTGCTTGGCGGTCTTTCCCTCTTGTTTCTGGAGCGGAAAGCCGAGACAGTGCGACTGGTGGCCCTGGTGGTCAGCCTCTTTGAGTTGCTCTTTGTGCTGCCGATCTTTTTCTTGTTCGATAAAGGGACGCACCAGATGCAGTTTCGGGAGCAGCACGACTGGATCAGCGCCCTCAACATCAATTATGCCCTGGGAATCGATGGCATTAGCGTTCTGTTTGTGCTGTTGACCGCCCTGATCACCGTGCTTTGTGTGTTGGTCTCCTGGGAGAGTATCCAGGAGAAGGCTAAAGAATTCTATATGGCCCTGCTGGTGTTGGAAGGGGCGATGATTGGGGTATTCTGTGCCTTGGATTTTTTTCTCTTCTACGTATTCTGGGAGGCCATGCTCATCCCGATGTTCCTGATCATCGGGGTGTGGGGTGGGCCAAATCGCCTCTACGCCACTATCAAGTTCTTTCTTTATACCTTGGTGGGCAGCCTGCTCATGTTGGTGGGCATCATCCTGCTGTACCTGGCGGCCGGACGCAGCTTCGACATCTTGTTTCTGGCTGGACAAGCCTATCCATTCAAGTTGCAGCTGCTGGTGTTCTGGTTGTTTTTCGCGGCCTTTGCGGTCAAGGTACCAATGTGGCCGGTGCATACCTGGTTGCCCGACGCCCATACCGAGGCCCCGACCGCAGGGTCGGTCATCCTGGCTGGTGTCTTGATCAAGATGGGGGCCTACGGTTTCCTCCGTTTTTCTCTGCCCATGCTGCCCCAGGCTACCCAGGCCATGCTCACGCCCATGCTCGTGCTCTCGGTGATCGCCATTGTCTACGGCGCTTTGGTCTGTCTTGCCCAAACAGATATGAAGCGGCTTGTTGCCTACAGCTCGGTCAGCCATATGGGCTTTGTTACTCTGGGCCTTTTTGCCCTCAACCAGCAGGGACTGGAAGGCAGTATCCTGCAGATGATCAACCATGGTCTGGTAACCGGGGCTCTCTTCCTTGCCATCGGCATGGTGTATGATCGTACCCACACCCGCGAGATTGCCGCCTATGGCGGGCTGGCCAACATCATGCCCCTCTTTGCCGGCTTTTTTATGGTGTTCACCCTGGCAGCGGTCGGGTTGCCTGGCACCAATGGCTTTATTGGAGAATGGCTTATCCTGCTTGGGGCTTTCATGGCGCAGCCCCTGTATGCGGTTATTGCGGCCACTGGTTTGATTTTGGGTGCCTGGTATATGTTGTGGCTCTATCAGCGCATTTTCTTTGGCGGGGTGAACGAGGGACTGCGCCAGCTTGCTCCACTGAATCTGCGTGAAATTTTAACGCTTGCGCCCCTGGTGCTGCTTATTTTCTGGATTGGTGTCTATCCTGACGCCTTGCTGGATTTTCTCCGGGTTTCCGTGGGTCACCTGGTGGAACAGGTGCATGGTGCCGGATTGGCAGAGGCCGGGCGTACAGCCTTGATACCCATCCCCTGAATGTCAGAAAGGAAGTCTAGACTGAGATGATTGAACAGCTCGTTGTTCTCAATCCCGCCGCCTTTTCCTGGGGCATGATTACCCCGGTTTTACCGGAACTGGTCTTGCTGGCCATTGGTGTGGCTCTGATTGTGCTTGATCTGTTCGCCCCCCGTCAGCGCCAGCTTTTGCCCTGGATGACTGTTTTGGGTGTCTCTGCTGTTCTTCTGGTGAATCTGGGTATGTATACACCGGCTGAGCCAGGGGCCATGCTTCGAAACGATGCCTATTCGGCTTTTTTCTGTACCCTCTGCCTGGCCAGTGTCATTCTGGCCGCCCTGATGCGGGAGTTTTACAGCACGCAGGTACAGTCCCATCAGGGTGAATTCTATAGCCTCTTGGTTTTTTCCGCAGTGGGCATGATGATCATGGTCGCCTCAGTGGATCTGATCACCATCTATCTGGGACTTGAACTGATGGCCCTGCCCATCTACGTGCTCACCGGCATGCATAAAAAGGACCTGCGCACCAGCGAAGCTGCGGCCAAGTATTTTCTCATGGGTGTTTTTGCCTCGGCCCTTCTGCTCTTTGGCATGTCCCTGCTCTTTGGCCTGACCGGCACCACCAATTTGGCAGAAATTGGCGCATATATTGGCAAGAACGGTCTTGCCACCAATGCCAGCCTGGTGATGGCCTTGGCCCTGCTTATAGCTGGTTTGTGTTTTAAGGTGGCAGTGGTGCCCTTCCATATGTGGACACCAGATGTCTATGAAGGTGCACCCACGGTGCTCACCGCATTCATGAGTGTGGGACCCAAGGCAGCGGGTTTTGCTGTTTTCGGCCGCATTATGTTGGCAGTCTTTCCGGAGCTACACGCAAACTGGGGGCCGGTGTTGGCGTTGCTTGCGGTATTGACTATGCTGGTCGGTAATATCACCGCCTTGGTGCAAAGCAGCCTGAAGCGGATGCTCGCCTATTCGGCCATAGCCCATGCGGGTTATGCCCTGTTGGGAATCGCTGCCGGTAGTGCCAGCGGCATGGCGGCAGCCATGAGCTATCTTTTTATCTATTTGTTCATGAACATGGGGGCCTTTGCCATTCTCATTATCTTCTCGCATGGCATGGAGCAGCACGAATCCATCGACAGCTGTCGGGGCATGGCATCGAGAAATCCAGTACTGGCTCTATGTATGTTGATTTTTATGTTTTCCTTGACCGGTATCCCGCCGACTGGCGGTTTCACTGGTAAATTTTACCTGTTCCAGTCTGCTGTGGCGGCCGGGTATACAGCAGCGGTGATTGCGGCGGTGCTTTTGAGCGCCATGTCTGCCTTTTTCTACCTGCGGGTGATTCGCCTGATGTACATGAGCGGGCCTGAACAGCAGCCGGTCATCACTGCCCCTTCTGTGGGGATGCTGGTGGTGCTGGGCATTGCCGTGGCTGGTGTGCTGGTCACAGGTGTTGTTCCGGGTGCGCTGTTCGACTGGGCGCAGCGGGCCATGCTGCCCTGAATCACTGCTTTGCTAAGACACTGATTTCCGGGTCGCGCAGTACTGCGTTCGGAGACAAAACCCGGGCTTACTGAGTAGCGGACCTTGCCAGGAGAAACAACATGCCATACGTGAACATCAAGGTAACCGACGAAGGGGTGAGCCCTGCGCAAAAGGCCGAGTTGATTGCCGGTGTCACTGAATTGCTGCAGCGGGTGCTGCACAAGAATCCGGCGACCACCGTAGTGGTCATTGATGAGGTCGCCACCGACAACTGGGGTATTGGCGGCGAGCAGGTCAGCATCTTGAGGAAGAAATAGGTACTGCTTCCGGTAGATAAGCGGGTGTGGCCGCAGACGCCTTTAGGTCTTCTCTTAGTTGTCGAAAGATGACCTGGGCTACCCCGGTGCAATTTCGTTTGCCGTGGAGAGTTGTATGCGGCACGGTTCTTCACTTATCCTCATTACAGATTCCGCCTACAGTCGGCACGATACCGGCGGCGGCGACCACCCGGAAATTGCGGAACGCCTGCAGGTGATTCGCGACGCCCTGGTCCAGAGTTCCTTTGCCCAAAACATCCATATTGTAGCACCCCGGCCTGCAAGCCGCGCAGAGCTCTTGGCCTTCCATGATGAGGCCTGGCTTTTTCGCTTTGAAGAAGCAGTACTTTCCGGCCGCACCTATGTGGATCATCCTGATAATCAGGTTTGTTACGAATCCTACACCATTGCCATGCTGTCGGCCGGTGCCGGGCTAAGTGGCATCGACCAGGTTGAACAGGACCTGGCTGGCAACGTGGTCTTTTGCCTGACCAGGCCTCCAGGCCACCATGCCGAGACAAACCAACCCTTTGGTTTCTGTTTTTTCAACAACTGTGTCATTGCTGCCCGTTACTGGCAAAATCATTATGGCCGCACCAGAGTGGCGGTGTTTGATTTCGACGCCCACCATGGCAACGGCATCCAGAGTGCCCTGGAATCCGAGAACAATAGTGCCTACGTGTCCATTCATGAACACCCCAGTTTCAGTTTTCCCGGTACCGGCTGGGAGGAAGAGCGGGGCCTCGGTTTGGGCAAGGGGAGCATCCTCAACCTGCCGCTTCCGCCTGGTGCAGGTGATGCGCAGGTACAGCGCCTGCTCCCGAGAATTCGTCTTTTTCTTGAGGAAATGCAGCCCGATGCCCTGGTTGTTGGTGCAGGCTTCGATGCCCACGTGGAAGACGACATGTCTGGCTTGGCCTATACAACCCCACTGTATGAGGAACTTGGTCGCTTTGTTCGTGAATTGGGACGGGATATCTGCAGTGGCCGGGTGGTATCCATTCTTGAGGGCGGTTATCATCTGCCGCGGCTGGGCGAATGTGCTACAGCTTATCTTGCCGGACTTTTGCAAGCAGATTGATCCTGCACCTGCCAGGCGCAACAAGAGTACAGAACGCAGAGTTTTGGAGGCAATATGTTCATCCATTATCATATGACCCCTACGCCTACCACTATACATCCTGAGCAAACCGTGGCCGAGGCCATCGGCATACTGGAGCGTTATCCTTTCCGGCACCTGCCTGTGGTGGATGACGAGGGGGTGCTGCAGGGTATGATTTCCGATCGGAATTTGCGCTCTGCCCGGCCGTCCAGTGTGGCCAGCAGCAGTCAGCGGGAAATGGTGGAGAGCAAGGTTATGCAAACTGGGCTTGCGCAGATCATGAGTACCAACTGCCGCACGCTCTCTGCCATGGCCACCCTGGATGACGCACTGTTCCTCTTTGAGGCGAACGCCATTGGTGCTCTGCCAGTTTTGGATGATGAACGAAGGGTGATAGGCATCTTTACCATTGGCGATTTGCTGAAAGCCTACAAGAATCTCTTTGGAGTAGGCGAACGCGGCGCTGCATTGATCTCCATTGTGGATGATGGTGATCCGCGTATCATGAGCAAACTCATCTGCATCATTGAGGAAAAAAATGTGCACTGCACCCGGTTGCTGCGCAAGGCTGCGACCCGGCGCACCAAGGCCATGATCTATTTGCGGGTGAACACCTACAATATCCGTGCCGTGCAAAAGGCGGTCGAGGCAGCTGGGTATGAGATCCACGTACCCTACACTACCCGTTAAACTGCAAGTGCCTGTGTACTATCCAAGAGCGCGAGGTCTGTATGCTTGAGAAACTTTTTTCTCCCCAATCGGTTGCAGTTATCGGTGCCTCAAAGGTAAAGGGCAAGGTTGGCCACTCCACCTTACACAATCTTGTCCAGGCGGGTTTTAGTGGGCCGATTGTTCCGGTCAACCCGCAGGGTGGGGAAATTCTGGGTCTTAAGGTCTATTCACATCTTGCCGATTATCCCTATACTATTGATTTGGCCCTGATCACAGTGCCTGCTGAAAAAACCCTGGATGCGGTGCAGGACGCCATTGCCAAGAAGGTACGCGCAGTGGTGGTGGTGGCTTCAGGATTCAAAGAAAGCGGTCCGAGCGGTGCGCAACTGGAAGAGGAGCTGGTGGCCCTGTGCGCGAAGGGAGGAGTACGGCTTTTGGGTCCCAACTGCCTGGGATTGATCAACACGCATCTGCAACTGAACGCCTCCTTTTCCCGGCGTATGCCGCAACTAGGAAAGTTGGCGGTATTTTCCCAGTCTGGTGCGCTCTGTACTGCCATGATGGATGAGGCTGATTCCCGCAGGCTGGGAGTGAGTGTGTCAGTATCCATTGGCAACAAGGCAGACATTACCGAGGTGGATATCCTCTCCTATTTGGCCAGCGATGAGGCCACTAAGGTTATCACCGGTTATCTGGAAGATATTACCGATGGTGACCAGTTCGTCAAGTCGGCGGAGGAGGCGAGTAAGCAGAAACCAGTGGTGATCCTCAAGGCAGGCATCACCGAAGCGGGTGCGCGGGCAGCATCGCACCACACCGGGGTGGCCACTGGCCAAGACACAGCCTATGGGGCGGCCTTCAAGCGGGCGGGCATCTGTCGGGCCGACACCTTTGAAGCGCTCTTCGATTACGCTACAGCCCTTGCTCTGCAACCGCCACCCCAGGGAGACCGGGTTTTCATCCTGACCAATTCTGGCGGCACCGGTACTGTGGCAGCCGATGCAGTGGAAAAGGCAGACATGTTGGTTCCCCAGTTGTCTGAGGACCTGCGTGCGGAACTCACCCGCATTCTGCCGGTGCGGGGGTATATCAATAATCCCACCGATGTGTCGGCCGGAGCCACACCGCAACAGTACGTGGATGCACTCAAGGCAGTCCAGGCCAATCCTGATATTGACGCGGTACTGGTGGTGCTGGCGCCGCAATACATCAACGAACCTGCAGCCACGGTGCGTGCCATTGCCGCCAACCTGGATGGTGTCACCCCGGTACTGGCCTCGTTCCTCGGTAGCCGCGAAGGTATGCCTACCCGGGCCGAACTGGCCGAGGCTGGTTTGCCTTTTTATCCCTCGCCCGAACGGGCCGTAGGCGCACTCAAGGCCATGCACGAATACGGGGTGTGGCGGCGCAGACCTGCACGCCACGTGGTGCGCTTCCCGGTGAATCGCCGCCGGGTGGAGCGGATCATTACCCATTGGCAACGCAGTGGCCATTCACGGCTGGATGAGGTCAGGTCAAAGAGCATTCTCAAATCTTACGGCTTTCGTATCATGTCTGGCCGGCTCACCAGTAGCCCTGAGGAGGCCATAGAAATTGCCCAATTCATCGGTTATCCAGTGGCCATGAAAGTTGTCTCGCCCCACATTGTGCGGAAAAGTGATCTGGGCGGGGTGCGCCTCAACATCGGTTCCAGCGAAGAGGTGGCCGATGCCTTTGACCTGATGATGCTGCGTTTGCGCAAACATGCGCCCAATGCACTCATTGAGGGTGTGTATGTGGAGAAGATGGCGGAAAAGGGCCTGGAGGTGATCATCGGTATGACCCGTGATCCCCAGTTCGGTCCCATGCTCATGTTTGGTTTGGGTGGTATTTTTGTGGAGGTGATGAAGGATGTCACCTTCCATTTGGCACCCATCACCGAAGGAGAGGCGGTGCAGATGCTCAAGTCCACCCGTTCCTATGAGCTGTTGGAGGGCAAACGCGGTACCAAGGAAGTGGACATTGCGGCCATTGCCGTGGCTCTGCAGCGCATCAGCCAGCTGACCACCGACTTTCCGCAGATTGTCGAACTGGATATCAACCCACTCATTATTGGTGAGCGGGAGCTTGAGCCGGTGGTGGTGGATGCGGGTATGACCTTTGCCAGCAATGTGCAAGAAAATGGCAAGGGCAGTTGAGGCTTTATTACCAGGGGGCTGCAATGCGCTACGATCAAGATTGGCAGACACAGTATGCAGATATGGTGGCCACGCCCCAGGAGGCACTGGTCCATTTGAAATCTGGCCAACGGGTGTTCATCGGTACTGGTTGCGGCGCGCCCCAGGAACTGATTGCCGCCATGACCGCCCGGGGCCGTTCAGTCACCGATGTGGAGATCATTCAACTGATCACCAAGGGCGATGCGCCCTATGCCAGCAAAAAACTTTCCGACAGCTTTACCTTGAACGCCTTTTTTATCAGCTCCAATATCCGCGAGGTGATTCAAGAAGGCTTTGGCGATTACACTCCGATTTTGCTCTCTGATGTGCCTCAGCTCCTGGATTCCGGGGCCATGCCCATTGATCTGGCCCTTATCCAAGTGACCCCGCCGGATACCTACGGCCGGGTAAGCCTGGGTGTTTCGGTGGACATTGTTAAAAGTGCCATTGGTAACGCCAGTCTGGTGATTGCTGAAGTGAATCCAAATATGCCCTGGACCCACGGCGACACCTTGGTGGATGTGTTCGACCTCGATATCCTGGTACCGGTGGACAGGCCTATCCTGGAACGGGAGCTTGACCCACCCAATGAAATTGCCCTCAAGATTGCCAAGTCAGCTGTGGCCCTTATCCCCAATGGCTCGACCATTCAGTTGGGCATTGGCCGGGTGCCGGGGTATGGGCGTATCCCCCAGGTAGTGATGCGTTTTTTGTCGGAACGCAAAGATATCGGTTTTCATACAGAAATGATCTCGGATGCCATCATCCCACTGATCGAGTCGGGTGCGGTCACCGGTGCAATGAAGTCCATTGACCGGGGCAAGATCACTGCCAGTTTCTGCATGGGAACCAAAAAACTCTACGATTATATCCACGACAACCCGCTGTTTAGCTTCCGGCCAACTGAGTACATTAACGACCCCAACGTGATCGGCAAGCACCGGCGCATGGTATCGGTGAATATGGCTCTGGAGATCGATCTCACCGGCCAGGTCTGTTCGGATTCCGTGGGTGGTCGTTTTTATTCCGGCGTGGGGGGGCAGGTTGATTTCAACCGTGGTGCGGCCAAATCAGAGCGGGGCCGCGCCATTATCGTGCTTCCCTCGGTGAGCAGCGACGGTACACGTTCACTGGTGGTCAGCGCCCTGCAGCCCGGTTCCGGCGTGGTCATCAACCGAGCCAGCGTGCACTACGTGGTCACCGAGCATGGCGTTGCCTATCTGCACGGCAAATCCATACAGGAGCGGGCCATGGAGCTGATCTCCATAGCCCATCCGGATTTCCGTGAACAGCTCTTCCGCGAAGCAGTGGCCGCCAGGTACCTGCGGCCCGATCTGGCCCGCTTCGGCAACCGCTTTACCCTGCCTGGCGAAGAGGGCATGCGTGCCACCTTCCTGCTCGAAGACGGCACCCAGGTAAATTTCCGTTCCATCCGCCCCACGGACGAACCGCATATGCGCGATCTCATCCACAATCTCTCGCAGGAAACCATCTACTACCGCTTCATGAGCCATCAACAGCGCTTCACTTCGCGCCAGATTCAGGACTTTGTCTATATCGATCACCGCCGCGATGTGGCGGTGGTGGCCACCCTACCTGATGTGCAGGGTGAGCAAATCATTGCAGTGGGCACCTATTATCTCAACGAAAGTACCAACAAGGCCGAGGTGGCCTTTGTGGTGCGGGATTCCTGGCAGAGCAAAGGGCTGGGAACCTTTATCTTCCAGCATCTGATCAAAATTGCCAAGCGCAACGGCATTGCCGGCTTCACCGCCGAAGTGCTACGCGAGAACGAACGCATGCAAAGCGTATTCAATAATTCTGGCCTGCGGGTGACCAGCAGCCTGGAGGAGGGCGTGTACAGCTTTGATATGTTGTTTTAACTCATCGCACCTCGCAATGATGTACAGGTGAGTTCAAATAAACTATACAGCTTACAGACCAAGGCTGTGCCTGATCTGTAAGCTGGTCGCACGGCTTGGCTGCAATTCTATTTTTTACCGTATTGCTCAATGAAGGCTTCTGTCTTGCGCCGACATTCCTCATCATAGTACTGCACTGGTGGTGATTTGAAAAAGTAGGAGGAAGGGGCGGTAATTGCGCCGGACAGCCCATTTTCCAGGGCAAGTTTGGCGCAGCGCACTGCATCGATAATAACTCCGGCCGAGTTGGGGCTGTCTTGCACCTCCAGCTTACCCTCGAAATTGAGGGTCACATCGCCAAAGGCAGTGCCCTCCATACGAATATAGCACCATTTGCGGTCATCAAGCCATTCAATGTAGTCTGAAGGGCCAATGTGCACGTTTTTAGGCTTCATCCCGCCGGGGATCTGGCTGGTGACTGCATCGGTCTTGGATATTTTCTTGCTTTCCAGCCGTTCCCGCTCCAGCATGTTCAAAAAGTCGGTATTACCACCCACGTTCAGCTGGTAGGTTCTGTCCAGACGTACGCCGCGGTCTTCAAACAGCCTGGCAAGCACGCGGTGCAAAATGGTAGCGCCCACCTGGCTTTTGATGTCATCGCCCAAACAGGGCAGACCTTTTTCCTGAAAACGCTTGTGCCAGTGTGCCTCCCGGGCAATAAACACCGGGATGGCATTGACCAGGGCACAACCTGCCTCAAGGATCTGTTCCACGTACCATTCCGTGGCCTTCTCACTGCCCACGGGCAGATAGTTGATCACCACATCCGTGCGGGTAGCCCGCAGGATGGAAACGATGTCAACGGACTCACCAGGAGCTTCCTGCACAACCGGCTGCACATACTTACCGATACCATCAAGAACCTTGCCGCGTTGTACTGGTACGCCCAGGTTGGGCACATCGCAAAATTTGATGGCGCAGTTGGGTTCGGCAAAAATGGCCTCACCAAGATCTTTGCCTACTTTGGTGGCATTGATGTCAAAGGCCGCTGAGAACTGGACGTCACGCACATGCAGGCCGCCCAAGTTGACATGCATCAAACCCGGTACCTTGTCACTATCTTGGGCATTTTTGTAGTATTCGACCCCCTGAACCAAGGCACTTGCGCAGTTCCCTACGCCAATAATCGCTACCCTCACTTTTCGCGCCATATGCGTCCTCCATATCCATTGGCATCATGGCCTGATGGCCTCTGTTCTAAGACTTCCATCTAAAAATAGTAAAGAGCCGCTGCAATGCTGTTGCCCAAGCTCCCAGGGCAACCAGTACGCAGGCAAGCACAAGTGTGACGCTGCCGAGCATGTCTGCAAGGAACAGGGCTGCTATCATGACCACCAGCCGTTCCATACGGGTAAACAGACCCACAGAGCAGGGAATACCGAGCCCCTCGGCCCGTGCGCGCACATAGCTCACCATAAAGGAGCCAACCATGGCGAGCGAGGCGGTGCACACCAGGCTGGGATGTAGTTTGGCAGCGCTGCCCGCCAATAAGGCGATGAAGAGAGCTGCTTCGGCAATCCTGTCCAGACTGGAATCTAGAGCAGCTCCTGCTTTGGATGCTGTCCCGGTCAATCTGGCCACGCCGCCATCAAGCGCATCAAAGAGGCTGCCTATGGTGAACAGCAAGCCAGCCTGCCAAAAGTGTCCGACCCAGGCAAACCCTGCGGCAATCAGGCAGAGTAGTAAGCCTGCGACAGTGATCGCCACAGGGTGGATATTGAGGGCTGCCAGCAGCCTGACGAATGGATGCAGCAGTTTTCTGCCCTGATCATGAAGAGTGTTGAGATGCATGACAAATCTCCGCACACTGCCCTGGTCACAATCTTTGCCTGCTGCTTCTTCCTGTTTTTATCCGTTACACCGTGGGCAAGTGCAGCAGGGTGTACATTTTTCTCTGTTCTATCATGGGTCGGGATGCCCAAGTATGGCAAAGCCGCGCAGGCAGACACATTGGACGATCCCTGGCAACAGAGGTGAATTGTTTACAATATCAGCGTGTTGTACCTTATGCTCGTAAAATTGTATCAAATTGGGACGATAGCGCAGGTTAAGATAACTACCTGATTAAAGCAATAGATTTTATTTGCAGCAAAAAATCCTCGGGCAAGCGGCACTGTTGGGTGGCTACTGAGCCCAGGTCGTTGGCTTGCAACAGCCACGTTGCAAGCCAACAGGAATAGGCCAGATGCTGGCAGACAGGGCGCTGGGGCCACTGCTCACTGCTATAAGGTGGCTCAGATCACATTAGTTCTATATTCGGCAAGTCCAGCGACCAAACTGCCCATTCCCTGTCAAGGGTTTATGCTGCACGATGTGCCACGTATTGTGGTCATTTCTTGTCTTTGCTGTAGATCAGCACGGTATATGGCCCAATGGCGACCGTGGCCTGTGCCTGCAGTCCGTCGCACTCACCTGGCTCTGCATGGAGATCGCTGCTGGCGAAGTTGGAAAAATCATCGCTGTAGATGCTGGCGTCCGTATTGATCCGCAGCTTCCACTGGCCTTCTTCCGGCAGACCGATTAGGTAATTTTCCTTGGGAGCATTACTGCAATTCACCACAACCACCACGTCGTCCCCTGGACCATGCTCATCCCAGCGCTGAAAGGCGATCATGTTTTCCGCATCATTTACATGAAAGACCTGCAGGTGTTGGCCGCAGAGACCACGGGTGTGGCCCTGCCGGTTCAGGCGTAATGCGGCCAAATCGCGGTAGAGACGCACTATGCCGTGGAATTCGTCGTTGAGATCCCAGTCCAGTGGCACGTCGTCCCGAAACCACTCGCCTTGGAGAAACTCCTGCCCCTGGAAGAGCATGGGGATGCCAGGTGCGGTGAAGACCAAGCCGGCTGCCAGGGTGGAGCGTTTTTGTGCATACCAGTCAGTGGGGTCATCGGCATTGATTTCCTGGGGGACCCGCGCCTTACCGTTGGCAACCTCATCGTGGGATTCACTGTAAATGACCCGGTGGAAGGCATCGTCCTCATAGCGGAAACTGATGGCCTGGCGCACTGCCTCCATGGAGCGGTGGGCATCTTCGGCTGCAATGACCATGGCGCGGATGGGGTGTACAAACTGAGCGTCCCATTGGCTGTGGAAACCGGCGCCACCGTGTTCGACATCAGCGGTGACCGCATTTTGGTTGTGCAGGTCTTCGGCAATGAGGATACGGCCCGGGAAACGCTCTCGCACAGTGTCATTGATATACTGCATCAGGGTCCAGCCTTCGGGAATCTCTTCTCCACCGTCTCCGTGTACACTGCGAATATACAAGGTCATGTCATAGCGCAGACCATCCACACGATAGTCTTCCAGCCACATCAGGGCGTTGTCGTGGATGAACTGGCGTACCTCGCCCCGGCCGTAATCGGGCCGGGTGTCGCCCCATGGAGTTTGTGAGCGGTGATCGTTATAGAAGTAGATGCCACCCTTGTCGTTTTCCTGCCAACCGTCAAACTGCCAGAGATCCAGATCACTGGGACCAAAATGGTTGTAGACCACGTCGAGAATCACTGCCAGGCCCCGCTTGTGCGCTTCACGCACAAAGCGCTTAAACTCATCTGGCCCACCATAGGCACTTTCCACCGCAAAGATGTGGGCCGGATTGTAGCCCCAGGAGTAGTCCCCGGCAAACTCAGCAATGGGCATGATTTGCACCGCATTCACCCCCAGTTTGATGAGATGATCGAACTTGCGCAACACAGCATCAAAATCACCGGGCCTGCCTTCTGTATCTGCGAAAAAAGAGCCGATGTGCATCTCGTAGATGATGAGTTCATTGTGCGGTGGCAAGGTGAACTCATCGCCCTGCCAGTCAAAGCTTGCGTGATCGTAAATGACTCCATTGCCAACCGAATTGGTGACCTGGCGGGCATACGGATCGATGCGCTCCATCTCCATCTCCCCGTTTTTGATAAGGAACTTGTATTCCTGCCCAGGCTTTGCTCCGGTAATGTCAAGGTACCAGTAGCCGTTTTCCTCGCTTGTCATCGGAGCCTTTGTCTTGGACCAGTTATTGAAATCGCCCATCACAAAAATTTGCTGTGCGTGCGGTGCCCAAACGCGGAAGGCAGTGCCGCCTTCGTGGGGAATCGCGCCCATACCGGCTTGTTTTTTTTCAGAGTGGTTCGCTGATGATGTGGCCATAGGTTTGCTCCTCAACAACGTATTGATATATAAAGAGTTTATAACTAACTGCAGCTCGCCTTACCCATTGTTTTTTACCATTCTTTCTACAATACCACAGAAATAGGTGATTTTATATGGCCAGAAAACAAGCACCATTGCCGACACACTGGAAGAACGGTGTAATCCTTCAGAAAAGACTGATTTTGGGCTGTTCCAACCTTATGTCTTTGTAAACGACACAGAAAAATACAGCTTTTCCCCATGAATGTGTACTGTGTACAAACCGATCACCGTACTCACGGTTTGTTGCTCTTCGAAACAATCAATAGAGGTCGGCAATGTATTTTAAGCAAATTGCCGTTGAGGGCATGGGCTGTTACTCATACATTATTGGCTGCCCCCAGGCCAAGGTGGCATGCGTGGTGGATCCGAAACGAGATGTGCAGGACTATCTGCATATCACCCGTAAGGAGAGCATGAGGATTACCCATATCATCACCACCAACCTCAAGGGACCACAGATACTGGAACGCTGCCCGATTATCCGGGATATGTCCGGAGCAGGTGAAGAACCAGTTTTCCCAAGGTGCGCTCATTCTCGATACTCGCGATACCGCCGCCTTTGGTGGGGTACATATTCCCGGCAGCATCAACATTGGCCTGGACAAGCAATCTGCCAACTGGATCGGTATGGTGCTGGATCCTGGACAGGCCTTGATACTGGTGGTGACCAGCGAGGATGCTTACCGGGAAATGTGCGCCCAGTTGCACCGCATCGGCTATCTCTATGGTGGCATTACCGCGTGGCAGGAGGCAGGCTATCCCATCACCCAACTGTGGCAACTTTCCGCGCAACAGTTGAGGGACAACGTGGAGCAGGGGCATTCGTGCATCGTGGATGTACGCACCGATACCGAATGGCAATCTGGTCATATTCAGGGGGCGCGTCACTTGCCCATCACTGAACTCCTGAAGGGTAAACAGGAGGAATTGTCATCAGGCGAGGAGATTATTGCCGTATGCGGGGTGGGATACCGGGGCAATATCGCGGCCAGCTATCTACAGCAACAGGGTTTTGTGCATGTGCATAGCCTGGCCGGCGGAATGAAGGCCTGGCAGAACAGAGGGTATCCCCTAGTCACGGATTAAAAAAGCTGGATCAAAGGATGCAGGTGGACTGTGTTGGTTCTGGAGCCGGGAGGGTAGTTTGTTCCGGCGTCTATTCTTTTCTGCTGACCCGCAGCCAGGCCGCTGGCGCCTCAAGCTGCAGGCGCTGGAGAATTTCCATGCCATCCGGGGTGACCGGTTCTTTCTCGTTGAGGGCTGCGACGGCGTCCAGGGCAAGGAAGCAGCCATACTCTATCTCCTCCTGCTGCAGGGTAAAGGGTCCGTTGTGGGTGCAGGTAAAGACCCGACCCCACACCTTGGTGTCTGGGCCGTCATAAAAATGGTCAAAAAGATGGTGTATGCCCTTGACCTTGATGCCCAGTTCCTCCCGCAACTCCCGGCGGGCGGACTCCTCATAGCTCTCCCTGGCCATCACCACACCGCCAGCGGCAATATCCCAATACCCGGGAAAGACATCTTTTACCGCTGTTCTTTTTTGGATAAAAAGCTTGCCCTGACGATTGCACACTAGCACGTATGAAGCCCGGTGGATCAGCCCTTGATTGCGCATGATTGGGCGGGTAACCGCGCCCAGGCTACGGTTGCAGCGATCCACAATGATGACCTGTTCCGTGGCGACGTTTTGAGGCTCGATGAGGGGGCTGTTCCCAGTGAGTTGTGTCATGAAGGAAGTTTTTTTGGTTTGTACAGGCGATCCTGCTGGCTTGCTGTTGTGCTGACCTGCTTAATCTCTTCTGGCAAGTGTTAGCCACAGGCGCCGGAGCGCCTCGCGACAGGCAGGGTCGACAATGGCATCAAAGCCGGTGCTGTGGCGCATACCCGTATCTGTCGACCTGTTTGCGGGATTGGCTGCGGCAACTCTCTGCGGGCGTGGCTTAAAAAAGGAGGGCTCCACTAGGCAGCGCAGGGTGCGGATTTTTAGACCAGGCTGTGCCGCGTTGATCCGGTGGAGTAGGTTGTCCTGTTGGTAAAGGATTTCTTGAATCCAAATGGAACTCGCCACATAGAGCCAAAGCGTTTGCGTGCGAATAAATACTGGCATGCTGGCCTGTGCGGTTTCCGACCCGACAATGTCTGGCCACTGTGCATACAGGCTCTGCACCTGCCACTGTTGTTGCCATTGCCTCTGCTGGTAGAGGGCAGGCAGGATATGGTGTAGGGCGGTGGGGTGCTTCATGGTTTGTGGCTGTGTGTGCAGAAAATTATATATGCAAGGACTGTATGTCTTCTTATAGCATGGGGCTACCCTTTGTGGCGAGTGTTGTTTGCGTGCAGCCCTTCCTCTTCAGTTTCACCTTGACAAACAGGCTGGCTTAGGGGATTATTTTGTGTCAACAACGTGTTAACAACGGACAATTTTTATGCACCACCTTTCCCTTCTCCTTCTTCTAGGCCGACTGCGCAGGTTTTCCGTGGCGAAAAGGGGAGATATGTTCTGAAAAGGTTGTAAGCATATCTGAATCTTGAAGCCACGGTTACTGGTAACCGTGGCTTTTTTTGTGGCCGCGTTTTGTGGTCGCATATACGGCCGCATGATACCGGCCGTATCCTTAGCGGCATTATGGAGTGCACTATGCAAGCAAGTAAAACCAGGAAGTACCGGCCGTACCCCACTGTCGATCTGCCAGACCGCACCTGGCCGGACAAGAGCATCACCAAAGCCCCCATCTGGTGCAGCGTTGACCTGCGCGACGGCAATCAGGCACTTATTCAACCCATGAATCTGGAAGAAAAACTGGAGATGTTCCAGCTTCTTCTGGAGGTGGGTTTTAAGGAAATAGAGGCGGGCTTTCCTGCAGCCTCCCAGGTGGAATACGACTTTCTTCGTCTGCTCATCGAAAATAAACAGGTGCCATCCGGAGTTGTACTCCAGGTGCTCACCCAGGCACGGGAGCGGTTGATCCGTAAAACCTTCAGTGCCATTGAAGGAGCGGAGGAGGCTATCGTGCACCTCTACAACTCCACCTCCACCCTGCAGCGCGACGTGGTTTTTAAGAAGGGCCGCAGGGAGATCATTGAGCTTGCGGTGTATGGCGCACGGTTTATCCACCAGCAGGCACGCGACAGCGGGGTGCATGTGCGCTACGAGTATTCGCCGGAAAGTTTTACCGGCACCGAACTGGACTTTGCCCTGGAGATCTGTGAGGCTGTGCTGGAGGTGTGGCAGCCCGCACCGGATAACCCGGTGATCATCAACCTGCCAGCCACAGTGGAAATGTCTACCCCGAATGTTTATGCCGACCGGATCGAGTGGTTTTGCCGCAAGATTTCCTGCCGCGACCGGGTGCAGATCAGCCTGCATGCCCATAACGACCGGGGCACTGCGGTAGCTGCCACGGAACTCGCGCTTATGGCCGGGGCCGACCGGGTGGAGGGCACCCTATTCGGTAATGGTGAGCGCACCGGCAATGTGGATATCCTCAACCTGGCGCTCAACATGTTCAGTCAGGGCGTGGACCCAGGGCTTGATTTTTCGAACATCAATCGGGTGATCAATGTCTATGAACGCTGCACCAAACTGAAGGTGCACCCACGCCATCCCTATGCCGGCGAATTGGTCTACACGGCCTTTTCCGGCTCGCACCAGGATGCCATCAACAAGGGTATGACCGCGATCGAGCTTACTGAAAGCGAGCTGTGGGAGGTGCCCTATTTGCCGATTGATCCGCAGGATTTAGGCCGCACTTACGAGTCCATTATCCGCATCAACAGCCAGTCGGGCAAGGGTGGGGTGGCCTATATCATGGACCGCGAATTCGGGTTTAAGCTGCCCAAAGATATGCATCCGGGGTTTGGCCGGGTTATCCAGGAAGTGACCGATGCCTGCGGCGAGGAGCTGAGTCCAGAGATGGTCTTCCATACCTTTGAAAAGGAATACCTGTTCAGACCAAACGGTTTTCACCTCAAATCCTTTGAGGTGATGAAACGCCACATTGACCGGGCAGAACAGGAATCCCGTGCCGAAATTGCGGCGGTACTCGAATACGGCGGTCAGGAGCAGACCATCCAGGCCAGCGGCAATGGTCCCCTGGATGCCTTTTGCACAGCCCTGCGCCAGGATCTGCACCTGGATTTTTCCCTGCACTCCTACCATGAACATGCCCTGGCCAGGGGGAGTTCGTCCAAGGCGGTGAGCTATATTGAAATTATCGACAGTGACGAGGAAAGCTGGTGGGGCGCAGGTGTGGATACCGATATCATCGTGGCTTCGATTAAATCGCTCTTGAGCGCCATCAACCGCTCCCAAGACAAGAGGAAAAAAACAGTATGACAGACAGATTCACCCTGACAATATGCAGGCTGGTTGTGGTAGGCATTTGCCTGCTGCATGCTCTCTGTACCACCACGGCTGCTAGGGCAGAGGAAATAGGCGAGGTAAGCACCACTTTCAAGGTCTTGGGCGCAAACGACAAGGTCGTGATTGAGGCCTTTGACGACCCGGATATCCCGGGAGCAACCTGTTATGTCAGCCGGGCCAAGACAGGGGGTATTTCAGGCTCTCTGGGTGTTGCGGAAGACACCTCGGATGCCTCCATCTCCTGTCGGCAAACCGGCGCCATTACCCTGCCGGAGCGAGTTGTATCTGGTCGGGATAATGGCAAGCAGGTGTTCAAAAAATCCACCTCCATTCTTTTCAAAAAGCTGCAGGTGGTGCGTTTTTACGATAAAAAACGTCATGCGCTTGTCTACCTGAGTTACAGTGACAAATTGATTGACGGTTCCCCGAAAAACTCCATCTCCACCATTGCCCTGGCAGTACCTGCAGTTGTCCAGACGCCGGATAGCTCGGCCGTTGTGCCTTGAGCATTGACCGCTTTATATCTGGATGTGATCATCGTCCCTACCCCTGTCTATGTGTGTACCCCCTTATATCCTGTCATACCCTGCAGCAGAGCTTGCCCATGGCAGGGTGTAGGGGGGAGCGCGGCTGGAGGTTAGGCAGCGGTGCGTGGTAAATACTCTTCTGGGTCTCCTGTCTGCTCACCAAGATAGTTTTTCCTGTTTACATGCTTAACTGTCCAACAAGATCAGCAAAGAGCTGGGCAGGAAAAAAGCAGCATAGACCTTCCTGCAGGGGTATGTAGCACAGGGGGCTTTTTTGATTGGTACATAAAGAGCCAGCTCGACAAGCCCCCGGCACTCTTGTACAATGCCGCCACATGACCCCCGCGGTATGTGCCGCCCAAGCACAGCCTTCATCTGCCTTGTAGATCTGTATGTATACACCGCATCCACTTTCTGAGAATTTTCCACCTCCCTGGAATCGCATTTTGCCCCATGCAGCCAATTTGTTTGCCTGGGGGGTACTCATCGGGCTGATTTATCTGCTCCGCTCCTTTTTTCTGCTGATTTTCCTCACTTTTGTTTTTTCGTATATACAGGCCAGCGTCTCGGTCCGACTGGAGCCCTATATCGCAAACCGTATCGTGCGCGTGGTGTTGGTGGCCACCGCATTTATCAGTATACTTGCCGCAGCCGGAGTGTTTTTGACGCCCAAAGTGAAGGCACAAACCGAAATCTTTGCCAGTCAGTTTGGCGTATATATCAGCAGGGTGGATGAAGAGCTCTACCGCCTCGAGCAGAAATACCCGCTTTTAGGGGAGATTTTGCCGGAATTGGTGGCTGGACATGTCGAAACCCACGATCCTTCCCTGGAGGTGCAACCACGCAAAAACCTGCGCTATTCACCCACTGCCGCATTGTTGCAGCAGTTGCTGGGTTTGGGGGAATCATCCAGTGGCATTAAAAATATCAACCAGTTCCTCGACACCTTGAGCAATATTGGTGGCAAGGTGCTCACCGTGACGACCAATTTTTTGCTCTCCCTGCTCTTTTCCTTCCTCATTGTGTTGGATTTGCCGGCGTTGGGCCGACATGTGCGCGGCCTGGAATATACTAGGCTCCGCTTTATCTACCTGGCCGTGGCCGACAATATCCGCGAATTTTCCCTGGTACTGGGCAGGGCGCTTGAGGCGCAGCTGATCATTGCCATCGTCAACAGCGTACTCACCGCTGTGGGTATTACCATGCTGGGATTGGGGCAGAATGTGGCCTTTTTGTCGGTAATCGTGTTTTTTTGCAGCTTTTTCCCGGTGGTGGGCGTGTTTATCAGCTCCATCCCCATCTGTCTTATGGCCTTGCAATCCCATGGTTTAAACACCATGTTCTTGGCCATTGCACTGATCACGGTCATCCATCTGATTGAGGGTTATATCTTAAACCCGCGTGTGTACGGCACCTACATGCGCATCAACTCAGTGATTATCCTTATCATTCTAACCCTGGGCGGTAAGCTGTTCGGTTTTTGGGGCCTGTTGCTGGGCGTGCCGGTCTGCACCTACATCTTTGGCTATGCCATCCGCCTGGATAACAATCCACCTTCGGACAACCCCCCTGATTTTTCTGGAGACGACCCCGCAGCCAACAGCACCCAAACGCAGACCCCTGCTCCGCATCGGGGAGAATTTTTGTCATGAGCAGTCACAAGTACGACGAATCCAAAATAAAAACCCTGAGTTCGCTGGAGCATATCCGCAAACGGCCAGGCATGTATATTGGCCGTTTGGGCGATGGTTCCCACCCGGATGACGGCATCTACATCCTGTTGAAAGAGGTGCTCGATAATGCGGTGGACGAGTACATCATGGGCTATGGCAAGCGCATCGACATTACGCTTACTGCCGAAGGTCTGTGCACGGTGCGGGATTATGGCCGCGGGATTCCCCTGGGCAAGGTGGTGGAGTGTGTGTCGGTTATCAACACTGGTGCCAAGTACAATACCGAGGTGTTCCAGTTTTCCGTGGGTCTAAACGGTGTGGGGACCAAGGCGGTGAATGCGTTGTCTACCCACTTCACAGTACGCGCCTTTCGGGACGGACGCTTTAGACAGGCCGAGTTTGAACGGGGCAAACTGATTGGCGAAGAGGAGGGGACCTGCGAGGAAAAGGACGGTACCCTGGTGGAATTTTTGCCGGACACCGAGGTCTTCCCTGGCTTTACCTTTGACCAGCATGCTGTGGAGGAACGGTTGTGGCGCTATGCCTACTTGAATGCGGGTTTGAACTTGTATCTCAATGGTAAGCATTTTGTGTCCCAACGGGGTTTGCTTGACTTGCTGGAGCGGGAAATGCGAGAAGAAGCGCTCTATCCGCCGCTCCATTTTGTGAATACCACTCTGGAATTTACCTTTACCCACAATAACGACTATGGGGAAAGCTACTTCTCCTTTGTCAACGGGACCTATACCAGCGAAGGTGGCACGCATCTCTCTGCCTTCCGTGAAGGCATCCTCAAGGGCATCAACGAGTTCACCGGCAAGAAATTCAATGGCCTGGACGTGCGCGATGGGGTCATCGGTATTCTGGCGGTAAAGGTGCAGGACCCGGTTTTTGAGTCGCAAACCAAAAACAAACTGGGCAATACCGATATCCGCACCGGTATTGTCAATGCGGTCAAGGATGCAGTGGCCACCCATCTGTATAAATTTCCGGAAAGTGCGGAAGTGTTGGTCGATAAGGTGCAGCGCAACGAGCGGGTGCGTCGCGAACTCCAGTCAGTGCGCCGCGAGTCCAAGGCCAAGGCCAAGAAGATCACCTTTAAGATTCCCCAGCTCAAAGACTGCAAATACCATCCTGCGGCGGGTAAGCCCTCACGCCCTGGTCGGGAGAACATGCTTTTTATCACCGAGGGGCAGTCTGCGGCCGGCTCCATTGTCAGCGCTCGCGATCCCATGGTGCAGGCGGTGTTCAGCCTCAAGGGCAAGCCGCTCAACGTATTGGGTCAACGTTTGGATGTGCTCTATAAAAACGAGGAGATGTATGCCCTCATGCAGGCTTTGGATATTGAAGAATCCATCGACAACCTGCGCTTTGACAAGGTGATTATCGCCACCGATGCGGATGTGGATGGCCTGCATATCCGTAACCTGATGCTCACTTTTTTTCTGCAGTACTTTGAGCAGCTGGTAATGCAGGGGCGGGTTTATATTCTTGAAACTCCGATTTTTCGAGTGCGCAACCGTGAAAAAACCATCTACTGCTACTCCGAGGCTGAAATGGAGCAGGCCATCTTGGCGCTCAAGGCTAAGGGCAAGGGTGACCGGGCCATTGAAACCACCCGTTTCAAGGGCCTGGGTGAGATTTCCCCGCCGGAGTTCAAGCAGTTCATTGGCGCAGACATGCGCATTAAGCCAGTGCGCACCGACAGTTTAAGTGAAGTGGGCCGGGTGCTCAAATTCTACATGGGCAAAAACACGCCGGAGCGTAAGCAGTATATCATGGAGCACTTGGTGGACCCGGCATGAGCACAGAACAGATGGAGGTACGCGGCGCCTTGCACCGCCTTTTTGACACCAATTTCCTTGACTATACCTCCTACGTTATCCGCGACCGGGCCATCCCCGATGTGGATGACGGCCTCAAACCAGTGCAGCGCCGTATTCTGCAAACACTGGCCAATATGGATGACGGTCGTTTCCATAAAGTGGCCAATGTGGTGGGCGAGACCATGAAGCTGCACCCGCATGGGGATCAGTCCATCTTTGACGCCCTGGTCAACCTGGCCAACAAGGGCTACCTCATCGAACGCCAGGGCAACTTTGGCAACATCTTCACCGGCGATCAGGCCTCAGCTGCACGTTACATCGAGTGCCGCCTCACCCCGCTGGCCAGGGAAACTCTGTTCAACAAGGATTTGACCGAGTTTGCCGAGTCGTATGACGGCCGTATGCAGGAGCCCCTGCGCCTGCCTGCCAAAATTCCGCTGCTACTCATGATGGGAGCCGAAGGTATTGCCGTGGGCATGGCCACCAAGATCATGCCGCATAACTTTGGCGAACTTTTGCAGGCCCAGATCGCTTGCCTGCGTGGAGAAGAGTTTACCCTTTATCCGGATTTTCCCCGGGGCGGCATTGTCGATGTAAGCGAGTACAACCACGGCAACGGTCGTTTGCGCTGCCGGGTGCGGCTGAGCCAGCCCGATGAAAAGACCATTGTCATCACCGAGCTGCCCTACAGCGTTACCACCCAGTCTCTGATCGACTCCATCGAACGGGCAGCTAAGGCGGGCAAGCTCAAGATTGCCTCCATCAACGACTACACCGCCGAAAAGGTGGAGGTGGAAATCAAGCTGGCCAGAGGTGTCTATGCCGAAGAAACCATAGATGCGCTTTACGCTTTTACCGACTGCGAACTGAGTATATCCCCGAATCTGGTCGCTATTGTGGAGAACATGCCCCGCCAGCTGCAGGTGGAGGAGGTGCTGTGTCGTAACACTGAACTGCTGGTCAATAATCTGCAAACCGAGCTGAATATTGAACTGGACCGGCTGCACGAGAAATGGCATGCCCGCAAGCTGGAGCAGATTTTTATTGAAGAGCGGCTCTACAAGGAGATCGAGGAGATCACCAACTATAAGACCGTGCTCAGCACCATCCGCGAGGCCCTTTTACCTTTTGCCAAGGAACTGGAACGGGCGGTCACGGGCGAGGATATCGAACGGCTTTTGGAGATCAAGATCCGGCGCATCTCCCGCTACGATATCAACCGCCAGCAAAAGGAGCTACGCGATATTGAAAAGAGCATTGCCACCATCACCAAGCAGCTCTCCGACATGGTGGGCTACACCATCGGCTTTATCGAAGGGCTGCTGAGCCGCTATCAGGATGCCTTTCCGCGGGCCAGTGAGCTGAAGGCCTTTGATGAGGTGGATGCCCGGGCAGCAGCCCTCTCCAACCTGACGGTGTGTTATCATCGGGAAAGCGGTTTTATCGGCCACCGCATCAAGGCGGAGATGGGGAATGGGGAGATGGAGTGCCAGGCATCGGAGTACGATCGCCTGTTGCTCATCTTCAAGGATGGGCTCTATAAGGTGGTGCCCATGGTGGATAAGTTTTTTGTCGGGCAGGATTTGTACTGGATGGGAGTGGTGGTCGATGATACGATTTTTAATGTGGCGTACCGGAACGGCATAGATAACTTGGTGTATATAAAACGTTTTTCCACCCCAAAGTTTATCCTCAACCGCGAATACCGCCTGTTTGAGCCGGATAAGCGCTCAACCATCCTCTTTTTGCGCACAGGCAAGGAGGGTATCCGCATCCGCGCCAGCCTCATGCCCGCTGCCCGGGCCAAATACAATGCCCTGGAAGTGGATTTGAACGATTTTCTCATCAAGGGAGCTGCTGCCAGGGGCAGGCGGCTGAGCAACCGGCGGGTGCGGCGCATCAGCGATATCAGTGGCAAGGAGCCCTCGCCAGACCCGGACGCTGCCGAGGTGTTACCGCAACCCCTGCCAGGGTTGGCGGCAAAGAAGCAGGATTGAGCGCCTATGTTTTTGTTCCAGGTGGGCAATGGAGTAATTTGTCAGTACATCTGCGGAAAAGATAGAAGTAAAAATTACTCTTTTTTGAGAAGCAGTACATACACCTCGCCGTTTTCCTTCATTTCGCCAGCCATACGGCCTGCATCTTGACCAGTGCCGCAAAAGAGATCCAGGCGCAGTGGTCCCTGTATGGCTGAACCGCTATCCTGGACAGTAACAAAGCGCTGCAGGGGCACCCACCCCCTGTGTTCGCCTTGTTCTATCTGTGGCACCCTGCTGCGCACAAAGAGCAGGGATCCGGGGGCATAGAAAGTGTGGTCCGCTGCCACTGAGCGGCCCGGAGTGAGCGGGCGGTTCAAACTGCCATATACCGGACCCACTGTATGCCAGGAAAAAAAGATGTAGGAATCATTTTGGTGCAAAATATGCTGCCGTTCTTTAGGATGCGCCTCCAGGTAGTGGCGCAGGCTGTCCATGGTGACCTCCTCTTGCCGCATCTTGCCCCTGTGCACGAGGTAGCTGCCAATACTGGTATAGGGATGACCGTTTTTGGCGGCAAAACGCAGGGCCCTGATTTTTTGGTCATCCTGGCAGAGGATTAGGGCTGATCCCTGTACATGGATGGTAAAGGCGTCAAAGGGATCCTTGAGCCAAACTAGTTCATCTCCAGCCAGCAGGTTACCTTGCTCAATTTCACGTCTGGTCCAGTAGGGAAGAAACCGACCCTCTTCCCAGCGGCCAAGCACCGAATTTCCTTGTGCATCTTGGCGCTGCACCAATGTTGTGGGGGTATGGTAGAGAGGATGGATGTATGGTGGCTTTTTACGCAAACTGCCGGCAAAAATGGGCTGATAGTAGCCGGTGACCAGCAGGCTGCGCCTGGCTTTTTCAGGGGCCCCGGTCGAAGCGGTGGGCTGGATATGGTACACGAGAAAATTTTTTTGCAGAGCCTGGTTCAGGGCCGCACTACTGGGCATACCGTGCAGTAGGGCAATAAAGGTACTGAGGGTTTGTTGCAGCCTGGCAACACTCACCACCTGTCCGGCCAACACAAAGCGGTGCTCTGTAGGGAATTGATTTAGATAAGTTAAACTTTCCTTGAGACTTGCCTCAAGCGCCTGATAGTGGAGATCATCGCTGAAGAGCGGATAATCATCCAGGCTTACTGGTTGGGCTGCAGCCCGCAGAGGCAAAACCGAACACAACAGCACAAGCAGGACAAGACCTGCTCCCATCAGGTAGAGAAATAGCTGCTGGCGCAAAGGTGCATCCCAAACACTTGTCGTTCCTACTGTGCCAGGGCCTCGGCCAGTTCGGCAACTGCCATGGCATAACGGTTGGAATGGTTCCATTGCGTGATCGCCTGAAAGTTTGGATAGCCAGCCACATAGCGTTTTTCAGCGGCCGCAGTAGGTGGTTGTTCCAGACCAACTATGGAGAGGGGTTTCCCTCCGGGAACAGGAGACAATCGCAATTTTTGTGCCTGCTCTACGATCTGGGCCGGAACCCTGCCCCGCCGCCCTGCCTGTTCGGCCTGCAGCAGTTGCGGACTGTTGAGACGCGTTCCCAGCTCTGCATAGAGTGGCGCATGGAGAGTCCAGCCAAAGTGTTTGAGGTAATTGGCGATGGAGGCAAGGACATCCGGCACAGAATGCCATACATCTCTTTTTTGGTCGCCATCAAAACTGATGGCATACTTGCGGAATGAGGAGGGGATGAACTGGGTCTGGCCAAAGGCACCAGCATAGGAGCCATTGATCTGGCGTGGATCCATGCCGTTTTCACGGCAGAGTAGTAGGAAGTGGATGAGTTCTCCCCGAAAAAACTGTGCCCTGCGAGGATAGGCATCAAAAAGGGTGGTGAGGGTTCTCAGCACATTGTAGCTGCCCTGGTTGGAGCCGTAGCGGGTTTCCACCCCCCAAATGGCAACAATAACTTCCCGATCCACACCCAACTGCTGCTCGATCCGGTCAAGGAGTTGGCGGTGTTCTGCCAGTTTGGCGCGGCCGGTACGGATAATGCCCTCGGTAATGAACAGGGGGGCATACTGGTAGTATGGTTTGGCTTCCCACTGTTTGTCCATCAGGACCAGTACCCTGCGATCAATGGTCAGTCCGGTGAAAATACCGCGCAGCTCTGCTGCAGTGAAGAGGTGCTTGTTCTGCAGTTCCACAAAAAAATCAGTGAATTTTTGCTGGAGGAAATCAATGGGTTGATTGTCCTGCACCAGATCAGCTGCCAGGGGAGCAGCGGCAAGTGCCTGCGGCAAGGGCTGCAGGCAGAGCAGGGCCGTGAAAGCAAGAGACAGCAGGCCAAGCTGGGGCCGAAAAAGGTTCATTTGCGGTCTGGCTCCTTTACCTGGGGTGGATATGGCCTGGAAAAATGCCAGCGAAAAAGTGTGAGAAAGTGGTCCAGTTCATGGACCGGCAAACTGTTTATGCCTGCCGCGGCAGCGCGTCCTCCACCGCCGGAAAACTGACGACAAAGGAGATCTGCCCCTTCAGGACGATCCAGGGGCGCGCGTACGCTGATGCGCAGGCTGCCGTCCGCACGTTCCTGCAGAATGGCATGCGCCTTTTCTGGTTGTTCGCTGGCGCACTGGTTTGCGAAAATACCGGTAACTCTCCGTGCCCATGGGGCATTGGGCAGAACAAACACCCTCCCTCCTGGAAAGCTGTCATGGGCCTTAGAGGAGCGCAGGTGGTGTATGTCTTCCTGGTAGCCGTCCTTGATGGTACGCACAAGTGGAGATTCGCTCCAAAACAGCAGCGGGTCCTTGCAGGACTGCATTGCGCGGTAGAGGTCTTCCGGGTGCGCGTGCAGATCTCCGGTGTCCTCACCATAACTGTTGTAATTGAGCAGGATGCCAAGTTGTTGTAAATTTTCTTGGGCTTCGTGCTCCAGGTCCAGGGTCTGTGCCATGGCCCTGGCCCTGGCGTTCAGGTTGTCACCAAAGGCACCCACCAAGGCCCAGGACGCATAGCGGCCCTGCAGGAGTTTGTTGACCAACAGGGCCGTGCAGGTTTGGCTGGAGGTGTTGATATGGGTTTCAAGTAGGGGCGAGCAGGGAATTACGCCAGCAAAGTGGTGGTCGATATAAACTACGCGGTTGCGCTGTGCCAGGAGTTGCTCCAGGGCTGCGCGGTTCCTATCCAGGGAGATATCCAGCACCGTGATGTGGGCATCTTTCACCTGGCGAATTTGGGCAAGCAGGCCGACATCCCGTTTCACCCCAGTAATCAGCTGCCATGAAGTCCAGGGATTTGGTCCTTTATGGCTCTCATGCAGGCTGAGTTGCTGCAGAGCGCAGAGCCCGTCGGCATCGCCGTTGAATGCCTTAATCAACTGCACAAACGGGCCGGGAAAATAAGCATGTCTTTACCAGCCAGCATCACCACCCACATCAAAACCAAAGGGCGTGCCAATGTTGGCTAGACGGAAAATCAACATGATGGTTTGATCACTGGGGGTGTAGTTGGAGGCCAGTTCCACCGACCAACACGAAGGTTGATAGAGCAGCCGGAATTTTTCCTCAATGGTGACATTCCGCTCAATGGCCCGTTCAATACTGTAGCCAACCGCAAAATTGTAGGGGAGCAGGTACCAGAAGGCTCCGCTGATGGAGTTGATATTTGACTCGTCTTTGTAGCGATAATCCAAGGAAATCATATCACCCCGCTGGCTACGGTAGTCTGCTTCGACCGAGTGCTCGATCAGACCCTCGCCATATACGTCCAATTGCGTGGTGTAGAGTAGTCTGGTTCCCTGCAGGGGGTAAAATCCGGTTTTGAACTCCACCGGGGTAAAGGGAGTATCGCTGACCTCGCTGCGCATGTCATAACCTTGTCGCACCTTGAAGAAGGCCAGGTCCCGCTCAGTTAAGCTGCCATCTTTGTTGCCAAAGAGGGAGAAGAAGTTATTGATTCCGTAATAAAAGGTATTGGCCTCTTCTATGTCGTCAATGGTATCGAACTGTGGCAATGTATCTGTTTCGGGAATCTCAATGTACTCGTATTCCACATAGGGGCGCAGGGTGTGGCTCCAACCCCGCCCTGCAAAGGGGGCTGCACCGTATTCCCGATACAGGGTGGAACCTATTTCGCCGCCAAGGCGGTAGAGCAGACGGTTTGCCGTGTCTTCGTCTTTCCAGTCAGTGGAACCACCATCGCTGATGAGGTAGAATGTTTCGCGTACACCGCCGCGCACTGTAGTTTCCAGATATGGGCTCAGGGGCACACTGGTTGAAATTTCCGGATAGAGATCGAAGCGCTGCGCACCTACACCATGCTCACGCCAGTAGTGGGTGTAGTTACTGTCCCAGGAAAAATCCGCTGGGCTCGATCCAATGGGCATCAAACCCGAATAGGTGAAAGAGGGTAGTTTCCATAACTGGGAAGGGTTGTCTGCGTTATATTGGTGGTCGCTGACATCCCTGATGGCCATGAGTTCGCCCTGCAGGGTGGTCCCATTATCCCAGGCCCGCAGCACCTCCAGGGTGTTTTGGCGGTATTGATCCAGTTTTTGCTCGAATCCGCGGCCAAAGGCGCTGCGAAAGCGGTTATGATTCTCGTTGAAGGAGGTGGAACCGCTATTGAACTCGCGCAGGTAGTCCCTGTCGGAAACGAAATCAAGATCCAGACGGGTCACCCAATCGCCAATGTTTTGATCGGCCTTGCCGCGAATCCAGTACCTTCTCTCATTGGTGTGGGAGAAGGTACCCTCTCGGTAATACGACTCTTCCGAGGGATCGCTGAGGTCATCATCAAGGTAGTGGCCCATGAGCATGCCCTTGCTCGTTTCGTCTGTTACGTAACGGAACTCGCCACCCATCATGACCCCGCGCTTGGAAAGGTAGCGCGAATAAATGGTCATGTCAGAGGTGGGAGACAGATTAATGAAAAGCGGAATTTCCAGGCCAAAACCGTCACGATCGGAGGTGGACCAAGAGGCAAAAAGCAAACCGGTCTGTCGCTCTCTTTTGGCGGGCAAAATCATGTAGGGGGAATACAAAATGGGAATGCCCTTTACCCGGAAGACCGCATGCTTCAAAAAAGCATAGCCGCCATCGGTTATCTTGGTGTCGGCTGCACCAAAGCTCCAGGGTGGTGCTTGTCCTTCTTTCAACTTACAGGTAATTACCCAGCCGTCTTCGATGTGGTAGGTGAGATCACCCGTTTTTTCGACCACCCGTCCTTCCAGGTGAAGTTCCTGTTCCTGACGGATGATGGTCGCGTTCTCAAAGGTGCCGGTGGCGTCCTTCAGGTTGACGGTGCCTGTTTCGGCAAGAAGTTCATCTCCCTTGACATTGATATACACGTTGCCCCTGGCCTTGGCCTGGCCCATGGCCACGTCGTAGACTACCCAGTCGGCCTTGATGGTCGTGGTTGTGGTTTCCACGCGTTGGGGCGGCTGTGCTGCCTCCTCATCGCTCTGGGCATCAGGACCAAGTAGCGCATCCCATTTGGAGGAACTGGTCTTTGCTGCCCTGGTGGTGGTTTCTGTTTTTTCTAAGGCGACATTTCCCTCGGCAATGACCGTGGGCGGATTCTCATAACGGGTAATTTTATCCGCTGTGATGTTCCACTGTTCTGCATCCATTTCCGCCGCAGTAAGTGACGCATGCCAAGCAAGTACGGTCAGCGCCGCCAGTGCTACGAGGTACAAAAATTTGTAAGTCATGGTTTGTGTGTTCAAGGCGTTTGTTCCTCGGAGGAAATCAAGTATCATCAGTGACTGGAGTACGACGGAACAGAAGAAAATTTGTATGTAAAGAGTATAAAAAACAAAAATTTATACTCAAGATGAAATGTACGTGGGGCGAATTTAAGTGTCAAGCGAAAACTCGCGGAAGGACTGTGTCAAAACAGTGACAGACGCAAAATTGCTTGCATGGCCACATAAAGTGCTATAAGGAGCATGTGCCACCACTATTATATGATTTTTCACTTTGTTGTATCATCAGGGAGACCAGAGATGGCCCCTGTCTGTTTTCATAAAGTTAGTGCAGCGCAAGAGCATGTAGCATATGCGCAAATTGTATACCGCAAAGCAAAGTAAGCCTACCTGCAGAAAAAATCAGCCAATTCCGCTTTCCTGTGAAAACACGGTCAATACCGGTCTTTGCCAGGTTTTTCTGTATGGTACGCAAGGAGACGAATGACGGAAAATAAACAATCCCCCCGCAGGAAAAGCACGAAAGGGGCTACAAAAGCTCGTACTGGTGCCTGGTGGAAAAGCGTCACCAGGCAAGCACCGGAGGATGAACCTGCTGCTCCGGAAGATGTTGCAGTGGCCGAGGCTGGAGCGGTTGCCCAACCTCAACAGGCTGCCTCCAGGCAGTCGCGGCCGCAGAAGGAGCAGACTGAAGAAAAAAGCCCGCAAGCAGGCCCAATTGAGGATTTGCCTGCAGCGGCCCAGCAGGACCAAGCAAAAGAAGGGGAACCGCTGGCTGCAGTGGCACCAAGCCCTAAAAAACGTGTGCGGCGGCCCCGGAGACGGAGCAGAAAGCCTGATACAGCGACAGAAAATAAAGACGCAGCCGTGACAACTGTGGCTGCGGCAGAAGCCGAGGTCCAGCAGGCAGCAGAACAGGAAGAGCCGGGTCCCGTTGAAGAGAGCGCTGCAGTGCAAGCTACTGCAGAGGCACCTGAGGAAAAAGACGAGAAAAAAATTGTCTACAAGCTCTTGGTCAATGCCGAAGAGCCGGAGGAGTGCCGGGTGGCCCTGTTGGAAAACGGTCGTCTGGAATCCTTTCATGTGTCGACCATTGAGCGCGAAGCCACCAAAAACAACATATACAAGGGCCGGATTGTCTCTATCGAGCCCAATCTGCAGGTAGCTTTTGTCGATATCGGCACAGACAGGAACGCCTTCCTTCCCTTTGACGAAATCCATCCCGAATACTACCGGGAAAATATCAGCGAACGCGTACGCGATCTTATTACCCAGCAGCAGTGGAAGAAGCTGAAGATTGAAGAGGTGATGCAGAAGGGACAGGAGGTTCTGGTGCAGGTGGTCAAAGAGGTGACCGGCAATAAGGGCGCCAATGTCACCACCTACCTCTCCCTGCCTGGTCGCTGTCTGGTTCTGCTGCCTGGCAGCGACAGTGCGGGTATTTCTCGTAAAATTGTCGGCGAGGAGCGCCGAGGCGAGCTACGCGAGACAATGAGCGAATTGGAATTACCCGAGGGTATTGGCTACATTGTTCGTACGGCCAGCGCGGAAATTACCCAGCTTACCCTGAAGGAAGACCTGGACAGGTTGCTGCAGCTCTGGGAGCAGATTCGCGCCCGGGGCCAGGGCGAACCGTCGCCTGCCCTGATCTATGAAGAGCTAGATACGGTGGTGCGTTTCCTCAGGGACTATTATGTGCCCGAAATTCAAGAAATCGTGGTCGATACCGATGCCACACTGCAGCAGGTACAGAATTTCCTCGAGCAGCTGCCCCCCAAGCAGCGCAAGGCGCGGGTGCGGCAGCACAAGGGGGTCAAACCCATCTTCAATCAGCACAATATTGAAGAGCAAATTGAATCCATCTATCGACCGCAGGTGCCCCTACCTTCTGGTGGTTCCATTGTTATCAATCCCACTGAGGCGCTCGTGGCCATTGATGTCAACTCGGGTCGCACCTCGAAGAACAGCGATTTTGAGGAAAGTATTTTTTTGGCCAACATGGAGGCTGCTGAAGAGTTGGCGCGTCAGTTGCGCCTGCGCGATTTAGGCGGCCTGATTGTGGTGGATTTCATTGATATGCGCAACAAGAAGCATATCCTTGAAGTGGAACGCCAGGTCAAGGCGAGTATGAAGCGGGACAAGGCCAAGGTGGATATCAGCCGCATCTCCCGGTTTGGCCTGATGCAGATATCCCGGCAAAAGATGGGAGCTCCCACTGCTAAGGGCAGCTATATTACGTGCACCCATTGCCAGGGCCGGGGTGTAGTGCGTTCGGTGGAAACACAGGCGCTCTACTACTTGCGCCGCATTCAGACCGGTATTATTCGCAAGAAGGTGGCCAGGGTGACCTGTGGCTTTCCCTTGGAAGTTGCCCAATACCTCCTTAATCGAAAAAAGGAGGAGCTGGTTGCCCTGGAGCGGCAACACAATGCCATCATCGACATCACCGTGCGCTCGGATATGAAGCCTTCGGAGTATGAAATAGAATTTCTCGCCGCAGAAAGCGCCGCATAGTCCACGCTCCGGCATGATGAAGAAACATGCCGGAGTCTTTCCACTGTTTACGAAAAAACCAAGGTGCGGTTCTGATAGACGAGTACCTGCCGCTGGATATGGTGCCAGACGGCCCTGGCCAGAATGACTTTTTCCAGGTCACGGCCTTTACGCACCAGATCTTCAATGGAATCCTCATGGGTGACGCGGATGGTGTCTTGGGCAATGATGGGGCCACCGTCCAGCTCTGCGGTCACGTAGTGACTCGTGGCACCAATCACCTTCACCCCGCGTTCATAGGCGCTGTGGTACGGTTTTGCCCCGGGAAAGGCGGGCAGAAAGGAGTGGTGGATATTGATAATCCTGTTGGGATAGTGGGAGACGAATTCCTCCGTAAGCACCTGCATATACCTGGCCAGCACGATAAAATCCACTTCATGTCGGGCCAGCAGCTCCAGTTGCGCCTTTTCCTGCTCCTGCTTGTTGGCACTGGTGATGGCAAAGTGCTCGAATGCGACCCCGAACTGCCGGGCCACAGGCTCCATGTCTTTGTGGTTACTGATAATAACCGGAATTTCCACCTCTATTTCCCTGGATTTCCAGCGGGAGAGAAGATCAAACAGGCAGTGGGGCAATTTGGAGACAAAAATTGCCATGCGCGGCATTTCTTGTGAGAAGTGCAACTGCCACTGCATACTGTAGCGCCGCCCGATCAAAACGTCGAAGTATTCTCCTATCTTTTCTTCTGGAATGGCAAAGCCGTTGAGTTCCCACTCAATGCGCATGAAAAAAACGCTTTTGCTGGCATCCACATGTTGGTCGAGAAAGGTGATGTTGCCGTTGTTCTTGGCGATGAACTCACTCACCGTGGCGATGATGCCCTTGTTGTCCGGGCAGTGCATCAAGAGGATGGCGGATGGGTTTGGCGAAGAGGGGCTGGGAAGACGCATGGCTGATATCGGTAGAGGTTGATGGGAATGGTGAAGGTGACAGGGATAAGCGAGCCGGTCCTGTTGGGCCAGGTTGCACTCAGCAGTCCACCTCGGTGAGTAGGGCAAGAATGAGTTTGGTCAGACTCACCATGTCGGCAAGCTCCACCCGCTCATTGGTGGAATGCACATTGGTCATGCCAGTGGCCACAATGGCAGTGGCCAGACCGCGACCGTTGAAAATATTGGCGTCACTGCCGCCGCCGGCCTTTTCGTAGCTCAGCTCAATGCCGATGGCTGTGGCTGCCTGCGCAATGCGGCGAATTACTTGGCTGTCTGCTGCCAGGGCCATGGCTGGAAAATCTTCCTCTACCCGGACCTCTATTCTTGGTTTGCCCCGGGCTGCGCCAGTGGGGTCTGTCCAATGTCGGGCGGTGTTGACAAAGCGGTCAGTGATGGTCTGGGTCAGCTGTTTGAGTTTTACTGGATCGTGGCTGCGTACTTCGCCATTGATCACTACTTTTTCCGGCACAATATTGGCGGCTACACCACCCTGGATTATGCCAAAGTTGACCGTGCTTTCCTCGTCGATGCGACCGCAGGGAATCTCTGCCAGGGCCTTGGCAGCCAAAACAATGGCATTGACTCCCCATTCAGGATGCAGGCCAGCGTGTGCCGCCACCCCTGACACATGTATATGCAGCTTGTTGGCAGCAGGCGCATGGGTAATTACCTTGGCAAAACCGGTGGAGTCAAGGGCATATCCTTCTTGTGCCCTCAAGAGCTCTACGTCAAAGGCCTTGGCTCCCATCAGGCCAATCTCCTCACAGGTGGTGAAGAGAAACTCCACTGGGCGGTGTGCCGTGTTGTTTTCCCTGAGTACGCGCATGGCTTCGATGCAGGCCACTAAACCCGATTTATCGTCACTGCCCAGGATAGTATCGCCACTGCTGGTGAAGAGATCGCCGCTGCGCTGGACCTTGATCCCCTTGGTGGGCGGCACGGTATCCATATGGCAGTTGAAAAAAATGGGTGCAAGTGGCAGGCTGCCGGCAAAACGAACAAGCAGGTTGCCGCATTCCGAGCCGGTATGAGCTGTGGAATCATCCTCAAGTACCACGTCTGCACCCAACTCCTTGAGTACTTGTTGCAAATAGCGAGCAATACGGCCCTCATGGCGGGATGGACTTTCAATTTCGCACAGGGTAACGAACTCCTGCGCCAAACGTTCTGCATCAACCTTCATGTACAACCTCAAGCAAAATGACGGCATGGACGGCAATTCCTTCGCCCCGGCCGGTGTAGCCCATGTTTTCCGTGGTGGTGGCTTTGATGTTTATCTGTCCATCCGCTGCCTGGCAGCAACGCGCCAGGTTGTGTTGCATGCGGGCCAGGTAGGGGGCGAGTTTGGGTGTTTGGCAAATGATGGTGATGTCGGCATTGGCCAGGCGCAGGCCCTGCTGGGCAGCTAGTTGCCAGGTTTTTTCCAGCAGATGCAGGCTGTCTGCTCCCTTGTACTTGGGGTCAGTATCTGGAAAATGGCGACCGATATCACCCTGGCCCAAGGCCCCCAGGATGGCATCGGTAAGGGCATGGCTGACCACATCCGCATCGGAATGACCATCCAGACCCAGGGGATGGCCAATGTCCACCCCACCCAAAATCAGCTTGCGGCCAGCCACCAGGCGATGGGCATCAAAACCGTGGCCAATCTTCATGGCATTGTCGTTGGTGTGATAATTTGTTCTTCTTGTCGTGCTGTTGTGCAACAGGGCTTCGGCTACAAAGAGGTCTTCTGGCCGGGTAATTTTCAGATTGCGCTCCGAACCGGCTACCACCTGAACGCCAATGCCTGCATGCTCCAGGAGGGCTGCCTCATCGGTTCCCTGGAAGCCATGGGCCGCAGCTGTACGAAAGGCCTGCTGGAGCAGATCGCGGCGCACAACCTGGGGGGTCTGCGCTCGCCACAAATTGGTGCGGTCAATAGTGGCGCGGATAGTGCCAGATTCTGCAGCCACATCCTTGAGTGTATCGGTAACCGGGAGCGCAGCTATGGCCGCGCCGTGGCAACTTGCCGCATGCAGGCAACGCAGCAGGAGATCTGCCTCCACCAGGGGCCGGGCAGCATCATGCACCAGTACCAGGGCAAGGGTAGGGGAGAGCGACTCCAGCCCGGCCTGCACCGAATCCTGCCTGGTTGTTCCACCTGGAGTAAAAATGAGACGCGCCACCTGATCCGGCGGCAGCAGGGTGTGGCACAGCTGGCGGCACTGTTGCATGTGGGCAGCGGGTGCTACCACCACAATTTCCTTGATGGCGGGCAGCTGCGCCAGTGCCCGACAGCTGCGTACCAATATCGGCTTACCGGCCAGCAGCAGCAGTTGCTTGGGCTGGACTGTGGCCATACGGGTTCCTAGGCCACCAGCGGCAAGAATGGCGCCGCAGGGCGGCAGATTTGCGGCATCCATCATCATAAAAAAAGGGGTGGGCTATAAGCCGAATTCTGTCTCCACCAAAATGCCCAGGCACCATGGTAGAGCATGATCATTTGACTGGGAATACCGGTCACCCGGCATCTCGTGCAACCTACCCGGAGGCATCAAGCGGGCCGCCTTCAAGCGCCTCCCTATTTGGTCTTGCACCCGGTGGGGTTTACCCTGCCCTGCCTGTCACCAGGCAGGCGGTGAGCTCTTACCTCGCCATTTCACCCTTACCTGTGGGCTCAAGGCCCCATCGGCGGTATCTTTTCTGTGGCACTTTCCCCTGGTTGCCCAGGGTTCGCGTTACGAACCACCGCGCCCTGTGGTGTTCGGACTTTCCTCTCCGGCAATGCCGGAGCGATCATGCGCCCACCCCTTAACTTGCAGATACTGCGAAACAGCCTGTTGGCTGCTTCGCTTCATCCAGATTGTGTCCCCCCATTCTTGTCACCGGCAAGATGGCTGTCAATGCCCTGATTGGCCAAGGCATCGGCCTGGGCATTGTCTGCGCGGGGTACATGATTCACAGTCCACTTGTTAAAACCTGCCAGCAGTTGACAGGCCTCTCGGTAGAGCGGCTGCAACTGTTCATGCTTTACCTTGTAGCGTCCCTGCAGCTGACGTACCACTAATTCTGCATCAAGAAACAGGGCCAGATGCGTACAACCACAGGCCTTGGCTTCCTGCAGGCCCAGCAGCAGGGCCCGATATTCCGCCACATTGTTGGTGCAGACGCCCAGGTAGGCAGATAAACGGCGCATCTTTCGGCCATCTTCACCGTAAAGCAGCGCACCTGCACCTGCATGGCCAGGGTTACCACGGGAAGCACCATCGGTGAACAGCCTGCACCAGCCTGGCATGGTCACAGGATGCTCTCCTGCCGGTTCAGGGCGGGGCATATTGGCCATGTGCTGTTTTTGCTGTCCGTCCTGCACAGGGTTAGAATCCTGCGCCAAGATCTGCCGGAGCACAGCCACATCGTACCCTGGAAAGAGCTGTTTGAGAAGGCTGTCGTCCAGCCGGGTGGCCAGAACCTGGCAAATACTCTCCCGGTTGGGCAGTGGCGGACTGGCTGGGCGTTTATTCGACAAGCGACTCCTCCTGCGCGTCCTCTTCCTCTCTGAAATAGAGGATGCGTTGGCAGGTGGGGCAGATGTTGAGTTTATCCCCCTTCATCACCTCGTTTACCTGTTGCGGCGGCAGGGTCATGTGGCAGCCCCGGCAAATGCTATCCTGCACGGCAACCACTGCCAAGCCAGAACGTCTGGCAATGAGCTTGGTATAGCGTTGTATGTAGTTTGGCTGCACTGCTGCCACCTTGGCTGCACGCTCACCTTCAATGTTTTTTTTGGCTGTTGCCAGGCGCTTGATCTCCTTGGCACTGCTTTGCTGTTCCTTTTTGAGTAAATCCTGCTCTCCTTTGCACTGGTTGTCCAGATCCTTGGCTTCCACCCCCAGCTGTTCCAGCTGTTCGATGAATTGCAGGGCGCGTTCTTCGGTATCCTTGGCCAACTTCTTGTTTTCTTCTATTTCCTTGAGCAGGGCCTGGTGTTCGCGGCTGGTTTGCACCAGCAACATCTTGTTCTGGCGGTCTTTCACCCGGGCTGTGGCCTGTTCGTGTTCCTCTTGATTTTCCTTCTGTTTTTCGCTGAGCCGTTCAATTTTAGCCTGCAGGGTGGCAAGCTTCTCCTGTTTTTGCTCAATAGATTGTTCACGCTTAGCCAGTTCATCTTCGCATTTGGCAATGGCTTTGTCGAATCCGGCAATTTCGCTATCGATCTGTTGCAGATCAATAAGTCTTTCCATT
The DNA here is from genome assembly GCA_040776885.1 of Desulfobulbus sp. Classification (GTDB taxonomy): domain Bacteria; phylum Desulfobacterota; class Desulfobulbia; order Desulfobulbales; family Desulfobulbaceae; genus Desulfobulbus. The sequence goes on along the minus strand of JAXGZR010000001.1, from coordinate 296,917 downwards.
TCTTCTTTCAATGAGGGTCTCCTTGTTCAAAAAAGCGAATATACAAAGTGAAAATGAGCGTTTATGAACCGGTTGGCGACCAGAGTAGCCGCAAGGGGGCTTCCTGTTCCGCCAACTCGATGGGTATAGTCCAGGTACGGCTGTGTAACAGGTCGTGCAGATGCTGGACAAAAAGTGGCATGGCCGGGTTTTCCGTGGGGAAGTGGCCGGCATCCACAAGCCAGATTCCCACCTCTTCTGCCCAACGGGCCACATTGTGTTTGATTTCAGCGGTGATATACACTTCAGCCCCTTGGGCCAGTGCTGTTTCGGCAAGGTCCGAGCCAGAACCACCACATACCGCCACTCGGCTGATGCTTTCTGGTCTGTTGCCGGCATCGAGGAGCCATTCTGGTGCACAGAAGCGCTGCAGGCGCTGGATGAGTTCAGTAGCAGGCAAGGGGTGTGGATATGTGCCGATACTGCCCAGGCCGCATTGATCGGCACAGCTGTGGGTCGATGGAACAAGTGGCCGGATATCCTCCAGACCAAGCCCTTGGGCCAGGGCGTTACTGACCCCCTTTGCCATGGAATCCAGGTTGGTATGGCAGGCAATGACACTGATGCCCGCCCGGATCACGGCGGCAAGAAAGGCTCCTACAGGCGTATTGGTGTGCAACGCCTTGATTGGTCTGAAGATGATGGGATGGTGGGTAATGATCAGGTCACAGTTCCGTTTAACAGCTTGTTCAGCCAGGGCTGTGTAGGGATCCAGCGCCACCAGGATGCGGTGCACGGGCTGTGCCGGCGATCCGGCTAGGATGCCGACATTGTCCCACGGTTCAGCCAGTGTGTCTGGCACAAGGCTTTGCAGTGCGGTGTGTATGTCTTGTACTGTGGGCACGGTCTCAGTGAAAGGAATGAAAAAAGGTACACCTGGTGAGGTGTACCTTGATGAAATCTTCATGCCGGGAAGATTGGTGGTGGAGCAACAGGGTCTGTATGTCGGGAACTATTCTGATTTGCATTGAATATGTGGAAAACCTGCTTCCGCCGGCATCTTCCTGCGGGATACGTTGGTGGGCCCACCTGGATTCGAACCAGGGACCGACCGGTTATGAGCCGGTGGCTCTGACCAACTGAGCTATAGGCCCTAGCATTGTAGCCAAATATAGTCAAACTTCTTATAATATTTTGACTGAACAAAAAGTCAAGCATTAGTTGAGTTGAATGAATGCGAATCCGTTATACTGAACCATGATTGTGGAAAAGGGCCTGATCAAGGGACGATGTATCGGAACGTAATGTGTCTGTGTTTTTTGTGTGAACAGGTCTGTTTAAATTTGGGTGGGTCGGATACAACTTGCCTACACATATACTTGCCCACCTTCACCTGATTCGCGGCCCCATCCCCACACTCCAAGGCGGACAGGGCAGCGCATCAAGGCCATGTTTGATGCGCTTTTTTTGGTATGCCACCCGCACATGCCCACAATGTCGCTGTTGTCGAAACCATTGCGACAGTCAGCATGGCATGCACACTTAGCAGCATAGAATACATTTCAGGGGCAACACCAGGATAAAAGCGGGGCTGTAGTCAACTGTTTCCTGTATACTGCCGAGAAAGTTCTCTGCAGAGTCGCAGGTGTCGCGCTGCTTGCTCTGGGCATGCTTCGCTGACCATGCAGGGATGGTAACGTACTTGTTGGTTATGAAAGCGTTTTTTCCTCATCGACTCAAAAAGATCGTGGTGTGGATGTTTCTTGCAGCAGCGGTTCTGCTTGCTCTCCTTGCGGCAACAATCATGGGTTGTAATGTGCTGGTCGCCAGCTACGGCAGATACAGCGCCGATTCTTTGGCCAAGCTGCCCGATGTCTACTGCATTTTAGTGTTGGGCACATCCAAGTGGGTGAAAACGGGCATGGAAAACCAGTACTATCGCAATCGAATTGAGGCAGCAGCGCAGTTGTACCACAGCGGTAAGTGCAAAAAGGTGCTCGTTTCCGGTGACAATCGCACCCGGAGCTACAACGAACCGATCTTCATGCGCAGGGATTTGCTCCGTCTTGGGGTACCAGCAGCTGACATTGTCTGCGACTTTGCCGGGCTGCGCACCCTGGACTCGGTTATTCGCTTCCACAGGGTATTCGGCCAGAAGGAAGGTATTGTGGTTTCGCAGAAGTTCCACAACAGCAGGGCCATATACATTGCGCGCCACAACGGCATAGAACTGGTGGGCTACAATGCCAAGGATGTGGGCCTAACCAGCGGCATCAAGACGAAACTGCGGGAAATTTTTTCAAAATTTTTCTGCGTGTTGGATGTGACCATCCTCGATACCCAGCCCCGTTTCCTTGGCGATCCCATCAAAATATGAGCATGCCCGCCTTCAGTGCGGTTGCCCTTACAGCCAGTCTGACAGGGAAAAGCCGATGCCTATGCGGTTGACGTACTCGTCATAGTCGATCAGGCTTTCACCGTAGCCCGTGTAATACTGCACATATCCCCGCAAAAATGGCCAACTACCCAAAGGAAAGCTCCAACTCAGCTCCAGTCCACCACGACTGAAGCCGGACTCAAGGTTGTTTTGCTCTCGCAGGGTGATGGTGTGCTCTCCTGCACGGTAGGAAAGCATCATCTCGTAATGGCCCATGTAGTTGGAAATGTTTGGATTGTCGCCGTCCGCATCTTTGTCGTAGAAAGCGACCCAGGGTCTGAGCGAGATGGCCAGGTTGCCGCGTTCGACCAAAAATGTGGCAAAGAGCCGGTTCCAGGTGCGGGAGCGGAGGTTGCCCTGGCCATTGGACTGGTGGTTGAAACCAAAGAGGTTGCCTGTGTTCTTGAAGCCGAATAACTCCCAGTTGGGATGAAACTGCACCCAGATCTCTGGTTCGTGGATGGTTTCACGAAAAGGCCTTGAATCATCCGAGTTGTACATCTGCCAGAAACTGTGGTTGGTGTAAGCGGCGTATACATCCAGGTTGCCGTCAAACAGGTCCATCATGAGAGGTGTTTTCAAACTGAGCTGGAATTGTACCTCAGCTTCTCTGAAGTCGTAGGGGTCACCATCGGCCTTGACACCGTGGTGGCTGGAGTTATATCCCGCAGAATTGAAAGCAAAGGGCAGGATGTAGTTGGCACGGTGGGCAGTGAGAGTGAAGGGTTTGAGGATATTTTTCCGTTCCTCCCGCACCCGTTTTTCCACAGCGGTTCGTGGCTGGTCCTGGGCAAGCGAGTCGGCTGCATTGAGCTGCTGCAGGCACTGAGCGCGTATTTCTCCCACGGTGACTGCGTCGTTGGATGAAAAAAGTGTTTTTTGCATACACTCGCTCAAGGCATCGGCCTGGCCTGGTCGAGGAGCCAGGTGGACAGCCAAGAACACGACGAAACAAACAATACAAAAGGAAATATTCTTGCGGATGATCATAATGTTGTGCAGTCTGGCGCTGTATTTTGAAGGAGTTGGGCCGCAACCAGACTAGTGTGGTTTTTCTGGTGCATTTGTTTTGGCATTTGTCGCGGTTGGAGATGTGTTTTCTTCCAGGATATAGCCCAAACCAAAACAGGCAGGACATTCTTCCCTGGTGAGCAAAAAGCGACTTTCTCCCCGAAAGAAACCGATTTCTCCACTGCCACCGCAAGTCGGGCAAACGGGTTTTTTTTGTTGCCGCATATCTTTTTCCTATTCTGTACAGGGCGGTCTTTTTAATTGGGGTCTTTGTTCTCCTCGTCGCGGTCTACAGTTGTATGCCCACCGCTGTCTTGGCTGCCTGCACCGTATTGTGCATGAGCATGGTAATGGTCATGGGGCCAACACCACCTGGTACCGGAGTAATGGCACGGACCTTTTCCGCTACCCCGGCAAAATCCACATCACCGGCCAGGACGGCCTTGCCGCTTTCACTCATGCCAATGCGGTTAACGCCCACATCAATCACCACCGCGCCTTCCTTTACCATATCTGCGGTAATCATTTTTGGCACGCCTGCTGCCACGATGAGGATGTCTGCCCGGCGGGTATGGAAGGCCATGTCCTTGGTGCGGGTATGGCACAGGGTGACCGTGGCATTGCCGCCTTGGCGTTTCTGGATGAGCAAGTTGGCCACAGGTTTGCCCACAATGTTGGAGCGACCCACCACCACCACTTCGGCGCCTGTAATTTCCACTCCACTGCGCAAGAGCAGTTCAACTATACCGTGGGGTGTGCAGGGTAGCAGACAGGGTTCACCCAGCACCATTTTACCCACATTCACCGGGTGAAAGCCGTCCACATCCTTGGCCGGATCAATGCTGGCCAGGATCTTGGCCTCATTGATCTGGCCGGGCAGAGGAAGCTGTACCAGGATGCCGTGAATGGCAGGGTCGCAGTTGCAGGCAGCGATCAAGGTCAGCAGTTCCTGCTCACTGGTATCAGCCGGTAGGTTGCGCTGTTCGGAATGGATCCCCAAAACGCGTGCAGTATTGTTTTTTGCCCGCACATACGATTGGGATGCCGGATCTTCGCCCACCAGGATGGTGGCGAGCCCGGGCACCACACCCTGGCTCTTGAGCTGTTGTACTGCTTCTGCCAGCTCGCTTTGGATGGCTGCGGCAATGTTTTTGCCGTAAATGAGTTCTGCGGCCATGGTTTTTGTTCTCTTGTGCTAAGGTTTTACTGAGGGAGAGAGCGTTTTATAACAACCGCAAAGAGTGCAACCCCTTGTCGCCCAATTAAGGCCATTCTGGTGGAGATTGTCGAGTTGCGGCTGAAGTTAAAATGGATGTACTTTGTTTTCAAGCTTGCCTGCTGATTTTTTGACCTTCTTCAGAGCCTGTGTCGGGCGTGGCGTATGTCATGTGGATGGAGGATAGCCGTTTGGATTGTTCTTTTGCCAGTTCCAGGCATGTCGGCACATGTCAGCCAGGTTGTACTCTGTCTTCCAGCCCAACTCTTGCCAGGCCAGGGATGGATCGGCATAGCACTCGGCAATGTCGCCGGGTCGGCGGGCAACAATGCGGTACGGAATGTCCAGGGCATTGACCTCTGCAAAGGAGCGAATAATCTCCAGCACCGAGCTGCCCCGACCAGTGCCCAGGTTGTAGACGAATACGCCCGGCTGCTGCGTATGGTGCAGGGCCTGTACATGGCCTTTGGCCAGGTCAACCACGTGCAAATAGTCGCGCACACCAGTGCCATCCGGGGTGGGATAATCGTTGCCAAAAACGCGCACTTCCTTGTGTCTGCCTGCAGCCACCTGGGTAACATAGGGCATGAGGTTGTTGGGAATGCCCCTGGGATCTTCACCGATACGGCCGCTGGGATGTGCTCCCACCGGGTTGAAGTAGCGCAGCAAGACCACCTGCCAGGCCGGATCACTGCTGTGCAGATCGCGCAGGATCTGCTCGACCATCAATTTACCGTGACCATAGGGGTTGAAGGGGGCAAGGGGAAAATCTTCCCGGATGGGTGAGGTTGCCGGTGTACCATATACCGTTGCCGAGGAGGAAAAAACAAGGTGCTTGACTCCATGCTCTGCCATTGCCTGGCAGAGGTTCAAGGTGGAGATGAGGTTGTTTTGGTAGTAGCGCAGCGGCTGCTCCATTGATTCGCCCACAGCCTTGAGTCCGGCAAAATGGATGGCTGCCTGGATATCGGGATGTTGGGTAAAGACCTGGCGTAGTCCCGGGAGATCGAGCAGGTCGAGTTCCACAAAGTTGATGCGCTTGCCGCCCAGCTCCTCCACCCGCTGAACGGCCACCCGGCTGGCATTGCAGAGGTTGTCCACCACTGTCACTGCACAGCCTGCCTGGAGCAATTCCAGGCAGGTATGGCTGCCAATGTATCCTGCCCCGCCTGTAACCAAGACGTGCATGTTTTCTCCTACGTGTTGTGTATATTTTTACAGAGACCAATGCCTGGCTGCATGGAAGTGCATCGACGCAGCTGTAAAATACTGGTATAGATAGCGGGGCTGCAAGCCTTATGTCTGTACAAAAAAGATTATTTTAATAAAAATATGCTGTTGTGAGATAAGCTGCAGGCAAATCACCGACAGCACACAACCAGGTAGGAGGACAGAATGCCGTACGTCAATATCAGAGTGGCTGGAAATCTCAGCAGGGAACAGAAGGCAAAAATCGCCGAAGAAGTCACTGATTCCCTGCACCGCATCGCAGGGAAACCTAAGGAGAGTGTGTTGATTTTTATTGATGAGGTCAGTTCGGAAAATATTGCCAAGCAGGGCAAGCTCATTGATGGCAAGTAGGGGGCAGGGGGCCAGTCGCAGCGAGGCTATGCTGCGACTGGCCGAGTTGCGCCGGCTCTTGCACCGGCACGCCTACAACTACTATGTTCTTGATAATCCGGTTATTGCCGATGGTGAATACGACCGCCTCTTTCAAGAACTGTTGGACTTGGAGGCGCGCTTTCCCGAACTGGTTAGCCAGGATTCCCCCAGTCACCGGGTGGGCGGCGCTGTGCTGGATGGGTTTCAGCCTGTCCGGCACCAGCGTCCCATGCTCAGCCTGGAGAATATTTTCACCAGCGGCGAACTTGCCGATTTTATCGGGCGGCTGCGCCGTTACCTGAAGTGGGAGAAGGAACTTGCCTGCATGGTGGAGCCCAAGCTGGATGGCCTGGCAGTGGAACTCGTCTATGCACAGGGCATCCTGGTGTCTGGTTCCACCCGAGGTGATGGCCTGGTGGGTGAAGACATCACTGCCCAGCTTAAAACCGTACGTGACATCCCTTTGCAGTTGCAGCCCTGGCAGGAACCACCGCCAGAAAACCTCCAGGTACGGGGCGAGGTTTTTCTTTCAAAATCAGGCTTTGCCACCCTCAACCGGCAGCGCGGCGAAGCGGGCAAACCCCTGTTTGCCAATCCCCGTAATGCGGCTGCAGGTTCTCTGCGCCAGCTTGACCCTGCCATCACTGCCCAGCGACCACTGGCTTTTTATGTGTATGGGCTTGGTAATCCCGAGGTTTTAGGGCTTGCCTCGCAGGAGGAGTTGCTCCAGCGCCTGGCTGCCTACGGTTTCCCAGTCAACCCCCTGACAGCGCTGTGCCACTCGGAACAGGAGGTGGAAAGCCGCTACCATCTCCTGCACGGGCTGCGACCTACGCTGGATTACGATATGGATGGGGTGGTGGTCAAGGTCAACGTCTTTGCCCTGCAGGAACGACTGGGGGCCACGGCCAGGGCCCCGCGCTGGGCGGTTGCCTGGAAATTTCCCGCCAGCCAGGCCACGACCCGCATCGAAGGAGTAGAGTTTCAGGTGGGCAGAACCGGGGTCATAACGCCGGTGGCCCGCCTGAGTCCGGTGGCCATTGACGGCGTGTTGGTGCAACGGGCCACCTTACATAATCAGGACGAAATACAACGCAAGGATATTCGCCTGCACGACACCGTGTTGGTGCAACGGGCCGGCGATGTTATCCCAGAGGTGGTGAAGGTTATCAGCGAGGCCCGCAGCGGGCAGGAAGTACAACTTGTCTTTCCAGAGCGCTGCCCCGCATGTGGCCAACCGCTTGTCCGCAAGGCCGGCGAGGCAGCGGTGCGCTGTATCAATACTGCCTGCGGAGGCCAGCTGGTCCAGCGACTGATCCATTTTGCCGGGAAAAGCGGCATGGATTTTGAGGGGTTGGGAAAAAAACAGGTGGAGCTGCTGGTCGAAAAAGGGTTGGTGGCGGATTTTGCCGATTTTTTTACTTTGGATGCAGCCTCTCTGGCCCAACTCGACGGCTGGGGCGAACGCTCGGCAGCCAAGGTATTGGCAGCCATTGACCGTCGCACAGAGGTCAGCCTGGCCCGACTGCTTATGGCCCTGGGCATTCGCCACGTGGGCGAAGTAACCGCAGCGGCCCTGGCTGCACATTACCTGAGCCTGGATGCTTTGCGCAGCACCAGCCAGGAGCAACTGCTCGATGTTGCAGGCATTGGCACTGAGGTGGCAGCCTCGGTGCACAGTTTCTTTCACCATCCGGCCACAGCCATGCTTTTGGAGCGCCTCCAGGCGGCAGGGCTGCGGATCATGGAAGCGCAGCCGCAGGTAACGGGGCAGGGCGAGGAACAGGGCCTGGCAGGCCGGGTTTTTCTCTTTACAGGCAGCCTGGCAACTCTTTCCCGCAACGAAGCCAAACAGCTCGCCCAGGCTGCCGGGGCCCGGGTGGCCACTTCCTTAAGCCGTCAAGTCACCGATCTGGTGGTGGGGGCCCGGCCGGGCAGCAAAAAGGCCGAGGCAGAGCGGCTTGGCCTCAGCATCCTGACGGAAGAGGCGTTTATGCAACTGCTACAGGGGGCAGGACAACAGGGACAACACGATGCGTAACCCCCCAGTATGTTGTACAGTGGAGGGTTCGCAACACCCTTTTGGTCGGTATGGATTGGTTTGCCGAGAAATTTTCAAAAGCAGCAACGCCTGGGCAAGATTAGCCAAGACATCTTGCTAGGTGCGCTCCGCCATGGGCACAAAGGCTCTGGCCGGAGACCCGATGTACAGCTGCCGTGGCCGATAGATCTTGATTTCCTTATCCCCATGCATCTCCTTCCACTGGGCTATCCAGCCGGGCAGGCGACCCAAGGCGAACATGACAGTGAACATAGTGGTGGGAATGCCGAGTGCCCGGTAGATGATACCAGAGTAGAAATCAACATTGGGGTACAGGTTGCGGCGGGCAAAGTGCTCGTCGTTCAGGACGATTTCTTCCAGATCCTTGGCGATTTCCAGGAGAGGGTCCTGCACGTCTAGTATCCTCAAAATTTCATCACAGGTTTCCCGGATAATGGTGCCGCGCGGGTCGTAGGTGCGGTAAATTCGATGACCAAAACCGGACAGCCGGAAGGGATCGTTCTTGTCTTTGGCCTTGTTGACATACTTCATGTAATCGTTGTTGTCGGCATGGATGGCTTCCAGCATGCGAATGACCGCTTCATTGGCGCCACCGTGCAAGGGCCCGGCCAGGGCATTGATACCGGCTGAGATGGAGGAGTAGAGATCACCACCAGAACTGCCCACCAACCGTACCGCTGAGGTGGAGCAGTTCTGTTCATGATCGGCATGGAGAATGAGCAGTTTGTTGAGTGCCCGTTCCATTTCCGGCTGCACGGTATAGGGCCGTACCGGCCGGTCGAACATCATGTTGAGGAAGTTGCCGCAGTAGCTGAGATCGTGGCGAGGATAGACAAGTGGCTCGCCAATCGACATTTTGTAGGAGAAGGCGGCAATGGTGCGGATTTTAGAAATGAGGCGGCAGGCCGTGGTATCGAGGTTTTCGCGGGGATTGTCGCTCATTTCCGGATAAAAATTGACCAGCGAGTTGACCATCACCGAGAGGATGGACATGGGTGCTGCCGCTGCCGGGAAGTGATCGAAGAAGTGGATCATGTCTTCGTGCAGCAGGGCGAATTCTCCAAGCAGGGAATAGAAATCGTTCAGTTCCTGCTGATTGGGCAGTTGGTTGTGGAGCAGCAGATAGGCCACCTCGACAAAGCTGCAGTGTTCTGCTAGATCTTCGATGGCATAGCCACAGTAGCGCAAAACACCTTGCTCACCATCCACGTAGGTGATGGCACTGGTACAGGCTGCGGAATTTTTAAAACCATTGTCCAGAACAGTGTAGCCGGTGGTGTTGAACAGATTACGGATATCAATGCTGCGTTCGCCTTCAGAACCAACGATGATCGGCAGCTCATAGCTGGTGCCATCCAGAATGAGCTGGGCGCTTGCAGTGGAAGGGGGAGTAGGCATCTGGGCGCTCCTTATTTTCGCTTACGCGAAGTTTTGGGGCCAGACACCATGGGAGCCTGGCCTTGCGACTCGAACTATCCAGCCGGGCAGGCACAGCAAACGCGCTGCTTGCCGCGTCCTGGCCATGTCATTGAGCCATCCATTATAGCTTTCCCGCTGTGGATGGAAAGTTTTTTTGCGTCCAGCCATGTTGTACATGTCTAGTGCCAACTGGAGAGCAGTGTGTGCAGGGAAACTGGCTGGGCTTTACTTGTTGTTTTCCCTTTGGAGTTTTTGTTATGCACGTTGATTTAGACGAACTGATTGCAGGTATACGCGCGGCCATGGACTATACCGTGCCCGAAGAGAAACGCGCCGAAGCGGAAGACCTGCTGTATATATACCGGGACGACCGGCTGGCCCTGGTTCTGTTGCATGAATTTTACCATTTTCTCCCCGATGCCCGGGAGGACTGGGTGCGGGACATCCAGCAGCTCAACTGCAGGCAGGGAATTTTTCTTCTTGCCCTGGTCACTGCGCAGCACAGGTATGTCTACCTGGCCTCAGATGAAGGGGTCGAATTCCATGGCAAACTGGGCGATGATTATATTGCCACCGAGCTGCTCGATTTTTTTGCCTACGAGAATGTACAGGATTTTATCGAGCGTTCCCGTGGAGATGAGGTGACAAACTACGAGCCCTTGCAACTCAATGTGGATATCTGCCCGGTCTGCCGTGCAGTCACGGGCGAATACCACGCCTTGGGTTGCGTGGTGGAGCTCTGTCCCTGGTGCGGCGGACAACTGGTGCACTGCAGCTGCCGGCACGACCAACTAGGCGTGGACAGTATCGACAGTGAAGCGCAACTCGTCAAATTCGAGGTGCTTTTGGAGGAGAGGGGCCGTATACCCTATGCGCCGGAGCAACGGCCCTCATTCTTGCAGGAAGATTGGGAGTTGGAGTAGCCATTCTAAGGCGAATAAGCTGTTGGCTCAGCTTGCTGCTGCAGCCTTACTGTCCTGTACCCGGTGTTTGCAGGTAGCGCAGCAGTGCAGACTCGGGGTTGAGCATCAGGGTACTGTTTGCACCCAGAATACTGCGGTAGCTCTCCAAACTTTTGTGAAAGGCATAGAATTCAGGGTCTGCGTTGTAGGCTGCCGCGTAGATACGGGTAGCCTCGGCATCGGCTGTACCACGGATCTCCATGGATTGTCTCTTGGCAGATGAGGTAATTTCCTGGAATTCACGATCCACCCGACCAAGGATTTCCGCCTTCTGCCCCTCACCAGTGGCACGTTTCTCAGCGGCAATGCGTTTGCGTTCCGAAATCATCCGGTCATACACCCTGAGCCGCACCGTTTCTATGTAGTTTACCCGCTTGAACATCACGTCAATCAGCTCAATGCCATATTGGGGAGTGATCTTAGCTGCATTCTCCAGCACCATCTTGCTGATTCTGTCGCGACCGTATTTGGGTTTTTCCAGTTCTTCCTGGGACTGCAGGAAGATGGAATCCATGTAGTCTGGAGACCAGTCAGAGCTGCGAATGATCTCGATCAGGTCATTTTTGTTGACCAGATCACGTACAGTACCGTCGAGGATGTCATCGAGCAGGGTACGGGCCCTGGCCTCGGTTCCCACTGCCTGCATAAAACGCAGGGCATCGCTGATGCGCCAGCGGGCAGTGTTTTCCATGAAAATATAGGTTTTGTCGTTGGTGGGAATCTGGTTGGAATCCCCGTTCCAGATTAGGATTTTTTTCTCAAAAAGATGCACCTGCTGGATAAACGGGATCTTGAATTTAAGCCCGGCCGTGGTGATGGGTTTGCCCACTGGTGCGCCGAACTGGGTGATCACTGCCTGTTGTCCTTCATCAATGATGAAAATAGTATTCCACAGGACAAAAATGCCTGCACCAAGTACGGCAAGAAGAAAGAACTGTATATTTTTAACCATGATTGCTCTTCTCGGCTGAAGTTTGCTGCTGGTTACAAGGGATAACCATGGGTGATTCAAGCGTTTTACTGTTACTTTTTTTGTTCCATCTGTGAAGTGGGTGCCGGTGCCTGTGGAGCAGGGGCGGGCCTTGGGGCTTCACCGCTACGTTGGGACAGGTTGATCAGGGGCAGGGCAGAGTGTTGCGAACCCTCCATAATATAGAGGCGCTCCACTTTGGGCAGAATATCCTCCATGGTCTCCAGAAACATGCGTTGCCGGGTAACCTGCTCTGAACCGCGGTATTCTTCGAGTATGGCCTTGAAGCGGGCCACTTCACCCTCGGCCCTGTTCACCCGTTCCACTGCATAGCCGTGGGCTTCTTCCACAATCTGCTTGGCACTACCGCGCGCCTTGGGAATAATTTCATTGTAGATTTTTTCAGCCTCATTGACCAGGCGTTTCATATCCTGATCTGCTTCGTTGACCTCGTTAAAGGCTGGCCTAACCGGCTCTGGGGGGTTGATATCCTGGAGTTGGATGGTGAACACATTGAGGCCTGCCTCCAGCTTGTCCAGTTCCCTCTGCAGTTCTTGGCGGGCATCGGCAGCCAAGCTGTCGCGGTTACCGAGCACGTAGTCGAAATCCATATTGCCCACCAGGCGGCGGACCACCATTTCTGAGAGGTCGCGTACAGCCTGTGGCACATCACGGACCTTGAACAGAAACTTGACCGGATCGTTGACCTTGTACTGCACGATCCAGGCCATTTCGATCACGTTCTTGTCGCCGGTGAGCATCAGCGACTCCATATCATATCCTTTGCGGTCAAAGACACTGGCTGCCCCTGGGCCACGTGAACGAAAGCCAAATTCTTCCTTGCGCACAGCCTCGACATTGACCTTGGCCAACTGTTCGATATACGGCACCTTGAAATGCAGGCCTGGATTGGTTGTTCGGTTATACTGGCCAAAGCGCAGGATTACCCCCACCTCACTCGGTGCAATGGTAAAAAAGGAGGCAAAAACTATTTGGATCGCCAGGGCCACAGCGATAAGGCCAAAAAACATGCCACCACCCTTGAAGGGCGACTGTTTTTTTGCTCCTGGCTGCTCTGGGCCGTCTCCACCAGGCGCAGATTCCCGTTGCTGTTCAAAGAAATCCCGAATTTTCTGGATGAGTTGGGCGAGAAAATCCTCCGAGGGACTTGGCCGCTTTTTTTTGCCCCAAGGAGGCTGTTCGTTCATGGGCATAGAGGTCTCCGTAGGCGTCAGACAGAATCAGGTTGTGGAAAACAGCCTGCATTGCAGGGGACGCTTAATCCGGCTGCAGCAGGGTACTTTGTTAATTTTTGTTCGTAAAACACGTACTCTATGCACCAAGACAGGCGGCGTCAACGATAATCGTCTGCATATGTGGCCCGTGCCGTGATCTTCACAACGGGTGGGTGACAAATCTCACCCCTTTGCCAAGCGCCAGGAAAACAGGACAATGAATGCGGCAATGGTAAAGGCCAGGTGCTGCCTGAAGGTGCTGCGCATCAGCCGGTCCACCTGCCAGAAGCGATAGACCAGGCCGCAAAGCAGGCCGCAGACAAAGCCAAAGAGGTGGGCTCCCAAATCAGTGCGCTCACCACCCAATCCCAGCATGGCAAGCAGGCCGATGCCTGCGCCCACGGGAACCAGCAGCTTGAAGAGTGCCCTGCGGCTGTGGTGCTGCTGCAGGCCGCTCAAAAGACCAATGGCAGAAAAAACAGCGGTGGAAAGCCCTACAGAGAGATGCGGTGCATTGCGCAGGATAATGTTGAGCCAGTTAGCCAAGATGGCTGAAAAGAGGATCAGCAGCCAGCCAGCCCCATGGCCGGTGAGCCGGCAGAGCAGGTGAAAGACCACCCCGCCTGCCAGGATATTGCCGGCAAGATGGCTGGAATCGGCGTGCAGGGTGAGGGCCGTGATCAAGCGCCACCATTGCCTGTTTTCTAGAATAGCGCGGCTATCCACTGCGCCTTGGCTGAACCATGGGTTTGCCTCCTGCCAGGGGCCGGTGTGCGCGTAGAAAAGGGCCAACAGCACCATGAGCAACATGGTTGATGGGGTAGTGCTGTACCCAGGCATGGGCTCTGGGGCCTGTAGGGGCCAGTTGCTGTTTTCCTCGACATAGAGCTGCCATTGATAAAGCGCCTCTTCTACGTCTTCGGCTGGCACCAGCAGGGAATTGGTGGAGTGTTCCATGGCATGGCTAATGGACATAGCAGCCAGCAGCAGGGAGAGATGCTCCAACTCCTCGTTGCTGCCCGAAGCAATCTTCACCAAGGTGCCCGCAGGATGCGACTGGGCCAGACCCTGGGTCGATGTGTGCTGGGGAAAGGGTGGTAAACGCATGGTGTGTGGAGTGGCAATCTGGGGGCAAGACGCGGATCACAGGTGTACAGCGCCTACCTGCAAAGGATGCAATCGGCACGCAGTATAGGGGCGCTCGGCATGGCCCACGATCCAGGCCGGCAAGCTCTATCCTACAATGGGCCTTTGCCTTGACACTGGTAAGGCAGGAGCAATCTTTTTGCAGCTTGCGGCCAGACAAACACCATGAATGCATGCGGGGAATGGAGTCTGCACAAGACTTCACTCCCCGTTTTATTGTGTTGTATTAGCTTAATTGCGCAGACTGGTTTGCATGCAGGCGCAGCCCAGCAACAATAGCGCCACGTTCAACATGGGTAGGGCTTTGCCAGAAGAGGAAGCCCAGCCCTGTTTCATGGGTCGATCTTAACCTTTTGTGCAACTGTACCACTTACCTCAATGGTGTTGCCAGCCTCAAGGGCAGCAGCATCAAAGGGTGAGCTGGGCGAAACGTGTGTACTTCCGGATATGAATATACCGTTAACAAAATAATCCCCCTGGGCGGTAATGGTGTTATCCTGAACCGCGAAGTCGTCAAGACGGAGGGTGGAATCAATGGGATTCATGGGATCAACAAATTTGTCAATCCTTAACTGCAGGCCGTTTGCGTAAGTACCAACAACATTAACGATGTTCTCTGCGACAGTCAAACTGCCCAGAATCGAACTTCCGCCTGCCGCAGCGTGAATAGACGTATATAATCCACTATTGGTAACATTGATAGTGTTCCCTGTCATATTCAGGCTGCCCAGATTCGCATTATTGTCGCTGCCATAGCTAGAAACGCTCACTCCCAAACCGGATGCTTGTTGGCCAGTTGTGGTGATGTTGTTGTCGCTTACACTAAGATTGCCTAGGCGCGAAGAATTACCGTGCCACCCATCGATCCATATACTAATCGCTCCTGTAAAATCGCCGACAGTGCTGACAATACTATTCGTTATGTTTAAATTATCAAGATTTGAACCCGAAACTCCTGCATGCAAACCGTTACTCCAATTGCCGGTGGTGCGGATGTTGCTTCCGGTCACATTGAGGCTACCCAGGCTCGAAGCGCCACCGTCGTCAGAGACGAAAAGATACGTATTCAGCCCGATTGCGCTATTGCCGGTAGTGGTGATGGTGCTGTTGCTCAGGTTCAGACTGCCCAGCCGAGAAGAAACAATGCTCGTGCCTATTCCGTAGGCAGTGTCACCAGCCGTACTGATGGTGCTGCCGCTTACGTGCAAGCTGTCCAGGTTCGCATTCTTCTCTTCCAAAAGGAAGACACCATAGGCAAGCTCTCCTGTTGTACTGATACTGGCGTCAGATACGGTGATATTCTCCAGGCTCGCGTTGTTGAGCTCGACATTCAGGCCGTCAGCATCTGCGCCGCTGGTGCGCAGCTCGCTCTGTTCAATGCGCACACTGCCGCTGCCCAGTTGCGGCTGCACCCACACTGCTGAAGTATTGTCTTGGCTGGTTTCCACTGCCATGCGTTGCAGGGCAGAGTTTTCCGGCATGGTCACTGCTGCGGCATATACAAATTCCTCCCAACCAGTGTCGTATACTTTGTCATAGGTTACAGTACTGGGCTTGATCAGCGGCCGGTTGACCGTGGCATAGCTGGTTTGCGTCGGGTGGCCGCTAAAGATGATTTCACTGGTAATAATCTGGCCCGGCTTCATGGTCACCTGCTCGTCATACACCCCGCCCACATCACTGCTGTCCCGGTTGATGCCATTGACCTGGCCGCCGGCCTCGTAGACAAAAATAGTGGTATTTTCACCGGCATTGTCCACTGCCTTCTGGATGCCGCCCTGGTCATCACCATAGGGATGTTCATTGGTGCCGTCCTGGCTGGTGTCGGCAGCATTGTCTTTATCCACAAAGGTGATCTTGTCAGCCAGGGTGACCTTGGTCTTTTCTCCAGGCGTACCGTCCTGCACGCTTTTCACCGTGGTCTTGCTGTGCTTGCTGGTGCGCGTGCTCACCGCACTCTGCACATCCACCTCACGTTTGGCGAGGTTCTCCTGCCAGTCAGACTTGCTGCTTTGTATCCGCACATCCCGCTGCACCATCTCGCTGCGCATGCGTTCATCCAGGCTGCGGTGCTCCATGGAAACCAGGCCATCCACAAATTTGCTCCAGCTTAAATCGCGGGAAAAGGGAATCTGTAGACGTGCACCCACAAAAAAATCACTGCCATTTAAGGTCTTGTCTTCAAATATCTCTGCATCAAGCGCGAGATAGGGACCGGTCTTGATTTCCAGCCGGGCCTTTAAACCATCAACATCGTCACCAAGGGAGTTGTCATAGGAGTAGTAGCCGCCAAAAAGACGAACCTCTGGACCAATGGGCAGGGGAAGCTTGAAACCAATCTCCATATCCCAGCCGTCCATGCCTGCCTCGTACTGCTCAAACCATTTGGTGGTGGTGGTGGTGGTCGTGGTGGTGGTGCGGTAAGTGGTGGTGTAGTTTGTTCTGGTGGTGTAGTCGGTGATGGTACCACCATACTGGTCGTAATAGATGCCGTGGCCCTCGGCATAGGGGTCACTGTAGCCACCTGTGCCGGGCCGCACTGTAGCGGTGGTACTGCTGGAGGCCCTGGTGCGGGAAGTGGTTTGCGAGACGGTTTCCTGGTTCTGGCTGGAATACTGGCCGATCTTCTCCTTGTCGTTGTCGGCATCGTAGTAGTTTGCTCTAAAATCAACATATTGGCTCAGCAGCTCCACGCCCGCACCCCACTGGCGCACCCCACTGGTTGAAGCGGTTGCCATGGGCGGACTCGCGGGAATCCACAAAGACATTACCGCCCAGCACCAGGCCGCTGGTAACCAGGCGGCGGTAGCCCAGGCCAAGGTTGAACTCGTTTGCACCCTCATTCATCAGGGAGACACGTGGGTTGAAAAAAATGATATTCTGCTCGTTATTCAAAAGAGGCAGAATCATGTCACTGTAGCCTTCCAGGTCTTCCTCGCCAAAGCGCACGCCAAAGTTCAGATACGCGGCCGGGTAGTTTGCTGCAGGCTGGGTTGCAGCCACTTCTTGGGCAGGTGGGGGTTGTGCCGACGGGCTCTGCGCTGCTGCGCACAATGGGAAGGCCAGCAAAAGACTAATGCTAGAGAGGAATACAGTTTACGATGCGGTTTCTTCTGTGCTTGTTCCATCATTAGTTCTCCCTTTTTATCTTATGGATACAGACTTATGGATACAGACACAGCACAGCCAGGATTCAATATGTTATTTTTCTGGATTATTTCTTACTAAATTTGATTTACATTACTGTTGCAGAGCTGTCAATAATTGATTTTCTTGCTTTTTATTTGCAACAACAATGCGTATCGCTGCAGTACTATTTGAATAGTCAGACAAAAGAGCAAAGCCTTATGAATGCGGGCGATTTAACTGAGCAAAGGGCGGTGAATTCAACTGAGCAAGGGGCCGCTATAAATCGCTTCGCGCCAGATGTGCGGTGTTGCATAATTGGATTACAGAAAGAACAGCTTGTGTTTCTGGCTGTTATGGAAGCGGCCGATGTGGATCGATTGGGTATACGGTTGGGGTATACGGTTGGGGTATACGGTTGGCTGCAGACCAAAGACCAAAGGCGGGAGAGGTTCTTTTTTTAAGCGCTTCGCTTACCAGTATGCCACGCAGGCCTTTGCAGCCAGACCAGGACCACCAACATGACCACAAGTTGATTCCAGCAACTGGATAAACAAATAGAATTGTTGTTTCTGAAGATGGTGGCCTTTGACTCGGGCGGCAAACGCGTGCCTATCGTGCCTATTGATGCGTGCAAGCAATTGGCTGAAAATGATGTTATATTGGGCCGTGGTTTGAATGTTTCTGGTTCGTATGGTATTCCTAACACACCCTACTATCAGCATGCTTTCCAAGTCGCTTTCTCTACCATTCTCATGGGATAGTCATGGGATAGCTCTGATGGGCAACCCAGAAACTTGAGGCACACGGTATGTGCAAAAGCAACCTTGTGGGCAAAGATTCAGTGCCGCTGGAGCGACCCAAGGCGGCCCTATGCGGAGCAGTGGCAATATTTTTGGCGTTGGGGTTATGGCTAACCGTGCCTGTATCCCAGGCCGGCCTACTGGATACATCAGATGACTATTGGGCCTTGCTGGCAGGCTATGGCCAGAGTTTTCCCGGCTGGGGGCTAACCGAGGAGCGGGTGCACAGTTTTGATCTGGTGCTGCGCTACAGCCACCTCACCATTGATGATATCGGTTCTGGCTGGCTTGCAGGCCGGCACGATACCTTTGTGGAGTTGCCCCTGCACTTCGTAACCGGGCCAGACACCTCGGCCATGGTGGGGGTGAACTTGCTTGCCGCCTACACCTTCACTGCGCATTCTATCTGGCAACCTTATGTCTTTGGCGGTGGCGGTATCCTCTACAGTTTTGCCGATATTCCCGGCATGGGTGCCGACTGGAATGGCAACTACCAGTTTGCCGGTGGCCTGCGCCGGGTGCTCGATGACCCCATGCATGCCCTCATCGTTGAAGTTCGCTACCACCACATTTCCAATGCAGGCACAAAAGATCCCAACGAGCCGCTCAACTCCATTAAACTGCTGATTGGCTATACTTTTTAAGGGTAGTCAGCACAGACACAGCATTCAGGTCTGCTTGCCGCAGTTTCTCCAGCAGGTGGGGTCGCTGGCCAGGTAATCACCGGTGAGCTGGAAGGCCGCTCCCCGGCAGCCGTAGCATTCCGCAGCCTTTTCGCAACTCTTGCAGGGGCCCTTGATGGTTTCGCGGTAATTTTTCAGATCGTTTAACACGCTGGAAGAGCGCAAAATATCCGCCAGCGGCTGCTCGCGGATATTGCCGATGGCTAAAGTCACGCCCACACAGGGCATGACCTCGCCCTTGGCCGTCACTAGGCAGGAAACCTGATGGCGCATGCAGCGGTTGCCTACAAGTGGCGGCTGTGGTTCCCAAATTTTGCCGAACTCCTCCCTGTCTATGGCGGCAAGCTCGGTAAAAAGTGCCTTCAACTCTGAACCGGATACATTAAGCCAGCTGTTTGCCACTGCATTGGCCTGCGGGGTGATGACCTCAAAGTAGGGTTCAATGCCTTCGCGGCGCAGCCAGCGCCACAGATCCGGCAGTTCTTCAATATTCTGGCGGCAAATGACCGTGGACAGGGCAAGAAAGAGCCCGTTTGCGGGATAGTTTTGGGGATAGCCTGCACTGCGCAGGTTAGCCAGGGCCTGCATGATAATGGCATGTGCGCCCTTTTTTCCGGCCAGTTTGTCTTGTAGTTCAGCATCACGCGAATTGAGCTTAAGCACCACCCGCGCCTTTTTACTTGCCAGCAGCCGGGCCAGCTCTGCCGTCACACCGCTGCCATTGGTGAAGATCTCGATGGCCAGTTCATTATTCGCCAAAAATTCGAGCATCTCTGGCAGATGTGGGTAAATACTTGGCTCACCGCCTAAAATAATGATCTTCCGTGCGCCCAGCGCCTTGGCCTGCAGCAGAACAGAGCGGATTTCCTCCCTGTTCAGCTCATTTGGGTGCGCAACTCGGTCCTCCACATAGCAGTAGCTGCAGCGGAAGTTGCACAGGCGGCTGAACTCTATTTCCATGGAGAGCAGCCTGCCTGCGGCCACAGCCTGCCGCACCTCTTGTTCGCTGAATTCCAGATTGTAGATCTGCATGCTCAGTACCCTTCCAGATCTGGAAAGTGGTTCATACCCCGCCAGTGGGCCTCGGCCTCCTGGTAGAGTCCTTGCCAGCCCTGCTCCTTCAGTTTGCGCTCATAACTGCGTTTGAGCACTGGTTTAACCACAAAACGCCAGAGCGAAGTCCAGAAGCGGCCTTCCTGGCGCAGCAGTTGGGGCGGTCGCCACCAGCCCAGCACCTGTTCCCGTTGCAACCAGAACTCAAACTGTAGTTCTTCCATGCTCAGGTGCCGTGTGCGCACATTGGCCCAGAGGCCGTTGTAGCGCTTGTAATCATCCATATTCACCACCATGCCCGCCTCAATCAGTTGCTGACGCATGCCTGTTTTCGGGTAGGGGGTGAGCAGCTGGCAGTAGGGCACGTCTGCACCAATTTCTTGGAAGAATTCGTAATTTTCTCGGATGGCCGCAGCGTCGTCGTCTGGAAAGCCGAAAATCAGGCCAGCCAGCACCATGATGCCGTGTTTGTGGCAGTTGGCAATGGCCTGTTTGCTGGCCGCGACAATATCGCCCTTGCCGGCCTGGCTCAGGTTCTTTTTGGAACCGTTTTCTATACCCAGAAAGACAATGCGAAAGCCTGCCTGGGCCATCTTGGCCACCATCTCTTCATTGGCGGCAATGGTCAGACAGTCGGCCTGCACGGTCAGCATCAAATTTTTGTAGTTACGGGCAATAATGCCGTCGCAGAGCTGCATCACCCGTTTGACATTCAAAACGATGTTGTCGTCTGAGAGAAAAACCCAGCGGGTCTTGCGCTCGTAATAGATGTTGTCCAGATCGGCCAGCACCCGTTCAATGGGATAGGTGCGGAAGCTGCGGCCATACATGTGGCGCATACAGCAGAAGTTGCAGGAGCGGGTGCAGCCGCGCGAGGTCTCCAGCACCTCCACCTTTTTGGTGACAATGTGATAGCCCCAGGTGAGCCTGCGTTTATCGCGAACCGGCGGCTTGATGTCGGCAAGATCGAGATTCTCGCCCCTGGCGTTATGGCGGAAAATTCCGGCGCGTTTGTAGGACAGGCCAGGGATGCGCTCCACCGTATCGTTCCCCTCAAGGGCCCGTACCAGCCGTTGCATGATGATTTCACCCTCGCCGCGCACCATATAGTCAAACCAGCGGGCATCGGGGCTGTTTGCCACCTCTTCATACATCAGGGTGGCGTGGTAGCCGCCCAAAACAAGGGTGGCCTGAGGCCTAAGGGTTTTAAGCAGGTGGGCAATTTTAACACAGGTGTCGAACTGCCAGGTCATAGAGGAGAGGCCGATGAGATCCGGCTTAAAGTCCCTTACCAGACGCGAGAGGTATTTTTTTAAGGAGCGGCGTTTGCGCACCAGATCCACCAGGCGGATTTCATGGCCAGGATCCAGATTGGCGGCAATACTGGCAATGCCCAGGTTAGGCATGTGCACCGCAGATTCATGGATGACCACCGGGGTGATATCTGGCATGGACAGAAGGAGGATGTTCATGGCTACTCCTGTAGCGCTATGCAGCGGGCTGAGTTGGTTGCTGGGCCTGGTTGGGGGTGACGTTTTCTTGCTGTGCACAAACTGCGCCTGCCAGCAGGGTGCGCAGATGCAAGGCCAAATGATCCACAGGGCCATGGTAGAGAACGTCTTCCGGTTGAATGTGAGCAACCAGAGCGATGCGGATGGTATTTGCCTGGCTGGCCTTGAAGAGGAAACGGCCCGGCGGAAAAAGGACCTGGGTGTTGTCGATGCGAAAGATCTCAAGCGGTGCTTTGGTGAGGCGTGCCAGCTTGAGGGCTCCTGCTTGCAGCGGTGCAGGCGAACCAGTACGGCTGCGGGTTCCCTCCGGAAAGATGAACATATTGCCGCCTGCGGCAAGATAGTTTTGCAATTCCTCCATTTGCCTGAGCATTAGACGGGTAAAACGGCCCTCAAAACTGGAGGGCAAATAGCCTGCACTTTGCAGTATCCAGCCAAAGATGGGGATAAGAAAAAAACGCGCTTTCACCACTGTGGTGCAGGCAGGCATGGTTGCCATGAGCAACAGCGGATCCAGATAAGAAAGATGGTTGCACAGGATAACCGCACCCTTACTGCTGCCCAGGCGTGCATCGATCTGCCAGCACTGGCGGGGCGCAATCAGCCTGATGAAGGCAAAGAGGCCACGGCAGTAGAGATGGTTTAAGTATTGGACGGCCAGGCGGCGACGCGGGCACAAAAACGCAGCAGCGTAAAAGGGCGCGAAAAACAAGAGAAAGGCAAAAATGTAATAGCCCCAAGCGGCCAAGGTGACTGGCAAATCAATGAATAGACGCGCAAATAAGGTGGAACGTGTTTCAGCCTGCATCAGTCCCTTTCCGGATAAGCAGACAGGTGTTGACCCCGCCAAAGGCAAAATTCTGGATGGCAGCGATGCGCGTATCTGCATCCATGCACGCGGGCGTATGCTGGATCATGGCGCAGCGGGGATCCACCTCTTCAAGGTTGAGGGTGGGGGCCAAAAAACCTGCCTGCATCATATACAGGGTACAGATCAACTCAATGGCGCCGCAGGCACCCATGGTGTGGCCGGTATAGCCCTTGAGTCCACTCACATACGGTGATCTGTCGCCATACACCTGGGCAATGGCCTGGGCCTCAATGCTGTCGCCCATTTTGGTGGCTGTGGCATGGGCGCTGATAAAATCCACCTTTTCCGGTGTGAGTCTGGCGTTTTTCAGGGCCAGTTGCAAGGTGGAGGTGATACCCTCCAGGTTGGGCAGGATCATATCGCCGCCGTTATTGGTGCAGGCAAAACCAAGCACCTCGGCCAGGATCGGTGCGCCCCGCCGCTTGGCAGATGCATAGTCTTCCAGGAGAACCGCGCCTGCGCCTTCGCCCACCACCAGACCATCGCGCTTTTTGTCAAAGGGCCGGGGAGTTTGTTCCGGATGTTCGTTAAAAGCTACCGAGCAGGCCAGCAGGTTGTCGAAAACCGCCACTGTGGTGGTGTCGTATTCATCAGCCGCGCCGCAGATCATGGCATCTTGCAGGCCAAATTTGATGGCCTCGTAACCAAAGCCAATGGCCTGGCTGCCCGTGGTGCAGGCCGTGGCCGTGGCGATCACCCGGCCGGTGATGTGGAACATGCGGGTGATATTGACCGCCGTGGTGTGCACCATGGAGCGCAGGTAATCCACCGCACCAATGGAAGAGAAACCACTGTCCAGCTGCTGGAAAAAGGTGCGGTAGATATCCCGCTGTACCGTTGGGCTGCCGTGGGTGGAGCCAAAGGCCACCCCCAGCCTGCCTGAGCTGATGAAATCTTGATCGAGCCCAGAGGCGGCCAGTACATCGCCGGCAACCTGGCAGGCATAGTTGGCCACCGGCCCCATGGTTTTGCGGAACCGGCGGGCAAAATCAAAGGGGATGGGATAATCCACTGTACCGAAAACCTTGGAATGGATACGGCTGACAAGCAGGCCGTCGTCTTTTAGCGGCTTGACCCCGGAAACACCCTGTTGCAAGCTCTCGACAATATCCCTTTGGCCATACCCAATCGGTGTGATTGCGGAGACCGCAGTGATCGCGACCCGGCGACTCATGGTGTGGCCAGGTCCCGTTTCTGTTGCATGGTTTCGATATAGTCCAGAATATCGTTTATGGTGCGGATAACCATGGCCTGTTCCTTTTCTTCCCGGGTAAGGGAAAAGCCAAGCAGTTTTTCGATTTTGGCGAGCAGTTCGATGGCGTCGATACTGTCAAAGCCGTGCACATCACGCAGATGGTCGTCTGGGGCCGGATCCTTGAATTCAAAATCCTGTACGAGAATGGCGATAATCCGGTCTTGCAGTTCCTCACGGGTCATAACTTGTCCTACAAAATAGATGAAGAAAAGATAGAATATTACCTGCTTTGCCGTAAAAAGAAAAGTGTCTGGCAAGCTCAGGCGCCTTGATCGGTTTTCTGGCAGCAGTAAGGGCCTATTTTCGACTGTTTTGACTGCCTGAACCACTGGGGCTCTTTGGTGCGTCATGGACAAAACGGCGGAAATGGAACCAGGCAAAGGGATGGGCGCGCAGGGCCTGTTCCAGCAGCCCGGCATAGTGCTGGGCTGCCTGCTGCAGCACCTGTTCACGTTCTTTGCGGTGGCTGTTGCGGGTTTGCTTGTGCAGCAGCAGAGGTGGTGACAGGGTGAAATGGTAGTGGCCAGGACCGGTGCGGAAGGCGAAAAAGACAAAGAGCGGTGCCTGGGCCAGCAGGGCCATGACAAAGGGCGCTGCCGGAACTTCAGCCACCCCGCCTAAAAAGGACACCTGCAGCCGTCTCTGATCCGGCCGGTGGAGGATGTCGCCTGGCATGGAAACCACCCCTCCCTCCTGCAAGAAACGGATGCCCTCCACCGCAAGGAGTGGATTTTCTTCCTGCTCCTCCATAGCAATGATGCGCACGCCATCGTTGCGCAGCGCCTCCTTTTGCGCGGCCTCCACCCCTTCCTTTTGTTTCGCACCCATAAAGAGCAAAAGCCGCAACTCACTAAATTGACGGCTCAGCAGGCTGGCAGCCATCTCCCAGTTGCCCAGGTGCGACATGAGCAAAAGTGCACCTCCTTTACCCAGGCAAGGGGCGAGTTGCTCCAGACCCTCGGAGCTGAAATTGACGCTGCGACCTTGGCGGGCAAGAAAACGATCGCTGTGGATGGTGGTAAACTGTTGGTATTGCCGACAGGCGCAGTAGCAATGGTGCAGAGCAGACTGTTTTGGATAAAGCAGACGGTAGAAGCGGATGCTTTCGCGGCGTAGCGGTGAAAAAAGAAAATAGCCTGCAGCAATGATGCGGGCACTCAAGGGGAAGAGCCAGGCACCGAAAAAAATGGCGTTTTTTTCCAGAAACCTGTACCAGAAGGCGCTCATACTCACTGGTTGTGACCAAGAAAACGTCGGAAAAACAGGCGGGAAAAGGTGGCGCTGTTGCGGAGAAAATCGCGGCCTGGTCGAAAATGGCTAATGCGCTCTCCCTTGGGCTGGTACACTACCTGTACCGGCGCTTCCAAAACCTGCAGACCCTGTGTCTGTGCCACAACCAGCACCTCTACCTCGTACTGGTAACGCTTGGCCTGCACGCCCAGAAGCAGGGTCTCGGGTAGGGGATAGAGGCGAAAGCCGGACTGGGAATCTGCAAGTCTTGGTCCGCCGCAGGCCCAGACCCAAAAGTTGGAAAACCCGCGGCCAGCCCTGCTGCTCCAGGGTACATGGATGTCTTCCATGCCGTTGCGCACCCCCACCACCAATGGCCGGCCCCCGGCGGCGCGTGCACGGGCCAACAGGTGTGCGGCATCTTCGGCCAGGTGTTGGCCATCGGCATCCATGCTCAGTGCCCAGTCATATCCTTGCTCAGTTGCCAGGGTAAAGGCGCTGTGCAGGGCTGCGCCCTTGCCTTGATTGCTGCGGTGGCGCACAAGATGTATGTGGGCGTTCTCCGGCAGGGTGGCCAGATCAGCCAGAATGGTCTGGGTGTCATCGGTGGAGCCGTCATCCACCACCATGATGGGCAGGCCGAGTCTTTTGGCATCATCTAGCACGGCCGGAAGACGCAAGCCGTGGTTGTAGCTGGGAATAACAAGCACAACTCGCATGGTTATATCTCCATTGTCTCTGTGCCTGTGGGCTGTGGGCAGGCGGCCAGGGCCCAGGTACCCGGGCCCATGTGCACGCCCGAGGTTAGGGAGAGTGGTAGCAGCAGGATTTCACTGCTGGGGAGAAGTTCCTGCACCAGGGGGAGCACCTCTTGCTGGAGCCAGTCTTCATTGTCGCTGTACTGAAGCAAAACCAGTGGCACCCGGCTCCTTTTGGCCAAAGTGCGCATCCGTTCCAGGGCAAAATCCTTCTGGCCGCTTTGACTGCGCACCACCCCCATGCTGCGCACCCCTTCCTGCTGTGGGCTGATAATGGGCTTGAGACCAAGCAGGCCACCGGCAAGACCACGTATTTTCGAAACCCGGCCACCTGCAGCAAGATAGCGCAGGGTATCGAGGAAAACATATTCCTCGCAGTTCTGACAAAGTGTGTTGATCAAGGTCAGCAAAGCCTCTTTTGTGGCAACCCGGCGGTTGGCGCGGGCAGCCATGAGGGCTATGCAGGCCAAGCGACCAGAGGCTGCGCCGCTATCCACCACGGTGAACTGGTCTTTGGTGTCATGTTCCTGCTTCCAGGCCAGGGCTGTACCGTGGTTGCCGGTATAGGCGGAGCCGACACAGAGGTAGAGCGTAGACCCGTACAGTTCGATGGTGCTGGCAAAGAGTTGCTGGCGCTCGAACGCAGAGGCCTGGGCAGTGCTCACCTTTTTGCCCTGGCGCAGGGCACTGTAAATGGTTGCCGGATCCCACAGGGTTTCGGGTTTGGCCTCACCATCACAGACCACATAGCTGTCGAGCAGGCTGATGCCCTCCTGCTGTGCCAAGGTTCGGGGCAGCGAGCCAGCGGCATCGCAGAGCAGGTGCAAGAGGCCGGGTGCCGGCCGGCTGTGTTGCTGCAAAGAGATAGGTTCGGTGTGCCACCTGGTGATGGTCCCTAAATCCTGCAGTCTTTCCTGCACCTTCTCCGGTGTTTGACTGTGCAGGTGGAGCCGCAGGGTGCTGCCATCCCGGCGTACCACCACACTGCTGCCCAGTTGAGCAAGCACGGCTGGCTCAGCCTGGGCAGGGTCTCTGGCGTCTCTATTGGTGTTGCTCTCCAGGGTAAGGCTTATACATAGCCCCTTGTCTTCATCGCTTGCCAGGAGTGGTTTAGGTTTGAGCAGACCTGGAAACAGCCCATGTGCCGGGCGGAGCAGGGAAGTGTCTTGCAAGTATGTGGCGAAAAAGCCTTCGAAAAAAAAGAAGAGTCCCAGGGCACCGGCATCCACCACACCTGCCTGGCGTAGTTGCGGCAATATTTGGGCTGTGGCGCGCACCGTCTCGGCCAGGTCCTCCACAAGGTTGTGGCCTGCAGGTAGGGGAACAGCAGTGTTGTGGAAACTGGCAAGGTGTTCAAGCAGATCCAGCATGGTGCCATTTTTTGGGGCAAGCACGGCTTGTCGGGCCAGGCGGTTACCTGCGGCCAACTTACTGGTAAGCTTGGTGTGCACCTCTTCCTGTGTACTGTGCAGACCTGTGCCTGCTGTACCTGCTTTTGTGTCTGATGGATCTGGTGGACCGAGCAGAGGGGTAAAAAAGGCAACGGCAATGTTGCCTGAATTGCCAGTGGCGTGGCTTTGCAAGCGCGCCAGGCACTGGGCATCTTCGCTTGCCGCATCGCGCAGCGGTGCAAGCGAAAGACGCAGATTCACGCCGGTATCTGCATCGGCCACGGGAAAGACATTGATCTGGTCGAGCAGGTCGGTGCGGGCGGCCATACGTTCATAACCAGCGGCACAGGCGGCCCTGATGCGTTTCATGCTGTCACCAGGGCGAGGATGGCCTCGCGATCGTACTTGCCGTTTGCCTTCACCGGGATCTGTGCCACTATTTTGATGACCCGGGGCAGGGCATAGGGTTCAAGCTGCTGGCCAAGGACGCGGCGCAACGCCTCAGCCTCAACTCCACCCGGTTTGCTCTCCGCCACCACCGCAGCAATGCGGTTTTCCCGGCTGCCAGCTGCGGGCAGGGCCAGGACAAGTGCTTCCCGCACGCCGGGCTGTTCCTGGATGAGCAGGCGAATGGCTTCCATGTCTACCCGTTTACCTGCCACCTTCACCACCAGATCGGCCCGGCCGAGCAGGGCAAAAGAGGTGGTATCCAGGGGTGCGATTCGGTCTGCAGTGTGGAAGAAGCCCGCTTGATCCAGGGGCAGCTCCGGCGAGAGAAAGGGCGAGCGCACCATTAACCGCTCCTCGTGACTTGGTTGCCAGTCAACCAGGGGCAGCACCGTGAAATGTTCTTCACCCAGAAAACGGTTGCGGCGGGCAATGCCGCCGGTTTCCGTGGAGCCGTAGATCTCGGCAATGCCAACTTGGTTAGCCTGGCAAAAGGCCTGGTTACTGGCCGCATCGAGCATGCCTGCCGAAGAGAAGGCCAGGCGCAGGCCGGAGGATGCGCAGCTCTTTCCCTGCAGGGCGCGGTAGTGGGCCGGCACGCTGATAAAAATGCTGATGCGGTTGGCGCGCACTGCTTCGCTTATCTCTTCGGGAAAGGATGGCGTCTCTGCCAGTACGGCCGCACCACTCACCAGGGGCAGCAGTACACTGTAGAGCAGACCATAGATATGGTAGGGTGCGATGGTGGCAGCAATGCGGTCTTGCGTGCCAATACCATGGTGGGCGGCGATGAACAGGGCCTCGCCAAAGAGGTTGGCAGCGGTTTTGCTCCAGAGTTGGGGGGCACCGGTGCTGCCGCCGGTAAAGAGGTGGAGCATCGCTCCTTGCACTGGTTTGTGTGGTAGGGGCCTGCTTTCTTGTCCGGAAAGTTCTGTGGGCAGGGGCAACCGCTCTATGTCTGCGGGCAGTTCCAGTTTTGGGCTGGCCAGGGCATGGGTATAGGTGGTGGCCGTCTGTAGGGCTGTTAGTGCCTGTGGCGACAGGGCATAGGGCAAGAGCAGGGGTGGGCCGCCGGCTAGGGCTGCCAACAGGGCAGCGGCACAAACTATTTTGTCTTCACTGGCCAGGCAGATGGGGCTGTTGTGGCCAGTATCCGTACAATGCCAATAGAGTTGGGCTGCCTGCTGATGCAACTGGGCGTGGCGTATACCAGCGCAGATAAAGGGCTGCTCCAGCCAGGTCGGGCCGCGCAGCAGGGTGCTGGCCTGGCTGGTACATTGCTGAATAAAGGTGGTGGATGTGCAATCATCCCTGTTCAAGGCACTGCCTCTGTATTCGTGCGACCAAAATGATGATTACCCAGGTTGCGGTCGCGGGGGCGGAAGCTATTGTCTGCCATCTCCTTGCGGATTACCTGGGTAAAGAGTTTGGCCATTTTCATGCTTTGGGATTCATCGTGGTAAAAACTGTCCCAGGCGTAGTCGAGGAGCTCCTGCAAGCGCTCCGGACTCATGTGTTTGGGCTGGTACACCACCTGGTCTGCGGAGTAACGGTTCCAATCATAGGTGAGAATCCGGCCCTGGTGGTGCAGTTCCTCGTAGGCCCTGGTGTGGGGAAAGGGGGTGAGTACCGTGAATTCGGCCAGGTCAAGGTCGATATCCAAAAGAAAATCGACCAGCCGTTTGATGAAGTCTTCGTCGTGGTTGTCCAACCCCAAAAGAATGGTGCCTTCCACACCAATACCGTGGTCATGGTAGCGCTTGATCCGTTCGCGGATGTAGTCGGAGGTGTCGAACACTGCCTGGTACACGTACCAGGCTCCGGCCTGGGCAGCCAGATCAAGCACTTCGGGCTTGTCTTCAATGGGATGTGCACACCATTTTTTCTTCAGGGGGATCATCTCCCTGAACAGGTCCAGCTCCCATTGGGTATCCTGTGCCAGGGAGTTGTCAACAATGAAGAGTCGATTGTTGTCTATGGAGGCCATTTCGGCAATGGCCTTGTCAATGGGCCTGGGCCGAAAATTGCGACCGCCCAGGTAGGAAACCGCGCAGGGATAGCAGTTGAAGCGGCAACCGCGGGAGGCGTGCACCAAATCCACCATCTGCACCCCGCGATAGTTGTAGAGATGGCGCTTGAGGATATCCCGCCGGGCCGTACCCACCAGGGCGATATCTGGTGGCTGGTCGAGGAAGTTATAGACCGGTTTGAGAGCATTGCGGCTAAAATCGGCAAACACGGCTTCCATGCGTCCTTCGGCCTCGCCAAGGAAAACAGCATCTCCGTACTGCTGACACTCTTCGGCGTGGAGCATGGTGGCAATACCACCAAAAATCACCTTGATGCCGCGCTGACGAAAAGCATGGGCGATCTCCCAGCCCCGGCGTACCTGTACGGTGAGCATCATGGAGATACCAACAAAGTCTACTGCTGCATCAAAGTCGATATCCTCGAGGTTTTCATCGATAAATTCCACCTCCACATAGTCTGGCAGAGCAGCGGCAAAGACCACTGGGCCGTGGGGCGGCAGATGGAATTCTGTTTGCCGATCCAGCTTGGGCCATTTGGGGTAAATCAGCTTGAAACGCATGCACACTCAGGGGTTGGGAGTAAGGCGCTGGGCCGAAATCAGTCGCAGGTTGATGGTGTAGCCGTTACGACCGGGAGCGGTCAGCTCTAGTTGTGAGGGCATCAATCCGGACTGTGCTGTCCATTCACAGGAGTAGGCGCGTACCGAACGGTTGCGTTGCGGTTCTGGATTGTAGGTTTGCAACCGCCAGCAGCCATCCTTGGTTTCCATGATATCGGCGATGGCGCCATCTGCGGTTTCGTACCGGCAGACCCTGGCCTTGTCGGCCAGTTGTCCCTGTCTGACCAGGCCCAGTGGGGGAATGAACAGGGTGCGAATATCTTTGAGCAGATTGTCGGCAAAATGCTGCCGGTCAAAGGGCGGCAGGGCGCGCAGGATCTCCACAGGTCCCGAACCCTTGACCCGTCCTTCGAACAGGGTCAATCCTTCTACTGTAGTCAGAGCGCAGCGGATATCCTGGCCGCTCAGTACAACCACACCAATGGCAGAGCCGCCTCCACCGCTGGCCAGATGAAAACGGATGGCGTGGACATACTGCCAGTCACCCTGGGGAAAAAACTCGGCACAGCTCAGGGGAGGGGCCACTGGGCGCAGGGTGACGAACTGTGGCGGTGTTTGCGCAGTACCGCAGGCGGAAAGTACAAAAACCAGGAAAAGCCAGGGTGCAAGTCGCTTCATGGTGCAGTGAAGAGCGATTCCGCAAGGGTGAGGTTCAAGACAGCATCGGAAAAAACGAGCCGGGTAAATGCGTCTGGACCTTCATGGATGAGGACAGTGTCGATGAGTCCGTCTTTACCCTGCAGATGCAGGTCAATGCGGCTGATAATGGCGGCCAGCCCGGCATCCTTGGGCGTGAGCACGATGGTGTGTTCATCGGGAAAAGAGGCAGCAAAGGCAGGGTTGTCGCTGAAGCGGCCAGCCAGCCAGTTGGTGATTTCCTCCAGAACCAGCTGCATGGAATTGGTGGCCAAATCTGGATCGTTGACCAGTTTGCCATCCACTTCAACCAGTTTTTTCATACTGTCATTATGCACCAGAAGCAGGGTGCGTACTGGGTACAGGTATTCCCAGCGCAGGAAACGAGGGGCCTGGAAGGCAAAGACGCCCCGGGAGGTGATGGGTTGGGCCAGGATGGGTAGATGCTTTTCCTGGAAAAAATTTGCCTGCACCGACTGCAACTGTACCCTGGGCTGCTCTGGCATCGCAAAGGCAGTGCTCCAGGTGATCAGCGTCAGGGCAAGGAGCAGAGAGAGCTTGCGCACCACGTTCACATCATGCCTCCGTTGACCGAAAGAATTTGCGCTGTCATGTACGAGGCAGCATCCGAGCAGAGAAAGGCAACCACTGCAGCCACCTCTTCCGGTCGACCGATACGGGCCATGGGGATCAGCTGTTTGATCTGCTCCTTGGGCGCATGTGTAATCATTTCAGTATCAATCAGACCAGGGGCCACCACATTCACCCTGATGCCCAGGCGTGCCACTTCAGCGGCCAAGACCCGGCTGGCAGCATTGAGTCCTGCCTTGGCAGCAGCGTAGTTGCTCTGGCCGCGATTGGGCATGAGCGAAGCTGCCGAAGAGATCGAAACCACCACGCCCGCTTTTTGCCGCACCATGTATTCAATGGCTGGTCGGGTCAGGTTGTAAAAACCGTGCACAGAGGTATCAATGACCCGGTGCCAGTTTTCTGGTGACATGGTCATGAACAGGCCGTCGGCGATAGTGCCGGCATTGTTGATGAGGATGTCCAGGCGACCGTGACGCTGGGCAATGTCCGACACAGCAGCTGCAGCAGCGTCTCTGTCTCGTACATCAAAGGGGTGCAGCTCGCCTGTACCTCCTGCCTGTGCCACCTCGGCAAGCGTCTGCTCAGCCCCGGCCTGGTTCTGCCTGTAGTTGATGCAGACAAGGTTACCGTTTTTAGCCAGTTCCACGCAAATGGCGCGGCCAATCCCACTGCTGCCGCCACTCACCAGAACTATCTTTTTCCCCTCCGCAGTGTGCATGCTATCCTTCCTCTGGTTGATACAACTGCAGCACCACCTCAGCTATCAATGCGTTGTTCATGTGCATGCGGGTGGCGACCTCTTGAAATCCACCATATTTGATGGTACTGCGCCCTTCGGTTTTAATGTGGGCATGAAACGGCAATTGGGCAAGGTGGAGCTCCAGGCGCTTGATGGCCACGATCCAGCCCTTTTGCTCCGAATGCACCCCTTTGCTCAGCAAACGTTCCCAGCTACAGCTGATACCTGCAGTCTGGGCGGCAATTTCCACCAGAATAAGGGCATCCACGCCATTGGCTCTGGCAAGGGGCCATTCTGACCGGACAATACTTCGGGTGATGGCAAAGGTGGTGTCGCCGGCAAGCACTGCGTCCAGAAGCAGCATGCGGCCACGCTGGGGGAGGAGTGCTTCCAGCGGCAGTTCGGTTATCGCTCCCAGGGTTTTATGTTCCATGATGATTGAGCCGGACTTGTACTGCGCAAAGGCATACTGTGGCCAGTATCCACTGCTTTTCGCCTCAAAAAAAGTGCAGCAGAACGAATTAAACGTGATAATTTATCATGTTGCCGAATAAATGTAACGTTCTTTTATGTTGATTGCTGGCAAGGTAGGCAACAATGGTGTAAAAGGGTTTCTTTATCTGGAAGCCTGTGGAGGCTTTTGTCACTAACTGAAGACGACCGTGGGATGACCGCTTTTTCAGGTGCTGGTATGGATGTGTTGATCGAAGAATTGAAGGGAAAACTGATAACCCTTTTGAATCTGCAGGAGCTGACCCCTGAAACCTTTGACGCCGATGCCCACCTGGTGGGCGGTGAACTTGGTATAGATTCCATTGATGTGCTGGAGATGGTGGTGATGGTGGAGAAAGATTATGGGGTGTTGATCAACAACCAGGAGGTTGGCCAGCAGGTCTTTGCCACGCTGAGGAGCCTGGCTGCCCATATCAAACAGCATTCACCCACGAAAACGCCTTGATACAACATCTTGAACAACAATCGTACCCGTATCTGTATTGCTGGTCTTGGTCTGGTCAGTGCCCTGGGTGATGGGCTGGCAGCTACAGAAACAGCTCTGCGTCATGGTCAGGCCTGCTTGGGGCGGCTGCGTCTTTTTCCGCTCTTGCAGGGAGCAGGTCTGCCGGTAGGACAGGCGGTTTTTACAGAAGACAAAAACAGCCCCCTGCCGCGCACCCACCAACTGGCCTTGCATGCGGCCAAACAGGCCCTTGCCCATAGTAGTGGCCATGTCCCGGATGCCATTGTTGTGGGCTGTACCACCGGTGGCATGCTCAGCACCGAAAATATGCTGGCCGAACATCCGGCTGCGGCCAGTACCAGTCTCTGTGCCAACAGCGCCTGTCGTTACCATGCCCTAGCTACGGTGGGTGCAGAACTGGCCCATTTTACAGGATGCAGTGGCCCGGTTTTGACGGTTTCCACAGCCTGTTCTTCGGGCGCCCTGGCCTTGGCTTTGGCACTGCGGCTTTTACGCAGTGGCCAGGCCAGACGGGTTTTGGCCGGTGGGGTGGATTCCCTCTGCCGCCTGACCTTTTTTGGCTTCCATTCCCTGCAACTTGTGGATGCTACCGGCCCCAAACCCATGGACCGCCACCGCCGCGGCATGGCAGTGGGAGAAGGCGCGGCCATGCTCCTGTTGAGCGTTGCTGAGGAAAATGCTCCCCTGGCCGAGCTGCTTGGTGCCGGGCTGTCCTGCGATGCCTACCATCCTGCTTCGCCCCATCCCCATGGTGATGGAGCTCTGGCTGCCATGCGCTCAGCCCTGGCAGACGCAGGCCTTGCTCCTGAAGACATTGACTACATCAATCTGCATGGTACTGGCACGGTGGATAACGATTTGGCCGAGGCCCGGGCCATCCGGAGACTGTTTGCCCAACCTCCGCCGCTTTCTTCCATCAAGGGTGCAAGCGGCCACAGCCTGGCCGCGGCCGGCGCGATCGAGGCAGTGCTTGCCAGCCTGGCCCTGGCCAAGGGGTTTATTCCGGCCAACACCGGCTTTAGCGAGTTTGATCCAGACCTGGGCTTGCATCCACAAGACAAACCAGTAGACAAACCACTGCGTTCGCTGCTTTCCAACTCCTTTGGTTTTGGTGGCAACAATGCCAGCCTTGTCTTTGCCGCTGCTGGAGCTTTTCCAGAGCAGCCAAAACTTGTTGGCGCGCTTCCTCCCTTGGCTGTGCATGCGTGCGCCTGCTTCACCGGTGCCGGTGATCTCGCCGCCACCTTAGCCCGTCTCGAGTCTGGTCAGAGCTGCGCAGGTAGGGTTGAGATAGCTCGTTACTGCACAACTTTGCCGGCCCGGCAACTGCGCCGCTTGCAACGCCTGGCCAAATTGAGCCTTGCCCTGGCCGCAGCGGTTGTGCCAGAAGGTAAACCTGCTGCTGTGGATTCGGTGTTCATGGGGACAGGTTGGGGCTCGCTTTCTGAAACCGCGGATTTTCTTGCCCGGCTCGAGGAGAGCGGGCAACAATTTCCCAGTCCCACGAATTTCATCGGCTCGGTGCACAACAGCCCAGCCGGGCAGGTGGCTTTATTGCTGGGTGCCAAAGGGGCCAATGTCACCATCAGTGGTGGTGAACAGTCTTTTGAGCAGGCCTGTTTTGCCGCCAACCTGCTTGCCTGCCGAAGCAATCGGCATGTTCAGCGTAATGAGCAGCAGCATACTGAGCAGGATGAACCAGGCACCCTGTCTAGCCTGCTGCTAGGTGCAGATGAGGCCCATGTATCCTGGTCGCCCATGCTAGATGCTGCCATCTGTCCAGACACACCCCTTGCCGATGGCGGCGGTGCTCTACTGCTGAGGCGGGACACACAGGCAGCCATGGCTGTTATCAGTCACTGCCAGCTCTTTTCTGGCCAGACAGCTGTTACCCTGCTGCTGGATGCCTTGGGCGGGGCAAGAGGGGCTGGCGAACGCATCGGGTTG
Organism: Desulfobulbus sp.; assembly: GCA_040776885.1. Lineage (GTDB taxonomy): Bacteria > Desulfobacterota > Desulfobulbia > Desulfobulbales > Desulfobulbaceae > Desulfobulbus. Next base: position 262,208 of record JAXGZR010000001.1, on the reverse strand, counting down.
ATCTTGGCTGGTATCTCTGCGACAGATAAGGGCTTGGTCTGCGCGCAGTTGGAAGAATTCCGCCGATTGTGCGGCCAGCATATTCCTGTTTGCTTGTACCGGGATTTTTTGGGCCAGTTCGCCTCGGCCTCGGCCGTGGCCGCGGTGTTGGCTGTCTCCTTGCTCAGGGAACAATATATACCTGCTGTGCTTTTAACCGATCAGAAAAGAGTATCATCTCCTGTTTACCTTGGTGGTAAGAGTGTGCTGCTTTTGGGGTGCGGGTACACGCTAAGTGCAGTGGAATTTGCTCTGCCATGAAGGTTCTGCTCCTCTCCCTCAACACTCTGCAGGTGCCCTATCCGGTGTATCCGCTGGGCCTGGATTACGTAGCTGGCGCTATTGCTGCGCAGCACGAGGTGCAGCGTTACGATCTCAACAGTGGTAACCTGGAGGAACTGGCAACTGTATTGGCCAGCTGGCAACCAGAGGTAATTGGTCTTGCCTGCCGCAACATCGACAATACCGAGGCAGGTGCTCCGGATTATTTTCTGGATCAACTCAGTCAGCTGGTCAGTTGGTTGCGAAGTCGCAGTCAGGCCATTTTGGTATGCGGGGGCAGCGGCTTTACTATCATGCCCGAGGCGATACTTGCGCTGCTACGGGTTGATTACGGGATTGTTGGCGAAGGGGAGCGTTTTCCCCTGCTGCTGACGGCTCTGGAGCAAGGGGGAGATCCGGCGCTCATTCCTGGTGTGCTCGCACCAGGCGCTCCTAGTCGACTCGCACCTCCCTGGGATGGAGAGCGCAGGCGTGTACTGGCCGCACCGGAGCAGCGTGCCTTCTATGTGCAACAGGGCGGTATGCTGAATCTGCAGAGCAAACGAGGTTGCTCTTTTCGCTGCATCTACTGTCCCTATCCACATATCGAAGGACGCAGCCACCGACTTGTTTCGCCAGAAGAGGTGGCTGCCACAGCCCTTGCCCTTCAGCAGGCTGGGGCCAGGTATCTCTTCTTCACCGACTCGGCTTTCAATTCCGACCTGCGCCACAGCATCAAGGTGGCCCGTGCCCTGCGGGCAAGTCGACTTGCCCTTCCCTGGGGGGCTTTTTTTGCACCGCTTCGGCTGGCCAGATCAGATGCAGGATATTTCAAGCTCATGGCCGAGGCAGGGTGTTGCCATGTTGAATTTGGCACTGAATCGCTCTCGCCAAGTATGCTGCGCAACTACCGCAAACCCTTTACTCCAGACGATGTTTTTACCGCCCATACGGCTGCCAAGGCAGCTGGTTTGCATGTTGCCCATTACTTTCTTTTAGGTGGACCAGGAGAAAGCGCCACAACTGTGCAGCAAAGCCTGGAGCGGATCGAACAGTTGCCGCGAGCGGCCTTTTTCTTTTTTATCGGTATCCGCATCTACCCGGGCACAGAACTCTATGAGATCGCAGTACAGGAGGGACAGATCAGCCAGGACACAGATCTGCTTCAGCCGGTTTTTTACCGGGCAAACGCCATAGACCGTGACCAGATAGAGGCCATGGTGCTGCAGCAGGCTGCTGGTCGCATCAACTGGCTGGTGGGTTCAGGTGGCAAGACCGCTGCCAACCTGGTGCAGAAGATGCATGCACGTGGTCGCGTGGGTCCCCTGTGGGAACATCTTGCCCGTTGATGTCCAAACGCAGGAGAAGATTTACTTGTTTTTTTGTATAAACAAAGGTGTACTGCACTATCCGTGGCATGGTGGCGAGCATGGCTGAACATTTTTCGTGGACAGGCAGGGATACGTTATGGTATGCAATGTCCGCGCCTGAGCGCAACGCAGCCGGAGAAATTTGTGCCCAGGTGCAACTGCGGGTGGACTCCCCGTGGTTTGACGGTCATTTCCCTGATTTTCCTGTTTTGCCGGGCATTGCCCAGGTCAGCATGGTGGTCGAGATGGTGGCCGCAGCCTTGGCTTTGCCCCTGTATCTCAAGTCGGCCAGCAGAATCAAGTTCAAACGGCTGGTTGCGCCCGATGCCGTGCTCACAGTGCACGCCACTGCTGAGAATGCACAACAGGGTCAATACAGCTATCGTATAAGAGAAGGTGGGGAAGAGGTGTCCAGCGGCACTATCTTTCTGGCCCATAACGATATAGAATACAACATGCAAGCAGATAAAAGCCCCACAACCCTGCGGGTTGCGGCAATCATTATCAACGAGTTGAAATTGGAAGAGGTGACCCCCGACTCCTTTGATCCGGATTTGGATCTGGTGGACGAGGTGGGCATTGACAGCATGGATTTGGCTACCATCGCCCTGGTGATCCGCGATGAGTTTGGTATTCGCATTGATGAGGACGATTACCCCAAGCTGACCACTCTGCGCATTATCGCCAATTACATCGACGAGAAAAAAAACGAAGCATGACAACGAATGTGCAGGCAGCAGCCAACGCCGGTTCCTGCAAATTCAGTGACATCCTTGCCGACCCTGTTGTCCGGGCCCGCTGGGAAAAGGTGCGCAAATTCTTTTTCCTGCGCGAATCCACCTATGATATGACCAAACGTTGCAATATCCGTTGCGAGGGTTGCTACTATTTCAACGGGGAAAAGCATCTGGCCACGGAGGAGCGGGATCCGGCGGCGTGGCGCGCCTTGATGGTCGAAGAGAAAAAACGCGGCATCACTTTTGTGGTGTTGGCCGGGGCCGAGCCATCGCTGGTGCCGGAGCTGTGTCGGGTTTGTTTTGAAACCATTCCCTTGGGTGCGATCGCCACCAATGGACTTAAGCCCATTCCCCACGACATTGATTACCGTATCCATATTTCGGTGTGGGGTAATGATGTGGCCAGTTTGGCTGTTCGAAGGGCTCCGGACATGCTCAAGCGCCAGATGGAGCTCTACCGGGATGATAGTCGTGCCATCTTCATCTATACTTTCACCCCGCACAATATCGATCAGGCCGCGGAAGTAACCAGAATACTTGCAGACAACAACCAGCGCATCAGCTTCAATATGTTTTCAGCTCCGGTTGGTTACACAGGGAACCTGCGTCACAGCCCTGAAAGTTTGCGTGCCACTGCGCAGATGATGACCGACTTGCTTGCCCATTACCCAAAAACTGTGCTCTACTCGCCCTACAACACTACCGTGCACACCCATGACCAAGGTCTGCACGATCTGTTCTCCTGCCCCTATCCGCGTCAAAATTCCTCCACTGATGTGGGCTTGGGGCGCACTTTCAGGCAGTATCGCACCGATCTGAGCTGGGATCGTGCTGCTGCCTGCTGCGTACCCGATACCGACTGCGCCGACTGCCGCCACTATGCTGCGGGCAGTGCCGTGGTTACTGCCCGCATGTATCGCCATGCAAGTCATCCACAGTCCTTTATCGCCTGGCTCGATTATGTGGACACCTACCTGGCCGTCTGGGTGCGCCACTACGAAAAGGGCGCCAATCTCTGTGCTGCGGGTGCACCTGTACCAACCAAGGATGCTGCCTGACCAAATGCCATGAAAACGGTAAGTTCCCTCCTTGATGCGGCCTGGCACCAGCGCTACAAAAAGATTTCCCGGCTCAACATCCGCAGCTCTATCTACGATGTCACTGACCGCTGCAACCTGCGTTGTAAGGGGTGCTTCTTTTTTTCCTCGGGCGAGCACAAGGCTGCCAGTGAAGAAAAGGATGTTGCCAAGTGGCATGCCTTTGTCGAGGCAGAGATGGCCCGAGGGGTGAATTTGGCCATTCTAATTGGCGGCGAGCCTACCCTTTGTTTGGACCGGGTGGAAGCCTTTTACCGCCGCCTGCCCACTTTCTGCGCCACCAATGGCCTGATCAAGGTGCCGCGGGAACGCTTTCCGGACATGATGGTGGGCATTTCCCTGTGGGGAGACGAGGAAGACGAAAGCATCCTGCGCGGCAAAAATACCTTCAAAATTTCCAGTGCCAACTATGCGGGTGACCCGCATGCCTACTATCTGTTCACCATTACTCCCAAACAGCTGGGTAAGTGCGAGAAGATTGTGCGAAAAATCAGGGATGTGGGCCTAAAGGTGCATATGCAGCTCCTCTCCAACGACGAGGGGGTGGATGGCTTTTCCTGGCAGCCGCAGGAACTCGTGGCTGTGCGCGCCGAGATGGACAGCCTGCTCGACGCCTATCCAGACACGGTTATTTCCTGCAAGTATTACCACGAGATCATCACCACTGGTGTCATGCAGGGACGGCGCTTTGGCTGGCTGGAGTGCCCTTCGGTGACCATCTACGCTGACACGCGCGAACCGCAACCCAGAAGGCTGACCAACTTTGTCCGCTGGGCATCCGATTTGCGCACCACCCATCGTTGCTGCACCTCTGAAACCCGTGATTGCTCCACCTGCAAGGACGGGGCTGCCCACATGAGCTGGGTGATGGTGAATAAACGCGCACACATGAACAGCACCAAAGATCTACAAAACTGGATCGAGGTGTATGAAATGTTTGCCAAACTTTATCAGTTTCTTCCTTGGTAAAAGAAGGCATGCAAGGGCAGGGGCCGGTGGTGGTCGGCTACGACTGCGTATCCCCGTTGGGGGTGGAGTTCGATCAGCAGTGGCAGCGCGCCCTTGCCGGTGAAAGCGGCATTGCTGCACTTACCCGTTTTGATGGTGGTGCGGATTTCCCAGTGCACATTGCCGGGCAGATGCCGGTTATAGATCATCTCGATTACCCTTTCCTGAGTGCCCGGCAACAGGCCATGTGGACCTCGCCGGTGTTTAAGTACGCGCTGTTGGTGGTGGAGCGTGCCCTGGCTCGGAGCACGATCGAGATCGACTCTGCACTTGCCCCCAGGGTAGGGGTTACCTTTAGCTCTGCCGTGGGCGGGGTGGATGCCCTGCTGCAGGCCGACCGTCAGTGGCAGCAGAACAGTAAATTGCCCCATCCCTATGCCAATCCCAACTCCTGCATCAACATGGTCAGCGGCAAGGTGGCCATGCACACCGGCGCCAGCGGGCCGATCATGTCCACCATCAGTGCCTGCGCCACTGGTTTGACCTCACTGTTGACCGGAGCCATGCTCCTGGCCCTGGGTCGGGCGGATGTGGTTCTCTGTGGGGCTGTTGATTGTGCCGTGGTTGCGCCAATCACTGCTGGCTTCTACACTATGAACGGCATCTTTATTCCCAAAAAGGGCGAGGAGGAAACGCCGCCACAGGCGGCCAGCCGTCCTTTTTCAGTACATCGACGCGGATTTGTCTTGTCCGAGGGCGCAGGTGCACTTGTTTTGTGCAGCCGTGATTTTGCCCGCACCCATGGGCTTGCCTACACAGTGGAACTGGCGGGCTGGGGCATGAGTTCCGATGCCCATCACCCGGTGCTGCCTTTTGCCCCCACCATCAAGGCCTGCATGCACAGTGCCCTGGCAGACGCAGGAATTGGTCCCCAGGAGGTGGCAGCGATCAATGCCCATGCCACAGCCACCAGGGCAGGGGATACAACCGAGTACAAGGCCCTGCGGGCAGTTTTTGGCAAGGAATTGCCGCCGATTTCTGCCAACAAGTCCTTCCTCGGTCATGCCATGGGCGCCTCTAGTGCGCTGGAAACGATTTTTGCCCTGCGCGGCATGGAGGAGGGACGTTTGCCGCCCACCATCAACTACCGGCCTGATCCTGAAATGGAACTCGACTGTGTGGCCGAAGGCGAGCGCCAGCTGGCGCAGGAATTTGTGATGAAAAATGCTTTTGGTTTTGGAGGGTGCAATGCCTGTGCGCTTTTCCGGCGATGCGCTTGAGCCAATTGATGTGAGGTTGAGCTGAGCCCATGCAGGCACCGAAGAACAGACGGGTTGTGGTGCTGGGATATGCTACTGCCACCGCCCTGGGCAAAGATTTTGCCAGTACCTGGCAGCGCGCCGCAGCAGGCGAGGCAGGGTTCCGCAGATTGAGCCGTTGCCAGGTGGAGACCCGCAGCAATGTGGTCGGTGAGATTCCGGATTGGGATCCAGCCAAACTGCCCATGGTCAGCGCCAAGGATGTTTCGGTGTGGAACGCGGGCTATGTCTTCCTCACCGTGGAAATGTGCCGTCAGGCTCTGGTCGACGCCGGCCTGGCGATGGATGCACAGGTCGCTCCCCGCACCGCCTGCCTGATCGGTTCTGCCCTCAACGGCTCAGACGCCTACCGCATTGCCATGGGCAATTACCTGCAACACGGCCCGCTCAAGGTTAGCCCCTACCTGTTGCCCAACCTTTGTGCCAACCTGCCTGCGGGCAAGGCAGGCATGGAACTGGGCTTTACCGGGCCAATTGTTTCGCCGCAGGGTGCTTGCGCCTCGGGCAACCATGCCATTGGTTTGGCTGCCCGCATGATCCGCGATGGCGATGCGGATTTTGCCCTGGCCGGCGGAGTGGAAACCTGTCTCATCCCTGAAATCATCTTGGGTTTCACCAATATGTTGGCCACCATCAAGGTGGGCGAGAAAGACCGGGCCTATAGTGATCCCAGCCAGGCCTCCCGACCCTTTAGCCTGGATCGCAAGGGCTTTGTCCTGGCCGAAGGCGCAGGCGTGCTGGTACTGGCTGCCGAGGAGGCTGCACACAGCCATGGCTTGCGGCCCAGGGCCGAGGTGCTGGGAGTGGGCTGGAACTCCGATGCTCATCATTTTACCCGGCCCAATCAGGCCACGGTGGTGCAGTGCATGCAGGCTGCCATAGCCGATGCAGGGCTTGAACCAGCAGATATCGAGGCGGTCAACGCCCATGGCACCTCCACCCGGGCAGGCGACAGCACCGAGGCCGACTGTTTGCGCAGTGTTTTTGGCAGGCATTTGGCCAGGCTGCCCATATCGGCCAATAAGTCCCAGGTGGGGCACAGTTTGGGTGCTGCCGCTGCCATTGAGGCAGCCCTTGCCATCGAGTCCATGCAGCAACAGCTGGTCTTGCCCACGGTCAACCACCTGCCCGACCCGGAGCTGGCTGATTTAGATGTGGTGCCGAACGCCACCTGCAAGCATCCGCACGAACATGTACTCAGCAATGCCTTTGGCTTTGGAGGCACCAACTGCTGTCTTGTTTTTCGGGGTCTGTGATGCGGCCGAAACCTTTTCGTCCAGAACCAATAGAGCCGGCTTGTTATGTGCGCGACCGCGCCACTGGCAAGGTTTGGCATCGTTGCGAACAGCGTACGCTCTACGTGGATACTGACCGTTCGCAGGTAGTGTACCATGCCAATTACCTGCGCTACTTTGAAAGGGGTCGCTCCGAGTTGATGCGGCAGGCCAACTATCCCTACAAGCAGATCGAGGAGAGCGGCTTTATCTATCCGGTCATAAAAACCGAGCTGAATTACTATACCCCGCTCTACTACGATGACCTCATGTACATCCACACCCGGCCGGAACGACTTGAGCTGGTTAAGGTACAGTTCGACTACTTGATCACCAGGGCCACAGATGGAGAAATCATCTGCACCGGCTATACCCGGCATTGTGCGGTCAATACGCGGGGCATCCCGGTGGAGATCGACGAAAAAACCATTACTCTCTGGCGACAATTTCCCAGTTAGGCCGGCATTCCCGTGTTCAGTATCCACTACCTGGTTCCCCCCTGGCTGCAGGACCATCACCTGGGCGGTCGTACGGTTCTGCCTGCAGTGGAAAGTATGCGCCTGATGGCTACGGCCCATGCCAGCATTCGCCCTGGAAGCAGGCCCAACTGCGTGCTCAGGGCCCGTTTCCTTCGTTTGCCCGAAATTGTGGCTGGAGAGCGGGAAGTCGAATTTTTTGTCGATATGGCACAGGAGCAGGAAAAGCTGCAACTCACCCTGTTGCGCCGAGTTGTGCGTGGCCGCGTAAAGCGCTTGCTTGGCTGTGTGGAGCTGTTCTTTGCAGAGGAGCAAGACAGCCCCCAACCCCGCATGCCGCTACAGCCCGATACTGCAGAGCTGTGCCTTGCTGCCCGGCAGGTATACCAGGAACTGGTCCCCTTGGGTCCGGCCTTTCAAAGCTTGACTGGAGAGGTTTGGCTAGCTGGTGATGCTGCGGGCGGGCAGGTGCATGCACTACCTGGACTGGCTCAGGGTGAGGAGCATGCAACTTGGCTTGGCTCCCCCTTCCCACTGGATGGGGCCATGCATGTGGCCTGTGTACATGGTCAGAGGTTGGCATCTTTTGTGCCCTTTCCCGTGGCCCTGGAGCGGCGACGCATCTACCAGGCCACTCGACCCGGCCAGTCGTATCAGGTGCAGGTGCAGCTGCGCTGCCAGGAACAGGATATGCTGGTCTACGATCTGTGGCTTACCAATGAAGGTCAAGTCTACGAAGAGGTGCAGGGCCTGGTCATGCGGGATGTCAGTGGCGGTCGTTTGCAGTCGCCGGCCTGGTTACGGCGTCAGAGTACAGACTGAGTACAGTACAGCTCTTGTCGCTGCTCAGCTGGGCTGGTTTTGCCCCAACACCTGCTGCACGGGCTGCTGCGGTTCAATACCCTGCCAGGCCAAAAGACGCAGCATGACTATCCGTACCAGCCAGCGGCAAAAGATGAGCGTATATTCGGCACCAGAAAGATACATGCCAGCCAGGAAAACCAGGTGTGACAGGCCATAAACCAGCGGGCCGCCTATGACCACAATCCACGGATTGCCCAGGTGCAGGGCCAAGATTCCCAGCCCACTTATTGCTGGCCAGCCCAGTACAAAGCTTGCACCAATGAGGAAGACCCCGATCAGGATGCGCAGGGTAGGCCGGGCCCTAAAGGCACTCAGGTCGGCCTGCTCGGCAATGGCGTTTTGCACATAGGGCAGTGCAGCCAGGCGCAGGAGCAGTGAGGGATACCAGTGCAACATAAGGACTGTTAGTGAAAGGACCTTGTCGGTAATTTGTTATAAGTAACAACGTCTACTAACCATATTATAGTACGGCCTGGAACAGGTAGCAAGCGATGCTGCTACGCCTGCCACTTTTTACGGCCAGCATACAGGGTATTGCGCGCAGGATATTTTTCTGCCAGTGCAAAAGGCTGCACAAACAGGTGTAGTCGCTCTTTATTTCAGTCCCAGAGCAAAGATGCTCCCAAGAAGGCTGGGAAAAGACGACGCAGGTGCACAAGAGGTACTCTGAGGAGTGTTTCCAAGGCCAACCCAGAGAGCACTTTGATATGGAATTGCAATTGTAGCCATGGCCAGGCCTGGCAGACCACTTTCCTATGCCCCGACTCCTCACCAGATATCTCCTTCTTGCCGCCTCTGCACTGTGCGCCGTGGCTTTCACCCTGGCTGCCTTGCAGCGGCTGCATGTGGATACCGACATCGTCCGTTCCATGCCTGCTCAGGAGCAGGTGATGCGTGATGCCATGGAGATCTTTGCCAACCACCCGGTACACGATCAGATAGCAGTAGACATCAGTGTAGCTGTGGCCGCACCTGACCAGCTGGTGGCCATGGGTATGGCCCTGGAGGAAAGAATGCGGGCCAGCGGCCTCTTTGCCGAGGTGGGCAACCGGGAATTGAGCAACCTAATGCCCGAACTGGTAGGGCTGGTGGTGCAGCAACTGTCCCTGCTTTTCAGTGCAGAGGAACTGCAGCGGGATGTTGCCCCAAAATTGGAGCCAGCCCACGTGGAGCAGCGGGTGCAGGAACTTGCGCATTCTTTCCAGACCATGGAGGGTATTGGCCAGGCCAGGCTTGCTGCCGCCGACCCCCTGGCCCTGCGCGACTTGATCCTGGCCAAGCTGGCCCCATTGGCACCCACACTCAAGGCAAAATTCTATCGAGGTAGCCTGCTCAGTGAAGATGGGCGGCACCTTTTGCTCACCGCCCGTCCCATGCAGCCAGGCTCGAATACCGAACAGGCCCGCTTGCTGCAAGAGTTTTTCCAGCAGGCCGAAGAGGAACTGCTCCAGCCGTATGAGGCCCAGGGTCTGGCGCCCCAGCTGATTCCGGTGGGTGCTTACCGCGCAGCGCTTGATAACGAGGAAATTGTTCGCCACGATGTGCAACTGGCCCTGCTCCTCTCCACCACCGGTATTGGCCTGCTGCTTTTTCTTACCTTTCCCAGGCCCTTTTTGGGTTTGCTGTCGCTGCTCCCCTCCATCGTGGGCACTGCTGCTGCCCTTTTTGTATATTCGTTTTTTTTCGATTCCATTTCCATTTTAGTGCTGGGATTTGGCGGTGCGCTCATTTCCATCACCGTGGATTATGGCATCACCTATCTGCTGTTGCTTGACCGGCCGCATGCCACCCAGGGGCAGGCGGTGGCGGGCGAGGTACGAGCCATTGGCGGCCGGGTTGCTCTGCTTACTACAGTGGGGGCCTTTTTGGTGCTGAGTTTGAGCGGATTTCCCATGTTTGCAGAACTGGGCATCTTTACTGCCCTGGGTTTTCTTGGCACCTATTTCTATGTCATGGTCATTTTTCCACAGATCTTCGATCATATGCAGCCCGGGCCAGAGCGGGCCCTGCCATTACAGCGGCTGGTGCAGTGGTTGGGTTCCTGGGATACCAGAGGACTTGTCCTCGGCCTGGTGCTGCTCTGCTGTCTGCTTCCCTTTGCCCGTCCTGTTTTTCACATCAACCTGCAGGAGATGAGTTCGGTGCGGGCAGAAACCAGGGCAGCCGAAGCACACTTCACCACAATCTGGGGCGATATGGGCAACCGTATCTATCTGATGGCCAAGGCAGAAAATCTCGTTGCCCTGCAGGCCAAAAACGACCTCCTTTTGCAGCAACTGGAAGAGGACATGCGTGCCGACCTCGTCAGTTCAGTTTTTGTGCCCTCCATGCTCTTTCCCGGCGCCCACAGAAGTAAGGAGAATCTTGCAGCCTGGCAGGCTTTCTGGACGCCCGAACGCAGTACAGCGTTGCGGACAACCCTGGCAAAAGCCGGCCAGCAGGCAGGTTTTGCCCAAGATGCCTTTGCCCCTTTTCTACGACAACTTACGCCTGGCTATCTATCTGACCATGCAGCTGCTCCTCCAGCGCTGCCGCCAGCTTTTCTCCGGCTGCTCTCCGTGGCCCCGGCCGCAGGTGGACAGGGTGGCCATGTGCAGTTTATCAGCCTGCAACCGGGTGGCCTGTATGAGCCTGCCAGCTTTTTTGAGCGTTACAGCGCTTCTGCCAAGATCTTTGACGGGCCCTATTTTGCCAAACGTTTGGGGGATATCCTCTTTGCCCACTTCCTGCAGGGACTGGGGCTGATCATTGCCCTGGTGGCTTTTTTTCACCTGCTTTTTTCCCTGAATCTGCGTCTGACTGCGCTTATCCTGCTGCCGCCATTTTTTGCCTTTATCTGCACCCTGGGTACCCTGAAACTCATTGGACATCCGCTGGACATTCCCAGCCTGATGCTGGCCATTATCATTTTTGGCATGGGTGATGATTATGCGGTGTATTCGGTGTATGGTTACCAGTGGTACCGCGATGCCAACCACCCATCGTATCTGCTGGTGCGCACCACTGTGTTCATGGCCGCTGTCTCCAGCCTGATCGGCTTTGGTGTACTGTGTTTTGCCGAGCACTCTCTGTTGCGCAGTGTTGGTTTGATTTCTGTTTTGGGCATTGGCTATTCCCTGATCGGCGCCTTTCTGCTCTTGCCACCACTTTTAAAGCGCCGCTTCGATCCAAATCGGCTTGCTGCTGCCTTGCCGGTCGGCGGTTCCATGTCCCGGCGCATCCGCCACCGCTACCGGCTGCTGGAGGCCTATCCCCGTATTTTTGTCCGCTGCAAATTGCGCCTTGATCCCATGTTCTGTGATCTGCCCGTGCTCCTGACAGGGCAGGGCACTATCCGCTCCATCTATGATGTTGGCTGTGGCTTTGGCCTGCCAGCCTGTTGGTGTTTGGAAACCTATCCAGGCTCGCGGGTTTTTGGGGTTGATCCGGACAGCAAGCGGGTGCAGGTTACAGCCCTGGCAACAGGTATGCGGGGACATATTGTGCAGGGCTGGGCAACAGATACTCCACCGCTTGTTGCTGCAGCAGATCTGGTACTTTTACTCGACATGCTCCACTACCTTGACGATGCAGCCCTTAAAAAAACTCTGCGCCAGTGCTGGCAGGCCTTGGCCACAGACGGTGTTGTCCTCATCCGTCACTCCCAAAAGCCACAGGGCCGGCGCAGTTGGTGCTGGCATCTGGAAGATCGACGGGTACGTCTGGCTGGCCACCGTACCTATTACCGCAGTCCAGAGCAACTTGCTGCCCTGGTACAGCAGCTTGGTTTTACAGTACTGGTTAATGAGTTGACCCCAAAAGATAAGGAGCTTGCCTGGTTGCTCTGTCGAAGAGATGATGGATCCATCCAGGATATTATTTGCGGCAGCAGTAAAAAAATGGAAACGTCATAAAAAAACAATTTGCATACATTCATGAATGTATGTACATTCTGTTCCACTTTCCCGCAAAAACGGTAGTCATATACAATACATATCAGGAAAAAATCATGAAAAACAACAGGTTATCTCGTGGATGCGCTGCTGTGCTTTGTCTTCTGCTTGCCCTGACAGCGGCATGCAAAAAAGACGACCAGCAGGATGGTGCTCCTGGTGCCATGAGGCCGGCTCCAGAGGTCGAGGTGTATGAAGTGGCGGAGCAGATGATCCTGGCCCAGGTAGAATTGCCTGGCCGCACATCTGCCTACCGGGTGGCTGAGGTGCGGCCTCAGGTAAGCGGTATTCTCCAGAAGCGTCTCTTCACCGAGGGGAGCGAGGTAAAGGAGGGGCAGGTGCTCTACCAGATAGACCCGGCCCTGTATAAGGCGGCAGTCGAGAGCGCCCAAGCCCGTTTGAGCCAGGCAACTGCAGTGGAATACTCTGCCCGCCAGAAGGCTGCCCGTTACCGCAGTCTGGTGCAGACCAAGGCGGTGAGCGCGCAGGAACAGGTGGAGATTGAAGCCACCTGGAAGCAGGCCCAGGCCGAAATAGCCGCTGCCAAGGCAGCACTGGAGACCGCCAAAATCAATTTGGAATACACTAAGGTCAAGGCGCCGATCAGCGGTCGCATCGGCCGGAGCATGGTTACCGAAGGCGCGCTCATGACCGCACAGCAGCCCAATGCCCTGGCCGTGATCCAGCAGCTTGATCCCCTCTATGTGGATGTGAACCAGGCGGCCGATGAAATGCTCGCCTTAAAGGAGAAAATGGAAGGCCAGCAGGAGGCTGCCGATGTACCGGCCTCGCAGGTACAGGTGCTTCTTGCCGATGGCAGTGCCCACGGTAAGCAGGGTACGCTTGAGTTTTCGGATGTGACGGTTGATCCAGGTACCGGCACAGTTACGGTGCGGGGCATAGTGCCTAACCCGGGCCATATTTTGCTGCCCGGGATGTTTATTCGCGCCCGCCTGACCAGTGCGGTGGAAGAACCGGCCTTGTTGGTTCCCCAGGCAGCGGTACAGCGCACTCCCCGGGGCGAGGAAATGCTCTTGTTGGTTAATCCGGAATCCAGGGTGGAGATGCGCATGATCCAAACCGGCCGCAATGTGGGCCAGCAGGTAATTGTAACAGAGGGGCTGGCTGTGGGCGAGCGTGTTATTGTGCAGGGCTTACAGAGAATCCGTCCTGAGATGACAGTACAGGTGGTGCAGAACGCATCTGCCACCAAGAACGATTCGGTCCAGGCAGATCAGGCCGCTCCCCAGCCAACAGAAAAGGTGGAGTGAGTCATGGCCAAGTTTTTTATTGATCGTCCCATCTTTGCATGGGTTATTTCCATTGTTATCATGCTGGCGGGCACGTTGGCTGTCACCAATCTGCCCATTTCCCAGTATCCGGAAATCGCACCGCCAGCCATCAGGGTTACCACGATGTACCGCGGTGCTGCGGCCAGCACCATCGAGAGTAACGTGGTCCAGGTCATCGAAGAAAACATGACCGGGTTGGACAACTTTCTGTATATGAAGAGCGAGAGCACCTCGGCAGGCATGGTCTTCATGACCCTGACCTTCGAGTCGGGCACCAACCCGGATATTGCCCAGGTGCAGGTGCAGAACAAGTTGCAGCGCGCCATCAGTTCTCTGCCCCAGGCAGTGCAACAGGAGGGGGTGCGGGTGGAAAAATCCAACTCCACTTTCCTGATGATGCTCTCCCTCATTTCGCCGGATGGCAGCCTGGAAAACTACGACCTGGCAGACTTCATGGTCACCAACCTGCGTGACCCCATCAGTCGCCTGGAAGGCGTTGGTTCGGTACAGGTTTTTGGCGGCAGGTATGCCATGCGTGTGTGGTTGGATCCACACAAGCTTAACAGTCATCACCTCACCCCCACAGACGTGGTTAATGCCATTTCTGTGCAGAACAGCCAGGTAACCGTGGGTGCTTTGGGCGGTGCACCGAGTGTTCCTGGCCAGCAAACCTCTTTTACCCTGATGTCGCAGATGCTGATGACCTCCATTGATGAGTTCAAGGAGATTCTGCTTAAGGTCAATCCGGACGGCTCCCAGGTACGCCTGAAGGATGTGGCCCACCTGGCTATTGGATCCGAAGACTATAACACCATTGGTGTCTATGCCGAGGGTGGTCATTTACAGCCCTCCGCCGGTATGGCTATCATGCTGGCCACCGGCGCCAATGCCATGGCCACTGCCGATCAGGTACGAGCCAAGGTGGCGGAACTGGAGAGCTATTTTCCTCCAGGGGTCAAGGCGATCTATCCCTATGACACCACCACCTTTGTCAAGATTTCCATCAAGGAGGTGGCCAAGACCCTGGTGGAGGCCATTATCTTGGTGTTTTTGGTTATGTACCTGTTCTTGCAAAGTTTCAGGGCAACCTTGGTGCCGACCATTGCTGTGCCGGTGGTGCTCTTGGGTACCTTTGGCATCATGTCGGTGCTGGGCTTTTCCATCAATACGCTGACCATGTTCGGCCTGGTGCTCGCCATTGGCCTGCTGGTGGACGATGCCATCGTGGTGGTGGAAAACGTGGAGCGGGTCATGCAGGAGGATGGTCTGCCACCCAGGGAAGCGACCCGCAAATCCATGGACCAGATCACCGGTGCCCTGATTGGTATCGGCCTGGTCCTTTCCGCCGTATTCGTGCCCATGGCCTTCATGGGTGGGTCAACCGGTGAAATCTATCGACAATTCTCAGTGACCATTGTCTCGGCCATGGCCCTTTCCGTCTTGGTGGCCTTGACCCTGTCACCGGCCCTGTGCGCCACCTTACTCAAACCAATCAAGAAAGGGGAGAGTCACCAGAAAAAGGGTTTTTTTGGCTGGTTTAACCGTACCTTTGACCGCAGTGCAGATAAGTATCGCGATACCGTACGCCACATAATCCTGCGGCCGGGACGCAGTATCTTCACCTATCTGGGTATCCTCGCCCTTATGGGCTTTCTCTTCCTGCGTCTGCCCACCGCCTTTATCCCCGAGGAGGATCAGGGTGTTTTTCTGACCATGGTGCAGTTGCCCGCAGGCGCAAGTCTTGAGCGTACCCGGGAGGTACAGAGGGAGATTTTGGAGTACTACATGGAGGAAGAGGCAGAGAATATCCATGCTGCCTTTGCCGTCTCTGGCTTCAGCTTTGCCGGTATGGCCCAGAATATGGGTATGGTCTTTGCCCAGCTAAAAGACTGGAGTGTGCGCCCAAGGGATGACCAGTATGTCGACAGCATTGTCGACCGGGCAACACAGCGCTTTGCCGGCATCAAGGAGGCCATGGTTTTTGCCTTTAACCTGCCGGCAGTCCCTGCCCTGGGCACAGCCACTGGTTTTGACTTTTTTCTGCAGGACAGAGCAGGTCATGGTCATGCAAAGCTGACAGAAGCGAGAAACCAGTTCCTGGCCCTGGCCATGCAAAACCCGAATCTGGTGCGGGTACGTCCCAACGGTATGGATGATGTGCCAGAATATCACCTGGATATTGACTATGAGCAGCTTATGGCCCAGGGAGTGGGCATTGCCGAGGTCAATCGCACCATGTCCATTGCCTGGGGTTCCAGCTATGTGAACGACTTTTTGTATAAGGGCCGGGTGAAGAAGGTCTTTGTGCAGGGTAATGCCAGCTACCGCATGCAGCCGGAAGATGTCGACAACTGGTATGTGCGCAACAACAGCGGACTGATGGTACCCATTTCCGCCGTCACCACCGGAAAGTGGAGTTATGGTTCGCCCAGGCTTGAACGCTATAACAGCTACCCGGCCATGGAGATTGTGGGAGAGCCGGCACCGGGTAAGTCGAGTGGTGAGGCCATGCAGATTGTGGATGACATCATGAAGCAGTTGCCCGACGGCTTTGGCTACGAGTGGACTGCCACCTCCTTTCAGGAACAGCGCGCCGGTGCACAGGCACCGTTTTTGTACGCCATCTCGCTTTTGGTGGTCTTCCTGTGCCTGGCTGCCCTGTACGAAAGCTGGACCGTGCCTTTTTCAGTCATGCTGTCGGTACCCCTGGGAGTGTTGGGCGCCTTGGCCGCCACCTATCTCCGTGGACTGGAAAATGATGTGTATTTCCAGGTGGGCTTGCTCACCACCATTGGCCTGTCGGCAAAAAATGCCATCCTGATCGTGGAGTTTGCTAAGCGTCGGGTGGACAGGGGCCGGGAGGTGGTGGACGCCACGGTGCGTGCCGCCCGACAGAGGCTGCGACCGATTTTGATGACCTCGCTGGCCTTTGTCTTTGGCGTTCTGCCCCTGGCCATCAGTACCGGTGCAGGTGCCAATGCCCGACACGCCATTGGTACCGGTGTGGTGGGCGGTATGCTTTCGGCAACCTTTTTGGCTGTTATCTTTGTGCCAATCTTCTATGTGGGCGTGGTACGCGTCTTTACCCGACACGGCGGCAAAAAAGGCGGCCAGGCCGTACAACAGGTTACTTCACCACCCAAGCAGATTCAGGAGCCCTAATTATGCAGCGGATAGTACAATCACTCACCGTGGGGCTTGTGGCTTGCACGGTTTGGGGCTGCACCCTGGCCCCGCAGTACACCCGGCCTAAGATGCCGGTGCCGGCCGAACTGCCGGTGGCCTCTGAGCTGGGCACAGACCAATTGAGCACCAAGGTACCACAACAGGATGTCAACCAAATCGGCTGGGCGTCTTTTTATACAGATCCTGCCCTGCAACGGGTTATTGCCACTGCGTTGGCCAACAACCGCGACCTGCGCGAGGCTGCCCTGAATGTGGAAACGTTCCAGGCTCAGTACCGGATCCAGCGTTCCGAACTCTTTCCCAACATCGGTGCAGATGGTTCCTGGACCAGACAACGGGCCTTCAGCGGCGGCGCCTACGGCACCGGCGAGATGTATGCGCTCGGGGTTGGGGTCACTGCCTATGAGTTGGATTTTTTTGGCCGCGTGCGTAGCCTTAAGGAAGATGTCTTGGAGCAGTATCTGGCCCAAGCCGAGGTGCACCGAGCTGCAGCCATCAGCCTGGTGGCGGAAACAGCCCGGGCCTACCTGAGCCTCTTGGCTGATCGGGAACTCCTGGCCATCAGTGAAGATACTTTTGGCAACGAGCAGGAATCCTATGGCCTGGTGCAGCAGCGCTTTGATGGTGGCATTGCCAACAGCCTGGAACTGGCGCAGGCGCGTACCATGCTGGAACGGGTACGGGGCAGTCTGGCTCAGTACCAGTTGCAGCGGGAACAGGATATGAACCACCTGATTTTGCTGGCTGGTACTACTTTGGCCGATCCTTCAGCCGGTGGCCAACAGCTGGAAAACCATGATCTAACCTTGGCTCTACCCGCTAATCTGCCAGCTACCGTGCTCTTGCAACGGCCCGATATCCAGGCAGCAGAACATCAGCTCAAGGCGGCCAATGCCAGCATCGGCGCAGCCCGGGCCGCTTTTTTCCCAAGCATCAGGCTGACGGGCAATGCAGGCTACATGGCACCGGATTTTGATGACCTTTTTAACAGCGCAACCGGGGTCTGGCTCTTTTCTCCGTCCATCAATCTGCCTATTTTCACTGGCGGCCGTCTGCAGGCCCAGCTGGATGTGGCGGAACTGCGCAAGGAGGCCAGCATTGTTCGCTATGAGAGGGCCATTCAAAATGCTTTTAGGGAGGTAGCCGACGCTCTGGCCGCGCAGAAGTGGCTGGCCGAGCAGGTGGCTGCCCAGAAGGCCTATGTGGAGGCCAGTCAGCAGTACTACGACCTGGCCGTGGCCCGCCACATGGAGGGTATCGACAGTTTTCTCACCCAGTTGGATGCGCAGCGCTCCCTGTTCGAGGCGCGCCAGAGTTACGTGTTGTTGCGCCTGGCGCAGCAGAACAACCAGGTGAACCTGTTCAAGGCCTTGGGGGGCGGGTGGAAGGAGTGAGGCAGCCGCTATACTACGGTTTTTTGCAATACTGATGAGAAGAAGAGATTCGGGAGGAATGTAAAATGGCTCGCAGGACCAAAGAAGGGGCCGAAGAAACACGTGCCAATATACTGAAGGCAGCCCTTTCCCTGTTTTCGTCCCAGGGTGTATCCGGCACAACCCTGACAGAGGTGGCCAACAAGGCTGGAGTGACCAGGGGCGCCATTTACTGGCATTTTGATAACAAGGATCATCTCCTGCAGGCACTGTGGGAGCAGTTGATTTTGCCCTATGAAAACATTGCCCAGTTGGGAGAACGGTTGGACGAGCATGATCCCCTGGGCAGGTTGCAGGAGATGCATCGGACCGTGCTGGCTGATTTGATTGAAGACACCACTACCCGGCAGCTCTTTCAGATATGGATGGATCGAGGTAATCTGGGCAGCGCCGACCGTAATGAATCAGACATTGAGCAGAGCGAGCGGCGCCAGAGGTCTTTGTTAAGGATTGAAAATATTCTGCGCAGCGCTGCTGCCAAGGGGCAACTGCCAGCCAGTTTTGATGCCCGCATAGGCGCGCTACTGCTGTTTACTTTTATGGAAGGTATGGTTTCGGCCCTGCTTTTGAACCCAAAAAACGCTACAGCGAAGCAGGATGTGGCTCAAATGATCGACGCCCTTTTCTTTATGCTGTCTGAGGGGAATAATCCATACCTGACCACCTCTCCTGGTACGGGGAACTATGTTTGAAAACTAATGACTAAAGACCGCTTGCGGCCAGAGACTGGATGAGTTCCTCCTGTTCGGGGCTGAGGGTTTTGGGAACTGTCACCGCGAGTTTGACCAGGAGGTCACCCCGTTCTCCGCCCATGGGCCCAGCAGGCAGCCCATGTCCCTTGATGCGCAGCCTGGCATCCTGCTGCACACCGGCCGGCACCTTGACGTTGAACTTTTTCCCTTCCAGGGTTTCCACTTCAATGTTGGTGCCGAGGCAGGCCTGACTGAAGGAAATTCTGTGCTCCACCACCAAATCATCCTCTTCTCGTTGAAAGCGGGGGTGGGGGGCAAGGTTTATTTTCAAGTACATGTCGCCCGGCGGGCCGCCTTGGGGTGAAGGTGCGCCCTGGCCCGAGAGCCTGAGGCGCTTACCATGCTCAATGCCCTTGGGCACCTTGACCGAGATGCTTTGCTGGCCACCGGTGGCTTGACGTACGGTTACAGTTTTTTCCGCCCCATGGAGCACATCGTCCAAGCTGATGTTCAGCGTGTAGTTGAGGTCTGCACCAGCAACCGCTTGCGGGGCGCATCCGCCGCTGCGGCAGCCACTGGCAGTTGCTCCCATGCCCCCTTGAAAGAGGTGCTCAAAGGGTGAGCCTGCGCTGCTGCGGAAGGTGCTGGCGCCAGTACGGAAACCGCCGCCTAGACCGCCACCGAAACCGAACTGGCGCAGGATGGAGTCCAGATCAAAGTTGCGGAAGATGTCTTCCTGGCTGAAACGCTGGTGAAAACCAGCTGAACCAAAGGTGTCGTATTGCCGTCGTTTTTCCGGATCGGATAAAACAGCATATGCCTCGCTGATCTCCTTGAATTTCTCTTCAGAAACTTTGTTGCCAGGGTTTTTATCTGGATGGTATTTTAGAGCCAGCTGCCGGTAGGCTTTTTTAATGTCCTCGGCAGATGCTTCTTGAGAAAGGCCAAGCGCTTCGTAATAATCGGTCTGTTTTTTGTTCATCAGTACAAGTATAAGATAAAATACAGGATATCCCCTCTACTATAAGGCCGTTGCACCTTTCAGCCAAGGGGACAGGCTGTTTATTCTTTTTTTGCCGGTAATCCATATTCTTTTGTGGGTATAGTGGCCTGGTCAGGGTGCGCGCCGGCCATAGTGCTGCTGCAACCGGGTTAACACACTGTCCCTGGTATTTTTTGGCTGGTTGAGCATGATCACATAGGCCCGACCGTTGGGCAGGTAACCGGCAAGGTTGTATACGCCTGTCAGAGTGCCTGATTTGCGAGCAACACCATGCTGTTGCCGCAAGACAGCCCTGTAGGGCCGGAAGCGTTGCAGCAGGGTGAGCATAACCCGGACGCTTGTGTGGTTTTCCCTGGAAAGACCGGAACCCTCCACCACCCGGATCGATTTCGCCATCTCCGAACCCAGCAGGATGTTCAACTCTTCCTGCATAACGGTCCGTGCCTTTTGCCAGGTGGCAGGCAAGCCCTTACGCTTGGCTCCGGCCTGCAGAAAAACGAGATTGGCCATGAAGTTTGACGAGGAGTGCATAAGTGCAGCACTTATTTCTTCCAGATTTTTACTGTTTTCATGCAGGTACAGCAGCTGTGCATCAGCAGGTGTCGTCCTGTTGCCGCCCAACTTTTCTACCCGAATACCAGCCTGTTGAAAAAGCGCACGGAACAACTCTCCGGCGTAACGGGCGCTGCGGCCCTGTGGCTCTGCACCATCACTGCAGATATTGAGCCGCATATGGCCGGCTGCGGGGCCTAGCCGGGCAAGTTCATGCATCAGGGGCAGGGTAGGGGTTTGCGTCTCGCCCGAGGCAATACTCCCTCTTTTATCCTTGAAGATTGCGATACTATTGAAATTGACCGCCAAAGCGGCAACCGGTGCATCGTAGGGGTTGTTGCTGTTTGCCCGTCCGGGCGTAGGGCCTTCCAGAGCAAAAGCAGAGTCATCCACAAAAAGCGTGGCAACACTGCGCAGGCCCAATGCCTGCAAGCGAGTGGCGATCAGGATGATTTCCTCTGAAACAAGTGCAGGATCACCAAAACCCTTGATGTAGAGGTTGTTTTTCGCATCAAGGTAAAAATCCGTATGAAAGCGGTAGCTCGGGCCCAAAACCTGCATGGCGGTGAGCACTGTGGCAATCTTAATGATGCTGGCTGGCACCAAGCTCTGATCGAGGTTGCAACCTGCCGTAATTTTGCCAGAAGTCTCAGCCACGGCATAGGCGCCATTATTGATCAAAGCTTGCATGCCCGGGCAGGGAGCAGCCCGCGAGTATGCTGGCCAGCAGGCGATAAAGAAAGAGAGCAGCAAAAGAAATAATCTGCTGCGGTACAGCTTAATTAAACACAGAGACAGCATGGGCAAGTACTTCCAGAAAGACCGTGGCAGGCAGCGCCGATACAAGAACAGCCTGCCGCTTCAATGCTGAGCAGCAGGCTGTGGGATTGGTTAAAAGAGGCGCGACTGAATTACGCTGAAAAAATAAAAACTTACAGAATCTTCGGCAGCTTGGCCAGGGATTCGTCTATCTCCTCCTGCGGATAACTGTAATCCTGCAGTTCACCCTGTAGATACTGGTCATAGGAGGGCAGATCGATCACGCCGGTACCAGACAGATTCAGCAGGATGGTTTTGGGTTCCTGGGGATCCTTCATGGCCTCGATGATGGCGCCGCGGATGGCGTGGTTGCTTTCCGGTGCAGGGATGATGCCCTCGGTGCGGGCAAAAAGTACGCCTGCCTCGAAGCATTCCAGCTGATGCAGTGCAAGGGGGGTGACAATTCCCTCCCGGGTCAGGGCAGAGACTATTGGTGCCATGCCATGGTAGCGTAGGCCACCTGCATGCATGCCCGGTGGCACAAAATCGTGGCCCAGGGTGTACATGTAGAGTAGTGGGGTCATCATGGCCACATCGCCGGCGTCATAGGCCAGTTTACCACCGGTCAACGAGGGGCAGGAGGCAGGCTCGCAGCCGAGAAAGGTTATTTTTTTACCTTCCAGATAGTCGGGTACAAATGGGACGATCAGTCCTGCAAAGTTGGAGCCGCCGCCGCAGCAGCCCACAATGACATCCGGATAGTCCCCGGCGATTTCCATTTGTTTCTTGGCTTCGAGCCCAACAATGGATTGGTGTAGCACCACGTGGTTCAGTACCGAGCCGAGCGAATAGTTGGTATCGTCGTTGGCCATGGCATCTTCCAGGGCTTCGGAAATGGCCATGCCCAAAGCACCTGGCGTATCCGGTATGCGTGCCAAGATGTCGCGTCCGATTTTGGTATCTTGACTGGGGCTAGCCACCACCTCGCCGCCATAGGCCTGCATCATGAACTTGCGGTAGGGTTTCTGGTCGTAGGAAACCCGTACCATGTAGACCTTACAGGCCATGTCGAATTTTGAGGTGGCAAAGCTCAGGGCCGCGCCCCATTGACCGGCACCGGTTTCCGTGGTCAGGCGTTTGATCCCTTCGCGCTTGTTGAAAAAGGCCTGGGCCACTGCCGAGTTGGGCTTGTGGCTGCCCACCGGCGAGATACTTTCGTTTTTGAAGTAGATCTTCGCCTTGGTGCCCAGTGCCTCTTCCAGTTTGTTGGCCCGCACCAGTGGGCTGGGCCGCCAGATAGTATAGATATCAAGCACTTCTTCGGGAATGGGGATGAAGCGCTCCTGGCTCATTTCCTGTTCAAGGAGCCCCTGGGGGAAGATCGCTCCCAGTTTTTCCGGGCTGACTGGCTGATGTGTTTCCGGATCCAGTGGTGGGGGCAGGCCCCCTGGAATATCGGGAACAACATTATACCATTGCCGGGGCATTTCATCGTCGCGCAGTACGATCTTCTTCATTCTCTCTCCTTTATGCGAACAGAAAAAGCGACATGGCAGCCATGCCACTGGTCAATTGCCAAAGCTGGCGGGCAGATATAAACTGACAAACATATCTACTGCAAAGTATGAAAATTCTCAAGCTGGAGCCGCTGCATTTGGCGCATCTGGTACATCGAATACCGCTGTTTTGGTGACCCGGGCCAACAGCGCCTCTTCTGTTGGCAAGTCAAAGATTTTTTCCAGCACCTCGCGCGGGTTGATTCCGGGACGACCCTGGTGGTGCAAGAGTTCCAGGAACAGTTTCCCTTCCTGCACCTGTAGGGCACTCACTAAAGGGCGCATATCAAAAGTACTTTCTCTCCCCTTGCGCACACGGGTGATGGTGAAGTTTTTGCGGGCAAGAAAGCTATTGGCCTTGGCAGCGAGTGCTGCGCTCCCATGCTTGGGCAACTGAATTTCGTAGCTGGCCCGTACAGTAGCTGCATTTTTTTTCGGTGCGAACTCCACCTTGTGTATGTGTAATCCAGGCGGCAATTCCTTGTTTAAGCGATGCAAAAGAGTGGTATCCAGGGGGACAGGCTGCAGCAGGGTCATATCAAAAAATTCCACCTTGCTGGCCATGCCAACGGGCAGGGCCTGGCTAAAGGCCACCTTGGGGGTGGGATTGAAGCCCTGGGTGTAGGCCAGGGGCATGCCGGCCCGCCGCAGGACCCGAAAAATTAATTGCAGCAACTCCAGATGTCCCAAGAAGCGGCTTGTCTCAAGCCGGCTATAGTGTACCCGGTAGGTATATACGGTACCCGGCCGGTTGTCTGCATCCTTGGGTGCATCGCAGTCGGCCGGGGCCGTGGCGGCAACTGGGTGGAGCACTGGTTGGATGGTGTGAAAATCGCAAATACCGCAACCCTGGCAGCCGTTGGTGCGACAATCTGGTGTAAAGTGCTGCGCCAGGGCGTGTTCCCGCTCTGCAGCGAGAAAGGAGCGCTCCACCCCGCAATCCAGGTGATCCCAGGGCAGGACTTCGTCCAGACTGCGGGCCCGTAAATAGCTATCCAGATCAAGGCCGCAGGCTTGTGCTGCCTCTTGCCAGCGATCGAGCTGGAAATGTTCTCCCCAGCTGTCCAGCCGGGCACCGCGCTGCCAGGCCTCTTCCACCAGCATGCTGAGTTTGCGGTCTCCCCGGGCAAACACGCCCTCAAGATACGACTGTTTGGGGTCTTGCCACTTGAGCCGAAAGCCTTTGGCCGGCAACAGTCGTTTAAGCAGCTCAATGCGCTGGTTGGCTTCCTCCAGACTCAGTTGCTCCTCCCACTGAAAAGGAGTATGTGCCTTGGGCACAAAGGTGCCCACCCCTACGTTGATCTGTACGCCCCTGCGGCTGCTGGTGTGGGCCTGGGCCTTGGCCCGGCGTACCAGGGCCGCGATGGCTTCTACATCGCTTTCTTTTTCCGTGGGCAGACCGATCATGAAGTAAAATTTGATCAGGTTCCAGCCCAGGGAAAAGGCGTCTTGGCAGGTGTTGAGCAGATCTTCCTCGGTGATGCCCTTGTTGATGACCTGCCTAAGCCGCTCACTGCCTGCCTCCGGGGCAACGGTAAAGCCGGTTTTCCGCACCCGCCGGATCTGTTCCATAATGGCGGGTGACAGGGTGCCCACCCGCATGGATGGCATGGACAGGGATACCTTGCGTGGGCTGAACTGGTTCATCAGGGTAAGCACCAGTTCATCCAGGCAGGAGTAGTCGCCGGTGGACAACGAGAGCAGGGCCATCTCTTCAAAGCCGCTGGCCTGGATCCCCTTTTCTGCCCAAGTGAGAATATCCTCCAGGCGTCGCTCTCGCACCGGCCGGTAGATGATGCCAGCCTGGCAAAAACGGCAGCCCCGGGTACAGCCCCGGGCGATTTCCATGGCCAGGCGATCGTGCACCGGTTTGATTGCGGGTACCAGGGGTCTTTGTTGAAGCGTTCCGGAATCCAGTGCAGGTAAAATAGCGCGGCGCACGCTGCTGTATTCTGGAACAAGTGCCTCCATGGCCAGCAGTTTGCTGTCTTTATAGTGGGGGATAAAAAGCGAAGGGATGTAGACCCCTTTAACTGAAGAGAGATTGTTGAGGACCTCGGCGCGCCCGCTTTGTTCTTTTTTGGCGGTGAGTAAGATCTCGGCAATCTCGAGAATGGCCTCTTCGCCGTCGCCCAGCAGGATGGCGTCAAAAAAGTCGGCCACTGGTTCTGGATTAAAGGCGCAGGAGCCGCCGCCAAGTATTAGCGGGTACTGTTCACCCCGATCTTGGGCCCGCAGGGGCAGGCCCGCCAAGTCGAGAACCGTGAGGATATTAGTGTAACAAAGTTCATAGGGCAGGGTGATTCCCAGAACATCGTAGTGGCTAAGTGGTGTTGCAGCCTCCAGGGAAAAGAGGGGCAGCTGCTGCCGACGCAGCAGACTTTCCATGTCGATATCAGGCACATAAGCCCGGTGGGCGCAAATTTGCTCTGTTTGGTTAAGGATATGGTAGAGTATCTGCAAACCCTGGTGGGACATGCCAATTTCGTATAAATCCGGGAAAATCAAACAGATATTGAGATGGTCCTTGTGCAACTCGGCCTGCACGGCATTGTGTTCAAGCCCTACGTATTGGCCGGGTTTGCGCACCAGTGGCAGTTGGTCATACAGGGCGGACAGGAAGGTTGCGGGGGTTGGGTTCATGGAGTGGCACAATCTGAAGGTAAAAAGGGCAGGACGGTCTATTGCAGTTGGCGAACAACAGGCTCGCGCCTAAGATCTGCTGCACAGTACAGCAAGGGGAAGGTGGAGGCAGGCCTGCTCTCTTTTTTTCTGAATATTCATCATCCGTCGGGACAGGGAAAAGATCTGCAGCGTGGTGGTCACAGCGAAAAAAACTTGCTTCCTGGCTGGCAACTGCGTAATTGTTGCAAGATATACCATTTTATTTTTTTATTTAAAATATTTGAATTTGTTTCAAGAAAAATGGAAAAACTATTTCATACCATGTTCTTTCGGCTAATACTCACCTTTTTCCTGCTGTTTGGCATGGTTGCTGGAGCAACAGCTGCACAGCTGCAAAAAATCGAACACAGAACCGTAGGGAAGGGCACGGAAGAGGTGGTCCTTACCTTTACTGCCGTGGCCCAACCAAACGTGTTCACCATGGCTGGTAGCCAACCCCGGGTTGTCTTTGATTTTGCAGGAGTGGAACCGCAGCGCACCTTGCGGGTGCCTACTCCTGGTGCTGCCCTGGTCAAGGATGTTCGAGTAGGTATCCATCAGCAAGGTGGAGTGAAGACCCGGTTGGTGTTTGATGTCAACTCTCTGAAAGGTTTGCAGCAGAGCTATAGCGTGGATAAGGGGAAGAATCGGCTGGTAGTCCGTTTCACCGGGCCAGAGGCACTCACTGCAGCGAAAAACAGGCAAGCCCAAGAGAGGCAGCAGGTTCAGACCGGTCCAATCAGATTGCAGGCCAGCGATGCTACCAAGAAAAGAGGCCCGGAAGGCCCGACCCGGGAAACTGTCATCGAACGTCTTGTTGAAAGCAAGGTTAAGGTGGAAAGACCTGTTCCCGCTCCGACGGCAATCAGGAAGAAAGCAACTGAGAGCGTGGTTGCCACTCCTTCAATTGCCACCACGACTGCAGAACTGGCGGCCAAAGCACCTGCTCTGCAGCAACCTGCCAGAGAACTTAAACCACAGCCTGCAACAACCAGCACCACAGCTCCTGCCACCGCAGGTTATCCGCCGGAACGATCCGCACCCAGGGTGTCTGATCCTGCCGGCCCTGCTGCCGCGCCAGTTCCTGCTCCGCCATCACCACGAGCAGAAGCAGCGCCTGCCACCATGAGAACACCAACAACACCCACTGGTGTGGCAACCTCTTCTGTTGGTGCTCCCACAGAGGTACCGTATTTGTCTGCCATTCAGTTTGATCCGGATTCACCTAAAGGAGAGCTGGTGCAGTTCAAACTCAATGGTTTTTATCCACCAGTTTTGCGCAGTATAGAAACCGGTACCCCGCAGGTAATCTGTGAGTTCACCAACCTGCAGATTGCCCCGGCCCTGGAAGGGCCGATCAAGATCAGTGGACGGCATGTGAAGGCCATTCGGTTGAACAAGTCGTTGGATAACAGCAAAGTGCGCGTTTTTATCGAGCTGGAACCCAATCGCAGCTATGACCTCCAGCAGGTTTTTTTCAAAGAAGACAACTTTTTTGTGCTTATCGTAAACGCAGTCAAGGCATGATTTTTAGCAGTATAGTAGTCTTCTGCCACTTTTGGGACGTTGTCGGGTGGGCAGCAGGTGAACAGACAATGGTGGTCGGTTTGAGTTAACCTGCGCAGAGTCGCTCTTGACCGGCCTTGACACAAAGATTTGCTTGTTTTCAGCTCAGCCTTTTCCTTCCACAATATGTGTGCCATCGCCGGAGGAAGGATACGCAGACACCGCCAGGTCAATCGAAGCCAGGCCTGCACCTGCCATATCGAACAGGGCAGCCATCAAACTGGACATTATGGGCAAGCCAGCTTCTTACAGTGCCAAACGACTTGTCTTGGCCTTGCTTAGCCTGCCAACATCATGAACATACAAAGGATATTACAGTTTTTTTGCTTAATTGGCTTGCTGAGCTGCTGTTCAGGCCAACCACAGACGCTCGTTCCGTCGTCAGAAGTGGTACCCATGCGATCACAACCTGTTTTTGTCGTTAATCATGGTCGCCACACAGGTCTTATTGTGCCAGGAGCAAGCATGCATGAGGCGCTGCCAGAGCTTGCCCAGCGTTTTAACTCTCCTGCTTACTATGAAATTGGCTGGGGTGATCGAGATTTTTATCAGGCGCAGGAAGTAACCAGCGGACTTACCTTACAGGCCTTGTTCTGGTCAAAGGGAGCTGTTTTGCATGTCGTTGCTCTTTTTGAGCATCCAGAGCAGCATTTTGCAGGTGAACCGGTTGTTTCCACATGCCTTTCAAGGAATGAGTTGATTTCTTTGCAGTCATTTCTTGTCTCGAGTTTTTCCCGCACAGCTACTGATTCCATCATTGCGCTTGGCCCGGGAAATTATGGTGATAGTGCGTTTTATCGTGGGGAAGGACATTACTATATTTTGAACACCTGCAACAATTGGACGGCAAAGGCACTAAAAAGCTCTGGAGTGAAGATTCAACCATTCTTTAAATTTACAGCAGGTAGTATCATGAACTTTCTCGAGAAACACCGTCGACCCTGCACTGGCTGATAACAAAAAATCGGTGCCATGTGGCACTGGTTCGCCGGCCGCAATTATTTTTATTCGATCATGTTTGCACAGCTTGGTGTGCGTGACCAGATACCTGCAGACACTCTACAATGTACATTTCAATGAACTGGTGAAATATGGAGTTATGGCATTTCATTCAAGAAGCTGTTTACTTGGACGCGGATGATCGTGCCATGCTTGTACGTCTTCTCGTCGCCCTTGCAGCTGGGATAGCTATTGGGTTTGAACGAATGTATCGTGCTCGTCCTGCAGGCCTGCGCACCCATGCGCTGGTTTGTGTTACTTCCAGCCTGCTTATGCTGGTTACGGTGTATGAGGCACACTGGGTACAGGCAAACGCTGACCTGGTTCGGCTTGATCCCACCCGGATGGCGCAGGGCATCATGACCGGTATTGGTTTTCTTGGTGCTGGTGCCATCATGAAGGAAGGGCTCACGGTGCGTGGCCTGACCACTGCCGCATCCATCTGGATGACAGCGGCCATAGGTATTCTGGCAGGGATTGGTTTTTATTTTCCCCTTTGTATCACGGTCTTGATCACCATTTTTGTCCTGTCTTTTTTGCGTTGGTTCGAGATGCGTTTACCAACTGAGGTCTATTACCACTTTGATGTGCGTGGTGCGCGCACGGATAAATTTACCGAAAAATCTCTTAGGGAATTGCTAGTTGCCTGCGGTTTTCGCATTACTCATCTCAGTTACCGGCTTGATGAAAAGGGGCGGGAGCGCCGCTATGGCATGATGCTGCGCAGCATTGGGCGCTCGGGTCCGGCCCGGCTGTCGGAGAAACTGGAGCGCAATGATGCGGTGTACGAGTTCCGGATTACGCCGCAGTGAGGAGGAACCGACAAGCCGATCGCCTGCGGACCATGCCAGGACCCATCAATTTGTCTAGGTCGGCTGTTATCAGCAACAAAAAAGGGGTTAAGCGTTTTTATGTCGCCTAACCCCTTGTATTTGGTCGGAACGAGAGGATTTGAACCTCCGACCCCCTGAACCCCATTCAGGTGCGCTACCAGTCTGCGCTACGTTCCGTCAATGTAAGCTGTCATTTTAGCATTGCGCACATCGAAATGCAAACACATTGAGCCTAGATCCCCCTTTTTCTTGTGAGGAGCTGATAGAGAGCAGTCAGTTCCAAGCGGATATCCTCGATTAGATCTTCTCGTCCACTATCTGCGCAGTGTTTGGGGTGTTGACCAGCAGTGCCTCCAGGGGCCTGCATATTGCTGGCACCCTGTTGTGCCTGCCTGCACGACGCGGTCAATAGCGCCTTTTTCGCCCCGGCAATGGTATATCCTTCCACATGGAGGAGTTGTCTGACCCGCAGGAAGTTCTCGACATCTTGACGGCGATAGAGACGCTGTTTGGATTTCCCGCGAAATGGCCTGATAATGGCAAATTCTGCTTCCCAGTAGCGCAGTACATGGGTGTCAACTCCCACCAGACGGCTCACTTCCCCAATACGGAAATAGGTTTTGTCCGGAATATCCGGGGGCTGTGGCATCCGCTTGCACCATAGTTGTTTCGAATTTATGCGTGCATCACCAAAAAAACAGGTTGTAGCGGGAAACAACAGTGCCTTAAAAAGGTCAATCTTTGTTTAGTCGCTCCCGCAGACGTTTACTGGGTCTGAACGAAACCATCTGCCGTTCTGTGATGGTCATGGCTTCACCGGTGCGGGGATTTCTTCCTCGTCGGGGGGCTTTGTCCCGCACGGCCAAGGTACCGAACTGTACCAGTTTCACGGATTCGCCATTTATCATCGTATTTTTCATGACAGTAAAGACAGTGTCCACGATTTCAGCTGCACTACGCTGGGATAAACCCAGCTTTTCATTGACAGCCGTGGCCAGTTCCTTACGTGTCACATTTTTTTTCTTCATGCATCAAATCCTTCACGGTAACGAGCATTGAACTGTTGCATCAAGGCCCGCACTATTTTGTTGTGTATTTTATCAACCGAAGCATCGTCAAGGGTGCTGTTGGGGGAGCGATAGGTGATGGACAAGGAAACGCTTTTTTCCCCAGAAGACAACGGTACCCCCTGATATACATCAAAAATATCTGCAGCTTCAACATATTTCTGGTTTTGGGCGAGAATGCCACTGAGCAGATCGCCTGCTGCAAAATTCTCCGGCACCACCAAGCTGATATCGCGACTAGTGGATGGGTAGCGCGAGAGAGGGGTAAAGTGTTTTTCTTTTCTGGGCAGACTCAGCAGCTGTTCCAGATCAATTTCAAAAAAATATACCGGTTGTTTTATACCAAAGGCCTTGAGCACCGCTTGATCCACAGCCCCCAGGCAACCCAGCAGGGTTGGGCCGGCATGGATGGCCAAACAGGTCCCGGCCGTGGCATATGGCTGCTGGGCAGAGGCATCCTCTTGTAGGCTCAAAGAACTGCCCTGGTTCACCGGGTAGCCAAGGTGCCACAGTAGTTGCAGCAAAGCGCCTTTGATATCGGCAAATTCGCTTTTTTGTCCTGCAAAATACAGTGGTGCGGCTGCCGGGTAGCGTTGTCCACTCAGCACAGCGCAGAGTTGCATACGTTCCTGTGGCAGCTCTTCCTTTCCCTTGGGCAAAAAGACTTTACCTGTTTCGTAAAGACGGATGTCGCTGCGCTGGAAGTTGTTGTTGTGGTGGATATTTTCCAATAATCCCGGTAACAGTAAGGTGCGCAATGCAGACTGTTCGTCGGTCAATGGGTTGAGGAGACGGATGGTTTTCCGTCTGGGATCGTCCGTTGCCAGCTTACACATATCATGGTGTGCGGTCGCAACAAAACTATAGTTGATCGCCTCGTAAAAGCCTTGGCTGGTCATGTTTCGACCAATGTCCTGGCACAGCCGGCGCATGGGATCTTCAGCGGCAGAGGCCATGCGGATGAGTGGCTGGGTCGCGGGAATGGTATCAAAACCGATCAAACGTGCCACTTCCTCCACCATGTCGATTTCGCGTTCAATGTCCACCCGAAAACTGGGTACCAACACTTCGAATTGGTCTGCAGCTGTTTGAGTAAGAACAAAGCCGATGCTGCTCAGCAGACGGATAACCTCGTCTTGGGGGATTTCCATGCCCAGCAATGTTTTGAGCCTGCCCATGCGCAGTGGCACTGCAAGCAACGGTTTTTTCCCAGGATAGAGATCATGACCATCTGGATCGGCCTGTGCACCCGTGAGTTCAACCATGAGATCGACCGCACGCTGCAAGGCCTTGTCTGCCAGATCAGGGTCCACACCCCGCTCAAAACGGTAGGAGGCTTCCGAGGGTAGACCAAGCCGTCGCGCAGTACGTCGGATGGAAAGCGGATCAAAGCAGGCAGATTCCAGGAGCACAGAGGTGGTTTTTGCCGTGATTTCACTGTTCAGTCCACCCATGACCCCAGCCAAGGCGACCGGCTTTTCCGCATCGCAAATCAACAAGGTGTCGGCCTCCAGGCTGCGGCTGCTGCCGTCCAGGGTGACCAGTTCTTTTTCATCGGTCCGTGGTCTACGCACCACAATGGCATGGTCCTTGAGTGTATCAAAATCAAAGGCGTGCAAGGGCTGACCCGACTCCAGCATAACATAGTTGGTGATATCAACGAGGTTGTTGATGGGCCGCATCCCCACGGCTGCCAGACGTTGCTGCATCCACAGTGGCGAGGGGCCAATCTGAAAGCCAGTGAGTTTACGGGCAGCATAGCGCGGACACAGGGTTGGCTCCTCAATCGTTACCGAATATCCGGTGTCCTTGCCCGTCAGGGTGGTCACCTTGTCCACCAGTGGCTGCAGAGCAGACCCGGTGAAGCTGGATATTTCCCGGGCAATACCCCGTATGCTGGCGCAATCCGGCCGGTTAGGGGTGAGATCCACTTCAATGACCGTATCTGCCAGTTGGAGTGCTTTGCGCAGGGGAAGCCCTGGTTCGAGCTGCTGGTCCAAATCCATGATTCCACTGTGGTCAGTGGACAAACCAAGTTCACGGGCCGAGCAGAGCATGCCCGCAGATTCAACACCCCGCACCTTGGCTTTCTTTATTTTGGTGCCATCAGGGAGGAGTGCGCCTGGACGGGCCAGGGCCGAAATCATACCTGCCCGCACATTGGGAGCGCCGCATACCACCTGTATCTGCTCAGAACCCGTATCCACCTGGCACAGGCTCAACTTGTCCGCATCCGGGTGTTTATCGACTGTCACCACCCGGGCGGTGATAAGGGCATCTAGGGCGGGAAACAGCTCTTCCACACTGTCCACCTCAAGCCCCAGCATGGTGAGCCGGTCAGCCAGCTGTGCCGGAGTAAATCCTTCTGTGGATGTGAATTGCCTGAGCCAGCTCACGGTGCATTTCATGGTTCAAATCCTGCTGTGCTGTGCGATATAAATGTATTTGATTGAGTCAAAGGGGCAACACCTCCCGCATGCAGACTGGGCAGTCTGGAGGGGAGGAACGGTTAGTACAAGAA
This sequence comes from Desulfobulbus sp., assembly GCA_040776885.1. Taxonomy (GTDB): domain Bacteria; phylum Desulfobacterota; class Desulfobulbia; order Desulfobulbales; family Desulfobulbaceae; genus Desulfobulbus. Next base: position 229,765 of record JAXGZR010000001.1, on the reverse strand, counting down.
CCATCACAGTTGCCGACACGGTTTGTTCCGATCCGGAGGGCACGAGCTGCTCGGGCTCGGGGGTGTGCAGCGCACTACACCTTATACCTGAGCAACATCCTATGGTATTAAAACTGGGAGAGAAAGCGTAAATCGTTTTCGTAGTACAGACGGATATCGTCAATGCCATATTTCAGCATGGCGATGCGTTCTACTCCCATACCAAAGGCAAAGCCAGAGTATATGTCTGGGTCGTAACCAACCTGGACCAGCACTGCCGGATCAATCAACCCAGAGCCAAGAATTTCCAGCCAACCGGTTTGTTTGCAAACCCGACAGCCTGTACCGTTGCAGATAACGCAGGCGATATCCACCTCGGCGCTGGGTTCGGTAAAGGGAAAGAAACTGGGACGGAACCTGAGCGCCAGATCACGTGCGAACATGCGCTGACTGAAGCTGGTCAGCACACCCTTCAAGTCGGCAAAAGAAACATCCCGGTCAACGAGAAAGCCTTCCACCTGGTGGAACATGGGGGTGTGGGTGATATCCGAATCGCGGCGATAGACTTTGCCAGGCGAGATGTAGCGCAGTGGTGGATCCTGTGTTTCCATAATCCGCGCCTGCATGGGTGAGGTGTGCGTGCGCAGGAGGATGGAGTCCGTGACATAAAAAGTGTCGTGCATATCACGGGCAGGGTGGTGCGGGGGGAGATTGAGTGCCTCAAAGTTGTAAAAGTCGGTCTCGACATCCGGCCCTTCGGCCACGGCAAAACCCAGGCCTTCGAAAATGCCACAAATTTCATCCATCACCTGGCTGATGGGATGTCGGGAGCCAAAAGGCACGTAGCGTCCCGGTAGACTGAGATCGACCGTGGGAGACGCACCGTTTGCACCGGTAGCGAACTGCTCCTTGCGCTGATCAAAGCAGCGTTCGATTTCAGTCTTGATTTCATTAGCCAACTGACCAAGCCGGGGTCGTTCTTCCGGGCTCGCTGTACCAAGCTGACGGAGGATGGCGGTCAGGCGACCGCCTTTTCGTCCAAGGTAGGTGACGCGAAACGATTCCAGGGAGGCGTGGTCGCGGGTTTGCTCCAGCGCATCCAAAGCTTCCTGCTGCAGAGCGCGTAGCTGAGTTTCCATATGGCTGAATCAGGCTTGTTCTGTGGCAGCCTTGACCACAGTGCTGAAGGCGTGCGGGTCAACAATGGCCAGGTTGGAGAGCACTTTACGATCCAGTTCAATGGAGTTTTTGTGCAAGCCTCCAATGAGGCGACTGTAGTTGGTACCGTTTTGCTTGGCAGCAGCGTTGATGCGTACTATCCACAGGCGGCGGAATTCACGTTTTTTGTTACGGCGATCCCGGTAGGCAAAGCAGAGGGCGCGGTCTACCGCTTCAGCAGCGGTTTTATACAGCCGGTGTTTGCCACCACGGTAGCCCTTGGCAAGCGCCAGTACCTTGTTTCTTCTCCGGCGGGCTTTGAAGCCGCGGGTAGCTCGAGACATATTTTTCTCCGTATGTAGGTAGTATCAATAATCAATAAAATTCGGCCAGCCGCCTTGATGGCAGACCTACTGACGGCAGGCAGGTATGCGCTTTTACTCTATCTTAAAGATAGGGCAGCATGCGGCGAACAGCTTTCATGTCTGCTGCAGCAACCAGGGTACGCTGGCGCAGTTTCCGTTTCCGTTTGGTTGATTTTTTGGTCAAGATATGTGAGGAAAACGCCTTGCTCCGTCGGATTTTGCCCCTACCGGTAGCGGTGAAGCGTTTTGCGGCTCCGCGATTGCTCTTCATCTTTGGCATCTTTATTCTCCTTGTATCGCTGTCGGTGCTGACACCGAGTTCATATATGTTCAGCTCTTTGGCCCTACAAACATAACGAGCTGGCGGCCTTCCATCCTCGGTTCTTGAAGGATAACACAATCTTCCCGCAGCTGATCGGCAATCTTGTTCAAAGCCTCAAGTCCAAGCGTCTCAGCGTATACGATCTCTCGTCCACGAAACCGCATCGTTATCTTGACTTTGCTTTTTTCTTCAAGAAACTCTTTAATTTTTCGGATCTTGAAGTTGAGATCATGTTCTTCTGTTTTGGGACGAAATTTAATCTCCCGGGTCTCGACAGTGGTCTGCTTTTTCTTGGCTTCCTGCTGCTTTTTTTTCAGCTCGTAGCGAAACTTGTCATAGTTCATGATTCGGCAAACCGGCGGGTCTGCCTTATCAGACACCTCAACCAGATCAAGTCCTTGTTCGTGGGCAATGGTCATCGCCTCGCGGGGACTGACAATACCAAGCTGATCCCCGTCCGAACCGATGAGACGAATCTCCCGGTAGTCAATATCATCATTGATACGGATCTTTAGTTCCTGATCGTCGCTAAATCTTCTCGGGCCTCGTTTTTTAATCTTCGTTCCTCCTGAACAGGTGGTTCATCTATTCATACAGTACGCAGGCGTTCATCGCATTCTCTGCGTACAAGCTGGGCAAAAGCATCCGGACTCATGGCCGGCAGGTTTTCTCCGTCACGTTTGCGCACGGTCACAGTTCCGTCTTCTCTTTCACGCTCACCAATGATGAGCATGTAGGGCACCTTCATCACCTGGGCTTCGCGGATTTTGTAGTTGAGCTTTTCGTTGCGCAGATCTTTTTCTATGCGCACACCCTGGTTACGCAGGCGAGTATAGACCTCATTGCACCATTCTGCCTGATCATCAGTGATGTTCATGATGCGCGCCTGCTCGGGTGCGAGCCACAGTGGAAATGCGCCGGCATAGTGCTCGATCAGCACCCCGATAAATCGTTCCAACGAACCCATGAGTGCCCGGTGAATCATGATGGGTTGGTGTTCCGCGCCGTCATCGCCGGTATAGCTCATGGCAAAACGTTCCGGCAGGTTGAAGTCCACCTGGATGGTGGAACATTGCCAGGAACGATTGAGTTGGTCCTTGATTTTGATGTCGATTTTGGGCCCGTAAAAAACCCCTTCACCTGGATCAATGCTATAGTCCAGCTGCATTCTATCCAGTGCCTGCTTGAGTGCTTGGGTGGCCAGTTCCCAGTTGGCATCGGAGCCAACGTATTTTTCCGGTCTTGTCGACAGATAGATATCGTACTGATCAAAGCCAAAGGTTTTCAGGACGTGCTGGTTCAAACTGATAATATTGTAAATTTCATCCTGAAGTTGATCTGGACGGCAAAAGATATGCGCATCATCCTGGGTAAAACCGCGCACCCGCAGCAAACCGTGCAAGGCGCCGGTGCGTTCGTAGCGGTACACTGTGCCCAGTTCGCACCAGCGAATGGGAAAATCCCGGTAGCTGTGCGGATCTGCCTTGTAGACCCCGATGTGGAAAGGGCAGTTCATGGGCTTGAGCTGATAGAGCACCTCATCGATTTCCATGGGTGCATACATGTTTTCACTGTAAAAATCAGCATGTCCCGATGTTTTCCACAGGTCTTGCCTGGCAATGTGAGGGGTATACAGCAATTGATAGCCGTTACGGTAGTGTTCGTCCTTCCAGTAATTCTCTATCAGATGGCGGAGCAGGGCACCACGCGGCTGCCACAGGATGAGTCCTGGACCGATCTGATCCTGAATGGTAAAAAGGCCCAGCTGTTTGCCCAGCTTGCGGTGGTCGCGCTTGCGGGCCTCTTCCAGGCGGTTCAAATAGGCCTGTAGGTCTTTTTTGCTGGCAAAGGCAGTACCGTAAATGCGGGTCAGCATCTGGCGGTGCTCATCACCGCGCCAATACGAGCCAGCCACTCGCAACAGCTTGAACACTTTGATCCACGAAGCGTCGGGCACATGCGGTCCCCGACACAGATCAACAAAGCTGCCCTGGGTATACAGGCTGACGGTATCGGCCTCCATTTCTTCAAGCAGTTCCACCTTGTACTGCTCACCCTGCTTGGCAAAAAATGCCAGTGCCTCGGCCTTGCTCATCTCGCTGCGGGTGATGGGCAGGGCAGCGGAGGCAATTTCAGCCATCTTGGCTTCAATTCGATCAAAATCCTCCGGAGTGAACGGGGTAGGGCGGTCAAAATCATAGTAAAAACCATCTTCAATGGCAGGTCCTATGGCAACTTTTACCTCATCGCCATACAACTCCTTGACTGCAAGGGCCATGAGGTGGGCTGTGGAGTGACGTAGAATTTCAAGCCCAGCCTCTGATTCAACACCCACAGGTTCCAAGGTCGTGTCTGCGTGCAGTTCAGCTGCCAAGTCAAGCAGGTGTTCCCCTGCCTTGACCGCCAGAGTTGCTTTGCGTTTTTTGCCGGAAACGAGCTCGGCCAAGGCGTCGATGATCCGTACGCCTGTCGGAAAACTCTTGCTCGCTCCATCTGCAATGGACACAGTAATATTTGCCATGAAACCCTGCACAAAACAAAAAGAAAGGCTAACAGGCAGAAGGCTGTTGATGAACCTTCTGCATCCTAGCCTTATACATTTTGGTAGGCGCGGACGGGGTCGAACCGACGACATCTACCACGTCAAGGTAGCGCTCTCCCACTGAGCTACGCGCCTACACAAATCATGCAAATCACGAAAATTTCAAAATTCTCTAAGTAAAACAATACGAGAAAAAAAGCAAGGCAAATGTGTAAACAGAATAGAAAATAAGAGGGCAGGGTGTAGATTAAACCAGCAGAGGCGAGTTTGCTTAAGCAGCCTTTCTAATGTTTACGTTTTGCATTTTTTTATAAAAACAAACCCCCCCTCTAACTCATAGAGGGGGGGTTTTATGGTATGAATCGGCGGCGACCTACTCTCCCACATAGTTTCCCATGCAGTACCATCGGCGCTGAAGAGCTTAACTTCCGTGTTCGGAATGGGAACGGGTGGGACCTCTTCGCCATGGCCACCGAAAACTGTATAAAACAGTGACAATTAAAGAGCAGGGTATGCTTTGTTTACAAAAGTATATGGTTAAGCCGCACGGCTCATTAGTATCGGTAAGCTCCATGTGTTGCCACACTTCCACACCCGACCTATCAACGTTGTAGTCTTCAACGAGCCTTTAGGTGGCTTACGCCACGGGATATCTTATCTTGGAGTGGGTTTCCCGCTTAGATGCTTTCAGCGGTTATCCCTGCCGAACGTGGCTACCCAGCAATGCCTTTGGCAAAACAACTGGAACACCATTGGTTCGTCCATCCCGGTCCTCTCGTACTAGGGAAAGATCTCCTCAAATATCCTGCGCCCGCAACAGATAAGGACCAAACTGTCTCACGACGTTTTAAACCCAGCTCACGTACCACTTTAATCGGCGAACAGCCGAACCCTTGGGACCTGCTTCAGCCCCAGGATGTGATGAGCCGACATCGAGGTGCCAAACCTCCCCGTCGATGTGGACTCTTGGGGGAGATAAGCCTGTTATCCCCGGAGTACCTTTTATCCGTTGAGCGACGACCCTTCCATGCGGAATCGCCGGATCACTAAGACCTACTTTCGTACCTGCTCGAGATGTCTCTCTCGCAGTCAAGCTCCCTTATGCCTTTACACTCTACGGCTGGTTTCCAATCAGCCTGAGGGAACCTTCGCGCGCCTCCGTTACGCTTTAGGAGGCGACCGCCCCAGTCAAACTACCCACCAGACACTGTCCTGGATCCGGATTACGGACCGCAGTTAGAGTTCAGAGATAACAAGGGTGGTATTTCAAGGATGGCTCCACCGACACTAGCGTGCCAGCTTCAAAGCCTCCCACCTATCCTACACATGTTATCCCTAAACACAATGCCAAGCTATAGTAAAGGTTCACGGGGTCTTTCTGTCTTGTTGCGGGTAACCGGCATCTTCACCGGTACTACAGTTTCGCTGAGTCTCTGGTTGAGACAGTGGGGAAATCGTTACGCCATTCGTGCAGGTCGGAACTTACCCGACAAGGAATTTCGCTACCTTAGGACCGTTATAGTTACGGCCGCCGTTTACCGGGGCTTCGGTTCAATGCTTTGCTTGCGCTGACATGTCCCCTTAACCTTCCGGCACCGGGCAGGCGTCAGACCCTATACTTCGTCTTACGACTTCGCAGAGTCCTGTGTTTTTAGTAAACAGTCGCTCCCCCCATTTCACTGCAACCCCCGTAGGCTCACTATTGTATAAAAGATCACCATGAGGGCACACCTTCTCCCGAAGTTACGGTGCTATTTTGCCGAGTTCCTTAACCAGAGTTCTCTCAAGCGCCTTGGTATATTCTACCTGTCTACCTGTGTCGGTTTGCGGTACGGTCACCAGTGTAAATGTATACGAGGCTTTTCCTGGAAGCATGGAATCAACCACTTTGCAGCCCTTTGGGCTTCGTCATCACGCCTCGGCGTTACAAGGACCCGGATTTGCCTAAGTCCTCCGCCTACACGCTTAAACCAGGTATTCCAACACCTGGATGGTCTATCCTTCTTCGTCCCCCCTTATACAAGTTCTACACCAGCGGTACGGGAATATTAACCCGTTTCCCATCAGCTACGCTCTTCAGCCTCGCCTTAGGGGCCGACTAACCCTGAGCAGATTAACTTGACTACAGGAAACCTGAGACTTACGGCGTGGAGGTTTTTCACCTCCATTTTCGCTACTCGTGTCAACATACGCTCTTGTGATACCTCCAGCACACCTCACGATGCACCTTCTCAGGCCTACACAATGTTCTCCTACCATCGATTGCTCGATCCGTAACTTCGGTACCATGCTTAAGCCCCGTTAAATTTTAGGCGCAAATTCACTAGACCAGTGAGCTATTACGCTATCTTTAAAGGATTGCTGCTTCTAAGCCAACCTCCTGGTTGTCTCAGCAATTTCACCTCCTTTCCCACTTAGCATGGTTTAGGGACCTTAGTTGACGGTCTGGGCTCTTTCCCTCTCGACCACGGAACTTATCTCCCGTAGTCTGACTCCTGCGATAGAACTTGACGGCATTCGGAGTTTGCATGGGGTTGGTAATCCGGTGGGACCCCTAGCCCAAACAGTGCTCTACCTCCGTCAGTCAACTCGCAAGGCTATACCTAAATATATTTCGGAGAAAACCAGCTATCACCGAGTTTGATTAGCCTTTCACTCCTATCCACACCTCATCCGAACAGTTTTCAACCTATAGCGGTTCGGGCCTCCATCTCGTGTTACCGAGACTTCACCCTGGACATGGATAGATCACCCGGCTTCGGGTCTACCCCACGCAACTCTTCGCCCTGTTAAGACTCGCTTTCGCTACGGCTACGCCTGGCGGCTTAACCTTGCTGCGTAGGATAAGTCGTTGACTCATTATGCAAAAGGCACGCTGTCACATCATAAAGATGCTCCAACTGCTTGTAAGCTGACGGTTTCAGTTTCTATTTCACTCCCCTCCCGGGGTTCTTTTCACCTTTCCCTCACGGTACTTGTTCACTATCGGTCACCAGGTAGTATTTAGCCTTGGAAGATGGTCCTCCCGGATTCCCACAAGGTTTCACGTGCCTCGTGGTACTCGGGGACTCCCTAGGGTGAGTCAATATTTCGAATACCGGGCTATCACCGTCTATGGCCGGCCTTTCCATGCCGTTCTTCTATATCTTCTCAATCCCATGTCGGGGCCCCACAACCCCCATGAGCAAGCCCATGGGTTTGGGCTATTCCGCGTTCGCTCGCCACTACTGACGGAATCTCTATTGATTTCTATTCCTGAGGGTACTGAGATGTTTCACTTCCCCTCGTTCGCCTTCATAACCTATGGATTCAGTTATGAATGACGGAGTTTGAACTCCGCCGGGTTCCCCCATTCGGAAATCTCCGGATCAAAGCCTGTTAGCAGCTCCCCGAAGCTTATCGCAGCTTTCCACGTCCTTCTTCGCCTCCTGGTGCCAAGGCATCCGCCATCAGCCCTTAATAGCTTAACCATAAGTCTTTTGTAAACTAAGCTAAACTCTAAACGCTTGCAGTAGTACACCGATCAAACCCATGCAGACATACAAAAAAACATCCACACAGACCAATCGGTTCTACGATTTAGATACCCTGCTATTTAATTGTCAAAGAACAAAAACTTCTCGTGAAAGTTTAAAGTTGAATGTTGAATAAAAAACTCCTACTCAACACCCAACCTTACCCCTTCAAGCCTGGTGGAGGTGAACGGGATCGAACCGATGACCTCCTGCGTGCAAGGCAGGCGCTCTCCCAGCTGAGCTACACCCCCAATCCCCTCGCTACGCCTGGTGGGCCTAGGTGGACTTGAACCACCGACCTCACGCTTATCAGGCGTGCGCTCTAACCAAGCTGAGCTATAGGCCCATGTCCTTGATCTCTCAAAACCAAATAGGAAGAGCAGGGTTGATCCCATATGGGCCTAAAACGACCCATACTTTCCTTATAAAGGAGGTGATCCAGCCCCAGGTTCCCCTAGGGCTACCTTGTTACGACTTCACCCCAGTTACCAGCCATACCTTGGCAGCCTGCCTCCCGAAGGTTAGCTCAACTGCTTCTGGTACAACCGACTCCCGTGGTGTGACGGGCGGTGTGTACAAGGCCCGGGAACGTATTCACCGTGGCATGCTGATCCACGATTACTAGCGATTCCAACTTCATGGAGTCGAGTTGCAGACTCCAATCCGGACTGAGACCGGTTTTGAAGGATTGGCTCCATCTCGCGATGTCGCTGCCCGTTGTACCGGCCATTGTAGTACGTGTGTAGCCCTGGTCATAAGGGCCATGAGGACTTGACGTCATCCCCACCTTCCTCCGGTTTGACACCGGCGGTCCCTTTAGAGTGCCCAGCTAAACTGATGGCAACTAAAGGCAAGGGTTGCGCTCGTTGCGGGACTTAACCCAACATCTCACGACACGAGCTGACGACAGCCATGCAGCACCTGTCTCCAGGCTCCTTCAAAGAAGGCACTTCCTAGTTTCCTAAGAATTCCCGGGATGTCAAGACCAGGTAAGGTTCTTCGCGTTGCATCGAATTAAACCACATACTCCACCGCTTGTGCGGGCCCCCGTCAATTCCTTTGAGTTTTAATCTTGCGACCGTACTCCCCAGGCGGTGAACTTAATGCGTTAGCTGCGACACAGAGGGGATCAACACCCCCTACATCTAGTTCACATCGTTTACAGCGTGGACTACCAGGGTATCTAATCCTGTTTGCTCCCCACGCTTTCGCGCCTCAGCGTCAGTATCCAGCCAGAAAGTCGCCTTCGCCACCGGTATTCCTCCCGATATCTACGAATTTCACCTCTACACCGGGAATTCCACCTTCCCCTCTGGTACTCAAGCCCACCAGTTTCAAATGCACGTCCATGGTTAAGCCATGGCATTTCACATCTGACTTGGCAGGCCGCCTGCGCGCCCTTTACGCCCAGTAATTCCGAACAACGCTTGCACCCTCCGTATTACCGCGGCTGCTGGCACGGAGTTAGCCGGTGCTTCCTTTAGAGGTACCGTCAAACATGACAGGTATTAACTGCCATGCACTTCTTCCCTCTTGACAGAGCTTTACGACCCGAAGGCCTTCCTCACTCACGCGGCGTCGCTGCGTCAGGGTTTCCCCCATTGCGCAATATTCCTCACTGCTGCCTCCCGTAGGAGTCTGACCCGTGTTTCAGTGCCAGTGTGGCGGATCATCCTCTCAGACCCGCTAACCATCGTCGCCTAGGTAGGCCATTACCCCACCTACTAGCTAATGGTACGCAGACCCCTCTCTATGCAGTAGCTTGAATCAGAGGCCACCTTTCCTTGCAATACTTATGAAATGCAAGAATATCCGGTATTAGTACCCCTTTCGGCGTGTTATCCCAGACATAAAGATAGGTTATCTACGCGTTACTCACCCGTGCGCCACTCTACTAGGAACCGAAGTCCCGTTCGCGTTCGACTTGCATGTGTTAAGCACGCCGCCAGCGTTCGTTCTGAGCCAGGATCAAACTCTCCAGTTCAATATCCTAGCAAAATCACAAAGTGACCAAGCAAATAAACTCAGCCACCAAAAAAACAAACTAATTGGCCCGCTCTTCCTATTCAGTTTTCAAAGATCAAAAAATACATCAACATAAATGCCAAATAACCCGGCAAAGACAAACTTTATAGCCTGTTCTAACTGCATCGTCAAGCAAGTTTTTAATTTTATTTTTTTTGCTTGGTGCATTGCGCACGCTTTTGCGACGATGTAAGCAAAACGGTGAACGCACAGTTTGCTCATTTTTCCATGTTTTGTCAAGTAAAAGATTGATTGTGAACAACTGTTGCGGTGAATGGCTGAAGTTGCGTGATAATAACTGGTGACCTTGTGGGGTGGCTGGCTCAGTACTTGCCAGTTTTTGTGTGATCGAAGGCTCAACTCAATTGTAGCCTTCCCTTAAAATAGGTCCATTGCAAAGTAGAGATTTCTGGTAAAATTGCTTCATGAAGGGCACAATGAACGAATCTCGTTTTTCGGAAAGCCAGATTATTCGGATTTTGAAAGGAGCCGTTAGCGACAAAATAGAATTGAGCCACCCTGGCAAGTACAAATTAAAAGAAACCTTTTGCCACTGGAATATAGCTGATATCGACAGTCCATACCTGCTCCGGTCGATTGAATTGCATACCACGCAGCAGGTAGGAAATACGCCTTGTGCTGCGGATGCAGCCTTGAGGGCCTGGTCAGACTGAGGGGTTGGCAAATGGGCGCTGATATTTTTTTATCCCAGTGGAAGGACTGTTTCAACCGATCCGACCCATTCCGTGCTGCACTCACTCTATGCTTATGTATTCAATTATCTGTACTTTGCAGGCCTAAAAAGTGCGTACCAGGGGTGCATTAATGGCCATTGTCTTTCTGGAATGCGCCTGGCTTGCTCTGTGCATCGGTTTGGAATTGGGTCGGCATTTTACCGGACCTCCACGTATCAGCGTGCTGCGGAAGAAGTCAACTCCCTTATTCCATTGAGATATCAAACGGGAGATGGCTGGTTGCTGGTGTCTGCTACATGAAATGCCCCAACTTTATTGCCTTGCACCGGATAAGCTTGACAGGGTGGTAAAGAAGTTTATTGAAAGGTCATGGCTACAAAACATTTATTATTTAGAGGAGGCTGGTATGAAAAAGAGAATTTTGCTGACAGTACTCGTTGTAACAGCCATGACCGTATCCGGCGCTTTTGCCGTAGAACAGTTTGAAACGGTCAAAAAGACCGAAACACTCACCTCATCGTCGACATCTGTTGTTACTTCGGAAATGAAACAGACGACTGCATACCAGGATCTCTCTGCCCAGGATGCGAAGGTATTGATTGATAACCATGAGAATGTGGTCATTATTGATGTGTCCACCAGATATGCCGAAGGACATGTGCCTGGAGCGGTCAACCATCCGATCAGTGACGGAACCTTGGATACCGCTATCCCCACCTTGGATAAGGACAAGATGTACCTGGTCTATTGCCACGGAGACCAGCCAGCCATTGCGGCTGCAACCAAACTGACCGAGGCTGGCTTTCAGCATGTCTACCGCCGGTAAATTCTCATTGCAAATGCACCAGTAGTTGAGGCGTGAATAGTTCAAAGGACACAGCGGAATTCTGGTAGAGTTGGAAGCGTCAACACCCAACCCGCCAGAAGGAGTCCGCTATGTCCCACGTCCATCTTACACTGGAAGAACGCATTGTTATCGAATTATTTGTGCACATGGGCATGACTTGCCGAGAAATCGCCACCTGTCTTGGCCGAAGCCATACAACCATTTCCCGAGAACTACGCCGTAACAGTTCCAAAAGTGGCTATCGTGCTCAAACAGCCGAGCGACGCGCCCAAAAAAGACGAAAGACGCCACGCCATTACCGCTGTCTGAGCCGACCTGAACTGGTCGCCTACGTCGATGAAAAGCTGCGCAACGACTGGTCTCCTGAACAAATTGCAGGCCGTATTCGCCTGGACTATCCCCAGGATCACACCATGCGTATCAGCGCGGAAACCATGTATCGTTGGATTTATGCTGCCGCACAGGTTGGAGATACAAGCTATCGCCATTTACGCCGCGCCCACAGACGACGCAGGCGGCAAACCAGGTACGGCCGGGGCAGACGCATCTTTCCGGGGCGTCTTGATATATCCCAGCGGCCACAGGTTGTTGCCGACAGATCCCGGTTTGGGGATTGGGAGGCTGATCTTGTCTGTGCCTCCAAGGGCAAGGCAGCGCTGGTCAGTTGCAACGAGCGTAAAAGCCGCTTTCTGGTGTTGGGCAAGGTTGAGAACAAGACGGCCGCCGCCTTCAACGAGGCGCTTGTTCCCCGCTTGTGCGAGATACCGCCAGGCCTGCGGAAGACTTTAACACTTGATAATGGCTCGGAAATGGCCCATTTCAAAGAACTGGAGTCGGCAACCGACATGTTCACGTACTTTTGCAGACCGCATTCGCCATGGCAGCGTGGGTCCAATGAAAACAGTAATGGCCTGCTGCGGCAGTATTTTCCAAGGGGAATCAGTTTTCACAAAATCACGGAAAAGATGCTGCGGACAGCAACAGAACGACTGAATAACCGGCCTCGCAAATGTTTAGACTACCAGACCCCAGCTGAAGTTTTTAACCTTGCTCTAAGTGGTGCACTTGCAAGTTGAATTCATCGCCTCAAGGGAAATTATCAGGCATGGGTAGATGCCGGCTACGCGGTTGAGAAATGAGTTGTTGAATAAAAATAAGGTGTTGTCAAGTAGGCCCATCTTTTTAATCTAATACCCAGGTACCACCTAAAAAGCCTCCACCCTCTTCAGGGTGGAGGCTTTTTAGGTGCACCTTGGTCTTTACCAAAGGGATCAGTGGCTCAATGGTGCGCAAATTTTTGTTTGCCGGGATCTATCCTGTCCCTTATTCCGGCTTTCTAGCTGTCACCACCGCGGCCATGCTCGGCACATCAACTGCGTGAACCACGTCGACAAAGCCCGCGGTTTCCAGATCTTCTTTGATTTCTCCAAACGTATAGACCCTGCCGTCTTGCGTGTTGATAAACATATTGATGCCAAAAAGTGCACCGCTGGTCGGACAGGTGCGATCCTCCTGCATCACATAATCACGCACAGCCACCATGCCGCCGGGGTTCAGCGCGTCCAGCGTTTTGGTGTAGAGCATGCAGCTCTGGCTCCGATCCATTTGGTGGATGATGGCGCTTATCCAGGCAAAGTCAAAACCCGGCGGTAGGCTGTCTTTGGTAAAGTCTCCTTCCACCAGGGTGATCCGCGTCTCCATCTCCGTACCCATGAAACGTTGCCTTGCCTGCGCAATGCCAACCGGCAGATCGAATATGGCAGCCGAGCTTCCCGGCGCCTTGTTGAGAAAGGCTTCCGTGTAGGTGCCGGATGCACCGCCGATGTCGAGAATGCGCGCGTCCTGCTTGGCAAAGGGTAAAACACCCGCTGCAAACAACGAGGTCATGACCTCCTCCACCATATGGATCGCAATGGAGTTCATACCCATGATAAAGGATATCCGGTCCTGGTTTGCACCGAGAATGCTGGGTATCCGTTCCTGGGGTCTGCCGTCTTTTACGGACCAGGTAAGTCGCGCCCAGGTGCGTTGACCGCCGGCCATGTGCCGCATCAAGGGGATGAAGGTGGACGGGTGGCGGCTGTCCAGATAGGTTGTGTATTCATCTGCCACTGCATAGCGGGCGCTGTCCCGATTTCCCGACTTGATCAAATAGCCCAGGGCGGACAGGGCGTCGAGCAGCACCTCTGTTCCCCGTTTGTCGCATGCACATTGCTCTGCGACTGCAGCAGCAGCAAGGCTGTTGCAGTTGCGCAGGATGACTGTACCGATATCCAGCTCGGCCAGGGCGGCGAGCACACTTGTCTGCATGTAACCGGACATTTCATTCCGGAGCCGTTCAAAGGGCGTTATGGTCATGGGAAGATTCTCCTTAGTCGCTCTTGAAAAAGGCCCTTTCTAATTTTCGGCTTGCGTCAAGCCATCATCTGCCTGGAGCCAATCAGGGCAGTCAAGGGGCCACAAAAGCCTATCCAGGCATCCAAAGAATCCAACAAGCATTCCAGCATACAAAAAAACAACAGCTCCCTCAGTTTTCTGAGGATAAGCCGGATAGTATGCCCAGCTCCGCACAAGAGCGCATGGATCTTGTCGCCCAGGCTGCCCAAAAGATCGTTGCGACCAAGCTTGCCATCTGCCTTCATGTGGCCAATCACCGGCTCGATCGCGTTTCGGCGGTTTCAACTTCTTGTTCATCTGCGGCGTCAGGCCACGCTTACTGCCGCGGATTAGCACCTGCGGCACTTTCAGCTTGTGGCCACAATAGCCCCCGATCAACAAAAGCCCGCTTGATCGCCTGTCCGGTGATGCGTTCCCGTTTCACTTGCGCGGTCGCCCTGGCCGCGGTTTTTGGTGCGCAGCTGCGGGCGGGTGATATGGTCTGGATGATAGAGCTGTTCGGCGGCAGAGACTCCCTTGGAACAGATGAAACCCTGACTGGTCGGGCTTTCTTTATCACCGGTGATCTGTACAATCCGGCCATTGTCGTCAATGTGGACCAGCCCCTGGCACACGCCTTGACAACTGCGGCAGGCACTTCTGATAACACGTTCTCCACTGGCCATGCTCATCTTCTTTGCGTTGGCGCGTGGCGGACGGTTTTGTATCTGTTGGTCACGAATGAGTTTTAAACCTTATACAATCCAGGCCAACCGCAGAATCTTTTCCGCCAAAAAATCCCATGCATTCTCTTTCTTTGCACGGTGAAGTTACCTTGGAGGGGGGTACCCTTTGGCACAAGGCAGCGGTGTTATTCAATGTGTTCTTTGGCTGTTTTCAGCGCCAATTCCCTGTCTTTGGTGAAAAGTTTCCACTGCATGGCACTTGAATGAATACCTGCCCGTTTGTCCTGGCCGCTTGCTGCATACCAATGACCATAGCGTTCCACCTTGGAAAAGGGGTGGGGCTCGGAACAAAACATGCCGCATGGTCTGATTTCTTTGAAATAGATGGTTTCATCCGGCTTGCTGTCAAAGGCTATGTCGCGGGGAACAACAGTCTGCGCTACATCGCCTTTTTCTGCCTCCTGTTGATCCAGCCAATCTGAAAGCTTCATGACTCTTCCTCCTAGTTGGTATGTTTGCGGCAAGGCAAGCAGCGCCTTGGCCTGGCGGGGGGAGTGACTCATCATTTCCAGGAAATATAGCATCTGGGTAGCGGATAACAAGGCAAAGACCACGTGTGTGGTGGTGCATGGACGGGGTGTCTGTCGTTGTGGTATGTGAAGTAATGTCACGGATAATGAGGTTCCTTTAGGGCGTTCACCTTTTTAAGGGCTCTGCATCGGGTACCTTGATGATTAAAAAAATGCAGGAGGAGTTTTTATGCCAGAATAAAAGATAACCCACCTTGAGCGCCGTACAATCGAGGCAGGTGTTTTGGTCCCTGGTGCAGGCTTTTCAGCGTGAAGTGGGGATTGAAACGGCCAACAATATAGCGCGGGCGTGATTTGTGCACTGGCACGCCAGGATGGAGAACGCTGGGTTGGTCTATTTGGCAAGGAGCTGGGGGCAATAGAGAAGGTCGCTGCCCTGTGGGCAGATGGCGGAGCGCTTGAAATCGACATGCTTGGCCAATTGGCACGACATCTGGATTTTAATGTCACCCGCTGTTGTTATGCAGAACTCTATCAGGAGCTGGGTTTGGCCGGGTTGGGGAACTTATTTCACTGCGAGCGTGATTCCGCCAGGATGGACTGCTTCAGCGAGGATATTGTTCTAAAGCGCTCACAGACCATCATGGCAGGGGCACGCTTTTGCGATTTTCGTTTTGAACGTATAGAGGCGAAATGAATTTTTCTGACAAGAAACCTGGAAAAGAAGCCCAGGTTTCTGCACTGCGCATTGAAGATTGCACAGCCATGCCAATCAGCTACCAAAGGCTAAGGGAAGAAGAGGGAATTCTCTGCTTTTCTTCTGCGCGCCTGAGGAATGTAGCGTGTTTGCGTGTGCAAAGAAAAGCAGAGTCACTGCTCTGAGACGCCTATTGCAAGGTCAGGTCAAAACTGCCCTTACGGAGGCGGAAAGCATTCGACACGGCCGTCCAGTTGAGAACGCGTTGCATGGAGTTTAAATTACTGCTCGAGTGCTGCCAAGGCCTGTTCGATACGCCTCATTCCTTCCTTGATGGTGTCCAGGGATGTGGCAAAGGAGAAGCGAATAAAGGCGTCGGCACCAAAAGCTGCGCCAGGCACAGTGGCCACACGGGCCTCTTCCAGAAAATAGTCTGCCAGGGCAACTGAACCATCAATGGGCTTGCCCTTAAAGGAACTGCCGTAGTACGCAGAAAAGTTGGGAAACACGTAAAATGCGCCCATGGGTGCCACGCAGTTCACCCCTCTGATGCTGTTGAGGGCCTGAACAAAAAAATCCCTGCGGGGGAAAAAGGCCGCCAACATGGTTTGGGGAAAGTCCTGCGGCCCGGACAGGGCGGCAAGGGCTGCATACTGCGAAAGCGCGACTGGATTGGAAACCGATTGGCTTTGTACCTTGTTCATTGCCTTGATGATCGCCAGGGGGCCGGCGCACCAGCCAATGCGCCACCCAGTCATGGAGTAGGATTTGGATACACCGTTGCAGAGAATGGTTTGTTCCTGCAGGGTTGGATCCACATGGAGGATATGGGGAATGGCTTTGTCGGTAGTGTAGACAATTTCCTCGTAGATATCGTCGGATACAATCAGCCAGCCGCGCTCGCGTGCCAGTTGGGCCACAGCTTTGAGCGATGCCTCCGAGTTGACGGATCCCGTCGGATTAGAAGGACTGTTGAGGATGAGCACCTTGGTCTTGCTGCTGGCATGCTGCCGCAGATCTTCCGCATCAAGATCAAAACTTTTTTCTTCACGCAGGGGAACCGATACTGGAACACCACTGGCCAATTCCACTATGGGTGGATAGGAGACCCAGTACGGGGTAGGGATGAGCACCTCATCCCCTGGGTTGAGCAGGGCCTGGAAAATATTGTACAAACCCTGTTTGCCACCACAGCTGATCTGAATTTGCTCTGGATCGTAGTGCAGACCCATTCTGTCACGATAGCGTGCACACACTGCTTCGCGCAGTTCAAGGATGCCGTTGGCCGCAGTGTAGCGGGTATGGCCATCGTCAATAGCGGCCTTGCCCGCGCTGCAGATATGGTCGGGAGTAGGGAAATCCGGCTCACCTACACTGAAGTTCAACACATCCACGCCAGCGGCCTTCAGCTGTTTGGCCTTGGCGTTGATGGCCAAGGTAGGTGAAGGGGCTATTTGCTCAACTCGTTGTGCAAGGGTAATGACTGCTGACATGATGAACTCCAAGGTATGCATTGAACATCGGACCGGTAGCGAAAAAGCGTAATACTTAAACGCGATTGCCTTGTTTTGACAAGTAAAAAACGTAAAAATTCAAAATGGGTGTGGTGCTGCGCTACCTGTCTGCAACATGAACGCCAAGCTGTACAAACCCCTTATGGTTCCTGGTAAACCGGACAGGGGCGCTTAGGATCATAGTGCAGGTACACCGGGTCGTCGGCTTGACTGTGGCAATCCAGACAGAGGCCGATACGGAGGATGCGACGGAGTTCCTCACCATTGAATGGGCGCAGATTGGCGCGGGAACCGTACTGCAGCGCCTCACCATCAATGGTCACAAAGTTGTCAAAGCCCGGTGTCTGGTGGCCGTCGGGATCGCGTACACCGCGGTCGACCGGGGTAAAATGCCATTTTCCATTTTTTCTCTGCACCGTACCCTCGCCCAACCCAACGGTCTTGGGCGAAGCGTGACAATCCTTGCAATCCCTGCCCTTGGCCTGGATAGTGTGCGGATTGATTGCTGCCATGGTGAAGCGGCTGAATCCGCCTTCTTCGGGCTGTCCCTGTTCATCAATCAGGGTGATCACATCTTGGCAGCCTGGTGTGACCACAACCACCTCGTCTTCCCATACCGCCAGCATGGGTTTTTCATAGCGGATATAGGAACGCCCTTCCTCCCACCAGCCCGGTGTGTTTTCCAAGGTGAGTTTGTCAAGGTGTGTTTCCCGCTTGTCGCGCTTGACATGGCAGCCATAACACTGGGGCACCCAGGTGGAATGACAGGCCTCACAGGTAACGCGCTTGTGCACCGGCGAGACGCAGGCCGTTGGATGCGGCTCTTTAAGTGGCCGTTCCACATTGTCCAGTTTGCCAGTAAGGAGAAACTGACCATTTTTTTGACTGACATTGGTGAGCTGGTTGCCTTTTTTGGTGCGTCCTGGCGTCTTGCTGTGGCAACTTTCGCAGGTAATTTCCAGCTGTTCCTCGTAATGGGCGTAATTGGTGCCGTCTCCCATAATTTCATCGCGGGTATGGCAGTCGATGCACACCATTTTTTTAACGTGATGGATATCCGGTGCAAGGGAGAGATAAAAGCGGTCGCCGGCAAGGCGCTGGGATGAAAGTTCGCCTTTTTCATAGGGCGTGCCATATCCTTCGGCCTCATATACACCGATGTAGGATAGACCGATGCGGCCTGAACGGTTGTGGCAGCGGATGCAGTTCTCTTCAGGCACCTGTTTTACCACCCTCGGATGAGGTTTTTTCTCGGCCTGTCTCGCTTTTTCCTCTGGACTCCGCTCAGCAAAAACAGTGTCTGTAGCAAAACCCTCGGGCAATACATAGTGACAGGCGGAGCAACCGCCACCTTTGTCATTGAAAAAATCCGGCGCACCCGGCAGGTCGCCTTTTTGTTTCCATAAATGGCAGGTGGCGCAGAGTTTACGGTAATAATCCAGGGCGAGCGAGGTTTCGCCGCTTTCAAGCAGCTGCTCAACCGTGATGTCGGCATCCTGATGATCGCGTTCACCCCAGTAATAGAGCAGGGTGGCAAGAATACCCCGGTTGGTGGCCATGAGCGAATTTTTGACCTTGACCGTGTCGGCCGGGTGGCAACCTTCAACCCCGCAGGTTTTTTCCACCACACGTAAGTCGCCTGGATTGAGCACCATGCCCTGATGCGCCTTATCCTGGTCAATGGCCAGGGCATCCCCAAGATGGCAAGGAGAGCAGCCAACCACTAGCCGGTCGTGGGCACCGTCGAGCTGCTCGGTTTCATGGCAGTTCAGGCACATTTCAATATGCCCGGCAGTGGTGAGCACCACCTGCTCGGGTCTGCTGGTGCGCTGTTCCTTGAGAATCAGGTAACCAATAAGGAGGACAAGACAGGGCAGAAAGATAAGGACGGCAAGCAGTCGGCGGGATTGTTGGTTCATACGCGACAGAATAAAACTGGAGCAAAGGAACAGGGGAGGTGGGCAAGATCATGCCACGCTCCGGGAACCGGATATCCTCGCACTATTGATCTACGTAACAACATCAGAAAGTTATTCGTAAAAACCATGAACCACCGGAATGCGACGGCCAGAACCAAAGGCCTTTTTTGACACCCTGATGCCCAGGGGTGCCTGCACACGTTTATACTCATTGGTGCGAATACGCCGGACAATATCCTGCACCAGGGCCAGATCCATCTGCTGGGTAGCGGCAATATGTTCCACCGACTGCCCTTGCTCCAGATAGGCTGCCAGGATGGGATCCAGCACTGCATAGGGCGGCAGATCATCCTGATCCAACTGATCAGGCTTGAGTTCTGCGGTGGGTGGACGATTGATCGTGTGTTCAGGGATAAGTTCTGTCTCACGGTTGATCCAGCGGGCCAGGGCATACACCTGTGTCTTGAACACATCGGCCAGCACGGCCAAGCCGCCGCACATATCACCATACAAGGTGCAATAGCCAACTGCCAGCTCTGATTTGTTGCCTGTATTGAGCAGCAGGCTGTTGAATCTGTTGGATAAAGCCATGAGCAGGTTGCCGCGGATGCGGGCCTGAATGTTCTGTTCGGTTGTATCTGCTTGCAGGTCTGTAAAAAAAGGACTCAGTGCCTGGGTGTAGACATCCATGGCCGGTTGGATGGGGATGCAGGCAAAGGAGCAACCTAAATTGCGGGCCAGTTGTTTGGCATCTTCTATGGACTGCCCAGAGGTATAGGGGGAGGGCAGAGCAACTCCGTGCACTTTGTCGGCACCTAAAGCCCGACAGGCCAGGGCAGCGGTGAGCGCAGAATCGAGGCCGCCGGACAGCCCGATGATGGCCTTGTGGAAACCACTTTTGTGCAGGTAGTCGCGCAGGCCGCAAACAAGAGCTTGGGCAAGATCGCTGATTCTGTCATCTGGTTGCGGGAGTATATGGGTGTTCAGGGTGGAGAAATTCACGATCAGCATGTCTTCTGCAAAACCAGCAGCCATGGCATGGACTGCCCCCATACTGTTCATGGCGTGTGAGTGGCCGTCAAAAACAAGGCTATCCTGTCCGCCCGCCTGATTGACATAGAGCAGGGGCAGATTGTAGGTGGCGCAGAGGCTGGAAAAAGTGTGGTGGCGTTGACGCAATATGCCGTAGTGATAGGGAGATGCGGAGATATTGATAAGCAAATCCGGCATAATGGCCCCGGACATGAAATCTTCGACCGGGTTGGACGTGCCAGTATCCTCCTGTCTGCAGATGTCTTCACCAATGCTCAGGGCACAGTGCAAGTGATTGCATGGGAAGGTTATCGCTTCCACACCCGTGGCAAAGTGGCGAGGTTCATCAAAAACATCGTCATTGGACAACAGGCGTTTATGGGCCTGGGCCAGGATGGCGCCGTTGTGCAGCACGCAGGCACTGTTGAATAATGGTTTACCGGGCAGGGGCGAGCGAGCAAGTACCCCTATTACGCAGGTAAGTTCTTTGACTTCTTTGGTAAAGTCAACGAGTTCGTGCAATGTCCGGTCATGCGCCTCTAAGAAGGCATTGCGTTCCAACAGATCTTGCGGTGGGCAGCCACAGAGGGCTAGTTCTGGAAAAATTGCCAGGGAACACCCAGCCTTTTGGGCCTGGATGAGTCTTTCTTTTATGTTTTGGATAGTTCCAGCCCAGTCACCGATGAGCGGGTTCGTCTGGATGAGGGCGATATTCAAAAGAGGATAACCTGAGGTGAAGCACTGAAAAACGGAATACGGAGGACAAATATCACTTGCCCCACCCAGAATGTACTTCGTGGAGCAGCCCTTTGGCTGCAAACAAAAAACCCGACGGTGCTGCGTGCCGTCGGGTGTTCAGATCACCAGCAATTACTGCTTGGTGACGTTGGCGGCTGCCGGCCCTTTGGGACCATCAACGATTTCAAACTGAACCTTGTCTCCTTCGTTCAGCGTCTTAAAACCGCTTCCGGTGATGGCGGAATAGTGTACAAACACATCCTTTCCTTCTTCCTGCTCGATGAAACCAAACCCCTTGGACTCGTTAAACCATTTGACTGTTCCTTTCAACATCGCTGCCTTGTTCTCCTTCTTTGTGACTGGATTTCCTACCATGTAGAACTGGTATTACAATTCAAGAGGAATGATCTTCAAAAACGGTATAAACACAGAAACCACATGGACCATCTCACTGCACAATACCATCCTTAGCACGAAAAACAAGTAAATTGAGATGTTTTTTTGATCAACCCAACGTTTTTTTATGCTGATGAGGCCTTTGGCCCTTGCATTTGCATTCAAGCAGTGCAATTTTTGTTGTGTTTTTCTTGCTTCTTTTTGTTGGTTGGAGGTTTATCTTTCTGTTTTTATTTATAAAAATTATGGTTGCCAATAACTCCTGCCTTTTTGGTCTGATGCATGAGCCAGGTATGTGTTGCAGGAGAGCATTATCCGCAAGGTCTGGACAGCATGCAATTTTCTGACAAAAAATGAATCCACATGGGTGTATGTATACTATATACTGTCCACTGTCTGCCATGGCGACTACGCTTTTTTGCATGCCGCAAACAGAATGATTATCTGTGATTAAATCCACGGTAAATCCACGGCCTGTGCATGCATTGCTTGCGTCTTGTTGCCCTGTACAGGATTGGGTATGGTCGGGTCGGTACAACACTTTTTTTTGAGCGGGTCATTGTGAAGAAAATTTTCCTTCCGGTTTTGGGCATCCTTGCGCTTGCTGTTGCGGGAGGGGGTTATTTTTTCACCAGAACCCCGGCCATCAAGGTGGCCGTGCAAAGGGTGGACAGCGGCACTGTGGAAGCCACGGTGGCCAATACCCGCGCCGGGACGATCAAGGCCCGCTATCGGGCCAAGCTCACCCCCACCATTGGTGGTCGCATTGCCGGTTTGCATGTGCGCAAGGCAGACCAGGTACAGGCAGGTCAACTTCTGCTGACCCTGTGGAACGATGATCTGCAGGCAGAACTCAAGCTGGCGCAAAGAGAACGTCTGGCTGCAACGGCTGCGGCGCGTGAAGCTTGTCTGATGGCCGAGCTTGCCAGTAAACAGGCCCTGCGTCAGGCCAATTTGCGTCCAACCCGCGCTACCTCTGATTCAGACTATGACATTGCCCAGGCAGAGGCCAAGGCCAAGGGCGCTGCCTGCGAAGCGGCCAAGGCCAGGGAAACGGTCGCAGCCGCCCGCATCGACAGGGCCAACGCCACCCTGGAACAGACCCGATTGGTCGCCCCCTTTGATGGTGTGGTTGCCGAAGTAAATGGCGAGATCGGCGAATACCTGACTCCGTCGCCTCCAGGGATTGCGACCCTGCCAGCCGTAGATCTGATTAACATGGATTTTTTGTATGCGGCTGCTCCCATTGATGAAATCGATGCAGCCAATATTCGCCCAGGCATGGCAGTACGGATCAGCCTGGATGCCTTTCCTAGGCAGCACTTTACCGGTCGGGTACGCTCGATTGCACCCTATGTGCTCGAGGTTGCCAAGCAGGCGCGCACCGTGGAAATAGAGGCCGACTTTGACCAGGACGCCGTGCCGCCCCGCCTGCTGGCCGGCTACAGCACCGATATCGAGGTGATCCTGGCTACCAGAGAACAGGTGCTGCGGGTGCCCACCGAGGCTCTGCTGAGCGATGGGACGGTGTATGTGCTCCATGCCGCAGACAGGCGGGTGCAACGCCAGCAGGTGGAAACAGGCCTGGCCAACTGGAGATTTACTGAAATCCGTTCCGGATTGCAGGCCGGAGACCTGGTGGTCACCTCCATCGAACGCCAGGGTTTGGCCGATGGGGTATTGGTCGAGGTGGAAAAACAGCCCCTGGCAGCGGCAGGGAAATGATAGCGCTTAAGCAGGTGAGTCGCCTGTTTACCGTGGGTGGGCAGGTGGTTCGGGCCATGGACGATGTTTCGCTCAACATCGCTGCAGGGGAGTATGTGTCCATTATGGGCCCTTCTGGTTCCGGCAAATCGACCCTGCTCAATATAATCGGCCTGCTCGACACGCCAAGCAGTGGCAAGTACCATCTGCAGGGCCATGACGTCACCCACCTGGACGACCGTCAACTGGCTGCGGTACGCAATCGCACCATTGGTTTCATCTTCCAGTTCTTTCATCTTATTCCCCGCTTGACCGCTGAACAGAATATAGAGTTGCCGTTGCTGCTTGCCGGTGTCCCCCGGCAGGAACGTCAGGCACGCAGCGCCCCTCTGCTTACAGCCTTTGGCTTGGCAGAGCGTAAACTGCACCGGCCAGATGAACTCTCCGGCGGCCAACGACAACGGGTGGCAATTGCCCGTGCCGTGATCAACCGGCCAGCCATTCTTCTGGCCGACGAACCCACAGGCAACCTCGACAGCCATTCTGGCGGAGAAATTATCGACTTGATGGAGCAGTTGAACCGGGAAGGGTTGACCCTGATCGTGGTGACCCACGATCAGGCAATCGGCCAGCGGGCAAGCAGGCGCATTCGGATGGTGGATGGCCGTATCGCCAGCGATATTAGCGGATAGCCATGCGTCCCTTTGATGTCATAAGCTTTGCCCTGCAGAGCTTGGGCGGCAACATGGTGCGCACCGTGTTGATGCTGCTGGCCATGGCCATAGGTGTGGCTGCGGTGGTGCTGCTTACTAGCATTGGTAATGGTGCTAAGCTCTATATTGTGGATCAATTTTCCTCGCTCGGCACCAATCTGGTGATTGTCATCCCTGGCCGTTCCGACACGGCCAGCAATATGCCCGCCACCCTGGTGGGGGAAACACCGCGGGACCTGACCCTTGGCGATGCCAGGGCCCTTGAGCGCCATGCAAGCGTACGTCTGCTTACGCCAATCAACTTGGGTGAAGTGTACATCTCCTGGCGGGGCAGGGAACGGGCAGTGCCCTTGCTGGGCGCCACTGCGCCTTTCTTGCAACTGCACTTTTTAGAGCTGGAGCGCGGTACCTTTCTTCCCGAAGAAGATATGGAAAGCACCCGGCCGGTGTGTGTGATTGGCTCAAAGGTGAGGCAGGAACTCTTCGGACAGCAGAATGCCCTGGGCGAACTGGTACGTCTTGGTGGCTTCCGTTGCCGGGTGATCGGGGTACTGGCCTCCGAGGGACGCTCCCTTGGCTTGGATACCGAAGAACTGGTGATCGTACCGGTGGCCTTTGCCCAGATGCTGCTCAATACCGAAGGGCTGTTACGCATTTTCATTGAGGCTAGAGACCTGAAAATGATGGAGGAGTTGAACACACACATCAAAACCACCATTGCCAGACGCCATTACGGCGAAGACGATGTCACCATCATCACCCAGGATTCCGTGCTGGCGGCCTTTGACAAGATTTTCAACGTGCTGACCCTCACGGTGGCCGGTATTGCCGGTATCAGCCTAATCGTGGCCGGTATTCTCATTATGAATGTGATGCTCATGGCTGTTGCCCAGCGTACAGCTGAGATCGGACTGTGCAAGGCCCTGGGGGCAGGGCAGGGGCAAATCATGATTTTGCTGATCAGCGAGGCCCTGGTTTTATCTGCCATCGGTGGCCTGATCGGGCTTGTCCTCGGCTTTTGTGGGGCATGGCTTGCCGTGCAGTTCTACCCGACCCTGCAGGCCACCCCTCCGGTGTGGGCCATTCTGGCTGCCCTAGGTACGGCCTTGGGCACTGGTTTTTTTGCATCGCTTCTACCGGCGCGGCGAGCGGCCCAACTCGATCCCATCCAGTCCCTGGCCCGTCATTGATGCCATGGATATTCAGGATCAAAGTCAATTTATCACTGGTTCCATTCGGGCCAGACCACTGCATTCCTTTCTCACCGGATTGGGCATTGCCGTGGGCATTGCCGCAGTTCTTCTGCTCACCTCCATGGGTGAGGGCTTGCAGCGTTATGTGCTGTCTGAATTCACCCAATTCGGCACCAACCTCATCGCTGTCAGGCCGGGCAAAGTCAGTACCATGGGCACTTCCCTCGGGGTACTTGGCTCGGAGCGACTTTTGACCCTGGATGATGCCGAAGCTCTGCGCCACCTGCCAGATGTTGAAGCAGTGGTGCCCGTGGTGTATGGCAACGTTGAAATCCGGGCTGGCAGCCGCACCCGGAGAATCACTGCCTATGGTGTCGGCCCCGAGATGGACAGGGCCTTTCGCATGCAGGTACAGCTTGGCCGCTTCCTTCCTTTTGATGATCTGCGCACTGCCCGGCCCTTTGTCGTTTTAGGGCACAAGGTGCGCCATGAACTCTTCCCAAACCAAAATCCTCTGGGCGAGCGCGTGCAAATCGGCAACCAGCCTGTGCGGGTGATTGGAGTCATGGAAGCCAAGGGACAGATTCTTGGGTTTGACATGGATGATACCGTCTATATTCCAACCATCCGTGCCTTGGATCTATTCAACCGCGACGGGCTGATGGAAATAGATGTTCTCTACCACGAGGGAAAGGACGCAGATGAGGTAGTGGCCGCCATCAAGCGACTTTTGCTGGCCCGGCACGGCCAAGAGGATTTTACCATTACTACCCAGCAGCAGATGCTGGATGTGCTCGGTTCTGTTTTGGGTATGCTCACTGTGGCTGTAGGCGCCTTGGGGGGTATATCGCTTCTGGTGGGCAGCGTAGGTATCTTCACAGTAATGACCATTGCGGTGCGTGAACGCACCGGTGAGGTTGGTTTGCTGCGGGCGCTTGGTGCAACCAGGGGCCAGGTTCTGCTCATTTTTCTTTTTGAGGGCACGTTACTGGCCATGCTCGGGGGGGCTGCGGGTTTGTTGGCTGGGCTTGCAGGCGCTGGACTGGTCAAGCTGTTTGTGCCGCTCATTCCGCTCCATACGCCATGGAGTTTTGTTCTGCTTGCAGAATTACTCGCCATGGCCATTGGTATAAGTGCCTCAATTATGCCGGCCCGACAGGCTGCCATGCTTGATCCGCTGGCAGCCCTTCGTTCGGAATAGAGAGTGGCAGGATACAACAAGGGGTGCCCCTATATGCGGTAAGCAGATGCAGACACTTTTCCCATGGCACAGCAACGAGCATGGAGAAAACGGTTTGTATGGAGTTTTTTCATTTTCTTGCGGCCAAGAGTGGCTATAGTCAGGGCAGTTGTCCGCAGCCTTGTGCAGCAAGTATGTGCCATCACCCTGCTGCCAGGGTAATGGTGCAGCACTTTGGGCACACTTTTTTGGTGGAGTGTGGTTGTTTTTTCCCTTCTTGCTCCTTTCTTTTTGCTTTGCACTTGCTCATATGCTTTCTACGCAGCTCTTATATTTTCTTGGTGTTGTTTTTCTGTTGACCGGCACCTCTGCTCCCAGGCAGGCCTGGCTCCCTTGGCCCCTGGCCCTTGGCCTGGCCTTTCTGGGACTTGTGCTGCATGTGCTCGTCTCCTGGCATACCTTTGTGGCAGCCCGTGAGCGCAGTGCCTATTTCCGCGCTGAAAAGAGGACTTTTTTATCGGCCTTTGTCCTCTTTGTTTTCTTTTTATACGGGCTTGATCTAAAATTCTATCTCAAGCCTTTAGTGTTTGCAGACACTGTAGAGGGGGTGGCTGATCTTGCTGGTCTGGCAATTTTTTTCGTGCTCCTGGTGGTCTCCTGGCTGACAGGCAGGGCGCGCCACCAGGAGCTGTTTTACGAGCCAATGGGCCGCCTGGCTTTTGTTTGGCAACAGCTCAGGATGAACCTGCCGCTGGTTTTACCCTGGGTTATACTTGTGGCAGGCCTTGATCTTTTGCGCCTGTTGCTGCCCGCACAGTTGTTTGCCCTGGTGCCCACCCCCTGGAACGAATTGCTTGTTTTTGTTTTTTTTGTAGTTGTCCTGCTCTTCTTTTTACCGCCGCTGATCCGCAGACTCTGGAATTGTCAGCCCATTCCACCCGGGCCACTGCGTGCAGGTATCGAGGATTTTTGTCGGAAAGAGCGTTTTCGTGCTGGATTGTACTACTGGTCCTACCTGGGTGGCCATGCGCTTACCGCCGCTATTTTGGGTATATTGCCTGGTCTGCGCTACCTGCTTTTCACCCCGGCCTTAACTATCGCACTGACAAAAGATGAGCTCATCAGCGTGACTGCTCATGAAATAGGGCATGTGCGGCACCATCACCTACTCTGGTATCTGGCTCTGTTTTTTGCCTTCAGTCTGTGCCTGCTGGTGATTGCGCCCCTGGTGAGCCTTTCGATCCTGGCCTCCTCTTTTTTTCCTTTGGCCCTGCGTGGGCTCGCATTGTCACCAGAGACCGTGGCCGATCTGCTCAGTGCTGTGCCGGTACTTGTCTTGGTGCTCTTGTATTTTCGCTTTGTCTTTGGCTTTTTTTTTCGCAATTTCGAGCGACAGGCCGATCTGTACGTGTTTACAGCCATGGGGAATGCGGATGCGCTTATCAGTTCCTTTCATACCATTTTCAGGGCAAGTGGTCGGGTACGCGAGAAAAGAAACTGGCACCACTTTTCCTTGAGCGAACGGGTGGCTTTTCTTATCCGCTGCCAAAAAAATCCAGCGCTCATTCAGGCACACCAGCGCAAACTACGCCTGGCTTTGCTGGCTTATGCCCTTGTCGTGGCCCTGTGCACAGGGCTGGCCCTGCAGCCAGACCGCGAAACCCTTGCTGCCAGGGCGGAAATTCAATACATTGAAGCAGTATTGCTCAGCGATGCAGCGCGTAAGCCACAGGATGCGGTGCCCTTGCTCATGCTGGGCGATTTCTACCTCAGCAAAAATATGGAAGACAAGGCGCTGCATAACTACGAGCAGGCCCTGGTGCGTGCCCCGGAAAATGTCACCTTGCTTAACAACCTGGCCTGGTTGCTTTTAACCGCAGAAACAACCGGCATGCGTGATGCTGCCCAGGCTCTTGTACTGGCCAAACAGGCAGCCATGTTGGCACAAGAGGCCTTTATCCTTGATACCCTGGCCACTGCCTACTGGGCCCACGGCCAAATTGCTGTTGCCCTGGAGTTGGAGGAAAGGGCCATAAGGCTCGATCCAGACAACAAGAGCTTCTATCAAGAACAGATGCACAGGTTTCGTCAGCAGCACTGGCGGGAAAACCCATAAATAAATTATAAAAATCTACATAATATAAGGAAAAAATATGGCCCCACCGCTTATCCTGGTTACCAATGACGACGGCGTGTACGCGCCGGGTATCCGTGCCCTGTTCGAGGCGATGCACAGCCTGGGCGAGGCAGTTATCGTCGCGCCCGAACGGGATAATTCTGCAGTCAGCCATGCCCTGACCATGAGCCGTCCACTGCGGGTGATGGAACTGGAAAAGGATATCCACACCCTGGATGGCACGCCGACAGACTGTGTGACCCTGGCAGTCAACAAGATTTTGCCGCGCAAGCCCGATCTGATTGTCTCGGGCATCAATCCCGGTGGCAATCTCGGTGATGATATCAGCTATTCCGGTACGGTTTCAGCTGCCATTGAAGGCACCATGTACGGCATTCCCTCCCTGGCCTTTTCGCTGGCAGGACCGCCGCCCTACAGCTTTGAGGTTTCGGCGGCCGTTGCCTGGAAACTGGCCTCCATGGCCCTTATTTGGAAACAGCCACCCGCCACCCTGCTCAATATCAACATCCCGCCCGTTGCCGCGGCCGACATCAAAGGCATCCGCTTCACCCGTCAGGGCACGCGTCGCTACAAGGATTCCATCCAGGAAACCTACGATCCATGGGGACGTAAACACTACTGGATCGGTGGCGGCACCGTGCATTGGTCGGGCGGCGAAGATACCGACGAGCAGGCGATTAGCAGTGGGTATATTTCAGTGACTCCCATTCAACTGGATCTCACCAACCATGAGGGTTTGGTGTATCTGGAGAAGGAATGGATGATGTAATGGTTTTTTCTCCATGGAGGTACCCTTGCTGCCGGCATGGTCTTTGCCCTGCAAGGGGCACGATGCGTAGGTGAAGCGTGGGCCAGTCTGTTGAGGAAAATGCCCGTACCGTGGCCATAGATGCGCTGTGCCAATGGGATGAAAGCCGTCTGCCCATGGATCGCATTTTTACCGAGGCAGCTGCCAGGCTCGACCCCATGGAACGCAGGCTGGCACGCACCATGGTGTATGGGGTGCTCAGGCAACGAGACGTACTTGATGCGGTACTTGACAACTATTCCCACCATGCGCCTGAGAAAATGAAAAGCCGTACCCGTATGACCCTGCGGGTGGGTATTTTTCAACTGCTTTTTCTCTCGCGCATCCCATCTTCCGCTGCAGTCAACACCACGGTCAACACCTTGAAGCGCGCCCGGCAGCCGTCTTGGCTGGTGGGCTTTGTCAACGGTCTACTGCGACGGGTGGCGGCCAACCGTGAAACCCTGGACAGATTTTTTCTGGATGCAGATGGGCTGCCCCGCACCAATCATCCACACTGGCTGTGCGCACGTTGGCAACAGCAGTACGGCGCAGAAAAGATGCGGGCCATCTGCGCTGTCAACAACAGCGAACCGCCCCTGTGCCTGCGGGTGAACACCCGAAAAATTGGCCGGGCGGATTTTTTGACAGAGTTAAAAAAAAGTGGGGTCAATGCGCAGGCAAGCAGTTTGTCGCCGGTTGGTCTGGTGGTAACTGGCTATCCTGGCCCGGTGGCCAGTCTGCATGGTTATGCCAGTGGTCTCTTCCAGGTGCAGGATGATGCAGCCCAACTGGCCTCCATGCTGTTGAGGATGTCCGAGCCTTGCCGAGTGCTGGACGCCTGTGCGGGTTTGGGTGGTAAAACCGGACACCTGGTAGAACTTTTACCTGCAGGCAGCACTGTGTTGGCCCTGGAACCGGATACGCGCCGCCATCGTCTTCTTCTGGAAAATATCGGCCGCCTTGGCCACCAGAGCCAGGTGCTGCCGGTGCAGGGTTCTCTGGCTGAATTTGCAGCCAGCAGACCCCAGGCTTTTGATGCCATCCTCGTTGATGCGCCCTGCTCCGGCACTGGGGTGATTCGCCGTCAGCCTGATATTCGTTGGAATCGCCAACCAGAAGATTTGTCCCGCTATGCCGAGACCCAGTTGGCCCTTGTACAACAGGCCAGAACTCTGCTTAAACCAGGGGGCACGTTGGTGTACGCCACCTGCTCCCTTGAGCCAGAGGAGAACGGTCAGCTGATCGGACGTTTTCTCGGCAGTAATCCGAACTTTTACCAGGAAGACGCTGCTGCTTACCTGCCGGAACAGGCGCGCAGGCTGTTGCGCAGTGATGGTTTTTTTGCACCGTTGCCCACAGACGATTGCGATGGTTTTTTTGCCTGCCGCCTGCGCCGCACCTTGTAGCCCACCTGGGAGTGCATATACTGCACACTGTTCACAGCTTAATTTTTTTTACGATAGGAGAATGACCATGGCTGAAATCAGATCCACCATGGATCTTGTGCTGGAGCGCGCCGCCCGTATGGGTACGGCCAGCGCCGAAGAGTTGCAGGATGAGAAGGAACAGCGCCGGGGCATGCAGCTGGGTGCAGAGTTTCTCGATACGCCAACGATGAACACCAAGGACCTGCAAGAGCTTCTGCAAAGCACGCCTGAAGAACAGCGCAAGGCCCTTAGAATGGGAATGCTGGCCACCATGTTTCGTAATCTCTTTCTCCCCCGTGACGAGGACGGGAAAAGCCGGGTGAAACGGGCCATGCAGGCCCTGGTTGCCCTCAATGGAGGTTCTGCCCAGGTCGATGCCCTCTGCCGGGAACTGCAGCAGGTTGCCGAACGTTACGGCCAACACCGCAGCCAGATTCAGGAGCAACTCATGGAACAGCTGCGTGGCCAGATTCAACAGGCGCTTGCCCAGGAAACCGGCATGAAGGTTGATGCCAACAAGATCGATCCGACCATGGATCCACGCTATGCCCAAGAATGGGCCCATATCGAGGCGGAGCTGAACAAGCAGTACGGTCAGGCACTGGAACAGTACCGGGCAGAACTCTCTCGCCTCTCAGGGGTGTGAGATGCGCAGTGCCCACCCCACCTCAGAAGCCCTGTTCAAACTGCAACATAAGCTGCAGGCAAGGGACCTCGACGCCCTGGTCGTGTCACAGCCGGACAACCGGCGCTATGTGAGTGGCTACACGGCGCTGGATCATGGCATCCAGGAAAGCGCCGGCCATTTGTTGGTCACCCAGGGGGAAAGACCGTATCTGCTCACGGATTCACGCTTTACCCTGCAGGCTGAAGCCGAGGCGAGCGCTTGTTGTATCCACGTGTACCGCCGCGGCTTGCTGGAGGCCCTGGAGGAGTTGCTGCCAAAGCTTGATGTGCGCAGTTTGGGGTTTGAGGCAGAGTATTTTCTCTACGCCAACTATCTGCACCTGCAGGAACTTGCGACCAGACTTTCTGTACAGTTGCTGGCGCTCAGCAATCTAGTGGAAGATCTGCGGGTGGTGAAGACAGCCGAGGAATTGGAGTTGATCCGCCAGTCTACCCAGCTCAACGAGCAGGTGTTTGTCCAGGTGTATCGGCAGATTGCCCCTGGTCAGAGCGAGCGGGAAATTGCCCGTTTGATTGAAAGCACCATGCTGGATCTGGGGGCAGAGCGGCCTAGCTTTGACACCATTGTGGCCTTTGGCGAGAATGCGGCCAAACCCCATGCTGTGCCCTCGGAGCGCAAACTGCAGTCGGGCGAAACCGTGCTCATCGACATGGGTCTGGTGCTCAATGGTTACTGTTCGGACATGAGCCGCACCTTTATGCTGGGCGAGCCGGATGCACTGTTTATCGAACGCCTTCGTCTGGTGCGGGCGGCCCAAAAGACGGCCATTAGCACCATTCGTGCCGGGGTGACAGGGGCGCAGGTGGATGCGGCTGCGCGCAAGGTGCTCAGTGACGGCGGTTATGGCGAGGCCTTTGGCCATGGTCTGGGGCATGGTGTGGGCCTGGCCGTGCACGAAGCCCCGCGTCTTTCTCCCCATGGCCATGCCCCGCTTCAAGCAGGCATGGTGGTGACTGTGGAGCCGGGGCTCTACCTGGCCGACTGGGGCGGCATTCGCCTAGAGAACATGGTGATCGTCACCGAGGATGGCTGCGAAGTGCTCAACCAGGACACCACCTTTCTTGATCTGTAGATACTGCACAGAAGCTGGATGATCGCTAGGTGTTCCGATGGCATTACAGTGGCACGCCCGAGTCCGAGTAAAGGCGCAGGGGCCACAGCTCTGCGGCAATACGTTCGGCGATTTCATCCTGGTTGAGGCCGTCGCAGGGGATGGTAATTTCCGCATAGCGCTGATACAGAATCTGCCGTTCGGCAAAGAGTTCTTCAAAGGTCTGTTCAGGGGCTTTGGCAATGCCGCGTGATTCAAAGTTGCGGATGCGGCGCAGCAGTTCGGCAAACGATACCTGCAGGAAGATAATCAACGAGGATTGCTGCAGATGATGCATGGCCTTTTCGCTGTAGGCAGCGCTGCCGCCAGTGGCGATGACATGGTGCGTCAGGTTGAGTTTGCAGATTTCTTCTTCCTCAATGCGGCGCAGGTACAGGTGGCCGCCCTCTTCGAGCAGCTGCTGCAACGAGCGCTGTTGATTGATCTGGATAAGCACATCGGTATCGATAAAGCCAAGGGACAGATTTTTAGCCAGGATGATGCCAATGGTACTTTTGCCCGCGCCGGGCATACCAATCAAGGTGATATTGCTGCGCATGGTGCAAGGGAAAAAGGGGCTCAGAGATGCGGAAGCTGCAGTGCGGAGTGCAGGGTCAGGTTCTATTTTTCCGTGTCGCTGAAATGTTTGAGCAAAAATTCGCAGTCTGCTGGGGAGAGGTCGTAGCGGAATAGGGCTTCGTTGAGCACCTTGTTGCGGCTCTGGTTCGGATTGTCTTGCATGGCTTCAGCAACCCAGGCAATGGCTTTTTTGAGTTTATCCGAGCGGCTGCTCAAAGGGGATTCATTGCTCATAACTGCTCTCCTTGTTGGTGGTAAAGGTCAAAGAATATGTTCTTCTTAAGTATTTCTTAAGTATTGGTATACTCCATCATGTCGGGTCAAACAACAATGGAGTGACGCTCTCAACATGGGATGTATCCCTGTGCTTTGGTCATGGGTAGCCGATACTTCAGGCTTGACCGCACAAGAAGCAGCGTGCTATACCTTAAATGACACCACAACATATTTCACCTTGATATACGCATGGAAAGTTTGGCCGGAAAATTTCTCATTTCAACCCCACAAATGCCTGACCCACGTTTCCGGGAACAGGTGATTTACCTGTGCGCCCACAGCGAAGCCGGCGCCATGGGCCTTGCGGTCAACAACCTCAATGCGCACCTCACCTTGCAGGATGTCCTTGTGGGTGCAGGTCTGGCTGCACCTGCAGGACCACCTGCACCTGTTTATATTGGCGGACCCGTGGAACTGGAAGCGGGGTTCATTCTTTTCCGTTCCGAGGCTGCCATCCATTATGCCATGGAAGTACAACCAGGTGTTTTTATTTCCCGTGACTCCCGCCTGCTTGAGGATATTGCCAAAGGGGAAGGGCCGGAAGACTTTCTATTCCTCTTGGGTTATGCTGGCTGGGGAGCAGGGCAGCTGGAGAGCGAACTGCTCGATAACGGCTGGCTGGTGGTGCCAGCGGATATGGACGTGATTTTTCATACTCCGGTTGAAGAAAAATGGAAAAAGGCGGCTGGTGCCTTTGGTATTGATATCACCCTGTTGGGCGATTTTGTTGGTAACGCCTGAATTTCCTTTTTTTGCCGCCATGGGCACCCAACCTCCTCCCAATCTTGCCAGTATTTCTGACATCTTTGTCTGCACGCGTTGCGGCTTCTGCTGCCAGGGGCAGACCACTGTTTCCTTAAACGAAGCCGACCAAGAGCGGATGGTGCAGCACCTCAACCTGCCACAGGAAGAGGTGGCACGTCGTTTTTGGCGTATTACCGGTTCAGTGGTGCAGATGCAGGTGCAGGATGGCCATTGCATTTTTTACGAGGCAGGGCACGGCTGCAGCGTGCATGCGGGTCGACCTTGGCGCTGCCGCCAATGGCCCCTGCACCCCAGCATCTTGAGTGATGAAAATAATTTTCAGAGCATTGCCGAATCGTGTCCCGGTCTGAAAACCAGTATGGGCTACGCAGCTTTCTGTCGAATTTTACGGCAGCTGCTGGAAGATTCGTCATCCTTGGCACAAGAAGAATGAGGTTTCTTGTTCCTCTTCTGGGCAAGACCAGGGAAAAATATCTTGATGCGGGTATCCGTGACTATGCCGGGCGTTTGCGGCGCTATGCCGAAGTGCACATGCCACTGCTCAAGGAGCGGCATGTGCACGGCGTTCCTGGCGAGCGCATCCAGTGGCGCCAGGCCGAGGAACTGCGCGCCTGCTGCGCTGGGGCACAGCTGCTGGTGGCCCTTGACCCGGGAGGCAGCACTATGGGTTCCGAAGAATTGGCCCATCTGCTCACCCGCTGGCAAGAGCAGGGCAGAGCAGAGATCGCCTTTCTCATTGGCGGCCATCTTGGTCTGCATCCAGACATTCGCAAGCGGGCAGATTTTTGCCTTTCCCTCTCACCACTCACCTTCACCCATGAAATGAGCCGTCTGCTCCTGCTGGAACAGCTCTACCGAGCCTGCACCATCCAGGCTGGACATAAGTATCATATCTAAACTGATGAAGGCAGTGGTGAAACGCCCTAGTCAGCCGCCAAGTATGGAGACGGCCTATGCAAGACGATCCACTCTATGAAGACCCGGCAATGCGCGCATGTATTAAGGCCGCAAAACAGGAGGCTGAACAATTGCTTGAACATGATCCACTGCGCAGGCGAATGGGATTTTGTCACTTGTACTGGGCAACTGTCAAAAGAATTTTGCGGGAAAGACACGGCATTGACTGGAAATCGCCTGCAGAAATGAATCCGGATGTGTTCTTCGATTAGACCTTGCTCTACCTTGAGCAGATAAAAACCCTAACTATTTATTTATCAGTTTCTTTATGACGTGGCTTAATTCACCTGTTCTGCCACGCCTGCTTGCACTTGCCTCTGATCTCCATTAATATGCGCCCCTTGTTTGATTGTTCCTATCCGAGTTGGGGCGCTCTATGGATCATGGCGAAAAACCGTGCTGCTCGCAGACTTACCTGGCGGACCTGTCTGCTTTAGAGCACATTGTCCAGGTGTTGGCAGAACACTTGCAGGCAGGCGATGTGCTGCTGCTCTGCGGCGGCCTCGGCGCAGGCAAGACCACCTTTACACAGCTCATGGCCCGCGCTTTTGGGGTGGACGAAGACGACTACGTGTCCAGCCCTTCCTTTGCCCTGGTGCATGAGTATCAGGGTCGTCTGCCGGTTTTTCACATGGATCTGTACCGCCTGGCCGGAGAAGATGATGTCGAGGCCAGCGGCCTTCTTGAATACTTTGAGGCACAGGGTATTGTGGTGGTGGAATGGCCCGAGCGACTGGGCGTTTATACCCCACCGGAATATCTGGCCATCATGTTGAACCGGGGCAATGCCGAAAAACCCAAACTGACCTTGGTGGCCCACGGCGATGCCTGGCTGAAACGCTTCCCCCTTATGCACAACCTCCTTCTTTCTTTTTCTACTGACTAAAATGGCTGCCCCTGTTGTTCCTGACACCCTGATTACCCTGCAATCCTGCCCCAAGCGCTATACACTCGATCAGGACAAGGCCTGCTCGCCAGAGCAGACCATTGAACGCTTTCTTGCGCGGCTGCGGCAAAGTGGTCTGGATATTTTGCAGGAAATACGGCGTGTTGATAATGGTCGTTTGGGTATTCCTGTCTACTTCAGCGTGTGTGGAACCGAGGCCAGGCGCATCATCGGCAACAAGAAGCAGATGGGCAAGGGCTCCAGCCCCGAACAGGCGCAGGCCAGCGCCTGTATGGAGTTGGCCGAGCGATTTAGTTTTTTCAGCTTTGTTCATCAGCCCAATCAGCTCCTGGTGGGCGATTACGCGCATATGGAGGCCCAGGGGTATCCGGTGCTGCCCACAGAAACTTTGTTGGCCTCGGTGCATGACAGCACCCATTCGCCGGCACTGCTGCGCCAGCTTTTACAGGGCATTCCCCTGCGCTGGGTGTGGGCCAGGCGTTTGAGCGACCACAGCCCCTGGCTGGTGCCGTTCAGCTGGTTTTACGCCATCAATGAATTCAATGGACCGGCTGCGGGCAACACCAATGAAGAGGCCGTGCTGCAGGGTGTCTGCGAGGTGGTGGAGCGCCATGTCTGCGCCCTTGTCAGCCGGGGAGAGTGCCAGGTGCCGGAGATCGACCAAAAGAGCATCACCGATCCAGTGGCCCTTGACCTGCTCGCAAAATTCAGGGCCAATGGCATCTGTCTGCACCTGTATGATTTTTCGCTGGATACTGGTATTCCCACTGTGGCTGCCCTGGCCTGGGATCCGACCACCTTTCCTGAAAAAAGCGAGATCGTCCTTACCGCAGGCACTACGCCAGACGCGAACAAGGCAGTCATCCGTGCCTTGACCGAGGTGGCCCAGCTTGCTGGAGACTTTAACAGTAACTCCAATTACCTGGCCAGTGGTTTGCCCAAACCAGCCTCCCTGGATGAAGTGGCCTACCTTCTGCAGGAAAACGAGCCCGTAGCACTGGCCAGCCTCAATGATATTGGCCATCATGATATCCTGCAGGAGCTTGCAAC
The DNA here is from genome assembly GCA_040776885.1 of Desulfobulbus sp. Taxonomy (GTDB): domain Bacteria; phylum Desulfobacterota; class Desulfobulbia; order Desulfobulbales; family Desulfobulbaceae; genus Desulfobulbus. The sequence continues at coordinate 192,973 of JAXGZR010000001.1, read as the reverse complement.
CTGCACCAAGCTGCTTGCCCGACAGGGTATGGAAATTTATATTGTGAACACCACCCACCCCGACCTGCAGATTCCTGCAGTATATACCATCATTCCGGGTGCGCATTTCCGGGAGCGGGCCATGGGCGGCAATGCAGTGCTTTTTGCCGCCAAGCTGGCAAGTACCCTGTTGAGCGGAGACCTTATGTCGGCCAAGCTTGCTGCCATGGAAGAACTGGTGCCCGATGAATACTCCCTGTATTTTTACCAGGGTCGACAACTGTTTGAAGAGGGCGAGCCAGAGGCCGCCATTCATCACCTTGAAAAGGCCTTGAGTCTGCCCTGTGCCGAAGAAGACCTGCCCTACATTTACTCCTACCTGGGTTGTTGTTTGCGTGATCTCGGTCGCTTTGACGAAGCACTGGGCGTCTTGCAGCAGGGGCTCGATCATGATGGGGAGCGAGCCGATATCCACAATACCATGGGGGTCTGTTGCTACAAGTTGGGACAATACGCCGAGGCGGCCCGGCATTTTCAACGGGCAGTGGCACTCAACCCCTCGTCTGCCATCGACTACGCTAATCTAGCCCTGAACCTGGAGATGTTGGGTAGGTACAGCGAAGCTCGGCACAATTACGCCATAGCCCTGGCACAGGACAAGTCCATTGCCTTTGCCAGGGAACACCTGGCAGCCCTTGCTACTAGCCACAAAGACGAATCCTGATGGGTCCCTTTCCTGGAAATCCGGCAAAAATTCTTGTTCGCTCCACCAACTGGATCGGCGATGCGGTCATGACCACCCCGGCGTTGCGCAGTGTTCGCGCCGCCTTTCCCGACAGCGAGATCACCCTGTTGGCCTACCCTTGGGTGGGGGATATCTTCCGCTACAGTCCCCGGGTGGACCGCATCATTGCCTATGAAAAACGGGGCCGGCATCGTGGCCTGCGCGGGCTCTGGCAATTGGCCAAGGAATTGCGGCAGGAACAGTTTGACTGCGCCATTCTTTTCCAAAATGCCTTTGAAGCGGCTCTGCTCGCTTTTCTTGCAAGAATACCGGTGCGGGGTGGTTATGCCACTGATGGCCGCAGCCTCCTGTTAACCCATCGGGTGTACAAGGCGCCCAATATCGTAGTGCGGCATGAGGTGCTGTACTATCAACGCATTCTCAGGGGATTGGGCATTCCCACCACTGACAGTGGTCTGGAAATCTTCATTCCGGGTTTCGAGATCGACACAGCCAAGGCACGGCTCCATGAACTGACAGGCGCGCGTTCCTCCTCATCACTGTTGATCGGCTTCAACCCTGGCGCGGCCTTTGGTCCGGCCAAGCGCTGGCCTGCCGCCCGCTATGCCGAACTGGCCGTGCTCTTGAGCAAGCGCTACGATGCGCACATCCTGCTCTTCGGCAGTACTGCCGATCAGCCCACCACCGCGGAAATTATCCGGCTGGCCGGCAAAAAGGCCCGGCTCATCGACCTTGCCGGCAAAACCAGGCTGATTGGCGCCATGGCGCTCATTGGCGAATGCGACGCCTTTGTTACCAACGATTCGGGGTTGATGCACATTGCCGCTGCCCTGCATACTCCCCAGGTGGCCCTGTTCGGTTCCACCGACCACATTGCCACTGGCCCTTATTCGGCAAGTGCTGTGGTTGTACGCAAGGAACTCCCCTGCAGCCCCTGCAAGAAGAAAAAATGCCCATTAAAGCATTTTCAGTGCATGAAGATGATTTCCAGCGAAGAGGTTTTTTCTGCCCTGGTGCAGATGTTGTATTGAAATTGGATCCATATATTCATGGCTGCACAACCCGTGTACAATCCGGCTGATTCATCGCCACCGTCTGCCTTGCTCAGGCCTGCGGTATTTTTGGACCGCGATGGTACCATCAACGAGCAGATGGGCTATATCAACCACATAAGCCGTTTTGTTCTGCTTCCCGGCGTGGGCCAGGCCATCCGTCAACTCAATACCATGGGGCTGGCAGTGGTGGTGGCCACCAATCAATCTGGCCTGGCCAGGGGCTATTTTCCCGAACCCCTACTGGATGCGGTGCACAAACATATGCAGAGCCTACTGGCTGCAGAAGGCGCATATGTGGATGCCATCTATGTCTGTCCGCACCATCCCGAAGCCAAGATGGCACAGTATCGCAAGCGCTGTACCTGTCGCAAGCCGCGCACCGGTCTGCTTACGCAGGCGGCGCAGGAACTTGGCCTTGATCTGCCCCGTTCCTTTATGGTTGGTGATCGCTGGTCAGATCTGCGCTGCGGTGCGGCCGCGGGTACGGCCACGGTGCTGGTGCGCACCGGTTATGGCCTGGGTGAAGAACTCTATATTGGACCGCAGGAAGCCCTGCAACCGGATTATGTGGCTGATGATCTTGTGGCAGCAGCTAACTGGATTGCGGTCCAGAAGGCGGCTGGAGGCAGATAGTGGTAATTCTTGCAGACCAATTTGGCTATTTTTTTTGAAAAGGAGACAATCCATGGATACTGTGCGGCGGTTTTCATCTTTCCTCTGTGTGCTGTTGTTGCTCTCTGGTTGCACGTACAATACGATGCAGCAGAAGGAGGAGGCGGTGTTCCAGGCCTGGAGCGATGTGGAGGCCAGTTTGCAGCGCCGGGCAGACCTCATCCCTAATCTTGTGGAGACCGTGAAGGGGTATGCCCAGCATGAACGGGAAACCCTGGATGCGGTGGTCAGTGCCCGCACCAGAGCAACTGCTGTACAAATTTCTGACAAGGATTTGGCCAATCCTGCCCTGATGCAGCAGCTGCAAGAATCCCAGGGTGAACTCAGCACTGCTCTTTCTCGGCTGATGGTCGTGGTGGAGGCCTATCCCGATCTGAAGGCCAATCAAAATTTTCTTGATCTGCAACATCAACTGGAAGGCACTGAAAACCGCATCAATGTGGCCCGACAGCGCTACAACGAGGCGGTGCAATCCTTTAATGCAATCATCCGTGGCTTTCCCGGCAGGCTGATCAACGAGCGCCTGCTCCATCTGGAACGCAAGGAATACTTCAAGGCCGCGACCCAGGCGCATGAAACGCCTGCGGTTACGTTTTAACAGATTAGAGCATATGGTACGCTGCTTCCTCTGTCTTTTCTGCGTAAGCCTGTATGCTCTGCTGGCAGGACTCCCTGGCCAGGCAGCTGCACTGGAGGTGCCCTCGCTGCAGGGCAGGGTGAATGATCTGGCCCATATACTCCTGCCCGCTACCCAGCAGCTTCTGGAGGAGAATCTGGCCCGGTTGGAGCAGGAGGAATCCACCCAGATTGTGGTGCTCACCATCCCCTCCCTTGATGGCGACAACCTGGAATCTTTTGCCCTTAGGGTATTTGAGCAGTGGCGCTTGGGCCAAAAAGAAAAGGACAACGGCGCCTTACTCCTCATTGCCGTGCAGGATCGCAAGATCCGCATTGAGGTGGGCTATGGCCTGGAAGACCGGCTGACCGATTTGCTCAGCGGCCGCATCATCCGCGACGAGATCGCCCCGGCCTTCCGCCAGGGCGATTATAACCAGGGTGTGATTAATGGGGTGGGGGCCATGATCCAAGCGGTACAGGGGGCCTATGTCGGTACCAATGCGGCTGCGGACAAGTCTCGCAACAATGACTCAGATGGGTCTGATGTTTTTACAGCGATGATGGTAAGCGTTTTCCTCATTGGTTCCACCTTCAGTCAGCGGCAGAAGCTGGCCGCTGCTCTGGGCGGCTTGTGCGGCATGGGCATAGGCCTGCTTTTTCCGAGTTCGATACCCTTTTGGTTCCTTGGCATCATGGGCTGCATCGCTACCGTGGTGTTTACGAAACTGGATGCGCTCCCTTCGCCGCGTTCCGGCCGTAGTTCTTCTCGGAGTGGCAGTGGCGGTTTCAGGGGTGGTGGTTTTAGTGGTAGGAGCGGAGGTTTTGGTGGCGGTGGTGGCAGCAGTGGTGGTGGCGGTGCCTCCGGAGGATGGTGAGATGCGTACTTTGGCAGAGACATTTTTCAGCACAGAGGAAGCAGAGCGCATCAAGGCTGCGGTGGCCAGGGCCGAGGCAGGCACTGCAGGTGAAATCGTGGTGATGGTGGTTTCCGCCAGCCACAACTATCCTGCAGCACATCTGCGGGCCGCCTTGCTCCTCTCCTTGCCACTGGCACTTGTGCTGGTCTATGTCCTCGCCCGTCTGCTGTGGTGGCCAGGTGATCTGCTCTGGCCGTTTTTAGCCATCTTCTGCACGAGCTTTCTCATCCTCCGTTTGTCTTTGCCCCTGACCCCCTGGCTATGGCGGTTGTTTATCAGGCCGGAGCAGGCTGCCAGCGAAGTTGAACGGGAGGCAGTGCTCAGTTTCTACAGCGAAAAACTGCACCACACCCGCCAGGGTACAGGGGTGTTAGTGTTTCTCTCCGTGCTGGAGCGCAGAGTCTGGATTTTGGCTGACAGCGGCATCAATGCGGTGCTCCCGCCTTCCACTTGGCAGGATCTGGTGCAGGAGCTGACCAGTGGCATCCGCAGGCGCGAGCAGGGAGAGGCCACCTGCAGGGTGGTTGAGCGCATTGGCGGCCTGCTTGCACAATCCTTTCCGCCAGAAGCCGAGAATAACAATGAACTGGTTGATTTGATCATCAGAACACCGCAGGATAGCTCGCACAGCGAGCATGCCCTGGTTATCAGGTAAGGGTTGCAGAGAGGAGTGGCATGGCGCAGGCACTACAGGCACAAGGACGCCTTGCTGCACGATGGCGGCGTATGGACTGGCCGCGGGTGCGCACCATTGCCCATCGGGGCTTTCGTGGCTGCTATCCAGAAAATACCCGCAGCGCCTTTGCCGCTAGCCTGGGCAGAAGCCATATGGTGGAGCTTGATGTACGCCTCAGTCTAGATGGGGAGGTGGTGGTTTTCCATGACGATACTCTTGGGCGCTGCAGCAATGCCGCCCTGATCGGGCCGCAATTGGGGCTTACCAGCTTAAGGGTTGATCAGTGGCGACTGGATCAGCTACGGCTCTTGGATCTTGGCAGCTGGTTTGTACCGCCTTCAGGCAAAGATGATGTGGCTGCACCGTTACTATCAAGGGGCAAACTGCCGCAGCCCTACCAGTCCAGAGGGCGGGAAATGCTGCCCACCCTGGCAGAAACCCTGGCCTGGGCCAAGGCGTACCGCATGCCTTTGAATATTGAATTAAAAGAGCAGGGTGAGGGGAGCAAAAACGAAACCCTGGTGCGGCACACCATCCGCCAGGTCTTTGCTGCAAGCTGCCTTGATTTGGTGCTCCTTTCCTCCTTCAGCCTGCAAATGCTCGCCCTGTGCCACTGTCTGGCGCCCCTGCTTTCACGTGCCCTGCTGCATGCGGGTACAGCGCCGTCCGACCTTTTTACCCGGTTGAGAGCCATTGATGCCTGCGCCTATCATCCGGAACACAGCCGTGTCAATGCCGGCCTGGTGCACGCCCTTCGTCAGCAGGATTACAGTGTGCATGCCTGGACGGTCAATGAACCGCAACAAGGCCTCTTTTTGCAACAATGCGGGGTCAAGGGCCTGATCACCGATTACCCCTGTCTGTATCCGGCCTGTTAAAGCGCAGATATGGTGACGGATGCCCTAGGAGGTACTGTTCCGGTGGTATGGATGAACATGCTTGACTTTCCGGGCGGTTTCTATTGTGAAAACTTGCGTTCAAATTTTTTTTACGGTATGAATATGGCCGGGATCATGTAGGCACTGACGCAGATTTCCGGGCATGTGTATGCGTAGCTGCACGTGTTTTGACAGGAGCTGAAACGAAGCTTTACCCTGGCACATCCAACCTATTTTTATGTAGAGGAAAGGGAATGAAAATGAACGAACTGGAAAAGTTAGTCAATGAGGGAGTAGACCAGCTCCCACCGCTTGAACGTCGAACCTTTCTTCGCGCCGGATTTGCCATCACGGGCTTGTTTCTGGGTGGCTCCATCCTTTCGCTGACCTCGGTGCGAACGACCCAGGCTGCAGTGCCTGGTTCCGCGTATACCAGCGGCGCCTATCCGTATAAGCCACACTACAGCATGGTTATGCGGCAGAACCTCTGTGTAGATTGCCAACTCTGTATGGATGCCTGCGTGAAGACCAACCATGTGCCTGACTACGGCTACCGCACCATTATTCTCGAGCAAGAGCGGAGTATTGGCGAGAATGCGCAGGAAACCATTTTTATCCCGGTGCTCTGCAACCAGTGCAACGAGCCGCCCTGTGTGCGGGTTTGCCCCACGGTGGCCACCTATAAGGACAAAACCCACGGTATTGTCGTTATGGATGATAAAAAATGTATTGGCTGCAAGACCTGTATGGCAGCCTGTCCATATAATGCACGGTATTTCAGTGAAGAACGACGCGCGGTGGATAAATGCGATTTTTGTCTGGAATCCCGCCTTTCCAAGGGCATGACCAACACTGCCTGTGCCGAGGCCTGTCCGGCGCATGTGCGCGTGTTTGGCGATTTGAGCGATCCGGAAAGCGAAGTGTACAAACTGGTACACCGACCGGAAACAGTCTTGTGGGTGCTGCGTCCTGAAACCGGGGCCTTGCCCAATGTCTTTTACATGAATGATACGGTAGCCTGAGGGGTGAGAGTGATGAAAGGATACAAGAACGTATTGTTGGCACTAAGCCTCACCCTTGCCGTCGGCTTTGCAGGCACGACCTTCCTGGTGGCGGACGAGACAAAGGACCAGGGGGATGCTGCGCCTCCTGCACAACCGGTTGCTACAACGCCGAGTCTCCTTGATTATTTGGGAGATACCAAGGTGATCAGTATTGAACCGGTGCGGCAGATGTTCAGCCACCGCAGCCATGTGGTGGAGTACAAGTTGGCCTGCAGTGATTGCCATACTGATATCTTTGAGAGAAAGTGGGGAGCAGCTCGGGACAAGGGAGATTACACCCATGCAGATGCCTTTGACCAGGGGCGGTACTGCGGTGTGTGTCATAACGGCGAAGCCGCTTTTGCCACGGTTGGAGAGGACAACTGTATGCGCTGCCACGACAGCAGCATGTCTGCTCCAGACACGATTTATTTTCAGAAACCGGTACGCACCGTGGTGTTCGAACACAAAGGTCATGTGGACATGGGCCTGAAATGTGGCGATTGTCATATGCAACTCTTTGACTACCGCGTGGGCGCTGCCGAAGAACAACCGGAAGAGTTTATCATGCAGGCGCTCTATGATGGTAAGTATTGTGGCGCCTGCCATAATGGCGAAGCAGCCTTTGCCTCTGATACCCGCTGCACCACCTGCCATATCGGTGTACGTGGCGATGTACGCCGGCTGGCCAGGGCAGCCGACAAAAACAAACAAAACGCTCAATAAACGAGCCGTAGTCTCCCAATCTGTTCAAATTACCTGCCCGGAAGAGAGTTTCTGGGCAGGTTTTTAAATTTTTGAACGTTTGGCATATCTTCTGTCCTGGCTGGATGTATTCATGGTACAAGTGCGGCAAGTCCTACACAGGCGCTGTTTTTTTTTGTTTGTGGCGATTTTGGTGGTAGGGCTGGCGTTTCTGGATCGTTTTTTTCCACCTCCCCTCCTTGAGACCGGCCCATCCCGTACTCAGGTGGTCTTGGCCAAGGATGGCGCCCTGTTGCGCGCCTTTCCCGACAAAGAGCATATCTGGCGCTATCCCGTGGAACTGGACGAGGTGTCATCCCGCTATCTCGAGGCGCTGCTCACCTACGAAGATCGTTTTTTTTACCGGCATCCAGGGGTGAATCCCCTGGCTTTGGGCCGGGCTGCTTGGCAATGGCTCGCCAATGGCCGCATTATTTCCGGTGGATCCACCCTGACCATGCAGGTGGTCAGGCTTTTGGAGCCACATGCCCGCACCCCAGCCGGCAAGCTGCGCCAGATACTGCGTGCCCTGCAACTGGAGCTGCGTTACAGCAAAAACGAAATCCTCACTTTCTATATCAATCATGTTCCCATGGGGGGTGTGCTGGAAGGGGTGGAGGCGGCCAGCCGCACCTATTTTGGTAAACCAGCTCTCCGTCTCAGCCATGCCGAGGCAGCCTTGCTCGCTGTGCTGCCGCAAAGTCCATCCCGCTTGCGGCCAGACCGCTACCTGGAGCGCGCTCAAGCTGCCAGGGATAAAGTCCTTGGTCGCCTGCAGCAGTGGGGCCCCACTGTACTGCGGGAGGCCCGGCAGGAGCCTGTCTACGCACTTTCCCTTCCAGTAGCGCAATACGCGCCACTCCTGGCGGAACGGCTGCGCCGCCGCCTGCCGCAGTCCAGTCGAATTGTCAGCACCATTGATGTGCAGGCACAGGCTAAGGTCGAGCAGCTGGTACTGGACAGGGTACAACAGTTGCCACCCAGGGTGTCCATGGCTGTTTTGGTTATGGAAAATGCCAGTGCCGAGGTGCGGGCCTATGCTGGTTCTGCCGATTTCAGTGATTCCTCCCGTTTCAGCCATGTGGATATGGTGCGCTCTCTCCGTTCGCCCGGCTCCACCCTCAAACCCTTTTTATATGGACTGGCCCTGGACGAGGGGCTTATTCATTCGGAATCTCTGCTGGCCGATGTGCCGCGTAGCTTTTCAGGCTATCAACCGGGTAACTTCCAGCAATCCTTCAATGGACCGGTCAGTGTGTCTGAGGCCCTGACCAAATCGCTCAATGTACCGGCGGTGGAGGTGCTGGACCAGCTTGGTGCTGTCCGCTTCGCCGCCATGCTGCGCCGCGGTGGTCTGCGCCTGGAACTGCCAGGTGGAGCAGTACCCAATCTGGCCATTATTTTGGGCGGGGCAGCCACCAGCCTGGAAGAACTGGTGGGAGCCTACAGCGCCCTGGCCCGACAAGGGGTGTCAGCAAAGCCTCGCTACACTGCTGAAGAACCTTTGGCAGAGCAGCGCATGCTTTCTTCGGGGGCGGCCTTCATTATCCGCGATATTTTGGAATCCGGCGGTACAGTGGATCAACGTCTGGGCACCCGTATCGGCGCGCGGCAAGGTGTTGCCTGGAAAACAGGCACCAGTTTTGGTTTTCGCGATGCTTGGTCCGTGGGGGTGTCGGATCGTTACAGTATCGGAGTGTGGGTTGGCCGTCCCGACGGCACACCCAATCCTGGTTTTTTTGGAGCCAACGTGGCTGCACCGCTTCTTCTGGACCTTTTTTATGCCCTGGATAACTCGTCACCTGCAGCCCGTGTACCACCGGTTACGGTTAGCCAGGCCCAGATTTGCTGGCCCTTGGGCCTGCGCCCCTCTGGACCGGACGATCATACCTGTCTGGAACGGCGTAGCGCCTGGCTCCTTAACAACACTGCGCCGCCCACCTTTCCAGACCCCCTGTACCGGGGCAGCCCGCGTTACAGTTATTTCACCAATCAAGAGAGAACAGCTCGGATGGAGCCGGGTTGCAGCGATACCGATATGCAGCTGGTACAGACCAGCCGTTGGCCGGTTTTACTGGAGCCATGGCTGAGCCCGGCACAGCGACACAAGAGTCTACCGCCGCCATGGATTGCGGCATGCAGCAGGCAGGAGCCCTCGGCCCGAGCACTTACCATCGCTGGTCTGCGGGATGGCGCAGTCTTACGACGGGCCGCCGATGGCGCTGCGCCACTGGTGCAACTGAGTGTACACGGCGCTACCACTGCAGTATACTGGATGATTAATGGTAAATTGCTTGCCCAGGTGCCAGCAAGGGGTAGTTTCAGTCATCGTTTTGTTGAACAGGGCAGATACGCCCTGACCGCCCTGGACGAGCAGGGGGCTTATGATAGTATCAATGTGGTTGTACAGTAGGAAGCGGCTTGTTAAAACATGTGCAGCGCATTGTTGTCATTGGGTTTTATTTTAACCCATGGAAAGGAAGAGGTATATGAAAAAATACCGGATGGTTATTGCAGAAGATCATGCTGTTCTACGAGACGGTCTGCGGTCTATGTTGGCTGAGGTTGACTGTCTGGAACTGGTGGGAGAGGCCAGCAATGGCCTGGAGGCGATCCGCTGTGTTGAACGGCTGCAGCCTGATTTGCTCCTATTGGATATTTCTATGCCACTGATGAGCGGCCTTTCCGTAGTCAATGATGTAAAGAGCCGCTACCCGGAAGTGAAGATCATCTTGCTGACTGTGCACGACTCAGAAGCGTATTTGCGTGAGGCCATACACAGGGGGGTGGAGGGCTTCTGTCTGAAAAAAAGTGATTTCAGTGAGTTGATCGATGCAATCAAGGCGGTGACCCAGGGGCAGGGATATGTGAGTCCTCTGTTGCAGTTACAGTCGGAATCGGCAAAATCTGCAAGCCATACTTCCCGTAGCCAGGGTACCGTGGACCCGGGCAGTGTGCCGGAAACCGCTTGGCAGCTCCTCACTCCCAGGGAAAAGGAAGTGCTGAAATTAGTGGGAGAAGGCTACCGGAACAAGGAAATTGGAGCGTTGTTGTTTATCAGTCCCAAGACCGTGGAAAAGCACCGCTCCAATCTGATGAAAAAACTTGACCTGCACAATGCCTCAGCCCTGACCACGTATGCCATCAAACAGGGATTGGTTATTCCGAAGGCGTAGCAACAGGCCAGCACGCTGAAATAGTGGTTCCTTTTCCCTTGGTAGAGCGGATGGTGAGGATGCCACCGGAAAATTCCACTCGTTTCATCATGTTGCGGATCCCCATGCCGCAGGGCGGTTCCTCGCAGTCTGCCCGAACCTCGGGGAAACCCACGCCTTGGTCGCTGATACGCAACACAACCGAGTTGTCCTCCTCAGTAAGGCAGAGAGCTATACTTGCACTGCGACTATGCTTAAGGGCGTTGTGGATGGCTTCCTGTGATACCCGGTATATGACAATGGGCAGTCCTGCTTTTATGCGGGATTCGTCAATATCTGCATCTACGATGATGGGACTGGTTTGCAGGCTGCTGTTCATCCGGTCTGCATGCCATTTGAGTGCGGCCACAATACCAAGGTCATCAAGAATGGGCGGGTACAGACTGGAAGTGATGCCCTGCAACTCATCCATGCTTTCGGTCAGCATGCGGGCAATGTGATCGACCCGCTCCTGCATATGCTCTTCGCCGGCAGTTATGGCGCTGGGCAGTTGGCCAAGGGCGAGCTTGATGGCGCCGAGGTAGCTGCCAATGCTGTCGTGCAGTTCCTGGGCGATGCGGCGGCGTTCCTGGTCGATGATGTCAAGCAGGTGAGCGGTGAGCTGTTTGAGTTGGAATTCTGATTTTCTCAGCTCGCTTTCCATGTTTTTCTGGTCGGTGATATCTTCCACCAGGCAGACGCAGAATTGCGCAGGTACTCCGGTTTCGCTGAACAGGGAAAAGGTCAGCTCTGTCCAGATGTAGCTGCCTGCCTTGGTGTGCATCCGACTCTGTAGTTTGGCAACGGGCAGTTTTTTTTCTTTGATCCGCTCAAAGGCGTTGCACACCATCTCTTGGTCGTGTGGGTGAATGAGGGTTTCGTTCAGGCCCATTTCACACAGTTCATCATCGGAAAAACCGACAGTTTCAGCAAAAGCAGGGTTGTTTTGCACGATGAGTCCTGTCAAATCCAGCAGGACAATACCGATGGAGGACCATAAAAAGATACCCCGCATCCGTTTTTCACTGTCATGAATGCCCTGAAAGGCCTTGACCCGCTCGATGCCTGTCATGACAGCCTGTTCAAAGAGCACCGGTTCATTTCGCCAACTCTTCAAATAAAAATCAGCGCCATATTGCAGATAATTAAATTCATCTGTATCACCTGGTTCTGTTTCCAGAATGATGACTGGCTGCAGGCAGTCCTGGCTGTGCACCTCCTTGATAAAATTTTGGTATCCCTGTATACCGGCGCAAGACGCGACCAGGATCACATCGGGTTTCTTTGCTTGGATAACATGCAGCGCTTCTTCAAAGGTGCTGACCTGGCTCAGGGCATAGTGCCTCTCTGTGCAACGGGAGAGGGTTTGTTGCAATTCGTCGAAGTAGGTGCCACAGACACCAATGAGGAGAGCGGTAATTTCGGGCATATGATGTGATATGGTGTGGGAGGAAAAATATTGATAAAGACTTACGAACTGTACAGGGATCAGGTCAAAGGAGCGTCCTGTCAGGCTGGTTTAAACGTCATGTATCATAGCATGACTTTCAGCAAAATGGCGAAAACTCTTCGCTGGCTGGAGAATTATACAGCCAGTTGTTTACCGGGCAGCGGAGCAGAGAAGGTACAAACGGATGGCAGGGCTTCTTTGGTTGATTTTGGTGGTTTAGGGAAATCAGAATATGCTTTTTGGGTCATTGTGAACCACTTTTTCAAGTGGCGGTGACTTGAGGGGTGGCATGTGTGGATGCCCGTACACACTCCACCCCATTTTATATACTTCGACTTTGTCTGGAAAAAAGAGCGTTGCTATTTTTTTGGTATGCCGTAATTTTTGATTATTGTTTATTTACAATCATTTTTTACAAGGAGGAAAAATATGTTGCAATGGGCTCTGATTTTTCTGGTGGTTGCAATCATTGCAGGCCTCTTGGGCTTTACCGGCATTGCAGGTGCTGCTGCAGGTATGGCCAAAATTCTTTTCATTGTTTTTCTGGTCATCTTTGTGATCATGCTGGTTCTGGGACGTAAACCCAGGGTGTGAGGACGGTCGTTGTCCTTGCACAGACGGCTTGATTGTCTCTTTTTATTCTACTGAAGGTGGGCAGTAAGAGACATCAAAAAAGTTTCCTGCCTGAATGATCCCCTGGCATGAATCTGACTCAAGCCAGGGGAAAAACTGCGCTGTTTTTACAACGTACAATTCGTGCGATTGGCTCGCAATATCGCTTTCCAGGGTTTTTCACAACCTGAAATTGCCTGTGTCAGAAGGATCACCTGTACAGTAATCGTCGAATAAACCGGGCTGGGTTCAGAGGGCGGGGTGGTTCTGCAGCGACAGACAGTTTTCGTTTGCTTTCTGCTGGCAGCGTCACTGTGGGGAAGATTTGCCTGCTTATTTTTTCTTGAGCAACTCCAAAGCCAGGCGGAGTTGGTTATCCTGTTCCAATCTCTTGCTCACTTCTGCGATGTTGTTGACCTTCTGAAAGGTTTCTTCCTGATCGAACTCGTCAGTTGCAGGTACAGATGTGGATTTTTCCCCTAGCAGGTCATTGTTGAGGTGACCAGGCAGGTCCTTCTCCCGCAGCATGCGCTGGACTGGGACATCATTTTCCATGCCAGGCAATTTGTTGAGCGCCACCATGACATCAGGGCGAATGCCCATGGCCTGAATGGAATCGCCGCTGGGCGTGTAGTATTTGGCTGTGGTTAGGCGGATGCCAGAGCCGTCCGGGAGGGGGATGATGGTCTGTACAGATCCCTTGCCAAAGGAGGTGGTGCCCAGGATACGTGCCCGCTTGTGGTCTTGCAGCGCTCCGGCAACAATTTCGGAACCACTGGCTGAACCGCCGTTGATGAGCACCACCATGGGATATTTTTCAACCCGTGCGTCAGGATGGGCCTCGTAGAGAATCTGTTCCTGGTTGTTCCGGCCACGCGTCGAAACGATAACGCCATGATCCAAGAAGATGTCGGCTACCTTGATCGCCTGGTCAAGCAGGCCGCCAGGGTTGTTGCGTAAATCCAACACCAAGCCCTTGATGGGGTGTTTTTCCCGCAGGACATCCAGTGCTGAGCGTACATCTTCGGTCGTGGCATCCTGGAAGTTGGAAATACGGATATAGTCGTAACCCGGTTCAAGCTCCATGGATTTGACTGAGAACACGGGGATATCTTCCCGCACCAGAGAAAAATCTCGGGTGTCACGCCATTGGGGCCGATGGATGGAGAGGGTGATGGTGGAGCCCTTGGGGCCGCGCATTTTTTTTGTCGCTTCCATCAAGGTCATGTTTTTGGTCAGCATACCGTCGATGCGCATAATCCGGTCGCCGGGCTTGATACCCAGGCGGTCCGCCGGGGTGCCTTCAATGGGTGCGACTGCGGTTAAAATGCCATCACGGATAGTGACTTCGATACCCACGCCGGTGAAACTGCCCGTGGTTTCCTCTTCAAGCTCTTGAAAATCCTCGGGGCTCATGTAGCCGGAGTGCGGGTCCAGTGAACTGAGCATGCCATTGACCGCGCCATGCATCAAGCTGCGCATTTCCACTTGGTCCACATAGTATTGCTGCACTAGGGACAACACATTGGCAAAGGTTTCCAGTTCTTGGTAGGTGTCCTGCAGTTCCTTCTCTTCTCCGGCAGTTTGCATAGCATTGGTGAACTGCGGTGCAAAGAGCACAAGGGAGATGGACAGACAGAGGGGCAGCCAGAGCAGACGCGCCAGCATGACAGGGCGAGGTAACTGCATGGGGAGAGAACTGAAGATTTTGACAGGAAAAGTATGCACAGCAACAAGTCAATGAAAAAGGGAAAAGTATGCGTATATACTACCCATTCAGCAGAAGAGCGGCAACGGCAATGTTCCGATTCCAGAGTACTTTTCCTCAAGATTCGGGCAGGGATTTGACGATTGAGCCTGGTTTGAGCCAGGACAGCGGATCTTCTGCAATGGCGCCATGGCGAATTTCAAAATACAGGCCCTTACCCACCAAGGTGGCAAAGCTGTCTGTGGTGCCCAGTACCTGTCCCTGGGTAACACGATTTTTTTCACCCACATTGATCTTGGCGAACTTGGCGGTCACTGTATAGTACTGCTGGGCATGCTCGATAATGACCATTTTGCCGTATCCGGGCATATAGCCGGCATAGATGACTACCCCGCTGTAGACGGCCCGCACTTCCTGTTCCGCGTCTACGCCAATGGTAATGCCATGGGCAAAGGGAGCTGCGTCCGCAACTGAGCCCGGCTCCATAAAACCCCGCACCAGGGGTCCGTGCAGGGGAGGCGGCAGCTTGCCCTTGTTGTGTGCAAATCCCTGGGTAGACCGTTTTTTCTTATCTTTTGCAAGTCGGGTCATCGTGACGGTGAGTTTGCGCTGGGCCTTTTCCATTTCCCGCAGAGCCTGTTCATACAAGCCCCGCTCAGTCTGCACCCGTTGCAGAAACCGGTTTTGCTCCTCAAGTGCCAGCAGGAGTTTTTGCTCCTTTTCACCAGCCTCGTGGATTAACTGGTCAAGCCGGGATTGTTCCTGTTCAAGGGTTTGCTGAAAGGTGTTTATCTCTTCTGTGCTCTTGCGAAAGCGGAGAAACACGGCCCGGTCGTAGGTGACCAAAGAGTGGAAGGCCCCATTGTTCCGCACCAGTTCAGCCAGGCTTTGGCTGGCAAAAAGGGCGTTGAATAGTCCGGTTTTGCCCAGCAGATAGTAGGCTTGCAGCCGCTTAATCAGATGTTGCTGAAGGTGTTGATGCTGCTCGTTCAATTTGGCCAGTTCCAGTTTTTTTGCGGCAATCAGTGCCAGCATTTCTGCCTGGCGTGTCTGCAAGACCTCCAGTTGTGTGCGCTGTTCGTCTAGGGACGCATCCAGACGCTGCAATTCCTCAAACAGGCTCCGTTCCCTGTCTGCACTGCGCGCGAGTTTGTCTTGGTGCTCTTGGATGGATTCCTGCAATTTACCGATATTGCTGCGCATCTCTTCACTGGCATTCCGGGCATGGGAGCAGGGAGGATGCACTGATATCAGGATGAGCAAAACCAGGAGCAAGCGAAACATGCCAGCCACTATAGATGGAGTATGGGCCGGGTGGAGTGGAAGCTGCCCAAGGCGCACAACAGCGTGGCTGCGAGCATGATACAGGCGGTCACTGGCCAGGAAAGAAAGGTGAAGGGGACCACGCTGAACAAGGCCGGACCGACAAACTGGAGTTTGATCCAGCGGAAGAGCAGATACAGGGCAACAATGCCGGCGGTGGAGCCACAAAAGCCAATGAGTGCCCCTTCGAGTAGAAAGGGCATACGGATGTAAGTGGTGGTTGCCCCCACCAGGCGCAGTAGTTCCAGTTCTTTTCTGCGGGAAAAGAGGTTGAGTCGTATGGTGTAGGCCACCATGAAGGTGGTGGTTATGATAAGGAGGGCACCTGAGAGGACAATGACAATACGCATCAGTTGGATAAAGGAATGGAAATGGTCGATCCACTCCTTGCCGTACTGCACCTTGAGTGCGCCGGGCAGGGTTTCCAGATAGTCGGAAAAACGTTTGATACGGGCCAGGCTGTCCAGTGAGCGCAGAGGATACACTTCGATGGAGGGTGGCAAAAAATCTGCTGGTACGCCGCTGAGCACATCACTGTCATTGGCCAACTGCTTGGCGAAACGCGCATAGGCCTCTTGGCTGCTAACAAAATCAATCCGTTCCACCCGGTCAAATTTGAGGATTCTGCTACGGTACTCTTCCTGTAGAGCAGGTGGTGGATTTTCGTCCAGATAGACCACCAGGCGCAAATCATTACCCATCTCTGCGCCCACATGTAGGGCATTGGCATGGGTCAGGTAAAAAAAGGAAAAGATGAGCACAGAGAGCATGACTGCAAAAAAGGTCATGAGCTGGGGCTTCCAGGTTAGAAGCAGGTTGCGACCGGTGTGCTGCAGGATCGTGCTTAGAGATCTCATGACAGTGCCTTCACGACAGGCGCAGCAATGTTGCTGGTGGAGAAAGGTGTTCCTGCAGAAAGCAGGCGGCCGCCGCGCAGTTCCATGATCCGCCGGTTACCGACACGGTACAGAGATTTGTCGTGGGTGGCGATGAGCAGGGTGCAGCCTTGGCGATTGAGCTGGTAGAATAGGCTCATCACCCGGGCGGTGTTTTCCGCATCCAGGTTGCCGGTGGGTTCGTCGGCGAGCAAAATTTCCGGATGGTGCGCCACGGCACGGGCAATGGCAACCCGTTGTTGCTCTCCGCGGGAGAGTTCCCCGGCCAGGGTAGCGTATTTTTTGCCCAGATTGAGCTGTTCCAACAGGGTACGCACCCGTTCTGCAATGTTGGATTTTTTTTGATGGACTACCTCCATGCTAATGGCAATGTTGTCGGCCACGTTTCTGTTGGGCAACAGTTTGAAATCCTGATAAGCAACACCGATTTTGCGGCGGAGGAGATGGATGCTACGATGGTTCAGTTTGCCAAGATCAAAGCCGGCCACATCGAGCACGCCCTTGCTTTCTTTTTCCATGCGACTGATGAGCTGTATCAGGGTTGTTTTACCTGCACCGCTTATGCCAGTGAGGTAGACCATTTCTCCTTTGGCAACGCTAAAGGAAATATCAGAGAGGGCCTCGACATCGGGCGGATAAAACTTCGATACCTTGATCAGTTCAATAATGGGCGGGGGCGGCAAATCCTGATGCATGGTGCTCTAAAACACATATTCAAGGACAAAGAATAAGTAGTTTTGGCTGGGACAATTTGGGGCGACGGCCAGCGGAGTATGGGAGAAGACTGCAGCAAAAGTCTGTCCAGAGGCAAACACCCTGCCACATCATACTGCAATCCGCCTATTATAGCATGGATACGATAAGGTCCATAGTTTTTTCAACACAATAAGGTAGTTGCCTCTTCTTCCCCAGTTAACGGCAATGACGACGCAGCTCTTGTGCTGCCCAAGATGCGCTGGAGCAATACTGCCTTTGTACTGGAAGGGGGCGTTTTAGGCTGGTATAGTCATATCAGTGCACAGAAGCACACCATAAAAGAACCTCGTACTGGAGAAAAGCAAGAATGCGCTATCAGGCAGTCCTTTTTGACCTTGACGGCACCCTGCTGGATACCCTTACTGATCTGGCTGAAGCGGGTAACCGCGTGCTGGCGGGACTGGGCTTAAAACCGCATCCAACACAAGACTATCGCTACTTTGTTGGCAATGGTATGCGGCACCTGATGGAATGTATCCTGCCCAGGTCACTGCGGGAACAGGAGGAGGCGCTTGAGGCAGCCATGGTCGCTTTTCAGCAGGAATATGCCAAGACGTGGCAGATACATACCAAACCCTATGCCGGTATTGCCGAATTGCTGGATTATTTGAGTGCCAAGGGCTGCCCCATGGGTATCTTGTCCAACAAGCCGCAATCCTTTACCCAGCTGTGTGTCGACAAGCTCCTGGCAGCCTGGCGTTTTCATCCTGTTTTGGGACAGCGCGAGGGCATTCCCCGCAAACCGCATCCTGCAGGTGCCCTGGAAACCGCACGCATACTCGGCTTGGCACCATCTTCCATTCTATATGTGGGCGATACCGGCGTGGATATGCGCACTGCCCAGCAGGCAGGTATGGATGCGGTCGGTGTGCTGTGGGGCTTCCGCGATGCAGAAGAGTTGCGCGCAACCGGCGCCGAGACTGTGGTGCAGACCCCAGAGGAACTGGTCCGCATAATCGCTGCCTCAAACACATCCGCAGAGTAATCCCTTGGCCGGTTCCGGCAGTATGCTTCTGATCCTTCTGGCACAACCTTGCGTGGGCGCCTTTATCGGCTATCTCACCAATAAAATAGCCATTCGCATGCTGTTTCGGCCCCTGCAACCCTGGTACGTCTTGGGCTGGAGGGTGCCGCTGACCCCTGGTGTCATTCCGGCAAAACGCCGCGCCCTGGCTGTCAATATCGGGGAAATGGTGGGCCTGCACCTCCTCACCAGCGAGGAGATTGGTCGCTCCATTTCCGGTGAACCGTTCCAGGAACATCTGCACAATCTGGTTACACGCCAGCTTGATGCCTTTTGCCAAAAGAAATTGCCTGCCTTGGGAGACTTGTTCCCAGTGGAAAATAATCCCGTACTGCTGACTCTGCAGGTCAGCCTGATCCGGGAGTTGCAGGAGTCCTTCAACCGTTATCTTGCCAGCCCCCTGGCTGCAGAGCAACTAGCTGCCTGGTTGCAGGCTGCTGGCAAAAAATCGGCTGATGAACAGGCGGATCGTACAGTACTGCGGCAGCTGGTAGAAAAGATACTTGAAAAGATGCTGGCCAACGGTGGGCAACATGTGGGCACAGTACTGGCAACGATGTTGCAACAGGCTGGTAGCGAAGGCAAGCAGTTGCGTGATCTTATCCCAAAAACGCTTGCACAGCATCTGCACGCACTTGTTGAGGCACAGGCCCCTGGCATCCTCGAGCGGATCGCTCAGCAGTTGTTGGCACCAGAAGCGCGGCCCGCCCTGTTACACGCCTTGATTACCGCTGTGCATCAACTTCTGGAGTCACTAGGGCCCATGGGCGCGATGGCGCGAGGTTTTTTTGAGACAGACACCTTTAGCCGCAAGATCAACGAGTATTTGAATAAAAACAGTGGCGCGATCAAGGGCTGGCTCAACAGCCCAGAGATGCAAAGACGCCTGTCCGGGGTTTTGGGAGAAAGTGTTGATACACTTTTAGACAGGGATGTTGCAGAAGTATTGGCTGGTTTTGCCCCTGGTCAGGTGGATGCCCTCTGCATTGCCATTGGTGGCCATTTTGTGGCGGCGCTGGATAATGGGGCAGTCAGGGAAGAGCTTGGCCGCACCTTCACCGGCACCTTACATCATTTTTTGCAGGGCGCACCAGGCAATCAGGGGATAGACTCAGCCAGCTCTGTGCTTACCCTCCTGCGCAGCGATCAAGGGACATCCTTTGTTGATGCTGCTGTGGAGTCGTTTGTGCAGTGGATTTTTTCTCTGCCACTGGGCGTGCTGGTCAAGGGAATTCCCCAGGAATTTCGTGAGCTAGTGGTGGCACGTATAACCAAGCATGCCAATCTGCTCTTTCTGTACGAGCTTTCCGGGCTGGTGCAGGCGCTCAACATCAAGGAGCTTGTCAGTGACAAGGTGGATTCACTTGATCTCTTACGCCTGGAACGACTCATTCTGGGGATTATGGAGGAGCAGTTCAAGTATATCAATCTGTTTGGTGCCCTGCTCGGCTTTTTGATTGGCCTGACCAACCTGCTCCTCTTCCAGCTCTTGTAAAAAGTACCTGCTACCTTTTTACACTAAACCCAAATGCTTGGCTTGTTGCCACAGTTGGGTTGCCAGACGCACAGTGGCCTGGTCCACCATCCTTCCCTCCACCGCCACGGCCCCGCGTCCTTCACTTTTGGCCTGTTCATTGGCCTGAATAATTTTGACCGCCAGATCGATATCCTGCTGGGAAGGGGTAAACACTTCGTTGATCACCTCAATCTGGGCAGGATGAATGGCCCATTTGCCGTCACAGCCCAGGGCGCAGGCCATGACTGCGGAGCGGCGCAAGCCGTCAGCATCTTTGAAATTGCCAAAAGGCGCATCAATGGCCATGCATTTGGCTGCCTTAGCAGACATCACCATGTTGCTGATGGCAAAATGCCAGCGATGTCCCGGATAGATTTCTTCTTCCTTTTCTCCGTGTCCTGAAATGGAAACCAGCCTAGCCCCGATGGAGGCGGAATAGTCGGCAATGCCGAAAACAAGCGTTTTTACACGGGGACTGGCTTGGGCAATGGCACTGGCACTTTGCAGGCCTTCTGCGGTTTCAATGGAGGCTTCAATGCCTATGGAAGCGGTATTGCCCTGCTGCAAACCAATACCGGTGAGCAGACGTTCGGCAAAATAGATGTCGCCAGGATGATTGACCTTGGGAATGATAATGGCATCCAGCACCTGACCAGCTTGTTCAACTACTTCGATCAAGTCGCGATAGGCAAAAGGTGTATCCAGCGCATTGATGCGCACGGTCACGGTTTTTTGTTCCCAGTTCAGGTTAAGCAGGGAGTCGATAACCTGGGAGCGGGCCGCCTCCTTGGCGTCTATAGGAACGCTGTCCTCCAGGTCGAGCATAACCACATCAGCGGCACTTTCGCAGGCCTTGCCGTGCATCTTGACCATATGGCCGGGTACAGACAGGTTGGATCGGCGTGGTTTCATCAGCTTTCTCCCTTATTGAATATGACGCCAATATGGCGGATAAATGGCTCTTTGCCGTGCATCATCCATCATCTTACCTGCTCCGTTACTGGAAGCAAGGGATAATGCGAAAGCAATTTAAGGAGATTGTGCAGGTAAAAGCCCCTAGAAAGCATGTATTCTTATTCAATGTAGCGCTTGCCTGTTTTTTAGCATGGAACGACGGAACTGATCGAAGGTAAAGAGCAGCAGGGCAAGCCAGATGAAGTAGAAGCCCCTTTGCTGTGCTATGGGGAAATGTTCTTTGTAAAGAAATACGCCAAGGAAAAAGTTCAAAGTAGGGGAGAGATACTGTACAAGACCTGCAGTGGCCAGGCTGATTTGCCGTGCACCGTTGATAAAGAGGAAAAGCGGTGCCAAGGTTGCCAGTCCAGCACCCATTAAAAGGGCGGTGGTTGGGCTGGAGGTGAGAAAATGCGCATCACCGTGTGTATGCAACAGGATAATCACCAGCAAACTGGGTACAGACAAAATCCCCATCTCCATCATCAAGGCTTCCAGGGCCGGTGCCTGGGATACCTTGCGCAACAGGGTGTAAATGCCAAAGCTCATGGCCAGGCCCAAGGCAATCCATGGAAATTGTCCCAAGGCCAGGGTCATGTAGAGTACTCCAATGGCCGCAAGAGCAACAGAGAGCCACTGTAGCGCTCGCATCCTTTCCTTCAATACCGTCACCCCGAGCAGTACTGCCAAAAGCGGCGTGATGAAATAACCAAGACTGCTGTCAATGACATGGTCGTTGTTGACCGACCACACATACAAGAGCCAGTTGCAGGCAATTAGTACAGAAGTGCCCACCAGGGACAACAAGGTTTTTCGTTTGAAGAGCAGTCGAAGGGGGTAGTGGTGGCTGACACCGGATGTATAGAGAATAAGGGCCAGTACAAACGACCAGAGGATGCGGTGGGCGAGAATTTCCACTGCTGGAACCTGGTCAAGCAGTTTCCAGTAGATGGGGAGCAGGCCCCAAGCAACATAGGCCATAACAACAGCGGCAAGACCGCGCTGGGGTGTCATGCAGGCGGAACCAGGCCGGAGGCGCGCAGGATCACAACTGGTTCATGCGTTGCGATCATTTTCTGGCCAGACAGTATTCGGATAAACACCGTTTGTACCGGTGTAGGTGGTAAAGGTGCAATCTTCCTCCAATCTGTGCACGTAATTGGGGGCAAGGGGGATTTTGCCGCCACCTCCGGGTGTATCCAGGGCATAGGTGGGTATAGCCATGCCCGATACCTGGCCGATCAACTGGCGCATGATGTCTTGGCCCGTATCGATACTGGTGCGAAAATGTGAGGCGCCGCGGGTTAAATCTGCCTGGAAGAGATAGTAAGGTTTTACCCTGGCTGCCAAAAGGTGGTAGAAAAGCTCCTGCAGCACGGGTGCAGAGTCGTTTACTCCGCGCAGCAGTACGGTTTGACAACCCAGGGGAATGCCTGCGTCAGCCAGAACGGCACAGGCAGCCCTGGCCTCGGTAGTGAGTTCGGCTGGATGGTTGAAGTGCAGGTTGATAAACAGGGGGTGAAACTTGCGAAGTAGGGCAGCGAGGGTGCTGGTTATGCGGGAAGGCAGCATACAGGGCATGCGGGTACCGATGCGAATGATGCGCACCGTTGGAACGCTGCGCACCAAGTGCAGGATGTGTTCCAGGTGTTGATCGCTGAGCATGAAAGGGTCTCCACCGGAAATGAGCACATCCGCAATAGCGGGTGTATTGCGGATATAGGCAATGGCCTGGTTGAGCAGGTCAGGACTTACCACCATGTTGCCAGTACCAACTTTTCGTTTGCGCGTGCAAAAACGACAGTAGCTGGCGCAATCTTTGCTAACCAGCAGGACTGCCCTGTCTGGATACTTGTGGATGAGGCAAGGGGTTGGGCTCAGGTTTTCCTCATCCAGAGGATCGGGTGGGGTGGTGTTGTCTTCAAGTTCCAATACATCGGGCATGATCTGTTTAAGCAGCGGCGTACCATGCTGCTTGGCAAGCTCCAGGTAGTAGCGGCTAACCCGAACAGGATAGCGGGCATGTACCGCGGCCACCTGCTCATAAGGAATGTCGAGGAGCTGGCTCAGTTCTCGTGGATCGGTCACTAGGGAAGATGCAGGCACACCCATGTGGTTTGGAGTGATGTGTTGAATAGTCAAGGCATTGTCTGTGGCCTGAAGACAAAAAAGATCGTCACCGCAATGCACGGTGACGATCTTTTTGTGCTACTACAGCTATGTTCTGCTTATATGCAGAATCAGTGGTCGATGGTGGCAGATGCTTTCATGAATTCACGGTTCAAGCGAGCGATGTTGCGAATGGTGATGCCCTTGGGACATACATTCTCGCATTCCCGATGGTTAGAACAGTTGCCAAAACCATCCTTGTCCATCTGCAGAACCATGTTGATAGCGCGTTTTTTGGCTTCCTGCTGTCCCTGCGGAAGCAGGGCCAACTGGGACACCTTGGCGCTGGCAAACAACATGGCCGAACCATTCGGACAGGCAGCTGCACAGGCACCACAACCGATGCAGGCTGCTGCATCCATGGCCTGCTCGGCCACATGCTGGGGAATGAGGATAGTATTGCCATCCTGCGGTGAACCGGTGTTGACGGAAACAAAACCGCCAGCAGCAATGATTCGGTCAAGGGCGGAACGGTCAATGATCAGGTCTTTGATGATCGGGAAGCCCTGGGTGCGGAACGGCTCAATGACGATCGTGTCGCCGTCCTTGAAGCGCCGCATGTGCAACTGGCACAGGGTGGTTTCCTTGTCAGGACCATGGGCGATACCGTTGACCATGGCGCCGCACATGCCGCAGATACCTTCACGGCAGTCATGGTCAAAGGCAATGGGCTCAAGTCCCTTGCGGGTCAGCCATTCATTGAGCACGTCGATCATCTCAAGGAAAGACATATCGGTGCTGATATCCTTCAGGGCATGCTCTTCAAAGGCGCCTTGGGCCAAGGGGCCGTTTTGCCGCCAGATTTTCACCAAGATATTTATTGTTTTCGATGCCATGGTTTCTTCCGTATTTTTAGTTGAAGTTCAGAAGCTAAGCTGTGTACGCATTCAGGTTACTTGTAACTCCGCTGCGAAGGAGTCACGTTCTCGAAGGTCAGCGGCTCTTTGTGCATGACAGGCTCCGCTCCTTCTCCCTTGTACTCCCATACGGAGACATGGCTGAAGTTTTCATCATCACGTTTGGCTTCGTGTTCTTCGGTTTGGCTTTCCTCGCGGAAGTGGCCACCGCAGGATTCCTCGCGGGCAAGGGCATCCTTGACCAGCAGTTCGGCAAACTCAAGGAAATCAGCAACCCGGCCAGCGCGTTCCAGCGACTGGTTGAGTTCCTGACCAGAACCGGGAACTGTGACATTTTCCCAGAACTCGGCGCGGATTTCCGGAATCTTGTCGAGGGCTGCCTTCAGGCCATCGGCATTGCGGGCCATGCCGCAGTTATCCCACATGACCTTACCCAACTCACGATGGTAGTGGTCAACGGTTTCCTTACCTTTACCACTCCTGGTGTTTTTCATGAGTTTTTCGGTCTGTTCCCTGACCATCTCGGCTGATTCGTCAAAGGCGGAATCGCTGGTATCGGTCGGAACAGGTGCGACCGTGGCCAGGTAGTCGCCAATGGTGTAAGGCAGGACAAAGTAGCCATCGGCCAAGCCCTGCATGAGTGCAGATGCACCCAGACGGTTTGCACCGTGATCGGAGAAGTTACATTCTCCAGTGGCATACAGGCCGGGCAGGGTAGTCATGAGATGGTAGTCAACCCAGAGACCGCCCATGGTGTAGTGAACCGCCGGATAAATCATCATCGGTTCCTTGCCCGGATCGGAGTCCACGATCTTTTCGTACATCTGGAACAGGTTGCCGTACTTGCGCAGAATCACATCCAGGCCATCGCGCTTGATGGCATCGGCAAAGTCCAGATACACGCCCAGACCAGTTTCGCCGACACCGTGACCGGCGTCACACATTTCCTTGGCATTACGGGAAGCCACGTCGCGCGGTACCAAGTTGCCAAAGGAAGGATACTTGCGCTCCAGGTAGTAATCGCGCTCTTCCATGGGTATATCGCTGGGCTTGCGGGTGTCACCAGCCTTTTTGGGTACCCAGACGCGACCATCGTTACGTAGACTCTCACTCATCAGGGTGAGCTTGGACTGGTAGTCGCCGTGTACCGGAATACAGGTCGGGTGAATCTGTACAAAACACGGGTTGGCAAAGCCTGCACCGCGTTTGTATGCACGCCAGGAAGCGGTCACGTTGGAGGCCATGGCATTGGTGGACAAAAAGTACACGTTACCATAACCGCCGGTGGCCAAAACCACGGCATGGGCTGAATATTTTTCGATTTCGCCGGTAATCAGGTTGCGGCAGATAATACCGCGGGCAACACCATCCACCACTACCACATCCATCATCTCGCGGCGGGTGTACATCTGCACCTTGCCTGCTGCCACCTGACGCATCATGGCAGAGTAAGCACCGAGCAGCAGCTGCTGCCCTGTTTGACCGCGGGCATAGAAGGTACGGGATACCTGCGCACCGCCGAAGGAACGGTTAGCCAAGGTACCGCCGTATTCGCGGGCAAAGGGTACGCCCTGGGCAACACATTGGTCGATGATGTTGTTGGACACCTGGGCCAGACGGTAGACGTTGGCCTCGCGGGCGCGGAAGTCGCCACCTTTGACCGTGTCGTAGAAGAGGCGGAAAATGGAGTCGCCATCGCCCTGGTAGTTTTTGGCGGCATTGATACCACCTTGGGCAGCGATGGAGTGCGCACGGCGTGGGCTATCCTGTATGCAGAAAGATTTGACGTTGTAGCCCAATTCGCCAAGGGTTGCTGCTGCAGAGGCTCCGGCCAAACCGGTGCCTACAATGATGACCTCGTATTTCCGCTTGTTGGCGGGATTGACGAGTTTGTTGGAAAAACGGCAATTATCCCATTTTTCGGCCAACGGTCCTTCAGGAATTTTGGAATCAAGCTGCATAGTAGTATCTTTTGGCTATGGGTTAATAAGTAGTTGAACGCCTTTTAAGGCACGCTGGGCTGCTGTGTTGCGCTGCCCGGGCTTGCCTGTAGATCATGGGTGGAGCTCAGCGTGGAATCATACTTATAGGAGCTGGGTGCGCGAAATCACCATGAGCAGGGTGATGAGGATGTAAATCGCTCCCATGATCGCAGCCACAGCCCAAGCAACAACACGCAGGGGTTCGTCGTACTTGGGATGGCTGATTCCCAGCGTCTGCAACAAAGACCAGAAGCCGTGGCTGAGGTGGAGCAGCAGCATGCTCAGGCCAATCAGATAGAGCAGGGTGTAGGCCGGATTGGTCAGTACCTTGGTGACAAAATCAGAAATGGTGACAACCTCTGTTTTCTCAACAAAATGGAAATTGGCCATATGAATCATAATGAACAAAAAGATGACAACGCCGGTGTAGGGCATGGTACGGGAACCCCAGGTAACTCCACCTGCGCTGGTCCATACCTCGTATTTGCCGCCACGTGCCTTGCGGTTTTCAAGGAAAATATAGATGGCCGTGATGACATGCAAAAAGAAAATGGTGTACAGGCCGATTTCAAAGAAGGTGACAAAGATCCCCAGTGAATGGAGGTGATGCGCATAGGAGTTGAAGGCTTCTCTTCCCCAAAAAATAGTGCTGTTGCCAATCGCGTGCACAACGAGGAAGCTGCCCAGCAGGAAGCCGGTGATCGCCATGATGTACTTCTTGCCTAGGGACGACTTGAAAGTTTGGATGAACCAGGACATAGCTGCTTTTCCCTTGTTGAATTGAAGAAAAAAAGGCCTGAATAAAAGAAATGAACAGTCATTCATTACCAACGAGTCGTGAGGGCTGTCAAGCAAAAAAAGGATTACCCGCAGCCTTCGTGTGGCATCCGGACTACGGCCAGAGTGAACGGTAGTCAGTGAAAAACAGCTCTTGTTGCCTGGGTGTAGATTCGTGAATGGTACGAAAATGCTGCCTCTACAGGCGCCCTTGCCCTTGCCAAAGGACAAGGCAAGGGACAAGGGCGGAACTGGCAACAGTTACCAAGACGAAATTCAGACACTTTTCAAAACAGTAGCGAGCAACACAGACTTGAGCACATCTGTCAGATACGCCAGTTTGTGATGCCAAAATGTTCCTGCAAAATTTGATCAAAGTGAGCGTCTGACTCGATTGGCTGCTCATCACGGGAGCCATCGAGCCCTGTGCAGATGAATTTGCGTCCACTGGCGGTAATGCGCCCCTTGGCGGTTGCCATGGAAGCCATGGGAGCTTTTTGAAAGTGCGAATCCGGGGAACTCATGTGATAGGAACACATACCCAAAAAGTCCGGATAGTCGCGCGGCTCCAGTGAAAAGCGGAACACGTCGACCCACGGCCCGCCAAGGATCGCCTGTTGCAGGAGCAACTTGCCCGAATCCTTGCTCAGCCGATAGGCACGACCAGGTTCTTCTTGAACAAGATTGGGGATCAACTTGAGTGGGTAACGGAACGAATCGCCAAACCCCACATCCGCGAGGAGCGGCACCTTGCCGTCCACAAAAATTGCCATGTGATCGTGTTGTGGTGTATAGCTCCCGTCGTTCCGAACCACTTCGGCTGACACCAGGTGACTTTGGAACCCCAGATGCTTCACAAGCCAGGCAAATGCACCGTTGAGTTCGTAGCATAATCCGCCACGCCTGCGGGCAACGATCTTGTCGAGCAGAAACGAATCAACGAGTTCTATGGGCTCGTTTGCGTGGATACTAAGGTTTTCAAAGGGGACGTGGAGCAAGTGGTGGTGGTGTAGACTGGCAAGTCCTTCCGGATCAGGCTTGGGCGTTTCTTCCAGCCCAATACGTCTAAGGTACTGTCTAAGCAAGGTCTGGGTGTTCACAATGCTCCAAGATGCACACCTGACGCCTGTTGCCATTCTTGCTAAACGGCTTTCGCCGTGTATATATTCCCTTGTATTGTTGTTGGGTTATGGCCTTTTGCCAAGGGGTGGCCCAGGCTGGGGAAGCCATTTTTGAATACAACTGCCTGATTTACTACCCAACCAAGGGGAAAAGGCGTCAGGTGGATGTTTTTGCTGTGCAGTTTTTTATTTTAATTCAATTGTTCCTGCCTGTTCGTCGTTATCAAACCATTTGAGTTCGATCTCCAAGCTGTGCTGGATTCC
The DNA here is from genome assembly GCA_040776885.1 of Desulfobulbus sp. Lineage (GTDB taxonomy): Bacteria > Desulfobacterota > Desulfobulbia > Desulfobulbales > Desulfobulbaceae > Desulfobulbus. Next base: position 165,043 of record JAXGZR010000001.1, on the reverse strand, counting down.
TCTAGCTTTTTTTTCTTCATCTTCTACCTGCACTTCGAGAACTACATTTTGCGGAATTTGCAGGACGATTTCCTTGGCACCTTGGCTGAGGACAACGTTTCCATCCGAAATTTTGCCGGCAAGTTGATGAAGAAAAGTGCTTACATCTGCTCTGGTTTTTCGCTCTTCGCTTTTAAACAGTCTGGTTTCTTTTCCCATAGCTGCCTCCATTGCAAAAAATAATCTCGGTTTCCTTACTTATCTTAGCATAGCTATGTTATAATTCATAATATTATTTTGGATGTTCACCTGTCAAATTCTGTTCATTGTTGTGGGTGATTGAAGTGGTTGCGTTTATTGAGACATGGGCATAAGCAAGGAGCTAATCCATTTAAAAGGAGAGGTTCGATGAATCGCCGCAACCGTTACAACGCTGAATTTAAAGGCAAGGTCGCCTTGACCCCCTTGTCAGACTCCAGAACGCTGGCGGAACTGGCTAGTGAATACAGTTATCCAGGAAGCTGAAAAACATGCCCAACTGTGTGGTATGTGCTATATTGCGCCGCGAGTTGGATGTCTGCGCAGGTCCTGTGGGTACAGATTGCGCTCTTTGGCCTTTATTGTCTAAAAAAACACATTATTGTAAGCCGGTGGCGATTGCTGGAACATCGCTGCTTGCCGTGCTTTTTGAGGAGACTTGATGAACATCTCAGCCGATGCCAGTGGCATAATCACCAATACCAGCCTGTATCCATTTGCCGATACAGTGCAGCGCCTCTTGTCTGCTCTTAAGGACCGGGGCATAAAAATATTTGCGATCATCGATCAACAGGCTGAGGCCAAGTCTGCCGGCTTATCCATGCCACCGACCACCCTCATCCTTTTTGGCAATCCCAAGGCTGGCACACCGCTTATGCTTGCTCAACCAGCCTCGGGTCTGGATCTCCCCTTAAAAGTTCTCATAACCGAGTCTGTGGCGGGTCAGGTGCTGGTACGCTACAACGATGCATCGTATATCAGTCGGCGCCATGGTATGGCTCCTGAACTGGCTGCCAATCTCGCTCCTGTTGAAAAGCTCATTGCGCATACGGTTGCACAGCAGTCTGATTCTGTTGACTGACAGTTTTATTCTCTCCTGCTTGCGCCATTTTTATATGCCAACATGAAGCGCTCTAAATTTAGCAACACTGTAGTCTGGAACCTTTTTCTCATCACCATGGGCTCCCTGGTTTTTTCCGCCGGAGTCAACGGTGTGGTTATTCACCATAACTTCATCACCAGTGGTGTGTATGGCCTAGCCCTACTCATCCACTACGAGAGTGCCAGTTTTTCTCCCTCGTTCTGGTACCTTGTTTTGAATGTTCCTCTGTTTCTTTTGGGCTGGTTTTTTGTCAGCAGGCGTTTTTTTTACTATACGCTTTACGGGGTTTTGGCGGTCACTGCCATCACCAGATTTATGCCGCTTGATTTTAATATCGAGCAGCAAGTTTATGCTGCAGTGGCAGGAGGTATCATCTGCGGTATTGGTTCAGGAATTACCCTGCGTTCGCTGGGCTCTGCAGGTGGATTGGACATCATTGCCGTTATCTTGAACAGTCGTTTCAACATTGGAGTGGGCAAAGTTGCCCTGGCATCGAACATACTCCTCTTCAGCCTGGCCTTTTCCTACTATACCCCTGATATTTTTATCGCCTCCATCATTCTGGTTTTCATCAGTTCAATTTCCCTGGACCGGGTTCTCTCCCTGTTCAACCAGCGCAAGGTGGTTTACATAATCAGTGATTACCATCAGGATATCTTTGACCAGTTCAAGGACGATCTGAACCAGGGGGCCACCTATCTCAAGGCGCAGGGCGCATACAGTGGCAAGGATAAATACATTATCATGACCATCACCAACAATATTCAGCTGAAAAAGCTGGAGAACATTGTGTTTGGTGTGGATCATGATGCGCTGTTCATTGTGGAAGACAGCTTTAACGTGCTTGGTTCAAATTTTGGCAGCCGCAAGGTGTATTAAGACGGCCAATTCGGGCGGTCAACACGGCCAGTGATTTACCTTGCTGTCTGCTGCTGCGTGCGCCAAAACGGTGCGAAAGCACGATCCGGCTCGAAAATGCCCCTGTCTTGCACCCCCACAGCCAGAATGGCAGGGTAGGTTGGGGCAGTTTGTTGTCGTACTCCTGCCTTGCCAGTACTTATCGAGCCGCCCTGTTGTGGGTTTGCCGGTAAAAAGACCTGCCCCACCTCGGGGTAGCGCAGGGGCAAACCATTAAACTGTGCATCGACTATATCCAGTTTGTCGCCAATCTGTTCGTAATCGACCAGTGCCTGGGCAATGGCACTCCAGGCAGGCAGAGCACCGCGTGAGCCGCTGATACGGGCCGCACCCTGTACCATGGGCAGGTTGATGTCATAGCCCGTATACACCCCCACTGTATACCCGTTTTCAAGGGTCAGCACTGCCGGGTCGTCCTTGGCCAAAACAGGTACATAGCCAAAAAATGCGGCGTTGCGGTATTCGTTGGCTGTACCGGTTTTTCCCAGAAGCGGCAGGGATTGCTTGCTCCGGGCCAGTTTTTGTGCAGTCTCCAGGTTGCTACTACGCAGGCTCACGTTATTGGCCGCATATTTGCCAGTACCATGGGCTACAACATTTTGTAAAATGTTGCTTATTTCGGCAGATACTTTCCCGTTAAAAACCCTGGTCGCATGGGTTTGGCGGTTGTAGACTTCCCGGCCGTCGGGCGTGACAATGCGTTCAATCAGCGATGGGCCGTCGCGGTTGACCCGGCTTTCACCTTCTGAACGGCTCATGGTTGCTGTATCCGCAGGATCATACCGGTTGCCGGTGACTATGGTTTCATACACCCGGGCCAGTTCCGACAGGGTCACCACATTGGATCCCAAGGGGAGGGATAATACCGGTTCAATGGTGCTCTCCACCCCACAGGCACGAGCCAGATGGATGAGGTACTGCAAATTGAGCATGACACGGAAATCGCGCAGTTCGCTGAGCACATCAAAGGCATAGACACGGTCCAAGTCAAAACGTCTGCTTTCCGCCTGTATCTGTTGCTCCACTAGAGCAAGGGATTCGGCACTGAGCACGCCTTCCAGAAGTACTCTTTGCCAAAACTTATGCTCTTGGGCTGCACCCATAATAGTGAACTGGCTCTGTAGATCCCTGGGAGACAGGGCCAGCCAGTTGGCCGGGACATTTTGACGCAGGCTGAAGATGACTGCCCCCTGATCCGTGCGGTAGAGCCCGCCCTGTACACCAGCTGCATCGTCTGATTGCTGTGAGTCCCGTTCGCTTTCACTGAGGGCGACGACAAGCTCAGGGTTGTCAAAGGCCATATCTGGATCGACAATCGGCCTGTAACTGTGTACCCATTGCCGGTAGGCCATCATCTGCGGCAGACGAGAACGGATGCTCAGAAATGAGGGAGAGAGCAAGCCTAGATTCCGCTGTACCTCGGCAGCACTGTTACCAGACCTATTTGCCCGGACAATGCCTGCATACTTGTTGTAGTTGTATCCGTAGGGCAGTCGGGCCAGGCGCTCATACTCGCCTTGGCGACCTGCAAAAAGGAAGTCGGTTTTCAAGGCCCGCACCGCGGCATCGTAGGCAGCCTGTTCCACCATGCCCTTGGAAATCCACAAGCCAAACTGGTTCTGCATGCGTTGTTTGTACTGTTCATAACCTTCCTGGTGGCCACCATCCGTTCTTGGGGCCATGTCCACTTGTTGAGCAATTTCACGCAGGGCAGGTTGTTCCAATTTGTCGGTAAGATGGTAAGCCAGCCACACCGAGGCCAGGTTTTCCGAAGTCACTCCGGCCCAACTGAGTGAAACTTCGTTGTTGGGGCTGGTGTGATCTGGGTTAGGGAAATACGGTCGGTCCATGAAAACAAAGACATTGCGACGATTGTTGAGCATATCCGTAGGGCTCCAACCCAACTGCAGGGCCGCGGCATACACGAAGGGCTTGAAAGCCGAGCCCATCAGACGACGTGCACTGGTGGCCCGGTTGAAATGCACATTGGACATGCCGCCACTGATGGCCCGGATCGCCCCTTCTTGCAAAACAATGGCACCCCCATCCACCTTGGGGTAGCGCTCCAGATCAAGCAACAACTCACCGCCTGCTCCAGGATTTTGGCGTACACTTACATACACCTTGTCGCCGGGTTGCAATTGGTTGCGCAGCGCATTCTTGTCCGCTGCAGAGGCCTTGGCCCAGGGGCCGCGTCTATGTATGGCCAATGAACCTGCCAGAGTATTGAAACCGTCTGGCGGCAGATACCCTTGCTGTTCTTCGGCAAGTTGCACCCGCAACATGCCGCTGTCTTCGTCTGCTCCGGCAAAGGTCCCAAAGACAAAGGACCCGGCTACCACTGCGCTGTCTCCGCCATACTCGAGTTCTGCGTATTCCTGCTGCACATCCTGGCGTTTATAGCCCCTAAGCACCACATCCAGCTGAGAGAGCTGGCTGCGCAGAGCGTGCACGGTGTTGTGCTGCAAATCCTTGTCAATGGTGGTGATGATGCGCGCGCCTGAAGTGGAGATATTAGAAATGCCTTTTTCTTCCAGATATTCGACGATAATCGGTGAACTGACCCCATCCTTGACCAGATCCATGGTGGCGCTCTGTTCAAACGACATCTTTCCCTGTTTGAATTCAAGCTCGGTTGTTCGTGCGGCCAGGAACTGTTCCTGGTTGATCTTTTTTCCCTGCAACATTCGTTGCAGAACATAACGCACCCGCTCCATGGCGCGCCTTTTGGTTTCAATGGGATCTTCCAGATTTCTTTGCAAAAAGGGATTGTAATAGTTTGGTCTCTTCACACTGCCTGCAATAAAGGCGGCTTCAGTCAGGTTAAGTTCGGCAGGCTCCTTGTCGAAGAAATAGCGTGCAGCCACGCCAAGGCCATGGCCGTTGCCGCTGACATAGAACTGATTGCAGTAAAATTCGAGGATTTTTTCTTTGGAATAGCGGTGCTCCAGACGGAAGGCTTGCAGGAGTTCCTTGATTTTGGCCTCTATGCTGCGCGATTCTCGTTTGAAGAGATTTTTGGCGGTCTGCTGGGTGATGGTGCTGCCGCCTTGTACGATCCTGCCGGCCTTGAAGTTCGCGATCAATGCCCGGGCAATGCCGGAGATGTCGATACCAAAGTGTTTGAAGTAACGGTCATCTTCAGCTGCAACCAAGGCATTGATAAAAACTTGGGGGATATCTTCATACTTGAGGTATTGGCGATGGATATCTTCAAAGAGCACACCGAACTGTGTTACGCCATCGCTGTAGAAAACCGGGCTTTCTCTGGCCAGGATTTCGCTGATGTGCTCTTCCGACATCTCCGGAGCCGGTACGATCGCAATCTGGTAATACAAAAAACCCGCCCCAGCGAGCCCAGCCAGGAGGATCAACAAAACCAAAGACAAAAAGATATAACGAAGCGCTTTCATGAAAAAAGGTTAGAGGCCTATCAGGCTTTGTGTAAAAACATCCAGGCTGCGGTTTTGTATAGAGCCCCTTTGGGTGTATACTGGCTGCCCGCTGGATGCACTGTGAAGCAAACGTTGTATTATACTGAGATTACCCGACAAGTTCTAGTAAAATGCATGGTTCTGCACCAGAGCTTCCTCTATCTGGCTGGGGGTACTTGGTGTTCTTTTGATGATGCACTCGCTATTTACAACAAGCAGAGAGCATTGAGCCGTGTGCATACATCTATGACAGTATCTTGTCTAGATTTTAGGAATGAAGCATACGCGAATGAAGTACAAGCTCGCCGGGTCTGCCTGTTTTGAGCAAGCAGATTGTGCTGTGTAACAGGATCGCAGGGGGTGAAGATGCCTTCTGCGCTTGTGCTCAAAGATCTGTTTCCAGAAAAACCCGGCGCAGTTTGTAGAAATACTCGATGCCAGACCAAATGGTAACGATCAGGGCCACATACATGATGGCCATGCCGATTTGGTGCAGGCCGGAGATGGGAAGGAAGCCTTCGGGAAAGATGAGAAAGCCCAAGCCAAGGTACTGGGCAGTGGATTTCAGTTTACCCATCTGGCTGGCGGCAACCACAATACCGGCAGAGGAGGCCACTCCCCGCAAACCAGTGACCACGAATTCCCGCACCAGAATGATCAGGGCCAACCAGGCAGGCAAGCGATCAAGGGGAATAAGCATGACCAAAGCAGTGGCCACCAACACCTTGTCTGCCAAAGGATCCATCATTTTGCCCAACACGGTCACACTTTGATAGCGTCGGGCAAAATAGCCATCAATCCAGTCGGAGATGGCGGCAGTAGCGAAAACCAGCCAGGCCAGCAGAGCGATGCCTGTGCTTTGCTCAAGCATGAGCAGAAGCATCAGGCAAAAAGAGAGGAGAAAGCGTCCGCCGGTGATGAGGTTGGGCAGGTTGAATATGCGTGCGCGGGCTTTCACTGCACAGTGACCAATTGTTGGACCTTGATGCTGCCTACGGTCGGGTTGGATGTTGTGCGCGCCAAGGTATGTGATTTTAGGGCAGCTTGTTTCTGCTTCGGTGCAGATGCTTCCACACCATTGCGATAGCTCTTGTAATGGCGCAGCACCCTGGCCACATAGGCTTGGGTCTCGGGAATGTTGGGGATGACGCCGGCTGGGGCGACACGATTTGGCCCAGCATTGTAGGCTGCCAGACACAGTTCCACATCACCGTTAAACAGATCCAGCATCTGGCGCAGATACCGGGTGCCACCAAGAATGTTTTGCTCGATATCAAAGGGATTGCGTACTTTCAGATCGCGGGCAGTACCGGGCATGAGTTGCATTAACCCCTGTGCACCTTTTGGTGAAATGGCATTTGGGTTGAAATTCGATTCTGCTTTGATAACCGCTTTGATGAGCAGCGGATCCATCTGGTACAGTAGGGCAGCATTGTGGATATGGGTGCCGAATCCATGGGGTATGTTTGTAGTGCTGTACACCGGGGTCACCTCTGGGGTGTAAGGAAAGGCATCGTACATCTGCCTGGTGACCTGTGCCTGCGATTTGCTGGCAATGGTGCGCAGCAGCTGGTCTTCGGCTAATTGTCGCTTGGAGCGGGAGGATGCAGGCTTTTCCATCAGCTTGTAGCGACCATCTCCAGGCACATTGGTGTAGTGGTAGACCCCGTGACCATCAACATAGGAATACATGGCTGCCCTGGCCGTGAGCGGCAGCAGGGACAGACAACAGCACAGGCCGGCAAGTAAAAGGATGCGCCGCATATTCATCTGTCCTGTTATTTTTTTCTTTTTTCCCAGTCAGCAAGAAACTGCTGCATGCCAATATCGGTGAGGGGATGTTTGGCCAACTGGGCAATGACCTTGTAGGGGATAGTAGCGATATCAGCACCAATGCGGGCGGAATCCACCACATGCATGGGGTTGCGTACCGAGGCGACAATAACTTCTGTGATAAAGCCGTAGTTGCGAAAAATGGTCATGATATCGGCAATCAACTCCATGCCGTTGGTGGCGATGTCATCGAGTCTGCCCACAAAGGGGCTGACAAAGCTGGCACCTGCCTTGGCGGCAAGCAAGGCCTGGGTGGCAGAAAAAACCAGGGTGACATTGGTTTTGATCCCCTCGCTGGTCAGTTGCTTCACGGCCTTTAGGCCTTCTTCGATCATGGGAATCTTGATAACGATGTTATCAGCTATCTTGACCAGCTCCCGCGCCTCTTCGATCATGCCCGCTGCATTCAAACTGACTACCTCGGCACTCACCGGTCCTTCCACGAGGCTACAGATTTCCTTGAGTATCTCGGTGAAGGGACGGGATTCCTTGGCAACTAAAGAGGGGTTGGTGGTAACACCATCCACCATGCCCAAAGCAAGGGCCTTTTTGATTTCATCCACATTGGCGGTATCGATAAAAAATTTCATGTGTCCTTCTCCCTCTGTTGTAAAAAAATGTTGCGGCAGTCTTCGCTGCAGAAGTGGTGCAGGCCCTCTGTGTCGCGTACGGTGATTGCCTGCTTCTTGGGCACCAGCCGTTGGCAGATGGGATCTTCCACCAAAATATCCTCAACAGGCGCAGTTTCTGCCTCTGGTGCCGATGCTTGCGGAGCAGGGCTGTTTTGCCTGAGGAGATATTTGCGCAGGCGCAAGCCAGCATAGACAAGGACGCCCATGGCAACAAGGCGTAGGATCAACATACTGCGCATCCCCCAGGTGTTGTGCTCACTGCATGGTGCTTCAGTGGAAAGTGCTTTGTCTGTTGCGTACGAATACCATACAGACGGGCTCTATTATATAACCGGTGAAAAATCTTTGTCTAAGCATTTCAGCAGGAACTGTAAAAAGAAGCAAGAAGAAAAAACAACTGCCACCCGGCATGGAGCGGGGTTGTCCGCTTGTTTTTACCGGTGGTTCCATTGGCTGCGCCGTACCTGCTGTGTTGCCAGCACGTTCAGGTCGGCACACAGTTCTGCAGCACTGCGGTGGAGTACTGGATGTTGCCAGTCTGGCAACAATTCTGCCAGGGGGGCGAGCACAAAAAGACGTCCAGCCATACGTGGATGGGGCAGAGTGAGTGCTTCACTTTCGATGTGGAGATTGTCAAAAAAAAGTAGGTCAAGATCAAGGCTGCGGTCCTGGTATCCCTGCGCATGCGGGTTCCGTCTGCGGCCGTGCTGTGCCTCCAACTGTAGTAAAAAGTGAAGCAGGTTCAACGGGTTAAGCCGTGTTGCCACCAAAGCTACGGCATTGACAAAGCAGTTGTTGGACTGCATGTCGTGCGGCGCAGAGTGATAGGGCGATGACAACTGCAGTGGCTGGATATGTGGCTGCTGGTGGAGCCCATGCCAGGCTGCCAGCAACACCGCCTCCTTGCCCGCCATGTCTGCGCCGAGATTTGCGCCCATGCCGATGGCAGCGTGGCTCAGTGATAACAGGGAAGGAGGCTGGCCAGTAGGCGGGATGGCGAGCGGCATACTGTTTGATATGAAGGTGACAACGCAGGATACCGCTCAAAAACGATCTGGCTGGGGTTTACAGATCGTTTAAGTTGAGCACATCAAACATGGTGTACAGACCATTGGCTTTACCCACCACCCAGGCTGCGGCCAGGGCTGCGCCGCGGGCAAAGTTGTCGCGGCTGGTGGCCCGGTGACCAATCTCCAGGCGTTCACCGGTGCCGGCAAAATACACGGTATGCTCGCCCACGATATCGCCCCCACGGATGGATTGAATGCCTATTTCCTGGTCTGTACGTGCACCGATTATCCCGTTGCGTTCCTTGACTGCCACTTCGTCAAAGTTGCGGCCAAGGCCGGCAGCCGCCATTTTGCCCAAGGTGATGGCCGTGCCCGAGGGCGCATCTTTTTTCATGCGGTGATGGGCTTCGACAATTTCCACATCATAGGCATTACCAAGGATGTGCGCTGTTTTTTCCACCAGTTTGAAGAGGACATTGACCCCCACCGCCATGTTGGCAGCATGTACGCAGGGAAAAGCCTTGTTTGCCAGCTGCTGCAGTTCTGCCTCTTCCTCTCCAGAAAGGCCGGTGGTGCCGACAACCATGGCCAGGCCCCGTTTTGCAGCCTGGCGGGCAAACTCGATGCTTGCCTTGTGAAAGGTGAAGTCAATGAGTACATCACCCTGCGCAAGCACTGGAGCAAGCCCTGCACTGATGGGAATGCCGAGCCGGCCCAGGCCACAGATTTCACCCGCATCCCTGCCAATGGCCGCATGTCCTTCTGCTTCAAAGGCCCCGGCCAGAGAGAGTTTAGGCATCGTTTGAATCGTTTTGATGATCTGCTGTCCCATCCGGCCGGCTGCACCAGCCACAAGTACCTGAACCATGTTTGCCGCTCCCTGCTGCTCTTTAAATCAGGCCCAATTGCCGCATATCTTTTTGTAATCGCTCCAGGCTGGCCGCATCCATGCCCACCAGAGGCAGGCGTACCTCTCCAGACGTGATTTTTCCCATCAGCTCCAACCCTTTTTTGGCCGGAGCAGGGCTTGGGTAGCAGAACATCGCACCCATGAGGTCAAAAAGTTGAAAATGCAGGCGATTGGCGGTATCGAGATCTTTTTTGAAGGCTGCATCCACCAGCCGCACCATTTTTTCCGGCGTCAGGTTGGACACCACGGAAATCACTCCCCTGACACCCAGATACAACGAAGGCAGAGCACTGAAGTCATCACCGGAAAGAATGATGAAATCCCTAGGGCAGAGCATGAGTAGTTCGCTTATCTGGGTAAGACTGCCACTGGCTTCCTTGATGCCAATAACCTGGGGTAGCTGGGCCAGGCGCGCCACAGTGGCAGGCAGCATGTTGGTGACTGTACGGCCGGGCACATTGTAGAGCAGCATGGGCACATCGACCGCATCGGCAATGGCCTTGTAGTGCTGGTACAGTCCCTCCTGGCTGGGTTTGTTATAGTAGGGCACCACGGAAAGCACAGCATCGGCTCCACTTTTTTGGGCTGATTCACTGAGCTCAATGGCTTCCAGGGTGTTGTTGGCACCTGTGCCGGCAATGACCGGCACGCGGCCGGCAACGGTTTGTACGGTGAGTTCGATAACCCGTTTATGCTCCTTGAAGCTGAGTGTGGCCGACTCGCCAGTGGTACCACAGGGGACAATACCGTGAATGCCGTTTTGGATTTGAAATTCGATCAGGTCAACCAGGCCTTTTTCGTCCACATGGCCGTTGTGCATAGGGGTGACCAGGGCAGTGATGGCTCCTTGAATGGGTTGCATGGCAGTATTCGTGTTCGTTGGTGATGGCCGCCCGGATGGCAGGCCGTAGATCGTGCTGTGCCTGTTGTTTTTAGCTTGCAAGTGCCTCGGGGGTAAGCTCGCCACTATAAATGCAGTGGGCCGGGCCTTTCAATTGCACGGATAAAAAATCTTCCTTGGCTCCCTGGGTAAAAAGGACACTGAGTTGAACTCCGCCGGAGGTGGTAACCATGACCGGCGCTGCAACTTTACCCAAAAGCGCTGCAATCAGAGCACTGGCTACGGCACCGGTGCCGCAGGCAAAGGTTTCATCCTCCACCCCCCGTTCATAGGTGCGGATGCGCAATCCATTATCAGCTGTCAGGGAGGCAAAGTTCACATTCACGCCCGCAGGGGCAAAGTCCGGATGATGGCGCAGGGTAAACCCCAAACCGCGTACATCGGTATGGGCCAGATCTTGGACAAAAAGCACTGCATGGGGTACGCCGGTGTTGAGCAAGTGCACCGTGTATTCCTGGCCGCCTGCCTGCACTTGCTGGTTCAAAGCCAGAGAATGGGGCGGTGTTAAATGAATGGTGACCAGCGTATCCTCCACACTGGCCTCGATAATCCCTGCCAGGGTGGCAAAACGCATGCGGGCAGCGGCAATGCCGTGCATATAGGCAAAGCGGGCGACACAGCGTGCGCCATTGCCGCACATCTCTGCCTCAGAGCCATCGGCATTGAAAAAACGCCATTGGAAATCCGCCTCTGTGCAGTCTTCTAAGAAGAAGAGCCCATCTGCGCCCACCCCGAATTTTCTACGGCAAACCAGGCGGGCAAACTCGGCCATCTGTTCTGGCGCAATCAGCGGGCGGCGATGATCGATAATGACAAAATCGTTCCCAGCCCCACTCATCTTCCAGAAGGGAATAGGCCAATGTGCACAGGAAATGGCGTTTGCAGCATCACTGGCTGCCAAGGATTTATTGTTGCACGCTGGTGCCATATCAGTCATCACTCTTCAGCCTGCGTTTCTGCGGTGCGCTTGCTTTCGTTGGCCGGATGCGCGTTGTCTATACTGGAAACCGAATAGTACAGTCGCACGCCCTTGGGTGCATCCTTGTCGATGTACATATTATAGGGCAGGTTCACCTGGCCGACAAAGCGGGCCGTACTTTCGCCCGCAGCCCGGCGGTACACCCGATAGCCGGCCAAGTCGTCTGCATGTGCATGATTCCAGAAAACTTTGGTGCCCACATCGGTCACCACCACCTGGGGTGTATCGGGAGGCAGGGGCGCATCCTTGTCAATCGGGGTGCCGCTGATACTGGTGCTGGTACCACCCTCCACCAAACTTTTCTTAAAGGCACTCAAAGCCTGCACCTGGTAGGTGTAGGTCACATTGTTTTGCACCTGCTCGTCAATGTAGGTGGTTGTGCTGATGGGTGCACCAAGCTTGGTAAAAGCACCTTCACCGCTCTTGCGGTATACTTGATAGCGGACCGGTTGGTTGATGGTCGAGCCGTCTTGGTTGAGGCTGACCGCGCTCCAGCTGAGAGTGTTTTTCCTGTCGTCAGACTCTACCCGCAGTCCAGTCGGGGCAGAGGCGGGCGTGTCCCACAGGAAGGAAATGACGTTGGAATCCTCCGATTCGGACCACCAGCTGGTAGTACTGCGGATTTTGTAGAAATACAGGTTGCCAGGTCGCAAAATCGGCTCGTGATAGCTGCCACTGCGGTTGCCGCTGTCAGGCAGGGCACCGCCCTCCAGACTGATCGGAGCCAGAAAGGGGATGGGGCAGGTATCGCAGTGGGATTCCACGGGCACCACCGCCCGATACAGCTTGAAGTTACTGATCCGGGTGAGGTCTTTTCCGGTTATTGTTTCCTTGGGATACGTCCAGGACAGGCTCGCTCCCTGGCTGCTGAGCTGATATCTCAGGTCGGTTATCGGTTGGGGAACAATATGTTGCGGAGGTACGGGTTTGTCTTTATAGCCACACGCATTTAAGGAAAGGGTCAGGCCAATGAGGCTGGCGACAAAAAAAAGACGGGTGCCATGCTGCAAGGTCGTCATGAGTATATTCCCAGTTGGTGTTCAACAGAAGCCAGGGCCTGTTCAACCCTGGACTGTGCCGTGCCACCGGCGGAGGTCCGGCTGTTGACCGAGCCCTCGATGGAGAGCTTGGTGTAAATATCCTCTTGGATCAGGGGAGAAAAGTGCTGCATCTCGTCTAGAGGCAGCTCATCGAGTTCGCAGCCTAGTTCCTGGCAGCGGGCGACAATCTGACCGGCAACCCCGTGCGCCTGGCGAAAGGGCAAATTTTTGCACACCAGGTAGTCAGCCAGGTCAGTGGCGGTCATAAAGCCGCCACCAGTGGCCTGGCGCATACGATCGGTATCGAATTCGGTGTGGCTCAGCATTTCTGCAGTAATGGCCAGACAGGCCTTGACCGTGTCTAGGGCGTCAAACAGTGGTTCCTTGTCTTCTTGCAGATCCCGGTTGTAGGTGAGGGGAAGACCTTTTACCGTCATCAGTAGTGCCATGAGCGCACCGGTTACTCGGCCGCTCTTGCCCCGCACCAGCTCCGGGATGTCTGGATTTTTTTTCTGCGGCATCAGGGAGGAACCAGTGCAGTAGCGATCACCAATGCGAATGAATTCAAACTCCTTGCTCGACCACAGTACCAGCTCTTCAGACAGCCGGCTAAGATGAATTTGAATTAGGTTGAGGCAGAAGAGGGTTTCCAGAACAAAGTCGCGGTCTGCGGTGGTGTCCATGGAGTTGTCGCTGATGGCGGCAAAGCCGAGCTCTTCGGCCACCATGTTACGATCAATGGGCAGGCTGGTGCCGGCCAGGGCCGCTGCTCCCAGGGGCAGGACATTGATGCGTTTGCGGCAATCGCCTATGCGCTCCCGATCCCGCCCGAACATGCTGACATAGGCCAGCAGATGGTGGGAGAGCAGCACTGGCTGCGCCCGCTGCAAATGGGTATAGCCGGGCATGACTGCGCCCAAATAGCGTCGGGCCAGTATGGCAAAAACCCGTTGCAGTTCGGCCAGCAGGGTATCGAGCTGGTCGCACTCGTCGCGTAGGTAAAGGCGCAGATCCAGGTTGATCTGGTCATTACGGCTGCGGCCGGTGTGCAGGCGGGCACCTGCCTCGCCAATCCGCTCGGTGAGTGCCTTTTCGATATTCATATGAATATCTTCCAGCTCAGGTTTGAACTCAAAACGCCCTGCCTCGATTTCGGCCTGGATGTTGTCCAGGCCCTGTACAATGGCCGCAGCTTCCTTGGGGCTGATCAGCTTTTGCTGCGCCAGCATACGGGCATGGGCCTTGGAACCCATGATGTCGTGACGGTACAGCCGGCAGTCATAGTGGATGGAGGCGCTGAAGGCCTCTACGCTTGCTGCGGTTGCCTCGGAGAAGCGACCACCCCACAGTTTGTTTGAACTAGCTGGGCCAGGTATGTCTTGGGAATCGTTCATGGCTTCTGCTGCTGGGCCTGGATGCGCAGACGCAGGGCATTTAAGCGAATAAAGCCGGTGGCATCCGCCTGGTTGTACACCTCGTCTTCCTCGAAGGTGGCAAAGGATTCGGAGTACAAGGAGTTGTCGGATTTTCTTCCTACGGCAATGCAGTTTCCCTTGTAAAGCTTGAGCCGTACCACACCATTGACCGGAGACTGGGCATCGTCCATGGTCCGTTGCAAAAGCTGCATCTCCGGGGAGAACCAAAAACCGTTATAGATGAGGCGGGAGTAGGTGGGTACCAGGGAGTCGCGGATGGCCAGGACTTCGCGGTCCAAGGTGATGCTTTCCAAGTCGCGATGGGCAATGCGCAGGATGGTGCCGCCCGGGGTTTCATACACGCCGCGGGATTTCATGCCCACAAAGCGGTTTTCCACCATGTCGAGTCGGCCGATGCCATTGGCACCACCCAACTGGTTGAGCTTTTCCATGAGCGCCACGGGCTCGAGTTCTTCCCCGTCTATGGCCACCGGGGTGCCGGCTGCAAAACTGATTTCAATGTAGGTGGGTTTGTCCGGGGCCCTTTCCGGGGAGACGCTCAGCTTGAACATCTCTTCTTCTGGTTCGTTCCAGGGATCTTCCAGGAGACCGCCTTCAAAGCTGATGTGCAGCAGGTTTTCGTCTGAGCTGTAGGGGCTCTTCTTGGTGACCGGCACCGGAATGCCGTGCTCTTCGGCATAGGCAACCAGCCTTGTGCGCGAGTTCAAGTTCCAGATGCGCCAGGGAGCGATGATGGTCAGTTTTGGATCAAGGGCAAGATAGCTCAGTTCAAAGCGAACCTGGTCGTTGCCCTTGCCGGTGGCACCGTGGCTGAGTGCATTGGCTCCCTCCTCATGGGCAATGCGCACCTGCTCGCGGGCGATCAGAGGTCTAGCCAGCGAGGTGCCGAGTAGGTACGAACCTTCGTAGATGGCGTTGGCCCGGAAAGCCGGGAAGATGAAGTCGCGAACAAAATCCTTGCGCAGATCAGAGATGATTACCTTTTCTGCACCAGTGGCCAAGCCCTTGGCCCGCACCTTGTCCCAGTCTTCTTGTTGGCCGATATCCGCGCAGTAGGCAATGACCGGACACGAATACTCGTTGGCCAGCCATTTCAAAATTACAGAGGTATCCAAGCCGCCGGAATAGGCGAGCACAATTTTATTCACCATGGAGTTGCCTGTCTTCTGCTGTGTAGTCTAACTTTGATAAGGATTGTCTCAGGTAGCTTGCAAGATAAAGTGTTCCAGCAGTGCCTTGTGCACATGCATTTTGTTTTCTGCCTGGTCAAACACCACGCTCTGCGGGCCTTCCAACACCTCTTCGCTGATTTCCTCACCACGGTGTGCAGGCAGGCAGTGGAGGACTATGGCGTCCTCTTTGGCCTTGGCCAACAGAGCACTATCCAGCTGGTAGCCGGCAAAGTGCGCCAGGCGGGCTTCCTGTTCCGCCTCCTGTCCCATGGAGGCCCAGACATCGACATTGACCACATCTGCCTCGGCAATGGCTGCCTCTGGATCCTGCGACAACCCTATGCAGGCCGGAGCATGGGTCAAGGCATGTTTCAAAATGTTTTCGTTAGGAATAAAACCCTGTGGACAGGCTAGCATGAGCTGGAAGCCAAAGATGGCGGCTGCCTCGATCCAGGTATTGGCCATGTTGTTGCCATCCCCAATCCAGGCGACTTGTAACCCATCCAAGCGCTTTTTTTTCTCCAGAACTGTCATCAAGTCGCTGAGTACCTGGCAGGGATGGTATAGATCGGTGAGGGCGTTAATGACCGGAATACCGGCATAGTGAGCCAGTTCTTCCACCACGTCCTGGCCAAAGGTGCGCACCACCAAGGCATGTACATAGCGGCCCAGTACCCGAGCCGTGTCCTTGAGCGGTTCGCCCCGACCCAACTGGGAGTCGCGGGCCGACATGAAAACGACCTGGCCGCCCAGTCCGTACATGGCGGCTTCAAAGGAAACCCGGGTGCGAGTGGATGGCTTTTCAAAGAGCAGGCAGGCTGTTTTACCGGCAAGCTGCTGCTGGGGGGTACCGGCGGCGGCTTCGGCTTTCAGCACCATCGCCCTGTGTATCCAGGATAAAAGCTCGTCTTCACTGTAATCCGACAGAGCCAGAAAATGTTTGTGCATGGAGTTTCCTGTGCGGGCAGGGCCTGTCCGGCTGAAGGCTCGATAGTTAATCCGTCCGGCATACCGGTCGACCGTAAAAGTGTATTGATACCGAAAAACGCCTTTTTTGCAAAGATAAATTGTGGAAAAGCTATCTTGAGACGGCCTGGAATCTGGGGAAATGAAGTGCAGAAACTAGAGCACATGCAAACCAGAGAGCAGAATTCGCAGTCCAATGAGAATAAGGATAATGCCGCCGGCTATTTCCACCTTGTTGCCCCAGATTCGCCCTGCCCGGTTGCCCAGGAAAAGGCCCAGCAGAGTGGCTAGGCTCGCCACCAGGCCAATCACCAAAGCAGGTATCCAGATATTCACCCCAAGGATGGCCAGGCCGAGACCCACGGCCAGGGCATCGATGCTGGTGGCCAGCGACAGGCCCACCATGGTAAGGCCCTTGCTGGGATCGACACTGGTTTGTTCATCCTGGTCCGCTTGCAGGGCTGCCACAATCATATGACTACCAATGGCGGCAAGCAGGCCAAAGGCGATCCAGTGACTGACACTGTGGACAAAGCTGCGCAGCGACAGTCCGGCCAGCCACCCGACAATGGGCATGAGCGCCTGGAAAAGGCCAAAATGAAACGAGAGCCTGAAACAGGGGCGGAAGCTGAGTGGCCGGATGGTTACGCCAGCGGCCATGGCCACGGCAAAGGCGTCCATGGCCAGGGCCAGAGCCAGGGCAAGCAGAGAAAGGAGATCCATTCGTAAGACGCTCTAAATGCGGGTTCGCAGACAGGCAGGCTGACAACAGGATCTGTTGATTATCTATGCTTACGAAATCTCGGCAAAAACCTCGTCCAGTTCATGGATGAGCGTATCGATTTCTTCCTTGTCTACAATGAGTGGCGGTACAAAACGCAGCACCCGGTTACCAGCGAAGTTGATGATTATCCCCCGGTTAAAGAGCAGATTGACCATTTCGGATCCGTGGTTGATTCCCTCTTCGCTGAGTACCAGCCCCAGGAGCAGGCCCCGACCACGCACTGCCACGGCCCAGCGCGGAAATTTTGTGACCAGTGTCTCCAATTGCGTAGAAAAATAAGCACCTTTCTCCTGTACCGACTCGAGAAAGCCAGGCGCGAGCAGGTTGTGCAGCACCTCCACGGCCGCTGCCGCTGCCACCGGGTTACCACCAAAGGTGGAGGCATGGCTGCCTGGGACAAAGGAAGCGGCAATGTGTTCTTTGGCCAGCATGGCGCTGATGGGCAAACCATTGCCCAGGGCCTTGGCCAGGGTCATGATGTCTGGGGTCACGCCAAGCTGTTCGTGGGCAAAAAGGGTGCCGGTGCGTCCCAAGCCGGTTTGCACTTCGTCAAAAATGAGCAGCAACTGGTGACGGTCGCACAGGGTGCGAATCTGTTGAAGATAGTTGGTATCCAAAGGCCGCACGCCACTTTCACCTTGCAGGGGCTCGCAGAGGATGGCGCAGGTCTGTGGGCCAATGAGTTGTTCTATGGCGGTAATATCGCCGAATTCGGCATGGACAAAGCCTGCGGGCATTGGCTCAAAACCCTGATGAAAGCGGGGTTGCCCGGTGGCGGCCACCGTGGCCAGGGTGCGGCCGTGGAAGGAACCCAACAGAGAAATAACTTCAAATTTGCCCGGTGCACTGTGGATGCGGGCCAGTTTAATGGCTGCTTCGTTGGCCTCGGCTCCGGAGTTGGCCAGAAAGACCTTGTCGGCAAAGCTGTTGCTGATCAAAAGCTTGGCCAGCTCGATTTGTGGGCTGGTATAGAAGAGGTTGCTCACATGCACCAACTCGCCTGCCTGACGGCAGATGGCTTCAGTGATTTTCGGATGGCAGTGCCCCAACGCACACACCGCAATACCAGCCAGAAAATCCAGGTATTCTTTGCCATCCGCATCCCACAGGCGGCAGCCCTCGCCACGTACCATGGCCACTGGAAAGCGGCTGTATGTTCCGGCAAAAACTTCTTCTCCCTGTTTGGTCCATTGTGCGTTTGTCATGCTACAAGCTCCGTTCCGATGCCCTTGCGGGTAAAAATTTCCAGCAGGATCGCGTGTTCCTGCCGTCCGTCAATGATGTGCGCCTTGGCCACTCCACCATCAAGTGCTGCCTTGCAGCAGTTGACCTTGGGGATCATGCCACCCTGGATCACCCCTGCATCAGTGAGATCATCGATCTGATCGCGGTAGATGGTGGAAATCAACTCACCCAGGCTGTTCTTTACGCCGACCACATCGGTGAGCAGAATCAGTTTGAGTGCCTTCAGTTCAGCGGCAATGGCGCCTGCCACCAGATCGGCATTGATGTTGAAGGCCTGGCCATCTTCACCTACCCCCACCGGTGCGATGATCGGAATAAAATCCCGTTGCTGCAGGGTGCGCAGGACTTCGGCGTTCACCTGAGTGACTTCACCCACCCGGCCAATGTCGATCAGCTCGGGAGGCATGTTTTCCTTGTTGGGCTTGGCCTGCAGGGTCATTTTTTTTGCCTGCACCAGATCGCCGTCCCGGCCGGAAAGGCCAACGGCCTTGCCGCCAAAGTGGTTGATCAGACCAACGATTTCCTTGTTGACCTTGCCCACCAACACCATCTCCACCACATCCATGGTCTCGCCATCGGTCACCCGCATGCCCTGCACATAGTTGGGCTTGACCTGCATCTTGTCGAGGAAACGGTTGATCTGGGGACCGCCACCATGCACGATCACCGGGTTGATGCCAATATACTGCATGAGGATTACATCCAGGGCGAAGTTCTTTTTCAGCTCTTCATCCACCATGGCGTGACCGCCATACTTGATGACCAGGGTCTTGCCGCTGAATTCGCGCAGGTAGGGGAGCGATTCCACCAACACCTTGGCCTTGGCTATTCCTTCGCGGTTCATACTTATCATGGCTGCTGCGGGCTGTTCCTTTTTTTGGGGTGATGGTTGCAGATGTGCCACCACAACTGGCGGCCGGTAAAGTCTTTTGTTTCTGGTCTCTGCTCTTTACATTTTTTTTTCTACAAAGTAAAATTCTTTCCTGATGCAAAAATCAAACCTGAATCAACGTATTTTACACCTTCTGCTACCTGTGAGGCTAAAAGTATGCATTTTTTCCCTCTTCCCGTGTTGGCACCAATGCGCCGGGCCCTGCTCACCATCTGTGCCCTGGGCGCTGTTTTAGCTCTGCACGTTGTTCATCCAGCCACTCTGCCTGCAGCGGAACAGGCACCGATCAACATCGAGGCTAACCGAATGGTCTCCCAGGAAAACAGCAACTCCGTGGTCTTCATGGGCAAGGTCGTGGCCAAACAGGGGGCCATGACCATCCGCACCGATGAGATGACCGTGTACTACAGTGACAGCGCCGATGGCAACAAGGCCGCTGGCCAGTTGGAAAAGCTGGTGTGCATCAAGAACGTGCAGATCGTGCAGGACGACTGGCTCGGCACCGGCGATCGGCTGGACTATTTTGCCAGGCAACGCAAGGCCGTGCTCTCCGGCAATGCCAAGGCATGGAATGGCCCCAATATGGTTTCCGGCAAAACCATAACCTACTATCTGGACGAAAAACGTTCCGTGGTGGAGCAGGATCCTTCCCAAAAGGGCCGGGTCAGGGCTGTTATCCGTCCGGGCGCAAGCCAGTAGCCCCGAACAGCAGCCCATGCACAACAATTCAGTTCTCGAAACCCGTGGTATCAGCAAAGAGTACCGTAAACGCCGGGTGGTGGACAATGTCAGCCTGCAGGTGAAAAATTCCTCGGTGGTGGGGTTGCTTGGTCCCAACGGCGCAGGCAAGACCACCACCTTCTACTCCATTGCTGGTTTCATCCGTCCCACCAAGGGAGCGATCTACCTGGACAATCAGGACATCACCTCTCTGCCCATCCACAAACGTGCCCTGCTGGGCATTACCTATCTGGCCCAGGAATCTTCGGTTTTCAAAAAGCTAACCGTGGAGGAAAATATCCGCATTGTCCTGGAACCACTGGGACTGCCCAGAAACGAAATCAACAACCGCATCTGGGATCTTCTGGCAGACTTGAAAATAGAACACCTCTCGGGCAGTAAAGGACATACCCTGTCCGGTGGCGAGCGGCGGCGGGTGGAGATCATCCGTGCCCTAGCCACCCAGCCGCGGTTCATCCTGTTGGACGAGCCCTTTGCCGGGGTGGATCCGCTTTCGGTGGCTGATTTGCAACAGATTATCCGCCAGTTGAAACAGCGCGGCATTGGCGTGCTCATCTCCGACCACAACGTGCGTGAAACCCTGCAGGTTTGTGATTTTGCGTATATCATGAACAATGGTCAGGTGCTCACCAGTGGGGTGGCACAGGATATCATCGAAAGCGTGGTGGCACGCAAGATGTATCTGGGCGATAACTTCCAGATGTAACTGTTAGCGGTTAAGCGCGTACATGTCATGGCCCTGGAACTCAAGCAAAACCTGAAACTGACCCAGAAACTGGTGATGACCCCGCAGTTGCGGCAGGCCATCAAGCTGTTACAACTGGGCCGGCTTGAGTTGAGTGATACCCTGCGGGCCGAGCTGGAACAAAATCCCATGCTGGAAGAAGCCCAGCCCCTGCTGGAAGAGGGTGGTCATCCTGAGGCCTTGTCTGCAACCGAGGAACAATCGGACACAGAAATGCCGGTGACTGGCCAGGTGGGCGGAGAGGGGCCTGCTGGCATCGCTGAGGTGAATTGGGAAGATTACAGCAACAATTTTGATGCCGACTTTTCCTTTGCCCGGGAAACACCGCCTGCGGATGCCCCTTCGCAGTTCGATTTTATCTCGGCCACGCCGGGCCTGGGCGCCCATCTCCACTGGCAGCTCACCCATCTACAGCTCAGCGAGTTGGATTCGCAGCTCACCGATTTTATCTTGGGCAATCTTGATGGGCACGGCTTTCTTGAATTAAGCCTAGACGAAATGTGTGCCAGCTGCGGTTGCACCATGGAGGAGGCCGAGGGTGCCCTGAGCCTGGTGCAGAGTCTGGAGCCGGCCGGGGTGGCGGCGCGCGATTTGCGTGAATCGCTTTTGCTGCAACTCGATCGGATGGACGATGAAGACGCAGTGGCTGTGCGCATTGTTGATGAACATATGAATCTTCTGGAAAGCCGTAACTATGCCCAGATGGCCCGCGCACTCGGGGTGACTCAGCAGCGGATTTTAGAGGCAGTGGCCCATATTCAGCAGTTGAATCCCTATCCAGGCAACGAATACAGCAACGAACAGACGCACTATGTTAGTCCGGATGTATACGTGATCAAGGTGGGAGATGATTTTGTCATCCAACTCAATGACGACGACCTGCCTCATCTCCGTCTTTCCGAGGACTATCTGACCCTGCTCAAGCAGAAACAGGCCCTAAGCACGGAATCGCGCGCCTTTCTTCTGGAAAACAAGCGCAATGCAGAGTGGATCATCAAATCCGTTGAGCAGCGGCAGCGCACCATCTACAAGGTGGTGGAAAGCCTGCTCAAATTCCAGCGCGATTTTTTTGAACAGGGGCCCTTGGCCATGAAACCGCTGATTCTGCGTGACGTTGCCGAGGATATTGGCATGCACGAGTCCACCATCAGCCGGGTGACTTCAAATAAATATGTGCACACCCCCCAGGGTATTTACGAGCTGAAATTCTTTTTCAACGCCGCCATCACCACTGTCGACGGAGGCACAGTGGGGGCCGAGGCGATCAAAACCCGCATCCGCCAGTTGGTGAATAGCGAAGATCCGGCCAAACCACTGAGTGATAACCGTATTTCGCAGTTGCTGGCCAAGGAGGATATGCAGGTAGCCCGGCGCACCGTGGCCAAGTACCGTGAGCAGATGAAAATTTTGCCAGTCAAGCACCGGCGACAATCCTTGGCATTTAGAGAGAAAAGACCGTGAAATTAAGTGAAAAGTCAATTATCCAACTGAAGTCCAACAGCAGGGAAGGGGCTCTGCAAGAGTTGAGCGCCTTGGCGGCCAGACTTGAGCCGGAATTGAAGGAAGAGCATGTTCTCAACGCCCTGCTGCACCGGGAGCAGATTGGTTCAACCTATATCGGCAATGGTATAGCCATTCCCCACACCAAGGTGGAAGGTGTGCGCGGCAAGCTCCTGGCTCTGGGCTATAGTGAAACAGGCATTCAATACGATGGCCAAGACAAGCGGCCGGTGCAGGTACTGGTGGTGCTCTTGGGTCAGCCTGGCGAAAACCTGGATTATTTACTGCTTTTGGGTAAGCTGGGGCGAATGCTGCGGGATGAAAACAACCTGGAGCTCCTGCTGGATACCGGGGATCCGGCCCAGCTCGGTATGGTTTTTACCCGTATGCTGCGCTCTACCCCGGTTCCTGTAATGGCTCCCCATGTGGGCGGCGATCCAGCGCTCGAAATTATGCTTGAACCAATATAAGGCTCCTCTGCCCTGTCTGTGTTGGAACACAACTCGCTTAGTTAGCTGCGGATCATCTCTGCGATTTGAAAGGCCATTTCCAGGGCCTGCTCTGCATTGAGACGGGGGTCGCAGGTGGTGAGATAGCGCAGACCCAGTTGTTCAGGTGAAAGCTGCCGTGCCCCGCCAATACATTCGGTGACATCTTCACCGGTCAGCTCAAAGTGTACCCCGCCCGGGATGGTACCCTCTGCCCAGTTGAGTTCGAAGAAGCAACGCAGCTCTGAGAGAATGTTTTCAAAGTCCCTGGTTTTATATCCGGATTCCGAGCTGAAGGTGTTGGCGTGCATCGGATCGCAGGTCCAGAGGACACTGAGCCCAGCCCTGTTCACCGCCCGTAAGAGCGGCGGCAGGTGCTTTTCAATGGCAGTTGCACCAAAGCGGGTAATCAGGGTCATTCTGCCTGGTTCGTTATGCGGGTTGAGTCGCTCGATAATGGCGAGAATGGTGTCGATATCGTAGTTTGGGCCTACCTTCATGCCCAGTGGATTGTGTACACCGCTTAAAAATTCGACATGTGCACCATCGAGTTGGCGGGTACGGTCTCCTATCCAGAGCATGTGGGCCGAACAGTCGTACCAGCCGCCATCCACAGAATCCTCCCTGGTCATCGCCTCTTCGTAACCCAAGAACAGCGCCTCGTGCGAGGTGAAGAAGCGTGCCTCCTTCAGTTGGGGCGTGTCGGTGGAGATACCAATGGTGTCCATGAATTTGAGGGCATTGCTGATTTGTTTGGCCATGCGTTCATAGCTGCGGCCCATGGGCGACTGCCTGACAAACTCCTGGTTCCAGGCCTGTACCCGATGCAGAGAGCCAAAACCACCGCGGGTGAAGGCACGCAACAGATTCATGGTGGCTGCTGACATATGGTAGCCCTGGAGGAGGCGTTCTGGATTTGGCATTCGTGCCTGCAGCACTGGTTCGGCCGAGTTGGCCATGTCGCCTCGGTAGCTGGGTATTTCCGTGCCATTCACCAGTTCGGTGTCGCTGGACCGTGGTTTGGCGTATTGCCCGGCGATGCGGCCCACCTTGACCACCGGCTTGTTACCGGCATAGGTGAGGATAACGGCCATCTGCAGGAGCACCTTCAGGGTTTCCCGGATGTTGGGCGCGGTGCAGCGAGCAAATTCTTCGGAACAGTCGCCTCCTTGCAGCAAAAAGGCCTCGCCGCGCACGGCCTGCGCCAAAAGGCCCTTGAGATCGCGGATCTCACCGGCAAAAACCAAGGGTGGCAGATTGGCCAGGGTGTGCAGGACTCGCTCATAGTGCGCCTTGTCAGGCCAATTGGGCTGTTGCAGGGCGATTTTGTTGCGATAGCTTGTCTTTGTCCAAGTGGATGCAGGAGTGTTTATGCTCATGTCAAAGTGCCTAGTTTGCAAAAAAGTGGTGCTCGCTTGTTTCTAATAAAGAATATGTCAGGGTACACCGCTGCGACAACATAGTCAAAGGTCGTGTGCTACCTCTGTATCACACTGTTTGCCCGCGCAGCAGACTTCCTGGTCAAACACGTTGAGGATGCGCTGGGCTTGCTCCCGTTTCAACGGGTCACTGTAGGGTACAAAAGGCAATTCCTTCAGCAGGGTTTTTGCCTGTTTGCGGCTGGGAATGCTGTCCATACCCGTGGCCAACACCTTGCCTGTGGCGCTTTCCAGCAGTTCCGCGTCGCGGCCATTGGTGACAATGGCCAGGGGAATGCAATATGCAGGCTCCAAAATGCGGGCTGCGGCAATGGCGGCTGTTTCTCGGGTAACCAGTGAACCCGGCCCGTAGCGGAGAATAAAGAGTCGTTTACCTTTAATGCGTGCGCACAGATCAATCAGGCTTTCCACCCGGTTGCCGCCAAATTCACTGATGATTTTGAGCCTTGGTTCAAGTTCGCCCGGAGCATAGCCGAGCCGCTCCACCAGATAGCGTGCCAGTTTTTGGCGGATGCGTTCGTCATCGGTGTCTGGTAGGGTTTCGCCGCTTAAGTAATCTTGCAAGCGACCGTACACAAGGTGGTGTCCGGAAGTGTCGATCATCGGAAAGGTTCGGTTTTTTCGTCCTTGGGGGTTTGGTTGCTCCTGTGTTAAGGAGTGGTATTGATTATCAATAAAAGTATGTTGTGTTGTAGTCATGGTCAAGAAAGAAAAGAAGGAACAGAACAGTGGACTTGCCGGGAAATGGTTGAAACTGAGTTTTTTGTGCCCAACCATCCTGGTTGAGGCAGCCAGCGATCTCTTGGCAGTGCACAGTGGCAGCGGGGTGGAACAGGGCCTGGAGTCAGAAGCAGGCAGCTGGCTGAGTGGATATTTTTACATTGAGGCAGGGGTTGAAGCTGCGTGCCAGGAGCAGGTGAAAGGCCTTGTCGGTGCAGTGCAGACCGCCTTGGCCGAATTGTTTGCCCTTTTTAACCAGCCTCTGCCAGAGTTCAGGCGGGAATTGCTGGCCGATGAAGATTGGGCCACCAGTTGGCAACAGCACTTCAAAACCTTTACCATTGCCCCGGGCCTGGTGATCAAGCCATCTTGGGAAGAGTATGTGCCACGGCCTGGTGAGCAGATACTGGAGATGGATCCTGGTATGGCCTTTGGCACGGGACAGCATGCCTCCACCCGTGGCGCATTATACCTGATTGAGCGCTCTTTTCGGCGAGACCTTCCTGGGCGGGTACTGGATGTGGGTACTGGCACCGGCATTCTGGCCATGGGCGCGGCCCTGTGGGGGGCAGGCGAAGTGCTGGCCATTGACAATGATCCCGAAGCGGTGCGGGTGGCCAGGGAGAATGTGGCACACAACCGGCTCTCCGACCAGATCACGGTCGCAGCCACACCCTTGGCCGAAGTCAAGGATCAATATGACCTTATTTTGGCCAACATCGTCTACGATGTGCTGGTGGAGATGCAGCCGTTGTTGAGTCGTTTGGCTGCCCAATCTGCGCAACTGGTGCTGGCCGGGATCTTGGCGGGTAGCCAGGAAGACAACATTATCCGCTGGTATGATCAGGCAGGTTTTCATCTGCTGGAACGCACGTACGAAGAGGAGTGGGTGGCGCTACGTTTTGCGCGTTATTTTGTGCGTTAGCGCAGCAGGTTTTTCTCCTTCTTTTGGCGATTTTGCCCTTCTTGCCTACCTTGATCGTCTGGTTGCTAAAGATGGTTGCTTAAAGATGGTTGCTAATGGTGGCGCAGCTCCCAGCAGCGGTGAATGCGCTGGTTGCGGCTAAAATCAGGCGGGATGGTGGCTGCGCTGATCTCCTCTAGCGCATATTCCTGACCGAGTTCTTTGTCCAGCGAAAATTTACGGAAGTTGGTCGAGAAGATGAGTAGTCCGCCTCGGCTGAGTCGCTGCATGGCCAGCCGCAAAAGGGCAGCATGGTCGCGCTGAACATCAAAGGAGGCTCGCTTGTCTTTAGTATTGGAGAAGGTGGGTGGGTCGACAAAGATCAGGCCAAAGCGTTCCTGGCACTGTTTGAGCCATTGCAGGCAATCGGCCTCGACCAGTTGGTGCAGTGGTCCGCCAAAACCGTTCAAGGCCAAATTGGCATTGGCCCGTGCCAGGTAGACCCCAGAGGCATCCACCGTGGTGGTGGAGTTGGCCCCGCCCAGGGCGGCAAACACCGTGGCTGAACCGGTATAGCCGTAGAGGTTGAGGAAGGTTGTCCCTCTGGACAGTTCCTGGATGCGGCGGCGGATGGGGCGGTGGTCAAGGAAAAGGCCGGTGTCGAGATAGTCGGTAAAGTTGACGAGAAAGCGACCTTCTCCCTCGCGGACCTCGTGGAGTTGTGGGTTGCGCTGGGTCTGTGCGGGTCGCTGCTCCTGGCTGCGGCTGCTTTTTTTCTTCTGATACTGGTTGTGTCCTTTCTGCTGTTTTCTTGTCTTGATGAAGATGCGGCTGTGGGGCACACTCAACACTTCTCGCAGCACGGCCAGCGCCAGTTGCAGCCGCTCGGCTGCCTTGGCTGCATCCACCGTGGAAGGGGGAGCATACTCCTGCACCTGGATCCATTCCCCGTAGCAATCAACCGCCAGGTTGTATTCCGGCATATCCGCATCGTAGAGGCGGAAACAGTGGATGCCCTCTGCCTCGATCCAACTGGCCAGTGCGGCATAATTTTTCACCAGTCGGTTGGCAAAATCTTCCCCTGCACGGCCAGATTCCAGTGTCTGCGGCTGCCACTGGGCATGGGGTGGTTCCATGCCTGTTGGCCGGCTTTCATGCCCCACCAGCAGGCGGCATTTGAGCGGGCCATTGTACAACTGGTGTTCGTCTTGCCAAAGCACTGCGGGCACGTCGGCGAATTCCGGATTGGCCGTAAAAAAGGCAAAGCGCCAGCCAGGGAAAAAATTGCGGTAGCTGCGGCCCAGGCAGCGGTAGAGGTAGCGTGCTGTTTCTTTGTCTGCAAGGCGTTCGCCATAGGGCGGGTTGGTGAGCAGGCAGCCGGCCGGGCCAGGACTGCGTAGACGGGCCAGGGGGCGATGTCGGATGACAATAACCTTGCGCAGGCCAGCGGCAATGACATTCTTGCGGGCCGCGGCCACGGCGCGTGGATCGGCATCGTAGCCTATAAGTTGCGGCCACTCCTTGGGTTCACCTACAGCTTCCCGTTCCAGGGCCTCGTCACTCAGCCGTTCCCACAGTTTGTGGTCGTGCTTGTTCCAGCCCATAAAACCAAAACGTTTGCGCTGCAAACCAGGGGCACTATCGGTCAACATCAGTGCCGCCTCGATGAGCAGAGTGCCGCTGCCACACATGGGGTCCAGCAGAATGGGCTCATCCTCCACCCGCTTAAGCCAGCCCGAGAGGCGGACAATGGCTGCAGCCAGGGTCTCTTTCAGCGGAGCTTCGCCAGTGGCTATGCGGTAGCCACGCCGGTGCAGGCTGTCGCCAGACAGATCGAGCGCCAGACTTGCGCCGGTGCCCTGCACATGTATATTCAGGCGTAGATCTGGATTGAAGCTGTTGACATCCGGCCGTTTACCAAAACGGCGACGAAACTGATCGACAATGGCATCCTTCACGCGCAGGGCAGCGAACTGCGAATGGGTAATGGCCGCATTCACCAGGGTGCTGTGTACGGCAAAGGTCTTTTTCACACTCAGGTGTTCATCCCAGAGTACGGCAGAGCTGTGCTCGTAGAGGGCATCTGTGTCGGGTGCGTCAAAGCGGGCCAGTTCCAGCAGGATACGCGAGGCAAAGCGAGACCAGAGGCAGGCACGGTAGCCGCTTTCCAGTGCACCGTTCCAACTGATTGCACCAGGCTTGATGACGATGTTTTGCCCGCCACAAACTGAAATTTCTTCATAAACCAACTGTTCCAGGCCGGTGGCGCAGGTGGCGGTAAAGAACAGGGGCTTGGTCTTGCGGGTGCGGATCAGCGGATTGGTCGACGGGTTGCTACGTGATGACATGGCAGGAAAGATCAGGAAAAATGAAAAAAGCTACGCTAATCGTTTGCGCCAGTTGAGTAAAGGATATTTTTAGAGTTCATGCCAATCCCATGAAGGATGGCGTTGACAGGGTGTTTTTCCCCAACCTGTCTTGTTGTTTGGCATGATGCCACCTGATGCGGAGAAATTGTCGATCATCGACTTGTGGTTTGAGATGTGTTGAACGCTATCACGTTCAGAATGGTACTGTATCCTTCCCTTAAAATAGATCCATTGAGAAGTAGAGATTTCTGGTAAAATTGCCTTATGGAGGGCACAATGAGGAAATCTCGATTCACTGAAAGCCAGATCATTCGGATCCTGCGTGAAGCTGAAGGCGGCCGCAAAGTAGCCGATGTCTGCCGTGAGAATGGCGTAAGCCAGGCTGCGTATTACAAATGGAAGTCGAAATACGGCGGTATGGAAGCCTCGGATATCCGCAGGCTCAAGGAGCTTGAACAAGAAAACCGCAAGCTGAAGCGGATGTTTGCCAACCTGAGCCTGGAAAACGAAGCCCTGAAGGACGTCATCGCAAAAAAGTTCTGAGGCCGGCCGAGAAGCGTGAGTTGGTTGGCTTTATGTGTTGCGATTATGGGCTGAGCATACGGCAATCCTGTTCTGCGCTGGCGTTAAGCCGCTCGGTGTACAGTTACAAGCCCAGGCCACGCGACGACTCGCCACTCATTAAAGCGCTTCTCTCGCTGGCCGAGCGGTATCCGCGCTACGGTTTCGGGAAGCTGTTTTCGGTCCTGCGCAGGCATGGTCACCGATGGAATCACAAACGGGTCTACCGCGTGTACTGCCTGCTGAAAATGAACCTGCGCCGGAAAGGAAAGAAGCGGCTGCCGTCAAGAAATCCCAGGCTGTTAGCTGTTCCCTCCGCCGCGAACATATGTTGGTCCATAGATTTTATGCATGACGCGCTGGCGAACGGCCAGCGGTTTCGCACGTTCAACGTGTTGGACGACTTCAGCCGGGAATGCCTGGCCATTGAAGTGGACACCAACCTTCCCGCGGCCAGGATTGTCCGGGTTCTGGAGCGGATCGTGGCCTGGCGCGGCCTGCCTGATAAATTGAGAATGGATAACGGACCGGAGCTTGTCTCTGTAACTCTGGCGGACTGGGCGGAAACAAACAGCGTGGAACTGGAATTTATCCAGCCTGGCAAGCCAACCCAGAATTCCTACGTAGAGCGCTTTAACAAAACGTACCGGAATGAAATTCTGGATTTTTATCTGTTCAGTACGCTGACGGAGGTGAAAGAAATCACTCGGACCTGGATCAAGGAATACAATGAGGAAAGACCTCACGACTCACTCGGAAAAATGACCCCAGCCGAGTTTGTCGTGGCCCACTCAACTCAGAATATCTCTACTTATGGATGGTACTAACTGGGGGAGGGCTACAGTACCTGTGCATGCTTGTGCTCTGGTCTTTTTCCGCTATAGTGTGCAGCCTTGGTGTCAACGCCCTTGCAGGTACTAGACCTGCAGGCTATTTAGAGGCAGGTTGTACCTGTGGAGTGCAATGTTTGGTATCCATGACTTTCCCGTTTTTCTCGCTGCCGGCATTGTCCTGAGCCTGACACCTGGGCCAGACACCTTCTACATTCTGGGGCGTAGTCTGGGACAAGGAGCAATGGCTGGCATTGCCTCGGCTTTGGGTATTGCCTCGGGTCTTGTGGTGCACACCTTTCTGGCAGCCTTGGGGCTTTCTACCTTTCTGGCCGCTTCTCCTACCACCTTTACGATTATCCGTTTGGCTGGTGCTGCCTACCTGGTGTATTTGGGCTGGCGTATGCTCTGGCAGCATCCCCAGGGGGCAGTAAGCTCTGCTTGCATTAGCAGGACTGGAATGCTGGCCATCTACCGCCAGGGCGTACTGACTAATATGCTCAACCCCAAGATTGCCCTTTTTTTTCTCGCTTTTCTACCGCAGTTCATTTCGCCTGCAAGCCAGGAAAAAAGCGCGGCCTTTTTGCTGCTTGGCTTGTGCTTCATCGCCACCAGTACCCTCTGGTGTTTCCTGCTTGCTGTTTTTGCCGGCAGCTTGCGTGGTTTTCTGGCTCCTGGCACAGGCCCGGCCGCCCGAATCAATCAGGCAGCCGGTGTACTGATTGTCGGCTTGGGCATTTATCTTGCCATTAAGCGGTAAAATCATTTTGCCAACTCTACCCAACTATATTTCTATATTTAAAGGCCATCAATGCTCTGTCATGCCAATGGCCTGTGCAGAAGAAGTCAATGTATTGAGGGATTGATTTTTTTGAGTGCTGAAGTAGAGTAAACAGCTTTGTAGATAGCAGATGAAATCGATACGGGTATGACTTTTTGCAAGGAGCCGGGTAGATGGCAGAGCAGCGCGAAGCAGAGAGAAAAACGCAGGATATGGCGCCACTTTTTCAGGAAGCAGGCCTTCTGGAGCAGTTCAATCTACCGCCAAAACTGATTCGCTTTCTGCGTAGGAACCAGCGCACTATCTGGGGGACAATTGCCGCAGCCGTGGCCATTGCCCTGGCGATCGCTGCATTTAATGGCTACAAAAATCATCGTGTGTACAAGGCTGCGGTGGCGCTGGATGTAGCCATGCAGGCCCAGGAAGGGCAACGGGACTTGCTGCACAAGGTACAAGACGATTTCTCGACAACACCCTCGGCCCTGTGGGCCGGGATTGCCCTGGCCCGGCTGGACGAGCAGGAAGGCAAACTTGATGCTGCCATCCAGAAGTACCAAGGGGTGCGGGCCCGACTTACTGCTTCGTCCCAGTTAACCCCGTTGGTGTTGGGTAAGCTGGCAGCCCTGGAAGAGCAGAAAAAAAATTGGGATGTTGCTCTGGCCTATTACAGGGAGTTGGGCCAGATCGACGGCTTTGCCGCTGGTGCCCATCTCAGCATGGGCAGTATTCACGAGGCCCAGGGTAACAAGGATGAAGCGCTGGCCATGTACAGGAAATTTTTGGAACTGACCGCCGTAACCATAGAGGAAAGTGGTGTGGATCCTCGGCGGCAGATGATTTTAAGCCGTGTTGAACTCTTGCAGGCCAAGTGATGGAAATACTGCAAAGACCAGATGAAATGCAGCAGTGGGTGCGCGGCCAGCGCCGTAGCGGTGCGTGCATCGGCCTGGTGCCGACCATGGGCTTTTTCCATGACGGTCACCTCAGCCTGATGCGTTTGGCAGCCCAGCATGCCGATACCGTGGTGGTCAGCCTCTTTGTCAATCCTACCCAATTCGCTCCCAACGAAGATCTCGACCGTTATCCGCGCGATTTTGAGCGTGATATGCTCATGCTACGACGGGAGCAGGTGGCAGCGGTTTTTGCGCCCACGCCGGAGCTGATGTATCCGCCCGGCTTTCAAACCGAAGTGCGGGTGCAGCACCTCACCAAATACCTGTGTGGTCGCACCCGGCCCCATCATTTTGCCGGGGTGGCCACGGTGGTGACCAAGCTGTTCAACATCGTGCAACCTGATGTGGCAGTGTTTGGCGAGAAGGATTATCAGCAATTGGCGATTATCCGCCGCTTTGTGACTGATTTAAATTTACCGATTCGTATAATTGGCGGACCGATTGTGCGGGAAGACGATGGCTTGGCCATGAGCTCCCGCAATGCCAATTTAGACCGTTCGCATCGTGCCTCGGCACTGAGCCTGTCCACTGGCATTGGCCTGGCACGTGATTTGTACTGCCAGGGAGAACGTAACGCCATGGCCATTGCCACGGCTGTACAGCGCCACATCCTTTCCTTTCCCCACACGTCCATTGACTATGTCAGCCTGATTGACAGCCGCAATCTGGACCTGGTTGAGCAGGTGGATGTGCATACCATGCTGGCCCTGGCCGTGCATATTGACGGCAAGGTGCGGCTGATTGACAATGGGTTGCTTGTACCCCATTCAGAAAGTAGAATAAGCGCAGTGTAAGCGCAAAATCGAGGTGTTACATGCCAGGATTTGAAGTTTTTGGTGAAGAAGAAAAACAGGAAGTTATGCAGGTGCTGGACCGTGGCGTGCTCTTTCGCTACGGTTTTGAAGACCAGCGGCAGCAGCAGTGGAAGGTGCGCCAGTTCGAAGAGGCCTTTGCCCGCTATACCGGGGCAGCTCACGCCCAGGCAGTGACCTCCGGCACAGCTGCGCTCAAGGTTGCCCTGATGGCTTTGGGCGTAGGGGCAGGTGATGAGGTTATCACCCAGGGTTTTACCTTTGTGGCCACCTGGGAGGCGGTGCTTGATTGCGGGGCAGTGCCTGTTTTTACTGAAATAGATGGCACCCTGAACATGGATCCTCAGGATCTGGAAAAGAAAATAGGCCCCAAAACCAAGGCCATTATCCCAGTGCACATGATGGGTGCACCTGCCCGCATTGAGGAAATTGTCGC
The DNA here is from genome assembly GCA_040776885.1 of Desulfobulbus sp. GTDB lineage: Bacteria > Desulfobacterota > Desulfobulbia > Desulfobulbales > Desulfobulbaceae > Desulfobulbus. Next base: position 132,492 of record JAXGZR010000001.1, on the reverse strand, counting down.
CATTGCAGACAGACACGGTATCCCGGTGCTGGAAGACACTGCCCAGGCCGCAGGTGCACGCCTGCACGGCCGCCATTTGGGCACATTCGGCGCCATCGGCACCTTTAGCTTTGATTCGGTGAAAACCATGACCACCGGTGAAGGCGGCATGTGCATCACCAACGACAAGACACTGTGGCAACGCATGGATCAGTACCATGACCATGGCCACGACCATGTGCCCAATCCCGGCGGTCGCGGCGGGGAAGGGCGGCCTTTTATTGGTTTCAACTACCGCATGATGGAAATACAGGGCGCCATTGGCCTGGCACAGTTGGCCAAGCTCGATGGTATAGTGGCAGCCCAGCAGCGTAACAAGGCTGTGCTGCGTGAAGCTGCTGCAACCATTCCAGGGGTGGAGTTCCGCGAAGTGTTCGACCCAGCGGGTGACAGCGCCACCTTCCTCACCTTTCTTTTGCCAGACAAGGCCAAAGCCGATGCAGTTGCGACTGTTTTGCGGGATGCTGGTGTGCCTGCCACCCGCTGGAGTGAAAACACCTGGCATTATTATCCCCGTTGGGAGCATCTTTTAGACGGTAAGACTCCCTGCCACGATGGCTGGCCCTTTGTCGCCCACGGCAAGCGCCGCTATATCTATGATCCCAAGGCGCTACCCAACACCGTGGCTCTACTGGAGCGGGCCCTGACCTACCAAGTACCGGTGCGGTTGGCGCAGGAACAACAAGATGCCATCTGTGCAGCCTTGGCGGCAGCTGCCCGCGGCTTCTGATTGCCGTACAGGCCATGGCCATGGCTGAGATAGGGCGGGACGCATTGCCTGGAGTCACACCATAAGAGTGCTGCAAAGATGAAGACAGCTCTCTTGCTGCAAGAGGGCAGAGCTACGACGCATCTTGCCCTGCCGCTTTTGCTTGCCCATCTGCTGCAGAGTTCCATGGGTCTGGTGGATACCATCATGGCCGGCCGCTACAGTGCCGTTGCCTTGGCCGGGGTGGGGGTGGGGAGCAGCCTCTTTTTTCCGTGCTTTGTTTTTTTGCTGGGCCTGCTGACAGCCATCACCCCACTGGTTGCCCAGGCCCATGGTGCCGGAGCGCTTGCCTTGGTGCGCGGCATTGTGCAACGGGGCGTGCTGGCAGGTGTGGCTGTGGGCATTGTGCTCATGCTCCTGCTCAGACAATGCGCCTTTATCCTGGCCTGGATGGGGGTGAGCCCGGAGGTTGCCCAGGTTGCCGAGGCCTATCTCAAGGCTGTATCGTGGAGTATGCCCATAGCCGGTTGTTTCTTCGCCCTGCGTGGCGGCAGTGAAGGCTTGGCCCGCCCACGTCTGAGCATGATTGCCGGGGCCTTTGGCCTGCTTTGCAATGTGGTGGCCAACTATGTGCTCATTTACGGCCATTTTGGCTTGCCTGAAATGGGCGGTGAAGGCTGCGGTTATGCCACCTCGCTTTCTTTTTTGGTCATGGTTTTTGTTTTATACAGGCTGCAGGTACGCAGTGCGCTTCCTCTGCACAGGAAGCAGCGCTTCCCCGCAACTCGGGAGCTTGCGCATAGTACGCATAGAGAGCAGGTAAGGCTGCTCCAGTTGTTCGCTCTGGGGCTGCCCATCGCCCTTGCCCTTTTTGTCGAGAATTCCATTTTTTCCCTCATCGCCCTGTTCATCGCCCGCATGGGTGCAGAGGTGGTGGCCGCACATCAGGTGGCGCTCAACATCAGTTCCTACCTCTACATGTTGCCCTATAGCCTGTCTGCAGCGCTGACCATTCGCGTTGGCTTTCACCTAGGCGCTCGCCGCATGGTAGCGTTTCGTCACGCAGTGTTCAGTGGTTTTATCCTGGCTACACTTGGTGCCTTGGTTACTGCGGTTTTTATTTTCGTATTTGCATCGGATATAGCGTCTCTCTACACCAATGATGTTGCGGTAAGTTCTCTGGCTGCGTCACTTTTGTTGTTTGCTGCCATCTACCAGCTGCCCGACAGCATACAAACCATTTGCGCTGGAATCCTTCGGGGTTGTAAGGATACCCGTGCAGCCATGGTCATTGTCACCCTGGCCTACTGGGGTGTGAGTCTGCCTTTGGGTTGGCTGTTGGGTATCCACGAATTTGCCGGCTTGGCCCCTGGTCCTGCCGGATTTTGGATCAGTTTGATTTGCGGTCTGACCTTGGCTGCGGTGCTGTTGCTGCTGCGGGTATTCCATGTGATGTATACAATAAAGGCATCTGTACCTGCAGGCCGTGTTTGCCATGCTGCGCCCTAATCTTACCGGATAGTTCAGAGGATTTTTGTATATAAGGAGGAATATCGGATGAGTACACAAAAAATAGCCCTGGTAACCGGGGCCAACAAGGGACTGGGTTTTGCAATTTGTCGCCAGCTTGGTCAGAAAGGTTTTACAGTGTTGCTTGGCGCACGTGATACAAAACGCGGACAGGCAGCCGCGGCAGAGCTTGTACAGCAGGGTCTGGATGTGCGTTTTCTCCATATTGATATGGAAGATCCAGCAACCTTTGAGACGGCTTGCGCCTGTATCCGGCAGGAGTTCGGCGGCCGGCTTGATGTCTTGGTTAATAATGCCGGCATTGCCCTTGATTGGGGCTACAAGGCTGATTCCGTACCCATGGCAATGCTTCGCCGCACCTTTGAAACTAATTTTTTTGGCCTGATTGATCTTACCCAGAGGCTCTTGCCCTTTATCCTGCGCAGTCCTGCCGGCCGCATTGTCAACCAATCCAGCGTGCTGGGCTCCCTCAGCCTGCACAGCAACCCGGAGGCCGGACTGGAACAGATGAAGGCCTTTGCCTATAATGCCAGCAAAACCGCACTCAACGCCTTCACCATTCACCTGGCGCAGGCCCTGCAAGACACGGCGGTCAAGGTTAACTCCGCGCATCCAGGCGATGTGCAGACCGATGCGAACAAGCATGGGCAGATTACTGTAACCGATGGGGCGAAAACCGCGGTTCGCCTTGCCATGCTGCCAGCTGACGGGCCAACAGGTGGTTGTTTTCATTTGGATAAATCCTTGCCTTGGTAACAGTTCAATCAATCGGTCAGGGTAGAGACAGGAACAGCAGATCTGCCCTGGCCGACGTTTTTTTCCCCAACGCACGTCCCTTCTTGGCCTTTGTTTGCAAAGATTTTTATATCTGTGTTGGCTAAGTTCTACCAACGACCCCCTGGTTGGTACCATTACCAACAACACAACATGGGGCTCTCACATGAGCCGTTGTTCTGCAACTGAGCGTCCAGATCCAGAGCCTTGAACCGGCGCTGATCGATCGACTAAAATATATGCTCCATGGTCGGACGCCCACGCGGGTGAGCGTTGTTGTTCCTGGGTTGCACCGTTGTCGCTTCAAAGAACATCCACAAAATTTTCCCCAGCCAAACTCCCTGCGCAGACCCGGTTTTGTTAGCCTTTATAATCCACTGCTTCATGGGTATTGCAATACTTGTTTATCCTTGCACTTGATTGATGCAGCAACACGTGGTATATGTTTCTTCCTCCAGTACGGAGAAGCAATACGACACCGGGCCTGATCATTAGAATAGATCAGTATGTAAGCACAGGGGCGTTTGCCTGAAACGGCGATTCGCCAAGGGCAACCCGCCACCAGCCGGACGCTGTCTGCCGGTTGTGGCCGGGTTTAATAATAAATTTTATCATAAGGAAAAATCTGCTTTTTCAGCGCCCCTATCAGGAGGGTTTCGGCACGCCCGGTTGACCGCAACCCTTTTATATAAAGCCGAGGAGGCGGTATAGTGACGTATGGAAGCAATGGGATTTGTGGAAGGTTTGCTTTGGCTCACCTTGAACATCTACCACGAAGCGCGCAGCGAGCCGGAGATAGGCAAGCTGGCGGTTGCACACGTGACCCTGAACAGGGCCATTGAAGAACAAAAAAGTATTGAGGAGGTTGTAACAGCACCCTATCAATTTTCTTGGACCTTTCAGAAAAGTTCGTTTATCCCGGCCGAGCCTAATTCGCTGCAGGACAGCATGCGGGTAGCGCTCAAGGCCTTGACCAGTAAAGATTTCACAGGTGGTTCCACCTACTACCATCGCACCGATGTGGATCCAAAATGGGCCTCACACAAGGCTTTTACTGCTCAGTATGGTTCCCACAAATTTTACCGGCATGCAGATTCCTCTGCCCAGTCCATGCCGTTCTGATAGTTTTTCGCTGGTGACGTATCTGCTTTCTTAATAATCGCGTTGACAAATATCCAACGCCCGCATATAGATGAGTGATCGCTAGGGGTGCAGTCTCTGCTGAGAGGAGTTCCTCCAACCCTATGAACCTGATCCGGCTAGTACCGGCGAAGGGAAGCGGCGCACCTGAAAAGAAAACCCGAAACGCATTTCGAATTTTCCCGCCGCTTGCCCGCAAGGACAGGCGGCTTTTTTTATTGTTTTTCATTTTTTAATGTGGGAGGCGTGATGCAACTTCTTGTCAATGGCGCCAGGGAACAGTGCGCAAAAGACGCCACGCTCGCCGAACTGATTGGGCACAAACAACTGCGTAAGGATTCCCTGGTGGTGGAACTCAATGGTGCAATTATCAAACAAGAACTGTGGGCAACCACTAGGCTCAAAGATGGCGACCAGCTGGAACTGCTCAGCTTTGTCGGTGGAGGCTGAAATCATGGCACGGGATATTTTGCAGTTGGGCAGCATGCGTTTTACCAGCCGCCTGTTTACCGGTACCGGCAAGTTTGCGGCCCATGCCCAAATACCACCGATGCTGGCGGCCAGCGGTTCGCAGATGATTACCGTGGCGCTGAGGCGCATCGACAGCGCGAGCCAGACGGAAAATATTCTTGACTTCATCCCCAAGGAGGTAACACTTTTGCCCAACACCTCGGGCGCGCGCAATGCAGAGCAGGCCGTGCGCATTGCCCGCATTGCCAGGGAGGCTGGCTGCGGTGATTTCATCAAAATCGAAGTGATCACCGACATGAAGTATCTGATGCCAGACAACTACGAAACCCTGCGAGCCACCGAAATTCTGGCCAAGGAAGGTTTTGTGGTTTTGCCCTATGTGTTGCCGGACCTTCCCCTGGCCAAGCGGCTTGAAGCGGCCGGGGCAGCTGCGGTCATGCCCCTGGGGGCACCCATAGGTACCAACCGGGGCCTGGAAACAAAGGAGTTGATCGCGCTGCTGATTGAAAACTGTACAGTGCCGGTGGTGGTGGATGCGGGCATCGGCCGTCCTTCGCATGCAGCAGCAGCCATGGAGATGGGCGCTGATGCGGTGCTGGTGAATACCGCCATTGCCACGGCCCAGGATCCAGCGATCATGGCCAGGGCCTTTGCCCTGGCTGTGCAGGCCGGCCGCATGGCCTATCTTGCCAAAATGGCGGAGGAATCGGCCGTGGCCCGGGCTTCATCACCGTTAACCGGTTTTCTCCATTGAAACGAACATTTGTTTGTGTGATTTTTTGATCTGCGCGCATATATCCTGAACTGTTGTCTGAACGAAAGCAGGCTGGAGACGATGCGGCAATTAGGGGGATGGCATGTCTGTTTTTGCCCTGTTAGAACAGTATAAAGATTTTTCTTTTGCTGATTTTTTCGCCAACATTACCGATGCACAGGTAGAGCAGGCGCTTGCCAAAGCTGCACCCAGCGCGGCTGATTTCCTTACCCTGTTGAGCCCGGCTGCGGCAACGCACCTGGAGGCCATGGCCCAGAAGGCGCACCGACTGACTGTGCAGTATTTTGGCCGCACCATCCAGCTTTTCATTCCGCTGTATATTTCCAATTTCTGTGCCAACCAGTGTATCTACTGTGGTTTTAACCGCAAAAACCACATTGTTCGCCGAAAACTGAGTCTGGCTGAAATCGAGCGCGAGGCCCAGGCCATTGCCCGCAGCGGCATGCAGCACATCCTTTTTCTCACCGGTGAGGCGCAACACCTTACCCCCATGGACTATATGCTGGCTGCGGCGCGTTGCCTTAAGCGCTACTTTGCCTCGGTGGCCATCGAGGTCTATCCGCTGGAGGTGGAAGAGTACCGACAGCTGGCCGCAGCCGGGGTGGACAGCATGACCATCTTTCAGGAGTGCTACGACCAGGAGGTGTACGGCAAAGTCCACCAGGCCGGGAAAAAGATGGACTACCATTTCCGTCTCAATGCGCCGGAGCGGGCGGCCCGGGCAGGCCTGCGCGCAGTAAATATTGGGGCGTTGCTCGGCCTGGCTGAACCGCGCAAAGAGTTTTTCTTCACTGGCCTACATGCCCGCTACCTGGAAAACACTTTTTTAGACACAGAGGTAGCGGTCTCCCTGCCACGTTTCAACGAGTGCGAAAGCGATTTCAAACCCGACTATCTGGTAGATGATGCCACCTTTGTCCAGTTCATGACTGCCTTGAGAATTTTTCTGCCCAGGGTGGGGATTACGGTTTCCACCCGTGAAAATGCCGCCTTCCGCGATCGCCTGCTTCCCCTTGGGGTAACCAGATACTCGGCTGGTTCCCATACTGGCGTGGGGGGATATGCGCAGGCCGAGGAAGAATCCACCCCGCAGTTTGAGATAACCGATAACCGGGGAGTGGAGGAGGTGGCTGCAGCCATTTATGCACATGGCTATCAACCGGTATACAAGGACTGGGACGCCATCTGATGGAGCATCTTTCGTCTCTGCGCGTGGGTTTTGCCGGAGTGGGCGGCATAGGCTCCAATGTGGCCTGGATGCTGGTGCGCAGCGGCCTTAGTAGATTGGTTCTTATCGATTTTGATCACCTTGAGGCAGATAATCTGAATCGGCAGTTTTATTTTGCCAGCCAGATCGGGCAGGCCAAGGTGGTGGCCTTGGCACATAACCTGCAAGCGATCAGGCCACAGTTGGAGATTGAGACAGTACTGGAGCGGCTGCATGCCACCAACTGTGCCACCCTTTTTGCAGGTTGCGATATTGTGGTGGAGGGGTTGGACCAGCAGGAAGATAAAAAGATGCTGCTGGAATCCTTGCCCCCTGGACAATTTGTGGTCTCGGCCTGTGGCATTGCCGGCGGGGCACTGGAAAACATCATCACACGCCGTGTTGGTCAGTGCAGGGTGGCCGGTGATTTTGCCACGGATTGTGCCCATGCACCCCTGTTCGCTCACAAGGTTGTCTGTGTTGCCGCCCACATGGCTGGTTTGATCATTGAGGAGGCAAGAAAAAAACATGCGTCAAGTTAAACCGCAGTTTCCCGAAGGTATCTATGGCATTACCGCAGAAAAGTTCTCCCGAGGCCGTTCCAACATTGAGGTGGTGCGGGCGATGATTGCCGGTGGTATCCGCATCATCCAGTACCGCGAAAAACGACCGCCCAAGGATTTTGCTGCCATGCTGGCGGAATGCTATGCCATTCGGGCCCTTACCCGTGAGGCCGGAGTGTTGTTGATCATTAACGATTACCCATCGCTTGCGCTTTTGGTGGATGCCGATGGCGTGCACGTGGGGCAAGACGACCTGCCCGTGCCCGAAGTACGGCGACTGCTTGGACCACACAAGCTTATCGGTCTTTCGACCCATGCGCCGGAACAGGCCCGGGCCGCTGTTGCCGCAGGTGCGGACTACATCGGAGTTGGACCGATATTCAGCACCCAAACCAAGGAAGATGTTACCGAGCCGGTGGGGCTGGGCTATATCGACCATGTGGTGTCCAACTGCCCCCTGCCTTTTACGGTGTTGGGCGGCATCAAAGAGCATAACCTGGCGCAAGTGGTTGCCCGTGGCGCCCAATCTGCGTGCCTGGTCACCGAAATAGTGGAGGCAGATGATATCTGCGCCAAGGTGCAGCGGCTTCAGAAGATTTTACAAAAGAAATAGGTGTCTGCCAGTCTGTATCGCTGGAGCTGCGGTACTGCACGTATACTGGCGCATGTGCTGGTCATATACTGGCCTGGCAAATTTTCACTAAATTTTACTAAATTTTACTAACCAAGGCGAAACAGCCGGCTTGCCGGTTTTTTGCCTTCTGGTTTCAGCTTAAGCGCTGCGTGTACAAAGGCATAAAGATGCTGCAGACGTATCTTGTCCACGCCAAGGGGACGCAAGCAGCCAATACAAGCGTTCAATACCAGGCCTTGTATGCTGGAACTGGAAATACACCCTGTGAGGGAAGGAGAGATTCATGACCATGTCCACCCAAATGGCTGCGGCCAAAAAAGGCGAACTGACTAAGGCGATGCAGGCGGTGCTGGCTGCTGAGAGCATCAGCGAAGGGGATCTGCTTGCCGGGCTGGCTGCCGGCAGCATCGTGATTCCGGCCAATCACCGTCATACCAGTTTGGTTGGCGGTGGCGTTGGTCGCGGTCTGCGCACCAAGATCAATGTGAATTTGGGCGTATCCGAAGACTGCTGCAATGTGGAAGCCGAGCTGAACAAGGTGCGGCGGGCCATCGAATGGAAGACCGATGCCATCATGGATTTGAGCACCTTTGGCGATACCCGTACCTTCAGGCGGCGCACCGTAGAATTGAGCCCGGTGATGATCGGCACGGTGCCAGTGTACGATGCGGTGGCCCGCTACGGCAAGGCTGTGGATCAGATTACGGTGGATGATTTTTTCGACGTGGTACACATGCATGCCGAGGATGGGGTGGATTTTATGACCATTCATGCCGGTCTTACCCAGATGGCTGTACAGCGCTTACGAAACAACCCGCGTCTGACCCATGTGGTCAGCCGCGGTGGTTCGCTGTTACTCGACTGGATGGCCAGTAATGACCAGGAAAATCCTTTTTTTGAGCATTTTGACCGTCTGCTGGAGCTGTGCCAGGAGTATGATATCACCCTGAGTCTGGGTGATGGTTTGCGACCCGGTAGTCTGCACGACGCCACCGATGCGGCCCAGATTCAGGAGTTGATCATCCTGGGCGAGCTGACCAAGCGCTGCTGGCAGGCTGATGTGCAGGTGATGATCGAGGGCCCCGGCCATGTGCCGCTCAACGAGGTGGCGGCCAACATGCAACTGGAGAAAAAGCTCTGCCACGGCGCACCGTTTTATGTGCTGGGTCCGATTGTCACCGATGTGGCCCCTGGGTATGACCATATCACCTCGGCCATTGGCGGTGCCCTGGCCGGGGCAGCTGGAGCTGATTTTCTCTGCTACGTTACCCCGGCAGAACACCTACGCCTGCCCGATGCCCAGGACATGAAGGACGGTATTGTTGCAGCCCGGATTGCCGCCCATGCCGCAGATATTGCCAAGGGTATCCCCGGCGCCATTGACTGGGATCATGCCATGAGTGCTGCCCGCAGAGATCTTGATTGGGAGCGGATGTTTGCCCTGGCGCTCGACCCTGAAAAGGCACGGGAATACCGGGCCTCCTCCCAACCCATTGATGAGGAGGTGTGCACCATGTGCGGTGATCTGTGTGCGGTCAAGCGCAGTCGCCGCATCCTGGAAGAGCAGGGAGCTGCACAATGAGTTGAATGAGGGCAGGCTATGGCCAATTGACTAGGGCCTGCTTTTAAATAATCTACAGGGATGAATAGGGCGGCAGATAGCATCTGCCGCCTTTTATTTTTCATGGTTCTGCTTAGGATACGTCTTAAGGTCAAAATCAAGGACATGTGAGCTGTATGTTGATCTGACGTTTTGCTTTTACAGCGGAAAGATTTTTTATTGCGAGTTTTTTATGTGCATCGTATGACAACAGGTGATTTTTTGGTGATTTTGTGTCATACTGCCAGATGCTGGTTTTTTTAGGGCCAGCTTTGTATCACCACATTTCCATCAGAGGAGTAATGTATGCGTTTTGCCAAAAATAACGATGTGTTAGGCACCACGAACCGGGGTAATCCGGTCGAATCCGGCCTGTGCACCCTGTGCCGCGCTGATTGTATGGGGCAGTGCGAAACGTGGAAATCAAGCCTGCTTGGGCGTAAGGCACTTTACCCCCGGGATTTTGGTATAGTGACCGCTGGAGCAAACAATACAACCCATGTGGGGGTTTCCTACAATTCCCTGCGTATCCAGGGTTATGCCTATGGGGCCAAAGGTTTGGCCCGTGGGCTGGAACGTGATGCGGATGACTGTATTTTTCCCAACGTGAATCTCAGCACCGAGTTTGGTCAGAATATCAAAACCAAGTGTCGCATGCCACTGATGACCGGCGCGTTGGGTTCCACCTTTATTGCAGGCAAATATTGGGACTCTTTTGCCATTGGTGCTGCGTTCATCGGTATCCCTATTGTTGTGGGAGAAAATGTTGTTGGTATTGACAGGGAATCGGTGATCCACAATGGCAAAATCAGCAAGGCTCCTGATCTGGACCGTCGTATTGACACGTATTTACGCTACAAAAAAGACTATGGTGTGGTGATTGTTCAGCTCAATGTTGAGGACACCCGCAACGGTGTTGCTGAATATGTGGTGGGCAAGTATGGCGACCAGTGCATTATTGAACTGAAATGGGGGCAGGGTGCCAAGGACATTGGTGGCGAGATTTTGGTGGATGAGCTGAACTACGCTCTTTTCCTCAAAGAACGGGGATACATTGTCGATCCGGATCCCAGTCTGCCAGAGGTGAAAGAGGCGTTTGAGAGGCGGGCCATTCGTGCTTTTGCTCGCCACAGCAGGCTGGGCGGCACTGAATGCTCTACGACTGAGCAGGTGCGGGAGTCGTTCATGGAGACCGTGGCCTATTTGCGTAGCCAGGGTATTCAGCGGATTTCCTTGAAAACAGGTTCCTACGGCATGATCGAGCTGGCCATGGCCATCAAGTTCGCCACCGAAGCCAAGCTGGATCTGCTGACCATTGACGGTTCTGGCGGTGGTACAGGTATGAGTCCGTGGAACATGATGCAGAGTTGGGGCGTTCCCTCCATCTACCTGCATGCCAAGGCCTATGAGTATGCCAATTTACTGGCGCAGCAGGGACATAAGGTGGTGGATCTTGCCTTTGCCGGTGGTTTTGCCCTGGAAGACGCTATTTTTAAAGGGCTTGCCTTGGGTGCTCCCTTTGTCAAACTGATTTGCATGGGGCGTGCCCTGATGATTCCTGGCTTCTTGGGAGCCAACATTGAAGGCGTCCTGCATCCTGAGCGCAAGGATGCGCTTTGCGGCAACTGGGACAAACTGCCGGCCAGCGTGGCTAATCTTGGCGATAGTGCCGATAAAATTTTCGCTTCGTACTATGAGGTGGAAAAAGAGGTGGGCAAGGAAGAAATGAAAAACATACCCTATGGCGCCATTGCTATGTATACCATGGTCGACAAACTCTACTGTGGTCTGCAGCAACTCATGGCCGGGTCTCGAAAGTTCTCCATGCCGAGCCTTGACCGTACCGATCTTGTTGCCGGCAACAGGGAAACAGCCAGGGAGATAGGCATACCTTTTATCACCGAGGCCAATGACGAGGCCGCAAAAAAGATCCTGCTCTCGTAGCCAGGTCTTGGCCGCTCCGGTTTCCTCCGGGGACAGACCAGACAGCGGCCAACTTGCTTGATATCTCCTTTTTGCAAGCCCCTTTCCCGTGCGTGGGGAAGGGGCTTGCGGCTGCTTCCCCTGTCTTTCCTAAGGAAGATAATCATGTGGGATGCCCGGGTACGGTAAAAAAATACGGGAGTACGGTACAAAACGTCTCGATTTTTTTTGGTGCCTTTTTTTGATTTAGGCTTTCTGTCTACATCGAGCTGTAGGGGTTGAATATGGGGCTGGATATTGTGAAACGTTATTGGGCCCTGTTTTTTTTGACACTTGCCAGTTTTGCGCCGGCAATTTTGCGTTGGCTTGATCAGGGGCTACAACCTGCCGGGCTGTATTCGGATTACCTGCTCGGTTTGACCCTATTTCTGCTGGCCTGGGCCAGTCCCCGCTGGCTGCGTTTTCTGCTGGTTCTTCTGTGGGCGATCTTTCAAAGCGGTGCCCAAGAACTGTTTTCTGCCCTGCAGCGTTTTCCCGTCTGGCAGGACCTGCACTACCTCACCAATGTAGACTTTGTTAAAAACAGCACCGCAGGTTTCAAATTGGCAGAGCCGTTGTATACGGTGCTGCTTTTAGGCAGTGCCTCTGTGCTGGCACTGCTGCCACTGCCTCGCCTCTCCTGGCGGGTATTAGCCAGTTCAGCGGGTCTTCTTGTTCTGCTGTATTTTGGCCATTCTCGTCTGCCCTTTTACTTGGCCGGGGAAAATCTTCAGGCCCGCTACAATCCCCTGCACTGGTTTGTGCTGAATGCCATGGTTGACGGGCCTTTCAGCACGACAAAAACATACGACAAGGCCAATCTGCCCCAAGGATTCAAACAGGCTGACTTGCAGGGGGCAACCTTGCTGGAGAGGCCAGGTCGGGCCAGAAATGTGCTCATCATTATTTTGGAAGGAATTCCCGGCCTGTACATTCCTGAAATGCGGCAGGTCATGGGGCTGAGGGGGGATGCTGAAACCATGCCACAACTCGCGGCGAGCACCCAGCAAGCCATGCTCATTCCGGATTTTGTGGTGCACAGCCATCAAACCATCCGCGGGTTGTATTCCTTGATCTGCGGTGATTTCAGTAAACTTTCCTGGGGTACTCCCAAGGCCTTCGAACTGCAGGCTTTTCCCGACCGGGCCCAGGACTGCTTACCGGCACAGTTAAAAAAGCATGGTTGGTCAACCCATTATCTGCAGGCTGCTGGTCTTGGCTTCATGTCGAAGGACCGCTTTATGCCCCTGGCTGGTTTTGAGCATGTGCATGGGCAGGAATGGTTTACCGAGACCAATCCCTTTCCCTTTGAATGGGGCGTGGTGGACAGTGTTTTTTTTCGCGGCGCGCGTCGCTATATCCAGAAGCTGGAACAGCGCGATTCGCCCTGGATGCTGACTTTGCTGACCGTGGCCACCCACCAGCCCTACGGGGTCACCGATGCCATTGCTGCCCGCTATCCTTCACGCAAGGCAGCGGCCGTGGCCCTGCTGGATGACGCGGTTGCTACTTTTTTAAAAAATTTGCACCAGGACGGTGTACTCAAGGATACGCTGGTGATCATCACCTCGGACGAATCGCATGGCTCCGAGAAAGCCAGCTGGATAAGCAGTTGGGGGCTGGCCATGATCCTGGCGCCCGATGGGGCAGGTTTGCCGCGTATCAAGCAGGGTGGCTATGGCTTGGTGGATATCAATGTTTCGGTGTTGGACTATTTCCATTTGCCTGTACCTGCATTCTTGATTGGCCGCAGTTTTTTCCGTGATTATACCAGCCCCAGGGAGATGATCTCCTATACTGCAGGTAGCCTGCGTCGCCACACCAGCGAGAACATGCGCTATGAGTGCAGTGATGATGGTCGTTGCCTGGTCGGTCCTGCAGCCAGCCTTTTGGGTGATCCTCCTGCACCTCTGCAGCCAAAGCAAGACGGGTTGGACACTCCGAAAAGTACCGTGATTGCCAGGATTTTGGACGATAACTTGCATTCTGCGGCACAGGAGCGGGTACTTAGTTTTGCCGAAGGAGAGCAGCGCCGGCTTACCGATAGTCCGGGTAATGATTGGAGCAACAATCTTGTTGGCGCTCAATATCTTGATTTCCCATCCAATTCTGTTACCGAGGTGCGCATGCGTCTGCAGGTGCTGCAGGCGCCGACAGAAGGGTTGCAGCTCAGGCTGTTGGTCAAGGAATGGGAATATGATCAGAAAAACATAACAATCCCTGAGTTGCCGGTATTGCAAAGTGGTGATGTGTTGGAGCGCTCCTTTTCTTTTAACAATAATGAAGCTCGCAAAAATTTCTCCTTTTTCCTGATTGGTGATGATGTGGATGCCCTAGTGCAAATCGATCAGTTTGACGTTGTTATCCGTACTGATAAAGGGTAAATGAAGGTACGTGTATAGTGCTGTGTCTGCACATGTACAATCTATTCTGTATGCAAAAATTAAAAGGAGAGAAAAAGATGGTGATATTACGATCAATTGTTTTGTTGCTGTTTGTTTTGGCTTTTTCGGCGGTGGGCGCCTCTGCCGAGCACCGGCTCGGTGGCGGCGTGAATTATTGGGTCATGCTCGATAGTTTGGATGATGAATTCGATAAAAATGGCCTGTCCTATCAGGTCAGCTATCAGTATTGGGCAGGGCTGCTTGGCGTGGAAGTGGATGTGGAACTTCTGCCCAAACGTTTTAACGAGACCGCCATTGCACCCCAGGCCTATCTTTTGGTGGGCAAAGGCATCTATGCGGGTGCTGGCATCGGTATTGTTCACAGTGGCGGCGATTTTGCCGACGAGCCGTTTTTTGCCCTCAAGGCAGGGGTGAATTTGGAATTACTGCCAAATACCTATCTGGATATTTCCGCCAACTACCGTTTTAATGAAAAGACAGACTTGGAAGACAAGGACAAGAATATTGACACAGATACCGTGTTCTTAGGGGCTGCTTTCCGCTTTGGTTTGTAGTTTTTGGTTTACCTATAGTGTGGTACAAGAGCATCCCGCACTGCGGGGTGCTCTTTTGTTTTGTTGTGCATATGGGTAGTGGCTTTGTAGCCCTCCCCCAGTTAGTACCATCCATAAGTAGAGATATTCTGAGTTGAGTGGGCCACGACAAACTCGGCTGGGGTCATTTTTCCGAGTGAGTCGTGAGGTCTTTCCTCATTGTATTCCTTGATCCAGGTCCGAGTGATTTCTTTCACCTCCGTCAGCGTACTGAACAGATAAAAATCCAGAATTTCATTCCGGTACGTTTTGTTAAAGCGCTCTACGTAGGAATTCTGGGTTGGCTTGCCAGGCTGGATAAATTCCAGTTCCACGCTGTTTGTTTCCGCCCAGTCCGCCAGAGTTACAGAGACAAGCTCCGGTCCGTTATCCATTCTCAATTTATCAGGCAGGCCGCGCCAGGCCACGATCCGCTCCAGAACCCGGACAATCCTGGCCGCGGGAAGGTTGGTGTCCACTTCAATGGCCAGGCATTCCCGGCTGAAGTCGTCCAACACGTTGAACGTGCGAAACCGCTGGCCGTTCGCCAGCGCGTCATGCATAAAATCTATGGACCAACATATGTTCGCGGCGGAGGGAACAGCTAACAGCCTGGGATTTCTTGACGGCAGCCGCTTCTTTCCTTTCCGGCGCAGGTTCATTTTCAGCAGGCAGTACACGCGGTAGACCCGTTTGTGATTCCATCGGTGACCATGCCTGCGCAGGACCGAAAACAGCTTCCCGAAACCGTAGCGCGGATACCGCTCGGCCAGCGAGAGAAGCGCTTTAATGAGTGGCGAGTCGTCGCGTGGCCTGGGCTTGTAACTGTACACCGAGCGGCTTAACGCCAGCGCAGAACAGGATTGCCGTATGCTCAGCCCATAATCGCAACACATAAAGCCAACCAACTCACGCTTCTCGGCCGGCCTCAGAACTTTTTTGCGATGACGTCCTTCAGGGCTTCGTTTTCCAGGCTCAGGTTGGCAAACATCCGCTTCAGCTTGCGGTTTTCTTGTTCAAGCTCCTTGAGCCTGCGGATATCCGAGGCTTCCATACCGCCGTATTTCGACTTCCATTTGTAATACGCAGCCTGGCTTACGCCATTCTCACGGCAGACATCGGCTACTTTGCGGCCGCCTTCAGCTTCACGCAGGATCCGAATGATCTGGCTTTCAGTGAATCGAGATTTCCTCATTGTGCCCTCCATAAGGCAATTTTACCAGAAATCTCTACTTCTCAATGGATCTATTTTAAGGGAAGGATACAGCTTGTGCATATGGTAGTGGCGGATGGTGGTGGCGGATGGTAGTGGCGGAACGCAGTCGCAAGAAAGTGGTTAAACGCACCGCAAATCATTGGCCAAAAAACCGAGTCTGCCGTGGGAAGAATTCATTGTCACCTGCATACCCAGGGGCAGGGGCATAGTCCTGCCCCGGTGCCCAACCGGCAGGTTGGCCCAGATGGGGAAGCCCGGAGGCATGAGCTCCAGTACCCGTTGCCAGACCTGCTCCTGCAGGCATAAATTTGCTGTCCCGTTGCCGGAACCAGTATCAAAATCACCAAGCAAAAGTCCAGCCAGGCGGTCAAAGCGTCCTGCCTGCTGCAATTGAGTCAGCATACGATCCAGGCGGTACATGACCTCGCCGGTATCCTCAAGCACTAGGATACATCCATCCCAGGAACTGTCCCAGGGGGTGCCTGTACCGTGCACCAGGGTGGTGAGGTTACCGCCCACCAGCCTCCCCTGGCCAGAACCGCCCCGCAGTATCTCCAATCCGGGAATGGGCAGGTTTTCTGCAAAGGAGCCGGCCAGTATGGCAAAGAGTTGTTCTTGATCTTCCCGGCGACAGCGAGAAAGCGAGGTTACCATGGGGCCATGCAGGGCAAGCTGGCCAATCTGGCCGTGCAGGATGTTCAGCAGCAGAGTGAGGTCGCTGAAGCCTATGAGCCACTTGCACTGCCTTTGCAAAAGGGTCATGTCCAGTTGCGGGGCAAGACGCAGGCAGCCATAGCCACCACGCACGGCCATCACCGCCTTGACCTGTTCGTTTGCCCACAGACGGTGCAGGGCTGTGGCCCGAGCTGCATCGGTATCTGCCAGGTAGGCCTCATCCCTGACTTGCATGGCCCCTTCGCACAGCACCTGAAATCCCGCATCTGTCAAGATACTGATGCCCCTATGCAACAGCGTGATATTTTTAGGTGGGCCTGCTGGGCAAAAGATGCCAATCGTATCGCCGCGCTGCAGTGGTGGGGGTAGGCGGAGCGGTTCAAACATGGTCTTTGTTGCGCGCAAAAAGTAGAGCCAGGCCTTTGAGGGTAAGTTCTTCGTCGATGCAATTGATATGGCGGGCATAGGGCTTGATGAGGGTGGCCATGCCGCCGGTGGCAATGGTAGGCACTGGCCCGCCGTTGGGAACGAGTTCCCTGCCCAATACCTCCACCATGCGATCGATAAGGCCGCCGAAACCGTAGAGCATGCCGGAGTGGATAGCCTTGACCGTACTGGTGCCGATGGGCTGCTCCGGTGTGGTGTTGATGTCAAGCCGGGGGAGTTTGGCGGTGCGGCTGGCCAGGGCATCCAGGGAAATGCCAATGCCTGGATGGATGGTGCCGCCCACATAGGCGGGCTGCGCATTAACACAGTCAAAGGTGATGGCTGTGCCAAAATCAATGACAATCAGTGGGGTATGCAACTGCTCCCAGGCCGCCACCGCGTTGACCAGACGATCTGCCCCCACCTCTTCGGGATGGTCGACCTTGACGCCCATGTCCAGACGCATGTCTGCATGGACATGTACAGGAGGGTGCTTGAGATTGGTTAGAAAAGAGCGGGCAAAATGGAGCCAGCTCGTTTCCAGGGTGGGCACCACCGAGGCGACAATGAAACCCTTGATGGCCATGGGATCCAACTTGTGTGTCTGAAACAGGCCATGATAGCGGATGGCCAATTCATCAGCGGTTTTATCCTGGTGCGATTGTAAACGCCAACTGCCCAGCAGCTGACCATCCTTGTACATGCCGCTCACCGTGTGGGAGTTGCCCACATCCACGACAAAGAGCATAAAGACCTCGTTTGGTTTTTCATCAAGCGCTCCCTTGAAGCGGGGGCCAAGGTAGTCTATTTTAAAACAACTTGCCAGAATCTCTTTATCTATCGAATTTGAATTTTCATTGCCATCTTGTATTTTTTACTGGAGACAATATGCTAAACCCGACCTCTACGACCTATATTCAGGTGGAAACCACCACAGCCACGCAGGCACAGGCAGAATCGATCGCCAAGGCGCTTGTGGAGGCAAAATTGGCCGCCTGTGTGCAGATTTTTCCTTGCCACTCCCTGTATCGCTGGCAGGGGAAGATTGAACAGAGCAACGAGTTGCGCTGTACCATCAAAAGTAGGCTGGATTTATTTCCTGAGCTCTCTCGTCTTATCAGCGAACTGCATCCCTACGACACCCCGGAAGTTGTCGCTACCCCCATCGTGGATGGCGCTCCTACTTACATGGGTTGGCTGGAACAGGAGCTGAAAGAAAAGGAAACATCACCATGAGTACGGAGAAAAGACGCCGCCGCCGGAACAGAACATACCGCTGCCACTGCTGTGCTGCAGAAAAACCTTTCTGCTGGAGCTGTGTTTGCGGCTTTGAGATCTGTCCGGAATGTTTTGAGGAGAACAAGTGGGGCATGAGTAACGGTCCCACCTGGATTTGCCCGGACTGTGAGCGGGTACATATGATGGAATAACGAGGCATCATCTCCTTTGCTTTGCTAGCGGAGAGGGTGTTTTATTCAAGGATAATGGCTACTGGCGGTCAGCTGTAAGGGGCTTTTGTGAATCTTGTTTTACTGGAAGCCGAAGAGATCCGGGAGGGCATGGTCGTGCTCAGTGGCCGCCGGGCAAGACATCTGTTGGATATTCTGCGGGTGCAACCTGGCAGCATGGTCAGGCTGGGAGTGATTGGTGGTAGACAGGGCAGGGGGGAAGTGTTGTGGCTTGACACGACGGCAGTTGAGTTGCGGGTGGAACTCAGTGGCCAGATGCCAAGCCCGCCGCTAGTGGAGCTTATCCTGGCTTTGCCCAGGCCCATCATGTTGCAGCGCATTTTAAAACAGGCCACGGTATTGGGTGTGTACCGCCTGCACCTTATCCGCAGCCAACGGGTGGAAAAGTCCTATTTTTCAAGCCCAGTGCTTGGCGCAGAAAAAATGCGCAGCCTGCTGTTGGAGGGGATGGAGCAGGCCATGGACACCTGGCTGCCCGAGGTGCATATTCATCCGCGCTTCAGGCCCTTTGTGGAAGACGTTCTCCCAGGGCTGCCAGGGAGTGGGCTCATTGCCCATCCGCTGGCCAGCTCAAGCCTGGCGGATGTTTTTACTCTGCCTACCCCGGATGCACCGCTCCTTCTGGCCATCGGGCCGGAAGGTGGCTGGAACGAGTTTGAGGTTAGATCCTTTCTTGATTGCGGCTTTGCCAGCTTTTCCATGGGAAGTCGCATCCTCCACGTGGATACGGCTGTGGTTGCCCTTATGGCACAGATTGATTTGCTCTGTTCTTTGCAGGCAAATCAGTTGCGAGTAAAACGCTGACGCAGCTTGGCGTAAAGCAGAGTGTATTCCGGCAAGCCCAGCAGCTGAAGCAAGACACCGTACACCAGGACAGCCACGGCAACAATGCCGACCACTGCAATGAGCTGCTGGATGACCATGCCTGTCAACCAGGGTGCAAGAAGCCACTGCAAACCCCACACCGCACTAGCCATAATCAGGGTGGCGAGAACAATTTTGATCAGCCCCTGGGCCAGATAGACAAGGGGATAACCATTCAACTTGCGATACAGCACCAGTCCTAGAAAGAGAAAATTGAGGATCATGGCGCAGGAGGTGGAAAAGGCAATGCCTTTGTGCTGCAGGCTGGCAATCACCAGGTTAATGATGAGTAGGTTGGCGGCAACTCCCAAAAAACTGCCGATTACCGGATAGCGGGTATCGCCGACAGCATAGAAAACCGGCACCATCACCTTGATAGCTGCATAGGCGAAGAGGCCGATGGCATACCAGGACAGGGCCTGGGCCGTGGCCATGGTGTCGGCGGCAGTGAATGCGCCGTGCTCGAAAATGAGCCGGATAATGGATTCAGAGAGCAGTATCAGGCCGGCTGTGGCTGGCAAGGCCAGGCTGAAAACCAGCACCAGGGATGAGGTGAAGGTGTGCTTGAGGCCCAGCATGTCTTGCTTGGCCGCCTGTTTGGCCAAAACCGGCATCACCGCGATGGACAGGGCCACACCAAAGACCCCAATGGGTAATTGCACCAGGCGAAAGGCATAGTTCAACCAGGAAACCGAACCTTCTGCGCAGGCTGTGGCAAAGTTGGTATTGATAAAAATATTGATCTGAGTGGCGGAAAGTCCGATGGTGGCAGGCAGCATCAAGAGCAGGATGCGACGCAGGCCACTGTCTTTGGGCGCAAAGGTAAAGCGGAAGCGGAAGCCGGTGTTGCGCAATGTTGGCAGTTGCATCAACAGTTGCAGTGCACCGCCCAACAGGGTACCCCAGGCCATGCCAGCAATGGCTGGCTGGCCGATGCGCGGGAAGAGCAGGGCAAGGGACAGGCCGCCAACAATGGAGCCCAGGTTGAAAAAGCTGGAGGAGAGCGCTGGCACAAAGAATTTTCCCTTGGTGTTGAGCATGCCCATCACCACGGCAGAGAGCGAAACAAAGAGCAGAAAGGGCAGCATGATACGAGTCAGCTGGACGGTTAACTCGGTTTTTCCGGTCACAAGGCGGAAATCCGGGGCAAGCAGGTTGACGATCGGTTCGGCAAATACCAGCGCCAGCAGGATTAGGGCGCTGATCAACATGGCAAAAAAGACGAGCACGTTGCTGGCCAGGCGCCAGGTCTCCTGTTCTCCCCGATTGGTGCTGTAGTCGGAAAAGACGGTGACAAAGGCAGCAGAAAGCGCGCCTTCGCCAAAAAGATCGCGCAATAAATTCGGAATACGGAAGGCGACCACAAAGGCGTCGTAGGCATAGCCTGCGCCGAACATGCCGGCAAAGACCTGCTCCCGCACCAGGCCAAGTACTCGGCTGCACATCACAGCTATACTCACGGCTCCGGCGGAGCGGGCGATACTGGCGGTTGTGCCGGCTGCTTGGGTGGATTGGGGGGCGGCCATGGTGCTAGCGGTTGTTCTCTCTTGACTTTGCGAAGATTTAGAGAATATATACAAAAATTTCTAGACCCACGGATGGTTACCACTCCCACGGCAAAAGGGGAAGGGCTTTAGGCAAAAGCCGCGCATTTTAAGCGTGTTTTTTCCATACCCTAGGCAGACCATCCCCCAGAATCCAACAACCCGGTACATTAGGCACATCATTAACGGAGGCTTTCATGCAGGACGTGCAACAGATCAGGAACACGGTCATTCTCGGACACGGTAACAGCGGCAAAACAACCCTTGCCGAAGCCCTGCTGTTCACGGCCGGTGTCATCAAACGCCAGGGGAAGGTTGATGATGGCAACTCCTCCATGGACTTTGAACCTGAAGAAACCAAGCGCCATATCACCATCAGCACATCATTTAGTCACCTGAACTGGAAGAAGCATGAAGTCTTTCTTGCCGACACTCCAGGTGACGACAACTTTGTCAATGAGAGTCGTTTTGCCGCCCAGGTGGCAGATACAGCCATCTTTACTGTGGGTGCGGTGTCGGGCATGCGTGGGCAAACGGAAAAGTTTGTCGATCTGATTCAAGACAATTCTCTGCCCTGCCTGATCTGTATCACCAAGATGGACAAGGAGCGGGCCGATTTCAACAAGGTAGTTGCTGGTATTCGCGAACGCACCAAGTTGAACCCGGTGGTGTTGTACCTGCCCATTGGCGCGGAGGAGGCATTCAGAGGGCTGGTGGATATCGCCCTCGGCAAGGCACTGTTGTTCAAAGATGACGGCAGCGTTGAAGAGGCTGAAATTCCTGCAGATATTGCCGATGAAGCCAGAGGTCTGCGCGAAAGCCTGATGGAGTATGTGGCTGAAACAGATGACGCACTTATTGAAAAGTTTTTGGAAGAGGGCGAGCTGACAGATGAAGAGCTGCTGGGTGGTCTCAAGGTCGCGATCAGAGAGGCCAGCATCGCACCAGTGTGCGCGGCCGCTTCCCTGGTGAATAAAGGTTCGGCAGCAGTGCTTGATGCCCTGGTCCGGTATTTCCCCTCACCTGCAGAGCGTCCGGCCCATCAGGGTGTGAATCCAAAAAACCAGGAAGATATCGAGCGCCCAGGTACGATTGATGCGCCCTTCTCAGCCCAGGTGTTCAAGACCATGGCCGATCCCTTTGCCGGCCGTCTGACCATTTTCCGTGTTTTTTCAGGTATCCTCAAGGGTGATAGCTTTTACAATGCCTCGAAGGATACCACCGAGCGCTTTGGCCAGTTGTTTGTCATGTCTGGTAAGGAACAAAAGCCGGTTGAAGCGGCTATCCCGGGCATGGTGATAGCCGTGGCCAAGCTGAAGGAAACCACCACTGGTGACACCCTGTGCGAGGGGGCTAATCCCATTGTCTATCCTATGTTGGAGCCATTGCCGCCGGTGATTGCCTATGCGGTCAGCGCGAAAAAGGGCGATGAGGAAAAACTGTTCTCCTCCATCAGTCGTCTGCTCGATGAAGACCTGACCTTGAAGCTCAACCGGGAACAACAAACCCACGAAACCCTGCTCTCCGGAGTTGGTCAGGTGCACCTCGAGGTGACCAGCGAGAAAATCAAACGTAAATTTGGGGTGGAGTTGGAACTGCATCCTCCCAAGGTTCCCTACCGGGAAACCTTGAAAGGCCGCACCACAGTGCAGGGCAAACACAAGAAGCAATCCGGTGGTCGGGGTCAGTTCGGCGACTGCACCATTGAAATGGAACCGTTGGCCCGTGGTGAATTTTTTGAATTTGTAGACAAAATCGTGGGCGGTGTTATTCCGCAGCAGTACCGGCCGGCAGTGGAAAAGGGCATTCTCGAGGCCATGGAAAAAGGGGTGATCGCTGGCTACCCCTTTGTGGACTTGAAGGTCAGCCTGATTGACGGGTCCTATCACAATGTGGATTCCTCGGAAATGGCCTTTAAAATAGCCGGTTCACTGGCCTTCAAAAAGGGCGTCATGGAAGCCCAGCCGGTTCTTCTGGAGCCGATTATGGAAATGGAGGTGCGGGTGCCCAAGGATTTTGTCGGCGATGTCATGGGCGATTTGAACAGCCGCCGTGGTCGGGTGTTGGGCATGGATTCCACCGCCAAGTACGAGGTGGTTAGCGCCCATGTGCCGCAGGCGGAAATATTGTTGTACGCCTTGGATCTTACCTCCATGACCGGTGGGCTGGGTACCTTTATTGTGCGGTTTTCCCACTACGAGGAAGTGCCCACCCACATTGCTGACAAGATTATCGCTGACTATCAGGCAGAGGAATAATGTCTTTGACGCGCTTTCGTTGTGGGGTACTTACCTTGAGCGACAAGGGGGCGCGGGGTGAGCGGGAGGACTTGAGCGGTCCGGAACTGCAGGATATGCTCCGGACCGCTGGTTTTGAGCCTGCCGAGTACCGCATCATTGCCGATGAGCAGCAGCTGATCGAGCAGACGCTTGTGGAATGGGCAGATTCCCTTCAGCTGGACCTGATCGTCACCACCGGCGGCACCGGTGTTTCCCCCAGGGATTGCACACCCGAAGCCACCCGCAACATTATCGAACGTGAAGTACCAGGCCTTGCCGAGGCCATGCGTTTAGCCAGCCTGGCCGCTACCCCTCAGGCTGTGTGGTCGCGCGGCGTGGCTGGCATACGCGGCACCACGCTTATTGTCAATGTACCGGGCAGTAAAAAGGCTGCCCGGGAAAACCTGGCCGCCATCCTGCCCGCCCTGCCGCACGGTCTGGAAAAAATTCAGGGCAGTGATCAAGACTGCGCGGCAGAATCTGGGCCTTTGGCCTGAAATTCTCCAGCAATTCCTCTATTACTCTCTTTCCTCCAAAAATTGCTTTCAGACTACAGGGTCAGTTTGCCCGTCTTTCCAATTAAGAGTCGTTGCGGATCCGTAAATAGGTGGGAAATCGTGGTAAGCCTTTGGCAGTGAAACCACGATAGCGGTAGGTAATAACCGTGCCAACAGCTGGCGGATTGTTGCGATCAACATCACTTAGACCAGAGCCAATACGAAACTCGCCATGTTCGTTGCGGCAACTCAATGCACCAAGCTTGCCCTTGTACTTGCCTTTGCCGGCATGGTGCGCGGTTATGGTGCACTCCGCATCGTGCTGGCTTTTCAACTTGAGCAGTTGGTTGCTGCGCCCAGCCGCATAGCCCGCATTCGGATCGCGCAGCATCACACCTTCACCGCCACCTGCCTCGATCTGCCGCAAAAATGCCTGAACCTGGGCAAAATTGCGTACCTCATGCTGCGCAATACAGACAATATTGGCCTGTGGGTGCGCTTTCAGCCATTCTTGCAAGACGGCCAGGCGCTGATACAGGTTTCCCTGCGCGTGTGGCACATCGAAAACGTGCAGCTTCAAAGTTGACCAGTCTCCCTTGGAACTGCGCACCACAGCAGAGATACGCTCAAATTGCGCCCGGCTGCTATATAATTCGCCGTCCAGTGCAAAAGGAGGAAAATCACGGGTAAAGCCAGGGCTTGGAGTAAAGGCATAGCCATTGCGGCTGAGGAGTTGCTTGCCATTCCAGAAAGTGCGTACTCCATCGAGTTTTTCGCTCATTGCCCAGCCACGAACATCCTGTTGCCGATATTCCTTGGCCAAGAGCAGGGATTCCGCCTGTGCGGCCGAACTGAAGACTAGAAGACAAACAAACCATGCACACAAAAAGTGCAGAACGATTTGCCGCTTTTTTCTAGATGGATAGATAAGAGCCAACATGGCCATACCCCAATGAAGGGTCTGTATTATTAGAATCGGCAGAACGAAGTGCGTCACGCTTTTCTCACCTCATAATTTCCCTTAGGTAAACCCCGGCTTCGCCGGTGGACTCCAAGAGTTTGACGATTACGACAAAATAAAGAAGCCTCCCAAATCGTGGACTGCTCAAAGTCACGAAAAAGGAGGCTTCATGAACGACATACAATGTTTAAGCCACACCAAATGGGAATGCAAGTTTCATATAGTTTGGATACCAAAATGCCATAGAAAAATGCTCTATGGCCAACTCCGCCAAAACCTTGGTGAAGTGCTGCATAGCTTGGCCCGGCAAAAGGAAAGCCGAGTGTTGGGAGGTCACTTGCAACCCGATCACGTCCATATGCTGATATCGATACCGCCGAAGTATGCAGTGTCGCAGGTAGTTGGGTATATGAAAGGCAAGAGTGCGATTCATATCGCTCGTACCTATCTTGGTCAGCGGAAGAATTACACAGGCATGAGTTTTTTGGGCACGGGGTTATTTTGTTTCAACAGTAGGTGCCGAAGAGGCTGTGGTTCGTTCGTACATTCGCTTGCAAGAGCAGGAGGATCAGCGTCTTGAGCAACTGCATTTGTTCAAGTAGTCGACCACTGCAAGGTGGTCAGAGGATTTGTTGAATAGACCGCTTTGGGCGGTCCACAGCCTAAAGCCACCGGCTTTGCCGGTGGATATTTACTCCGTTATCAAATCAAAGGACTAGCTGTGCCGTTTCCCACCCTTACTCTGAGAGCGGTCTACGAACCACGAACAAAATTACTAAGCAATGCGAAACGGCCTTGGGAGAGACTCCCAAGGCCGTTTCTTCTGTGGGCCGATGTGCGCAGGCGCGCGATGTGCAGCACGATAAAATTGGATAAATCAGCACACACCGGTAATGGTAATGTGTTTGTTCGCCACGTCAGGCTGAGCCGAACGGATTTCGCCGATGAGATACGGTTTTTCGCCATGGGCGGTGAATTGCTGCATGATATCTTCCACATATTTAGCGCTGACAATGGCGACCATGCCGATGCCCATGTTGAAGGTGCGGTACATTTCCCGTATATCCACCCGACCCTTGGCCTGGATATAGGTAAACACCGGCGGCACCGGCCAGGAGCCTGATTCGATATGGGCCAGGCAACCCGGCGGCAGCACCCGGGGGATATTGTCGATAAAACCGCCCCCTGTTACATGCACCAGGCCATTGATTTTGTGGTGGCGCAGGATATTGACCAGGCTGTCCACATAGATTCTGGTGGGGGTGAGCAGTTCCTCACCCACGGTGCGGCCAAGTTCTTCCACATGGTCGTGCACGTCTTTGCCGGCCTCTTCAAAAAAGACCTTCCGCGCCAGGGAGTAGCCGTTTGAGTGCAGACCGGAGGAGGCCAGGCCGATAATTTTATCGTCCACGCGGATATCGCTGCCGTCAATAATCATGTCCCGGTCGCAGATACCCACGGCAAAACCGGCCAGATCATAATCGCCTGGCTGATACAGACCGGGCATTTCTGCGGTTTCTCCTCCTATTAGCGAGCAGTTAGCCAGTTTACACCCTTTGGCAATACCGCGTACTACCTCGGTGGCCACATCGATATCCAGCGAACTGCTGGCAAAGTAATCGAGAAAAAAGAGCGGCTTGGCTCCGCAGACCACCACATCGTTCACACACATGGCCACCAAGTCGATGCCGATGGTATCGTGGCGCTGGCAGAGCTTGGCCACCAGCAGTTTGGTGCCCACCCCGTCGGTGGAAGAAACCAGTACCGGATTGTTCACATTTTCGCTGCTGAGCGAAAAAAGGCCGGAAAACCCGCCGATGTCACTCACCACACCGCGCCGGTGGGTGTCGGCCACCAGGGGTTTGATGCGCGATATGAAGAGGTTGCCTTTGTCGATATCAACACCGGCTTCTGAATATTTGGATGTTTTGGACACTTGCTCACTGCTCATATTCAAAGTATGTATTGCGTTGTGGGATGAAATGTATGCGGGCAAGGGGTTACCAGCAGTTAATGGGCCAGTAGTTGAACTGCCAGCAGGTAAATTGCAGCAGAAAGCAACTTACAGCTGTGTACCGATTACCAGGAGCGCTTGTCAACTGTTTTACTTGCCAGGCATACCCGGAACACCCGGTGAGCGCCGAATAGCACAGATTAGGGGGAGGACAGATGGACACCAAGGGCTTACTTATTGTGTTCACTGGAGACGGCAAGGGCAAAACCACGGCTGCGCTGGGTATGGCCATGCGCAGTGCTGGTCATGACCTGCCGGTGTGCATTATCCAGTTTATCAAAGGAGGTTGGGTCTATGGCGAAATTGAGGCGGTCAAGCATTTTCCGGATCTGATCGATTTACACGTGATGGGCCGCGGCTTTACCTGGAAATCCGACAACCTGGAAGAGGATAGACGTCTGGCTTTAGAGGCATGGGGTTTTGCCCGGGAGATTATCGATTCTGGCAGGTATCATATGGTCATCCTTGATGAGTTCACCTATCTGCTCCACTACAAAATGCTTGAGCTGGACCTGTGCCTGGATGTCCTCGACAAGCGTAAACCCGAGCAACACGTGGTGATAACCGGCCGCCATGCTCCTGAGCCCTTATTGGCAAAAGCAGATCTGGTTACGGAAATGCAGGTGATCAAGCACCCCCTGCGCGCAGGTGTCAAGGCGCAACCAGGCATTGAATTTTAGAGGCTGTATATTTTGCACATTTTTTCAGCCAGATAAGCTGCGCAAAGATGCTTGTTCCTGTTTTTGCACATCCACTGCATTAACTGGACTGGTTGCAGATTTTTCATGGTAGGTTTGTCAGAGGTCGTTAGCTTGTATGCCATACACGTGCAGGGCATAGTCCAGGGAGTGGGTTTTCGTCCCTTTGTCTTTCGCTTGGCGCAGGAGCTGCAACTCCAAGGAACAGTGGCCAATGACGGCAGAGGCGTGCATATTCGTCTTGCTGGCACAACGGAGCAGGTGGAGCGGTTTGTCCAGAAACTGCGTTCTGCTGCCCCGCCTGCTGCACGAATCAGCAGCCTGGAGGTGGAGGTGCTTGCTCCATTTGAAACGGCTGAGCTTGAGCTTGCACCGGGCTTTCATATTCTGCCCAGTACAGGCGCCAGCAGCAACGGTAATGTAGCATGCGCTGCCATTTCTCCGGATTTGGCCACCTGTGGCGATTGCCGGGCAGAGATTTTTGACCCTGCCAACCGCCGCTTCCGTTATCCCTTTACCAACTGCACCAACTGCGGGCCTCGCTTCACCATCAGTGCCCGTATTCCCTACGATCGACCCAATACCTCCATGCGGGTTTTTCCCATGTGCACTGCCTGTCGCCAGGAGTATGACAATCCGCTGGATCGCCGCTTCCATGCCCAGCCCAATGCCTGTCCGGTGTGCGGGCCGCAGCTGAGTTGGCACGATGCAAATGGTACATTACTTACCGGAGATACGCTTAGCATGGCGGCTGTTGCCCTG
The DNA here is from genome assembly GCA_040776885.1 of Desulfobulbus sp. Classification (GTDB taxonomy): domain Bacteria; phylum Desulfobacterota; class Desulfobulbia; order Desulfobulbales; family Desulfobulbaceae; genus Desulfobulbus. The sequence goes on along the minus strand of JAXGZR010000001.1, from coordinate 104,706 downwards.
CAGGAGGGCGCAGTGGTGGCCATCAAGGGCCTGGGTGGATTTCATCTGGCAGTAGATGCCACCAATAACACTGCGGTGCTCAAGCTCAGGCAGCGCAAACAGCGGCCGGCAAAACCTCTGGCCGTCATGGTGGCGGATTTGGCAACAGCGCGTAGCTACTGCCAGATTACAGTGCAAGAGGCAGAACTGCTTACCTCAGCAGCGCACCCCATTGTCTTGCTGGAGGTCAGAAAGACAGGTGGGCTTGCACCGACCATTGCACCAGGTTTGGGGATCATCGGTTTGATGCTGGCCTACACACCGCTGCATCACCTGCTGCTGGCCGAAGAGGCTGCGCCCCCGGCCTTGGTCATGACCAGTGGCAACCCCAGTGATAGCCCCATTTGTACGCAAAACAGCGATGCCCTCAGGCGCCTGCAGGGTTTGGCTGATTATTTTCTTTTGCATAACCGCGACATCCTTACCCGGGTGGATGATTCGGTACTGCGGGTGATGGCAGGTGCACCTCGTCTTATCCGCCGCGCCCGTGGCTATGCGCCGGCACCAATAGTGCTGGCACAGCCCTGTGCCAACATCCTGGCCTGTGGTGCGGAGATGAAAAACACCTTCTGCATTGTCCGCAACAACGAAGCGTATCTCAGTCAACACATCGGTACCCTGCGTAACACCGAGGCCTTTGATTTTTATGAGGAGAGTATCGCTCATCTACAGGAAGTGCTGGAATGTACCCCTGATCGACTTGCCTGTGATCTGCACCCGGATTATCTGAGCACCCGCCATGCCCGCCGCCGGATGTTGCCCCTGTGTGCTGTGCAACACCACCACGCCCATGCCCTGGCAGTGATGGCCGAGTATGGACTGGATGGGGAGGTGCTTGCACTCATCCTTGATGGTGCCGGGTATGGGGCAGACGGTACGGTTTTTGGCGGAGAACTCTACCGGGTGACGCGTGCACGTTATCAGCGGCTGGCCAGTCTGGCACCGTTACCCTTGCCAGGAGGAGACCAGGCGGTTGCTCAACCCTGGCGATTGGCCTTGGCCTGGCTCTGGCAGTATGGTGCGTTAGGAGAGGGTGACAGAGCCTGCCCATTGTCGACAGTATCGCTACCACCTGCCCTGGAACGCATCAGCCCGGAAAAACGCAGGCAAATCAGTTCGTTGCTGCAGAAAAATCTGAACTGCCCGCCCTGTAGCAGTGCAGGTCGTCTTTTTGACGCGGTATCGGCCCTGCTTGGTCTGTGTTTGTATAGTGAATATGAGGGGCAGGCCGCCATGTTGCTGGAGCAGCAGGCTTCGCTTGCGCGGCCGAATGAAAAAAGTGTACTGTATCCTGTCCAAATAGATGAAAATGGCAGCATCCGCAGGATAGAAACTAGCTACCTGTGCCGAGCTGTGCTCCAGGATTGCACGGCCGGCTGTTCGGTTCCGGCCGTTGCCTGGCGTTTTCACCACTGGCTGGCTGAATCTTGGCGTACCGCTGTAGCGCAACTCAGCCGTGAAACCGGGCTGACCAAGATACTGCTTGCCGGTGGCTGCATGCAGAATAAAATTCTTTTGGAAATGCTGGTTGCAGGATTGGCTGCCGACGGTATGCAGGTGTATGCTGGTGTGGAGGTTCCCGCCAATGATGGGGGAATTTCTCTTGGCCAGGCCTTTTACACAGGAGACAAAACATGTGCTTAGCTATACCCATGCAGGTGGTGGCCCTGCGCAGCGATGACGACGCCTTGGGCGAGCCGCAGGTGGCTGTGGTGGAGAGTAGCGGCATCCGTAAGGATGTGCGCCTGGACATGGTGGACCGCATTCCAGAACTGGGTGAATATGTGATCATCCATGCTGGCTTTGCCATCCGCACTTTAGACGTGGCAGAGGCTGAATACAACCTCTCTTTGCTACGCAAGATGGCAGCAATGCTGGAGCAGGAAGGACGTCTGCCAGGAGCTCCTGAGGAATGAATTTGGACGAGCCCTTCCGCGAGCCCGCGATCTGCACGCCCCTGGTGGAAGAAATTCATCGCAGTGTCCGCAATGTTTCTGCTTCACTGCGGATCATGGAGGTATGCGGCACGCATACGGTATCTGTCTTTCGCCACGGTATCCGTACACTCTTGCCCAGTCAGATCACCCTGCTCTCCGGGCCTGGTTGTCCAGTCTGTGTGACCCCAGCAGGCCATATTGATTTATGTCTGCAGGCGGCACAGCAACAAGATGTGGTGCTGGCCACCTTTGGTGATCTGCTGCGGGTACCGGGTAGCAGCGGTTCTCTGGCAGATGCGCGCGCCCGGGGCCTGGCCCGGGTACAGGTGGTCTATTCATCCATGGATGCACTGGAACTGGCGCGGCAGGATGCTGCCATTCAGGTGGTTTTTCCGGCCATAGGCTTTGAAACCACTGCCCCCACCATTGCCGCCACAGTGTTGGCAGCAGAGCAGCTGGGGGTGGAGAATTTTTTTGTCATTCCTTTGGCTAAAACTATGCCAGAAGCCCTGATGCTGTTGCTTGGCGATGCACAGCTCAAACTTTCTGGCCTGCTCTGCCCAGGGCATGTCAGTGCCATTATTGGTGCTGCGGCTTACCAGCCGCTGGTGGAGCGTTTTGGACTTGGCTGTGCTGTTGCTGGTTTTGAACCTGCCGATATCCTGGCCGGGCTCTTGGCCCTGGTGCAACAGCAGAGCAGGGGCAAGGCCCAGGTGGACAACTGTTATCCGCGCGCGGTGAGCCAGGCGGGCAATGAACGGGCACAGGCCCTGCTCGCCAAGGTGTTTATGCCTGTGGCAAGCGAATGGCGCGGCCTTGGAAGTATTCCGGCCAGCGGCTTGGCCTTGCGGGACCCCTACCAGCGGTTTGACGCGGTGCAGCGCCTGCAGCTCACGGCACATTCCGTGCCAGATCCGCCTGGCTGCCGCTGTGGTTCAGTGCTCAAGGGGATGATCCAGCCGCCACAGTGCCCGCTCTACGGAAGCCGCTGCACGCCTTTGTCGCCAATCGGTCCATGCATGGTCTCTGCCGAAGGCACCTGCGCAGCCTACTATAAGTACAGCGGCAGTCGATACAGCGAAACTGGCAGCAAAAACAGCGGAGATAACGGTACATGCTGATGCACTGGTACTGTTTGTTTTGTGATTGAATGGTAATGGTAGCTTCAGCACGGTTTGAATCTCCACACGAGGATTTCATGGCAACACCTGCATACATCACCCTGGATCATGGGAGCGGCGGTCTGGTCAGTCAGGAATTGATCAACACACTCTTCCTCAAGTACCTGCGCTGTCCGCAGCTACGCGATTTGGAAGACTGCGCCCTCCTTGACGGCTTTTCTGGCCAGTTGGCCCTGTCCACCGATAGCTACGTGGTGGATCCCCTGTTTTTTCCAGGCGGTGATATCGGCAAGTTGGCAGTGCACGGCACCATCAATGATCTGGCCATGCGCGGTGCCCGTCCCATTGCCCTGAGCCTTGCCCTGATTATGGAGGAAGGCTTTGAAATCGCCAGGTTGGAGCAAATTGTCGCCTCGGTGGCAGCGGCTTCCGAGGCTGCGGGTGTGGCAGTGGTCACCGGTGACACCAAAGTGGTGCCCCGTGGCAAGGCTGACGGTATTTTTTTGAATACCAGCGGGATTGGCGCAGTGGAGTATCGGGTGTTCATTTCCGCAACCAATGCCAGGCCTGGTGATGCGGTCCTGCTCTCTGGCAGCCTGGCCGACCATGGCATTACCATCATGACGGCCCAGGCCGGGCTTGCGGTGGACGGTGATTTGCGCAGCGATACCCAGCCCTTGCACCGGATGGTGGCAGCCCTTTTGGACGAGGTGGAAGACGCGGTGCATGTGCTGCGCGATCCTACCCGAGGAGGGCTGGCCACGGCCCTGTGCGAGATCGCCTCTACTTCCAGGGTGGAGATCGAGATAGACGAAGAGTGCCTGCCCATCCGTCCGGCGGTGAGCACAGCCTGCGAACTGATTGGTCTGGATCCACTCTATCTGGCAAACGAAGGGAAATGCCTGGTCATCTGCAGTCCGGAAGAACAAGACAGGGTACTCAAAGTTATGCGCAGTGTGGAGGAAGGTGCAGATGCGGTCTGCATTGGCAGGGTGCGCGGAGAGCGACCAGGCCGGGTAAACCTGCGTACCCGCATAGGCGGTCAGCGCCTGCTTGAACCGCTGACCGGACAGCCTTTACCCCGTATTTGCTAGGCGCGGCCATGCACGAGATGGCACTTGCCCATAGCATGATGCAACAGGTGCTTGCCCTGGCAAGGGAGCATAAGGCCAGTCAGGTAAACAGTATCACTGTTCTTTTAGGCCCATTTTCAGGGGTAGTGGCGGAATCTTTTGCCTTTGGCTTTGAGATTCTCAAGAAAAACGAAGCGTGTCTGCACAATGCGGTACTGCATTTGGAGTGTCCAGATCCACACTACCGTTGCTTGGACTGCGGTGCTGAAACCAGCCTGCCCTTGCCTGATCACGGTGCGCGTACACACCTGGATTTCGATTTCTTCAGTAAAAAGCAGTGCCCTGCCTGTGCATCAACCAGGCTGTCTCCCCTGGGGGGAAGAGAACTTATCCTGCAACAAATTCGAATGGAGTAGCCATGTGTGAAGCCTGCGGTTGTCAACAGCACGAAGAACGGACCGAAAAAGAAAAAGTAGTGGACGTACATGAACAGCTTTTGGCGGCAAACAGCAAACAGGCCGCTTCCAATCGCCACCACATCGAAAAGATGGGTGCAGTGGCCATCAACCTCATTTCAAGTCCTGGTTCGGGTAAGACCAGCCTGCTTGAGCAGACCATCGAGCGCCTGAAAGACCGCCTCAGCATTGGCGTGATCGAGGGAGATCCGGAAACCGAGCGCGATGCCGAGCGTATCCGCAAAAAAGGCGTTCCTGCTGTCCAGTTGACCACTGGCGGTGGCTGTCACCTGGATGCACCCATGGTCCATGGTGGTCTGCATGTGCTGGAACATATGGGCAAGGGCAAAAAATTTGACCTGATTTTTATTGAAAATGTGGGCAATTTAGTTTGTCCGGCAGCCTTTGATCTGGGCGAACACCAGCGGGTAGTGCTGCTGTCAGTGCCGGAAGGCTCGGACAAACCAGCGAAATATCCAGCTACCTTCCGCAGCGCAGACCTGGTGCTCCTGACTAAAATCGATCTCTTGCCCTATTTTGATTTCAGCCTTGAGGAGGCCACAGCAGCAACCAAATTGCTGCAGCCCACCATACCCGTCCTTCCCCTGTCTGCTGAAAAGGGAGAGGGTATGGATGCTTGGATCAACTATCTTCTTGGTCTTATGCCGCACTAAACGTAAGGCGTTTCACAGCGTTTTTGCTTGCGTATAATGCTGCTGTTCAGTGGTGTTACCGCTGTGCTGAAATAATTAACTCCGGATAACAGAGGAGGATTGCGTGGCGGAGGTAGTGGCAAGTGGTTCTCAAAAAAAGATGGATCGGTGAAGATTGGCTGTCCCTGGTCTTGGGACAGGTGATTTTTGCAATCAGTGCGGGCGCCTTCCAGGGGAATCATCTCTTGGGTTGGGAGAAAAAAACGAGGGTTTTGGTAGAGGCAGGCAAGGCCATCTCCCGTTTCATCAAAATTCAGGGGAGTGAAAGGCGAAGTTGTCACCATTGAAGGACTGAATCACCTTCAGGGACAGCAAGGGTAAAAGCAATACAATCACCGAGGCCAAGGAAACCCCAGTACCAGATGGGGCAGCTGCACAGCAAGGCAGGTATGTCGCCCCTGGCCTTTGCTATCATGATCCTGATCTGCTGACCAGCCGCCGACCAAGGTTGGTCCGGTTGTTGAGGAAATCAACCGGAAGCAGGCACAGATTGTCGCTTTGGAGAACAGTGTTGTCGAAACAACTGAGCCAAATGCCAAGGCTGTGGCCCGGGCAGAATTAGATGTTACTAAGGCCAAGGGGGTTGCATTGTTGGAGAGTATCAAGGATGCTAAAGTGCTCCTTGAGCACTGCCAGCATGGTGAGCAGCCAAGGTGTTATTTTCCCGCGACTGCGCGCGTTCTGCGCGTTCTTCTGCGCGGATAGTTTTTCCTGTACTTTTGTTCAGCGCTATTTGGACCGGGTCGCTTGTGCCAAAGCGTTTGGCGCGTTCCACCAGGTGGTTGCCGGGTTTTACGGTAAAGCGCTTACAAGCAGTAATTGCCCTGGCAATGGGTCTTCTATAATCATCGGTGCACAGGATTTCCTTGTATTTTTTCAGGATTTACTCAGACACTTTTTCAATCAAAACCAGGCCGGCCATGAGCCCCAAGGTTTGGCCACTTGCAGGGTCGACAACGCCTTGAAAGCTGTACGGCCATCCAGCCAAGGCCGCCAGTGCCTGGAAATCAATGCCAACTGCAGACAGGGAAGGATGGGTCAGGTGTGCGTGGGGGCAGGGCAGGGCATGGGCCAACACTGCGCAGGCATCTGTGTGCAGACAAAATACATCCTTGCACGAACCTGCTGCATAGCCGTGGGCTGGGCAATGTAGTCTGCTGGTTGCCGCTTGTTCAACCGCTGCACAAACTTGGTGTATCTGTCGGGCAACCTGGCGTCGCTGCGGGCCCAGCAAGAGTTCCATGGCCACATCTTTTTTGAACACCACTACCCACTGGCATTGTGCAACAAGTTCTCTGAAAGCAGAAGGCGCCAGGACATGGGGTGGACAACTTGGAGCAAGCCCGTAGCTCGGGCAGGGGTTGTCTGGACCACATAGCCTGACCAACTCTTCTTTAATAACCAGTTTGGTGGCCGGCACAAGACAGGCAGCATCTGCGCCGTGCTTGCGGGCCACCTCTTTGAGAAACAGATAGTGTGTTGTTTGGTGCTGCATGCCGGTGGTTATCGAGCTTTCTTGTCATTGCTTCTGTCTCGTTTCTGTCTCTGGGGATGTACCGGATGGAGTCGGGAAAAACAATAAAAAGCAGGTTGTGGTTGTTCATTGGCAGGAAAACGATTTTTATAAGGCCTTTGCTGTCTGCTTGCGTATCATCTGGAGCGCAGGTATAAGCAGGTATAAAAGAGCCAGCACAACAACAGGCACAGGGGTTTCTTGGTAGAACAAAGCAGGCAGGGCAAAGAACAGAATAACCCTGCAGGCAAGGGCTGCAAAAGGGGGAAAACTTGCAAAGGGGCTCGTCTATCCGCATCCTTGTTTACCCTGGGGCAGCGCATCTTCCAGCAGCAAAAAAAGCTGTCCATTGTGGCAAAGCCTGCACCTGGTTGCGCACAGCAGTATAATCAGCGCCGGATACTAACATGCGGATACCTGATACTGCCCTGCTGCAGGCCTTGACGGCCATCAGTGTGGGTGCCTCCTTGGGGGCTGTACTCCGCTGGTGTTTCGGCCGCGCCTTCAACGCCCTCTTTCCAGCCATTCCCCTGGGTACCTTGCTGGCGAACTGGCTGGGTGGTTATCTCATTGGCCTGGCCATGGCTATTTTTGCTCTTGCGCCAAACTTGGCGCCGGAGTGGCGCCTTTTTGTCGTCACTGGGTTTTTGGGCGCGCTTACCACGTTTTCCACCTTTTCCGCCGAAGTGGTGTCTCTTTTGCAAACAGGCCGCCTCTGGCTTGCAGCAGCAGCCATCAGCCTCCATGTGGGCGGCTCTCTGTTAATGACCATCCTCGGCTTACTGAGTGTCACCTTGCTGCGCCGCCTGTAGCTGGAGGAATACAGATGCACGGATTAAAACTCACCTTCTATACCCAGGAAGATCGCCGCCACCAGGGCAAACCCCTGGGGCAATGGCTGGTGCATGCTGCTCGGGAACTAGGCATTGGCGGAGCCACCCTCATCTGTGCTGCCGAAGGCTATGGGCATGAAAAGAAGCTTCGCTCCACCCGATTCTTTGAACTGACTGGTCAGCCCCTTGAAGTTAGCATGGCGCTGAGTACTGTTGAAGCAGAACGGCTTTTTGCCCGCATCCAAGAAGAGGGACTCAATATTTTTTATACACTCACCCCCATAGAATACGGCATGACAGCCAACAGGAAGCCTGACACAGAATCTGACAAGCCTGGTAATACTACATAAAAAAAGGCGCCTGTGGGGGCGCCTTGAGTCTGTACAGTAAAGATGCGGGACTTCGGTCTGGCAAGCTGCGTGCTTTATCTAAACGTCCTTTCCCTGATTTTTATATGGCTGGTGACCTTTTTAACTCCTTTGACAGAGTGGGCGATGGTAACGGCCTTATCGATCTGTGCCTGTGAATCCACTGCTCCGGTGAGCACAACCTCACCGTTGAAGGTATCCACACCAATGGCAAAGCCGCTGATTTCCGGATCGCCAATCAGGGCGGTCTTTATTTGCGTAGTAACCTTGGTGTCACCGAGGACCTCATCGGCGGTGCGGCCGGCAGGAGTGGTACACGCGGCGCTTAAGGCAACAAAGCAGGCAAACAACACAGTGACAACCAGACTCAGGTGTTTTTTGTTCATGGCATGGCTCCTTGTAAGTGGATTGTTGGACAGCATGTTTGACGCCATCGTAGCACAGTAGCTTTCATTTTATCAATTTTAACTAGATCAGGCCTACGGGTAAGTTTACCTGCCAAGAAATACAGCGTAGACCTTGAGTGTGCACGATAGGTTGCCTTTTGCAGTACTGGCTGGTTTGCATGAAATGCTGCAGTATGCTTGAATTTTCTCAGGAAATTGTCTACTACTAAACCGTGATACGAAGACGGAATTCTGTGTTTTTCTGCGTGAATACAGCATGAACGAACTTGAATATATCCGTAGCCTCACAGCACTGCACCAAGGCCAACCACAGTCAAACATTCTGCTGGGCATAGGGGATGATTGCGCGGTCATCAAGAAAAATGGCACACAGGTCAGCCTGCTCAGTATGGATAGCATGGTGGAGGGGGTACACTTTGATCGCCGCTTCCACCCGCCCAAACTCTTGGGTCGCAAGGTGGTGAGTGTGAATGTGAGCGATATTGCCGCCATGGGCGGCACACCTAAGTGCGTGTTACTCTCAGCAGGTCTGCCGCCGGGGTTTGAGCCGGATTGGATGCTCGCTTTCAATCAGGGTGTACACGAGGCTTGCCAAACATACCATTGCAGCCTGATTGGCGGTGATACCGTAGCCAGCCCCGGTGGTTTTGTTTTTACCATCACCATTCTCGGTGAGATGGAGGAACATACAGTACTCTACCGCAGTGGTGCCCAGGCAGGTGATACAATTTTTGTCAGCGGCCAACTTGGCCTGGCTGCGGCAGGCCTTGCCCTGCTCAACGCAGACATTGCCGTAGATGATCCGCAGTTTGCGGCCTTCATCGCCAGACACCTTGATCCGGAGGCGCGGATACAACTGGGCCAGCACTTGGCCGCCAGTGGCCTGATACACGCCATGATCGACAGCTCCGATGGCCTGGCCACGGATCTTGCCCATATATGTACAGCTTCGGAACTGGGAGCACAAATTTTCGCCGAAAGTATTATGCCCTCCGATGCCCTGCGCCAGGCTGCCCGCCTGAGCGGAGTTGACCCCCTTGACTGGGCCCTGCGCGGCGGAGAAGATTTTGAACTGATTTTCACCGCTCCACCCCAGGCCGAGGCTGGCCTGCACCAGCTTGCCCGGAACTGCGACCTGCAGATACAGGCCATTGGGGTGATGGACAGGGAAAAAGGACTGCGCCTTGTACAGCAGGAGGCTGGCCGCAGCCACGAAACCGTTCTGGCTTACCAGGGGTATGACCATTTCCGCTGTCAGGAGAAGGACTGACATGGTTGTTGGCGCACTGTTCAAACATTGGTCGCTGCGTTTTCTGGCTCCAGATACGGTGCGCAGGCGCACCTACGAGGCCTTTAAGGAACTGTTGCGCTTTGATATTCAGTGCCATGAACTCATGGCAGAGTTTGAAGAGTTGTACTACCAGGACAAAAGGGAGGATTTTGCCGCTACCCGGGTACGCTACCGCAAACTCAGTGAAAGCCTGCAGGCCATGCTCAACGCCCTGGAACGCATGCAGCCGGGCCGTACAGGCAGCCTGCGCGCATACTTCATCAAGTATGATTTCTACGCGCGCATGCTGCTGGAACCGCCCGAACGCTTTTTGACTCCACCCCACGTGGTTGCGCATGACAGTTTGCATGAGGTAGCCCTGGTCGGCAACAAGAGTCACAATCTCTTGCGTATTCAACACACACAGCAGGCAGCGGTGCCTGCTGGTTTTACCATCACGGTTTCTGCTGGGGCCATGTTGATGGCGCACAACCAGATCAGGCCTGCCGTGGACATGTTGTTGGCCAATATGGATACGGCTTCAGGGGAAAGTGTTGCAGAGTGCTCCTCTGCCCTGATGACCCTGGTACGGCGGATGGAAATACCCCCAGTCTTGATTGAAGCCATTTACGAGGAGTACGATCGTCTGGCAACCACCTTCTCTGAAGAGGAAGAGGTTCTGGTGGCAGTGCGCTCTTCGGCCATGCAGGAAGATGGTCGCCACAGCTTTGCCGGCCAGTATCATTCTGTGCTGGCAGTCGGGCGGGAAAATTTACTTGCCGCCTACCTGGAGGTGTTGGCCTCCAAATACACGCCCGAAGCCCTGTTGTACCGCATCCGTGCCGGTCTTGCCGATGAAGAGGCAGACATGGCGGTTTTGGTGCTGGCCATGATCGACGCAGCGGCAAGTGGGGTAGCCTATAGTCGTATGCGCACGGCAGGCTCCGGGATGGAGCAACTTTTGGTACAGAGTGTCTTTGGTTTGGGACTGCCGCTGGTACAGGGCGAGGTCAAACCAGATGCTTTTGTTTTTTCTCCACCAGAAGCCAAAGGGCCGACACGCATAGAATACGGCGATCAGGAGATGCGCCTGGTGTTGCGGCATGGAAACTTGCAGCAGGAGGAAATGCCTGCGGCATTGGCCCGGGAAGCGGCCATCAGCACCCAGGAGGCTGCCCTGGTGGCGGCACAGGCTCGGGCCCTGGAACACAGCTTTGGCATGCCCCAGGATGTGGAATGGGTCTTGGATAGCGACCGGCGTCTCTACATAGTGCAGTCGCGGCCACTGGGGCAAACCCAGCGTGTACAGGAAGCAGTAGCCCCTGTATCTAATCTGGGGCAAGGCGGGCAAAAACCGGTTGCAATACAGGTGGAGCCACTGCTTACCGGGGCGCTTTGCGCGTCCAGTGGTTGCTGCCATGGGATAACGTGCCATGTTGAAGATCTGGAAAACCTGGACTTTTCAAAAACCGATCACATCTCAGAAGATGCTGCAGAATATATTTTGGTGACTCGGCAGATTCCACCCTCTCTGGTGCGTTATTTGGACAAACTCTGCGGCGTAGTGTGCGAGCGCGGTGCCAGCACCGGCCATTTTGCCACGGTCTGTCGGGAATTCGGGGTGGTTCTTCTGGTTGATGCGGCCGGTGCCATGGAAAAATTACCTGCTGGTCAGCAGGTAAGTGTGGATGGCGACAGCGGTACCGTGTATCCGGGCCGCATCGACAGCCTGCTCTGCACAAAACGGGTCGCTCCTGCACGGGACTCCGCCTATCACCACAGAATCCGCGCCCTGTTGGACTACATCACTCCCTTGCATCTCACCGATCCGGATGGGGCAGATTTCAAGCCGCAATCCTGTAAATCCCTGCACGACATCATCCGTTACAGCCATGAGACCGCGGTGCGTACCATGTTCGGCTTAAGCGATATAGGCTCGGGTGCTTCGTCGCAAAGCAGAAAGCTGATCAGCACGCTGCCGGTGGAGGTCTACCTGCTCGATGTGGGTGGTGGCTTGAGCAAACAGGCACAGGCTGCCACAGGCACCGAGACGCTTACCCTTGCAGATTTGCGCTCCCGGCCCTTTGTAGCCCTGTGGCAAGGGCTTGCCCACCCGGAGATCGACTGGGATACCCACACCCTTTTCGACTGGAAAGGCTTTGCCCATGCCTCGCTGGCCGACGGTATTGCCAGTGGCAGCGCCAGGGACTATGCCTCCTACGCGGTGCTCAGTGAGGATTATGTCAACCTTAACATGCGCTTTGGTTTCCACTTCACCCTGGTGGATTGCCTTTGTGGTGCCGATCACCGGGCCAACTACTGTCAACTGCGTTTTGCTGGCGGTGGGGGCGAGTACCAGGGGCGTTCCCTGCGCATCGATTTGCTGGAACGTATTCTTACCAAACTGGGTTTTATTGTGCGCAGCAAGGGTGATTTGCTTGATGCCCGAGTGGATGGTTTTGCCGCTGATGAACTGGCCACTGTCCTGACTGAGACAGGACGCCTGCTCGGCATGAGCAAACAGCTCGATATGCTGGTGCAAAAGGAAGATGTGGCGCTTTTTGCCGAGCAATTTTTTGCCGGGGCAGGGCGCTTTGTTGCAGCAAGGGATTAGGCGGATTGAGACATGTACAAAATGCACTGGATTACCAGCCATTTGGCCACTGGTCATGCCCCCATGTCATATCAGGACCTTGACGAGATCCGTGCCCAGGGTATCACTGCGATCATCAATCTCTGTGGCGAATTCTGCGACTTGCATGAGATTGAGGAGACATCTGGTTTTGACGTATTCTATCTGCCCATTGTGGATGAGTGCGCACCAGACAAGGCAGCCATGGAAAAGGGGCTCGACTGGTTGGATGAAGCCATCTACCTGGATAAAAAAGTGTTAGTGCATTGCCGCATGGGTCATGGTCGCACCGGCACCTTTATTGCCGCCTATCTGCTCCGGCGCGGTTTTGATTTTAAGGCTGCCCAGAAGACTATGAAGGGGCGTAATGCTAATCCAGCTACCTATGCCCAGCGCCGTTTCCTTAAACAGTATGGCAAGGAAGAGGGCACGTTGAAAACTCTGTCGCCCACCATCGATAGCCGCAGGGATGACAGCCGGGACAATGCGATTGTGAATGAGTTCAGCCAATTGCTCGCCCAGTATGATCAACGTATTCTGGGTGCTCCCCTGCAGGCTGAAGCCATGCCTGAACCCTCCTGCTGCCTGGAGCCCTTTTATCTGCAACTGATTGAAAGCATGCATCTCAGCCAGGACTTGAACCGGAGGCTTCGTTTACAAAAACGCCAGGAGGTGCTTGCCAGGGCCCTTGCACTGAGTGCGACCATGAAGGAGATGGAGGAGATGGCTACCCGATCGCAATCCCAGGCTGAAGGCCACGCCGGAGCAACAGGGCCTGCCGCTGCCCCCAATCTTGTGTGCCCGCTTTTGGAAGAGGGTCAGTGCCTGGCCGGTGACATGCGGCCTGCCCGCTGTCGCTACTGGAAAAAGGACCATGCCGATGCTGAACAGGCTGTTGCTGCTCTTGGGGAAGAAACGCGCGCTCTTTCTCGTAAAGTTTTTACCATGCTCACCGGTCAGGGTATGCAAGGTGACACCTTGCGCTTTTCCCTGGCCGACACGGTCAGCGGCAAGTATGTACAGTTGTGTTTTCAGGCCTTGAAGGCACAAGACAGATAAACACCGCCCATTCGCCCATTGCTGACGACAAACACGCAGTTATGCAAATGGGTAGTGTATAGGTGCAAGCCCATTGTGTCGGGGCTTGTGGATCAACCATGAATGTTTTTTAAGGAGCATTGCAATGGAAGACAAAATCATTCAAGTTAGTTGTCCAAAATGTGGAGTAAAGATAAACAATCCGCTCAGCTGGTTTAAAAAACCGGGAATGTGTTGCCCAGGGTGTCAGTTGCGTGTGTCCACGGAACGCTTCAAAAGGGCCATAGAAGAAGCGGCAAAGCAAAGCTGAGAGTTTTGCAGTTCCTTGTTTTTTTAATCGGATGCAGGTTGAGAAAGGGTTGGTCAAAGGGCTATGAGTAGAACAAGCTCTTCCATACCGCCTGCGGCGGCACGCCAGCTCCTGATTGTCGATGATGATGCAGACATGCTCAAGATGTTGGCAAAGATGCTGGGCAAGCACTGCCACTGCGAAACTGTGCTTGCAACCTCTGCTGAAGAGGCCCTGCTTCTGGTAAAACAGACACCGCCGGCTGTGGTGCTCAGCGATATCCGCATGCCAGGCATGGATGGGCTTCGCTTTTTCGAGCAGCTCAACCAACATGTGCCAGCCATTACCACCATCCTTATGAGTGGGTATGGCACCATTGAGATGGCGGTACAGGTCTTGAAAAATGGCGCTTATGATTTTGTCGAAAAGCCGTTTGACCGTGAGCGCATCATCCAAACCGTGAGTAGGGCCCTGGAACGGACTAGGCTGGTGCGGGAAAATGAGCGCCTGCAGCAGATGCTTTGCGACCGGGAAGGGACAGTACACGGTTTTGTCGGTTCGTCCCTTGCACTGCGCAAAACCCTGTCCTTGCTGGAGCGGGTGGCAGCCAGCGAGGTTACGGTATTGATCCGCGGAGAATCCGGAACTGGTAAGGAGTTGGCGGCCCGCGCCCTGCACGCCATGTCGGCGCGGGCGCACAAGCCCATGGTTACGGTCAATTGCCCGGCCCTGCCCGAAGCCATTTTGGAGAGCGAACTGTTTGGCTATCGTCGTGGCGCCTTTACTGGCGCCACCCACGACAAAATCGGGCTCTTCCAGGAGGCAGATGGTTCCACTATCTTGTTGGACGAAATCGCCGATATCCCGGTGGGAGTGCAGACCAAACTTTTACGGGTACTGCAGGAAAAGGAAATCAGGCCGCTTGGCCAGAATAAAACCGTGCGGGTCAACGTTCGGGTGCTTGCCTCCTCCAACCAGGATTTGGAGGCAAAAATGGAGGCAGGACATTTCCGGGAGGACCTCTATCACCGTCTCAATGTAATGCCCATTACTATGCCCAATCTGGCGCAGATGGCGCCGGACATCATCCCCTTGGCCCAGTCATTTTTGGGAAAGTTTCGAGAAGAAAGTGGCAGGGAGCAACTCGAATTTTCAGCTGCAGCCCTTTCCTGTCTGATGCGGCGCAACTGGCCGGGCAATGTACGGGAATTGCGCAATGCTGTGCAGCGTGCTGTTTTGCTCTGTGAAGGGGATGAAATCGGACCAGAAGATTTTTTGCACGATGGCTCCGATGGCTCACCTCAAACAGCGCACAATGCCACGGTTTGGTGCAACCACTCCTTGGCCTACAAGGAGGCCAAGGAACAGACCTTGCTTCATTTCCATCAAGACTATCTAACATCCATGCTCCGCAAGCATCAGGGAAATGTCACCCATGCTGCCAAGGCCAGTGGTCTTGACCGACAGGCCCTGCAGCGCCTGCTGCGGCGCTATGGCATCCGTAGCCAGGTTTTCCGGCCGTGAATGTGTGCCGCATGAATTGTGCTGCACCTGTGAAACATTTTTGTTGCAGATGTGCCATGTCTATGGCAAACAATTCTCATTAACATGGTAGGCCTTTTCACGCCACAAGCAGGGATGGTCAAGCCATAGCCAAGGTGTGGTTGAAAAAGGCAATAACCTTTATTGTGGTATTGTCTTTGCATAGATAAATTTTGTGTGCAAGGCTTACGGTATGAGGCTGGAGAGGATGATATCATCTGCAGCGCAGAAATGGTGCCTGAGAACTGGTTGGCTTGGGCTTTCCCTGTTGGCCACCTTTGGTGTTGAGGTGAGGGATGCCCTGGCCCTGCAGATACATGGGGGGCCAGAGGGGCTGTATGTGCATCAGATGGCCCATGTGCATTATTTCTTTGCCCTTGTGTTTTTTCTCTGGTATATCCGCCGCGCCGCTTTTACCAGCCGGGGCTGGCAGTTTTTGCAGTTGTTCTGCCTGCTGATGGGCCTGTGGAATATCCTGGCTTTTGTGGGGCATATTGCAGCGACACATGTTGAGCCAACATCTTTGGTGCAGGATTCGCATTACCTGACCACCAGGCTGCTGCCGCCCTACAGTGTGAACAATTTGGTTTTTTACCTGGCAAAACTGGATCATCTCCTTTGTGTACCTGCGTTGTTTTGTTTGTACATGGCCATTCGCATCTTTTACCGGGCCGCTATGAGCGAAGCGGAGGAGAAAAATCCGTGAATGGCCTGTCCATGCTGCCGGCAATTGTGGTGGACGTGGTTGGCTCGTCCGCAAACATCGTGTTTGCTTTTTTAGCCACATGGTATGCTTTCCGCCTGACCAGGCTCAAGCCAGATAACTTTTTGTGGGGCTATTTATTTTACGTGACCTTGGCTATCTCTGCCTTTGCCGTGTCCCGCGGCATTGGTCATATCACCAGGGAAGTGCTGCACAGTGCTGGCAAAGGCGATGCATGGGCATATATTGCTCCGTTTTCAGGTGGCTTCAACACCCTGTTCATGATTGCCGTGGCTGCAGTCATGCTCTTTTATCAGAAGGGGGTGCAGTCTTATGAGGCCATTGAAGAAGAGGCGGCCCGCTTGAAACAATCGGAGTTGCAACTTGAAGCAACAGCAAAAAAGCTGCGCGAGTTGAATCTTGGGCTCGAAGATATGGTGGAAAAGCGAGCTGCAGAACTTTCAGAGTCGGAAAAACGCTTTCGCCACCTGTTCAGTGCTTCCAAGGATATTGTCTTCTTTTCCGGAGCCTGCCACGAATTAGTGGAGATGAATCCGGCCGGTTGTGAAATGTTGCAGCATGCACCGAGTGACATTCCAACTATGTATCTGCAGGATATATTTTGTGAT
Organism: Desulfobulbus sp.; assembly: GCA_040776885.1. Classification (GTDB taxonomy): domain Bacteria; phylum Desulfobacterota; class Desulfobulbia; order Desulfobulbales; family Desulfobulbaceae; genus Desulfobulbus. The sequence continues at coordinate 88,144 of JAXGZR010000001.1, read as the reverse complement.
CAGACTGAATTGGCCGAGTTTAATGCTCGCCTGGAGCAGCGGGGCTATTTGCGCGATTATGAGGCCAAATTTCGTAAAAAGGACGACTCGGTCATTTCCGTGCTCATTTCGGCAACAGCACTACATGATGACAAAGGCCAGTTTGCCGGTGCGGAAAGTATTGCCAAGGATTTGACCCGGTTGAAATCCATGATGGAACAGCTGGTTGCCAGCGAAAAAATGGCTTCGGTCGGCCAGATGGCAGCAGGTATAGCCCACGAAATCAACACGCCCCTGGGTATTATTTTAGGTTATGCTCAGTTGATGATGGATGATTTTTCAGAAGAATCAGATACCTATCAAAGCCTTCTGGTCATCGAACGGCAAACCAAGGCTAGCCGCAAGATTGTTGCAGATTTGCTCAAATATTCCAGGCAATCCGGCAGCGTGCGCCAACCTATTGATCTCAATGAAATTGTTGAAGATGCCAGTGCCATTACCGGGCACAATCTGGCTCTGAATCATGTGCAACTGCACAAGAGCCTAACCCGTGATCTGCCATTGGTGACGGGTGACCCTGAGAAACTGCGGCAGGTACTGGTCAACCTGATCAACAATGCGAATTACGCCATGGAAGAGCAGGGCGGTGGCGTGCTCATGCTGCGCACCCTTGCCCATGCAGATACCAACATGGTCAGCGTCGAGGTGCAGGACAGCGGCCATGGTATTCCTGAGCCGATCAAGGCCCAAGTTTTTGATCCGTTTTTCACCACTAAACCGGTGGGCAAAGGTACAGGGCTGGGTCTGTCTGTGACCTATGGTATTGTGCAGGAACATGGTGGCACCATTACCATTGAAAGTCCGGTGCGGGAAAAGTTGATGATGGAAGGCTATCCATCCGGTGCAGGCACTCTCTTTCGCCTGAGCTTGCCCTTGGCCACTGCCAGACCTGCGCAGGAAAACGACACTGTGCAGGGCAAGGATGCAGGCACACCCGCTTTGGCCGTATAGATCCATGGGTGAGGCCACGGCTTTTTTACAGAGGAACGAAAAGCCCTGCTTGCTGTGGCTGGATATGGATTAATGGAAAGCAGGCTGCTGGTGCATTGGTATCATATACAACTCAAAAGAAATCAGAGAAACCAGGTATTATTTTATGGCAGAGATACTGACACTTGACGACGTGGAGGATGCCTCCATCCTTGTGGGCAAGATACTGAAGAAAAAAGGGCACACGGTGTACACCTTTACCGACGAGGACGATGCCATTGCCCATGTGCGTAAGCAACCGGTAGACCTTGCCATTCTTGACATCAAGCTCAAAAGAATGAGTGGTATTGAGGTGTTGGCCCTGATGAAAGAGATCAACCCTGCCATGCGTGCCATTATGCTCACCGGCTATCCCACCATGGAAACCGCCCGCGAAGCCATGGGGTTAGGTGCAGATGAGTACTGCGTCAAACCCATTGACCGGGCCGAGTTGGAAGAAAAGGTGGAGAAAGTGTTGGCCCTTGCCAAAACCGACAAGGTTAACTGAAGGGTACAAGGCAATGACCGCTGTCACCGGTGCCGATGCACACGCTGATATGGGCAGCCCAACTGCAGAATCAGGCCGTTTTCTGGATATCCTCCAGCAGACCATCACCATGACCTCCCGGGTGCTGGACCACCAGGAAGTAATGGAAACCGTGGTGCGGGAATTGCCAGAATTACTCAACACCGATGCCTGCACCATCCGTTTGCTGGACGAGTCCACACAGAGCTTTGTGCTGGCAGCTGCGCATGGGGTGTCGATGGAATACCTTTCCCGCGAAAACATCGATACCGAACAAACCATGCAGATGATTCAGGCTGGCTATCCTGTGCACACAGGCCAAGCCGATGACGACACGCTCTTGCCCCTGCACGACGCGGCCAGGCACGAAGGCATCAATTCGGTGCTGTCACTCCCCATTCTTTTCCAGGGGCAGGTTATTGGTGTGATGCGGCTTTTGAATAAAAACGCAGCCAGGACTTTCACCAAGGAAGAAATTTCCTGCTCCATGGCTCTGGCCATGCAGGTGGGTATTGCCATTGCCCATGGCCGCATGTTTGAAAAGCAGCAAAGCCAGCTCAAATTCTTGCGGGAGTTGCAGGCCTTTTCCCGTTTGGTCAACTCATCTTTAAATTTGGACGATACGCTGGGTACTATGGCCCGGCGCGCGGTGGAAAGTTTGCATGTAAAGGGATGTACCCTGCGACTGCTGGACCCGAGCACCAAGCACCTTTACCTGGCTGCCTCCCATGGCCTTTCCCAGGCATATCTGCACCGGGGCGAAGTGGAAAGTGAGCGCGGCATCCAGCTGGTACTTGCCGGTGAGCCGGTGAGTATTTATGATGCCAGCCACGATGGGCGGGTTGATTATGCCAAGCAGATGCAAGACGAGGGCATTGTTTCTCTCTTGGCAGTACCCCTGCGGGTACAGGGCGAAATTATTGGTGTTATGCGGGTACTTTCCGGCACACCCAGGATATTTACCGATGCTGAAATCCGTTTTGCCTCGACCCTGGCGGAAGTGGGTGGGACTGCCATTCATAATGCCAGAAATTATCAGAAAATCAGTAAGTTACTGATACGAATCGAGGGTCATGAAAAGTTTCTTGCCACCATCATCGACAGCCTGCAACATCAGCTTTTGGTTTTCAATCAGGATCGCCGGGTTGTTCTGGCCAACAAGCAGTATCTCAAGGCGATGAACCGTCCTGAAGCAGAGGTGATTGGCCTGCATTATGATGAGCTGTGCCGTGAGGAAAGATTCTGCCCGGTCAACCATGTTTTTGCAGGTCAGGATATGCAGACACTGGCCCGGGAACTGCACGAGGGAGACGATGGCAAGTGGTTGGAACGCAGCGCAGCACCCATCTTCGGTGACGATGGAGTCATTGAGTATGTGATTGAAATCATAAGGGATGTAACAAGCGAGCGCAAACTGGCCGCAGCCGAAGTGGAACAGGCAAGGTTAAGTGGTATCGTTGAAATGGCGGGAACGGTTGCCCATGAAATCAATAGTCCACTTTTTGCCGCCCTGGGTACAGCAGAACTTTTGGTCGAGGATGAAGGCGCTACAGCAATGGCTGAAGAGTTGCAGGTAGTGATCCGCAACCTGCAGCGCATCAGTGAACTGACAAAAAAAATGACCAGTATGACCGGCTTTGAGAGAAAACAATATGTAGGTGAAAGCACGGTGCTTTCGCTGGACGATGGAGCAGATTGATTGACAATGCTTTCCGCTGCAGGAAGCGGTATAAAGGAGGTTTTGTCTGCAGCAAAACAGTGGTTTCGCATGGAGCCCGACGACAGATTGCTTTTTGTTTGTCTGTAGAGTACACAGTGTTTTCTGCCTGTGCGCCACAAGCGCAAGGCAATTTTTCACCAAGAACCGATGAGAGGTATTGAATGAACAGCAAAGGTAAGGGAAAAACCTGGATTTTTGCCGCTGCATTCCTGCTGGCGAGCTTTGGTGTGGCTGCGGCTCAAGAAAGCGCGCCAACCGCCGCCACCACAGAGGCTGTGCAAGTAGAGGCTGTGGATGCGCAAGCGGCTACCGCACCTGTTACGGAGGCCACGACTCCTCCTGAGACTGCTGCACCTGGCGAGGCTGCCGGTGCACCTGTCAGCGTAGAGATTGATGGCAACACCACCATTAACAACGGTGGTACCATCAAAATAAAGGGTCAAGCTCCTGCTGGCAAGCCTGTTTTTCTGGAAGTGTGGGCAGAAAGCCATAATGTGCGCGCCAACCGTTTTGACAAGGATCCTGATCCGCAAACAGGTGTACGCCCCTATATTTTCTATCTGACCGAGCACATGCCCGCCTATTTCAAGATCTTTGCTCCCACCACCATGCAGGACAAGATCGATGCGGAAAAGAAAAAGGGTAACAAATGGAGCATGTCCAACATTATCAAGGAACTGGGTGCAGACTCGGCCTTCAATGTGCCGGCCGAAGCTCCGATCAAAGCCTATCAGAGCTCTTTTGTTGCCAGCATCATCGGCAGTCGCGGCGAACTGCTCTCCGATGCCCCGGATCCTCGGCGTTCCATGCAACTGACCAAGGCCCGTTTCCGGGATCTGGACAAGGTGGTTGGTGCGCAAATCAATTTGCAGCCGGATGGCAGCTTTACTGCTGAAATTCCGATGCGTTCGGGTATTGCCCCTGGCGAGTACAGAATAGTCGCCCATGTGGACCAGGCCACCAAAAGTGCTCCCATTACCTTTACCAACACCACCAACTTTCCCACCGTGTACCTGACCAATGCAGGTACGAGCATGAACCTGATCTACCCCTTTATTCTGACCCTGGCAGTTACGATGTTTGGCGTGCTCATGGGTGCGGGCGGTGGTTTCATCCTCAACCCCCTGCTGGTGACCTTGTTTCCCATGCTGCCCCACACCATTGTGGCTGGTACGGTTACCCCCACAGTGCTCTTTTCCCAGGGTAGTGGTATCTACAACTACTCCAGAATCAACTTCATCAGCTGGAAGCTTGGTATTGGTATTGGCCTGGCTATGCTGGCCGGTGGTTTTATCGGTCCGAAACTGACGGAGATGATTACGCTGGCGCAGTTCAAATCTGCCTTTGGCTGGATCCTGCTGGTACTGGCTGGTTTGATGTTCTGGCAGACAACCCCTGGCTACTTGGCCAATAACAAGAAAGAGCAGGCCATCTTGAAAGAGTTCAAGAAGCGGGCCGAGGAAGCAGCAGCCAAGAAATAAGATCACTACCAGTGAGGAGATAACATAATGAAAGTAGAATTTTGGGGACAGGAATTTAAAGTCAACATGTTTGTGGGCTGCATAGGCGGCTTTCTCATTGCCGTGCTCTCGTCCATGTTCGGTTTTGGTGGCGGCCCTTTCATGGTGCCCCTGATGACCGTATTTTTGCGTCTGCCCATGTACCTGGTGGTGGGCAGCTCGCTTCTGGCCATTTTCTTTAACACCACCATGAGCACCATGCGACATTACCAGTTTGGTAACTTCGACTGGATACTCTTCTGCGCCATGTTCCCGGCAGCTATTCTGGCTGGGTTTATTGGTCCGAGAATTGCCAGGCGACTGAGCCCCATCGTGGTGAAACGCGTTGCCTGTGTTGGTCTGCTTATTCTGGCAATGAGTCTGTTGGGTGTGTTCTAAGAAGTAGGCACGTTTGTTAAAAACAGGCCATCAAGGCCTGTTGCTATGCCTTAAAAAAGCACCGGAAATTATTTCCGGTGCTTTTTTGTGGTGGGCCATATTGTCTGTGTACTGCTACCATACACTGGTTATGGAGTAGCTGGTTATGAAGTACAGGACAGCGTATCGCAAAAATAAGCCCGATCCATTCTCTGGCATTGTAGACGCTGCCAAGAGTGAGCAGGCGAAACCACGTCGGCTTGCTGTTGAAAAGTTACAGCATGTTAAGCTGTTAGAGTTGTGCGGCAATTCCGCCCCAGGCGAGGAATAGCCAGGCAAGCATCAATACCAGTCCGCCCAGGGGAGTGACTACGCCAAACACACCCATGGGTAAAAAGCATTTGATCAACACTGTGCCCTGAAAGAAAAAGCTGCCTGCAATAAAGGCCCAACCAGCCCAGTACAGGCCAGAGTGCGGGAAAAGGCGCCAGAGCAGGGCCACAGTTATGAGTGCCAGTCCGTGTATGAGCAGATAGTCTGCGGCAAGATTGAAGTTGTCCAGCTTATTGGTGGCACTCAGCCGCGCCAGGAGCATGTGGGCACTCAAGGCGCGGGCCAGCACGCCGCCAAAGGCAAAGAGAGCACCACATACAACAAAAATCCGTATCATATCCCCTCCGGAAACAACTTATTTTTATCTGAACACGAAACTCCCCGTATTTTAACATGCTGATTTAGAAAAAATACCGTAAAGTAGCAGGTTGCATGCAAAACAGGTTTGTTTTCCACCTGATATTCAGCGCCAGCTCTTGCGGCAAACGCTGTTCATGCCTAATGTTTCCTTGCTTTTCAGGAGATTGGGGAGTCTTCCTCTGCCTTCTTTTTCTTGGTAGGAATGGAGAGGGCACAGAGAAAATGCCCCAGTATCCTGCACAATACCTGAGACCGATAGAGCTATGGATTCCATACAAGAATTTCCCCCGCAGCCCTCCCGCCTTGCCAAGGGCCTGGGCACCTTGGGGTACTTGACCCTCGATACCTTGGCCGATCTTGGCCGAATGGGTCTTTTTCTTTTTTTCGCCCTGATTGGCCTGTTCAAGCTTCCCTTCCGTTTTGGAGAAGTGCTCAAACAACTGCGTTTTATCGGCGCAGGTTCCATAGCCGTGATTGTCTTCACCTCCCTGTCCACGGGCATGGTTTTGGGGCTGCAGGGATACAACGCCCTCAACCGTTTTGGCGCCGATGGCATGCTGGGTACGGTCGTGGCCCTGAGCCTGATTATGGAGATGGGACCAACCTTGACTGCGATCATGGTGGCTGGCCGCGCAGGCTCGGCCATGTGTGCAGAACTTGGTATTATGCGCATCAGCGAGCAAATTGACGCCCTCGACTGCATGGCCATCGACCCGTTTCGCTACCTCATCTCTCCAAAATTTTTGGCCATGGTCATCTCTGTACCGCTCCTGACCGCAGTATTCGACGTGGTCGGTATCTTTGGTGGCTATCTGGTGGGAGTGGAGATGATGGGTGCCAACAGCGGTGCCTTTATGGCAGGTATGGCCCACAACGTGACCAATGCAGATATACGCATGGGATTGGTCAAATCTCTTTTCTTTGGTTTGCTAGTGGCCTGGATCTGCACTGGCCGAGGCTTTTTCGTACATGTCAACCGGGGAATGGGTTTTGGAGCAGAGAGCGTGAGTCGGGCAACCACCCAGGCTGTGGTTTTTTCCTCTATTTCCGTGCTCATTTCCGACTACTTTCTTACCTCGGTGCTCCTGTGAATTCTGATCATACAGCCCAAGCAGCAGCAAAAGGGGCGACTGAGGCTGCGGTTCGCTTTATTGATGTGTCCAAATCCTTTGGCCGTGCCGCGAGACGCAACAAAGTGCTGCAGAATGCGACTTTTTCCGTGCCCGCAGGAAAGACCACGGTTATTGCCGGTGGCAGCGGCCAGGGCAAGAGTGTGACTCTCAAGCTCATACTGGGTTTGCTCAAGCCTGATAGCGGCCAGATTTTGGTGCATGGCCACGATATTGCCCGTCTTGGTTTTAAGGCCCTGCGGGAGTTGCGCATGCAGTTTGGCGTGCTTTTCCAGGGAAGCGCCCTGTTTGATTCCTTAAGTGTGTTTGAAAACATTGCCCTGCCTTTGCGAGAGCGCACCAAACTATCTGAGGAGGAAATCCGCCACAAGGTGGAAGGTACCCTGGAACAGCTTGGCCTGGCAGGACACGAAGACAAGTTTCCCGCGCAGCTCAGTGGCGGCATGAAGAAGCGGGTTGGTTTGGCCAGGGCCCTGCAACTGGAACCCAAGCTCCTCCTGTTCGACGAGCCCACCACTGGATTGGATCCGGTGATGACCCAGGAGATTTACGAACTGTTCAACAGCACCCAGAAGCGCCTGGGATATACGGCCATGATTGTCAGCCACGATGTACCGCAAATCTTCAAGTTGGCGGATCAAATTATCCTGCTCAACAAGGGGGAACTCGACACCTTTACGGATGCAGCGCAGATTGTGCATTCTGCTAAAGAACCTATTCGCGAATTTGCCCGGACAGTTATGGGGCCGGGTTTTACAGGATAAAGGAGAGTGAGATGGGTAATTCTCGCATGGAAATCATGGTTGGCATCTTTTTGCTCATTGGCCTTGTGGCCTTTGGCTGGTTAGCCCTACGCCTGGGAGAAGTGCCACTCTTGACCCAGGGCAAGACCTATACCTTGAGCGCTGCATTCAACAATGTCTCGGGTTTGAAAAAAGGGGCCGAGATTCAGATCTCTGGTGTGAGCGTGGGTTCGGTGCGTGGGATTCGCCTGGACGAGGACAACATGGCCTTGGTGGACATGCAGTTGGAACAGTCGGTGCATGTGCCGGTTGATTCAATGGCCTCCATCAAGACCCAGGGAATTATCGGCGACAAATACATCCAGATAAGCCTGGGTGGTGATACTGCCATGTACGAGCCAGGGGATACAGTGCTCGACACCGAATCCACCGTGGATATAGAATCGCTTATTTCCAGATTTGCCTTTGGCCAGGTTGGCTCAGCCAAGCCGCAGGAGGATTGACATGTTGCGTACAGCACGCACCTGTGGCGCCAGTGCCTGGCTGTTTTTTCTGCTGATCCTGGTCGCCGTTCCGGCACAGGCCGGGAGTATAGACTATCTTGACGATGCCAGTTATGAAACAGGGGAGCGTTTCGAATCCATCTATGATCCCCTGGAGCCCTTTAACCGGGTCATGTTCACCTTTAACGACCGACTCTACCTTTGGGTCCTCGATCCGGTGGCCACTGGTTACAGCAAGGTGGTACCAGTTGACTTCCGTACCATTGTCAGTAATTTTTTCTACAACCTGAGCGAGCCGGTGCGCTCGGTCAACTGTCTTCTCCAAGGGCGTCTGGCTGATTCGGGTCTGGTGCTGTCCAGGTTTCTGATTAACTCCACTGCCGGTGTCTTTGGCCTGGCAGATCCGGCTGCCAACGAATTTAATATACACCGTATCCAGGCCACCCTGGGGGAGACCTTTGCCACCTGGGGTATTGGCGATGGCGTCTACCTGGTGGTGCCTCTTTTGGGGCCATCCACTTTGCGTGATTTCACCGGTGCCATAGGTGACGGTGTGGCTCGTGGTTTGTATACGCCCTGGAGCGATGATTTAACCACCAGCAGCACGGTGTACGGTTCACAAACCATTAACGAGGTGTCTTTGCACCTTGGTCAGTACCAGGATATGAAGGCCATCAGTCTGGATCCGTATGTGGCCTTTCGCAACGGCTATTTCCAGCTGCGGCAAAAGGGGCCCAGAACCGGGAATCCAGCGGAATTTCCCGCCATTACCACCCCTGAGTTTAACTATCAACATTAAAACAACAGGTAGTTACCATGCGTTTCATAAAACATCTTCATCTCATAGTGGCTGCAGTTTTTTTCACTTTTTTTATGCATATTCCGGCTCAGGCTGCGCCTGATCCAGTGGAGCAACTCCGTCCGGTGGTCGACAAGATCACCACCTTGCTCACCGAGGCAGACTTTAAGAAACTCTCCAGAGAAGAGCAGTTCACCAAGTTTCTCAATCTTGCGGCCGAGCGTTTCGACTTTGATGAAATGTCCAAACGGGTGCTGGGGCCACGGTGGAATTCCCTGTCTGATGAGCAGAAACAAGTCTTCATCGACAGATTTTCCTATCTGCTTGGTTATACCTATATGGACCGGATCGACACCTATGACGGTGAGCCTATTCAGTATGAACAGCCGCGCATCCGTGGAGACCGGGCCGAGGTGCGCACTGTCATCGAGTTTAAGGATGGCAACATCCCCATCTCCTATATCATGCAACTGCGCGATGCTGAATGGATGGCCTATGACCTGATCGTTGAAAACATCAGCCTGGTACGTAACTACATGGAACAGCTCAGGTCAATTTTGCAGAGAAACGGCTTTGACGGCTTGATTCAGCAAATCAACAGCAAAATAGCCCAGTTGCAAGCTACGAAAAAATAAACCACCCATCCGGATGTGCAAGCCTTTGCCGGTGCGGGCAGGCAGTTGCTTGTCCGCACCGGCAAAGGCTTGCTTCAGCTTGTTTTTTACCTGACATTTTCTCTATTATCCTGTATAGTGGCCGGCTCATACGTGGCTGTCTAAGTGTATGCTTGTGTGTTTTGATGAAATTCCGCCTCTTGGCCGTGATTTTGCTTGGCAGATCACTACCCTTGACGTGACTGGGGAGTGTACCCTTGATGCACCGCTTGCGGCGTGGTGTCATGTGCTACCGGTTGGTCAGGGAAAGGTGGAGATCCAGGGGCTTCTCCAGGGTACGCTTGGCCTTACGTGTGATCGCTGTTTGATTTCCTATCCGCTTGCACTGGATTCCGCATTCCGTTTGACTGCGGTGGTGCAGCCCCCGGTTTCAGGAGTAAAACAGACAGAGCAACAGGAGGGTGTCGGCCAGGAGGATTTTGATTCTGTTGAGCTGGATATCCCTTGCGTTGACCTTAATGAAGTCATGCGGCAACAGCTCTTTTTGGCTTTGCCTGGGAAACGGCTTTGCCGCAGCGACTGTGGCGGCCTCTGTCCGCATTGCGGTGCAGACCGCAATGAAGAACAATGCGGTTGCGCGCGCAAAATAGTGGATTCACCGTTTTCGGTGCTTGCCAAGCTGGCGAAGGGCAAAAAATAAATTACACTAACTGATACAGTACCCATGGCAAGGCGTCTTTGCCTTGTTATGAAACGACTCTACGGAGGATACAATGGCTCTACCAAAACGAAGACATTCCCGTTCCCGCACCAGGATGCGCAGGGCACACGATGCCTTGAGCACCCCCCAAATCAGCTCTTGTCCGAATTGCGGTGAACCCAAAATGCCCCATCAGGTCTGCGCTGGTTGCGGCATGTACAAGGGTAAACGGATTGTTCAGTTTGAAGAAGAACTGTAAACAGCGTACTCAACGGTGAAAATCGCCCTGGATGCCATGGGGGGCGACAGTGGACCGGATGTGGCGGTACACGGTGCGCTTGCCGCGGTCCGTACCCTTGATGATCTCAAGGTCATCCTGGTTGGGCCAGAAGAACTGTTATACGACAGGCTCAAGACCTTGGCCAAGGGGGATGCTGCAGCCCTGGCCCGGGTGTTTGTGCATCCGGCCAGTGAGATCATCACCATGCAGGATGTACCGGTTGATGCCATCCGTAGGAAAAAAGACGCTACAGTTGTGGTCGGCTTTGACTTGGTGAAGACAGGTAAAGCGGATGCTGTGGTTTCCGCAGGCAACTCCGGGGCCACCATGGCCGCTGCGGTCAAGAAGCTCGGACGGTTGCCCGGAATATCCAGACCCGGGATTGCCAGTTTTTTCCCTACCTTGAAAAAGCCGGTCATGGTTATGGATATCGGCGCCAATGTCGATTGCCGCGCCCAACATTTGTTTCAGTTCGCGATTATGGCCTGCTCCTGTTCAAGCCTGCTCCTGCAGCATAAGCAGCCTCGGGTGGGCTTGCTCAGCATTGGCAAGGAGACCGGTAAGGGCAATGCCCTGGTCAAAGAAGCCTATCCGCTCTTGCAGAACAGCCCGCTCAATTTCATCGGTAATGTGGAAGGCCGCGATGTGTATCGCGGTGATGTGGATGTTGTGGTGTGTGACGGTTTTATCGGCAATATTCTGTTAAAAACCAGCGAAGGACTGGCCGATGCAGCCCTGATGATGATTCGGGATGAAATTTTGAAAAGCTGGCGGGCAAAGCTGGGCTATCTGCTTATGCGTGGCGCACTGTCGCGTTTCAAAAAGAAGGTGGATTATGCGGAATATGGCGGTGCCCCCCTTTTGGGTATCAATGGTACCGGTATTATTTGCCATGGATCATCAGATGCCAATGCCCTGCGCAACGCCATTGCTGTTGCAGCCGACATGGCGCGCCACAATATTAACGCTGCGATTGTCCGCCATCTAAGTGAATCTGCAGCCAAACAGGTAAGTACAGTATGACCAGAGCAGTTATTCTTGGCACCGGTTCCTGTTTGCCCGAACGCATTCTTACCAATGCGGAACTCGAGCAGATGGTGGACACTTCCGATTCTTGGATTCTCAGCCGTACTGGCATCAGCGAAAGACGTATCGCCGGGCCTGGTGAACATATCCACAAGGTGGCTGCGCAAGCGGCACGCAGGGCCCTTGCGGCAGCACAACTCACACCGGCAGATGTGGATTTGTTGGTTTTGGCCACGGTCTCACCCCATATGCTCATGCCCTCCACGGCCTGTTTTGTCCAGGCAGAACTCAAGGCCTTCAATGCCTTTGCCTACGACATCAGCGCTGCCTGTGCTGGTTTTACCTACGGCATTGACTTGGCCAGCAAGTATATCTGTGCGCAGCCAGACATGAAGGTGCTGGTTATTGGTGCGGAAAATCTGTCCACCCGCATGAATTGGCAGGACAGAAACACCTGCGTCCTCTTTGGTGATGGTGCAGGTGCAGCGGTTCTCGGTAGCGCGGCAGAAGGTGAGGAGCGCGGCATTTTCGGTGCAAAATTACAGTCCGATGGTCGACTGTGGAACCTGCTCTATACCGAAGGTCCGCCCAGCATGAACAAGGATTTGCAGCTGCCGGACTGGAAGGGACCATATATCCAGATGAACGGCAGTGAACTGTTCAAAAACGCGGTACGATTGATGGAGGGGGCGGTTAAGGAGCTTTTGGCTCAACATCATCTGGACATTGCCGACATTGATCTTATGATTCCCCACCAGGCAAACATCCGCATTGTCAACAACCTCAAGGAACGCTTGGGGGTATCTGCAGACAAGGTGTTTACCAACCTGAATCGTTATGGCAACACCTCATCGGCCAGCATTCCCATTGCCCTTGATGAAGCCAACCGTGAAGGTCGGATTCGCCCGGGTGACCTTGTGCTGCTATGCACATTTGGTGCCGGGCTCACCTGGGGCGCGCTGCTTCTGCGCTGGTAAGTGATTACGAATAGAGAGAGGGTCGAGTGGATTATTTTTTTGATGAAACCCAGCAAATGATTGTTGAGACCGCCCGGGAAATAACCAGGGAAAAGATCTTGCCGGTCCGGGCGGAACTGGACGAACAGAACAAGTTTCCCCGCGAGATTTTACACGATATTGCCAAGGCAGATCTGTTCGGTATCTTCGTGCCAGAGGAGTATGGTGGACTTGGGGGCGGCTGTTACGAAATAGTTCTGGCCATGGAGGAACTGGCCCGTGGTTGTGTGGGTGTGGCCACCAGCTATGCTGCCAGTGCCCTTGGCATTTATCCTGTCATTCTTGCAGGCAGCGAGGAACAGAAGGAAAAGTATTTGCCGGACATTGCCAGCGGATCCCGCTGGGCTGCTTTTGGCCTGACCGAAGCCAATGCAGGCAGCGATGCCTCGGGCATCCGGACCACGGCAGTGGATAAGGGCGATCACTGGGTACTTAATGGCACCAAGCAGTGGATCACCAATGGCGGAGAATCGGAAATCTATTCCATAGTGGCACTTACCGACCCCAGCAAAGGTGCACGGGGCGCTTCCATCTTTGTGGTGGAAGACGGGGATCCTGGATTTTCCTATGGTAAGAAGGAAGACAAGATGGGTATCCGTTCCTCAGCCACTCGAGAACTGATTCTGAAGGACTGCCGCATTCCCAAGGACCGGCTGGTGGGCAGGCGGGGCACTGGGTTCATCACGGTTATGAAAACGCTTGATCTGTCCCGCCCGGGCATTGCCTCCCTTGGCGTGGGCCTGGCCCAGGCTGCTTTAGACGAAGCGGTTACCTATGCCAAGCAACGGGTGCAGTTCGGCAAACCGATCATCTCCTTTCAGGCAGTGCAGCACATGCTGGCAGACATGGCCATGCAGCTGGAGGCTGCCCGTGCCCTGGTCTATGCAGCGGCACGCCATATTGACAAGCACCCGAAGAATATGTCCAAGGCCTCTTCCATGTGTAAGGTCTTTGCCACGGACATGGCCATGAGGGTTACCACTGATGCGGTGCAGGTACTGGGTGGTTACGGGTACATGAAGGAATACCCGGTGGAAAAGATGATGCGCGATGCCAAGATTCTGCAAATCTATGAGGGTACCAACCAGATTCAGCGCAACGTCATCGGCCAGGAGCTGAACAAGGAATATTCCTGATCTATTATGCATATCATTGTTTGCGCCAAACAGGTACCGGATGCTAAGGATGTCCGGTTGGATCCCCGTACCAATACCCTGTCCAGGGAAGGGGTCGAATCCATCATGAATCCTTACGATCGCCATGCCCTGGAAGAGGCGGTGGTGATCAAGGAAAAACTGGGTGGCACGGTGACCGTGCTCAGCATGGGACCACCCCAGGCCGAGGCCATGCTGCGGGAGGCCATTGCCTGCGGAGCCGATGCTGGGGTGCTGGTCTCAGACCGTGCCTTTGCCGGTGCCGATACCTGGGCAACCTCCTACACTCTGGCCAAGGCCATTCAATCCCTTGCTCCGGCGGATCTCATTCTCTGCGGTAAGCAAGCCATTGATGGTGATACTGCCCAGGTTGGGCCTGGCCTGGCCTGTCGTTTGAACTTGCCCTATGCCACCTGCGTGCAAAAAACCAGAGATGTCAGCGCCAGCAGCATCGAGGTGGAGCGCATGATGGACGATGGCTTTGATGTGCTGCGTTTGCCGCTGCCAGCCCTGCTCACTGTGGTCAAGGACATCAATGAGCCACGTGTTGCTTCGCTCAAAGGCAAGATGAAGGCTAAAAAGGCCAAGTGCACAGTGTTGAGCGCAGCAGATATCGAGGCCGATGCGCAACACATTGGCCTGGCCGGCTCGCCCACCCAGGTGGTGCGGGTGTTTTCGCCCGAGGCCCGGGGCGACCGCAAGATCTTCACGGGCAGTGTGCAAGAACAAGTTGCCCAACTGGTGGACAGCCTGCGTCCCTATCTGTAACCGAGTAACCCAAGTGTACCATCATGCTGTACATCGATTGTGAAAAATGCACGGCCTGCGGTCTTTGTGAAGACACTTGCGCCTTTGCCGCCATTACGGTGCAGGAGGACTGCGCCGTGGTCAATGACAACTGCACCCTGTGCGGCGCCTGTGTAGACAACTGTCCAGAAGATGCCCTGCGTATCGAGGTGGCAGACAAGCGCCTTCAGGAAGATGCCCATACCTTTTCCGGGGTCATGGTTTTTGCGGAATGTCGCCATGGCCTGATTGCACCGGTGACCTATGAACTTTTGGGCATTGGCCGCAAATTGGCCAACCAGCGCCAGGTACCGCTGAGTGTGGTACTCCTCGGCCATGAGGTTGCAAACTACTGCGACTCATTGATCGCAGGCGGGGCAGATACGATTTTTTTGGCTCAACATCCCAGCCTTGCCCAGTTCCGCGAGGATGTCTATGCAAAGCTGCTTGCCCGTATCATCCAGGAACAAAAACCCGAGGTCGTCCTTGCCGGGGCAACGGCTATTGGCCGTTCGGTCATCCCCTATGTGGCCACCCTGGTCGGTGCAGGACTGACCGCCGACTGCACCAAGCTGGAAATCCGCGAGGAAGACGGTATGCTCCTGCAAACCCGTCCTGCCTTTGGTGGCAACATCATGGCCACCATTGAGTGCCCGCATACCCGGCCACAGATGGCCACGGTGCGACCCAAGGTGATGGCTCCGGCCACGCCCGATCCAACGCGCACCGGCACGGTGGTGCACATTGAGGCGCAGGAAGACGAGTTGCACACGGCCACCGAAGTGCTGGAGACAGTGCAGAGTGAAGAGGATCAGGTCAATATTCAGGAGGTTGAGGCCTTGGTCGCCGGCGGACGAGGACTGACCTCGGAAAAAGGCTTTGCCCTGTTACGTGAGCTGGCGGCAGAACTCAACGCTGCTGTGGCTGCATCCAGGGCGGCAGTGGATGCCGGCTGGATACCCTATCCTCACCAGGTTGGACAAACCGGCAAGACAGTCAGTCCCAAACTCTACATTGCCTGCGGTATCTCCGGAGCCATCCAGCATGCGGTGGGCATGCAGTCTGCTGAGGTGGTGGTGGCCATCAACCGAGATGCAGAAGCACCGATCTTCAACATTGCCACCTACGGCTTGGTGGGCGATCTATATGAAGTTGTCCCTGAACTTATACGGCAACTGCAGGAGGCAAAGAGATGATCCCGGAAAAAAGCGTGGCCTTGATCACCGGAGGCAGCCGCGGCATAGGTCGGGCGATCTGTGTGCGCCTGGCCCGTATGGGCGCGACAGTGGCCATTAACTATGTCAGCAACCCGACGGCAGCCGAAGAAACCCTGCGCCTGGTGCAGGAAACCGGTGGACAGGCGTTTCTCGCCCCTTTCAATGTGGCGGATGCGACCGCGGTACAGGAACAGATAAAAAACATTGTTGATGCCCACGGCAAAATAGACATACTGGTCAACAATGCCGGTATCACCCGCGATGGCCTGATGGCGCGCATGAAGGAAGACGATTGGGACAGCGTGCTGGACACCAATCTCAAGGGTGCCTTTCTCTGTAGCAAGGCGGTGATGCGCTCGATGATGAAGCAGAGATGGGGCCGTATCATCAATATTACCTCCGTGGTTGGCTGCATGGGTAACAGTGGGCAGGTGAATTATGGCGCTGCCAAGGCTGGGCTGATTGGCCTGAGCAAATCCATGGCCCGTGAATTGGCCAGCCGTGGTATTACCGTCAACTGTATTGCTCCCGGATATATCACCACCGATATGACCGATTCTCTGGGAGAAGATGTCCAAGTGGCCCTGAAGGAACAAATACCACTGGGTGTGTTGGGCACTCCGGAAGATGTGGCTGCGGCCGCGGCTTTTTTGGCCTCAAACGACAGCGCCTATATCACCGGGCAGACCCTGCATGTCAATGGTGGCATGTATATGGGACACTGACAGGCATGGCCGGATAGCATATCTGTACCATGCCCCAACTTTAGCACGTTTATTTTTTTGGGAGACGAACATGGCTGTAGAAGACAAGATGATCGATATCATTGTGGAGCAACTCAGCGTAGACCGCGAGAAAGTAGTGCCGGGCGCATCCTTTGTTGATGATCTCGGCGCGGATTCACTGGATTTGGTTGAGTTGATCATGGCGATGGAAGAAGAGTTTGACGTGGAAATTCCGGATGAAGAGGCCGAGAAGATTACCACCGTACAAAACGCCATCGATTACGTGGCCAAACTGCAGTAACCAGGCCAAGAAGCGTGAAGAGACGGGTTGTTGTCACAGGAGTGGGTCTGGTTACCCCGCTGGGTATTGGTACAGAGCTCACTTGGGAAGCGCTGATCAACGGGAAAAGCGGTGTTGACCGCATTTCCCGTTTTGATGCGAGCACTTATGCTTCGCAGATTGCCGCTGAAGTGAAGGGCTTTGACGTGGAAACCTGGTTTGAAAAGAAGCAGGCTAAAAATGTCGATCTCTTCGTGCAATACGCGGTGGCTGCGGCAGAGATGGCCTGGCAGGACAGCGGCCTGTCCATAGGCGAGGAAAACAGTGACCGGGTTGGGGTTATTACCGGTTGTGGTATGGGCGGCCTGCCCACGATTGAGGAATACCATCAGGTGGTGATGGAGCGCGGTCCGCGTAAAATCACCCCGTTTTTTATTCCACGGGTCATCCCCAACATGGTGTCTGGGCAGATCTCCATCCGCCTGGGCAGCAGAGGCCCAAATTTGTCGCAGA
The DNA here is from genome assembly GCA_040776885.1 of Desulfobulbus sp. Classification (GTDB taxonomy): domain Bacteria; phylum Desulfobacterota; class Desulfobulbia; order Desulfobulbales; family Desulfobulbaceae; genus Desulfobulbus. Next base: position 70,834 of record JAXGZR010000001.1, on the reverse strand, counting down.
CCACGGCCTGTGCCGCTGGTACCCACGCGGTTGGCGAGGCCTTTCGCCACATCGCCTACGGGGATTGTGACGTGGTGGTCACCGGAGGTTCGGAGGCAGTCATCTGTCCGCTGGCTGTGGGAGGGTTCAGTGCCATGAAGGCTCTGTCCACCCGCAACGACGATCCACAGGCAGCATCCCGTCCCTTTGATCGTGACCGGGATGGTTTTGTCATTTCCGAAGGCTCGGGCATGCTTGTTCTGGAAGAATTGGAGGCAGCCCGAAGCCGCGGGGCAAGAATTTATGCGGAAATTATCGGTTACGGCCAAACCAGTGATGCCTTTCATATTGCGGCTCCGCCTGAAGATGGCGAGGGTGCGGCTCGCTGCATGGCCATGGCCCTGCGCGACGCACAGCTTGCTCCCGAGGAGGTAGGCTACATTAATGCCCATGGTACCTCCACCCCGCTCAACGATATATGCGAGACCCGGGCCATCAAGACAGTGTTCGGTGCGCACGCCCATAAACTGGCGGTGAGTTCCACCAAATCCATGACCGGGCATATGCTGGGCGCAGCCGGTGGTATTGAAACCGCTTTTACCGCACTCACCATTTTCCATGGCATTATCCCGCCCACCATCAATCTGGAGCAGCCAGATCCGAACTGCGACCTGGATTATGTGCCACTTGCGGCGCGCGAACAGCAGGTGCAGGTGGCGATGTCCAACTCTTTTGGTTTTGGCGGCACCAATGGTGTGCTGGTTTTACGTCAATTCTCCTAAGGCGAGGCAGGGTAGGGCATGAAAATTGGCATAGGTTCGGATCATGGTGGTTTTGCCCTCAAAAAAAACATCATTCTCTACCTCAGCCAGGAAGGTCATGAGGTGATTGATGTGGGCAATCACAGCGAAGAGTCGGTGGATTATCCAGATTTTGCCGACAAGCTCTGCCTGGCCATTGGTGCTGGTGATTTTGAGCGCGGTATACTCATCTGTGGCACTGGCATTGGCATGTCCATGGTGGCAAATCGCCATCGTCATATCCGGGCTGCACTCTGCTATGAATCCTTTGGCGCACGCATGAGCCGCGAGCACAACAATGCCAATGTGCTTTGCCTGGGCGGACGGATGCTAGGTGCAGAGTTGGCAAGGGATATCGTGCATACCTGGTTGAATGCAGATTTTGCCGGCGGTCGGCATCAGAGCAGGATTGCCCGCTTCTGTTGATTGTTCTCAAAATCCATACTGCACGAGCCGGTATGCCTTGCCCAGGCAACCGGCTTTTTTTATGGAATTTTACCATGTAGGTACTTCATGAAATGCCCGTATTGTAGCCATATAGATTCCAGGGTCATTGATTCTCGCACCATCAAAGACAAGACTATTATCCGTCGGCGGCGGGCATGTGAGCACTGTAACAAGCGCTTTACCACCTTTGAGCGCATTGAGCTGGCCATGCCTTTGCTCATCAAAAAAGATGGTCGCCGCGAGGCTTGGGAACGGAGCAAGATCGTGGCAGGCCTGGAAAAGGCCTGCGAAAAACTGGCGGTCAGCACCACTGAGATCGATTCCTTTGTCGATGCCATTGAACAGAAGCTGCAAGATCACGGTGCTAAGGAGGTTTCCACCCGGCAGGTGGGGGAATGGGTAATGGAGGCCTTACCGGCACTGAACGAGGTGGCCTATGTGCGTTTTGCCTCGGTATATCGACAGTTTAAGGATGTGAACGAGTTTATGGAAGAGTTGAAGATTTTTTTGGGTGAACAGCAGGGGAAACATTGAGCAGGCATCAGGAGAACGCAGATATGGACAGCAGCAACCGGCATGAAGACTACATGCGTCGCGCCCTGGCCGAGGGGAGGAAGGGACTGGGTCGCACCAGCCCAAATCCGGCGGTGGGGGCTGTTGTTGTGCGCGATGGGGTGATAATAGGTTGCGGTTTTCATAAAAAAGCCGGTACTCCCCATGCCGAGGTGAATGCGCTGGCAAACGCAAGGGCAAACGGGCATGATCTTCGTGGGGCCACCATGTATGTTACGCTTGAGCCCTGCAACCACAGCGGCCGCACCCCCCCTTGTACCGAAGCCATTCTTGCGGCAGGGATTAGGCAGGTGTGTATCGGTACAAAAGACCCAAACGCTCAGGTGGCCGGGGGTGGGGCGGCTTTTTTGGCAGCACATGGTGTGGAGGTGCACCTGGACATCTGCCGCTCCGCCTGTCGACAACTCATTGTGCCCTTTGCCAAGCACAGCCGCAGTGGCACGCCCTGGGTACTCATGAAGGCGGGCATGAGCCTGGATGGCAAAATTACGCACACCCAGGGTCAGGGTGGTGCCATTACCGGCCCAGAGGCTGCCGTGTATGTACACGGGCTGCGCAACGAACTGGATGCCATTTTGATTGGTGTGGGCACGGCCTTGATTGACAATCCCAGCCTGACCACCCGTCTGGCAGATCACTCGGGCCGGGATCCTGTGCGCCTTGTGTTAGACAGCACCCTGCGCCTCCCCCCTGATTGCCATATGCTGCAGCAACCGTCTAGCAGCAGCACCTGGATATTTTGCCGGGAAGATGCAGATCTTGCCAGGGAAGCTCGTTTACACGGGGCTGGGGCACGCGTTATTCGCATTGGCGCCAAACCGTCAGGTGATTCTCGTCTCGATCTCCAGCAGATTATGCGCTATCTGGGTGGCCAGGGTATTGCCTCTGTACTGGTTGAGGGTGGGGCCCAGGTGCATGCTTCCTTTCTGGCGGAGGATCTGGTGGACGAAGTTGCCCTGCTGCTCGCGCCATATTTTATTGGCGGGGCAGGTACGCCCTTGCTGCAGGGTCAAGGTCCCTGCCAGGTTGGCAACAGGGACGGCAACAGTGGTGCTGGCGAGCACCATCGGAGGCTCTGCAAGATTTGCACAGAGCACCTGGGTGCAGATCTCTTGTACCGTGGCTATTTCACCGATCCCGACTCCCTGTTTCCAGCAGTACCTTGATCCTCTGCAACCAGTTGCAGTAGCTGCTGCCAGTGGGCCTGCAGGGTCGACCAGTTTGCATAGTTGATGTGCACTGCAACCCCTTCGTCTTCAAAGGCAGGGGTGTGGGTAATGCTGATGTGTTCAGGTGCTTGCAAGCGCTGCACCTGCTCGCAAAAGTGCTTTTCGGCGTGGACAAGGTGCGGATTGCAGCGTGCGAGCAGATAGCTGAGCAGACTCTGGGCCTCCTGGGGCAGGTTGTCGCGCGGCGGCTCTACATCTTGCTGCCATTGGGTCAGGAGTGTTTTACTGGTGCTGCCCTCGCGCAGATACAATTCCACCAGCATGTTCACAAGATTCTGCTGCTTGGATCCTCCCAGGCGATAGTGGATAACGAGATGTACAATCTGCTGCTGTTCTACTGGTGGCAGCCTGAACAGAAGCGGCACGCATTTGTTACTAAGCACTTTGTTGTGTAGGGCCTGCTGCACGCTGCTATCGAACTGGAGGAGTTTTTTACGCTCCTTGAGCACATGCTGTTGGGGCTTCACACCCATGAGTGGGAGCAGGGACAACAGTTCCTGCCTGTCCAGTTGCTCCTCTGCCTCCTTGAGCAGGTAGGCCTGCATAACCAGGCTGCTTGAGTAAGCCTGGCGGTCATGCACAATACGCAGGGCAAAGGCTTTGACCGGAGCTGTTTGCGCCGGCAGGATACGGCAGACCACCTGGAGAACACCTGCCTGGCGTAGGGCCAGGTACTGACCAACATTGCTGAGCACCAGCAGTTCGCTCTTCCCGACCAGGTGTTGGGACACAAGAATGGGCTGTATTTGGCCAAAACGCCTGATGAGCTGGACTTCCTCTGGCAGGGGCTGCTGCACGAGGAACTTGGGCAGGTTGTCTGGCAGGCGCAGGCGCTCTGCCATGCACAGCTCAAGTTTTGGCAAAGGGGGATGCTTCATGGCTGGGAGTATGTCCGGATCAGTGCTGTGCACAGTTGCCTGTTTATCATTCTCTGGCAACTTGTTGGTCAATGGCTGAGAGGGGATTTTGCCCTGCATGCTCTTCCTCTGATGGGGTACGTTCTTTGTGGTACGTTTTGAGGGAGACAGCGAGGTCTTCCTGCATCTGTTCCACGGATTCGTCTTTTTCTTGCAGCCCTTTGGATGAAGACGAAGGTGCTCGGTGCTCAAGACTCAGCCAGTGCGTGTCGTACGTACTATCCTCAAGCTGCAAAAACAACACATCAGGATGGCGAGCTGGATTGCCATGGAGCTCCGGGCCATGGTCGGAAAAAATAGGCGGTTCAATTCACGCTGCTTCTCTTCATGATATTTTTTAACGTAGCGGAAACATAGACGTTTCTTCGCCCGTAAGACTGGCTGGCTGGAACCATTAAGGTAAATTTTTCATGGAAAAACGAGGAGAAAAAATCATGCCGCGCTGGGCCAATATTGGCCTGCGTACCCTCCACATCGTGATGGCCTCCGTGGTGTTTGGCGGCGTGATCCTGCAGCAAAAATATATTCTTTTCCAAAACTGGCACCATGGGATGATCGTCAGTGGTCTGATGTTACTTGTACTGGAGTGGCTCCACGACCGGCAGTGGCCGCATCGCACTAAAGGGCTACTGGTGCAGTTACACATACTCCTGGGTTTGGCCGTGCACCTGTGGCTACAGTACCAGGTAGTCTTACTGTGGCTGGTTATGCTCAGTGGCTGCATCGGCAGCCACATGCCGCGTCGTTTCCGTCACTGGTCCTGGATCGATGGCTGGGAAATATCCCGGTAGAATGGATGGGCGAATTCAGCAATCATCCCCCTGGGTGTGGGAGAATTGCCGGCCACGCTTTTTGGCGCTCGACAACCCTGGGCACCCCTATACCCGACAAGACAATATCCTTGTTCCCTATTTATGAGGCAATTAGCCGATAACAGGGGTTGTACTCCTTGGTGGGCAGTTTCATACGTTTTTGTTCGACAAAAGCGGCAAGTAGCACATCCATGGGGTTAAGTATGGCGGCATCGCCCCGCAGCTCAAAGGGCCCTTTTTCTTCAATGGCGCAAATGCCTGTTGCCTTGACATTGCCGCTGACAATACCGGAAAACGCTCTGCGCAGATCACTGGCTAACAACTCCACTGGTTGGCCTTTTCTCAGGTTGAGGGTGCGCATGTTGTCGTGGGTAGGATGAAAAGGCTGCTGAAAATCCAGCGGTATGTTGAGCTGCCAGTTAAAGAAATTGGCATCTTCGGTAACCCGTCTGAAATCCCGCACCTTGCCGACCCCGCGGACCACCTGTCGCGCCACTTCTTCCGGATCATCAATAATGATTTGATACAATTTCTGCATTTCCGGACCCAGGGTTTTGGTGATAAAGCTGTCCACCAATTCAAAATAGGCGGCAGAACTGGCTGGGCCGGTAAAAATCAGGGGAAAGGGGATATGGGCATTGGCTGGATTGACCAAGATACCCAGGATATACAGGATTTCTTCAGTGGTGCCCACTCCCCCAGGGAAGATCACAATGGCATGACCCAGGCGGACAAAGCTCTCCAGTCGCTTCTCAATGTCCGGCATAATGACCAGATCCTTAACAATGGGGTTGGGCGATTCAGAAGCGATAATACCCGGCTCGGTGATACCCAGGTACTGGCCGGTATAGTTGCGCTGCTTGGCATGACCTACTGCCGCACCCTTCATGGGACCCTTCATGGCCCCGGATCCGCAGCCGGTACAGATATCCAGATCGCGTAACCCCAGCTGATGCCCCACCTCCTTGCTGTAGTCGTACTCCTCCCGGGAAATGGAATGGCCCCCCCAGCAGACCACCAGCCGGGGCGGTACATCTGGCTGCAGGACCCGGGCATTGCGCAGGATATGGAAAACAGCGTTGGTGATACCGTCTGAAGTGCTGAGATTAAAGGCTGAGTTGTTCAGGATGGCGGCATCAACATAGGCGAGATCCCGCAGTACGGAAAAAAGATGCTCGTTGATGCCCCTGATCATCTGTCCATCCACAAAGGCGCTGGCCGGAGCGTTGAACAGATCCAGCTTGATGCCGCGATCCTGCTGAATAACGCGGATGTCGTAATCAGGAAAACGCTGCAACAGCTCCTGGCCATCGTCAAGATAGTCGCCGTAATTGAGTACCGCCAAGGAACTGCTGCGGAAAATCGGGTACAGATCTCCCTGGCTCACCTGGAGCAGGGCATTGACCTCCAAACGGGAGAGAATATTGAGATGGCCATTTGGGCTAATACGGGCATTGACAACTGGATTGTGCATAAAAAGCCTTGTCAAAAATGGAATTTTATCGCTTGCTGGCAAAGCGGTGAGTACGGTAAAAGATGTATGCTACCACACACTGCTTTACAAACGCCAGCTTAGACTGTTGGATGAGTAGCACTTGATGCGGCATGGTTTACGGGAATATTTGCCTTTGGACACATCTGCTGCAGGTGTAATCAAATCACCCAACAGACGCATCCCTGTTTTCCATTGGCTGCGCAGGCAGTCCGCTTTTTTAGCGCACACTCAATACACAAGGTTGCCATTTTTCCATTAACTCTCTTAATATTTACCGTGTGTTACCAACATCACCTTTCCCATATATTTCTTGGCAGATCCTCGCATAACCGACGGGCCTGTTGTCTGTCAATATGAAGGCACGAATTCTCGCTACGCTTTTTGCAGCGGTGTTCATTGCCATGCTGGGTGTTGGTATCATTATCCCAGTTTTACCGCAACTTGCAGTGCAGCTTGGCGCTGGCGGGTTTGCCCTCGGAGTGATTACCGCTGTCTTTTCCCTGAGCCGGGGATTTCTGCAACCCTTGGTGGGGCATGTGTCTGACCAGCGCGGTCGCAAGCAATTCATTGTTGTTGGTTTGATCATTTACGGCATGGTCGGCATCCTGGTGCCTCTGGCTTATTCAGTGGCCCATCTGGTGTCTATTCGTGTACTGCAGGGCGTGGGCGCAGCCATGATTGTGCCAGTGGCCATGGCCTATACCAGCGCCTTTACCCCACCAGGACAGGAGGGCAAATACATGGGCATGATGAATGCCTCCCTGTTCTGCGGCATTGGCTTTGGCCCGGTGATCGGCGGTCTCATTGCCGACCACTGGGGACTTGCCCCGGTTTTTTATGTTATGGCGCTTCTTTCCATGTGTGCCCTGTTGTTGGTCCTTGCTCTGCTGCCGCCTTCCCAGCAGGAAACGGTCAACAAGAGCACAACTGGTATTGTCAAAAATATGGGCCGCATGATACAGCGCAGTAGAAGCCGTGGGATCCTTTTGGCTCGTTTTGCCACGGTGTTGATGATTGTGCCAGCCATGGCCTTCCTTCCCCTGATTATGACCCCATGGCCAGGGGTTGATTCCACCCACGTGGGTCTGGTTATGGCCTGTCGAACCCTGGTCAACGCAGTGCTGCAAATTCCCTTTGGCCGACTTGCCGACCGGGTCGATAAAAAAACTCTGTTGCTTGTTGGCACGGTGTGTACAACCCTGGCCATGTACCACATTCCGTCCATGCACAGTTTTCACAGTATGTTGCTGATCTACTTGTTTTTGGGATGCAGCGAGGCCATCCTTTGGCCGGTGCTGGGCGCTTATGCCGCGGAAGAGGGTAGGAACCATTTTGGCCATGGCTCGATGATGGGCGTATTCAACCTGGCCATGAGTGCAGGCGTCTTTACTGGTGCCCTCTTTGCCGGAGTCAGTTTCGATTATTGGGGTGTGGATAGCTCCTTTCACCTCATTGCTGCAGCCAATCTGATTTTAACCGGAATGGCCATCATGTTTATTGGTCGGGGTGAGCGGTACGACCTTGCCGCACTGCAGCGACCGTAAAACGCAGCGATACGGCCGTCGCTTAAGCCAGATATGGTTGTTTTGTACCGTGTCTTCTTGACGTTCCCGGCGGTACTGATTAATAATACGAAGTTTACGCGAGAGTGGCGAAATTGGCAAACGCACCAGACTTAGGATCTGGCGGTGCACAACCTTGGGGGTTCGAGTCCCCCCTCTCGCACCAGAATTGGGACAGGGCGCAGAGGTGCGCCATGTACAAACCCGTCACAACAAGTCCGCTAAGAGCAGTCATCCCACAAACCTGCACCGCCCACGCGGCCTGCAAACAGCCTTGAAAGGAATATTTTCCATGGACATCGCCGTTGAACAACTTTCCGATCTCACCCGCAAACTCACCATCACCCTTCCTCAGGAGGTGGTCAAGCCCGCCCTGGACAAGGCCTATGCCAAGACAAACCGGGAGGTGACCCTGAAGGGATTCAGACGGGGCAAGGTGCCGCGCATAGTGCTGGAGAAAAACTTCAAAGAGCAGATCGAGGCAGAAGTTGGCGAACAGCTGGTGCAGGACACTTATTTCAATGCGGTGGAACAGGAAAAAATCGAGCCAGTGGTGCATCCGGAAATTATAGAACATCGTTTTACCGATGAAGGCGGTTTTTCCTATGTGGCCATGGTGGATATCAAACCGGAGTTCGAGTTGAACCAGTACAAGGGGCTTGAGATCGAGCTGCCGCCCCTGTCAGTGGGTGAGGAGGAGATTGACCTGGAACTGCAGAAGATACAGCGTCGCCAGGCTGCTATCCAGACTGCACCCGAAGGGCATGTCATTGCCTTGGATGATCTGGTTACCGTTGATTTCCAAGGCTTCCACGAAGGCAAGGCCCTGAAGGAGGTGCGCAACGAAAATCACCTGGTGGACATGGGCACTAACCGTTTGGGTGAAGATTTTGAAAACAAACTGTTGGGTCTGCAACAGGGCGATAAAACCCTCTATGAGATTGATTTCCCCGCTGATCATCCCAATCCGGTGTTGGCCGGCAAAAAGGTGGAGTTCAAGGTGGATGTGAAGGAGGTCAAGGTTCGGGTCAAGCCTGCTCTTGATGATGAAATGGCCAAGGATGTTGATGCCAAGTACAATAGCTTGGATGAACTGAAAAATGCTATTCGTCAAGACCTGCTCAATGCACGGGAGATGGCGCGGCAGGGCGATTTGGACGATAAAATTGTTTTACGGCTCATCGAGCTCACTCCCTTTGAGGTACCCAAGCGCCTGGTCAACTACGAAATCCAGGAGATGCTCAAGCAGACCGAAGAAAACCTCAAGCGCAGTGGACTCAGCTTTGAGTCGGCTGGCATAGACTTGAAGGAGTTGGCTGAGCGGAATAGGGAAATTGCGGAAAAGCGGGTCAAGGGCGACTTTCTTCTCAAGAAGATCGCTGAGGTTGAAGAAATCAAGCTGGCGGATGAAGATATTGAGCGTGGTTATCAGCGTATCGCCGACCAGTACCGCATGAGCGTGGAAGAAGTGAAGAGCTATTTCCAGCGCCGGGAAGAGCTGCTCCCCTTTATGAACGAGTTGCATAACGAAAAGGTGCTCAATTATCTGCGGGAGCAAACCGTTATTGTGGACAAGGCCCCGGAACCAGCTCAGGAAACAGAAGAAAAACAAGAAGAACAAGAAGGTTAACCCTGTCGGCCAGAATTCCTGGCCAACAGAATGTATAGAAGCGAGGTCAATATGAATCTTGTACCCATGGTGGTGGAGCAAAGCCCGCGGGGTGAGCGCGCCTATGACATCTATTCGCGCCTGCTCAAGGAGCGCATTATTTTTCTGGGCACGCAGGTGACCGATGATATCGCCAGTCTGGTGGTGGCCCAGCTGCTTTTTCTGGAGGCCGACGATCCGGATAAAGATATTACCTTCTATATCAATTCACCTGGTGGTTCGGTGACCGCAGGGCTTGCCATCTACGACACCATGCAGTACATCCGTTGTGATGTCGCTACCCTGTGCATGGGGCAGGCCGCTTCCATGGGGGCATTGCTTTTGGCCAGTGGTGCCAAAGGCAAACGCTATGCTCTGCCCAATGCACGTATCATGATCCATCAGCCCATGGGTGGTTTTCAGGGGCAGGCCACGGATGTTGACATCCATGCCCGCGAGATCCTGCGCATGCGGCACGATTTGAATACCATCCTTGCCAGGCACACAGGTAGGACCTTGAAAAAGGTGCAAAACGATACTGAGCGCGACAACTTCATGGGTGCTGTGCAGGCCTGTGAATACGGAATTATCGATAAGGTGCTGAGCAGCCGGGAACAGACAGAGGGAGAGAAAAAAGCGTGAAAGGCAGTGGTACAGAGGAGCACGACAAGGCCCAGGTCTGTTCGTTTTGCGGGAAAAATCCCAGTGAAGTCAGCAATATGGTTTCCGGACCAGACACCTATGTCGGTGCCGTGGTCTATATTTGCGATGAATGTATTGCCGCCTGCAACGAGATCATCCACGACAGTGATGATGGGCAGGAACAACTCGGCATCCATGACCGCGAGGAGTTCTCTTGCACTCCCAAAGAGATCAAGGAGTATCTGGACAGCTATGTAATTGGTCAGGACCATGCCAAACGGGTGTTGGCCGTGGCAGTGTACAACCACTATAAACGGATCAATGCCAGTAAAAATGCAGATACAAATGGGGTTGAGTTACAGAAATCCAATGTGGTGCTCATCGGCCCCACTGGCAGTGGCAAGACCTTGTTGGCGCAGACGCTGGCTCGCCTACTCAATGTGCCGTTTACCATTGCCGATGCCACCATGCTTACTGAGGCAGGGTATGTGGGTGAGGATGTGGACAGTATCCTCACCAGCCTGCTTTTGAACGTGGACTATGATGTGGCCAAGGCGGAGCGTGGTATCATCTATATTGATGAGATCGACAAAATTGCCCGTAAATCCGACTCGCCCTCGGTTACCCGTGATGTTTCCGGAGAAGGAGTACAACAGGCCCTGTTGAAAATCATCGAGGGTACGGTGGCCTCGGTCTCCAAACAGGGGGGGCGCAAACATCCCAAGGAAGAGTTGGTGCGCATCGACACCACCAATATTCTCTTTATCGTGGGCGGTGCTTTTGTTGGCCTGGAAGAAATCATTCGCCAACGCACCGGGGTGAAAGCCATGGGATTCGGCGCCAATGTGGTCAGCCAGAAGAACCGTTCACTCAGTGAACTGTTCGCCGAAATTCAACCGGAAGATCTGTTGAAATTCGGCATTATTCCGGAACTGGTCGGCCGCCTACCGGTTATTGCCCCTCTGCAGGAGTTGAACGAAGACGATCTGGTACGGATTCTCAAGGAGCCGAAAAATGCCCTGAGCAAGCAGTATCAGCATCTCTTTGCTCTGGAAAATGTCCAGCTCCACTTCACTGAAAGCGCCTACCGGGCCATTGCCCGTAAGGCCATTGAACGCAAGTCTGGTGCGCGCGGCCTGCGCTCGGTTATGGAAGAATGCATGCTGGATGTCATGTTTGACCTGCCTTCAGTGGAAGGGGTCAGTGAATGTGTCATCAACGAGCAGGTTATTGCCAATGATGAACAACCTGTTCTGCTTTATGAACAGGCTGCCAGTGATACGAACGTGTGAGCTATACCATGGCGGAAAATCCCAATATCATCCATCCACTTTTGCCTTTGAGGGATATTGTTCTCTTTCCGGGTATGGTGGTGCCCCTGGTGGTGGGCAGGGAAAAATCCGTGCTGGCGCTTGAACGCGCCATGCAAGATGAAACCCTCATTTTTCTGGTGGCTCAACGCGAGGCCACGATTGAGGAACCCACCCAAAAAGATCTGTTCACCATGGGCACCCTTGGCAAGGTGATGCAGCTTTTGCGGCTGCCCGAAGGTACGGTCAAGGCCTTGGTGGAGGGCAAACAGCGGGCTCGCCTGGTTGGCGTGTTTGATGCACTTGCCAGCGAGCATTCCTGCCCTTATGCTCGTCTCATGGAGGTGGCGGATACCGATACAGACAGCAAGGACTTGCCTGCCTTTATCCGTGAACTGCGGCGGGTATACGAAAGTTACTGCCAGGTCAACCGGAAGATCCCCCGGGAAGTACTCCAGTCTATCCTGGAGCAGTCAGATGCGGTACGCATGGTGGATACCATCTGTGCGCATCTGCCGATCATCACCCGTGAAAAGCAGGAACTTCTCGAAACCCTGTCTGTGCCCCAACGCATGCGCATGGTCTTGGAACTACTGCACCGGGAAATGGAACTCATGGCCCTGGAACGCGACATCAATGCCAAGGTCAAGAAGAAGATGAGTGATGTGCAGCGTAACTTTTATCTTGCCGAAAAAGTACGCGCCATCCATGAAGAAATGGGCCAGGGCGAAGGCGGGGATGACATGGCCGAGTTGGAAGAGGCTATTGCCAAGAAAAACCTGCCGGAAGTCGTGCGCAAAAGGGCGGAGAAGGAGTTCCGCAAATTGCGGCAGATGCCACCCATGTCTGCGGAAACTACGGTGGTGCGCAACTACCTGGATGCCATCCTCAACCTGCCTTGGCGCAAAAAGTCGCGCAGCCGCATTGATATCAATCGGGCCGAGGATATCCTCAACGAGGATCACTATGGCCTGGATAAACCCAAGGAGCGCATCCTCGATCACCTGGCGGTGCAGGCACAGGTCAAAAAAGTCAAAGGTCCTATTTTATGCCTGGTCGGACCGCCTGGCGTGGGCAAAACTTCGGTGTGCAAGTCCATTGCCCGCTCCATTGGCCGGCGCTTTGTGCGCATCTCCCTGGGTGGTGTACACGACGAGGCAGAAATCAGGGGACACCGGCGCACCTATATCGGTGCTATGCCGGGTAAAATTATCTTGGCCATGCAGCGGGCCGAGGTGATCAATCCGGTTTTCTGCCTGGATGAAATCGACAAAATGAGTAGCGATTTCCGTGGCGATCCAGCCTCAGCCTTGCTGGAAGTACTGGATCCGGAACAAAACAACACCTTTAACGACCACTATCTCGATTTGGACTACGATCTATCCCAGGTGCTGTTCATCACCACAGCCAATCACCTCCACGGCATCCCTGCACCCCTGCAGGACCGTATGGAAATCATCGAGCTGCGCGGGTATACCGAAGAAGAAAAGCTGCATATTGCCACGGACTTTTTGTTGCCCAAACAGTTGAAGGCCAACGGTTTTGGCAAGGATGACATCACCCTGCCTGACGAGACCTTGTTGACGATTATCCGGTCGTATACCCGCGAGGCCGGAGTGCGTAACCTGGAACGCGCCATTGGTACAATATGTCGCAAAGTGGCCCGGGATAGGCTGAAATCGGGAAAATTGAAAAAACAGTACACAGTTTCTTCTGCTATCATTGGTGAGTATCTGGGCGTAGCCAAATACCGTTTTGGCCTGGCTGAAGAGGAGGACAAAGTAGGTTTAGCCACAGGCATGGCCTGGACGGAAATGGGTGGCGAGCTCTTGCAGATTGAGGCCTCGGTCATGCCTGGTACTGGTAAACTGGTTATTACCGGCAAACTGGGCGAGGTAATGCAGGAGTCGGCCCAGGCCGCCCTGTCGTATGTACGTTCCCACTTCACACGGTTTGGGCTGGACGCCGACAGCTACCAAAAGATTGATGTGCATGTGCATGTGCCTGAAGGCGCCATCCCCAAGGATGGGCCTTCTGCCGGCATTACCATTGCCACTGCCATTGTTTCGGCCATGCTCCGCATACCAGTGCGTTGCAACATTGCCATGTCTGGGGAAATTACCCTGCGGGGCAGGATATTGCCCGTCGGTGGCCTGACGGAAAAGCTTTTGGCCGCCCGCCGTGGCAATATTACCCATGTTTTGCTCCCCAGGGAGAATGAGCGCAACCTGCATGATGTGCCAGCCAACATCAAGGATAGTCTGCACATAGACCTGGTGGATGATGTTGATGAGGTTTTGCAACGGGCTCTGGTCGTTGGCGAGGGGGAGAGCCTTTTCAAGGATGCACCGATCGACCCTCTGTATGCTGACTACCCCTTAGTTGGCCGAAATACGAACGCGTCCATCTCGTAAGTTTCATTGCTGCAGTGTTTGCTTGGATGGGGAACGTGGTAAAGCGGCACCAGCGCACCCCAACACTGTTGTTTTTACTTGACGTCCGCCTGTAATCCTGCTAAATAGGATACTTCATCTTCTGATGAAGGGCGAATAGCTCAGCTGGGAGAGCATCGGCCTTACAAGCCGAGGGTCACAGGTTCGATCCCTGTTTCGCCCACCATATATGGGGTCGTAGTTCAGTTGGTTAGAACGCTGGCCTGTCACGCCAGAGGTCGCGAGTTCGAGTCTCGTCGGCCCCGCCAGTAAAAACGGACACTGAGCAATGAGCTGAGTGTCCGTTTTTTTTGTAGTACGCAGCCAATGCGAGTTTATATTGTCTCGCCATCCAGGGTTGCCCAGGGCAACCGGGGCAATTTTGGTTTTGAATAGGGTTAAAACATGTGGCCAGCGGAATGGATGTGCAGAACGCTGTGTCTGGCCCGGTGGCGATCCGCTCTTGGCATACTATCAAAAATCGGGAATCATTTATTTTATTGAAGAATGATGTCAGGTCATGTACCGTGCCCCCCATCTTGAGCCACATGCCGAAAGAACAGAGCAGGACAGAGCATGGAAAAGAAAATAAGCCAGAAGAGTGTATTTCAAACCGCAGAAGGCATTTCCTGGCGCGACATTAAAGGCGAGTTGATTGTACTGCAACTTGCCTCGGGTGAATATTTTTCTTTTAATGAAATTGGCAGATTGGCATGGTTGGCCTTGGCTGAACAAAAAAGCATCAAGCAAGTGATCGAGGCGGTTGTTGCCGAATATGATGTTTCCCTTGCACAGGCAGAAACCGATGTGGTAGATTTTGTGCAAGGATTACTGAGTAATAAGCTTTTAATCCAACATCCCGGCCAGGAGGATCTCCCATGAAGAAGAGCTATGTTGCTCCCCAGTTTTTCAAGCACAATCCCCTAGAATCCGTTAGCGCGACATACTACTATTATTACTACTATTAAACCGACCCGCATGCGGCATCTGGACAGCATGCCAGAGCCATCTGTTGCCAGCGCCTTGTTCTAGGGTGCATAACCCGCACAAGTCCACATATTTGTTTACTGTTGTTTATGCAGGAGCCGGCAAGTACGGCTCCTGTCTTTTTTTGACTGTCCTCCTGGCAAGAGAAAAGACCCGTGGATTGCGTTAGTATCTGTGGTGTACCTTTTTGCCTGCAAGGGCCTGCATCGCCTGCGCGTGCGGCACTCGCCGCAATGTTTGCCTGCCTTCCCCGGCAGAATGCCTCTTCATACATTACCTTACGTGTTCATCAGCTTGAGCAGTTTAAAGCCCTGGAGGCACTTGTGCCGCCGTGGCTGCAGGCGTATGTGCATGCCCAACCTGAGGGGAGTGACGTGGTGTTGGTCTACGCAGATGGGGGAGATTGTGCGGCCCTGGCGGTGAACAGGCAGGCCATTTACTGCGCTTGGCTGTCTGTGGCTGCACAGCGTATCTGCTATGTGGCCCTGAAAAAGACAGAGAGCTTAACCCCCCTTTCTGTTTCTTCGGTGCTGGTACCAGTGCTGCGCGAGTTCTTTGCCACCCACAAGATGCTGTTGCTGCATGCGGCGGCGGTGCGTACTCCCTCTGGTCACGGTCTTGTGTTTTTGGCTGAGAGCGGCGGCGGCAAGACTACCACCGCACTTTCCCTGCTCCGCTCTGGGGCGCAGCTTTTGGCCGATGATCTTGTAGCCATTCGTCTGGAAAACGGTGTTCTGCAGGTGCAGGGCATAGCCGAAGCACTCAATTTAACCCCACAGACCATGGCATTTTTTCCGGAGGTGCAGGCTGCTGCCGATGCAGTTTCCAAGCGGAATTTTTTACCATTTTTACCAAGCGGTAAATGTATTCTTGCTGCAGACGCCGTGTATGCACAGGCCTATCACCATGCAGCGTGTCGCCTGCATGGTCTCTATGTGCTGCAACTTGGGGGTGAGCAGATAAGGTTGGAGCCCCTTGGGGTGGGCACGGCCTTTGGCAAGCTACTCCATGCCCACAGTTTTGCCCAAGGACAAAGGCCACAGGCCACTGCCATGGCCCTGTGCAGCACAGTGCTGGAAACAGTACCGGTCTTTGTGTTGCAGACTGGCAATAATCCGCAGGCACTTGGTCCCTGGCTCATGGATCGCTTGGCTGGGCCGCACAGCCTGGCTAGTGATTGAAATGGCCTTGATCCGCCAAGCACCATGATTTTGCCATGGGGTTATCTGTTATGAAGGTTGTTCAAAAAAGATGCAGACCCATATAAGCACAGAGCAGAGCCAAGAGCTGCGCCCCGGTATAGAGACCAATATGAAGACCATGGCCGCATTGCTGGCTATGGAGCGACTTGCAGCACAAGGGGCAGCGGCGGTGCCCAGTCTGCTGGCACATGTGGCTGGCGATCAGGCGGTGTTGGCCCATGCAGCCATGCGTTTGCTCTTTGCCCTGCTGCCCACGGCAACCTTGCCCACGCGCTGGTTACCAAGTGAAGCGACCATTGTGCCCCCTGACATTGTACCCCTTGATATGGGCAGGCAAAACATTCAACCGCTTACACAACCGCTGCCTGCCTGGATACGGGACAACCCTTTTAATCTGGATGAACATGCAGTCCTGTGTCGTTTGTGTGCAGAGCAACTGCAAGGCCTGCCGACCGCAGCCAGCCGCAGCCGTTTTGTGCAGCGCCTGGCGCTTTTTGCCGGCGCCCAACATGAGTTGAGCGCATATTTTGTGTCCCAGGGCTTGGCCAGCGAGGCAGAAGAGCTGAACCGCGCCGCTGCATCTTTAGCTGCCCAACAATATCCGCAGCAGATATCCTTTTCGCCCAGCATGCGCTGCCAACTGCATTGTTCCTACTGCATTGCCGGCGCAGATAACTCCACATCTGCTGAGCAGGAGGCGGATGAAAAACAGTTGGCAGCACTGCTTGCCTGGATGGAGAAATACTGTCTTACCCGTCTTGGCTTGACTGGCGGTGAACCCACCCTGTACAGCCGTTTTCCCCAACTGATCAGCTGGTTGCACAAAGCAGGCCTGGAATACTATGTGGCCAGTAACGGGCTTATGGAAGAGCCTGCCCTGGCCGCTATTCTGGCCAATCCGCCCCTGTGTATCACCCTGCATCTGACGCCCGAGGTCCTGCACGCGCCCAGTGCGTATCAGCGCTTCACTGCTACAGCGCGCCGCCTGCGCCAAGCCGGCATCTACGCTATTTTGCGCTGCAATTTTCTTAGTCCCGCAGATGATGCTCTGGCCTATTTGCACAGTGTTCAAGCCTGCGGCTTGCACGAGTTGCGTATCGCCATTCCCATGCCCAACAGCCAGCGGGGCAACGACTTTGTCGACATTAACCAACTGGCTACCTTTGCGCCGCTGCTGCACTGTCTTGTGCAGGAGGCGGAAAAGCAGGGCATGCAGGTTCAGTTATCCAAGCCTTTTCCCCTCTGCTGCATGCCAGAACAGGTGGCCTGGCATTTTTTGAAAAACGGTTCGCTTGCCTGCGTGTGCCCCAGTTATTTGCTTGGTTTTTCAAATAACGTAGTTGTGTATCCTGATTTGCACTTTTCTGCCTGTCTGGGTTTGAACAGGCGTTCGCGTCAACCCATTACCGCCTATGCAGGGCCAGAGGCAGCAGCACAGGTTTTTGCCCCTGACATTGCCAACCGCATGCGCAGCCCCATTATGGCACAGTGCAACACCTGCCCTTTGGGAGTGCGCGGTCAGTGCATTGGCGCCTGCCTCAGTTACCGGCCAGCAGCGGCCTGTGCTCCTTTTTCTCATGCCCATAACCAAGACGCATAAACAAGACTCATAACCAAGGTGAATATGGCCACGGCTGAAACAGCCCAAAAAACCTACCAGTGGTTGCGCAGCACCCTGGGTGTCTATGCACGCACCCGCGCCACCCTTGCACAGATTCCAGCAGAGGTGGAGCCGCAGCTTTTGTGCGCCTTTGTGGAGGCCCATGGTTTGGAAGGGCTTTTCTACCGGGCCGAGGATGCCAGCGGCCAAATGAACCAGGTGCTGGCACAGTGGCGAACCCGGGCCATGATCGGGCTGCTTGAAAATTTGCGAGCCTTACGGGCAGCGGTAGAACTCTTTACCCTGCTGGATGCAGCGAACATCAAAGCAGTGGCCATGCGCGGGGTGGTACTGGCCCACCGGGATTATGGCTCACCTGCAGAGCGGCGCATGCGTGATGTGGATATTCTGCTCACACCGACATCGCGACTGGCAGTGCTGCATAGCTTGGCCCTTGCGGGGCATGAGCCCTGCGAGCAGTTGCGCAGCCAGGATGTGGTGCATATCCAGGATGTGGTGGTTGAACTGCATTGGTCTCTCTTAACTGCCAAGCGCTATCGAGGCTGTGTAGAGGCTGAGCAGTGGTTAGAGAGCCGTTCTCCCCTGGACACACAGGATGGCCGCTTATATGTACTTTCCAGGGAATACGAACTCATTGGCCTGGTTTTGCATGCCTTTATCCACCATGAACTCACCATTTTCAAGCAGCTCTTGGATATTGCCCTGTTCCTGACCCAGGAAGAGTTGGATTGGAAATGGCTTGCTACCTGGTGCTCCCGGGCACGGGTGGGCACCATGTTCGCCCTGACTCTACATTTAGTGGATGAGCTGTTTTATTTGGAAGCCGAGGAGGCGCGCCGCTTTTTTCCCCTGCCCGCATCTGCTGAAAAGAGAGTGCAGGCCTGGATACGCCCTTTTTTCAGCCAGGTGGGGTTGTTTGATTATCTGCGGCTGAAGGGCAATATGCTCTATGCCGCTGAAACGCCGGAGCGTATTTTCAGGCAGTGGATTGGCTTTTTTTCAGCCTCTGAACTGCGCGATGTGCGCAGGCGCTACTTTACCCGGCCCTGATGGGAGATACTGTGCAGCACGGGAACAGACAAGACGACCAGAACAGATCCTGGCAACACCTAAATCTTTCTGGCCAGTTGGGCAACCCCTGGCCCAAGGGTAGGCAGCGAGGCCAAAACGATCAAAAACAGCGACGTGTACTCCTGGTGGCAGTGAATATGCCTGGCTACTACAGCCTGGCAGTGCGCATTCTGGCCCTGGTGGTGGCCCAGAATCCTGCTCTGGCAAGCCAGGTGGATATCCGTTATGTGGAGCTTGACAATAACGCTGATATGCAGGGGGCGGCCAGCCTCCTTGCCGCCTGGCAGCCAGAGTGCATTGCCTGGACAGTCAACATCTGGAATCGCATGCAGGTTGAGCTGTTGCTACGCAAGCTCAGGCCGCTTTTACCGCAGGCGCTTTTCCTCTTTGGTGGCCAGGAGGTGACCAATTCTGCCGTTGATTTTTTACAACTGCTGCCCGAACTGGATTATCTGATTGAAGGGGAAGGGGAGCTTGCCCTGGTACAACTGCTCCAGGCCTGGTTGGCAAGTGGCCCCCGCACTGTGCGCGATCCCTACGCGGTTTCTGGCCTGCGCTTCCGCAGGCAGGGTCAATCTATTCTCACCAGACCAGCCGAGCTGGTGCAGGATTTGGATACACTGCCCTCGGTAATCTTGGCCGGGCTTGTACAGCCAGAGCAGCGCAACCTGCTGGGGGTGATGCTCGAGGGCTCGCGGGGTTGCCCCAACCGGTGCAGTTTCTGCTTTGAAGGTGGTCAGCGGGGCAAGGTGCGCAGCGCCTCAGTGGCCCGCCTGGCACAAGAGGCTGCCCATATGGCAGCCCAGGGTGCAGGATATTTTCATATTCTTGATCCTATCTTGTGTAACAGCAATCCGGCCCGCCTGCGCGAATTGAGTACTGTGCTGGAGGACTTGCAAAAAAACAACCCGCGTACCGTCATCTCCGTTGAGATCTATGCCCACCAAGTGAGTGAAGAGCTGGCCGCCTGCCTGCAACACTGTACCATTGTGGATGTTGGCCTGCAAAGTATGCATGCCCCCACGGCCCAGGCCATCCACCGTGCCTGGCAGCCGCAGCGCTTCAAGGCAGGGCTTGCCCGTTTGCGCGCTGCCCAGGTGCCCTTTAACATCTACTTGATCTGTGGCCTGCCCGAAGAGACCCTGGCCACCTATCTCCAGGGTCTGATCAGCATCATGACCGAGCAACCCACCCGTATTTTCTGCAATGAGCTTTGCCTGCTCAATGGTACCGAACTGCGCCACCGTGCCCTGGAATACGGTTACCGTTTTGATCAGCATCCACCGTACCGAGCCTGGGCAAACCGCTGGATGAACGAGGCCGAGTTGCTTCTTGCCCAGGCTGTTTCCAAGGTGGTGGAAAAATACTACAACCTCACGGCCCGGGCCATCCACACCAAGGCCCCTTGGCTGCCGGTGCAGGCTCCCAACTACGGTGGCCTCACCCGCATTGCCCTGGAGAGTCCGTGTTCGCAACAATGCCCTGGTTGCAGCCGGAGTGCCCTGCACAAAACGTATGTACCGCAGGACCTGGGCAAGATGCTGGACAGCCTTGAAGATGATGATGTGGAAATTGTAGTGGGTAATGGGGCAGACAGACAGCTCCTGATCGAGCTTGTTGGCCACTTGCAGCTCTATGCCCCAGCCCGCCTGCGCCTGGTGGCACCTCCCGAGTTTTTTGCTGATGTCGCTTGGGTGCGTAATCTGGTGAGTCGCGGTGTCTGGCATTTTTGCAGCTTTGTCTGGTCACAGGAGAAGATCGATCCGGCGAGCGATTCGGCTGCGCACAGCCTGCAGGCCCTTGCCCATCTTGGCCAACTTTACCAGTTGACCGGTTTTGCCCGAATTCGCCCCTTCAGCGACATTGTCCTTCTGTTGCCCACTGCTGCCCAATCCTTTGTCCAGGTTGGCCGTGGTTGTACGGAGGAGGGTGCTGTTGCAACCTACTGTTCCTGGCTGCGCGCCCTTGCGGCCTTGCAACTCACTATGCTAAGTGTGCCCGGGGCCGTGGTCGACATGCCTGACCCCTGGCAGGAACAACTGGCCGCTGCCTTTGCTCCCCTGTACCGGGATTTGTGCTGGCTGCGTCTGCCCACAGACCTACTGGACAAAGCCCTGGCACAGTGCCTGCCTGCGGACAGCGAGACACAGGCCCAAATCAGCCAAAGCCTGCAGGCGCTCGCTTTAACCAGCACAGCCACCAACCAGCCGCCCTGCCTGCAGCAGGATGCTGCCGCAGCCATTACCCGTACAAAAAAGTCCCGACCATGAATTTGCTCATCACCAACACCTGCACCCGCAACTGTGCCTTTTGTTTTGCTCGCTCCAAAATCGGCCAGGCAACGCAGGCCAGCCACGCCCAGCACATGAGCCTGACCCAGCTCGAGGGGATCATGGATTTTCTTGAGCGTTCCGGCGACAAAAAATTGCGCCTACTCGGTGGCGAACCCACCCTGCACCCGCAACTGGAACGTATTGTCAAGCGGGCGCTGGCGCGAGGGTTCCATGTGCATCTTTTCTCCAACTGCATGATGCCTAAAAAGGTGGCCGATTTCCTCGCCAGTCTGCCGCAGGAGCAAGTTTCCCTGCTGGCCAACCTGTCTGTCAACCAGCATGATACACCGCAGCAAAAAAAGAGGGTGGCCTATGCGCTGGCTGCCCTGGGACCAAGGGTACAGCCCGGCATTACTGTAACTTCACCGGAGTTCGACTATACATATCTCATCGAGCTAATCAATCACTACCATTTGCGCCGCCGCATCCGCATTGGCATTGCCCAGCCCATTGTGGGCCATGATAACGCTTACCTGCTGCCCAGCCAGTACCGCGCCACCGGACGTGCCCTGGCAGCCATGGCCTTGGCCTGCGAAGCTGAAGATATTTTGATTGGATTTGATTGCGGCCTGACCCTGTGCATGTTTTCGGAAGAAGAGTTCGCCCTTCTTGCCCAGTGTAGCGAGGGCTTCAAAACGGTCTGCCAGCCTGTTGTGGATGTGGGGCCAGATCTGCAAACTTGGCACTGTTTTCCGCTCTCTACGATATTGAACCTCTCCCTCAACAATTACCGCGACCGCAACGAAATAGTGTGGAATTTTCAAAGGAAAACTGCACCTTACAAGAGTTTTGGCTGCATGCCTGCATGCATGCACTGCAAGTACCTGCGCCGGGGACAATGCACCGGTGGCTGCCTGGCCCATGCAATGCAGTCTTTCATGCAGCCGCAGAACAAAAAAATCGGCGGATAGTGGGAGTACGCCAAGAAACAGACCAAAAGTATGTGCAGGCAAAAACATGGCAACAAGAGCAACAATAGGCAAACAATGACTACTGTGGGCAGGGGAGTGGTGTTCCTGAAGACCATGGGCTTGTTGCTCAGGGCTGCACTGCTGCGTCGGCGCAGTGCAACTGGCCTGCGTCTGCCAACTTTATCCTGTACGCCCGGCAATGCCGGTCTACTCAGATTCTCCAAGAAGGATATTAATCTGCTTTTGCAAGGCCAAAGTACCCTCATCAACCAGGTGAACCGCATCACCATGCAGGTGGCGGGCAAAAATCGCCACGCCTGCCTGTACCGCTGCTATCCGCTGGCCGTACTGTTGCGGGAAAGGGGCATGCCAGTGCAGTTCAATATTGGGCTAATGGGTTTGCAGCCGCAGCAAGAACTGCGCGGCCATTGCTGGCTGAGTTTGCACGGCCAAATCTTCAACGAACTAGAAGAGGCCTCCAGCCGGAGTTATCCAGAATTTCTTGGCCAAGGAGGGGAGGGTATTTTCTACTGGGTCAATACAGATGCGGACGGCGTCATCCGCAGTAAAAGCGAGACGTGATGGTCAGGCAGGGCAATATCTGGAGCAGGGTACTGCTGGAAAGCCGAGGGACGCAACCGGCCCGGGTCGAGTTGGCCGACTTGCAAAGGGAGTTGTCCTGTTTGTGGGTTTACTCGTACTGCTTCTGTTGCTGCTAGGTATACCCATGTGGCTGCTGCTCTGGTTGACCGCAGGTTTGTGTGCGTTGGCCTTGTGGGCTGACCCCAATTTTGACCGGGCCAGTTTTTATCCCAGCCAGCTCGGCCATTTTGGGCAGCAGCGTGTGCGGCCCATCCTTATGCCCATGGTCTTGCGCTGTGCAGTGGCGGCCCTGCTGTTCTATCTGTTTATGCTCCTTGTCCTGCCGCGCCAGCGGCCCGGCCTGAGACTGTTGGTACTGCTCCTCTATCCACTGTTGTCTGTATATCCGCAGGAGTTGCTCTACCGCACCTTTTTCTTCCAGCGCTATGGTGCTCTCTGCCGTTCCTCCTGGCTGTTGGGGCTATAGCCAATGCCCTAGCTTTTGCCCTGGTGCATGCCATCTACCGCAACTGGGTGGCTCTGCTCCTCACCTTCCTTGGTGGGCTGTTTTTGCCCGCACCTACCAGCACACCCGCTCCACACTTGTGGTGGTGCTGGAGCACACCCTGTATGGCTGGTTGCTCTTTACCATTGGCATGGGTCGCTTTTTTTATCTGGCCGGTGTTGACAGCCTGCCTGTTCTGTTTCGTTTTTAAGGTGTGCCAGTGCCTGTTCAAACTGCGTAGGCCCTGCTCAACCCTGAACGAACAGAATCAAAAGAGTTTGCTGCCGTTGGGCACGGGCCGCTCCGGCATGGCCAGTATCACTGCGCCATCTGTATCGGCAAAACCAGTGATCAGGCATTCGGAGCGGTGTGGGCCTATCTGCCTGGACGGGAAATTGACCACTCCGAGCACCTGCTTACCCACCAAATCCTCCTTGCGATACAGGGTAGTGAGCTGGGCGCTGGATTTTTTCATACCAATCTCCGGGCCAAAATCCACCAGCAGGATATAGGCGGGTTTGCGCGCTTCTGGAAAGTCGTGTACCTCTACGACTGTGGCCACCCGCAGTTCCACCTTGGCAAAATCGTCCCAGCTGATGGTCTCCATCCCTTTAAGCCACCCCCAGGGCCTTTTGCAGGTTTTCATCCAGTTTGGCCAAAAACTCTTCGGTGGTCAGCCATTTTTGTCCCCCATCCACGAGAATGGCCAGATCCTTGGTCATGAAACCAGACTCCACGGTCTCCACGCACACCTTTTCCAGTTGTTCGGCAAAACGGATAAGGGCGGTATTGTCGTCAAACTTGCCCCGGTACCAGAGGCCGCGCGTCCAGGCAAAGATGGAGGCAATGGGGTTGGTGGAGGTCTTGTTACCCTTCTGGTGCTCGCGAAAGTGGCGGGTAACTGTGCCGTGGGCTGCCTCGGCCTCGACTGTTTTGCCGTCTTCAGTGAGCAGCACCGAGGTCATCAGGCCAAGGGAGCCAAAACCCTGGGCCACGGTGTCGGACTGCACATCGCCGTCATAGTTTTTGCATGCCCAGACAAAACCACCTTCCCACTTGAGGGCGCAGGCCACCATATCGTCAATCAGGCGGTGTTCGTAGCTGATACCCGCCTCTTTGAAGCGCTCGGCAAATTCCTGCTCAAAAACTTCCTGGAACAGGTCTTTGAAGCGACCGTCGTATTTTTTGAGGATGGTGTTTTTGGTGGAAAGGTACAGTGGCCAGCCCAAGGTAAGCGCATAGTTCATGCAAGAGCGGGCAAAACCGCGAATGGAATCATCCAGGTTATACATGCCCATGGCAATGCCAGAGCCTGGAAAGTTGAAAACCTCGTGGCGGATTGGTTCGCCGCCGCCTTCAGGTTCAAAGATTATGCTCAGTTTGCCCGGGCCAGGTACGAGGAAATCAGTGGCCCGGTACTGGTCGCCAAAGGCGTGGCGGCCGATCACTATGGGTTTGTTCCAGCCGGGCACCAGCCTGGGAATATTCTTACAAATAATCGGCTGGCGAAAGACCGTGCCGCCAATAATGTTGCGGATGGTGCCATTGGGCGATTTCCACATCTTTTTGAGCGAAAACTCTTTCACCCGTGCCTCATCCGGGGTGATGGTGGCACACTTTACACCCACTCCATATTTTTTGATGGCCTCGGCCGCGTCGATGGTCACCTGATCGCCCGTGGCATCACGGTTTTCCATGCCCAGGTCATAGTATTTCAGATCAATATTCAGATAGGGCAGAATCAGCCGGTCTTTGATGAACTGCCAGATAATGCGGGTCATCTCATCGCCATCCAGTTCCACCACTGGATTGCGCACGTCAATTTTCTTCATGTCTTCTCCTTGCCCGGTCCCCGGGCGAAACAAGCAACCAAGGCGCAGTCAATATCAGCGCGTCTGGTCTAAAAACTAAAAACGCCAGGAATGGTATAAATTACCTGTTGTTAAGCCCAGTTCCAGGGCCTTGAGATTGTCGGCACGCAGGGCAGGCGGAAACCTGTGTTCCAGCGCCTTGACCACAGAATCTTTTTTCACCACTGGATAGATGCCCAGCAGTGCACCTAGGATGGCGATGTTGAACACCACGGGCTTGCCGATCTCTTCCACCACCTTGTTGTAGAGATCCAGCTCGATGTGAATGGCATCCAGTTTCTGCACGGCTTTGACAAAACGAGTGTCGGTGATGAACAGGCCACCTGGACGGATGAGCATGCCAAAGCGGGTGTAGGCCTCCTGGGTAAGACAGAGGAGCACGCCTGCCTGATTGATTTTTGGGATGTTAATTTTTTCGGTGGAGATAATCACATCGGCCCGGGTTGCGCCACCACGGGCGGCTGCACCGTAGGACTGTGACTGCACTGCCTCCAGACCTTCGTGAATGACTGCAGCCTCGCCCAGGATAATGGCCGCGGTGATCAAGCCCTGGCCGCCGGAGCCGGTAAAGACAATTTGATGGGTGGAGTTTTCCATGCTCAGCCCTCCTGCGCCCGCTCGATCAGTTTTTGATAGGTATCGCAGTATTCGGGTCGTTCAATCTCCACAAATATGCCCCGCTCGATCAGGCTGGGGTCTTCGGCCTTTTTTGTTGAGCCCACTGGCACGGTGCGTTCCTTGAATATCTTGAGCATTTCAGGTGCGCCGCCCAACCTGTTTTTGCGGCCAAAATAGGTGGGGCACTGGGTGAAGATTTCCACCACGGCAAAGCCCTTGTGTTGAATCGCTGCCTTGATCAGTTCGCTGAGCTGGTTAACATGGAAGGTGGTGGTGCGGGCAACAAAGGTGGCGCCGGCTGCCTTGGCCAGCTCCACACAGTCAAAGCTGTTGTCGATGTTCTCGTAGGGTGCGGTGGAGGCCTTGATGCCCAGGCCGGACATGGGCGAGAACTGACCGCCGGTCATGCCATAGGTGCGGTTATTCATAATCAGTGCGGTCAGGTTGATGTTGCGCCGGGCCGCATGGATGAAATGGTTGCCACCAATGGACAGGCCATCGCCATCACCCATGGGCACAATCACATGCAGCTCTGGTTTGCTCAGTTTCACGCCAGTGGCAAAGGCGAGTGCCCGGCCATGGATGGTGTGCAGACTGTGGAAATCTACATAGCCAGAGATGCGCGCCGAGCAGCCAATACCAGTGACCATCACCAGGTTGCGTTTGCGGATACCCAACTCTGCCACTGCGCGGATAAGCCCATTTAAAACCGTGCCATGGCCGCAGCCCGCGCACCACATATGCGGAAAAAAACGTTCGCGGATATAATCGTGTACAGACATCTCAAACCCCCTTTCCCTGGATAGCCCGCAGGGTTTGCCGGATATCCTTGTCGGTGATGAGGCGGTTGTCGATGCGGTTGATCAGGTACACCCGCTGCGGTTTTTTCACCGCCAGCCGCACTGCCTGAACAAGCTGTCCCATGTTCATCTCCACCACACCGATTACTTCGGCATGTTCGGTGTACCGCCGCACCAGTTGATTTGGAAAGGGCCAGATGGTTTGCAATTCCAAAAGGCCAATGCGTTGGCCGCGCTGGCGCATGCGCTCCACCAGCGCGAGTGCGGAGCGGGCCGAAGAACCGTAGCTGATGAGGATGGTGCGGGCGTCGTCCAGGTAAAAGGCCTTGTGGTAGGTGAGCGACACCGCAGCGTAATCGATTTTGCGAATCAAATGCCGCATCAGCTCTTCCACCAGTTCCGGCTTGTCGGTCGGAAAACCCCACATATCGTGGAACAGCCCGGTAACATTGTAGCGATGCACATCACCAAAGTCGCTCATGGGCAGGCGGCCGTCTTCCCTGGGCAAATAGGGATGGTAGTTGACCCCTTCCCGTACGCTGGTGTGCAGCCGTTCCACCAGGGGAATTTCACCAGGCTTGGGCATCACCAGCTTTTCTCGTAGGTGGCCAACCACCTCATCAAAGAGCAAAATAACCGGGGTACGGTAGGTTTCGGCAATGTTGAAGGCCTCCACTGTCATGCGGAAGACATCCTGGTGGTTGGAGGCGCTCAGGGCCACAATGGCATGGTCGCCGTGGGTGCCCCAGCGGGCCTGGTTGACATCGCCCTGGCTCACATGGGTGGGGTTGCCGGTGGAGGGGCCGCCGCGCTGCACATTGACGATCACACAGGGAATTTCCGCCATGATCGCATAGCCCAGGGCCTCCTGCATCAGGGAAAATCCCGGGCCGCTGGTGGCGGTCATCACCTTGTGGCCGGTGAGCGAAGCGCCGATAATGGCACACATGGAGGCAATTTCATCCTCCATCTGGATAAATTTTTTGCCCATGGCGGGCAAGCGCTCCGCCAGGATTTCCGCAATTTCCGTGGATGGGGTGATGGGGTAGCCGGCATAGAAGTCGAGTCCGGCATACATGGCTGCCAGGGCGCAGGCCTCGTTACCCTGTACAAAGCGAATGTCTTGCTCACGTACCTGTTCACTCATGGGCAGGCGCCTCCTCTATAGCGCCTTCAGTTTCCACGGTGATGGCCAGATCTGGGCAAATTTTTTCGCAGAGCTTACAGGTGATGCATCGCTCCGGGTGCGCTGCCACAGCCTTGTCGAACTCGTCGAGTTCAAGCACCTTTTTGGGACAAAGACTGACACAGATGCCGCAACCCTTGCACCAGTTCCGGTTGATTACATGTTGCTTCAACTTCTTTTTGGTCATAACAGGGTTGCCACCTCCTGCTGAAAGGGAAGATCTGTGCAAGTGTTTTATGCTCGCAGTTTACCGTCGATCCACTGCATGTATTCCGTGTGGGTGGGAATTTTTCCCAAAAGACCGCTGATGGTGGTCAATTCGGAGGAAGCCAGATACACCTGGCTATTGTCGCCAAGGCGATTATCGAAATTTCGGGTGGAGGTGGACATAACCGTTGCTCCGGGACGTACCCGCGCTTGATTGCCCATGCACAGACTGCATCCTGGTGTTTCCAGGCGAGCTCCGCTCGCGGCAAAAATACTCAGCGAACCTTCTTCCTGGATGGCCTTGGCATCCATGCGAGTAGATGGTGCTATCCACATGCGGCTTACTGCATAGGGCGCACCCCGCAGCAGACGAGCCACCCGGCGCAAATGCGAGAGGTGGGTCATGCAGGAACCGATGAAGACCTCGTCAATGGCAGTGCCTGCCACTGCACTGAGCGGCCGCACATCATCCGGATCGTTGGGGCAGGCCAAAAGTGGCTCGGTTATTTCATCCACATCGATATCAAGCACAGCCTCGTAACTGGGCTGCTCGTCGCGCTCAAGCAGGCTAGGTTTGTCCAACCAGGCCTCCAGGGCGGCAATGCGACGTTGTAAGGCGGTGGCATCCTCATAACCGTCTGCCACCATTTTTTTGAGTAGAAGCACATTGTCTGCCACGTTTTCCTGCACCGTGGCCAGGGGCAGGGCAATGGTGCAGGCAGCGGCATTGCGTTCGGCCGAGGCGTCACTTAGCTCAAAGGCTTCCTCTACCCGCAGATCATCCACGCCCTCGATTTCAAGAATAGCACCGGCAAAGATGTTCTTCTTACCCTTCTTGGCCACACTGAGGAGCCCCTTTTTAATGGCAAACCAGGGAATGGCATTGACCATGTCGCGCACTGTGATGCCAGGCCTGCGGCTGCCATGGAAGCGCACCAACACCGAGGGTGGCACCTCCAGCGGCATAAAACCCAGGGCCGCGGCAAAGGCCACCAGGCCAGAACCAGCGGGAAAAGAGATGCCCAGGGGGAAGCGGGTGTGGGAATCGCCGCCCGTACCCACGGTGTCGGGGATGAGCATACGGTTGAGCCAGGGATGGATCACCCCGTCACCTGGTTTGAGGCTGACCCCACCGCGGTTGATGGCACCCTGCTCCATAACCTGCCAGCGGGCCAAGTCGCCTTTTTTGGGGTATGCTGCGGTGTGGCAAAAGGACTGCATGTATAGATCGGTCTTAAAGCGCAGGCAGGCCAGTTCTTCCAATTCCTGCACGGTCATGGGCCCGGTGGTGTCTTGGGAGCCCACAGTGGTTATTACTGGTTCGCAGAGCATGCCCGGCACCACGCCGGCAAGGCCGCAGGCACGCCCCAGTATTTTCTGGGCCAGGGTAAATTGTTGGCCAGGCTTGGGTTGCGGGCTGGGAGCCTCGGCAAAGCAGTCTGGTTCGTCCAGGTTGAGCACCTTACAGGCTGCCTGGGTGAGGTTGCGTCCAATAATCAAATTCAGGCGACCACCGGCGCGATATTCGTCGAGCAGTGTGGCAGGCGGTGGCTTGACTGCGATGGCGGTGCCGTTTGCTTTGTACAGTTTGAGGGAAGGCAATTCCAGCACAATCTGCTCACCACTTTTGAGCTGCTCCACCTCGCATTCCAGGGGAAGTACCCCGGCATCGCGAGCCGTGGCGTAGAAGATGGGGGCGATCACCTTGCCCAGCACCACGCCGCCGCGCCGTTTGTTCGGACTGCCAGGCACATCTTCACCAATATACCAGGCCAGCGAGTTGATGGCAGACTTGCGTGAGGAGCCGGTTCCCACCACATCACCGGCAAAGGCCACCTTGATACCGTCTTGCCGCAGTTGGTTCAGGGTGGCCACTCCGTCTGGAAAGCGTTTATACCCAAAAAAGGTGGCATGCAACGGGATGTCGGCCCTTGACTGGGCTTGATTACCTGGAGAAAAATCATCGGTGTTGATTTCTCCGTCCACCTTGTAGACCTGCAAGTTCAGTTGTTCTGGCAATTGCTCGGCCTGGGTGAACCATTCGGCCTGCGCCCAGGAGAGGAGCACCTCTTTGGCATGGTGATTGTGCTGTGCCAGGGCCACCACCTGGTCAAAGGCCTCGTATACCTTGATGATTCCCTTAAGTGCCTCGGCAGCCTGGGCAGCGCAATCGTCATGTTCAAGCAGGCGCAACAGGGCGGCCACATTGTAGCCGCCGCCCATGCGGCCCAGCATGGTCACTGCCATTTCCTGGGTCAGGGCGGTGCACTGAAGCGAGCCATTGGCAACAGTCTCCAGCCATTGGGCCTTTACCTGCGCCGCTTCCGACACTCCGGGCTCCACCCTGGTATCGAGCAGCTCAACCAGGGCGTTGTTCTCTTCTTGCCGATTTTTCTGGTCACTGGTCAAAAAGTCCGTCAATTCCCGCACCTGCCCACTATGCAGGGGCAGGGGCGGAATGCCTTGGGCTAGACGGACAGCTTCTTGCTGGAGGTAATTTTGCAGCATGTCCATTCCATATTTTTTGTTTATTGCAGGGCAGAGCGTATAGCCAGCAGCAGGTCTTTTTCTGCCCGTTGCAAGTATGCTTTCCACTCGAGCCCGTATCGGTAAAATGCCATGGACGCGATCTTTTTGGTAATGATGGCGTCACGGTACGCACTGAGTTCCGGGGTGTCGAGGGTGGCACGAATAAAATCGAGCCCGAGCTTTTCGTGCAGCACCGCAGGCACATACAGCTGCAGCACCCGCTCGACCAGTTCATCGTCTGCCAAAATATCGGGTAGCCGGTTCGCAACGGAATCCTGGAAGGAAAAGATATGCTCGCTTGACAGTTTCGAGAGCTCAAAGAGGGGCCAGGATGGATCCTGCTTGTGCCAGGCCAAGAGCAGTTCTGTTTCAAGGCGGGTAAATTCCGCCACCATATCCATAATGTTGCGTACCAGGTTCCAGCGGGCCTCGATGTCGTCGATCAGCACCTCTTCATAGCGCTCCTGCAAGAGAAAGGCGGTCAGTACTTCACCCACAGAGCTGCTGAATACCCCACCCTTGTTGACCGAGAAGTCCTTGATCTGCATAATTTCGGTGTTCTGCGCCAGATAGCGGCGGGCCGCATCGTCAAAGAACACATTGGCGCCCTCGACAATAAAGCGCAGCTCCTGGAACAGGTTGGCAAACTGTTCCACATTGTCATGGTTGATGGTGTCCTTGAAACCACCACAGGGGGTAAAGGCACGAATATTGGCCTGCTCCACCAGTGCCCTGTTGGCCGGATCGGTGAGAAAGGTGCGATGGAACAGGGTGCCATCTTCGATGAAACGACCATCGGGCAGGGTGATGTTTTTGGAGCCAATGGGTACCTTGAAGCCATTTTTACCCAGTTTTTCCACAGGGAAGGCCAAGGAGTTTGCCCGGGGCTTACTGTTACGATGCAGGGCGATCTTCCGCAGGGCCACCTTGTCAAGGCCATCGGGATCAAAGAGGACAGAGCCGCCATCCACAATCAGACAGATCTTGCCAGCATAGCACAGGATGCTGTTGGCGCCGAGATCGCCATCCGGGCCACCGGTCATCATCAAATTCAGCTCTTTTTCCTGGGCACCGGCATGGGCGATCAGGGTGCGGAACACGCTCATCAGGCCAGTGGTGGTCAGGCCACTGGTGCGAATATGGTCGCCAATGCGGTCGTAAATAACCTGCAAATCGTTGGTCAACAATTCACGCTTGCCCTCGATCTGCAATTCAACTCCCTGACTGTCCATGTCAAAAAGACCAAAGGCCTCGCCGCTATCCAAAAGACCAAAGGCGTCATGGGGAATACCAATGGTCTTGCCCGTGGTGATGGTGCGCCAGTGGCGGTAGCCTCGTTTGCGCGCGTTTTCAGCCACTGCATCCATGAGCGGGGCAGTGCCTTCATCTGGCCCGAAAAAGATCAGCTCAGGCGTACCCAGATAATCCACCACCTGTGGGTCGGGCTGCATCAGGTCGAGGATACCCTCAGTGTAGTCGATCAGCGCTTCCAGAGTATAGCGGGCGTACTGTGGGTGTGGAATAACTACGCCCTTGGCACCGCTCTCGCAGATGTCCTTGTGTTTCAGCCGCTGTGCCACCGGACCCAGCGCATAGTTGAGCAGCACCGCGTTGTCGAGGGTGCTCTGGTAGTTGGCGCGGTTGACCCGCAACATACGTAGTCCGCCCCGGGAGATATCCGCTGCCCGCAGATGGGTGCCACAGGCATAATGACCATTGACGTAAAAAATACCGTGCACGAACTGGCGATATACCAGGGGATCCAAAATGTCGTTGTCGAAACGGAAGGCAAAGGAACGCTTTTCCGCCTTGTAAAAGTTGGTCTTGCGAGTACTGGTGATCAGCCTGAACATGAAGTGGAAGATGTCGTAGTTCAGCGGGGTATCGATAAAACGAGCCGCGATCAACCGCTTGAACTCCTGTTCCTTCAGTTGGAGCTGTGCATCGCTGAGACGCTGGCTGACGCGTGGATCGAACTTGTCTGCAAAGATGGCGTAGAGCATCTTGAGCAGATCCGGGTTGTTGGATACCGCTTCTTCCAACAAGACTGGGGTGTAGATGGAGCGGTTGGAGCTTTGCAGGCGTTTGCTGAAGGTTTCGCGTTGATCGTCGTTGCTCAGTGCCTCCAACAGTTCCCGGTCTAAGTGGTTTTCGCTCTCCTGATAGATGAACATGAGGCAAAAATCGACGGCATTGCTGGCAAAGAGCATCTCATCGAAGGTGAAGACGCCCTGTAGATAGAGGGTGTCAATGCTCTTGACCGGACAGGAGAGGAAATCGCGCAGGGCTGTTTTTACCTCGTTTTCCTTGGCCCGGGTGAGTTCGCCCAAAATATAGATGGAGCAGATAGAGGAGGGGACAGCATCCTTGCCCAGGTACGGTTCCCAGCAGGCGCGTACAATGGTGAAACCGTAGTCTGCCAGGATTTTGCGTAATATTGGCAGTTGCGGCCGCTCAAAATCACTGTTGAACATGATCCGGGTTTCCCCGGTCTCGGCCAGATTGTAAAATTCTATCAGCTGCAGGGCCTGATCGGCATTTTGTGCAAGGAATTGTTCATGGCGCTGCCTGGTCGCTTCGGAAGTGGTGGCGTAGTCTCCGGCCACGTTGAACAAAAAACGGGATTCCTTGAAATCCTCCTCGGCAAAGTCGGCCACGGTTTCCGGCCGGATAATATAGGTGGCATAGCCGTTTTCCGGGCTGTAGAAATATTCGCGCCGATGCCCGGAAATTTGCGTCTCCATGACGCGCTCCATGGTATCTCGAATCTCTGCTGTGGCAATGCGCACCCTCTGGGTGCCAGGTTCCTTATCCTGGTCGAAATCCACCGGCGCCACCCGGCCATGCAGGCGAATGACACCGTCTTCAACCTTGATGCTCAGGGCAATGGCCTTCAGTAATTTTCTGAGCGCTGCCTTGTTGATGGTCGCAAAAAAATACTCTGGCAGTCCCAGATCGTTGAGCAGGACACCTGCAGCCTGGTTAATGCTGCTGGCGGTCAACAGACCCTCTGTGGATAAATCGATCACCGCCTCGTACAAAAGTCCCGGGTCGAGTCCGATTTCCTTGGCCTTGTTGATTATTTTTTCTCCTGGCATAGATAATCTCCGTCAAATTGATAGGTTACTGGGAACATTCCCTGGATGTTGACGCATCATTGTATGCGGTTGGTTTTGGTGGTTGAATTGGCTGTGTCTGGGTTGCGAGCATGCAGCGGACCGTTGTAAGAACACCTTGCCATGTGCGGGCAAGGTGTTGCCCTGTTTCAAGGCTGACCCGTTGAAAACAGATACTTGCTCCAGGTCGGGCCTGGGCCAGCCGCCAAAGGTCGCAGCTGAGCACCGTGGCAATGCAGGGATAGCCACCAATGGTCTGTTCACGGAAGAGCACAATGGGTTGCCCATCCGGTGGTATCTGCACATTGCCTGCGGCAATGGGAATGGAGAGCAGGTTTTCCGGCGCATCTGCATCTTTCTTAATGCCTGGTCCTTCCAGTCGACAGCCCATGCGGTCGCTCTGGGGGCTGAGGGTAAAGCGTGATTGAAAAAAATGGTTGCTGTCCTGGCAAAACCAGTCGTCCTGCGGTCCGGCAATGGCACGCAGGGTGATGCTGTCTGCATACACGGGCGACCAGAGCAGAGAGCGTGTTTTTTGTACATCTGCCTGATCCATACCATTGCAGGAAAGTATATCACCTGCCTTGAGCATACGGCCTGCATGGCCGCCAAACCGCCCACCCAGATAGGTGGAACGGCTGCCCAGCACCATGGGACTTGCCACGCCCCCGGCCAGGGCAAGATAGCCACGGCAGCCAGTGCGGGCAGTACCAATGCGGATACTGTCTCCTGTCTGCACCTGGTGGCTGTGCCACTGCACCTTGGCTGCACCATTGATGGTCAGTCCCATATCTGCGCCGGTCAGGGCTATGGAGCAGGGCGACAGCACCTCCATGGCCGCACCATTGATGGTCATTTCCAGGGTGGCCTGGCATGCGGCATTGCCCACCAACCAGTTGGCGATGGAGTGGCCATACTCGTCCATTGCACCGGAAACAGGGACACCCAAATGGGCGTGGCCACGTCGGCCCAAATCCTGCACTGTGCTACACGCACCAGGATCAATAATGCGCAGTACCTCGTTCATTCCCCTTGTCCGTGGAGCATTGCCTGGAAGGTCGCTCTATCCACCGGCAGAAAACGGATGCTGTCGCCTGCGCGGTAGAGGCAGGGCTCAGCCCTGCTGGCATCGAAC
Source organism: Desulfobulbus sp. (assembly GCA_040776885.1). Lineage (GTDB taxonomy): Bacteria > Desulfobacterota > Desulfobulbia > Desulfobulbales > Desulfobulbaceae > Desulfobulbus. The sequence continues at coordinate 36,314 of JAXGZR010000001.1, read as the reverse complement.
AGGGTAAGGGGCGTACGGCCAATGATCCGCCAGCCACCAGGACTGTTCTGCGGGTAGATACCGGTTTGACTGCCGGCAATGCCAACCGAGCCCGCTGCAACAAAGGTGCGCGGTGTTTTTAACCTGGGGATGTGCAGGCCTTTGTCCAAGCCGCCAAGATAGCAGAAACCCGGAGCAAAGCCAATGGCATAGATGCGATAGATGGGGCTGCTATGGCGGTGGATCACCTCACTGGTGTCAAGGCGGCTGTGGCGGGCAACATCTTCCATGTCAGGCCCAAAGGAGCCACCGTAACACACCGGAATGGTGATAATGCGGGCCTCGTCACTCTGTATTTTGGTCAGTTTTTGTTCGCATTGGTCCAAAAGAAGCGTCAACTCTTGCACGCTAACCTGGTCTGGGTCGTAGAAAATGGCCAGCGTGCTGTAGGAGGGAACAACCTCCTCGATCCCCTGATTGTGCTCCTGGTACAGCAACAAGGCAATACGGCGCACCTTTTCGTTGACAGCCGCATCCACTGTGTAGCCATACGTGGCCAAGAGGCACCGGTCGCCACTGATGCGCACAAGGGGATAGGCTTGGGTTTTCTGACCCACAGGCAGGCATGTGGTGTTTGACGCGCAAGACATTGTGGTCTGCCTGTGGTTCAGGATTTCAAATCTGCAGCCACTGCAGCCACACGGATGCCAGCCGCTGCAAAGCAATTTTTGATGGTAGCGACCATGCCCACGCTGTTGGGGCCATCACCATGGACACAGAGCGAATGCACCTGCATGGGAACCAGAGTGCCGTCATGGGCTTCGATCACCCCGTGTTGCACCATGTTCAGGGCGCGCGTTGCCACCAGGGTGGCATCATGGATCACTGCGTCTGGTTTGGTGCGAGCGCGCAGCGTGCCATCACTCTCGTAGACACGGTCGGGAAAGGCTTCCAACACCACTTGCACTCCCTCTTCAGCTGCAACTTGCCCGAGTTCGGTTGCATTGGGCCCGGCCAGAACCATCAACAACAAAGTAGGATCAATGGCCTGGATGGCGCGGGCAATGGCGCGCAGCATGGCCGGGTCTGTCGCGATTTGGTTGTAGAGCGCCCCATGGGGCTTGACATGGTGCAACCTTCCACCTTCGGCCTGGCAAAAGGCCTGCAAAGCCCCCACCTGGTAGGTGATGTAGTCTTCAATTTCCGCAAGCGTACAGTGCATGCCGCGGCGACCAAACCCAAGCAGATCGGGAAATCCTGGATGCGCACCAATGGCTACCCCGTGTGCCAGGGCCAGACGCACTGTACGCCGCATCACCTGGGGATCACCAGCGTGGAATCCGCAGGCAATGTTGGCCGATGAAATGTGGTGGATTACCTCCTCATCCATGCCCAGGATATAGGAGCCGAAACTCTCGCCCATATCGCAGTTCAAATCAATGCGCTCGATGCTTTGAGCAGTGTTGTTTACCATTCGGGAACCATGTTGGCCGGGATCTGTTTGATACACGTGCACAAAAACATGCATAAACAAGTGCATAGACCATTGGCAGCGTGTACCTGCAGGATGATGGGCAGCTTCAGAACAAACACAATGATATCGAGTTTTTCATGATCGTGTTTTCGGCTCCCTGTCGTGGTCGTTTGCAGCAGGCAGTCATTTGGCACAGTGCACGCCTGCTACGTGCACTTTTTGGTGCATTCCCTGTGCAGCATGGCACAGCTGCAGTGTGCAAGATTGCACTATGGTCTGCTCCAGCCGTTTGTACGATGTTGTAATGTGTCGACCTGCTACTGACCAACCCGACGTAACAGTTCCTTATTTCTGTGGGCCAAGCCTGCGAGCATCTGGCGGTGTTTCTGCAAGATCCGCGGAATGACTACCTGCCTCTCCAGGCCAGTTGTCTTACAGGTTGATGCTGGTACCCAGCACTTTGAGAAACTTTGCCAGCCATTCGGGATGGGCGGGCCAGGCTGGTGCAGTCACCAGGTTGGCATCCACATGGGCGCTGTCCACGGCAATGTCTGCATAGGTGCCGCCACACAACGTGACCTCCGGACCCACCGCAGGGTAGGCGGAACAGATTCTGCCCTTGAGCACACCTGCTGCTGCAAGCAGTTGCGGGCCATGACAAATGGCAGCTATGGGTTTGTTGTTTTCGGCAAAGTGTTGGACGATCTCCAGTACGCGTGCGTTCAAGCGCAGGTATTCGGGCGCACGACCACCAGGAATAACCAGGGCATCGTAGTTTTCGGGTTTGATTTCTGCAAAGGTGGCGTTCAGTACAAAGTTGTGCCCCGGTTTTTCGCTGTAGGTTTGGTCGCCTTCAAAATCATGGATAGCAGTGCGCACAAACTCACCGGCTTTCTTGTCCGGGCATACCGCATGCACCGTGTGTCCCACCATCAACAGAGCCTGAAAGGGCACCATGATCTCATAATCTTCTCCAAAATCACCAACAAGCATCAAGATGTTCTTTTGAGCCATAGCATCCTCCAACAGGTTTTTGATGGGCTGAATATCAGGGCAAGAATTGTATATGCAAAAATATATGTCAAGTGTTTTACAGCCGGTACGGTGCATCCCATGTACAGTTTTGTATTGTGTGGGCGGGCAGATAAGCAACAAAACCCATAACTCGGCCAGGCTTCATGGGCAAAGAGACTTCTTTGCCCAGTCCTGTGTGCTCGGGAAGCTCAACCCTGTTGCGAAAAGGTCTGCAGCCAAGAACGACTCGCAGCCTATTTAATGCAAATATAGTGCCCGTTATTGAATGTCCAGTTGTTTTTTCTGTTGCTTCCCTGCCGCATCGAGGTATACAATATATTTACCTGATTTTTGCTGCCGCCCAGGTTGCATCAAGGAGACCACATTACAGTATTTCTCATCAGGTACCATACAAGGGAATGAGTTTTGAGCCCCCGGTTGCGACTTGCACTGCCGCGGGGCTCATTTTTTGGCTTTTCCTATACGAGAAGCCTTGGGAAAACGTACAAAAGATCATGAATATTCTTCTCTTTGGCTTGTTGATCATTCTTATTGGTGGAGTATTGCCGCTGGCATTCGTCTGCAGGCCCCGTCTGGCCATGGGCCTGCATGCAGCCCTGCTCTGCGCAGGTTGCCTGAGTGGACTGGCAGGCCTGTTCCACGCCTGGTATACAGGCACCATCATGGTCTTGACCATCCCCTGGCTCACCTTTACCCTACATCTTTCCCTCGACTCGCTGGCAGGCTTCTTTTTACTGCCTGTCTTGCTGATTGCCCCACTGGCCGCCCTCTACGGCTACCACTATATGGATACGAGCCGGCACAGCCTGCGACCAGTGGCCAGCTGTCTCTTTTTCAACCTGCTCATTGCCGCCATGATCCTGGTGCCGCTCGCCGCCGACATGCTCGCCTTTGTGGTGGCCTGGGAGCTGATGTCCTTTGCCTCCTTCATCCTGGTACTCTACGATTGGGAAGAGCGGCAGACTCGGCGGGCAGCCCATATCTACCTGCTTTTCTCCCAAGCCGGCGCTTTTGCCGTTTTTGCCGCCTTTGGTCTGCTTTTTGCCGCCACCGGCTCCTTTATCTTCAACTCCGGCGCTTTTGCTGCCCTGTCGCACGAGTTGAAGCTAGCCGCCTTTCTCCTGGCGCTCTTGGGCTTTGGCTCCAAGGCCGGGATAATGCCCCTGCATGTCTGGCTGCCTCATGCCCATCCGGCAGCGCCTAGCCATGTCTCTGCCCTGATGTCGGGCGTGATGATCAAACTGGGCATTTATGGCATCCTCCGCATGTACTTTCTCCTCGACGACTCTGCCCCGGTCTTTGCCTGGATAATTTTGGCTCTGGGCATAATCTCCGGCATTCTCGGGGTGGCCTATGCCCTGGCTAAACACGACATCAAGCGCTTTCTCGCCTACCACAGCATTGAAAACATCGGCATCATCCTCATTGGCTGCGGCCTGGGCATGTTGGGTTTGGCCACGGGTGAGCGCACCATGGCGGTTCTGGGTTTTACCGGCGGGCTCTTGCACGTGCTCAACCACGCCCTGTACAAGTCTTTGCTCTTTTTTGGAGCAGGCGCCATCCACCGCAGTACCGGCACCCGCACCATCGATGCACTGGGTGGTTTGGTGCGGCGCATGCCTATTACCGGCCGCAGCTTTCTCACTGGCTCGGTTGCCATTTCCGGGCTGCCGCCGCTCAATGGTTTTGTCAGCGAATTTCTCATCTATTACGCTGGTTTTCTGGGTCTACGATTTAATGGTTTCAATCTTATGCTGGTCATTGCCGCCATTGTCTCCCTGGCCATGATCGGCGGGCTGGCCACTGCCTGTTTCACCAAGGCGGTGGGCATTGTCTTTCTGGGCGAGCCGCGCAGCCCACAGGCCAGCCAGGCCACTGAAGCCGGGCCAGCCATGCAAACCACCATGCTGGCGCTCACCTTCCTCTGCCTGTGCATCGGGCTTTTTCCCGGGCCCTTCATCCACGCCGCCTTTGCAGGGCTGCGCGATCTTGGTCCCATGGCCTCCTCCTTGCTGTCGGGTGATGTGCTTGCCGGCATCAGCCGTAATCTCACCCTGATTGCCTGGCTCTTTGTGGTTCTGCTGGCCGGCCTGGCTGGCCTGCGCCACCGGGCCTACCGCGACAAACCTGTAGAACGGGCTGCAACCTGGGGCTGCGGCTTTACCCAGGCCAGCAGCCGTATTCAGTATACCGGCACCTCCTATGCCATGGGCCCGGTCAATTTTTTTCGTCCCTTGGTGCTGGCGCGCAGCCAGTGCACCGGTCTGGCGCAAAAAATTCTGCCTGCCTCGGCCAAGTACAGCAGCAAGGCAGAGGATTTGGCCGAAATTACCCTGCAGCGCCTGCTGACCACACCTGTGTTGTGGCTGGCGCAAAAGCTGCGCTGGATACAGCACGGTCGTATTCAGTCGTATATTGCCTATATCGTGCTGACCATCATTATTGTTCTTCTGCTCGTCTAGCCAGGTTCGAGGTTGCCATGTCCGTTATACTCTCTGTTTTTTCCCTTGTCCTGGCCCTGGCCCTGGTGCCGCTTTTTCCCGGCATCATCCTCAAGGTCAAGGCCTTTTTTGCCGGAAAGAAGGGCCCACCCCTTCTCATCAAGTACTACACCCTGCTGAAACTGCTGCGCAAAGGCTCGGTCTACAGCACCAGCAGTACCTTTGTCTTCCGCCTGGGGCCGATTTTTTCCTGTGCTGCCGCGCTCATGGCACTTTTCTTCTTTCCCTTTGCCTGGCTGCAGCCGCTCTTCTCCTTTCAGGGCGACATCATTGTACTCTTGTACTTTTTTGCCCTGGGCCGGTTTTTCACCATTGTCGCTGCCCTGGACACAGCCTCGCCCTTTGAGGGCATGGGAGCCGCGCGCGAGGCTTTTTTTGCCTTTTTGGCAGAGGCCACGCTTTTTGCCGTGTTGGTCCTTTTTTTCCGCATGAACGGCACCCTCAGCCTGGGCGAATACTTTGCCGGCCAGACACCGCTTTCCTTTGACGGAGCCCGGGGAGCATTGCTGGTCCTGGTGGTCGTGGGCCTGTTCATGGTCATGCTGGCGGAAAATGCACGGGTACCAGTAGACGACCCAGCCACCCACCTTGAGCTGACCATGATCCACGAGGCCATGATTCTCGATCACAGCGGGCCTGATTTGGCCACGATCGAACTGGGGGCCTTCTGCAAGCTCTTTTTCTATGCCGCCTTTGTCGCCTCTCTGCTCAAGCCAGCCCAGCTGGTGTTAAACCCTGTGCTGGCCATTCTGCTGTTCTATGGCCTGGTCGTGCTGGTGTATGCTGCCATTGGTGTGGTTGAATCCGGCACTGCCCGCTTGAAGATGCCACTGGTGCCCAAGTACCTGCTCACCTCCTTTGCCCTGGTCTTTTTTGCCATTATCCTCACCTCCCTGGAGTTCATTCAATGATTGGTGGTATTGAAATCTTCCTGGCCATCATCCTGCTCTCTGTGCTGTTTTCGCTGACCTCCAGCCGGATGATGTCGCTCATCAAGCTGATGGCCCTGCAGGGGGCCCTGGTTTCGCTCATGCCAATGCTGCTGGAATTAGAGAGTAAGATGCATGCCGGCGGCATCATCCTCTTTGCGGTCATGCTGACCATCAAGGCCCTGTGCATTCCGGGCCTGCTCTACTTTGCCCTCACCCGCATCGTCATCGGACGCGAGGTGGAACCATTGGTTGGCTACCACAGCTCGGTCGCGGTTGGCCTGGGGCTCATCCTGGTGGCTGCCTATATCGCCCACCACCTGAATATCTCTGTAGAGGGCGTGCATACCCTGGTGCTGACCACAGCCATCACCACCCTGGGCGGCGGCCTCTTTCTGATGATGAGCCGCAGCAAGGCCCTGAGCCAGGTTATTGGCTACCTGATGATGGACAATGGCATCTACCTGATGGGCACTGCCCTGACCAGAGAAACGCGCAGCATTTACCTGGTGGAATTCGGTGTTCTGCTCGACCTGCTGGTGGCGGTGATGGTTATGGGCATCATCCTCAACAACATCAGCCGGGCCTTTGACGATGTCGATACCCTGGATCTCGAACAACTCAAGGACTGAGCCATGCTGGAATATATCTTTTTATTGCCCGTGTGTGTTGGTCTTGTCACCCTGATTCTGCCGCCAATATTTGGGCGAATCGCCCTGGTAGCCACCGGTGCCCTGCACCTGCTCCTTAGTCTCAAGCTCTGGCTGGCTGGCGGCCAGGCCTATTTTCCCGAATTTTTCGGCAAGGCGCATCCAGGCATGCTGGTGCTCCTGCTCAGCTCCTTTGTCTTTGCCTGGACCGCCCCCTATGCGGTCAGCTATATGCGGCAGCGGCCCACAAAATATGAAGCTGTTTTCAGCGGCTGCATGCTCCTTTTTCTGGGTACCATGAGTATGGCCGCCCTGGCCGAGCATCCCGTCGTTTTCTGGATAGCCATTGAGGCCACCACCCTGGCCAGTGCGCCCCTTATTTTCATTCACCGCTCCAAACAGGCTTTGGAGGCCACCTGGAAATATGTGCTCATCTGTTCCGTGGGTATTGCCCTGGCCCTTTTGGGTCTGTTCTTCATCACCTTTTCCATGGAAGGGGCTGGGCCGGATATCCCGCTCAGCTTTTCTTCCCTGCACAAGGTTGCGCCGCTGCTCAATCCGCTCTGGCTCAAGACCGGCTTTATTTTTGTGCTCATCGGTTTTGGCACCAAGATGGGGCTTGCGCCCATGCACACCTGGCTGCCCGATGCCCACAGCGAAGCGCCCAGTCCGGCTTCGGCCTTGCTCTCCGGCGCCTTGCTCAACTGTGCTTTTTTAGGCATCTACCAGGTACACACCCTCATGGTTCTGGCAGGACTCGGCGCCTTTTCCAGCAACCTGCTCATTGGGTTCGGCCTTTTTTCCCTGCTGGTGGCCGGGGTGTTCATTCTCAACCAGCCAGATTATAAGCGGATGCTGGCCTACTCCAGTATCGAAAACATGGGCATCATCGCCATTGGCACCGGTATCGGCGGACTGGGCCTGTTCGGGGCCATGCTCCACCTCATCCACCATTCCCTGCTCAAATCTTCCCTCTTTCTCTCGGCCGGCACCATCATGCGCACCTATGGCAGCAAGCTCATTAGCCAATGTGCCAACATGCCCCGCGTGCTCCCCAAAACCTTTTGCTGCTATTTTGCAGCCTGTCTCGGTATTGCCGGTCTGCCGCCCTTTGGCCTTTTTGTCAGCGAGGTGCTGATTCTCTTTGCCGCTTTTCAGCGGGGTCTGCCCGTGGTTGGCCTGCTTTTTGTCACCCTGTTGATTCTGGTTATCGCCGGTTTTGCCCAAGGGGCACTGCGCATGGCCCTGGGCCAGGAGAGCGAGGTCCAGGGTGCACTCCGGCCCAGGGAAAAGGTCTTACAATTCCTGCCGCCCCTGGCCCTGTTACTCAGCTCGCTTGTACTCTGTGTCTGGATACCCGAACCGCTGCGGCAGGTGATTAACGACAGCATTGTCCTTTTAGGGGGCGTGATCCATGGATAGCCTCATGCTCAAGATTGTGAACAGCGAGCGCATCGCGCGCAGCCAGATTCCCCGAATCTCCAGCGAGCTGTTCCACCGTCAGCTCAGCCAGTTTGTACGCAACAACGGCTTTATCGTGCAGTTTTTCGCTTATCCGGAAGACAAGCAGATGGTGCTTCTGGCCGTGCTGCGCAACAGTGATCTCTTTATCCTGGAAACCACGGTTGGCCGAGAATTTCCTTCGCTCACCTTAAGTGCGGGCGCACAGTTCAACCTCTTTGAGCGGGAGATTGCCGAGCAGTACGGTCTGCGTCCGGCCGGGCACCCCTGGTTGAAGATGCTGCGCTATCATGCCAACAAAAGTGATAAGCCAGATGTGTTCGGCAACAACTACGAAGAAGAGATTCCCGGTAACTACCCCTACTTTCAGGTGCAGGGCGAGGCGGTGCACGAGGTGGCAGTCGGGCCGGTGCATGCGGGCATCATCGAGCCCGGTCATTTCCGTTTCCAGTGCGCCGGCGAGGAGGTGCTGCACCTGGAGATCCAGTTGGGCTATCAGCATCGTGGGGTAGAAGAGCTGTTGCAAACTGTGCCGCACAAACGCCTTATCACCCTTGCCGAGGGCATTGCCGGAGACACCACCATCGGCCACAACCTCTCTTGCTGCCAGGCCCTGGAGGCCCTGTGCGGGCTGGAGGTGGCAGCCGGGGCCAGCACCCAGCGCACCATTGCCCTTGAGTTGGAGCGCCTGGCCAACCACATCGGCGATTTGGGCGCATTGAGTGGAGATGTGGCCTTCAATCCGCCGGCAGCGTATTTTGGCCGCATCCGCGGTGAGTTCCTCAACCTGTTGCTGGCACTGAGCGGTAACCGCTTTGGTAAGGGGCTGATCCGCCCTGGTGGCACGGCCTTTGCCATGGGGCCGCAGGAGCGCCAGGTGATTACAAAGAAAATCAAAGAGTTACGACCAGAGATCCTGCATGTCTGCGATTTACTCTTCACCGCGCATACGGTTTTGGCCCGTTTTGAACGCACCGGCACGGTCACCAGGGAACATGCACAGGCGCTTGGCCTGGTCGGGGTCTGCGGCCGGGCCTCTGGGCTTGGCTATGATGTACGGGAATTTTTTCCAACAGAATGCTACCAGGAGCTGCCCACCATAACCAATACGATGACCAGTGGCGATGTGCTCAGCCGGGCCATGGTGCGGCAGGAGGAGATCGTGCACTCGTTGAACGCCATTGACATGCTGCTGGCCAGGGAAGAAGAACCTTGCCGGCCCGTACCTGCAGAAGACACAAACTATGCCCTGGCGCCATCGAGCTGCGTGGTCACCTTGAACGAAGGCTGGCGCGGAGAAGTCTCCCACTGCCTTTTGACCAATGACCAGGGCCAGCTCATCCGCTACAAGATCAAGGATCCCTCCTTCCACAACTGGCCGGGCCTGGCCATGGCCCTGCGCAACCAGGAGATTTCCGATTTTCCCCTGTGCAACAAGAGCTTTAATCTGAGCTATTGTGGTTTTGACCTCTAGCGACAGACCTAAAGCAGCACAGAGGGAAATATAGAGCTATTCAACCAGGAACAGGAACCAATGTATAAAATCATCCGCAACCGGCTGGAACAGGGCCATCGCACCAGCAGCTACCCCAAAAAACCGATCCAACTGCCTGCGAGCTACCGGGGCCTGCCCCTGGTCAATGCAGACAGCTCGCTCAGTCTTGCCCGCCGCTGTGCAGCGCTGTGCCCGCAGAACGCCATTTTGGCCGAAGAGAGGAAAATCGATTTAGGCCGCTGCACCTTCTGCGGCCGCTGCGCCGAGCTGCAGGATGGGGAAGGGGAAGGTGGGGAGTATTTTGTCCGCTTCACTCAGCGCTTTGAACTGGCTGCAACCTCCAGGAATGACCTGATCACCAGCGGCACCTTGCCTGATTTGGCCCAGCAGGCCAAGGAGCAGATCATCAAGCTCTTTGGTCGCTCCTTGCAGCTGCGCCAGGTATCAGCAGGTGGCTGCAATGCCTGCGAGGCGGATATCAATGTACTGGGTACGCCCTTTTTTGATTTGTCTCGCTTCGGCATAGACTTTGTCGCCTCGCCCCGCCATGCTGACGGCATCATGGTCACCGGCCCTATCAGCCGCAATATGCGCAGCGCCCTTATCGACACCTACCAGGCTGTGCCCGCACCCAAGGTGGTGATTGCTGCTGGTTGCTGCGCCATTTCCGGCGGCCCCTTCCATGGCTCTGCGGAAATAATCGGCGATTTGCACAGCCTGGTGCCGGTGGACCTGTACATCCCCGGCTGCCCACCCCATCCACTCACCACCCTGCATGCGCTGTTGGCCTATTTCAAGCAGATGCGGAGCTAATTCCACTTCCGCTCATTCCACTTCTCTATTAAAGCCCTATCTGGGTCAGCTTCGGAAAATGCTCCTCGAAATACCATGTGTACGCCTGCGTCGCATTTCCCTTGCCTCCTTGATATCTTTTTCGATTTGGAACTGGAATAAGCAAGCAGGGGTCTGATTGTTTTTCAGGTCAAAGCGGTACTGCCAATCAGATTGGCTCAAGATATTGCAGCGATTTACACCTTGATGTGATACGATACCTTTAGCTGTAATCTCATTGGAATTCTATCGCTTTTGCACATCGTAGCCGTGTAGTGCGGAGTGGAGGGCAAGATGGCCTATGAATACGCTGGACAAACTGACCATTCTGGCGGATGCCGCCAAGTTTGACGCATCCTGCGCCTCCAGTGGCAGTAACCGCAAGGCAAAGCCCGGCGCTCTGGGTGATGCCGCTGCCGCAGGGATCTGCCATAGCTGGTCAGCAGACGGCCGCTGCATCTCGCTTTTAAAAGTCCTGCTCAGCAACGACTGCCGCTTTGACTGCGTCTACTGCATGAGCCGCCGTTCCAATCAGTGCGCCCGAGCCACCTTTACCCCAGATGAGGTGGCTGAGCTCACCATCAACTTCTACCGCCGCAACTACATCGAAGGACTGTTCCTCAGCTCTGCGGTCTATGCCAGCCCGGAACAGACCATGAGCGACATGGTGGATGTCTGCCGCCAGCTTCGCAGCAAATACGCCTTTAACGGCTATATCCATTTAAAAGTTATTCCCGGCGCGCCGCAGGAGCTGGTTGCCCAAGCGGGCATGCTGGCCGACCGTTTGAGCGTGAATATTGAGCTGCCCTCGGCAGCATCGCTTCGGAAGCTGGCGCCGCAGAAATCCCGCCAGGGCATCCTCACACCCATGCGGCAGATCGGTGAGGCAATGAGTAACTATGCCGCAGAGCGCAAAAAATCCCGCCGTACGCCAAAATTCTGCCCGGCAGGGCAATCCACCCAGATGATTATCGGCGCAAGTGCCGAGAGCGACTTGCATATCCTTACCCTGTCGCAAAGCCTGTACACCAAAATGCAACTGCGACGGGTCTACTATTCGGCCTATATAGCGGTGAACAGTGCGCCCAACCTGCCCATGCCCGCCACTGCGCCGCCGCTGGTGCGCGAGCACCGGCTCTACCAGGCCGATTGGCTCATGCGCTTCTACCAGTTCCAGGCCGAAGAAATTCTGCAAGCCACGGCTCCCAATCTGGATGAGCGGCTTGACCCCAAGGCGGCCTGGGCCCTGCGTCATTTCGACCTCTTTCCCCTGGATATCAATCGAGCCAGCTATGAAGAACTGCTTCGGGTGCCGGGCCTGGGCGTCACTTCAGCACGGCGCATCATTGCCACCAGAAGAGTGGCTGCCATCCGCGAAGAAGACTTGAAAAAACTGGGCCTGGTGATGAAACGGGCCCGCTATTTTTTATCCATCAACGGCAAAAAGCTGGTTGCCGCCATCCCCTCCCATCAAGACTTGCTGACCGCCATGTGCCGCCTGGAAAAACCGGCCATCAGCCACCTTAGCCCGCAGTATCGGCAGCTTAGACAGTTCTAGCATGGAACCTGTGGTTTACCTGTATGACGGCACTTTTGCCGGCATGCTCCATGCAATTGCCCGAGCCGTGAAGGATGGCGGTGCAGTGCATGCCATTACCCCGACCCATCGCTATACACCCACCTTGTTTGATACGGTCATCACCCTGAAATGTGATGCCGATCAGGCAGACCGCCTCCTGCAGTATCTGCAGAACCTGCATCCCTTGGCTGCCAATCTGGCGGTCTATGCCTATCTCAGTGGGGAGGGCGGGGTGGAAATGCAGATGTATAGCTTTGTGCACCTGTGTCTGCGCCGTGGCAAACAGGCGCTCTCCTACGAAAGCCATAGCGCTGTTGCCCACTTAAAAGGGCTTTTTCATGCCGTTTCCCGCGAAGCGCACCGCTACAAGGGGCTGATCCGTTTCCGCATTCTGGCGGATGATTTGCAATACGGCCCCTTTGAACCCCACTACAACATCATTTCCCTGTGCGCCCGGCATTTTAGGCGGCGCTTGGCCGGGTGCCGCTGGCTCCTGCACGACCTGCAGCGCAATAGCGCGCTCTACTGGGATACCGTGGATTTACAGCCGGTGGAGGTGGATACTGATTTTGCCGCCTACGTGGCTCTGCACGGAGAAGTACCGGCGGCACAGCTGAGCGAGAACGAACAGGAGTACCAGCAGCTATGGCGCGCTTTTCATAGGGCCATCAGCAACCCGGCCCGGCATAATCCGCAGTTACAACAACAGGGCATGCCGCAGCGCTACTGGAAATATCTCACCGAGATGTGACGTTGCGGGCCAAAGAGAGGAAGCCCCTTACCACAGCTCAGGACGAGCCAGAACGGGTACAAATGCGAGTGTTTGCGGTGTTTGTGCAGGGGGAAAACCGTTCAGGTGCATGGCCTGCCAGCCGAACGAATACGTGAGGGGGGTAGTGCGGAAAGATAGGGCGGAAGATAGGGCGGAAGATAGGGCGGAAGATAGGGCGCAGCAGGTTTGGCTTTGCAGCCAAACCTGCTGTAATAGGCTGAATCGCCATAGACAAAGACCAGGTCAAGGACCTTTTGCGCAAGCAGCGCAATGGCCACAGCCGCCACCACCGACCCTTCGTCTTTTGGAAAGGCGCTCAGGTACAGCTCGCGGATCTGTTCGCAGTCCTGTGCCTCTGCCGGGCAAATGCGGAGCATTGCGGTTTCATCACTGCACAATGCCAATGAATTTCAATGCCCTCAGGATTTTTTTCGCTTAGGGATCTTGCCGCCACTCTGGCGCTTGTGCACTCGTTTCGCCTCGGCCAACCGTTTTTTATTCACCTCGATCAACTGCTCCTGGGCAGAGCGCTGCTCTCCTGTGGTAGCTGGCTGTCGCTGTACATAACTGCCATCGGACTGCATCTCCCAGGCACCGCGCTGGTCTCCAACCTGCAGATCTAGCATTTCCCGCAACTGCTCCTGCAGGGCAGGGGCTTCCACCGGAGTCATCATCTCCACTCGGCGTTCCAGGTTGCGCAGCATCAAATCGGCTGAACCAATGAAGTATTCTGGCTGGTTGTTGTTGCGGAAGTAATAGATACGGGCATGTTCCAGAAAGCGGCCAACAATGGAGATCACCCGAATATTTTCGGACAACCCCTTGATGCCCGGACGGATGAGGCAACTGTCGCGCACGATCAGATCCACCTTCACCCCAGCCTGGGAGGCCTCGTACAGGGCCTTGACGATGTCGCTGTCGGTAAGGGCGTTGGTTTTGAACTGGAGATGACCTCCCTTGCCAGCAGCCTGGTGCGCCATCTCGCGCTTGATTTTTTCCAGCAGGGCCTTTTTTAGAAATTTTGGCGAGGGCAGCAATTTTTTGTAGTTGCGCAGCGGAGCATAGCCCAGGGTAAGGAAGTTGAAAAATTCGGTCAGGTCATCGCCAATATCGTTGTCGCAGGTCAACAGACCCAAATCACTGTAGATACGGGCTGTACCGGCATGGTAGTTGCCCGTGCCAATGTGGGCGTAGCGTCTCAGGCCGCCGTAGTCGCGCCGTACCACAAAAATTACCTTGGAATGGGTTTTCAGGCCCACTACCCCATAGGTAACATGAATGCCTGCCTGCTCCAGATGGGTAGCCCAGTGGATGTTGGCGGATTCGTCGAAACGGGCCATCAGCTCCACCACCACTGCCACCTGTTTGCCATTTTGCACTGCATCGAGCAAATACTTGATGATTTGCGAATTGGCCGAGGTGCGGTACAGGGTCATCTTGATGCCCAGCACCTTGGGGTCGCAGCTGGCCTCTTGCAAAAAGCGTTCCACCGTTGCCGTAAAAGACTGGTAGGGGTGCTGCAGCAGGAAGGGGCCTTCCTCGCGAATGAGATGAAAGATGTTGGGCGCTTCCTGCGACATCTTGCAGTGATCCACCGGTTGATGCGGTGGATAGTGTAGGGAGGCCCGTTCGATGGCGGCAATTTCGAACAAATCGCGCTTGGCCATGATGCCCTCCACAATAAAGACATCCTTGCGGGAATCCAGCTGCAATTGGGAGGCGAGCATCCCTTTGTGCTGCTGGCTCATGCTGCTGTCCACCTCCAGGCGGACAATTTCCGCAAACTTGCGCTCGCGCAGGGCCGATTCGATCATCACCAACAGATCAACCGCCTGATCCGTGAGTTTTTCGGTAATGGCATTGCGGGTAACCCGGAATTCAGCACAACTCTCCACCACCATGCCCGGAAAAATAACATCCAGGTTGTTGGCAATGATGTCTTCAAAAAGCACGTACACATGCCGTCGTGGCTCCACCTTGATAAAGCGGGGAATACCTGCGCCGGTGGGAATTTTTATGCGGTTTAAGTAAATGTGGTCATCATCGCGATGACGAGTGGCCACCAGCAGGTTCAAGGACAGGTTGGAGATAAAGGGAAAGGGGTGGGCCGGATCCATGCCCTGTGGGGTGAGGAGCGGGTAGATATTTTCCCTGAAATACAGCGCCATGTTCTCCTGCTGCCGCTCACTGAGTTCCTTGTAAGCAAGGATGTGGATGTTTTCCTCGGCAAGCCGTTCCAGCAGCACCTGTTCCATGGTCTGTTTCTGTTCCAACAGATCGCGGATAATTTCGTAGCATTCGTCGATCTGTTGTTGGGGAGTGCGGCCATCGGTGGAAAGTTGCTTCACCTTTGCACCCACCTGCTGCTTGAGGCCGCCGATGCGCTTCATGAAGAATTCGTCCAAATTCGAGCCAATGATGGCAAGAAAATTGACCCGTTCCAAAAGCGGGTTGCGCTCATCTACACTTTCGTGGATAACCCGCTGATTAAAGGCCAGCCAGCTCAGCTCGCGGTTCAAGTACCATTCAGGCGAATCCAGATCGAAGCTGACAGAAGCCTCCTGAATGTCTGGTTTTTCAGGGCTTGTCTGGGCGAGTTTTTTGTCTGTGTTGTTCGTCTGCATGATTCACCTGATGTACTGGGTCCCTTTCATGTACGATCTGCCCCAAATGGCGTACTATGCCACTAAAATTACTTCTGTTTACTCCTACAAAGGCTTATCCCGCAGTATAAACAAGTTGAGGTGAACAGGAAAGAAGAGCGGGCAAGCTAATGGAAATTTAACGCAAAATAATCAACATATTAATATAAGATAGCTGATTATCCGCACCTGTGTCATTCCTGTCTGGAGCAGGGCATTCTTCCAACAGTCACAACAAGAGGGGTTCAGGCGGCTGCCCTGTATGTGGGTGCATCTGCTGCCATGTCCTGGTCGGCACCTTGCACAAGCATGGCATGGAAGTTGGCCCTGGCTTCACTTGAACCGATCACCGCCACCATATCCTTGCCCTGTAAGCGAAAGTCAGGCCCAGGATTGACCTGTACTGCACCACTGCGCAGTACCCCCACTACGGACACACCGGTTTGACTGCGGACACGCGCTTCAGCCAGACTTCTGCCCAGCAGCCCACAGCCTTCCTGTACACTGAACCATTCCAGATCGAAATTCTGTTCTGCGGTGCGCAACTGCGCCAGGGTCTTGTATTGCTGCAGCAGGTGTTCGCCTTGGTCCTTCAGTTGCAAAAATTCCTAGCGGAGTGGTTCGGTGTGCTGGTGTACCTCCTGCACCGGCAGGCCCAGGTGTAAGAGGGCCTGTCGAGTTATTTCCAGACCAGCCTCAAATTCCGGATACACCAGATCCCGTACTTTGAGTTTGTCGAATACCGGCATGAATTCGGTATCAGCCAGGCGCGCCACCACCTGAATGGTTGGATTGTGCAAACGTGCATTGTGGATAATGGCCTGCGCCACTACCACCGCCGGAATGCTGACCACCAGCAGCACAGCCCTGGCTGTGTTGGCAGCCTCCAGCACCACCGCTTGGCTGGCATCGCCAAACACCACCTTGAACCCGGCCTCCTTGGCCATTTCCACCAGGCGTTGATCCAATTCGATAATGACAAAAGGGATGTGCAACCCGTGGAGAATTTTAGCAATCTGCATGCCAATGCGGCCGCCACCGGCAATCACCACATGCTGTGCCAGTTCGTCGCTGGCAAAGTTAAAGCTACGCATGGGCTCCCTGCGCATGTGTCGTTTCTTGATTTCGTAGAGGCGGCTGGTTTGTCCGGAGAGCAGGGGAGTGAGCATCATGGTGGCCACTGCGGTGGTAAGCACCAGGTTGTACAGTTCTGCGCTGATTGAGCCCGTTGACAGACCGATGCGCGCCAACACAAAGGTGAATTCGCCAATCTGGAAGAGACCCAGGCCCACGGCAATGGGAATGACATTGCCATAGTGGAACAGGCAGGCGATGGCGGCAAAAATAGCGACCTTGCCCATGGTCACCAGAAGAACCAGCAAGGTCACCATCCAAAGATGATCCACCAAAAAACGGGGATTCAGCAGCATACCCACCGAGGCGAAGAAGAGCAGGCCAAACACGTCGCGCAGTGGAATGACATCGCTGAGCGCCTGGTGACCATAGTCAGACTCAGTGAGCACCATGCCAGCGATAAAGGCGCCAAAGGCAAAGGACAGCCCAACCAGATAGGTGGCGTAGCCAACACCCAGGCCAATGGCAATCACGGCCAGTAAAAACAGTTCTCGCGAACCTAGGGCTGCAATGTGCCTGAGTAGTACTGGCAGCATTTTGGCGCCGAAAAACAGCATGCAGGCCAGAAAAAGTACTGTCTTGAGCAGGGCATAGCCCAGGGCAGGCAACCCGGCTGCCGGGTCGTTCATCATGGGCAGAAGAATCATCATCGGCACGACAGCCAGGTCCTGCACAATGAGCATGCCGATCATCACCTTACTGGAAAGGGTGCCCATCCAGCCCTGGTTCATCAGGGTTTTCAAAAGCACCATGGTGCTGGAGAGAGAGATCAGCGCGCCAAACCATACCGAGGCAGTCAAATCCCAACCCAGCAGGCGACCAATGCCCATGCCCAGCAGCATGGTCAGGAGGATTTGCAGGGGTGTGCCCACAAAGGCGATCACCTTCACTGGCTTCAAGTCTTTATAGGAAAATTCGAGCCCCAGGGCAAAGAGGAGCAGGGCCACGCCTATTTCTGCCAGCAGTTCAATTTCGTGAATTTCTTGGATGATGATGCCGCCGGTATGTGGGCCCAGAAGAATACCGGCCAGGATGTAGCCAAGAATAAGCGGCTGATGCAGCCGCTGCATGATAAGGCCACAGAAAAATGCGGTGATAACCAGAATGATGATGTCGGCGGCAATGCCCATGAAATACGTGCCCTGAAAGAAAAGAACCCGCGTGATGCGCGGGTGCATGTTGACAGGTGGCTCAAATCGACGTAAAAGTGGCAGGTTGTGCATGCTCCGACCGTAATAGGCCGGAGCATTGTCTTTAGACACAATACCTCAATTTGGCCCAGCAATGCCAGAAATTTGCACAACTCTGGCTGGCAGGACAGCCGTTTTTTGAATGCTAACCTGTTTAGGCCCATGCAGTGAATAGGAGTGGAATAATGGGTTTGGAACTGATTATCACCTACTTGGTTGTTGGTCTCATTGCCGGTGTGCTGGCAGGCCTGCTGGGTGTGGGTGGGGGCGTGGTGATCGTGCCCATGCTGGTTTTTTGCTTCACCCGCCAGGGCGTGCAGTTTGAAGTGATGATGCACCTGGCCCTGGGCACCTCCCTGGCCAGTATCATTTTCACCTCCATCTCCAGCTTCATGGCTCATCATCGCCGGGGCGCGGTGGATTGGGAAATTGTTCGCCGCATTGTGCTGGGTATTCTTTTAGGCACCTTTTTGGGTGGCTTTGTTGCAGCCAGGTTGTCCACTGGTTTTCTCAAGGTGTTTTTCTGTATCTTCCTCTACATCGTGGCCACCCAGATGATCCTCAACAAAAAACCCAAGCCAACCAGGGAGTTGCCTGGTCGCGGCGGCATGTTTGGCATGGGGTCGCTCATTGGTGTGGTTTCCAGCCTGGTGGGTATTGGCGGTGGCTCACTTTCCGTGCCCTTTATGCTCTTTTGCAATGTCAGCGCGCACCGCGCCGTGGGCACCTCGGCTGCCATTGGTCTACCCATTGCCATTGCCGGTGCCTTGAGCTATCTGATCAACGGCATTGGCGTTGCAGACCGTCCGCCACTGAGCTGGGGCTATATCTATCTTCCTGCCTTCATTGGTATTGTGTGTGCCAGCGTGCTGACTGCACCCCTGGGAGCCAAACTGGCCCATGCCCTGCCTGTGGATAAACTCAAGCGTCTCTTTGCCATTTTCCTCTACATCGTGGCTACCCGCATGCTCTGGTCGCTCTTGCATTGATGGCCCACAGTTGTGGTCTGCACACCATTGAACAACAATGGAGAGCTGTTGGGTGGGGCTGGAGCATGTACAACCAACAGCTCTCCGTGGTCGCCTTAGATAACACCATGGAGAAAAAGACTGTTTTCAGGTCTTGTTAAGATCAGCCAACAAGATCAGTCACAAGACCGCCAAGTTGCCTGTAACAACTCGGCTGCAGCAAGCTGGCATCCTTCAATTTAATATCCTTCTGCCCATTTTCTCCGTGTTCTCTCCTTGTTGAAACGTAGTGTGGCTTGCATACGTGAACCTTCTTTGCTTCCTCCAGGCCGCATGCAGGCCGCAAGTACTGTATAGAGACAGTATAATCCACGGATGCTTTGCCCAAGTTTCCACATCCTGCACAGCCAGTTTCTTTGCACTAAGATCATGGAGTTAAAAAGCAAGCCAGGCACAGGAGAGGAAAAAAGACAAAAAACATGATGCAAGTGGTGGCAGGCCTGGGAATGCAGGTAATGCTGTTGTCTGCTTGCCAGGGTAAACAGCCGCAGCCTGATATGGACCTGTGTACTGAAGCTGGCAAAGGAGCGTTTTTTAAAGTCTTGCCTGTTTCAGCATGTGTTCTTGCTGATTTTTTACAGCAATCAATGTATTTCTGTTGTTTTTTAGGTAGATTTCACCATTTTTTATAGTGAATGCTAGGTGCTAGCTTGCCTAGAATGAAAAACAATCTATTGTATGTGGGAAATCCGCTCATGCGGTAAGATTTTGGTGAATCAATAAATAGTGCTAAGAGGTGTACCATGAAAACACGGAAAAAGGTAATTCTGACTTCTGTCCTGGCAGCCACTTTTGTTTTAGCAGGCGGCTACGCTGCTGCGGAAGAAACCACCACCTGGAAACAGGCAGGGAGCGAAATAAAGGAAGCTGGTTCCCAGGTTAAAGATGCTGCAGGCGCAGTAGTCGATGCCACGGTTGATTCCAGCAAAAAGGCTTGGGACAAGGTGAGCACTACCACTGGTGATGCCGTGAATGCTGTTCAGGAAAAGAGTTCAGCCGCATGGGAAAAGACCAAGGAAGAGGCCAGGGAAGCAAAGGAAAACATCAAGGATGCTGGTCAGGAAGCCAAGGTAAAGAGTGAAAGGGCCGTAGAAAAGACCAAAGAAGCTGGCCAGGAAGCCAAGGCAAAGACTGAAAGGGCCGTAGAAAAGGCTGAGGTTAAACACCAGAAAGCTGTAGAAAAGGCCGAAGCTAAAAGCAAGGAAGCCGTAGAAAAGACCAAAGAAGCCGGCCAGGAGGCCAAGGCCAAAACTGAAGATGCGGTAGAGAAGGTCGAAGCCAAGACTGAAAAGGCCGTAGAAAAGGCTGAAGCTCAAAGCAAGGAAGCTGTAGAAAAGACCAAAGAAGCCGGCCAGGAGGCCAAGGCCAAAGCTGAAGATGCAGTCGAGAAGGCCGAGGCCAAGACTGAAGATGCGGTAGAGAAGGCCGAGGCTGAGAGCAAGAAAGCTGCAGAAGAAACCAAGGAAGCGGTAGACAAGGTCAGGGCTGAGGTCCACGAAGCCACTGCCCCCAAATGATCGGCGCAGAGGAGCGGATGATCACCGCCCTTGTTTTTATATAGTACCTGTCATCTCCTTGGGTGAATCGCTTGAGGAGATGGAAAAAATCGAGGCCTGAAGCGCATTGCGTTTCAGGCCTTTTTTCATACATGGGCTCAAGGGCGCTGCGACAGGTTCGTGGAGCAAAATCTTACCCGCAGCCAAGCCGCAGCGATTATAAAAACGCCTACAGAATGTGGCTGCTGTGCGCTTCCGGTAGGATCACCTCGGTGTTGCCCAACAGTTCGGCAAAACCCTGCATGATGCTCTCTTCACCGTGCACCAAAAAGGTGCGTGCAGGAGCGGCTTGTGCATGCCAGGTGAGCAGTTCCTGTTGATCGGCATGGGCGGAGAAACCATTGATGGTGTGGATGCTGGCATTGACCGCGATCTCTTCCTGGAAAATACGTACTTCATCTGCGCCGTCGATAATGGTGCGGGCCAGGGTGCCCTGGGCGGCAAATCCGACAAAGACCACAGCAGCTTCGGGCTTCCACAGGTTGTTGCGCAGGTGGTGGCGAATGCGGCCACCAGTGGCCATGCCCGAACCAGCGATAATCACCACGCCATCCATATTTTTCAAAGCCATGGAATCGGCTGCCTCGCGCGAATAGTGTAAACTAGGCAGGGAAAAGGGATCGCGGCCAGTCATTAGCACCTGCCAGGTTTCCTCGTCAAAACACTCGGGATGCCTGCGAAAAATTTCAGTGGCTGAAATGGCCATGGGCGAATCCAGATATACCCTGAGGTTGACAGGCAAAGCACCCTGTTCCACACCCTCGCGCAGGTAATAGAGAATTTCCTGGCTGCGTTCCAAGGCAAAACTGGGGATGAGTACGTTACCGTGGCGGGCAACGGTGGTGTTGATGGCTGTAAAGAGTTCGTCAATCGATTGCTTGAGATCCTTGTGCCGACGGTTGCCATAGGTGGTTTCCATCACCACCACGTCGGCATGGGGAGCCCGGGCCGGGTCGGGCATAATGGCCCGGTCGCTGGAGCCGAGGTCACCGGAAAAAAGCACGCTGCGCTTTTGGCCATTTTCTTCCAGCTGCAGCAAAATACAGGCCGAACCCAGGATGTGCCCGGCATCGTAAAAGGTGACAGCAATGCCCGGGGCAAGCTGGTGCGGTTTTTCCCAGCGAGCAATATCCACAAAAAAATCGAACACATTGAGCGCATCCACCGTGGTGTAGAGTGGTTCTACCGGTGGACCCGGATTTTTCCGTTTGGCTGCCTTGTAGTTCTGGTACTTGGCATCTTCCTCCTGAATCTTGGCCGAATCCAGCAAAACCAGTCTAGTCAGTTCCCTGGTGGCTGAGGTGCACAGAACCCGGCCGGCAAACCCCTGTTTGACCAAAAGGGGAATACGACCACAGTGATCCAGATGCGCATGGGTGAGCAAAAGAAAATCGATGCTGGCCGGGTCAAAACCAAAGTCATTGGCATTTTCTTCAGCAAGGGCCCGGCTGCCCTGGTACAGGCCACAGTCGATGAGGATATTTTTGCCATTGCATGTCACCATGTGGCAGGAGCCGGTAACGCTTCTGGCTGCACCATGAAATGATATCTGCATAGATTTTCTCTCGATCTTGATAAAGAATTGGATACGGACCGGCCTTTGTGTCAACAGCGCCTAGCTGTGTTTGAAGACCGGCACTTCCCGGGGCAGGGGCACAATGGTTTCCACCAGACCGGCGAAACCACCTGCGTCGTCGTACCAGGGATACTGATGCACCAATTTGCGCTGTCCCTGTTTTTCCTTGTAATATATGTTGGCGCTCTGTTCGTTCAGCATGCGTCTAAGCTGAGCATTGGCCGTTTCCGGATGACAGTCGAACAGGCTTTTCCCTAAAAGATCCATACCGCCCCAGCGGCTGTAGTACTCTGCGGCCAGGCGATTCATGGCAATGATGATGCCCTGTTGGTCGCATACGCTGACCGCCAGGGGATAGTGGTGTATCCAGTCAAAGGATGGATTGTTTGTCTCTTGCTGCATGGGGTATTGTGGCGCACGCGTGGCCATGTGTAACTTATTGTTGTTGTGGTGGAAAATGCCGTTTTGCTCGGCTTGGTCGCAGGAAACATCGCGACACAGCCAGAGATGATCCTATACCCGTTTTTTGCACCGGGATCGCATAGTTCTGCTGCACAATGCAGTTAAAAAATACCCAGTTCCTCTGGGGCAAAGGGTAGCCAGCGAAAGAGAAGATGTTCCAGGCGACCGCACCGTTGGAAATGGCGTTCGATTGCCTGGCAGCGTTCGGGATTGTTGTTGCCATACCGCTCGATAATGTATTCGAGTCGTTCGTCCAACGAAACCACAACATGGTGGCGCACCCGCTTATCAGCATAGTGCACCAGTTCCATGGCGCCGAACTGGCCCGCCTCGTAACGCTGCGTTGCAAAGGGCGACAAACGCACATGCTGGGCTACAATGGCCGCCACCTCGGGATAACCCTCTTTATGGCAGATTTCCGCTCCCACCTGGGCATGATCGCAGCGGCTGTGGAGGCAGGGGGTTTTGGCTATATCGTGCAACAAGGCTCCGGCCAGCACTAGTTCCTTGGCTGCTTGCGGATTGTTTGGCTGCATGGCGCAGAGGCCTTCGAGCAGTTGGATGGCCAGGCGTGCAACCACCAGGGAGTGACGGCGTATGTTGCTGAGCATACCGTACTGCTCCATGAGCAGCAGGCATTCGTGCAAACCAGGAATGCGGGGTGGTGCTGCCGTTGCCATCGTGGCCATGGACTCTGTCCTGCTTCGCCTGCTCAGCTCTGCTTACTCCGGCTGCTGAAGCGGTGCACCGCTTCCACCGCGATTTTTACCTGGTCTGGATCGGTTTCCGGGATAACCCCGTGGCCCAGGTTGAAGATATAGCCGCGGGCCGCCTTGCCATCTTCCAGCATGGCTGCGATGCGTGCCTCCAACTCTGTTTTGGGCAGAAAAAGCGCCAGAGGATCAAGGTTGCCCTGCACCGCGTGCGGCCCTACCTGCCGAATGGCGTCGGCCAAAGGGATCCGCCAGTCAATGCCCAACACATCGGCATCCAGACCCGACGTATGGCGCAGCAGGGTGGCGCCGTGGTTGGCAAAGTAGATGAGGGGAATATCGGTGTGCTTACGCAAATCAGCCAGGATGCTCTGCACATAGGGCAGGGCAAAACGTTCGTAGTCGCAGGGGGCAAGTGCTCCGGCCCAGGAATCGAACAGCTGCAGCGCCTGTGCACCTGCCTTGGCCTGGGCAATGAGATAGCTGCTGGTACAGGCAGTGATTTTGTCCAGGATGAGCCGGTAGAGTTCCGGCCTTTGGAACATCATGCTTTTAGTGGCATAGAAGTTCCTGGAGCTGCCGCCCTCAATCACATAGGTGGCCAGGGTAAAGGGTGCTCCGGCAAAGCCGATCAGCGGCACCTTGAGTTCCCGGCGCAACAGGCGAATGGTTTCCAGAACAAAGGGCGTATCCTCGGCCGGATCAGGGATCCTGAGTGCTTCAGCCGCCTGCTGGCTTTGTACTGGTTCGGGAAAAACCGGTCCATGACCTTCATGGAACTCC
Source organism: Desulfobulbus sp. (assembly GCA_040776885.1). GTDB lineage: Bacteria > Desulfobacterota > Desulfobulbia > Desulfobulbales > Desulfobulbaceae > Desulfobulbus. The sequence goes on along the minus strand of JAXGZR010000001.1, from coordinate 12,524 downwards.
AGGGTAAGGCCCATGGCCTCCATGGGAACAAGGATATCGGAAAAGAGGATTGCCGCATCAAAATGGAAAATATCCACTGGCTGCAAGGTAACTTCTGTGCATAGGGCCGGATTCTTGCACAGCTCCAAAAAATTGAGCTTACTGCGCACGCGCTGGTAATCGGGTAGATAGCGACCTGCCTGGCGCATGAACCAGACCGGAACATGGCTGGTTTGCTCGCCTCTGCAGGCTTTTAAAAAGGTTGTGTTCATGCCGTACCTGGGAAAAAGGAAAGGAAAATAACTGGTCTAGTCTACCTGAGGGAGATGGGGACGTCAACGACGGGGTTGATAGGAGCAGAAGGGTTCGGCCGCCAAATAATCGCCGGTCATGGCATAGGCCCTGGCCCGGCACCCCCCACATACATTGAGGTATTCGCAGTGGCCACAATTACCCTTGTAGCCTTTGAAATCGCGCATTTCCAGCAAGAGCGGCGCTTGTTCCCATATTTCCCGAAAAGACTGTTCACCAAGATTGCCCGCGGCCCTGGGAAAATAGCTGCAGGGTAAAACATTGCCATCCACATCGATCAGGCAGATGAGCTGCCCGGCCAGGCAGCCCTTGGAGCCACCGGTGGAAAAAGAGAGGCTGCGGCGTTTGAAACTCGTGCCTTCAGCCTTGGCCCGTTGCAGAACCAAACGATAGTACTGCGGCGCACAGGTGGGGCGCATGAGCAGTTCATCTTCTTCTTTCTCCACATCATAGTGCCAGTGGAGCATGGCTTCATACTCATCCGGCGGGATAAGCTCGCTCATGATCTCTTCGCCGCGGCCAGTGGGAACAATCATGAACAGATACCAGGCAGTGGCGCCCAACTTCTTCACCAGGGGATAGAGCTTGGCTGCCTCGTCCTGGTTGCGCTTGGTAAAGGAGGAGTTGACCAGAAAGGGAATGCCATGCTCCTTAAAGAGTTCGATTGCCTGCATCACCCCGGCAAAGGCGCCGGTTTGGCCGCGGAAGTTATCGTGCACGCTGGCACTGGCTCCATCCAGGCTGAGCGACACCATCTTGATGCCGCTGGCCAGCATGTTGCGACATACCTCGTGGCTCACCAGGGAACCATTGGTGGCCAGACACATGCGCAGGCCAAGCTCTGTGCCATGGGCGGCAATATCAAAGACATCGCTGCGTAAAAGCGGCTCGCCACCGGAGAGCACCACCACCGGATCAGCATAGCTGCGGATATCTGCCAGAATGCGCTGGGCCTCGGTAAAGCTAAAATCCGGGTGATCGCGCACCTCCAACTCCGAGGCAGAGCGGCAATGCACACAACCAAAGTTACAGCGGCGGGTGATCTCCCAGGCTATCCATTTGGGAATGAAATCCATAAAATGTCCCTTGTGTTGATAACGAATTATATTGTTGCTCTGGCATCAAAACATCTAAACTTTTTTGAGAGCTGCTCCGCCCAATTTCCTGAAGCTTTAAGTAGTTAGAACCGACCCACTGTCTTAAAGTTTGAGTCAGTTTGAGTCTTTAAACACCGGAGTAATAATATATGGCAGAAGCAAAGCTTTCAAATTATTTCAGGGGTGACTGTGCAGGTGCGGCCAAACAAGCAAAAAGCTTGGGTTCCTCAGCAGAATCTGTGGGTAACCCCCTGTAGGTAGGTCACCAAGTGCATGATACAAGGCTATTTTTAACCCATCATAGGTGCGAAACCCATAGGATCGTTTGGTGACCACCTTGGCCTTGTTGTTGAAACCTTCCACGCAGCCCAGGGCGATCGCCCCTTTTGCCCGAAACCAATTGAGCAGGAGGGCGCGGTGAGCCCGCAACATTTTCGCGACCTTCTTCATCGGTTTGAAAAAAAAAAGCAGGCGGTCTTGGAGCGCATGGTTCGTGTGCACCAGGCATCGAGGAACTTGCCGGCCCAGGCCGGCGAACTGTAGGTCCGAATCGCTCCAGCCTCCTTGAGCAGGTAGGCTCGGACGGTTCACAGGTTGCATGCGAGCAGGTCCGTCAGCCGGTCCACACTGCTTTTCGGTCAGGTTTTCAGGTCGCTTCAACAGGCACCAGCGGCTTTTCGTCAAGAGAGGTTCTTTTCCCTTGTTTTTCAAAGGCACTCGCCCGCCCTGACCTCGTCGATGGCCTTGCCCATGTGACTCATGATATGAAACACGGTCATCGAGGACATTGACGGCACCCGCAGCACTTTTCTTGCAATAACGGCCAGATACGGTTTCCACATGTCGCTGCAGATAAACCGCAGCTGTCCGCACTCTTCCGGCCTTTTTCAGAAAAAGCCCTGGAAGGTCTTGGCGGTCCGGTCGGGGCCGATCCACAGCAGGCGCCTTTTTCCTGGTCCAACTGATAGACCAGGGTGACGAACATGCTGGTCTTGTGTTTCCGCCAGCAGATTTCGTCGGTGCCAATGGCGGTGATGCCGCTGAGATCACGATGTTCGAGTCCCCAGGCGACCGCCATTTTCACCACGCGGAAGACCGTGTCCCAACTGGTTGTGAAGTGGGCCAGTTCCTTCCAACCAACCGTTTACACCAGGCGGCCAGGAACCAGGCGTAGGTGATGTGAGATGACTTTTCCCCACGGCCCACGGCAAGTTTCGACTTTCACCTTGCAGGTTGGGCATGCACAATGATTCGCGTAGAGGAAAACCGGCAGCCCCCACAGGGGACAAAGGCAAATTTTCTGGCCCGCAGGGTGTCGTACCCGTTTCCGCTGGTGAACAGATGGGCTTGCTGCCGGCTTGTACAGGGTGCAACGTGATCACCAGCGCCGGAGGGCCGGATTCTCGCCATCGGCACGAGTCGTAGATAAAACCCGGTTGCGGGCAAAGACGATTCAAGATAGGTGTCAGTTGCATCCTGTCTGGCCTAAGCTGAGGAGTTTTTTGGAAGAAACTTTCCCCGGCAAGGTAAGGCAGGATGCTTTTTTTTGCAAACCTCGCAACAGCGACAATGGCGCTAGCATGGAGCCCCGAGTCTGTCACGGCCGAGCCCTGCGGCCTGCGCGCACAGCCTTGACAGAGTCGCGCCTCCATGCTTGACCGGAGACCGGCAAGGGTGACGGGGCGGCAGGCGCCACCCCTTCACCTCCGGCGGGGCTCAGGCTCTGGGGCTATTTTTCAAAGAGCTACCCACAAATTCTGCGGACGAGGCAAAGCTTGTAAGCAACATATGTAGCGTGCAGGGGATTGTCATCTCAAATGAACAGCAGGTGAACAGGCGATGAGTAGATCACCCACTGGGTAGCTGGGCTTTGTCTATGATGCATCATTTTTTTGTTGGGCTTCGCTGCGCTCAGTGCCAACCTACGGATTGGGTAATTTACGCGAAGAGCCGGCAGGTTGGGATGCATATGCAATAAAGCCCAACAACTGGGTTCTCTGTATTCCACTCCATGTATTCATAGTTTTTTATTCGACAACTACTGTTTTTGTTGGGCTTTGCGATGCTCAGCACCAACCTACGGAACAATAAAAATTTATACGGAAATACGGCAGGTTGGTATGGATCTTTGATAAAGACCAACAGCTAAACTTTATCATGGCTTAGTTATGTGGTAGAATTCGATTGCAGCACCTCATTGTTCCCGTACACCTCAAGGAGGTTCACTATGCAGCCGATCACAACAGTTCTCACTCCCATTGATTTTTCCGATAATGCTGCAATGATTTTGAAGGCAGCAGCCTATGTTGCCGGCACCTTTAAGGCAGAATTGCACCTGGTTTTTGTGGTGCAGAATTTCGAGGATTATAGCGGCTTCTTCGTGCCACCGGTCAATCTGCCCAATCTGGCGGAAGAGTTGTATGCCTCGGCCCAGCAGCAGATGGATGCCTTTGTCAGCGAACACCGGCAGCACTGCCTGGATGCCGGTGTCACCAGTTTAACCAGCAAGGTGCTGGCAGGCGATGTGGGCGAAGAGGTGGTGAAATATGCCACCCAAAAGAACATCCAGCTGATTGTCATGGGCACACACGGCTACAAGGGGTTGGAACGCATCATGTTTGGCAGTGTTGCCGAAAAAGTGGTCAAGAGTGCTCTTTGCGCAGTTATGACCATCAACCCCTACCGGGAAGAAGCCAAACAACCGTGAAGTGACACAACCACCGACAACCGCCAACAATCCACTGCGCTGCTGTCTGCTGATCAGTGCTGCAGCAGGCCAAAAAGGCAGCATGCCGAGCGGTCTGCTGCGTTCACGCAAATCTCGGGGGCTGCAGCGCCCATGGCGCAGAGCCGCTGGAGAAAAGACATGCCCGGTAGGATACTGAGGCGCAGGCGGTGCAGGGGTGCAGGGTAAGGAAAGGCGCTTGCCGCGTATTTGGCACGGATCAGGTTGTTCCAGGCAGGCGCCTCCTGGGCAAACAGGTGGGCGGCCTGTTGCAGGGCACCGTGTATGGCTGCCTGCCCTGTCATGTCGGCCATTGCATGGATTTGGGTGAACGCCTCGAGCAGGCCGGGGCAGTGGCTGGGCAAGAACGGGGCTGCGTCGCAATTGTCTCCCTGAGTCGCACCAGGCAGGAGGAGTTCCGGCAAATCCACGCGGCCTGGGGTTCCTGGCTCTTTTTGTTCAACCAGGCCCTGTTCTGCACACAGTTGCTCGGCCAGCCTCTGCTGCCGGGTAATGTACCACAGATGGGGTCTGGGCAGATCCACCTGTGTATACAGCCTGGTCCAGGCCTGCAAACGCTTGCTCTGCCACGGGGTTTGATCTGTGCTGTACATGTTTTCCGGCGATATAGTGATGGGAGTGATAGGGGTAGTGGGTGATTCCTGGTCGCCTGCCTCGCCACCAGTGCCATCACTATCAGCATGGTCATTGATGTCGTCACTGGCATCATCATCAAGATCGTCGTTAAAGGTGGCAACCAGCCTCTGGTGCTGTCTGTCGATACGACCCAGGGCCGCTGCCAGTGTCTCTTCTTCCTGCTGTGCCTGGTCGGCCAAAACAAGCAACAACCGCTGGCTCCACAGAAGATCCTCGTTGTTGTCGTGCCGCGCCTCTGGTGCACCACTGCGCAACAGCCCGGTCAGGATGGCGGTTTCTTCCTGGGCAGTCTTGTTAACCAGACTTTCTAGAATATATTGCTTAAGTTGCTCGCCGTGCAGGGCCGCGTCGCTGCCGCTAACACTGCTATCAAGCGAACGAACCAGATGTGCCAGGTGTTGAGCTTTGCTGTCGGGCAGGGCAGGGGAAAGCGCCAGCAGCCGGCCTTCCTGCATGAGCCGACGTAAACCAGCCAAACCAACCTCTGCTGGCAGGGAGGCAGGGCTTGCACAAACATGGACAAGGGGTGAAAAAACCGGTACAAGGGGAACAATCCAGCCAGGGCTGGCCGTACTCTCAGGAACAATGCAGGCTGCAGGCAACATACCATCCTCTCATTTATTTATAGCGCAAAACCTATGGCGCAAGAAACCAAGACTCCTCGGGAAAGTTCACAACGCAACACTGTTGCACTGGTGCTCACCGGGCTCACCTATCTGCTCTTTCATCTTCGTTTGGGCACAGATGCTGCCACCACAGCCTCTGCCACCCTGGCACAGATGCTGCTGACTGCGCCCTATGCCATTGGTTTTACGTATCTGTTGCTGTACGTATACCGCCGTTTGAGTGCCGAGCCTGTGCGCCCGGCCTGGACAAGGGTTCTGCGCATCTTTTTCACCATGGGCATTGTCTTTGCCTTTTTTTTCGCCCTGTACGAGCATGGCGGTGGCAGCCCCTTTGATTCGGAAGCCTCTAGCGCAGCAGGCTTTTGGCGGGATGTACTCCAGAAGCTGCGGTAGCGTTTGGCATGAGCAGGGAATCCGGCCCAAGCACTGTGCCAGGGCTGGTGACCGAGTTGCAGCCGGTTTGCACCCGATCGCCCAAAATAGCGCCAAATTTCCGCAAACCACTATCCATGCGCACACCATCCACCGTGACCATCACCTTACCAGGAAGAAACCGCAAATTGGCGCACTTGGTGCCAGCACCGAGATTGACCTCAATCCCCAGGATGGAGTCGCCCAAATAGGCAAAGTGGCCGGCCTTGGCATCGTCTAAAAAGACAGAATGCTTAACCTCGGTGGCATGGCCCACCACACAGCGCTTGCCAATAAGGCAGTGGCCGCGCAGATAGGCTGTCTGGCGAATTTCTGTACAATCGCCGATCAGGGCAGGCCCCTTGATCAGCGCTCCAGGTTCCACCAGCACGCCCCGGCCAATCTGGATGCCTTCGCCCATGAGCACGGCACCGGCCATAATCACCGAAGCGCCCGTCAGCACGCCGTCTTTGCCCTGTACCGCCAGTTCACCCTTGGCAATGCTGCCAGAGCTAATTTCCCACTGCTCACCAGTAAGAATGTGGCCTTCGTGAACAATGAGATGACTGGCCAGGGGGATACCGTTGCCCCGGGGTAACACACTTTTTGCACGGTTTGCCTGTTGCAGCTGCGCATGCACATAATCCTTGAGCCCTACAAGCGCTTGCCAAACCTGGCTGCAACCGGTAAACAACCCGCTATGGCTGCAGCGGTCGAGATCGAAAAACGAGGAAGGGGTGAGCATGGTGTCTCCTTGCTGGCCTGCGTACTATTTTTTCGCCGTACTTGTACTTTGTTTTCTTTATGTTGAGGAAAAGCATCACGATATATTGGCCAGCCTGCAAGCACAAGCAAAAAGCTGATTCAGTATTGCGCACCTGCCTTGACTTCAACTGGACGGTGTTTACCTATATTTTGATACCCTAAGCACGTTTTCTTTATGACAACGTGTACCAAATGTATGCAAGGAGATGAGTGTGGATTTTGATGATACCAGCTCTCCCGGTTCGGCTGAAATGGGAGAAGCACCGCAGGATCTTGAAATACCCGAAGTTTTGCCATTAATGGCGGTGCGGGATGTGGTGGTGTTCAACTACATGATTATTCCGCTCTTTGTGGGCCGTCCCAGTTCTGTCGAGGCGGTAAACGAGGCACTGGCCAGTCATAAACTGCTCATGCTGGTGACCCAGAAAGACCCGACCAAGGACGACCCGCGCAGTGAAGACCTCTACCAGGTGGGCATGGTGGCCATGATCATGCGCACCCTCAAGTTGCCTGATGGACGGCTCAAGGTATTGGTACAGGCGCTGTCCAAGGCACATATCCGTACTGTGCAGCAGGAAAAGCCCTTTTATCGGGTGGAGATCGAGCTGATCGATGAGCCAGAGGCTGGAGAAGTCACGGTAAAAATCGAGGCATTGATGCGCACGGTGCGCGAGCAGATGGAAAAGATCATGTCGCTGCGCGGCCATCTTTCCGCCGACTTGATGATGGTTATCAACAACATCGAAGAACCAGGCCGCCTGGCTGATCTGGTTGGCTCGAACCTGCGCCTAAAGGCAGCGGAATCGCAAAAGATCCTTGAAACCATCGATCCAATCGAGCGCCTGCAGCTGGTGGCGGAACAGCTCAACAAGGAGCTGGAGGTCTCCACTGTGCAGGCCAAGATCCAGTCAGACGCCAAGGAAGAGATGTCGCGCAGCCAGCGGGAATATTTCCTGCGCGAGCAAATTCAGGCCCTGCGGCGCGAACTGGGCGATGACGACGGCTATTCGCAGGAAATCGAAGAGCTGGCACGGCAGCTGCGCAAGAAAAGGATGCCAAAATATGCCAAAAAAGAGGCGAAAAAACAGCTCAAGCGCCTGGAGATGATGCACCCAGACGCTTCTGAAGCCAATATCATCCGTACCTATATCGACTGGTTCCTCGATCTGCCCTGGCGCCAGTCTTCAGAAGACGTGCTCGATCTACAGGTGGCAGCACAGGTGTTGGACGAAGACCACCATGGCCTGGAGGAAATCAAGGATCGCATCCTCGAATTTCTGGCCGTGCGCAAACTCAACCAGGATACCAAAGGGCCAATCATCTGCTTTGTTGGCCCGCCGGGTGTGGGCAAAACGTCGCTTGGCCAGGCCATTGCCCGGGCCATGGGCCGCAAGTTCTATCGACTCTCCCTGGGTGGCATGCGCGACGAGGCAGAAATCCGTGGCCATCGCCGCACCTATATCGGTGCCATGCCGGGCCGCATTCTGCAGGGGCTCAAGGCGGTGAAAACCAATAACCCTGTGTTTATGCTCGATGAAATAGACAAGGTGGGCGAAGACTACCGGGGCGATCCCTCTTCGGCCCTGTTGGAGGTGTTGGATCCGGAACAGAACAACACCTTTTCCGATCACTACATGAACCTTCCCTTTGATCTGTCTAAGGTCATGTTCATCACCACGGCCAACCGCTCCGACACTATCCCTGGTCCTCTGCTCGACCGCATGGAGGTGATTCAGCTCTCTGGCTACACCCTGGAGGAGAAGATGGCCATTGCCCGCAAGTATCTCTTGCCGCGCCAGATCGAATCTTCGGGCATTCGTCCCAGCCAGGTGCGCCTGGGCGACGATATCCTCCAGCGCATCATCCGGCAGTATACGCACGAGGCCGGGGTACGCAACCTGGAGCGGGCGCTCGGCAAGGTCTGCCGCAAGATCGCCCGACGGGTGGCTGAAGGCGGCAAGGGACCATACTCGGTGTCGGACAAGATGCTGGAAAAATACCTGGGCCCGCCCAAGTATTTGCCAGAAACCGAGGTGGATACCAGCAACCAGCCTGGCCTGGCCATTGGCCTAGCCTGGACCGAGGTGGGCGGCGAACTGCTGCAGATCGAAACTTCGCTCTTGCCGGGCAAGGGCAAGCTGCTACTCACCGGGCAGCTGGGCGAGGTGATGAAGGAGTCTGCCCAGGCAGCCCTCACCTACTGCCGCAGTCGCGGCGCCTCGCTTGGCCTGGCTGAAGACTATTTCGACAACGTGGATATCCATGTGCATGTGCCTGCAGGTGCCATTCCCAAGGATGGACCCTCTGCGGGCATCACCATGACTACAGCACTCTTCTCTGCCATCAGTGGCAAGGCGGTGAAAAGTGGCCTGGCCATGACCGGCGAGGTAACCCTGCGCGGCCGGGTGCTGCCCATTGGCGGCCTCAAGGACAAGGCCCTGGCTGCCCTGCGGGCAGGCATCACCACGATTTTGATTCCCACAGACAATCAAAAGGATTTGGTGGAGATTCCCGAGGAGTTGCGCAAAAAAATAACCTTTTACCCAGTGGCACACATGGACGAGGTCATCAACCATGCCCTGGGCCTGAGCCCACAGCCGCAGTCGCGCAAGAAACGCTCTGCCCAGTCTGGCGGCAGCCGGGAAAAGGCCGTCTGAACCCAGCAAGGTTCTTGTTGCTTCTTGTTGCTCCGACTCCCTGCTTTTTTCATGCAAAGCAGGGAGTCTTTTTTTATATAAAAATCCTGTGCGTATATGCCTGTTGACACATGTTTGTTGCAAAAATCAAAAATAGTGCAAAAAATCCCCTGATCCGCTGGCTGGCTGCGTTTCTTGCACTTTTGTGCTCTGTTACTGCTGGTCTTGGTTTGTGGTACTGGCACTACTGTCAATCGCCGGCGCAGCTAACCGCTGAAACAACCGTATTCATCCCCAGGGGAGCTGGGGTGCGGCAGATAGGAACCCTCCTTGCCGCACAAGGTGTGTTGCGCAACGATATCCGCTACCTCATCTACCTGCGTCTTTCTGGCCTGGGACCAAAACTAAAGGCCGGCGAATACGCCTTTGCCCCGGGCATCACGCCACCCCAGGTGCTGGCCAAAATCGCCCGGGGCGAAGTGGTGCGCCACCCAGTTACCATTGCCGAGGGCCTGCGTTTAACCCAAATTGCCGCCATCTTTGCCCAGGATGGCTGGGTAGATCCTGCGCGCTTTCTTGCCCTGGCGCAGGACACAGCCTTTATTCGCTCCTTGGGCTTGAATGTGGAAGAAGGTATGGAGATAAACAGCCTGGAGGGTTATCTCTTTCCCGACACCTATCTCATGGTGCGGGACGAAGCTCCTGCTTCAGCAGTACCAACAGAACCAACAGAGCCAACAGGGAAGCCACAGGAGTTACAGAAATCGCAGGGCATGCGTGAAGAAAAGCTGATTCGCCACATGGTACAGCGCTTTGAAGAGGTATGGGCCTCTTTGCCCAAAACAGGGCAAGCCGGGCTGAGCAGGCACCAGGTGCTCACCCTGGCCTCGGTGGTGGAAAAGGAAACCGGCCAGGCCCAGGAAAGGCCGCTCATTGCCCGCGTATTTCTCAACCGGCTGGAACTGGGCATGCGCCTGCAATCCGACCCAACTGTTATCTATGGTCTGGGTGATGCCTTTAGCGGCAATCTGCGCCGGAAAGATTTACGCACGCCAAGTTCGCACAATACCTATGTTATCCCTGGCCTGCCACCAGGCCCCATCTGCAGCCCGGGCAAGGCAGCCCTGGCAGCAGTGCTTGCACCAGCCCAGTCTAATGCCCTGTACTTTGTTTCCCGAAATGATGGCTCGCATGTGTTCTCCACCACCCTGGCCGAGCACAACCGCGCGGTTAATACCTACCAGCGGCAGGGCAGAAAAGGCGAAACAACCAACACACCAGCACTGCAGGCAAACCCTGCAGCAGAACAACACAAGCCTTTGTCACATCCACGTAATCAAGACAACACAGTAAATTAAAACACAGCAAGCGCAGCAGGCCGCGGATTTTGTTCTCGCTCATCTTCCAGGCATCCACTGTTCAAGCTATCTACAAATACAGCACCTGAACTGCCCCTCTGTTCAACATATATGCTTCAAAATCGCATTTGAAGTGCAATAATAAACGAACCGCAACAAACAGGCCCAGGCTCTAACCATTTGAGCACGCCAGGGAACCTGTTATCTTTTGTGGTTAGCGCCGGTCTACACCCCCACACCCGCAAAACATCCCGTCCTGTGTAGCATGCACTGCCCACGCCTTTTTGGCTAGGCTGTGTATCTTACCTGCCTCATCTGTTGCAAAACATTATTTTTACAAATTCATACCTTGGTACGATAGACAGGGTTTATTTCAAATATTATATTCGCCAAAAATGCAAATTAAAGTGCTTTCAATATAGGTACCCAGGGCAACGGGAAGCAAAGCCGGTTGGTTCGGTTTAATTATACAAAAAAATGAGGACAGTCATGGCTGCACAATCTATCGGTAAGGTTGTTATTGTTTACGGTACGGTAAAAGCTGTTTCTTCTGCAGGGGTAGAACGTGTACTCACACCCAACAGCCCTGTGTATGCCAATGAACGCATTGTTACCGGCACAGATGGCAGTGTTTCGCTCTTGTTTACCGAACAAAATGTTCATCTGGATTTGGGCAGGATGTCGGAAGTGGTGCTCGATGAAGATGTGTATGCCGATGGCAGCGGGCAATACTCAGTTGCCGAGGGCGCGGTTGATGTTGCTGCTATGCAGGCTGCCCTGGAAGCCGGTGATTTCGACCCAACCACTGCCCTGCCTGCACCTGCGGCCGGCGCTGGTGTGGTTGGCGGTGGCCCCCGCGGTGGTGGCCGACATTTGGTAATTTTCACGCCAGATCAGCTGGAGGTAATTCCAGATTCTGGTGCAGAAACAGTTGGCATCAGCCGCGACTTTCTCGATCCGCCCACTGTTGAATACATTGAAGAAGAAATACCGCCTGCACCCGAACCCATTGCTGCAGAGCCTGCCCCGCTGACATTCACTTCTGCAGCTTCCCCGGCGGCACCAACTCCGCCGCCAGACACTGCGCCCACCATTGGCACCATAGAGTTCACTCTGAATGAAGCCAACCTGGCCGATGGCAGCGCTCCGAACCCGGGCGCACTTGTCATGAGCGGCACCCTGGCAGACCTGAAGGTGGATTTTGGCCCGGACACCCCAGGCACCCTCGATTTTGGCAATGGCAACAGTATTCTTATTGACGGCAACAGCAGCAGTTCCATTACCATTGTTGGCACCTATGGCACCCTGGTTGTTTATGGCGACGGCACCTGGACCTACACCCTCACGGGCAATACCATTGACCACTCCATTCCTGGTGCAACCGGCGTGGATGACCAGGTACAGGAATCCTTCCCCTTTTCCGCCATCGACTCCGATGGTTCGGTTACCCCTGGTGGCAATATCACTGTCAACATCCTGGATGACGGCCCCACCATCACCCCTATAGATGCGGCTGGAGAGGGCTTGGTGCATGAAGATGCGCTGCCAGGAGGCAATCTAGAACTTGAAAAAGCTCAAACGGGGACAGACACCATTGATCTCTCTACGCTCTACAGCATCCAGGCAGGCGCAGATGGCCTGGGCTCGCTTACCTACAACATTGTTGGCCTGGAAGCGATTGGGGGTACTGGTCTAGCCTCTGGTATACACTCCGATGGTGAGCAGGTATACTACTATCAGAGTGGCAACAGTATTGTGGGCATGGTAGGCAATCACGAGGTTTTTACCCTGACCTTGGATAGTGCAGCTGGCACTGCTACCTTTACCCTGCTTGGGCCCCTTGACCATCCTGCCCCTTCTGTGGAGGGTATGCAGGCCAATGACGATGACATTTTGACCATCACTAATCTTGGTCAGTATATCCAGGTGGTGGTGGTTGATGGTGATGGCGATAGCGC